>NZ_CP045197.1:0-41393 GCF_009914475.1 Acinetobacter indicus | reverse complement strand
TTAAAATAGCTAAAACTGTTTATTAGCTTAACTTGTGATTTAAGTTTTTTTGAATATAAAAGTGTTAATTTATTAGCTTTGCAAGTTTATTTAAATTTCATCGTGCAACATTTTTAACCAATTTTATTATCGATGGTATTTTTTTGTCTGCTTTTCTTTTCTTAGTCTTTTATCTATCTGTCAGCCATATAGTATTTTATTAAATTCTTATGGGAAATGACGAATGTTAAATTATCTTAAGAGCTTTAATAATATCAATACTTGGCAGAGTAAAACTTGAAGTGCGACATAAACCACCTAATTAATTTAAAGGGTTTATGGAGTATATAAAATTGTCATACCATCATCTTAACTTTGAAGATCGTACTGCATTAATGCTTGAGTCAAGAAAAGAAGGCTTTCAGCCAGAAAATTTGCTGAACTCATTAAAAGACATCCTAGTACGATCTATCGTGAGCTTAAAAGAAATAGCATCAATGACGTTTATCAAGCTCGATATGCTTCTGATAACACCTTCGCTAGACGTAGACGTGGTCACAGAAAACTCAAAATCGATTCAATCCTCTGGAAATTTATTGTTGAAGCGATCCGTTGTTTATGGTCTCCTCAGCAAATAGCAAAGCGTTTAAAGACATTTCCTGATTTGGATCAAACAATGAATGTAAGCCATACAACGATTTATTCAACGATACGAGCATTACCAAAGGGTGAGTTGAAAAAAGACTTATTATCCTGTCTACGTCATGAAAATAAAAAGCGAAAAGCTAACGGTGAACCTAAAAAAGATTCTATATTACAGGATATTAAAACTATTCATGAGCGCCCAGCCGAAGTTCAAGAAAGAAAAATACCGGGTCATTGGGAAGCTGATTTAATTAAAGGTAAAGACAATAAAAGTTCGATAGCAACACTTATTGAACGAAATACACGGCTCTGTATCTTGGCAACATTACCTGATGCAAAGGCAGAATCAGTGCGCAAGGCTTTAACTGAAGCTCTGAAATATTTACCTGCAGAACTGCGTAAAACGTTGACCTATGACCGTGGACGTGAGATGTCAGAACATAAAATACTCGAAGAAGATTTAGGCATAGATGTATATTTCTGTGACCCACATTCACCCTGGCAAAAAGGCACATGCGAAAATATGAATGGTTTAATTAGGCAATATTTACCTAAAGGGATTGATTTAAATCAGGCAGATCAGCATTATTTAAATCAAGTTGCCATGTCACTGAATACTCGTCCTAGAAAGGCGTTAGATTGGCTTACACCATTAGAGAAATTTGCTCAGCTTGTTGATTATCATATGGCTTTTGAAACTGTCGCACCTCATGTTTGAATTCGCCCCATATTTTTGCTACAGTGAACCAAATTAAGATCATCTATTTACTAGGCCTCGCATTTGCGGGGTTTTAATGCTGAATAAAAGGAAAACTTGATGGAATTGCCCAATATTATGCACCCGGTCGCGAAGCTGAGCACCGCATTAGCCGCTGCATTGATGCTGAGCGGGTGCATGCCCGGTGAAATCCGCCCGACGATTGGCCAGCAAATGGAAACTGGCGACCAACGGTTTGGCGATCTGGTTTTCCGCCAGCTCGCACCGAATGTCTGGCAGCACACTTCCTATCTCGACATGCCGGGTTTCGGGGCAGTCGCTTCCAACGGTTTGATCGTCAGGGATGGCGGCCGCGTGCTGGTGGTCGATACCGCCTGGACCGATGACCAGACCGCCCAGATCCTCAACTGGATCAAGCAGGAGATCAACCTGCCGGTCGCGCTGGCGGTGGTGACTCACGCGCATCAGGACAAGATGGGCGGTATGGACGCGCTGCATGCGGCGGGGATTGCGACTTATGCCAATGCGTTGTCGAACCAGCTTGCCCCGCAAGAGGGGATGGTTGCGGCGCAACACAGCCTGACTTTCGCCGCCAATGGCTGGGTCGAACCAGCAACCGCGCCCAACTTTGGCCCGCTCAAGGTATTTTACCCCGGCCCCGGCCACACCAGTGACAATATCACCGTTGGGATCGACGGCACCGACATCGCTTTTGGTGGCTGCCTGATCAAGGACAGCAAGGCCAAGTCGCTCGGCAATCTCGGTGATGCCGACACTGAGCACTACGCCGCGTCAGCGCGCGCGTTTGGTGCGGCGTTCCCCAAGGCCAGCATGATCGTGATGAGCCATTCCGCCCCCGATAGCCGCGCCGCAATCACTCATACGGCCCGCATGGCCGACAAGCTGCGCTGAGCCATGGCTGACCACGTCACCCCCAATCTGCCATCGCGCGATTTCGATGTGACAGAGGCGTTTTATGCGAAGCTGGGCTTTGCGACGAGTTGGAAGGATCGCGGCTGGATGATCCTGCAGCGCGGCGGTTTGCAGCTCGAATTCTTCCCCTATCCTGACCTCGACCCAGCTACGAGCTCGTTCGGCTGTTGCCTGCGGTTGGATGATCTCGATGCCATGGTGGCATTGGTGAACGCGGCGGGAGCCGAGGAAAAAAGCACCGGCTGGCCGCGCTTCAAAGCTCCGCAACTGGAGGCGAGCGGCCTGAGGATCGGCTACCTGATCGATCCCGACTGCACGCTGGTGCGGCTGATCCAGAACCCCGACTGACCGCATGCCCGCGAAAATCAAGATTTGCGGGATCAGCACACCCGAGGCGCTCGATGCGACCATCGCGGCGCGGGCGGACTATGCCGGGTTGGTGTTCTATCCAGCGTCGCCCCGTGCGGTTACGTCGAATGTCGCGGGCGCTTTGACATCGCGCGCAGCTGGCCAGATCGCCATGGTCGGTTTGTTCGTCGATGCGGATGATGCTGTCATCGCCGACGCACTGGTGGCAGCCAAGCTGAACGCGCTGCAGCTGCACGGTTCGGAATCGCCCGAACGCGTGGCCCAGTTGCGCGCGCGGTTTGGCAAGCCGGTGTGGAAGGCGCTGCCCGTCGCCAGCGCCAGCGATGTCGCACGCGCCGCAGCCTATGCCGGGGCGGCGGACTTGATCTTGTTCGACGCCAAGACCCCCAAAGGCGCGCTGCCCGGCGGCATGGGGTTGGCGTTCGACTGGTCGCTGCTGGCCGGATATCGCGGTGCCTTGCCGTGGGGGCTGGCAGGCGGGCTAAATCCGACGAATGTTGCCGAGGCGATTGCGCGCACCGGAGCGCCGCTGGTCGATACCTCCAGCGGCGTCGAAAGCGCGCCGGGCGTCAAGGATACCGACAAGATTACCAATTTCGCCTTTGCGGTGCGCTTGGCCTAAATCGCGTCGATCAATAGGCGTCGTTCAGCGCAAAGATCGGCTTGCGGGTGCGCCACTGCCCTCGGGTGAAGTCGGGAAAATCTAACGTGCGATTGCCCTCAGCAATCGATTGTTCCGACAGAGGCGTGATCGCGCTCCAGGCCAGCGCGTCGTAAATGTCGATTGGCATCGGGGCCTTGGCCTTCAGCGCCTCGACAAAAGCGTGGATCACGAACCAGTCCATCCCGCCATGCCCGGCCCCTGCCGCCAGATCGGCGTAGCGTTTCCATAGCGGGTGATCGTATTTCGCAAACCAGCCCTCGGCAGGCTCCCAGCGGTGCGGCTGTGGGCTCTTGCCCTCCAGATAGATCGACTTGTTGACGTCCATCCACAGCCCCTCGGTGCCTTGCACCCGAAAGCCGAGAGAATAGGGGCGCGGCAGCGAGGTGTCGTGGCACAGCATGATCGTTTCACCATTAGTGCAGCCGATCATGGTGTTGACCACATCACCCAGTGCGAATTTCACCTCGGCGTTGGGATGATCGGCAGAGCCGTTCTTGACGACATAATCATGCAGCCCGCGCGCCTTACAGCCGAAGCCGCCAGCGCCCGCTTCGCCCGGCAACGCGACCTTCAGGGTGCGGGTCTGCGGCGGGTAGCACACGCCGGCATCGGCGCAGCCCTGGTACTTCACGGTCAGGGTGGTCGCGCTCGCGCCGGCCGCGGGCGTGCCGGTGAGGGTGCCGAGCAATTCCTTGCGGTAGGTTTCGACGTCGCCGAAGAATTCGTCGCGGTAGGCCTTGCCCTTCGGCAGCGCCATGGTCGCGCCGGTGAAGGCGGCATCGGCCTTGACCGAGGTGCGGTGCCGGTACAGGTAATAGCCGTCGGCGATCCGCCAGCGCACCTCGATGCGGTCCGGCGCGGTGGCCTGCGCGGACAGGACGAAGACCTCGTCGACCGGCGGCAGTTCGAAGTCCTGGGCGACGGCCGAGGTCGCGGGCAGCGCAAGCAGCAGGGCGAGCCCGGCCAGCCAGCGGCGCAGGCGGATCGTGGATGCGGTCATTGGCTCAGTTTACCGGTCGGCTCTCGGCGGCCAGCCATTGCAGGTATTCGGGCAGGCCGGACGCGGCTTCGACCGCGAGCAGCTCCGGGAGTTCGTAGGGATATAGTATTTTATTAAATTCTTATGGGAAATGACGAATGTTAAATTATCTTAAGAGCTTTAATAATATCAATACTTATTTGATTTTATCGATAATTCTGCTGTTAATCATAATATCTCTAGATTATTTCTAAACTGAATGAATGTTTATAATGAGTGATTCATATTGCTATTGAAATCGCCTTCTCACTTTGAAAGAAGGCGAGGATGAGGGACTTTTATGTTGAATTATCATTTTAAAAATGCCTTATAAAAGAAGCTTAATGTGTTTTCTTATATAGGTTTAAACATAATTGTTGTATATCTTAAATCCAATTGATCTTAAAATTTTCCTTTATTTTTTGTTATGAGTGCGAGAAAATTGTCAAAAAGGTCAATCAGACTGGGCGTTAATTTGTTTTGCATACTTTTTCCTATATCGAATTAAAGTCATATAACTAACACCATAATCTTTAGCTATTTGAGTGAAAGGGTATGAATCGTCCTTATTTTTAAGGGTATGAATTAACTCTTTTAGTTTTTCTTCTGTAATCGCAGGCGATCTTCCCTTGTATTTACCTTTCTTTTTTTTAGCTAATTTAATTCCCTCTGCTTGATTCTCACTAATAATACCCCTTTCAAGTTCAGCTACAGCGCCTAATACATGGAGTTGAAACTTATCGAACTTGTCATCTGAATTGGGGGTAAAGTTCAGGTTATTTTTGACAATATGAACAGACACTCCTTTTTTATTTAGCTTTTGAACAATGGTTACAAGGTCAATCAAGCTACGTGCCAATCTAAAAACATCATGAGCGTACACAATGTCCCCACTACGGACATAATCGAACATTTCCTGAAGTGCAGGGCGTTTGGCAGTCTTTCCGCTAAAATGATCAATAAAAGTTTTATCTAGCTCAAAGGGTAGATCATGGAGCTGTCTTTCAGGGTTTTGGTCTTTAGTGGATACACGGATATACCCCACTCTTTGAAAGGGTGTGTTTTTAATTTGATCTTCAATATCTAAATTTTCTTTTTCCATAACCAGTATAACAAAATTAGATAACCTCAATGTTATATCACATTAGATTAACAAAACAACCCTATTGTTATAGGGTTTTTAGGGTGTATTATTATATAACAATAGGGTATACCCTATTGTTATATATCTTCAGGTATAAGGAAAAATAACGATGATTAATTTTAATGATCTAAGCGAATCTGAATTATTAAGGATTGCACAGACTGGCATATCAAACCGTATAGGATTGCGTACTTCAGGACATTTGCCTGAAGATGATAGACAGGCTCTTTCAATGGAGCTTCAGGGCTTGTACGAGCAAGATAGAGAACAGTTGATACAATCAATCAAGAAACATAGTGAAGCCTATAAAAGCGAGCAGAGTAATCAGGAATGAAAATTTTTTGCTGAAGCTAATTATAAGTCTAGTCGTGATTTATGGTTGCTTGGGCGTAGTGTTTGTTTCAGAGAACTTATCAGATAACACTGTAGGCATTATTGGATTTTGTGGACTGATATTACTACCTACAGTTTATAAGTTTGTTGGAACATTCTTTAAGGCACAATGAAAGGGTGATCAATGGACAACCAATACAAACTAAGTGACGAAGAACATAGCCTTGTATTTGAGAAAATTAAAGCTGATTTTCTGAATAACTCACTGTCTATAGTCAGCCCTAAAGTCGTCATTACTGGCGGTCAGCCTGCATCGGGTAAAGGCAAGTTGGCAAGAGATTCTATAGATCAGTTCAAAGATAAAGGCGGGAGTGTAATTATTGACCCCGATCAATTAAGAGCCTATCACCCCAAGTATAATGAACTGCAAAAATTGGATGATAAAACATCTTCAGGATTCACCCACCATGATGCTAAAAAGTGGAGTTTAGAATTAATTGAAGAAGCTATAAGCCATAAGAAAAATATTGTTCTTGACCAAACAAGTGCAGATTTTCAAACCTTAAAAAATACAGTTCAAAATTTCAGAGATAAAGGCTACAAAGACGTTGAATTAAAAATAATGGCTGTGCCTGAAATTACATCACGACAAGGTATATACCATCGTTATGAAATGGAAAAGGCGCTGTATGAAACTGGGCGTTTCGTCAATATTGATATTCATAGTGAAATTTATCACAAGCTAGAAAACACAATAGAACAGTTAAAAGATGAACCCATAGTAGACAAGCTAACCGTTTATGACCGTCACTATAACGCTATTGAACAAAAGGACTTTAAAGCTGAAAGGGAAAGACCATTTTCAGATCAGGAGCGCCAACAGCATGAATATAAATGGTTCAAAGTAATAGAAGCAATGCAAACACGCTTTGCCCCATATACAGAGGTTGAGATTGTAAAGGGGCTTCAGGAAAGTGACAGACTTAAATTGAATAATCAAAAACTGGTTAGTGAAGTGACCCAAGTTGATGAAAGTACAGGTGAGAAAATGGACGTAAAAATAGTCAGTAACTTAACTAGCAACTTACTTGTTGCCAAAGATGATTTTGAAAAACAAGATGGTTATTTATCTAAAAATATCAAAGTTGATGGCGAGGACAATTTAGTTATGTTCCGTCAAAATCGAGATCATCTTGAGTTAATCAATGTTACTAAAAATGAAATGATGCTCGATAAGCCGATCGGTAATCATGATTCAAAACAACCTGAATCTACGGCATTACAGGTTTATATGGAGGTTAAAGAAAAGTTAAATAACCTTGAAAATAAAATTTTAATGAAAGTAGATGAACAGCTATCAAATAAACCTAAAGCGCCTGAAGTGAAAGGAGATAGTAAGGCTGAAGTATCTCAATTTCAAAGCAAAGCCCCAGAGCTAGATAAACACCAAATCATTAAAGAAGTCCGAATACAGCTAAAGCAAGAGGGGAAATTGGGTGCTGATTTTGCTAAGTCAGCTAATGGGCTATCCGTTGCTCATGGTGACTATATCAAGCTCAATGAAGCATACAGTCAAAAAGATGGTTTATTTAAAACCACTAATTTACCTAAAGACGCTGAAATTAAAATCACAGGTCACACAACTAAAAAAGGTGAAACCTATGCAACAGGCGTTCATAACAATTCAAATGTAGAGTTAAAAATCAGAAGTGTTGAAGCCCGCTATGGTGATCAATATGTGAAACGCTATGAAACCAATCCTGAAGTAAAACAGGCTGTAGATCAGAGAGTGATAGCACAGCAAACAACATTTAAATCTTTATCTGCTTCAAGGGTACAGGAGTTAAGCCAGTCAAGCCCAAAGCAGGATAAGCCCACTTCAGGCATGAAATTTTAATATTTCTTTCGCCAGTCATAGGGGTTAATCGGGTTAGGACTTTTCCATAACCCGATTTTTTTTGATCGAGCATTATTCTCTAAATCTATGTATGTTCTATCAGGAAGATTGTAGCGATAAGCCCAAGCGTAGCCACTGGCGACCATTGCTTTATTCACATTTAATTTATTCAAGTACAGCTCACCAAGAAACCTACCATTGTTATCAGTTCCATGCTCTTTAACGAGTACCGTTTTGTTTAAGACCATAGACATTAAATATTGTTTCGATTGTTGACCATAAGGCTGTGTAGGCGAATTTTTAGCATTATTGGCAACTTCAGGGGCATCTATGAATGACAGTCTAACCCGCCATTTAGTGTTGTTTGGTTTTGTGATACTCACAGTATCACCGTCTAAAACGTAAGTGACTTTGCCGTAATAATCAGCGTGACAGTATGCTGAAAACAAAAAAAGGGTAATACAAAAAAGCTTATTCATTTTGGTTCACCATAAAACCGTTTTAGCACGTATGGACTTGCAACTTCATTGCTTGGTCCATACGTGCTAAAACTCTTACTGTGAAAAATCATATCCCGATGCTTGGTCAAAACTGCAAGTATGCAGTCTTAACCAGGCATCTACTTTATTGAATGATTTAAGTGGGTTATGAGTGCGAGGAAATTGTCAAAAAGGTCAATCAGTAGTTTGGATTCTTTTGGCGTAAAATCTTCAATTCTTCTTTGCTAATCGCTTCGTTATTAACGATCTTGCTTTCAATTGAGTTGATTTTATCGTTTGAATTTACAGCCTTGATATAGTCAAGATCGGCTTGACTAAGCTCAGGCATAATTTCACTGGCTTGATAAATCACTACAGGTTCTTTGACTGATTCAGATTGGATCTCTTTTACTACTTTTTTAGCTTCAGGCGCTTTTGAAGTTGTTTGTGTAGTTGTGACTGTATTAATTAAAGGGCTTTCAGGTACTTTAGAAACAGATACAGTTTTTCCGTCTTTTTTAACCTCTATTTCGCCTTTTTTAGTGGTCAGTGATGTATGACTAGCCTCTATAGCAACTGGCGTTTCTGTGCCATTCTGTGCTGTTTCAGCGTATGTATTGAAAGCGATTAAGGCTAATACAGGGATTATGATTTTTTTCATAGATAATCCTAAAATTTAGACAAAAAAAAGCTAACAACCTGAATTGTTAGCTTGTGATGAAATTAGTTACCAAACCACGATTTAAAGCTTTGCGTACTGGTCACACCGCTTGAAGCATTGTTAGATGCAAGGTTAGTTTGAACAGCCGACAATTTAGCACCAATCGAGTTGATATAACCTTGTTCAATAGCAATGGCATTTGCTAAGTCTTGGGCTTCTTTAATATTGCGGGTCGAGTTAATTTTGTTCTTCAGTGTGGTTAAGTTTGCTACATGCTCATTTAAAGCATTATAGGAAGCATCACTGAAAGCAAAGCCAGTCTTAACCGTGTTGTAATTTCGCTTGTATTGATCATTGCCTAGCAATTGATTCATACCATCTGAACCAATGGTAGTAAGCACTTTGTCATAAGCCTTTTGAGCATTACCAAATGAGCCAGTCTTTTGATTGGCTACTACGTCTTGCCAAGAGCCTGAAACAACGTCTTGCACATTCTTAACGCCTGAAGTTCCGATACCAGTATTACCAGTCGTACTTTCATATTGTTTCTTCATGATCTCGTATTGCTGTTGCATTTGAACCAATTGCTTGACCATATTTGCAACGGCTGTCGGGTCGAATACAACGTCCCAAGCGTTTGCTGTGTTGGCAGTAAAGGCTAAAGCAAAAGCTACAGCCGACATTTTTATTTTATTCATTTTCATGATTTCACCCTTTCGTTAAATTCGTGTACCCACTGGGAGTAGGTCAAGTTTTCATCTTTACTCAATATTTCCTCAAGAATATTGTGTCTTAACTCATTGCCTGAAAGTATTGGGATAATTTCAGACATATTGCTTAAATCTAATTTGCTAATAACTGAATCATGCGAGTTTTTAATCATAAATTGGCGTAAATAAGGCGGTGTATTCACAACCCAATCAAATTCTGCTTGAGTACAGCCTAAGCCATTATTTTTCTCATTACCCATATATGTAGCGACATTCGCTTTATCATTCGGCAATAGAATTGATGTTTTAAACTGCCCGATCAGATCGTCATCTCTTGTAATGACTTCAGGCGTTGGCGTAACAAAGATCATCATACCGTTACGTCTACGGTACGTGGTTAGCATGATTTTAAGCCATGCTAAGTTAATCGGATTGCTGATATATCTTTGACCTTCTTCGACAACAACAATAAAGGGCTTGCCCTCAGACATGGATATATCAATTTGATGGAAGATATACATAGACATAGCGCCTAACACCACATCATTATCAATGACATTTTTCATTTCATAGCCGAAAATTCGAGCGCCATCAATTGAGAAATTGTCACTTTCATTGTCAAAAATATTGGCATAAACCCCATCATTAACCCATTTTGACATGCGTTCAGCCATGTTGTTATCTTCAGCCATACCAAACAAGCCAATAAAGTTTCTAAGCCGTCTAAGGTGCTTTTCATAGCTATAAACAGCATCTACAACGTCTTTGATCTTGTTTTCTTCAGCAGTGCTTAAAGGCTTTGGATTACCATTATCGTTGTAGTCTTGAGCCATAAAAGAAAATAGATTTCTTAGAAACAAACGGTTTTGTTCCGTGTCATCTAACTGCAATGGATTCCAACCAGTTTTAACCATTTCACTTAAAACAGTATGTCGCCCGCCCATGCTTTTAATCCAAACTGAAGCTGAATATTCAAAATCAAAATGAAAAATATAAGGCTTAAACTTATCTGAAGCAGTCAAAAGCGTATTAATTACAGTAGTCTTACCGCCACCAGTACCAGTCGTGATACGAGTATGACCTACATCATGTTCATGGAAATTGAAGTAGTAAGGCGTATTACTTGTCGTTTTAAGCTGAATGACATTCTCACCCCAATGGTTGCCATCTTTTTTGCCAGTAGAACTATTGTGCATACTGGCAAAGCCCGCAAAGTTAGTCGTGTTAATAGTTGCGGGTCTTTGGAGTAAGTGATAGTTGCCAATCAACATAGAGTAAAAAGTAGGTTCAGAAATTAAATCTTCTTTTTTAGGTATCATGTGATTGCGCTGAAATGCCCCGCTAGTTTTCTGCATTGCTTCTTTAAATTCAGATGGGGTCTTAGAGGTAACTAAAACATTTAATGAATAAATGCCGTTTAAGATACGCCCTGAAGCTAAGTCATCAATGGCAACATTAATCGCTTCAATTTGAGATTCTGACTTGTCTTGAGCATTTTTTAATTGGTTCTGACGAGTTGTACTCATGCTGATAGATTTACGTCTGTCCATCATCATGAAAGTTTGAGAAATAATTAAAGGATGATCAACTTTTAGAAATTCATCTAACATGGTGTGATCGCTACCCTCTGGATAGCTAGGAGTAGGCAAACTATAGATTGCCCCTGCCGTTAATTCACCGCTTGGGTGATAGAATTTAATAGTTCCATCAGGCGCAAAAACTCTACGTGTATAGCCTAAGTAGTTTCTGATTTCAGTTGGATGAAGTGGAATTTCTGCTTTTTCTAAGTTTAATAAATAACCGAGAAAATTCACTGTTTCAGAATACAAAACGCTATCTTTTGAATAAGTGCCTAGCTGTCTTGGGTTCGCATCTTGCAGATACTCTTTAAACATACTTACTGCATTATTTAATTCGGCAATCATTTGTTCTTCATTATCACTTCTGAAAAACAGATTTTTAAGACGAGTTAAAGGCGGGTCACTTGGGTTAGATTTTCGGACAAGCAACGACACATAAATATCATTTTGAAACATGCGTTCATTAGATAGTTTTTCATAATATTTTTGGTTAAAACTATCTGAAAATTCATTGCCATTTGCAGGCGGTATTTCGGTTTTAACTTCGTGACGATCATAATAAACGCTAACAACAAAACGAGAGCCAAGTTGTTTAAACATATCTGCACGATATTTTTTTAAAGTCTTTAATTGAGCATAGCTTTTAGTTTCATACGGAAAGCCAGTAATTTTTAAAACCGTAAAAATATCACCATTAACTAGCTTAATATCATGTTCATTGATTGGGCTTAGATAAGGTAAATTATTGATTTCCATTTGTTCAGCACCCGCTAATTTCTTTTGACTATATTCAATATTTTTATCGTCAGCTTTTGCGTGAGAATCAAAACTATAGCCACCAAAAACTTTAGTTCGCTGAAGTCTACGTTTGATCGAAAACCATAAATATTGAATCCCTCTATCTTCTTGGTAGGTCACTACAACCAACAATAAATAGATTATTCCCGATATTATTAATCCTAATTTTAGGTTGCCAATTAGTGCTAAAAAGCACGTAGCAAAACCACAAATTAGGAAAAAGTAAGTGAAAATATCTACAGGTATATTTGCCACCCTTGCAGTTCGGGCAAGACCCGCAAACAGCAAGTCTTTTTCTTCGTTTTTTTCAGTGGTTTTGCTCATGGCTCACCTATTTAGTTAAAGAAGAAATTACCAAGATCAGGGGCAACGAAAACAAGGATACCTGCAACGATTAAGCCGATACCCCAACGCTTAACTTTCTCACTACCACCGCCAAGCATTGTGATTGCCAAACAAATAACACCAGTCACGAAAGCGACTGCTGCGATAATGACTAATTCATCATTAAATTGGTTAAGCTTTTGAGCAAATTTTTGACCAAACGCAGCATTTGCCAATTGAGCATAAAAAACAGCAAATAAGACAATTGCGTATTGCTTAGGATTGAGTTTATTTAAAAGATTCATGATCTATTCCTTAAAATACTTGGACGTATTGCCCTTTGTTAAGAGTTTGAACAAACGATGCTTGTTGCACGTTTGGTTGATTGCTTGGTTGATTATTTACACGCAGGCGCACAGGTTCAGATTGTGCTGAATAGCTATTGTTTTCTGTACTTTGATTTTGACTTGCGGAGTATTGCGGGTACTGATTTTGTTGCCATGAAGCGAGAACTAGAATGTCACTTTTTCGACTGGCTTCAGTAGGGTTATTATTTGCAGTGTAAGTTTTAAATGAACCACCCCCATTTAGTGTTTGGTATTTACTGGATACAAGGCGTACATAGTTTTGTGTTTCACGGTAAGGGGGAATACCTCCAAACTTTTCAACTGCCCCATGCCCTGCATTGTATCCAGCAATCATTTTTGTAAGATCACCATTAAATCTTTTATTCAGGAAAGCGAGATAACGAGTACCCGCAATAATAGACTGTTCAGGTTCATATAATCGGCTAGGGTCTACACCCATTAAACGAGCTGTAGAGGGAATGACTTGCATCAAACCCCTAGCATCTTTATGTGATCGAGCATTTGGCTTAAAGGCGCTTTCTCTTGCCATAATTGCCGTTACTAAATTAGGGTCTAAACCATTGGCTACAGAATGTTTGTGAATAAGATCATCATAAGGTGACGCATATACAAACAGTGGCGTACTGCAAGCTAAACCGATTATAAGTTTTTTAAACATTGTCATTATTCCTTATAGAGTTATAACAGTATAACTCTACTAGCTTAATCAATAAATGGTCTATTTGAAAATTTATGTTTCTCTTTAAAGAACTGGTCTAAAGCGATAAGATAAATTAAGTTTTTGGTAAGTCTGCGGTTCTTAAATTCTTCAGGAACTTTTAATTCACCACGCTTATATCTCAAAAAGTGTTCGTCCATTTCTGCGAAAAATTCATCACTTACATAAAGTTGTTCACGTTTCATAACTTGTCCCTAAAATTTCTATACAGCCAAAAAAGAATCCGAAACTTTAGCATAGGTGCGGTATTTCATCGTTACTAAAGTTGGCGGGTAATGTCCTGAAAACTTCATATAAAAGTGCAGAGGTTTAAGACTGCTTATTTCTTCAGCTTTAACTACATTTTCTTTTTCTTTTACAAGTTCAGGTCTTGAATCTTTATTTGCAGATTTCATTTTCCTTAATACTTCAATTGCACCGAAAGCTTTTTCATATTCTTGGGGTGTATAAGTGTCTTGAGAGTTGACAGCACAGACACCAAAAGAAGAAAAACAACCACGTAGCGTAATAGAGAATTTTTCTCCATAGATCGTGATTAATTGAGCCAGACTTTGAATGCCTGCTAAAGCAATAAGTCTATGTTTACGTCCTTTAGTTAATACTGCTTCGAGATACGATAAACGGTTCAAAGAGCCGAGTTCATCTAGGCAGAATATAAAATCAGAATAGTTATCAAAGTCAGATAATAAAGAACTACAAATAACGTCAGTCGCACAGCTAACTAATGGTTGCAATGCAGTTAATTGATCTTCACGCCAAGTAATAAAAATATTGCCAGTACCATGCTTTAAATAATCCCTAAACGAAAAATCACCAATTTTAGAATGAGTGTGAGGGCTTAAATATGTAGTAACAATACTGCGTAAAGTACCGACTAATTCAGAGTTGCCAAGTAAGCTGTAAGCTTGAGTACCTACTAAAAACTCTTTGAGTTTATCGTCACTTGAAATTAATAAAATTTCTAAAAATTGTTGTGTCTGCTGTTCTCTAGTAAGTTCATCCATTTCTAAAACTTTGGTCATGGCAGACTTAACAATAGTACGAGCCATCGTATTAAAATTTTCGTGATTTGCGTCTGAAGATTTAGGAATGATTGTCATTGAATATGTTTCAATGTCATAAGAATTTTGTACTTCATTAATCACTGACCAATGGACTGATCGAGCATCGAAAGGGTTGAAAATAACATCACCTTTCTTAGCAAATAAACTTGCGTAAGTTCCGTTAGGGTCAACCACAATTAAGCGGGTTTTACTGCGAGAATCAGCAACACAAGAATCTAAAAAATCACTGATTGAAACTGACTTACCTTGACCAGTACCACCAGTTAAAAGGAAGTGTTTATATTTTAAATCTTTAGGAACAGGCATACCGCAAAAACGGATTTGGTAATCTTTTTCTTTGGTCATTCTTCTTAATTTGAATGGGCTTACTAATTGCAAGCCCCGAAGAACACGAACGTATCTTTCGCCCCCAAAAGGTGTTTTATTGTTTTGAAAATAAAACCAAGCCAAAGCACTACTAATAACCAAAGCCAACAGCAATATTAAAACGTATAAAGGCGTTTTAAACGTCAATGGAATTGCATAAAGAATAGCTTGGACTTTATGATCTTTTGGGATAATAAAAAACTTCGGTAAAAAAATAGCCCATGTTGTAATCACAGTGATTACAACAGCTAAAACAGCGTGACCGAAGATTTTTTGCGATTGATCATTCATTTTACTGTCCCCAAGAATTTTTGAACGGCTTGATGGGAAGCGACCTTATAAGAATCCATGCTTGACTGCATCATGAGCATGTTAGCTTTAAGCTTCGCTTGATTGGCTACCAACATACTGTTTTCAATAGCAAGGGCATTCGCCAAGTCTTTTGATTGCTTTAACGTATTGGTACTTACTTGAGCCAACGACTTTAGGTTTTGCATATTACAATTTACTTGTGTCCAAGCTACTTCAGCGTCTACATAAGCTGTGTTTACACGGCTTGCAGTTATGTTTTGAATCTGTGCCAATTCCTTGCTTGCATATACACCAGTATTGGTCGCAATTTGACGTTGCAATTCGTTGTAGGCGTTTTGCTCTTTAGGTGTATTGAAAATATTAGTCGGTTGAGCATCAAAGCCATTAGGCAATTCAAAGCCTGCAATTTGCATCACATTGGTAAGAAGTCCTAGCCCTGCAAGCCCTTTAGTCACACTGTCATATTGCCCTTTCAAGACTTGAATCTGCTTCATTAATTCTTGAACTTGTAGAACTGCATCGGCATTTTTTGTCGGGTCAAAAACTGTTTTACCTACGCCACCAGTTACAGGGGGAACAGGCGGTAGGTTGATAGGTGAATCAATATCAACTTGTTCTGCTTCAGGTAGCTTTACAGGCTTACATGCGCTTTGTGTTTCTAGCTTGGCTTGTATCTTCTTCTGATTACTGTTTTCTATGCCAGTCGTTGCAGGCTTGCCACCTGAAGTAGTCCCGCCTTTAATTACGTTGCCACCAAAATATGAACCAGTACCGCCATAATTTCTATAAAACTGGGCGATCTTAGGCACATAGTCTTGCGTTTCTTTAGGCATAACTTTTTTATTACCTTTCAGATACGAACGTAAATTACCCATACCCCAGTTATAGGCATAGAGTGCATGGGGCATGTTGCCGAATTGCTGATTTAATTGCTTCAGGTAACGAGTACCCGCATTAACATTTTGTGTGGGGTCATTGGGATTGGTAACGCCCAAAGAACGAGCCGTTGCGGGCATAAGTTGCATTAAACCTTGAGCGCCTACGCCTGACTTAGCAGTATTGTTATGCGAAGATTCTTTTTGAATTACTGCATGAATTAAAAGCGGGTCATATCCATATTTAGCTGAAGCTGAAGTCACAATATCGTTGTAAGGTAAATTTGAAGCAATAGTTGCCCCGCTTAAACCTACCAGTACCAGTAGCGATAGTTTTTTTAATTTCATTTTCATTATTCCTCTACCGCAACGAGGACAGTTTAACCAGGAACTACGTTACCTGTTTAAACTTGGCCCGTTGCTATTTCATCACTTAGCCACAGCCAAACGGTTAGCTAGATCAACTAAGGTTTTATAGTGTGAGCCTTGTTCACCCATTGATAACTCATAGCACCCGCCATTTGCTTGAACTCGCATGAAGTCGTGAGCTTGGCTTGTATTGTCAGAAATGGTCGGAGATACAAACAATGCTTTTGCGTTAGGGATGCTTACTGGCAATTCACCAAATAACCCCACTTCTTGCGGTACACAAGCAGGGTCAATGCTGTAATAAACTTTAAGATCGGCACATGCTTCGTTTTGGCAACTGGCATCACTTGAAAATTTATAAGTGACATAGTTCCCTTGATTGGGAGCTTCAGGCACATAAGTTAATTTATTGCTTTGAGCAAATGACTGAAGAACTTGGGTAAATGTCTGCGGTAACTGTGCTTCAGCAGACAAACTAATTAAGGCGCAAAGAGCAATAGTTGTTTTTTTCATGGCTTAGTCCTTTTTAAATTTGTATGCTTGGCTTGGGTTATCAACATCGGTCAGAGTAATAACACCGCCCTTTTGTTCCATTAAGAAAGCGTCTTGATTGTTATATTGAACAACCATTTTTTTATCTTTCTCTACAGCCGATAATGCAACATCACCCCATGAGTTTTTTAAGGTAACTTGAGTACCTTTATTGGCAACGATAAGCCCGCTACTCATGCCTTGTTCTTTCTCAAATGCTGTTTGATCAATACGATTGTATTGTCCGTCCAAGCCCTTAGATGAGCAGGCAACACTAGCTAAACTAAGCAACGCTAGAAAAATGTGTTTTTTCATTTTTGAAATCCTCATAAGCTTTAAAATAAATAGCTGAACAGCCATAACCGCCTGTTTCTGTTCTTCCAAGTTGAACAATAATGTCTACACTTTGTTTAACAAAAGATTTAACTTGGTCACTGGTTAATGTAGTGCCTGCCATAAGAACCATAAGCGTTAAACGCTCAATAGCATTAAGTGGGTCATTGGCATGTAATGTCGCAATTGAACCGCCATGCCCTGAAGAAATTAGGTTTAAATAAGTGAATGCTTCAGCACCTCGAATCTCACCCAGTAAAATGCGTTTTGGATACAAACGCAGGCAAGCTTCCATTAATGACTGTGCATCGACTTTAGCTTTACCCTGTCCACCTCTTGAATAATAAAGTTGCAACGTATTTTCATGCGGAGGGCGTAACTCCTTAGCATCTTCAATAGTGATTAGTCGTTCGCCCAGTGGTATGCAGTCATGAATAATGGAGTTAAAAAAAGTTGTTTTTCCTGAACCTGTACCCGCAGAAATAATGATATTTTTTTCATAACCCACCGCTTTACGAATGAACTCATGAAAGTTTCGGGCTTCGTATAAATCGAATAGCTCTTGATCTTTTGCAGTGATTTTTGCAAATGGTTCAACAGAATTTAAAACTTCCTCATAAGCTGAAAATGGCAGACTTAAAATACTTGGTTTACGAATAGATAAGCCGATCGACCCGCCAGTTACGGCAGGGTCACGGACAAATTGAATACGGAAAAATAAACCCTCATGTTGCGGTGATGCAATTTGAGCAGAAAGCAAAGGCTGTGCTTCTGAAATTGTTTGATTGGTTTCAGTTGCAATGCCTTCGGCTAATCGCTTCAAAAGCGCATAGGTAAGGTTAGGATTCTCTTTTTTAATCATGTCCCTTGTACCTTTCATAGCAATGAAATATTCCAAAGGCTTATTAACTGAAATTTCAGTAATTTGATCATTATCAAGATCATCACCAAAAGCTTTTTTCAAATCTTCAAGTACAAGGATTGACATAATTAAGCGCCTTTCTTATTGGTTTAAAATAGTTGAAAAGTCCAAGTCTTTAGCAACTAGAACTTTAATGCGTGTGCCGTGAGCGACTGTAATAGTCGGAGGAATTGACAAGTTACGTTGTAGAACACGGTCAGCTTGATTGCCGAATGAGTTTGCAACTTCAGTACGATAAGTCTGTGAAGCATTGTTTTGGTCGCTACTGCTAACACCTGCATTACTTACACCCGCACCAATAATGCTAAGTAAAGTAGCTGTTCCGAATATGCGCCCATAATGGTTGTTCACTTTACCGCCTAAGCCTGCGATACCAAGACTGTTAGTGCTTGGGCTATCGAGCATAATTTCTACGCCATTAGGTGTGATTGCACGATTCCAAACCGCCCCGATTTCTGCTTGTCCGTCATTAACAATTGATGAGTATTGACCGAATAAACGAGTACCCGCAGGCAGTAAACGATTACGTCCTTGTTCGCTATAAACATCATTAGTTACACGAGCAATAATGTTGCTTGGTAAATCGCTTTTAACAGCAGTTTCTAAAACTGCATCTACGATCTTGCCTTGTTGTATAAGCATTCTACGATCAGCGTTATAACTTGCATGAGCAATAGGCGCTTTTTGATTAGAAGTGCTTGAATCAAAACGACCACCCATAGAACCCGCAGTGCTATTTGCAATGCGTGGATTTACATTGCTTGCACCCGCTTGGTTGCCATTGGCATTAGATTGTTGTGAAGCTTGCATACCCATAAATAACGGTGCAAGTTCAGGCGGTATGCCTGCCATTGCACTAGCATCACCATTAGGGCTAACACCGCCACCTTTACCGCCATTCTCATTAACCATGATTCCAGACTTGTAGCGGGCGTTTAAAAGGGCTTGTTCTTTAGCCATAGCATCTTGTCTAGCCTGCTCTTGTTGCATTGCTAGTTGTTGTTGCTGTTCAGCTAATTGACGCTCCATTTCGAGCTGTTCAGGGCTTTTTTCAGTAGGGTTTACAGGGTCAGGGGTAGTCGCAGTTGGGATTGGTTGCGGATTTCCGAATCCGAATCTATCCATGCCATTAAAATTACTGCCGTCCATCCCTGTTACTGGTTTAGCAACAGCACTTTCTACACCGCTTTCTACACGGCTTTCTTTGTTCTTTTGCAATTTCAGATAAACGCCAAAAATTACCAAGCCAATAATGAGGGCTAGTAAGCCACCGAACTTAACCAATTTGCCTATGTCTATATTTTTAACAGACGTTTTAGGCTTATTCTCAAAAGCATCTTGACGTTCAAAATCATCTTTACCATGTTCTTTTTTTTCATCATGGAAAACATGATTTTCAGTGCTGAAGTTATCTTGGGTTTTAAAGTCATCGTTACCCAAATTTTTATTTTCATTTGTCATTTTATTTTCCTCCAATCACTTCAGGTTTACGGAGAATACAAACGTATTCTTTGCCAAGTCGCAGAGTGAAAGCATCGTTTACTTTCTCAATCACGATTACATCCCCCTCTTGTCTTGAGTTGGTAAGTTCTTCGTATCCCTCACCATTAACCGCATAAACTGCGGGACGAGGTGAATTTTTCGCAATACGAATAAATGTGAATTGGTCATCATCACTTACGCCAAGAACTTTAATAGATTTGCTTTTAGTGGCATCCATTCCCCATTTTTGGCTTGTCATAGGCAGTTCACCTAAAGCGGGACGAGGTGCATTTTGTTGTGCCAATAAACGATTAGTTCTATTGGCATCTGCATAGTTAAAGCGCAGTACATAAACTGGTTGTGAACTATT
Organism: Acinetobacter indicus; assembly: GCF_009914475.1. Classification (NCBI taxonomy): domain Bacteria; kingdom Pseudomonadati; phylum Pseudomonadota; class Gammaproteobacteria; order Moraxellales; family Moraxellaceae; genus Acinetobacter; species Acinetobacter indicus. Next base: position 21,431 of record NZ_CP045197.1, on the reverse strand, counting down.
GAATAGATTGAAGTAATAATTTCGCTTATCAGTGATTACGGTTAAGTTTGTACGGTTCATGCCTGCTTGTGGTTTTTCCGCAGGCTTGATGAATAGACGATTACCTTGTGGGATTATTTGCCATCCAATCGTGTCACCTGAAGCAACAGTTTGGATAGTTTCATTTCCAAACTCGACAGTAGTTGAAATACCAAAAGTCGTTGATAGTTCAACAACGTGGCTTTCAGAATACGGAACAACTTTAATGCGGTTATCCGTTTTCAAACCAACAGGAATTTGACGAGCAAAAGTTGGCGCTGAAGCAATGCACGTTGCTGTAAGTAAAATGCTTATAAGGGTCTTTTTCATATCCGATTACCTTATTAATTATTAGAAGTCTGTGCCACAGGCTCAGAAGCAGTGCTTGCTTCAGGTTTAGGCAATGGTTGAGTAACTGGGTTTTGAGTAACTAACGCATCATTTGATGAGTTTTGCGTTAAGTTCCAGTTCTTAAACTTCACGCCAAATGGGTTAATCCAACGATCTTTTACGTTGAGATCGTCAAAGTTGTCAGTGATATAGTCAGCCGTCACTGTGTAGCTGTACTGGCGAATTTCAGCACCTTTAATAACGGTTGTTTTAAAGTTGGCTTGAACTTTATTGTTGCCAAGAAAGTTGACAGCAATAACTTTAGGAGTGATTGAGCCAGTTTCACCTAGTTGGTTGTAAGGTGAGTTTTGATTCATTCCGCTAACTTCATTTTCAAAGTCGGTACGATCTTGGCTATCTAAGAAAATAGAAGCTTTGCTGTACTGTGCAGAAAGTTGGTCTTTACCAACTTTGCCGTAATAGCCATAGCGATTGCTGATAGTGTCCCAAAAGTAGGAGGTCACTAATTTTTCAATAAGTTTAGGGTCAGTAGTTGAATCAAACTTTTCTACACTGGTCATAATTCCAGTTTCAGAATCAATTACAGCAATCATAGGAACTGGTTGTTTTAAAGGTGTTAATCCTTTAATTGCGATACCTTGAGCAACATTACCTATACCTAGAACGGTCGCCAAACCAAGAACCCAAATAGTGATTTTACCGTTACGATTTTCAGACTTTTTAGTATTGTCTTGAATCTCTTTAATTTGAGCGTCTAACTGCGCTTTTTCTTGTGGTGTCATTAGCGTTTACCTCCACGACCAAAACTTTTAACCATATTGGTGCCTGAACTGGTGATACTTGAAGTCGCACTGGTTGAAGCTTCAAAGCCACTGCCGACCAAAGAAATTGCAATTTTTGGAACAAGCCAAAACAGCCCAATAACAACGATCAAAACAATTACCATGATGAAAGCCCCAGTAAACGTACTGCCGTTTTCATTAAGGTTTTGAATGCCTGCGACAACTGAAGTAAGCACTAAGTCACAGCTCACAATCAGCAAAAGAAGAACAACAAGAGGGGTTAAAATTGCTTGTAGCCAGTTTGTGGCATATCTGCGAGTTGCAGGGAACATTGCACATGCAAGAAAAATCGGTGCAACTGCGATTAGAATGCCAATAATGACTTTACAGATAATCCAAATTAAGAAGAATAAACCGCAGACAATGCAGGCTAAACCAAAAATCAAGCTATAGATCAGGACAAAGAAGAAGCCCGAAACGACATTGGTAATACCTGTATCAATGTTATTAAAAGCTAATGCGATAGATTCAAAGATAATAGATACAAAAGACTGCAATGTTGTTTTTGAATCTGTACCTGTCATTTCAGTAATCAGGTTCGGTACATCATCGAGGAATACTTCAGCAACGTATGGAAAGAAAGCATCCCATGAAAATACGATTGACCAAATCAACAGCATAATAACGAAAGTGGCTATCACACCCTGAATTTCTACAGCCATGCCTAACATCATTTTAATAGCTTGGAACGAAATCCAAATAATGATAAAGCCTGCAAAAACTGGAATGATTGGAGCTGTGACTTTCTGATAGTAACCTTGCAAATTGTCTTTAATGTTTTTATCAACACCAGTAATCAGACTATCAACAACCTTGTCTAATTCAGACATACCATTTTTGGTAACTTCAGATACATTCTGCGATATTTGATTAGAGTTATACGCACCGTTAGAACCGCCAGTCGTCCCAGTAGGTGTACTGCCATTGCCTAAATCTTGTGGATTGGTAAAGTTATCGACCGCATAAGCCGAGCTAAAGCTAAAAAAACTAAACAGAAGCAAGAAAGCATAGATAATCTTTTTCATAGTGACCTCAGCGAATTACTGGAATTTCGGGCGGGTTTTTTGAAGTCTTTAAGAAAAAGTTTTGTGTATCTGATTTTCTTAATTTTCCGTCTGAATAGACAAAACAATCACTAGCCAAAGAGCCTTCATAGCAATATGTATCGTCTTTAACGAATGTTAAGACCCCGCTTGATTCACCAGTAAATTTAGGCAACTTTGCAGGGTTATATTGGTTCATGTTTTGGATTTGATAATTGACTTTCTTTACTGGGAAATTGCCCTGTTTATCAGCTTCAGAAATCACATAGTACGAATAAAAAAATTCAGATTTTGGAGTGTGTTCGGGAACCCATACGCCTGAAATGTCAGGCTTAGAAGTGAAACAGCCAGTTAGACCTAAAGCGACAACCGCAGAAGCTAGACCGAGTTTAATTTTATTGATTTCCATTTTGCTGTTCTCTCTCATAAGTTAGAACACCGCTTTCACTACCAAGCTTTAGCTTTCCATCTACAAGCTGAAAACAAGCATCGTTAGGCGCACAAAGCAAACCGTTATCAGGTTTAAACTTCATGTCTGTAAAAACGCCTTTAGCTAAAATAGTGACGGTGTAAACGTCTTTAGTTGTGCTTTTATCAATAATGATTCGATCATTGATAATTACGTCATTTGCTGATTGCGATTGTTGCCCTATTGGGTTCATCCAAACGCCTACATAGTCATCCCCTTTCACTTCAGGCGCTTTAGGCTCGTCAGAACAAGCCGTCAAAACTAAAGCCGTAGCGATCGGAAGTAATAGTTTTTTCATACGACATTACCCCCAGTTTTTACCGTTTTAGTTACTTGAGCGAATGGGTCAGAGATTTGATTTTCAGCGCTTGGGATTGGTTGATATACGCAAGCGCATGGTGATTTTTTTAATCCCTTTTGTGATGATGTATTTGTGGCACAGGCTGTAAGTGCTGTTAGGCTCAAAATGCCCATTGTGACGAAGATTTTTTTCATAGTTCTAGCCTTATCGGTTATAGAGTTATAACAGTATAACTCTATAAGTTTAAAAATAGAACAAGTTTACTAAAATCTAACCATTTCAACTGTTTTAAATGGTAAACAAAAAGATAACACTCTTATTATTAAGTATTCATATTCAATCACTTAATTGTAATTTTTTACTATTGAGTATAAAGGCTCGAAAGTTTATGCACGTATTGGGAATGCTTCAGCATACCCAATGCTAAGTAAAGCTTTGAGCAATCAACCGACTGTAGGTAAGGGCTACCGTTCCCGCAGGCACAGAGGGCGATAGTTAATTTATTTTGATTTTATGAATAATAATTAAGCGTGTGGTGATACCCTTTATTTAGGGTGATTTAGAGTTATAACTCTATGATATTTCAATAAATAGCAAAAAAAAGTTTTTGATTGTTATAGGGAAATTGTGAAATAGCGCACAAAGAAAAAGCCCCGATAGTCTTGCAACTATCGGGGCTATGTTCTATATTCTTCGGTACACAGTTATTTGATGCGGTAAACATCATCTAACGAAGATCATAAGGTTTGGCGACCGTTATGATTTCACCTGAAAGGCTTGTACCTGAACTCTATTATTGCATTTATATTAGATTTTGCAAGTCATACAATGAAAAAACTTCGTTAATTTAGTGTCTATTCGTGTATCAAATAAGCGCATTGTTTATTTGCCGAGCTTCGTCTACTCCTGTGTTTTATAAAACTTTATGTTTGTAAGTGCATTGCCTTAAATGGGTCAACAATGGCATAGAGTTTTAAAGACGGTTGGTGTAGCAGGAGGATACAAGTGACGGCAGTATCACCAACGCAAGAGTTAAGCACCTAGCCAGTGTAAAACGCCCGCTTGCTGATGAACGCACAATAGGCGGGGACGCAGGGAATACGCTAGGAACTGGCATAAATAAGACGTTGGGGAAACCCTCCTTGAGATTGCCGACCTAGTGAGTGAGCTAATGCGTGTGCAGGGGAGCTGTAAGGCTCTAAATACTCACTTGCTGTTATGCCCTTACATTGGCATACAGTGTCGATTGAAAGCGATGTCGGCTCCGACAGCAATGCTACAACGGCAATATTCAAGATAGCCATTTTAAGCAATTTTTTTTGCTTAGGCTATCTAGGGTGAATATTGCCGAAATCTGCTCAATCTCACCAACCGCAAGGCGGTTGAAGCGAAGCGAAAACGACTAAGGTTGTGAGGTTGAAGCAGATAAGCGCCTTATTGTAATAGCGCCTATTCCCAGTACATATATAAGTATTGCTTATATATAGTTTTACTTATAAAGACTTTAAATAACAAACTATTAGAACAATAGAGAACAATTACAAAAGTATCTAAAATACCCCTTGATTGTTTTGTGAGTACAAATTAATATATGTATAAATAGTTAGGGAATATACCTATGATTAAATCTACTAAAGGTAAGACAAGATCAACAATGATTGGTAATCAAAACAGTGTTAAAGAAGTTGTCAAAGAAGATAGATTTCAAACACGTATGAACCATGAAGATAAGTTGAAACTTATTAAATTCTGCAAAGATAACAATTTAAGCCAAACAGATTTTTTAATTAATTCAATGGTCGATAAAGGCATTCTTCCTGAAAGCAGACGATCAGTAAAAACAACAGACAATACTTAATTTAAAGGAAAAGAACATGAGCAATAACACTGAAAAATTATCTAAAGTAATAGCATTGGTTAATCAGAAAGGCGGTGTATCTAAAACAACGACTTCAATTAATTTAGCTATGGGCTTATCTCTACGTGGGTATGACGTACTGTTAGTTGATGGTGACCCGCAAGCTAGTTCACTTGACTGGGCTACTGTACGTGAAGAAGCAGATATTGATTTAGGCTTTACTGTTATTGGTGTACCAAAAACCAACTTAGCCAAAGAGATTGCTAAAATTAAATCAAAATATGACTTTGTAATCACTGACAGCGCAGGCAGACAGTCAGAATTAACACGCCTTGCTATTGTAGCTTGTGACGTTGCGATCGTTCCAAATACGACAAGTCCATTGGATGCTTGGGCTACTAAAGAAACCTTAAAATCAATCAATGAAATTAAGGGCTATCGTGATTTTTCAGCTTACTTTTTATTGAGTGGCGTAAACCCACAAACTAAGGTCTTTAATGAGGTTAAAGAGTGGTTAGCTGAAAGTTACCCTTTACCAATTTTGGACACTAAGATTGCGTTACGAACTGCTTTTTCACGTTCATTGGGCGAGGGCTTGTCTATCTATGAATATAAAGATGATCATGGGAAACAGGATAAGAAAGCAATTGCCGAAGTCGATGCTTTAATTGATGAAATTTTACAACGTGAGGGAATGACTGAATGAAAGCACCTAAAGGCAATGCTACTGTGACCAGTAGCAATGCCCATATTGCAAATGAAAAGGCTCACATTGTTAATTCTTTGAACTTTGACAAAATTCAAAAAATTAAGATCAATCCCGATCTATACAAAAAGATCGAGAAAGTAGCGGATAAAAGAAAAGTCGTACTAGCAGATATTGCTAGATCGGCTTTGGACTTCTATTTAAACAATCCAAGTGCGCCATACAGTGAAGAATTAAGTAAGGGTAATTCTAAGCAATTAATCTACACCATTAATCACTTGTATGATGTGAAGATAAACAGCTTTAAGGCTGTTCATGGTATCAACCGAAGTGACCAAATTAGACAGGCATTATCGGCTTGGCTTATCAATGAAAACTTATTAAAGCTTGATGAAAATTAAGGGCTTGATATGAACCTAAATGATCTAAAAAATAAGGTGATCATAAATAATGAAATTGATCAAAAAAACTTTGATTACCTAATTACACAGGTAGATCAGGTTGCAATTGAGTACGCTATAAATGAATTGGAGAGCCAAAATAAGCGACCCTATCTATCTAATATTTTTAAGTTGCTAGAAATACCGCCCCGCCAATAAGTGGGGCTTATTTGTCTTTGGAGGGACTGACATGCAGAAAATTATAATCAGGGTACTTATCATCACTGGCTTTTTAATGCCTGCAATTATTATGTTCTTTTTCCCTAGCTTAACTGGGACTAAGTTTTTTTGGTTAAGTATGCTTGTATTCTGTTTTCTAATTTTGCGAATACGTGGAATTTTGCTACTTTTGGGCATTACTTATGCCAGTCTATCTTCTATGTTTTCCCGCCATTAAAACCGCCCTACCCTATTAATTAAAACCGTTTTAGCACGTATGGACTTGCAATTTCATTGCTTGGTCCATACTTGGCCAAAACTCTTACTGTGAAAAATCATATTCCGATGCTTGGTCAAAACTGCAAGTATGCAGTCTTGACCAGGCATCTACTTTATTGAATGATTTAAGTGGGTTATGAGTGCGGGGGAAATGTCAAAAAGGTCAGTCCATATTTTTTATAGTACCGCCAACTAAAGTTATAGGTATCCATTTAAAATCGTATCGTTCATAACTACCTTTTGCCCCATACCAATACAAGTGATAGTGCGCCCGCCTTAAATGTGGTCTGCGGTGTACTTTTGATGATTGTTTAGAATATTCAGTTAATTGATCATTTACGGCTTTAATCTGCTTAGACATTTCCTTGCCTGCAATAAAAGGCTTGTACTTTTGGGCTTCAAATAATCTAGGCACACGCTTTACGGTCTGAACGCCTACCCTTTCCTTATGGTTGTCAGGAAGCAATGGGACATAATCAGGCTTAGATAAACTGAACCAAAGCAAAATATTGATAAGTTGCTTTTGTAGGGATTGGTATTGATCTATTTCATTTTCATCTAATATTGAACGGTCATCATGAAATTCATCTATGAAATCTGATAAACAATCTTCTATAGCTTTTTCTTCATTGACTAATAAGACGATTGTTCGAGTTAAACCAGTATCAAGAAAAATCGTAGATACTAAAACTTTTTGATAGCAAAGTTCAGTTAAGGTAAATATCACTCCATAAATTTTAGATTGCTGAAAGTGCAAATCAAAATTATCAGTTTGAACGTAAATGCACAGCTCAGGAACATTGATCAAAAAGTTTGGCAAATTGCCCTCAAATTTACTTTTTGTTAGTTCAGTTGCTACCTCATTTTCAAATCTATAAATATTCTTTGTCAGCATCCAAGAACCGAGCGTGACCAGTTCACCAGTAGGACAAGGCAAATTATTGATTAGATGATCGGGAATTGCATCACCAACATTTAAACCTTTCTGCCAGTCTGGAGCATAGCAGTCTAAGCCTGCATATATCCAATCATCCCAAGTGACCAAAGAACTAATTTTTTTATCATCGTTTTTATACTTGATAGCCTTTGATTCAATCTTATTAAAGATACCCTTAAAACTTGCTTTCAAGTGTTGGCAACGTGCAGTAACGACCTTTAAAGGTATTGCAAATTCATTAGATAAGTTCGCCATGAAGCCCTGCCCTGCTTTTAATTAAGTAATTCTATAACACTATATCTAGTGCGGATCTCATACCTACTAGCCACTATATATAGTGTTTCTACTATCGCCCTCTATGCCTGCGAGAACGGTAGCCCTTGCCTACAGTCGGTTGATTGCTCAAAGCTTTACTTAGCATTGGGTATGCTGAAGCATTCCCAATACGTGCGTAAACTTTCGAGCTAATATTATACCTAAGTTGTATTGTACTCACAAATCATATTATGCGTATTAATGTTAATTAGTATAGCAGTAATAATAATTTCAAAAGTTTACATATATTGTTTTGTACTCACAAATCATTATATGTATAATGTATTTATTAAGTCGATTGGCGACTTAAATAATAGGTGATTAATTATGAACAATATTTTCACAAAGTTGGATACTAAAAAAATAGTTATTGAACTACTAAATGCTTTTGAAAAAGCAAACTTCGATTACTACTCAAGAGCCTATCTTGAAAGTCCAAAAGGTACATTTTGCGTGTCCTTTGGAAACTGTCAAATGCAAGATGCAAACATTATTACTATCTACATAGATAAAGCACCACATGAGTTTTATTTCACCCATGAACATTCCAATATTGCTGAAGCACATCACGAAGCAATTAATCTATTTAAACAAATTTTAGACTTTTACTTTACCTATCTAAAGCAAACATAAGTAAGCCCCGCAAGGGGCTTTTTTAATGCCTGCGGGCTTGGTTCAGATCGGGAGTGACCAAAACCACAGGAAAGGGAAACAACCCACTACAGCGAAAAATAAGAGCAATCAGGGCGCATAACGCTATTACATTAATTTACCTATATTGTTTTGTACTCACAAATCAATATAGGTATAATATATTTGTCAGGTCGATTGGCGATCTAATAAAAAAGGCTTTGAGTTATGACCAGTAAAGAACAACTTTCGTTAGAGTTGCCTATAGTTGAAACAGCTCAATCATACAAAGATATGAAAGGGCTATATAGCGTTGATATTTCCCATATATACCGCTTTTATATTCTCCTTAATTGGTATGGGGTACTAGAAAAAAGCAAAGTGATTAAAGCGGGCAGTGATGCAATTTTTGAATGTGATAATGAAATGATTGCAGATGAAATTTTAAATTGCATTCCGAGCTGTAAAAAAAGAAAGGTTTATCGAGTACCAAATTTTAACCCTATTTATTTTTCAGGAATAGATAAGCCATCGGTAAACCGTTGGAAGTTTTCAGTAGAAAGAAAACTAGGCTATGAAAAATCAATTTACTTTAGATCAGTTGCAAGCCGTTGGGATTATTAACCCCCTGCCCTAGTCGCAACCCTGCGGGATTGCTTTGTAAGTCCCGCTTAGGGGCAAAGGGGAGTAGTTGCGGTTCTGCGGTCAGCTCGACAAAATCACAGATTTTGTCGGCTTCGCTTGAACCTTGCAACGGTAATCAGGGAGGGAAGAATTTTTATATTTCTTCAGTTCGCAAAGTAGACACTTTGCTCTATTGATACCGCCTAGAGTTTTACACTTGTTTACATATATTGTTTTGTACTCACAAATCAATTTAGGTATAATGTATTTATCAGGTCGATTGGCGACCTCATACAAAAGGTACTCGAAAATGAAAAATTTTACTCAAAATGAAAAAGGTCAAATGTTCTATGAGGGCAGTTTGGTTTTAACTGCTAAAGACGGTTCGGTTTTTTTTGTATCAACTGAAATGCTTGTATGTAAGGCGTATCGAGCAAAAGCAAAAAAACCATTTATCAATACTCACTACAGAACAATTGAGCGTTTAAAACAAGCCGTTGGGGAAAGTATCCAATCATGTAATGCAAGATATGAGCAAAAATTACAGAACAAAGAAAAAACCGCAGAGCGTTTAAAAAAATTCCGTGAAGAACTACAGGTAGGCGATATTTTATCTACATGCTGGGGCTATGAACAAACCAACGTAGAATTTTATCAAGTGGTATCTAAGAAAGGCGCATTTTGTGAAGTTCGGGAAATTGCTAAACGCTCACATGATACGGCTTTTATGCAAAGTGAAGTATCACCAAAGCAAAACGAATTTATTGGAGAACCAATTAAAAAGAAAATTTTAGACGGCTATATCATGATCACAAGCTATATCAGAGCGACACCGCACGAATACGAAACACTAGCAACAGGCACAAAGGTTTATAAGCGCAGTTATGTTTCATCATACGCATAATTAAAAGAAGCCCCGCAAGGGGCTTTTTTAATGCCTGCGGGCTTGGTTCAGATCGGGAGTGACCAAAACCACAGGAAAGAGAAACAACCCGCTACAGCGCAAATCTGAAGCATTCAAGACACACAATAATAATTACACTTGTTTACATATATTGTTTTGTACTCACAAATCAATTTAGGTATAATGTATTTATCAGGTCGATTGGCGACCTCATACAAAGGAATTAAAAAATGACTGATTTAGTTTTGTTGACTGATGAAGAAATCGCAGACATGAGCTATGACAGCTTTAATAAAACCGACCTAGTTGCTATGCAGTCAATGCAAGAAAGCGAATTTCCACGCTATACAGTTGCAATGGCTCATACAATTTATGTATGGGAAAATATCTTATATCAAGAAGCAAGCCGATTATGTGAAAGCTATGACGGGGGAGTATGGGAAACTAAAAACGGCTTTTGGACTTTGCAATCTGATTCAATTTTTTATATGGAAAATGGATGGGACGAAGCGTTTAACCTGAATGCCCTAGAATTTTCAATTGTGGTAAATTTATTTGCATTGTCTAAAATTGCAATGATGACATACAGCTCAAAACCTGCAATCAATCGCAGAGCCGTTTTTTTTAGTGATTACATAAAAGACGTTATACATAAAAATAGGAATGTTTTAGATACTACAGCAATTTATAAATTGATTTATTAAAAGAAAAGAAGCCCCGCAAGGGGCTTTTTTAATGCCTGCGGGCTTGGTTCAGATCGGGAGTGACCAAAACCACAGGAAAGAGAAACAACCCGCTACAGCGCAAATCTGAAGCATTCAAGACACACAATAAAAATTACACTTGTTTACATATATTGTTTTGTACTAACAAATCAATTTAGGTATAATGTTTTTATTAAGTCGATTGGCGACTTAAATTAAAAAGGTATTGAATTATGAACGACCAAAATAACAATGATGCAATCAAAGCAGAACGCTTAAACCGTTATGAAGAACGCCAACAAAACCGCTTAGATCGTTATGAAGCTTTAGCTGATAAAGCAACAGTAAAAAGCACAGTATTGGCGACACGTTCAAATCAAATGGTTGAATGTATACCGTTTGGACAGCCAGTTTTAGTTGGTCATCATAGTGAAAAACGAGATAGAAACTTTCGTTCTAAAATTCACTCTATTATGGGTAAATCAGTTCAGGAAATGAAGAAAGCCGAATACTATCAAAATAAAGCTGATAGCGTAGGCAAGGGCGGTATTTCAAGTGACGACCCTAATGCAATAGAAAAACTTAAAAGCAAGCTTGAGAAGTTACAGCAGGCGCAAGAGTTAATGAAAAAGGCTAACAAGTTAATTAAAAAATTTCCCGAACACAATGCACGTTTAGAGGGATTAATTGAACTTGGATTCTCTGAAGAAAAAGCTATAGACGTATTAAATCCTAAATATGGCTCAATTGGTTTTGCAAGCTATTCACTTCAGAATAATAATGCTGAAATTAACCGCTTGAAAAAGCGTATTGCAGAATTGCAAACACTTGAAAATAGAACTTCAAATGAAGTTGAGAACGATCTTTATAAATATACAGAATGCAAAATAGAAAACCGTTGCATGTTTATATTTGATGGTAAACCTACGGAAGAAATACGCCAAATTTTAAAAAGTAATGGTTTTAAATGGTCGCCAAGTCGGGGCGCTTGGGTACGCCAGTTAAATGCAAATGGGATATACGCATCTAAACGAGTAATAAGCCTTATAGATCAAATATAATAAAGTAAGCCCTGCGGGGCTTTCTTTACTAATCAATGAAGCAATTTAAGGAAAGGTTAAAATGATTGAAAAATTATCTTTTGTTGGGCTAAAGGTGATCGAGTGTTTTAAAGATGCTGGGTTAGATCAAGTTTACATTGATGATAAAATAGAGGAGTTTTCTACATTAAATAATTATGCATCATTACACAAAGCGCTAAGAATACTTGATGATAAAAACATGCACAGACTAGCCCAAAAACTAGGTGTACATATTGAAGATTTAGAATCAACATTACTGGTTTTAAATCAAATATAGAAACCAAAAAAGTGGTGATAAAGTCGCCCGCAATTTTTTTGCGGGTGATATTCCAATGAAGCAAAAAAATTGCGGTTCATTGCGAATCAAATTTATGGATATGCAAAAAAGCATAGTCTTAACAGGTAAGAGCTAACATAAAGTTATTGAGGTCACTAATATGAATAATGCACAGTTCAAAATAGAATGCTTTAAGAATGGCTTATACAGTCGGGAACAGGTTATAGATTTTTATAATGTAGTCTATGAAGAAAATACAAAGTTCAATAAGCGTGATGCTCAATTATGGATGAATGGCAAAACTTCATATATCTATACAATAGATCAAACAGCTATAGATATGATCAATATGTTAAATAAAATTAGAGCCGAACTAATTGCAGAAGAAAGCGAAAGAATCCAAAAAGGCAAACCAAGATACACTAAGCTTTTTAAATCTGAAGTTGATTTATGGGCGGTACACAATGAACTTTTGAATCTACCATTAAACTTTTATCACTCAATATTGTTAGAGTTGAAAGTAACTGAATTAGATTACTATGAGAACATAGAGCAAATGGAAAATTTTAATGAAAAACACTAAGTATAAATCTAAAATTCTGATGATAATTATTTATACACTTGTAGGAATGTTGGCAGGGTATAACATTGGGAATTTTATAAGTAGCCACTGGTACAATGATCTTGGACAACCAAATCAAGATTTTTACGAAATGATTAAAATATTTTTTAATCTAGCTACAACTTTGCTATTTGGTACTGCCTGCTTATATATTTTTAAAGATGATATTAAAAACTAAACTCTAGGCGGTATCAATAGAGCAAAGTGTCTACTTTGCGAACTGAAGAAATATAAAAATTCTTCCCTCCCTGATTACCGTTGCAAGGTTCAAGCGAAGCCGACAAAATCTGTGATTTTGTCGAGCTGACCGCAGAACCGCAACTACTCCCCTTTGCCCCTAAGCGGGACTTACAAAGCAATCCCGCAGGGTTGCGACAAAATATAAGATATTTCAATTTTAGTCATTCAGCAGTAACACTTCCTGAATTATCAACTAAAGTGCTTTTTGATTTTTTTGCTTGTTCACGATCATTAATAAATTTGTCACCTGAAGCTTTCAAACTATCAAAATAACTTGGGTTATTTTTTGCATTTTCAATAGCACTTAAAAGCATCCCAGTGATAATGCCTTTATCTTCAGATGGGAAGTCTACCATTTCAAAAAGAGCGCCAATTGTAATAAGCTTGTGTTCACGTTTTTTTCGATCTTTAGCTTGTGCAACTTGGACTTCTTTTTTTAAACCTGCAAGAAGTTTTTTTTCATCCTCCTTGATTTTTTCCAGTTCTAAACGAGCTTTATATTTTTTAAACTCATTTTTCATAATCCGTTCAAAAGAACTAATTTGCTGTTTCGTTGGCGTACCTGATTCAATGTTAGAAACTAAAGTTAAGATAATTTCTTCAGTTTGACTTTTGTTCTCAAGTTTTTTTAAACGATCAATTTCTTCAGTGACGAATTTTTTTTGATCTTCAGTAAATTTAAAATCCTCAATATTCATTTTCTTAATCCAAAAGTTATAAGGTGATCAAATAATATCACAATGAAAAATTAAAAAATCCCAAAAAAATACAAAGCAACAAAAAACTATAAGAGTTCGCAAAGGCAATAGCACTGTCAATATTTTTCAGACTGAACGGAAGCCATAGGCTCACGGCTCATCTGAAAACATATTGATCAGCAAAAATCAAAAAAACACACTAATCCTAAAGGGGGTGTAAACGAAGTGTCTACCCCCGATGACCCACTGGCGAAGTGTAGGGATTCATAAGGGAATTATTCCCTTATGTGGGGCTTGGGGTGAAACCCCATATCTATATAAAAATAAATTACAAAAAAAGCCAAAAATCAGCCCCAAAAACCGCTTTTAAAATCAATGCCTTGCATTGCTTCAAAATCGGACAAATGCAAGCATTTGTTTTGTCACTTGTAGCGAATATATAGAGAGGTTATCATGACTATAGCAGTAGGAATGCACGCTTCCGCGTTTCTCTCCGAGAAACAGAAAAAGCAAAAGCAAAAAAGGCATAAAATGGCGATCTATCACTTATCAGTTAAGACAGGCAGGCAATACGGTTCTACAGGAACTCGTGGCGCAAATCATTACGCCTACATTAACCGTGATGGAAAGTATAAAAGAGATGATTTAGAAAATATTAAATCTGGAAATTTACCGTCATGGGCTACTGATGCAAAACACTTTTGGAAGTCAGCAGATAAGAATGAGCGTATTAATGGGCGTGTTTATACTGAATTAGAAATTTCATTACCTAGAGAACTTAATAAAGAACAAAGAGAAGAATTAGTAGAGAAATTTGTTGAAAAAACTTTAGGTGAAAACTTCACTTATTCTTATGCAATTCATAGTCCTCTAGCTAGTGATGGTCAGCAAAACCCGCATGTTCACCTTATGTTTTCTGAAAGAAAATTAGACGGTATAGAGCGTGACGAAGTAAAGCATTTTAAGCGTTATAATCCAGTAAACCCTGAAAAGGGCGGTGCGGGTAAAGATCGTTATTTTTCTTCTAAAATGTTTGTGGTTGATACCCGCCTAGAATGGGCTAACCATGTAAATGATTTTTGTGAAAACTTAGGTATTGATGCACGTATTGATCATAGAAGTTTTAAAGAGCAAGGTATTGAATTGTCTAGCCAAAACTTTAGAGCTGATTACGTTAGCAGTCACAAATACCATATCAATGAAAATATTAAGCAAGTACGTCATCAAAATGGTGAAATAATAATTGAGCGCCCAAGCGAAGCAATTAAAGCATTAACTTCTAATCAATCTGTTTTTTCAGTGCGTGAGCTAGAGCGTTTTTTAATGGCTCATACAGATGGTGAAGAACAATATTTAAAAGCTTATGAATCGGTAATAACTTGCCCTGATATGGCTACTTTATATGGTAAAGATAAAGTCGTATTTTCTTCTAAAGAGCTTGTAGGTATTGAGGAATCAATCTCAACATTTATCTATAATGCTAATGAGGAAAGCCGTATTCAAAAACCATTTAATCTAGTTGAGAAATTACCTTTAAATGCGGTACGTGTTGCTGAAACAAGAACATTTAATAGTGAGCAAGAAAAAGCATTCTATACCTTAACTTCTACCGATCGGATTACATTGTTGAATGGTTCTGCGGGCACAGGTAAATCATACGTTCTAAGTGCCGTTTCTGAAGCCTATAAAGAATCTGATTATCAAGTATATGGAATCGCATTACAGGCAATTACAGCTAAGGCTATAGCGAATGATTGTGATATTCCAAGTAGTACAATTGCTTCTTTCTTGTCTAAGTATGATAGCGGTAATTTAGAAATAAATAATAAAACTGTATTGATCTTGGATGAAGCAGGCATGGTCGGTTCAAGAGATATGCAACGCTTGCTTATGCTTGTAGAAAAACACGATGCACAAATAAAATTAGTTGGTGATAGTTACCAGTTAAGTGCAGTAAGTGCGGGTCATGTATTTGCAAATATTCAAGAAAACTTAGATAAGAAAAATATTGCTTCACTAGAGGATATTCAACGTCAGAAACATGCCAAAGAATCTGACAAGATGATTCAAGCATCTAAATATCTTTCTAAGCATGAAGTAGGTAAAGCAATAGATATTTATAAATCTATTAATATGGTTAATGAATACGAATCTCATGATCTAGCTTTAGCTAAAACTGTTAAGTCATGGAGTGAAGATTCTAGCGAAAGTAAATTAATGCTTGCTCATTCAAATAGTGATGTGAATGAACTAAATCGAATGGCTAGAGCATTGCTTATCAAACAAGGTAAGCTTAATCCTGAAAGTGTTTCTGTGAAAAACTATCAAGGTGATTTAGATATTTCCATCGGTGAGAAAATTGTATTCAAACAAAATAATTCACAGATGAAAGTTAGTAATGGTGAACTGGCTAAAGTAATAGGTTTTGAAAAGGATAAATTCAATAATCCTAAAGCTATGATGGTTCAAATGGAAAGTGATAGCAGAATTGTTAGAGTTGATTTAAAGGAATATGACCAGTTCAAACATGGCTATGCAAATACTATTCACTCATCACAAGGTATGACTGTAGATAGTGCTTATATTGTAGCTAGTGAAAATATGAATGCTAATTTAACTTATGTTGCTTTAACTCGACATAAGCAAAATATTCAAATCAATTATAGTGCTTTAACTTTTGCAACTAATGAAAAAGAAACTGTTAAGACCCCTGACGGTAAAGTTTCTTATGACCATAATTACAAACCAGTAGAAAGAGAAGTAACGGCTTTTGAAAACTTCAAAAAGGTACTTGGACGTTCAGAAACTAAAGAGTTCTCTACAGACTTCACACTTGTAGAATCTAAAGATAATTTAATGAAGTCTTATTTAAATGATCATAGATTGCATTTAGAGAATAAGCGTGAATTGTTTGGAATAAATAGCAAGCTGTATTCATTGACCAGTGAAAATAAAACATTCACTAAAGAAGAAATCGTTTCTGAAGTTAGAGCAAGTTTGAAATCTAAAGCCTTACTTGGTGACGAGATCGTTAAGTTTAACGGCAATATGAATATAGCAAAAGGTGAGCTTGTAAAACTTACTAATGATCTTGAGATTAAAACAGGACTATTTAAAAAGGTAACTTTTGAAAAAGGTACTGAATTAAAAGTTATTGATGCTTATAAAGTTAAAGATAAGCCAGTAATGAAAGCACGAATTAAAAATGAAGAATACGAGATTCCTTTCAATAAATTGAATCTTGAATATTCAGATAAATACTTTAATGAGTTTAAAGACCAGTCAAAAGCTAGATTCGATTCACGGCATAAAACTGAAGTCTATACAGAGTTTAGAGAACAGCTTTTAAAGCAAAAAGCGAATGCACCAAAAGACAATTTGAATGCACCTAATCAGCGTATTAAAAACCCAAATACGCCTAATCGAAACACACCTAAATATTAAATGAGGGCGGTTTTATGAATAATTTTATACATAATGGAAAAATTGTTAGTCCTGATGATGAAGTATTAACACAGGCAATTTTGCAAGAGTGTTATCAAAAAGGGATTAGACCTATTTGCGCTTGTCTGCCACAAAAAAACATTGAAATGTATATCGCTAAAATTGGCGAAAACTTTGTTTTAAAGCGTATGCCTAACAGCGCAGATCAGCACGACTTTAGTTGCCTAAGCTATGAGCCACCTACTGAAATTTCAGGACTAGGCGAGGTTATTGGGGAAGCTATCAAGACAGATGAAACAGGGGCAAGTGTTTTAAAGTTTGAGTTCAGTTTGTCAAAAAGCAATGTATCCAAACAAGCGCCTACGCCAAGTGATACACCTAAAGATACTGTAAAAGCTGAAACAACAAAATTGACCTTAAAAGGGACGTTAGATTACTTGCTTGAAGAAGCTTTGTTAAACCGCCACCAACCGAACATGAAGCATAATTGGTTTCAATTTCGCAAGGCATTAAAAGTAGCTTTGAATGATAAAAAGAATAAAAAAGATGATTTAAGTGGATTGGTTTATATCCCTGAATATTACGACCAAACCAAACACAATGAGATTGAAGCCCGAAGAAAAGCAGAGTTGGCAGACCTGAAAGTTAAAGGCAATAAACGCCCATTAAAAATATTTATTGGTGTGATTAAGTCTATTGAAGATGCACGTTTTGATGGGGGCAGAATCATTCTAAAACATGCCCCAACCTTGCATTTATTTATGGATGCAAAAATGTATAGCCGAGTTAATAAACGCTTTGAAGCCGAGCTTGAGCAGGCGCATTATCAAGACGATGTAAACCTATTAGCAATTGGGACTTTTGGATTTGCGGATAGTGGTATCGCAAAGATTGAAGAAATTGCTCTAGTGCCTTTAAATCAAACTTGGCTACCATTTGAGAGCTTGGGTGAAAAAGAACTCTTAGACACGCTTACAATGCAGAATAGGTCATTCATTAAGTGCTTGCGATATAATCTAAGCCCTAAAAGTCCAATTGCAAACGTATTGCTTACAGACACCAACCCACCAACGGCATTTTACTTAATCAATGATCAGACTGAAGATTCTTATATTACTGAAGCAAAGGAATTGATTGCTTCAAGTGAGTTCACATCAATTCTGGTCAATGTCGATCGGGACGTTGTAGACATTCCACCACCTGAAAATAAACCGTTGTTAGGCTATAACAATCATACTGACACCGCAGTTAATAGTTAAGGATTCATATATGGATTACCAAGAACAGGAACAATTTAAAATTTTTGCGGGCTTTGTCGCTTTTCTGATAGCTGTTTTTTGCTTTCTAGTATGGAAAGGCTCAAGTGCCGTAGGTTTAGATTTTGCCACTGGAATGAAGTCTAGTGTTGGCTTAATTGCTTTGGTAGTGGCGCTGTACTTTGCTATCAAATGGGATATACCTAAAGCTATGCTTTACCCTACGGTAGCTGTTTTATTGGTTGTCTGCTTATTCCCTGCATTAAATTATTATGCGCTTGAAGCTTCAGAAAAATCATTTAATCAAACAACTAATTTTCTTGGTCAGCCAGTACAAGAATTTTCAGCGACCACAATTACCGTTATGTGGGGCATGTGGTATATGAAAGCGGTTTACATGCTTGTAGCGGGCTTAATTGGAGTTGTTCTACAAAGAATTAGGTATCCTGAAGAAAATTATTTTTAAGCGTACTAAGCAAAAAAAGCCAGTTCTATACTGGCTTTTTTATTTTTCTAAAAGGTTGTTTTTAGTCTAAGTTTCTTTTAATGATGATTTTGTATTTATTATGGTCACGCTTTCCACGTTGCCCTGAAAAATATATTCCTGAAGTAGATACATTGTCTGAATTAATCAAAACAAATGGTAAATTTTGTTTCGCTAGAGTGATATAAGCTTCAACACAATCTTTTAACTCATTGTTTTTTTGATCTTTTGGCAAGTCAGCTACGATAAAGCCAACATTAAGTTGATGCTTTTCAAATGTTTCAATAGCTTCACGTTGATCTGCGTCATAGTGAATTTTATTAATTAGTCTAGATATACAAATTGAAATAATTTCATAAACAAGAATTGCGAGTGCTAAAAACATCCCCGCAAAAACTGTAATTTCTTTGCTAAAAATTACACCTAAGTATTCACTTATAATGAATTTAATAAAAATAACTAAAGCTACAACGAAAATCAAAATTTTCAGTATGTTTAGAAGAGATGGATCCGTAAATTTGAACAACTCCTATAAGTGATATTCTGCTCCTCAAATGATGTTATAAACATCAATATATGGAGTATTTTATGGCACGTAGACCAAGAAGAAATCATTCAAATGATTTTAAAGCTAAGGTAGCACTTGCTGCGATTAAAGCAGAAAAAACACTTGCTGAATTGAGTGCTGAGTTTGATGTTCATCAAAACCAAATTATTGACTGGAAAAATCAATTGATCTCAGCTTCCTCGCAAGCTTTCGATCAATCAAAAGCTCCAACAGAACCACCCATCGATCTAAAAAAACTACATGCAAAAATCGGTGAGCAGGCATTAGAAATTGATTTTTTAGAAGGTGTGTTGAAGAAACTGGGCCGCTTCAACCACAAAAGTTAATCGACGACTCACTTCAGATTTCAGTATCTAAGCAAGCTAAGCTGCTGAAAGTCTCCCGTGGTTGTTATTACTATCGCCCAAAACCTGTGAGTGCATCAGATCTGAAGCTGATGCGATGTATTGATGAATTACATATGCAATATCCTTTTGCAGGCAGTCGTATGATGCGTGATTTGTTGAATCGTCAAGGACATCATATAGGACGACGTCATACACGTACTTTAATGAAGAAAATGGGTATTCAGGCGTTATATTGCAAACCAAATTTAAGCCAGGCTAATCAAGCTCACCGTAAATATCCATATCTGCTCAAAGGATTGGCTATTCAGCGCAGTAATCAAGTGTGGTCTACGGATATAACGTATATCCCTATGGCAAAAGGCTTTGTTTATTTATGTGCTGTGATTGATTGGCATAGCCGCAAGGTACTTGCGCATAGAGTATCGATTAGTATGGAGGTGGATTTTTGTATTTCGGCTTTAAATGAAGCGATTGAAAAATATGGTCGACCTGAAATATTTAATACAGACCAAGGCAGCCAGTTTACCAGTGATGCATTTATTGATGTATTGAAATCAAATGGCATTCAAATCAGTATGGATGGTAAAGGTCGATGGGTAGATAATGTGATGGTTGAACGATTATGGCGGAGCGTTAAATATGAAGAGGTGTATCTCAAAGCTTATAGCAGTGTCACAGATGCGAAAAAGCAATTAAGTGCATATTTTGAGTTTTATAATTTGAAACGACCTCATTCGAGTCTAGACAAAATGACACCAAATGAGTTTTACTATGATCAGCTACCCCAACAAAACAAGGTGGCTTAACTAGAGCGGAATATCACTTATAAATACGCTTTTAGTTGTTCAAACAAGTGGGACCACCTCTCTCGCATTTGCGGGGTTTTAATGCTGAATAAAAGGAAAACTTGATGGAATTGCCCAATATTATTCAACAATTTATTGGAAACAGTGTTTTAGAGCCAAATAAAATTGGTCAGTCGCCATCGGATGTTTATTCTTTTAATCGAAATAATGAAACTTTTTTTCTTAAGCGATCTAGCACTTTATATACAGAGACCACATACAGTGTCTCTCGCGAAGCGAAAATGTTGAGTTGGCTCTCTGAGAAATTAAAGGTGCCTGAACTCATCATGACTTTTCAGGATGAGCAGTTTGAATTCATGATCACTAAAGCGATCAATGCAAAACCAATTTCAGCGCTTTTTTTAACAGACCAAGAATTGCTTGCTATCTATAAGGAGGCACTCAATCTGTTAAATTCAGTTGCTATTATTGATTGTCCATTTATTTCAAACATTGATCATCGGTTAAAAGAGTCAAAATTTTTTATTGATAACCAACTCCTTGACGATATAGATCAAGATGATTTTGACGCTGAATTATGGGGAGACCATAAAACTTACCTAAGTCTATGGAATGAGTTAACTGAGACTCGTGTTGAAGAAAGATTGGTTTTTTCTCATGGCGATATCACGGATAGTAATATTTTTATAGATAAATTCAATGAAATTTATTTTTTAGATCTTGGCCGTGCTGGGTTAGCAGATGAATTTGTAGATATATCCTTTGTTGAACGTTGCCTAAGAGAGGATGCATCGGAGGAAACTGCTAAAATATTTTTAAAGCATTTAAAAAATGATAGACCTGACAAAAGGAATTATTTTTTAAAACTTGATGAATTGAATTGATTCCAAGCATTATCTAAAAATACTTAATTGTCTTTTTACGTCGCTAAATTTTAAATAAATAAGTGAAGAGCGTTAGTGGAGCTATTGATTTAAAGTTTTATATCACCAATAAATCTAAATTTTGGTTTTTAAAATGAGCTTAT
>NZ_CP045196.1:0-37790 GCF_009914475.1 Acinetobacter indicus | reverse complement strand
AATAAAGTCTGTCAGATCCAGTCGTAGAAGGTAGTGACGTAACACTTAATACTGTTCCACCTATATCATGTGTTGACCATGCGATAACTGACTGCTCTCTATTCAGTGTTAGGCTTGCTAATTTACCGTTGCCTAATACAAACCAAATAATAGAATCAGGTTCAGCACAATACACCATCTCTTTGATACCGCCATTCTTCTTAGCAATGTGACTTGCTAATACTGTCAGTTCTGAAGATGTCAGTGAGTCAATGGAATAGTCATAAAGCAATGTACGGACTCGTTCTGCTCCACGTTGTACGAAGATCAGTTCTGATCCTACTTTGATTGGTTTAATGTTTTCTGTAGAGCCAAAGCTTGTATGTTCTAGGATGGATGTATTTGTAGGAGTCATAGCATTTTGTGAACTAATGACTAATTCAGACCCCCCTGTCATTACACATATACCTCTTGATTGAGCTAAATGTAGTACGTTGGTCAATTGGTCCGAACTTGCTGATACTGTAAAACTATCTCCATCTGCTGTTGTTGGAAGGAAGTTTGTTACATCCCCTACCCTACTCAGCCATACATAGTTTGGATACGTTTTAGTTCCTGCTATTACAAGTCGTTGTTGGTACATCGTAACTGCTCTTGGATAACCTAGATTCAGTTCAAAGATGTCTTGTTTGAGTACCCATGAGTTACCGATAGCTTCAATATCTGTACTGAGCTTTAAAAGGATCTCACCCTTTACTGTTGAAGGACTAACATACGCATCTATACGAACAATCCCTTCATTAATAAATACGAACTTGTCTACATCTGCTGCTGTGAAGGCTTGAGCTTCTGTGACTGTTGTTGTTTCCCAATAATAATCAGGATTTGCTTCAGGTCCACTCCCCCCTAATGTTGGTGTATTGCCTTGAGTAATACGTTTTGCTCTGAAGTAATATTTCGTATTGCCGATTGTGTAGTGACAGACATCTCCTGCTTGATAGCGTTTTGTGTTGTCGTATATGGCATAAGGTGAAGCAACTAATGTAACTGTTTTCCCTGCACTCTTTTCGTTTGGTTTAAGTGGAAGTGTTGGAGTCTCTACTTCTTCCAATGGTGGAACATAGAAATCAAAAGCATCATAAGCCCAATTGGTTAAGTCTTCTGAAGCTCTTAGCCAGGCTAAAGGATGTTTACTGTGTGCTATGAAAAACTGATACCTGTTTTGGGTATAGCTGATCTCTTTTATATCCTGCTCTGTATAAGATGTTGCAAGGCTTCTGACTAGCTCTCCATTACTATCTAATACATCTATTGATAGAGCTTTGAAAACAAGTAGATAGGCTGTTGCATGGCTAATAATAAAAGGAAGGATTCTGATAGCCCCTGCTGTTGTTGCTAAGGCTTGTGTGCCACCTCTACGTTTTAGTCCACCTTCTACAATTGGAAGGAAGTTCAGCATCTCTTTTGTGCCGTTCCTGTATTGCTGTAGATCAGTACGCATCCATATATGAGGACTTAACTCTCCTGAAGTGAAGTTATTTTTAATTAGATTGATCTTAGCCATATTAACGACCTCTGATCAGTGAATAGTCTGAATCTTTAAAAAATTGTTGTGATGGTATTTCTTGTGCCTGTACTGCTTTGGCTTGTTTAATCAGTTCTTGGCATTGCATGTAATAGCTGTCTGATGTGCCTTGTGAGCCTGTTGTTGCTTTCGTAATCTTAGATGCTAGATACAAGACTAGGCATTCAGTGAATAGGCTGTCATAGCTTTCTTCATTCTTATTGTCGTACACATAGACCAGGTTAAGTTGATTTGAGTTGCTAAGTAGTCGATCTGCTTCTACTACATAGTCTTCTGTATTTGCGTTGATGATTCTGATTAGATCATCGGGTAGTTGATATTGATATGAGTATTCAAACTCAGGTTTAACGGATAAAGGTGCAAGCTTAATTCTCTTTGTTGCACACTGAAACGGATGAAGTCTTAACAATGCTTTACGTGAACTGTCATAGACCGATCTCATACGTCTAGCTGTCATTGTGTTTTCTTCAAAGCTTGTAATTGAGTCAGCACCAATCATAAGTAATGCTTGATTAGCTATGTCTGTCTTTGTAGTCATTGAGCTTCCTTAGTTATTGTTATTATTAGGTATTGAAAGCCCCCTACCCTGTTACAGATAAGGAGCTTTAATTATTTATTTACTGTTTTAATAGAGCTATTAAACTGAAAATTTAAACGCTACTACTTTCTTCTCGTCTGTACGGATAGCACCATAAGAAGTAATTTCGCCTAGAGATTGAGTACGGTTTTCACTTTCTAACTCAGCCATTTTTAATGGTGAAATTTGATTAGCACCAAACTGTAATGCACTTGATACATACGCTACACCAGTTGCCACTGTAGCGTCTTTAGCTTTGATACCATTATATGGAATCCATCGGAAACCAAGAAAATCAGTGATGTCTCCATTTTGTAATAGTTTTACATTCAGGTAATCATTGCTCGTAAGCTGATTATCATTCAAGATAGCGTTCACTACATCTGAGTTATAAACCAAGTAGATAGTTTCACCTTCTACATCGTTATCCATAAACTTAGTTTTTACATCAATTAGCTGTTGCTTCGTTAATGGAGCTGTACCATCACCAACGATCTGACTAGCAGGGAGCGCAATACCTGTATATGTGTCAGCTAAAGTTGTTTTCTCTTGTGCTGTACCTAACAACGCATTGTAGATAATAGAGTCAATTTTACGATTACGTTTTGCATGTAAGCGTTGTAATAGTTCATCTTGTGGATCTGCTTTAAGTTTTGGTAAATCAGTTAATGCAAATTTAGTAAAGTTAGAAAAGTCGTTCATTACTGCTAAACGAGAAGCAAAGCCTGCTTCTGAATACTGAGTCTCACCAAAACGTGTAGGTGTACCAAAGTCATCTCCTAAAGAACTCATAATGTTTACAGTGAAACTTGAGCCTGTTACAGAGCCGATGTTTTTAATTGTTGATAATAGTTTGCTTTCTTTCTGTTCGCAAAGTGCTTCATATACGTCTGCATACTGACGTACAAATACTGAATCAATTGTGTTATATGACATTGTTTTATTGTCCTTATTTATTTTTATTTGTTTTGTTAATAGAGCTATTATTTTGTTGTTTTAGATGCTCTATTTGATTTGTTGTTGTGGTTGTAGAGCTAGTTGATGTTTCAGTTATCCATATCGGGCTGATAGAGTTGAATACCATTCCTATGCTCTACATAAGGACTTGGTATGGCTTAAAAGCTTTATCTGAACGCCACTTCAGGAGCTATTTGTTTATCGTCTTAGGCTGTCGTAATACGAATCAATCTGAGCCTTTACTGATTTATGTTCAGGATGCTTTGGATCGAAGAACGCTTCACTACGCATTAAAGAAGTAATGTCTACGTTGACAGGTGTACCGTTTGATACAGGCTTGTCTTCTGTCATCTGTGATCCAAAGTAAGCAGCCATTTTGATAAAGGCTACGTTGTTTCCAATTAAAGGATCATTGATCTGTTCGTCTGTAATGCCACATGCTCTAGCAGCTTTAACTGCATTGAAAATGTTAGCTTCGTACTTATCACCCCATTCTGATTGAAGTGTCTGTACTGTTGTATCTGTATCTATCTGTGAACTATTGGATACCAGATCTACTGCACGTTTATCGTATTCAGCTAATAAGAAGTCGAGTTGTTTGTTTGTGATTCCATGCTTATGAGCTTCTTCTAAAAATGCTTTATTGCCTTCATCTGCTT
This sequence comes from Acinetobacter indicus, assembly GCF_009914475.1. Classification (NCBI taxonomy): domain Bacteria; kingdom Pseudomonadati; phylum Pseudomonadota; class Gammaproteobacteria; order Moraxellales; family Moraxellaceae; genus Acinetobacter; species Acinetobacter indicus. Next base: position 34,033 of record NZ_CP045196.1, on the reverse strand, counting down.
TAAAAGCTTCTAGGTCAAAGTCTTCTCGTTCAATCTTGTATTCATCTACAGATTTAGGAGCAACTTCTCCTGTTCCTACCTTTTTCTCAAGATAAGAGTAGCTTTCGTTCATCTTGGCTACAGTTGCTTTATAGTCTACAGATCCATCTTCTGATACCACTTTAAACTTATCAGGAATTGCTGTCTCAATAGAGCTATTATCTGCTGTACCAAGTGCTGTTGTTGATGTTGTATCTTGTTCAATTACTTGTGGTTGTTCTAAGTTGTCTGTCATTCTTTTTCTCTTTTTTAATGCTTATTACTTCGTTTGTTCAGCTTCTTTAATACGTGCCAAGATGAAGTTGATAACGTCTTGCTGTCCTAAATTAAATGCTGTCTGTGTTGCTGAGTCTTTATCAAATGCTAATTGGGTATGGAAGATTGAAATGAGTTCATCTAATACCTCTATGCCTTCATTACTTGTAAAGACTCTGTGATATTTATTACTGTTCAAACATTGCTCCTAATTGTTCAGGACTCATGTTCTTCGCTTGATCCTTAGCTATGTCTAAGCCTGTCTGACCTACTTGAGACATGAGAGCTTGCTGTTGTTGTTGCTCTTGCATTGCTTGTTGCTGTTCTTGTTTGGCTTGTCTTAACTCTGCTATCTCTTCATCTGTACGAATCGCTTCTACAGGTACGGATAATGCATCTGCCATGACTTGTACCATTGCATCCAGGTTTAGGTTATCCATCACTGTCTGATCAATCTGTGCAATCTGAGATACGTTCATCATTAAGTTTTGAATCGCTGTTACCCATTCTAGTTTTTGTGATGCAGCCATAGGATTGATGAAATTAAAACTAATACGTGAAGCTTGCATTAGCTCTTCAGGAGCAGGAGGAAGAACTCCTGATCTCATAGCTAATCCCCAACATCTATCTAAGAGCGTTTGGAGGTATTCGGACTGCATTCTCGAAAAAATAGATCCTAATTGGTTTCGATAGACCTGTACTCTTGCTTGGATCTCTGTCGCTGTTAATGGTGAACTGCCTTGTGGCGTTAATTGGTCACTCATCAAAGTACGTTTAATCTTAGCTTGGAAGTGTTGAAGGAAGTCTAGTCCTAGTCCTACTGATGCTGATCCTGTATCGAGTCGTTTAATACTGTCTACTGTGTTTGCAGCGATGATTGCATTAGGTCGAATACGAAGTGTATGAGGATTTATATTTCCATCGTTTTGAGCAATCCATAAACCACCCAAATTAAGTTCTGCTGTCTGTAGAGAGAGCTTCATAATCTGATTGGCTGTCTTAGCATCACTGATAACCATAGATCCCATACCTAAACCATAGTGGCTGTCAGGTATCTTCTTGAATCGGGATACCACACAAGGGAACTCTTCAAAGCCTGATTCTTTTAGGATATGTTTTGAGTTCGCTTCGATGGTATAAGAAGCATACGGCATTGATGTAGCCATACGTTTACCTTCTTCACCTTTAACAAGTTTGTTGTCTCTAGGAAGGATGGCTTGTACTAATGTAAATTTTTGATCAGGCTTTTTGTGTGATGCTGTTCTTACTTTGTCTGATACGTTGTCTATTCCAAACTCTGAAACGATCTGTTCTGCTGATAGTTCAAACTCTCTATAGATTGTGTCGATCAATCCGTTAGCTTGTGTAGAGCTGATATAGCAGTTGCCAATAGACCAGGTATTAAATGTAAAACCGCCTTTCTCTCGATTGGTATCTGCATACAATACAGCCCATCCTGCAACGACTAAGTCTGTAAGAAAGTCTGTGACTTCTGAATCGAAGTTAGATGCATGGATATTACGGAAAAGAAATTGATCTACTTGGCTCAACCATTGTTCGCCTTCAGTTAGCTCTGATGGAGTATCTACACCGCTTGGAACTGATTTAAACCATATACTGACAGGGCTTGTAGTACCACTAACAATAGAGCTAACAAGTAGTTGGATACCTTCTACTGCTGTTGTATCAAATAGCTCTGATCTTGCTTGTTTTCGTTCTTGTTCTAAAGCTAATGCTGCTACATCTGTAAAGCTTTGCTGACGTTCAGGAGCGCAATATTTATAACATTCCTTCCAATGAGCTTCGTGTTTAATTCGATCTGTTTTGAGTTGTGACAAACGCTTTAATAGTTGTTGTGCGTTCATCTAATTATCACGTTCCTGTCTTTGTTTTAACTGCTACAGGTGAAAGGGCTGTCTCTATCAAACTGCCTAATGCTGTGCTTTGTTTGTTTTTACGTCTTACTGCTGAGTTCTCATTTGCTTCTTTCTGAGCAAGCTCTTTCGCTTTACGCTCGATTTCTTCAGGTGACTCTTGCTGTACGACTTTAGGTTTACTAGCCATAGCTGTATCAATACCTCTATTAATTTTTATTGTTCTGTTGTTGGGCGTTTATGCAGGCTTCTTGTCCTTCGGATCAAGCCAAACGATGAAGCTGTTTGTCTTGAGCAAAGCCAAGATCCTGAACGCTTGTCTAGGTGCGTCTTACTGTCTCTTTGTTCTAAAAGATTTGTGGCATCCAATGTTGCAAAATGCGTGTGCGTGTACGTGCGTACATAGGTATATAGAAGGGCAATCTAATTCTTTATCTAGCACTTGGATCTATGCAGTCTTTTCTTTAGTTCTTGTTATTGTTGTACTGTAGTCTTTGTATTGGTAAGTATTAGATAGTCTCTTTTTTAAAAAGTTTAAATGTCTGTTTTAAATACAGATCTAGTTTATTGTTATTATATTAATGGCTGTCTTGATAGAGCTATTAAAGAAAGCTCAGGATAGAAAGAGAAAAACTATACTGAGCTAAAGAGTGAAGCTCTGAAGTGATGTAGAACTTGTTAAAGTTTCATCTGAGCTAAAAGGGGATCTGACAGCCTACCTAAATAAGCTGTAAGTTAAGGATGAAATAAAGGATATATAAAATGACTGACCTAGTTTTTATTATTACTCTTACTTAGCCTAAGTCGTTCTAAATAAGTAATGAAGACTATATCACAATATCTCTACTTTGTCAATATGTAGTGGTTATGATAAAATTTAGGCACAATATATAGTGTTTTAAAATATTGGGGAAATAACATCAACTGAACACTTTTTATACTCAGGTTTTTTAAAAGCATCAAAAAAAACTTTTGAATCATAGTTATCATCGTCTTCGCCAACAAACTCATAATTTGATACTGCAAATTCATATTTGGATAATTTAAAAGCCAAGTCTGCACATATACTTTTTTCGTACTCAACACTTCCTACAAGATTTGGATTTAATTCAAAATAACTTCGAAGTAAAGCTCGAAATGTTGCTTGATGTTCATCTAATAATTTATAAATAGTATCAAATTGCTCTTGTGTATTTACCTTAACAGGTTTTATGTAAGTTTCTAATTCTTTAACTTCATAAGTCTCTGCATAGCTAATAGAAATGCTAGATACAGTTATAAGTGAGAGTAGGGCAGTTCTTAGTTTCATAATTGAATCTTCTTAATCTAGTTTGACAGGCACTGTTTTACATTCTTCGCCTTTTTTGATCTTGTATCTTTCACGAATTTTTTCTAGCTCTTTCTCATCATCATATGCTGATTTAACTAACCATGGATGGGATTTTTTTATCTCAGGATTATCTTCAACCATTCCAATTAAAACTATATTAATATCATGAACTTGGCATAAATAGAGTATATCTGCAAACTTAAATTCTAGACCTCTCTTCACTTTTTCTAGCATTTCCTCTAACGCTATGGACTTTTTTTCTTCAAACCAATCTAAAACATGTCCTTCACTTTCTTTATTATCATATGCCCAAGCTTTAGCTATAAATAAGGTACTGATAAGCAAAAATATTTTAAATAGTTTCATTGTATAAGTTGTTGTAGAGCTTCTGATAACTCAGTATAGCATTCTGTTGTTGAGCCGTTGAATGAGATTTTAGGCTTATAGTGGTAGTCCTGCATTTCTGTTTTGAACTTCACTTCCAGGTCATAGACTGCTTCTGCTGTATCAGGAAGTTCGAGAAGGATCTCCCATTCGTATGGCATAGCTTTCACAGTACCGTATCGAGTTAAAATGTTATTAACTGTAATACCAAGTTTATAGAATGACTCTTCTTTATCCCAACATCTGATTAAATAGAAGATAGGCTGTCCACCATTTTGAATAGCTTGATCTAGGAAGCTTTGTCGTTTGCATCCTTTAATCTTCATTGTCTGATACTGCCTTCTTCTTCGTTCTAGGCTTTCTAGGAGCTGATTTAGTCTTACTTGGCTTAATGGAAGGTTTATCTGTACCGATTAGTTTTGATTCTTCTTGAACGATCTGATTAGCATCTAGGGCATTGTAGATACCTATCTCATGGGTAGTAATAGAAAACAGTTCAGGGTGTTTAAAATAGGATTCAAATAAAGGAATAGGAATAGTAGGTCCATTTAGAATAAGTTTTAGTTTGGTTGTATCTGTAAACTCAGGGATGATGTCTGAATATGTGACAAGTACGAGCTTGTCAGCTTGATAAATTTTATATACTGAATACATAGTTTCTCTTTTTATTAGTAGTTTTATTTATTATTTTTGATGTCGTTTTCATATAAGCTTTAGTTATAAAAAACAGATACATATATAACATATTTTTATTATATTGTCAATCCTTATAACTTTTAAGAATATGCATACCTATTCTACATAGGCTATTTTAAGTATTCTCGATTAATAGTTCCATCTGGGAGAAGAATTGTCTTTTCTTTAGAGTTGATTTTATTTTGAAATGATTGGCTACATGCTAAATAGTGACGTTCTTCAAAATTAGAAATTGCTTTCTTTTTCATAGATTGGTCAGGGTATACAGGTATCGTATAGGCATCTTGAACAATAAAGAAAATCAGTTTTTCTTCTTTTTCTCTTGCTTCTTGATCAGTCATATTAGCTGTAACTGACATGAGCTTTGCAGTAGCTTCAGAAGCCTTCATACCTAACTGTCTATATGTTTGAACCGTAGAAGCTATTGTTTCAGCTTTCTGACAATGAGCTTGAGCTAATTCATATACTGATTCTGAATAGGATGAAGTACCAGTACAAGCTAACAGTAAAGCTAAAACTATCTTTTTCATATTAAACAGTTATATGTAGAGTTGTAGCTTCATTCTATTTGAAATGGTATTAGAAATAAACAATACACAAAACAAGACCAGGATCAGACAGTTCAAGATATGAGTACGAAGTACGAAATAGATTGATTACTGACTGTTAAGGAAATGAATAAGAAGCTTGTTATAGGTTGAACAACTATTTTTCTATAAGAAGATATGAGAACGACTGAAAGGAGTTCGATATATCGTTCTATTCTTTTTCTTTATTTGAAAAATTAATTAAATATTTATTAATTAGTTATCTTTATTTTTTTATAATTTCTTCTTTAAGATTCAAGTTTAAAAAAGCCCTAAAAAATTGACTTTTTTGATAGTCCCAAGACAAGGTTTTGTCTAGCCTTATTTTATAAGACTTTTTAATCTTCCTTCAAAATCAGTTGAAAACATTGAGTTATAAAAAGAATGGACCTCAGCTCGAAACTTTACGAAGTATAGCGAGTAATAACGAAGCTATGCTGAAGTAAATGTTTGAGCAACCAACCGACTGTATGCAATAGCTACAGTAATGGAAGGAACAGAGGGCGGTCAGTAAATAGGCTTTAGGTGCTATGTCTGTGTGCGCTTATGTGTACCTAGAATCCGTACATTTTTGTTTTAAGGTTTTTGCTTTTTTAATTTTTAAAAACAAGTAGTTATAAAATTTCTAAGACAAGGTTTTGTCTACAGCTCTTAAATTTTCCTTTATAAATTCACTGTAATTTGAGTATCCAATTGCAGCGAAAGCCGTATAAAACCTAAGATCAATTAAGACTGAAACCTGTCTTACTTATCCACAATTATAAATTTAAAAATAAAACAACCATTTAGCTAGACAAATAAAGGGTTTCAAGACAAAAACCAAGTCTCAAGACAAGCTATTGACATTATCTGTCTTGAAATTATATAATCTGTCTCAAGAGGGAAGAACAGTCTTCCATAACAACAAAATATCATGAGGAATAAAAAACGTGCCAATAGGAAAAATAAGCACAGTGTTTAAAGTTTATGATGCAATGATGGGTAGCGGTAAGACTACTCAAATTATAGAAAACATTAGAACAGCAGAAAAAGATCAAAACTTTCTTTATATCACTCCATTACTTGATGAATGTCATCGTATTTCAGGTACAACATACGATCCTGAAGATGTATTAAAACGTCCTTTAATTACCACAGAAGACGATACAAGCGTTCATTACGCTTATATTGATGATGCTCCATTAAAAGAAAGACGTTTCAAGCATCCAAGCTATAAGGGCGGGAATAAAGCTGAAAGCTTGCAATACCTGTTAAAGAACAAAGAAAACGTAGTCAGTACACATCAGCTCTTTATGAATCTAACACCAAATATGTTGGATGATGCTAAAGATTATGTACTGATTATTGATGAAACGATCCAGGTTTATGATGTATATACCGAGCATTCATCTACAGAGTTAGAAGCTCTTTTCCGTTTAGGGTGGATTCATGTTGATGATGATGCTGTCACTCTTCGTTTCAATCGTGAAAAGTATGGTGATAACGGTGGTGACCCTACAGGTACGAAATACGAAAACCTAGCAACAATGTGTGATCTTGGTCAGCTCTTGTATGTGGACCAGAAGTTGATTGTTTGGGAATTGAGTATAGATACACTGAAATCTTTTAAAGAAGTATGGATTGCTACTTATATGTTTGAAGGCTCTCAGATGTCAGCGTATTTGAAATCGTATGGCGTTGAGTATGAGCTGATCCGTTTTGGTAACAAGCCTTCTCAAATTAAGCATTTAGTCACTATCTCAGATAACAAGTTTATTAATGAGATTGGTACTAAAACTACCGCATTGAGTTCAAGCCAATTCAAATCAAACAAGAAAGCTTTATGTGAGCAGTTGTCAAAAAACCTTGATAACTATTTCCGTAACCATGTCAAAGCTAAGAAGTCAGACAGACTTTGGACTTCATTTAAAGAAGCTCAGTCAGCAATTGCAGGAACACGTTATAAAGAAGAGTGGTTAGCTTTCAATACAAAGGCTACTAACGAATACAAAGACAAAACCAACTTAGCTTACTTGATGAACCTATATCCAAATCCAATGGTTGTTAAAGCTTCAGCTATGAAGGGATTCCCTGTTAAGGAAGATGTATTTGCTCTATCTGAGATGGTCCAGTGGATATGGCGTTCTGCTATCCGTGAAGGTAATCCAATTAATATTTATGTACCAAGCTCAAGAATGCGTAATCTATTACAGCGTTGGTTAAATGATGAATTTGAGGTTGAAGTTGAAGAAAGCATTGAGGTTACAGAAGATGCTGAACAGTTAGAATTAGTTTAAAATATTATAACCTTACTTTAGCCTGTATTATCAGGCTATTTTAAGGGTTGATTAGCATATATTATCAGCCATTGCAAAACATATTTTAATTTTGTATAATACACATTATTAAGAAAACAATAAAAACATTAGTGGGGCATAGTCAGCCCATATTAAAAAACCTCTCTGACTATAAAACAAAAAAACAACTCAATATATTAAGTCTGCATCCAATTAGGATTATAAGCGGACTTAAAATTATTTTATTTAAAGGTATATAAATATGACTTCATTATCATTACAAACTGCTAACTCAACTCAATTTAATACAGCTATTAACACATCTATTTCAGTGGTTGCTCATTCTACGGTTCAAACAATGTCTTCTAAAGAGATTGCAGATCTAACAGGTAAAGAACACTTCCACGTTAAGCGTGACATTGAAGTAATGCTTTCTCAATTAAATTTAGATCCCTCCAACTTTGGATGCATCTTTTTAGACAGTATGAACCGTGAACAAAAAGGTTATGCACTAGATAAAGAGTTATCAATCTGTTTGGTATCGGGATATAACGTACAGCTCAGAATGGCAATTATCAAAAGATGGAATGAACTAGAAGCTCAAGTTCTTGAAGCAGTACGACCTTCTTACATGATTGAAGATCCAGTAGCTAGAGCGAAGAAATGGATTGAAGAACAAACAGCTAAGCAAGAAGCTGAAGCCAAGTTATTAGAAGCTGCTAAAGCAATTGAAGTGATGAAGCCTACCGTAGATGCATACGATCTTATAGCAGGAAAGAAAGGATCTATGTGCTTCCAAGATGCATACAAATTCTTAGGTGGTATGAAATTAAAAGACATGAAGCAATGGATGTACGATAAAAAATGGATCAATAAAGACCGTTTTGGTCGTGACTCTATTGGCTACTACCAGAACATGAATGGCTACTTAGTTGAAAAAGTTACAACACACCAACCTCAAATTCGCATCACTTATAAAGGTTTAGCTGCAATGGCTAGACAAATGAAGATTGAGCTTAACGCTGAAGACTTCAACTAAGACACAAGAAAAAAGAGAGCAGGGAAGTTATGAGCTTCCCTTAATATTAACCAGGACTAGGAATGAAAAAATTATCTAAAACCACATACAACAAAATCGTAAAAGCAAAGATCTTACAAACAGGTTTATATAACGGAAGATCAGTTGAAGAAGCTGATATTGACGATGAACTATACGAGCATCTTGTAGACATCAAATCCGACTATAAGAAAGGCGTATTAACAGCCTTCAATGCTGATGCTGAAATGGCATACAACTACCTCAAATACGAAAACGAATATGCAGATGACCTAGACATTGATTATGGTATTGATGATTTGTACGGATCATATTCAGACAACATGAAAGCAATAAATACACATTTTGGAAATTACTAATGATCCCTACTATTATCACTTTATATATCATCACAAGCTTTCTAGTAACGCTTCATTTAATTGATGTAAAACTTGATGACAGACATTCTATTACACTACTACAACTTATTGCCCTTAGATCTATTGGAGCTAAAGGCATTTATTACAAAGACTGATTTTCCTTTAACCCCTGTTTCCTTAGTTGGAGCAGGGGATTTTTATTTCATCAATTTTTTTTCTATTAAGTAAGTATAAAATTTATTATGTTTTTCTTTAAATCTGTCTAATATTAACCAATAAGTATATTCTCTAGTTTCTCCTGACAATGTTAATGATTGCTTTTTCATTAAAAATTCTTTTAATGCATTTTTCTTTTTTTGTTTAATTTCTTCTTCAGTTTCTTCAATTTCTCCATATATATTTCTTTTAAATTCTATTTGAATGTTATTAATTCCTTCAAGAATAGCGTAAGTGTTTCTTGCTAAATTATCATAGTCATTAGCATATAAAATTACATCTTTATCTTTGGATAATACTTTATATTCTCCTAAAATTGTCAAAAGGTGATTATAACTATCCAGATAATCTTTTAAGTCTGTTTTGTCAATTTTAAATAAATTTCCAGTTCCAGAATTATTCTCATATAAAATAAAATCATTTGCTTTATCTATATATTTAAGAACTTTTCTATTATATTTTCTAAGTTCATCAAAGATTTCTTTTAAGTATTCTTTTTCAATATTTGTATTATGTTGTTCTTTCCAATCCGTTAGTAAGTAATATGCCGCTATAGGTGCAAATAAAGTAACCCCACCTGTAAGAACATTAGCTATTAAAGCTCCATCTATTTCTTTTGTACCAGGAATATTTACAATGATCATAATGACCACCACACAACCAAATAAGATAGCGACTAGCGCACCTGCTAAATCATAAACTAACTCTTTTTTATCCTTCATATGACCCCCAATCTAATGCACCTTATCATACCGTGTCCTGTTACAAACTAAAGAAAAATTATAGTTGTTGTTATTGCTGTATAAGAATACAATAGCTCTATTATATAAGCTAAAGAGCATATAGAAATGCCTATCATTACAATTGCAAATCAAAAAGGTGGAGTAGGTAAAACTACCATAGCCACTAACTTAGCTGTAGCTTTAAGCAAGAAAGGGGATACAGTTTTAGTTGATGCGGATGACCAACAATCTGCCGTTAAATGGTCAAAGCGTAGAGCTGAAAATCAGATTGATACCGAACACCATAAAGGTGATTTGAAGAAGGTCCTGCTCGATCTGCAAAAGAAATATAAATATGTCGTATTAGACGTTGCAGGGCGTGACAGTGAAGAGTTCCGTTCAGCCCTTCAAGTTGCAGATAAATTGATTGTACCGACTCAACCAAGCCAGGCTGATGTTGAAGTACTGCCTTTCGTGCTGAAGATGTTTAACACCTTCCATAAGGTTAATGAAAAACTTGAGCCGTTTATTGTGGTCAATAAAGCTCCTTCAAACTCAAAATCTACTGAAGTTGCAGATTCAATTGAATTGCTTCATACGCTCCCTAAATTCAAGATCCTAAATACTGTTATCCGTGACCGCAAACAGTTCCGTGATGCTTCAGTACAAGGCTTATCTGTGTTGGAAATGGGTAGCTCGAAGGCTAAAGATGAGTTCAATGAGTTCTTGGTGGAGATCCTATAATGAGCAAGTTAAAAGCGAAAATAGGTTTTGGTGATGACCTAGACGAGATCCAGGCAAACCCTGAAGTTGTCTTAGAGGATGAGAACTTTAAGTCAGAGTATTCACGTAACTTACTGCACAAGAACATTTATGAAAAAAGTACGATTGAACCAGGTTTAAGGGATCGTCTGAATCTTGGTAAACATTTAACTGTACCTGTTTTCTATGAAGAGGATCGTCTATTCAAGGAAGCTGCAAAGGCTTCAATTGATGAAATGGGTAGACCATATTCATTGAATGACTTTATTCGAGTTGCTGTTGTTAAAGCAGCTTATGACGTTCTGGGGAAGGATGAAGCAGATAAGATTCTAGCTGAGCAGTACAACCTGATTAGGACTGAATCTACTACTGATGATGAACGTGCAAAGGAGCGTGAGAAGCGCAAGCAGGAGAAGAAATCTGCAATCCGTTCAGATGCGAATGAGTATCCAAGAAGTACGACCAAAACACGCAAACGAAAAAGCCCTAATGAATTAGCTTCAAGAGGGCGTAAATCGAATACTAAGCCTGTCGTTGGTTAAGTGTTGATAGTACTGTGAAATTCCAGTAGCAGTACTATTCTAGGTGGGGCAGTAGTTGCTCCATATATGCAGTACAAATTTCTTCATCGACTGCTTTAGGGTATTTTGCACTAAGCGTTGCATACGTTTCATCAAACCGATAGCCACTGTTTTTATCGACATTTTTATTAACTGTTAATCCAAGATTAGTCAAATGACGAGCTAAACTTCGCTGTGTAATCGGTGCATCCTTGATCTGCAATATCGAGATCAAACGGAACAATTCTTTCGTTTGAACACCTGTTTTTGATTTTGATTGGTAAACATTGAGTACTGCTTTGACCCCTGCCAAGAGATCTTTTGTACTGTTGGCAGTACAATCATCATCTGTACCATCGTAAAAAACAGGTTTTTCAGGCTCTTTGTACTGGCGTACATGCACAAAGTACTGCACTTGAGGGAAATCAAAGCCCTGATCATAAAAATAATGATCTGATACGCAAGTCATTAAATGATTTACATATTTTTCACCAAGCAAGGATGCGAGATCGAACATATTACGCCAAGCATCACCCTCACGGTTAGCTAGTACTGCTTTTTGAGGGTAATCCACGTATGTAAAATAATACTTTAATTTAGTACTGTACTTTTCAATAGTACTTTTCAGCGCATCGGCTTCACCATATAAATGCTCAAGCGGTAATTCTTCGAAGCGTTTTTCCAATCGGACGGTAGAAGGTGTACGTTGCAATGGAATACGGATACAGCGACTTTGAGTAGCAGACTCCAGTTTATCAATGGCATTGATCCCTGCGATACAACGGAAACCATACGCAGATTGGATAGATCCTGCTTTAATTGTCTGCGCCCCACTTGCTTCAAAGCTTGTGTTTAAGTAATTGGTCACATCACGCATTTGAGTTTTTGTAGCGGTATCAATTTCATCTAAGAAAACTACTAAATCATTATTCAGTTGCTTTAACCCTGCCTTTGTAAAGTCACTGTACCGATCTTCAGGCAGTTGACCTGTCATCACCGCTAAAAACTTTTGTAGCGTACTTTTTCCACAGCCACGATTAGGTGCATCAATAACAAGCAATGGTGCGTAATCTAAATCATCCTTCATATAGGTTAAGAGCGACCATAAGATGAATACTGTTCGGTAGGCTTCGGGCATATAAATGCACTTTACCGTCAATTGCCAAAACTCATTGAAAACGGCTGTCAGTTCTTCTCGTACATCATTATAAGTATCAACCGCAGTAGGTCCAGTTAAAACAGGATGTGCATTCTCAATGGCATCTGTAGAAGGTTGGGTTAGGTTAGTCAATTTACGTTCCTTTAAAAATTAATTTGTTGCTGATGCAAATAAAGATAGCTAAACTTTTCCCATATTTTATAAATGACACTATTTGGATACTTGGTCAAAAAATGATTGTTTTTAAGAAAAGTCAGGATTCAGACGCAATATTTTTTGATGAACACAAAACACACCTTGAACAAAAGAAGGCTTTCTTTACATCGGCTGAAGAGGTCTTTGGCTATATGCTTTTATTGTTCCGTTTGAATATGGGATTGAACCAGGAACAAATGGGAGCTGTACTGATCTATAACAAGCCTATGTCAAAATCAGGTTATTCCAAAATAGAAAGGGCTGAGAATTCAGTTAATATACAGATCTTATTTGATTTAAGTTTTTTAACAGGTATTAACTTTAGCCATATTCTGACTATTTATAATGAATTGGTACATACAATTGCGAATGCTAAAAATGATATTGTTATTTTTAATGAGATGTGTGGACATTATGGGTTAGGAAATAATGGTGGTTATGTAGAATTTAAAAAAATAGGTCCTATTAAAGAAACTTATAAAGCCAAGATTAAAAACTATAATGATGTTGTTGGTGAATCAACTTTAAAGCTGGTCAATAATACGATTAATAAATATTTGACTCCAGAAATGAAGGAGCATATTAAATTTAGAGCAGATTGCATTATTAACAGCAAAAAGTATCCAAATAAATCTAATATTATTCAAACAGGCTTAATTGATAAAGAAGCTTTAAAGAAATTAGAAGAACAATATGCTGCTGAACCTGAATCGGTACGGAAAGAATATACATTTGATAAGTATGCCCAACTTCTCAGGATGGGAATTGACATTCATAAACGGATATTCTTTTAAGCGATAATAAATTAAATATTAATTGGATAAATCGATATTTAACATAATGGATATTATACGAAATGCTTTTTAACTAAGTATTGTATTTCAACAACTTACAAGATAGCTGAAGTTCAATATTTCAGCTATTTTTTTGTTCCACGAAATTAGAGCTATTTTTAAGCTGTTTTGGTAGATTATGCCAAGCCTTTATTACAGTTTTAATAGTTATTACTACTTTTATATCTGTTTTCTTAATATAGATTTTTTATCGTCCAACTTTATTGTGAATAGGTTTAAGTTGATCAATTAAGTAGTTTTCCAAAGCATAAGCCAAGTGAGCATGTTCAGGTTCAAATCCGAGTGTGATGACAGCTCCAGCATCTTTTAAGCGTTCATCTTTAACACCAAATATATTATTTGGTTTATCTACCCAACCACAGTATTTATTAAACCTTTTACTTAATCCATGATTTTCATATCTACCTGTTCCATTTTTTGAAGCTCCAACACCTATATATGTAATTTCTGAATCTTTTACGAAGGCATATACTCCTCGCTTGTTAAAGTTAGGTATTTGTCTAAACTCAGTGTCTTTTTCTGACCATGTTGGAGCTTCACCTAGCTCTACTACGTTCCAATATAGTTTAAAGAATTGCATAGTTTTTAATTTAAGTTCTATTAATGTAGCAGTACCCAAAATTTAATCTCCTAATGTATGGGCGTTCCCTTTCAGGTCGGGCTTACTGTCTTCGATCAAGCCAAACGAAAAGATGTTTGTCTTGCCCCTTCGGGCAGTATCCCTAACGCAAAAGCAAAAGCATAGGTCTATGTTGAGTATAAGTCTTCCTTCAACTTATCTGCGACAACCAACATCATTGAACTTTATTTTAAGCGTGTTCAATGTCAACCCCACAAGGAGGTATGACATTGCCCCCTAGCTTAAAATTTTTTAAGTTCAATGGTTGCCGCAGCGATAAAGTTTGATGAAGGTAGATTCAAATACCTTCTACATATTCCTTGAATAAGGATGTCGCTTCGCTCCGCTTTAAAAGCGTTTGTTTAATGGATTGCCACAGCTCCAAGAATGATGAAAGTTAAAAGCAAAAACAAGCTTATCTTTTATAAAATATAGTTGTCTTAATAGAGCTATTAATAATAATTAATCATATTAAAAACAGTAGTTTATATTTGATAATAGGTACTAAGTACCTTATAATTAAAAGCATAAGGTGATCAGATAGAAAGCCTTAAAGGAACAAAGTGTTCCGACTGCTAGGACTTGCAGATAACCTAAGTCCAGGACTTAAAAAATGAACGCTATCGACTTTTCTAACAAAGCTTCTGATTCAACTAAAAACTTCCGTTTAGAAGCTTTCAGCTTCACTTTCGACTTCGGTCTCAATATTTACTTCGATGATATGAGTGATTTACGTGACATCATTGGAGATACAGAAATCGAGTTCTGGCAAGTTGAAGGTTTACGTGAAGAAACCTATATGGACGTTGACAACTTCAAGGACCTTGAGACAGCTATAGAGCTAATCATGGAAAGCCATTTCCAAGAAGATCTAGACCTATTCTCAAAAATCAAAGAAGAAGGATACGTGACAGACCTAGCAGACGCTCAAGAATGGCATGATGAAAACAACTTCTGTGAAGATATGTCTGATTATGATTTTGGGCATTACCTAATGCACGATGTAAGCTGCATTGAGATCCCAGAAGCATTACAAGGTTATATCTCCTATGAAGCATACGGACGAGACGCTTTGATCAATGACTTTGTACGTGTGGGCAATCACATCTACAGCAACCATTAAGGGGAGCTATAGAGATGAATGCACAAGTTTTTAAGTCTGAAGCTATTAGCCGTTTAGCTACTCGCCTTCCTTCTGCTGTTCCAGTTATGGCAAAGGTCGATATTGATAAGGTTGTAAAAGTTGTCAAAGTCGAATCAGGTGAGGTTTATATAATTTCACAAGATACAAAGGGCAAGTATGAAAATCCTTTTCATGTTTGGTTTATGCACAAGTCAGGTTTTATTCTGAGATCTGCAAACGGTGTACTAGGTTATAAAACTTTATTTATGGCTGAAATACATATGAATCGGACAATAAGATTAAAGGGACAAAGTACCTTAAAAGCGAATTAAGTGATAATATCAAGCTCCTGAAACATGGAGCTTTTTTAATGAGTAAATTTGAAAACATGACCTTTGAAAACTTTTTAATAGAAGCTCCTGAAGCAAACTTGATAAAAGATCTTAGACTAGATCTAGGCTTATCTGCTGCTCAGTGTGCCAAGCTTGCAGGGCTTTCAGATGGTGCATTATGGCGAAAGTATGAAGCAGGAGAGAGACAACCCAATAAACAAACATGGACTGTCTTTTTAATGGCTTCAGGTCAGCACCCTAATTTTAAACTGAATACAAAATAGAATCTGTATAGGTACTAAGTCAGTGCCTATACCCCTCAAAAAATCGCCCGCTTCTTTGCTCATATAGTGCTTAGTCCTATTGCTGTTTCTATCTGATTTAGGTGTATGGTCCTATTCCGTCATGTGAACTCGCAAAGAAGCGGAAACGGCTGCTCTCGCTATGTGATTTAATACTTATGGCTGTTATAATTTTTCTAATTAAATGAAATATCTACCATAATGTATAAATATACTGAAAAATTTGTTGCAGACTTATTATTCAAAAAAAATGCTATTCGGATTGGAACTTTAGAAGGTTTCCAAAAAATGGAGCATAAAGCAGGAATTTCTGATCCATTAGAAGGTTATTACGTTGATGAATTAAAGTTAGATCACTTTAATCAGGATGATTACCACTCTATACCAGGCTTAAAAGAAAGCCTAAAAGGTAACGTGAGTATTGGTCCAAATACCACAATGAATTTTTATGGCACAACCTTTCACAAAGAAGTCAGGTCTCCAAACTATTTAATCTTTTGTTTTGCACATACGAAATCTAAAAGTATTATGCAAGAGTTCGAAGGTGCTGACACGTGCTTCCAAATAGTTAGACCATTGTTCTTTCCTTTAATTACTTGGTCTTTAGAAAAAAAATTGCAGACAAAAGTTAAATTTCTTGGTGTACATGAAATTATTTATGGTAATAAGCTAAGAACACGCACCGATAAATATTCTGAGCGTATCCCTCCTGCTTTAGCTAAAACTCAGCAATTCGCATCACAATGTGAATTAAGAGCAATTTGGGAAGTGCCAGAAAATTTTACATTGACTCAACCTTATTATGATTTAACTAATGTTGTGGGCCTTCGTACTTGTTGCGAAATTATTGAGCTGTAGAATTAATATGAAAAAAACTTTTTTATTAGATAATGATGTAGTAAAAAAATATCGTCATGAATTAAAGAAGAAGAATTTCAAAGTCATAAATGGATATGATTTATATATCCTTGATGAGTTTGGGCATCCTGTCATGGATATTAACCGTTGGGATGGTCATTCTTCTCCAGAATCTTATTTAGATGCTTTGGAGGATATGAGCCAAAACGGTCAATGGCTTATTGTGTGTGATGAAGAAACAAACTTAGTTGAGATTTATGACTTAAAAGACGTTGATGACTATATATTATTTGAAAATACTTATGCTTAAAAAGCCCTACTCTAGCAGAGCAGGGCTTGATTATTTAGTAATGAAAACGACATTGAACAATACTAATTCGTTCATCCGTAACTTCATAAACTAATCTATGCTTTTCATCAATTCGTCTGCTCCAAAAGCCTGAAAGATTTGCCTTGAGTGGTTCAGGCTTCCCAGTTCCTTCAAATGGTGTGCGTTGACATTCTTTGATTAAAGCATTTATACGCTTGAGTACCTTTTTGTCCTGCGTCTGCCAGTAAAGATACTCTTCCCAAGCGTGATCAGTCCATTCAATGTTACGATTCGTCATCCTCGATTAACTCCTTTCGTTTCGTCTTTGACGCACGTAACTGAGCAATTGATTCATTTAAACGAGCAGCATTATTAGGAGAAGAAAGTAAGTAGAGTGTTTCCATTAAGCTGTCATAGTGTTCTTGACCCATAACAACGGCATGGCTACCTTCTTTTCTCGTAATAACAGCTACGTCTGCATCATCAACGACTTTATCTAAAACGGATTTTAGATTGTTACGTGCATCGGTATAAGTAAATACGTGCATAAGTGCATCTCACAAATTGTTCTTAATTTATAGAATGATCTAAAGTTTTCACTGCCCTCAAACTTTCAGGACTAAATTACTAACTCTAGATGTACAGCCTTAAAACTTAGCTGTACCTCCTGTTGAATGTGTACGACAAACTATATTTCGCATGTACAGTTTGTTGTACAGCTTTAAATGTACAGTTTTCTGTACATGTTGTAAAGCCTTTATTGTAAAATAAAAGTTAATTTTTCTATTTAGGATACTTAGACCATGTTAGTTCAAAATGTGGTCCATCTTTAAACTTCTTCCAATCTCCACCCCAATCAATTGAGATGTTGAGTTCTGAAGCTGCTTTTTTCATAGCATCTGCAATCTGATAGTAATATTTCCAATCCCAAGAGACTGTATTATTTACCCATGCTGCTAGATCAACTGCATGACCTGTAAGATGTCTACTATTGCTAGTTGTTGTTTTCTTTTCTTTTAATAATTGAGCTTGTCTTTCTTTCGTTCTGAGTCCTTCTGTAACTGTGAAATCACATTCAGTTAGTTCAATTGCTCTCTTGACCACTTTAACTAGGTCAGGATGAACACCTTTTAAATTAGACAAGCTCTTAGTACCGAGCTTGTATCCCATTATTATTGTTCTTATTCTTGGTTAGTTTTATCTTTTAATGTCTTATTGAGTTGTTTTTTAAAATATTTGCATACCGCTTCTGTTCCTAAAGTTCCAAACAAACTAGCTAATCCAATGACTGCTAATGTTGGTACTGAAGCCCACATCAAGACTGCTCCTGCCATTAGAGACGTAAAGCCGTTTAAAATAGCTTTAGCTCCAATAACTTTCCATGAGTCTTGATCTTGAGTAGCAACTGACTTTGCCAGGTATATAGCAAAGCCAATTGTGAATAGAAAAGCGGTGAGGAAGATGTCACCTGTTTTCATTTATTGATCTTTTTATTCGTACTTATACTAATGCGCTGTCATTAATGACTTCTATTGAACCTGATTTAGCTTTAGCTGCATCACCATTGTATTTACAGTTACGTGCAACTACTTTACCGCCCAAGTTTGAATAGCCTGCTGTAATTGGATCAATTGACATTGTGCCAAAGCAGTACAATTCAGATCCTTCTGAACCGCCACAATAGTTGTGTCCGTTACGTTCAGAAATAGTGTTATGACAGTGCATAGTTGATAGGTTACGACCATCGGGAGCTGCTGTTGCAGTATAGAAGCCAAAGTTTTGACCTCTTGCAATAGTGTTGTAGCAGTTACCGCCACCACCTGTTACATGGACCACGCCTGCTTTAGTGTTGTATTCAAACAATCCACCATAGATGTTGCATGTACCTCTGATATGGAAGCTAATACCATCATCACCATTTAAAGCACCATACGGATCAAAGTAAGTTGCTTGTACCGCAGTTGTTAGATTTTCAGTTGTATAGCTTGATACTGTACCGTTGAAACCATCATTACCATTATTCAATGACATATCTCGATATGAAACTGTAGAGTTAGCGTTGTCAGCAAAGCCGTTATGCTTAGAGCCATAGATGCGACAATCTTCACGATAAACACTGATACCTGAAGAGACAAAACCATATCCATTAGCTAAAAATATATCCATACGATATAGGTTGATAGATCCGTTACTATGCGTGATCCCTGCTCTTATTCTTGCTTCATATTGTTTTTGAGTTGCATCTGAACCATCTGTAGCAGAAAGATAGATAATCCCATTTTCCCAATACCAAACACCATTTTGAGCTTCTACAGCTTCTTTAGTAGCCACTTCAAACATTTCTGTATATGGAAGTCTGAAACGCTCTCCACGTTGTAAGTGATGTATATCTCTCGCTTCAATTAGGCTTGAAGGTGTACCCCATTCAGCGATCATCGGTTTACCTCTTGCTCCACCCATTCCTGTAGGCTTATCTGCTAATGGAGCTTGATAAACTTTAGTAAATCCTGAAGTTTTAGTTAGAACTAATTGATCTGAACCGACTACTTTCGCTCTATGGTTACGTGCAGATTGCAATGTAATATTGCCTTTAGAGCTGATGTTAACTGCTTCTCTATACCACTCGCTGTCCAAGATTGTGATAGTACCGTTTGAATCTCCAATCGCATTTACAGCTTGTTGGATGCTTGCATAAGGGGAAGTAAAAGTACCTGAATTAACCTCTGAACCTGACTTAGCTACAAATAAATTAAGTGAGCCTACAGAACTTCCACTGTTTGAAGATCCACCTAAAGAAATGTTTGTTGCATACCAAGATGAGCTTGTAAGTTTTGGCTTTCTGAACTTACAGTAAGTGTTTGTACCACCACGATTGATAAAGCGTAAACGAAGTCTATTTGTTCCTTCAGGAATAGTTGTGCCAACTGTAAGTAGTTGCCATTCTCCTGCTACTTCATTTGTATCTGTTACAGTCGAACCAAGTTTTGAGCCACCTGATGATCCTGCATAGCATTCGATGGAAATATCACCACCATTGACCATACCTGTACCATCGGACTTAATATCAGCACTGAAGCTAATCGTGTCTCCTGCTTTAAGCTGTTCTGAACTAGAAATATCCATGTCATACATGACATAGGTAAATCCAGGAGTCATATTTAAGACAGTGAAACCATCTTCAGTTGAAGTAGTAGCTTGGTAATAAGCTGTATTTTTATTTTCAAAACGAGGGCTTTGGAATAAGTTTAAAGAAGCAAAACCAGCTAGATCTTGGCTAGTTACACTCTTTCTCCATTCAGTCCATTGGTTACTACTTGATCCACCATTTGTTACACGGTCAAATATTTCAACACCTCTTCCCATTTCCGTATAACGGATGAAGCGTTGGTATTTAATAGCACCACTAATGTTATAAGAAAGAACAATCCCTAGTTTTGGAGTTGTTGCATCACTTGGAAGATTCAGAATTGTGGAAGCTGTAGCTGAACTTCCTACAAGATAGACCCCATATCCAAGCGTATTTAGATCTGCATCTGAAGCTAAAGTTTTAGGAGCTAATAGGTCGTTACCTACTCTGAAATTTTCTACTGCACTATCAGGGTTAGCAGCTTTCCATTCCAACCAAGCAAAATCTGATGCTCCGTAAGACTTACCATTGCCTGTACGTTCATAAGCTTCAGCCTTAGTTGAATAATCACGAACAAAGCGTTGATAGTTTGTTGTTCCACGTCTAATACTGAAAATAAAACCACGTCTAGGTTGTGTGAGTTGTGGCGGTAAACCTGTAACAGTTGCAGCAATCGAATCTGAAGGGATGATGTATAAACCAATTTCCAAGTTATCAATGTTGGCATTAAAAGTTAAACTAACTGGATTAAATAATGGGTTAGCATCTGCATAACCTTTAGCTTGAGTTAAGATGTCATACACAGATTTAGTAAAATTTGTACCATCGTATTGATAGTCACCATTTAAAGTATTGTCAGGATCATTGGTTACTGTCACTTTAGACTTCGCTGTAATCGCTGCTTTGTCGGCTACCATTTCTGCATAAGTCTTGTAGGCTTTGTTACCTACACCTAACGCATTGATTTGATTTTGTAATACTGCTTCAGCATCTACAGCTCTGTTTGTTTCTGCTACAACTGTATTTGAAATACGAGTTTCTTCAGCAATAGCTCTTGCTGTTTCGTTATCTGTGTAGGTTTTAGCTTCAGCTAGGTTTACATTTACTGTGCCATTTAGACTATTTAATGCAGCTAATAGTTCAGCTTGAGCTTGCTTCAAACCTCTATTCGTTACACGTTGGCTTACACCTTCTTCTGTAATAACGATATTGTCTGTGATCCCATCAAATAGATTAGGTACTGACATAGCCCCAATTGCATCCATATAGGATTTAAGAGCATTGAATAAGTTACCTTCCCTAGCTTGAGCTAACGCATCCCATTCTGTGTCGTGTGTACGTCTCCACTCAATTTCATCTTTGATACGAGCTAGGATTTCTGCATCTGTAATCTTATCTTCTTGAAGTACGTGCCAAATACGATCTAAGTCATAGTTCAATGTTTCAGGTCGGAAGCTGTTATCGTATGTTTGATAGTTAATAGAACGATCTAGGCTTGTTACACGTTCTACAATTACTTCGACACCATCTTCAGGCGCAGCATTGAATACAACTGCTTTGGTTAAAGCGTCATAGATATAGTCATTAACAGATACCACTGATCCATTAACTGTTACTTTAATATTGTCTTTTCCTTCAACTGCAAAGCTGATTGCAAAAACGGTAGTTTCTCCATTAGCTGTAAAGTGTTGAATAGGATTAGTATTTTCTACTGTCATTGTTATTTTTATTCCTAATTAGGTTTTATTTTTATTTTTTGTTAGCTCAGTTAATAGAGCTATTAAAAGTCAAGTTTCATCTCAGTATATTGATTAGAAGCTTGCCAATTGTTGTTGTTATCGTATTTTGGATAATGATTCAGACTGCCAATACGAATAGGCTCTGCTGATATAGCTCCTGCCAAACTATCTACATAGTCATCTTTGTTATTTGTCACTGAAGGGTCAAATAGACGCATCTCTTTGACTTGAGGACTGTCCTGTCCATTGACTTGTAAAACAGATTGGTGAGCATGTAAGTAGCCACTGAGTAGCGGAGCTTCTAATGTTGCCAGGATACGTTTGTTCTTGTTCTGAGATTCATGTAGCTCACGTACACCACAATGGATATTACGTCTCTTGAATACCGATCTAAGAATTGAAGGAACGTGACCACCTATTCCATTCGTTTCTACAATGATGTTAGGTAACTTAAACTCTTCTACGATGTCGGCTAATTGATAAGCTTGACCACCTACAATCTGTCCTTTGTTATCTGTAACTGCTATCTCACCTGTTAAAGCGACTGATCTATGCCAGTACAGTTTTCCGTTCTCATCCTGTAGAACTAGAGCAACTGCTGATACATCTGATTTAGTTTTGCCTGAACTTGGATCTAGTTTTAGAGTTGCAGATACAATTCTCTTGTCTCCTAAGAGCATCTGAGTCTGTCCATTGGCTTTATGCCAAGTCACTTCTTCTGAATATGGTACAAGTCTGTCAGGATCTAATCTGATCTCACCTACAGGCTTCGCATGAAGCTGATATTGTGAGTCCCATTCGTTGACTGTATTACATTGCTTTCTACGATCTTCCATCACTTCAGGAGTAAATCTGTCTGCCCAAAGAGCATCTGCATATACATCGAGTAAGCCATGTTTAGCTGTCAGTTTGATCAGATAGTCTTGTTCCCTTTTCTCTACTTTATAGTCGTCAAACTCATTTAATAGCCTAGCTTGTGTACCAATACCACTAAACAAGTATTCAGGTTTAAATGTTGTTGAGACTTCTAGTTCCCCTGAAGTAAATCGGGCTTCATGTTGGAACATACGAAGGATTAAGCAGTTCGCTCCTGCTTCTTGGATCTGTGTATATAAGCTGTCAAAGCTATGCGGAGTTCCAATAAAGAGTCGTTGTGAACCAGGTACTAGAATATGGACCTGTTCTGATAATCTGTATCTGAGCTTTTCTCTAGATTCAGGAGTAGCTGTAGTTGTTGGAGTCTCTACGTCATCATTTTGAATGAAGGTAGAACGTGCGCCTGTTACGTTGGATAAGATACCTCTAGCATGTAAGTTGCCATGCTTAACGTCTGAAGAGCCTTGTATCCACCACTTTTGCGTTTCACCCTTTGACTTCTGTTTGTTCCAAGTTAAGGGATGTTTTTCTAATACTTGTTGAGTTCCACGACTACATTTATAAGCATCGGGATCTGTAGCTCCTTGATGAAGTATTAATTCATCTGCATTCTTATATAGTCTGTATGCGTTATATACGTCCAGAATCGTAGACTTACTGTGACCACGAGGAAGCATAAGCAAACCTAAGTTGCCAAAGTCTTCAAGCCACTCACAAACTGTTATATGGAAGTCGGGGATCTGCCATCCATTGACTAGACCCCACATTAAATAGAACTCTACAAAGTTGGCTTTACTTGCCTTCTTTGCCATCCTTTTTAGTTACCTTTTTACGTTTAGTCAGCTCTTTGCGAACTGATAGAAGGAGCTTCTCAGCTTCAGCTTCTTTTTGTTTTTCTTCTTCTTCTGTTGTAGTGATTGCTTGTGTCTTGTTACGGTTTTCAAGTAGTTGTTCGATACGTGCTGCTATAGCTAAGGTTTGGTTAGCAGACTTGTACAGCCAAAATGCATCCCCTCTACCTACTTTCGTTTCTTTGTCACAACCGTTAGCACGTTCAACAAGATCTACTGTATCTAGTATCGCTATATCCTGAATACGGACTAGCTCTGATTTATATTCTTCAATTTTACTCATATTATTTTAGTTCTATTAATAGTTCTATTATTATTGTTGTTTAAAAGGCTAGATGTACTAGCCTGTAAATGTTTCAAGGAAAAAGTTTACTGCAAACTTCTTTTTTATCTTCTGAATAATGCAGTGTAAAAGAATTATAGTCTCCACCTGAGCCGCTACTATACGACCATATAGCATATACATCTTTTTTTCCTTTGGCTGATAGTAAATAAGCTATACTGTACTCAAAAGACACTTCTTTATTCTCACAAACCTTAGTGTATTTAATCCCAGATTTAGTTAAAGATTTAAAAGGTGAAAATGTACATTTATCGTGTGTATTACCAAAACACATTGAAGTTTCTTTTGATTGTAAATCTACTTCAGCAGGATAAAATTCAATATCCGTCACACCATGCCTTGAGTTTCCACCATTCATTTTAATAGCCCAAGGCATTTCATACAGCTTATCTTTAAGTAAGGTACTTTTTACACCTTGTACATTACCCCGAAAGGCTCCTTGTCTTATTGTATAAGGTGTTCCATCTCTGGTTTCATGTTCTTGATAAGGAGTATCTATCCATACAATTGATGAGTCATTTGCGTTGGTAAGCCAAGTGACTTTAGATTTTTCAGTTGGCATAAACTTCAAAATCATTGAGCCGATTTCTACAGGCTTTAGTGACTTCAATTGTTTAGGATAAACCTCTAGTGTTTGTGCCATTACTAAACTAGGCATCATGAATGCTAAAGCTACTATTGTTTTTTGCATTTCTTATCCAACTTTCTTTGAATTATGTGATAAGTTTACTAAATTAATCCTATTCTGTCATTTCAGGCATACGAATACTTTCGTTATCAAGATCCCACCAATAGCTCATGTTGTAGTTAGTTTCTTGTCTACGTTGTTTACGTTCTCTGTAACCTTCATCGAATACATCTTGTAGTTCAGAAATCACTAATCGGTCAAAAATTAACCTACCGTACCATAAGTTTTGAAATGGTATATTGTTCTTAACTACATTTACAGCTTCAGCTCCATAGCTTGAATCACGTTCTGATATAAATGATTTTCCTGCACCTGTTACCATTGTTCCTACACTCATCACATCTTTGAATGCAGCAGGAATAACGAAGTCTTTTACACTACGCTCTGTAGGATCTGCTGTAGCAGAAATTGCATCTGCCAAGAATGAAGCACTACCTCCTTTCACTATAGACTTCATATAAAAATCTACTGTTGTTGGATCATCTAAATCTTTACCTTGTGTTAGGTTTTGGATCTGGCTTACTAAAGCTCCCATAACTGTTGTATAGGCAAATAGTTTAGCGAAATATACAAACTTCTCTTGTGGTGTGCCTTGAGCCATACCTCTAGACCATTGACGCATGATCATAGCTAATGGGAATTGTTTGAATTGCCAGAAGAAACGGCTAAGTTCATTAGTTACTGTTCCACGTTCACGACCTAAGCCCATGAATGTACTTTCTCTAGCTCCCACCTCAAGCACAGCAGCATTCGTTTCAGTGTAGATGTAATTCATGTATTTATTGGCTAACTGTTCTTTAAATCTAAAAGCGTTGTCAGCAACTTCTTGAGCTGTATAGCCTGTCTTGTCAAAGTTGTAATGAGCTAAGATTGCATCATCTGAAGCATTGAATATATCTTTATTGGTGACTAGCTTTTCTCCTGTTGGAGCTTCAGTTCTTTGGATCTGTTGTAGTAGTGTCCAGTCTTCTTGTTTGATACCACCACCTTCTAGCATCTTTTTATCTTTAGGTCCTAACTGCTCCCAAGCTTTAGTTGAGTTCAGATTAGATACATGATGCATAAGACTGACACCAAATGCTCTCTTAGCCGATGCTGTGATGTGGTTTAAGCCTGAAGATCTGATTACGGCATTGGCTATCTTTCTAGTCTTGGTATTGGCAGAAGCAAGTTTAGTAGAAGCTGAAGCCAGGTCATCATCTCCAAACCTTACAAGGGCATTGGTCATCTCTCTGACACCTAAACCAATACTGATGGCAAACTCTCTATCTTCTTTATTTTTAAACTGCTTTATATGTTTGCCAAAGACTTTTGTATAAGCGATACCATGCATCTCTGAAGCAAGTTTCATAGTAGCCTGATCTGAAAATGCAGTTATAAATGCACTACCCATTTTGGTTGCAACGGTCCAAGATCGAAGCATACCGCCTACTTGAGCTAAGTTGCTGTCAATTGGAAGAGCTTGTCCTGCTAATTCGTCATAGTGCTTATTTATAAGAGCTGCTTGTTTCTGAATCTTACGATGCTCTTTAACGTACTTTGGATCTTGCATCATCTTATTGAGTAAGTCATGTCCTAGCTGTTTGACGAGCTTTTCAGGATTGCTACCAAATGTCTGCATCATGCCTATTTCAGTTGCCATACGTCTTACATGGTTACTGAGTAAGTCATGGAAATTTACTTCTCCAAAGTCTTCTTGATACTTAACCCAAGCATCCGCATCTTTAAAATGAACTTCTCGATGATGTTGATGTAGGTTTTGCATGTTCATGCCTACAGGTAGATCTGATTCTGATTGAACTGCATGAGCCTGTACTGAAGCTTTGTTATGTCCTTCTGAAGCAATGGTATTGTAGACAGCTTTTAATACTTCTTTGACTTCAGCATCATTCATAAGTTTGCCTGTTGCTTCATGTCTGTATTTAGATCGGTCTACCAATGGAAAGGTATAATCTACCCATCCATCTTGCCCCTTACTGATGACTTTATAGTGGCTGTGAGATTGAGGGATACCATAGTTAGCAAGCTTCTTAATATCACCGCCATAACGGTTATAGTGAAGTCTGAGCTGTTCTAATGTGTCTTGTACTGACTTAGCGAGTCCTGCTATTTCAGCATCTCCTGAAGGCTTACCGAAGATCTCTTTAACAAGTAGTTTTACTTTATCTGCATCTATTAGATAGCCTAAGCCTTTTTGAGTTTTGCTAAATACATCTGCCAAAGCACCCATATAGCGTACTTCTATTGCCTGTATGTTGTGTTCAACTGATTGGATACCTGATTGATCTGTATGCATGACGAGCTTTCGATTTAAGGCTTCTAAAGGATTGAGCTTTGAATGAGAAGTCAGTTCTAGCTCTAAGGCTTCTCTAATCTCAAGATCATTAATTAGATTGGTTACTTCTTTAATGTGCTGATCTGTATAGTTCTTAATTGCTCTGTCAGCGATAGCTTCAGCACGTTCTTCATCTGACATACTCTTCCAGGCTTTAATATCTTCAGCAGGAAGTTCTTTACTTGCTTTGATAAATGCTTGTTCTAATAAGTCTGCTTCTTTATCTGTAAGCTTGCGTCCTAATACACCTTCTACGGCTGTTCTACATTCGTTCTTCATTCAATTCTCTTATTATTTTTATGCTGCTTGTTTCAAAGCACATTTAGCCAATGTCGCCATAGATTTAGCGAGTAGCTGTATATTGTCTTGTTCTTTTTGTAGCTTCTGTTGCCATTGTTGAGCTGTTAGATCTTCACCTGTCTTTTTAGATGAAATCACCAGGTCAGGATTAGCAATAAGCTTGTCTATTGCTTGTTGTCCTTTTGGAACTTGTGAGAGATAGCCAAATGCTCGACCTTCATCAAAAATACGATCTAAAGCTGTTTCGAGTTCTTTATTGCCTTTATGGTCCACTAAATCAGTCTTATTTGAACGTGCTACGTGAATAGATTTAGTTTGATGTGCATCATCTATCGTTCTACGCACATACGAACCACGATATTGAAGCTCTTGAACTGTATTTCCATCTTTATCTGAATAAGATCTAGTCAATTCCTTGTGATACTTATTATCTTCCCATCTTTGCTTTTCTTTCCATTCAACTGCAATGCTGTCGTCAGGTTTAAGCTCATTTAAAGGCTGTGTATAGTCATCTTTAACTTTGACACCTTTAGCTGTATGTGGAATCGGAGTCTGAGACATATCCTCAAATAGATCTTCTAAAAACCTATGCAGATCCTTATCTGTCTCATGTGCAACTTTAGGTACATTTATTTCTGATTCAGGTACTAAGTTACCGTGTTCATCCAATACCATGCTTGGTAGGTCAATCTGTTCTGTTGTCAGATCCCCTACTACTTCGTTCCATGCTCCTTTTTGTTGGAAAGCATTAAAGTCATGTGGACTGATGAATACATCATCTACGTGTGGAAGGTCATCTAAATCTAATCGGTCTATTGTTCCTTCATAGCTTGATTCAGGTTTAATAGGAGCTTGTTCTACATTTGATTCTGTTACAGATTCAAAAACAGTTCTGTGTGTTGAGCCTGAACCACCATAATGTTGAGCTGTAATATCATCTATCTTCTTGGTGAAGTTGTGTATTGCATTGCCTATCGTTGCATCTTTAGGGATACCGTTAATACGCATTAAATGGTCAGGATCTTTACTAAACTTTGCTATGACTGATCTAGCTGATTGTTCAGGATTAGCTTTAATTGCTTTGAATACAATCTCAGCTCCACCTCTACCAAGTAAATGAGGAATATAGATCTGTGAGCCTGTAAGGACCACGCCTGTCTTGTCTTCGATATACTTAATATTGGATTTAGTATGTTGGATACCAAGTTTGATCTGTGTATTGAGATCATGTCTATTTGCTGCTGTTCCACCTTCTAATGTCCAGGTACTATCAATAAACTGGAACACGCCTGTAGCTGAAGATTTAGGATTCTTAACTGTAGGGCTAAATGTACCTCTACTTTCAAAATGAGCTAAGGCTACAATTGTTCTTGCATCTGCATCTGTAAAGCCATTCGCCATAGCTTCATCATATACAGCCTTCTTTGTACCTGTAGCCGTGAAAGGTTTAATAGCTTTATCATTAGAGCTATTATTTTTATTGGCTGCAAGTCTTGAAGATATGCTAGATCTGATGTTGTTTGATAACTCTTCGAGTGTAGGCTGTGCTTTTCTCTGATTAGCTTGAATATACTTTTTAACGTCATCTAAGGTTTTAAGCTTGCCACCTGTAGCTTCAGATATATTAACCTTCTCTCCCTTCATTACTTGATCAATCGCTTGATTGATATTGTTTTGATGTTGAGCTAGATCATCTACTGTCTCTGCTACGTTTGGCATACTAGATACATCTGCATCTGCTTGAGCCTGTTCTACTGTTGCATTGAAATCTGCTTCAGCTTTGTGGACTTCTGCTTCAGGTAGATCTACATTACCTTGAGCATTCATATAACGTCCTGCTGCAAAGAAGGTAGAGCCTATAGCCATATTCATAAAGATAGCATTAGGATCTGTAGCCATATCTTTATACATCTGACCTTGCTTCTGATATCCCTTGCCTTCTAAATAAGCTCCTTCTGCATACGTTAAGGCTTGTCCTGCTGCTGTAGGTGCAACAACCAAAGCGGCATAGTCAGCAACTAGAGACTTCTTAAATACATTAGAGATAGGTAGAAAAGCTAAAGCTGCATTGGTAGCACCATAAATATTAGATGCTGTATCTGCTGTTTCCTGATCTACACCTAATTGCTGTGTAAGCTTGGTATGTTCAGTTGCTCTTGTACCTAAGCCTACTGTAGCAGCCATTCCATAAGGTCCTAATGGTGCGCCTACTGCCCCTGCTGATACCACTTCAGTAATACCTGAAGCAATATGTCCTGCTGTACCTTGATTAAGTGGAGTGAAAGCTTCATTTGCTTGTTGCATACGTCTATCTGCAACTTCATCACCCTCTATAAATCGGCTTGCAGCATTAGATACGGATGTAACACCTTTAGCGACACCTGATACTGCTCCTAGTCCGATGTCAGATAGTGTTCCACGTTTAAACTTCTTAGGATCTGTTAATTTCGTTTCATCAAAGGCTAAGTCTTGTTCTGTAAATTCTCCACTTAATAAGCCCATTTGTTTTCCTTGTTATTTCCAAATTCTCATAATGTACGGTTTTGCTGTTTTAGGATTCTTCATCACTTTGCCGTTAGGCTGTATGAACATGAACCATCCATTAGCATTAGGTACAGGTTGTACTACGTGTGTCTTTAATAGATTTTCTGAAGGGGGAAGATGACCTGTTTCTTTTCGATACTGAGTTCTAAAATGGTTTTGAATATGGTCTTCAAAACTGTCTTGAGTAAAGCCATACGGCATAAAGATGTGATTGGTATTCTTACCTAGCTTCTGTTTATACGTTCCACCTGTAGCTATATCGAATGCCTGTTTAGCCATTTCCTTGTTGATGATTGGATTACCCTTTTCATCACGTTTAATAATGTTCTCACCACGTTTAGCAAGTCCTAGATAAATTGAGTAAGCTAAGTTCTGATAAGCTCGATGTTCACTTGTACCAATTGCTGTAGCATTGCCAAACTCAGATTGGATAGCGTTATGAAATTCTTTTTCTGCACCAAGTACACTAGCTTGTCCTGCATTTAGAATCTGTTTACCTTCTAAAGCGACTTCTGCTGCTCTGATATTTGTATTGTGTAGCGTCACATCTAACTGATTGAGTTTTGCGATACCCATATAGTCATAAGCATTCTTTTCACCACCTATTAGGCTGAAGTATTCCTTTTGAGCTTCTTTATTACTTCCTGCCATTTTAGTTAGATCAGTCAGCATAGCTTTCTGTTTACTTGGACTAGCTGAGAAGTATCTGTCTTTAAACGCTGTACGTTCTGACTTATTCCATTGGATCAGTGAGCCTATATCTCCATTTGCTTTCTTTTGTTCAGCAAGAAGTTCTGTTGTGATCTGAGCTTGCTTAAAGTCAATTTGACCAGATCCGATCTGTTCAGGAGTAACTGTATAAAGCTTATGACCTGTTTGAGCTTGTACTGAAGCTACAGGATCATCATTGGCACGTTGTTTAGATGTAGCTGCAATATTTTTAAATACATTCAGCTTCTTCTGAAGTAGAGTTGCATCATCTTGAGGACTGTTTTCTAGTTCTGTCGTCAGCCTTGCAATACTACGTTCCTGTTCAATTGGTGAAGCATCTCTGAACTTTTGAGCATCTTTATTTAAAGCTACAGCTTCTCTTACTTCAGCTTCGTATTTAGTACCTTTAACTGCTTCTAATGTACTGTTTACAAGGCTTTCAGATAATGGATAGCCTGTAAAAGCATTGGCTACAAAGTCTTTGGTTAGCTGGGCATTTTCTTTATCTTGCTCTTTAGCTTTAATTTCAATACCTCTATTAATACGGCTAATAGCTGATTCAATATTTGCTTTATAAGCATCTCTAGTCTCTACCTTCATGTGAGGAAAGACTGTATCTACATTCTTATGAAGCTCTTGTAAGGCTTCAATGTCTTGAGCCGTTTCTAAACTACCTAATACACCTTT
This sequence comes from Acinetobacter indicus, assembly GCF_009914475.1. Taxonomy (NCBI): domain Bacteria; kingdom Pseudomonadati; phylum Pseudomonadota; class Gammaproteobacteria; order Moraxellales; family Moraxellaceae; genus Acinetobacter; species Acinetobacter indicus. The sequence continues at coordinate 2,963 of NZ_CP045196.1, read as the reverse complement.
ACCATCTGAAAGATCTCTACGCTCATTCCATTTCTGAATTGACTCTGTACGCTGTTCAGGAGTTAAAACAGGATTACGGTTGACTGTATCTTGGTATAGAGCGAATGCTTGTTCCCTATTCTCAATTTTAAGAGTAGCTTCTCCTACTTGTTCAAAGTCTGCATTAATTGATCTACGTTCTGTCTCATAAGCCAGTGGTTTAATGCCTGCTTGAGAGTCGTTATACATCTTCTCTGAGTAGAAGTTGAATCGTTCTTTCTGCTTCTCAGGAATACGACCTACATAGTTTTGAGCAAGTTCATCTGTACGTTGTCTTAAATAGATTTTAGCTGTAGCTTCATCAAACTCACCTGTAACTAATTTCTGTTTAGTCTCAGTGATGTAGTCTTGGTATTCAGCTCCATATTTAGAAGCTTCTATATTGAATTGGTACTGATCCTTTTCATCTTGGATCTTCTGTTCTTTGATAGCGTATTGTTGACCGACTTGAGCCAAGTTCCCAACTGCTTGAGCGACTTGTCCTGCTCCTGTATCTAATACTCTTCCTGCTTGAGCTTGTGGCATGATGTTACCAAAGTTTCCTAAAGGGATCTTTGCCATAATTAAGCCCACCCTGAAGCATTTTGTTTAAGTCTACTTGTATCCATTGTTAATGAATTTGATTGGATGTTTGATACAGGTTGAGTTGTTGTTGATGCTCTGCTCATCTGTGAAGCTTGCCCTGCTCCTGATAAGAGAGTAGATCCTGTATTTAAGATACCGCTAACTGTAGCGTTACGAGCTTGAGCCTTATAAGCTGAAGCATCTGTTTTAAATTGTGCTGATTGATTCTTAGCATTGAAAAAGCTAGTCCAGGCATCTTTAGATGAGTTCAAACTAATATCGTCTTCTATTACATCTACGACTGTATTCTCTGCATTCAGATCTAGTCCATTACTTGCCATCTGAGCTTGAGCTGCTGATGCTTGTTTCTTTCCTAATTCACGGATACGAGAAGCTTCTACCCTTCCTGCACTTTCTGCATTTCTAGCATTTTGTTCTGCTTGTTTGGATTGTGCTTTAGCTTGGTTACGTGCGCTAACTGCTGCATAAGCTGTAGATGCTGCTGCTAAAGCTGTACTCACCCACATAGCGACTGCTGCTGCTCCTGCTGCTGCCATACTTACCTCATTATTATTTTTATTATGTGTTTTATAGCTTCATCTCAAGAAATGAGCCTGTATGTTCAAAGCCAAACTTCTTGTAGAAGCTTATTGTTCTTTCTGTGTTGATCTTGGTTGCTGTACCACATTGAATAACTGTAGCTCCTGCTTCTTTAGCCCATTCAATAAAGGCTTTAATAAGCAAATAAGCTGCTTTACTACCTCTATTGTTAGAGCTAACAAATATACAGTAGTCAAAAGCCATAAGGCTTGTAGCACTAAACCATTCTCTAGTTAAGCCACCTACAAAACCGCCTAAGATCTTTCCTGTTTCATCTTTACAGACCAATACGCATCCTTGAGATGGATACAGTATTAAAGTTTGAAGATGAGTTTTAACTGTTGCTACATCCATAGGACGTTGTGAATATGTTGGAGATTCATTCCAAAAGTGAACTGCTAGATTTAGCAGTTCAGGTATATCTAATATTTTTGCTTTTTCTACTGTGTACATATAGTCCTGAAATAAATACTTACCATGAAGTCATAGTATTGATTTGTCCTTTTGAAATATTTGTCTTGTTTTAATTTAAAATCTCTACTTGCTTTCGCTGCTCTTTCCAACTCATATTGAGATATAGGATGAGTCTCTACAACTTCTTCCATAAACCCTAAAGCTATAAGTTCAGGTACTCTGTGATGTTGATTGCCAGTAAATGAATTTTTTAGTTGTAACCCATAGTATTTATGGTGTTTATCTAATCTTTTAATACTTTCTAAATAACCGTTAGCATCATTCTCTATAATTTTAATATTGTGTCGTGTTAAATTATCAATTATATGATTGTATTTATCCAAAGCTGATTTGGTGATCTCTTTTTTCACATATCGTTTAAAGGCAATCGCCATTAGTTCAGCTTGTTTTTCAAGATGTGTTTTTTCTAACACCTTAAATAACTCCAAACCTAATCTTTGGTTGTCAGGGCTTTCTTTTAAGAAATCCTCTACCTCTTCTGAATCCAGATCTGCTGTTTCAAGAAACTTTTGAATCTGTAAGTAGTAGAGGGCATCATTAGTAAGCTTTGAATATTCTTTTATCTCTTCTGCACTATTCTTAATTGCACTCCCCATGTTAAATGAAAGCGTATCTGTTACTGCTGTACCAACATTTTTTGCAATTATTTTCAGAATATCTATTTGAGACATTTAAAGTAAATCTCTGATTCAAATTATTTTAATCATCTTACCTATCATTGATATTCTGTTCCATAACTACAGCCGTTATATGAAGTGGTAATGGTTCAGATTGTTCTATGATTAGCTTGAAGTTATCAAAATCATTCCATCCGTTCATCTCTATACGCTTGTTGCCTGTAAATGGCTTAGGAGCTTCAAAGAAGTTCTCTGTAAACTGTTTTAGATCTACCATTTCACCGTTGACTGTAGGATTTAGAGATTCATATAAATACAAATTAATATGATTGATCTTGATAATGCTTGGACTTGATGTTGCAGGACTGCCCTGTAGATCAGGAGCAAATAAACTTACTCTTGATGTGAACTTGCGACCTATATAGACCTGATGGACTGATGGATCACAATTAATGGTTAAGGTATTGCCTTCTCTTTTAATAATTGGAAGTACATAAACTGTATCGTTAGCTTTGTAATATGCAGCTACATCATTTCCTAATACGCCAATCTGTGCATGTTCGATGACACATGGATTGTTCTGCTGTACGTCTACTTTGATTACTGAGTCTAATAACAGCTCTTCCTTCATTTGTTCGATTTGAACTGTTCCATTTCGATTGACCAGAA
>NZ_CP045198.1:0-3005749 GCF_009914475.1 Acinetobacter indicus | reverse complement strand
AACACGCCTGTTGGCCATTTTTTATAGGCCGCGACCAGCAGTTCTACCAGCTGCGGGAAGTCTTTACGTTCCAGCTCATAAGGCGGGTCAATCATGACCAGACCGCGTTTTTCTTTCGGTGGAATCACCCCAAGCAGACCTTCGTAAGCATCACGTTCATGCAAGCCAGCACGACGGTCACGGATATTGCTGCGCAATTGCTGAAAAACATCACGCTGCATTTCAAACACCGTGGCTTTATCCATCTCACGCATGCCTTGTAAGGCAAACCATGGTGAACCCGGATAAGCGCCCTTGCCATCCGTCTCGCGCATCTGCTCGACCAGATTCAGATACTGCTTCACGCCTTCCGGTGCATTGCGGATAATCGAGTCATCCAGTTTGACCAGACGGTGAATACCATTTAAGAACTCACCCGACTTCTGTGCAGGTGCTAAAGATAAGTCGTATTTGCCTGCACCGCCATGTGTATCAATATAGCGATAAGGTTTATCTTTGGCATTTAAACGTGTCAGTAACTGAAGCAAAAGCACATGCTTCATGACATCAGCAAAGTTGCCTGCATGGAAATGGTGACGGTAATTCATGTTTCTTTAATTCCTGAAATCAACCGGTATTTTAGCATGAAAAAAAGTTTCATTCAGAGGCTTATCTTGCTCTAAAATAGTTCCCCCACTTTTTTATCCTTGTTCGAGTTTTGCCTATGCAAACACATTCTCTACCACCATCCTGGAATCTGGAACAGATATTTAATGATCTGGATCAATCCGGTTATGCCCTGATTGATGATGCCTATCCACAGGATTATGTACAAGCTTTGGTAGCAGAATGTACCGCACATTTGAATGAGTTTCGTAACGCAGCCATTCAAAACGGTGTGGTCAGCCAGATTCGCAGTGATCATATCTTATGGCTGGATTCAAGCCTGCCGGTTGCCGAGCAGCATACCCAAACCTTAATGGCGCTGGCCGAGCAATTAAATCGTGCCTTTTTTCTGGGCATTAAGGAAGTCGAAGCCCATTTTGCCTGTTATAACGCCGGCGAATTTTATGCCCTGCACCGCGATAATCCGCAAGGTAAAAATGGCCGGATGATTTCCTGCGTCTTTTATCTGCATGAACAGTGGCAGGCCGATTGGGGCGGTGAATTACGCTTGCAGGACAAACAGGGCGAATGGCAGATCATTGCGCCACAGCCCAACCGGATGGCCTTATTCCAAAGTGATTTGCTGCATGAAGTGCTGCTCTCCAAACAGCAGCGCCTTTCGATTACTGCCTGGCTGCGTAGTGATCCACAGTTGTGGTGATCCTTTAAATCCTGGCAAGTGGCCTCATATAAACCGTATTGTGAACTGAGGATTGTGCCGATGCGTGATACTACCCAACCGATTATTCAGCGTATCGGTGAAACTGACCAGCTCTATTTACAGGGCAACACCCCGGAACTGGCGCTGGAACGTGCTTCATTACGCCTAGAACTGGTGATGCTGAGTCAGGTCCGTCAGGAACAGACCTATTTCCTGCAAGAAGCGATTGTGCTGCTGGAGCAAGGCCGGGTTGAATTTGAGGAAATGCCGCTGTCCTTATATTTAAATCTGTCCTTAACCCTGGCCAAGGCCTATATGCTGTATTTTGAAATCAGCCAGGAAACCCGCTTTGCCTTAATTACCCAGCAGATTCTAAAACCGCTGACCAATTATAATCATGGCGATATTTACCTGTTCCTGGCCTATGCCAGCGCAGCGAAAAAAGAAAATGCACTGACTCAGCATTGGCTGACCAAATACCGTAAAACAGCCGAGTTTGATGCCGATGTACTACGTGAACATACTGCCTTTGAACACTGTCATGGTCAAAGCTGGTTTGTGCAGCTGATTCAGCCGCATTTACACTAAAGCTCAGCACGAAAAAAATATTTAACAACAAAAATGCCTCATTGATTGAGGCATTTTTTATGGACTACAGAAACGCTTGAATCTTCAGGCAGGATTAAGCGGTTTGGGCTTTATAGGCATCCATATGTAATTGTTGATTCAATTCATCGACCCAGATCGCCCAGTCATCATCCTGGACCAGATGACTGATTAATAAAGCACGCTGGGATTTATTCCAGAACGGCGCATCATGCAAAGAAATATGGGAAGGCAGTTGATGGGTACGTACATAAAGTTCAATGGCCGCCGGACTATTGGCTAAACCAAGTTGAGAAAATAATAGAGCTAAGGATGGTGTGTTGTGATTGAGCATCTCGCCCTCCTTATATATCAGATAAATTGTAGTTATTTATCCATCTAACTTATAAGATAAAGCAAAAAAAACCTAGTCTTTGCGACCAGGTTTGTTGTTTCAATTTGTGATTAAAGTTCGCAAGAGCCGGAAAGCTTATGTTCGGTATGTAATTGCTCGTTTAAGACATCAATCACGATGGCCCATTCATCATCACTTTTCCAGTGACTGATAATGAAATCGTGCTGGGCCTTGCTCCAGAATGCGGCTTTATGTAGGGGAATATCGGAAGTTAATTGATGGCTTTCAATAAATTGATCAATGGCTTCTGAACTGGACTCTAGACCCAGCTGCTCAAATAACAGTTCTAATGTGGGTTGCTGATCAAACATGGCGTCCTCCTCAGCATTTTTTTACTGTATTGTAGCTTTACGTTATAAGAATTCTGCACAAAAGCACAGCCTTGTGACTGCGCTTGTTGTATTTTTTTGTACCAAAGCATGTAAGGCGGATAAGCCTGATTGAACTGGCTCCGGCTTATTGCGCCAGCTTGTCGCTTTCAACGTGTAGTAACTGGTTTAATTTGTCGATAATCACAATCCACTCATCATCCTGATGCCAGTGTTCGCGTAAAAAGGCGCTTTGTCCCTCACTCCAGAATCCGGCATCGGGCAAGGTCACTTCTGCCGGCAATTGATGGGCACGCACAAATTGCTCAATAGATGCTTCGTCTGCGGCTAAACCCAGTTGTTCAAATAATAATTCTAAGGTCGGCTGTTGTTCGAGTACCATGGAATGACTCCGTATTTTTCTAGGCGAAGTCCATAAACTAGCAAATCCGGAACAGCATTAGGGCTACAGGCCGATGTATTCTTGTTATGTTTTGTGAGGTTTGTCATGGCACTGACCAATACAACAATCCATACAGCTGCATAAAAAAAAGCACCCCAAATGAAGTGCTTTTTCTAACTTAGTTCAACACTAAATTATTTCACCATGTCAGCAATTGCTGCACGTTCTTCTTCAAGCTCGTTTAGCGTGAAGTTGATACGCTCACGGCTGAATTCGTCGATTTCAAGACCTTGAACGATCTTGTATTCGCCATTTTCGCAAGTTACAGGGAAACCGAACATTACGCCTTCAGGGATACCGTAAGAACCATCAGAAGGAATACCCATGGTTACCCATTCGCCGTTTGTGCCAAGCGCCCAGTCACGCATATGGTCGATTGCAGCGTTTGCAGCAGAAGCAGCAGAAGACAGACCACGCGCTTCGATGATTGCAGCACCACGTTTACCAACAGTTGGAAGGAATACGTCTTTGTTCCATTCAGCATCGTTGATTTTGTCTTTCAAGCTTTCGCCGTTTACGTTCGCAAAACGGTAGTCAGCATACATTGTTGGAGAGTGGTTACCCCAAACTGTCATGTTTTTGATGTCAGAAACTGCAACACCAGCTTTTTGAGCAAGTTGAGTCAACGCACGGTTGTGGTCAAGACGTAACATTGCTGTGAAGTTCTTCGCTGGAAGATCTGGAGCAGATTTCATTGCGATGTAAGCATTCGTGTTCGCAGGGTTACCTACAACAAGAACTTTAACGTCACGGCTCGCAACTTCGTTCAGCGCTTGACCTTGACCGATGAAGATTTCACCGTTGACTTTAAGAAGGTCAGCACGTTCCATACCTGGACCACGTGGACGTGAACCAACTAAAAGTGCATAGTCAGCATCTTTGAATGCAACTTTAGGATCATCAGTACCGATCATGCCAGCCAATAATGGGAAAGCACAGTCGTCAAGTTCCATCATTACGCCTTTCAGCGCTTGTTGAGCTTTCTCAACAGGAATTTCTAATAATTGAAGAATAACTGGTTGGTCTTTACCCAACATTTCACCGCTAGCGATACGGAATAATAGGCTGTAACCAATTTGACCAGCAGCGCCAGTAACGGCAACGCGAACAGGTTGCTTCATGTAATTATCTCCAGTTGAGAGGATAGTTAATGCGATTAAATAGCTGTTCTATCTAATCTTAATAATCATAAACGGCAAAGATTGTACTCCAATCCTTTGTCAGATGCATGTAAAAGGCTATGGATTTCAACAAAAGTCTGATAGGAAATATAAATAAAATGCCGAAAAACGTCGGGTTTTAGTATGAACCTTTAATAATAAAGGCCGATGGACACTGGGTTTCCACGCTACTGCTGCACTGTTTATAGCGCCCATTCGGGCTATAGCAGATTTTCAATTCAGTTAAATAACTTTTGGCCTGATGCGAAGTGCACTGAAAATGAATGCTCTTGGAATGCATACCCGGATTCAGGCGAATAAACAGCCGGTTCAGTTCATTCTGCTGCACCACGGTAGTTTCCTGACCGGTCAGCACCGCCGGGACTTTCAGCCGGTCGGCATAGTTAATGATGGTACGGAAATACTGGCTGGCATTCATCGGCACACAGCCGCCAATGCCCTGCCACAATTGCACCCGGGCATGTTCATCGGGCATGACCCGTGCCACCACTTTGGCCTGAATGGGAGACAGTTTGGCTGAAGAACTGGTTTCGCAGTCACGACGGGAGGTTTCCGGATACAGCCCGGTAATATTCAGCGAGTAGCCTTGCAGGCATTTCCGCTGCTTGGCGCGGTTGCTGTCAAACATGCACACGGCGGGTGTCATTTGTACATCCATGACATAGCCCTGCACCGTGGCAGCACATGCAGCACTACTGAGCAATACCCCCGCCCCACCCGAAATCAGGATGAGGATTCCCGCTGGCTGCCCCCCGGCTGTCAATTTCTTCATTCTCAAACTTAGCACCTTCTCGTGTCGTTTTGAGTCCCATCCTCCTGCATCCATGCAGGAGACACCCCATCTTGTTTACTGCGTATTGCGCATTGGAATCTGCTGCATACGTTTACTGATTGATTGCGCGCCCTGACCCAGCAATAATCCATAGTGCGTGGCATTGGTCATGACGTGTTTAACGTAATCGCGTGTTTCCAGCAACGGAATGGATTCGGTATATTGATCCGCTGCCATGTTTTGAAATTCAGGCTGCCAGCGACGGGCACGGTTTGGCCCGGCATTATAGCCCGCAGTTGCTAAAACCGAGTTATTACTAAGCTGACCCTGGATGGTCGACAGATAAAACGTGCCATAACGAATATTGGTATTCATATCGGTGAGTGCCGCCGGATTATAGGTTTCCCCCATTTGGCGGGCAATTAAACGCGCGGTATCCGGCATAATCTGCATTAAACCACCCGCCCCGACATGCGAACGCGCCGTAGTCACAAAACGGCTTTCCTGACGCATCAGGCCATAGGCCCAAGCCGGATCAATCCCGGCGTTCTGGCTGTGGCTGACCACATAATTCTTGTGCGGCATAGCATAACGGTACTGATAGTTATGCTGCTTGGTGGTGCGGTCTGCCGCATAAATGGCCCGGTCATACCAGCCCATATCGGTGGCGCGTTTGGCTGCAGCCAATAACAGACCATCATCATGTTTTAAATAGGCCTGACGCACAGCCCAATTCCATTCACGGTTAATATAACTGGCCGGTGCATTAATCTGGCGCAAGGCAAAGGCGCGTCTAAAGTGAATATCCTGATTTAAACGCTGCATATCCTGCGAACTTGGCTCACGGCTCACCGGAATCGAAGAATAGCTATATCCGAGCTGATCTTTGGCCAGCAAATTGTGGTAATCATCACCCTGAGCCAAACGTTTATAAATCGCGTCGGCACTGCGTTTTGAAGCAGCATCGCCGCGTTGCTCAGAGGCACGCGCCAGCCAGTACTGCCAGCGATCTTCCTGCTTTTGTGACACGCTCATGGCATCAATCGCGCGAATTACACTTTCCCAGGCACCAAAACGAATCGCCTGACGGGCATAAATTTCCGCTTCTTCCGGGCTAAATGGCAGTCCATAGCTGGCATCCAGCGCATTCAGTACTTCACGGTTAAAATTGTTCTTCATGACGGTGGTGCCGCCAATATAGCCCACAGCACGATACAAGGCGCGCTGCACCGACTGCGGGGTACCTTCTGCAGCACGTTTCACCGCAGATAGAGCCGAGTTCAGGTCGGTATCGGCCAGGCGGCCCAAGGCATAAATCAGATAAGCCTGATCTTCAGCACTGGCTTTTGGTGCAGACCATAAATAGTTAAGCGGGTTGGCCTGAATGCTGTTCAGCTGCGACAGACTCAGGTTTAAACCTAGTCCCTGTGCAGTGGCAAGCGCCTGTCCGGATTGGCCGGCACGCAGCTGCACCCACAAACGCTGCTGTTTATCTTCCTGGGTCATCAGTGGGCTGGATAACATCATCCGGCCCAGACCGGTACAGGATTCCGGCTGCGAATTGGTGGTTAGCCAGACATCTTTAAATTCGGCAAAAACCAGCGGATCACCCGACTGGGCACGCACCTGCGCCACGGCACAGCTTTCGGCACGGTCGGCATTGGTCACATACGGCAGCACTGATACGGCATTGCTAAAATCGGCCTGTTTGACTTTTTCTTCGACATAATCAGCAGCCAGTTTTTCTGCCATGGCCGACTGTGGATAACGCTGGGCAAACTGCACAATCGAGGCGGGTGACTGAGTGGCCAGATTGGTATTTAAAATCCAGTATTCCGGATAATAGCCGAGCACATCATTTTGCATGGCACTTTGATATTGCTGCAATAAAGAGAGGTTACTGGCATTGGCTGCCCGCAGCGCATCATTAAACTGCTCTTCGGCTGCGTACAAGGTTGGGAAAATGCTCAGTGATGCCAAACCTAACACAAGCTTTTTGCAAAAAATTCTTTTCTTTTCAGTCCATGTGCGCATGTGCCTATTTTCAGTCATTACTTCGCCTCTCCTCTCTTACCGCAATATACTAAAACAGTTTCATTATTCTCAAACACCTCAATTGTTGTGTTATGTAACCTCATGATTAAACAATATTAATTTTCGAACAATTTTAATTGATAAATCAATCTTCTGCTTCCCTCATTTAGGGCTATAAGTTTATACCCAGTTCCTGTTAAAATACGCGTTTTTCTATCACCTCTGCCGTTCAAACATTTCAGAACGGACGATCTCGATTTTATCCTTCAGGAGCCTACATGACGGTTCAAACCTTCATTCCAAATGGTGCCAAAGCTGCCTCAGAAAACACTGTTACCCAGCCACAGCACACCCCAGCCGACGGTTCAGTGAAAAAGCTGTACATCGAAACGCAAGGGTGTCAGATGAATGAGTATGACAGTCATCGTATGGCAGATCTTTTAGGCGATTCTCACGGCTATGTGCTGACCAGCAATCCGGCCGATGCCGATATCCTGCTGATGAACACCTGTTCCATCCGCGAAAAGGCACAAGAAAAAGTGTTCTCGGAACTGGGCCGCTGGCGCAAACTAAAAGAAAAAAATCCGGATCTGGTGATTGGCGTGGGTGGCTGTGTTGCTTCTCAAGAAGGTGACAATATTCAAAAACGTGCGCCGTATGTCGACATGGTGTTTGGCCCACAAACCTTGCACCGTTTGCCACAAATGCTGGATCAGCATAATGATCAGGTTGAAAAACCGAAAAAAGAAAAAATCAAGCTGGTGGATATTTCCTTCCCGGACATTGAAAAATTCGACTTCCTGCCAGAACCGCGCGTCGAAGGTTTTAAAGCCTTTGTGTCGATTATGGAAGGCTGTTCCAAATACTGTTCTTTCTGCGTGGTGCCCTATACCCGTGGTGAAGAAGTTTCACGTCCACTCGATGACGTACTGGCGGAAATTGCCGGTTTAGCAGAAAAAGGTGTGCGTGAGATTTCACTGCTCGGTCAGAACGTGAATGGTTATCGCGGTGAAACTTTTGACGGCAACATCTGTACCTTTGCTGACCTGTTGCGTTTGGTCGCCGAAATTCCGGGGATTGGCCGTTTACGTTATACCACTTCGCATCCACTAGAATTTAATGATGACCTGATTCAGTGCTACCGTGACTTGCCACAAATGGTGTCGCATTTGCACTTGCCAGTACAAAGTGGTTCCAATGATGTATTACAGGCCATGAAACGTAACCACACCATTGATGTTTACATCGAAAAAATTGCCAAGTTACGTAAAGTGCGTCCGGACATGCATTTGTCTTCCGACTTTATTATTGGCTTCCCGGGCGAAACCGACGAGAACTTTGAAGAAACCTATCGGTTTATCCAGGATATGGACTTCGACCATTCGTACAGTTTTGTCTATTCAAAACGTCCAGGCACCCCGGCGTCTGAACTGCCGGACAACACTCCGGAAGATGTCAAAAAAGAACGTCTGGCCAAAGTGCAGCAATGGATCAAACAGTCCAGTATTGACAAAACTGATGCCATGCTCGGTACCGTGCAACGTGTGTTAATTGAGAGCGTGTCGAACAAAGATCCGAATGTGCTGGTCGGCACGGCGGACAATACACGTTTGGTAACATTTATTGGTGATCCGGCTTGGGTCGGACGCTTTGCGGAGATTGAGATTACCGAGATTAAAACTTTAAATTTAGTTTATGGTGAACTCTTGAATCTTGAACCAGACGTGGCGTAATGTAAGGGAACAATACGACTACTTCTGAATAAGGAATTCTCTTGACTGCAGCAATTCGACGTACAGTAAATTTTCCTGGCATTTCAATGGAACGTCTCAAAAGCATGCTCGGTGCTTATAACGGCCACTTGAAACAGATTGGACAGCGTCTAGATGTGCAAATTTCTCATCGAGGTGATGCCTTTTTTATTGATGGTGAAATAGATGCAGTTGAGAGAGCCGAGCTCTTGCTTCAGCGTTTATATGAAGAATCGGAAAATTCCAGCCAGATTAGTGCCGACACCTTACACATGATGATTCAGGGCAGCCAGACTGACCGTGAATTGCAGATTGATGAAGAGCAGGAACATACCGGTTTAGATGCGGTCTGGTTACAGACCCGCAAAGGCCGGATTAACCCGCGCGGTGCCAACCAGAAACGTTATGTGCAGCGTATTTTACAAAGCGATATTTCGTTCGGGATTGGCCCAGCAGGAACCGGTAAAACCTACCTGGCGGTAGCTGCAGCCGTCGATATGCTGGAGCGCAATGAAATCCAGCGGATTTTACTGGTCCGCCCGGCGGTTGAAGCCGGTGAAAAGCTCGGCTTCTTGCCGGGTGATTTAACCCAGAAAATTGACCCGTATTTGCGCCCGCTGTATGACGCGTTATATGAAATGCTCGGCTTTGAAAAAGTCGCCAAGCTGATTGAACGTCAGGTGATTGAAGTTGCACCACTGGCCTATATGCGTGGTCGTACCCTGAACCATTCTTTTGTGATTCTGGATGAAGCGCAGAACACCACACCAGAACAGATGAAAATGTTCCTGACCCGTTTGGGCTTTGGCTCACGTGCCGTAATTACCGGTGACGTGACTCAGGTCGATTTACCGCGTGGTCAGCAGTCTGGTCTGGCGCATGCCCTGCGCGTGCTGGAGCACGTCAAGGAAATTCATATTACCCGTTTCCATTCGCGTGATGTAGTGCGTCATCAACTGGTGCAGAAAATTGTTGAAGCCTACGAAGGCTGGGACAGTGAGCAACAACGTCTGAGTGCAGAGGCCCGTGCCGAACGCAAAGCCCGTCAGGAAGCGCTGATTGCAGAAAACGATGCCAAGGCCGATGCGCAGGACTAAACTGATCTAAGGATATATTTTGAAACTGAGTCTTTCTCTACAACAGGATGTTCAAGCCCCTGAACTGGTCTTGAAACGTGGCTATATCAAAAAAGTTGTAGAAACCACCTTGCGACATATTGGCACCCAAAGTGACTGTGAAATCGGGATCGCCTGTGTCGACAATGAAGAAAGCCATAAACTGAATCTGGAATATCGCCAGAAAGACAAACCGACCAACGTGCTGTCTTTCCCAAGTGAACTGCCCGATGAAATGGCCGAATTTCTTGATGCTTTCCCCATTGGAGATTTAGTGATCTGTATTCCGGTGGTGCTACGCGAAGCGAATGAGCAAGGCAAAGCACCGCTAACCCATTTCACCCATATGCTAGTGCATGGCACCTTGCATTTGATGGGTTATGACCATGAAACTTCAGATGAAGATGCTGAAGAAATGGAAGGCATTGAAATTGAAATTCTGGATAAGCTCGGTTTTGAAAACCCGTATCTAGAACGCGATTAAAGTTAAACAATGAAGAAGCGGGCTTAGGCTCGCTTTTTTTTATAGGGTTTATTTTATAATGAGATGAATAAAAATAGATAAGCCACAATCATGAAATACGTTGTTATTTTTAAAGCGAAAATTAAAAAACTTGATCCTCTGTATTTTGCCACAGCACAGCAGTTATGTCAGAAAGCCTTAAGCCAATTCCGCTGCATTCATTTTGAAACATTAACAGAAGGTTTATCTGAAATCGCCCTATCCTATTGGCATGATCTTTCAGATATACACGCTTGGCATTTAGATGCGGAACACCAAGTCGCACAACAACTCGGACATAACACTTGGTATGAAAATTTCAGTGTTGAAATTTGTGAAGTATTACGTCACTACAAACGCTAGCGCACCTCAAACTCCGCCTCAGCCGGGTCAAAACGCCAGGTCCGGATAATGCGTAGCTCGGAAATATCTTTCATCTTGGCATCAAAGGCACCAAAAGGAGCAGCTTTACGCACAGAAGCCTTGGCAGCTTCATCCAGCATGGCATGTCCCGAGCTTTCAATTAAACGAATCGCGCGAATCCCGCCGTTGGCATTTAAAATCACCATTAAACGTACTTCACCGGCCAGCTGTTGCTGCTTGGCCGCTTCCGGATAATAACGATTACCATAAAATTCGACTTTCTGACGGAATTTTTCCAGATAACCGGCCGCGACATCCTGCTTGGCCTGAATTCCATCTACGGTTTTAATTTTCTGCTGACGGCTGAAATTTTGCTGACGCTGTAAATACTGCGCTTCCAGACTGGCCACCATCGCCGCTTTGGCCTGAAACTGGCTGTTTAATTCTTCCAGCGCTTTTTTACGCTGGTTTTCCGCCGCCTGCTTTTGCCAGCTTAAGGTGGTCATTAGCACTTTTTCTTCAAAGCTCAGTTCACGCTGCTGCTGCAAACGCTCAAGACTTTCCAGCTGCTGATCACCGGCACTCTGTTCAATCATTGGTGCGGGCATATCGCTGGACATGCGGTGCGCTTCCCGGAAGGTGCCAGAACCTTGCTGATCGGCCTGTGCTAAAAAGTCGGCGTCCTTAATTTCGGTGGCACTTGGCCTTAAGCTGACCGCAATTTCCTTGACCGCGGCATCGCTTTGCTGTGGCATGACAAATTGCACCGTTAACACAGCCAGATGCGAAAGTGCCGCCAGCGTCAGTACGGTGCCAAATAGTGGATCTTTCCACCACTGCTGCGTCAAAGGTGCAAAATGAAATTTCTTTAACATCACATTAATCCGACAAAATCGCGGATTCCCCAAATCGTATAAAACGAGATAAAATAAGACTGGTTTTTACTTTTGAAAAAAAGCGAGACACCCGTCAACATGTCGTGTCACGATAAATAAAATCTTGAAAATGGTGCAGTTTATTTTGCTAAACTGCAAGCTTCAATTGGCGTATTTTTAATACAATTCGACAAGATCTCTGCAAAGTTAATAAAGATTAACCCATTGGAATGCCCTGTATGTCCCCTCTTATCTCTCTCATTTCAAAACGTTTACGTCAGATGTATCAGAAGGCTGAAGGATTTATTGAAGATGAGCGCGAATTTCCAATGTCTCAGGTTTTTCTGAATGCGACCTTTCAGCGCTTTGTCACCGACAATGTCAAAATGCTGAAAGACTTACATGCCGATTTACATGACGACTGGCTGCGTCTGTATGCGACCCTGGACTACAACGGGCTGTATATTACTTTGTCGGTAGATTTGAAACTGGTGCAGATGGAACTGAATAAAAATGTCCAGCTGATTGTATTTGAACAGATTAGTGATACCCAGGTGATTGAAGCCAAATATCCAAGCATCCTGCATAAGCTGGGTGTGCGGTTTGCGCTGTTCTTCTATCAGAAAGTGCTGAACAAAGATCCACTGGGCATGATTCTGGAAAAACTGAATGTGATTAAAGTTAAAGATGATCTATTACATTTAGACCTGAACCGCTGGCTGGGCAAGAACCGCTCGATCATTGACACTCTGGGCAAAGTGCATGTCAATCATGCGGTGTTGCGTGAAGCCGAACTGGTGGTCATGGGCAATGTCAACCTAACCACCCTATTTCGAAAAATTGCTGAAGATCGCGATCGTGAAGAAGCCGAAGAAGCACAAACGGCCACAGAAGTGACGCCCATCAAACAGAAAAAGAGCTAAAAGCTCAAACAGAGAGATTGCAGATGCCGATCAGGATTGCTACACAAGCGTTACATAAAGTGCATATTTGCAAATTTTCTCTTCATCATTCAAGCGCATAATAGAACAAAGCACAATGTGCGCTTATTTACAGCAATAGGAAACAATTTACTTATGGCTAAACACGTATTGAAAACGATGGGCATGGCAGCGGGAGTTTCGACTGCACTGTTATTTGCAGGGTTCTCAAACCAGACTTTTGCCATGAGTCCATTCCAAGCCAGTTATCAGTTCAGCTATAACGGCAAAAACCTTGGCTCTGCGACCCGAACCTTAAGCAAATCCGGCAATCAGTGGAACTATGTTTTTGCCGCCAAAGCCGGCGGGATTGCTTCGGCCACGGAAACCAGCCGCTTCACCTTTGAAAATGGCAAAATTGGTTCTTCCAGCTTTAGCCGCAGCAGCAAAATCCTGATTCATAACAACACCATGAGTATTCACTTTAATCCGGCTGCGAAAAAGATTAATACCAAAAAAGACAAAGAATCGCGTTCATTTGCCTGGAAAGCCGGTGTACTCGATGAACTGAATGCCGAATTGCAGATTCGTGAAGACTTAAAAAATGGCTCGCTCAAATCGACCTATTACCTGGCCGATGCCAAGGAAGTCGAAGCACGTAAATTTGTACGCCAAGGCAGTGAAAGCGTAAAAACCAATTATGGCACCTTTGACACCATTAAAGTGGCGATTAAGCATGACAAGCCGGGCCGTGAAACCATTTTCTGGTTAGCGCCAAAACTGGACTACTTACCGGTGAAAGTGACCCATCTGGACAAGAAGAACTCTTATGGCCTGCTGTTAACCGGCTATAAAGGCCCAACAAGTTAATCATTTTCTCGATTTTTGCTTGCATTTTTTCAGGTGCTTTTTAAAATACGCTTTTGCTTTAAAAAGCACCTGCTGTTGAGGATTCTCCCGTGCACGCACTAGAACAGAAAATCTTAGCTGAAGGTATCGTTCTGTCTGAAGAAGTTCTGAAAGTCGATTCTTTCCTAAACCATCAAATTGATCCGGTCATGATGCAGCAAATTGGTCAAGAATTTGCGCGTTTGTTTAAAGATGCCGGCATCACCAAAATTATTACCATTGAAGCATCAGGTATTGCACCGGCAGTCATGGCAGGTTTAGAGCTGGGCGTTCCCGTGATTTTTGCACGTAAATATCAGTCTTTAACCCTAAAAGATGACCTGTATCGCTCTAAAGTGTTTTCATTCACCAAACAGGTTGAAAGCACCATCGCAATTTCAAACAAGCACATCAGCTCAAGCGACAAAGTACTGGTGATTGATGACTTTCTGGCCAATGGTCAGGCGGCTTTAGGTCTGGCTGACCTGATTCATCAGGCCCAAGCGGAAGTGGTCGGTATTGGTATTGTGATTGAAAAATCCTTCCAGCCAGGTCGTGACCTGCTCCTGGAAAAAGGCTACCGGGTTGAATCTCTGGCGCGTGTGAAGTCACTGGCCAATGGTACGGTTGAATTTGTTCGCGACTAAGACTTCGCCGGCAATTTATATCTAAAAGAGCACTCAGGTGCTCTTTTTTTATGGCGATGTGATTTACAAAATTCTCTACCACGCTCCAGACCGAATGGCTTAGCATAAGCCTAACGGCAAATTCTGAGCGTTTTGACCAAGGTCAGCTAACGCCTTTTGTCCTAAGCTATTGGCTCTTTGGATTGACCCAGCATTTTTAGAAGGCACTCTACACTCATGACACAAGACAATCCGTTGATGGAACACAGTATCGTCTGTCCGAAATGTGGCTCAAATCAGGTTGAAAAGCGCAACCATGAACAAAACTTACAAAAAATTGGCGGAGTATTGCTCGGGTCGGCCGGAACAGCAGCCGGAACTGTCGGCGGGGCCGCCTCCGGTGCCTCTTTAGGCGCTGCCATAGGCACCGTGGCCGGACCGTTGGGGGTGATTATGGGCGGTACCATTGGTACCTTTGTGGGTGCAATTAGTGTTGGGATCACTGGCGGCTTTTTAGGGCATCGCTTTGGTAAAAAAGCAGGTGTAATTGTCGACCAAAATATCTTTCTTGATTTTCATTGTCTGAAATGCAAACACCGCTTTAAAGAAAAACTCTAACACCTTTGAGGTGAGGTCGATGGAGGGTGCGAGCTCACCAACGGAGCACCGCATACATTACTTCTGTGTCGGGGCGCCTTGTTCAGTCGCCGCTGGCTCTTTTGAGCTGGCCTGATCTTTGGCTTTGGTTTGTGCTTTTTCTTCAGGATAATCCGGATGATGCACCACGCTTGCTACTGCATTGGACAGCACCAGACTTAGACTCAGCACACTGAATCCCATAACGAACCACATTTTCATCTCGTATTCCTCAGTAGTTTGGATTTTTCTCAGTGTGCATGACGGCAAGGTGCTCTTTTCCTCCACAGGAAAGCACCCAACCGATCATGAATAGGGAGAGAACCATCACAGCATAGGCTGTGTATAGAAAGACTATTAGACGCCGAATCGGGGTGGCCAAAATCACCAGAAGCAGTCATTTTCACATGAAATTCATTTAAATTAACAATCAAAAAAGCGGCATCAACAGCAGAAAGCCATTAACGGATCTGAGCGCTATTTTGGCCTTGCTGCTGTTAATTTTTTTAAAGCTATTTTTTAAGCGCTGTGCAGTTTTTTCACCACGTCCGCTAAACGTAATCCTTGCGCTTCACAAAGTTTCTTTTCATCCTGACTTAAGCTCTGGTCATGACGCGGGCCGCTGACATGCGATGCTCCATACGGTGTACCGCCGGTTTTGGTATTGGATAAAGCCGGATGGGCATTGCTGAGTCCCATAATCATCATGCCATGATGAAATAACGGCGGCAGCATGGTCAGCAAGGTACTTTCCTGACCACCGTGCTGTGAACCGGAAGAAGTAAATACACAGGCCGGTTTATCATGCAAAGCGCCGCTCAGCCACAAACTGGTGGTCTGATCCCAGAAGAATTTCATTTCCGAGGCCATATTGCCAAAACGGGTCGGCGAACCAAGCGCAAGACCAGCACAGTTGGCCAGGTCATCCAGGCTACAGTAAATATCACCTTCGGCCGGAATACTCGGCTCGGCAGTTTTGACCACCGCGGCAATATTCGGTACTGTACGTATTTTTACCGCTACGCCTGCTGCCTCTACCCCGTTGGCAATCAGATGGGCCATTTCACGGGTGCTGCCATATTTGCTGTAATACAGAACTAAAACATAGGGTTGCATAATGTTATCTGTAGAGTAAAAAAGAAAACTATACGGTATTTTGCTGTATTTTTGGTTAAGCTGGCACAGGAAAACACAGAAAGATCACTAAAAAAATCGAGACTTTAGCCGCATGATTGTTGAGTATTTAAAAAAGCTGCCCTTTTATGACCACCAGTGGTTTCAATTCGTGCTGTTTGTATTACGCCGTTTTGAAGCAGACCGCTGTCGTGAACAGGCCGGCTCGCTCACCTATACCACACTGTTTGCAGTGGTGCCAATGCTGACGGTTTTTCTGGTCATCATCTCCTCGATTAAAGCTTTAGAACCGGCGCGTCAGCAGTTACAGCAGCTGATTTACAGCAACTTTCTGCCCAAAACCACCATCGCCTTTGATAAGGCCCTGAATGCCTTTACCGATAAATCCAGCAATCTCACCATTATCGGGATTCTGTTCCTGTTCATTACCACCGTGCTGATGCTGACCAGTATCGAAACTGCCTTTAACCGGATTTGGCGAGTGAAAGAAACCCGAGGCGGGATTATGGGCTTTATGCGCTACTGGACCATTATTTCGCTGGGGCCGATTTTACTTGGCAGCGCCTTTGTGCTGTCATCTACCGTTGCCTCGATGAATGTGCTGAGCAATAACTTTGCCGGTTATGAGGTCAACGGTGCTTTTATTCTGTGGATCATTTCCTTTTCCCTGACCATTGTCGGCTTTTTTATTCTGTACTGGACCATTCCCAACCGCAATGTGCCGATTAAAGCCGCGCTGATTGCCGGCGTCTTTAGTGCGGTGGTGTTTGAGGCATTAAAAAACCTGTTCGGCTTTATCATGTCGAATTTCACCAGTTATGAAATTGTCTATGGCGCCTTTGCTGCCGTGCCGATTTTCCTGCTGTGGATTTTTCTGTCGTGGAATATTATTTTGCTGGGCGTGGAAATCAGCTTTGCCCTCACCGCTTTTAATTCCGGCAAAGACCAGAAACGCCATCCGATGATTATGCTGCTGGACCTGCTGGAGCTGTTTTATCAAAAGCAGAAAAAAGGCGAAAGCGTGACCGAGCAGGAAGCACTGGAAGTATTGGGCCGCGATGAAATTGGCCGCTTACCAAATTATATCTGGATGCTGGAGCAGCAAAACCTGATTAAACGCACCGATAACGATGAACTGGTGCTGGTACGGAATTTATCGCAGGTCAATTTCTGGAGTTTTTATACCCAGCTGCCTTATCCGCTGCCGCAGCGCAAAGATGTCGGCAATATTCATCCGGATGATGAATGGATGCAGAAACTCGGACCGGCACTGATTGAAGCTGATGACTATCTGGCAGCCAAGCTGTCGATTCCATTGTCGAAAATTTTTGAAGAAAAATAGAGGTAGCACTGCTGATCTTTAAGGCCGGGAAATAAGCGCCAGCTAAGCGGAAATTTCGCTGGTGCTTTTCCAGCAGATCAGCGCACCCAGACTGACCAGACTACAGCCGAGCCAGAACACCCAGCCAGGCTGTAGCTGCAACAGCCACATCGAGATCAATGAAGACAGCACCGGAATAAAATAGGTGGCCAGAATTAGCAGCTGAATACGACCAAACTGAATACTCTGGTTCCAGTTATGATAGGCCATCCCAATCAGGGCACCGGCCAGCACAATCCATCCCCATAGCGAAAGGCTTGGCCATTGCCATGGCTCATCCAGTCCTACATGCAGCGCCCACAGCAAACCCGCAGTCACCACAAAAAACAGTGACACTGCATTGCTGCCTTGGGCATAGGCTCGGGTCAGCGCCCCGTAGCAGGGCCATAACAAGGCCGCTAAAAATGCCAGACTATAAGCCAACGGATTTTCCGTCAGTACGCTCCAGAGCTGGGCCAAGTTCCAGATCTCCGGATTGACCACCAGCATCAAGCCCAGTACGGCCAGCAAAAAGCCTGGAATTACCGCCCAGTGATAACGCAGCTGTTTGGCCAGAATCGCCAGCACAATACTCAGCGGCGGCCACAGATAATTGATCATGGCAATCATCAGCACCTGTTCGCGCTGTGTCGATAAAGCAATCGACAGCAGGAACAGAATTTCATAGCTGACAAATAATGCCCCACTCCCCCAGAGATAGATTTTCGGCATCTGGCTAAGTTTGGGCCAACCTTGGTGCAGCAGAATCACCAGCGCACTGACACTATAAATAAGCGCAAGTGCCAGCACCGGACTGAGCTGCTCACTAATCAGCTTGACCACACCTACTAGGCTGGCCCAGATCAGCAGTGAGCTCAAGCCCAGTGCAGTAAAGCGTTGTGATTGGCTCAGCATCAGGCCACGCGCCGCTTGAACCAGCCCTGTGCGCTGACCATAACCACGCCCAGCATCACCAGGATAGCACCCATAATAAAGCTGTGTTCCAGTTGCTCACCCAGCAGCCACACGCCGAACAGCACCCCAAATAATGGGGTTAAAAAAGAAAATACCCCCAAGCGTGAGGCCAGATAGTTTTTCAGTAACCAGAACCAGATTAAATAACTGGCAAAAGAAATCAGAATGGCATGAAACAACAGGCTGCCAATAGCGACCGGACTCCAGTGCACCACCGCCTGTCCGGACCAGTAGGCCAAAGGGAATAGCACGATAAAACCGCCCAGCAGCTGATAGAACAAGGTTTGGGTGGCTGGTGCTTCGGCCAGCGGGGTTAAGCGCACCGCTATGGTAGTGGCCGCCCATAAAATACCGGCACATAAAGCCAAAAAGTCGCCATAGAGCATGGAACTGGTTGCGGCACTGAGCTGACTGTCACGCCCCAAAAAAGTCACCACAATGCCCAGAAAAGCCAGCAGAATACCGCTCCATTGCAGCAGGGAAAGCCGTTCACTGGGCAGCTTCCAGTGCAGGCCTAAAGCCACAAAAATTGGCGCGGTATACAGCAGCACCACGGTATGGGAGGCCGAGGTAAAGCGGATGGCTTCAGCCAGCATAAAAAATTCGGCGGCAAATAGCAGCCCGACCAGCAAGCCCGGATACAAATACGTCGGTGTCCATAAATGCACACCTTGAGCCAGCCGGATTAACGGCCAGACCAGCAGCGCAGAAATCCCGGAACGCAGCGCCATTTGCATTAGCGGTGAAATATCAGGCGCGGCAATTTTCAGCACCACCTGCTGCAGTCCCCAGAAAATACACAGCACAAACATTATGCTGGCTGCTCTGGCATCCAGTGCCTGTCGTTGTTTCACCAAAATTCCTTGAAAATTCTCGTTTTTCCCTAGCCTACCTTAATTGAATTGGCAGGCATTTAAAATATGTGCTGCACGCTTTTCCTGCAATTTACACATAAACAGCTGCCATAAAAAAACGACCCGTGATGGGTCGTCCTGAGTCTGGCCTGTCACGTTTAGTTATCGCTGACAAAGGCAATATCACTGAGTCCGGCTTCACTCGCACGTGACATTACCTGGGCAACGGTATCATAACGGGCATCTTTGTCGGCACGTAATTGTACCGTTGGCTTACGTTCCTGCTCGCCTGCCGCATTTAAACGGTTTTCCAGCTCATCCAGACTGATGATCTGATCATCCCAGGCCACTTCACCCGAAGCATTAATGCTAACGGTAATCGCCTGTGGTGGTGGATCAATAATTTCTGCCGTGGTTTCTGGCAAGGTTAATGGTATTGATGGGTTGGCAACGGTCGCTGTCACCAGGAAGATGATCATCAAGACCAGCATAATGTCGATGAGCGGAATGAGGTTCATCTCATTCATGCCGCTATCGTTGTCTTCACCCAATTGAAATGCCATTAAGCCTGACCTCCCACTAAACCTTGCTGTGCAGTTTTCACTTCAGCCTGAGCGGTCGCAGAATCCTGCTGTAGCATGGTGTCAATTAACAGGTTGTGTGCATGATCTTGCAGCTCATGTGACAAGGTCCGGTTAAAACGGCTACAGATGTTATAGGCAATAACTGCTGGAATCGCGACAGCCAAACCAAAACCGGTCATGATCAGTGCTTCACCGACAGGCGTCGCCACTTGGGCAAGGCCAGCCTGACCGCTTTTACCCACCGCTACCAGCGCGTGGAAAATCCCCCATACGGTACCAAACAGACCGACAAACGGTGCCAGCGATGCAATAGTTCCGAGTACCGATACGCCTTTTTCTGCAGAGGCTTTTTCTGCCGAAATCTGGCGTAACAGCGCCTGCTCTGCCACGGCCTTGCGCTGTTCAAAACTTAAAGGCGCAAATTTGGCTTTCAGGCTGTTCAGCGCTTGAGCGAGTTGAGCATAGGCTTGCTGTTTAAGTTGGCGGGTGCCCATCAGACGCAGCACAAAAATTGTCCAGGTCGCAATCGACATTGCCAGCAACACGAAATACAGTGTTTTGCTGACTGCATCTGCATGTTGCCAATAAACTGAAAAGTTCATACTCGAACTCCTGATTAAAGTTAGCCGTTAGGATTCAATGTCAATTCAAAGGGTTGCTCAGCACGAATTGGATAAGCAACGCCATTTTCCTTGTACGGTTTGAATTTTGCACTACGCACTGCGCGTAAAATCTTTTCATCTAAAGCAGCAATGCCGCTTGAACGGGTAATCCGCGCACTGGTGATTGAGCCTTTTTCATTGGCTTCAATTAAGACCACCACGCTACGGGTTTCACCCTGTAAATCTCGGTTGGTATACGATGGTTTTGGTGAGCGGCTCCACTGCACGCCCGAACCCCCAATGGATACCGATTTGGTTGCTGGCACAGCCGGTGCAGGCGGCGCTACTGGCGCAGGCTGTACCACCGGTTGCGGTGCCGGTTTCACCACTTTGGTTTCAGAAACCGTGGTGGTAACCGTTGGGGTTGGCTGCGGCGTTGGCTCAACCGGTTTGACCACAGGTTTTGGCGCTTCGGCCTTTTTCACCTGCTGGACTTTTTCCACTTTTTTCGGTGGTGGTGGCAATGGTTTTTCAACCACTTTCACTTCTTTGACTTCTGGTGGCTTAGGCTGTGCCGGTTTTGGTTCTGCTTTTGGTTGTGGCGGTAAAGGTTTTGGGGGTTCCTGAATTTTGACAAAGCGGACTTTTAGCGGCTCCTTGTCAATCGGTTTCAGTTCCGGTGATTCCATCTGGCTAACCGCCCACAACACCCCGATATGGCCAATAACCACGGCCACCAGTGCAGACAGCACTTTCTTTTTCATGGGATGAGGAGATTGCATCATGGGAGTAGAAGATGGACTCATTAAACTCAGTTACCTTAAAGAGGTGATAGCCAGTTTCAGATTTGACCTATCAAGCTCATCGGTTAGCACAATTAAAGTACCGCAATGATAAATGAGAAGTGTTTTCATTTGCAACAATTAATTTGGCTATTTTAATGGCTTTTTCAAATAATCAATAAAAAAGGCATACTAAAAGTATGCCTTTAAATCTGGTGATTCACAACAACTTATTGGAATACCACTGTTTTATTGCCATCGACAATAATCCGGTCTTCCAGATGCCATTTCACTGCACGCGCCAGCACGTTACGCTCCACATCCTGCCCCAGTTCACGCAGCTGCTCGACAGTAAAATCGTGGCTGACACGCTCCACATCCTGCTCGATAATCGGGCCCTGGTCTAAATCCGCGGTCACATAGTGCGCAGTTGCCCCAATCAGTTTCACGCCTTTGTCATAGGCTTGCTGATACGGGTTGGCGCCAACGAAAGCTGGCAGGAAGGAATGGTGAATATTGATCACTTTCATTTCCCATTTGCTGACAAATTCTTCATCCAGAATCTGCATATAACGTGCCAGCACCAGTACATCATTGCCCTGCATCAATTCATCAATTTTGGCATAGGCTTCGCGTTTATTTTCCTTGTTAACCGGCACCACTTCAAATGGAATGCCGAAGTTCTCAACCGCTTCACGTAAAGTTTCGTGATTCGACACCACTTTGGTGATTTCACACGGCAGACCACCACGCGCATGACGCCATAACAGTTCCAGCAAGGCATGATCGACTTTAGACACTAAAATACCGACCTTTTTCACATCGGCCACCAAGGCCAGACGCCATTGCATTTCATAACGCTCGGCCACATTGCTGGCAAAAGTCTGGATCAGGCTTTCACGACGGCTTTGCAGATGATCCAGCTCGAATTCAACGCGCATGAAATAACGCCCGCCCTGAGCTTCAGTCGCGTATTGATCAAGTGCGGTAATATTTGCTCCCTGATGATACAAAAAGCTCGATACAGCCTGCACGATACCTGGCTTATCCTCACAAGTAATCAGTAAACGTGCAGTATTCGCAGTCGTCATATTCATGTTGGTTTATATCACTAATCAGTTAAATTGAAAAAATAAGCCGGCTATTCTAGCGCGTTTCCTTAACAGACTAAATAGGGGAATCAGTTTCTGTATTCTTGCTTGAAGATAAGCTGGCAAACAGTTCCGATGAACCCAGGGTCTGTAACAGGCCTTCATAGGTTTGACGGCTTTCACCACGCAAATACGCCCCTTCCAGGAATACCATCTGACGCAGCGCCTGCCAGACCCACTTCTCTTCCAGCGTATTCGAGTCGGTAATATGCCCCGACATATACAGGAAGTTGGTCCAGTTGGTCAGCACAATCCACAGGTTAATAATTAAGGCTTCAATTTCCGAGTCGGTCATTTCCATTAAACCGGCTTCCACGAAAGCTTTATAAATTTTTTGTCCCTGCTGCATCACCTGTCCGGCAAAACGCGGATACATTTTGCGGAAATCTTCGTTATTTTCCACCAGATGATAGACATCCCGATGCAAAAAGCGGTAGTTCCATAACTGGCTGCTAAGGACCTGAAAGTAATGAATCTTATCGTTGGCATCCAGCGGACGGTCATCTGGCAAGGCCAGCATGCTCAGGGTTTCGGCCTGATACTGCTCCATCAGCTCTTTAATAATTTCGTTTTTATTGCGGAAATGATAGTACAAATTACCCGGACTCATGCCCAATTCAGCTGCAATATGATTGGTCGTCACGACACGTTCGCCACGTTCATTAAAAAGTTGCAGGCTTAACTGCAAAATACGTTCTTTGGTTTTCACCGTTTTCGAGTGTGACATCCTAAAGTAACCATTCTTTCAAACTGTTAAGAAACTAACAGATAAAGTAACTTGACTATTTAGAGTAAATACTCTAAAAACTAAATTAATTGATTCAATCGAATGGTAACACGCCATGAACAGTCAAACAAAAACAACTTCGATGACCACTCCCGACAGCACGCCCCATAACCTTGATGCACAACGTTTACATGATGTTCTGGCCCTGCAGAAATACGCCTATCAGCGCTATCCGCTGCCAACCGCCAAAGAACGGATTGACCGTCTGGCACGGTTAAAACGGGTGCTGGTTAAATATCAGGATCAGTTTGCCGAAGCAATTAATGAAGACTATGGTAACCGTTCGATGGGCGAGACCAAAATTGGCGAATTACTCACCTGCCTTGAACATATCAAATACTACAGCAAAAACCTCAGTGGCTGGATGAAACCATCCAAGCGACATGTCGGAATTATTCATCAGCCGGCCAAAGCCTGGGTGCAATACCAGCCTTTGGGTGTGGTCGGCATTATTGCACCGTGGAATTATCCGCTGTTACTGTCGGTCGGTCCGTTAATCTGCGCTTTAGCAGCCGGCAACCACGCCATGATTAAAATTTCCAGTGCCTCGATGCATTTTGGCCGCGTGCTGGAAAATGCCATTGCTGAAGCTTTCCCGCAGGAACTGGTGGCGGTCATTACCGGCGGCGGTGCGATTTCCGATACCTTTAGTCATCTGTCCTTCGATAAAATGATTTTTACCGGTTCGACCAATGTCGGTAAAACCGTGATGGCGGCGGCAGCCGAAAATCTGGTGCCGGTGATTTTAGAGCTGGGCGGTAAATCGCCCGTGCTGGTGCATCCATCAAGTGATATGGCCGATGTTGCCGAGCGGATTGCGGTTGGTAAACTCTGGAATGCCGGACAGACCTGCGTGGCACCGGACTATATGTTCCTGCCTAAAGGCAAAACCGCCGAATTCCTGGGTCATTATGAACAATATATTAAGCAGATGTATCCAAGTCTGCGCGACAATCAGGATTACACCTCCATTATTAATGACAAGCAGTACAACCGGCTGCAGGGCTATTTAGACAATGCCCGTGAACAGGGCGCCCAACTGATTGAAATCAATCCGCAAAATGAACTGCTGGACGATGTACGCAAAGTCGCTCCGACCGTACTGACCGGGGTCACCACCGAAATGCGCATCATGAAAGAGGAAATTTTCGGACCACTGCTGCCCATCATGGAATATGAACAAATTGATGATGTAATCGAGTTTATTAATAGCCGTCCGCGTCCACTTGCATTATACTACTTCGACTTTGATCAGGCGCGTGCCGACTATGTCGCACAGCGTACCCATTCAGGGCATTTCGGACAAAACATGGTACTGACCCATGTCGCACAGGATGACTTACCATTTGGTGGTGTCGGTGCGTCAGGGATGGGCAAATATCATGGTCCCGAAGGATTCTTCAGTTTGTCGCATGAACGCTCGGTGATGTCTAATCCGAAGCTGTATAGCTTGAAATACATCCTGCCGCCGTTCAATAAGCCGATTCACAGACTAATTTCAAAGATGCTTCTTCGCTAAATGATCAAGGCATGAGCTATTAGCATGGCTCATGCTGCGTTTTCCTGAAAATCGCTTGTCTTTTAAGCGCATTTTTGGTATAAAACGCCCCTTGAATGAATTCATCCGTTTATTTTTGACTGGCCATACAGATTTGCTGTTGGCTAAATCAATGGAGTTACACCATGTCTAAGGTTTGCCAAGTTACCGGCAAGCGTCCAGTCGTTGGTAACAACGTCTCACACGCCAACAACAAAACTAAGCGCCGGTTCGAGCCGAACCTGCACCACCACCGTTTCTGGTTAGAAAGCGAAAAACGTTTTGTACGTCTTCGTTTAACCACTAAAGGTATGCGTATTATCGACAAATTGGGCATTGAAAAGGTTGTTGCTGACCTACGTGCTCAAGGTCAAAAGATCTAAGTAAGGAGTCAGGACAATGCGTGATAAGATTCGCTTAGTTTCTACAGCTGGTACAGGTTATTTCTATACCACGACTAAAAACAAACGTACTATGCCGGAAAAAATGGAAATCAAAAAATTTGATCCAAAAATCCGTCAACACGTAATCTTCAAAGAAGCTAAAATCAAATAATTTTGGCTTTTTGAAAAAAACGACCTCTCTGCAGGTCGTTTTTTTTGCACTTTTTTTCTTCCAGTTGTTAAAATTTCCTGATCTTTTCAATCTGGCACTCTCTGTGCTTGTCTTTTTTACCCTTAACCTTGGCTTAAGGAGTTGTTAGTGCCGCATGATGTAGAACTTATTATCTTATTGGCTGTCGGCTTTGGACTGGCCTTACTGTTCGGCTATATTGCCGCCCGTTTACGTTTACCGCCCCTGATCGGTTATCTGGTGGCCGGTATCCTGATTAGTCCAAATACGCCCGGCGTGGTCGGTGATATTCACCTGGCCAACCAGCTGGCTGAACTGGGTGTGATGTTCCTGATGTTTGGCGTCGGGATGCATTTCTCGCTCAATGACCTGATGCAAGTCAAACGGATTGCCCTGCCCGGTGCCATCCTGCAGATTACTGTCGCCACTTTACTGGGGATTGGAGTCTCGATGATGTGGGGCTGGAGTTTCGGCTCTGCACTGGTGTTCGGTCTTAGCCTGTCCTGTGCCAGTACGGTAGTTCTACTCAAAGCACTGGGAGATCGCGGCCTGCTAGACTCGGTCAACGGCAAGATTGCCGTGGGCTGGCTGCTGGTCGAAGATCTGGTGATGGTACTGGTGCTGGTACTGTTACCGGCTACTGCGGTCCTGTTGGGTGGACAGGCACTTGCCGGTAGTGCAGCTGATGAAAACATCTGGCTGACACTGGGCATTACCCTGTTAAAAGTCACCGGCTTTATTGCCTTTATGCTGATTGTCGGAAAACGATTGGTACCCTGGATTATGCAGGTGGTGGCGCGTCTGGGTTCCCGTGAACTGTTTACCCTGACTGTGGTCGCGGCGGCCGTGTCAATTGCCTTTGGTGCCTATAAAGTCTTTGGTGTGTCGATGGCACTGGGCGCCTTCTTTGCCGGTATGGTGGTGAAAGAGTCTGACTTTAGCCATCGTGCTGAAGAAGAAACCCTGCCGCTACGGGAGATTTTCTCGATCCTGTTCTTCGTGTCGGTGGGGATGCTGTTTGACCCGCGGATTCTGCTGGAAGAACCGCTGCATGTGCTGGCAGTGGTCGGCATTATCATGATTGGTAAAACCATTGCCGCCATGGCCCTGGTCCTGTTCTTCCGCTACCCGATTAACACTGCATTAACGGTGGGTGCTTCACTGGCGCAGATTGGTGAATTCTCCTTTATTCTGGCCACGCTCGGCGTATCGTTACAGCTGCTGTCTCTAGAAGGTCAAAACCTGATTCTGGCCGGTGCCCTGATTTCCATTACCTTAAACACCTTCCTGTTTTCGGCGATTGAACCGGTACAGCGCTGGATTCGCGAGCGCTCACATCTGGCCCGTTTGCTGGAACGCAGTGGCGACCCGCTGGCGATGTTACCCGATGAAGTTTCACAAGATTATCTGCGGGATCAGGTCGTGATTATTGGCCATGGTGAAGTCGGCCGCCGTATTACCAAAAACCTGATGGCGGAAAATATCAAGGTGGTGATTGCCGAAGAAAACCGTGAGATTGTTGAAAACCTGCGGGAAAAAGGCATTGCTGCGGTATCCGGTGTGGCTACTGAGCCCGGAGTACTGATTCAGGCACATATTCAGCATGCCCGTTTACTGGTGATTTCACCGATGGACATTATTGATATTCATAAAATTGTTGATATTGCGACTACTTTGAATCCGCAAATTCAGGTGCTGATCTGCGCGGAAAGCAAAGAAGAAGCCGAAGTCATTCGCCGTGACAATATCGGTGAGGTGTATTTTGCCAAAGAAGAAATGGCCAAGAACATGAGCAATCATATTTTAAACCAGATTGAAATTGCCCATCATCAACCACCCTCACATTAAGCCTCAGGCACAAAAAAGCGCACCTTCGGGTGCGCTTTTGCATTCCAGAGCATGAGCCGACTAACTCAGATACTTCGGCTGCTCATCAACCACTTCGGCCTGCCATTCATTGACCTGCTTTTCCAGCAGCCCGAATAATGCGGCCTGAATCATGTGCTGGGCGACAATTGGCGTCTGATCTCCCAGCAGGGCTTTGACTTCATCATTAAACTGGATTTTGACCAGAGGTTCCTGTTCTGAACCAGCATTACGCAATGCCAACTCACCACCTTCAAGCTGAACCAATTCCAAAATCGCGTCCTGATTTCCAAATAAGGCTTTTAACTGTTCTATAGACATAATTCCTCCATGTTCAACATGGTGGCAAAGATGGACTCTTTGCATCGCTTAGATAGTTAATATGATGTCAGGTTTTCAGAATTCAAGGGACACTGGTCGGGT
Organism: Acinetobacter indicus; assembly: GCF_009914475.1. Classification (NCBI taxonomy): domain Bacteria; kingdom Pseudomonadati; phylum Pseudomonadota; class Gammaproteobacteria; order Moraxellales; family Moraxellaceae; genus Acinetobacter; species Acinetobacter indicus. Next base: position 2,978,381 of record NZ_CP045198.1, on the reverse strand, counting down.
TTAGAATTCCACCATTTCATTTCTGAAACCATCAATTAACTGCATCAGCTCACGATGCCATTCACGCAGGATTTTGGTATCTGGCAGCCATGCTTGCGGGGTTTGAGTGACTTTAATAATCAGGTTCGATGAAGTCTCACCTTCCGGTTCCGGTGCGCTTGGCTCCGGCGTATACTGACAAAGACGATAAGCGCGTTTTAATTCAGCAATAAAGCCTTCTTTGGCCAGTTTTTGCAGAATCACCACTTCAGGCGATACCTGACCTTTGGCCGCCATCGCTTCTTCAATTGATTTTAAAGTCGGCTGCAGCTCATTCAGGCGGTAGTAACGCACCAGTTCCTGCAAAAAGGCCAGTACAGCACCATGCAGATGAAACACCGCTGCTTCGCGATGTGCCTGCGCCTGCTGGATATGTTCGGTTTGTTCGGCTTGCTGACATGAAAGACGGGCAAAATACAGTTTTTGATTGGTACGGTCGGCATGAAAGCGAGCAACACGGGACATGAATAGCGTTCCTAAATTTTGGCTTTTATTTCAACATTAAGCTTAAACGCTCTGCGTCCAAATGCCCAACAAAAAATACATATGAGCGCTATCATCAGCATCGATATTTTCTACGATAAGTTTAAATAGAGAAAAATGCAGCGCTAAAAAAGGAGCCACTAAGGACTCCTGTTGATGTTCAAGCTTTCGGCTTGTCTTCCGCAGCTTTAACGCGAATGCCAGCACCTTTGACTTTCAGGGTATTCAGGCCCTTAATCGCTTTGACGGCTTCACGACCATGCGGCATTTCCACAAAGCCAAACCCTTTGGACTTGCCACTGTCAGCCTCTTTAACAATCACCGCAGATTCGACTGTGCCAAACGGCTGAAACAGCGCCAGCAGTTCAGCATCGGTGATAGAACGCTCTAAATTACGTACAAGAATTTTCATTTACTTTTTCCAAATAGGCCAAATCATCCAAAAGCATGCGCCTACTCTACTCTGGAGATTGTGCATCAAGCTGCACAACACATGACTCTAGTTTAATCGAGATCAATCCCAAAATCTAAACGAATCTTCTGGCGTTCGATCAGTGCACTTTTAACAGTTTGTTCACGGGTTTTATAATGGGTTTCACTTTGACACAGGTTACGGGTCAAATCGTTCAGAAAATAGCTTTCCACAGTACGTCCCTGTTCATCGACCGTATCTCTGGCCCACCAGCTGATGTTCTGCTTGGTCAGAATCAGCTCGTTTTGCGCCCGGGTTAAAGCCACATACAGCACCCGGCGTTCTTCTTCAACTTCGTCAAAATTCCCTTGCGCCCGTGCATGTGGATACTGCCCGGCAGTGACATTGGCCACATAGCAGACCTTCTGCTCGGTACCTTTGGCCGAGTGAATGGTAATGAGCGTGACCACATCATCATCTGACTGACGCTCAATTTCACTAATTGAAATTGGATCGAGCACATATTCTTCCAGAAACTCGCTGAGCTGACCGTGTTTGCTGGCCAGCTGCTTGACCAGATCAAAATCTTTAAGCCGTTTTGACCAGTCTTTTTTGGCGTAATTCTGTTCCAGCTGCTCCACCAGTGCCTCAATCGCCAGACTGACACAGACGTCGACTTCCTGTTTCAGTACCGCCATTTGCTTCATAATCAAAATGGTTTTATCCGGAATCCGGCCAAATTTCTCCAGCTTTTCCGCAATCTGCTCCATTTCCGGATTCAACAATAACTGCTGTGCCAGTTTACTGGCACCGACATCTCCCACGCCATTCCACAGGGTCAGAAAACGCATCCAGGCAATATCATCGGCCGGATTGGCAATGACCCGCAGCAGACTGAGCAAATCCTTAACGTGTGCCGATTCCAGTAATTTCATGCCGCCAATAAAACGATACGGAACATTGGCGGCAATAAAGGCCGCTTCAATATGCCGCGCGGCAAAACTGGAACGCACCAGCACCATATGCTCCTGCCATGCTGCGCCCTGGATAAAGTGACGCTCTTTGATATCAATGGCAATCCATTTGGCTTCATCAAACTCATTCGGAAAAATGTGCATGCGCGGTTTTAAGCCGCTGCCGCGATATGCCTCCAGCCGTTTGTCATAGCCGATCGGACTTTGATCCAGCAACCAGTTCGACAGGTCCAGAATTTCCTGGGTTGAACGATAGTTGCGCTCCAGCTTATAAATCTGGGCACCCGGAACACGTTCTTTAAAGTGATGAATGTTTTCAAAGTCTGCACCACGGAAACCGTAAATCGACTGCGCATCATCACCAACACAGAACAGCTGCACCCGCTCTTTTAACGGCTCCAGCAAGGCCCATTGCAAAGGATTGGTGTCCTGCATTTCATCGACCAGCATGTGCTGGCACAATGATGCGACATAATCGACCAGCCCCTCTGATTGGGCCAGCGCCGAAGCGACAATTGCCAGAATATCGTCATAATCCAGAAAATGACGCGCCTGCTTGCGCGCTTCATATTCTTTCATGATCTCGGCAATCTGATCTTTATAATCCAGACATTCCGGCAGCTGCTTTTCCAGGGCAATACTCAGTTTTTGCCGGGTATTGCGGGCAAATGAATAAAGATCACATAGCTGCTGCGGCTTGGGCAAGGCATTTGGATTTTTCTTGTCATCTTTACCACGCAGTAAACGAAACATCATGATCTGGTCATCACGATCAATAATCGAGAACTGTTCCAGCCCAAAGGCTTTTGGAATCCGGCGCAGCAGATACATACAGAAGGTATGGAAGGTCGAAGCACGCAAGCCCTTGGCCTGCTCGCCCAGCGCCAGTTCGACCCGCGCTACAATTTCGGCAGCGGCACGGCGGGTAAAGGTTAAAATCTGAATCTGGTTGGCCGGAACGCCCTGATCAATCAGATAAGCCGCACGCGCCACAATGGTTTTGGTTTTGCCACAGCCTGCCCCAGCCAAGACCAAACTGTGCTTTGCTTCAGTGGTGGCTGCATTTTTCTGTTGGGGATTTAACTCGTCGATGAGCTGTGCAAGTGACATACCAAATCATTTCTCGAAAATTCAAAGCGAGATCTTATCATAAGCATCCCATCAACATAAAAACTAGCCTATTTGTAAACCCGGATCGTTTTCGAATTGAGTACTTCGTATTGCAGCCCCAGCTGTCTGGTCGTTACGTCCAAAAATTCAAAAAAGTTCGAATTGCGTAAATGAAGGGGAAATTGATGATTCATATCGACATCTGAATCCACAATCAGCGTGACCTTCTTTTCAATTGCCAGCAGATTTTTTAAAACACTCAGATGCATCTCATCAAAATGAAAAGACAGTACTCTCGGCTGTGAGTACTGCTGTACAGGATTTTTCCTGAGATAATTTTGCATATTTTCGCGGTAGGCCGATTTTGCAAAACTGTGTACGGTGATGCAGCTTAATATCAAAACCAAGATGATCTTTTTCATAATTTCCCTATTTATCATTTTTTTAAACCCTATTGGCATCTGGGTTTATCACGCTTTCTTTAGCGATCGCATGACATTTTCGACGCTGTCGGTTAAATTATTTTCCGCATTTCGAATCGCATCTTCTACTGAAATATCAGGTAGATTAATGCCAATAATCTGTGTAAATCCCGCCTCTAGCAGTGGCTCAATGCCTTCACCGATCATTCCTGCAAACGCATAGACCGGTTTATTCAAGCCTTTCGCAACCTGTGCCACACCAAATGGGGTTTTACCCATGAAGGTCTGCCGATCAATTTTCCCTTCGCCGGTCAGGACCACATCGGCCTGTGTAATTTTTTCAGTCAACCCGGTTTGCTGAATCAGCAGTTCAACACCTGACTGAATTTTTGCGCGTGCAAAAGCAAGCAAGCCAAAGCCCAGTCCACCCGCTGCACCGGCCCCGGCCTGATGTTGCACATTAACCCCGAGCGTTGTTTCAACCAGATTGGCAAAATAACCCAAGTTCTGATCGAGAATTTTGACCAGCTCCGGTGTGGCACCTTTTTGCGGTCCAAAAATGGCCGAGGCACCATATTCCCCACAGAGCGGATTATTGACATCGCTGGCAATCAGCATCTCGGTGGTTGCCAAACGGGCATCCAAAGCACTAAGGTCAATCTCGCAGATCTGCTTTAAATTGCCGCCACAAGGTTGCACCTCCAGGCCAACCTGATCTAAAAATTTCACCCCCAACGCCTGCGCCATTCCACTGCCGGCATCATTGGTGACACTGCCGCCCAGTCCAATCACGATTTTAGACACGCCCAGATCCAGCGCCTGGCGGATCATCTCGCCAGTGCCATAAGTAGAAGTAAGCGCCGGATTGCGCTGCGCCAACGGAATAAGATGAATACCATTGGCCTTGGCCATTTCAATGACTGCAGTTTTGCCGTCGTCAATCAGGGCAAAGTAGCTTTCAACCTGTTGCTGCGGCAAAGGACCGCGTACCCGACACGAAACTTTCTGCCCGGTACATGCATTTAACAGGGCATCGACGGTGCCTTCACCGCCATCGGCCAGCGGTACCAAGCGACAGATTGCATCCGGAAACTGCCGCAAGATTCCGCGCTGCATGGCCTGGGCGGCCTGTACTGCGCTCAGGCTTTCTTTAAAGGAATCTGGTGCAATCACAAAACGAAGTGGCATGTGGTTTATCCCCAGCGTGGGTGTCCATTGTGGATAAGTGTTGACTTATCCGCATATTAGCGTAGCCAGCCAATTTCCGCAGCGGTCAGGTCATTAATGACGGTGTATTGCAGGCTGTCCGGCATTTTGCTGGTGCTGCTACTTAGCGGAATATGCCCGCCCATTAACTCAGCTTTCTGCTGTGGATAGCGTGGCTGTTGCTGCGGGTTGGCATAACCCAGCGGATAAATCGGCAGTCCGGTGGCCAGATCATATTTATCACGGGCGCCAAAAGCATGCAGTAATTCATGTGCCAGTACCACATGATTCTGCTGGTTCTGACGCTCGGCGGCAAACAGGTTAACCGAACCAATCCGGCCTTTTTCCAGCGCGGTAGAATGTTTTAAAGCTTTTTGATGAGCTGGATCATAATAGTTTAAATACAGGGTCACATGCGGTGCGCCATCAACTGACTGATGCTGACGCCAGGCATAAAACCGGAACTTGAGACTCCAGATGATGCTATCGAGTAAAGAAGCCTGTTCCGGTACCTGTGGCGGCAACTGTTTCAGTTCCCGGCCAAGCTGCAGATAAAAATATACCGGTTGCTGGCGATACTGTGCTGCGGCCTGCTGCAAATACTGCTGCACCGTTTGAAAACTGCTGTTAGACAGCTGCTGGATATAAAGCTGCGTGCTGTCCTGTCCATCAGCATTCACCGGATGCAAGAGCACCCGCACTGGTTTATTCCAGTCCTGATTCTGGTCACGATAGGCATTTACCGCCACAATGAAAAGAATCAGCAACAGGATCAGGATACGAATCTTTTTCCACATCGGCTTAAGCGCTCTGTTTTTTGAGTTTTCTCAGATACATCTGACTCATTTCAATTTTGGTTTCAAACAGATTCAGAGTTTTAATGAGTCCGGAAAGCTTGGCCCGGCCATAGTTTCTGGAATCAAAATCCGGTTTTACCGCGCTGATATATTGCCCAACCATACCCAGATTGGCCCAGCCATTTTCATCGGCATTGTCTTTGACTGCTTTATAAATCAGATTCAGTGTGGCGCGATCCATCATCTCCGCAGCCGGGTTTTCTTTCGGCGCAGTGCTGGATTTTAGCTCGGAATTTTTTGCACTTTCTAGGTTCTTTTTGTCCTGAACCGGGCTGATTTCATCTTCTTCGGCATTTTTCAGTTCATTTTCAGAGATCAGGTTTTCAATATAAATAAATTTATCACAGGCTTTTTTAAATGCTTCCGGGGTCGATTTTTTGCCAAAACCATAAACACTCAGGCCATTTTCACGAATCCGCGAGGCCAGCGGAGTAAAGTCACTGTCACTGGACACAATACAGAAACCATCCAGCGCTCCGGCATAGAGCAAATCCATGGCATCAATAATCAGGATCATGTCGGTGGCATCTTTGCCTTTGGTATAGGCAAACTGCTGTACCGGGGTAATGGCATGCGGCAACAGCACATCACGCCACTTTTTCAGGGTTTCACTGCTCCAGTCCCCATAGACCCGTTTCACGCTGGCAATGCCATATTTGGCCACTTCTTCAAGCACCGAAGCAATAGCGTGAATCGAAGAGTTATCGGCATCAATTAACACCGCAAATTTTTTTGTTTGGATATCCACCGGTTCCCCAAGCGCTTATTATTCAAATTTATTGTGGAGTTGATTTTGACATAAAAAATGCCGACTGATGTCGGCATTTTTTATTTTTAGCTTTTAGGCTTCAACCCATTTGCCATCCTGATATACCAGACTCCATTTGGTCTGCTTGCCTTCAGGGGTTTCAGAGCCAATATATTGCGCCTGATTTTTACGGCTGAATTTCACCAGAGTCGGGTTGCCTTCTGGGTCTACATCGGGTGCTTGCAAAATGAATTGATATTTTGGATCAAGCTGGTCAGCAACCGTACGCAGTTCCGCCACCTTCGGTGCACGGGTTTCACGCACTTTCGGGAACTTGCTGGCCGCCAGGAATAGACCGGCAGCGCCATCACGCAGGACAAAGAAGTCATCGTGCTTGGTCGAGCGTAAATGTTCCATCTTGATGGGGTCGACACGCGGCGGCGCAGGCTGACCGTTTTTCAAGACTTTACGAGTATTGTCACAGCTGGTGCAGGCAAAGTATGGACCAAAACGGCCAGTTTTCAGCTGCATTTCGCCATCACATTTATCACATGGAATGGTCGGGCCATCATAGCCTTTAATCTTGAACTCGCCTTCTTCCAGCTCAAAACCGGCGCAGTCCGGGTTATTACCGCAAATATGCAGTTTACGGCCACCATCAATCACGTAGCTATCCATTGCGGTTTCGCAAATCGGGCAGCGTTTTTTCGACATCAGGTCGGCGGTTTCAGCACTGTCATCATCTGACAGGGCTGCCAGAGATTCAACAGGTGTTAAATTCAAAGTGCCCTTACAGCGTTCTTTTGGCGGCAGGTTATAACCGGAACAGCCCAGGAATACCCCGGTAGTGCCGGTACGAATCTGCATTGGACGTTCGCATTCCGGACAATGCACGGCATCCACTTCCACCGGCAGGTTACGGCGCATGCCCTGTTCGCCCTGTGCATTGGTCAAACGGGTTTTAAAATCACCATAGAAGCTGTCGAGCAGATCTTTCCAGTTGCGTTCACCATCGGCCACTTTATCCAGCTGACCTTCTAAGTCCGCGGTAAAGTCGTAGTTCATCAGGTTGTTAAAGCTTTCATCCAGACGGTCGGTGACAATTTCACCCATCTTTTCCGCAAACAGGCGGCGGTTTTCCAGCTTGACATAACCACGGTCCTGAATGGTAGAAATAATCGCCGCATAGGTCGATGGGCGGCCAATGCCACGTTTTTCCAGTTCTTTCACCAGCGAGGCTTCGGTAAAACGTGCAGGCGGCTTGGTAAAGTGTTGTGATGGGTCCAGCTTTTGCAGTTTCAGCACTTCGCCGACTTTCACTGCAGGCAGCAATACATCATCATCAGACTTGTTCTGACCACGTACTTTGGTAAAACCATCAAAGACCAGGGTACGGCCTTTGGCTTTCAGTTCTACCCCATTGGCATTGACCAGAATGGTCGATGATAAATACTCGGCCGGAGTCATCTGACAGGCCACAAACTGACGCCAGATTAAATCGTATAAACGCTGGGCATCACGCTCGACACCAGCCAGGCTGTCGCCTTTCAGACCGACATTGGATGGACGAATCGCTTCGTGAGCCTCTTGCGCGCCGGCTTTGTTGCCGTAGCGGTTTGGCTTGGCCGGTAAATATTTTTGGCCATACTCGGATTCAATATGCGTACGCACCATATTCACGGCGTCATCACTCAGGAACGTCGAGTCGGTACGCATATAGGTAATAAAACCGGCTTCATACAGACGCTGTGCCAACATCATGGTTTTCTTGACCGAGAAACCTAGACGGGTACTGGCCGCCTGTTGCAGCGTTGATGTGATATATGGCGCACTCGGATTCACCTTGGTTGGCTTGTCTTCACGTGCAGCCACCGTATAATCTGCATCTTTAATCAGGTTCAGCAAGGCATCGGTTTCAGCCTTGTTACGCAGCTTTAAGGTCTTGCCATTTTGCTTGACTGCTTCCAGACGAATATCATCTTGTGCAGATTTGGTATCGGCAAATACCTGCCAGTATTCTTCCGGAATGAAGGCACGAATTTCACGTTCACGCTCTACCACCAGTTTGACGGCTACTGACTGGACACGACCGGCTGACAGACCACGGGCAATTTTTTCCCACAGCAATGGCGAAATCATAAAGCCAACCACACGGTCCAGGAAACGGCGCGCCTGCTGCGCATTGACTTTATTGGTGTCTAGACGTGCCGGATGCTTAAAGGCTTCCTGAATGGCATTTTTGGTAATTTCGTTAAATACCACACGCTGATAACGCGCATCATCACCGCCAATGACTTCTTTTAAATGCCAGGCAATGGCTTCCCCTTCACGGTCCAAATCCGTTGCCAGATAGACTTCATCGACCTGCGATGCCAGTTTTTTCAATTCAGCAACAACATTTTCCTTGCCCGGTAGCACTTCATACTGGGCTTTCCAGCCATGCTCCGGGTCTACCCCCATGCGGTTGACCAAGGCCTGCTGAGCTTTTTCTGCTTTTTGTGCTTCGGTCAGTTTGGCACGTGTGGTGGTTTTCTTTTCTGTACTTTTACTGGCGCCTGTAGGCAAATCACGCACGTGACCGACCGACGACTTTACAATGTAATTCGAACCGAGGTATTTGTTGATTGTTTTCGCTTTTGCAGGCGACTCCACAATCACCAAGGCACGCTTAGCGCCATCGGCAGATTTTGCTGTAGTGCTTTTCGATGTGGAGCGAGGAGCGTTCGCCATAGTTAACCGTAGTTCCTGTGAAAATGTTTTAAATTAAAGTTCAGCCAAAGAATGTAAATATGCCTTGATGTCATCCAGTTGGGTGGCTTTCAGATCAGCTTCTTCATCCCAATAGAGTCCTACACAGTTTGCCTGCATATCAATAGCATAAATGCCCTTTAATGCAACGGGTGTATGATTAAATTTTTCCTCACCATGCACCAGTTCAAGCTGCTGATCGACCACCCGGGCGCGCATTAACGGCAAGCGGGCCTCTGGAATCAATACGCTATAATAGGCCACCATACTGGCACGGCTTTCTGTGGCCATCGGAATTTTGGTCCAGTCCGGCGCAGCCACCAGACGCGGATGCAGGCCCATCTTGCGGGCTTTTTCACGCATCAGGCCGAGGGCTTTTTCTCTTGGACTGACACGCAAACCAAAAATCGAGCCCAGCACAAAAATGATGATGGCCAGTGCCACCCAAATTCCAGTATTTTCCATAGCTCAACCTTTATGTTCTTTTATTAGAGTTGCATAAGCGCCATATAAAACGCAAGTTTGCACGATAAAATTAATTCAGGAACATTTCGTGGCTATAGACCACTTCATGCCCGTTCCAGTAGATATAGCCTTTTTCCAGCAGTTCCTTGAGCAATAACCGCACGTCGGACTGGGGAAACATCTGTTCTAACAGGTCACGCAAGGCATAAATATCTTTGGGTTTATCGGCTTTCAGTTCGCGCAGTTTACGCGCCACTTCCAGCTGTACCGGATCAATCTGGTCAAAGTTTTTAAACAGCGGCTGCTGCGCACTTTGAATCGGCGCGGCGACAGAGTCCTGTTCAATAACAGGAGCAGCTCCGCTTTCTGTCGACTGTAACTGTTTTAAGGCCTGATCCAGACTGCTGGCCACCGGTGTTTTTTCAGCAGAGGCATTTAAATCCAGCTGAATCCACTGTTTCAGCACCTTCTTGCGAAAGGCAATTTGCTCATCATAACGCTTGATAATTTTCAGATTAATTAACAAACCGACCAGACGCTGGGCTTTTTCCGGCACCACCTGCAAAATATTGCAGAGAGAGTTTTTCAGCTTCTCGACCGTATTCGGTTTACCGCTCATTTTTGCCAGAGCATCGCAATATTTTTTGACCAGTTGCAAATACGGTTTTTGCTGGATGGTGGCAATGCTCGGCAAGCTGTATTTTGGCGTATGAAGTGGCTGTGCCGCATCTTCTGGCTGAATCAAAATCAGATGGGCACTGATATTCGAGGCCTGTAGCATCTGCACCAGAATATCGCTGCTGTCCTGGGCCGAAATAATTTCGACATGGCTATCTGGCTCAAGTAATGCCATTAACTGCCCGACCACCACGGCATATTCAAACTCTTTATGCGGTGCTTCCGGGGTGTCCAGTACCACCACCTGAGCGCTGCTCATCCAGCTGGCCAGTTCAGTCAGGTCATCCAGCGCGTACTCAAAGCGTCCGGCACAGTTAAACAGGTAGAGTGTCGAATAATGCTGCAGAATATCGCGCAGCAGTTGTGCCGTAGGCATATTCTGTTCAAGATCTAAAAGTACAACTTTCTGGGTCATGACAAAAAATAAAGGATCTGAGAGCCGAAAGTGGGCATTAGAGCCGGAAGTGAGATAAAGGTCAAATTTTTTTATTGTGGCGCTGTGATCGCTGCCTCAAAAGCGGCTGGAGCTAAACCGATCTACCAGTATCTTCTTTATATGGATACCTTAAAATAAACCCGCATTCAGGCTGCGGGTTTATCAATAGATTGTGCGGAATGTTCTAGCAATTGACAGATTAATAATGCGGCGGAATATTGGTCAGCGGATCGAAGGGAGCAATGCCTTCAGACAGGTCAGCTGACTCAACCCGTTGATAAAGCAGCTGCATTTGTTTCTTGAGGTCGGCAATTTCCAGATTCTGTTTAGTCACCTGCTCATTCAGCTGTTCAACTAAATCATCTAAAAATGCAATTCGGACTTGCAAATCTTCAATGGGTGCGGAAAATGACGCCTGATCATTTAGATTTTGTTGTTTAGTCATTTTAAATCCTCATTTGAGATTTTTCAGGAAACACTATGGCCTATATTACCCTAAGGGATGTCCAACTCGCGTTTGGTGGACCCGCCCTGCTCGACGGCGCGAACTTTACTCTTGAACGTGGCGAACGAGTGTGTTTGATCGGCCGTAATGGTGAAGGTAAGTCTACCTTACTTAAACTGATTGAAGGAAGCTTACTGCCCGATGCCGGTGAAGTCTCGATTCAAAATGGCTTAACCGTGTCCATGCTCACCCAGGATGTCCCGATGGATTCGGGCAAGGTTGCCGATATTGTCGCCGATGGTGCCGGTGAAGCAGCAGAGGTCCTGCGTGCCTATCATGCCGCCAATGATGCCTGCGTACTGGGCGATATGGCCGCCTGCGAGCGCATGGGTGAACTGCAACACAAACTGGATCAGCTTGATGGCTGGGCACTGGAAAACAAGGTCAACTCTATTTTAAGCAAAATGGGGCTGGACCCGAATGCCGATCTGGCAGATCTTTCCGGTGGCCGTAAACGCCGCGTGCTGCTGGCCCGTGCCCTGCTGACCCAACCGGACATCCTGTTACTGGATGAGCCGACTAACCATTTAGATGTTGAAAGTATCGAATGGCTGGAAAAATTCCTGCTCGATCAGAACAACCTGACCTTATTGTTTATTTCGCACGACCGGACCTTTGTCGACAGTCTGGCAACCCGTATTGTCGAACTGGATCGCGGGATTCTGCGCAGTTATGAAGGCAACTATTCACGCTATCTGGATCTCAAAGCCCAGCAGCTGGAAGCAGAAGAAAAACAGAATGCCCTGTTTGAGAAAAAACTGGCCGAAGAAGAAGCCTGGATCCGTCAGGGTATTAAAGCGCGTCGTACCCGCAACGAAGGTCGTGTTCGTGCCCTGAAAGCCTTACGCGAAGAATCCAAAGCGCGTCGCTTCCAGCAAGGCAAAGTCAACATGGGCGTACAGGAAGCTGCGCGTTCAGGCAAACTGGTCTTTGATATTGAGCATCTGGGCGTCAGCTATGATGGCAAGCCGCTAATCAAAGACTTCTCGGCCATTGTCATGCGTGGCGACCGGATTGGTCTGGTCGGAGATAACGGGGTCGGTAAAACCACCCTGATTAAAGCCATTTTGGATGAAGTGGAACACAGCGGTACCGTTAAAATTGGCACCCAACTGGAAATTGCCTATTTTGATCAGCTGCGTAACCAGCTGGATTTGGAAAAATCGGTCAAGGACAACGTTTCTGAAGGTTCTGACTTTGTTGATGTCAATGGACAGCGCCGTCATATCTACAGCTATCTGCAAGATTTCCTGTTTAACCCGGAACGTGCGCGTACCCCGGTCAAAGCCTTGTCCGGCGGTGAACGTAACCGCGTGCTACTGGCCAAACTCTTGCTGAAACCATCCAATTTAATTGTGATGGATGAGCCGACTAACGATCTGGATATGGTCACGCTGGAACTGCTGGAAGAAATGCTGGCTGAATACAAAGGCACCTTGCTGCTAATTTCGCATGACCGTGCCTTTATGGACAACGTGGTTACCTCGACCTGGGTGTTTGATGGCAAAGGCCATATTGAAGAATATGTCGGCGGCTATCAGGACTATTTACAGCAGCGTCCGGATCAAACCGTGGTTGACCAGAAAATGGCGGTGAAAAAGGCCCAGGCCAAGGCAGAAGCAGCAAAAGTAGAAGCTGCTCCGGCGCCTGTGAAAAAGAAACTCAGCTATAAAGATCAGCGTGAGCTGGACCAGCTGCCGGCTGAAATTGAAGCGCTGGAAACAGAACAGGCTGCACTGTCAGAAAAACTGGCTGATGGTTCCTGGTTTGTATCCGATGCCGAAGCTGCAACCCAGGCTTCGCAGCGTCTGGCAGAAATTGAAGAAATCCTGCTGGAAAAACTGGAACGCTGGGATGAGCTGGAAAATATGAGCAAAGGCGGTTAATTCACCCGTTCCGCAGCATCTGCCGGACAGCGGCAGATGCTTTTTATCTTCAAAATCGTTCATGCTACACTGCATTTAACCTTCATTTTAAAACGTCACTATGCCGCAACCGCAAGATTATCAACCTGGTGAATTTCAATGGTCCTTTCTGCTACCGAAATACTGGAGCATCTGGATCGGTATTATCTTCCTGATGATTTTGGCAATCTTGCCGTGGGCCATTCAGTACCGTTTAGGCCAGTGGCTGGGCCAGCTGGCGTTTCGCTATCTGCATTCACGCCGTAAAACCACTGTCCGCAATCTGGAGCTTTGCTTTCCGGAATGGTCTGCGCAAGAGGTGCAGGACAACGCGCGCCAGGTTTTTGTTGACCAGATGATTGGCGTATTTGAAACCCTAAATGCCTGGTATAGCCCGAAATGGTTCCAGGGCCGGGTCAGTATTGAAGGTCTGGAATATATTCAGCAGGCGCAAGCGGAAGGCAAAGGCGTCTTGTTGCTGGGCACCCACTCGACCCTGCTTGATGCCGGCGGCTATTTATGTGCCCAGTATTTTGAACCCGATGTGGTCTATCGTCCGCAGAACAATCCGCTGTTAGATATGCTGATTTACCGCTGCCGGGCCACCATTTATGCCCATCAGATTGACCATGATGATATGCGTGGTCTGGTACGTAACCTGAAAAATGGCCATGCCATCTGGTACAGTCCGGATCAGGATTTTGGCCTGAAACAAGGCGTAATGGCGCCATTCTTTGGCGTGCCGGCAGCCACCGTGACTGCGCATCGTCGTTTACTGAAAATGACCAAAGCCGCCGCAATTCCGCTGTATTTCTACCGCCATGGTGATCTTAAAAATCCGAAATATCATGTCTTGATTGAGCCACCGGTTGAGCGTTTACCAAGTGAGGATGAAGTCGATGATGCGACGCGTGTTAATTTGATTATTGAACGTCAGCTGCGCATCGCGCCGACTCAATATATGTGGTTTCATCGCCGTTTTAAGACCCGTCCACAAGGCTATGAGCAGCTGTACTAAGCAATACAGCTGTATTAAGCCAATCTTTCTGCGAGTCAAATACCATATGCTGATCAAAATACCAGGACACGACAGCCCATAAAGTTAAACCCGAGTTCTGCATCCTGCAAAACTCGGGCTTATGAGGTTGTGCTTTCAAAACTTTTTTGTTGTTATCTCTGGCTTTCCATTCCTGCATCATCTCCATGATGACAATCCACCGGCTTCAACTTCCTTAACGGGACTCTCCTTTCCCAACTCCATCTGCCGATATGCTTAGAATACGCAGCTTGCTCGGTTTCAGCTATTGGCCATCGGCCTAAATCTGTGTAAGCCATTTCTTACACTTTTCCTCAAATTTCATGGCGTCTTGCTGCCCTGCTTATAATCCTGAGCCAAATCATCGGTCACGATTTTTTCTTCCCGCTCGGCTTTTTCAATACCCTCCTGAATCGCCTCCTGCGCTTCTTCTTCATCGGCTTCAGTCTGTTCCAGCTCTTCCTGAATGTGCTCAAACACCCGACCGGTCTGTAACACCACATAGACCGGAAAATGATCTGAGCCCATATGTGGCAAACGCTTCATCTCCACCAGGGCAAAATCGGTACTGTGAAACACATGGTCCAGCGACCAGCGCAATAAGGGATAATCGGCATGGAAAGTATTGACATAATGCCGGCCGACGCGCGGGTCCAGCAGGCCACTGATGCGCTGAAACAGGCGGGTGGTGCGTGACCAGGCCACATCATTCAGGTCGCCCATCACAATACAGCTTTCATCCAGATCTTTAATCTGATCGCCGACAATTAATAGCTCGGCATCACGCAGGGTCGAATCTTTGGCTTCAGTCGGACTCGGCGGTTTCGGATGCAGACAATACAGCTGCACCGGCTGGCCTGAACGCAGGATCACTGTGGTATGAATTGACGGAATTTCATCACTAAGGATAAATTTCACTTCGGTTTCTTTTAAGGGCAGGCGGCTATAGAGATGCATGCCATATAAATTGTCCAGCGGCACCGGCACGCGATAAGGATAATCCGGCTCAATCACCGCCAGCTGCTGCTGCCAGACCGTATCGGTTTCCAGTGTCAGTACCAAATCGGGCTGGTATTTCCGGATTTCAGCAATGAGCAGGTGATATTTCTGGTTGGTGGTCAGCACATTGGAGACCATTAACGAAATTTGCTGATCAGGGTTCAGCTGCTCCGGCTTAACCTTTTTAACCTGCTTTTTCCAGATAAAGGTATAAGGCAGCACCATTTTCAGCTGGTACGCCAGGGCGGCAATCAGACCGGTTAAAATCACATAGCGCGGCGTATCCCAGGCAGCATCCCACAGCAGCATCAGCACAAAGGCCACAATCCCCAGCACCAGAACCTGTAATCTGGGAAAATCGGCACCTCGAAACCACCATTCATCCCGCGGAATCAGCGACCAGAAGCTGATCCAGATGACGAAAATGGCCAGCATTTCCACCCAAATCATATGCACCTACTTAGAAAGTTCATTTTTCTCGTTTTTTTTAAATAGAAATCTAACGTTATCAATTTTGTATGTAACACAAACAAGTTATTTCACTCAATAATAATGATGTTTTGATTATGTAGAGCTTGCAGTTGTGTCCCCTTTTGATACACTCATACTCCTTTTTGTTTTTTTACGCACCGAGGCAAAGTGACATGAAAGTAGGTCTGGTCGGTTGGCGCGGGATGGTAGGTTCCGTCCTTATGCAACGTATGGTTGAAGAGAATGATTTTGCTCATTTTGAGCCATTTTATTTCTCTACCAGTAATGCCGGTGGTGAAGCACCAGCGTTTGGCGGTAAAACTGCCCCAGCACTTATGGATGCAACGGACATTAACAGTCTGAAGCAAATGGATGTCATTATTACCTGTCAAGGTGGCGACTATACCTCAGACGTGTTCCCGAAACTGAAAGCTGAAGGCTGGAACGGTTACTGGATTGATGCAGCATCTACCCTGCGTATGGATGATGAAGCGATTATCGTACTTGATCCGGTGAACATGAACGTGATTAAAGACGGTCTGGTGAAAGGCACCAAAACATTTGTGGGCGGTAACTGTACGGTTTCACTCATGTTGATGGGCTTAGGCGGTCTGTTCCAGAACAATCTGGTGGAATGGGCAACCTCGATGACTTATCAGGCAGCTTCGGGTGCAGGCGCACAAAACATGCGTGAACTGATCACCGGTATGGGCTACCTGTATAACAACACCAAAGAACTGCTGGATGACCCACGCTCTCCAATTCTGGACATCGACTCTAAAATTGCTGAACTGCAACGTGGCGAAGGTTTCCCGTCAGCCAACTTCGGTGTACCGCTTGCCGGTTCTTTAATTCCATATATCGACAAACAGCTGGAAAATGGCCAGTCGAAAGAAGAATGGAAAGGTCAGTCTGAAACCAACAAGATTTTAGGCAACCAGCAAATCGTACCAATTGATGGTCACTGTGTCCGTATTGGTGCCATGCGTTGTCACTCTCAGGCCCTTACCCTGAAACTGCGTAAAGATGTACCTCTGGATGAAATCGAAGATATCATCGCCAGTGCCAATGACTGGTCGAAAGTGGTACCAAATACCCGTGAAGCCTCAATGACAGATTTAACGCCTGTTGCAGTAACCGGTACCTTAACTGTTCCTGTGGGCCGTTTACGCAAGCTGAACATGGGTAAGGAATACCTGGGCGCGTTCACCGTCGGTGACCAGTTACTGTGGGGTGCGGCAGAACCGTTACGCCGTATGCTACGCATCTTAATTGACTACAAAAACGCGTAAGCCTTTTAAGCAAAAGTAAATTACAAAAAGCCGATCTGAAAAGATCGGCTTTTTATGTAACTAGCCTGTAAATATTTTACAATCGACTTACAACTCGCTAATCTATTCTTTTCGCTATGCGATAAATGACCGAGCTAACGATTAAGATGACCGTATATAACAAATTAAAGATCGCGATTTTAGCTATTCTTGCCTCACAACATATTCATGCGATTAATGTCGATCCTGTTCAGATTCAGTCAGCACCTGGGGAATTGCTGTATGCTGAAATGAACTTCCGTCAGTCCAATGTCAATGCGCCAATTGAAGTCAGTCTGGCCTCGGCAGAAGATTTGATGGCCATTGGTGCCAGCCATCGTCCACCGGGTCATTTAAATTTCTTTACCCGACGTGACGGTGCTGGCAACGGAGTGATTACCATTACCTCTTCTCGGCCACTGACCGATACCGAACTGAATATTGTGGTCAAAATTCGTGAAGGCTCGGCCACGCGTTTACA
The DNA here is from genome assembly GCF_009914475.1 of Acinetobacter indicus. Classification (NCBI taxonomy): domain Bacteria; kingdom Pseudomonadati; phylum Pseudomonadota; class Gammaproteobacteria; order Moraxellales; family Moraxellaceae; genus Acinetobacter; species Acinetobacter indicus. The sequence continues at coordinate 2,961,097 of NZ_CP045198.1, read as the reverse complement.
GCATATTAAAACCTCACTAAAACGTAGTACCCTGGCAGAACAACGCGCGCAGTTGCAACCGAAAGAGCAGCCACTAACACCGGTCATGGTCGTGAATGAACGGGACATTGCCTTAAACTTGCCGACCAGTACCGCCTATACCACAGCCACGGCATCTGCCAGCACCACGCGCAGTGTAGAAGCACCCCTAGCGATTCAAGCCAGCCCGCCACCGGCTTTAAGTCCATCAACCACACCAGCTGTCAGCGCAGCAGCACAGCCGGCTGCAAGCCCTGTGTCAGCGGTTACGCCATCGACTTCGGCGACATCAGCTCAACCGGCCTCTACACATAACGCGGGCAACACAGCTGCCGTAAATACAGCTGCTCCGGTTTCAGCAGACCCACTGGTCAAGAAATATGCCGAGCAGTTAAAAGCGCAGCAACAGCAAGCACCGGCAAAGCCGGCACCGGTTACAGCACCCAAAGCACCTGCTCCATCTGCGCCAGCATCAACCACAGCACGGCATGTGGTGCAATCCAATGAATCGCTATGGGCAATTGCCTCACGTATTGCCGCAGAGAACCAGCAGCCGGTCGGCGAAGTGATGCAGCAGATTAAAGCCCACAATGAACATGCCTTTATTCAGGGCGATGCCAACCGTTTACGCCGCGGTGCAACCTTGAATTTACAGGCCGTCAGCAGCGGGCAAAAAGCCGCGAAAAAGACCGTGCCAATCCCGGCAACCCAGCCTTCACGCCAGTCTGGCAAGGCCAAATACCGGATCAGTCAGGCCGAAATGAGTCTGGTGGCAGAAAATCAGCAAGATTCTGCCCAAGGTTCTGCCAAAAAGAACACACAAAGCGCGCAAACCTCAGAAGAGTTGTCACTAAAAGTTATGACAGCGCGTGAGAAAACCGTTAAATTACAGAGAAACGTAACACAGTTAGAATTGGCATTAAGTCAGAAGGATCAAAGAATTCAATTACTCAATGCGCGTCTTGCTGAATTGCAACAACAGTTGAAAAAGCAACAAGCCGAAAATAAGCCAAAACTCTAACGTATTACTCAACATGATTTTTTCAGGAGAGATGGTTTATTCCTCTCTGCCTAAGGGGTAGCAACATGCTGATTTATGTGATTCCATTTATTTTGTTACTGGTCATCGCGCTGGTGTTAAAAAAGCGTGAAGCCAATAAAGAATCCGAACCAGCAGCAAAAAAACCGGCTGCAGCCAGTAAAACCAAGGCCAAAAAAAGCACCACTACGAAAAAAACTACGGTTAAAAGCACTGTAGTGGCCGAGCCTGTTGCCGAACCACAAGGAAGCACACCACTTCCGGCAGATTTACGCCAGACCATTGAAACCCAGATTCGTGACCGTAACTTTTTCTCGGCCGAAGCGCAGATTAATCAGGCCCTGAAACGCGACCCGTCGTTGCATGAGCTGTATCTGCTGTTACTGGATGTGCATCTGACCCAAAAAGATGAATTTGCCACCCGCCAATTGCTGGATCATCTGAAGAACCTGGGACTGGAAGATATTCTGGCTCAGGCCAATGCCAAGGTAGATGCGCAAAAAGCCCCGCAGGCCAAAGAAGAACTTATTGAATTTACCCCAGCAACGCCTGTAGCAGTTCAAGCCACACCTGCTGAAAAAGCCCAAACTACCGCAGATTTTGATGCCCTGATTCAATCCAGCAGTTCAAGCACAGCCAGCACGTCATTTGACCAGCTACAACAGTCACTCAAAACTGAAACGCCTGCCGAAGCAAAAACAGAGGAACTGCCAGCACTGGATCTGGAATTTACCCCAAGCACTCCGGCTGCGCCTGTTAACACCCCTGCGCCAGCAAAAACAGAAGAGGTTCAGCCTCTTGAATTTAATCTGTCTTTTGACTCGGCTGCCAGCACCCAAGTGGCTGCACCGGTAACACCGGTTGAGCCAGTGACTCCGGCTGCACAAGAACCTCAGGCACTGGATTTCTCGTTTGAGCTGGAAAAGACTGCAACTGAAGCCACACCTGCGACCACACCAGCTGTCACCACCCCACCTGCGGAAGAAAAATCAGAATTTAGTTTTGATTTCTCGATCAGTCCTACACCGGTGGCTGAACAGCCGGTAGAACCTGCGGTTACCGCACCAGCAGACACTGCACCGCTGTTCCAGTTTGACCTAGATAGCGCACCAACCATTGAAGCGACACCAGCAACGCCTGAAGCACCAATGGTTGAAGAACCCGCTATGGCTGCCGTGGCGGCAACCGCGGTTGATCCGCATGATCCACTGATTCAGTCCTTCCCGGAACTGGCCGAAGTCAATGAAATCCAGCTGAATCTGGAGCTGGCTCAGCAATATATTGAGCTGGGTGCCTATGATGCGGCCCGTGCCCTGCTGGCAGAAAAAGAAGCAAACTATTCTGCAGCACAGCAGCAACACGCCACGCAGTTACTCAATCAAATAGCTTCTTAAAGTAAATCTCACTAAGATAAAGCAGTCATCCTTGGCTGCTTTTTTTATGATGAAAAAAATTGCATTAATTTATATGGGCGGTACCTTTGGCTGTGTCGGCGAGCCACTCAGCCCCATGCCTGCAAAGCAGTTTCTTCCCCAGCTGCGTCATGTGCTACCGCTGCATCTATCGGTAGAATGTTTTGTGGCGCCGGTGATTCAGGACAGCAGCCGCTGTACCGCGACCGACTGGTTACGTCTGGTGCAGTTTATCCAGCAGCTGCAGTTACAACAGTTTCAGCATTTTGTCGTCATTCATGGCACCGATACTTTAAGCTATGCCAGTGCCGTGCTGGCACACTTTATCGCGCAGTCTGCACATGTAGTGCTGACTGGCAGCCAGTATCCACTGCTGACCATAGATGGACAGAACACCCGTGACTTCAGCGATGCGCTGGATAACCTGAATTTCGCCCTGGAATCGGTGCTGCAATTGCCGGTTGGCGTGTATCTGGCGTTTCATCATCAATGTTTCCATGGTCGCAGCGCCTTAAAATGCCACACCACTGAATTAGATGCTTTTCAGGGTCAGGCCGCCAGCAGTGCTTTACATCAAAAAGAACAAGCCGCCTACTTGGTACAGGCTGCAGATCTGGACAAAGCACAGCATTTCAACTGCATGAGTGTGATGATGCAGCCGATTGGTTTAGAGCAGCAGCTCGCCAATTTGAAACTGATCGCCCAGCAGCCACCGCATTGCCTGATTTTACAAGGCTTTGGTACTGGTAATCTGGCTGTAAATGAAACACTCCTGACGTTGCTACAGTCCTTACAGACGCAAGATTGTGCCGTGATTCTGACCACCCAAGTGCCATTTGGCCCATTGGATCAGCGTTATGCGATCAGCAGCTGGATCCAGAACAGTAAAATTTTAGTCAATGATGGCTTTGGACATGCAGATCTGTATGCAAAAGCATTAAAAATGTATTTACAATACCCGCGCAGAGAACAATGGCAACAGCATTGGTATGACTAAGGCCAATTTGAGGTGAATATGCAACGTTTTGCGGTCGGGATTGAATTTTGTGGTATTCGCTACCGGGGCTGGCAAACCCAGCAACCAGGCGTCCCGAGCGTGCAGGAAACGCTGGAAAAGGTCCTCTCCAAAATTGCCGATGAACCGATTATCCTGCATGGCGCTGGCCGTACCGATGCCGGCGTGCATGCCACCAATATGGTGGCACATTTCGACACGGCAGCCATTCGCCCTGAACGCGGCTGGCTGATGGGAGCCAATAGCCAGCTACCCAAAGACATTGCCATTCAGTGGATTAAGGCTATGGACATGGATTTTCATGCCCGCTTTAAGGCCTGTGCGCGCCGCTACCGTTATGTGGTCTATAACCATCCACAGCGCCCGGCCCTGCTGCATAAACAGGTCACCCATGCCTACTATGCGCTGGATGTCGACAAGATGATTGCTGCCGCGCAAAAGTTTGAAGGCACGCATAATTTTGAAAGTTTTCGTGCCGCAGCCTGTCAGTCCAATCAGCCGGTCCGTACCGTCAGCCATTGCCGCCTGATCCGTCATGGGCATTATTTGGTGCTCGATATTCAGGCCGATGGTTTCCTGCATCATATGGTGCGGAATATCATGGGCTGTCTGCTGGAAATTGGCCAAGGTATGTATGATATTGACCATATTGATACAATTTTTGCCGCACAGGATCGTAAAGCGGCTGGCATTACCGCCCCACCCGATGGCCTGTACTTTATCCAGGCGCACTATCCAGAGCAGTTTGACTTGCCTCAAGTGCCTTTAGGTCCGCATTGGCTGAATATGCCGGAATAATTGTATTCCGCCCCCCCCTTTTACTCAGGGAGTGGTTTCATTCTTGCCACTCCAAGCTTTAAAAACGAAAGTCACCCTTGCATCAAGCGGCAACTCTAAAAAATCCCCCTTTAATCAAGGGGGACTGCGGAGATGCTTAACGCTGTTTACGTTTCCGGTACTCGACCGGTGTTTCATTGGTCCAGCGTTTAAAAGCCCGGTAAAAGGTGCTCGGTTCAGAAAATCCGGTCAGATACACAATCCGCTCCACGCTTTCATTGGTATTGGCCAGCAGTTTTTTAGCCAGACGGCAACGATAATCCGAGAGAATCTGCTGGAAACTGGTATTGGCCTCACTCAGCTGGGTGCGTAAACGACGCGGCGTGATATTCAGCTGCGCTGCCACGGTTTCCAATGTGGTTTCCCCACTTTCCAGGGTCGACCCAATCGCCCGGCGTACTTCACCGACCAGATCATAACGCGCCAGTTCCTGCAGCTTCTCCAGCGCCAGCTGCTCATGTAACTGCAACAGCTCCGGCTCGGCCTGCCACAGCGGATATTCTAAAATAGAGGGATCGAAATACAGTCGTGTTTCATTCTGCCCCAGACTGACCGGGCACTCATAGACCCGGAAATATTCATCATCGGCAGCGCCCTGCTGGAAATTAAAGTCGATATACAGCGGCTGGAATTTGCCTTCGGTAATAAACTTGAAGAAACGCAAAATGCCCGACATGGCACATTCAGAAAAGTGACGATTGACAATATTGTCAGCCCACGGCTGTTGACCATTGGTTAAATAACAGCGGTCATCTTCAATCACCAGTTTGGCATCAAAGGCATCACTGATTAAACGCTGATAGGCCAGTGCCCGTTTTAAACCTTCACCAAAATTTTCCGAAGAAATAAACAGATGCTCAATCACCTGACCACGATAGAGCGGCAAATGTTCACCCAGATGCAAACCAATATCCGGGTCACGGCTGACTTCTTCCGCCGCCACCCAAAACGCATACTGCGCGCCCAAAGGCGTACGATCATTGGCCTCAACCTGATTAAGTGCGACACCTGCTTTTGTTAATATTTCTTCGGTTGGCAAACCGGCACGACGAATCGCTTGGTAGCCTAATCGCAATACAACCGATGCATCAGTTAGCTGACCCACGCAAAGACCTTCCTTGTATGTTCTTCATTTATACTTAAAAAGATTGATTTTAGATTAACTGTGATTGACCAAACTGACAACCATCCACCACGTTTTTTTGTAGAAAAAATTTAAATGTTTTGTTCGCTTATTTTACTGACAGATGATTCATCTGCGGCGGGTTTCACCTTGATTTTTTCAAAAAAATTGACTATAATTTGCGCCTTTCCAATTTGATCATCAGGTAGGCTATGGCCAATAAAGAGGAACTCATCGAGTTCGAAGGCGTTGTCACCGAAACGCTTCCTAATACTATGTTCCGTGTACGTTTAGAAAACGGTCACGAGGTGATTGCCCATATTTCAGGTAAAATGCGCAAGCACTATATTCGCATTTTAACTGGCGACAGCGTGAAAGTTGAAATGACGCCTTATGACTTAACGAAAGGTCGTATTACCTATCGTGCACGCTAAGTTTTAGCGCAAGCAAAAAGCCACCTTCAACAGTGGCTTTTTTATTGGCTGCTGATGCTGTGTAACAGCCAAGAATGGCGTCGAGATCTGCCGCTTATCGAATATACACATATTTTTAGGCTGTCCTTGCCTAGAATGAAGTTTTATTCAATGGAGATCGCGCATGTTTGTCTCTCGCTCCGTTGCTTTGGCGCTCCTCGCGTTCAGTCTCTCCGCTTGTGTAACCACGCCGTCCAGTACCCGAGCTGAACGTGATGCCTATCTGGCCCAATTTGTCGGCCAGTCCAGCCAGCAGATTCGCCAGCAGCTCGATTTAAGCCTGCTCGGTTACGAACAGGTCAGTTCACCACAAATCAGCCCACAGGCGCTCACCTACACCGTTATACGCCCAATCAGCATTCCGATTCCTGTAGCGAATGCCCCGGCCACCGGTCCAGCCCATATTCCAGCGCCCATTGGCCCAGCCAACAGCTATGATGTTAACCTGCACTGCCAGATTGTGTTCCGGCTGGAACAGAATATTGCCCACTCTGTACACTATACCGGTCGCACCTGTTAAGCGCTGAATCTAGACCTAGCTATTCAATAGCCATAAAAAAACGCAGCCTGCAGCTGCGTTTTTTGATTTGCTGTCGAGACTTAGCCCAATGCCGCAACCACAGCCTGACCCATTTCCTGAGTACCCACTTTATTCATGCCTTCAGACATGATGTCAGCCGTACGTAAACCTTGATCAAGCACATTGCCCACTGCATCTTCAATCGCTTTCGCGGCAGCTTCTTCACGGAAGGTATAACGCAGCATCATTGCCACAGACAAGATGGTCGCCAACGGGTTGGCAATGTTCTGGCCAGCGATGTCTGGTGCTGAACCATGACATGGCTCATACATACCTTTGCCATTTTCATCTAGCGACGCTGATGGCAACATACCGATAGAACCGGTCAGCATTGCTGCTTCATCAGACAGGATGTCACCAAACAGGTTACCGGTTACCAGTACATCAAACTGTTTTGGCGCACGTACCAATTGCATTGCAGCATTGTCGACATACATGTGGGACAGGTTGATTTCTGGATATTGTTCAGCATGTAGCTGGGTCACGGTCTGCTTCCACAGCTCAGTCACTTCCAGCACGTTGGCTTTGTCCACCGAGCAGACTTTACCACCACGCAGTTTGGCCATTTCAAAAGCCACTTTGGCAATACGCTTGATTTCTGATTCAGCATAGACGTCGGTGTTAAAGCCCTGTTTCTCGCCATTTTCCAGCTCGCGAATACCACGTGGCTGACCAAAGTAAATCCCACCCGTCAGTTCACGTACAATCAGGATATCCAGACCCGATACAATTTCCGGCTTTAAGCTAGACGCATCAGCCAGTTGCGGATACAGAATCGCTGGACGCAGGTTAGCAAACAGGTTTAATTCGCTACGTAATTTTAACAGGCCACGTTCCGGGCGGATCGAACGCTCAATCGTATCCCATTTTGGACCACCAACTGCACCGAGCAATAAAGCATCGGCTTTTTTCGCCTGTTCAGACGTCACATCCGGATAAGGTGAACCATGCGCATCAATCGCGGCACCACCTAACAATCCCTGTTCCCACGTCAAGCCCAGATTGAACTTTTCATTAACACGCGTAAGCACCTGCTCCGCTGCTGTGACGATTTCTGGGCCAATACCGTCACCGGCAAGAATCAAAATATGTTTTGACATGAGTTTTTCCATTTCCTGTAGCAGTCAACGACTGTGGAGACTAAATTTTCTGTTCCACAAATTCCCCCAGTCCATGTAAGACATTATAAGGTTTGCAGAAACGTCGAATAATTTTCTGGTTTTGTAAAAGATCCACACACAGCGGCTCTGGCGCCGAAACATTCAGCAGACTGCCTTTATGCTTGCTGCGGTCACGGTACATTTTAAAAGTGTACGTTTGACGCGGCTTAAACTGATGAATGACGTGCAAGGTTTCGGCCTGATCACGGGAAATCGGATAGAACCGGATCACCACTTCATGCTGTTTGGCCGGAACCGACAGATATAGCGGATTAGGCTGTCGTAGTGAATCTGCCTGCAAGCGCACCAATCCCTGCTTGATGGCTTCACGACTCAGACGCTGACTTTCAGCATCCATGATCATGACCCGGTTCAAGCGTTCAAACTCGCAATGCTCGGTACCTGAACAATAAATACGTGCATTGGATTGGGATGCCTGTGTCTCTTTTACCTGTTTTAGACGTGCTGTATCCCAGGTTTGACATGCTGTTAACAGCGTAGCCACTCCCCCCAATACAGCAAGCCGACGAAAAACCTTCAACATAGCCCGAGCCCAACCTCATCAAAAAGCAGAATATTTAAATTATTATGCCTTGAATGTTAACAAGAGTTCGACGCCCGTGCTATGCCTATTTACGAAATAACTTAAGCTTGAATTTCCGCAAACACCCACGGACGCGCGGCTTTGGTTTTCTCCTCATACGCGCGAATATCATCGGCATCTTGCAAGGTCAAACCAATATCATCCAGACCGTTTAACAGGCAATGCTTACGGAATGGATCAACTTCAAACTTGAATGCTTCACCGTTTGGCGTACGGACTTCCTGTGCTTCAAGGTCAATAGTTAACTGATAACCTTCATTGGCTGCACATTCCTTAAATAGCTGATCAACCTGCGCTTCGGTTAAAATCACCGGTAACATGCCGTTTTTAAAGCAGTTATTAAAGAAGATATCCGCAAAACTTGGGGCAATGACTGTACGCAAGCCGTATTCACTTAAAGCCCACGGCGCATGCTCACGGCTGGAACCGCAACCAAAGTTGGCACGTGAAATTAAAATGCTGGCGCCCTGATAACGCGGCTGGTTCAAGACGAAATCTGGGTTTTTAGGACGGGTTGAATTGTCCTGACCCGGATAGCCTTCATCTAAATAACGCAATTCATCAAACAGGTTGTCACCGAAACCGGTACGTTTGATTGATTTCAAGAACTGTTTTGGAATAATTAAATCGGTATCGACATTGGCACGGTCTAAAGGTGCAACGATACCCTGTTCAACGGTATAAGCTTTCATATTTATGTTCCAATGAATCCGTAGTCTCTCTCACATCCGCTCCAGCAAGGAGCGGCCTGGGATGAGGGCTTAAACTTAGAATGAACGAACATCCACAAAGTGACCGGCAATTGCCGCTGCTGCTGCCATGGCCGGGCTGACCAGATGGGTACGACCACCATTGCCCTGACGACCTTCAAAGTTACGGTTTGAGGTCGATGCACAGTGCTCGCCTGGCTGTAACTTGTCGGCATTCATGGCCAGACACATCGAGCAGCCAGGTTCACGCCATTCAAAACCGGCTTCCAGGAAGACCTTGTCCAAACCTTCTGCTTCCGCCTGCTGTTTGACCAAACCAGAACCCGGTACCACCATCGCCTGTTTAATGCTTGGCGCCACTTTACGGCCTTTGATCACATCTGCCGCAGCACGGATATCTTCAATACGCGAGTTGGTGCATGAACCAATAAAAACACGATCTAACTGGATATCAGCCAAAGCCTGACCAGCAGTTAAGCCCATATATTGATAAGCACGGGTCCAGTCATTGCGCTGTACCTCATCTTTGGCCTGTTCCAAAGTTGGTACTGCCTGAGAAACCGGAATGACCATTTCAGGTGAAGTACCCCAAGACACTTGTGGTTCAATCTCTTCGCCCTGTAATACCACGACAGTATCAAAATGCGCATCGGCATCTGAATGCAAGGTATTCCAGTACGCCACAGCCTGATCCCATTGCTCGCCTTTTGGTGCATAAGGACGGTCTTTTACATATTCAATGGTTTTTTCATCAACCGCGACCATACCGACACGTGCACCGGCTTCAATTGCCATGTTACACACGGTCATACGGCCTTCAATCGACATATCACGGAACACCTGACCGCCAAATTCAATGGCATGGCCCGTACCGCCTGCTGTACCGATTTTGGCAATAATCGCCAGCACCACGTCTTTCGGGGTCACGCCCTGGCCCAACTGACCATCTACGCGCACCAGCATGTTTTTCATTTTCTTCTGAATTAAACATTGCGTGGCCAACACGTGCTCAACTTCTGAGGTCCCGATCCCGTGTGCCAAACAGCCAAAGGCACCATGGGTCGCGGTATGCGAGTCGCCACATACCACCGTCATTCCCGGCAAGGTTAAACCCTGCTCTGGTCCAACCACGTGAGCAATCCCCTGACGGATATCGTTAATATCAAATTCAACGATATTAAAAGTCTTACAGTTATCGTCTAAGGTTTGCACCTGAATACGCGAAGTATCATCTTCAATACCGGCTACGCCCTGCTCACGCTCTTTTTTCGAGGTCGGTACGTTATGGTCCGGAGTCGCAATATTGGCACTTAAACGCCATGGCTGACGGCCAGCCAGTTGCAAACCTTCAAAGGCCTGTGGAGAGGTAACTTCATGCAACAAATGACGGTCGATGTACAATAAAGCCGAACCATCATCACGCTGTTTTACCAAGTGGTCATCCCACAATTTGTCATATAATGTTTTTGCTTTTTGGGTTTCGCCTGCCATGTCGATGTGCTCCACTGGACTGGGTAATTCTGTCATTAATTTCGATTATAACCACACAATTACATAAATCTAATTTATCATTTTTATTAGTTAAAAAACTTTATGGAATAAATATAATTGATTTTTGCTAAGATTAACATCTGATTAAAAATTCAATTTTCCGATTAAATTTTACAAAATATTCGTTTTTACAAATTAATTCGTACTGACTATGATGATGTTATCAGCACTGAATTGTAGATACGAGGAACATCATCATGGCGCATATTCAAAACTTTGTCGCAAACAACCAGCGAATGTTTAAAAAGACTTTTAGCTACTATGTGATGCACATTACGGTGGCCATGCTTGTCGGCTATTTCGTTACCGGCAGTCTGTGGATGGCCATTACCTTAAGCTTATTGGAACCAACAGTACAGGCGGTGGCCTATTTTATTCATGAACGCATGTGGGAAAAGAAAGCACAAGACGGCACAGAGGAAATCACCGCCTAGCCTATTTTTCGCCCGGTGTTCCTCCCAAAAGATCATCTTCAGGATGATCTTTTTTATTTTAATATAACTTAAATTACTGTTTTTAAAATATTTATATTCAAGTTATGGTTGTTGAACTTCAATTTATAGAAAAATAATCTTTGATTAATTCTAAAAATTTCTAAATAATAATTTTAAGCATAAAAAATCTTTATAGGTGATTGCGATGAATCTTGCAGCATTTGAAGCTTTTGTAAAAGTCATGGAAACCGGTTCGATTTCTCTGGCCGCCGATCAGCTGTTTATTACCCAGCCCGCAGTCACCAAACGGATTCATAGCCTGGAAGAATATTTTGGGGTCAAGCTGTTTGAGTCGGCCGGCCGTGGCGTGCAGGCAACCCATGCTGCGCATTCGCTGTTACCCAAAGTCAAAAACTGGCTAAATGAACTGGGCGATATTCATCATACTTTAAGCCATGAACAGGGCCAGGTGCAGGGTCGCCTGAAAATTGGCACCAGCCATCATATTGGCCTGCATCATCTACCCGATCATTTACGTCGCTATGTCCAAGATTTCCCCGATGTCACCTTAGATGTGCATTTTGTCGATTCGGAACAGGCGCATGAACAGGTGCTGGCCGGTGATCTGGAACTGGCCTTTTTAACCCTGCCACCGCAAGGTGATGACCGGCTGCAATATGTCACCATCTGGAATGATCCGCTGGTGTTTGTGGCTGCGCCTTTTCATCCGCTGGCCCAGCAGAAAAGACTGAAACTGGAAGATTTAACCCAGTTCCCGAGCCTGCTACCAGCAGCACAGACCTATACCAGCCAGATTACCCTGGCCGAGTTTGAAAAACAGGGCGTGAAGCCGAAGATCACCATGAGCAATAACCCGCTGGAATCCATCCGCATGCTGGTGTCGATTGGACTGGGCTGGTCAGTGTTACCGAAAACCCTGATTAATCAGGACTTGCAACAGCTGGATATTAATCTGGAAATGAACCGCCAGCTGGGCATGGTCTGGCATCCGGGACGCACACAGTCCAAAGCGGCGCAGGCGCTGGTTAACTTTATGCAGCAGCCGGACTAGGTTCATCGACCGGTCGCATCCTTCTGTACAGTTACTGAACAAAACAGCACGCTGCTCCAAATTGGCGTAATTTGAAAAGACAAGGTGCCCGCACAAGACACCAGGATCTTTATAAAAATGATGCAGGAGCAGAGTGATGAACCAGACCACTTCCCCGCTTGCCTATTCCCCTTCGTTCAGTTCAGCCCAGGCGCTCCAGCAGCGCCTAGCCGGCAGTGCACCGCCTTTACAGCCCAGTCCACGGCTGGATGTTATGCAGGCCGATACGCTACGTGCCACCCTCAAGCAGTATTTTCTGCAAACCTTTGACTGTTATGAATCATTGTTTAGCTGCCTCAACGGCGATGAGGCCTTTTATCACAAGCCGATTGCGCTGCGCCATCCGCTGATTTTTTACTATGGCCATACCGCGACATTTTTCATCAACAAACTGCTGCTCAGCAAACTGATTGAACAGCGTATCAATCCACATTTTGAATCCATCTTTGCGGTGGGTGTGGATGAGATGAGCTGGGATGACCTGGATGACAGCCGTTATGACTGGCCGACACCCGCGCAGGTCAAACACTACCGCGATCAGGTGCGTGCCACGGTGCTGGAAATTATTGAAAAGGCACCGCTGAGCACGCCAATTGACTGGCAGCATTCGTGGTGGTCAATTCTGATGGGCATTGAACACGAGCGGATTCATCTGGAAACCTCCTCCGTGCTGATTCGCCAGCATGCCCTTGACTATGTCCAGACACAGCCACCATGGCGGCCAAATATCCTGACTAACACCGCACCAGAGAATGCGTTGCTTCCAGTGGCAGCCGGCCGGGTACAGCTCGGTAAGGAGCGGCACGACCCGGTTTACGGCTGGGACAATGAATATGGCCAATATCAGGCAGAGGTAGCGGCGTTTGCGGCCAGCCGCTATCTGGTCAGCAATCAGGAATTTCTGGCCTTTGTTGAAGATGCCGGCTATCAGAACACAAACTATTGGGAAGATGAAGGCTGGCAATGGCGCAGCTTTGCCCAGGCCGAATATCCGACCTTCTGGCGTAAACACGGGCCGGACTGGTCACTCCGGCTGCTGACCGAAGAAGTACCAATGCCGTGGGACTGGCCGGCGGAGGTGAATTATCATGAGGCCAAAGCCTTTTGCCACTGGAAAGCGAAGCAAACTGGTCAGCCAGTACGACTGCCCACCGAAGAGGAATGGTATCGGCTGGTACAGCTGGCTGGCGTAAATGAGCCGTCTGCACCTGCCAATCTGGCGCTGGCCTATGGTGCTTCCTCCTGTCCGGTCAATACCTTCCCGCATGGCGATTTTTATGACCTGCGCGGCAATGTCTGGCAATGGACCGAAACCCCGATTTATCCATTTCCGGGTTTTGTGGTGCATCCGATTTATGATGATTTCAGCACCCCAACCTTTGATGGCCGGCATAATCTGCTCAAAGGCGGCTCCTGGATTTCTGCCGGCAATGAAGCCGAGCTGGCCTCACGCTATGCCTTTCGCCGGCATTTTTTCCAGCATGCCGGTTTCCGCTATGTGGTTTCTGATCAGGAGCCGCTGGCGATTCAATCACAATATGAAACCGACCGGCTGGTGTCTGAATATCTGGAATTTCAGTATGGCCGTGAATATTTTGGCGTGGCCAATTTTGCCCAGACACTGGTGCAACTGGCCCTGACCCAGCTGGCCGACAGACCACGACGTAAAGCACTGGATATTGGCTGTGCTACCGGCCGCGCCAGCTTTGAACTGGCCCGTTATTTTGATGAAGTGGTCGGGATTGATTTTTCAGCGCGCTTTATCCAGAACGGCGTCAAACTGGCACAGGGCGAAACCCTGCATTACAGCATCTGCACCGAAGGTGAACTGGTGGATTATCATGCCTGTGATTTAGCCCAGCTTGGACTGGCGGAGGTCCGGGACAAAGTCCAGTTTTACCAGGGTGATGCCTGTAATCTTAAAGCGATTTTCAGAGGCTATGATTTTATTCTGGCGGCCAATTTAATTGACCGGCTGCATCATCCGGCGCAGTTTTTAAGCCAGATTCATACACGGCTGAATATGGGCGGTATTCTGATGCTCAGCTCACCCTATACCTGGGTGGAAGAACACACTGTCCGCAGTGAATGGCTGGGTGGCTTTAAAAAAGATGGCGAAAACTGGAGCAGTCTGGATGGCTTAACAGCCTTGCTAGAGCCGCATTTCCGTTTAATGACTGAACCGCAGGACATCCCTTTTGTGATTCGGGAAACCCAGCGCAAGTTTCAGCATACCTATGCGCAGGTCAGCTTCTGGGAACGGATTGCCTAAATGGATAGAAAAGAAAGTGAGGGATCAGGCCAAATTCCGGATTTGGCCTGATGATCTGGAGATTTGAACGAACGATTTAACGGCGAGGCACAGAGTCTTCATGCAGCGCTTCATTCAGCTGGTCGACCGTAATGGCCCACTCCCCATCCGAGGCAATTTTTTCAGCTAAAAACTGACGTTGACCATCACTCCAGAATTCTGCATCCATAATATGAATTTCCGCCACCAGTTGATGCTGGCCGATAAAATCTTGAATCGCCTGTTCGCTGGAGTCCAGGCCCAGTTGTTCAAACAGATTGGTCATTCTTGGTCGGGTTTGGCGCATGCGTGAATCTCCCTGTTGTTGTTCTTGTCTTCACCATAGCATATAAAACTGCAAATCCTAGTGCTGTTAAAAAAAAATCACCTTTTCATAAATTTGCAAGATAGATGACAACCGGCACAGACCAAAAAACAGGGCCAGTTATAGCGGCCCTGTCTGCTGATCTTGGTGTAGATAAACTGCGCTTTTATTCAGCAGCAATCGACCAGTCCTGAATCTCCCAGCCCTGCTCGACCGCCAAGGCCCGCAGACGATCATCCGGATTCACCGCAATGGCGTGGTCTGCATATTCTAGCAAGAAACGGTCATTGATTGAATCTGAATAGGCCCAGGATTCGGTCACCTCACGTCCGGCCAGCCACTGTTCCAGACGTACCAGTTTGCCCTGCTGATAACAGGCAGTATTGATCACTTTACCGGTATATTTGCCATCGACCACTTCGGCATTGGTGGCAATGATTTCGCTAATGCCAAATTCACGGAAAATTGGCGCAGTAATAAAATCCGAAGTCGCGGTAATGCCGACCAGTGCATGTCCGGCCTCACGATGACGCTGAATCGCCTTAAAACCTTCCGGGCGCATTTGTGGACGAATCACTTTTTGCATAAACAACTCATGCAGTTCGGTCAGGTAGTGTGACTCGTGCTGGGTCAGAAATTCGAATACAAATTCGTTATAGGCAATCGGGTCAAGCTGGCCAGCTTTGTAATCTTCATAAAATTTGTCATTCATGGCGCGGTGATGAACCGGATCGACCAGACCTTCATTGACTAAAAACTCACCCCAGGAATGATCCGAATCTGTATTTAACAAGGTGTGATCGAGATCAAATAGCGCCAATTTCATGAAAATACTCGTAAAAACTGAAATTTAAGAAAAAATTTGTAAATCTATCTCCGCTAGTCGATAGAAATTCGTTAAGATCATAGCAATTTTAACATTTTTAAACTTTGCTTTTTTTCGTGTTGGATACAGAAATAAAAATCCCCGGAAGCAAAGGCATAATTTACAGAATATTTAGGTAGCCAAATGATCGACTCAGAAGGTTTCCGACCCAATGTCGGGATCATTTTGGCAAACGACTTTGGACAGGTTTTATGGGCAAAACGCATTGGACACAATGCATGGCAATTTCCACAAGGAGGTATCCAGCATGGAGAAACCCCTGAGCAGGCACTTTATCGTGAGCTGAGAGAAGAAGTTGGCTTACTGCCCGAACACGTTCAAATTATCGCACAAACGAAAGGTTGGCTGCGTTACCGTTTGCCGCACCGTTACATCCGGCCCGATTCCGATCCGGTATGTATTGGTCAAAAACAGAAATGGTTTTTACTCAAACTCACGGCCTCGGCCCAGTTGATTCAGCTCAACCTGTCCGATCCGCCCGAGTTTGATCAATGGCAGTGGGTCAGTTACTGGTACCCACTGGGTCAGGTCGTGAATTTCAAACGCGATGTGTACCGCAAGGCGATGGTGGAATTATGTCATCAATTGCCATCTAAGAAAGCCTGAAAAAAGCTGTATGATCATGCAGATTTTTTAAACGACTCTTGCTATAAAGAGAACAGAACTGGAACGCTGATTTGGAGCAGACTTTATGTCGAATATGCAACTGGATACCCTAAGACGCATTGTGCAGGAAATTAATGCGTCCACCAGTTTGCATGAATCGCTCGACATTATGGTCAATCAGGTTGCTGAAGCTATGCATGTCGATGTCTGCTCCATTTACCTGCTTGACGAGCGCAACCAGCGTTATCTGCTGATGGCCTCTAAGGGCTTGAATCCTGAAGCGGTCGGCCATGTGTCTCTGCATACAGGTGAAGGTCTGGTGGGGCTGGTCGGCCAGCGTGAAGAAATCGTCAACCTGGACGATGCACCGAAACATGAACGCTTCCTGTATTTACCGGAAACCGGCGAAGAAATTTATAATTCCTTCCTCGGCGTGCCGGTCATGTACCGTCGTAAGGTCATGGGCGTACTGGTGGTGCAGAACAAGGAATGTCAGGACTTTAGCGAAGCGGCTGAATCCTTTCTGGTCACGCTCTGCGCCCAGCTCTCTGGCGTGATTGCGCATGCGCATGCCGTGGGCAATATTGATGTCTTTCGTAAACCCAGCAATCTGCCGGCCTACAAAACCTTCCAGGGCGTTTCCGGCTCGGGCGGGATTGCGCTTGGCCGCGCGGTCATTCTCTATCCACCAGCAGATTTGGCCGCGGTACCCGACCGTGAAGCCGATGACATCAGCGAAGAACTGAAACTGCTCGACACTGCGCTGGATGCCGTGCGTCAGGAAATTCAGGCGCTGGATGACAAAATGCAGGATGCGCTGATGGCCGAAGAACGCGCGCTGTTTAGCGTGTTCCTGCGTATGCTGGATGAAAATGCCCTGCCGGCGGAAATTAAAGAACTGATTCGGGATGGTAATTGGGCACAAGGTGCGGTGCGGATTGTCATTGACAACCACATTGCCCAGTTTGCCCAGATGGAAGATGACTACCTGCGTGAACGGGTTTCCGACTTAAAAGATCTCGGCCGGCGTATTCTGGCCTATTTGCAGGAAGCCGATGCCAGCCACCGCGAACTGACCGATGAAAGTATTCTGATTGGTGAAGAAATCTCGACCGCGGCACTGGTGGAATTACCGGTCGATAAAATTGCCGCAATTGTCACCACCGAAGGCGCCATGAACTCACATATGGTGATTGTCGCGCGCGCACTGGGTATTCCAACCGTGGTCGGGGTGACTGAACTGCCGATCAACACCCTCGATGACGTAGAAATGATTGTCGATGCGCATCAGGGCCGGGTGTTTATTAATCCGCCACGGCGTTTACGCACCCGCTATAAAGAAATTCAGAAAGAAGAAGAACTGATTGCCAAAGACCTGAAACAGTATGAAACCAAGGACGCCGTTACCCCAGACGGCGTGACGGTCAAACTGTATGTCAATACCGGTCTGATGATTGATGTGGTACGCGGGGTACAACGTGGTGCCAAAGGGGTCGGCCTATACCGCTCTGAAATTCCGTTTATGCTGCGGGACCGTTTCCCGGGCGAAGAAGAACAGCGTGCCATTTACCGCCAGCAGCTAAGCCACTTTGCCAACAAACCGGTAGTAATGCGTACCCTGGATATTGGCGCAGACAAAGACCTGCCATATTTCTCGATTGAAGAAGAAAACTCAGCACTGGGCTGGCGCGGGATTCGCTTCACTCTCGATCATCCGGAAATTTTTTCTTCGCAAATTCGCGCCATGCTGAAAGCCAGCATTGGCTTGAACAATCTGCACATCCTGCTGCCAATGGTCACCAGCGTCAATGAAGTCGAAGAAGCGCTATATCTGCTAGATCGTGACTGGCATGCGGTACAGGAAGAAGAACAGGTCAAGATCAATAAACCGCGTATCGGGATTATGGTAGAAGTGCCCAGTGTGCTGCTGCAGATTGATGAATTTGCCGAACTGGTCGATTTCTTCTCGGTCGGTTCCAATGACCTGACCCAGTATCTGCTGGCAGTGGACCGTAACAATCCACGCGTGGCCAACGTCTATTCGCATTTCCATCCATCAGTGCTACGCGCACTGACCCGTCTGGTCAAGGAATGTCACAAGTACGATAAACCGGTCAGCATTTGTGGTGAAATGGCCGGTGATCCGCTATCTGCGGTGCTGTTGATGGCGATGGGCTTTAATACCCTGTCGATGAGTTCGAGTAACATTCTGCGCGTGCGTAAAGCGATTTGCCATGTGCCGATGAGCGAAGCACAGGAGCAGCTGGAACGGGTGCTGAAAATGAATAATTCGCTGATGGTGAAAAGCTGGATGGAATATTATTTTAAAACCCATGGTCTGGGCGATATGGTCAAGGCCTCTACCCGGATTGTTGGCGCTTAAGCCATATTTTGATTTAAATCAGACAGAATGAATAAGGGCGATAATCATCAGAATATCGCCCTTGTTTGTGTTTGCTATAGCCGCGTTTGGCATTCTTTTTCCGGTCGACAAAAACCTGGCTCTTGTTGACCTCATGCATATATTTGGCCACGAAGTTATGCTGAATCACTTCTGGCTGTTTTTTCTTTGCCATCACTTTATCCTTCCGGTTCATGATTTGAATGCAGGTGTTCCTGCGCTGTATTGATGGGTACATTTGCGCAAAATTCAAGCGCATTTTAGCCTTAAAACTGCGTTTTGCTTCCCGTCGACATCCCTTTGGAATGGGGAGTCAATCATACATTTTTTTGGACAATTCAGCAGCAATTTTGCGACAGTCATGTAACAATAAAAGAAACGGTATAGAAAAATTTTGCAGTGTTTTTCTGAACATTCTTCAGTCAAAAAATGAAAGTAGATTCAGCTGCTCTGCCCCTATAATTATACCACAAAATCTTATATTTTTTATTATTTTGCAAAGACTTAGCAGTTATATAGCACGCTAGAAAAAACTTCCTGATGGGCTAAGATAAAGCTAGAAGATCAATTCAAACAGCCTCTTCCAAAACAGGAGTTCACAGCATGATTTATGAAGTTTCTGGAGATATTTTATTAAGCCAGGCTCGTGCCATTGCCCACGGTGTTGCCCCAAATGATAACTTTGCCACCGGACTGGCTTTAAGTCTGCGCGAACACTGGCCAGCGCTGTATAAAGACTTCCGGAACTATTGCCATATTTATCATCCTAAAGCGGGTGAGCAGTGGACCTGGGTCAATGCCGAAGGTCAGCGCATCATTAACCTGATGACTCAGGAAGCAGCCTATGACAACGGTTCTAAGCCGGGTAAAGCATCGACAGAATACGTCAACCGCACCCTGAAAAACCTGAAACAGCTGGTTGAAGCCGAGAATATTGAAAGTTTGGCGCTGCCACGTCTGGCTACCGGTGTCGGCGGTCTGGATTGGGAAGAAGTCCGCCCGCTAATTTACAAGCATTTAGAAGACCTGAATATTCCGGTTTATATCTACACCCTGTACCAGAAAGGGGTGAAAGCAGACGAACCGGCGCATTAAGCCAAACTCGTTTGATCGTTAGCGTGAGACTGATGCCGGGATCACACGGCTGCGCAACTGCAGACCGCCATGCATCCAGTCCGATTTCCCCGCTTGGCTGAAGTCAAGCGGGGAATTTTTCTATCAGGATACGCTCTATCACGCGTGATGTTTAAACCGCCAGCGCACGTTCTAACAGCCGGGCAACATCGACCTGGGCCGGGTCTAACATGCCCACCACCTGACCATGCAGGGTCTGATAACGGCTCTGGATAAAGGCCTGTGCCACAAAATCAGGTGCATGCTGGTTTAAGATGACCGCCTGTGCCAGCAGCACCAAACGGCTTACCAGCGTACGTGCCATAAACTGCAAGGCTTGTGGGTCTGTCTGCTGGAACAGCTGCATCAGCGCCTGTAATTCCTGCTGTAACAGCGGCTGCTGTTGCACACCGTCGGCCAGCGACTGCAACAGGACCTGCATGGAGGCCGGATCACGCTGTATCGCGCGTAGCACATCCAGACACATGACATTGCCCGACCCTTCCCAGATACTATTCACCGGAGCTTCTTTAAAAATACGCGCCATGATGCCAGTGTCGACATAGCCATTGCCGCCAAAGACCTCCATCATTTCGCCGCTCAGCTCGACAGTACGCTTACACACCCAGAACTTGGCAGCCGGGGTCATAATCCGCTTCCAGGCCTGCGCCAGCGGCGTATCCAACTGGTAGCACTGCGCCAGATAAAAGCCCAGCTGCACCGCGGCTTCGGTTTCCAGTGCCAGATCAGCCAGCACCGCCTGCATCAGCGGCTGTTCAGCCAGCGGCTTGCCAAAGGCTTTGCGTTGCCGGGTATAGGCAATACATTGCACCAGCGCCTGGCGCAACATGGCACTGCTGCCGACCACACAGGTCAGGCGGGTATAATTGGCCATTTCAATAATGGTGGGAATACCACGGCCAGCTTCGCCAATCATGATGCCCCAGGCCTCATGAAACTCGACTTCCGAGCTGGAATTGCTGCGGTTGCCGACCTTGTCTTTTAGACGCTGGATATGAATCGTGTTCTTGCGACCATCTTCCAGCCAGCGCGGGACAAAGAAGCAGGCCAAGCCATCCTGTTTGGTTTTAGCCACCACCAAATGCGCATCGCACATCGGCGCCGAGAAAAACCATTTATGCCCGGTCAGCAGATAGGGCTGGCCACGACCCGCTGCCCCCACCGGAGTGGCGATGGTTTCATTGGCGCGTACATCGGAGCCGCCCTGCTTTTCAGTCATGCCCATGCCCAGCCAGATTGATGTTTTCTGCGCCATTGGAATATCCCGCGCATCATATTCATTCGACAGCAGTTTATCGCCGAGCTGTTGCCACAGTTCAGGTTCACGCTGAATAAGCGGAATACTGCCCAGGGTCATGGAGGCAGGACACAGGTTGCCACATTCGACCTGACCACTCAGATAAAACCGCGCTGCCCAATCGAGCCAGCCAGATGCGGACTGAGGTTCAATAAAGGGATGGGCATGGGTCTGAAATTCCCGGTTCAGCGCCATCCAGTAATGCCAGGCCGGATGGAACTCGACCACATCCTGACGGCGGCCGCGAGCATCAAAGGCCTGTAACTGCGGGGTATGGCTATTGGCTAAATGGGCAGAATGATAAGCCTCTGCCGATCCGGCCTGCTGACCAAGGGCGCTAAGGCGTGCCTGATCCTGACTGCCATAGCGCTGCAAGATTTCCTGCAACACGCGGTCACTCGCAAACAGGTTATAATCCTGACGTTCATCAAACTGATTCTGAATAGAATGGGTCATCCATGCCTGCATCGTTCATCGTTCCTGATTGATTATGATGATAGGCTTTCAGTATAAAGAATATTCACCCACAGCATGTTCGGTTTTCAGTCATGACCTCCCCCTCTGTACAGCTGCGGCGTAAGCCTCGCCAGTCCCGGGCCAAACAGACCCAGCAGGCACTGCTGGACAGTGTTGTTCGGCTTTTGCAGCAGCAGACACCCGCACAACTGACCATCCGTGAGATTACCGAACTGGCCGGGGTCGGTCTGGGCACCTTTTATGAATACTTTGCCCAGAAAGAAGATTTGCTGGCCTGGGTGATTCACCAGCAGATTATCCAGCATGCCGAGGCGCTACGCAGTTATACCCAGCCACCGCTACAGTTATCCACAACTGGTGATGTTTGCAGCGATATACTGACCCTGCTGCGCTTTCAGCTTGACCGTATCCGCAGCGAACAGCGGCTGTGGGCCAGTGTGTTTTTACTGGAACGCAGCCTGTCGAGCGAGCAGGCCTATCAAAAGCATTATCAGCTGATGCTGGACAGCTGGCAGCAGATTTTAAGCCGCTATACGCCTGAAACCCGCGAACGCTTGCGCTGTGCCGAAAACCTGCATCGCATCAGTTATGGCTTTATTTCACAAACCCTGTTAATCCAGCCCACATTTCAGGACTGGCCGCAACTGCAGGCAGATATTGAACTGGCCATCCAGCCATTTTTAGCCCGGCTCATCTCAACAAAATCCGACCAAAACACTCAGAAATCAAAACTTTAAGCTATCGATTATTCCTTTGAGCACTAATCGTTTTATCTATTTGAAAAAGTGTTATATTCGGTTTAAGTTAAATAAGAACCAAGTTGCATTTTTATGTTTTTTTATCCATCGTCATTCTGCCCAGCCAGCTATTGCAAGGTAGATTTCAATGATAAGCTGGGTTTATTTTTTATATTGATGACTTTGATAACGGTTAATTTCATGAGATGTCACCTGCCTGGAGAATCCAGCCCGTGTCCAACGTCAGCACATGAATACAATAACGGAGAACGATAATGAGCCAAGACTTTAAAAAATGTCCGGTCACCCACCTCACCACCGATGCCGGTGCTCCGGTGGTCGATAACCAGAACAGTATGACCGCCGGTGCCCGCGGTCCATTACTTACCCAAGATTTATGGCTCAATGAAAAACTGGCGAACTTTGTTCGTGAAGTGATTCCTGAGCGTCGTATGCACGCCAAAGGTTCAGGTGCATTCGGAACCTTTACCGTGACTCACGACATTACCCAATATACCCGCGCCAAAATTTTCTCTGAAGTCGGCAAGAAAACCGAAATGTTTGCCCGCTTCTCGACGGTGGCCGGTGAGCGCGGTGCTGCCGATGCCGAACGTGATATTCGCGGTTTTGCACTAAAATTCTATACCGAAGAAGGCAACTGGGATTTAGTCGGTAACAACACACCGGTGTTCTTCTTCCGTGACCCGCGCCAGTTCCCGGACCTGAACAAAGCGGTAAAACGTGATCCAAAAACCAACGTCCGTTCTGCTAACAACAACTGGGATTTCTGGACCCTGTTACCAGAAGCGCTGCATCAGGTGACCATTGTCATGTCAGACCGCGGTATTCCTGATGGTTATCGCCATATGCATGGTTTTGGCAGCCACACCTACAGCTTCATTAATGCCAACAATGAACGTTTCTGGGTCAAATTCCATTTCCGTACCCAGCAGGGCATTAAAAACCTGACCGATGCCGAAGCCGCAGCACTGATTGGCCAGGACCGTGAAAGCAGCCAAAATGACCTGTTTAATGCAATTGAACGTGGCGATTTCCCGAAATGGACCCTATTCGTGCAGATCATGCCGGAAACCGAAGCGGAAACCGTGCCTTATCATCCGTTTGACCTGACCAAAGTCTGGCCAAAAGGTGATTATCCATTAATTGAAGTCGGTGAGTTTGAACTGAACCGTAACCCAGAAAACTATTTCCAGGATGTGGAACAGGCCGCTTTTGCACCAAGTACTCTGGTGCCGGGGATCAGCTATTCACCAGACCGTATGCTGCAAGCGCGTTTAATTAACTATGCCGATGCCGCACGTTATCGCGTGGGGGTAAACCATTCCCAGATTCCGGTAAACGCAGCCCGTTGTCCGGTCCACTCTAACCGCCGTGATGGTCAGGGCCGTATGGATGGCAACTATGGCGGCTTGCCACACTATGAGCCAAACAGCTTCCAGCAATGGCAGGAACAGCCACAGTACCGTGAACCACCACTGAAAATCCGTGGCGATGCCGATTTCTGGGATTATCGTCAAGATGACAGCGATTACTTTAGCCAGCCGCGTGCCCTGTTCAACCTGATGAATCCTGAACAGAAACAGGCGCTGTTTGACAATACTGCGCGTGCCATGGGCGATGCCTATGACTTTATCAAGTACCGTCATATCCGTAACTGCTTTATGTGTGACCCGGCCTACGGCGAAGGTGTAGCCCAAGCCTTGGGGATGACCGTGGCAGATGCTCAGGCCGCTCGAGCCACCGACCCTGCGCTGGGTCAGCCAGGCGTGCTCTAAGCCTCTACACAGAGAGTTCAAGCCATAAAAAAACCACCTTCGGGTGGTTTTTTGTTGCAGGATTTAAACTTAAACAATCAGCTTCTTGCCTTCGCGAATGCAATAAAACGGATTCATCAGTTTTGAGGATTTACGCATGGCATTTTGCAAATCGACTTCCGGCTGTTCACGGCCTTCATCGGTGAGCTGGAAGGTACGGTAATGAATGGCCAGCGAACATTTGGAATGCAGGTCTTTATGCGCCTGAAAAGCATCTTCCGGATTCATGTGCATATAGCGCATCAGGTCCCGTGGCTCATAGGCACCAATCGGTAATAGTGCAATCCGCGGTGCGCCAATACGGGCATGGATTTCCTTAAAATGCGAGGAATAACCGGTATCTCCGGCAAAGAAGCAGTGATCTTCACCATGCAGAATCGAGAAGCCACCCCAGAGGGCACTGTTCTGGTCGCGCATACCACGGCCTGAACCATGCTGCGCCGGAATATAGACCAGTTTTAATTCATTAAATAGCGCCGATTGCCACCAGTCCATTTCCACCACATGAAAGTTTTTTGGCAAATACCAGCTGTTGCCCAGTCCGGTATAAATTGGCATGGCAAAACGGGCATGTAACCAGCGCAGGGTGGCCAGATCCATGTGGTCATAATGGTTATGGCTCAACAGCACCGCATGAATGGTCGGTAACTCTTCCAGGGCAATTCCAGCCGGGCAAATCCGTTTCGGACCTCTGCCCTGCTGCGGTCCGGCATATTCACACCAGACCGGATCGGTCAGGAAATTATAGGGGCCAATCTGAATCAGAACGGTAGCATGCCCTACAAACCAGATCTGCCAGTCATCCAGGCTGGCATTCGGACGTTCCTGCGGAATCGGACGCTTGCCTTCAGCGGGCTGCTCTGGTGTGTTTTCTGCGGTCCAGCTATTGCGTTTACGCTGTAACAGCCATTTCAGCAAATCACTGCGGCTACGCCCTTCGGGTGCCGGCACCGGATTGAAAAACTGGGCACCGTTATAATGCCGGGAAGGTAAAAACTGCAAAGCAGGCTGACGCCAGGCGTGTGACCAACATGTTTCGGTTGGTAGCTGAAAATGCTTAGGTTCCGCGTTTTGATTCATGTCAGTCCGATAAAAATTGAAGCACGTAGAGCAAATCCTGTGATTTATTAAGTCTTCATTACACAGGACAGCAAGTGCCGATGCAATATGCATAGTATCCAAAATTGTGGAATATTTTGTTTTATGTTTTTGTTGTTTTTAGCAAAAGCCAAAACAGCAGGAAGCGCATGGCTTCCTGTGCTGTCACCATTTAGAAAAATACTGACGCTGCCAGTCTTTCCAGAAATACATCACAATGCCCAGCATCACCACCGCAATCCCGGCCACCGCATGTGCACTGATATGCTCATGATTCAGGGTCGCTCCGAGTACCAGTGCAATAATCGGGGTCATCACATTGCTTAAAGAGACAGTGGACGCAGCCAGACGGCGAATCAGCCAGAAATAACACAGCATCGCCACAATCGAAGACATGATCATGGTAAACAAAAAGCCAATCATGGTTTGCATGCCCGGCCATTCGGTTGGCATATGTGACCAGATGAATGGCAACATCAGCATTGAACCCAGTGCCGAGACCAGCAAGGAACCGGTGGCCTGTGACATCGGACTCAGTGGTGCATTAATCTGCTTGACCCAGAAAATCGAGCTGATATACGACACCATGCTAATTAACATCAGCACAATCCCAATCGGGTTGATCTTGCTGTCTGCCGAGTCGGCAAAGACATAACTCAGCCCGGCCACCGCCACCGCCATGCCCAGCCATTGCAGGGCCACCAGTTTCTGGGTTTTTAAAATCACATGGCCAATTAAACCGGCAATAAGCGGGGAAAAACCAAAAATCAGCGCCATTAAACCCGAAGTCAGGTAATTGGCTGCCAGATAAATAAACAGCTGCGCACCAATCAGGTTCAGGCTGCCCGCCACATAACTTTTGAGTGAGGTTTCATCCAGCGGCAACGGATCACGCATCAGTTTCAGTAAAAACAGCGCAATCAGCGAAGCCCCGAAATAGCGGATAATCAGCACCCACATGGGATGGACTTCTTCCACACTCCACACAATCGCCAGCGGCGTGGTGGCCCAGATCAGCACCAGCAAGGCATAGATACTGGCGGTAACGATCATGGGAGATGAGTTTGAACTCATAGACAACTCAACTAAATTTGAAAACCATAAAATGAAGGCATCTTTATTCAAACCCATCTTGAAATAATGAGGATGACGACCTGAATGTCACCACGGAACGAAGAGAGACGCCCAAACAATGAAAAGAGTTTTGCCCTGCGAACTCAAAAATAAATTTTGAGGATTCTTATCAGCTTTAAAAAGTAAGACCTACCGACACAAAGTCATGTACAAATCACCATGCACATTGTGCTCATGTCTCGACATTAAAATAAAACAGCCATAAAAAAGCAGACCAAAGTTACCCAAGGTCTGCCCTGCCGTATCGCCGGATTATTTTACCAGCTTACGAAGATCCTGACTCAGATCGAGATATTTGTCAGCCTCAAAAGCCGCCTGTTTGCTGATCAGCTTTTTCAGGTGACGCATGTCTTTGGCTGCATTCACGGTAATCCCGCCAACGATCACGCCATCGGTGACACCAAACAATACGAATGATGATTCAGCACGCAGTTCAGGTTTAATCTCGCCACGCACATGCCATTCAGCCGCTGCCATATCACCAACAAACTGATAGTTGATGTCCAGCTGATCGGTCCAGAACCAGGCCGGGTTTGCCGCTGGATGTTCAACGCCCATCACGTGACGCGCGAAGATACCCGCTTGCAGGTTGGCATTTTCCCAGGTTTCAACGCGGCGGTGGTTACCACAGTCACGCAGTTGCGTGGCCACGTCACCCGCTGCATAAATATCCGGATTTGAAGTCTGGCAGTTTTCATTGACCTTAACCGCAAAGTCCGCATCCAGACCGGCTTCAACGGCCAGCTGTGCATTCGGGATAATCCCGATGCCATAGACCACAGCATCTGCACGCAGCTCTTCACCGCCTTCCAGTGTTACCACAATTTCTTCGCCATCCAGCTTGCATTCTGCAATCTGGGTCGACAGGCGTACATCAACACCGGCCAGTTGTTGCTGCTCCAGCAGGAACTCGCTCAGGATGCGTGGTGATGAACGACCCATCACCATTGGACCCATTTCAATCACGGTCACTTCACATTCTTTAAAGCGTGCGCTTGAGGCAAGCTCCAGACCGATGACACCGCCACCAATCAGGATGATACGGCGGCCCGGCTGTAATACCGGCACCAGCGCTTGTGAATCTTCCAGGTTACGCAGGGTGTACACGTGTTTACCCAGCGCATCGAAGTTGGGTAAACGACGCGCTGCACCACCGGTGGCCAGCAGTAACTTGTCATAAGCAACGACATCACCGTTTTGCAGTTCAACCGTTTTTGCCTCGGCATTGATTTTGGCCACACCGTTACCACGGATGGTTTCAACGCCCAGTTCCGCCAGTTTTTCTTCTGACAGAATTTCGATTTTGGTTTCGGCTGGTTTGAGAATCACATCTTTAGACAAAGGCGGACGCTCATACGGCAAATGGGTTTCATCCCCGATCAGGGTGATTTTGCCTTCGTATTTGTTGCCACGTAATTCCAGAATTGCGCTGGCACCGGCCTGACCTGCACCGACAATCACGATGCTGTTTACATTGCTCATTCAGTTAACCTTTTAATTCTGCAGAAACGATACCGAAACCGGCAATCCACTCGCTGATTTCTTCATAGCAGTGGGTGGTCATGTCATATTCGCCCAGCTCATGCAATGCAGCAAATGCCGCCATCCATGAACGGACTTCCTGACCGCCACGGCCGCCATCACGACGGATTTCCGCTTCAGTCATGGCTTCCAGTGCTGCGAAATCTGCCTGCTTGAATTTCTCCAGCAAAGCAATATCCCATTCCGCATTCAGCGGGACTGCCACAGAAGTATCCCCCGCGGCCAGCTTCTGACCCACGGCAATAATTTTTGCCTGACGGGCTTCACGGGCTTCCGGGGTCGGGTTACGACCGGCAATCAGGAATTCTTCCACTTCTGGTGGTACCGAACCCATTTGCGGGGTTGGTGGATCGTGAGACAGACCACCCGTACCCAGAACCAGTACGCGTTCGTTTTCAAGATTCAGTGACTTGATAAACTGACCGACCGCACGACCTAAAGCGATGGTACGTTTGGTGGTTGGCATTGGTGCAGCTGCACCATTAATGAAAACTGGAATAGTAGGATAACGATCGAGCTGACCACCACACAGGAAATGTAATGGCTGGGTCACACCGTGGTCGGCCTGCATACGATACGAATAGGCCACATCCACGCCTTCATCGAGGACACGGCGAACCAGATTGAGTGCAGTTTCTTCAGGCACATCAATCTTGTTGTTGTCTTTACCATAGTCCCAGTCACCTGCTGCAGTGGCACGAATACCCACACAGAAACTTGGCATCAGGTCATAGAAGAAACCATTGAAATGGTCTGGACCAAAGGTAATGATCAGGGTTGGATCGTAGGCTTTGACTTCCGCAGACAGTTTTTCAAACGCCTGACGAACAGCTTGTTCTTTGCGTTGTTCTTGCGGAGTGGCAAACTCCATTAAAGGACTGTGCGATGCACAAATAAGTTTAACGGCCATGTGTGACTCCTAAACGGAAGGCAGCCAAAAGGCTGCCGGGTTAGTCCATTATGTTTTAAGGCGTGAATTACTCGTCAAAGAAACCGGCACGTGGTTGACGTAAACCACGAATGCCCAAGCCACATTCCGCGTTAATCAGCACGCCGGTCAGTGGACGGTTGTTTTGACGTGAAGCCAGCAGCACATATGAACCGGTCATATCTTCTGGTTCTGGCAAGAAGTTCAGTGGCATACCACGGGCAATTTTCTCAGGATCACGTGCATCGAGCAGGCCAACATTTTCCTGACCGAGTGATGCCGCGCCTTTGATATTCACATTCATGGCAGACGGTGCCACGGCATTGACACGAACTTTTGGCGCTAATTCATAGGCCAGTTCTTTCATGATGCCTACACCGGCATGTTTGGATGCGGTATAAACAGGACCACCGCCCGATGAATACAGCGCAGAGTTTGATAAAGTGAAGATAATTGAACCTTCAGACTTGATCAGTTCGTCTAGCGCTGCTTTGGCACCCAGGATCAGCGACTTGGTATTAATGCCCATGATTTCATCAAAGGCTTTATCCAGTTGCTCACCCGAGGTGTTGACGATATCGGCATAGTGATCCCAGATACCGGCATTACCCACAAAACAGTCAAGCTTGCCAAAACGCTCAACGGTCGCTTGAACAGCACGGACATTGTCTTCATAGTTGGCAACATCACCAGCGATTGCAAGAATTCGGTCACCGAAGTGTTCCTGTAAAGCATCAACTTTAGACTGAGAACGCTGAAGAACGGCCACCTGTGCTCCTTCTTCTAAAAAACGCTCAACCAAAGCCCAGCCTAAACCTGAACCACCACCAGTGATGAGTGCAACTTCGCCTTTTAGCCAACCCATGATTACTCTCCTGCCATCTCTACATATAACGCGCCATCTTCAACAATCACTGGGAATGTCTGGATTGGATCTGTTGCTGGCAAGCACAGTGCCTGACCAGTTTTCAAACAGAAACGTGCAGAGTGCAGCGGACATTCAACTGTACCGTCGTCTTCCAGATAACCTTCAGACATCGATGCATTACCATGTGAACAGCGATCATTCATTGCGAAGAATTCACCGCCATTGTTGAATACTGCCAGCGCATCGATACCGTTTACGCCGCAGTCCACTTTCAATGCTTCGCCTTCGTCAAGCTCGTCAACTTGGCAAACAAAAATCTTATTCATTAGAAGAACACACTCAGGTTATGTGAGTTATAGGTAACTTGGTCAAGCGTGATCTTACGGTTGAAGATCTGGAAGCCTAAGCCGCCTTCAACTTTACGGATCTTGTCATGACGCTTACCACAGTAAATCGTAACGTCTTTCTCTTTTTGGGTACGGTACAGTAAATAAGTCACGTACACATCGTATTCGCCTTCTACTTCAGACGCTTCAACAATCACGTTAGACACCATGTGAGTCGTACGTGATGGAGGCTCTTCTGCCCAGGCCATACCGGTTTCAAGACGGGCAACACGACGTTCCAACAGATCTTTCGTATCGTTGAACACCCAAGTCGTCGGTGGTTCAACCGAACGACGACGGTCACGGGTTTGTGCGTTTGGTGTGGTACGTAGCGTATAAGAAATATCTTCAGCTAGCGTGTCTAACCACTCGCGGAATTTCCAGTCATCAAGAAGCTTGGCTTCTTGATACAGGAACTGACTGATCTGGTGATGAAGTTCTAAGCTGATTTGACTCATTTCATAAGCTCCTTCTCGTATTCGTCAGCCGCTTTTTCAACGTCTTCCCATTTTTCATGGATCAATAAATCTGCCCAGCGACGGTACATACCGCGTGCTGCAGTTTCAGAGAAAATGTAGTTGGTGATGCCCGGGATACCATCTTCACGTACTTTCTCGTTGCCTTTACCCATCTCAACGATCAATTTGTTTTGACGTGCTTTATAACCACGTAAAACTTTCTGAATCTCGATCCAGTTCTCAGAGTCATCTTGCTCCAGGAAGCCGGCAGGACCGAATGCACGCGTTGCAGAGCGTTCAAACGCTTCTTTCACTTCTTGAGACGCTTCAGCATCGGCAATACAGAATGCCCAAACTTCAGTTTTGTTTGGACCACGTGGGTGCCATACGCGAAGTGTTGCAGTACCGTTCAACCAAGACAGTGTCGGGAACATGGTGTTGTGACCTGCAAGACGCAGCGCACGTACTTCACCTAGACGCTCTTTTACTTCTTCATACGTTTCGCGGAAGTAGTTGGCCACTTCACCGTCAACCCAAACGTTTGCATCTGGTTTCTCTGTGAAGAAGAAGCCTGAACCGTGACCACGTGAACCGTATTGCAGTGCATCTTTTGCAGTTTCCCAAACTGGACGAGCCGTTTGAGCAGCACCTAATTTCTTGGTTGATTCGTCGTCTGGTTTCGCGCCAAGTACCTGAATCGCAGATGCGTGAGAGAACAGAGCGTGGTATTGGTCAGATGCAAACTGTTCAGCTGCAAATTTCCAGTTACACTCGATTTCCCACTTGTGTACACCACCGATGATTTCAGTACCACCTGGACGACGGTCTACAACGCCATCAAGATACCAAGCGATATCACCCATGTATTCTTCTAGATCTGGTGTGGTTTCATCCCAGCAGCCGAATACCAGGCCTTTGTAAGACTTCACACGGTTTACTTCAACCAGACCCCATTGCTCTTTACATGCACCATGCGGGTAAGCACGATCTTCAAGCGGGATGTCTTTTAAAGAACCGTCAATACCGTAAGACCAGCCGTGGTATGGGCAAGTAAACGCACGGGTATTACCACAGTCTGCGAAGCTTACGCGCATAGAACGGTGACGGCATTGGTTTAAGAATGCTTTGATCGAGCCATCTTTTTGACGTGCCACAATGATCGGATCTTCACCCATATAGGTATTGAAGAAGTCGCCCGCCTTAGGAATTTGGCTTTCATGGCAAAGGAATAACCAGGTACGACCAAATACACGTTCAAGTTCTAACTCGTAGATATCTGGATCAGTATAGATAGATGGCGTAATACGTCCATTTTGTGCATCGACTAAAGCGTCGATTTCGCGCACATCAATTTTTCCACTCATTGAAAGCTCTCCTGTGACCGACACAACGGCACAAAATAAATAGACTCAACTTTGCATGGATAATGATTTTTTAGCGGGGTTTAGTGAAATATTTTTTTTGTTTTAATTAAGATATTTTATCAATTACTTATCGCTTATTTCTCTTTATTAAAGCATTAATAAAATTTGAAAGCCTATTTATTTCCTAAATGGCAGAATAATCTTCACCTAATAGTTGATTATAGACTATACTCTTAAGACATGATAGTTAGACATTTTTTGAATTAATCTTTTGGAATGGGTTTATGGAATTACGTCACCTTCGCTATTTCATTACCGTGGCTGAAGAACTGAACTTCAGTAAGGCTGCCTTGAAGCTCTACACAGCCCAGCCTTCTTTAAGTCAACAGATTAAAGACCTCGAAGAAGACGTTGGCGTAAAACTGTTACACCGGACCAAACGTAAGGTCGAACTGACAGAAGAAGGCGCAGTGTTTCTGGAACAGGCGCGCTTGACCCTGGCGCAGGCCGACAAAGCCGTGGCTATGGCGCGTCAGGTGTCCCAGGCCAAACAGCAGATGCTACGCATTGGCTTTGTACCGGTCGCGGAAATGAAGATTTTCCCGTATGTGTTGCCGAATCTGCGCGTACAGAACCCCGATCTGAAAATTGAATTGCTCAGTATGAACAACAATGATCAGATGAAAGCCATTAAAAAAGGTGAACTGGACATCACCTTTACCCGTCACAACTTTAACAGTGATGAAATTGAAAGCCAGTTCGTGCTGCGCGAACCGCTGATTTTCATTTTGCCAAAAGACCATCCGCTGGCCAAATACGAACGTATTCCGGTCAAAGCTCTTAATGGCATTGATTTTATTATTCCGGCCGCAGAGCAGTCGCAGAATCTGCACGACATGATTCTAAACTTTGCCAAGACCAATGGTATTGAATTTAATATTGTGCAAAAAGCCGACAACATCCTGTTCAATATCAACTCGATTGGTATGGGACTGGGTTGTACCATTTTGCCGGGCTACATTGCCCCGCTGACCATGAACAACACCATCATCCGTCCGCTGGATATCGAACTGCCTTATCTGGACCTGTATGTCAGTTACCGTAAAAACAGCAACTCGCCATCGGTCGACAAGTTTATGGAACTGTTGACCCGGGTGTTTTATCTGGATATTAACCGCGATTAAGCCGCGCTTTGGCTGACTGCCTGCCAGCATCATTATTTCGAGACTAAATAATGGTGCTTTTTTTATGGCCAATTTGCCGACTTTTTAATCAGATTAGACTTAAGTCGCAGGCTTTTTTGCACCATTTTTTATCATTTTTGCACTTTTACGACTTTTTCTCTGCTAGCCGCACAGATTTATTTTCAGCCGCAAACTACAACTTAAGTCTAATAAGCTAGACTACAGTGAAGTGCCGCTATGTTCTGCCCCTGAAGCAGGATGCTAGGCATGCTTTTATCTGTCATGGGCCAGATCAAAGGAATAAGAATGATAAAAACACCGTTTAGCCATATTAAAACCGGGATGCAGTCTCATCCTTATTTTTTTATCAGTTTTCTGATCACCACGGTGCTGTACGGTATTTTTCAGTGCTTGAGCCCGTGGACCTGGTCGACCTGCCTGCTCATCAGCTGGAATATTGCCGTGTCCGGCTATCTGCTCTTTACCCTGCTGAATTTCTGGCACAGTGATCATCAGCATATTCTGCAACGCGCCCAGCAGCAGGATGCCAGTAAATGGCTGATTCTGTTACTGCTGTTTCTCACCCTGGTGATGTGTTTTATTGCGATTATTGTCGAGATCAACTTATTTGCCCAAACCGACTTTGCACGCATGGGGCATTTTCTGCTGGCGATTACCACTATTTTATGTGCCTGGCTGTTTATGCATACCATTTTTGCGATTCACTATGCGCATGACTATTATCTGGCGCTGCAACAGCATCAGGCAGGTGGGCTGGAGTTTCCGAAAACCCCTTACCCGACCTATCCGGATTTTCTCTATTTTAGTTATGTGATTGGCACGTCGGCACAAACCGCCGATGTCAGCATCAGCTCACGCGCGATGCGTATCCTGAACACGCTGCATATTGTGCTGGCCTATATGTTTAACACCACTATTCTGGCGATTTGTATTAATCTGGTGGCCAGCTTTATTCAGCACTAAACCGGTTGAGCCAGAAATTCCGCCCATAAAAAAAGGATGGCCTGTCACCATCCTTTTTTCGCTTTTATCACCGGCTTATTTTACGCCGTGCGCCGCCAGGTAGTTTTTAATAACTGTGTTGAACTCATCGGCTTTTTCAACTTGTGACCAGTGACCACATTGGCTGAAGATGTGTGCATCTGCATTTGGCACCACATTCAGGATGTCCCAGGTACGGGATACTGGAATCACCACGTCTTGAGTACCATGAATCAGAAGTACAGGTACGGTGATGTCTTTCATTTTTTCGAAGTCTAACGGGAATTCGAAACGGTCACGGTCACGCGCACCCACCACGTCCATTAAACGGTCAGATGCATAGTCATTTGCAGCCGAGTCAAAACGGACTTTCACCAGTTCGTCTGTAATCAGGTCTTTGTTCACCACGAACATAGACAGTGTCTTACGGATCCCTTCTTCAGTCAGTACTGGGTTCGCGTGCGCTTTCAGTGCCGCAGTTTGCTTGGCACCACCGGTACCCATAGACACGATACCCAGAACGCGCTCTGGATAATCCAGTGCCAATTGAAATGCCAACCAGCCACCTAAAGAGTTACCCACCAACCAGGTTTTCTCGATACCTAAAGCATCTAAGGTACGGATTGCGTGATCAACCCAGGCACGGATCCCGTATTGGGTACCCGGTGCAACAACGGTTTGACCATAACCAATGGTATCAATCGCGATACAACGTGCCTGTTCACCAATTTGTGGCAGGTTTAACCACCAGTTGGCCGCTGCAGATACACCCGTACCTGAACCGTGCAAGAACAGAATTGGCGTACCTTCACCAATTTCATGGTAATGGGTGAGTTCACCTTCTGCGGTTTCAATCCATTTATCTTCTAAGCCAAAGAATGAATCTGTTGTATAGTCAGGGATTTGGACAGTGCTCATACTTACTCCTCATACAGTCTTTAGCTTGCGTTTCCCTCAATCTTGGAAGGTCTGGACGTCAAGTGACTCGTTGAACATGCGTTTTCTATAGGCTTATATTAACCGCTCCTGCGCTTTCAACTGATACAAAATTACGATTTTAAGCTACAAAAAAACGATTATTTAAGCCATTGTTTTTAAACATTTTAGTTAATTTTAAATCCTTATTTTTATTAGGACTTTCATCTGTTTTTACATAAAAAAGAGCAGCTGGAGGTGCAGCTGCTCTTTGAGCTTGACCAATTAGAATGTATAGGTATAGGTCGTCGCGATACGGTGTTCTTCTAGATCGTTACCACCTGAGATATTGTCATAGTTGGTATCAATAAACATGTAGTTGAAACCTAAACCTTTTAGCTTACCTTCTGGTACCACATAGTTCACAATCAGGTTGTTTTCATTTTCTTTGCCACGCGGTTCGCCTGCACCATTATCGACATCCCAACCACGGAAATGACGTGCAGTTGCGGTTAAACCTGGTACACCCACATCAGCAAAGTTATAGGTATAACCCAAGCTCCATGATTTTTCATCTTTACGGATAAAGCTTGCCACCGACCAGTTGTCTAGATAAGGCTGTGGTACCCAACCACCCAATGTCGGGAACATTGGCGCTTTGTTACCATGCTCTCCAAACATTTGCTGGTAGCCTAATTGTACTGTGTGCATACCATGGTTGATTTTTGCACCTGCAGACACGGCCTGGCTGTCAATCTTGCCATACAGCTGGTCACCCGATTCGCTGTTGTCAAAATAACGTACATGGGTGTCTAACTTGGTGTTTTCAGCCAAGGTCGTTTTATAGTTTACAGCGGCATAGTGTTGTTGGTAGATGTTGGTGACATCGGCATACCAGTAACTACCACCCACTTTTGGGGTGAATTGATGATCAATCCCGGCAATATACATACCGTCATCTGTACTGACTGCTGTCGCAAAGTTGTTTTGCGGAAATAAGCTCAGGTCATGATATTGATTTTCATAACGTGCATTAATGCCATCTAAATATGCCAAGGTCAGTTTAGTATCTTTAATGTCCTTAGACTCTAACCAGGCACCACTATAAGTAGTCAGTAATTGGCGAGATGGATCAAAGAATACCACTGGTGACATTGGTAATAGATCACCAACCTTCAACTCAGTTTCAGATACCTTAACTTTTAAGGTTGCACCAACTTTACCAAAATGATCTTTAGATTCTTTGCCATCGTGAGGTAACACCCAATCCGGATTTTGATCACGGCCGTTGAGTTTAACTGCATGTTGAACCAGTACATCTGCTCCAATTTGCACGCCACCACCAATATCATGATAACCAGACTTGGCATCCAAAGTTACCGCCTGTGACCATGAACCAAAGTTCAATTCTGGTTTATCTTGATACTGACGATCTAAATAGAAATTTTTAAATTTAAGTTGAACATTGCTGTCATCAATAAAATCTGCATATATAGCAGAAGTTCCTAAAGTTGCTGTCGCAGCAAGCATTGCTATCCATAATTTTTGACGACGCATGGTAAATTTTCCCATTCAGCAGATAAAAACAATGCCGTCATCATGCGTAAGCATAATCAAATAGAAAATCCGACCACAGTATTAAACATTTATCGTTTTGGGCATTTTTTTGATTTCACAGCGCTTTTTTTATTTTTTTAAGATATTTCACCAATCATTTCCCTGCTAAATACTCTCCACCCTGCAAATATAAACCCCTGTTATTCATATTATTTTTCACTGTATTTTTTATTTATTTTGAGTTTTTAGGCTTTATTTATTGGTTTTAACATTAACACTTTAACTAATAGCTTTTAACTATCAGTATTATTTATAAAAAATTTAATATTTAAAACAATTCAGCTTTTCCCCGAATTTAAACCCCTTAGCTTTCCATTCCCCCTTCTCCATCCTTTTAAAATAAATCTCGGCTGATCATTTAAAAGACTTTTTATATAAAAATAAGATGCGTTTTAAATACATTGATCTGTGTGATTTTAAATCCGGATTTATTTTTAAAGTGTGATATTAAGCAACTCAATCACACCAATAAAAAAAGCACCCCAAATATATTGGAGTGCTTTGCTTAAGCCAGTTTTAAAATTAAAACTTAAGCTTGCATTTCACGTGCTTTAGACATAGTAAGCGCCAGGTCTTCAATCATGTCTTCCTGACCGCCCACTGTACCACGGCGACCAAGTTCCATCAGGATTTCACGCGCAGACACGCCATATTTCGCTTCAGCGCGTTTTGCAAACAACAGGAATGAAGAGTAAACACCCGCATAACCTAAAGTTGCCGCATCACGGTCTGCACGAATTGGGTTGTGCATCATTGGAATCACAAGGTCTTCAGCAACGTCTTGTACTTTGAACAGGTCAACGCCTGTATCCATACCCATACGGTTCGCTACAGCAATGAACAATTCAAGTGGTGTGTTACCCGCACCCGCACCAAGACCTGCAGAGGCCAAGTCCACACGTACTGCACCTGCTTCAACCGCAGCAACCGTATTTGATACACCCATACCTAAGTTGTGGTGACCGTGGAAACCGAGTTCGATGCTTGGGTCAAGGTGTTGACGTAAGTGACCCACGCGGTCTTTCACGTCTTGAGGAAGCATGTAACCTGCTGAGTCTGTGACATAAATACAGTTCGCACCGTAAGACACCATCTTCTGTGCTTCTTCTAAAAGACGCTCAGGAGAAGCCATGTGAGCCAGCATTAAGAAGCCCACGGTGTCCATGTCGAGTTTACGAGCAGCAGTGATGTGCTGTTCAGAACAGTCCGCTTCTGTACAGTGTGTTGCAACACGAATCGTTGATACACCAATTTCATGCGCCATTTTCAAATGATCAACTGTACCGATACCAGGAAGAAGCAGTGCAGACACTTTCGCATTCTTCATACGTGGCACAACAGCAGACAGGTATTCTTCGTCAGTAGCAGCAGCAAAACCGTAGTTCACTGATGAACCACCAAGACCGTCACCGTGGGTCACTTCAATTAAAGGTACGCCTGCATCATCTAATGCTGTTGAAATGGCAATCATTTGCTCAACAGTGGTTTGATGGCGCTGCGGGTGCATACCATCACGTAAAGTCATATCATGAACAATAATCTTAGACATGAGGTTGCTCCTTAAGCTTCAGCAGTGTTGAAAACGTGTTCAGCAAACATTTCTGCAGTACGTGCAGCTGCTGCTGTCATGATGTCGAGGTTACCTGCATATTTCGGCAAGAAGTCACCTAAACCTTCGACTTCTAAGAAGATCGAAACACGGTTACCGTCAAAAATAGGACCGTTTACCAGTTTGTAACCTGGTACATATTTTTGCACTTCTTTAATCATCGCATGTACAGATTCAGTGATCGCAGCTTGATCTGGCTCACCTTCAACTAAACAATGTACTGTGTCACGCATCATCAGTGGTGGCTCAGCTGGGTTAATGATGATGATCGCTTTACCTTGTTTCGCACCACCAACTTTCTCAATTGCACCTGCAGTAGTACGGGTAAATTCATCAATGTTTTTACGCGTACCTGGACCAACTGATTTCGTCGATACCGTTGCAATGATTTCGCCATATTCAACCGGTTGAACGCGAGAAACCGCAGCAACCATTGGAATGGTTGCCTGACCGCCACACGTTACCATGTTGACGTTTGGCACTTCACCAGCCGCAAGCAATGCTTCCAGGTTGACAGGTGGTACGCAGAATGGACCAATTGCAGCCGGTGTTAAGTCAATCATTAACACGCCAAGTTCATTGAGCTTGCGGCTGTTTTCTGCGTGTACGTATGCAGACGTTGCATCGAATGCAATTTTGATGTCATCTTCGATTACGTGAGGAAGAAGACCATCTACACCTTCAGCCGTGGTTTTTAAACCCATTTTCGCCGCACGCGCCAGACCTTCAGATGTAGGATCAATACCCACCATCCATACTGGCTCTAACCATTCGCTACGTTGTAATTTGTAAAGCAAATCAGTACCGATGTTACCTGGACCGATCATTGCACATTTAATCTTTTTCATGAATGTACTCTCTTAAAATTCTGATCAGGTTGGGGCTTATTCAGCAGCGAATGCCGCTGTAACTGAACCAAAGCCTTCAATTTCAACTTTGAATTCATCGCCTGGTTGCGCCACAACCATTGGCCCTAATGCACCTGTTAAGATGATGTCGCCTTTTAACAATGGACGACCACGGCGTACCATTTCATCTGCCAGCCAGACTGCAGCATTCAATGGGTTGGCTAAACAGGCTTTACCCACACCTTGAGAAACCACTTCTTCACCGCGGGTCATGACCATCTTACAGTTCACAAGATCCAGGTTTTCCAGTTTTACCGGTTGAGAACCCAGTACAAACGCCGCTGAAGATGCGTTGTCTGCCACGGTGTCAATCAGGCTGATTTTCCAGTTTTCAATACGGCTATCCACCACTTCTACTGCTGGCAGTGCGTAGTCAGTTGCACTGATAATGTCAGCAT
The DNA here is from genome assembly GCF_009914475.1 of Acinetobacter indicus. Classification (NCBI taxonomy): domain Bacteria; kingdom Pseudomonadati; phylum Pseudomonadota; class Gammaproteobacteria; order Moraxellales; family Moraxellaceae; genus Acinetobacter; species Acinetobacter indicus. The sequence continues at coordinate 2,921,631 of NZ_CP045198.1, read as the reverse complement.
AGGTGTGTTTTTCTTTGGTCAAATCTTCTTTAATGACCAGTGCAATTTCTGCTTCAACTTTCGGTTGAATCAGCAAACCTGCAGGAATGGCTTCACCATCACCATAGGCCATATCTGCAAACAACATACCGAAATCTGGCTGATCAACACCCAGTTGTGCCTGAACTACCTTCGAGGTCAAACCAATTTTGCGACCTACTAAACGGCGGCCTTCTTTCAACGCGCGTTCGGTATTTACTTCTTGAACTGCGTACGCGATATCTACATCAGCAGATTCACCGCCTAATTGTGGGCGAATCGGTGCAATCGCAGTTTGTGATAATTCAGCATCTCTTAACGCTTGAGCAACTGATGCAACAACAGCAGAATTCGACATCAATGTTTCCTTAAACTGCAAAAATTGGGCTTATGCTGTTGACTAGATTTTCCGGCATGCAGCTGAACATCGGCCGATATAGGGGGGACTGATCAGAGCGGCAACAGGCTGTTGCTGCCGATCTCTAGCAAACGCGCATAGATATAAACTGATTTAGAATCGGAAAAATGGACTTTTTATGCCAATACTTATTTTATTTTTTACAATAGCTAGAACCTATAACACAGCCACAACTCAACCGACACGAAGCCCCTGATAGCTATAGATTTCCGAGTATTTCTATCCACTTTTTAAGAAAATCTGGATGAGAAGTTTCAGCGCTTAAGGCTTCGGTATTAGACGATTTTATCAGCAGCTTTTAGAGGCAATAAGGCTGCACAGTGTTTATACAGCCTCTAGAACAGAAAAAGAAAGACGAAACTTTGCAATCACGCAACATGCCCAGGCAGAGATCAATATAAGAAGGAAGAAAATAAGCTCTTGAATAAAAGAAGAAGCGGCAAGAGGTTCACTTCTTCTGAAAAGATGCTCTCCCACCTAGATGGCCTGTTTCATTTGTACCTGCTGTAACAGGAACTGATGCAGGCTGCTGACATCCCCGGCAATTTTTAGCGGTTGAAACAGCTGTAACACTTCGACCGTATGTACCCCATAGCTGACACCCACACGCGGCATGGCAATAGCCTGCGCCATTTCCAGATCATAAGAGGTATCGCCGACCATAATTGCCTGCTCAGGGCGCACCCCGGTTTCTGCCAGAATTTCTTCTAACATTAAGGGATGCGGTTTAGAGCGGGTTTCACTGGCGGCACGGGTCGCAGCAAACAGATTCATACTTTGAGTCTGCTGCAATACACGATCTAGGCCTTTACGACTTTTACCGGTAGCCACCGCGAGTTTTACCCCGGCATTCTGTAAATCATCCAGCATCGCCGCCACACCATCAAACCAGACATCGGTTTTGGAGTTGGCTACATAGTGCTCGGAATAGCACTGTAAAATCTCGCCATGCAATTCCGGCACCATCGGGAACAAACGCTGCGCCACTTCAGGCAGGCCCAAACCGATAATGCTTTTGGCTGCTTCATCGGTTAAGGGTTGCTGAAACTGCTGTGCAGCGAACTGTAAACTCGCCACAATTTGACCGACTGAATCAAACAAGGTGCCATCCCAGTCGAAAATGATGAGTTCTACAGCTGTATTCATATATGGTTTCCTCGATTTGATTCGGTTTAAATCCACCCCGACCCTCCTTTAAAAAAGAGGGAGAGCTTCATTAGAAAATAACTTTTATTGCAAGATCACAACAGATATTAATTACCCAACGGCGACATCCATGTCGCCTTTCGCACATTTCGGATGCAGATATCATTTACTATCGCAACGCTCCCTCTCCTGAACGAGTTTAAAGCACTGCTTTAAACGACGTGCAAGAAGGAGACTTGCGCAGCAGTGCTGCTCAGGGAGAGGATTTTTCCGAAATTTAATCTCCCCCTTTCGGAACAATGTTCCTCATCTTTAATTTTAATAAAGAGGGAAATTTCCCACTTAAATAAAGCAAGACGAACGAGAATTAAAAAGCCAAAGATTACTCATCATCTTCTGCAAGCGTTACCACCTTATCCGCCTTCTGCGCTCTTAACTGCGCCACCAGACTCTGCATATCTTCAGGCAATGGTGCTTCAATGGTTGGATAACCCGGAATCTCCAGACGCATGGCGTGCAAGCATAAACGGCGTGGTTTAGGCCCGCGATATTCGGTTTCATGACCGTATTTTTCATCACCCACCAGCGGATGGCCAATACTCAGACCATGCACACGAATCTGATGGGTACGTCCAGACAGCGGCGATGCATAGACCAGTGTGGCATGCATAAAGCGCTCTTGCACATTCCACTGGGTTTTCGATTCTTTACCTTCTTTAGACACACGCACGCGACGTTCGCCATTGGCCAGCTCATAACGATGTAGAGGTGCATCAATCAGCTGTTTGTCCAGCGTCACCTGTCCTTTCACCACCGCAGCATAGGTTTTACGGATTTTGTGCTCACGCAGCATGTCCTGCAAGGTTTTTAATACGCTGCGTTTTTTCGAAATCATCACCAGACCCGAAGTATCGCGGTCAATGCGGTGAATCAGCTCCAGATATTTTTTCCCGGTGGCCGCGCGCAAGCCCTCAATCAAGCCATAGGCCACACCACTGCCCCCATGCACGGCAATGCCCGATGGCTTGTTCACCACCATCAGCCCTTCATCTTCATAGATGACCCGGTTCAGCAAGCCTTGAGCAACTTTATCTGACACCGGCGCCGGGGTATCATCTTTCTGTTCAAAACGGATTGGAGCAACCCGGATCTGATCGCCAATATTCAGCTTGGTTTCGGCTTTGACCCGTTTTTTATTGACCCGCACCTGACCTTCACGAATCAGACGGTAAATCCGGCTTTTGGGCACGCCTTTTAAACGGCTAAACAAAAAGTTGTCAATCCGTTGCCCCGCTTGATGCTCATCGACTTCAAACCAAGTGACACTTTGCCATTGTTGGGTAGAATTCATACAGTTACGACGACCTAAAAAAATACTAAAATTGATTAAAAACTGATCACTTGGGCTATGCTTTACACAAGAAACATAAGCTTAGCCCATAGGCAGATGATGCAAGGTTTGATATAGTCAGCGCACGGAAACCATCGTAAGTGGGTAAAAGTTGGGTCATTTCGGTTTTTACTGAAGTTGATTATTCAATCAAACACTCCACTAAACACGTAAAGGTCCCAAAAGAATTATGCCGACGCCGAAGGCTTATTATATCGGCAAAACTGCAAACTGTTGCGTTTAATTGTACTTAAGGTACATAAATCAGTTTGCCTGAAAAAATATGTCGCCAACCTCAAGTTGGTTTTTAAACGTAAACTGATACACATCAGACTAGTCGTTCCCTGATGTCGCATTCAGGCTACAGCGTTGATACATTGGATCTGCACAAATTGTAAAGATACGACGATAATTCCGTATCAAGACACTCGACTAAAAGAAGGGATGATCTTTGAGCAATGTGACAGTGAAAGTTACTCACATCCAATGTACCGCTCGTCCGCCAGTGAAACGACCAGGTGACTTTAATCGTTTAAAGATTGAAGCCGTATTGACATCATCAATACGTGAATCATCCACCGAAACCCGATTATCAGGCCGGTAGAGAAACGTTCAGACCGCTGTATTTGAGATCTGAACCATGATCCGTGATGTTTGATGCTCGCTACGTATAGAGCGATGTTTTGCTGTGTATCACTATAAGGTGTTACACCCATGAAACGTATGTTGATTAATGCAACACATGCTGAAGAAATTCGCGTTGCACTTGTCACTGGTCAGCGTCTTTACGATTTTGATTTAGAAAATCGTACCCGTGAACAAAAAAAATCAAATATCTATAAAGGTCATGTGACTCGCGTAGAGCCATCTTTAGAAGCTGTATTTGTTGAGTATGGTGCCGGTCGTCAAGGTTTCCTGTCGATGCGCGAAATTGCCAACTCTTACTACAAGGCCGATCCTCGTCAAACTTCAAATATTCGCGAACTGATTACTGAAGGCACCGAACTGCTGGTTCAGGTAGAAAAAGAAGAGCGCGGCAACAAAGGTGCTGCCCTGTCGACCTTTATTTCACTGGCGGGCCGTTACCTGGTCCTGATGCCAAACAACCCGAAAGGGGGTGGTATCAGCCGTCAGATTTCCGGTTCAGTGCGTGAAGAACTGAAAGAAATGCTGGCCTCTTTAAACGTGCCACGCGGTATGAGCGTGATTGTACGTACTGCCGGTATTGGTCGTTCTCAAGAAGAATTACAACTTGATTTACAGCATCTGCTAGATCTGTGGGCGCAAATTCAAAGCACCTCAAGTTCTGGTCCATCGCCAATGCTGGTGCATCAGGAAGCCGGTGTCGTCACGCGTGCCATTCGTGACTACCTGCGTGATGATGTGGCTGAAATCCTGATTGACTCAGAACAGGCCTATAACGAAGCTTATAACTTCGTAAAAGCGGTGATGCCACGTCAGCTCGACAAGTTAAAAACCTATACCCTAAATGAACCACTGTTCGCGCATTTCGGTATCGAAAGCCAGATTCAAACCGCCTATGAACGCGAAGTCAAACTGCCTTCAGGTGGTTCAATCGTGATTGACCAAACCGAAGCATTGGTGTCAATCGACATTAACTCGGCAAAATCAACTCGTGGTCAGGACGTTGAAGATACCGCACTAAACACCAACCTGGAAGCTGCTGAAGAAATTGCACGCCAGTTACGTTTACGTGACATCGGTGGTCTGGTAGTAATCGACTTTATCGACATGACCAAAGACCGTAACCAGCGTATGGTGGAAGCCAAGCTGCGTGAAGCAACGCAAAGCGACCGCGCGCGTATCCAGTTTGGTCAATTGTCACGCTTTGGTTTAATGGAGATGAGCCGTCAGCGCTTACGTCCATCTTTAGAAGAAGCGACCGGTTATGTTTGCCCACGTTGTCATGGTACCGGCATGGTACGTGACTTACGTTCTCTCTCACTGTCGATTATGCGTAAAGTGGAAGAGATTGCGCTACGTGAGCGTCATGGTGAAGTTCAGGTTGAAGTACCGGTTGAAATTGCAGCATTCTTATTGAATGAAAAGCGTCACAGCCTGGTTTACCTTGAACAAACCTCAAATGTACGTGTAACGGTATTGCCGCACCCGCATTTAGAAACCCCACATTACGAAATCTCTTACAATCCGGAAGGCTTTGCCCCAACCAGCTATGAACGCACAGCAGCCACCCGCTTAAGCGAACAGGAACTAGGTTATGAAGCCTCTGAATGGCATTTAGAAGAAGAACAGCACGCTCAGCATGCAGCTGCGCCTGCAGCACCGCAAAAGGAACAGAAGCGTCCAGCCAAAGCTCAAGCCGCTGCGCCTGCACAAGTGGCCCCTGCTGCCGCTGCACCAAGTGCTAGCCCATGTGCATGGTTAGAAAACCTGTTTGTGCAAAAACAGGCCAACACGGTTGATCAGTCACGTAGCGCCAACAATGCGGCTGCAGCGATTGAGCAAATGGTCAATAATGGCGCAGTTAGCCGTGGCCAGTTCGGTCAGATTGCAGCTGCGGCGCCTGTGGCTGCACCAGCAGCAGCAACCAGCAATGCTTATCTTGCCCCATCAACTGTGGCCAAGCATGAGCGTGATCACGCTGAAAAACCGGCTGAACGTGAAGAAAAGTCATCACGTCACAACAACAAAAAGCGCAGCAAGCACAAAGAGCCGCGCGAGCAAAACAGCCAGAATGACAACAGCCCAGCACAGCATCAGGTACACGAAGAAGTGGTGCAGCTGTCACGTCAGGAGCAACGTCAGGAAGCGCGTGAAAACAAACGCAACTCCCGCCGTCAGCACAACAACAATGAACAGACGCAAAACGAAGCGCAACAGCAAGATGCTGTGCCACGTCGTGACCGTCGTAACCAGCAACGTCCAGAGCGTCCAAATCGCCACCGCGATGCCAGCGTGCTGAATGACACGGCTGCACCGGCAGCAGCTACAGCAGCACCAGCCGCTGAAGCACAAGGCCTGAAAGTGGACCTGGTGGATGCACCACGTCAGGACGTGATGCCAACTGCTCTGGTGGTGAATGTTGATGCTGCACAAAGTGAAATTGTCGCGCTAAACCAGAACGCAGCCGCTGCACCTGCAGCAACTGCTGAACTTCCGGTTGCGACCAGCACTGAAGCAGTAGAAGAAGCACCAGTACCAAAAGAAGAAGTGGCACCTGCGGCAATTGTGGCTGAAGAGCACAAATCGCAACCGGTGAAACGCGCCAGCAACGATCCGCGTCAGCGTCGTCGCCAGCAACGTGAAGGTCGTGCGCAACAAAACCAGCCGCCAAAGCTGTCACCATCTCAGGTTCCAGCCTTGCAGCAGTACACGGTAGGCAGCCTGATCCGTCATGTGTATGGTGAAGATTGCTCGGTACTGATTGAGCAGTTTGGTTTAATCCCAACCTTTAACCGCGCCCTGCAAAAGTTCACTGAACAATATGCAGCCAGCCTGGTCGCTCAAGCACCTGCGGCAGAAAGCCAAAAGCAGCCTGTGACCCGTGATGTTGAAGTCAGCAAAGCTGAGCCAGAAGCAGAACCTGCTCCTGTGCTGGACCTGACTCCACCAGCGCCAGTCAAACGTGTGGCCAATGATCCGCGTGAGCGTCGTCGTTTAGCCAAACTTGCTGCCGAACAGGCGCTGGAACAGGCCAAACAGGCCCATGCCGACGAAGCAGAAAAAGCACCCGCTAACGATGCACCAGCAGAAACTGCGGCGGACGCTCAAGCAGCTGAAGCAACAGAAGCCACTGCTGCAAGCAGCACAGCAGCACCTGTAGAAGCGACTGCCGAGCCAGCAGCAACTGAAGCAGCACCAGCGGCTGAAACCACTGCGACTGAAACTGAAGTGGCGACTGAAGAAAGCGCTGCAGCCGAAGCACCGGCTAAAGAAACAGCGAAAGCTGAAGCAGCGCAACCAGTACAGGCTGAACTGCCAGTTGATGCAGCAGATGCCAGCGAAGCACCGGCAAATGCAGAAGCTGAAGCTCCAGAAGCCGCAGCAGACAAGGCCGAGAAAGAAAAACCGGCACGTCCGCGTCGTCCACGTGGCCGTCCACCAAAGAAAGCCAACACCTCAACTGAGTCATAATTTGCTTTTTTGCAGGTGAATAAAAAAATCCAGTCATTTCGGTGGCTGGATTTTTTTTGTTAATTTGTCAGATTAGGTTGATTACACTACAACGAAACGATTAAAACCTTAAAGTGCAATATTCATGCGCTAGAACTACAGATTGGATGTCGAGAATAAATAGGATTCATATGAGCCATACAACACAACATGATCTTATTGGTCTGGCCGATGTCGCCGCCAAAATTCCAAAGTTTATCGGCAAAGTCCCGAATCTTATTCAGGGTCTGAGTCAAGCCTATTTACGAACGCCATCCACCCCTGCCGGTCTGGGCATTGCCTTTGAAAAAGCGGTCAAACGTAATCCGCATGGTCTGGCTTTAATGTTTGAAGAGCAGCGCTTTAGCTACAAAGCCCTGAATGAATGGGCCAACCAGATTGCCCACTATTATCTGTCACAAGGCGCACGCAAAGGCGATGTGATTGCGGTAATGCTGGAAAACCGCCCGGAACTGATCGCGACTGTCATCGGTCTGGCCAAAATTGGCGTCACCATTGCACTGGTAAACACCTCACAGGTCGGCAAGGTGCTGACCCATAGCATCAATCTGGTCAAACCGGTCGCGCTAATTGTTGGCGAAGAATGCCGTGCTGCGGTAGAGGAGATTCGTCAGGCGCTGGATTTACCGGCAGATCGTCTGGACTGGTTTGCCGATCAGGAAACCCAGCGCGATGCCGGCAAAGCTCCGAACGGCTTTAATAATCTGGCCGAAAAGATCGACCATTTCCCGAAATTCAATCCGCCGACCACACATTCGGTCCAGGGCAAAGACGGCCTGTTTTATATCTATACCTCGGGAACCACCGGCCTGCCGAAAGCCGTGGTGTTCACCCATAGCCGCTGGACCCTGGCTTACGGCACCTATGGCCATGTGCTAAATCTGAATCCAAAAGATGTCATGTATGTGACCCTGCCGCTGTATCACGCCACCGGTATTGTGGTGTGCTGGTGTGGGGTAATTGCCGGTAGTGCAACCCTGGCAATTCGACGTAAATATTCCACCTCCAGCTTCTGGAAAGATGTACAGAAATTTAATGCCTCCGCCATTGGTTATGTCGGCGAGCTGTGCCGCTACCTGATGGATGCACCGCCATCTGCGCTGGATCAGGACCATCGTGTTACCAAAATGATTGGGAACGGTATGCGCCCGAACATTTGGAACAAGTTTAAACAGCGCTTTGGGATTGAAGAAATTCTGGAGCTGTATGCCTCCAGTGAAGGCAATGTTGGCTTTAGCAACATCTTTAACTTTGACAATACCGTTGGCTTTTCTCCAACCCCCTATGCGATTGTGGCTTTCGATAAAGAAAAAAATGAACCGGTCCGGGATGCGCGCGGCTGGTGCCAGAAAGTCAAAAAAGGTGAAGTTGGTTTATTGATTGGCAAAATTACCCGCCGTTCGCCGTTTGATGGCTATACTGATCCGGAAAAAAACAAGGCGGTGATTTTAAAAGGCGTTTTCCAGCGTGGCGATCAATACTTTAATACCGGTGATCTGGTACGAAATATCGGCTTCCGTCATGCCCAGTTTGTTGACCGCCTCGGGGATACCTTCCGCTGGAAAGGCGAGAATGTCTCCACCACCGAAGTGGAAAATATACTCTGTGATTATGACAAAATTGCCGAAGCGGTGGTCTACGGCGTAGAAATTCCAGAAACCAATGGTCGGGCCGGAATGGCGGCCATTACCTTAAATGCCGATGCAACACTGGATGAACATGACCTGCAGCAGATGGTGAGCCAGTTTAAACAGGCCCTGCCCGGCTATGCGGTTCCCGTATTTTTACGGATTCAGGCCCAGGTTGAAACCACCGGCACTTTTAAATATCAGAAAAACAAGCTCAAAGAACAGGCATTTAATCCGGCAGCTACCACGGATCGTTTGCTGGTGTTGCTGCCCGGTGCAGCGGCTTATACTGATCTAACCCCGGAAATTTTCGAGCAGATTCAAACCTATCAATACCGCTTCTAAGCCCAAAGTTGTCTATTTTTTGATTCCCTAGCATGAATTTGTTTCATTTATAATCAAACATAGACAACTTTTTTATTTTTTACTTGCGCTCAAACGAGATCTTGCTACAATACGCTCCATCAAATGATATGGGTCGTTAGCTCAGTTGGTAGAGCAGCGGACTTTTAATCCGTTGGTCCCGCGTTCGAGTCGCGGACGACCCACCACTCATTTGAAAGCCTAAGATGGGTCGTTAGCTCAGTTGGTAGAGCAGCGGACTTTTAATCCGTTGGTCCCGCGTTCGAGTCGCGGACGACCCACCATCTTTCCTTAGGAACTCTGCAAAAACTCCAGTTCTTGCATCTTAAAAAATAAGCAGCTTATTTTTTATTCCTCAGGGTCGTTAGCTCAGTTGGTAGAGCAGCGGACTTTTAATCCGTTGGTCCCGCGTTCGAGTCGCGGACGACCCACCATTTATCTTCCAGAATAAATATCTTCGCTTCCCTACTCTGCATTGCACATTTATATGCTGGGCTGCATCGTATCTGCGCTACAACCTCAATATTAATGTGGATGAAAGAACGCTCAATCTGCTTTTTTAATCGGCCGACTTTTCCAGATAATAAGCATGTGCCGGTAAAGGATTACGGGAAAAATACTGCTGATTTACCGTCGATACTGTGGCAATTTTTTCTAAATCCATGCGTAGATTCTGCGTGTCATCAATATCATAAAAAATTTCCACCCCATTACTGCGATGCACAATAATCTGGTGCGTGGTTTCATCATACATCCAGTAATCCAGATGATAATTCATTTGTGCACCGGCCATGACCCGGCCCAGATAGACGATGGAACGATGTGCGGTGCCATCGGGCAATAAAGTCAGAATAAAATCGACTGTACCGGTCTCACATTTGACATAGGCATCTTCACAGCTAATTTTTACCTGATACCGGCCGACATAGGCCAAGGCCGCTTCCGGCACCACGGCTTTATCGGCATCTTTTGCAGATGGAAATACCGGTTGGCCAGCCACTTCACTCAGGCGTTTACTTGGCACATCTTCCGTCACCTGCAGGTCTGCCACGGGTGTAAACGGCTGTGCCTCCTCTCCTTCTTGACTGTTAAACGTCGGGTCACAAGCGGCCAAAGACAGGCAACAGATTCCCCATAACCATTTCGAACAATGCACAGCCAATATGGTGTCTCCCGGGTATCAATAAAAATAGCCACCGTATGCCTTTGCATCAGGTTGATGGGCTCACAGCGAAGCTATTGAAATTATATGAATTTTCACCCAAATCTACAGTTTTTGTAGACCTGTTTCAAGATTTTAAAGCGCAATATTTATACCGTGTCATTTTATTTACATAAATTAACGATTTATAGCGCATTGACCCTTTAAAAACGGAAATAGGTCGCCAATTTTATTTTATGAGTTGTTGATTGACTCACCATTTTATTTTTTAAGGAGACCTCAATGGCCAATGTTGGTTTATACCGCTCTAACCGCTCAAACATGATTGCAGGTGTAATGGGTGGTATTGCTGAACGTTTTGGTTGGAATGCAAATTTACTCCGCATTATTTTTGTGTTGGTATCCATTATGAGTGCCGCCTTCCCGGGTATTCTGGTGTACTTGGTACTGTGGCTGGTGATGCCGAAAAAGAAAGCTGAAATTGAACACGTGAATGGCTATCGCAATCCGGTACGTACCATTCATGAAGATCAGAACAGTTACCGTTAATCTTCATTTTTCTTGCACAGTTTAAAGCTACGGTGGACCCCTATTACCGTAGCTTCTTTTTTCTGGCTTTAACTTTCCGTAGTTTTGCTGCGTAGCCAGATCAGACGCTGGTTCATGGCGGCAATCATATCGGCGCGGCTAATAATCCCGACCAGCTGCTGCTGTTCCACCACTGGAATATAGTTAAACGAACGTTCCACAAAATACGGGACCAGATCGGCAATACTCTGATGTGGTTTTACCGTCACCACCTTGCGGTTCATAATGTGTTTGACCTGATGCTGCCATGACATCCGCACATCGGTAGCATGTTTAAACCATTCCACCACTTCATACAGTGCCAATGTGCCGACCAGTTGCTGCTCGGCATTTACCACCGGCAAGCTCATTAAATTGACCTGCTTGAACTTGTCCAGCGCGAGCTGGATATCATCATCCTGCTGCAAGGTAATCACATCATGGGTCATGATATCTTCACAGCGCCATTCCTGCACGTTTTCATCCTGCATACGCGCATTGGCCTGATATTGCGCTTCCAGAATAATTTTCTGCAAATCGTATTCACTAATGTCCAGCAGCTCGGTCTGATGCTCCAGTACATGATGAATATCTTGCGGCTGAATGGTGACTTTCTGGGTCGGGGTCGGGTCTTGCGAACGCAGATTCAGCTGGGCCTTGTGCGGATATTGCTTGCCGGTCAGTCGGTTAAACATCATCGCCACCAGCAGCAATAACAGCGAATTTAACAGCACCGGATAAAAGATAAATAAATAGCCCAGTTCACTGACCGCCTCACCGCCCAATACCGCAGTAATTGCCACTGCACCACTCGGTGGATGCAGCGAATCAGTCGACATCATTAAAATAATAGATAAGGCCACCGCCACACTAAAGGCTTCGGTCAGATTCGGAATATACAGCGCACAAGTCACACCAATAATGCCGGCAATAGTATTGCCAATCACCATATTCCACGGCTGTGCCAGCGGACTGGCCGGCACCGCAAACAGCAATACTGACGACGCACCCATCGGCGCGATATACCAGGCATTAATATCGCCCAGAATCCATAAGCTGATCAGTGAAGATAAACTTAAGCCCAGCAAAGCACCCAATCCGCACAACAGACGTTCTTTCAGCGGCAGTAATTTGAAATTGGGTTTTAAGATTTCTAACCATTCAGATTGCGGATGAAACACGGGAATCCTTTGTGATTTTGGCGACGGCCGCCATTATAAAATGAAGCAGCTTATAAGATGTATTCATTCTATATCTTATAATTATGAATTTTTCTGTTGAGATGTATATCAGTATAGGCACACTGAATCATCCTCTTTTTAGAAAAAATTGATAAGCTCTTCATTTTAAAAACATCGTTTTTGCGTACACACCGTTCAGCGCAGATGATTGCGCTGTATACACCAGATGAAACCGATCTTTGAGAAAAATGACTGAAATGACAATGCTGGGTTTTCCCCGAATCCTACAGACCAAAATCCGGTTTTTGTGGATAGACGGATCAATCTAACGCCGGTTTCTCTACTGATTTTTTACGACGATTTTTCGGTTAGGCTTCGCTTCCTGATCAAAGCGCCAGCATTGTATGGATAACCTTTGCTACCTCCCGCCAAAATCCTTATAATTGAGCACAATTTTTCTCTAATTTTAAGTGGATGACCATGAGTCGCGCCATATCGCATATTGATACTTTCCAAGGCTTAATTCTTGCCTTACAAAATTACTGGGCGGAGCAAGGCTGCGTCGTGTTGCAGCCTTACGACATGGAAATGGGTGCAGGAACATTCCACACTGCGACCTTCCTTCGCGCACTGGGTCCTGAAACCTGGAATGCCGCTTATGTGCAACCATCACGTCGTCCGAAAGATGGCCGTTATGGTGAAAACCCGAACCGTTTGCAACACTACTACCAGTTCCAGGTGGTATTAAAGCCAAACCCGGACAACATCCAGCAGTTATATCTGGATTCTTTAAAAGCCATCGGGATTGATCCTTTGGTTCACGACATCCGTTTTGTCGAAGATAACTGGGAATCACCAACACTCGGTGCTTGGGGCTTAGGTTGGGAAGTCTGGCTGAATGGTATGGAAGTGACGCAATTCACTTACTTCCAGCAAGTCGGTGGGGTTGAATGTTATCCGGTCACCGGTGAAATCACTTACGGTTTAGAACGTCTGGCGATGTATCTGCAAGGGGTCGACTCTGTGTATGACCTTGTTTGGACTAAAGGTCAGTTCGGTACGGTCACCTATGGCGATGTATTCCATCAAAATGAAGTAGAACAATCGACCTATAACTTTGAATATGCGCCAGTCGACAAACTGTTTGAACTGTTCGATTTTTACGAAGCAGAAGCCTCTCGTTTGATGGAAGCAAAACTGCCACTTCCTGCTTATGAGCAAGTGGTCAAAGCATCACACAGCTTTAACTTGCTCGATGCGCGTGGTGCAATTTCTGTGACTGAGCGTCAGCGCTACATTTTACGTGTCCGTACATTGGCGCGTGCCATTGCACAAAGCTACGTGGCCGCACGTGCAGAGCTTGGTTTCCCAATGGCGGAACCGCACTTACGTGATGAAGTTCTGGCACAGTTAAAAGCACAGGTTGAGGCGGAAGCCGCGCAAGCAGAAAAATCAGCGGAGAGCAAATAATGTCTAAACATACTGTTTTATTTGAACTTGGCTGTGAAGAACTTCCACCAAAAAGCCTGAAAAAATTACGTGATGCGTTACAGGCAGAAACGGTTAAAGGCTTAAAAGATGCAGGTCTGGCTTTCGATTCAATCGAAGCTTATGCTGCACCACGTCGTTTGGCGCTTAAAATCGTCAATGTAGATGGCGCGCAAGCCGATACACAAAAACGTTTTGACGGCCCTGCTGTGCAAGCAGCATATGATGCAGAAGGCAAGCCAACCAAAGCGCTTGAAGGCTTTATGCGTGGCCAAGGCATTACGGTTGATCAGGTTTCGACATTCCAGGCCGGTAAAGTTGAAAAAGTTTGCTACTTAAAAGATGTCAAAGGCCAAAGCCTGGATGCGCTGTTACCGCAAATTTTACAAAATGCCTTGGACAACCTGCCAATTGCAAAACGCATGCGTTCTGCAGCCAGCCGTACCGAATTCGTACGTCCTGTGAAATGGGTAGTGTTGCTGAAAGACAATGACGTGGTTGATGCCACCATTCAAGATCACAAAGCTGGTAACGTGACGTATGGTCACCGTTTCCATGCGCCTGAAGCAATCACTTTAACGCATGCTGATGAATACTTAAGCAAGCTTAAAGCAGCTTACGTTGTGGCGTCTTTTGAAGAGCGTCAAGCCATCATCGACCAACAAGTGAAAGCACTTGCTGATGAAGTGAATGCCATTGCGATTGTGCCTGCAGATCTTCGTGACGAAGTAACAGCTCTTGTAGAATGGCCTGTTGCACTTCGTGCAAGCTTTGAAGAACGCTTCCTTGCTGTTCCTCAAGAAGCGCTTATTACGACCATGCAGGACAACCAAAAGTACTTCTGCCTGGTGAATAGCGATAATAAACTGCAACCGTACTTCATTACGGTGTCAAACATCGAGTCGAAAGATCCGTCACAAATTATTGAAGGTAACGAGAAAGTCGTTCGTCCACGTTTGTCGGATGCTGAATTCTTCTTCCTGCAAGACCAAAAACAACCGCTTGCTTCTCGTAAAGAGAAATTGGCAAACATGGTCTTCCAGGCAGAATTGGGTACGCTTTGGAACAAATCTGAACGTATTGCCAAACTTGCTGTTGCGCTTGCGCCAATTACAGGTGCAAATGCGGCTGACGCTGAAAAAGCTGCCCTGCTGGCAAAATGTGACTTAACCTCTGAGCTTGTGGGTGAATTCCCAGAACTTCAAGGCATCGCGGGAACTTACTATGCACGTCTTGAAGGCGAAAATGATGAAGTGGCTGAAGCACTTGGCGAGCAGTACTTGCCTAAATTTGCAGGTGATGTTTTACCGAAAACCAAAACAGGTACAACCATTGCGCTTGCAGACCGCTTAGATACGCTCACCGGTATTTTCGGTATTGGTCAAGCGCCTACAGGTTCGAAAGACCCGTTTGCCCTGCGTCGTTCTGCAATTGGTATCTTACGTCTAGTGACTGAAAACGAGCTTGATGTTTCAATCGAAGATTTGATCAAACTTGCTTTAGCTGCGTATGGCGATGTACTCAAAGATCACGACAAGACTTTAAACGATGCAGCTGCATTCTTAGAAGGTCGTTACCGTGCCAAATACGAAGACCAAGGCGTTGCTGTTGACGTGATTCAAGCGGTTCAAGCGTTGTCACCAAAATCACCACTTGATTTTGACAAACGTGTCAATGCGGTAAATCACTTCCGTGCATTGCCTGAAGCTGCTGCCCTTGCTGCTGCGAACAAACGTGTTGCCAATATTCTTGCCAAAGAAGCGGCACCAGCTGGCGAAGTGGTTGAAGCAAACTTGGTTGAAGATGCTGAAAAAGCATTGTTCGCTGAACTTGCGAAAATCACACCAATGGTTGAGCCATTATTTGCTGCTAAAGACTACACTGCTGCGCTCTCTGCACTTGCTGCACTTCGTGCGCCTGTTGATGCATTCTTTGACGGTGTAATGGTGATGGCTGACGATGCTGAATTAAAAACAAACCGTTTACGCTTGCTTGCTCAGCTTCGCGCCTTATTTACCAAAGTGGCGGATATTTCGGTGCTTCAACACTAAAGATGAGTATTTATAACGACTCACCTATCACCCTTGCAATCCTCAAGCTCTTTCAAGAGCTTGAGGATTGGATTTCAATGAATCATCAATATCTTCCTCATGGTGCCGTTAAGGCATTTATTTTTGGTGGCTGTGCGTTTCACATCCACACCAATGCTCGAGGTAGCAATGATATTGATGCTGAAATCCAATCGATCAGCCAATTAAAAAAAGAAGATATTTTCTTATTTCTAGAAAATAATGATATTGAATATCTGGATCATAATAATCTTGAAACAAATTTAGAATTTGACAGTGGATTTAATACCAGCCTTGCCTCCATCGATCCTGATTACAGGGAACGAGTTATCCCCTTAACCGCTGAAAGTATCGTAGAGGTCTATCTCGTATCTGGCGTAGATTTGGCTGTTTCTAAATTGGCACGCTTATCTGACAGAGACATCGAAGATATTCAAGCGTTATATGCAAGAAACAAGTTTTCGCTTGAGCAGTTCAAAGAAATAGCAAATAATGCTAAAGACTATTACGTTACACCTGAGCAATTAGATTCTAATATTCAATATATGATTTCGCTTCTTTCAGACCTGGGAGATTGACACCATGAATCAGTTGGAATTTGAGCATGCTTTAAAAGCACTGTTAAAGCAGCCATTGAATTCTGCAACATTCGAGCAGGTTAAACCCGTTGCTGAAGCATTATTATATTCAGAACTACTACCTGCTGTGAGTTCCAGTTTAAACCCCTTAGAAAAGCGCCGACTGTTTTTTCTATTAGAAAAATTCCGCAGATACTCATGCTCAAGTGTTTCTAGACGCCAACAACTTAAAGCACTCTCCCAAGCCTTGAATGTCGTTCCATTGCCGAGCACTCATGATACAAGAAGATTAGTTGACCCTCTGGCAAAACGTGTAGGCCTCAATGAAGATTTAAATCATTTAAAACCTCAATTACTGACCTTACAAACACGCCACTACTCACTTTACAGTTAATTCTCTCCTCCTTCTCTTAAGTACTACTATTCTATAGGTCATACCTATAGGCTTTTCCTTCCATATTCCCTATACTCAAACTGAAAACACTCAACAAGAAAGAAGCTTATGAAACTTAAAACTTTAATTTTATCTGGTCTAACTTGCCTTTCTCTGGGTGCATGTACCTCTGCGCCAGTCATTCCACAACTACAAGCGGGGGTATTACAAGAAGTCCAAAATCTTGAGGTCTATCCAGACACCACGCATAACTCGGCCAAACTGACCAAGTTTATTGATAAATGCGTGATTGAATTTAGAGGGCAGCTCAAAGCCGGCCGCTCAATTGAACAATGGGCATTTAAAGGCAACACCCTCATTTCAGCCGGTTCAGCTACCTTTGCCCAAGATGGCACCAGCACCGCCCATAATTTTGACCTGCATGATGCCACGGTACAGAAAAACTTCCTGACCCTGCGCGATCATTTCCATAAAGATGCCCTGGCGCAATGTAACTAAAAATTCAAGCATCATGCCTGCAAAAGGTATGGTGCTTTTCCACATTTCCTAGAAAAAATAAAAATAACCCGAAAAATAAATAGATTTTTCATCATTCAAATTATATCTGCTATACCAACTGGTATAAGACTTCGCAGCCAATCCCCGGTGTACAAAAATGCCTGAATTGTTAAGCAGTTGTAGCAAGATTGTGGATGTTTTTGCATAAAGCATATCGGCGCATATTTTTCTCCTTAAGATAGGCACCGCTCACAGCATTGCGTCTGTGGCACACATGCAAGGAAAATCCTATGAAGAAAACTCTCACAACAATATTCATGAGCAGCGCCCTACTCGCGACATCTTCACTGTATGCCGCGCCCGCACTTCAGGCCAATGTCAACGCATCGGCAGATGTGCAGACGCCACAGGCTGGTGGACTTTTAAATAATGTAGTGCAAGGTACGCAGCAGACCTTACACAGCGCAGGCGAGCATGTCGGTCAAGGATTACATAGCGTAAAAACCACGACCCAGAACACCTGGCAAAACACCAAACAGTTCAGCAATGAAAAAGCCGAAGCCGGCAAAGAAAAAGCCGCAGATTTAAAACAGGCGGCCTATGAACGCTCAAGCGAACTGAAACAGTCTGCCGCCAAGAAAGCCGCAGCAGCCCGTGAACATGCCGCAGATCGTACGGAAAAAACCAAAAACAGCCTGAAACAGAAATCGGCACAGGTACAATTGCACAGCAATGCGCAGGTTGATGTCGATACGCCTGTGGCCAAAGCCAAAGTCAGCAGTAAAACCCATACCGCGGTTGGCGCTGCACAATAATCAAAATGAGAGAACCAAGCCTGCAACCCTGCGGGCTTTTTTAATTTTGTGGTTGAGTTTCAAGACAATTCAGCAGATGCTCAACACAGTAACAGGAATCTTCATGATTTCTTCATGCCTTCAGTTTAGGCTTAGGCTTTCCATTCTCTTTTAGCAGGGGTCATGATTATGCATAAAATGAAATCCGTATTGGCTGTTGGCCTTATGCTCATGGGCACTGCAGTCTGGGCACAAACTCCACCAGCAGAAGCGAATAGCAGCACCAAGCTCCAAGCCCCGATTCAGCCGTATGCCGATAATCCGAATTTACTGCATGTCTGGGCCTATAAAGCACAGCAAGGTGTTTTAAACGCGGCAGATCGGGTTGGTGAAGTGGCAGAAAAAGGTGTGCAAAAAGTACGGCCTTCGGTGCATCAGGCCTGGGAAAATACCAAAACCTTAACCAGCAACACCACGCAACAGGCCAACCAGAAAATTCAGGACACCAAAGAAGCTTTAGGCGGCGCACCGCAACAGCCGGTACCAATTGTACAGGGCAGCTTGAGTCAGCCAGATACCGCTCAACCGGCGGCATCAGTACCTGCTGAAACCGGTTCAGGGGCCACCAGCTATGCCGTGACCGAACTTTAAGACGGGAGTGAGCGAGAGCCTCATCATCACTCGCCTTTTCATTCCACCCAAAAATACGGACCTGAATGCGTCCGTATTTTTTATTGCTTGATATCTGCTTAATTGACCTGACGGATCGGTTGGCCCTGCTGAAACGCGATCACGTTTTCTACCATTTGCTGCACAATCCGCTGCCGCGCATCTACACTGCCCCATGCACTATGCGGGGTTAAAATTAAATTGGGAATAGCTGAGTCTAACAGGATATTGCCCTGCTTGGGTGGCTCGACACTCAGCACATCCATCGCCGCACCGGCAATTTGTCCGGACTGTAAGGCTTCGGCCAGCGCCGCTTCATTGACAATACCGCCGCGGGCACAGTTAACTAAAAACGCGCTATGTTTCATGGCAGCAAACTCAGCCGGCCCGATTAAATCCCGGGTATCTTCGGTCAGTGGACAATGCAGGCTTAAAAAATCTACCTGCGGTAACAGCTCGGCAAAAGGCACCCGCGACGCAGATTGTGGCCGGTTGGCGAGAGCAGCAATTTTGACCTGCATGCCGAAGGCTTCGGCTAGCTTGGCCACTGCCTGCCCCAACTCACCATAACCGACAATGCCCAGCGTTTTTCCAGCCAGCTCGACAATTGGATAATCCAGCAGACAGAACTGGCTAGAACGCTGCCACTGGCCCTGTTGCACCGCCTGATGATAACGCACAAAAGAAGTAGCCAGATTTAACATCAGCATTAAGGTATGTTGCGCCACTGCGGCCGTGCCATAACCCTGACAGTTACACACCACCACACCCTGGCGGCGTGCCTGTTCCAAATCGACATTATTGGTACCGGTGGCTGAAATCAGGATCAGTTTAAGCTGCGGGCATTGCTGTAATGTCGCGGCATCCAGCAAGACTTTATTGCTGATAATCACCTCGGCAGATTGCACCCGTGGCAGCAGCTCTGCAGGCGAAGTGGTTGGATACAGCGTTAACTGCTGCTGAAAGACAGCGTTTAAGTCTTCTAGCTGTAAATCATCCTGATCCAGCGAGGCAAAATCCAGAAATATGGCGTTCATGTGGTGCATCCTCTCATCATGGCGTGAAGAAATTAAAGCACACTTGTAGCGCTGCGCGTCAGTTCAAAAATGGGATGCCCACAAAAAAACGCCCATGAGTTCATGGGCGCTTGCTGTGATAATTGCGTAAAGAAAAGCGGATTTGCCGAATGACATAAATGGTTAAAGCCAATACCAATAACAGGCCACTGCCGAACACCATATAGGCTGAATAATGCACCGTTTGTGCCGAAGCCACCGACGGAACAGCCCAACCCAGCAGGCTCAGTACCACAACAGACAGAGATCGAATGGTCATAACACTACCCTACTTTTATCCACTGGTTGTTTTACATCCATCTTCATCTTAGCCTGAATATAAAATAAAACAAGGACTTCGGGGTCAGTGCAGTTTTGGCTTACAGCACCACTTCGGGCTGGGTCACAAATTTGGCACTTTCCGGGCTATCATCGACAAATTCATTGCCGCCAAATTCATCACTACTTAAATTCAGCTGTTTATAACTCAGCACATAATAATCGCTGTATTTTTTAATCACGATGGGGTGCATACCGGCGCTGAGCTCATCCTGTTCCTGAAACAGTTTCATGACCTGACGATCATTCATGGCCACAATATAACGCTGGTCATTCAGCCAGATTTGTACCAGTCCA
The DNA here is from genome assembly GCF_009914475.1 of Acinetobacter indicus. Taxonomy (NCBI): domain Bacteria; kingdom Pseudomonadati; phylum Pseudomonadota; class Gammaproteobacteria; order Moraxellales; family Moraxellaceae; genus Acinetobacter; species Acinetobacter indicus. The sequence goes on along the minus strand of NZ_CP045198.1, from coordinate 2,901,422 downwards.
TTGCCCTTGGCATAAATCGGAATCAGGAATTTATGGTTTAAGGCCACAGCACTGGCAGCATAGCTTTCGATCTTCTGGCTAATGACATTAAATACCAGCCCATGGCCAAAACAGTCCATCAGCTGGCGGCGGCTTTCCTGCGGCAGGTTAAACTGAATCCCGAGTTTATGCAGGTCATGCTGATCGACCTGTTTATTGCTGAGCAGCGAGCGAATCAGGTTCTGCTTGAGCTTGACATCAAAAAAGCCGCTGTCCAGTTGCAGTTCGTTATTTTTCAGGATTTGCCCCAGCGCATGTTTGTGCCGTGGCAACAGGTTTTCAATCAGCTTGCGATAGTAGAACTTGCTGTTCTTTTTGACCTGACGCATCTTCTGGTAAAAATGTGCCGGATCAAAAGGATGGCTAAGAAAATCATTGAGCAAATCGGAACTGGCCAGCACCGCAATCGCATCATGTCCGGTAAACGGTAAATGCAGGGTCTGCAGCGAAGGCAGTACCGCCTGCAGTTTTAAATACTGGGCGCGGTCTTCGGCATAGTGCGGATCATAAATCACGATATATTCGCGCTCAGCCGAAACATCTTGGGGCTGAATACGCATGTCAGCATTGTGCTGCGGATGGAAGAACATATTGTAGCGCGTGTCCAGAATATCTTCCGGATCAATCGAATATTGCGGCACCAGTGCCACCACACGTTGCAAATCAAGCAGGTTGGAATATTTGATGGCCGCATAACCACCCATCGAACCGCCATAGCCAATACGCTGCTGAAACGGCGCAATGGTGGCGGCAATTTCATTCAGCATCGCGCGCATCGACTGTTCGGGAAACCAGGATTTCTCCTTTGGCATGATGCCAACCACATTATAGCCGTGTTTGCTCAATGACTTTTCAGCATTAATGGTCAGGCCTTTGGCGCGGGTAATTAAATCGCCAAAAGAAAAAATCAGCGCCTCTGAATGACCGGGCATCCAGATGACGCGGATATGATCGTCTTCAAAAATTATGTGTTTATCCATTCCCACACCAGAGCTGCACAGCCCTCTATCAAGATTCAAAATAACAAATAGACCGTATGCCGACGACTAAAAAGCGAATATGTTATTTTATAGATGCCCGGCAGATAAAAAAGCGCAAAATATGACACAATTCCTCCATCCTGCAGCAGAACAAGGCTTTTCCACAGCCGCCAAACTTTATCAACAGGTCCGACCAAGTTATCCACAAGCGCTGGTTGCATGGTTAAAAAACCAGCTCAAATCTGATGCCGCACCGGTCTGTGTCGACCTGGGTGCCGGTACCGGTAAATTCCTGCCGATTCTGCAACAGCTTAGCCCGCATGTGATTGCTGTTGAGCCAGTGGCCGAAATGCTGGCACAACTGCAGCAACACTATCCTGATGTGCAAAGCATTCAAGCCTATAGTCATGCCCTGCCACTGCCTGATGCCAGTGTCGATGCCGTCTGCTGCGCGCAGTCCTTTCACTGGTTTGCCAATCTTGAAACCCTGAACGAAATTTACCGGGTGCTGAAACCGGGTGGTCAGCTATTGCTGATCTGGAATCAGCGTGACACCCGCATCGACTGGGTCAAGGCACTGGCCGAGCATATAGCACCGCTGGAAGGTGATACCCCGCGTTTTCATAGCGGCCAATGGCGACAGGTCTTTTCGGCTGCAACCGGCTTTAACGCTAACGCAGAAGCTACTTTTCAGCAATGGCAAAGCGGTACAGTTGAACAGGTGGTGTCAAAACGCCTGCTTTCTACCAGTTTTATTGCCGCGCTGCCTGAACATCAGCAACAGCAGCTGAAACAGCAGTTCGAGCAGATGGTGCTGCAATATACAGGCAAACAGCCGCAGCAACAAATTGACTTTCCCTACCTCACCCATGTGTATAGCTTTACAAAAATTACAGAACAATAAGGATGAACCTGTCATGTCCAATCTGATCAAACCTTTATCTCTGGCCTGTCTGCTTGGCAGTGCACTGCTGCTGAGTGCCTGCGAGCGTAATCCGTCACCAGAACCGAAGCAGGAATTAAGCGCCGAAGATCAGGTGCTGCAAGAACTGAAAAGTGAGCCGGTGCGCGACTTCCCGAAAACCGAGCAGGACTTGCATGACCTGCAGTTGTTAACCGACTATGAACAGCGTTTTGGCCAGATGAGTGAAGACATGGAAGCCGAACTGATGCAAATGCAGCAGCAAGGTACGCTGGATGATGGCTTTGCACGAAGCCGGCAAGGTGACAATATCCAGTCGGCTCTGAATATGCTGAAAGAACTGGATTTAAAGACCGAACAAGGCCGCTATATTCAGGGCCTGATGTATGAATATTGGGATCATCAGGCCCAGCTGCATGCCCAGCAACCAGCTTCAGCTGCATCGGAGAGTGCACCAGACAGCGTTAAAGGTCTGGGGAAATTTATTCATGCCCAAGAGCAATTAGAACACTGGCGCGACCAGTATCCACAGCTCGACCAATAAATAACATCTATCATTTCAGGGCCTAAATAGCCCTGATCTTTACAGGGAGAATGCCGGTGAGTTTTACTGCCCTGTAGCGAGATAGCTATGCACGCCTTCCCCAGCTGCCCGTCCGGTGGCAAAACAGGCCGTGAGCAAATAGCCGCCGGTGGGTGCATCCCAGTCCAGCATTTCACCGCAGCAAAATACTGCCGGATGATCCTTCAGCTGTAACTGCGGGCTGAAGGCACTGCGCTTGATTCCGCCGGCACAGCTAATCGCTTCTTCAATCGGGCGAAAACCCGTTAATTCAATCCGCAGCTGTTTCACCTGTGCCGCCAGCGCCTCCGGCTGATGCCATAAGCTTTTATCGACCAGTTCACGCAGCAGACTGCTTTTGGCTGCATCTAAACCGGCTTTACGCCAGACATTGCTAAGCGACTGCTTTTTACTGGGGTGTAATTTTTTGGCCAGCTGCGCCTGGGACTGCTCGGGCAGTAAATCCAGAAACAGCACCATGCGCTGCTGCTGTTTCAGCTGTGCACGTAAGGCCCGGCCCTGCTTATAAATCAGGCCGCCTTCCAGTCCATAATGGGTCAGGACAATATCGCCGATACTGCGCGTATGCGGTTCTACCCAGGCCTCAACCCGTTTTAAAGGCTGACCAAACACTGGCTGCATAAAGCTGGACCACGGATATTCCACCCCGGCATTGCTGGCCTGAAATGGTTCAATCTGCTCTGGACGGAGCCAGTCCTGCCAGGCACCATCACTGCCTAATTGCGACCACGACAGCGCACCACAAGCCAGCACAATCGCATCAAATGCTTCACTGCGCAGTTGCCCATGTTTTAAGTCCAGAATCTGCAGCTGTTGCTGCTCAAGGCCTTTGACCTGCTGGCGGTAATGAAACTGCACCCCATTATCCGCCAGTCGTTTTAACCAGGCCCGTAATAGCGGTGCAGCTTTCATCTCCACCGGAAATATCCGCCCGGATGAACCGACATAAGAGCGAATGCCCAAGCCTGCCATCCAGTCCTGAATCCAGCCAGCATCCCAGCGCTGAATCCACGGCGCCAGCCAGTCGGCCTGATCATAACGCTGAATAAACTGCGGCACTGCTTCGGCATGGGAAATATTTAACCCGGTTTTTCCGGCCATTAAAAACTTGCGTGCTGCCGAAGGCTTCTGCTCATAGACATGCAGGTTATAGCCATACTGGCTGAGCACCTCAGCCGCCATCAAGCCGGCCGGGCCTGCCCCGATAATGGCAATCCGCTTGGACATGCTTATTCTTCCACTGCCTGCGCTGGCGACTGGCCCTGAAGCGGCTGAAAATCGTCAAAACGGGTACGATAACCCTCCGGTTTGCGAATAATCAGTTGCTGGCACAATTCACCGCGCTGCAAATATTTAATTTCAAAATGGGTCCGGGCAGAATCGGCGGCAATCCGCTGTTTCTCAAACGGTAGTTTCCATAGCGCCAATAATTGCTGTTCAGCTTCGGCAATATATTCAGGGATATTACTGGCCAGGGTAATCTGTCCATTCGGTTGCAAACGTGACAGCAAAAACTCAAAAAATGGCATGTTCAGCCAGCGCTGGGCCGGATTATGCGGCTCCGGATTCGGATATAAAATAAAGCACTGCTCGACTTGCGCCGGATATAGCGCATGTACAATCCACGGTAAGGCATCGGCATGGACTGGCTGCAGATTGGCATGCGGTTCTAATCCATGCTGCTTTTGCATGGCCAGAAACTTTTCCCGGGTGCGCTCAATCGCATACAGGGTTTGCTCAGGATGTTGCCCACTGAACAACAGCGCGTGCTTGCCTTTGCCTGCACCGATTTCCACACAGACAGGAGTATTGGCAATGGCTTGAAAGTCACGCGGAGCATGCATACGCTGGGCTTGAAATTGACGAATGGGCATAATCAGATCAAACTTATAAAAAACCGCACAAGTCTATCAAGTGCAGCTGTTTTTGCCTAATCTAATCCGGGATTTTATCAGGAGACCCGCATGCCACGTACATTCCCTTGCCCACGTTGTGGTGAACCTTCTGTCTGGGAAGGCAATGAATTTCGCCCTTTCTGTTCCGAGCGTTGCAAGCTGATTGATTTGGGCGCCTGGGCCAGTGATGAATATCGCCTGCCGACTCAGGATGCACCCTCGGTAGATAACCCGGAAGACTAAAATGAGTTACGCGGTTTTACAAAAAGCCGCTTTTACTGGAAAGGTGTAATAAAAATCCTACACATTTAAAACTTCTTTGCGCAAACAGCGCACACATTTAAAAATTTTACTGCAAAACGTTACCCTATTCGCATTCGGTTCTTTTTTAAATGGCCTCGAGATTCTAATTATCGAGCCCTGTATGCCCACGCTCCTGAAAATTCTTTTTTTCGCCTTTCTGCTTGCCGCAATCTTAATGCTGGCGGTCGGTTTATATAGTCAGGATACGCTGCTGATTGGGGTGGCGGTATTATTTGCCTTAATGGCCTGGCTGGTTGGCATGGAAGCGAAAAAACAGCTGAATGACCCGTTTCGCAAATAAATGGCAATCAAAACGGCGCAATAAAAAAGTCAGCACTGTGCTGACTTTGGTTAGGGTGAAATTTGCAGATTAACCGGCCTGCCCCGCCACAAAAGGATTGTGCTGTTTTTCAAAACCAATGGTACTGATCGGACCATGCCCTGAAATAAACTGGGTTTCATCGGGCAGGCTAAAACATTCACGCTGGATTGAATCCAGTAATTGCTGATGATTCCCACGCGGGAAATCTGTCCGGCCAATCGAGCCTTTAAACAGCACATCACCAGTCCAGAGCAAACCGTAATTGGCATTATAGAACATCACATGACCTGGGGTATGTCCCGGTGCAAAACGCACTTCAAACTGTTCATTGCCGAGCTGCAGCTGCTCACCACCTTCCAGCCACTGATCCACCTCGACCTTTTCAGGAATCGGGAAACCATAACGCGCCGATACTTCCTGAATCATATCCAGCCAGAATGCATCTTCCTTATGCGGGCCAATGACCGGCACATTCCAGCGTTTTTTTAAGGCACCGACAGCACCGGCATGATCCAGATGACCATGAGTTAACCATAAGGCTTTCACAGTTAAGCCCAGTGCTTCGACTTCTGCCTGCAGCTTGTCCGGTTCACCGCCCGCATCAATCAAAATGGCGTCTTTGCTTTCTGCATCCCAGACGATGGAACAGTTTTGGGCAAATGCCGTGACCGGCACAATTTTGACTTGTAACATGGGTTAAGCGTCCTGTTGAAAATGGGCAAAAGTCTGTTTCAGCGCATCCAGATTAGCCTGAAGCAAGGCATTCAGCAATTGTAAATGATCGTCCCGCTGGTTGAGCGCCGGAATATAGGCATAGTGTTCCCCGCCCGCCTGCTGAAAAATCTCGGCATTTTGTATCGCCAGTTCTTCCAGGGTTTCCAGACAGTCGGCAGAAAATGCCGGACTCATGATCTGAACCGATTTGACTCCCTGCTTGCCCCATTCTTCGAGCAGTACATCGGTATAGGGCTTGACCCATTCCTGCTTGCCAAAACGTGACTGGAAGCTGATCGCCCATTGATCCTCATTTAAACCCAGCGCCTGCGCCACCAGTTGAGCGGTTGTGCGACTGCGCTCGGCATACGGGTCGCCTTTATCGGCATACGGCTGTGGAATACCGTGAAATGACATCAGCAGTTTTTCCGCCGGACCATGCTCGGCCTGAAATTCACGCACACTCTGCGCCAAAGCCTGAATATACAAAGGATGCTGATAATAATCGCGGATAATGCTCAGCCCCGGCAAATTGCGCTGCTGCGGAATCCATTTGGCTATAGCATCATACAGTGGTGCGGTGGAGGTTGCGGAATATTGTGGGAATAACGGCAGGACAAGGAGATGATCTTGCGGCTGCTGGGCCAGCTTTGCCAGCAAAGCGTCGATGCCCGGGTTGCCATAGGTCATGGCTGGCACAATATTCAGCTCAAATTCCGGGTAGAGTGGAGTTAAGGTCTGTCTGACGGCATCAACCTGCGCCTGCAAAATTTCGCGCATGGGCGAATCCTGATTCCAGACCATGGCATAGGCATGTGCCACGCGTTTGGGACGAAACGGTAAAATAAACAGCCTTAAAATGATTTGCCACAGCAGTTTGGGAATTTCAATCACCCGCTGATCAGACAGGAACTGTTTCAGAAAACGTCGTACCGCGGGCACAGTCGGTGCATCCGGTGTGCCCAAATTGGCCAGAATAATGGTGATTTTCGGTTTCGCAACAACAGACATTAGGCTCTCAGGAATCATCAGGGAACGCGTTTACTTTAACAGCTTTCCCGTCTGTTACTAAATGAATTAATACGTCGATTTATATTGAAAAACACGATCATTATCAAGCAGGTTACTGTCCAGCAACTTCTGCCCTTTGGCTGTAGTCTGCCATAGCATACGCTGGCGTTCATCCCGGCCGGCCTGCACAATCCAGTCATTCTGGCGCATCTGCATTTTAATGGTATGCAAGGCACGAATATTGATTTGCGCCCGTGCCACCGCATGCGCCCGTGGCATTTCACGCCGCGCATCAGTCAGGCCGGTATCATTTAAATATTCATTCATGCGTTTGGAAAAATATTCTTCCGGGGTCGGATGAATAAAGGTCGAGCCTAAAATACTGAACAGCTGCGCCCAGGTCAGCTGTTTTTGTACTTTCAGTTCTTTAAAATTACCATCCTGATAGGCATGCATCCGGTATTCAAACTGGAAAGCTTCATGCATGGATACTTTGGGCAGGCTTAAAAACGGATCGGCTTCGGTCTTGCCAAGTTCATTTTTTAACTGGGCCACTTTGGCCTGTAGCTGCTCGATTTCATCATGCAGGGCCTGGGTATTTTGCGGACGCACCCAGCCCACCACCGGATAACGCTCCAGCATTTGCGGCATATTAAAGCGTACCGCCAGCTCCAGATCACGCAAGCTGCGATAGCAAAACACCTGATCGACTTCCTGCTGTAACAGGCGACGGAATTCTTTAAATTTTTCCCGCAGTTCAGGTTTGGCATCCTGCAAGCTGGCATCACGTGAATCCGGGTCTTCATGCATAAACACAATCATCGGTTTCTGCTTGGTGACCGCGTAAATATATTCCAGATGCATATAGCCCACACCCGATACCGACTGCTCGCCATACTGGCTGCCCAATAACAGCACCACATAATCGCAGTCATCAATCTGACGACGGGCAAATGCCGTACTCAATGGCGTACGCTGCTCCAAGCCCCAGGAAAAGAAGCCCATTCCCACCAAGGTCTGTGTCAATACCATGCGTTCCGGCTGCATCTCTGAACCGGACGTAGAGATAAATACCTGATAGCGTTTATCGAGCATTGGCTCTTCTTCCTTCCCTCAATAGCTGAAGCGCCCAATGGGCATCAGTATTGTTCCCCAATCAAAAAATAAGTCATGCTGAAGCAATCATGTTGCTTTCTTTATGGAGCTGGCTTAGCGTGGCAGATTGGAAATTTTCCAGCGGATCTGCTCAGGCATCAGACGCCCGACAATCGGTTGTAAATGTTCAGCATTTTGACCACTGACATAACAATGAATCTGCACCTGATCGGCTCGGCTCTGTTCAAATAATAACTCATTTTTCGTTAAAATGCGGGAAGTTTGACGCGCAACGGCAGTTCCTGAGTCAATTAATGTCAATTTCTGACCAAAAATAGACTGAATCGCAGTTTTTAAGAAGGGATAATGGGTACACCCCAGCACCAGATGATCTGCGCCAGCATCCACCACTGGCTGTAACAGTTCACTTAAAGTAGTTAAACAGGCAGCACTCATTTGCGCTCCGCTTTCCACAAAAGGCACCAGCTCAAGCGAAGTTAAAGGAATCACCTTGACCTCGGCCGGCAAGGCAAAACGCTGAATCACGTCTTTAATTAGCTGGCCACGAAAGGTCGCTGGTGTCGCCAGCACAGCCACGGTTTTGGTTTTGCTCTGCAAGACTGCGGGTTTTAAGGCTGGCACCAAACCGACAATCGGGAAATCTTCCCCATAATGCGCACGCAGATAATCCAGACTAAAAGCCGAAGCAGTATTGCAGGCCACCACTGCAATTTTACAGCCCTGCCGATATAGCCACTCGATGGCCTGAGCAGTCAGTTCACGAATTTCCTGATCATCACGCGGACCATAAGGAACATGCGCCGTGTCGGCATAATAAACAATCTGTTCATTGGGCAAATGCTGGGCAATTTCCAGTGCCACCGACAGGCCGCCAATGCCTGAATCAAAAATCCCGATTGGCGCATCCGCCTGCGCTCTGGTCATAGGGTGCAACAAAGGAGCAAGGGGATGAATGGCAGTCATAGCAGCGGAATGAGCAGTTTGAAATAGGATGGCTCAAGCTTAAACCTCAGGTGCCTAATTGCAATAGCAAATCACCACTTTTCAGGCTTAAAATTGCATCGCCTTCGGCATTTTCCTGCAAGCTGCCCAGCTCGACCAGATGAAAAAAAGCCGCGCGCTGGATCAGGGCATTTAGGCCAAAACGCACATGTACATAGGGACGCAACTCCCCTTCATATTCACGCATAAAGATCGGATGCTGCTCATCGACAATCACCAGGTCCTGGGTGGTAGTGGTCAGTTGCAGATAGGTCTTGCCTTCAATATCAACCTGATCTACCTGATTGACAAATAAAGGCTCATCTTCCACCTCAATTTCAATCTGCTCGACCGGGGTTTTTAAATAGAACGTGTGACCTTCTTTCCAGAGTACGGTAGAAAACAGCTCAATTAATGACTGGCGCTTCACCAATTGACCTTCGTGCCACCATTCTCCATTGGCTTTTACCGTTAAATCCATTTTGCCACAATGCTTTGGATGCCATTGCTCCAAAGGGGGAATTGACCTTTTGTGACCGGGCTGTGCATCTTTTAAGTATTGCGCAATGCCCATTAAATTTTTATCATCAGAAAATGCTACTTTTTTCGTCGGATTTGGTTCATTGTGCTCATTGTTCATCATTGAATACCCTGCTGACGGAAAAATAATATGATTCAGCCAATTGGCTAGACCAAGGTTTAAAACTATACTAGCCCACAATATAAAAGACACGATAGCAAATTTGTGTCTAGGAACTAAGAACACTCATGGCAGCACCGGATTCTGAGATGACGGTTGCCACCTTCTAGTATTATGAGGAGTCCTACATGGAACACATCGAACGTGAATCGATGGAGTTTGACGTAGTTATCGTAGGTGCTGGCCCTGCGGGTCTGTCTGCGGCGATTAAAATCCGTCAACTTGCAATTGAAAATAACCTGAATGATCTGTCCGTTTGTGTCGTAGAAAAAGGCTCCGAAGTCGGTGCGCACATCTTGTCAGGTGCGGTGCTGGAACCACGTGCCATCAATGAGCTGTTCCCGAACTGGAAAGAAGAAGGTGCACCTTTAAATGTACCGGTGACAGAAGATAAAACGTTCTTCCTGCTGTCTGAAACCACTTCGAAAGAAGCGCCACACTGGATGGTGCCAAAAACCATGCACAACGATGGCAACTATGTCATTTCACTCGGCAACGTGGTGCGCTGGTTAGGCCAGAAAGCCGAAGAGCTGGAAGTGTCTATTTTCCCGGGCTTTGCGGCGTCTGAGATTCTGTACCATGAAGATGGCACCGTAAAAGGCATTCAAACCGGTGATATGGGCATTGGTAAAGATGGTGAACCGACCCATAACTTTGCCCCAGGTTATGAACTGCATGCCAAATATACCCTGTTTGCTGAAGGCTGTCGTGGTCACTTAGGCAAACGCCTGATCCAAAAATTTAATCTGGACAAAGATGCCGACCCTCAACACTACGGTATCGGCATTAAAGAGCTGTGGGAAATTGATCCGGCCAAACATAAACCAGGTCTGGTGATGCACGGTGCCGGCTGGCCATTGTCTGAAACCGGTTCTTCCGGCGGCTGGTGGCTCTACCACGCGGAAAACAACCAGGTCACACTGGGGATGATCGTCGATCTGTCTTATGAAAACCCGCACATGTATCCATTTATGGAAATGCAGCGCTGGAAAACTCATCCTCTGATTAAACAGTATCTGGAAGGTGGTAAGCGTATTTCTTATGGCGCACGTGCCGTGACCAAAGGTGGCTTTAACTCGCTGCCGAAATTCACTTTCCCGGGTGGTTCTTTAATTGGTGATGATGCAGGCTTCCTGAACTTTGCCAAAATCAAAGGCTCTCATACCGCAATGAAATCCGGCATGCTCTGTGGTGAAGCAGTCTTTGAAGCGATTGCTGCCGGTGTCGAAAAAGGTGGTGACTTGGCCATTGCCCGCGTGACTGAGGGTGAAGATTTCTTTGTAAAAGAATTAACCTCTTACACTGAGAAGTTCAACAACAGCTGGCTAAAAGAAGAGCTTTACAACGCGCGTAACTTTGGCCCGGCGATGCACAAGTTTGGTCAATGGTTTGGTGGTGCGTTTAACTTCATCGACCAGAACATCTTTAAAGTACCATTTACTCTGCATGATTTAGTGCCTGACTTCAGCGCACTGAAAACCGTAGATGCGGTAAGCTTTAAGCCGAACTATCCAAAACCGGATGGCAAGCTGACCTTTGACCGTTTGTCTTCGGTGTTTGTATCCAATACCGTACACGAAGAAAACCAGCCAGCGCACCTGAAACTAACCAATGCCTCGATTCCGGTCGATGTGAACTTGCCTAAATGGGATGAGCCGGCACAGCGTTACTGCCCTGCGGGTGTGTATGAAATTATGGAAAATGATGATGGTTCCAAGCGCTTCCAGATTAACGCAGCCAACTGCGTACACTGCAAGACCTGTGACATTAAAGATCCATCGCAGAACATCACCTGGGTAACACCGGAAGGTGGTGGTGGTCCAAACTATCCAAATATGTAATCTCGATTGAGATCAAAATAAACCCGCGTAAGCGGGTTTATTGTTTTAGATCATTCAACTGGCTGATCATTGAATCAAGCGCGATACAACCAGATTATTTTAAAGATGCTTTATTTTCGATATAGCTTTCTGGGTATGGGTCTTCATCAACAATTTTCCGGTATTCAAACACTACTTCTAACATTAAACAATCTTTTTCACTAAAATAACGGCTCGGTAATAAAAGTAGCTCCTTTGGGTCTTTAAATCCATATAAAGCAAAAATTTGCTCTGACTTTTCTGAATAATGTTTTAATGAACGTGATGCATTGTTTACAATAAATATAAAAATAAAATAGCTGCCTACAGAACTAAAAAGCCAAACCCAGAAGTCTTCTAAATTGAATCCTCTAATCCAAAAAAAATATAATTGTAACTAATACACATGTAATCCCATACCAAATTCTGCCTCCTTTTATTACTGAAGCATCATGTGGTTTAACTGCAGCGCCCATCCCTACTTGCATATGCAGTAAACCTGTTTTAGGACTTAATACGGAATATAGTTCATACAGATTATTTTTAAGACGTCTTACTACACAAATCACATATTCATTTCCTTCAAATAAAGCTCGATGAAACTGACCTATACACGCTCGACCATCTATTTCCAGCACTACAGATTTAACATGTAAACGGCTATGTAAAGCTAAAATTACTGTTTGGGCTGACAGAGAAACACTTTCCGTAATCCCACTTAAAATAGCAGAAGCACCAATCTGTGTATCTCCCGAAGATCCTGAGGTATTTAAAGTTCCATCATAAACTTCCAAACGTTAGATTCGGCCTTCAATTTTTAACATGTCATACATCTAAAAACTCGTCATGACTTTTTATTCTTCATTAATACAGCCAACCGCATACGCTGTAAGACCGAGATATTAAAGATCCTTTACAGAATATTATGCACGTTATACCTGATCTTACGAGTGACCCTAAATATCCAAACAGGTAATTTATTTAATAAAAACCCACTTAGGGTTTTTATTAACTTTCAAAACTTATTATTCTAAGTTTTCTCAAGTTCATTGTTTTCATAAGCTATTTGCTCGTGGACAGGTCCTAATTTTTTATCGACTCTTTTACCTTTCCAGCTTCGTTTTGATTCATATACCGTTCGTTGTCTAAAGTAACTAAATGGCTCTGCATTATAGATGAAACCATATTTAGAATCGTGTACATAGCTTGAATAAAAATCTACTGCTTCTTGTGAAACATTTTTTTCCCAACTCTGTAATTCCCAATCATCTATATCGACTAAAAACTCATAAGCTTTAGCAAATGGATAAATGATTCTAAATACGTGTTTTATACCTGTTAAATTAGATTGATCAAATGTGGTGAAATTTTTAGCTGTTTTAACTCTTTCAACTTCAGTGGCCATATCAGCAGGACCGGTTGGTAAAGAAAATCCGGCTTCTTCTCGAGCAATTTGACTCACTGAAAGATAAGCTGGATTTTCTTTTGAATTACCCTGTGCTAAATATTGTTGTCGTTGACGATGTAAAGTTCCATAGGCACCATATTGAAGCTTCATATAATTTATAATGTCTTTTTTTACCTCACCTGTCGAGGCTCCTACTGCTTTTTGAACGGCCTCAAAAAGTTGCTGGGTTTTTTCTTCAATCTGAAATTCATCTTCAAACAAAATAGGGTCTTCTTTTTTAAGATTTTCATAATTAAAAATTTTAACACCTGAATTTTCAGCACTTTCAAGCATGTCTTTTAAAGGAATACGGGTGAAATTATTACTAATTGTTTGTGAACTTGGCTCATAGCCACCACCCACATCGGAATGCATCCCAGGATAGACTATTTCTTTCCATGTTCTTGGGTTAGCTAATTTACCATCTACACAAATTGAATCTACAGGAAAAGCAAAACGTAACTCATTCCCCGCGACTTGATGCACACAATTTTTTACTCTCGGATCGATCACCATGTCTCGACCTTTAAAACTGAATTTATTTGGCATATTCGTCGCCGGTAAGCCAAAAGATGCAACAGTATCAAATATACCTAAAAACTGAATTTCCATCGGTGCAGGTTCTGCTTGACCTGAGATTTGATACTTTAAACTCAAGTCCTCAGTTTCAGTTTTCCAAATCATTTCATTAGAAAATACCCGTGCCAGCGCAGCCCCGCGTGAGAAACCAAAGATCGATAAATTAACTTTTTTGATTAGACGATGTTCGTTGAGCTTTGCCTCCATTTTAACTATCGCTTCATTTTTTCGCGCTTCAACTTGAGGCTTTAAGGTCACTTCGGCTTGGGCTATTTTTTGTTTTAAGGTGTTTTCTAAACTTTTACTGATTTGACTCTCACCATATTCTAAGCGTCTTCTACCACCAACGCCTGTAAAACCGCCCGAAAGGTCATGATCTTGCACTTTAGCTATTATTTTATCAACTTTGCTCAGCTCACCATTAAATGGGGAGAGGTGGTCCCACTTGTTTGAACAACTAAAAGCGTATTTATAAGTGATATTCCGCTCTAGTTAAGCCACCTTGTTTTGTTGGGGTAGCTGATCATAGTAAAACTCATTTGGTGTCATTTTGTCTAGACTCGAATGAGGTCGTTTCAAATTATAAAACTCAAAATATGCACTTAATTGCTTTTTCGCATCTGTGACACTGCTATAAGCTTTGAGATACACCTCTTCATATTTAACGCTCCGCCATAATCGTTCAACCATCACATTATCTACCCATCGACCTTTACCATCCATACTGATTTGAATGCCATTTGATTTCAATACATCAATAAATGCATCACTGGTAAACTGGCTGCCTTGGTCTGTATTAAATATTTCAGGTCGACCATATTTTTCAATCGCTTCATTTAAAGCCGAAATACAAAAATCCACCTCCATACTAATCGATACCCTATGCGCAAGTACCTTGCGGCTATGCCAATCAATCACAGCACATAAATAAACAAAGCCTTTTGCCATAGGGATATACGTTATATCCGTAGACCACACTTGATTACTGCGCTGAATAGCCAACCCTTTGAGCAGATATGGATATTTACGGTGAGCTTGATTAGCCTGGCTTAAATTTGGTTTGCAATATAACGCCTGAATACCCATTTTCTTCATTAAAGTACGTGTATGACGTCGTCCTATATGATGTCCTTGACGATTCAACAAATCACGCATCATACGACTGCCTGCAAAAGGATATTGCATATGTAATTCATCAATACATCGCATCAGCTTCAGATCTGATGCACTCACAGGTTTTGGGCGATAGTAATAACAACCACGGGAGACTTTCAGCAGCTTAGCTTGCTTAGATACTGAAATCTGAAGTGAGTCGTCGATTAACTTTTGTGGTTGAAGCGGCCCAGTTTCTTCAACACACCTTCTAAAAAATCAATTTCTAATGCCTGCTCACCGATTTTTGCATGTAGTTTTTTTAGATCGATGGGTGGTTCTGTTGGAGCTTTTGATTGATCGAAAGCTTGCGAGGAAGCTGAGATCAATTGATTTTTCCAGTCAATAATTTGGTTTTGATGAACATCAAACTCAGCACTCAATTCAGCAAGTGTTTTTTCTGCTTTAATCGCAGCAAGTGCTACCTTAGCTTTAAAATCATTTGAATGATTTCTTCTTGGTCTACGTGCCATAAAATACTCCATATATTGATGTTTATAACATCATTTGAGGAGCAGAATATCACTTATAGGAGTTGTTCAAATTTACGGATCCATCTCTGGGTTCCCACACCAGATACATAAATTGGATGACTTAACTTAATATCTAATCGATTTTTTTCTTCTTCAAATAGAGCATATGACTGAGCATTTTTCCACAATTTAGCTGGATTTGCCAATTTTTGTTTATCTTGATCGCTCTCTAAATTATTTCCTGTTCCATCAAAAAAAACGGCAATATTAACTACATCCGCACAATCTTGCTTGGCTTGTGGATGCAGATTACTGACATCTTGATTGCTATTTTTTATTTTTTGTAATTGAGAAACCATATTCTTACCTTTTTATTTTTTATCATTCTCATTTAATTCATCAATTAATTCTGATCTTACTTCTAATCCCTTTTTTGTAGCATCAGGCATATTCCGCCCTTCAGTCAGTGTGATTTCAACCGTATCATCTGGATAAAGGTGCACTGCTAAATAGCTTTTTCCTTTTAAGTCCTCTTTGGTCAGATAAGGAACATTTTTTGCAACGTGTTGTTTACGAATATTTGTTTGTCCCCATGTAATATATTGTGGTCCAGTAATAATCGCAGATCGTTTAGTGGCTGCCCCAAAGCCTCCTCCAACCTCCTCGCCATTCACTCGTACAATATATGGTCTATAACTTGGATCATAGCCAAATGATGTGGTCGTTAGAACATAGGTTTTACCGGAACCTGAACTGCATCCTATCAAACCTAAAGCCAAGCCTACTGGCAGCATCACAATTTTTTTAAATATATTCATCACATCACCTGTCGCGACTCCAACTTCTTTTCGAACGGCTTTGAAAAGTTAATACTGATTTGATTTTCACCATATCTTATCCGTCTTACACCACCTGTAAACTCATAATCTTGCACTGTGGCTATTCTTTTTTCGACTATATTTAGCTCACGATTAAATGAGGTTCCGACACCAGATACATAAATAGGATGACTAACTTGAATCCCCATCAGCACAGTCTTGTTTTTTTGTGGACCAAGATTATCTACATCTTGATTTGTATTCTTAACTTTTTATATTATTTATCATAGGACACCACTATTTATTATTTTTCTCTTTTCGTAGTTTATTTCTCCATTCTAGCCCTTTCTGTGTAGCATTAGGCATGCTTTCAGAATCTGTAAGTGTAATTTCAACACTATCATCCGGATAGAGATGCACTGCTAAATAACTTTTTCCTTTTAAATCCTCTTTGGTTAAATAAGGAATATTTTTTGCAACGTGTTGTTTACGAATATTTGTTTGCCCCCATGTAACATATTGTGGTCCTGTAATAACTGCCGATCTTTTCGTACCGCCACTACCAATTAACTCTTCATTTAACAAAACATCATATGTGCGATAACTTGGATCATAATTAAAGGAGGTTGTCGTAAGTATATAAGTTTTACTTGAGCCTGCACTGCAACCAACCAAACCTAAAGCCAAGCCTACTGGCAGCATCACAATTTTTTTAAATATATTCATCACATCACCTATAATTTTTAATTTACTTAAAGAATATTCCTAACTTCACGTTTCTTTGATGCCAAATTAATTGTGTTAGCATAAAGTTATGTTTTATGAGTTTATTCGTTTTCGTCAACTAAACTCTCTAAGTCTTCCATCGCCTGATCCATTGTCATCATCTTATTTTTCACTTTTAGCAGCACACTTTGAAGCAGCTCTTCTTGCTCGAAAGTATTTTTATATATCAACGTTAGACAAATAAAATTTAAAATATCCCGAGTACCCTCCAAACCATATTCACGTGCTAATGCTATTTTTTCCACAACATACTGGTAAAGTTCCCATTCATTAAAGCCCTCAACCAAGAAGGGATTATTCAGATTTAGATAATAAATCAAATGGTCAGGAAAGGTTGCTTCCACCATCAATTCTTCTTGTAGTAGCGTAAATGTAAACGGATTTTTCCAATCATAAAATTTCAGAGATTCATGACCATTACCACCGATGATTTTATGTAATTTTTCTTTTCGATCCCAATACCACCAACTATGAATAGGCTCTAATAACACTTTCTTCTGCTGGTCTGATAACACTTGTTGCTGAACATAAAGAGTCTGATCTGAAATTTGACCAACTAAAGTACCAAGAATAGCTGGATCCCAAAATGCTAAATACATCTCTAATCCACCTTCAAATTGGACATTTAGAAATTGTCTCAAATGTGAATATAAACTATCAAAATCTAAAGAACTTATTATTAAGGTTAATCGAGGAGTCCCAACCACGCGTTTAGAGATATAGTGCCACTCGATATTATGATTGTGCCCGAGTTGAACCAAATGAGGTGATATTTCTGCAGCTTTATCACCAGCAGCTTCTTTTAATAAATTGCGATAATGTAAATGTGAATTCTTTTTTAAGAACCAACTGTCTTGTGCTGCATCAGCCAACGCATAAATAAAATAAGTCTTATTTTCCTCAGATGGATATTCTTCAAAAAAATGATGTAAATCAGGATGTAATAAATTTATCATTTATGAACCATCCCCTTTATTGACAAATGCACCACGTTGACTTGCTCTTCGTGCCAAACATTCCCAACACACACTTTGTGGGAAGAATGGTAAGTTCATATTTACTTTCGTGCCAGGTACAAACTGATGCTGACCCGCTTTCACCTCAAATTTACTTGCAGTCGTAGGAAATATCCCTGAAGCATTTATTCTTAGTTGCGAACCGCCTGCGGTCAGTACGATTTCTTTCGCACTGGTGATGTCGACATTTGCCTCAGTCGAAATAATCTGCACCCCCTTTCTGGCAATAAGATCTGCCCCATCACCCTGTGCCTGAATCTCAACCTTGCCTTTACCGGCATACAGTCGTGCACCCTCTTGGGCTGCAAACAGGCTCAGTTTCTGACTGGCATGGGCAATCAAAGACTGCTGCGTACTGAGGTTAATACTCTCTCCGGCACTGTGACTGATCTGACCATCAGCAGAGAGATGCACATCTTGCTGGCTACTTAAGGCAATAGAGTTTGGTGCGCTAAGAATCATTAAGGCCTGTTTAAAAGCAGCAGCTTTGCTTTCATCCTGCTGTTCGATCTGTTCTAAAAAGTTCTTTAAGTTATCAAGAACTTCTAAAGGATCCGTCTGCTGGTTTTTGGCCACTTCACTTAAAGCTTGGGCATTGTTCAGTGAGCCTTCAATCTGGGATTTGGCCTCACTGGTATCAAGATGATTGCCTTCGGCTTGTGCCTGTGGATGGGTCGAAATCAGTAAGCCTTCTCCAGCACGTACTGCACCCCACTGATCGGTTCTCAGTTCAAAACCTTCACCCCGACCGTCACTTTCAGCGCTGGCTTTGGGATGGCTCAAGTTCCCCAGGTTCAGTTGGGTAGAACCATGACTACTTTGCAGCTGGGCAGAGATCTGCTTCGGAGTATCATCAAAACGCAGCTGGTTAAAGCCACTGCCTTCAATTTCCTGTGAGCGGATCCCGCTGAGTTTTTTGGTGTCGGGGAGTTGGCCTTGTTGGTCGAATTGGGTTGGCGAGCGTTCTGCTTCATGTAGACGCCCCACGACAAAGGGCCGATCGATGTTACCGTCAAAGAAGTCGATCACCACAATTTCATTAATCCGTGGCAGGAAACGTGCCCCGTAGCCTTCTCCGGCCCAGGGGGTCAGTACATCGACCCAGGCGGAATCGGTGTCATTGTCATTACTGCCGGCCCCGCCATCATGCTGATGGTCATCACTGCGGGTAAACAGGAAACGGACTTTAATCCGTCCCCATTCATCGACATGGATGCTTTCGCCAGCAGGACCGACTACCCGGGCGCGCTGTGGATGAGCCGCCGGTCGGTGCTGTAGTGGATGGTATTCCGGTACCGTATGGATGTTGCGACGTTGTAAGGTTAAGGTATTGCCTTGACGTTCATCCGGGTGTTGTTTTTGTTGAAAACTAAAATGGCTATGCCAGTGGCTTTGACTGAGTAACTGGTTAATCTGCTGATTGAGGTCTTTAGGTAAGTTGTTCTGGTTATAGAACTGTTTGCCGGTAATTAGAAATTCTTTGTCTGCTGCGCTGTGCTGATCAATTTCCGGGTGTTCATTCAGTTCAAACCAGTAGCCGACCTGGGCATCACGGACGGTGGAATGGGCGCTGAAGTATTTGGATTGCAGGTCGTGGTAGTGACTGAGGTTCTGGTTCAGTTTGTCCAGCTGGTTATTAGAGGATGCGGTGGCCTGGTCTTCACCATTTAAATCCTGCATCCAGGCCGGGCTGATCTGCCAGGCTTGTTCCAGGCTTAAGCTGGCATTGTCCTGATTGTGGCTGTGCTGGTGTTTGCTTTGTACAGAACCAGCGCCTTCTTCCTGGCTGAGACTGTCTGACTGCCAGCGTTGCAGATGTACGGCGGTCGGTTGCAGGCTGCGCTGGGCAATCAACTGGGTGATGCTGTCTAATTGTTCGGTGGCACTGGAGCGATGAAAGCGGATACTGCGACGATTTAAGGCGCTGTACTGGTTGTTATCATCAATCAGGCGTAATTTCTGGGCCTGAAGCGGGCTGCTGGAATGTACGACCTGTAACTGGGCTTCATCAATCAGCCAGTTAATCCCTTCACTGCGCCAGAGCCGGGTCAAAAAGTCATAGTCGGTTTCATTGGACTGCATGATAAAGGGACGCACATCCAGTTCCTGGGTCAGTCCGGTTAAGTCCAGGGTCAGGCTGGCGGCAAAGAGCGGGCTTTTGTTTTGCCATTCTTTAAATAAGATCTCACTGACCTCACGCACGCTTTTATTCATAAACACACGGCTGTTACGGCGTTTATGCCAGAGTGCTGTGGGATCTTCTAGCGTGAGTTTATAGAGGGTGAGAGAGCCATCACTCTGGCCTTGCGCGGCTGCGGTGATAATACCGCTGCTGCGAAATAGCTGGCCCTGGTCAGTGACCTGATCGACGGCAACCTGCGCGCCGATAAACTGTTTTAACGGAATCTGGGCATTGGTCGAAAGACAGATCAGTTCGGCATGTAAACCGTCATTGAGCTGGTGTTCACCATCGATGCGCTGTAAAAAAACATCGGTATTTAAGGCAGGCTGAGAAAATTGAATATGGAGGGCACGTTTTTGTGGGCTGAGGCCTAATTTTTCTAGTGCTGCAAATATATTGCTTGGCATCATTGTTCTGTAATAAATAGCTAAAAAAAGTGTGGCTATTTTATACAAAATAACCACATAAAACATCGCTTCAACCCGGCCGCTTGTTTATCAATATGTAACTATCCGATAAAAAGTATGGCCTTTAAAACCGCGGCATTGTGGAGGATGGCCTAGCCTTTTTTGACCAGATAATGAAATTCTTTATTACCGGCAGCATCCAGTACTTCTTCCTGTAACAGCAGCCCATGGCCCAAATGCATACAGAATTTTGGAATATCCCACGAAGTAGAATTGTCGGTGGCAAAAATCTCCACCACATCGCCCGATTTAGATTTACGAATGGCTTGATGCAACATCATCACTGGTTCAGGGCAACGCAGACCGCGCGTATTTAGCTGAATGGCAGGGGTAATGGATGAATCAGACATAATAAAACTCGGCGAGATACAATTTTTCTATTCTAACACAAAGCCAGCAAAACCACTGAAGCTGCAAGCTGGCTTTATCCACCTGATAAATCATCAAATTCATTGTTTCGGCGAAAGTCGATAAACAATAGACAACTGTATTTTCTGCGGTATGATTAAATCAAGTTTTTTAGATACAACGAGTCTTTAGGAAGGATCATGCACGAGGAATCAGGCCCATCGTGGGGTATGCGTGGCTTACGTAAATGGTTAGGTACTGCACCGGAAACCCGCGATGAATTGCTAAAATTAGTACAAGATTCACGTCGTTTTTTAGAACCCGATACTGTGGCAATGCTGGAAGGTGTGCTGGATTTGCCGGCCACCAAAATCCGTGAGGTTATGACCCCGCGCACTTCCATGATCAGCTTGCAGGAAGATGATGAGCTGCTGGATATTCTGCATGTACTGGTCGAGTCGGCCCATTCACGCTTTCCGGTCTTTTCTTCAGACCAGCCTGACAATGTAGTGGGCATTCTCCTGGCCAAAGACTTATTACCCTTTCTGACCGAACCAACGCCGAAGGTTGATATCCGAGCACTGATGCGTCAGCCACTATTTGTGCCGGAAAGTGCACGTTCTGATCAGGTCCTGCGTATGCTGAAAAATACCCAGACCCATATTGCTATTGTGATTGATGAATATGGCAGTACTTCAGGTCTGGTAACCCTAGAAGATATTCTGGAAGAAATTGTCGGCGAAATTGAAGATGAGCATGATCAGGCTGATGCCGAAGCACAATACATTGTGCCCGATCATGATCCACAGACCGCCAACACCTGGCTGGTACAGGCACTTACACCAATTGAACACTTTAACAATGTTTTAGATGCTGATTTTTCTGACGATGAAGTAGAAACTGTCGGCGGTTTACTGCTTCAGGAAATTGGATTGGTGAGTGATCTGCAAGGTCAAATTATTGAAATTGGGGATTGGCAGTTTAAGATTCTTGAAGCAGATGCGCGCACTATTCATCTGATTCGAGCTGTACGTCAATGAGGACTTATTTCACCAAGCTGTTAGATTCATCCCAACAACACAAACAGCTCCCGCTAGTTTATCCCCTGCTGATTGCCTTAATCGCAGGTGCCATTTTCAGTTTTGCCCTGGCACCGTATTATTACTGGTGGATTGCCCTGCTGTCTCCGGCCTTGCTTTATGCAGTTTTACGTCAGCGTTCTGCCAAACAGGCCTTTTTTATTGGCTGGGCCTACGGCATTGGCCTGTGGTTTGTCGGTGCATTCTGGCTATATACCTCCATTCATGTCTATGGAGATACCCCGGCCATTTTAAGCGTGCTGATGATTGCGATTATGGCCTTGGCCATGGGGCTGTTTACCGCCATTCAGACCTGGCTGTATCGCCGCTTCTTCCCGGAAACGCCGCTAACTTTCGCTCCGCTGTGGGTGTTCTTTGAATGGGCCAAAACCTGGGTATTTACCGGTTTCCCGTGGCTATTTGTCGGCTATGCCTTTACCGAGCGTTTTCTGGACAGCTATGCGCCCTTATTCGGGGTGTTCGGGGTGTCGTTTGTGGCCCTTATTCTGGCCTGTGCGCTGGTGGAAATCCTGAATAAACGCATCTTCTGGCTGGTGCCGTCATTGCTGCTCCTGGCTGGTGCCTGGGGTGCTTCCCAGCTCAGTTTTGTTAACCAGAAAGATGAACCGCCGCTGTCCGTGTCCTTGATTCAGGGCAATATTCCGCAAGACCTGAAATGGCTGACCGAATATCAACTGAAAACCCTGCTGATCTACAGCGAACTGACCCGCACCGAATGGGGCCGCGACCTGATTGTCTGGCCGGAATCTTCCATTCCAATGTTCCAGACCGATATCGAACCGTTTTTAGCCGCCATGAAAACCGAGGCGGAAAAAACGGGAAGTGCCTGGGTCACCGGCATTCCGTATTGGGACCTGCCTGAATCGCAGCAAAATGGCCAGCCGATGTACTACAACAGTATTATGGCCACCGGTACAGATTCAGAAGGCTTATACAAGAAACAGCGCCTGGTACCATTTGGTGAATATATTCCTTTATCCGGCCTGTTAAGCTGGGTCTTGCCGGCCTTGCAGAATGATCCATCCATGAGTGGTTTTTCGCGCGGTGCCAAAGAACAAAAGCCCTTGATGATTCACAACTCGCCGTTGGGTGCAGCCATCTGTTATGAAGTGGCCTATCCGAATCTGACCCGTCGTAATGCCAGCCAGAGTGATTTTCTGGTGACTGTGTCCAATGATGCCTGGTTTACCGGTACAGCCGGCCCGTGGCAGCATTTACAGATGGTGCAGATGCGTGCCAAAGAAAATGGCCGCTGGTTTATTCGGGCCACCAATACCGGTGTGACCGCCTTTATTGACCATCAGGGCCATATTGTGCAGCAGGCTCCAATTGATCAGGAAGCGGTGCTGCGCGGTGAATTACCGGCAATGCAGGGCCAGACCCTGTATACCCGCCTTAGTGATTGGCCGGTGCTGATTCTCTCAGCCCTGCTGTTATTACTTGGATGGCGTTTCCGCCCACGTAAGGTCGATGTGAGCTTTAAGTCGAGAAGATAATTCGCCTATGAAGTCCCCCTTTATCAAAGGGGGGTTAAGGGGATTAACTTTATAAATCCCTCCCTTGCGAAGCAGTACTTCTCACCCTTTGTAAAAGGGAGGCGTAATAAAAAAACCGAGGTGCATGCCTCGGTTTTTTTATTTTGTCTATATTTAAAGCTGGGTCACCAGATAGGACAGCATCGCCGCCAGAGAGAGCATCGGCAAATAACGATAGACTTTTACCACTGCCTGCTCAAAGCAAGAGGCCTGTTCTGGTTCTAGTTTTAAAATAGTGGCTTGTAGCGCCGACCAGAAACTTAAGAGCAAGCACGAGCTCATCAGGCTCAGGGCGAAGAAACCGACCATAATCTGGCTGCTGCCTTCGGTGCTTTGCCAGAGATGCAAAAAGCCCTGACTCAAGGGAAGCAGGCTTAAAATCAGCAGAACAGACTTCAGCATCGTCCAGTGAAACTGGTTAATTTCATCCGACAAGATTAATGCTTTCATACCATCCTCCAGACAAATATGTGCCTTTTGACTTATTATGAACGGTTTTAATGAAATAAATAGATGATATTGCTCCACATTCCCGGGATTATTGTAATCAGTACTGTTGGGAATAATTCTTATTATGAATCTCAAATCTGGAAGATTATCTTAAATCTATATTTATCAAGATATTAGTATATTTTTTATAATTAAGAGCTATTATCACTTCACCTTTAATTGAATAGTCCAATCAGGTGAAGTGATATATTCCATCACGGCATTTATAATCAAGCCGGCTTAAGGCTGATAATAAATATCGGCATCGGTGCCTTCACCGCCCTGCTGACCATCTGCACCAAAAGAATACAGGTCAAAAGCGCGACCTTCAGAGCCTGGAATCACATATTGAATGTCATTGTCCCAGCTGTCTTTTGGATAACCGCCTTTGACATAACCACCCGGCAACCAGTTTTTAGCTGACGCGGGCTGATTGACCAGCGCATCTAAACCACCATCCTGCATGGACGGATAACGGCCATTGTCCAGCTTGTATTGATCCAGCGCGCCGGCCACACCTTTTAAGGTAATTGCGGTGGTATCGACTTTGGCTTTTTCACCACGGCCCATCACGTTCGGGACAAAAGGCGCTATTAAAATACTTGTTGTGATACATATATGCATAAAAATAGTTAAACTTCCTAAAAGCTTTTCCCAAATTTTATTTTCACGAACTGCTAATGTACCTTGTTTAAAATAAAGGAATAGCATGAATAGTAAATTTACTATCGGTAAAAAGATAACTATCCCCCACCATCTTGAGATATTGATATGATGTAAACGCTTAAGCGAGAAAGGTAAAATGAGCAAGAAGCTAACAACATATATAATAAAAACTATATAAAAATTTGAAAAATTTAAAATTTTTACTATAACTATTGTACATAAATTAAAAATTATACTGATTAAGCCAACTCTTGCCGCATATGCTAATCGACTGAGGTTATCCGAAGAACTCAACATTTAACTTACAACTTTATGGTTGATAGTAAATATCTGCATTAGTCCCTTCACCACCCGATTCCCCATCTGCACCAAATGAATACAGATCGAAGCTTCGGCCATCGGTGCCCGGGATTACATATTGCAGTTTATTATCCCAGCTGTCTTTCAGATAGCCACCTTTAACATAACCACCCGGCACCCAGTTTTTTGCAGTCGCGGGCTGATTCACCAGTGCATCCAGACCACCTTCCTGCATACTTGGATACTTGCCATTGTCCAGCTTGTATTGATCCAGAAAACCTGCAATGCTTTGTAACTTGATCACGGTGGTATCGACTTTGGCCTTTTCACCACGTCCCATCACGTTCGGAACGATCAGCGCAGCAAGCACACCGAGAATAACAATCACCACCATGACTTCGATTAAGGTAAAGCCTGTCTGTTTATTTAATTGATTCCTTTTCATTCAATCTCTCTCATTTATTTGCATCATTCAGAATTTCCACTTGAATCTTGATCACAGCAAAATTCTAACTGGCTTCTGTTTAAATCATATTATTCATATTCACAATTGGCAGCATCACCGCAATCACAATCACCAGCACAATACTGGCCATCAGCACCAGCATTAAGGGCTCCAGCAGCGCCAGTAAGGTCGAGATGAGCGTGGTCACCTCCCGATCCTGCATGGTCGATGCGCGCTCCAGCATCCGGTCGAGCTCACCCGATGCTTCACCACTTTTAATCATTTGTACCATCATCGGCGGGAAATAACCACTGCGCTCCAGTTGGGTGCCCAAGTTCCCCCCTTCGGTGACTTTCTCGGCCGCCAGATTAACCGAATCGCGGATCACCCAGTTACTGCTGACCGCAGCGCCAATTTTTAAGGCATCAACCAATGGTACACCGGACTGGGTCAGAATCGACAGGGTGCTGGCAAAACGTGCTGCGTTTATACCACGTGACAGTTTACCAAATAGTGGCAGTTTGAGGGTTAAACGATCAAATGCATAATGGCCGGCCGAGGTTTTTAAAAAGCGGACCAACAGGAAGATGCCCAGAATCGTCCCGACCAGCAAAAAGGGCCAGGCCAGACGGATAAAATCACTGGCTTGCATTAACGCCACGGTAATCCATGGCAAGGCGCCTTTGTCCTGATCAAAGGTTTTGACAATATCCGGCACCACATAGGTCATCAGCCCCATCACAATCGCGAAGGACATCAGCATTAAAATAATCGGATAAATCATCGCGCCCTGCACTTTTTTCTGCATGGCAAAGCGGTTTTCAGTGTAGTCCGACAGCTGGTCCAAAATTAAATCCAGATGTCCAGAACGTTCCCCGGCGGCAATGGTGGCAATATATAAATCCGGAAAATGCCCCGACTGCTGTAAGGCATTGGCCAGTGAATATCCTTCTAAAACCTTGGAGCGTACCGACAGCAATAAATTCTGCACATGGACTTTTTCACTTTGCTTGGCCACGGCGCGCAAGGCTTCTTCCAGCGGAATGGCTGCGGCCACCAGTACCGACAGCTGCCGGGTCATTAAGGCCAGATCATAAGCGGTCATTTTTTTCTGGAACCAGCGCTGGGCCTGATGCTTCTGTTTTTGTTCTACCGGATCAACACTAATCGGGATAAGGGCCTTGTCACGCAATTGCTGACGAATCTGCCGTGCAGAATCCCCTTCTAAAACCCCTTTTTGCTGCTTTCCTGATGCATCAAGGGCTGTAAACTGATATGCAGGCATTGTAATGCTCTAATTTTCCAAAAAATTATTCAACGCAGTTGCGTCTCACCACCAAAATCATTCATATTCTGAGATATAAATTATTTGCTCACTCTATCATAACTCCAGATCGAGCACGACGACATTTTCATCAGGAAGCAGACCCGCTGTTATGCCAAATTCGCCCGTTCATCCCGCCCCCATCTACCGTGTTCGTGTAGCTGTTCCGGTCTATCTGTATGACGGGTTTGACTATATGCTCAGTGCGGCTGAATATCAGCAGGCTGCCGTTGGCGCGCGGGTGCTGGTGTCCTTTGGCCGGCAGAATCTGGTGGGCATCATTATTGAAAAACTCCCGCCCAATCATCCGCTTGACCCCAAGATTAAACTGAAAGCCATTAGCGAGCTGCTCGACCAGCAGCCGATTCTAGATCAGAAAGTTTTAACTTTGTTGACATGGTCGGCGCAGTATTATCAGTTTCCGATTGGCGAAGTGATGCATAGCGCCCTGCCCAGCCTGTTACGTCAGGGACGCCCGTATAATTTACTGGCACGAATGTGGAAACTACTGGATGATCAGGCCGAAGCCAAACTGAAGCGCTCCGAGAAGCAGCAGGAGGCTTATAAAGTCCTGAAGCTGCATCCGAGCGGGACCTCAGAAAATATCCTGAATCTGGCCGGTATTGAAACTGCAACCTTAAAAGCGCTGGAAAAAAAGCAGATTTGCTACTGCGATCTGGAACAGCAGGATTTTAGCCCAGTGCCAATGACGCTGGCGCAAATGCCGTTAACCCCGAACAGCGACCAGAAACAGGCCATTGAAACCGTACTGAAAGCACAGCATCGTTATCAGGCCTTTTTACTCGATGGTCTGACCGGCAGTGGTAAAACCGAAGTCTATCTGCAAATCATGCAGAAAGTGCTAAAACAGGGTAAACAGGTATTGGTGCTGGTGCCGGAAATTGGCCTGACTCCTCAAACCATTAGCCGCTTCCAGTCACGTTTTCACTGTCATATTGCGCTGCTGCATTCCGGTTTAAATGACAGCAAACGTCTGCAGGCCTGGCAGGCCGCCCAGACCGGCAAAGCCTCCATTATTCTTGGTACGCGCTCGGCAATTTATACCCCGCTGCCCAATTTGGGGCTGATTATTCTGGATGAAGAACACGACCTGTCATTTAAACAGCAGGAAGGCTTTCGTTACCATGCCCGTGATGTGGCCTTATACCGTGCCCATTTAGAAAACTGCCCGGTGATTCTCGGTTCAGCTACGCCCAGCATTGACAGCTATGCCTTAACGGAACAGGGTAAAATGATCCGTCTGGAACTGAACCAGCGTGCCGGCCCGGCACTGATGCCCAAAATTCACATCATTGACTTAAAAGTTGCGCAAAAACAGCTAGGTCTAAGCCTGCTGCTGATTCAGGAAATCAAGAAACGCCTGCAGAAAAAAGAACAGGTGCTAATTTTCTTAAACCGCCGCGGTTATGCGCCAGTGCTGGTCTGTGACAGCTGTGGCTGGCAGGCACAATGCCCACACTGTGATGCCAACTTTACCCTGCATCATAGTCCATATACCCATCTGCATTGTCATCATTGTGGCACCATTCACCGCAAGCCGGAGCAATGTCCGCAGTGCCAGCATAGCGAACTGAAAACCCTGGGTATGGGCACAGCCAAGGTTGAAGAAAACCTACAACAGCTGTTCCCGGACTATGAGGTGGTGCGGGTAGACCGCGATTCCACCAGCCGCGTCGGCAGCTGGCAAAAAATTTATGACCGCATTCAAACCAGCCAGC
This sequence comes from Acinetobacter indicus, assembly GCF_009914475.1. Taxonomy (NCBI): domain Bacteria; kingdom Pseudomonadati; phylum Pseudomonadota; class Gammaproteobacteria; order Moraxellales; family Moraxellaceae; genus Acinetobacter; species Acinetobacter indicus. The sequence goes on along the minus strand of NZ_CP045198.1, from coordinate 2,873,131 downwards.
CGCTGATTCTACTCGGCACCCAAATGCTGGCCAAGGGTCATCATTTTCCTTATGTCACCTTAGTAGCGATTTTAGATATTGATGCTGGCCTGTTAAGTGTTGATATCCGGGCACCGGAACGGACTGCGCAGCTGATTGTGCAGGTGGCCGGTCGTGCCGGTCGCGGTGAGCATAAAGGCGATGTCTATTTACAGACCCTGCGTCCTGATCATCCGCTGCTGAGCACGCTGGTCGAGCAGGATTATCGTGCCTTTGCCCGGCAAACCTTAAAAGAACGTCAGGCTGCCCTGCTGCCCCCATTTCGCTATACCGCCCTGATTCGCTGCGAATCTAAAAGTCAGGAGCAGAATCAGCAGTTTTTACAGCAACATGCTCAATGGCTGCGAGAAAATTCTGAACAGTTAATTGATATCTGGGGACCGATTCCGGCACCAATGGAACGCAAGGCCGGCCGCTATCAGGCCCATTTAGTATTGTTGTCGCAAGATCGTGCCCGTTTACATTTTTATCTACGTGCATGGTGGCAAAATATGTTGCATCACAAGCCATCAAATATGAAACTTAGCTTAGATATAGACCCTCAGGAATTCAGTTAACCACTGACTTGGCTGCAGCCTGAGGGCACCATAACTCCTAGGATTGTCGATGTCGTTACTGCTGCAAATCACCCTGTTTCTGGGTGCCTCTTTATTACTGGTTCCGCTGCTCAAGCGTTTTGGGATTGCCACCGTACTCGGCTATCTGTTTACCGGTATTTTATTGGGCCCGAGCGTGTTCAATATCGCCAGCGACCCGGAAGCCATTCAGGAACTGGCTGAATTTGGCGTCATTTTACTGATGTTCATTATTGGTCTGGAACTGCGGCCCCAGCGGCTCTGGCAAATGCGTCAGTCGATTTTTGTCATGGGCAGCGCGCAGGTGGCCGTCACTGGCCTGTTACTGGCGATTCTGGTGTTTTTCAGTTTGCAGCAGCAGATTGCCGCCAGCCTGATTATTGGTTTTGCCCTGGCCCTGTCCTCAACCGCCTTTGTGCTGCAACTTTTAAATGAAAAACAGCAACTGAACAGCAGTTATGGCCAGCAGTCTTTTTCAATTCTGCTGTTTCAGGATATCGCCGCCATTCCATTAATTGCGATTATTCCCTTGCTGGCCGGTACCGAATCGACCCATCACGGGCTGGCCTATTTCGCCGCGATTCTGGCCACCTTTAGCGGACTGTTTTTATTTAGCCGTTATCTCATGCGCCCGTTTTTCCGTTTTGTTGCCAAAACCGGCGCGCATGAGCTGATTACCGCGGTCGGCCTGTTTATTGTGCTGGCCGTGGTCTGCCTGATGGATGTCTTGGGGATTAGCACCACGCTTGGCGCCTTCCTGACCGGGGTGCTACTGGCCGATTCCGAATTCCGGCATGAACTGGAAGCCAGTATTGCACCGTTTAAAGGACTATTGCTGGGCCTGTTTTTCATGACCGTGGGGATGACCACTCAGATGTCTCTGCTGATCGACAGTCCGCTGTTCATTCTCGGCGGCGCCTTAGTACTGCTGTTGGTGAAATTTATTTCCCTGACCGCAATTGCCCGGTATTTTAAATATTCCTGGCAAAACAGTTTGCTACTGGCCACCTGTCTAGCGCAAGGCGGTGAATTTGCCTTTGTGGTGTTACAGGTTGCCTTAACAGAAAAAGTGGTGGCACAGGCCATTTTAGAGCCAATTACCCTGATGGTGACCCTGTCGATGGTGCTAACCCCGGTGCTGTACTGGTTCATGACCAGCCAGGTGATTCCGCGTCTGAATCAGGACAAGACGCCGGAATATGACCAGATTCCCGATGCGCATCCAGCGCTGATTATTGCCGGTTTTGGCCGGGTCGGGCAGATTATTGCACGGGTGGCCTATTTGCAGCACCTACCCTATACCGCCATTGACAGCAACCTGGATAAAGTCGATTTTGTGCGCAATTATGGCGGCAAAGTCTATTATGGCGATGCCACCCAGCCCGATATTTTACGTGCCGCCGGGATTGAACATGCCAAGACCTTTATTCTGGCCATTGATGATATTGAAGACTCGATGAATGTGGCTCGGCATATCCGCCTGAATTATCCACAGCTCAAACTGCTGGTGCGTGCCCGTGACCGCCATCATGTGCATTTATTGCGGGATTTAGGCGTTGAACACATCTGGCGCGAAACCTATTTATCTTCTTTAGGGATGGCCTATTGCGCGCTGCGCGACCAGGGTATTGCTGAAGAAGATGCTTACAAGAGTATCGAATTGTTTCGCAGTTATGATGAAAAATTACTGGCCCAGCAGCAGAACATTTATACCGATGAGCAAAAAATCTATGAAACTCATCGCAATGCACTGGCCGAGCTGGAGCACCTGTTCGAGAATGATGCCCAGGTCCGGGAAAGCCCGACCGGTGTAGATTTAAAGCGTTCACTACAAAACCATCATATTGATGTAACACGTAATGAATCAAACTGACTTGTGATTTACAATATCATCACCATTAATGCAGGGTTATGGAGAATTTTATGTCTGATTTACGCCAACGCTTTTTTATTGAAGATAGCCCTGTCCGCGGTGAGATTGTTCATCTTGAAGAAGCCCTGCAAACTATTTTGGCCCAACGTGACTATGCGCCAGCCATTCAGGTCCTTTTGGGAGAAATGCTCAGTGCCACCGCTTTGCTGGCCAGTACCTTAAAAATTAAAGGTCGGATTAGCCTGCAAATTCAAGCCAGCGGTACCTTTAAATGGGCAATGGCCGAATGTAACCATCTGGGTGAAATTCGTGCTTTGGCAGATTATGAGGCAGATCCGCATTTCCAGCAGGCTGAAGACAGCAGCACGGTACTCAAAACCCTGGTTAATCCGGTGCTGTTTATTAATATTGAACCAGAATTTGGTGAGCGTTATCAGGGTATTGTGCCTTTAGACAAGCCAAATCTGGCCGGCTGCCTGATGCAATACTATGATTTATCTGCACAAATTCCCACCCGTATTGTACTGGCCAGCAACGACCAGCGTTCTGGCGGCTTGCTGATTCAGCTGTTACCGCGAAATAGCGAAGAAGAACAGCAACGTGTAGATGAAGATTTATGGCCACGTCTGACCATGCTGACCGAAACCCTGAAAACCAGCGAACTGACCGATCTGGAAGTTCAGGAAGTATTGTACCGTCTGTACAACGAAGAAGAAGTACGTCTGCCAGAAGTTGAACATCTTAAATTTGGCTGTACCTGTTCCAAAGAACGCTGTGCTACGGCACTGACCCAGATTGGGGCCAATGCAGTACGCGAAACCTTGGAACATCAAAACCCGATTGTGATGGATTGCCAGTTCTGTAATGCACGTTATCAGTTTACTGCAGAAGAAGCACTCGGCCTGTTTGGTGAACACCTAAGCTAAGCTGTACAATTTAAAATGTCCGAGAGATCAAATTGGAGAACAGTTTGGTCTCTTTTTTATGTTCAGTTTTATGCGTTTATTCAATCTTTATGACCCTGCAGATATAGGTTCAAATAGCGCACGCTTTTTGCTGAACTCAGCATCAATCTCGCTCAAGCTGTTACTCATCTTTTTTAAGCTATGGGGTTGCGACAAACCGTACCAATTTATTCATCTAGCGTACGCACACATTCTCTGTATAACCTGACCGATGAATTCAAGCGCGCGTAATAGCTGCAACCACTTAGCGGTTTACTGCCTTATTGTGATCGTTTTCACTTATTATTTCATTGATTTAACAGTATTTTCTTCTATAGAATTAGGCACTTTACTCTAATTTTAATAACGCGCATGGCGTTGGGGATAATAATCATGAAAAAGGGGTTTACAGGGATTGTTGCTGGATTGCTTTTGGCAACAGTTTCAGGTGTATCTTTCGCAGAGAATGATCCATTGGTGGGGAAATGGAAAACAATTGATGACCGTACCAGTTATTCCCGTGCCGATGTCGAAATCCGTAAAAAGCCAGATGGCACCTATGAAGGTATTATTGTTGAAACCCGCAACATTCCGGGTGCAGAAAAAATGAATATTTGCCACCAATGTCCGGGCCAGCTTAAAAACAAACCGTTTATCGGCTTGCCATTTATCTGGGGCTTTAAGCAGGATCCAAAAAACCCGTTACAGTTTGTGCAAGGCAGTGTACTCGACCCGATTGGTGGCAAAGTCTATAAAGGCAAGGCACGCCTAAGTGCCAACGGTAAACGCCTGACCTTACGCGGCTATGTCGGTGTTTCCGTGATCGGTCGTAGTGTGACCTGGATTAAATACTGATTCTTCAACAAGTTTACAAGAGGCTTCTACGGAAGCCTTCATTTTATCTTAATGATATGGACATAATTTGAAACAATATAGTTGCTCTACCCTCTGTCCGTCCCTCTCGAAAGCCTGAATAATGAATAAAATTTAAACAGTTTATTTAAGCTGAAGGTAGGCCTGTTGACTGTTCTTGCTGCCAGCAAAATGGCGAAAAAGCAAGCAAGGCTACGTTTCAAGCACAAAGGAATACCAAACAAAACAGCCAAATGCTGAAATATGGTTTTAAATAAAATTAATCCTTCAGATAAAACAACAAGAGCGCAGCGCATAGACCCAAAATTGCGATAGAGCAACCCATGCATCTGCTCTTCCTTGTTTTAACAAGTTCAAGCTAAAAGGAGTAAGCCATGACCACGATCCAATATCGCGAAAACTCCCAGTCTGGTCGCCCACAAGCTGAAATTATAGATGAGCGCGTATCTTTTGATTTAGAGCATTTTGCTGAAGCTTGTGGTCAAAGCCCAGAATGGGTATTACAGCTTTTAGAATATGACATTCTCCCTTCACGTCCGGAAGAACGGATTCACCAGTTCTTTGGGGAAGATGTCTCTCGTGCCCGCCAGGCCTATCGCCTGCAACGCGATTTTAATGCCAGCTTTTCTGCCGTCGCCATGATGCTCGACCTGATTGATGAACTGCAAAATTTGCGCAAAGAAGTCAAACATCTGCATTTAAGACAAAGCTAGGCACCACGCCATTTACTCTCTACAGGGAAATCTGCGTATTTCCCTCTCTTTATTTTTGGGAAAATAGACGGTCGCAATGAAAACAAAAGAATGCAACAAAAAGGTCAAACTCATGTTCCCGGAGTTTCGGGAATTAATGCAACAACTGCGCGAAGACAACCCACATTTTGCGCGCCTGTTTGAAGATCATGAACATCTGGACCGGAAAATCAGCCAGCTCGAGCTTGATCCGGTTCATCAGATTAATGATGATATCGAGGCGCTGAAACGCAAAAAATTAAAACTGAAAGATCAGATTTATCAGCTTTTGCAGCAGGCCCAGCAAAATCCTTCATCTTCACCTTAACCGGTTTTTATTGCAGTGCGATGAAATCTGCATTCTGCCCGAAAGAAAGTATATGCTTTCTTTCGGGCAGGCAAATGAAGGACTGCGTTATTTTGGTTTAAGCTGAGAATCTCGAAGAGCGTTCTGACCTTCCGGTGGTAACGGCTTGCCGGGCACATAATCCAGAAACCAGAACAGGTCAATCCGGGTCCGATCCGGTCGCTGCGAAAGCATGTCCAGCACACTTTTTTCACCGCGTCCCACCATATGCCGCCGATAAAAATAATACAGCAGCAACAAGGTGGTAATAAGCATGGTGCCAAGCATCACCCAGAAAGCATAGGGTGAACCCAGCCCCGGAATCATCACGAAATTCATGCCATAAATTCCGGTTAACAGGGTTAAGGGTGCAAACACCGCGGTAATAATCGCCAGAATCCGCATATTTTCATTGGTCTGGTTGGCAATGGCAGAAAAATGCAGATCAATGGCCGCCTGAATGGCACTTCTTAAACGCAAGGTATGTTTCTGGATGCGGGCCACATGGCTGCTTAAGTCATCTACCCGCACCAGCATGATTTCCTGTTTTTCACTGCGTTTCTTGCCTTTTAAATGCAGATAGTTTTCGACAATTTCATCGCGCAGTTCCTGCAAGGTATCAATCTGTTCTTCACACAGATTTTCCACATGCTGAAATGCCATATTTTCCTGTAGCAACTGATGCCACTGGTTAAAACGGCGATGGCCCTGCAACAGCTCACGCTGCCAAAACTCGACCCGGCGGGTTAAAGGATGGCGCAGATTTAAATAGTCATCGACCATACTGTTCAGTAAACGTAAGGCCAAATCTAGAGGCGAGGTTGCCAGTTTTTTCGGTTTATTCTGCTCTTCAGCTGGCCGGCTTAAAATGGTATCTAAACGGGCAATATAATTTTCAATGGCTTTATTGCCCTGCTCACGCACCGTAATAAGCACCTGCGGGGTCAGAATAAAACTGACTGGTGTGATGCTTAAGCCAAACACATGCTCATGCGCTTCGTCATTAAAGTTATAAATCTGGTCATCCGGGGTAATCAGTTTGCGGAAAATCAGCAGGTCATAATCTTCCAGACTATCGAAATTGCAGGGATGTTCCAGATTTAAAATATCGCGCAGATGATATTCGTTCAGCCACAGCTGGGTGAGCTGCAGTACCTGTTGCTGCCACTGTTCCGGATGCTGGCGTACATCTTCCCGGGTATAGTCCAGCCAGATAAATTCTGCCTCGGCGGCCGGCTCCCGATGCAGAAATAACTGTTGTGTGGTGTCATGAAGGGAAAAATGATACTGTTGCATCCGCGTGCATCCACATTCCTGTCATTTTATTTTGCGATCATGCCATAAAAAAGCCCGCTTCATAAAGCGGGCTTTTTCAATTCATCAGGGCCTGAAATTAAGCCTGATCAATGTCTTTCATGGTTAACTTGATACGGCCACGGTTGTCGACATCTGCAACCTGGACTTTCACTTCCTGGCCTTCTTTCAGTACATCAGTCACGTTAGCTACACGCTCATTTGAAATTTGAGAAATGTGCAGCAGACCATCTGTACCCGGCATGATGTTTACGAAGGCACCGAATTCAACAATACGAATTACTTTACCGGCGTAGATTTTGCCTGGTTCAACTTCAGCAGTTAAAGCCTGAATTTTGGCAATAGCCGCTTGTGCAGCTGCTTTGGTTTCACCAAATACGCGAACGGTACCGTTGTCTTCAATATCAATTGCCGCTTTGGTTTCTTCAGTGATTTGACGAATGGTTGCACCGCCTTTACCAATCACGTCACGGATTTTGTCCGGGTTGATGGTAATGACCTGGAAGGTAGGCGCATGCATTGAAATTTCTGGACGTGCACGTGAAATCACTTTGTTCATTTCGTTCAGGATGTGCATACGACCGGTATAAGCCTGGTTCAATGCCACTTCCATGATCTCTTCAGTGATCCCTTCGATTTTGATGTCCATTTGCAGCGCAGTAATACCGTTGGCAGAACCGGCAACTTTAAAGTCCATGTCGCCCAGGTGGTCTTCGTCACCCAGGATGTCAGAAAGCACTGCGAAACGCTCGCCTTCTTTGACCAGACCCATCGCAATACCCGCAACTGGTGCTTTTAGTGGAACACCGGCATCCATCAGTGACAGAGATGCACCACATACAGACGCCATAGAAGATGAACCGTTCGATTCAGTAATGTCCGATACAATACGGATTACGTACGGGAAGCGGTCAGCAGCTGGAAGAACCGCTTGTACACCACGACGTGCCAGACGACCGTGACCGATTTCACGACGTTTAGGACCAGACTCACGACCCGTTTCACCAACCGAGTAAGCCGGGAAGTTGTAGTGCAACATGAAGTTGTCAGTTTTGGTTCCAGCCAGGGTATCAACCATTAATGCATCACGGGTGTTACCAAGAGTCGTTGTTACCAACGCCTGTGTTTCACCACGGGTGAACAGCGCAGAACCGTGAGCACGATCAAGAACGCCCACCTGTACATCTAACGCACGTACAGTTTTGGTGTCACGACCATCAATACGCGGCTTACCAGACAGGATGTTGTCACGTACAGTGCGGTATTTCAGATCTTCAAACAGTTCATTCAGGTCATCTGCGATGCCATCTACATCTTCTTCAGGTACGAACTGCGCAACCGCCTCTGCTTGCAATGCATCCAAAGCAGCATAACGGTCTTGTTTGATTGCAATGGTATAGGCTTCAGAGATTTTCGCTTCAAACGCTTCTTTTAATTTCGCGCGAAGGTCTTCATTTTTCTCTGGTGCAGTCCAGGTTGACTCAGTTGCGCCAGCCGCTGCTGCAAATTCATTAATCGCCTGAATCGCAATTTGCATTTCGTCATGACCGAATAACACTGCGCCCAGCATCTGGTCTTCAGACAGTTCTTTCGCTTCAGATTCAACCATCAGTACTGCAGCTTCTGTACCTGCAACCACGAGGTCAAGGTCAGACTGTGCCAGCTGTTCGTGGTTCGGGTTCAGGATGTATTCACCGTTGATTAAACCCACACGTGCTGCACCAATTGGGCCACGGAACGGTGTACCCGCAATTGCCAGTGCTGCTGAAGTACCTAACATGGCAGCAATATCCGCTTCCATGGTTTTGTCAGAAGAGACAACTGTTGCTGTTACCTGGATTTCGTTGTAATAACCTTCCGGGAACAATGGACGAATTGGACGATCAATAAGACGTGAAATTAAAGTTTCTGCCTCAGACGCACGGCCTTCACGTTTGCCATAACCACCCGGAATACGGCCAGCAGCGTATTGCTTTTCTTGATAGTTTACGGTTAGTGGGAAAAAGTCCTGACCGGCTTTTGCTGTTGGCTGTGCAACTACCGCCACCAGTACCGATACACCACCCATGGTGATTAAAACCGAGTTGGCCTGACGTGCAACACGACCGGTTTCCAGTACCACGTTGTACTGACCATATTGGAATTCTTTACGAATAATATTAAACATTGACATGTATTTTTGTTTCCTGATTTTATTCTAGTGGAGACCCCTAAGGTTTGGCATTCACGACTCAGGTTCAAGTAAATGACAAAGCTTAGAAGCCGACCTCACTAGAAATATAGGTTTTTTAAACACAAAGAAGGAGCGAAACAATCGCCCCTTCTTAATTACCCGGTCAACGCCGGGTACACTTTAGTTTTCAGACATACAGCGCAACGCATGCAATAACCCGAAAATAAAAGTCTAAATCGAATTAACGACGTAAACCTAAAGCACCGATCAACGCAACATAACGACCGTGATCTTTACCGTTTAAGTAGTCTAATAATTTACGACGTTGGTTAACCATACGGATCAGACCGCGACGGCTATGGTGGTCGTGTTTGTGCTCTTTGAAGTGACCTTGTAAGTCATTGATTTGAGCAGTTAAAAGAGCTACTTGAACTTCTGGTGAACCAGTGTCGTTTTCAGCACGAGCAAATTTAGCGATGATCTCTGCGCGATCTGCGTTTGTTAAAGCCATTCGATTTCTCCGAGATGCTTATAAAATACCTTGATAAAAATCAAACCGATGTCAAGCATCTGTCTGACTGCCGTGCATCACTACAGCAAGTGCATTATTTTAAGACAAAACCGCTTAAATTGCAAAACACAACGCGAAAAAGCCATGAATTATCCGATGCGATGTCACATGAATGATGCAGCGTCTACCCGGAGGATTGATTCTATTCTTGACATCCTCACCCACCTGAAAGGAGGGTAATTCCTACTGCTAGACGCTTATGCCCAAGCGCAAGTATGTTCTTGGCGGAGTTTAAATCGCGTTGATTTACACTTCCGCATTCACATTCCCATACTCTTATTCGCAAATCTGCTCTACCTTTCGGACTGCTTGCGGTGATTGTACCGCAGCTCGAACAGGTTTGGGTTGTGAATCTCTCATTGACTTCCTCAAACATGACCCCTGCGTTCTCGCATTTATACTTGAGCATGGTTGTGAGTGCTGAAAATCCTGTATCTAAAACAGATTTCGCCATTTTAGTTTTTACAAGTTTGTTCGCTCTTAGATCACCAACGACAATCAGTGCATTGTCTTTCACCAGCTGGGTGCTAGCCTTGTGCAAATGGTCTTTACGACAGTTTGCAATCTTGGCGTGTAATGCACGGACACGCTTTTTATTTCTCGCTCTCTGAGCAATCCCTAATTTCTGTTCATATTGATGGTAGAACTTGGGATTGGAAATGATCGTACCATCTGAACAAGTAGCAATATCTTTTAAGCCTAGATCAATGCCCACGGCTTTTGTGGCGGTAGGTTTGTCTTGTTTGGGTGAATCAACCACTAAGCAGACATACCAACGTCCACGACTATCCTCTACAAATGAGCCTGTTTGAATGCTGTATTTCGATAGTCCGTAACTATCCCATAGCTTGAATTGATGCTTGCCATACTGAACGTATCCATCGGCATATTTAATAGCGACCTTTTTAAAGGGTATCCAACCTAGTGATCTTCTTGCTGATTTCTTATTACTGACACGCCATCTCAATTTTAATTTTTTGAACTGTTTTCTGCGAGTGACCAATTCTTCTGTTACAGCCTGAATGGTTTGGCTATGAAGACTACATTCCTTTGATGCGCCTTTCGTGTATTTAGCAATATCGTATGCTGAAAAGAATTGTTGTTTGCGCTGTAGGTGTTTGAAACACAAATCATTGACATAGTTCCAGACAAAAGTAACTTCAGATGCCAATTGGTCTAGCACCTTTGTGTGACTGTTTTTTATGCGTAATTTAAGTGTTTTCATGGGCTTATATTAGCTCATATTAGGCTTGAAATATTGTTTTTTAGCAATTAAACGACATTTCATGTCGTGTCGCTTATATCTCTGACCTGAAAGACAGAGGTTTACGCTCCATTTGATAAAACACCGAGTAGAAGCCCAAGATGATCAAACGCAAATAAGCCAAGATGGAATAAAAATAGCCCGGGAATAAATTCCCGGGCTATTTTTTGCGCTGTAGTTTCTTCTTTTTTCGTTGTTCTAATTTTATTTATTGTGATGTATAGCGAGGCTTTGGCCTTCTTCTAATCAACATTCCCTGTTTTAATTGGCTTTCCTTATGTGATAGATTTTGCCACAAGCCCTTGGGGAAAGAAGCAGATAATTACCTCTCTCCTTGTACGTTTTCGCTTACGTCGATGAATGACGCTTCATTTTTTTGATTTTGAACTGCCAATAAAAAAGCCCTGTAGTCTCTCCCAAAACTACAAGGCTTAGCGGCTGTAAGTTTCCTCTTTTTTTCACCTACTTCAATGTAAGCTCGCTGTCTCTCGACTTTCTTATTCTGGTTTTGCGATTTTCCTCAACTTTCCGTGTTGAGCTTTTGTGTGAAGTCATCTTCTCAAAAACTCAGGCAAAGCTCTATGCGCAAATTTCTCGAATCGTTGTAAGCATTTTCTTACAACGGCCGGGTTTATTTATGCCAACTTTATAATGACAAATGTTCATTTACTTTTTCTAACACACCACTGTTACGGCTGGTTTTCACGGTTAAGGCCTGTACCAGCGCCTGCCGGTCGGCCAGTAAACTCACCACCGATTTGGCCCGGGTAATGGCGGTATAGATCAGTTCCTTGCTCAGCAGATTCTGCGCGGCCTGATCCAGCACCACCGCCACATGCTGAAACTCCGAACCTTGAGATTTATGAATGGTCAGAGCAAATGCGGTTTCAATATTTTTTGGCAAGCGTGTGGCTGGCACCCATTTATCCAGACTCGGGAAATACACTTCAAACTGCCGGTTGCCCTCACGCAGACGTTGCAGACACAGGCCAATATCACCGTTGGACAGGCCGAGCTGATAGTCGTTATAGGTCATCATTACCGGCCGGCCGACATACCAGTCGCCCTGCTTGGCCACGTCCAGAACCAGTTGCTGCAACAAACGCTGCTCAATCTGCATGTTCAGCTGTTGCAAGCCCAAGCCACCATGCCGAATTGCAGTCAGAATCCGATACTGGTCAAAGGCTTTCACCACCTGCGCCACCACCGCGTCCGGATCATCGGCCTGTAAATACTGTTTTAGGCTGTGCACATAGCCCTGATAGCCCAGCATCAGTTTGTCATAATAGCCCTGCCCGGCTATGGGATCCGGGGCTTCATCGGGTAAATATTCCAGTTGCAGTACATCGGCCATGTCCTGCGTTAAAGTTACGGCCTGTAATTCGCCCGGCTGCACCAGCTGTGCGGCAAACTGCTGCAAGATTTGCGCGGCCGGCTGTTCAGCCGTTTGCTGCTGAATAAAGCGGGCCATTTCACCAATTAAGGCACCGGCTTTAAAACGGCGACTGGTGACCAGATGCACATGATTATCTGCCAGTGCCGGCACCTGCTGTAAATCGGCCAGTACCGAACCAACATCGACCGACGCCAGCTGCTGCGCATCTCCCAGTAAAATCACCCGGGTCTGTTCAGCAATGGCATTGAACAGCATACTGGCCAGATTCAGGTCCAGCATGGAGGCTTCATCAATCACAATCAGGTCATAAGGTAAAGGCTGCCGAGCATGAAAACGTGGCTGCTGCCGGTTGCCAAGGCCCAAAAGCCGGTGGATGGTAATTGGAGTCAGGCGTTTGAGATCGTCACTGACCAGATTGGCAATTTTCGGATCATCAAAGGAATTCTGCAGTGCTTCTTTCATACGCTGCGCGGCTTTTCCGGTCGGGGCCGCCATGGCAATCCGGATTTCCGGCAAGGCCTGGTTTAGCACGGCAATAATCCGCGCCAAAGTATAGGTTTTACCGGTACCCGGGCCGCCCGTAATCAGGTTAAAAGCGGTAGTCGCGGTCATTTTGAGCGCCTGCTGCTGGTGCTGGTCTTCCAATAAATGCAGATAGTCCGACACATCTACCGCCGTAACAGCTTGCTGTTTTAAGCGTGCCACCTGCTGTGCCAGCGCCGACTCCAGCGCCCAATAACGGTACAGGTATAAATGCTGCTGGTCATAAATAAACGGCGCCACCGAACCCGGTTCAGAACCGGAACCGACCAGATTGGCCAACGCTGCCACCTGTTCGGCAGAAGCGGCTATACAGCTGTCACCATTGAGAGTAGCCTCCAGCAACTGCGCGATGATTTTAGCGGAATCTTCTCGCTTTTCCGCCTGAAAAAAAGGCGCCTGTAAAAGATAGTTACTCCAAAGCGCAAACCATGCCGGGGTTTGGGTTTCAGGCGTTGCTGCTAAAACTGTCCGCTGGTTGTCCACACTATTATCCTCAAAGTTATCCACATGCTAAATCATTCTTTCTTTAAATGTTATTAAATGATTTAGGCAATTTTCCCCAGTTGATCGACAGTTGGATTCCCCAACAGTGCATCCAGTCGCAAAATAAACTCGACCGGCGGTTTCCAATGGTACACGCCCTGCCCGGCCTGACCATTCATGCCGCGCAAATACAAATAGCTGGCCCCACCTAAATGTTGATAAATATCGTAATTTTCCAGATGGACTTTCAAGTAGCGATGCAGGGCCACCAGATACAGACCGGCCTGCAGCCAGTAACTGGACTGTGACATGCTGGCCTGCACCGAGGCCGCCTGATAATGCGACTGATCGGCGCCTAAAAAGTTACTTTTATAATCGGCAATATGGTAACGGTGGCCATCAAAATACACCAGGTCAATCGAACCGGTTAAATAGCGCGCCGAATTGGCATCATGAAAATCCAGCATCTGAATGCCATATTCATCAAACAGCTGATGAATCCGCTTGATCGCCAAGACCTGATCGGACAAGGACAGATAAAACGGAAATTCTGCCAGATGCTGCTCGGGCGCCAGCTGTTTTAACTGAAAGCCCGGATGCAGCGGTGTACTCAGCACATCCAGCAGCCAAGCCGACAGCCAGCTCAGCAAGATGTCCTCCGTATGTTCCGGATATTCCTGACTAAACTTGTCCTGCAGCTCCTGCCACAAAGAAGGATAATCATTTTTAAAACGGCGCTGGATTTCCAGCGGCCAGTCCTGCTGATCCTGAAAATCAATGTGTTCAAAAATCTCATGCAGGAAATTACCGGCCAGCGTACCCATCGGGAACTGGCGTTTAATCCAGGCAATCGGCTGATTCAGGATGTCGACATCAGCCACCGCTACTGGCTGATGCAGTTCATCAGAGGCACTGCTGTGCTGCTCAATATGAGCCGCCAGCGCATCAATCGCCTGTTTACGGCTTAAATGCTGGGCCAGAGCACTGAAACTGGTTTTACTGCGCGGATAAAAACGCTGCTGCGGGAAAGTCTTTGCCGTTAATGGCAGCGTCTGCTCATGCTGCTGCAGCTTCAGCCTTGGCGGCTTTTCAGTCAGCAACGCTTCATCGCCACAATGCGGATGCTGGAAAACGTCGCTGCCCTGACCGCGCCAGAAGGCCAGACCGGAGCAGGATTTTCCGCTCTGATCCTGCAAAATGGCATAGACCCGATGGCTGGCCCGGGTCAGCGCCACATACCACAGACGGCGTTGCTCAGCTTCGGCCCGAAGCTGATGCTGCTGTTGATCCTCTGCACTGAGCAAGGCTGCTGCATTTACCGCAATCAGACGCTGCTGCTCGGTTTGACCGGTCAGCGGATTGACCGCCTGAATGGTCGAGAAATTCAGGGTTTTGTTGACCTCGCGAAAGTCCTTATCAGCCCCCAGCAAAAACACCACTTTAAATTCCAGCCCTTTGGACTGGTGGATGGTCATCAGCTGTACCCCGGCGGCATTGGACAGTTTTCGCTCCAGTTCCCACTCGCGTTCACTTGGCGCCTGCAACTGTTTTAAATACCACTGATACAGGGTTTGTGCACCCTGATAATGTTCGCTGTGCTGGCTAAGCAGTTCGCTTAAATGGCGCAGATTGACCACCACCCGTTCATTGTCACGGCTGTGATGGGCGACCAGATTCTCCCAGACCTGAAACAGGTTCAGGGCATATTGCCAGGCACTTAAAAAGCCTTTTTCAAACCAGATGCTGCGGATGCAGTCAAAATCATCCATAAACTGGCTCAGGCCGGCCGGATGAGCCTCCAGTTCCAGTAAGCGCTGTAAATTAAAATTCAGCAGGCGGCTTAACAAGGCCCGTTTGACTTTGGCTTCATCATAAGGATGCATGATTGCGGTCAGCACCGCACCCACATCTTTGGCGATCTGGCTGTCAAACACACTGCGTTTGGATGGACGGTTCACCCGAATCCCGAGCCGCTCCAGTTCATACTGCACCTTGTCCAGCCCGTCATGGTTTTTGGACAGCACCGCAATATCATCTTCAATTAGCGGGCTGCGCTCCTGACCATTGTGCAGATAGATCTGCTGCTGCGCCGCCTGATTTAAAAGCTCCCGGATTTTCCAGGCCACCTGCAATGCTTCATTATTTTTGTCTTCTAGCATTAACCAGCGTAAGGGCTGCCGGTTCTCCCCTTGCCCGTCAATTAAGGCCGGATGGGGGCGAGGTCCAGCTTCTACCAGGCTATATTGCACCTCTTCACCAAAATCTATTTGGCGCTGGAACAAGGCGTCCACCACTTCCACCAGAGCCGGAATAGAACGATGATTGTATTTCAGGCTATACAGGCGCCCCTGTTTGGCCTGCACATCGGCCTGGGCCTTGTTATAGGTCAGCATATCACCGCCGCGGAAACCGTAAATGGCCTGTTTTGGATCACCGACCATAATCATGCAGCCCTGCTGATAATAGCGGGCATGACGCCAGATACTGGCCAGCATACTGTCCTGATCCTGGTTTGTATCCTGAAATTCATCGACCAGAATCAGCGGATATTTACTGTGCACAAACTGGGCAAAACGCAGTCCCTGCTCGCCCTGCAAGGCTTCCGACAGGCTGCGGATCTGCTGGGCAAAGGTGGTTTCACCTTTTTGCTGCAACACCTGTGGCAGGCGTTTTTTTACTTCACGGCTTAAATAGTATTTGAGATAGGCATCCAGCAGCTCTAAATCCAGTTGCAGTTGCTGCAACTGCTGGCAGAAGGCTTTCAGCCGTTGAATCACCGCATGCTGTTCAAATTGCGTCAGCACCTCGTCCGGGCATTTGTTCAGCACTTTTTTGGTGGATAAATCGGTACACAGCTTTAAGGTTTTTTCAAAATGTGGTGCAAACAAGGCATAGCCGCGTTGCTGGGACAACGCCTTTAGTAATGCCGGCAAAGCCTCGCATAAGGTGTGTTGCATCAGCTGATTGGTGCGCCACTTTTTCCCGACCAGTGCAGCGTACTGGCCCTGCGCCAGATAATAGTCGCTTAGGCTGTCGACATCAGCCAGATCCAGCTGCAACAACTCATCAATGGCTGCTTCAAACTGGTTTAAATCCAGTTCGGGCGCCGGTACTTCACGAAACTGGGCCGAGGCAAAATTCAGGGTATTTTCAACAATACCCACATAGGCGTCGACATGCTTGAGTTTCTTTTGCAACAGCAGATAATTCACCACCTGCTGTGGCTGGGCCTGCAGCCATTGCCGCAGCACATCATGAATCAGCTGATGCACATAACTTTTGGCATCATCAGTAATATCGGCGCGTTCAATCTTGCCACATTCAAAACTGAATTCTCGCAACAACTTCTGGCTAAAACTGTCTAAGGTACCCACAAACAGTTCATCCAGCTGGTCAATCACCAGCTTGAGCCGGTCACGGGCAAAGTCCGGTTTGGCAGCATAATCCGCCAGCACTTTTTGCAATAGCGGATCGGACTCAGTCTGGGCCTTGGCTTGCAGTTCGGCTTCGGTATAAGACTGGCACTGTTCAAAATAACGTAGGGTTTCAACCAGACGTGCACGAATCCGGCTTTTCAGCTCGGCCGCGGCGGCACGGGTAAAGGTGGTCGCCACCACCTGATGGGGTAAATAGGCTTCCAGAAAAATCCGCACAATCAGGCTGGATAAGGTATAGGTCTTGCCGGTGCCAGCCGAAGCTTCAATCCAGTGCAGCCCCTTGAACTGCATGTCGGTAATGGGCTGGAAAGATAGTGGCGAAGAATGTGGAGTAGCGGCCATCATTTACTCCTCAAGCGTCTGCTGGTGCCAGAAAATCGGCTGGTATAAATCATAGGAAAACTGTTCACAGGCATGTACCAATAATAAACTGGCATCCTGCTCCTGCAAAATAAACTGCCAGTCACGATGATGCTTGCAGGCTTCATTGTCGGCCACTGAAAAGGCACTGAACTGGCCTGAATCATTCCAGTCCTTATACAGCCCCTCCAGATCTTTCAGCTGCATACGCTGTTCGGCATCGGGTTCCCATTCATGCTGCTTGCCTTTTTCCGCCACTTTCAGCAGCAAGGCTGATGGCAGTACCAAGGGCTGGCGCTGGCCATAGTCCCAAGCCTTAAACCAGTGTTCCAGCCACTGTCTGGCCTGATTGGAACTGACCCCTTCACAGCAGACGGTATCATCGCTAAATACCACAATCCGCTGATGCTGCTGGCCGCCATCACCCAGATTCAGATAGGCCAGCCAGAGCAGATATTCCAGCCAGAGTGCGGTACGGCGTTTGGCACGCGCACTGGACGCTTCCAGACTAACCCAGCGCTCGGCGCCCTGTTTTGGCAGGGTCAGGCGGATGTGCAAGTCAGGACGCACTTTCCAGACCTGTCGGGTGATAGTCGTTTCACTCGGTGCATAGTGCTGCAAGCGGGCCTGTAGCTGCTGCTGTTCGACCAGACTCATGGTCCAGCTGCCTTCACGAATTTTGCCAATCGGCAGGCGGTCTTGTAACAGTGCCGGATCGGGCGTATCGTGCTGCTGTTTCAGAAAATCGCGGATGGTATAACGGCCTAAACCATCCAGCAATAACGGCTCGGCCTGATCGCTGCGCTGTTCCGGGCGCAGGTTTTCCACCCCGACACTTTTTAAATACAGCCGCGCCGGGAAAATCATGTCCTGAATCCATTGCTGGCTGTCCAGCACCTGCAAATCCTGGGTCAATAAAGGATAAGGCTGATTGGCCCAGTGACTGCGCTGCCCACCCGGCTGACGAATCTGCTGTGCCACTGCATACCACTGGTCCTGAAAACGGATGATCTCGCTGGATTCAAAACCGAGCGGATCAAACG
Organism: Acinetobacter indicus; assembly: GCF_009914475.1. Taxonomy (NCBI): domain Bacteria; kingdom Pseudomonadati; phylum Pseudomonadota; class Gammaproteobacteria; order Moraxellales; family Moraxellaceae; genus Acinetobacter; species Acinetobacter indicus. The sequence goes on along the minus strand of NZ_CP045198.1, from coordinate 2,855,166 downwards.
GCTGTAAACGGTGCACACAGTACAGCTGACGCAACTGCTCCGGCACCTCAATCCCGTCAATATTCACGGTCTGGTTCAGCGCAGACTCGGGCTGCGGCGCGGCAACAATCAGCGCCAGATGCTGAATCAGCTCCTGCAAGATGCTGGACGGATCACGCACCTGCCCGTCATTGACATCAAAGCCGTTATAAAACAGCCAGACCTTGTCCTGCGCCAATAGCAGTGCATCCAAAAATGCACCCTGATCATCTTCCAGACGCGAGCGGTCACCCAGTTGCGGTTTCAGCAACTGCATTAAATCGAATGGCAGCTGCACATTACGATTCGGGAATTTGCCACTGTCCAGATTCAGCATCACCACCAGTTTATACGGCAGTGGACGCAGCTGGCCCAGCTGGCAAAAGGTAATCTGGCCGCTTGGTTCAGCCTGTTCCAGTTGTGCTGCCAGCTGTGCTTCAATTTCTTCCAATATATACGGCAAAGGCAGACTTAAGGCCGCCAGTGCATGCCGGTCCTGCTCATCATAATAGCTAGCCAAAGTCAGCATACGGTATTGCTTTTTAATGATTTTATAGACGTTTTCCAGCGCGGTGACACCGGCTGCACTAAACTCGTCAATGTCTTGCATTAAGCGTTTTAGCCACTGTTCGGCCCGCGTGTTCTCGCCGCGTTCATGCGCAATCATCCAGTGCCGGCGCTCGGCCAGGTCCTGATAAATCTGGATCAGTTTGGCAATCAGTTCAAAATCGGCCGGCATTACCTCGGCAAAACATAGCGTATCCTGAAACAGGGTATGCTCCGGAATGGCCAGCCCCAGCGCCAGACGATCCAGCGCAAATTTAAAGCTGAAGCGATAATCCTGATCATCGGCGCTCAGGCTGCGCTGCAAATGCTCGGCATCAAAACCGCGTTTAAAACCAGCGGCACTGAGCAGTTCCAGCAGACGCTCCAGCTGGGCAATGTCCAGCTCATAACGCTGCAAACTGGCCGCTAGCCCAAGCCAATCAGCAAATTCATCCAGACTAAAGCGGCCCTGTAACAGACGAATCCGGCCAGCCACGGCGCGCCAGGCATTGCTGACATCCAGCTGGCTGACCCCGGCAATCTGAATTGGCAAATACACGCTGTGCTGGGCCAACCTGCTGCTGTCATGTGAGGGACTGCCCAGATCACGCGCACTCGGTGGTGGCGCAAAGACACTGCGGATTAAAGGTTCGATCTCTTTTAAATTCGGACTCAAAACCAGAATATCGCTTGGCCGGCGCGGCTGCTCTTTCGTGCCTTGCGACAGCCAGTGCAGCAGCTGGTCTTTTAACACTTCCAGCTGACGCAGACTGGAATGGCAGACATGAATCTGGATGGAATCATCATGCTGCTCTAAAGCATATTGATGCGCGGCCGGTTCATTTAAATACAGGATATCGGCCTGCAGCTTGCCCAATAAGCTGGGCTGATAGTCATCAATAAACAGATCGGCCCACACGCCTTCTTCACCGGAAGATAAGGCAGAGAGTAAGGAGAAATGATCGCGTGCCTGCTTGCCCAGACGGGTCAGCAAGGGATGACGCGACTCACGGTTCTGGGCATTAAAATGCAGAGTAAACTGCTCGAAAAACTGAGCAATCTCGGCATCATTGGCCTGTGGATGCTGCGCCAGAAAACGCTGTTTCACCCGCGCATCATAACGTGCCTTCCAGTTCGGATCGACGCTGTCGGCCCAGTACTCCTGTGAAGGGTTGTAATGCAGGATAAAAATTTCAATGTACTGACCTAAACGGCGCAGGAACTGTAACTGCTGCGGCGGCAAGTCCAGCAAGGTAAATACCACCAGCTGTTTCGGTAATTTGCGTAGCGCCTTGCCCGGCTGCTCCGGACTGCCCAGCGCCTGCCAGAACAGCTGGTCAATCTGCTGCATCTGCTCAAAATCTTCATGAAAAACTGCCTGCCACAGCCAGCGCTGCCACGCCTCCAGTTCTTCTGCCTGCTGCAGCATAAAGCCCGACACTTCGCTGTCGGTTTTAAAGAACATCTGCTCCAGATCAAGGGCCTGATCACGGCCCCATTGCATCAGCCAGTTGGTCGGACAGCGGCACTGCTCGCCACAGCCTTTCTGGCAATGCCCGCGATAAGTCATATAGTGGCTAAACAGTTTGGATACCTGTTCGGCCACCCAGTACAGCATGCTCTGTTTTTTCAGCTGGCGTTCCAGCGGCTGTTCCAGCCGGTCAGCACTGGCATAAATCCGCTGGATAATCGGAAACAGCGCATGGCTGGTTGCTAGCGGATTCTGTTCCGGCTGAATAAATTCTTTTAGCGCCTGAAATACGCGCCATTTAATGATAATTCGTGGAATATTGGCTTGACGGACCAAGTCTTTCTGATCGTGCAGCACCCATTGATAGGCACTCCACTGGAAACCGCGAATCCGGTGATGAAACTCGGTATTGGCACAGATGCTTTGATGTTCGGCCAGACGTTGGGTTAACCAGGCTTCCACCGCAGGGGACGGCACAATAAAGTGCTGGGTTTTTAATACCTCCAGCGGATGCGCTGCAGGTTTACGGACTGTCTTCAGCATCGCCTCGACCAGTACATCGACACGCTGACTTTGAATGACATGAATCCCCATAACGCTCTACCCTGTTAAACTTTTGCCATGATATCTACAAAACCATAAAGATTCATTACTATACTTTTGCAGTTGCCTATGTCACTTTTAGCTCATGGTTCGATTCAAAAATGCTTTGAAATACGTACCTTAATAGTGCTTCAATAAAAAAATCGATACACCGCTTAAGGTATTTAATATTATGAAAATAGACAAGATTCCCAACTCGATTGACCCCAATTTAAATTTAGAGCAAGTTCGTGCTGACTGTCTGGAGCTGGTCAAAAAACGGGCCTACGTGTCCGCAGGCGCGGCGGTCATTCCGGTTCCATTTTTAGATGTCGTGATTGACGTCGGTATTTTGTCACAACTGATTCCTGAAATTAATGCCCGTTTTGGTCTGTCGCCGGAACAGGTCAGTGTCTATGACCCCGAAACCAAGCAGATTCACTGGCAGGAACTGCGTAAACGCGGCATTGAATTTTCCGGTTTGGTGGTGGCACGTACCGCCGTCAAAAAATCATTGAACAATGTTGCCGCGAAAGTGATCACGAAGCAAGTCACCAAATTTATTCCTTTAGGCGGACAGCTGGTGGCGGCCAGCCTGGGCTATTTTGTCATGAAGAAAGTCGCCGAAGCGCATGTGGAAGAAAGCTATAAGATTGCCAAAGGCATCCAGCAGAAACAGACCCAGGTGGTCAATGGCTAAGCCTTTTTCCTCAATCTGATGCCGGTCCAGTGACCGGCATTTTTATGGCGGATTCATGTATGGTTGCTGCCGGCTTAATCAGCTTTCAGCTGTTTCAAGATGGTTTTCAGCACTTCAATCCGGGCACTGTTTTTGTCATTGGTGGCAATAATATGCCACGGTGCATCCTGGGTGCTGGTATGGGCAAACATATCGGCGACGGCATTTAAATAATCATCCCAGCGGTTCCGGTTCCGCCAGTCTTCCTCGGTAATTTTAAAGCGTTTATGCGCAGTCTGCTCACGCGCTTTAAAACGCTGTTCCTGCTCATCTTTGCTAATCGCCAGCCAGAACTTGATAATCACGGTCTGATGTTCGGTTAAATCCTGTTCAAAGCGGTTAATTTCCGCATACGCGCGTTGCCATTCCAGGTCACTGGCAAAACCTTCAATCCGCTCCACCAGCACCCGGCCATACCAGGAACGGTCAAAAATACAGATTTTTTCTTCTGGTTGCAGCTTGGTCCAAAAACGCCATAAATAAGGCCGGCGTAATTCATATTTTTCTGGTGCGCCAATGGTATAAATTTCGTATTCACGCGGATCCAGCTTTTTCACAATCCGTTTAATTGCGCCGCCTTTGCCGGCTGCATCCATCCCTTCAAACACAATCACCACGTTGCGGTCATCAAAACGCAAGGCATCGGCCACTTTGCGGCTGAGTTTTTTGAGTTCGGCTTTATAGTCGCCCTCATCCAGCGCGGCATTGTCCGGATTGAGCAAGGCCTCGGGAATCGGCGCCTGCTGCCAGCTCTGCTCAACAGTTTTCGGATGCTCCGAGCAATCTTTAAAAGCCTGTAATACATGCTGGGCAAACTGCTGGTCACGCAGCTGCTCATCTTCACCATCAATAATAATCCAGTCATCGGTAAAGCGCTGGCGCAGCTTTTGCAAGGTGTCGTACTGTTTTTTGTTACGCCAGTCGAGGCCATTCATCTTATGCCAGCGCACTTCGCTCGGGTCCATCTCGTTCAGGCGTTTTTGCAGGGTTTTCCAGGACAGGTCAAACCAGATCTTGACCACATCGACCTGGTTGTTTTTTAAATCCTGTTCAAAGGCCCGAAAACGCTGCACATACTCATCAAACAGGCTGTCATCAAAAGGCTTCGAGACATGGGTGGCACTGCTGAGCAGATCGCTATACCAGTTGCCAAACAGAATCATGATCTGCCCTTCGGCCGGAATAAAACGGGCATAGGGCTGCCAGAAACTGGTTTTGAAATCAAACAGGTGTGCGGCATCGGCCTTCACATGCAAATAACGCGGATCGACCCATTCACGCAGCTGTTTCACCGCCTCGCCTTTGCCAGCCAGCTCAATGCCGCTGACCAGAATCACCAGACTTTTGGCATTGCTCTGACCGCGGCTGTCTTTTAGGGCATATTGTGCTTCAATCAGCTCGACAGACAGCTGATCTTCATCCATTAACTGAAATTCTGTTTGCGGGTTCTGCTCGGTCATAGGCACACACTCTTGTTTTATTGTTCCGTTCAGTATAACCAGCCTGCTGGCCGGGCGGCTGATGATTTTGTATAGCGCGTCTGTCTGATTTTGTCTATTTCTAGTGCAAACTGACCCGATGATCCTGAATCTGTCACCAATTTGTCATGGCCTGTGCATGTAACTGGCTTTAGAATGCCGCTTAAGTCAAAACAATTGAGACGCTCCATGTCCAAACTTGCGGTTTTAGATGACCTTTTAGAACTTTATAATCAATTTGAATATCATCGCCAGCCGGAAATTTTCACACGTTTGCAGGAAGTGCAGCTGTGGCAGAAACAGCGCATGCAACGTACCCATGCCCCGTATTTTGCCGAAAAAAATAATGTACTGATGGCCGAATATTTTCTGAACCGTTTATACGGCGGCCCCGATTTTGATGCGCTGGCCGCACAGATTGCACGCCTGACCAAATACGCACATAAAGCAGAAAAACTGATTCCGGAAAATGCCATTAAAACCGGCACCTCCGGGGTGGCCCTGGCCATTTTAGCGGTGCAGCTGGATGAACAGGTTGCCATTCAGCTGTTAAAGGATTATCCGGCGCAGACGCCATTGACCGACGAGATGATGCGCCTGACCTATTTAAAGCTCGATCAGGGCAGCGCGCGTTTAAAACAGCTGGACATGCTGGATGAACTGGGCAAAAGCCTGGACAAATACATGCGCTCCTTTATGGTTTATACCGCCTTTAAAATGTGTAAAGGCGCCGCGCATAAATACAATTTCGATATCATGTACGAGTTTATGCAAGATGGTTTTGTGGCCATGAAACCGCTGAAATCTGCAGAAAAATTTGTCCGCGAATTTACTGCGGTTGAACGCCAGATTATTGACAAAGTGCATCGGGGAGATCCGCAGCCCTTTCAATAAAGCCACATAATTTTTTGCATGTGATGGCCAAAATTTGGTACAAAAACAGCAGTAAAACGAATATGCATTCACGTTCATCAGGATAACAATTCAATTTTCTGTATTTTATTCCTGACAATTGCAGGCCGATGACTGTACAACGCCTAAGAATCTGTCATCATGCTTGCACTGCCACATCAACCCGATTTTCATGTTAGGAGTGACACTATGTCTAATGAAGAGCAAAAGCCTACCCATCCAGAAACGGCAACCAACACAGACAAAGTGAGCCCATTCTTAACCTCGCCATTACCGGAAGGTGCACCACAAGGTCAGCAGCAGTCTCTAGAGCAGCGCCTGACTGACACCCCGGTAACAGGCAGCATTCCAAAATACAACCTGCCACGTGGCGCCAATACCGGTAATGTCGGTGCGACCACACATTTTGGCTACCAGACCGTAAACAGCGAAGAAAAAGCCCAGAAAGTGGCGGAAGTATTTCATTCGGTGGCCAGCAAATACGACATCATGAATGACCTGATGTCTTTTGGTATTCACCGTTTATGGAAACGCTTTGCGATTAACATGTCGGGTGTGCGTCGTGGCCAGCACATACTGGATATTGCGGGCGGTACCGGTGATCTGGCCAAAGTTTTTAGCCGTGAAGTTGGTCCAAGCGGCCATGTGGTCCTTTCAGATATTAACGAATCGATGCTGAATGTCGGTCGTGACCGTCTGATTGATGCCGGCTGTACCAATGTCGATTTCGTCCTGGCCAATGCTGAAACACTTGAACCTTTTGCTGACAACAGCTTTGACCTGGTGACCATTTCTTTCGGTTTACGTAATGTGACCGATAAAGATGCTGCACTGCAAGCCATGTACCGCGTGCTTAAGCCAGGTGGCCGTTTACTGATTCTGGAATTCTCAAAACCGGTATTTGAACCGTTCTCGAAACTGTACGACCTGTACTCGTTCACTGCACTGCCAATCATGGGCAAACTGGTGGCGAATGATTCTGAAAGCTATAAATATCTGGCGGAATCAATCCGTATGCACCCAGACCAGCGCACCCTGAAAGGCATGATGGAAAATGCCGGCTTCCAGAACTGTGACTACCACAACCTGACCGGTGGTATTGTGGCGGTGCACCGCGGTTTTAAACTCTAATTCCGAAAAGGACACTGCTATGTGGTCGATTCTGGCCTTAGGTGCCGTTGAACGATGCATCCATCATGTCATTAATCTGGATGCGATTACCCGCATCCAGCTGAACCAGCTACAGGGCAAAACCCTGCGCGTGGTGATGGATGCGCCGCAACTGTCGGTAGATGTATTTTTTGATGAAAACAAGGTGCGTCTGGAGCCGACCGTTACCGGACAGGCAACCCAACCGTCTATTTTCGAGCAGCGCCCGTTTGAGCGCGAACAGCAGCTCAGTGAAGCCACCGCCACCTTGCAGGTCAAGAATGTGGTGGAACTGCTGAAACTGCTGCTGGCCGATGATGTCGGCACCATTCCGGTACAAGGCGACTATAAGCTGCTACAGGACATCCAGCGTATTATCGAGCAGGCCGAACCCGATCTGGCCGCGCATCTGTCGCCATGGGTTGGCCCGACACTGGCACATGAGCTGGGTAAAATCCAGCTGGCGCCCAAGCAGCTGAAAAAAACCTTGCAAAGCCAGCTGTTTTTCGCCGAAGATGCCCTGAAAGAAGATTCCGGCCTGTTTGCACCGCGCTGGCAAATGGATGATCTGCAACAGGATACCCGCATCCTGAACCAGAATATCGACCGCGTAGAGGCCAAGATTCAACAGCTCCGCAAGCAGCTTGAAGACACTCCAGATTCACACGACTAGGTAAAGAGATTTATGATTCCGCACGTTTCACGTTTAATCGAACTTTGGCGTATTGCTGCGCACTATAGACTCGACACGTTGTTCCCTGCGGAAGAATTACCAGAAAAAGCCCGCCATATTCTGAGTCTGATCCGGATGCATCCGGCGGCCTGGTCCAGTAAGGAACGGAAAAATCCGCTCAAGCTGAAACAGGCCCTGGAAGATATGGGACCGCTGGCGATTAAACTCGGTCAGCTGTTATCGACCCGTCGTGACCTGATTCCACCTGAAGTATTACAGCAGCTGGTCTTGCTGCAGGACCGGGTCAAACCCTTTGGTTCCGATGTCGCGCAAATGCGGATTCAGGAATCCTTAAAGGCCGATGTCAACACCCTGTTCGCGCGTTTTGATGAACAGCCGCTGGCAGCTGCTTCAATTGCCCAGGTGCATACCGCTGCCCTGCACGATGGCCGCGAAGTGGTGGTCAAAGTCACCCGTCCTAATATCCGCCAGCAGATTCTGCAGGATTTTGAAATTCTGCAATGGCTCGGCCATTTTCTGGAAAAACGTCTTGAAGCAGCACGCGCGCTGCATTTATCCGAAATTATTCAGGACTATCGCCAGATTATCCTGAAAGAACTCGATCTGACCTTAGAAGCCGATAATACCCGCCGTATGCGTCATTACTTCACCGGCTCCAGCATGATGTATGTGCCGGAAGTGTATATGGACAGCAAAGATGTGATGGTGGCCGAGCGGATTACCGGGGTACCAATTTCCGATGTGGCCACCTTTGACCGCTTGGGTATGGACCGCGCCGATCTGGCGCAAAAAGGCCTGACCATCTTCTTTACCCAGGTGTTCCGCGACAACTTCTTCCATGCCGACATGCACCCGGGCAATGTGTTTGTAGAAACTATCAATCCGCAAAACCCACGCTTTATTGCACTGGACTGCGCGATTATGGGTGAGCTGTCCAAGCACGACCAGATGACCGTGGCGCGCATGTTACTGGCGGTCATGAACAGCGACTTTATGCAGCTGATCCAGATTGTGCATCAGGCTGGCTGGATTCCACCGGGCACTGATCAGGATGCTTTGGCACGTGAAATGCGCCGCACGGTAGGACCGATGGTCTCCAAACCCATGCATGAGCTGGACTTTGCCGGTATTCTGATTGAAGTGATGGATATTGCCCGCCGTTTCCATCTGGAAATTCCTCCACAGTTGATGCTGCTGCTCAAAACGCTGGTGCATGTTGAAGGGCTGGGCACCGATCTGTATCCGGAACTGGACATCTGGAGTCTGGCCAAACCAATCCTCACCGATTGGGTCAAGGCACAAATGAATCCGCAGAAAAACCTGAAAGAGCTGGGACAAAAAATTCCGGACCTGCTGTTGGGTGCGCAGGATTTACCGACCCTGATGATCGACAGCTTAAACGGCCTGAAAAACCAGTCGGCCTGGCATGCCAAACAGCTGAATGAACTGCAAAGCATGCGTCTGCAAATGGAACATCAGCAAAAACGCAGCTGGATTTTTGGTAGCGTAATGGCGATTCTGCTGTCGATTGCGATTATTTCACCGTGGTTTGTCTCAGTCATTCTGATTGTGCTGGCCAGTATTCTGGCAGTCTGGCGCGTGGCCAAATAAGGCGAAATGGGCAAAGTTTCCTGAATCCTTATATTCCTCCATTATTTAAACCGGTCACATGACCGGTTTTTTTATGGCCTGCAATTGCAGATAACATACCGGATGACTGAGCAGTCAGAGAGTGAACATTCCTGCCCTTGTGAGCCTTGGTCACTGGCCTAAAATACAGACAACTGTTTATTTTTCTGCCTGACTATGATCCAGATTCTGCAAAAACGTCCACCTGCCCTCACCCTTCGTGCCGGTCATCTGGCCCGGCAGCTGATTGCCGAGCAGGGCCTACAACCCGATCAGGTCGATATGATTCCGGGTGCTGCCGGTGGTCCAAAAGGTATTGGTATTCAGGGACTGGATCAGGCCATTTTTGGCGAGTTTTTGCCGCAGTCAGCGCAGCGCCGCACCCTGATTGGTTCTTCAATTGGCAGCTGGCGTTTTGCCAGCATTCTGGCCTGGGGCGCCAAAGCAGGTACCGAACGGCTGGCAGACTTATATACCAATCTGAGCTTTCATAAAAAAATGTCACGGCAGGACGTCAGTCATGTCTGCCGCGATATGCTGTTGAATCTGGTCGATGGCAAGGCACAGCAGCTGGTCGATCATCCGGATTATCATCTGACCGTGCTCTCGGTAAAAGCGCAGCACATTTTCCAGAGTGACCGTGCACTGGCCCTACTGGCCTCGGTGGCTGGTATTATCAGCGGCAATGCACTGGCGCGCAAACACAACCGCCTGTTTATGCAGCGCGTGATCAGCCAGCCAGCTCAAGGCAACCAGTTTCAGGTGCAGGATGATTTCTTTACCCATTATCATGCGCTAACGCCGGACAATGTCACCAGCTGGCTGATGGCTTCGGCCTCAATTCCGGGCGTGATGTCCGCAATTCGGGATATTCCGGAAGCGCCGGGCAGCTACCGCGATGGCGGCCTGATTGACTATCATATTGACCTGCCGTTTCAGAGTCAGGGACTGGTGCTGTATCCGCATTTTACCGACAGCATTACCCCAGGCTGGTTCGACAAAATGCTGAAACACCGCAAAGCCAATCCGGACAATCATGCACGAACCCTGCTGATTTCACCATCAGCCGAATATTTACAGTCTTTACCCTTGGGCCGCCTACCCGACCGTAAAGACTTTAATTTAAAAGGCATGGATCAGGCACAGCGTATTCAGCTCTGGAAACAATGTATTGCGGAAAGTCAGCGCCTGGGCGATGAATTTTTAGAACTGGTTGAAAAGCAGTGTTTACCAGAGGTGTTACAGCCGCTTTAAATGGGGAGATGAATGAGCAGGATGGTGGTAACATCCTGAGCAAAAATAGGCAAAGATTTTTTCCTGCAAGCCGGTCAGATACCGTACACTATAGCGTTTGCGCACTGGCGTAAATCTCGTTTTTCTGAACAAATTTTGGTGACATACTCATGAATAACTTGCAATGGCTCGATGAAGTAAAATTTAACGAACAGGGATTAGTGCCAGCCATTGCACAGCATCATCAAACCGGTCGGGTGTTGATGGTGGCCTGGATGAACCGCGAAGCGCTGGCCTTAACCGCAGAAAAAAATCAGGCGGTGTATTTTTCCCGTTCACGCAACAAACTCTGGCACAAAGGTGAAGAATCCGGTCACTTCCAGACGGTGCATGAAATCCGTCTGGACTGCGATGCTGATGTGATTATCCTGCAAATTGAACAGCATGGCGGCATTGCCTGCCATACTGGCCGTGAATCCTGCTTCTATCGCAAACTGACTCCGAATGGCTGGGAAATTGTTGATGCGCAGCTAAAAGACCCGAATGCGATTTATGGCGAGAAGTCCAGCAATCCGCACACCCTGGCCATGAATGCCTCCACTGCGCAATCTGAACAGGTCGAAATTCTGAGCTATTTAGGCAAAATGATGGCTGAACGTAAAGCCGCCGATCCGGATTCTTCGTATGTGGCCAAGCTGTATCACAAAGGCCTGAACAAGATTCTGGAAAAAGTTGGTGAAGAAAGCGTAGAAACTATTCTGGCAGCCAAGGAATATCAGGCTGCAGCTTATGAAGACAATAAAAATGACCTGATCTATGAAGTGGCTGACTTATGGTTCCACAGCCTGGTCATGCTCGGCTATTTCAATCTGGACCCGCAACTGATTCTGAATGAACTGGCACGCCGTCAGGGCTTATCCGGTCTGGTGGAAAAAGCCAACCGTACTCAGGCTTAAGCTGTCGCCCTGTGTCTGAGCTGAAGAAACCGACCGCCACCTATGAGCAGGCCACTGCCATTGATAACGCACGTCTGGGCAAATCCTTCAAGGTGATTGCCTATGCCGGCACAGGGAAAACCACCACCTTGCAGATGATCAGTGAAGCCATGCCGGAGCGGCGTGGCATGTATCTGGCCTTTAACAAATCCATTGCCGCAGAAGCGCAACACAAGTTTCATCGCCATGTCGATTGTCGCACCTTTCACTCGCTGGCCTTTCGTAGTGTTCCACGTGGAGTCACCGACAAACTGCGCCTGCCGCGCCTGAGTCCGAGTTTTATTGCCAAGGAATATCGTCTCGAACCGATTACCCTGCGCCGGATGATGGGTGGCCGCTATGAAAAATATGTGCTGATGCCTTCACGGCTGGCCAGTCTGGTGGCCAATGCCGTTGGCTATTTCTGCTCGACCAGCTCGCAATATCCGGCACCACGGCATATTCAGGCACCGAACTGGCTGCACCCTGATGATGCCGAGCTGCTGCAAAAACATTTGTATCCGGCAGTGGAACGGCGCTGGCTGGAATCAATTGATCCGAACCATCAGGCCGGAATCGGTCATGATATTTACCTGAAACTGTGGGCGCTGTCGGAACCGAATATTCCGGCCGATTATGTGCTGTTTGATGAAGCGCAAGATGCCGACCCGCTAATGCTGGGGATTCTGCTCAAACAACGCAACACCCAGGTGATTTATGTGGGCGATGCCCATCAGCAAATTTATGCCTGGCGCGGTGCCATCAACGCCATGCAGCAACTGCCTTTGCCGGAGTCGCGCTTAACCACCTCATTCCGTTTTGGTCCGGACATCGCCATGACCGCCAATGCCATTCTCGGCGGCTTAAATGAAACCGTGCCGCTGCTCGGCAACCCGGATTTACATTCCAAAGTGGTGAACAAGCCGCATACCAAACAGCGCGATGCGATTTTATGCCGCACCAATGCCCGGGCGATGGAATTGCTGCTGGCCGGTCTGGTACATGGTGACAAGGTCAGCCTGCAGGCCGACCATGTCAAACTGAACCGTTTTGTCGATGCTGCCAGTATGCTGAAACAGGGCCGCCGCGTCACCGATGTGCCGGAACTGGCCTGGTTTAACTCCTGGCACGATGTACATGAATATTGCGAAACCAATGAAGGCAGCGACATTAAGCCGCTGGTAAAACTGGTGGATGATCATGGTACCGATCCGCTGAAAAAGGCGCTGGCCAAAATCACCCCGATTGGTCAGGCCGACTATATTATTTCAACCGCGCACAAAGCCAAAGGGCTGGAATGGGACCGCGTGCATCTGGAAGATGACTATCAGTTCAAGGTCAATGAACGTGATCATAAAATTAGTGATGAAGAGTTACGATTACTGTACGTGGCCTGCACACGTGCTAAAGTAAGCTTAAATATCCATCATATTTACGATCTGGTGCAACAGCTGAAACAGCAGATGCCGGTGTCCTTGCGTAAGGCGGTGGGTTAAAGCATGCAGGTGACCCATGAAAATTCAGTCTGTCCAGTTCAAGCACATCACCCACTTTACCGACCTTCAGCTACAACTGCATCCGCAGCAACAGCCTGTGGCCTTAATTCTGGGCAATCAGAGTTCCGGTAAAACCTCGCTACTGCGCTTCACCTATCAGGCACTGACCTGGTTTGCTGCCCGCTATAAAGATTTACGCACCTCCGGACTGGTCATGCTTGATCAGGACATTATGCACACCCGGCTGCAGTCCAAAATTGACCTGTGCGTGTGTTTTCCCAAAGACATTGGCAGCCTGCCGGAAAGCAGCGATGCCCAGCAGCAGGACCGTCAGTGCTGCGACTGGCAGCTGTACAAAACCCTGAACAGCAACGGCGTCGGGGTCAGCAAGGCTGAAACCCAGAAACTAGAAAAAATGGTCAGCCTGTACCAGCAGGCGGTAAAACAGGACCCGCTACAAGGCCTGCCATTAATTGCCTATTATCCGGCCGAACGTTTTGTCAATGAAGTCAATCTGCTGAGTAAAAACAATCCGCTGATTTTTCAGGCTGCACATGCCTATGAAATTTCTGCTATCCCCTTCACCACCTTTACACGTTTTTTTGAGTGGTTCCGGGAAATTTCCGATATTGAAAACGCCCAGAGCGCCCAGCTGATTGAACAGTTATTACATCCGCAGCATCCCGACGCAGAACCTCCACGGCGTGACAAACTGATGCAGGCACATGCCCAGATGCACGCGCCAAGTCTGCAGGCCCTGCGCGATGCACTACAGATTGTACTGCCAGAACTGAGCCAGATTTATCTACAATATCATCCAAAACTGCAATTAATGGTCACCTATCAGGGCAAAACCCAGCTGTATCAGCAGCTGTCCAACAGTATCCGCAACTGGATTGCACTGGTCGGAGATATTGTGCGGCGTTTATGTCTGCTCAATCCCTATAGTCTGTATCCGACTCTAGAAGGCGACGGCATTCTGCTGATTGATCAGGTCGATCATCAGCTTGATCAGGATATGGCCTCGGTAATTCTGGCACGTTTGCATCAGGCTTTTCCGGCACTGCAGATTATTGCCACCGGTAACCGCACGGCACTCTTGGAAAATGCCGAAGACTATCAATGTTTAAGACTGGATCAGCAGCAATTGCATCCAATTCATTTGCAACCGGTGCAGGAACAGCTCGACGCCATTTATGCCCAGTTTATGCAGACTGAAGTCAGCAGCAGCGATGAAAGCCTGAGTGAAGCGGTACAGGAGCCCACCAGCGTAGATGACATCTATCAGCAGATTCAGCAGCAACTGAGTGCCGAACAGCAGGAAGCCTTGCTGAAACGGCTGCAAAATGATGATGACACCTCGACCCCGCATCCGTTGCCTTAAATACGGCTTTGAATAGAGGGGAATATCGGAAAATCAGCCGAAAAAATCCGGTCTGATCTAACAATTTCATCCTGAAAAAAGTTCGGCGGCGTATAATGTCTGCCGTGTGCGCAAAAACAAATTGATGTTGTTTTATTCATGTAATAAAATCAATCAGATTTATATTTTTATAGTAAAATCCGATTTTCTATAAGCTTCTCAAGTTGCGCAACACAACTTGTTTATTTAGACATAATTCTATTTTTCGGCTTTCAAGATTGAGTATTTTGGACTGCTCCTTGCATTCCTGTAATCCTTGAAAGATAAGATTCACCCTTAGGTTTTGAACCTATCAAGACAATGGATACGAGTGTGCTATCGATTATTATATTGCTACCGCTGGTACTTGGCACAACCCTTGTCTCGTGGCTGAAGCAATTCTCGCGCGGGGTAACGGCTTTAGGGGCGATAGGAGTCAGTTTAAGCAGTCTGATCCTGTTACTGACTCAAGCAAAGGATGTCTTTAATGGCGCCACCATCATTCAGTCATGGTCGTGGCTACCCCAGTTAGGGATTGATTTAAGCTTTCGCCTGGATGCTTTAGGTTTATTATTTTCTTTGCTGATTACCGGTATCGGTACCCTCATCTTTATTTATGCTTATTATTATTTAAGCCCCAAAAACTCCCTCAGCAAACTGTATCTCCTGCTCATGCTGTTTATGGCAGCCATGCTCGGGATTTCATTGTCGAATAACCTGATTATCCTGCTGGTGTTCTGGGAACTGACCAGTATTTCCTCCTTCCTGCTGGTGGGTTACTGGAGCAATTACGAAGCGGCTCAACGCGGCTCACGTATGGCCCTGACCATTACCGGCATGGGTGGCTTGGCTATGCTCGGTGGTTTTGTCCTGCTCGGACAGATCACCGGCACCTATGAGCTAGACCAGATTCTGACCATGACCGATCAGATTCAAAGCCATGCGCTGTTTGTACCCAGTTTATTGCTGATTTTACTCGGCGCCTTTACCAAAAGTGCCCAGTTCCCGTTCCATTTCTGGTTGCCGAATGCCATGGCGGCACCAACGCCGGTATCGGCCTATCTGCACTCCGCGACCATGGTGAAAGCCGGAATTTTCCTGCTGGCGCGTCTGCTGCCAATTTTTGCCGGCGCGGCGCTGTACCATAATCTGGTCACCTTTGTTGGTCTGTTTACCCTGTGTATCGCGGCTTTCTTTGCCATTTTCAAAGAAGATCTGAAAGGTCTGCTGGCCTATTCCACCATCAGCCATTTGGGCCTGATTGTCTGCCTGCTCGGGATTGGTTCTCCGCTGGCCGTGGCTGCAGCCATTTTCCATATTATCAACCACGCCACCTTTAAAGCGGCGCTGTTCATGATTGCCGGGATTATTGACCATGAATCCGGCACCCGTGATTTACGCAAACTGAGTGGCTTATGGCAGCTGTTACCGTTTACCGGTACGCTAACCATGATTACGGCTGCGTCGATGGCGGGTGTGCCGCTGTTCAACGGCTTCCTGTCCAAAGAAATGTTCTTTACCGAACTGCTGGCCAATTTAAGCGGACCGGTGGTGGTGATCTCGGCAATTGTCGCGACACTGGCCGGTATTTTTGCCGTGGCCTATTCAGTACGTTTAGTGCATGGCGTGTTCTTCGATGGCCCGATTGGCAAAGACGTACCCAATAAAGATGCACATGAACCGCCAATGGGCATGCGCGCACCGGCCCTGATTCTGGCGATTTTATGTATTGCGGTCGGCCTGTTCCCTGCCCTGCTGGTTGAGCATCTGGTCAATAGCACCACCCGTGCCAGTACCCAGCTGATGAATTTTGAAGGCACCCATCTGGCCATCTGGCACGGCTTTAACCTGCCATTGCTAATGAGTGTGATTGCGCTGGTGGGCGGTCTGGTGATGTATTTTGCCCTGGCCAAAGGCGGCCGTATCCGCGAGATTGATCTTGATCCGGCATTGGGCCGCTTACAGGGACGGGTGTTATTTGACCTGTTCTTAAAAGGCCTATTGCTGAACTCGCGCCGCTTTAAACGCCTGACCGAAAACGGCTCCCTACAAAGTTATCTGTTCTGGATTCTGGTGTTTACCATTGCACTGGTGTCGGTGCCGCTGCTGAATCAGGGGATTGGTACCGGTACGCGTGAGCTGACCCAGGCACCTGCGATTGCCATTGTCTTGTGGCTATTATTATTCAGTGCCTGCTGGATGATGCTGTGGTTCCATCATGAACGGATTAAAGCTGTCCTGATCAGTGGCGCCGTCGGTCTGGTGGTAACCATGATCTTTGTAACCCTGTCGGCTCCGGATCTGGCTCAAACCCAGATTACCGTCGATGTGGTGACCACCGTCTTGTTACTGATGAGCCTGTCGCTGCTGCCACAATTAACCCCGTATGAATCAAGCAGCACCCGCCGCTGGCGCGATGCCGGAATTGCAATTCTGGCCGGTGCTGGCATCAGCTGGCTGGCCTGGTTAATCATGACCCGTGATCACAACTCGATTTCATGGTTCTTTAACCAGCAGTCGATTCCACTGGGCGGCGGTACCAACGTGGTCAACGTGATTCTGGTCGACTTCCGTGGCTTCGATACCTTCGGTGAAATTACCGTACTCGGTATTGCTGCCATTGGTGCCCTCTGCCTGATGGATGGTATGCGTGCCCACGGCACCACCATGACGCAGGGCCTGACCTATCGTTTTAACCCATCTCCACTGATGCTGCGCATGACCGCTTCCTGGATTTTACCGGTGGCCCTAGTAGTCAGCCTGTATATTTTCCTGCGCGGGCACAACCTGCCAGGCGGCGGCTTTATTGCCGGACTGGTCACGTCAATGGCATTGATCATTCAGTACATTGCCATTGGTCAGGACCAAACCGAGCAAATGTTGAAAGCCAAATCCGGACGTTTATATGAAATCTGGATTGGTTCCGGTCTGACCATTGCCGGCCTGACCGGGATTGCAGCCTGGTTCTGGGGTCGTCCATTCCTGACCAGCGCGCATATTTATGTCAATCCGCCGGTGATTGGTGAACTGCATTTGGCTTCAGCGGCACTGTTTGATGTCGGAGTTTACGTTACCGTTGTCGGGGCAACCATGTTGCTGATTTCCGTGCTGGGCGACTCGCGTCACTCCAGTATGTCTGGTCCAATTCCTCGGGGGTAAGCATGATTAGTATCGAATTTTTAGTCGCAACCTCTGTAGGTTTACTGGTCGCCACCGGCGTGTACCTGATCTTAAGGGCACGTACCTTTCCGGTGGTACTGGGCCTGGCCATGATTGGTTATGCAGTCAATATTTTCCTGTTCGCCATGGGCCGGATTCAGCTGAATGCACCGGCCATTTTAACCACGGCGGCGCAATCCTCCGACCCTTTACCGCAAGCGCTGGTGCTGACTGCTATTGTAATTGGCTTTGCCACCACTGCCTTTGTGGTGCAGCTGGCCTTACGCAGCCGTTATGAATCGGGAACCGACCATGTGGATGCCAAAGATGATCCTGCTTTACTTGACCCACGTGAGGATGAGCCATAATGCATGACTTTATCCAATTCTGGGCGCAACATACTCCTATTCTCAGCATCCTGCTGCCGGCTTTTACCGGTTTTATTCTGGTGCTGCTGGGCAACCCGGGTTCGGGTTCGCTGTCGTATGACTGGCGCCAGCCGTGGCGTCGTGGCATCAGCCTGATTTCGACTATTCTCGGACTGGGCTTGGCGATCAGCTATCTGATGCTGGCCAAAACCGGCCAGATTACCGTCTACAACCTGTCTGAATGGTCGGCTCCATTCGGGATTGTACTGGTGCTGGATCAGCTGGCTGCGCTAATGCTGGTACTGACTTACGGTCTGGCCTTGCCAGTGCTGTGGTTCGCCTGCCAGCAATGGGATGAACGTGGCCGCTACTTCCATGCCATGTTCCATTTCCTGATGATGGGCTTGTGTGGGGCTTTCCTCACCGGCGACCTATTTAACCTGTTCGTATTCTTTGAAGTACTGCTGCTGGCCTCGTATGTGCTGTTGCTGCACAGTCAGGGCAAACCGCGCTTTCAGCTTGGGGTGCATTACGTCACCATCAACCTGCTGGCTTCAGCGCTGTTCCTGATTGGTCTGGGCATGATTTACGGCAGTGTCGGCAGCCTCAACATGGCCGATGTGGCCCGTTTAATACCGACGCTGGCAGAAGATCAGCATCGTCTGGCGGTGGTCGGCGGCTTGATCCTGTTTATTGTGTTCGGGATTAAAGCGGCGATGCTGCCAGTCGGCTTCTGGTTACCGAAAACCTATGCCGTAGCAGCCACCCCTGTGGCGGCGATCTTTACCATTATGACCAAGGTCGGGATTTATGCGATTTTAAGGGTCAATGGGACGGTCTTTGATGATGAACTGAGCCAGAAAATTCTCAGCAACTGGTTATTGCCAATTGGCCTGATTACCTCACTGTATGGCGTCATTGGCGCAATTGGGGCAGAACGCTTACGCCGTTTTGTCGGTTTTATGATGCTGTCGTCGATTGGGACCATCCTGATTGCGATTGCCCTGTTTAGCACCCAGGCCTGGACAGCAGCGCTGTATTATCTGGTACACAGTACCTTAATTGCCGCGGCCTTCTATCTGTTCTGCGGCTGGGTCACGGCGCAGCGCGGTGAATTTAAGGATCACTTTAATATCGCCCCGCAAATGAAACAGCATAAAGTGATGTCTATTATCTATCTGCTGATTGCACTGATGATTGCCGGCCTGCCGCCTTTTAGTGGCTTCCTCGGTAAGGTGTTCTTGTTACAGGCCACCGCTGATGCGCCTTATCAGGGCATTATTATTGCGGTGGTGCTGCTGGTCGGTTTACTCAGCATTCTGGCCCTGACCCGGGTTGGCTTTATCCTGTTCTGGCGCGCATCGCGTCCGGAAGATGATCCGGACAATGACGCCTATCACAGCTACCAGGCCCTGCCAGCCAAGGCACCGAAAGGCAATGACAAGGCCATTTACCTGTTATTGGCGGCACTGGTGGCTTATGTGGTTTTTGCCAACCCAATCCAGCGTTATGCCTTTAGCACAGCCCAGCAAATGCAGAACAACCGTCTGTATGAAATGGCGGTGTTAAAGCAGGATGAAACCGGTCAGGTGATTAGCGTCCAGCCTTATGATCCGAACTATTTGCCAGAAACCAAATACAGTGGTGAAAAACCGGACCCGAATGCCAAGCTGATTCCGTATGTGATCAGTCCAAATACACTGGAAGGTGAGCATATATCGGACTATAAACAACGTCAGATCAATCAGCAGATTGAGCAGGACGCCGCCAGCAACGACCTGCCACAACTTAAACCTATGGAGCCATAACTATGCAAAAGACATCGTTTTGGGATATCTGGCTGCCACATCCCTTTGTTTCGGTGATTGTGGCCATTAGCTGGTTGTTACTGGCACATAGTGTTTCTGCCGGCAATCTGCTGATGGCATTGATCCTGAGTATCCTGATTCCATTGATGGTCAAACCGTTTATTGCCCGCACCCCGAATATCCACTGGGTGCCAGCCTTTAAACTGTTCTGGGTGGTGGTTTGGGACATTATCCTGTCCAATATCCGTGTCGCCAAACAGGTGCTGGGACCCACCGATGCGCTGCATCCGAAATGGTTCCGTGTACCGCTGGAGACCGAGCATGAACAGGTCAATACCCTGTTGGCGATGATCATTACCACCACGCCGGGGACGGTCACGGCCGGTATTGACCAGGACCGCGGCGATATTCTGGTGCATGCCTTAAGTACCGATGATGAAGAAGCTGAAATTGCCCTGATCAAGAGCCGTTATGAACAGCCGCTGATTGAAATCTTTAACGTCAAGACAGGAGCGGCCTCATGATGATATTGCCTTATGCGCTTGGCATCTGCCTGATTGCCATTGCCGGTTCGATGTTTATGTGCCTGATTCGCCTGATTATGGGACCGTCAATTGTGGATCGTCTGCTGGCGCTGGATACCCTGTTTTTAAATGCAACCTGTCTGATTGTGGTGCTGGGCATTTACTGGACCAGCACTTCACTGTTTGAAGGTGCATTACTGGTGGCGATGCTGGGCTTTGTTTCAACCGCTGCCCTGGCCCGTTACTTCACCTCTGGCCACGTGATTGATTAGGAGAACAGCATGCAACTGATGATGGAAATCCTGGTCTCAATTTTCCTGTTAATCGGCACCTTCTTTATGCTGGTTGGCGGGATTGGCATGATTCGTCTGCCGGACCTGTTTATGCGCCTGCATGCCCCGACCAAGTCCAGTACCTTAGGTCTGGGCAGCTTCCTGATTGCTGCCATTATTTATTCGGCTTATCTGGGTCGCTTCGGTTTTGCCGAAGTGCTGATTACCCTGTTTGCCTTTATTACCGCGCCAGTATCGGCCAACCTGATGGCACAGGCAGCCCTGCATTTACGTCTGCGCTCGATGAGTGGTGAAGTCCCAGAAACCCTGGAACGACCACTGCCATGGCAGCGTAGCCGTCGCCGTGCCTTTAGTGATCGTGAACCACTGGGCAGAATCAAACCCTCTAAAGACGAATAAGTCTTCGCGTCATCTTCTAAAAAAACCTGACCCGGATTGTTCCTGGTCAGGTTTTTTATGTGCTGTCTCAACCGCCCTGCCCTTGCCTGATTGCAATCTTAAAGCGCTTGTTTCTGCTGGAAGATAAGCAAGTTAAGCAATTACGGATGACATAAAAAAAGCCACCCGAAGGTGTAATGCCAGTCAGTTAAGCAAATATTAGTAAAATGTAGTAAAAATGAGTGTATGTAAATACGCTCATTTTTTTATGTCTTTATCTGAACATTTAGAATCCACTCTTGAACATGCTCTCCCATCACTTAGCCATTTTTGTGAACTTATTGACTTAAATTGGATTGAAACATCTCTGCATCAAACAGGTAAGGCATCGATCAGAAGGAGAAAATTACCTGCTGAGCACGTGGTTTGGCTTGTTCTTGGGCTTGCCTTGTTTCGCAATCAACCCATCAGCTATGTGGTAGAACAATTAAAACTCGTGTTTGGTACAACAGATTATTGTGTTCCTAGTGCAGCTGTCCAAGCTCGACAACGTTTAGGTCGAGAACCCTTAGCTGCCTTATTCTCCTTAATCAGCCAAGCATGGTTTGATGAATCACAACAACAATATTCAAGCTTTCAAGGTCTTAGTGTATGTGCTGTTGACGGGGTGGTTTGGTCTATGCCACTGACCAAGGAGAATTTTAATCATTTTGGCTCATCTAAAGGTAAAACTGCTGTAGCACCTTACCCACAAGTTAGAGCCACGTGTCTAGTGAATACCAATACTCATGAAATCATAGATGCCCAAATAGGCAGTATGGATCAAGGTGAACTCACATTAGCAAATCAATTATCTCCTCCAGCACAAAGTATTACTTTGTTTGATCGAGCTTATTTCTCTGCTGATTTTTTAATAGGCTGGCAAACACGTGGAGAATCAAGTCATTGGCTTATGCGAGCTAAAGATAATTTACGTTATGACATAATTAAACGGAATTCCCCACATGATTTTCATATCAGGATGCCAATATCAGCAAGAGCCAAAAAACTTAATCCAGCATTAGGAGATTACTGGGAAGCACGTTTAATTGAAGTTGAGCAGGCAGGAAAAATCAGACGTTACATTACTTCATTATTAGATTCAAAGACATACCCACTTATAGCCTTGGCAAAGTTATATGCTCAGCGTTGGGAAATTGAAATGTGTTACCGAGAAATTAAAAGCAATTTACAGGAAGGTAAGCACTTAAGGAGCAAACAGCCAGACTTAATTTATCAAGAATTATGGGGTGTCTTGATTGCTTATAATGTTCTAAGAAGACAAATGAAATATATGGCTCAACGTGCCAAAGTAAGCCCGTTGAGGATCAGTTTTCATATTGCATCTATTGCCCTTCTTAATTTACTCAGATTCGACTCTTTGGCTTCTGCAGGTAATCTACCCAAACATCTGGAAAGTTTAATGGAGAAATCTAATCGGTATGTTATACCTGAGAGACGGATGAGGAGTTACCCAAGAGTTGTAAAAGGAAAACCTCAAAAATACCCAAGAAAAAGCCAGTCAATCTCTTAACTGACTGGCATTAACCCGAAGGTGGCTTTTTTTGCATAGACCTGCTGGCCTACTTATTCTTCATCTTTTTTTGCATCGGCAGCTGGTAAATCTTTTACTGCTTCTGCAATCAGACCAAACATATAGTTACCGTAGGCATTGGTTTTATCGTAATGGAAACGCAAACGCGGCGTAATCCGGGTCTTGATCCGACGGCTCAGCTCATGGCGCAGGAAACCGGAGGCTTTGTTAAGCACATCCAGGGTTTCCTTGTTTGCCGCTTCACTTTGCTCATCGCCAAGTTCACGACCCATTACGGTCACATACACTTCGGCATAGCCTAAATCTGGGCTGACTTTCACCGCCGAGATGGTCACCAGACCACCCAGACGTGGATCTTTCAGCTCCTGGCGGATCAGGTCGGACAACTCGCGTTGTACCGTATCTGCCATTCGCTTAAGACGCTGACTACCCGCCATTAAAGACTCCGTTTAATTAGCTGGACATCGTACACTTCAATCTTGTCTTGTACTTTGATGTCTTTATAGCCTTTGACTGCAAGACCACATTCCATACCGGCACGGACTTCTTCCACCACGTCTTTATAACGACGCAGAGATTCAAGTTCGCCCTGGAACACCACCACATCATCACGTAATACGCGAATCGGCTTGTTACGGTGTAAAGTACCTTCCAGTACCATACAGCCTGCTGCTGCACCGAACTTGCTTGAGTGGAATACTTCACGGACTTCAGCCACACCCAGAATCGTTTCACGGTGTTCTGGTGCCAGCTTGCCGCTCATCGCATCTTTCACGTCATCAATCAATTGATAGATGATCGAGTAGTAACGGATGTCGATACCGTCAGCATCGGCTTTTTGACGTGCAGTATTGTCGGCACGAACGTTAAAGCCCAGCAGTACCGCTTCTGAAGATTCAGCCAGCGTTACGTCAGATTCAGTGATCGCACCGACACCTGAACCAATCACACGGACTTTCACTTCATCCGTTGAAAGCTCGGCCAGTGCCACGTGTAATGCTTCCAGCGTACCACGTACGTCAGTTTTCAGTACCACATTCACAATCGGCACATCTTTCTTGCCCATAGACGCCATGATGTTCTCAAGACGCATTGCAGACTGACGCTCAAGACGTTTCTGACGTTCACGATCCATACGCGCATCAGCAACTTCACGCGCTTTCTTCTCGTCATTGACCACCAGTACTTCATCACCCGCCATTGGCGCTTCTGGCAGACCCAGAATTTCCACTGGAATTGATGGACCAGCAGACTTGATGCGTTTACCGTTTTCATCGGTCATGGCGCGTACACGGCCATAAGATGAACCGGCAAGTACCAAGTCACCCACTTTCAGGGTACCGTTTTGAACCAGAATCGAGGTCACTGCACCACGGCCTTTATCAACACGTGCTTCAATCACCACACCTTGTGCTGCACCTTCTTCAGAGGCTTTCAATTCCATCATTTCTGCTTGAATTGAAATCAGGTCAAGTAATTCGTCAATGCCGGCACCGGTATGCGCGGAAACTTTGGCGACTGGAACATCACCGCCCCATTCTTCAGGCACGATTTCCTTGGTGGTTAATTCGTTCAGTACGCGGTCTGGATCAGCTGAATCTTTGTCCATCTTGTTGATGGCAACAATGATTGGCGTACCCGCTGCACGCGCATGGTCAATCGCTTCTGCAGTTTGTGGCATCACGCCATCATCTGCTGCAACCACCAACACCACGATATCAGTCGCTTTGGCACCACGTGAACGCATCGCGGTAAACGCGGCGTGACCCGGAGTATCCAGGAAGGTGATGATACCTTTGTCTGTTGTCACATGGTAAGCACCGATATGCTGGGTAATACCACCGGCTTCGCCTTGTGCCACTTTAGCACGGCGGATACGGTCCAGAAGCGAGGTTTTACCATGGTCAACGTGACCCATGATGGTAACAACAGGTGGACGCGTAGTTTGCTCACCACGTGCTTCTTCAGCCGCTTCCAGCAGGTTGTCTTCTGCCGCAGTTTCAGACACCAGCACCGGATTGTGGCCCATTTCTTCAACCACAAGCACCGCAGTATCCTGATCAATGGCCTGGTTTTGTGTGACCAGCTCACCCATCTTCATCAGGGTCTTGATTACTTCACGTACTTTAATTGCCATTTTCGCAGCCAAGTCAGCCACAATAATGGTTTCACCAATTTCTACATCATAAACCTGTTTTTTTACCGGTTTTTCAAAGCCATGCTTGTTGGCCTGACTGGTTTTTAAACCACGTTTATGCGAGTTGTCACGGAATGACTGTTCTTCACCACGACGGCCGCCTTTCTTCTGGCCACGGGTATCTTTGGTTCCGCCACCACGTTTGATTTCACGGTCTTCTTTGGCAAATGAATCTTCATACGCCTGACCCACCAGACCTGCGGCCAATGGTGAATCATCAATTACGCGAATGGTCGGTGCAGCATCATCAGATGAATACTTCGATGCCATTTTACGCATTTGCTCAAGGGTACGTTGCTGCGCTTCTTCAGCTGCCTTACGACGTGCAGCTTCTTCAGTCGCTTTCAACTGTGCTGCCTGTTCTTCACGGGCGCGTTTTTGCTCAGGCGTTTCAACCACTTTAACCTGGGCTTTCACCACTGGCTTGTTGGTTGATTTACGCTTCACCACCACAGCGGCTTTAGAAGTTTCCTGTTTGGCGGTTTCCTGTTTCGCAGCAGCACGCATTGCTTCTAAGGCCTGTTTGGCTTTAGATTCGCCTTTGCTGGCAGCTTCTGGCGCAGCTTTTGGCTTCGCCGGTTCACGGGCTTGCTGTTCAGCTGCTTTGGCTTCTGCTTCAGCCTGTGCTTTGGCCAAAGCTTCTGCTTTGATTTGCTCAGGGTCTGGCTTGACAAATGTATGCTTCTTGCGCACTTCTACATTAATTGTTTTCGCCTTACCTGACGTACTTGCCACTTTAGCAGTACTGGTAGTTTTACGTTTCAACGTGATTTGTCCTGCATTACCCGCATCTTGACCATGTACTTTTTTCAAGTGGGTCACGAGGGTATCTTGTTGTTCAGTGGAAATAATGTCGTCAGCTTTACGTTGCGGTAAACCTGCATCACGAACCTGCTCCAGGAGTTTCTCAACTGGACGTCCTACGCTGAGCGCTAACTCTTTAATCGTCTTGTCCGTCATACATTACCTCCTAGTTAAACCATGATTCGCGTGCTTTCATAATGAGTTGACCCGCTTTGTCAGCACCTAGACCTTCAATATCTGCGATATCGTCGGTGGCCTGGTCTGCCAAGTCATCAACGGTCACTACACCACGAGCAGCAAGCGCATAGGCGATCTCTTGTGTCATCCCTTCCATTGCCAGAAGTTCGTCACTCGGATCCTGAATATTTTCTTGCTGTTTTAACGCATCTGCCAAAGCCACTTCTTTGGCACGACTTTGCAATAATTCAACCAGCTCGGCATCAAGCTCAATTTCATCAAATGTTTCTGCTGGTACATAGGCAATCTCTTCCAGTGAAGTGAAGCCCATTTCAACCAGTGCCATCGCCAGGTCCTCTGCAATGTCCAAACGCGATACAAACATATCCAGATATTGCTGCGCTTCATTTTGCTGACGCGCGTAATATTCTTCTTCCAGCATCATGTCCAGTTTATAACCGGTCAGTTCAGATGCCAGACGTACGTTTTGACCTTGTGAACCAATGGCACGGGCCAATTGATCGCTGGTGGCAAAAATAATGTCAGCAGTACGTGCATCTTCATCAATCACGATACTCGATACATCAGCCGGCTCTAAAGCGCTGGCAATGTACTGTGCCGGATCATCTGACCACACCACCACATCAATACGTTCACCATTAAGTTCCTGCTGGACTGCCTGGATACGCGTACCACGCATACCAATACATGCACCAACCGGATCAATACGATGATCGTTGGTTTTCACTGCAATCTTAGCACGAACGCCTGGTTGACGCGCAGCCGCCTTGATTTCAATGATTTCTTCAGAAATTTCAGGAATTTCTTTTTTCATTAACGCCATCAGCATTTCAGGTTTCGCACGTGACAATAGTAACTGTGCACCACGACCTTCACGGTTGACGTTAAATAAAATGGCATTCACGCGCTGTTTTGGACGCAGAATTTCCTTTGGAATCATTTCTTCACGTGCCAGATACGCTTCGGCATTGTCACCCAAATCAATGATAAAGCCATCTTTGGTCTGCTTTTTCACTTCACCGTAAATCAGCTCGCCCACTTTGGCTTCATAAGCATCGGCAACGAGTGCACGTTCTGCTTCACGAATTTTCTGAACAATTACCTGTTTGGCAATTTGCGCCGCAATACGACCGAAATCAATTGATTCCACTTCAAGTTCGCGAATGTCACCAATTGACCACTGCGCCGGATCGACATCAGAAATCGCATCCTGACATGCTGGCATTTCATGATCTTCATCCGCCACCACTTCCCATTGACGGAAAGTACGGTAGTCACCTGTTTTACGGTCGATTTCTACACGTAAACGTGCTTCTTCCGCATTTGTGCCTTCGTAAAATTTCTTTTTCGTCGCAGCAACAAGAGCCTGCTCTAGCGCCTCAAAGATTGCTTCACGACTTACACCTTTTTCGTTACTAACCGTTTCAACGACGGTAAGAATTTCGCGTGCCATAAGTCACCTATTTTAGATTCTTATTTATTGAATTAATCTTGATAAACCAGATTGGCCTTATCGATATTATGGCTGTCAATTTCCAGCACTTGCTGTTTTTCAACTTCAACCTGAATGGTTTCATTTTCAAGGTCAACTGCCACCAGTTTCGCCTGGAATTTACGACGGTTTTCTACCGCGCTAATCAAACGCAAGGCAATGGTCTGGCCAATATAGGCAGGAAGCTGTTCCAGCTGGAAAAACGGACGATCCCAACCTGGGGAAGACACTTCAAGTGCATATTCACCTGAGATCGGATCATGAACGTCCAAAATGGCGCCCACTTGCTGAGTCACGCGCACACAATCCTGTACGCCTACACCACGACCCTGCTCGAGTTCACCGTCTTCATTCAGGACCGGTGCGGCATTTTCATCAACCGCTTTGTCGATATAAATACGCAATAGTGAGCGTTTACCTTGTGGCAGGAATTCAATTCCCCACAAATCTACATCACAGGCTGCAACTGCGGGTGCAATCAAGTCCTGGAGTGCCTGGGTTTTATTTGATAGCTTCATTTACTCTCGTCATATGGGTGCGATTCAATGGCCTGATCTGACCACTACAGTCTCATTCAAGCTATAGTAGTAGTGAAACATGACACTTGAGTTTATGCCGTATCCGGCTCATATCGACACTACACGATAGCCAATAAAAAAGGGCGTAAATCGCCCCTATTATTACACAGAAAAACCAATGTCCACTGTGCAAAAAGGCCCACCTTGTTGTGAGCCTCTTAAGAAACTTGGTAGCGGGAGCTGGATTTGAACCAACGACCTTCGGGTTATGAGCCCGACGAGCTACCAGACTGCTCCATCCCGCATCAACGTGCAAAAATTATATACAAAATATGCGCAATTTTCAATGAAAATCGTATGTCCTGTATGTGGCGTTATTTATCGCTGAAGAATGAGTAACAATCGTCAGATTCAACCAACATGAAATATATTACTCAACCATTAAAAATGGTAGCGGGAGCTGGATTTGAACCAACGACCTTCGGGTTATGAGCCCGACGAGCTACCAGACTGCTCCATCCCGCATCAGCGTACAAATAACTCTTCTCAGCTCAAGAAACTTAAGCCGCCTTTTAAAGTTTGCATCTTTAAAAAGGATTGATTGGTAGCGGGAGCTGGATTTGAACCAACGACCTTCGGGTTATGAGCCCGACGAGCTACCAGACTGCTCCATCCCGCATCAACAGAAGTTTTGCTGCATACACCAAACTTATGTTCTGGATTATAAGTTTGGTGCGGAAGGGGGGACTTGAACCCCCACGCCCGAAAGCACTACCACCTCAAGGTAGCGTGTCTACCAATTCCACCACCACCGCAGCTGTGACGCATTCTAGTCGCATCACCGCGAAAAATAAAGGCCTAATTGCAATTATTCGCCAGTTTGAGGTGTAGTTGGTGAAGAATCAGGCAATGTTGCCGGCGCGGTTGTGGTCGCCGGAATTGATTTTAAACTGTAGGCATCGGTGGTTTGCTGTTTGGCAAATACCGCCAGGGTCAGACTGGTGATAAAGAACAAAGCCGTTAAAATTCCAGTCAAACGGGTCATAAAATTACCCGAACCAGAGGCACCAAATACGGTCGCCGCACCGCCGCCACCAAAAGAAGCACCAGCATCTGCCCCTTTGCCGTGCTGAACCAGAATCAGCACAATCATCAAGACGGCTAAAATAATATGTACTACCAGCACAAAAGTTTGCATGCTGAACTCCTAATTATTGTGTATTGGCAAAGGCCTGCGCAATTTGATGGAACGATGCTGCATTTAAAGAAGCACCGCCGACCAGCGCGCCATTAATATCTGGGCAGGCTGCTAACTCTACTGCATTTTCCGGCTTAACACTACCACCGTACAGAATAGCCATTTGCGGACCATAGCTGGTCAGCTGGGTCAGACCTTCACGAATTTTGGCATGCATGGCCTGCGCATCTTCAGGCGAAGCGGTTTTACCAGTACCAATGGCCCAGATTGGCTCATAGGCAATTACAATATTCTGCCACTGCTCTGCCTCGACCACTGCCGCAATGTCACAAATCTGCTGTAACACCACCTGCTCGGCCTGGCCACTTTCACGCTGCTGCAGGCTTTCACCGACACAGTAAATTACGGTCAGACCGGCTGCCAGTGCATTTTGAATTTTTGCATTTAGAATTTGCACATTTTCAGCAAAAATTTCACGGCGTTCTGAATGACCGACCAGTACAAAGCCAATCTGGCTGTCTTTTAATAGCTCGGCACTCACCTCACCAGTATAAGCACCTAAACCAGCAATACGTGAAACATCTTGTGCCACGGTATACACCGGACGTACCGCAGTTTTCAGCTGTTCCTGAACACTGCCCAATGCGATTGCAACTGGCGCAACCCCTAAATGACACTGTGCGGCATCAATGGCCTGCTGTTCTAATAATGTTTTAAATTCTGAAACCAGCTGTTGCGCTTCTGCTTGCACTGGGTTCATTTTCCAATTGCCAATCACCCAAGGCGTAATCGCCGAACCCGACATACAATACCTATTCAAATACCTATGTTTCAATCGCGCACATTCTACACGTAAATCGATTCAGGACAGAACAATTTGTTGCGGCATTTTTAGATTTGCAGTCTAAATAGGCCCATCTGAACATCGGCTTAACAAAAATCTTTGCCGATTAATTGCGACTGGTTCATGCTTTTAGGGGATACTTAGGTGGTGACATCATTTTCAGATATGGTATTTTTATGCAACAAAAGTATAATTTTGTGATACCAATTATAAACAAACTTTTTTGATTTTTTTTAAGGACGTTGGGGAATGTCAGTACAACAAGCAATGCCTAGATTTACAGGTTTTATTCGGCGACTGGTCGAAGAAGGGCTTGTGACGGCTGAAAATATGCAGCAAGCCATTGTCGCGGCAAGAAAAGCTGAGACCGATATTGTGCCGTATTTAATTCAGCAGTTGCAGATTTCACCGCTGACTATTGCTGAAAAAATTTCCTATGAATTTGGTGAGCCGATTTTTGACTTAGCCGTGTACGATTCGCGTCTGATTGTACGTGAAGGTCTGGATGAAAAACTGTTCACCAAATACCGAATTCTGCCCATTTTCCGACGTCACAATCAGCTTTATATTGCTACCAGTAACCCAACCAATATCGAAGCCATTGATGCGATCCGCTTTAACAGCAAGCTGAATATTGAAGTGGTGATTGTTGAGCATGACAAGCTGGAACGGCTGATTGAACAGAACTTTACCGAAGACAGCACCTTTGACTTTGATGAAGACTTTGATCTGGAAGTTGGCGACAACGCTCCCGAAACACAAGAAGATGACGATGAGCCACAAGGCGATGAAGCCCCAATCGTCAAATATATTAATAAGTTACTGGTCGATGCAATCCGTATGGGCGCCTCGGATTTGCACTTCGAGCCTTATGAAAAAAGCTACCGGGTCCGTTACCGGATTGACGGCGTTTTGCGCCAGATTGCCAATCCTCCGTTACAGCTGGCCACACGCCTCGCCTCACGTTTAAAAGTTATGTCACAAATGGACATCTCAGAAAAACGTATTCCGCAGGATGGCCGGATCAAGCTCAAGCTGTCAAAAAACAAAGCCATCGACTTCCGTGTCAACTCATTGCCGACCCTGTTTGGAGAAAAAATTGTACTACGTATTCTCGATCCATCTAGCGCCATGCTGGGGATTGATGCACTTGGTTATGAACCGGAGCAAAAAGAGCTGTTTATGGAGGCGCTGGACAAACCACAAGGCATGTTACTGATTACCGGTCCGACCGGTTCCGGTAAAACCGTGTCTTTATATACCGGCTTAAATATCCTCAACCGCGAAGACACCAATATTTCTACCGCCGAAGATCCGGTGGAAATTAACCTGGAAGGGATTAATCAGGTCAACGTCAATCCGAAAGTGGGTCTGACCTTTGCCGCAGCACTAAAATCATTCCTGCGCCAGGATCCGGATATTGTTATGGTCGGTGAGATCCGTGATCTGGAAACTGCAGAAATTGCTATTAAAGCTGCACAAACCGGTCACATGGTCATGTCGACGCTGCACACCAACAGTGCACCCGAAACCCTGACCCGTTTACGCAACATGGGCGTCCCTTCATTTAACATCGCCACCTCGGTGAACCTGGTGATTGCCCAGCGTCTGGCACGTCGTCTGTGTCAGAAATGCAAGGCCCCGGTGGAGATTCCACGCCAGAGCCTCTTGGAGCTCGGCTTTACCGAAGAAGATTTAAACCAGCCAGAGTTCCAGCTGTATCAGCCGGTTGGCTGCCCGGAATGTCGTGAAGGTTATAAAGGCCGTGTCGGGGTCTATGAAGTGATGAAAGTCACCCCGGAAATCTCACGCATTATTATGGAAGATGGCAATGCCTTGCAGATTGCAGCAGCCTCGGCAAAATCCGGGTTTAACAATTTACGCCGTTCAGGATTAATCAAGGTCATGCAGGGGGTCACTTCTTTACAGGAAGTGAATCGTGTGACCAGCGAATAGATGAAGCATTTAAAATAAGGATAAACACGCATGGCTGTCAAAAAAGCACAGATGATGCCCACCTTTATTTATGAAGGGATTGACCGCAAAGGGGCAAAACTTAAAGGGGAACTGCCAGCACGTAATATGGCGCTGGCCAAGGTCACGTTGCGCAAGCAAGGGATCACCATCAAAACCATCCGCCAGAAGAAGAAAAATATTCTTGAAGGCTTGATGAAGAAAAAAGTCTCGACCCTGGACATCACGATTTTTACCCGCCAGCTGGCGACCATGATGAAAGCCGGTGTACCGCTGGTGCAAAGCTTTGAAATTGTGGCTGAAGGTCTGGAAAACCCGGCCATGCGTGAAGTGGTATTGGGGATTAAAGGCGAAGTCGAAGGGGGCAATACCTTTGCTGGTGCACTGCGTAAATATCCGCAACATTTCGATAATCTGTTTTGCTCGCTGGTTGAATCGGGTGAACAGTCGGGTGCTCTAGAAACTATGCTGGACCGGGTAGCGATCTATAAAGAAAAGAGCGAATTACTCAAACAAAAAATCAAGAAAGCCATGAAATACCCGGCAACGGTGATTGTGGTGGCCGTGATTGTCACGATTATTTTGATGGTCAAAGTGGTACCGGTATTTGAAGAACTCTTCACCTCTTTTGGTGCCGACTTACCGGCCTTCACCAAAATGGTGGTAAATATGTCGCAGTGGACCCAGAAATACTGGTTTGTGCTGATTATTGTCATCGGCTTTGCCATTGCAGCTTTTCTGGAAGCCAAGAAACGCAGCAAGAAATTCCGTGACCTGCTGGACAAAGCCGCCCTGAGAGCGCCAATTTTTGGTGATCTGGTCTATAAAGCGATTATTGCGCGTTATAGCCGTACCCTGGCCACCACCTTTGCTGCCGGTGTTCCCTTAATTGATGCACTGGAATCCACTGCCGGCGCCACCAACAACGTGGTTTATGAAGAAGCGGTAATGAAAATCCGTGAAGATGTCGCCACCGGTCAGCAGTTGCAGTTTGCCATGCGGGTCACGGATAAATTCCCTTCGATGGCCGTGCAGATGGTTGCGATTGGTGAAGAATCCGGTGCGCTGGATGCGATGCTGGATAAAGTCGCGACCCACTACGAAAACGAAGTCGATAACGCCGTCGATGGCTTAACCTCGATGATGGAACCACTGATTATGGCCGTTCTCGGGATTCTGGTCGGCGGTCTGGTGGTCGCGATGTATCTCCCAATCTTCCAAATGGGCTCTGTGGTTTAATGCAAGAATTCATTCATTATCTGATTCAACACCCAACTGCGCTGTATTTCGTAGTTGGGATTTTTAGTTTATGTATTGGCAGTTTTCTGAATGTGGTGATTTACCGCACGCCAAAAATGATGGAACAGGAATGGCGCAATGACTGTCAAATGCTGCTGCATCCTGAACAGGCCATCATTGATGAAAGCAAAATCAGCCTCAGTCAGCCAGCCTCGACCTGTCCGAAATGCCACAGCCCGATTCGCTGGTATCAGAATATTCCAGTAATCAGCTGGCTGCTTCTACGTGGCAAATGTGGCCAATGCCAAAACCCGATCAGTATTCGTTATCCTTTTATTGAACTGCTGACCGCAGTGTGTGCCTTAACCGTAGTCGCGGTTTTTGGCCCGACCCTGCAAATGCTGTTTGGCCTGGTGTTGACCTATGTGTTAATTGCCCTGACCTTTATTGATTTTGACACCCAGCTGCTGCCTGACCGCTATACCCTCCCCCTGGCTGCACTCGGCTTGGGGGTGAACAGCTATGCCCTGTACACCTCCGCTAGCTCTGCCATTTGGGGATATATCATTGGCTTTTTATGTCTGTGGGTGGTGTATTACCTGTTTAAGCTGGTGACTGGCAAAGAAGGTATGGGCTATGGCGATTTTAAATTGCTGGCCGCCTTAGGTGCCTGGATGGGCCCGCTGATGCTGCCGCTGATTGTGTTGCTATCTTCTCTGGTTGGTGCAATCATTGGCATTATTTTGCTGAAAATCCGCAAAGAGAACCAGCCTTTTGCCTTTGGCCCTTATATTGCCATTGCCGGCTGGATCGCCTTTTTGTGGGGTGATGCAATCATGAAGCTTTATTTAGGTCAATAAGGACAACAGGATGACATTTGTTTTGGGTTTAACTGGCGGCATTGGCAGCGGTAAATCGGCAGCAAGTCACTGGTTTGAAACCCAAGGCATTGTGGTGGTCGATGCAGATGTGGTGGCACGTGAAGTGGTTGAGCCAGGCCAGCCGGCCCTGACCCAGATTCATCAGGCCTTTGGCGACTGGGTCCTGCTCAATGGCGAGCTCAACCGCCGTGCCTTACGCGAGCATATTTTTAAAGAACCGGCAGCACGCAAAACCCTGGAAGCGATTACCCATCCGGCCATTCGCCAGTCGATCATCCAGCAGTTACAGGCAGCCCGCAGTGCCTATGTGGTGCTGGTGTCTCCACTGTTATTTGAAAGCAACCAGCATGAACTGACCCAGCGCAACCTGTTAATTGATGCCTCTGAAGAACTGCAGATTCAACGCGCCTCACAACGCGATGGACAAAGTATTGAACAAATTCGCAAGATTATTCAGGTACAGATGTCACGCGCAGACAAACGCCAGCGGGCAGATGATATTGTGCTGAATGATGGTCATCTGGAGCATCTCTATGCCCAGCTTCAACCCTTACATCAACACTATATGACTTTGGCGCAACAGCAGCAGTCGGTTTAAGACGGCTTGTTTTGTCGTTCGATTTGCTGGCTTAAGCTGTCTTTCCGGCCCCACCAGCGCCAAGGCTGTAACGCCCCAATGCCCATACCAAGCAGACCACAGACAATCGCCAGGCTCAATGGCTCATTCAGTAACGGTACCGCCAGAATAGCGGCAATAAACGGTGCCAAGGTCACAATACTGCCAGCCTTAAAAGCACCTAAACGCTTAATCGCTTCGACATAGCTGAGCGTGGCAATAATCACCACAAAAATTCCATGAAACAGGGTCTGACCAATTAAATGCAGTGGTTCAGGACCACTCAGGTTTTTCGGAAAAAATAGCCAATAAATAGGTACATACACCAAAGCTGACCAGATGGCTACACTGGCCATAGAATGCCAGGCCGACAGCTTCCATTGCCGCAACAGCACCGTAAAGACGCCCCACCACAAGGCACTCAGGAAAAACAGCAGATCGCCAAAACCGAAAGCGACACCGGTTTCCTGATACATCAGCAGACTCATGGCAGCAATCGCCAGCAGCATGATCAATACGCTGATCCAGGTATGCCGGTCAAAGGGCTGTCGAAACAGCAACCAGGCCGCCAGTGCAGTACATAAGGGAATACAGCCATTCAAGAAAATCGCCGCATGCGCCGCTGGCACAAAATGAAATGCACTATAAGCCGTCAGGCAGTAACCGACACCGCCAATCATCGCCAGGATAAAGGACTGTCGGGTCCATAAAAATGCCGTATCTTTGCGATACAGCAAAACCGGCATCAGCAGGCAAAAGGCCAGCATAAAACGCAAGGCCACCAGATCCCAAGCACTAATGCCCCACAGGGCACTTAAACGGGTACTCAGGGTAAAGCCACCCCAAATACACATGGTGATGGCCAGTAACAGATAGCCTTGCTGGCGTGCGTTGATCATTAAGATGGAAAGAGCGCTTAAGCCGGTTGACGCTGACGGCAGGCTTCATACAGCGCCATACCAGTGGCCACACTAACATTCAGGCTTTGCAGATTGCCCATCATCGGGATATATACGGTTTGATCGCACTGCGACTGGGTGATTGGGCGCAAACCGGTATCTTCGGCTCCCATCACCACACACACCGCCGTACCGGTGAAGTCAAACTTCTGGATCGGCAAGGCTTTTTCATCCAGCATGGTGCCGACCACGCGCACATTAAACTGCTCTTTGATTTGCCCCAAAGTACGGGCCAGATTGGTAACCTGAATAAATTTAACTTTCTCGGCGCCACCAGCAGCCACTTTACGCGCCGTTGGGGTCAGGCTGGCTGAACGGTCACGCGGTACAATCACCGCTTCTACACCCATGGCTGCTGCCGTACGGATACAGGCGCCCAGATTATGCGGATCGGTGACCTGATCCAGAGCCAGTAACAGTGGCTGATTGGACTGCTGCAACAGCTGTTCCAAATCTTTTTCATTTAAGGTTGGATGCGGACGCACCGCAGCCACCACGCCCTGATGAAATGGCAAACCGGCCAGTTTTTCCAGGCTGTCACGACTGGCTTTTTGTACGCTAATACCAAACGGCTCTGCCAGTTCCAGAATACGCTGTAAACGCTGGTCATCACGACCTTTGAGGGTAAACAGGGTTAATACACGCTCCGGTTCAAGTTCTAACAATGACTCTACCGAATGAACGCCATAATAATATTCTGGTTTTGCCATGAATGACCTCAACGCTGTGCTGTAAATCCAAAAGAAAAATCCTGCAAAGGAAACTTTACAGGATTTCTGTGTCGGCCTAGTTTAACCGATTTGAGCTAAAAATGCTTAGCCTTCTAAATGACAAACGTAGTCCAGTACATCATCAGTTTCAATCTTAAAACGGCTGTTGCCCGGTACATAGAAGGACTGACCGGCACGGAAAAGCTCACTTTCTTCACTATCGGCGATTTGCACACGACATTCACCTGAAATAATTTCCATCCGTTCAGGAACATGCGTTTCGAAAGTTAAGGCTTGTTCAGTCGGTAAAATCACACCTAGCGTCTTTTTGGTGCCATCTTCAAATTGTACCGTATGACTAATGCAGAGCCCGCTAAAATAAACATTGGATTTTTTTACCACTGATACATGATCAAACTGAGCTGACATGCGTATTCTCCAGCTAACGCGTTTTTATATTTTATGATTGAGGTAGTGTAATGCTGCCTACTGAACTAATCAATCAATCTTCATCTAAGGTAAATCACTCTATTTCCTGTCGTTTCAGGCAAGTCATTTTGCCTGGCACGCGAATAAATTCACCTCATTTTTGCGAGAGTCTAAATCAACTTTCAGGCAAGTACAAATACCTTTTAATCGCAGATGAACTAAAGTTCAACGCCCCCATTGCACTCTCCGACCATCTGTATTTTCAGCCTGACAAATCCTGCGCCGAACTGGTTCAATTCGGGTTATGCATCTGACTGATTTTCATCTGAATCTCTAAATATAGTGAGCACCTTCCTGCTCGTCTTCAGCTTGTCTGATAATCACAAAAAATTGATGATTGGCAGATAAAGTTATGCACCATTCTGCCGGCGCTGTATTGCAAGCACATGAAACTGGACACAGTTTTCTGTTTCAGATGAAGATAACAGCTGATCTTTCGATTGCAACAGTAGCGACTTGATCTACATGGTGGATGTAGAACCTCTGCTCACAGCATGCCGCTGAATATTCTGTACCGAGAAGTTTTATTTTTCTGCAAAAATTAAGCTAGAATGATCGTGTTTTTTCAGTTGCTTAAAATAAAGGGCGATGCTTTGCACTGCCCAACCTGACACTCTTCAACTCAAACTTTTCGCAGCCTGGATGCGTTTATGCTGACACATTTAACCCTGATCAATTTTGCCTTAGCCGACCGTTTAGCCATTGATATTGAATCTGGTTTTAACGTCCTGACCGGGGAAACAGGTGCCGGAAAATCATTATTGCTGGATGCGCTTTCGGCCTGTCTAGGTGAACGCACCGACACCAATTATGTCCGTTATGGCGCAGACAAGGCCGATGTCACTGCCACCTTCAGTTATCATGACGGCAGTCCGGAAGCCGAGTGGCTGAAACAGCAGGAACTGGATGATGAATCGGGTGAAATCCATTTACGCCGGGTAATTTTCGCCACCGGACGCAGCAAGGCCTGGATTAACGGCCGTCCGAGCAGTCTGTCTGAGCTCAAAGAAATTGGCCGTTTGCTGGTGCAGCTGTATAGCCAGCACAGCCAGCAGCAGCTGTTAGAACCGCCTTATCCAAAACACTGGCTGGATCGTTATAGCAATTTTTATGCGCCAGCCCAGGCCGTACGCGATGCCTATAGCCAGTGGCAAAAAGATATTCGCCAGCATCAGGCGGCTTTGGATGCCCAGGCGACGCGTAAACAGCGCATCGACACACTGGAATTGCAGCTGGAAGAATTAGAAGAAGTGGTCCAGGTCGATTATGCCGATATTGAACAGGAATTTGATCGCTTAAGCCATCATGAAGCGATTATGCAGGATTGTGCCTATAGTCTGAACGGGCTGGATGAAGCAGAGCCAAACCTGAGCCAGGAACTGTCCTCGATTTTACGGCGTCTGGAAAGCCATGCCGGCCGTAGTGAACAGCTGTCAGAAATTTATACTTCCCTGCTGAATGCGCAAAGTGAAATTGAAGATGCCACCGCCAGTTTGCGTCATTTTATTGACCGGCAGAGTTTCGATCCGGAGCGGATGGAAGAACTGAATTCCAAACTGGAAATTTTCCATCGTCTGGCCCGTAAATATCGCACCCAGCCAGAATTATTGAAAACCGAATATGACAACTGGCAGGCCGAGCTGGAACAGCTGCATCAGCTGGAAGATCCGGAAACCTTGGCCGAACAGGTCGAAGTGTCCTATCAGGACTTTTTGGCCAAGGCCGAACATTTAGACCAGATTCGACGTGAAGCTGCCGGACCTTTGGCCAAACAGCTGACCGAACAGGTGAAACAGCTGGCCTTGCCAGAAGCACATTTTGAATTTAAATTTGAGCCTTTAGAGCAGCCATCGAGTGAAGGCTTAAGCTTTATCCAGCTGCTGTTTACAGCCAATAAAGGCATTCCAGCACAACCACTGGCGCGTGTCGCTTCGGGCGGTGAACTGTCACGTATTGCGCTGGTGATGCAGGTCATGAATGCTGAAAAAACCGAAGCAGAAGTGCTGGTGTTTGACGAAATTGATGTCGGGATTAGTGGTGGTACGGCGGAAATTGTGGGTCGTTTACTGGCCGGTCTGGGACAGCATGTACAAATTCTGTGTATTACCCATCAGGCGCAGGTTGCGGCTCAGTCTGACCAGCACCTGCTGGTGAAAAAACAGCAGACCGATCCGGCCAGCAGTACTATTTTAATGCTGCAAGAAGAAGAGCGGATTCTGGAACTGGCGCGGATGACCGGTGGCGTCGAAATTAACGAAACCACCTTGCAGCATGCCAAGCAGTTGCGTCAGCTCAAGTTTCAATCTGGCGCATAAAATCACTGAAAAACCACAAAAAATGTTTGGTGAAATAGCAATCCTCTTGTAACGTGATGATTAAGACCTATATCTATATCAGAACATACATTTTAGGAGAAAGGCTTAGGTGACCAAACAATATCTGACACATCGCTGTCTTATTGCGCCACCCGAGATAAATGATGACTTTTTTGCGAATACTGTCATTTATTTGGCGCGTCATGATGAAGACGGGGCGCAAGGCATTATTCTCAATCGTCCGGCAGGGATTCAAATTAAAGAGTTACTGAATGATCTGGATATTGAAGCCGATCATGTCCATCCACATGAAGTATTGCAAGGCGGGCCGCTGCGTCCGGAAGCCGGATTTGTGCTGCATACTGGCCAGCCAACTTGGCATTCATCCATTGCGGTTGGTGAAAATGTCTGTATTACCACTTCCAAAGATATTCTGGATGCCATTGCCCATAACGAAGGCGTAGGCCGTTACCAGATTGCCCTCGGCTATGCCAGCTGGAGTAAAAACCAGCTGGAAGAAGAAATTTCGCGTGGTGACTGGCTGATCTGTGATTCAGATATGGACCTGATTTTTAACCTGCCCTATAGCGACCGTTGGGATGCCGCCTACCGGAAAATCGGAATTGACCGCACCTGGCTTGCATCAGAGATTGGCCATGCCTGAGTCTGCTGCACACATGATTATGGCCTTCGATTTTGGCACCCAGAAAATGGGCATGGCGGTGGGTCAATCCCTGATCGAAAGCGCCACGCCGCTGGCCCTGTTTCCCATGAAAGATGGTATTCCAAACTGGGACGAACTGCTGAAACTGGTGAAACAGTATCAGCCAAATTTATTTCTGGTTGGCTTGCCACTGAACATGGATGATAGCGAGTCAGAGCTGTCGACCCGGGCGCGCAAGTTTGCCCGACGTTTACGTCATCAGACCAATATCGAAACCCTGATGGTGGACGAGCGTTTGACCACGCGTGAAGCCCGTGATGAACTGGATCATTATCAGGCCCAGGGACGTGGTAAAAAAATTGCCGCCGACAGTATTGCGGCCGCCCTGTTCATTGAAAGCTGGTATCGTTATCCGCAAGGTGTCCAGCCTTAAAATCTCGCTGTTGACGTCCAAATCCCCTTTCTCTTGGTTTTCAGCTCAATCCGGTCTGTTATGATAGTCAGTACCGGATTTTTTCATTGATCTTTTTTCACGTTGTAGAGTAATCACTGATGGCAATATCGAGTTTTGGCAAAATTTTGATGGTTCTGAATTTATTTTCAGTGTCACGTCCGGTGATTAATGTCGATATGATCAGTGAAGAACTGGGCCTGTCCAAACCGACCAGCTACCGCTATTTAAAAGAACTGGTTTCGGCCGAATTATTGCAGCGTTTAAGTGGGACTTCGGGCGATTACACCCTCGGCTCGAAAATTGCAGTGCTGGATTATATTTCCCGCACCACCGATCCACTGGTGCAAATCAGCATTCCGTTTATGCAGGATATTGTGCAGCGTACCGAATTTTGCTGCGTACTGACCTATCTGAATCAGGATGCCTGTATCGACCTGCATGATGAAGTATTCCAGCATATGAATCTGCTGTCCTATGGCCGCGGCTGCCCACGTCCGGTGTATATGGGTTCGTCACCGAAAATCATGCTGGCGCATTTACCAAAACAGAAAATGCTGAATTATTATCAGCGTTTTGCCGTGCAGTTCCGTCAGTCCGGTTTTGCCCAGGATGAAGCCGAGTTCATCAGCAAAATGAAAAAGATCAAAAAACAGGGCTATTACTATTCTAGTGGTGAACTGGAACCGCAACTGGCCGGCTTGTCGGTGCCGATCAGACTCTCCAATAAAACAGCACCATTCACCCTGACCTTACTGGCCTCCAAAAACCGCTTTGAATTTGTCAATGTCGAAAAGCTGATTGCCATTTTGCAGGAAAATGCCGCGCTGATTGAACAGAAAGTTGAAAGTCTGAATCCACATACCTAGATTGATCTTTATCAAAATACAGCTGTTAAGATCAGCGTGGTGAGATAAATCTCTGCCCTGCCCGGCCTTTGGATCACAACCAGCATTAGAGTGGATAAAAATAGCGAAAGGTTAAATTGATTCGCGGCGTCACCACACGGCTGGATTTGGGCAGGCTGTGCTTCCAGTAGCGCTGGGTCTGCCCACGCATCACAATTAATTGACCACTCTGTAACAGCAGCTCGACTTTTGCTGCGCTGTGTTTGTGCTTAAAGCTAAATTTACGGGTTGCACCCAGACTTAAAGAAGCAATCACCGTTTCTGCACCCGGAGATGCGACCAGACTCGGTTCATCATCACTGTGCCAGCCCAGTCCCTGACTGCCATCTGCATATAAATTGGCTAAACAGGAATTAAATGGATGTCCCACGATCTGTTCAATCTGCTGTTTTAACTGCCACAAAGCCGGATGCCAACGCTGCGCCTGCTTCAAACTGCCCGAATAACGATACTGATAATACTCATCACCATACCAGGCAATTTTCCGCGCGGTGACATAATGTTTGCCAAATAAGGTGACTTCATCGGCTTGCCAGGCCAGCTGCTGTAAACATTGCTGCAAGTAAGCGTGACTGTCCTCAGCGGACAGAATCAGCCCATAATCCTGCACGATCCCCTCATAGGGCAACAGATTCTGCCGCGGCTCGGGCGGAAACAGTTCCAGATTCATTGTGGCGTTTTCCTGCGAAGCGGAACTTCAGTTTAAACCCAAAACGGCTTCACAAATCAAAACATTCTCTGTGCTTGTGAGCCACGCCAAATCGACATAGACTGAAAAACAGGTTTTAGAATAAAAAATAATTGCTTATGAACTTATGGCAGCTCTTTCAGAAGCTCAAGCCCTTTGTGCGGCCGTATCGGCTGCTGGTGATTGCCACGCTGATTCTGACTTTAATTGGTTCTCTGACCGCACAGGTCAATGCCCTGACCCTGCAATATGCCGTCGACAGCATTAACCGGCTGGTAGAAGCCGGTCAGGGGCTGGCTGAAGGCTGGCAGATTCTGATAACCATTAGCGCCATTTTACTGGGCAAGGAAATCATTAATGCCTTTGTCCAATTCGGGCAGAAATTTTATGGTGAAAAACTGCGGATTTTTGTGTCGCAGGATTTGGCTCAAGGCATTATTGAGAAGTTCCTGACTTACCGGCTGGCGTTTTTTAATCAGGATAACAATCAGGCCGGCAAGCTGCAAACCCGGATTGACCGCGGCATTGGCTCCCTCACCCGGCTGGTACAAATCTTTTTTATTGATATTTTACCGTTATTTACCAGCGCGATTATTGCCTTAGGGCTGATGTACTGGGCCAATTTCTATGTCGGACTGGTGGCCTCGGCCATTGTGCCCATTTACTTCTGGCTGACCTATAAACAGGCCCAGAAACTTGGCAGCTGGCGCCGCAATTTACGTGATGGCCGCGAACGGAAAAGCCAGGGTATTCTGAGTATTATCAACTCGATTACCGTGATCAAATCCTTTAACCGGGAACATATCGAATCGGACAAACAGCTAAAACTGCAAAAGGAACTGACCGATAACCAGATGCATACCCGGCAGACCAGCTTCCTGTTTGATGGCCTGAAAACCTTTATTGAACAGATCGGAATTGTGCTGATTATTATCCTGACTGCCTATTTTGTGCTGGATGGCCAGATGAGTATCGGCATGATCATGTATCACGTGTTGCTGTTTAATAACGTGTCGGCACCAATCCGTTCACTGCACCGGATTTATGATGAAGTGAATGATGCCATGATCTACTCGGAAAGCTTTTTCCAGATTCTGGAGGCCGATGATGAAATTGAAGCCAGCGGTGCACAAAAACCGGTAATTCGCGGGCAATTCAATTTAAGCGGGGTCGAGTTTTATTATCCGAACGGGCATCATGCCTTAAAAAATATCGAGATGTGCATTCAGCCCAACAAGATTACCGCACTGGTCGGCCTGTCCGGTGCAGGGAAATCGACCCTGATCAGCCTGCTGGATAAATTCTATGAACCACAGCAGGGCAGCATTCAGTTAGATGGAGTGGATTTAAAAGACATCGACACCCAATACCTGCGTGACCATATCGGGCTGGTGCTGCAAAAAAACCATATTTTCCAGGGCAGTATTTTTGACAATATCCGCTATGGCAAAACCGATGCTTCTCAGGAAGAAGTGATACAGGCCGCCCAGAAAGCCTCGATTCATGAGCAGATTTTGCAGCTCCCGCAAGGCTATGACAGTGATGCCCTGATGCTCTCGGGCGGTCAGCAGCAGCGGATTGCACTGGCGCGGATGTTCCTGAAAAATCCACCGATTATTTTTCTGGATGAACCAACCGCCAGTCTGGATGCCATTGCCACCGAGCAGATCAAGCAGAGTCTGGATGAAATTAAACAGGGCCGTACCGTGGTGATTATCTCACACAGTCTGTCGCAGATTATTGATGCCGATTACACCTATGTCATGAAAGAAGGCGCGATTGCCGAACACGGCGAACATGACACGCTCTACCATCAGGACGGTGTCTATAAAGAAATTTTTGATGCGATGGCCAAAAGCCTGAATATTGAAAAGATTGCCCGAACCTTTGAAGATGACGCAGAAGAAGAAACCCATAGTTAAACCGCAATCCGGTTAAAGATGAAGGAATGATTCTGTATTTTTTAATCCATAAAAAAAGCTCCTGTACAGGAGCTTTTTTGCCTTAAGGCTGTTTTAAATACGGCCAGGCGGCTTTTAAATAAATAAACATCGACCACAAAGTCAGCACCACCGCAGTATAGAGTAAGGCATAACCAAGCAATTCCAGTGGCTCCCAGTTCAGCAAGAACACGGAAATCGCAATCATCTGAAATGCAGTTTTATATTTCCCGACGGTAGAGACCGCCACGCTGGTACGCGCGCCAAGTTCTGCCATCCATTCACGCAAGGCCGACACGGTAATTTCACGTGAAATAATTACAATCGCGGCAAAGGCCATGGAAATGGTCGGCTGCCATTGCACCAAGACAATCAGGGCGGCTGCCACCATCAGTTTATCCGCCACCGGATCCAGGAAACGGCCAAAGGCTGAGGTCTGGTTTAAGGTTCGTGCCAGATAGCCATCAAACCAGTCAGTGACGGCAGCAATCACAAAAATAGCGGTCAGAATCAGATGCCGGGTCATCCCTGCATCATGATCATGGATTCCCATGGCAGGCGGCCAGTAGGCCACCAATAAAAATACGGGAATTAAGGCTATACGCGCTAAAGTTAAAATATTTGGAATGTTCAGGATTCGACCTGTTGTCATAGACACCGCCAATGCTTCCCCGTTATGCACGAGCTAAATGCACATATTTTTTGAGGGTTTATCCATCGTTAATAGGCTTCACTTTATACGAAATGGCAGAAAGTGTCACTAGGCAAAGACCGTTACGGTTTGCCGCGAAATGGCAATCAGCCGGTTTTCAGCATCCCAAAGATGCGCCGTTTCAGTAGAATAGCCATCTGCCGCATGCTCGGTAATCACTTTATATTTAAACCAATCATGCACTTGGTGGCGGATCGGATGCACATAAGTGATATGCCAGGTCAGCGAACTGGCCGGTGACAAGGTTTTAAATAAAGGCAGTACACCCGGTGGCCAAATGTCCATCAGTGTGACCAGATCGGCCACAGTAAAGTCGCGGTTGGCATGTTTTTCTGGCGTATAGCGGCACCAGCCGCCAAAATCGGACTGCTGGCTGCCGGTACACGGATAATCACCTTCGGCCCAGCACACCTCAAACTGCTGATAACATTCCGGCATCAGC
The DNA here is from genome assembly GCF_009914475.1 of Acinetobacter indicus. NCBI lineage: Bacteria > Pseudomonadati > Pseudomonadota > Gammaproteobacteria > Moraxellales > Moraxellaceae > Acinetobacter > Acinetobacter indicus. Next base: position 2,810,480 of record NZ_CP045198.1, on the reverse strand, counting down.
TGATGCACCGGTAAATAGTTAAGCTGCGCTGGTGCAGGATAATCCGGCGCCAACGGTTCCTGCTGTACCTGAATAGTGGACTCACGCACCGCGCCAAAGCTGGCCAGCAAGATGCTTTGTACCGCATCATCCTGCCATAAGCGCACTTCCAGCGTGATCACCGACTTGCCCTGTCGCAAAATTTCTGCACTGATTCTGGCCCGGTCTTCCCGCACCGGCCCGACAAAGGTCACCGATGCACTGAGCAGACGTTTATCCGGGTCGGCAATCACCGAAAGGGCTTTCTGCATCATCAGTCCGGCCACCAGTCCGCCATAGATGGTTCGACCCTGTAACCAGCCTGTTGGAATCTGAATCCATTCATCCTGCTCGATTGCGGCAAATACAGAACGCAGCGACATATATTTTCCTTTTTATTGAGTGCGCTTCATCTTGCAGCTTTTCAGTGTGGATGTGAATGGTCAATCGTATACTGGCCAGTGACTATTTTTGCCAATAGGTCAAATATGCCGGACTTATTCGTGCAGAATTTTATAGATGGTCCGCGCCATGACCTGCCCCAGTCCCGGTACCAGCATCAGGTCTTTTTCCGAGGCTTTTAGCACGCCCTGAATCCCGCCAAAATGGGTCAGCAAATCACGGCGGCGTTTCGGGCCCAGGCCGGGAATCACTTCCAGCACCGAACTGCCGCGTTTTTTATCACGTTTGGCCCGATGCCGGGTAATGGCAAAACGGTGTGCTTCATCCCGCACCTGCTGAATCAGATGCAGGGCTTTATGGTCTTCCGGCAGCTGGATTTTGCTGCCATCGGTAAAATGCAGGGTTTCCAGTCCAGGTTTACGCCCCTCGCCTTTGGACACGCCGACCATAAAGGCTTCCAGTCCCAGTTCCTGCATCACTTCCATCGCCATATGCAGCTGGCCTTTACCGCCATCAATCAGCAGTAAATCCGGCAGCATGGCTTTTTTATAGCGTCGGGTCAGGGCCTGACGCATTGCGGCATAGTCATCGCCTTCGGTAATGTCATTGATGGAAAACTGGCGATAATCGCGTTTGCGCGCACCGCCCGAATCAAACACCACACAAGACGCCACGGTCGCTTCGCCCATGGTGTGGGAAATATCAAAACATTCAATCCGGTCAATAGGACACCCCACCACCTGCTCCAGCTGATGAAAACGCTCATTCAGCTCGAAGTGATTGGCCAGCTTGCCTTTAATCGCGTGTTGCACGTTCATTTGTGCCAGTTCTTGCCATTCGGCCCGGGTTTCGCGGACTTTGTGCTTGATCTGGACTTTCTGCTGAAACTGCTGCTGTAGCGCCTGCTCCAGCTCTTTGGCATCTGGCAGTTCTACATTGACAATCAGCTCGGCCGGTACTTCATCGGCGACCTGAAAATAGAAGTTGGCGATAAAATCGGACAGCATCTGGCCCTGATCATCTCCGAGCATATCCGGAAAATAGCTTTTCCCGCCCAGCATCTTGCCATTGCGCACATGCATAATCTGCACACAGGTCACCCCGGCCTGATAGGCAATTGCCAGAATATCGGCTTCGCCTTTGACCTTATAAATTGCCTGCTGTGCCTGTACATCGCGCAGCAAGGCCATTCGGTCCCGATAAAACACCGCTTTTTCAAACTCCAGTGCTTCCGCCGCGGCTTCCATTTTGGCAATCAGTTCCTGATTCAATTCACGGGTATCGCCCTGTAAAAAGCGGATCGAGTTCTGCACATCTTCCTGGTAGGCTTCCGGTGAAATCAGCCCGACACAAGGCGCCGAACAGCGTTTGATCTGATATTGCAGGCAGGGACGTTTGCGCTGGGAAAAATAGCTGTTTTCGCACTGGCGCACATTAAACAGCTTTTGCAGCACGATTAAAGTATCGCGGGCGTTGTAGGCACTTGGATAAGGCCCGAAAAATTTACCGACCTGATGCTTGCCTTTGCCACGGCCACTGGCAATCCGCGGATAAGGCTTGTCACTGGAGACAAAAATATAGACATAAGATTTGTCATCGCGCAGCATGATGTTATACGGCGGCCGATGCAGCTTGATCAGGTTCTGTTCCAGCAGCAAGGCTTCGGTTTCAGAGCGTACCACCAGCGTTTCAATATCATAAATCCGCGCCACCAGCGCCTGGGTTTTCGGATGTTCGATGGTTTTTACGAAATAGCTGGACACGCGATTTTTAAGATTCTTGGCCTTGCCCACATATAACAGTTCCCCATCTTTACCCAGCATGCGGTAAATACCGGGCAAGGTGGTCATATTGGCCAGAATTTTGACAATATGTTCGCGTGCGTTTTCGTTCACATTCAGCCTATTTATCGATCTCGTCTGCTCTAGCATGATGTGATGGTGATTCTGCTATTTTCAAGCATTGCCGCGCAAGCATGCCGGCAGAAATGACATGATTGCTACAAAGTCTTAGTGCCACAGACAAATTTTGCTATGCTGAACAGCTTGTCCCGCTCAGGATTCAGTTTATGCACACCGCCCACTCTGCCATGCATATTATTCAGCCGACCACCTCAACACATGCGACATCGGAAAAAGACCGCCTGATTGGCAAACCGCGCTTTCATTTTGAACCGCGTGAAGTGATGCAGCTGCTCAGAACCCGGATTATTGGACAGGACACAGCCTTAACTGAAATTGAAAAAATGCTGCATGTGGTCAAGGCAGATTTTTCCAGCCCGGAACGTCCGCTGTCGGTGACGCTAATGCTGGGGCCAACTGGCGTCGGTAAAACTGAAACTGTCCGGCTGATCAGTGAAGCGATTTATGGCCGCCCGGATGCTTTTTGCCGGATTGATATGAACACGCTGGCACAGGAACATTATGCAGCAGCACTCACCGGTGCACCGCCGGGCTATGTTGGCTCCAAAGAAGGCCATAGCCTGTTTGATGAAACTGCGATTGCAGGCAGTCACACCCGCCCCGGCATTGTGCTGTTTGATGAACTGGAAAAAGCCTCGACTGAAGTACTGCGCGGGCTAATGAATGTGCTGGACACCGGCAAACTGACCCTGACTTCTGGCACCAAAACCATCGACTTTCGCAATTGCATGATTTTCATGACCAGTAATGTCGGTGCTCAAGCTGCGCAGCAATATCTGGACAAGCTGAATCTGTTCCCGAAAAAAATGCAGGACCTCTGTCTAAAACGTCTGCCGGCCAGACAGATTATTGAAAAGGTGATGCAGCGCCGTTTTGATCCGGAATTTCTCAACCGGATTGACCGGACCCTGCATTATGCGCCGGTCCAGGAAAATGCCCTGCCGCAACTGGTCGAGATTGAACTGGAAAAACTGAACAAACGCCTGCAGCATCAGAAACGTCAGGTGCAGCTGACCGATGCCGCCAAAGCCTACTTTTATCAGGGACATGATATTCGCTATGGCGCCCGGCATTTGGGCCGCCGCATGCGCACCGAACTGGAACCGATTCTGGCGCTGTATTTCCTCAGTCATCCAGAGCAGCTTAGTCTGTGTCTGGACTGTCAGGATCAGCAGCTGTTGATTCAGCCGGACCCAGCGACCAGCACTGAATCAGGACGATAAAGGCTGTTTAATCGCGGCGCAGAATTGCTCCGGATGCCGCGGCGACACCAGCACAAACTTGTTCACGCCATCTTGCTGATAGTCAATCTTTAAGCGTTTTAAGGACATGGCCGGAGATGCCACCGAGTTATTGGTCGGTGATACTTTTTGAATCTGCGCCAATGGGATGCGCCAGCTTAAAAACAGGCAGCGGATGGTCAGGCAGTCTTCGCTCACACGATAGCGGGTATTCCACACCGGCCACCAGATCACCACAATGGTCAGCAGATACACCGCGGTATGCACCGGATACGCTTGCATGGTGCCTTTGGCCTGCATGGTCAGTAACAATTGCACCAGCAGCCCGGTCATACAGATCAGAAAGGCCAGCACCCACCAGTCAATTTTGGAACGAAATTTCTGCATTATTTTCCCCTTTACTGTCTGTATCTTACACAAAATTTATGGGGGCTGCTGTATTCGGCCGTGCAGAAAAAAAACGCCCATGTGGGCGTTTGGGTTGGAGTGCAAAAGATCAGAATGTCATCTTAAAACAGATAAGGCCGGATAAAAATCAGGAAGAATAGCCCCAACATCAGCACCCATTTTAAAATGTAATATAGGGTCCGGTTTCTGGCTTTCAGGGCCTTGGCTTGAATCCGGATCTGATAAACATAGGCAAAGACTTTATTCAGGCCGCCAGTGCGGTCCCCGACTTCATTGGGCGAGCTGGCCGCCGTCATCACCTTTTTACCAAACCAGTGATTAAACTTTTGCATCCAACGGGTAGTTAACGGCCGCTCGACATCGGCAAAGAAAATAATCCGGTTTTGCGTAGTGCCATTTTCAGCATAGTGAATATAGGTTTCATCAAATACCACACTTTCACCATCACGCCATGAATAGCGCTGGCCATCGACATCAATAAAACAGCGCTCATCATTCGGGGTCATTAAGCCCAAATGATAACGCAGCGAACCGGCATAAGGATCGCGATGCCGGACCAGGCGGCTGTCCGGTGCCAGTTCGGTAAACATTGCCGCTTTGATACTTGGCAAGGTTTTTAATAAAGCCGTGGTTTTCGGGCACAGCTCGGCCGCAGAAGGATGCGCGGTGTCATACCATTTCAGGTAAAAGCGTTTCCAGCCGGTTTTAAAGAAAGAGTTAAACCCCAGATCATCATATTTGCTGGAGGCCTTGATGCCGCCTTGTTCATACAGCGCTTTGGCCTCATCGCGAATCATCTCCCAATGTTCATCCAGCACTTTTAAATCCTGAAAATGCTGGGTGTCGATGTAGGGCTGATTCGGTACGCGTGAAAAACGGTACATCAGAAAATTAATCGGGGCGAACAGGGTCGAATGGTCAAAGAACTGACGATAAAACGAATGCCGAACTTTGCCGCGTTGCTGGATATAAAACGCTGAAATGACAAAGATGGCCAGAATAATCCACTTAAGCATAGCAACATCCGGGAAATTGCCGCCCTGTACAGGGACGACAGACAAGCCAAAATATCGGCGAGCATAACAGATTTAGCCAGGCCAATCAGCCGGTCGTTTAAGACACAGCGTTGCAAAACTGGCGCTGTTCAGGTACCTGTACTGCCCTGCCCATTCACACGAATTGACTTTTTTGACCAAAACACCACAACTCCGGCATAGGCAGCGCCAGCTTTTTCCGTTATAAACAGAGGGCAACTGCGCCAAAAAAGTAAAACTGAAACAAGTACTTCATTGGCTTTTAAGCGAAATAAGCAGGAGAAGAAAGGGAACAAGACCTTGATTGGGCATAGAAAAATTGATGACCCTAGCGTCACGGCTTGATACAACTTGTTATGTTCTTTTTCGATATAGTTATCGTAAGATTAGCGAGGCATAGAAGTGTGCGGGAAATGCACACTCGCTTCACAACATCAACTTAGAAATCCTCCAAAATAAAGGAGATCAGGCATGATCCACGCTGGCAATGCCATTACCGTCCAAATGCTTTCGGACGGAATTGCAGAATTCCGCTTTGACTTACAAGGTGAGTCGGTCAACAAATTTAACCGTGCAACGATTGAAGATTTTAAAGCTGCAATTGACGCTGTCAAAGCCAATAGTGAAATTAAAGGCTTGGTGGTCACTTCAGGTAAATCGACCTTCATCGTGGGTGCAGATATCACTGAGTTTGGTGAAAACTTCGCACAAGGCGAACAAGCAATTGTGGAATGGGCCTTGCCTGTTCACGACATCTTCAACAGCTTTGAAGATTTAGATATTCCTAAAGTGGCTGCCATTAATGGTATGGCGCTGGGAGGCGGTTTTGAAATGTGTCTGGTCTGTGACTACCGTGTCATGTCCGAACAGGCGCAAGTCGGCCTGCCAGAAATCAAACTGGGAATTTTCCCGGGCTTTGGTGGTACAGTACGTTTAAGCCGTTTAATCGGGATCGACAATGCGGTGGAATGGATGGCAATGGCCAATCCGAAAAAACCAGCCGCAGCATTAAAAGATGGTGCAGTAGATGCCGTTGTTGCCGCAGACAAACTGACTGAAGCAGCGGTTGATCTGGCTAAACAGGCAGCAGCTGGCCGTCTGGACTGGAAAACCAAGCGTCAGGAAAAACTCGATCCGGTGATATTGAACCCGCTGGAACAGATGATGGCGTTCAACACAGCCAAAGGTGCGGTACTGGCCAAAGCCAATCCGGCTCAATATCCGGCACCAAAACTGTTACTCGATTCATTACAAGCCGGCGCTGGCCTGAGCCGTAATGATGCCCTAAAAGCAGAAGCGGAAGGTTTTGCCAAAGCTGCGGTCACCCCACAAGCGGGTGCCTTAATTGGTCTGTTCCTGAACGACCAGGTCGTAAAGAAAACTTCAAAAAAACATGAAAAAGGTGCTCATCCTGTTAACCAGGCCGCTGTTTTAGGTGCCGGGATTATGGGTGGTGGTATTGCTTACCAGGCGGCAAGCAAAGGCACACCAATTATCATGAAAGACATTGGTAACCCGCAACTGGCCTTAGGTATGTCTGAAGCGAACAAACTGCTGACCAAGCAGGTTGAACGCAAGAAGATGAAACCGGCGCAAATGGGTGAAACCCTGGCACGTATCCGCCCGACTTTAAGCTATGACGAGTTTAAAGAAGTCGACATCGTGATTGAAGCTGTGACTGAAAATCCAAAAGTCAAAGGCATCGTACTGAAAGAAACTGAAGCCAAAGTTCGTGAAAATACGATCATTGCTTCTAATACGTCTACAATTTCAATCACGCGTCTGGCTGAAAATCTGGAACGTCCAGAAAACTTCGTGGGTATGCACTTCTTTAACCCGGTACATATGATGCCACTGGTAGAAGTGATCCGTGGTGAGAAAACCTCTGCTGAAGCCATTGCGACAACGGTTGTTCTTGCGCAGAAAATGGGTAAAACCCCAATCGTGGTTAATGACTGCCCGGGCTTCCTGGTGAACCGCGTCTTGTTCCCTTACTTCGGTGCATTTGATCTGTTACTGAAAGATGGTGCTGACTTCCAGCAAATCGACAAAGTCATGGAAAAATTCGGCTGGCCAATGGGTCCTGCTTACCTGATGGACGTGGTTGGTATCGACACTGGCGTTCACGGCGCAGAAGTGATGGCAGAAGGCTTCCCGGACCGTATGAAACCAGATTACAAAGGCTCAATCCAGGTAATGTATGAAAACCAGCGTCTGGGTCAAAAGAACGATGTCGGTTTCTATAAATACGAACTGGACAAAAAAGGCAAAAAAGCCAAGACCGTTGATTCAACTGCTTATGAGTTAATTGCAGGCGTGGTGACTGGTGAAAAACGCGAGTTTGATCCACAAGAAATCATTGACCGTATGATGCTGGCGTTCTGTAACGAAACGGTTCGTTGCCTGGAAGACAACATTGTCGCAACACCATCTGAAGCCGATATGGCGATGATCATGGGTGTAGGCTTCCCTCCATTCCGTGGTGGTCCATGCCGTTACATCGACCAGACAGGTGTGGCTGAGTATGTTGCGCTTTGCGATAAATATGCGCACTTAGGTAAAGCATATGAAGCGCCGCAAATGCTGCGTGACATGGCTGAAAACAACAAGAAATTCTACGGTTAAGGAGCGACGTGAATGGCTACTTTAAATCCACGTGACGTTGTGATTGTTGATGGCGTACGTACTGCCATGGGCAAAAGCAAAAACGGTATGTTCCGCAATGTACGTGCTGACAGCATGTCTGCGGAGCTGGTTCGCGCTTTAGTTGCTCGTAACCAATTTGATGTCAACGAAGTTGAAGACGTAATCTGGGGCTGTGTCAACCAGACTCTGGAACAAGGTATGAACATTGGCCGTAACATTGCGTTACTGGCTGAACTGCCAAAAACTGTGGCGGGTCAAACCGTGAACCGTTTATGTGGTTCATCCATGCAGGCGATTCATACTGCAGCGGCGCAAATTGCCACTAACCAGGGTGATATTTTCATTATTGGTGGTGTTGAGCATATGGGCCATGTGGGTATGATGCACGGCATCGACCTGAATCCTGAAGCCTCTAAATACTATGCCAAAGCATCTAACATGATGGGCTTAACAGCAGAAATGCTGGGTCGTATGAACGGCATTAGCCGTGAAGAACAGGATGCGTTTGGTGTGGAATCTCACCGCCGCGCCTGGGCTGCGACCCAAGAAGGCCGTTTCAAGAATGAAATTGTCGGTATTGAAGGTCATGATGCTGAAGGCAAACTGCAGCTATGCGATGTGGATGAAGTAATTCGTCCAGATGCTAACCTGGAAGCATTCAAGGCATTACGCCCAGTGTTCGATCCGAAAGGCGGTTCTGTCACAGCAGCCACTTCATCTGCCCTCTCTGATGGTGCATCTGCCATGCTGTTGATGTCTTATGAACGTGCGCAGGCTTTGGGTCTGAAACCACGTGCCGTAATCCGTTCAATGGCGGTTGCCGGCTGTGATGCGGCAATTATGGGTTATGGTCCAGTACCAGCAACGCAAAAAGCCCTGAAACGCGCTGGCCTGTCGATTGCTGACATTCAAACCTTCGAGCTGAATGAAGCATTTGCTGCACAAGGTCTGTCTGTACTGAAAGGCTTGGGTATTTATGACCAGCAAGACCGCGTTAACCTGAACGGTGGTGCAATTGCATTGGGTCACCCATTGGGTTGTTCGGGTGCGCGTATCACTACAACGCTGCTTAACGTGATGGAACAGCAAGATACACAAATCGGTTTAGCGACCATGTGTATTGGTTTGGGCCAAGGCATCGCGACCATTATCGAGCGTGTTTAATCTTTAAATACCAAGATAAAAAACCCCGCTTAATACGGGGTTTTTTATATTCGCAGAAATCACTTAATAAAAACGCCCCATGTGCTACATCGGGCGTTTTTAAATTGCATCTCAATCACGACTGAAACAAGCTTCAGCTCATCGCCTTAATGTTCCGGCTTGGCCACTGTGGTTAACACCGGCTCAACCACTGTCTTTTTACCAAAATGAAGATGGTTAAATAGGATATTCAGAAAAATTGCCATCACACAGGTCGAGCTAATGCCCGAATGGAACAGGGTTTTAAACCAGGTTGGAAACTGGGCATAGAAGGAATGATCAATAATTGGAATCATCCCGGCAGCCAGAGACGTCGCGACAATAATCAGGTTTTTCTGATCGCTATAGTCCAGTTTAGATAAAGTACGAATTCCGCTGGCCGCCACTGTACCAAATAGGACCAGACCAGCGCCGCCTAATACCGGCGTAGGAATGGAAGCAATAATACGGCCCATAATCGGTAGCAGACCCAAGATCACCAGAATCAGGCCACCGGCAGCTACCACAAAGCGGCTTTTCACACCGGTAATCGCCACCAGTCCCACGTTCTGGGCAAAGGCACTTTGCATAAAGGTGCCAAAGAAGGGCGCTACTGCTGAGGAAATCATATCGGCGCGCAGGCCATTGGCAATACGCTTGTCATCTACTTTGGCACCGACAATATCTCCCACCGCAATAATATCAGCTGTGGTTTCAGTTAAAACCACCACCATCACAATGGTCATGGCCAGAATTGCGGACAGATGAAAAGTTGGTGCGCCAAAGGCTAAAAAGTCAGGAAAGGCAAACCAGGCGCCCTCACCCACTTTGGAAAAATCGCCAAAACCCAAAGCATAAGCCAGAATCGAACCGATCAGAATTGCCAGTAAAATTCCGGTACGGCGAATGGTTTCAGAACCAAAACGGCTTAGAAGCAGCAAAATCCCCAGGGTCATGGCGGCCAGACCAATATTTTGCATAGAACCCCAGTCGGGTGCATTGCTATTGCCGCCCATAATCCAGCGCACAGCCACCGGCAATAAAGACAGGCCGATGATGGTAATCACACAGCCGGTCACCACCGGTGGAAAGAAACGGATAATCTTGGCAAAAAACGGCGCCAGCAATAACCCGATTAAGGAGGAGGCAATCACCGCGCCCAGAATGGCATTAAAACCGCCACCCGTGGTGGCAATACCCACCATGGTGGCCACGCCGGCAAAGGACACGCCTTGTACCAGTGGCAAGCGTGCCCCGAAATATTTCACGCCTAAGGTTTGTAACAGGGTCGCCAGTCCGCCCATAAATAATGAAGCAGTAATCAAAATCCCGATTTGCGCAGCAGTTAAACCGGCCGCTGTGCCGACAATTAATGGCGGTGCCACAATACCGCCATACATGGTTAATACATGCTGTAAGCCATAAGTCAGGCTTTTTCCTGTCCCTAAAAATTCATCTTCGGGCGAAATATTCTGTTTGCTCGTTGTCATATGTAGCCCCACGCCGCAGCTTAGTGATGCTTTTCTCTGAAGCCATCCTTAAAAATATACTGGCCCTTGCCTGCATGTTGCAGACAAGCGCGATTCCTGCGGGATTGGAGCAATTACTATGCCATTTTAAAAAATCTGGCGGATTTTGCTGGTAAATCGACACTAACATGAGGATGAGATGAACTAGTTAAAGACAGGAAAAAATAGAGAGATACTTTCTAAAATTTTAGAATTTTATCAATTACTTATACCAATATTTTTTCATTCATAATTTTATTCTTTTCCTCTTTTTAAATGGATCACGCACGATGCTGTCCATGTATATAACTCGTAGCCATCCACACCCTTAAAAAGCGCTAGAGGCTGTACACTCACAGTGCATTTTCACAGCCATCGCGGCCAGCAGCAGCACTAAAATATGTCCTGAGCCTGTGGCCAGGTGATCATTAAGAATGCACCTTGCATCTGCCGATACTGCCCCATGACGGTGTTGGGGCAGTATTAAGCTTTGGCTTAAAACAGGTGCAAGAAGTTGAGCTGTTACTTACAGTTTTTCAGCCAATGCCTGCTGATGCGCCTGGGTAATCTCCTGCATTTGCTGATTCAGCTTGAGCATGTCCTGATAGGCCTGATTAAACTGTTTCAGGCCTGCATCTTCATAGAACATAAACAGGTTGTTTTTCATTTCCCAGCGATTATTTTTTAGAATCCCAAGCAGCACATAGGCCTGACTCAGGCTCTGTTTTTCCAGCTCAAACAGCACTGTGCCTTCATCATTCTGGCGGCTTTCCAGCAGAGATTCACTTAACTGACGGCGTAGATGCGATTTAATCGGTAATTCTTCAATTTGGGCCAGCGCCTGTGCTTCATGTTCAGTCAGATGCTCCTGATATAGCTCCATCATAGCCTTGACCTGTGACAGCATGGCTTCGGTTTCGGCATAGTCCTGTTTTTTATCTTCATTCAGGCGTTTAATATCCAGAAACTGATCCCATTGCAACGCTTTCAGTTCGCGTAAATAGCTGTTACGCGCTTCGGCACTTTGCACCAGATGGCTAATCACAAATTCAGCCATCAGGGCATAATCACCGCTTAAACGCGGATCGGACGGATCAACCTGAATCGGGGTCGACCAATCCTGCGCCTGTACATAAATCTGCTCGGCCTTGTCATACAGTACGTTCTGATATTCGTGTAATTGGGTCAGTTCTTTTTGTTGTGCCTGATATTGATAAAACATCAATCCAAACACGGCACAGGTCACGAGGACGATGATCCACACTATACGTCGCATATCCTGTCCTCTTGTTGTATTTCTCGTTATCATAACGCTTTGTTGTTGTATCGCCTGTTTTTTAGACAAAATTATTCAACAAAGCACACAAAAGATCAAACAATAAAAATGACTTAAGTGATTTATTTTATTCAGCTAATTTTTTATTGTTTAGCTCATTTTCAAAAAATATAAAGTGATGAGGATGAAAAATACGGTTTGCTGGCGGCAAAGTACCCATCTCGGCTTTAATTCAGGCAAATCATCCCCATCAATAGTTGAAAACAAGGCAAAGAGAATATTCATGCGTGTAGATATCTGGTCCGATGTGGTCTGCCCTTTCTGTTATATCGGCAAAAAACGTCTTGAAGCCGCGGCAGCACAGGTCGGCGTAGAACTTGAGGTGCACTGGCACAGCTTCCAGCTTGACCCGGAGGCACCGGAACGTCAGGAAATTTCCAACTCTGAACGTCTGGCACAAAAATATGGCCGTACCTTGGCAGAAGTAGAAGACATGCAGCGCAATATTGCCAGCATGGCTGCTGAAGAAGGCATCCAGTTTAACTGGGAACAGGCCAATTCCGGCAATACCTTGAATGCCCACCGTCTGATTCATCTGGCGCAAAGCAAAGGCTTGGGCAATGAAGCCAAAGAGGCTTTTTTCTACAGCTATATGACCCAAGGTCTGGCCATTGGCGAACGCGAAACGCTGGAAGATGTCGCTGCACGTATCGGTTTAAACCCGGTGGAAGTCGATGATGTGCTCGATTCCGATGCCTATGCCGATTTTGTGAAATTTGATCAGGATGTAGCACGTGATCAGCTTAAAGTGACGGGCGTACCCTTTTTTGTATTTGACCAGCGCGTTGCTTTAGCCGGTGCCCAGCCACGGGAAGTGTTTGAACAGGTGCTGAAAAAAGCTTTGGAAACACCTACAGACAACGGCGCGCAATGTCAGGATGACCAGTGCGATGTACCGGAACAATAAGTAGTTACATCCTTAAGCATCGCTGCCATAAAAAATCCCCTTACGGGGATTTTTTTCTATGTACTTTATTCCACCAGGAAACTGATTTTTAAATTAACCCGATACTCGGTAATCTTATTGTCCTTAATCACCACTTTCTGTTCATTAATCCAGGCACCCTGCAGGTTTTTGACTGTTTCACCGACTTTGGCAATGCCGCTTTGAATGGCATCTTCAAAACTTTTATTACTGCTGGCATTCACTTCTACTACTTTTGCAATCGCCATGATTGATCCCTCAGTGTTGGTATAAACGTTCATCTTAGAATAAAAAATAGACAATAAAAGAGCGCTTAACCATACCGCGTCAAAAACTTACATCTCTATACAGATCAAGGGATTTGTACAGAGATGACGCGTGGATGGGGCAAAAAATCTGGAGATTTTTTCATCTTAAAACAGGATGATCTCGTTCTTGTAAAAATCATCATTAATTTAAATCTTGTAGCTAAATGATTAGAGTAATTATTCTAATTTATTGTTTTTAAATGTTATTTTTTAACAAAAAGACTTAAACTTGCCGATATGATCATTTTCTCTCAATCACAACGCGCTATCATAGCTGTTGTTTGAATACACTCTCCCACGATGACTTTTCTCCCAAGTCATCCTTTTTTTGTGAAGGTAAGATTGATGAACGTTTTAAAAGTGCTTGGCCTGTTTATGGTCACCCTGTATGCAGCCAATGTATCAGCAGAAATGGTTTATGTACCAAGCTTCCCGACTGAAAAAGCCCACACTGAAACCGTGAGCAACGATCAGCCTGCAAGCGCTGAACAGAACAAAGAAGCTTAAGCACTTCTTTAAATACAAGCAGACCTCAGGTCTGCTTTTTTTATTGCGGTTTAGAACAATTCTGCGGCTGACACCTGATCCGACCGGACAATTTGAGACTGACATTTTTTGTCAATTCGGCAGCATGATCTGTTTATTCTCTGATTTAACTGAAATTTATCTAAAAAATTTTTTAATATTTCTTATATTGAAATCCCAATTTCTGTCATAAATGCCTAAAAATCCACAAAAGCTGACATTTTTTTTCATGTAATTTTTAGTGAAATACCTATAATCAAAGTGATCCAAAACAATTATTTAAGTACAGGTTGATGAGAGAGCAATGCACGAACTTCAAGCCCTGATTCAGAGAAAAATTTCTCCACAAGAGATTAATGTAGAAAATCTGGTGGCGCTGGCGGAACATTATTCACAGCCGCATTCTGCCGAATACAAATTGGTTGAACTGGCCCTGAATATTGTCCTGGCCAGTTATCTGGAAAAAGCACAACAACTGGTTTAAGTTTCCACCATGAATACTTTAGAAAAATCCCGGCTGATTAAAGAACTGCATGACCTGACGGGCGCACTGGAGCGTCGTTCCTTGAGTCTGTATGAAACCGCCAAGGCCAAAAGCCGGATTAAAAGTATTTTTGTTGAATGCGACCAGCCGCTGTTTAAAAAACAGATTCTGGCCTATAAGGCACAGGTGCAGCCGGAACGTTCTGCCGAAGAATTTGCGCGCGACACCATTTATGCATGTTCTTTTCGGGGGGTGTTTCAGCAGGTCGAGGCTCTAGAACAAGCTTTATATACCCAGCCCGATTCAGGTTGGGCTATCTTGTATCAGCCCGCCTCCGGCTGGCAAATCTGGCTGATTCCGGCACCCGCACGTACTGCCCTGCTCAGTGACTGGGGCAATCTGGAACAGGTCTATCGCTGGATGTTGCAACAGCAGCATCAGTATCGCAGTCTGCACACCGATCTGGAATTACTTAACCAGCAAAACTATGCCGCAACGCAGGCCTTTCAGAATACCGTCACAGCACGTTCATCTGTAGCGATAGAACCTGAAGCAGCAGCTCAGCAACTCAAGCCTACCAAAGCAGCACCTGTTCAGCCTGAACAGCAAGCAGATCCAGTACCCGAAGCAGAGTCTAGCGCCCGTCATCTGCTGCTCAATCAGCTCAGCTGCCCGATTTCCGAATTACCCCTGGACCATCTGCCGGCGGAAAAACTGTGCCGGGTATTTTTACCAGCCCGGCCTGAAGTGATGCAGTATGCCGATGTGCTGGTTCATGATGCAGAGCAAGCGGCTCTGCTCAAACGCCCCGGTTATGTGGCCGAGCAGATCAATGCCCAAGGTCGTTTTATTAAATATCTGGTCTTGTTTGGCGCCTTGGATGCTATGCAGGCCACCCGTTTTGCCCATGCCTTTAGCCAGCAGCATGAACATGAAATTGCAGCAATCCGTGAAATAGACAGCGCTGTACTGGAAAGCCAGCTGTTTGCGCTGGACAGCCTGTTTCAGTGCTATCAACATGCCGAGCAGATGATCTGGCACAAAGAAGATTATTATCCGTTTATTCCGCTACAACTGATTCATACCCAGAAATTTATCCAGTTTGAAGAAACAGCAGCCACGCTGGCCACCCCGCTGATTTTATTAAAAGAGCGACAAAAAATTCGCCTGATTCATGGCCAGCAGCGTTTACAACTGGCGCGTACCGAACAGGCCTACCCCTATATTCTGCTCGATCGTCAGCAGGGCGTGAGCTGGCAAATTATTCAAAAAGTCTTGAATCACCTGCCTGCGCCAGTCGACCCTTTACGTCTGGTTCAGGCCATTCAACAGCTCACCGCCAATTAATGTTTATGTTTTTGTAGCTGCATCTTGCTTTTCGCCTGAAGATTTTCAACACTAGCAAAAAGAGCTTAAAGATCAGTAAATAATGCCAAGAAAAGTACATTTTATAGCGCCATCATTATTATTATTTTGCCTGTTAGGCAGTGGATATACGGTTGCAGACAACAATACCAACCTGGAGACAGAACCGCAGACCGCACCACCAGGTTATGAGGTGCCGCTGGTGCCCGAAACTGAGGCGGGTAATGGTTTTTTCTATACCCTGCCGCGCCTGATTGATGCCACCCCAACCATTTTGCCGGAACAGTCGAATGAACCGATTGTGCCGCCCACGCATGAAACCGAAGAACAGAGCTGGGTAGACCGGCGCCAGAAACAGATTCGCCACTGGGCAGACAATACCGCACATAAAATTGATAACTGGTTTGGAGAAACCAGCCCCGAAGAACCCGCCTCTGCGACCTTGCGTATTCTGGTCGACAGTCGCTGGAACAAATATGATGACTACGATATTAAACCGCGGGTACGTGGCCGGATTAAACTGCCGACACTGGAACGCAAATTAAGTCTGGTCTTTGGTGATGACTCGCTGGATAACGAACTGCAAAACAGTGTTGCCATTACCAATGAAAACCCCAGTAACAGCCCGGACAAAACCCTGGATGGCCGACGGGCACGTGAAGACAACAGCTCGCTGGCCTTACGCTGGTCTGACTTCACTGAACGCTTACCCTTTGAAACTGATGCCGACCTCGGGGTGCGTTCCGGCGATGATATTTATGCCCGTTTAAAAATTGCCAAGGACTGGGAACTGGTCAATGACTTTTCCTTTCATGCCGAGCAGATTTACCGTTACGGCCTCGACAGTGAAAACTATTTAAGAACCAACCTGGAACTTATTCATGCCCGGCCCGATCATCCGTTTTTAAGCAACCAGTTTAGCCTGACCTATGCCGATGAACAGGATGATGACCTCAGATGGGACAACTACAGCTTTAGACAGCACCAGTTCTTCCACGGCAACCGTTTTAACTACGGGCTCTACACCGGCGGTTATTATCATAATGATGATTTACGCCTGAACAGCTGGGGGCCATTTGTGTCCTGGCGTCAGCCGTTCTTGCGCGAATGGTTTTTTGTGCAGGGCGACCTGAATTACTATAATGATGACCGTGAAGACCGCAGCCATTTCCCGAGTGTCTTGCTGCGTTTAGAAGCCCTGTTCTAAAGCCGTCGACAATATAATCGTGCATTAAAAAAACCTCCCGCAGGAGGTTTTTTTAATGGGCTTATTTCAATAATAAGCTGTTGATGCGTTTCAGGTACTCTGCCGGATTCTCTGGTAGCCCCCCTTCTGCAATCAGGGCCTGATCAAAAATCACATTGGCCAGATCATCAAACTGGGCCGAACCTTGCAGTTTTTGCACCAACGGATGCTGCGGGTTAATTTCCAGAATCGGTTTCATTTCTGGCACCGGCTGACCGGCATCTTTCAGCATGCGGATCAGCTGTGGCGACAATTCCCCGTCAGCCGTAACCAGACAGGCTGGAGAATCAACCAGTCGTGTGGTCACGCGCACTTCTTTGGTTTTGTCTTTCAACGATTCAGACAGCTGCTCCACCACTGGCTTAAACTGCTCTGCCGCCTGTTCCAGTGCCTTCTTCTCTTCAGCATCTTGCAGATCGCCCAAATCGACCGCACCTTTAGACACGTTTTGCAGCGGTGTACCATCAAACTCATGTACGAAGTTCATGGCCCATTCATCAACACGCTCAGTCATCAGCAGGACTTCAATGCCTTTTTTCTTGAACAGCTCCAGCTGCGGCGAGTTCTTGGCCGCGGTCAGGCTATCTGCGGTTACATAGTAAATGGCTTTCTGGCCGTCCTGCATCCGCGCTTTGTAATCTGCCAGTGAGGTACTGACCTCATCCTGGGTGGAGGTCGCATAGCGTAATAATTTCAGGATACGCTCACGGTTACCAAAGTCTTCGCCCAGGCCTTCTTTTAAGACCGAACCAAATTCACGATAGAAAGTCTTGAAGTTGTTCTGGTCTTTTTCATCTTCAGATTTGGCCAGACCATCCAGCATGGTCAGCACACGGCGTGCGTTACCTTCACGTATGGTTTTCACATCGCGGCTTTCCTGTAGCAGTTCACGGCTGACGTTCAGCGGTAAATCGGCGCTATCCACCACACCCTGTACAAAGCGCAAATAGTTTGGAATCAGGTTGTCAGCATCATCCATAATAAACACGCGTTTGACATACAGCTTGATGCCAGCTTTGGCTTCGCGGGTAAAAATATCATGTGGTGCTTTTGGTGGAATATACAGCAACTGGGTATATTCGGTGCTGCCTTCGACACGGTTATGCGACCAGGCCAGCGGCGCTTCAAAATCATGGCTCAGGTTTTTATAAAACTCGATATACTGTTCTTCGCTAATCTCGTTTTTACTGCGGGTCCATAAAGCACTGGCCGAGTTAATCGCTTCCCATTCATCAGTTTTCACATACTGGCCGCCTTTTGGCTGTTCACCTTCCGCTACTTCCTCTTCCTGCCAGACTTCTTTTTGCATTTGAATGGGCAGGCTGATGTGATCAGAATATTTATTGATAATCTGCTTCACTTTATAGCTTTGCAGATAGTCCAGCGCATCTTCACGTAAATGCAGGATGATGTCGGTGCCACGACCTTCCTTGTTGATTTGCTCGACTTCAAATTCACCGGTGCCACCGCTGATCCAGCGTACACCTTCCGATGCGTCCAGACCGGCACGGCGTGATTCTACGGTAATTTTATCGGCCACAATAAAGCCAGAGTAGAAACCCACCCCAAACTGGCCAATCAGCTGGGCATCGGCTTTTTGATCACCGGTCAGCTTGGACATAAAGTCTTTGGTGCCGGATTTGGCAATGGTCCCCAGATTATCAATCGCTTCCTGCTGGCTTAAACCAATACCGTTATCGGAAATGGTCAGGGTATTGTTCTCTGCATCCAGACGCACACGCACGCGCAGGTCCGGATCATTTTCATAATATTCAGGATGGTTGATGCCTTCAAAACGCAATTTATCGCAGGCATCAGAGGCGTTAGAAATCAGTTCACGCAGAAAAATTTCAGGGTTGGAATAAAGAGAATGCGTCACCAAATGTAAAAGCTGAGCCACTTCAGCCTGGAAACTGTGTTTTTGTGCGCTTTGTTCGCTCATTCATCACTCCTTAAATTGACAGCATTGTTGTATTGGAATGCCTTATGAATTGGAGTGAGGCGACGATTTTTCAATAGGAAAACAAAAAAATATTAAAATGGGCCCTGCTGATAGACCCGCTGCATATACTGCTCCAGCTTTTGCTGACGCATCTGGTAAACCTGGGTCAGACATTCAACCGACTGGCCACAGCGGTCACGCAGGGCCAGCCAGCGCACCTGTTCATCCCGTATAGCCGAACGTGTCCCCATCGGTACCAGACGGTTAATAATTTTATAGGTGGTGGCCATCTTCACATCGGCATCATTAACATTACGATGTTCACAAATGGCATGTTCGGTTGGGGTTTGAGCACGTTCACAATTAAAGCTGGCTGCAGCGGCAGGCAGGCTGATCAAACTGGCGAAGACCAAGGCAAAGGTTGTATTTCTATTCATATTTGATCTTCTCACTTTTTCATTTCTTTCATTTCATTCACTACAAATTAAATGAAAACGAATACTTAACTCAATATTCTGATTTTGTTCTATTGTTATCATTTTGCAATAAAAAGGCCCCATCACCAGGATGGGGCTACGCTGAATTTTATTATTGGTACTTTTTTATAATTAGAATTTGTAGCTATAACCGATGGTGTACACCATTGGATCGATATCTAAATCGAATTGGGCTGCCACATCACCACTTAAAGTAACTTCAGGGCTAAGTTGCGCATAACGTGCATCAAAGAATACGCCCCAGTTTTTGGCATCTGCAGGCTGGAAGTTAAAACCAATCTGGCCGGCAAAACCAAAATCTTCTTTTACTTTAATATCCGCATCAGCTAAGGCATTTTTACCACGCTCATCCCAAGCCACAAATGCGGTACCACCGACACCAATGTACGGTGTAAAACCGGTATTGTTTTTAAAATGGTATTTTGCCGTCAGCGTTGGTGGTAAATGTTTAATACGTACCACATCTGTACCCGCTAACTGAACATCATGGTTAATTGGTGCAGCTAAAAGCAGTTCTGTCGAAATATTGTCATTAAAGAAATATTCAACTGACGGGGTAAATGCATATTCATGATCAGCTTCAACAACACCTAACGCAGTCTGAGTATCCTGAGTAGGTGCTACAACCGAACCGCCCAGCTTGACTTGCCATTGGCCTGCCATCGCAGAAGCAGAAAGACCCATTAATGCAACGAGTGTAATTTGCTTTAACATTTTAATACCCCACTGGAAGATTATTTATTCAAAAATTAAACATTAATTAATAATAAACACGTTAGAAATTAATATGCAATACTTACCCGATATAATAATTTTATATTATTTTCAAACTATTGATTATTAAATTAATTTATTTTAACCAACCACACAACTTGGTTTTAAATACCAACCTTCTTTATCAAGATTAAATAATAATATTCAGATTAAAATACTCAGGTTTATTTTAAACGCTCTATAATATATATTTTAAATACATCTATTATTAGATTATCAGAATGATTATAAGATTTATTATAAATACATCTATGATTCAAAAAAAATCCCGGGATTTTATTCCCGGGATATTTCAGGTTAAAGCACCATGGCGGCAATCCAGCCAAAAATCATCAGCGGGATATTAAAGTGAATAAAGGTCGGCACTACACTGTCTTTCATATGGTCATGCTGACCATCCATATTCAGGCCTGAGGTTGGCCCCAAGGTCGAATCCGAAGCAGGTGAACCGGCATCGCCCAGTGCAGCCGCAGTCCCAATGATCGCAATAGTTGCTGCAGGACTAAAACCAAATTGAATACAGAGCGGTACATAAATAATCGCCAGAATCGGAATGGTAGAGAATGATGAACCGATACCCAGAGTAATCAGCAAACCAATCAACAACATTAAAAAGGCTGCAAGTGCCTGGCTATTACCAATCCAGTCAACCGACGCTTCAACCAGCGCAGAAACCTGTCCTGTTGCCTCAATCACGGCAGCAAAACCTTGCGCAGCAATCATAATAAAGCCAACCAGTGCCATCATCCGCATACCGGTAATAATGACATCGTCCGCTTCTTTCCACTTAAAGATCCCGGCACAGCTCAGAATCGCTACACCAACCAGACCGGCCAGAATCATCGAATCTGAATACAGCTGCACGCCAAGGGTTACCAGAATCGCAATGACTGCCATCCAGATGGTGAACGTCGCCACTTCAGGTTGACCTGATTTTTGTGCCACACCCATTTCAGCCGAAATGCTTTGCTGCTCTTCAATATGCACGTCTTTATATTCACGTGGCTTACGGTATGAGAAAAACACCGCGATCAGCAAACCGACAAACATCCCGAATACCGGAATGGCCATCGCTGTTGGAATCTGGTCATAGCTGATCTCAAATCCATACGGCTTGCCAAAGGTATTGATATTATGGCCCAGAATATCATTCAGGAAGATGGCGCCAAATCCGACCGGCACCAGCATATAAGTGGCCACCAGACCAAAGGTCAATAAACAGGCCACCAGACGACGGTCCAGTTTCAGATGGTTAAATACCATCAACAGCGGTGGAATCAGCACCGGAATAAAGGCAATATGTACCGGAATCACGTTCTGGGAGAATACCGCGGCAATGGCCACCACCAGGAAAATAAAGTATTTGACCCGGTTTTGCGCTTTCAGATCGGCCTCACCCTTTAAGGTGTGAATCATTTTATAGGCCAATAAATCAGGTAAACCTGAACGCGCCAGAGCCAGTGCAAAAGCACCTAAAATACCGTAGGCCAAAGCAATTTTAGCACCACCGCCCAGGCCATTATTAAACGCCTCTAAAGTACCTTGCAGGCCCAAACCAGCCAGCAAACCACCCGTAACGGCACCAATGACCAGTGCAAAAACAACAGGAACACGTGCCAACGACAGCCCGAACATGACTGCGATGGCGGCAAGAATTGCAAACATAAGAAAAGACGGATCGAGAAAAAACGCTATTTTATCAGAGATTGATCGCTATTTAGCTGCTGTTGTTGCGCTGTCCGATATTTGTCTTGACCTTGCCAGTAACAGTCAAATTAACTGCCTGATTTTGAAAATGCAAAATCCCGAAGATGTTGAGCAATCCGCTCCGGCTGGCTTAAAATTGCCCAGTGATTGGCCGCAATCTCCACTCGCTGGAAGTCTGCTGCCCAGTTCGGCACTTCATCAATCAGCTCCGGACTGACAAAGCGGTCTTCGGTCAGTACCACGGCCTGTACCGGACAAATCGCCACACGCTGACGTGGTTTGAGCAAACGTGTGATAAAATTGGCCCGATACAGGTTGACGCCATATTGACCATCTTGCTGGATATTCGGGTTTAAGGCCAGACCCGGGCTTTGCTCCAGCTGCTGTAGCATTTTGCCCCAGCGCTCTGCACTCATGTATTGCCACACCATCGGTGCCAGTAAGGGCAATTGAAACACAGCGATATACCAGGACTTGCCCAGCTGTTTTAAGAATTTGGCCTTACCCTGCTGTAACTGCGCACGCATCCAGAATGCAGCATGATCCAGACAAGGCCCGGAAATGCTGCTGTAAGAAAGAATCCGCTGGCGAAACCGGGCATCGGTCACCGACTCCCAGGACTGAATTGAACCCCAATCATGCGCGGCCAGATGAAATGGCCGGTTAGGTAGCACCGCATCCACCACGGTCAGTAAATCTTCAGACAGGCGTGCCAGCCGATAATCACGAATATGCTTTGGAATGGAAGACTGACCGGCCCCACGCACATCATAGGTCACAATATAAAAATCCTGAATCAGCTGGGCAATAACAGCTTCCCAAACTTCCTGATTGTCGGGATAACCATGAACCAGTACCAGCGCCGGATTGTCGGGCTTGCCCCAGCTTTTGACATACAGGCGCTGCTGGTCTGAGGTATGAATCCACTGCGTATGAGCGTGCATGATGACATCCTGTTCTGTTTATGGGTGATTTCTTGTATTGGCTGTTTATTGGCAAGCGCAGTCAATCAAATCAATGCCACCTGCCGGTTTCTGTTCTAGTATGCAGATCAGTGCAATAAAAATAATTGACCCTTATGAGCCTTTTAAAAAAACTACAGACAATTCCGACCCTGTCCAAATTCCTGATCAATCGCTATGCCCCCTATCGCGGCGCCGGTATTGCGGTCGAGAAAATGGATCTGGCCAATTACCACATTCGTGTCAAAATGCCACTGACACGTAAAAACCAGAATATTGTCGGGGTACATTTTGGCGGTAGCCTGTATGCCATGGTTGATCCGTTTTATATGCTGCTGTTGATGCATCATCTTGGCTCAAAATATATTGTCTGGGATAAAGCCGCGACCATCCGCTTTTTAGCGCCCGGTCGCAGTATGGTCTATGCCGATATCCGCCTCAATGCCATGGAAGTCGACACCATTCGCGAACTGGCCGAGAATTATGCACCGGTATATCGCAACTACCGCCTGAATATTTTTGATGAAGCCGGCGTACGTATTGCCGAGGTAGAAAAGACGGTATACATCCGCCGCAAAAAGCCGCATGCTGCCGGCTAAATAAAAAAGCGCTTATCTTTAAGCGCTTTTTTTATGTGAGATCGTCTAAACCAGACTTAGCGGTTCTGCTCAATCGCGGCACCTGCACCGCCACCAATCGCACCACCAATCGCTGCACCAGTACTACCACCGAAGATGCTTTTACCTACCGCAGAACCAATTGCACCGCCGACACCACTATAGGTCGCGTTACGGTTTGAACCATCCTGGGTTTTACTACCGACCGCTGCACCGGCACCACCACCAATGGCTGCACCTGCAGTACCGCCGACATTACCACCGACACCACCACCAATTGCACCACCTAAGGCCGCTGCACCAATACGCTGTTCATTTGGAGACATACTTTCACAGCCGGCCAGCATAAAGGTAGATAAGGTGGCGGCTGCCATAACACCGATAACTTTTTTCATGATCGCTCTTCCCCTGTTTTGGTCATAGCTTTAGCTTATTCGATATTGATGGGTCGAATCTGAGCAATATGTTACCAACTTGGTAACCAATAGAGGATTTATGTAAAAACACCCGCTTTGCAGCAGCAACCCGGCCCATCTAACGCCAAAGTACAGCGCGATACCCTTTTTTCAGGCATAAAAAAAGACGCCCGAAGGCGTCTCTTGGTTGTCATTTCGCCAGCTTAGAATTCCTGGTTAAATGCCTGACTTAATGCTTGGTCTACATCAGAGAAGTCATTTTGCAGTTCAAATTCTGCAGCTTCTGCTTCCTGACGACGACGCTCTAAGTGGTAAGCCAAACCTGTACCCGCTGGGATCAGACGACCAACAACGACGTTTTCTTTCAGACCACGTAGATCATCTTCTTTACCGGTTACAGCCGCTTCAGTTAACACACGTGTGGTTTCCTGGAACGATGCAGCAGAGATGAACGAATCCGTCGACAGCGATGCTTTGGTAATACCCATCAACTGGCGATCAAACTTCGCTGGGAACTTGTTCTGTGCAAGTACAGCCTGGTTTTCTTGAACCACGCGGATGTAATCCACCTGTTCGCCTTTGATGAAGCTGGTATCACCACCGTCAGTGATTTCAACTTTACGCAGCATTTGACGTACGATGACTTCAATATGCTTGTCGTTGATTTTTACACCTTGCAGACGGTAAACGTCCTGAACTTCGTTCACGATGTAGTTGGTCAACGCCACTTCACCTTTCAGACGTAAGATATCATGCGGGTTTTGTGGACCATCAGAAATGGTTTCACCACGGTTCACATGCTCACCTTCGAACACGTTGATGGTACGCCATTTCGGAATCAGCTCTTCGTAGATTTCAGAACCATCATCCGGAGTAATCACCAGACGGTTCTTACCTTTGGTCTCTTTACCGAAGCTTACGATACCAGACACTTCTGCAAGGATCGCATGCTCTTTCGGCTTACGTGCTTCGAACAAGTCAGCTACACGCGGCAGACCACCGGTAATATCACGGGTACGTGAAGATTCTTGTGGTACACGACCGATAACGTCACCGACACCAATTGTTTCGCCATCACGGACAGAAAGAATGGTGTTTTGTGGCAGGAAGTAGAACTGTTCACCACCATCCACTGTGTCTAATACAACCGCAGGACGCAAATCTTTACCTGACGCAGGACGTGAAGTCACTGGCAGGATTTCGATTGTTGACATACCTGTTGCATCATCAGTTTTCGACGTTACGGTTACGCCATCAGCGATCTGGCTGAAACGTACTTTACCAGCAACTTCTGTTACCAATGGATGTGTATGCGGATCCCAAGTTGCCACGATACCGCCAGCTTCTACAGCTTCGCCATCTTTCAGCAAGATAGATGCACCGTAAGGCAGTTTATAGCGCTCGCGCTCACGACCCAAATCATCCGCAATACCGATTTCACCTGAACGAGAGGTCGATACCAGGTGACCTTTGGCATGTTGTACGGTTTTCACGTTGTGGAAACGTACGGTACCTTTGTTACGCACTTGAACGCTGTTGGCAGCAGAAGTTCGGCTTGCCGCACCACCCACGTGGAAGGTACGCATGGTTAACTGTGTACCTGGCTCACCAATTGATTGTGCCGCCATAACACCCACAGATTCACCTGGGTTCACCAAGTGACCGCGTGCAAGGTCACGACCATAACATTTCGCACACACACCGAAGGTCGATTCACATGATACTACTGAACGTACTTTCACTTCGTCGACACCTTGCTCTTCCAGGAAGTTGGCAAGTTTTTCGTCAATTAAGGTGTTACGTGGCAGGATCACTTCATCTGAACCGGCTTTCTTCACGTCTTCAGCAACCACACGACCCAGTACTCGCGTACCCAGGTTCTCGATCACGTCACCGCCCTGAATAAATGGTGTCATCACCAGACCAGCCATGGTGCCACAATCTGGCTCAGTGATCACCAAGTCTTGCGCAACGTCAACCAGACGACGCGTCAGGTAACCCGAGTTCGCAGTTTTCAGTGCAGTATCGGCCAAACCTTTACGCGCACCGTGCGTTGAAATGAAGTACTGAAGTACGGTCAAACCTTCACGGAAGTTCGCCTTAATTGGCGTTTCAATGATCGAGCCATCCGGCTTCGCCATCAGACCACGCATACCTGCAAGCTGACGAATCTGAGCTGCCGAACCACGGGCACCAGAATCCGACATCATGTAGATCGAGTTGAATGATTTCTGCTTCTCGTCTTCACCCTGTTTGTTTTTCACAGTGGTGAAAGACAAGTTGTCCATCATCGCTTTCGCTACCTGGTCATTGGTACGTGCCCAGATATCGACGACTTTGTTATAACGTTCACCAGCAGTGACGAAACCTTGTTCGAACTGTTGTTCGATTTCACGAACTTCAGCTTCTGCCTTGTCAATGATCGCCTGTTTGCTTGGTGGAATAACCATATCTTCCATACCAACCGATACACCTGAACGCGTCGCTTGACGGAAGCCCAAGTACATTAATTGGTCAGCAAAGATGACCGTGTCTTTCAGACCCAGTTTACGATAGCAAGAGTTGATTAACTTGGAGATGTTTTTCTTGGTCATCTCAACGTTAATTTGCTCGAAGCTTAAACCTTCTGGCACAACTTCCCAAAGCAGGCAGCGACCTGGTGTCGTATCCACAACAATAGTTTGTTGCTCACGCTCACCGTTGTCATTGATGACAGTTTGGTATACACGCGCTTTTACGCGAGCATGCAAATCAACCTGACCGGTTGCAAGGGCACGGTTAACTTCATGCGTATCCGCGAACACCATGCCTTCACCTTTGGCATTTACCGCATCACGGGTGATGTAGTAAAGACCCAAGACCACGTCCTGAGACGGTACGATGATTGGCTCACCGTTGGCTGGAGACAGAATGTTGTTGGTCGACATCATTAACGCACGCGCTTCTAATTGCGCTTCAAGTGTTAATGGTACGTGTACCGCCATCTGGTCACCGTCGAAGTCGGCGTTAAATGCAGCACAAACGAGCGGGTGCAGACGGATCGCTTTACCTTCAATCAGGATCGGTTCAAACGCTTGCAGACCCAAACGGTGAAGGGTTGGCGCACGGTTCAACATCACTGGATGCTGACGGATCACAGATGCAAGAACATCCCAAACTTCTGGCGTCTCGCGCTCAACCATTTTCTTCGCAGCTTTAATGGTAGTGGCTTGACCAGAGGCTTGCAGTTTCGCAAAGATGAACGGCTTGAACAGTTCCAGCGCCATTTTCTTCGGAAGACCACATTGGTGCAAACGTAAAGTAGGACCTACGGTAATCACCGAACGGCCTGAATAGTCAACACGTTTACCCAACAAGTTCTGACGGAAACGACCTTGCTTACCTTTGATCATATCGGCCAAAGATTTCAGCGGACGTTTGTTCGAACCGGTAATCGCACGACCACGACGACCGTTATCAAGCAATGCATCTACAGACTCTTGTAACATACGTTTTTCGTTACGTACGATGATGTCTGGCGCTGCAAGGTCAAGAAGACGCTTCAAACGGTTGTTACGGTTAATCACACGACGGTAAAGGTCGTTCAGGTCAGACGTTGCGAAACGGCCACCTTCAAGCGGAACCAGCGGACGAAGGTCTGGCGGAAGTACTGGCAGTACATTCATCACCATCCATTCTGGCTTGTTGTTCGACTCTTTGAACGCTTCCATCAATTTCAAACGCTTAGACGCTTTTTTCAGTTTCGTCTCAGAGGTTGTTTGTGGAATTTCTTCACGCAGGCGTGAGATTTCGTTTTCAAGATCGATGTCTTTTAACAGGTCCTGAACTGCTTCTGCACCCATTTTCGCTGTGAATTCATCACCGTGCTCTTCCAACGCATTGAAGTATTCTTCATCGTTCAGAAGCTGGTATTTCTCAAATGGAGTCATACCTGGGTCAGTCACTACATAAGATTCGAAATACAGAACACGTTCGATATCACGTAAGGTCATGTCTAATAACAGACCGATACGGCTCGGCAGTGATTTTAAGAACCAGATGTGTGCTACTGGAGATGCCAGCTCGATGTGACCCATACGCTCACGACGAACTTTTGCAGTTGTTACTTCAACGCCACATTTTTCACAGATGACGCCTTTGTATTTCATACGCTTGTATTTACCACACAAGCATTCGTAATCTTTGACTGGACCAAAGATTTTGGCACAGAACAAACCGTCACGTTCTGGTTTAAAGGTACGGTAGTTAATGGTTTCAGGCTTTTTAACTTCACCATGAGACCACGACTTAATCATTTCTGGTGACGCAAGACCAATACGGATGCGATCAAACTCTACAGGAGCATGACCGTCTGAGTCCGTCTTTTTGCGCATGATATCGAGCAAGTCTTTCAATTTTTTTCTCCGTGTGCCGGTAAGATTTTCACTTTCCGACTGGGTCACAAATATTGTTTTTTAACTGAATTTTAATCCCCCTTAATCCCCCTTTTTCAAAGGGGGAAAAGTCCCTCTTTTACAAAGAGGGATTTAGGGAGATTTAATGGAGATTCTTAGTCACCATTTTTCAGTTCAATGTTGATACCTAAAGAACGGATCTCTTTGGTCAATACGTTGAACGATTCAGGCATGCCCGGATCCATATAATGGTTGCCATCTACAATGTTCTTATAGATGCGGGTACGACCTTCAACGTCATCCGACTTCACAGTGAGCATTTCTTGAAGCGTATAAGCTGCACCGTATGCTTCCAGTGCCCAGACTTCCATCTCACCGAAACGCTGACCACCGAATTGTGCCTTACCACCCAGCGGCTGCTGTGTTACTAATGAGTAAGAACCAGTCGAACGCGCATGCATCTTGTCATCAACCAAGTGGTTCAGTTTCAGCATGTACATGTAACCGACAGT
Organism: Acinetobacter indicus; assembly: GCF_009914475.1. Lineage (NCBI taxonomy): Bacteria > Pseudomonadati > Pseudomonadota > Gammaproteobacteria > Moraxellales > Moraxellaceae > Acinetobacter > Acinetobacter indicus. The sequence goes on along the minus strand of NZ_CP045198.1, from coordinate 2,782,109 downwards.
AACTGGACGGTCGAAACGCTCACCCGTACGGCCATCATACAATACGGTTTGACCGGTACGTGACAGACCCGCAAGTTCAAGCAAGTCTTTGATCTGACCTTCTTCAGCACCGTCAAATACAGGTGTTGCCAATGGAACACCGGCACGCAGGTTGCCAGAAAGCGCCAAGATTTCATCATCCGTCAGGCTGTCAAGATCTTCTTGCTCGCCGCCCACCTTGTTGTAAATCTTGTCCAAGAATTCACGCAGTTCAAGAATGGTGCGCTGTTCTTTCAGCATCTTGTCGATCTGATCACCCAGACCTTTGGCTGCCATACCCAAGTGCGTTTCCAGAATCTGACCCACGTTCATACGCGATGGTACACCCAGTGGGTTCAGTACCACGTCTACCGGCACACCGTTGGCATCGTGTGGCATGTCTTCAACCGGCAGAATGTTGGATACAACACCCTTGTTACCGTGACGACCCGCCATCTTATCACCTGGCTGGATACGACGTTTCACCGCAAGGTAAACCTTAACTACTTTCAGTACGCCAGTGGTCAGTTCATCACCTGTAGACAGTTTGCGTTTCTTCTCGGCGAATTTCTCGTCAATTTCAAAGCTCTTCTCTTTCAAGAAGGTTTGAATTTGCGTTAAACGTTCCGCAATCGCTTCGTCACTTGGCTGGATTTCAAGCAGATCAACCAGTTCAAGACCAGACAGCATATCTTCAGACAGTTTGTCGCCACGTTTAGTGCCGCCACCGCCATTCGATTCCTGACCTTTTAACAGACGGACAATACGTTCACGTGCTGCTTCTTCGAAGATTTTGTATTCTTCTTTCAAGTCTTTACGGTATGCATCAAGCTGCGCTTTCTCAATCGCCAGTGCACGTTCGTCTTTTTCCAGACCATCACGGGTAAAGACTTGAACGTCGATGACTGTACCTTTGGTGCCCGATGGAACACGTAAAGAGGAGTCTTTCACATCCGCTGCTTTTTCACCGAAGATGGCACGAAGCAGTTTTTCTTCAGGCGTCAACTGAGTTTCACCTTTTGGTGTTACTTTACCCACCAGGATGTCACCGGCAGTCACTTCTGCACCGATGTAAACGATACCTGATTCGTCCAGTTTAGACAGCGCAGCTTCACCGACGTTTGGAATATCAGCCGTGATTTCTTCAGCACCCAGTTTGGTATCACGTGCAACACATGACAGTTCCTGAATGTGAATCGACGTTAAACGGTCTTCTTGAAGCACACGCTCAGAAAGCAAGATCGAGTCTTCGTAGTTGTAACCATTCCAGGTCATGAACGCCACGCGCATGTTTTGACCCAGGGCCAGTTCACCGCCATCTGTCGATGGACCATCCGCCAGGATGTCACCACGTGCAACTTTATCGCCTAAACGTACCACAACGTTCTGGTTGATACAGGTGTTCTGGTTTGAACGCGTGTATTTGATTAGGTTGTAGATATCTACACCTGCTTCACCAGCGATCATTTCATCTTCATTCACGCGAATTACGATACGTGATGCATCAACAAACTCGATCACACCACCACGGCCTGCAACCACACACACACCTGAGTCACGTGCCACGTTGGCTTCCATACCCGTACCAACCAACGGTTTGTCCGCGATTAATGTAGGTACGGCCTGACGTTGCATGTTGGAACCCATCAATGCACGGTTGGCGTCATCGTGTTCAAGGAATGGAATCAGCGATGCTGCAACAGAAACCACCTGCTGAGCAGATACGTCCATATGCGTCACTTTTTCAGGTGACATACGTACGAATTCACCGTGGTGACGTACAGAAACGAATTCTTCAGTCAGGTTACCGTCCTGATCTACAACCGAGTCGGCCTGTGCAATCACAGTACCCACTTCTTCAATCGCAGACAGATATTCAACTTCGTCTGTTACACGGCCATCAACCACTTTACGGTATGGTGTTTCCAGGAAACCGAAGCTGTTGGCTTTGGCATAAACAGACAGCGAGTTGATCAAACCAATGTTTGGACCTTCAGGCGTTTCAATTGGACACACACGACCATAGTGAGTCTGGTGTACGTCACGCACTTCGAAGCCTGCGCGTTCACGGGTCAAACCACCTGGACCAAGCGCCGATACACGACGTTTGTGGGTGATTTCAGACAATGGGTTGTTCTGGTCCATAAACTGAGACAACTGGCTTGAACCAAAGAATTCTTTGATGGCTGCAGCCACTGGCTTCGCATTGATCAGATCTTGCGGAGACAGGTTGTCAGTTTCAGCTTGTGATAGACGCTCTTTTACAGCACGCTCAACACGTACCAGACCCACACGGAACTGGTTTTCGGTCATTTCGCCCACTGAACGAACACGACGGTTACCCAAGTGGTCGATATCGTCGACTTCACCTTTACCGTTACGGATTTCAACCAATGTTTTCAGTACATCAGTGATGTCTTCGTTCGACAGGATGCCTTCAACTTCGCGCGACTTCTGGTCAGTACCCACTTCGTAAGGACGACCCAGACGACGGTTGAATTTCATACGGCCGACTGGTGACAGGTCATAACGCTCAGAAGAGAAGAACAGGTTGTTAAACAGGTTCTCAGCTGCTTCTTTGGTTGGTGGCTCGCCTGGACGCATCACTTTGTAGATTTCAACCAGTGCTTCTTCACGACCTGTAGTCGTATCGGCACGTAGCGTATCTGCAATGAATGAACCGCGGTCGATGTCGTTGGTGAACAGGATGTTGAACTGCTTCACGCCGCCTTCAGCCAGTTTCACCATCACTTCATGGCTTAACAGGGTGTTGGCTGGAATCACATCGCCATCTTTCAGCACGATGTCTTCGGCAGTAATACGCTCGTACAAGTATTCATCCGGCACTGACAGTTTGGTCAGACCAGAGGCTTCCATTTGACGAACATGACGTGCGTTGATACGCTTACCTTGTTCAACAATGACTTTACCATCGGCATCAATGATATCGAATTGTGCCATTTCGCCACGCAGACGTTCTGGAATCAAGTCGATCTGATAGCTACCCATATCCAGGTAAACAGGAACTTTTTCGTAGAACAGGTCAAGAATCTGTTCGTTGTTATAGTTCAGGGCACGCAGAACCACAGTCGCTAGTAATTTACGACGACGGTCGATACGTACATAGACTAAATCTTTGGCATCAAATTCAAAGTCTAACCATGAACCACGGTAAGGAATGATACGCGCTGAATACAGCACTTTACCGCTTGAGTGAGTCTTACCTTTGTCATGGTCAAAGAATACGCCTGGTGAACGGTGTAATTGCGATACGATTACACGCTCGGTACCGTTGATCACAAAAGTACCGTTATCCGTCATCAATGGCATTTCGCCCATATAGACTTCTTGTTCACGTACGTCTTTGATTGATTTCGTTTCACGATCTTTCAGGATCAAACGAATTTTAACGCGCATTGGTGCCGCATAAGTTGAGCCGCGAAGGATACATTCGCGTACATCAAACTCTGGTTTACCAAGACTATACTCAACAAATTCTAAAGCAGCATTGCCAGAATAACTTTCTATAGGAAAAACTGAACGAAATGCGGCTTGGAGACCGATATCTTCGCGGTTTTTTGGAGATTTGCCATCTTGCAAGAAAGTACGGTACGAGTCGACTTGAATCGCCAACAGGTACGGTGCTTCCATGACTTGGGGCAATTTACCAAAATTCTTACGGATCCGTTTCTTTTCGGTATATGAGTATGCCATCTGGAGTCCTCGGAAAGTAAACCAAGCCCGCCTGCAGAACGGGCTCAGAAGGAATTACGCAGGCCGATATGGCCACCACTCTTTACAAATGCTGCAATTTTTAGTGGTATTAAAACGCTTAACAATATTTTTTAACATTGAAAAATATTGGTAAGCGTTTGATTGTTATCTTTATTTTTAATTTGTATGAAATTTATATCATGCAAACAAAAATCGAGCCGATTATTGTAACGCAAAAAGGCTGATGACCCAAGAGCCATCAGCCATTTTTTGGAGTCGATTATAAAAAAATCGACTCCGCTTAAGCTATTACTTAAGTGTAACTGTAGCACCAGCTTCTTCAAGTTTCTTCTTAAGCTCTTCGCCTTCTTCTTTAGAAACGCCTTCTTTAAGTACTGCTGGAGCACCTTCAACCATGTCTTTCGCTTCTTTAAGACCAAGGCCAGTCGCTTCACGAACTGCTTTAATTACTGCAACTTTGTTTGCACCGAAAGAAGTCAACTCAACGTTGAATTCAGTTTGCTCTTCAGCAGCAGCAGCGCCAGCGCCTGGAGCAGCAGCAACTGCAACAGCAGCAGCAGATACGTTGAATTTCTCTTCGAAAGCAGAGATCAGTTCAACAAGTTCAAGAACAGTTTTTTCAGCAACTGCGTTTAAAATTTCTTCGTTAGTTAAAGCCATGAGAATAACTCCAAATGGAAATTGAATGGTGTGTAAATTGATTTAAGCTTAAGCTGCTTCTGACTCGTTTTTCTCTTTGAGTGCTGTAATAAGGCGACCCAATTTCGAAATAGGAGCTTGAAGAACGTTTGCAAGCATAGTAAGCGCTTTTTCTTGGTTCGGAAGATTTGCAATCACGCTAACTTCAGCACCTTGATAAACCTTGCCGTCAAATGCAGCAGCTTTAAGTTCAAATGCTTTGTTTGTTTTAGCGAAATCTTCGAACAAGCGTGCAGCTGCACCCATGTCGTCTTCAGAAGTCGAGAAAGCTAAGATTGTTGGACCAACAAGAGTTGCATTCAAGATATCGAATTGAGTACCTTCGAATGCACGCTTAGCCAAAGTATTACGCACGATACGAGTCGTAACACCAAGCTTACGCGCTTCAACACGTAAAGCAGTTAATTGCTCAACGGTTAAACCTTGATAGTCAGCAACAACAGCAGAGAACGCGCGAGAAGCAACTTCGTTTACTTCTGCTACGATCTGTTTTTTGTCTTCGATAAGAAGAGCCATTGTAAAACCTCCTAACGGTGATTTATGTACCCACAAGGGATACACTCCCAATTCGTGAATTCATCACTGAACTCACACGCGGAGGAGGAATAAATCACACCACCGCGTCTACGCAGGCTGGGATTTTAAGAGAAGAGCATAAAACTCTCCTCGCCTGAGGTCTTTGACGCTGATAAATTCTCATTTACCAATTCAAAGTCCGCCTGAGGATCGATCAGCAAAGCAACGCTTTGCCGATCCGCAAGACGAGAAGCTATGCTTCGAGTGAAGCTTATACCCTCTCTTGCGTGAAATTTAAAGCAGTGCTTTAAATTTCACTCAGGACTTTAAAATTCTGTCTAAGTCAAAACTTAGTTAGAAACGTTGTTTACATCAACAGTCAGACCAGGACCCATAGTTGAGCTTAGAGTGATCTTTTTGATGTATACACCTTTAGAAGTCGCAGGTTTTGCTTTCTTCAGGTCAGCCACAAGAGCTTCAACGTTTTGACGAACAGCTTCAGCAGTGAAACCTACTTGACCGATCGCAGCGTGGATGATACCCGCTTTGTCTACACGGTAACGTGCTTGACCAGCTTTTGCATTTTTAACTGCAGTTGCTACGTCAGGAGTAACCGTACCCACTTTAGGGTTTGGCATTAAGCCACGTGGACCAAGGATTGTACCTAATTTACCTACAACGCGCATTGCATCTGGAGCAGCAATTACTACGTCAAAGTCAAGGTTACCCGCTTGGATGCTTTCAGCCAGGTCATCAAAACCAACTACGTCCGCGCCTTCAGCTTTAGCAGCTTCAGCAGCAGCGCCTTGAGCAAACACAGCTACACGTACAGTTTTACCTGTACCTGCAGGAAGTGTAGTCGCGCCACGAACAACCTGGTCAGATTTACGAGGGTCAACACCTAGGTTTACAGATACATCCAAAGATTCTTTGAATTTAGCTGCAGGAAGGCTGTTAAGAACTTGTACTGCTTCTTCCAAAGTATAAACTTTGTTTGCTTCTACAGCAGCAGCAATGGCTTTTTGACGTTTAGTTAACTTTGCCATGTCTTATAGCTCCACTTCCAAGCCCATAGAACGTGCAGAACCAGCGATGGTACGTACACGCGCGTCTAAGTCAGCACCAGTTAAGTCTGGTTCTTTCGTAGTCGCGATCTCTTCTAACTGAGCACGAGTCAACTTACCAACTTTAGTTTTATTTGGTACAGCTGAACCCTTCTGGATACCAGCAGCTTTCTTAAGCAGAATAGCAGCAGGTGGAGTTTTCATGATGAATGTGAACGACTTGTCGTTGTACACAGTGATCACTACTGGAATTGGAAGACCAGCTTCAACTTTTTGTGTCGCAGCATTGAATTCTTTACAGAATGCCATGATGTTAACACCACGTTGACCCAGTGCAGGACCAATTGGTGGAGATGGATTTGCTTTACCAGCTGGAACTTGCAGCTTGATATAGCCGTCAATCTTCTTAGCCATTTTCAATTACCTCTGGGTACAAACGCCGCTAGGCTCCCCAATGATTTCTAAGTAACGATACCGTTACAACAACAATGCCCGATCCATAACAAATCGGGCGTTTTCAACCAGCAGTGAATTAAACTGATTTTTCGACTTGGCGAAATTCCAGCTCAACCTGTGTTGGTCGATTGAATACATTAATCGTCAACGTTAAACGTGACTTGTCGTAAAGGACTTCTTCCACCACGCCTTTAAAGTCGGTGAATGGACCGTCAATTACCAGTAATTCTTCGCCTGGTTCAAACATCGTCTTCGGACGAGGTGCTTCACCAGTATTGCGTACACGTGCAAGAATTGCATCAGCTTCACGCTGCGTAATTGGCGCAGGTTTTTCCGGTGTACCACCAATAAAACCTAATACTTTTGGACATTCTTTTACAATGTGCCAAGTATCATCATTCATTTCCATTTCGACTAGCACATAGCCCGGAAAGAATTTACGCTCAGATTTACGTTTCTTACCATCCTTCATTTCTACCACTTCTTCGGTAGGAACCAGGACTTCACCAAAGCTATCGGCAACAGCGCTACGCTGGATTCGATCATTAAGCGAACGCATCACTTGTTTTTCATAACCAGAATAGGCATGAATAATGTACCAACGTTTCATAGCTCTCTTACCCGATAATAAATTTAATTGCCCAACCTAAAACGTAGTCAAAACACCACAATAAAATGGATGCTACAACTACAACTGCAAGTACGTGCCAAGATGTGGTCACTGTCTCTTGCTTGGTTGGCCAAGTCACTCGACGCAGCTCGATTCGTGAATCTTTCAATAAACGAACAAAGCCTTTGCCTTGATGGGTGGCGTATAATAAACCTAAAGCCACTACGATACAAGCCAAAATTACCCCAACGCGCACCCAAATATCATTTGCCGGTGCCCAGTACGCTGGTAGATGCTGATTCACCATGGTTGCCGCAATGAATAAAATCAAGGCGATAATCCACAACACGTAGTCTAATGGAGAACCCGAATTTACAACTTCAGCAGGATTATTTCTTTGAGGAATTGGCGCTTCGCTTAATGCGTCACGCGATTTATCATTCGACATTTTTGTACTCGTCGTAGGATTCGCGACTTATTATATGACCAGTTTTGCCAGCATCAAGCTTTTTTTGAAAAATGGCAGGCCAGGAGGGACTCGAACCCCCAACATTCGGTTTTGGAGACCGACGCTCTACCAATTGAACTACTGGCCTGTAGAACAAGCCGAAATCCGCAAACTTCGGCTTGTGAAACTTATTTTATAATTATGCAGTTACTTTAGCAACTACACCCGCACCTACAGTACGGCCACCTTCACGGATCGCGAAGCGTAAACCAGCGTCCATTGCGATTGGGTGGATTAATTCTACTGACATTTCAACGTTGTCGCCTGGCATAACCATTTCAACGCCTTCTTTCAGCTGGATCGCACCAGTTACGTCCGTAGTACGGAAGTAGAACTGTGGACGGTAACCATTTAAGAATGGAGTGTGACGGCCACCTTCGTCTTTAGAAAGTACGTATACTTCTGCGTCGAATTTAGTGTGCGGCTTGATTGAACCTGGTTTAGCAAGTACTTGACCACGTTGAACTTCTTCACGCTTAGTACCACGTAGAAGAACACCACAGTTCTCGCCAGCACGACCTTCGTCAAGAAGCTTACGGAACATTTCAACGCCAGTAACAGTTGTTTTCGCTGTATCTTTGATACCAACGATTTCAACTTCTTCACCAACTTTAACGATACCAGTTTCTACACGGCCAGTTACAACTGTACCACGACCAGAAATAGAGAATACGTCTTCGATTGGCATCAAGAATGCTTGATCGATTGCACGTACTGGCTCTGGAATGTAAGAGTCAAGTGCTTCAACAAGAGCAACAACAGCGTCTTCGCCATATTGACCTGATTCACCGTTAAGTGCAGCAAGCGCTGAACCACGGATTACTGGAGTGTCATCGCCTGGGAAGTCGTAAGTAGAAAGAAGTTCACGAACTTCCATTTCAACTAATTCGATTAACTCTTCGTCGTCTACGATATCGCATTTGTTTAAGAATACGATGATGTAAGGTACACCTACCTGACGAGAAAGAAGGATGTGTTCACGAGTTTGTGGCATTGGACCATCAGTCGCTGAACAAACAAGGATCGCACCGTCCATCTGAGCAGCACCAGTGATCATGTTTTTAACATAGTCGGCGTGACCTGGGCAGTCAACGTGAGCGTAGTGACGAGTTGGAGAATCGTATTCTACGTGAGAAGTGTTAATTGTAATACCACGTGCTTTTTCTTCTGGAGCAGAGTCGATTGCAGCGTAATCTTTCGCTTCACCACCGAATTTCTTCGCACATACAGTTGCAATTGCAGCTGTTAAAGTTGTTTTACCATGGTCAACGTGACCGATTGTGCCCACGTTAACGTGTGGCTTATTACGTTCAAACTTAGCCTTAGCCATGTTTATTTTCCTCGTTTACGTCGAACACAATCTGAGTAATACCCAGCCTCGACATATCGCCTAAAAAACTAGACACCTAATACTTAAAAAGCAGACTAAATAGCCTGCTTTCTTTAAATCTCATGCAACTAAGTTGCTAAACTGTATCTGGAGCTCTTATCGAGATTTGAACTCGAGACCTCTCCCTTACCAAGGGAGTGCTCTACCACTGAGCTATAAGAGCGATCATCTTCGATGATGGAGCGGGAGACGAGGATCGAACTCGCGACATGCAGCTTGGAAGGCTGCCGCTCTACCAACTGAGCTACTCCCGCACATTGTTGGTAATGTACCACTTCATTCGAAGTTAATGGTGGTGGGAGAAGGATTCGAACCTTCGAAGCTTACGCGGCAGAGTTACAGTCTGCTCCCTTTGACCGCTCGGGAATCCCACCAATATCACACTTATTGCAGTGCTCGTTCTTTACTTCACATCTCGAATTCTCTAAGATGGTGCCGGCACACGGATTCGAACTGTGGACCTACTGATTACAAGTCAGTTGCTCTACCAACTGAGCTATGCCGGCGTTTCTTAGTGTTTCGTACGTTTCGTATCGGAACGGTGTGCAGTTTAGCAAAACTTGAAATCCGTGCAAGTGTTTTTTTTAAAAAAACCGTCAAAAACTCACAAAATCAATCCGTTTGACGATAATTCAACCGCTTTGATCACTGCGCGAGCTTTTATTTGGGTTTCATTCCACTCAGATTCAGGATTTGAGTCGGCAACAAGGCCTGCGCCAGCCTGCACATAGACCTTATTTTCACGAATAACACAGGTCCGAATCGCAATCGACATGTCCATTTCGCCATGCCAGCCTAAATAACCAACAGCACCACCAAAAATTCCACGTTTTACTGGCTCAACTTCGTCAATAATTTCCATGGCACGGATTTTTGGTGCCCCAGAAAGTGTGCCTGCCGGGAAAGTTGCCTTAAAAACATCCAATGCATCAACATCATCGCGCACTTCACCCTGCACATTGGACACAATATGCATGACATGCGAATAACGTTCGATCACCATTTGATCAGTCACCTGCACTTTACCAATTTTTGAGACGCGACCAACATCATTACGACCCAAGTCAATCAGCATTAAATGCTCGGCAATCTCTTTTTCATCAGAAAGTAAATCTTTTTCCAGGGCCAGATCTTCTTCTTTGGTTTTACCACGTGGACGTGTGCCAGCGAGTGGACGCACGGTGGCAATACCATTTTCCAGACGCGACAGGATTTCCGGCGATGAACCGACAATATGAAACGGGGTGTTATTGTCCAAGGTTCGCCCTTGCACCAGGAACAGATATGGTGATGGATTAAGGTGACGTAATGCGCGATAGACCTGTAAAGGCTCACCATCGAAATCAGAAACCATACGATGACCTGGCACCACCTGCATCACATCTCCGGCACGGATGTACTCTTTTACCTTTTCAATAGAGGCAATAAAGTTGTCATGTCCAGTTAAAGACTCAAAATGCGGTGCTGTATGTTTTTCTGCTTTCAGGCTTACCGGTGTCGCCAGAATATTTTCCAGTTCATCCAGCTGCTGCTGTGCTTTATCATAAGCTGCCGGATCAGCTGCATCGGCATGTACAATCAGGAACAGGGTATCTTTCAAGTTATCGAATACGATGACGGTTTTGGACAGCATCATCCAGATATCTGGCAAGCCTACAGGATCGGCTTCAGGCACATTTTTTAGCTTAGGTTCGATATAACGTACTGAGTCATAACCAAAATAACCGACAAGACCACCAGTAAAGCTTGGTAAGGCTGGAAGTTCCACCTGAGTAGGTACTTTAAACTGTGCTTGAAAGTCACGGATATACTGGAATGGATCGGCACAGTGCTGTTTTTCAATAGAGCCATCTGGATGCTGAACAGTCAGTTCACCCGCATTACAGGAGAATACAGTGGATTCACCCAGACCGATAATTGAATAGCGCGCCCAGTTTTCACCACCTTCAACAGATTCAAACAGATAAGCCTGTTGGTGCTGTTTTAGACGGGCAAAGATAGATAAAGGAGTATCGGTATCAGCCAGACGCTGACGGTATACTGGAATCAGGTTGTAGCCTTGAGATGCAAGTTGCTGGAATTGAGCTGAAGTTGTCATTCGGTTTTTCTCTTTAAATTAGGGTTACTCAGTATGAAAATGGAATTGGACTGAGCGACGCCATCGAAAAACCTTACAACTATTCATCTTATTTCCTTCGTACCCTATTTAAGCAAGCAACTCACGTAGATCATCAACAATTTCTTGAGGATCACAGTCTGCTATATTTTCACCATGATTATAGCCATAGCTGACTACAATACAATCTATACCCGCACGGCGCGCAGCTTCGATGTCATTGACTGAGTCCCCGATCATCAGTACCTGATCTTTGGTCACGCCATAATGCTCCACACAATGCAACAACTGACGCGGATCTGGCTTACGCTCGGCAAAGCGATCACCACCAATGGTGTCATCAAAGTATTTCGCCATTTCGAGGATATCCAGAATACTGCGTGCCGGTTCTTCTGGTTTATTGGTCACACAGATCAGTTTTTTGTCGTTAGCCTTACCCCATTCCAGAAACTCGATAATTCCGTCAAATGGCCTGGTATCCACACAAGGATCGGCATTATAAATTTCCAGGAACGTCGTAAGTAATTCCTGATGCTGGGCAGGTAATACTTCTCCTACCAGATGCTGGAGTACGCTTTCACAGAACTTAGACGTTCCTTTACCAATCCAGACCCGTACCTGTTCCTCAGTCACCAGTGGTAGCTGCAAAACATTCAGGCTCATATTCATGGCACGATACAGATCGGTGGCTGAATCGACCAGCGTACCGTCCAGGTCAAATAAAATCAGCTCACGGGTGTCAAGTTTAGCCACAGACATTTTGGTCCTCTCAAAAAATAAAGGCATGCCAAAGCATGCCTCGATTGTATGCTGTGTCGCGGTTTATTTAAACAACAGCCAGGCAATAATTGCCAGGATCACCAGCACAATAATGGTCATCAGGCCGACAGAGGCATTTTTCTGCTGCTCTTTTTCCTGCTCAACCCGTGATACAGGCTGCTCAACCGGTACTGGTTGTGGTTCAGGTGTAGCTGCGCTTAAATCGGTCCCTTCAGGAATTGGTGCCGGTTTTGGTACACCAACATTGGTTGGCATGCCATCACGTGTCAGTTGCACCGATGCATCACGCTCTTTCAGCTCAGGCATACCCTGATCATTCATCTGCTGTGCCGGCGTTTTCACTGCTACCGTTTCTGTCGGCTCGGCTGCAGTAGTGGTTTCCACCACATCCAGCTCAGGAATCTGTTCTACTTCGGTGCCTGCAGGCGCAAGCGGCTCATCCGGCAACAGTTCCGGTTTGGCTGGTGCCAGGACTGAAAATTTAAAGCTGGCAAACTGGACAATATCACCCTCATGCAGTGGGGTTTCCTGCTCAATTCGCAGGTCATTCACAAAGGTGCCATTGGATGAATTTAAGTCCTGGACCCACAAGTCTTCAGCCTTCAGCAACAACGCAGCATGTTTGCGTGATACTTCAGCCGACTGCAGTACCACATCAGCTTCCTGATGACGCCCCACCAGCATGTCATGATCAACACTAATTTCCTGCCCGGTAAATTCACCCGTAATTGCTTGTAATTTCCAAGTCATAGCGAACTTCTCTTTAAATTTTTGCCCATCATAACATGCTCAAAACCAGATTCCATGTCCGCTCTGTTAAGAGCGCGGTCTTAAGGTGGTCGTGGTGGTGGTATTGGTGGTTTTGTTGACTTGCGGGCTTAAGGTCTGACGCTGCAGCGCCGGTTCTACCGCAACGGGCGTGGTCACCACAGCCGCCCCCGACTGTGCCACAGGTGTCGCGGATGGCACCTGCTGATAACGGGTTTGATTTAGTGGAGTTTTCGACACCGGCACCCGCTGCTGATAGATATCTTCCACCCGCTCCGGCAGTTTGGCAAAATTACCATCCTGATCCAGTGCCAGTTGCAGGCTATACAGCTGACTATAACGCTGCTGCGAAATCCGGCGGATATCATTCTGATCCCCAACAATGGTCGGGTGAATAAAGATTAACAGATTACGCTTCTGATTGGACTTGCCATCGGAACGGAATAAACGTCCCAGTCCTGGAATGGCACCTAACCCCGGCACGGCCTGGCGAGAATAGGCAGTGTTATCTGAAATAAGACCACCCAAGACAATAGTCTGACCATGCTCGGCCAGAATTGAGGTTTTAATTGCGCGTTTGCTGGTGACCAAGTCCTGCGCCTGACCTTTGCTGGATTTAACCCCAGAAACTTCCTGTTCCACTTCCAGACGCACTGTGCCATTTTCGCCAATGTGCGGCACCACTTTTAGGGTGACCCCGACGTCCTTACGCTCAATGGTGGTATAGGGATTGACGGTACCATTTCCGGTACTGACCGAACCAGTGACAAACGGCACGTTCTCACCAACCACGATATAGGCTTCTTCATTGTCCATGGTGACAATAGATGGGGTCGACAACAGATTGGATTTGGTGGTTTCTTTTAAAGCTTGAATCAGCGCGCCATACAAACGGCGTGAACCATCACTGCCTTCCTGATAATCCCCCAACACCAGTGAGGTACCCGCGCCAATCGCGCCACCCGCACCCGCTGCACCTCCAGTTAAATAACCGGCGGCAATATTTTTCAGGCTAGACCCCAAGTTATCAAAATTGATCAGGCCAATGCCACTGCTTAAATCACCCAGGGCCCATTGCACGCCAAGCTGATCGGCATCGGTGCCTTCTACTTCAATAATCGCGGCTTCAATCAGTACCTGCTGACGGCGTGTATCCAGCTGCTGAATCGCAGATTCAATTTCACGCATCAGCTGTGGATCGGCTTTGACCACCAGGGCGTTCTGGCTACTATCGGCAATAATACTGACGCCATTGCCATTAAAGCTGGTGATCTGGCTCTGCTGATCAAAACCGTTATTCAGGGTAATACTTGGCGAGGTACTGCCTGTGCTATTGCTGGATGTGCTGTTACTGCTGTTATTGACCAGACTGCTAACGCTATTGTTACTGCTATTTTTCGTATTGGAAGATGAGCTGCTGACCGCCTGCCCCGATACCAGCCCTTGCAGAATTTCCGCCAGGCTTTGCGCACTGGCATATTTCAAACGAAAGACTTTTAAGCCACCAAGACGGTCGGCCGCCGGCACATCCATCATTTCAATCATCTGGCGGATGCGCTTGCGGGTGGCAGTATCGCCTTTAATGATAATGCGATTGGTCCGGTTATCCGCCACAATTCGCACCCGCGAGCCTTTGAGATCTTTGGCATTGCCGGTCGAGCTCATTGACTCCAATAGCCCGATCACTTCTTCGGCCTGACTGGACTGTAGCGAGATGGCTTCAATATCATTTTGGCCGGTGCCATCCAAATTACGGATAATATTTTCCAGCTGATAGATATTGCTGGCCCGGTCCGAAACAATCAGGGCATTGGTGCCGGCCACCGCAGACAGGTGGGCAAATTGCGGCATTAAAGGCCGTAAAGCCGGAATCATGTCATTGGCATTGGTATTTTCCAGCCAGATGACCCGGGTCACAATCTGGTCGCCGCGCGCATTCTGGCGTGCATCAAACGGAATTCCGGAGCTTTTGACATTGTTATCTGGCACCAGCTTGATGGTATTACCCGAGGGAATAGCCACTACCCCATTAACATTAAGCACGCCCAGAAACAGGTCATAGACTTCATTGCGGTTCAACGGCTTGTTGGAAATGACCGTAACATTGCCGCGCACCCGCGGATCAACCGCGAAGTTTTTACCGGTAATATCGGCCACTTCATTAATAAATGCAGTCAGGTCAGCATCACGTAAATTAATTTTCCAGGTTTGTGCATAGCTCGCCGTACTTACCATAGCCACCAGAGGTGCACCGACCATCAATGCCCAAAGCGGACGCTCATGATTTAATAAAGCCATAATCTACCGTGTTTCCTAACCCTATAAGGTGACAAATCCGTCACTTAAAATCTTGTTGTACCGTGATGACCTGGTCACCACGCTGAACTTCCAGTCTGACCTGACCCTCCTGTCTTGCCTGTTCCAGCAATTGGGCTTCATTTTGCCCTTGTCCGACAGTCTGACCATTTAAGGATAAAATCCGGTCGCCTGGTTGTAATCCCAATCTGCTTCTGAGTGCCGCCGGTGTCCGTGCGGTAATTTCATAGCCCTGACCATTGCCACTATTCACGCCCATATCCTGTAAATAGCGTTCCCGGTCTTGCTGAATCTTTTGCACTGCCTGACCAATCGCATTTTGCGCAGTTGTTGCCGGTGCCGGATTTCTGTTGGGTGCAGCTGGGCTTTGTGTCGGCACAATCGGCTGATTCAGCCCGTTTTCAATGCCTTTAAACTCTATCTCACGGGTGGCGCCACTGCTATGACGCAAAACCACCCGATCCCAGTACACTTCAGCCAACTGATAACCACTGCCTTCAATCACATCGCCGACGCGATAGCGCTCTGCCACCTCATTGACTTTGAGCACGGCAGAAGAAAACTGGTTGGGATAACCGACCATCACGCCTTGTAATTGAAGGTTCAGATTGTCTTCGGCCTGCGTACGCTGGCTCGCTTCATGAAACAAGGCAAAACTGCTGATATTCGGTACACGCAGCTGCTGCGAACCCAGTTCGACCCGATCCAGTTGCATCGCTTGAGGCGGCGCCAGTAATAGCCAGAACAGACTGGCCAGCTTCCAGCATAAATACAGAATCAGCAGCGCCAGCAATAACGGTGCGACACGATCGGCCTGTTTCAGCTGGAGAGTCTGCAGCTGTTCCCAGATTTTCTGCATCAGAAGCCTCCCTTGAACAGCGGCTGGCGGGTACTGATTACATAGGTATCGGCACCAGCCTTGCCTTCATAAGAAGGAACATGCATCAATAAACGCTGGGTCAGCTGCACATCCAGCATCATCTCCTGATCCAGACTCAGGTTTATCATTTTCTGGTCACGTGCATCACGCACATCAATTTTCAGTTTTCCGCTTTCATCTGACAGCGTGCCTTTCAGCGTTGGTACGGTCATGCGCTCTTGACGCTGGGCAAACTGATACACCAGCTCCCCGCCGGCCCAGTTGAGCTGGCCCTGTGCCTGGGCAAACCCTTGCTGCTTGCTATAGTTCAGATCGATATTTTGTAATTGAATCGGATTGGTCGGCCATTGCCAGTCGACCAGGGTTTTTAGAGTTTCTGGCGCAACACGGCCGTGTACAGCGTTCAGCATGAAGGTCCCAAAACGGTAACCCATCACGCCTTTTAGTTCGGTATGACCACTATGGATTTCAACATCGGCTGCCACTTTCAGCAATAACAGGTCTAAAGGACGCGTATTCCAGCTTAAGCTGCCACGCAACTGTCCCTTGTGCCAATCTGCCTGCCCCTGCCAGATGTTGCCACTGACATTATGTAAACTCTGATTGTTTTTATAAAACTTTGAAATTAACCAAGCTGCAGGAATCTGTAATAACACAAAAATTAAAAAAGCAATGATGGCGAAAATCCACCACGTGATGTATCTCGGTTTCTTTATCATTCCACCACGACCAACCTATCTAATGCATTCATGAACAAATTGTTATTTTCATGCACACATTATGCACACTTTTTTTACAACACCAACGGATACACATAAAAAAACCAAGCAGTTCTGCTTGGTTTCGACACTCTAGTGCGCTTAGATGACAATCTGATGAAGTTTAGATCAAGAAGTCTTCAAGCTTGGCACCTTTTTCCAGTTCTGCCACTAACCAGCGCGGTTGCTTACCACGACCTGTCCAGGTTTCATTGGCATTGGTTTTATTACGATAACGCGGCTCTACCGATTTACGTACATTCTTTTTACGTTTAGACGCACCAAACTCAAGAATCTGTTCAATGCTTAAACCCGCATTTTCAGCAATTGCCAAAATCTGATTATATGCATCTTCAACTGCCTGGTCCTTTTTTGATGCAATTAATGCTTCCGCTTCTTCCTGCAAGCGCTTTAATTGTTCTACAGACAAATTACTAATATCGGGCATCATATTTACTCCACAAGTATGCTTTTATATTAATTTACTTCAATTGCATTAATACATCATATTTTTATCTGAATTAAGTTTCAATCATTATTTGAAATGAAAAACAATTATTAACAGAGATAAATAATCTATTTATTCGGGATTAAAATTAATCCAGATAATGCCCCACACTATTTTCCAAAGCCAAAATATGCTGCCGAATCGACTCGGGTAATGGCATTTTCTGCATACTTTCAGAATTCACACAAACCATGATGGCTTCTGCACTCGCGACTACAGCCTGTTGCTGCTCGCTCCATAATATATAATGCATGCGAAAAGCACTATTTCGGATTTCCTCAACCCGTACACCTATTTTTAAGGTATCCGGATAAAATACCGGACGCATATATTTGCACTGATTTGATGCCACTACCGTCGAAAAGGATTGCTGCATCATTCTGATCTGATCCATATAATGAATGCGGGCACTTTCAATATAGCGGTAATACATCACATTATTGACATGACCGAGCGCATCCATATCGCCCCATGCCACCACTTGTTGATGAATTACTGGATAATCGGTTAATTGCATGCGACTTTACCTAGATTTTAATTTTCATGAAATGACTATTATTTTCAAACACCAGATTTAACTGCTGCTGTAAATGCGGTTGATCTTTTAATGCCGATTTAATTCTTAAATAGTTCATTAAAATATGTTCCGGATATAAATCCAGAAGCTGTGCTGCATCGTCATGACGACCGGTAGCTTCCAATATATGCCATTTGGCAAAACTCAATACCGGTAAAGCAGGATATTGCTGTTCCCACTGATTCAGATAATCTTCAATCTTGAGATAATCCGGTACCGGTTTTAACAGCTGCTGCTGGAACCATAAATAGAACACATCCTGATGAAACTGTTCAGACAGTAAATGCACCGCCAGATGCTCCTGCTGCTCTCCCATATCGCTTAAGCGTACCAGCACTTTTAACCACAGCACTTTAATCGCATACGGCTGGGTAAATATCTGCCCTGACAGATTGCAATAACGCTGTTTTAAATCCTGCAATGCTTCCGGTGTGGCCTGCTCAAAATGCTGCAAGATTTGCTCAAGCCATAACTGCTTGCTGTCCAGCCCTAAATGCCCATATTGGGTCGCACGCAAATATAACCATGGATACTGCAGCGCAAACTCTCCCCACAGTGCGGTTAAGCGCTGTTCATAGGCTTGTTTAACATCTTTGAGCCACGGCGACAGTTGATGGCCATTTAAAAATTCCAGATGGGTCAGGGCTTTTTCCGGTTGCTGCTGCGCCAGATAAATTTCAATACGCTGCAACTCGGCCAGCTCAAAGGCCATGGCCTTGCTCTGGTTTAACATCTGCAAAGCCACCGGATAATCCTGCTGCATCAGCGATAGGCGTGAATGAATCACGGCTTTTAATAAACCAGACTGGTTAAATACCTGACGGATAAAGGCGTCCTGCTCACGCGCGGCATCCAGCAGCCAGATTACTGCCATTTGCTCATAAGGATGTAAATGCTGGAAATCAAACACCGCTGCCTGCTTACGCTGTTCACGGCTTAAATAACGCTTTAGCATCGCCCAGATCAGCTGCACCACCAGACTGATCAGCATCAATAAAATTAAAAGCACCCAGATATTGGTCTGTAGCTGCCAGTCACGCCAATACAGGTAAACATAGCCCGCGCCATAGCCATAACTGAATACACTGAGCAAGGCCACCAGCACTAACGTGACCAAAACATAGGCCAGAACAATCTGCTTCATGATCATTCATCCAATAAGGTGCGGCTGGTCAGCACCGGCACAGGAATCACGGTCAGGCTCTGAATTTCCGCCAATTCAGCGCTTAACTGCTGCGCCCCCCGATCCGGCAGCAGCTGTAACAGATGAAAAATTTCAGTCAGCTCCTGCTGATAATTCAGATATTGGCCTTGTCCTAATAACTGACGTGCCAGTAATAAACGCAACTGCGCTTCTTTTAACAGCAATTGACGCTGACTAAGTACAGTCGCTGGCTGCTCGGCGGCTTCCAGTTTCAACCACTTATGCCAGAAGGCCGGATTGGCCTCTTGCGCCGGCTGCAGTTGTGGCTGCTGGATTTCCTGACGCAACAGCTGATCCAGCTGCTGTAGAGCCTGAGTGACCTGCTGCTGCTGGGCACTGCGCTGTGCCGCAAATTGCTGGATCAGCTGCCGGTCTTTGCTTAGGGTTTGATGCAGGCTTTCAGCCAGTGCTGGTGACAAAGCCCACTGATTCAGCTGAACATCCAGTGCTGCCAGCTTTTCCAGTGCATACGGATATTGCGCTTGCTTTAAGGCAAATTCGATCAGTTCCAGCTGCTGTTGAAGCATCTGCTGCGGCGTGATCGTGGTCTGGTTGATCTGCACCGTAGTATCAGTTGCAGGCGCACTTGAAGATACAGATGGAGAAGGATTATTACTCTGGCGCTGTAAAGCCACCAGCTGGTCATTGAGATTGGCGCGACTTTTTTCCGCCTGATGCATACTCTGAGACAATTCGGACTGCTGCGCCGTTATTTTAAATACGTCATAGCTCAGCTTTAACATCCAGGCCAAGCCGATGATCAATAATAAAATAAGTAGCTTCTTCATGCGTGTCCTGATTTAAGCTCAATCTGCTGCAGTATTGTTTCTGTTTTTAAATTCGTCAACTTGATCAGTTGAAAACGGGTGTGATGCTGTTGTTGATAATCCATCA
Source organism: Acinetobacter indicus (assembly GCF_009914475.1). Lineage (NCBI taxonomy): Bacteria > Pseudomonadati > Pseudomonadota > Gammaproteobacteria > Moraxellales > Moraxellaceae > Acinetobacter > Acinetobacter indicus. The sequence goes on along the minus strand of NZ_CP045198.1, from coordinate 2,762,312 downwards.
ACAGCGCTTCCAGGCGGTCACCCAGCACCAGATAACGTCCCCGGTTCAATAATTCTTTTTGCGCTTGACTCAGCCGCAACCAGTTTAACCAGCTGGCCTCACTGCTAATCAGCATCCAATAGTCCCGGTGCTGCTGCAGTTGTGGCAATAGCGCGGGCATCTGCTGAATCGACGCGGCCGGACACTGACGCTGATATAAAATAAAATTCAGAATCTGCATTCCGGCCTGTTGCAGGCTGTCCATCATAAACTGACGTCCACCTTCACCGCGCCAGAAGGCAATACATGAACCGGCCGCCAGGGATTTTAATAAAGGCAGTTCCAGCATCCCTTCCGAGGTTTCAACCTCCGGCACGGCGCTCGAAATTCCGTATTCTGCCAGTACCTGCGCCGTTTTTTCACCAACCGCAATCCACTGTAAATGTTGTAATTGATCGAGATGAATACCGCTTTGCGCCAGATACTCCATCCCGATGTGTACCGCGGTCGGGCTGACCACCACAATCCGCTGCGCCTGCAGTAATTGCTGGTACAGCTGTGCCAATGCATCGGACCAGGGACGGGCCTGTAATTCCAGCAGAGGCAGTTCAATCACCGACCAGGCCTGTTGCCTTAAAGCCTGTGACAAGGTACAGGCACGATCGGCCGGGCGGGTATTAATAAACAGCATCTTAATATAAGGCTTTTAGCAGCTCACCTGCCCCTTGTGCCAACAGGTTCTGTGCCAGTTGTTCACCCAGCTGTTCGGCCTGCTCGGGTGCGGCACTGAGCTGTGCGCTTAACAAGGTCTGGCCATCGACACTGCCCACCCGGCCTTCCATCGACAGCTGGCCATCTTTTAAAGTGGCATAACCGGCAATCGGCACCTGACAGCCACCTTCCAGATAAGCATTAAACGCACGTTCTGCGCGTACACAGACATTGGTTTCATCATCCATCAACGGCAAAATCAGCTCGAGTACGGCCTGATCATTAGTCCGGCATTCCAGCCCCAAAGCGCCCTGACCCACGGCCGGCAAACTCACTTCAGGCGCGAGCGTATGACGAATCCGCTCACTAAGGCCCAAACGCTTCAGGCCGGCACTGGCCAGAATAATCGCATCATATTGACCTGCATCCAGCTTGGACAGACGGGTACCAACGTTACCGCGCAAATCAATAATCTCCAGGTCAGGGCGTGCTTTTAAAATCTGGCATTTACGGCGCAAACTGGACGTTCCGACTTTGGCACCCTGCGGCAAGTCCTGAAAGCTGGCATAAGTATTGGACACAAAGGCATCCAGCGGATCTTCACGCTCGCAAATCACCGCCAGGCTTAAGCCTTCTGGTAGCGCCATTGGCACATCTTTCATGGAATGCACAGCAAGGTCAGCACGACCATCTAGCAAAGCTGCTTCTAATTCTTTGACAAACAGTCCCTTGCCCCCAATTTTGGCTAAGGGGGTATCGAGAATTTTATCACCCTGGGTCACAAAGGTGACCAACTCCACGTTTAGACCGGCATGTAAGGCTTCTAAACGCGCACGAATGTGTTCCGCCTGCCATAATGCCAGCGGGCTTTGTCGAGTTGCAATTTTCAGGGTGTTCATCATGTCAGTGAAAGCAAATAAAAGAATTCCCTTAAACTTAACCTGATCGCTTGAAAATGCAAGTCAATTTGCACCCTGAGATGGCGAAAAAGCCATTTCAGCCGGTGCTTACAGTTTCTGAATACGTTCTCTTAAGGTCGGTAAATGACGACGGCTTACTGCCAGACGTTCTTCCAGTTCACGACAACGCACCTGATATTGACCGGTATTAATCACTTCCAGTCCTTCAAGATAATGAATCGAGACCAGTGCATTGCGATGAATCCGAATAAACTGATCGGCAAATTCATGCTCCAGGTCTTTTAAGGTTTCGTCAATCAGCACGCTGCCATTTTTATGGCGCACGGTGACATATTTTTGATCTGCTAAAAAATAATAAATATTTTCTACAGGCACCAGTTCAACACCACGATAAGTTTTCGCCGTGATCTGGTGGCGTTTTATATTCAATTCTTCCATATTTTCTTTTTGTTTTATGTGACTCAGCTGGGCTTGCGTGAGTTTGGTTAAGTGATCTAAAACCTGCTGCAATTCCTGTTGCATGACCGGTTTTAATAAATACCCTTCTGCCTGCGATTTAAATGCATCAAGTGCATGCTCATCATAGGCGGTACAAAAGACAATTGCCGGCATGGGGTCAAGCTCGCGCAAATGCTGGGCGCAGCTTAGTCCATCCATTTCTGGCATCTGAATATCTAATAACACGACATCTGGCTGATGTTCATCTGCTAGCTCAATGGCCTGCTCACCATGACTGGCGGTTGCCACCACCTGATGTCCAAGTTGAGTCACCAAGCGGGCCAAACGCTCAGTTGCAAGAGGTTCATCATCACAGATCAGAACATCCATTTATCCCTCCTTTACGTTAAATCATTTATTTTTATAGCTTAACGTGAATTTTTTTTTATTTATATGGATACTGTACCACGGTGGTATACATGCCCTCCCCTGCATACGTTTGAAAGACCACCTTTCTTCCATAAAAGGCGCGTAGACGCTGTTGCACATTTTGAATTGCAATACCATGTCCTTGTCGTAAATTCATTTTAGCGTTTACGTAAGGGTTTGTAATGACGATATTGACTTGATTTTCCAAAATTTCTACCAATACGCTAATGGTACTCGGTCTGGATATTTTTTCAACACCATGAAAAATACTATTTTCCAGTAAAGGTTGTAAAGTTAATAAGGGAATTTGTACCTGACTGAGCAGTTGCGGCTGTTCAATTTTCCATTCCACCTGCAAGCGTTCACCCAGACGAATCTGCTCAATCTCCAGATAACGCTGGCATAATTCAACTTCTTCCTGCAGCTTGACCAGCTTGACTTCCTGTAAACTGGCACGAAACAGACGTGACAGATTGAGCAGCATCTGCTCGGCTTTTTCAGGATCAATCGCAATCAGGCTAATGACATTATTTAAACTGTTGAATAAAAAATGCGGATGGATACGCGCTTGCAAGGCATGCACCTTGGCCTTTAGAGCACTTTGCTCGCGCAGATAATTCTGTTCGCGCAAATATAAATAGCGAAAACAGAATGCTCCCAGCAAGATGCCATAACTTAAATGCAAATCCAGCCCGCCCCCCAGCTCGGCTGCAGTCAAGTCACGCAGATGAAAATTCTGGCCAAAATGCGTCAGCAGATTCAGGCTTAAAGTGGTCACCAGTACAATTAGCTGTAGCAATAAAAAACCAAAACCGAGCGAAAAGCCCAGACTCATCCGGCCCAAACGTCTTTGAAAATATTCAATAAAGGCAGTAAAGGCCAGCAGCACCCAGTTAATATACAGCACATATTGCAGCAGCCTTGAGCCGGTTAATGCCTGCCAGCCCTGCGCTTCAGCCAGTGCCAGCACCATGGCCAATACATTGCTGGCAATAAATAATTCAATTAGATGTTGCCAACGCCCTATTTTCGTAAAAAAATAACTGTAATTTTTTTCATCAGCCGTATCTGCAAAAGATGATCTCACCTGCCCTTCGGCAAGTGATTCCGAATTTGTTATACTCGTTTTCAAATTACTGCTTTTTATTCTATTGAGCCGACATGACCACATCTTCTAATTCCTCAAATCCGTCACAAACCCAGACTTCGGGTATGTGGGGCGGTCGTTTCTCTGAAGCTACTGACGCATTTGTTGCTGAATTTACAGCATCTGTCCAATTTGACCAACGCTTTTATAAACAAGATATTGCCGGCTCAATCGCCCATGCAACCATGTTGGCCAAAGTTGGCGTGCTGACTGCACAGGAACGTGACGACATCATCAACGGCTTAAACACCATTAAAGCCGAAATTGAAGCGGGTCAGTTTGAATGGCGTATTGACCTTGAAGATGTGCACATGAACATCGAATCACGCCTGACCCAGCGTATTGGCATTACCGGTAAAAAACTGCACACCGGCCGTAGCCGTAACGACCAGGTGGCGACCGATATCCGTCTGTATGTGCGTGATGAAATTGATGCCATTTTAGAATTATTGAAAAAACTACAAACTGGTATTCTAAGCCTGGCGGAAAAAAACACTGACACGATTATGCCGGGCTTCACCCATTTACAAACTGCTCAACCTGTGACTTTTGGTCACCACCTTATGGCCTGGTTTGAAATGCTGGTACGTGACTCTGAGCGCTTAATTGACTGCCGTAAACGTGTGAACCGTATGCCACTCGGTTCAGCTGCACTGGCAGGTACAACCTATCCAATCGACCGCGCCTATACCGCAGAATTACTGGGCTTTGATGCCGTGGCTGAAAACTCTTTAGATGCAGTATCTGACCGTGATTTCGGGATTGAATTTAACGCTGCGGCATCGTTAATCATGATGCACCTGTCACGTATGTCGGAAGAACTGATTCTGTGGACCTCAGCCCAGTTTAAATTTGTGAATATTCCTGACCGTTTCTGTACCGGCTCATCAATCATGCCGCAAAAGAAAAACCCGGATGTCCCTGAACTGGTTCGCGGTAAAACCGGCCGTGTCTATGGCGACTTAATGAGCCTGTTGACCCTGATGAAAGGTCAACCACTGGCCTATAACAAAGACAACCAGGAAGACAAAGAGCCTCTGTTTGATGCAATTGATACTGTACGTGGTTCACTGATGGCGTTTGCTGACATGATTCCGGCATTGGTGCCTAACATTGCAGAAATGCGTGAAGCGGCGCTGCGTGGTTTCTCTACTGCAACCGACCTTGCGGATTACCTGGTGAAAAATGGCGTTGCTTTCCGTGATGCCCATGAAATTGTTGGTAAAGCGGTAGCACTGGGCGTACAGGAAGGCAAAGACCTGTCTGAACTGACCCTGGAACAGCTGCAGCAGTTCTCTGACCTGATTCAGGCCGATGTATTTGAAAAAGCCCTGACTCTGGAAGCTTCAGTGAATGCACGTAACCATATTGGGGGGACTGCTCCGGCACAAGTCGCTGCTGCGATTGAACGCGCCCACGCCCGTTTAGAGCAACTTTACGCTTAATCTTAAATTCGGAGTATGGATATGTCTCGACAAGTATTTTGCCGTAAGTATCAACAAGAAATGGAAGGCTTGGACTTTGCCCCGTTCCCGGGTGCCAAAGGTCAGGAATTATTTGATACCGTGTCTAAACAGGCCTGGAACGAATGGCTGAAACATCAGACCACGCTGATCAATGAAAAGCGTTTAAACGTGTTTGAAGCAGATGCGAAAAAGTTTCTGGAAGAACAGCGCGAAAAATTCTTCAATAATGACGAAACCTTAGAAAAAGCCGAAGGGCTAAAGCCTGAGTAAAACTTAAAGCGCTGCTTTAAGTTTTACGCAAGACAAGGACGAAGTCCGCGTAGGCTTTCATGCAAAAAGAATCTCCATTTTTGGGGATTCTTTTTTATGCACGGTTGTAAAAATTACGTAAGACAAGCGAAGCGCGTAGTTTCAAATGTCTCAAAGGAGTCTGAAGAGGCTCCTTTTTTATACTCGATACTGCTCCGCCACGCCGCAAGACGAGAAGCTGTGCTTCGAGTAAAAAAGAAAGCGCTGCTTTAAGTTTTACGCAAGACAAGGGCGAAGTCCGCGTAGACTTTCATGCAAAAAGAATCTCCATTTTTTGGGGATTTTTTTATGCACGGTTGTAAAAATTACGTAAGACAAGCGAAGCGCGTAGGCTTAAATTTGAAAGGCTCCAGAAATGGAGCTTTTCTTTTACTCTATCCAAACCCAAGATCAACCACTGCACATAGGGTTTTATCTCGGAAGATGCTTTTAGCCTTTAATCCAAAAAAATTTCATCGATAAAAAAATGAATTCCTCTTCATTCACCCATTTCAGGCTTGGCACAGAAAAAGTAGATGAACTCTGTTGTTTTCCAGCCGCAAGCTCCCTGTTTATAGTGAGCTTAAGGTGATTGGTTTTTATTGAATTGACAGGTATATCTGGACAACTATAAAGTTTTACTTCACCAAAATCAGGGGTTTATAATTTAGATTAAAATTAACCTATTTAACCGATTGGTATTGTAACTGGCCGATACATTTGTTCATAAAACTCAACATTAGACTACAATAAGCTTAAAGATTTCCGCCCACCATCTTCCTATAATAACAATCAAGGAGATGGAAGCATCTCTTATAATAGATATAAATATCCCCGATTTCGATCTCAGATTTCCCCCAAAATCTGGGATTTTTTTTATCCATTTTATGCGTAATCCATAAAAAAGGCCTGAAAATTATTTCAGGCTGTTTCTGGTATTCAAACTTAGCGTTCTTGAACTTTCTGTTCAATTTCTTCCATGCTGGTATGACGCACATCCAGACCTTTGACCATATAAATCACTTGCTCGGAAATATTACGCGCATGGTCACCAATCCGCTCTAGGGAACGCAGTACCCACATTACATTGATGACGCGGGAAATATGACGTGGATCTTCAATCATATAGGTCATTAAAGTCCGGGTGGCCGACTGGTATTCACGGTCGATATCGGCATCGGCCAGCAGTACGCGTAAAGCCTGATCGACATCTAAACGGGCAAAAGCATCCAGCGCATCATGAATCATGACTCGCACCTGGTTGCCAATATGACGGGTTTCCATATAACCGCGCGGCGAGCCACCTTCTTCACACAAGCTTTGTGCAATCCGGGCAATTTTAGCCGCTTCATCACCAATACGTTCCAGGTCGGTATTGGCCTTGCTCATGGCAATCACCATGCGCAGGTCAATTGCTGCAGGATGACGGCGCGCCAAAATCAGGGTTAATGCTTCATCAATTTCAGTTTCCAGACGGTTCACCGCATTGTCCTGAAATTGCACCTCTATTGCCATCGCGGCATCTGTGTCCAGCAATGCATGAATCGCATTGGCCACCTGCTGTTCTACCAAGCCACCCATGGTCATGAATTTTGTATTGACATCCTGTAGATCTTCATTAAATTGAGAAGAAATATGGTGATTTAACACAGGATTATTTGGACTCAAGAGATGTACTCCAATGCAGTAATAACGGACTTATTTGATCATTGATTATTAAATCACATTAAACATTAAGCTTTTATGACAATTTAAACAAGTGCCCGATTGCATCATTTTATTTTATTGAAATTTAAGGTTTTTCTATTAACCACAAGTTCATCTCGGCCAGATCTTTTTCACTGAGTTGCCCCACCGACGCCCTGAGGCGAAGTATATTAATCAGATAATCATATTTGGCATTCAAATAGTCCTGCTTGGCCGAAAAAGCATTACGCTGGGCCAGCAGGACATCGACCATGGTTTTTAGGCCTTCATTATATTGGGCACGCGATGCGCGCGATACCAGTTCTGCCGATTGCATGGCCGCCTGTCGTGCCTGTAATTTGGACTGATCGGTTTCCACCTGCAAATAGGCACTTTTTACATCGGTATTGGCTTTACGGATCGCCGCATCCAGCTCGGCTTCGGCTTTATCGACATTCACCGCTGCTTTCTGGATATTGCGCTGGGTACGCCCGCCAGTAAATACATTCCAGTTCATTTCAATGCCGACCTGATCAAACTGGCCATTCTGAGAAATCGGGCTTTGTGGCGTCTGCTTGTTATAGCCATAAGTACCGACCGCTTCAATTTGCGGATAACGCGCGGCCTGCTCCACCCGTTTCTGGTCTTCGGCATAACGCTGCTGCAAGCGGGCCTGCAAAATGGACAGGTTCTGACTTTGTGCCAGCTCGGTCCATGCCTCTAAACTGGCCGGATCAGGCTTTTGGAACTGAAAGTCATCTCGCAGTACCGCCAGATTTTCACGATATGGCCCGATCAGCTGCGCCAGTTGTTCCTGTGCCAGCACCAGCTGCACATGGGTAGCAATCCGGTTGGCCTTGGCATTTTGATATTGCGCCTCGGCTTCGCTGACATCACTGCGCGCGACCAGTCCCTCGCGCAGCTTGGCATTCATCATGTTCAGCTGTTCCAGCAGTGCCTGCTCTTCCTGTAAATAGGCGGTGGTTAAAGACTGCTGACGTAGCACATTAAAATAGGCCTCGGCCACATTTAAGATATGCTCCTGCTTTTGCAGTCTTAAGGTGACTTCACTGAGACTGAGTGAGGTTTTGACCTGTTTTAGGCCTTCCCAGGCATCCCAGCGAAATAAAGGCTGGCGTGCGGTGACACTCACCTGACGGGTGGTGGTTGCTGAAGGTGACAGGCTTTCAGAGCTGACTGGAGAACCTGGAATTGTCGCAGTATTGGCGTCCTGACTGCGCCGGGTGATATTGCCAGACACAGTCACGGTCGGCAGCAAATTGCCTTTGGCAATGCCTAAATTCAGTTGATCGGCTTCATATTGCAACAGATTGGCCTGCCAGTTCGGGTCGGTGGCTTTGGCACGCTCATAGGCCTCGACCAGATCCAAGGCTTGCGCCCAAGGGCTAAACAACAGCAGGCCCAATACACATATTTTTTTCTTCATTTTATTCGTTTAACTCATCTCGCCAAAATGGCCATGTCTCAGTCAAGCATTGACTCAATTTGCTCCATAGTAGCGATTTATCGCATTTTTTTCGTATGTTTTTGATTATTTTTTTATATTTTACCGCTTTAACTCAAGCAGCAAGCTGTCCAGTTGAGTTGAGCCAGGAGCGCACTCACAGCCATGTAACCAAACTTCAGCACAACGCTACAATTCACCGGCCCGAAGCTCGTTACAATAGCGCCATACATTCCGCACTTGTTATTTTTTTGCTGCTTTTTTAATTGGGTTATCGTGAAGCTTATTTCTCCCCGCTGGCGTACTTTACTGCTCAGTTTATGTTCTGCAATGGTTTTGACCGCGTGTCAAAGGCCAGAACCTCCTGTGGTCATTGAACAGAAGCCGAAGCAGGCTGTGGCTGAACAGGCGGTCGATTTAAAGTCGATCTGCCGCGGTATTGAACAGGAAATGCGCGAGATTAACCAGCAGCGCACCACCTTTGCCCTGGAACAGATTAACCAGGATTTAAAAGTCTGTTTGCCACTAATGGATTTCCCCGACCAGCAGCATCTGCTGGAACTGTCTGCCCAGATGTACCAGAATTTTCTGAAAGTCGAACGTACCGCCCAGCAGCAGACCGCTTTTGATCAGTATGCCTTTGATCTGGCCCAGCATCCCACCATTCAGCAAAGCCATTTCGAACAGTTTGCCTTACGCGACCAGTATCTGCTGAAACACAAAGGTCAGGCCTATGTCGACCTGTATGATGCCGGTGAAGGGCAACTGGTCTATCGGCGTAATCCGCAGTACCTGGCTCGTATTTTTGCGCCTTATCTGCCCGATGCCGAACGGATTTTTATTGAAAATCTGGCCGAACAGAATATGCAGCGTCCGATTCGTGATGGCGGCCTGACCATTGATGCCCAGGAAGTGGTGCGTCGCGCCCTGTTCTGGGAAGATTATGTCAAAAACTATCCTGACAGCAATTATATCCGTGATGCGCGTTATCTGGATCAGGTCTATCGTATGTTCCTGTTTAAAGGCACCTTAAATACCCCGGTTTCAGACAGCTATGAAGCAGAATATGCGATTCAGCCCAGTGTCTGGTATGAAATTGAAAAGCTGGCCAAGCTGGAGCAGTCGCGACTGGCAGATCAGGCGCGTAAATTCCGCAGCTTTGTACAGATGTCGCCACAGGAACGGCGTAACCGTATTCCAGTCAGCCTGACCGCACAGGAACAAAACAATGAACGTGCCAACACCCTGGCGCTAAAGCAGCTGTCCCATTATCTGGATTTACCGCTAAACGGCTTAAGTCCGACCCGTGACTGTTTTAGCGATGCGGTCTGTATGCCTTATCAGAATAACTAAGCCACCCACCAATTTGGCAGTTTTATCACTGGCCTTTTTAAGCCAACCTGTTAAGATTTAAGCAGCTTGACGGAGCGCGAGTAAATCCTCGCTGAGATTGTGTAATTGTCTAACCGTATAGATGATTAAGCACAAGTACCGTTGAACCTGATCAGGTTAACACCTGCGTAGGAATCAAGCGCAACTAAACCTTAAGTTTCGATTTATTATTCAGGATAAATCCGTTTCGTTTTGGTCGTGCTTGATTCGTTGATGCTCTTCATAAGGATCATGGTATGAACCAATTAACGAATCTTTCTTCCGAGGCTATTTCTGCTCAACACGAGCAAGATGCCAAAGACCTCACCCGTATTTTACCCGCTTCGAGCAAAGTCTATATCCAGGGCTCACGTGAGGATATCCGTGTCCCGATGCGCCAGATTGAACTGACCGAGACCCCAACCAGTTTAGGCGGTGAACACAATCCGCCGGTAATGGTCTATGACACCTCTGGCGTTTACACCGACCCGGAAGTCAATATTGATCTGAACCAGGGTTTACCGAATGTGCGTGAACGCTGGATTGAAGAGCGTAACGATACAGAAATTCTGGATCAGCTCAGTTCTAAATTCGGTCAGGAACGCCTGCGTGACATCCGCACTGCCGACATCCGTTTTGCCCATATCCAGAAACCGCGCCGGGCCAAACGCGGGCATAACGTGACCCAAATGCACTATGCCAAACAGGGCATTATTACCCCGGAAATGGAATACATCGCCATCCGTGAAAACCTGCGCCAACAGCAAGGCGTCGATATGCGCCAGCATCCGGGACAAAACTTTGGTGCACAAAACCTGCGTGAAATTACCCCGGAATTTGTACGTCAGGAAGTCGCTGCCGGCCGCGCCATTATTCCCGCCAACATTAACCACCCTGAAATTGAGCCGATGATTATTGGCCGTAATTTCCTGGTGAAAATTAATGCCAATATTGGTAACTCGGCACTGGGTTCCGACATTGCCGAAGAAGTGGCAAAAATGACCTGGGCCACCCGCTGGGGCGCCGACACCATCATGGATTTATCGACCGGGAAAAATATTCATGAAACCCGCGAATGGATTATCCGTAACTCACCCGTGCCAATTGGTACCGTGCCCATTTATCAGGCCCTGGAAAAAGTCAACGGCGTGGCAGAAGACCTGACCTGGGAAATCTTTAAAGACACCCTGATTGAACAGGCCGAACAAGGTGTGGACTACTTCACCATTCATGCTGGGGTACTGCTGCGTTATGTACCGCTGACCGCCAACCGCCTCACCGGTATTGTGTCACGTGGTGGTTCAATCATGGCACAGTGGTGTCTGGCGCATCATGAAGAAAACTTCCTGTATACCCACTTCGATGAAATCTGCGAAATCATGAAAGCCTATGACGTTTCCTTCAGTCTGGGCGATGGCCTGCGTCCGGGCTGTATTCAGGATGCCAATGATGAAGCACAATTCAGCGAACTTCGTACCCTGGGCGAGTTAACGCATCGCGCCTGGGAACATGATGTACAGGTGATGATTGAAGGCCCGGGTCATGTGCCAATGCATATGATCAAGGAAAATATGGATCTGCAACTGGAAGTCTGCAAAGAGGCGCCGTTCTATACCCTTGGTCCGCTAACCACCGATATTGCACCGGGCTATGACCATATTACCTCGGCCATTGGGGCCGCTATGATTGGCTGGTATGGCACGGCCATGCTGTGCTACGTGACGCCAAAAGAGCATTTAGGTCTGCCGAACAAGAAAGATGTTAAAGACGGTATTATCACCTACAAGATTGCTGCACATGCCGCCGATCTGGCCAAAGGTCATCCGGGTGCGCAGGCGCGTGACAATGCCCTGTCCAAAGCCCGCTTTGAATTCCGCTGGGAAGATCAGTTTAACCTGAGTCTGGACCCGGATACGGCGCGCAGTATGCATGATGAAACCTTGCCGAAAGAAGCACACAAATCAGCGCACTTCTGTTCGATGTGTGGACCGAAATTCTGCTCCATGAAAATCACCCAAAATGTGAGAGATTATGCGCAAAATCAGAATCTTGCTAAAGAAGCCATGCAAAGTGATACAGAGGTTGCGGAAGGTCTCAAAGCCATGAAGGAGACCTATCAGCAGACTGGTCAAAAATTGTACCACGACGTCTAAGCTATCGAAAAAGAGTTTGTGTTCCATTTAATCTCAGTTAGGATGAAAACTGATGTTCTTCATCCGTATGATGTTTTATGGAAATACTTAAACAGGCGACCTATGGTCGAAATGAACTGCGCATTCAACAGCGTGAATTCTTGTTTCGTGGCTTTATTCAGGTTGAAAAAGTCAGTCTGAGCCATCGCCTGTTTAATCAAAACCACTATACACCGGTCATTCATCGGGAGTTGATTCAACGCCCGGAGGCAGCCGGTGTATTGTTATATGATGAAAAAAAACATAAATTTGCATTAATAGAACAATTTCGTATTGGGGCAATGGATGATCAGGATTCTCCCTGGCAACTCGAAGTCATTGCGGGCGTACTCGATGGTGATGAATCACCGGAAAACTGCATTCGCCGTGAAACCCTAGAAGAATCAGGCTGCGAAGTTGAAGAACTGCAGCATCTGTTTACCTTCTATCCTTCTGCAGGAGCTTGTGCGGAAATCTTTCATTTATATAGTGCGAAAGTAAATTTGCCTGAACAAGGCGGTGTGTTTGGTCTTAGTGAGGAAGGCGAAAATATTCAATTGCATATTTTTGAGTATGAGCACTTACCGATCTTATTGGCCAATGGTCGGCTCAGGAATGCGCCGCTGATCATCGCCCTGCAATGGTTACAACAACAAATTAAACCATAAGGAATGTCTAAGGGGTCAGGCATGACTTTTATAAGCAAAAATACACAAAGCTGGACCATCGTCCAGATTTCAGACACACATTTAATGGATCAGGAAGACCTTAAATTTGTGCAGATGAATCCGGAACACAGCTTTCATGGCATCATGCGTGATATTCAGCAACGTTATCCTGAGCTGGATGCCATTGTTCATACCGGGGATCTGGCACAGGTGCCAGTGCCGGCGACCTATGCGCGCTATCTGGCATTTATGCACCGCCTGAATATTCCGTTTTATCAGATTCCGGGCAATCATGATGAGGTGGAGTATTTTCCGTTTCACCAGCAGCAAAACCGGGTACATGCCATTCATTTGGGTCGCTGGACCATCATGCTGCTGAACAGTGCGGTCAAGAATCAGATTGATGGCCGGATTGAACCCTCCCAGCTCGCGCAACTGGACCAGCTGTTAACCGAACATGCCGGCCAGCATGTGATTCTGGCCTGTCATCATCATCCTTTTGCCATGCAGTCACATTGGGTCGATCAGCATAAACTGAAAAATACCGCAGATCTGACTGAAGTGATGGTCAAGCACCAGAATATTAAAGCGGTTTTATTTGGCCACGTGCATCAGGATTCACTGAACATCTGGAACAATATTCCTTTTTATTCAACGCCTTCGACTTCAGTGCAGTTTAAACCACACAGTGATGATTTTGCCCTGGGACAGGAAGCACCGGGCTATCGGGTCTTGCATTTAAAGGACAATGGCGAGTTCGACACACAGGTGCATCGTGTTGAAAATTTGGTCGGTCAAATAAATAATGAAATTTCAGGTTATTAACTTTTCATTTTAATCTTTTTGCTTTAAGTTATGGCTGCGAAGGAAAACGTGATACGACGAAATCCAAACATCAAAGACTATCAATATACATAAAAAGTCTATATGATGACGACCCCCGAAGGGATAATCTTCTCCTTGGGAGTGGATAAAAACACTTGCATATCACCATATTTTTTGCGTATAGATAATACGTATATGATGAGGAATGCCCTACATGGCGAATGACAACCCAAATCAAGTCTTGGACGAACAAACAGATGTTGTAGAGGAAAAATCTACAAAGCGCGTGCGTAAGACAAAGCCAAAGGCGTCAGAAGGTGGTTCTACTGCTAGCTTATTTGGTATTGAGCCTTATCAGCCGAAAAAAAATGAAGAATATATGTCTGAGGGCCAGCTTGAGCACTTCCGTCAGATTCTCTTGGCCTGGAAAGCCGAGCTGATGTCTGAAGTTGATCGTACGCTAAACACAATGCAAGATGAAAATACTGCATTGCCTGACGTAAACGACCGCGCCACTCAGGAAGAAGAGTTTGCCATCGAGTTACGTACCCGTGACCGTGAACGCAAACTGATCCGTAAAATTGAACAATCCATTGAAGCCATTAAAAACGATGACTACGGTTTCTGTGAAACCTGCGGAATCGAAATTGGTTTACGCCGTTTAGAAGCGCGTCCAACTGCGACTTTGTGTATTGACTGCAAAACTTTGGCAGAAATCAAAGAGAAGCAAAATAACGGTTAAGCATGTCTATTCGTAATCCCTCCCTGCTCCTCCCTTTGATAAAGGGAGGGAAAGCTGAAGAGAATTACGTGGGCCGGTTTGCGCCATCGCCAACCGGCCCTTTGCATTTTGGTTCCCTCATTACCGCGGTGGCCAGTTATTGCGATGCCAAGGCCCAGCATGGGCGCTGGCTGGTCCGTATTGAAGACACTGACATTCCCCGTATTTATCCCGGCAGTGAAGCGCATATCCTGCGTTCTTTAGATGCCTTTCAGTTCGAGCCGGATGGCGAGATTCTGTTTCAAAAAGACCGTTTGGCTATTTACGAAGACGTTCTTGAGCAACTCGCCGAGCAAGGCTGGGTCTATGCCTGTCAGTGCACGCGTAAAATGCTCGGTTCCAATCATATTTATGCTGGCACCTGCCGCAATCTGCAACTCCCCTTTGCACAGCAGGCCATCCGCCTGAAAGTGACCGATACAGACATCTGCTTTGAAGACCGCTTGCAGGGCCGGCATTGCTCCAACCTGCAACAAGATCTGGGGGATTTTGTCTTAAAACGCCGTGACGGGATTATTAACTATCAGCTGGCCGTGGTGGTCGATGACTATCTGCAAGGCATTACCGATGTCGTCCGCGGCGCAGACCTCTTGGACAATACCGAACGACAGATCTGGCTTGGGCGGGTGCTGGGCTATCCGGAACTGCGCTATCTGCATTTGCCGCTGGCCATGAATGATCAGGGGCAAAAACTCTCCAAGCAGAACCTGGCCCAGCCGCTGGATTTAAATCAGGCTCCTCTGCTATTACAACAGGTGCTCACGGCTTTGCACCAACCCCCGGTAGTTTTAGACACCCCGGCACGTATGCTGCAGCAAGCCATTGCCCAGTGGTCAATTGACGCCATTCCACATACAACTCAGCTACAGGGCAGCTACGCATAACTACACAATTTGCGCTAATCTAGAAAAAAATAACTGCAAGATGGGATTACTATGTTTTTTATTTTCGGGATTGGTCCAAAAACCAAAGTGCTGGAGAAAAACCAGTTTGTCTGTCCGGTCTGTCGCACCCGCACCAGCTATGAACTGAAGCAGCAGCGCAATTATTTTTCCTTATTTTTTATTCCTTTAATTCCGCTATCCAAAGCCAAAGGCAGCTTTGTCAAATGTCTGAACTGTAAAACGGAAATGCCAAGCACAGTGTTGCACCATGCTCAGCCAGATCCATTTCAGCAGAGCAATCTAGAAGCTTGATTCCTCACGGCTTGGATTGGTCTGCTGGGTAGTACTTTCAATTTTCAGAATCAGACTAACCATCACCGCACACATAATTAGCGATGAACCACCATAACTGATAAATGGCAGGGTC
Source organism: Acinetobacter indicus (assembly GCF_009914475.1). NCBI lineage: Bacteria > Pseudomonadati > Pseudomonadota > Gammaproteobacteria > Moraxellales > Moraxellaceae > Acinetobacter > Acinetobacter indicus. The sequence continues at coordinate 2,746,656 of NZ_CP045198.1, read as the reverse complement.
AGCCCTTTAGTCGGCAACATGCCCATATTCATACCGGCATTCACCAGAATCTGTAACAGGAAGATGATGCTGATGCCATAGGCCAGATAACCAGCACGTAAATACTGATGTCGCAAGGCACGATGACCAATGCGAATACAGCAGACCAGCATAGTGAAAGACAGGCTCAGCACCACCAGGATACCAAAAAAGCCAAATTCTTCGCCTAAAACGGCCAGCATAAAGTCGGTATGCGCTTCCGGCAGATAGGACATTTTCTGGATACTATGCCCCAACCCCACCCCGGCCCATTCACCCCGGCCAAAAGCCATTAAGGCATTTGACAGCTGATAACCGGCCCCGAGCGGATCATTCCACGGGTTAGAGAAAGACATTAAACGTTCAAAACGGTAGGGCTCAAACACCACCAGGAAGGTAAACGCACCCAGCATCGCACCCAAGGCAATCCCGAACTGAATCAGTGGTGCACCGGCCAGGAAGAACACCCCGAGCATGGTCAACGCAATCACCACAGTCGCACCCAAATCCGGTTCTGCCGTAATCAGGCCCACAGTCGCCGCCATAATCACTGCCAGCCGTACCAGACCTTTAATATTATTACGCACTTCTTCGGCACGACGTACCACGTAGTCGGCGGTAAAAATCGCCATCATCACCTTGGCCACTTCTGAAGCCTGCAAGGTAAACCCGGCCACCCGAATCCAGCGTTTGGAACCATTGACTTCGGTACCGACCACCAGTACTGCAATCAGCAAGGCAATGGTAATAATCCATAAAAAGAAGGTGTTATTGAACCAGAGGTTTAAGGGAACTTTATACACGGTATAGGCGGCAATTAGCGCTACCGCAATTGAAATACCATGCCGCAGTACATAATGGAAGGCATTTTCATGCATACGCTCGGCATAGGGCATTGAGGCAGACGCCACCATAATCGAGCCGATACAGAGCAAGGCCAATACGCTAAAAATGAGCACATTGCGTACATTCACTTCGGCCGGTAACCGCGGTAACCAGCGCTCATAGACCTGATTGATTTTATTGATCGTTGTCTGAGCAAAGCCAGCCATATCCCAAATCCTTATTATTCTTGACCAAGTTCGTTGACATAAGCCACGAACTGACGACCACGTTCCGGATAGCCCGAGAACATATCAAAACTTGCACATGCAGGTGACAATAACACGACATCCTGCGGCTGGGTATGCTGCTGGCACAGTGTGACCGCCTGTTGCAGACTGTCGGCATGGAGCAGCGTGGTAGTGCCCTGTACCGCCGCTTCAATCAGCGCGGCATCTTCACCAATCAACACTGCCAGTTTGGCGTATTGACTGAGCGCCTGACGCAGTGCCTTAAAGTCCTGGCCTTTGCCCTGCCCGCCTAAAATAATGGCCACCTGACCACCATACGGCTGAATTGCTGCACCCAAGCCTTCCAGTGCCGCAAGGGTGGCACCAATATTGGTGCCTTTGGAGTCGTTATAATAACGCACGCCTGCGACCTCTTTGACGAATTCACAGCGATGCTCCAGACCTTTAAAGCTTTTTAAGGTGTTCAGCATGCTGTCCATCGGCAGGCCAATCGCTTCACCCAGCGCCAGACAGGCCAAGGCATTGGCAATATTATGCGTACCCTGAATATACATGTCGCTGCTTTTCAGCAGACGTTCACGGCCACGCGCCAGCCAAATGGTGCCATCTGTTTCTTTTAAAATACCAAACTGGTTGATATCTGGTGCGTTCAGGCCAAAGCTCTGCATAGGGGTGGTATCTGGCACCAGTGGACGGGTCAGTGCATCATCACGGTTATACACCACCTGTTTCACGCCCTGAAAAATACGGTGTTTGGCGGTGTGATAACCGAGCATGTCACCATGACGGTCCAGATGGTCTTCACTCATGTTCAGCACCACCGCCACTTCAGCATTCAGGTTTGAGGTGGTTTCTAACTGAAAGCTGGAAAGTTCCAGAATATACAGCTCCGGATCATCTTTGGTTAAATCCAGCGCCGGACGGCCCAGATTACCCCCAACCGCGACCTTCTTGCCAGCATCGGCAGCCATCAGGCCAATTAGTGTGGTTACGGTACTTTTGGCATTGGAACCGGTAATGGCCACAATTGGCTTGTCAGTGGCACGGCGCAAAATCTGGATTTCACTGACCACCGGAATGCCCTGCGCTATTGCCGTCTGAATTTCTGGCAGTTTTGGATCAAGCCCCGGACTGATGATAATTTCTTCAGCAGACAACAGCAGTTCCTGGTCAAACTGGCCAAAACTGGTCTGAACCTCGGCCGGAATCTGGTCATAGCCGGGGGGTGTCGCTCGAGAGTCTGTTACGGCAACGCGGTAGCCCTGATCATGCAAGAAGTTGACTGCTGCAACACCTGAAATGCCAAGACCTGCCACAACTTTTAATCCACCGCGTTGTATTAACATTTGAGCTCCATCAATGATTTGGATTTTAAACTGCGGAAATGTTAGCACTTTGGGGTTTTGAATGCTTTTTCTGTTTGCAGTTTCTGGAAAAAATTTTGTGTCAGTGCGTAAAAAAGCCGTCATAGAGATGACGGCTTTTTTGATGCTCAAGGGCTTACTTCCACTTGACCCCTTGTACTTCAGTTTTCTTGCTGGCCTGCTCCGACACCGGACAATCACAGCCACCGCCACAACCGGCAGCCATTTTCGGCCTGAACCATTTGCCCAGCGTGTGCCAGCCTTTTGCCGTACAGGCATCCGACAACTTCAGAAAGACTGAATTTGAAGTCTTCGGGAATACCTTTTTGAAGACCACCAGCGTGCTCCACATCACCAATACCGCCACAATCAATACTTCAATCATTTCAGTCTCCTTTTTTTGTTTCGGCTTAAGCCAACAGGTTGGATGCTATCTGATAGGTCAGGAATGACATCAAATAGGCTAGACCAAACAGATACACGGTCATAAAGCCCACTGTTTTCCACGATGCCGTTTCACGGCGTACCGTGGCCAGCGTCGCCAGACAGTGCGGCGCATAAATAAACCAGACCAGTAGCGATAAACCGGTCGCCAATGACCAGCCCAAGTCACCACCGCTGCTGATGATGCTGGCCAGACCATCGGCCATGGCATCTTCATCCCCTGACAGGGCGTAAATGGTACCCAGTGCAGCCACCACCACTTCACGGGCTGCCATTGCTGGAATCAAGGCAATACAGATCTGCCAGTTAAAGCCCAGTGGGGCAAAAATTGGCTGCATGATATGGCCCAGCATCCCGGCAAAGGTATAATCAATCGCCGGCATGGTCGCGCCTTCTGGCGGCTGCGGGAAGGTACACAGGAACCAGAGCAGAATCGACAGGGCAAAGATGATGCCACCGACCCGTTTCAGGAAGATTAGGGCGCGATCCAGCAACCCAATCCAGACGTTTTTGATGTCCGGGAAACGGTAACTTGGCAGTTCCATCAACAGCATGTGATCGGATTTGTCTTTCTGGAAAAACTTCAGCACAAAAGACACGCCTAGCGCACTTAAAATACCAGCCATATACAGCGCAAACAGCACCAGACCCTGCAGGTTAAACAGGCCCCATACCGTTTGTTCCGGAATAAAGGCGGCAATTAACAGCGCATACACCGGTAAACGCGCGGAACAGGTCATCAGCGGTGCCACAAAAATAGTGGTTAAACGGTCACGCGGGTCGCTGATACTGCGCGTTGCCATAATCCCCGGAATCGCGCAGGCAAAGCTGGACAATAACGGAATAAAGGCACGGCCACTTAAACCGGCTTTAAACATCAGTTTATCCAGCAAGAATGCGGCACGCGGTAAATAACCCGATTCTTCCAGAACCAGAATAAAGAAGAACAGAATCAGAATTTGCGGCAGGAACACCACCACACCACCGGCACCGGCAATAATCCCGTCCACCACCAGACTGTTCAGTAAAGGATGAGCAATACTGCCACCAATCACTTCACCCAGCCAGCCAAAGAAGGTTTCAATCCCGTCCATAAATGGGGCTGCCCAGGCAAAGACCGCCTGGAAAATGATAAACATCATGACCGCCAGACTGACCAGACCCAGCACCGGATGCAGGAACACCTTATCGAGGAAATCGGAACGTTTATCTTCCTGATCGACGTATTGCACCACATCATTCAGCAGGGTTTCGACCTTCTGATGGGCATCGCCTTTCAGACCGGTCAATTCGGTATGTGGCAGCGCATATTTACCCTGATCCAGCGCATTCATCAGGTTTTCAATCCCGGAACGGCGCACGGCCACGGTTTCTACCACCGGCACACCGAGGCGCTCAGACAGTTTCTGGGTGTTGATCTGCATGCCACGACGACGCGCTTCGTCCATCATGTTCAGCACCAGCAACATTGGACGACCCAGTTCAATCATTTCCAGTACCAAACCCAGATGCAGCTTCAGATTGGTGGCATCAACCACGCACAGGAAAGCATCCTGCTGGCCTTCTTCTGCCAGTTTGCCCTGTACCACATCACGGGTAATGGCTTCGTCCGGGCTGGCAGCATTCAAGCTATAAGTGCCAGGTAAATCCAGCACCCGTACCGGCTTGCCTGAAGGTAAATTAAAATGACCGACTTTACGTTCGACCGTTACGCCGGCATAGTTGGCAACTTTCTGGCGTGTACCAGTTAAATGGTTGAATAATGAGGTTTTACCGCAGTTAGGATTCCCTACAAGGGCAATACGTAAGGCATCACTCATGTAGTGACTCCATCTTCAATTTCAATTTTCTCTGCTTCATTTTTGCGTAAGGCAAAACGGGTAAAACCGACCTGAATCAGAATCGGGTCCCCGCCAAAAACACCTTTGGTAATGACCTGAACGCGCGTGCCCGGCACAAACCCCAATGTTTCCAGACGGCTGGCCACCAAGTCATTGTGTGACTCGCCCCCCTCATCCTGCCGGATAATCTGGCGGATAATGGCCGTCTGCTTTACCTTTAACTCTGATAAACGCACTGTGAAATTCCTAAGCTCTTTTAAATAGTATACAAACAAATGAGAATAATTAACAAATAAGGATTGATTACGTTTCCGTTCTTATATCACATCGACAGCCCGGAAAAATTACTCTACATTGGAGAATTCCAATGATCTTGATCGAATTCTTAAATTAAAGTGATCCACATGCTCAATAAAAAGCCCCGCATTCCTGCACCTGTCACCATTCCGGAACATTTAAGCTATTTGCAGGGCTTTCGCGATCATCTAGTAGCACAAACCGTCAGTCCACATACCCGCAATGCCTATCTGTCCGACTTAATGTTATGCAGTGCCTGCGTGCCCAGTTCGATGCTGGACTGGAGTCATGATGATATTTCCGATGTCCTGATTGAATTGACCAAACAGCAAAAAAGCCCACGTTCGATTGCCCGCTGCCTATCGGCCTTAAGGGCTTTTTATAAATTTCTGCGTGAACAGAAACTGCGCGCCGACAATCCGGTCGCCGCACATAAAACCCCAAAACTGGGCCGGGCCTTGCCCAAAGATCTGTCCGAAGCCGATGTTGAAGCGCTAATTCAGGCACCGGATGTCAATACAGCGCTGGGCCTGCGTGACCGGGCCATGTTTGAAGTGCTGTATGCCTGTGGGTTACGGGTGTCTGAATTGCTGAATTTACGTCTGGAGCTGATTAACCTGAAACAGGGTTATTTGCGCATTGTCGGCAAAGGCAATAAAGAACGTCTGGTGCCTTTAGGCCAGGTCGCCTGTGAATGGGTAGAACACTATCTGCAAGAGGCGCGGCCGCAGCTATATAAAACCAGCACCGATTATTTATTTCTGACCCAGCATGGCGGCATCATGAGCCGGCAGAACTTCTGGTATGCGATTAAACGCTATGCACTACAGGCCGGGATTCAGGCCGAATTATCGCCGCATACCTTACGCCATGCCTTTGCCACGCATCTGCTCAATCATGGCGCGGACCTGCGCGTGGTGCAAATGCTGCTGGGGCATAGCGACCTGTCGACCACACAAATTTATACCCATGTCGCGCAGATTCGCATGCAGCAGCTGCACGCGACCCATCATCCTCGCGCTTAACCGCACTGCCGAAATACGACCAAGAAGTTTTCGATCGGTCATTTTTTTTTGTTATGCTAGCCTCCTTGTTTTTATATCGATAAGAAAAGGGTTAGCAATGACATTTACCCGCGCGAAAATTGTAATGGCCATGACACTTGCTGCAGGCCTGGGCCTGACGGCATGCTCGAGCAATAATGATGAGAAAAAACAAACCACGCTTACGGCCAGTGCACCGGCAACCGGGGAAGCCTCTACCCTTTCTGAACGTAATGCCCAGCAGCGTCTGGTCAAAACCCTGGAACAGCATTTTAAAACTGCTGGCATTCAGGCCAAAATCACGGAAGTTAAAACCACGGAAGTTCCCAATCTGTACTGGGTCAGCCTGGAAGGCATGTCTGCGGTCTATGCCACCAGCGATGGCAAATACATTTTCCAGGGTGATGTGATCCGTTTAGGCGACAAACAGCTACATAACGTCGGTGAGAGCCTGCAAGCCGGCACCAATAAACAGATTTTTGCCAGCCTGAAAGAGCAGGACCTGCTGATCTATAAAGCCAAGGGTGAAACCAAACACATCATTTATGTGTTTACCGATGTCAGCTGTCCATACTGCCACAAGCTGCATGAACATATGGATGAGCTGAACAGCAAAGGCATTGAAGTGCGCTATATTGCCTGGCCACGTGGTGAACAGTTTATTCCGGCCATGGAAAGCGTCTGGTGTAGCCAAGACCGCCATACGGCTTTTGATCAGGCCATTGCCGGTGCTGAACTGCCTGCCGCGAGCTGCAAAACGCCAGTACGTGAACACTATCAGCTGGGTCTGAATATTGGGGTGAACGGTACACCGGCAATCTATAGTGCAGACGGGGTTTACCTTGGTGGTTATCTGTCGCCAAGCGAATTGCTGAAGCGTTTAAATAACTAATTTTAATGGGTTAAATTACTGTTTTTTATAGATCAAGAGAAAGTGATTTCTACGCTAGAGTCTTCAGCTTTTTTTAGCTATGATCTAAGCTCGCTTAAAATTGATTAAATATGGAGTGTGACGTGAAACCAGTTCGTCTGGCAATCCTCGGTCTTGGTACTGTGGGTGGTGGTGCCCTTAAACTATTAAAAGAAAATGCTGCTGAGATTAAACGTCGCACCGGTCGTGAAATTGAAATTACCTATGTCGGCACCCGTCGTCCGCGTCCAGACCTGAACCTGCCAGAAACGGTCAAACAAAGCTCGGATCTGCTGGATATCGTGCGTCAACCGGATGTAGATGTCGTGGTTGAAGTCATGGGTGGGATTCATCCTGCATATGAAGTCATTATGGAAGCGATGAAACACGGCAAACATATTGTCACCGCAAACAAGGCCTTGCTGGCTGAACACGGCAACGAACTGTTTAAAGCCGCGGATGATCATGCCGTTCAGATCGCCTATGAAGCTGCGGTAGCTGGTGGTATTCCAATCATCAAGGTGATTCGTGAAGGTCTGGCCGCGAACAAGATTGAATGGCTGGCGGGTATCATTAACGGTACCGGTAACTTCATCTTAAGCGAAATGCGTGAAAAAGGCCGTGCCTTTGCCGATGTGCTGAAAGAAGCGCAAGAGCTGGGTTATGCCGAAGCCGATCCAACCTTCGACGTTGAAGGCATTGATGCAGCGCACAAGCTGACTATCTTGGCCTCATGTGCATTTGGTATTCCGCTGCAATTTGACAAGGTGTATACCGAAGGCATTAGCAAAATTACCGCGCAAGATGTCAAATATGCCGAAGATTTAGGTTTCCGTATCAAGCATTTAGGAATTGCACGCCGTACCGATGCCGGTATTGAATTACGTGTGCATCCAACCCTGATTCCTGAAGAAGAACTGATTGCCAATGTGAATGGCGTGAAAAATGCGGTGCTGGTGCAGGCCAATGCAGTCGGTCCAACCCTGTATTATGGCGCCGGTGCCGGTGCAGGCCCAACCGCTTCAGCAGTGGTTGCTGACGTGGTCGATATTGTCCGTGACATCTCCTATACCGAAGACGGTGCAGGTACAATTCCGCAACTGGCCTTCGAAGCCTTAACTGACCTGCCAATTTTAAGCCGTGAACAGATGACCACGGGTTACTATATTCGCATTAATGCCGAAGACCAGACCGGTGTACTAGCCGATGTCACCACTATTTTAAGCCGTGCCGGTATCAGTATTGATGCCATCATGCAGCAATCTCGCTTAAAAGACCTTATTCCTATCGTGATTCTGACTGACCCAGTTCAGGAATCAAAAATGGATGAAGCGTTACAACAAATTCAAGCTTTGCCTGTGATTCATGGCGAAATTGTACGAATTCGTTTAGAATCGCTTGATAATTAATCGGGTCAAGGGGAATATTTCCCCTTGCCAAGCTCTACACACAATTGGAACATCATCATGTCGAATGCCAATCGTTATACTGGTTTAGTTGACCGTTATCGTGACCGTTTACCAGTGTCTGCAACTACACGTGCAATCTCTCTCGGTGAAGGGAATACCCCGCTAATCAAGCTTGAGAACATTCCACGTATTATTGGCAAGAACGTTGAAATTTATGTGAAGTATGAAGGCTTAAACCCGACAGGTTCATTTAAAGACCGTGGTATGACCATGGCCGTAACCAAAGCGGTTGAAGAAGGTTCAAAAGCCATTATCTGCGCCTCTACCGGTAACACTTCTGCAGCGGCAGCAGCCTATGCAGCGCGTGCTGGTATCAAAGCGTTTGTGCTGATTCCTGAAGGCAAAATTGCCATGGGTAAAATGGCACAGGCCATGATGTACGGTGCCATCACCATGCAGATTCGCGGTAACTTTGACGATGGTATGCGTCTGGTGAAAGAAGTGGCCGATCAGGCTCCTGTAACCATCGTAAACTCGATCAACCCGTACCGTCTGCAAGGTCAAAAGACCATTGCCTACGAAATCGTGGATGAACTCGGCCGTGCCCCAGACTACCACTGCCTGCCAGTTGGTAACGCGGGCAATATTACTGCACACTGGATGGGTTATACCGAAGCTGTAGCTAACCAGCCTGCAGACCAGTTTGAACAAGTGGTGTATGATGCGGCAACGGATGCCTTTACTGGTCCAAAACCGGAAGGTTTACCAGTTATGGTCGGTTATCAAGCCTCTGGCGCTGCGCCATTCTTACGTGGTGCGCCAGTTGAAAACCCGGAAACTGTAGCCACTGCAATCCGTATTGGTAACCCGCAAAGCTGGAACCATGCCAAAGCTGTAGTTCGTGATTCACAAGGCTGGTTCGATGAACTGACCGATGCGGAAATTCTGGAAGCTCAGCGCATGCTGTCCATGTACGAAGGCGTGTTTGTTGAGCCTGCATCTGCAGCATCCATTGGCGGTGCGATGCGTGACATTAAAGCCGGTAAAATTGCAGAAGGTTCAGTAATTGTATGTACTGTTACTGGTAACGGTCTGAAAGACCCAGACACTGCAATGAAACAGTGCCAGGATGCGGTGATGCTGTCGATTGACGCTACCATGGATCAGGTTCGTGATTCTATCCTTTCAAATATGGATCAATAATTCCGGTTTGAAACAAAAATCCCTGCTCATGCAGGGATTTTTTTATGGCTGAGGTTTTAAGTTCTGCACGATTTCGCACAGAACAATTCAGCTTAAATCCGTTTTGGTAACTGGCTGGTCCAGGACATTAAACGGGTGGCATCGTTATTACGCGCCTGGGTATTGCTGGCCCCTAAAATAATCACCACCGCCGGACGTGAATTTAAAGTGGTGTGCATTACCAGACAACGGCCTGCTTCATTAATAAAGCCGGTTTTGGACAGGTTGATATTCCAGCCACCATTACGCACCAGTGAATTGGTATTGTTCGATTTCAGCACCCGATAACCTAAGTTAAAGTCATAGCTTGGCGTGGTCGAGAACTGGCGGATCAGACCATACTGAGAGGCGGTACTGACCAGAATGCCTAAATCACGTGCCGATGACACATTGCGCGGGTCCAAACCGGTTGATTCGGTAAAGCGGGTCGAATGCATGCCCAGCTCACGCGCTTTGTTGTTCATAGCGGCCACGAACGCACTTCGTCCACCCGGATAGGTACGTGCCAGCGCTGCTGCGGCCGGGTTTTCTGATTTCATTAAGGCAAATAATAAGGCTTCAGCACGGTTCATCTTGTCGCCCACACGCAGGGTCGAACTCGAGTTCTTGCCTGCTGCACCGGCAAAATCAATCTGCTGCAAGGTAATTTGCTCAGACATATTTAAACGCGCATCCGCCGTCACTACCGCAGTCATCACTTTGGTAATTGAAGCAATCGGCAACGCGGTATTGGTATTTTTACTGTACAGCACTTCACCGGTATTGGCATCCATCACCAGTGCGGCACGTGCGTTCACAGTGGGCTGGTTGCTATAGGATGCAGTATCCAGAATCGGGCTGGTTCTACTGACCGTGCTGGCGGGCGCCGGTGTGCTGGAACTGCGTACCGTGGTGGTAATTTTGGTTGAGCCTTGTGGTGACGGTTCCACCACCTGCTCGGTCACAGAAGTCGTGGCGGTGGTCATCACATCGCCATTCAGTAGCTGGTTGGCTTCTTCAGATGACCAGCTTAGCGTTGCCTGTGCGTTACTCCCCGAGGAAGGGTTCATGACGATTTCAGCAGTACTGACTGAACTCATGCCGAGCAGAACCGATGCTCCCAGCACATGCATTAATAACTTCTTAGAATTTTTCACTATTGCTTACTCAACTCAGGGAGGTAAGATACATTTGCGTATTACCTCAAATATGCCTTACATTTACAACACAGCACGGAACCAATTTTAGCCTCCGACATTGTGCAGAATTTTTCACTTTAGGTTAAGAATAGGATGGCCAATTTTGTCGGTTGATTGCAAGTTAATTTTGCTATATGTAACAAAAAAGATGATTTTAGTGAGAGGGAGAGTCTAGGTGATCACAGTTTTAGTGGTGGATGATCATGAATTGGTTCGTACCGGCATCTGCCGTATGCTCGAAGACCACACCGATGTTCAGGTCATTGGACAAGCTGAATCTGGGGAAGAAGCCATTAATCTGGTGCGCCAGCATCATCCCAATGTGGTCCTGCTTGACGTGAACATGCCGGGCATTGGCGGGGTGGAAACCACGCGCCGTTTATTACAGACTGCCCCGGAAACCAAGGTATTGGCGGTCAGTGGTCTGGCCGAAGAACCCTATCCTTCTTTATTACTCAAAGCCGGTGCCAAAGGCTATATCACCAAAGGTGCACCTGTCTCGGAAATGGTGCGTGCCATTAAAAAAGTCATGCAGGGCGGTAAATATTTTAGTGCCGATATTGCCGAGCAACTGGCCAGTTCCTACCTGTCAGACACCCAGCAATCACCGTTCGACAGCCTGTCGGAACGTGAAATGCAGGTGGCAATGATGGTGGTGAACTGTATTAGCGCGCAGGAAATTGCTGACAAGCTGTTCGTCAGCGTGAAAACCGTAAACACCTATCGCTACCGTATTTTTGAAAAACTGAATATCGACAGTGATGTCAAACTGACCCATCTGGCCATTCGCTACGGATTAATTAAACCTTAAGCGGTTTAAGCCTCATGGATATCCGCCGTACGCAAGCTGAACTGAACCAGTACCATCTCGGGCTATGGTACGGGGCGTATCGGCTGATAATTGCCTTCTGTTTGCTGCTGATTTATTTACTCACCACTCAAACTCTCAATCATGATTATCAGCATCCCCGGCTGTATGCCGCCAGTCTGGTGCTGTATTTTATTTTTAGCTGTGCCCAGCTGCTGTATTTTCGCTATGTCCGGCACAGGATTCCGCTACAACTCACGCTGATTTTCAGTGTTGATGTGCTGGTGCTCAGCAGTCTGACCTTTGCACTGGATGGACCGAGCCTGCATTTAAGCCTGCTGTTTGTGATTGCGATTTTCGCCGCGACATTATTGCTGGAAAAAAGCAAGGCGCTGTTCATTACCCTGGTGGCGATGATTTGTGTCACCTATCAGCATTTTGTTGGCACATTACTGGATTTTTCCTCTCTGGATCGCATCGGGCAAAGTGCCCTGCTCTCGTTCCTGTTTTTTATTATTTACCGTTTTGGCCAGATTGCCGTCCGCCGTTTCCAGATTCTGGAACACCTGAACTTTTCCCAGTCACTGGAACTGAACCGGCTAAAGAATATTAACCGCTATATTCTGGAACAGACCGATATGGGCTATCTGGTGCTGGATGAAAACTGCCATATTATGGTCAGTAATCCGGCCGCCTGCCATTTGCTGGGTATTAATCCGCTGTATGCTTTCGACAAATATCCACTGTATAAAGTACAGCCCGACCTATTTCAATTATTGCAGTTTGACCAGCTCTCTAACGGCGAAAAATTCCAGTTTGAATCGCAGCTCAGTCATTTCCTGATCCAGATTCAGGTACAAAAGCTGGTGGTGCCTCAGCAGACCTTAACCTTGCTGGTGCTGCAGGATGCACGGCAAATCAACCAGCGTGTGCAGCAACTGAAACTGGCAGCACTGGGCCAGCTTTCGGCCAGTATTGCCCATGAAATCCGTAATCCGCTGGCGGCCATTGTCCAGGCCAATCGCCTGCTGGCTGGCAGCGATACCGATCAGCAGCAGATGCTGAGCCAGATGATTGACAAGCAGTCGCAGCGCATTGACAAGATCATTGATGACACCCTGAGCATGGTGAAAAATAAGGAAACCACACCGGTGCAGATTGATCTGGCGCGTTTTATTCCGCAGCTGATCCAGGATGATCTGGCCGATCTGGCCAGCCAGATTCAGGTCAGCCAGCCCGAACCTCTGCAGATTCTGTTTGATGAATCCCAGCTGCGTCAGGTGCTGATTAACCTGATCCGTAATGCCCAGCGCCACAATGCGCCGGATCATCCGATTGAACTGCAACTTTATCGCCAGCAGGACACGGTCTATATGGATGTCAAAGATTATGGCAGTGGCGTGGCTTCACATGATATTCGCTACCTGTTTCAACCATTTTTTAGTACCGAAATTAGTGGAACTGGTTTAGGATTATACTTATCACATAGTTTCTGCGAGGCCAATCGGGCCAAGTTGCGCTATGTAGAACAAAAACAAGGAGCATGTTTCAGGATTGAATGCTCACCTGTTGACGTAAATAAATAGTTTTTGGGGAAGTTTAGTGGAACAACCACTCGTTCTCTTCGTCGATGACGAGGAAGATTTATGCACGCTCATGCAAATGACATTGGCGCGCATGGGGATTCAAACACACGTGGCACACCGGCTGGAGCAGGCACGGCAGTTGCTGTCCAGTCATCACTATGACGCCTGCATCACCGATCTGAATTTACCCGATGGCAATGGCCTGCAACTGGTTGAGCTGATTGCCCAGCATTTTCCGCAGCTGCCGGTTGCGGTGCTGACGGCCTATGGCAATATGGAAATTGCCATTGCCGCGCTCAAAGCCGGGGCCTTTGATTTTGTCAGCAAACCGATTAACCAGAAACACCTCGAACAATTGCTGGAAAAAGCACTGAATCAGCCGCTGTTTAAAGCACATAGCCAGGAAGCGGACCAGCTGGAACAGCGGATGCTGATCGGGCAATCTCTACCGATTCAGCAACTGCGCACCACCCTGAAAAAAATTGCCCGCTCGCAGGCACCGGTGTTTATTAGTGGTGAATCGGGCACCGGGAAAGAAGTAGTGGCCAATCTGGTGCATCGCCTCAGCAACCGCAGTGACGGGCCTTTTATTGCCATCAACTGTGGCGCGATTCCGGGCGATTTGATGGAAAGCGAATTCTTCGGCCATAAAAAAGGCAGCTTTACCGGTGCAGCGCAGGACAAACAGGGCCTGATTCAGTCAGCACACGGCGGTAGCCTGTTTCTGGATGAAATTGCCGAACTGCCGCTCAATATGCAGGTAAAACTGCTGCGCGCGGTGCAGGAAAAACGGATTCGTCCAGTCGGTTCCGAGACGGAAATTGATGTTGATTTCCGGATTATTAGTGCCAGCCATCAGGACCTGGAAGCGTTAGTCCAGCAAGGCCGGTTCCGTCAGGATCTGTTCTTCCGGATTCATGTGATGGATATTGTGTTGCCACCGCTACGTGAGCGTGGTCAGGATATTTTATTGCTGGCCCAGCATTTTATTCAGAAAATTGCCCAGGAATGGGATATACACAGCAAAACCCTGTCAGAACGTGCCCAGCAGTTTTTGCTGGAACAGTATTATCCGGGTAATGTGCGTGAGCTACGCAATATCATTGAACGCGCCATGACCTTGAGTGATGATGATGTGATTGATCTGCCACATCTGCAGACCGCACCCTTACGCAAAATGGCACCGCTGGCCGAGCCAGAAGCTGACCCGGCAACACCGGTTACAGCTGATGCCCTGCCCGCTGCTCCGCGTAAACTTCCGGAAGAAGGACTGGAGCTGTTTCTGGAGAAAATCGAAAAAGAGATTTTGCTGAATGCACTGAATCTGACCCATTGGAACCGGACCCTGGCTGCGAAAAAACTGGGGATGTCGTTTCGTTCCCTGCGTTATCGACTAAAGAAATTCGGACTGGATACCGATGAATAAGGTGCGAACCCTGCGCCTATTTATGACTTAACAGCAGCTCTGCAACATGGTCCAGATAATTGTCTTCTTTCATATCCTGTTGCAGTGCATAGCGCTGGTTCGGTTCAATCCCGACCCCTTCAATCATTTTGCCTTGCGGGGTGTAATAGTGAGAAACCGTCATTTGTAAGGCGGTGCCATCTGACAGCGGAAACAGCTTCTGTACCACCCCTTTGCCATAACTTTTTTCACCAATCACCCAGGCACGGCCATGATCTTTTAAGGCGGCAGTAAACACTTCTGCAGCCGAGGCCGAACGCTGGTTAATCAGCACACCGACCTTTAGATTCTGGAATTCAAAACTCGGTAAAGCCTGAAATTGCTGGTCGCCTTCAGCGCGGCTTTTGGTAGAAACAATCACGCCCTGATTCAAGAACAGATCGGCCGATTCGACTGCCGAGGACAGCAAACCGCCCGGGTTATTGCGCAGGTCAAACAGTACCGCCTTTAGCCGTGGTGTGCTGTACTGTTCGATCAGTTCCTTGATTTCATTGGCAGTATCTTGCTGGAAGACTTTGACTTTAATCAGTAGTACCTGATTACTCAGCATCTGCGCCTGAATATCGGTTTCGACTTTTCTGTTGCGTACCAGACGAATCGGCTGCGCGCTTGCGGTCAGTTGCAAGGTGATATTGGAGCCAACCGCGCCCATCAACAAGGCATTGACCTGATCCTGATTGAGCTTTTGCAGTTCCTGATTGTCGATTTTAAAAACCGAAATACCATTACGCAGGCCTTGTTTGGCCGAGTCGGCATCGGGTCTTAAATTATGAATCTGCCATTGATGCTGCTGGGCATCGTAACGTAAATTAAAATCGACCGAGGCCAGATCGCCTTCGGTATATTGCACCAAGGCACGGTAATCTTCGGCATTCAGATAACGCGAATACTGGTCCAGTCCGGAAACCAGACCTTGAATGGCTTGAGCAAACAAAGCTTCGTCACTTTTTTCCGTGACATAATTGGCTTTGACCAGCCCATAAATTTTGACAAACTGCTGGATCGATTCGACCGGCACTTCAACATAGTCCTGCTCGGTAGTTTCTTCCAGTGCCAGCGGATCTTGATCTTCTGCCGCCCAGACAGGCAGGTTCACACACATCATCAATGTTGTTGCAACAAGCACGCGTTTCCAGTGTGGAACCATCCTTTCACCTATCTGTTGGCAGTTTATGGAGTCAGGGTAATTAAATTACGCCCTTGCATTTCTGCAGGAATTGGCAGTTGCATCAGACTTAATAAAGTCGGTGCTACATCGGCCAGAACACCACCTTCTGCAATCACCGCCTGGGTCGGGCCAGCATAAATAAACGGCACCAGCTCGGTGGTATGCTGGGTATGAACCTGACCACTGTCATAGTCCTGCATCTGCTCGACATTACCATGATCAGCAGTAATCAGCATATGACCCTGCTTGGCCATTACAGCTTCATACACACGGCCCAGACAGGTATCCACTGCTTCTACCGCTTTCACCGCTGCATCAAACACACCGGTATGACCCACCATATCGCCATTGGCATAGTTGACCACCAACAAGTCATATTCACCTGAATTGATCGCTGCCACCAGCTCATCCGTTACTTCATACGCGCTCATTTCTGGCTTGAGATCATAAGTCGCTACATTTGGTGATGGAATCAGAATGCGCTTTTCGCCCGGATATTCATCTTCACGGCCGCCACTAAAGAAGAAGGTCACGTGTGCATATTTTTCGGTTTCGGCAATACGCAGCTGGGTTTTACCCAGGTCTGACAGATATTCACCGAGCGAGTTTTTCAGTGCTTCTGGCATATAAGCCACAGGTGCATCAATGGTGGCCTGATAACGGGTCAGCATCACAAACTTGGCCAGCTGCGGCACCACTTTACGCTCAAAACCGGCAAAGTCGGTTTCCACAAAGGCTTTGGTCAGTTCACGGGCACGGTCTGCACGGAAGTTCATGAACACCACGCTGTCGCCATCCTGAATTGCCGCAACCTCACCAATACGGGTAGCTTTAACAAATTCATCGCTTTCATCGGCTGCATAAGCTGCGTCCAGACCAGCTACGGCGGTTGCTGCAGTACGGACTGCTTCACCTTCTGTTAACAGACGATAAGCCTGTTCTACACGGTCCCAACGGTTGTCGCGGTCCATGGCAAAATAACGGCCGATCATGCTGGCAATCCGGCCTTGGCCTGGATATTGGGCAAACAGGGCATCCAGTTTTTGCAAAGAGGGCTGCGCACTTTTTGGCGGAGTATCACGGCCATCCAGAAATGCGTGTAAATAAACAGTTGCACCACGTTTCAGCGCCAGCTCCGCCATTGCCACAATATGGTCTTCATGTGAGTGCACGCCACCTTCCGACAGCAGGCCCATTAAGTGCACGGCACCGCCCGCAGCTTTGGCTTTCTCGACTGCATCGACCAGCACTTTATGTTCAAAGAAAGCACCGGTACGGATATCTTTGGTAATGCGGGTAAAGTCCTGATATAGCACACGGCCGGCACCCAGGTTCATATGGCCCACTTCGGAGTTACCCATCTGACCATCTGGCAGGCCCACATCTTCACCTGAACCTGAAATCAACCCATGCGGATGCTTTTCCTGCATAGCGGTCAAATTTGGACGTTGTGCCGCCAGGAACGCATTGTCCTCAACAGCTTCACGATGCCCAATACCATCCATAATGACCAGTACGTGAGGGATTTTGCCTGCAGTTGCATCCGTCATAGTTCACACTCTTTTAGTCTACAAATTAATCGCATATCTTACCGAATTTTCAGTTCGGACACCATGCACGGCTGATGGTTTCAACCGTGCCACACTATCGTTTTGTTCAATTGCCGGCTTATCGGGCGCGTTGCAGCAGATAACCACCCACCACAAACATCAGAATAATCGGGATAAACACAAACCAGGCCGGAGATGGCGCATAAATCAGGCTGGCATAACCGAGGAAATCCTGTAAATAGAAGAAGCCCAGGCCGACAAACAAGGCAATCACCAGACGGAAACCCATCGACTGCTGGCGCAGCGGTCCAAAAATAAAGGAACAGGCAATCAGCACCAGCGCAATCAGGGCAAATGGAGAACCAACTTTTTGCCAGAAAGCCAGCTGATAGCTTTTCGGCACCTGACTGTACTCATGCATATAGCTCATGAAACTGACCAGCTGACTGGGTGATAAATCTTCCGGGTCGATGGTGACCATGTGTACATATTTTGGTTGCAAGGCCAGCGATAAAGGCTGCGTGGCCTGCTGATCAGCAATAGCATTGCCCTCTGGCAGAATGTCCATTTGGCGGCTGTTTTGCAGTGACCAGGCGCCATCTTCGACAAACTGGCCCTGTTCGGCATTTAAGGTACCGCGTAAGCGGAAGTTATCATCGAAGTCGATGACCTGAATATTCTTCAGTGTGCCCTGCGAGTTGGCATAGTCAATATAAATAAAGCGCTGCCCTTCGCGGGTCCAGTAGCCTTTGACTTCACCGAGTTCAGCCACGCTGCGATATTTCTTGACGCTTTCTGCGCGCTCGTTGGTATAGGGAATCACCCATTCACTTAAGGCAAAAGACAGCACCACCAGAATAAGCGCCGAACGCACCACCCAGCCGACAATCCGCCACAGGCTGATACCAGCGGCACGCATCACAATCAACTCACTGTTTGAAGCCAGCGTGCCCAGGCCCAGCACCGCGCCAATTAATGCGGCAATCGGGAGAATTTCATACAGATAACCGGGCGCACCCCAGAGCACATGCCATAAGGCATCCAGCGCGCCATAGCCTTCTTTTAGGGAACCGAGTTCACCCAGATAGGTAAATAATACCTGTAAGCCGGACAACACCGCGGTTGCCCCCAACATCGCCAGTGCGGTCGTTTTGGTCACATGCTTGGCCACTATACGACGTGCGAACATATTAAGACCTCACTCGCTGAATCTGTTTCTTGATTTTGGGTGCCAGTTTCTGTTTACGCGAGAACAGCGCCGCCGCAATGGCATAGACCATCAGCACCAGCGGATAGGCCCAGATACCCATTTCTTCTTTACTGATCCGGGTTTTGACCGCCATTAGCGCCACAATCAGGCTGGCAAAAATCAGCAGGGCCGGAAACAGTTTTAAATAACGTCCCTGACGCGGACTGACTTCTGATAAAGCCACCGCCAGCAGCAGCGCCACCAGAATTGAAAACGGTACGAAGATGCGCCAGCCCAGCTCACTGGCCACCACCGGGTCCTGACGGTTATCCCACAATTGCCCGATTGGCAGGGCTTCCACTTCGGTGCTCTGGAATTTGGCTTCCTGATCACTTTCCAGACGCAAACGATAGCTGGCAAATTCAGCCTGAGAATACTGCGGACGATCCGGATAAATTTCATAACGGCGCCCTTCGACCAGATCGACCACATTGGCCGGATCATTAGACAGTTCAATCCGGGTCGCCTCTTTGGCCAGAATCATGATATCCGGTTTGCCCGGACGGTCAGCACGCTGGTAGAAGAAAATATCTTTCAGATTACGCCGGTCTTCTGACAGGTCGCCGGCATAAATGGTATATGGCCCCGAAGAAATAAACTCTTTTGGCCGTACCAGATCGAAACCGGTACGGACCGCCTGATTGGTGGTCAATTCTTCAAACTGGCGAATCCCCCACGGTGCTGCCCAAACCATCAGCATGGCCTGCACCGCCAGAAATACCACCGTCATCGGGACTAATAAACGTGCCAGTTGGTTACGACTGACACCGCTGCCATTTAACACTGCCATTTCATGATCGACATAAAGCCGGCCAAACACCAGCATCAGGCCAATAAAAAAGCCCAGTGGCAAAATCAGGGTTAAAAATTCCGGCAGACGGTAGCCAATAATGCTAAACAGAATCCCCGCATCCAGACGCCCCTGCGCGGCGACGCCAAAATACTTGATCAGCCGGCCACCCATCATGATCAAGGTCAATAAGGCAATCACAACCAAGGATGTCGACACAACTTGCTTGACCAGATAACGCCGAATAATCAAATTAATGCTTCCAGAAAACGAGGGAATAAAACTAGCGATAGTTTACCCGAATGTTGAAAATATAAAACCTATACTGTTGTTTCACATTGAAACTCTATTCATGAAAATGTTTCAATGGTTTAATGGTTTTAAAATTTTAAAAGGCCTATATAACGCATATGAAACTGACGATTCATCCGACATACCAAGACAATGTCACCGCAGCTGCTTTATTTATTCTGGTCGATGCCAATACCCTTCGTACAACCGCAGATCACTATAAAATCAAAAATTTAGATAGCATCACCCAGGCCGTACAATTTAAATCCGGCTTTAATGAAAGCTTAAGCCTGACAGCACAGGACAACTTGCCGGCATTCAGCCAGCTGATTGGCCTTGGTTTAAGCAGCGAATTACAGCCGGCTAAACTGGCCAAACTGGCGCAAACCATTGTAAAAACCGCACAGAAGAAATTTAGCAGTATTGCGGTAGATCTATCAGTCCTGCCACAAGAACTGCATTATATTTTTGCCTTGAGCCTGACCCAGGCCGCCTACGGTTTTGATGAATTTAAAACCAAAAAGAATGAATTTGTATTAGCGCAGATTCAATTGATTGCCACACAAAGCCCGTTAACTGCCCATCAGCTGAAATTTATTGAAGCGGTACATACTGGTCAGAATTTTGCCCGCGATTTAGGCAACCGTCCGGGGAACATCTGCTTCCCGGAATATCTGGCTGATCAGGCACTGGCACTGGCAGAAGAATTCCCGGATTTACTCAAAGTAACCGTGCTGAATGAACAGCATATGGCTGACCTGGGCATGGGTGCGTTCCTTGCGGTCAGCAAGGGTTCCGAGCGTCCGGGCCGCATGATTACCCTGGAATACAAGGCCAATCTTGAGCAGGCACCTATTGTACTGGTCGGTAAGGGTATTACCTTTGATACCGGCGGTATTTCCCTGAAACCGGGTGCTGGCATGGACGAAATGAAATTCGATATGTGCGGTGCAGCCTCAGTCTTGGGGACCTTACGTGCGCTGTGTGAATCACGCTTGCCGATTCATGTGGTGGCAGCCATTGCCGCAGCGGAAAATATGCCATCGGGCAAAGCCACCCGTCCGGGCGATATTGTCACCACCATGAGCGGTCAGACTGTCGAAATCCTGAACACCGATGCCGAAGGCCGTCTGGTGCTGTGTGATGCCCTGACCTATATCCAGCGTTTTAACCCGGCACTGGTCATTGACGTGGCGACCTTAACCGGTGCCTGTGTGATTGCGCTCGGTTCGGTGTTAACCGGTCTGTTCACACCAGATGATGAACTGGCACAGGAACTGACCCAGGCCGGCCAGCAGAGTTTTGACCGCGTATGGCGTATGCCGGTGATTGATGACTATCAGGAACAATTAGATTCACCTTTTGCCGATATTGGCAATATTGGTGGTCCAAAAGCCGGTTCTGTGACTGCAGCCTGCTTCCTGCAACGCTTTACTCGTGACTATCGCTGGGCGCATCTGGATATTGCCGGCACTGCCTGGAATTCAGGAACCCATAAAGGTGCAACAGGCCGTCCGGTACCGCTACTGATGCAATTCTTGGCCAACCGTGCAGAGCAGCATGGCTAAAGTCAGCTTTTATCTGTTTGAAAAAAGTCCTGAACGGCAAGTGGACAGCACTTGCCGTTTATGCCGGAAAATCCTGCGTGAACCACAGCGCATCTGGCTGTATAGCGCAGACCCGGCATTGCAACGGGCGCTGGATGAACGGCTGTGGAGCTTTGATGCCGGCAGTTTTATTCCGCATGGTATTGATGAGCCTACGGCACAGGTCTGTATTTCAGCGCAGTTGCCAACTGAAAATGATTGGATTGTGTTTAATTTTAACAAACAGGCTCTTGAACAGTTCGCCAAATTTAGTCACATTATCGAAATCATTGAAAATCATGAAACCGCCAAACAGCTTGGCCGGGAAAAATATAAACAATATCGTCGTTTAGGCATTGAGCCGCAAACCCACAAATTATAGAACCACCCCAAAGGAGATGCAGCGTGGCATTAAATGTTGGTCCAGATTTTAAACAGCGCTGGTTAACTGCGCCTGAAGCTGTGCGTCAGACCTTTATTGATGACCTGCATCGGATTAGCGAGGTGCTGCAACCGGACAGCGACCTCAAACGCTGGGTAGAGTACGATCAGCAGCAACAGCAGCAGTCCTTTCAGAAAATTGATCAGGCCTATGCCGAACTGAAAATCCAGTTAATTGAAGAAGCGCGTATTCGCCGCCAGCAGATGCTGGAGCAACGTCTGGCCCAACAACGCGCCGATCAGGCCGCGTATGCGCAGGCTCTGTATCAGGATGAACTGCAACAGTTTGCCGCGCAGACCGAAACCCTGGCCAGTTTACGCACCCAGCTGGATCAGGAGATTCTGGACTACACTGCGCGTTATCAAAAAAATCCGGAAAATGGTAGTTTCAATTTTGCCAAAGGCGTGCGTATTGCCGATGAACAGATTCTGTCGGAACTCGACAGTGTCCGGGTACGTCTGGAACTGGAAGCCGAAACCCGGATTGAAGAAGCAGTACAACAGTTCCGCAGCCAGCTACAAGCCGCTGCCCAGGAAGAAATTGAATATATTTTAAAACATTCCCAATTTTCCAAAGAGGCCTAAATGTCGGCCTTCTGGCGTGAAAAACCCGGTACGGTGTCAGTAAATGCAGATTTAAACCGGCCCATCTGAAAGATAAATCGGGTTGTGAGGCAGAATTTCTCGCCCGCATGTCATGAAAGTGAAATATTTTTGTCACAAGATAGTCATACTTTAAACAGCAGTACTGCTGCCTTTTAAAGTAAAAATTATTTTTATAATTAGGGTTTAAAATGGGTATCTTGACACAAATATCGAGCAAAATTGACCATCTGCATAGTGGTGAACAATGGCATATTACTGCTCAGGATTTATTAATCAGCCGTGCAGATTTCCAGTCGCTTTATATTTACCTGACCAAAGAAGCTGAAAAGGGTACATTTTCTTTGGCACCGGTTGCAGAAGCCAGTCCACGTTTAGGCGGTACCTCTGTAACAGTGATCAAGCACTAAGGTCAGCGAATTTCTCCCCGCAAGATAAAAGTCCACCCCGCGTGTAATGCCAGTCAGTTAAGCAAATATTAGTAAAATGTAGTAAAAATGAGTGTATGTAAATACGCTCATTTTTTTATGTCTTTATCTGAACATTTAGAATCCACTCTTGAACATGCTCTCCCATCACTTAGCCATTTTTGTGAACTTATTGACTTAAATTGGATTGAAACATCTCTGCATCAAACAGGTAAGGCATCGATCAGAAGGAGAAAATTACCTGCTGAGCACGTGGTTTGGCTTGTTCTTGGGCTTGCCTTGTTTCGCAATCAACCCATCAGCTATGTGGTAGAACAATTAAAACTCGTGTTTGGTACAACAGATTATTGTGTTCCTAGTGCAGCTGTCCAAGCTCGACAACGTTTAGGTCGAGAACCCTTAGCTGCCTTATTCTCCTTAATCAGCCAAGCATGGTTTGATGAATCACAACAACAATATTCAAGCTTTCAAGGTCTTAGTGTATGTGCTGTTGACGGGGTGGTTTGGTCTATGCCACTGACCAAGGAGAATTTTAATCATTTTGGCTCATCTAAAGGTAAAACTGCTGTAGCACCTTACCCACAAGTTAGAGCCACGTGTCTAGTGAATACCAATACTCATGAAATCATAGATGCCCAAATAGGCAGTATGGATCAAGGTGAACTCACATTAGCAAATCAATTATCTCCTCCAGCACAAAGTATTACTTTGTTTGATCGAGCTTATTTCTCTGCTGATTTTTTAATAGGCTGGCAAACACGTGGAGAATCAAGTCATTGGCTTATGCGAGCTAAAGATAATTTACGTTATGACATAATTAAACGGAATTCCCCACATGATTTTCATATCAGGATGCCAATATCAGCAAGAGCCAAAAAACTTAATCCAGCATTAGGAGATTACTGGGAAGCACGTTTAATTGAAGTTGAGCAGGCAGGAAAAATCAGACGTTACATTACTTCATTATTAGATTCAAAGACATACCCACTTATAGCCTTGGCAAAGTTATATGCTCAGCGTTGGGAAATTGAAATGTGTTACCGAGAAATTAAAAGCAATTTACAGGAAGGTAAGCACTTAAGGAGCAAACAGCCAGACTTAATTTATCAAGAATTATGGGGTGTCTTGATTGCTTATAATGTTCTAAGAAGACAAATGAAATATATGGCTCAACGTGCCAAAGTAAGCCCGTTGAGGATCAGTTTTCATATTGCATCTATTGCCCTTCTTAATTTACTCAGATTCGACTCTTTGGCTTCTGCAGGTAATCTACCCAAACATCTGGAAAGTTTAATGGAGAAATCTAATCGGTATGTTATACCTGAGAGACGGATGAGGAGTTACCCAAGAGTTGTAAAAGGAAAACCTCAAAAATACCCAAGAAAAAGCCAGTCAATCTCTTAACTGACTGGCATTACACCCCGCGTGGGCTTTTTTGTACGTGCGGTTTTTCAGCACTGTTTATATTAAAAAATATGACCCAGCCACGACAGGATATTGCCCAGACCGTAACCGATGGCCAATAAAAACACAATCCAGATAATGCCACCGGCAATGTTATAGGCCGTAAAGCTGGCGATGGGCATATGTCCGGAACCGGCAGCAAACGGTGCAAAAGAACGGACAAAAGGAATAAACCGTGCAATGAGAATGGTTTTACCGCCATGCTTCATAAAATAGCGGTTGGTTTTGACGATATATTCCGGTTTGAAATAACGCGAATGGTCATTAAAAAACTTCAGCCCCAAGACCTTGCCGGTATAGTAATTCACGCTATAGCCAAGAATAGAGGCCAGGCACAGTAAAATCGCCATATAGTGCAAATGCACCACGTCGGTGGTTGAACATAAGGCGCCAATGGCAATCAGCAGACTGTCTCCCGGCAGAAAAAACATAAATACCGAACCGGTTTCCGCAAAGATAATTAAAAATAAAATTGCATAAATCCAGACCCCATAGTTGTTGAGCAACACAGGCAGCCACTGTTCAAAATTTAGCAAAAAATCAATCATCTACACTTAACCAACGTAAGTTACTCTGTTTCGCGCAGCCTGAATTATCGCTAAAAATAAAAAAACAGTCTAATTTTTTCAATCAGACTGTTCTGTACAGCAGCGTCAGGACTTATTTTAAGAAGCCATTTTCGGCCAGAAAGTCCATGCTGATTTTTGACTGTGCCGTGGTTTCTGCGGCTTTTTCACCGAGCAGTAAACGCTCGATATAACGCGCCAAAACATCCACTTCCAGATTGACTTTAGTCCCAGTTTTCCAGGTACCAATATTGGTACGCTCTGCGGTATGCGGAATCAGGTTCAGGCTGATTACACTGCCACGTAAATGGTTAATGGTCAGGCTGATGCCATCTACAGTCACCGAACCTTTTTCGGCCAGATATTTGGCAATTTCAGCCGGTGCAGTCACTTCGAAATATAAAGAACGCGCATCTTCACGCACCAAGGTAATTTCACCCACGGCATCGACATGACCACTGACAATATGTCCGCCAAAACGGGTGGTCGGTAACATGGCTTTTTCCACATTCACCGGCTGGCCAACTTTCCAGTTACCTAAGGTAGTCCGGTTTAAACTTTCCCGTGACACATCGGCCGCGTACCAGTTATCGCCCCACTCAATAACGGTCAGGCAGATGCCGTTGGTGGCAATAGAATCCCCCAGATGGACATCGGACATATCCAGATCGGTCTGAATACGCAGGCGGACATCACCACCGACACTTTGCAGGCTGTCCACTTTGCCCACGCTTTCAATAATTCCTGTAAACATAGTCTTTTCTCTTATTGTCTCTAGTGCTTACCACAAGGCCAGTTGGGTGCTAACACCGCTGGTATCGACCCCGCCCAGCTCGGCAAAGTGATGCAACTGCCCCAGCAACTGCCGGATTGGCGGGCCAGACTTGGCATGAGTATCGGTAATCACAATAAATTCCAGTACTCGTGCGCGTTCAGACTGACGCTGCTTGCTGACCCGGTAACGCGGTACATCCTGGGTTAACAGGCTGACCCGGCCACGTTTTAAATTGGCCTGCAACAAATCCACTGCACTGATATTGCCATCGGTGGAGTAACTGGTCAGGATATACCGTGCATTAATGGTCTCTAACAGCTTCTCATACGCCTCTTTGGCGTGCTTGGACGAGTTATACGGACTCGGACGCTCTTTACGCCAGGCACGGTCAATGCCGCTCTTAAAGCCTTTGGTATCTGGCGTTGGTAAATCGACCTGATCCCACAAGGTTAAGGCATTTAACACATGATAGTTACTGCTATAAGCATGCTGGTTATATGGCGGATCTAAATACGCCACATCCACTTCAAAACCGCTCATCTGGTTGGCCAGATGCTGGGCATCAACACACCACATTTCGGCAGCCGGACGTTTCGGATCACCAATTTCACAGAAGCGGCTTGGGGTTAACCACAACAAAGATTCAATCCGTTCCAGTGCAGTCTGGGTTTTACCACCCCAGCCATGGTGGAAACTTTTAAAGACCCCGGAGGTGTTGCTGACAAAACTGGCCGAATACAACAAAGGCGCCAGCAGCGCGCTCATCTCGACATCATCAATCGCGCCTTGCGCCTGCCAGGTGGCAATCTGCTGGCGGATGGCATCAATACGCATCCCGTTACGGCGTTTAAAGAATAAACGGTCGCGGGTCGGATCATAAATTTCATCATTGCGTGGGCACAGGTTATGCGTGACCCAGCCTTTGACTTCTGGCAAACGGTTTAAATAATCAATCGCTTTCTGATAACCGCCCAGCTCTTTAAACGCCGGCGCTTCCACACAAGCCAAAATCGCATGATTCAGCGCATGGCTATACGGTTCCCAGTCATTGGCAATTACCCGATAGCCATTTTGTCGGGCCAGACGTGAAACCACGCCTGAACCGGCAAAAAAGTCAGCGAAGATCGGGGCGCGGCCGCCTTTGTTCAGGGTGCCGGTCTGCTCCAGCGCTTCCAGAATCAGATGTAACAGACGACGTTTATTCCCCAGATAAGGAACCAGCTGATGGAAAAGATATTCATCTGTCGTACGTGCGGCGTGACGACGTTTGTGATAAACCGTAGACTCTGAATTCATAACGTCTCTTGAGAAGGGGTTAACCTTAAGCGCACATCATCACCGAATTGAGTGACGTCGCAAAGTTTAAATCGAAGTTGTTGTGCCATACGCTCAAATTCTGCCTGAAACATGGCACGTGCAGACCGGCCTAACAGGGTCGGAGCCACATAACTGATCACTTCGTCGACCAATTGCTGCTGTAAAAAGGCGGTCGATAATATTGCACCGGCTTCAATCAGCACATCATACAGCTGATACTGCTGCACCAAAGTTCGAAGTAGTTGATCCAAAGGCTGAACCTCGAGCTGGATCACGCCCAGCGCTTCCAGCTCGGCCCGATACGGACCCATCACCATCACACTGTCCGGCTGCTCGAGCAGTTTGGCGGTTAAGGGTAAGCGTCCCTGACGGTCCAGCACCAGCCGTTTCGGCTGGGCAATGCTGCTGATGTCCTGATGTATCGCCAGCTGGCGGACATTGAGCTGACAGTCATCGGCCAGTACGGTTTCAATCCCGGTAATCACCACTGCTGAAATTGCGCGCCAGTGCTGCACATCCAGACGGGCCGGATTGCCGGTAATCCATTTCGATTCACCGGAGGCCATGGCAGTACGGCCATCCAGACTTGACGCCACTTTTAAGCGGACATAAGGCTGACCCGTGGCCATGGCTTTTAAAAAGCCCAGATTCAGCTGATGCGCCTGCTGTTCCAGCACGCCTACCTCCACCTGAATTCCGGCATCGCGCAGAATCTGCACGCCTTTACCAGCCACCAGCGGATTCGGATCAGGACAGGCCACTACCACTCTGGCCACACCGGCTTCGACCAGACCTTTGGCACAAGGCGGGGTACGTCCATAATGCGCACAAGGTTCCAGAGTCACGTAAGCGGTTGCACCGCGGGCGGCATCGCCGGCATCACGTAAGGCAAATACTTCGGCATGTGGCTGTCCGGCACGCGGATGATAGCCCTCACCCACCAGCTGTCCGTCTTTAACCAGCACACAGCCCACATTCGGATTCGGTTTGGTCGAGTACTGTCCGAGTCGTGCCAGTTCAATGGCACGCTGCATCCAGATTTGGTCTTGAGTTAACTCGGACATGTCACCACTCTTGCGCGTTGAGCTTAGTATTCACGTTGCTGCATTTGTTCAATTTGACGGCGGAAGGCTTCCACATCCTGAAAGTCCTGATACACCGAAGCAAAACGCACATAGGCCACATGATCCAGCGAGAATAAAGACTGCATGACAATTTCCCCGATGGTGCGTGATTTAACATCACGTTCGCCCAGACGGCGGATTTGCAGCTGGATATCACTGAGTACCGTTTCAATCTGTTCCTGAGTCACGGGACGTTTTTGCAAGGCATGCATCAATGAACGGCGCAGTTTGGCTTCATCAAAGGGCTCATTTTTACCGTCCGATTTAATGACGCGTGGCATCACCACTTCATAACTTTCAAAGGTGGTAAAACGTTCACCACAGCTAATACATTCACGACGTCGGCGAATTTGACAGCCTTCAGCTGCCAGCCGTGAATCAATCACTTTACTGTCTGCGGCGTTGCAAAATGGACAATGCATAGTGGTTTAATTGAACAAATCCAGTTGATTTGAGAGTGTAGCAAAAAAACAGGATTTTGTAGAGTTTTACGCAATATATAGAAAAAAAACAGCCCTTTTGGGCTGTTTTACACAATATATTGATTATGCTGCTGAAAGATTATTCAACCCGTTCACCATGCTGGCTTAAATCCAGACCCATGCGTTCATCATCAGATTCAACACGGATACCAATTACCAGATCAATCACTTTCAGGATGATGAAGGTTAATACTGCAGAGTACACAATGGTGGCAATCACACCTTCCACTTGCACCCACAGCTGACCCATCAGGCTGGCAGGTGCCGCATCGCCCATAATGAATTCGCTGGCAAAGAAGGCGGTTAAAATTGCACCTACAATACCACCCACGCCATGCAGGCCAAAGGCATCTAAAGAGTCATCGGCTTTCAGGGCACGTTTCAGTGCAGTAATCCCCCAGAAGCAGACCACGCCACCAATCAGCCCCATGGCTAAGGCACCACCGACGGTGACAAAACCTGCTGCCGGGGTAATGACCACCAGACCGGCCACAGCACCTGAAGCACCGCCTAATACAGAGGCTTTACCACGGACCACTTTTTCAGTCACTAACCAGGCCAGTGCGGCTGCAGCTGCGGCAACTTGAGTCACCACTAAAGCATAACCTGCTGAACCATTGGCGCCCAGCGCAGAACCACCATTGAAACCAAACCAGCCTACCCACAGCAAGCTTGCACCCACCACAGTTAAGGTCAGGTTGTGCGGTGCCATCGATTCACGGCCCAAGCCCATACGTTTGCCCAGCATATAGGCAGCCACCAGACCAGCCACACCAGAGTTAATGTGTACCACGGTACCACCAGCGAAATCCAGCGCGCCATCATTACCTAACCAGCCGCCACCCCAGACCCAGTGGGTAATAGGTGCATAGACCACCACCACCCAGATGGCAATGAACGCAACAAAGGCCCCAAATTTCATCCGCTCTGCAATCGAACCGCTAATAATGGCCACGGTAATAATCGCAAAGGTCATCTGGAAGATCACAAACAGAATTTCAGGAATGGTGCCACTCAAGGCATCGGTGGTAATACCGGCCAGCATGAACTTGTCCAAGCTGCCAATAAAGGCATTGCCTTCGCCAAAGGCCAAGGTATAGCCAATAATTACCCAGACCAGACTGACCACTGCGGCCGCAACAAAACTGTGCGCCATGGTGCTGAGGACGTTTTTCTTGCGCACCATACCGCCATAGAACAGGGCCAAGCCCGGAATGGTCATGAGTAGGACAAGTGCTGTTGAGACCAGAATCCAAGCGGTATCACCAGTGTCTAACACGGCTTCTTCTTCAGCCGCTGCCACTTCAGGTAAAGCAGTTTCTGTAGTGATGATATCGCTTGATTCAATAAGCGCAGGTTCCACAGTATCATTTACTGTGATTTGTTCTGAAGGAGTTGGCGCTGTTACGGCTTCTTCAGCCCAAGTAACAGAACCACCCAAAAGCGCGCCGGACAGGCCGAGCGCAAGTAGCATTTTTTTCATTCGTATCCCCCAACCTAGTTTTTGTGAGTTATTAGGTACTCAGCAAACTTCGTGCCAATTACTTAAACAGCATCTGCACCTGTTTCACCTGTACGAATACGGATGACCTGTTCCAGATTCGTCACAAAAATTTTACCGTCACCGATTTTGCCGGTGCTTGCTACACGGGTGATTGATTCAATCACTGAATCCACCATCTCATCACTAATGGCGATTTCGATTTTCACTTTTGGTAGAAAATCAACAACATATTCTGCGCCACGATACAGTTCAGTGTGACCTTTCTGACGACCGAAGCCTTTGACTTCAGTGACAGTGATCCCTTGAACACCAATTTCTGACAGTGCTTCACGCACGTCATCTAATTTAAAGGGTTTTACAATTGCAGTTACGAGCTTCATGTGTGTTTTCCTTCGGCTTATTTCACCAGTAAGGTTTTATGTTCAAATTTCATGCCAAAACTCCTAAGGTCGGGGGAAATTAGAAGTTACGGCATGTGATTTATTTATATCTTATTTTATACCTTTCTCATGCACCAATCTTCAAAAAATAAACATTTTTCTGTAGAGATTTACGATCTCCGGCATCGAATAAAACCATATTTCATCTGAAACACTATAGTCTGGGCCAGAGCAATGCTACACTGCGCTTTTCAGTCCACTGGAATGGAATTTATTATGATAGAAACCTTATTACAGGCCATCTTAGAACAGGTCGATCAACCGAAAAAAGACTTAGAACATAATCTGCGTGCCCTGCTAAGCGAAGCCGTCAGCAAAATGGATCTGGTGTCCAAAGAAGAGCTGGACCGTCAGCGCACTGCACTGAATAATGCCAATCTTCGTGTAAATGAACTGCTGCAGCAGGTAGAAGCACTCGAACAAAAGATTTTGAACAAAGAATAAGCACCTTCTTAGTGCAACAAAAGACGCATAACGACCAAAAATAACGCACCAAAACGGAACATAACAACAATGTCTTTTGCCAAAATTTATACGCGGGGTCTGCTTGGACTGAATGCCCCGTCCATTGAAGTTGAAGTCCATTTAAGTCAGGGTCTGCCCTCCTTAACCATTGTCGGTCTGGCCGAAGCCGCGGTCCGTGAAAGTAAAGACCGGGTTCGCTCGGCCATTATTAACAGTGGTTTTCAGTTTCCCACCAAACGTTTGACCATTAATCTGGCCCCGGCCGATTTACCCAAAGATGGCTCACGTCTGGATTTACCGATTGCCTTAGGCATTCTGATTGCTTCCGGACAATTGCCCGAACAGGCCGCAGAAAACCTGGAATTTATTGGTGAACTGGCGCTGGATGGCCAGTTACGCCCGGTCACCGGCACTTTAAGTATTGCCATTGCCTGTCAGGCGGCCGGCCATCAACTGGTATTACCGGAACCCAATGCACAGGAAGCCGCACAATTGCCCGACTTTCAGGTGTTTGCGGCCAGTCATCTGAAACAGGTCTGTGAGCATCTGGCGCAGGCTGCGCCCCTACAGCCTTTTGCAGCAAGCTCGGAAACCCGCTTGGAACGCTATGCTTTTGACCTGGCGGATGTCAAAGGACAGCTGCGACCTCGGCGTGCCCTGGAAATTGCCGCTGCCGGTGGCCATTCCTTGCTCTTTAAAGGTCCACCCGGTACAGGCAAGACTCTCTTGGCCTCACGTCTGGCCAGTATTTTGCCGCCCCTGAATATGCAGGAAAATCTTGAAGTTGCCAGTATCTATTCAATTGCCAATACCCCACATCGCTTTGGACAGCGGCCGTTTCGAGCCCCGCATCATACCGCTTCAGCGATTGCACTGGTCGGTGGTGGCTCGCATCCGAAACCGGGCGAAATTACCCTGGCTCATTTAGGTGTGCTGTTTTTAGATGAACTGCCGGAGTTTGACCGTAAAGTGCTGGAAGTATTGCGGCAGCCCTTGGAATCCAAAGAAATTGTGATTTCCCGGGCATCGCGGCAGATTACCTTTCCGGCCAGTTTCCAGCTGATTGCCGCGATGAACCCCTGCCCGTGTGGCTATGCGTTTAATCAGGATATTCGCTGCCAGTGTTCTCCAGAAATGATCAAGCGTTATCAGAACCGGATTTCTGGGCCATTACTGGATCGGATTGACCTGCATATCGATGTGCCTCCTCTGCAAGCTCATGAATTACAATCTACACAACCGGTAGAAGATTCTGCAACCGTTAGGGAGCGTGTGATAACTGCCTACG
Organism: Acinetobacter indicus; assembly: GCF_009914475.1. NCBI lineage: Bacteria > Pseudomonadati > Pseudomonadota > Gammaproteobacteria > Moraxellales > Moraxellaceae > Acinetobacter > Acinetobacter indicus. Next base: position 2,714,447 of record NZ_CP045198.1, on the reverse strand, counting down.
AACTGCAAATACAAAGACAGAACAAGCTGAATATGGCATTAACCCCAAAAGAATTAGAGCAATTTGCGCCACTAAATGCTCAGACCAGTAAAATGTTTGAACTTGCCCAACAAAAGTTAAATTTATCTGCCCGTGCTTATCATCGGGTATTACGAGTAGCACGAAGCATAGCTGATTTAGCTGAGAATTCAGAAATTCAGCCTCAGCATTTATCGGAAGCTTTATCTTATCGAGGTCAGCAAAGCTAAACGATTGGACAATAAAAATAAAAAAAGGCGACATTTGTCGCCTTTTTTCTATTAAATAATTAGAAGCTGTAACCTAGACCTAGGACAACTTTATTTTTTTGTTTTATATCATTACGGTCATAACCACCTAAAATATAGTTCATGCTTGCAGTCACGCCAGTATCAGCAAGTGCTTTACTCAAACCGATATCAAAGTGGCGGAAACTAAATGTATCAGCAGCTTCAATTGGTCCATTCTTATCATATAGATATAAACCAAGTGCTGTATCTAAACTAAAATCTTTAGGTAAAGCATAGCTATAAGATGCTTTTAGATAAGTATCACCTGCATTACCCCAATCAAGATCTTCAAGTAATGTTTGCGCAGTGATACCTAAATCTTTATAGGTCAAACCCAACATGGTTTCAAAACCGTTTGATCCAGAATTACCAATATCATAGTAATAATAGTACGTTAAACCTGCTGTATAACCCCAGTCATCATTGATTGAACCGCTATAGCCTGCATAGAAATCGTTTTCGAAAGCATTAGTGACTTCACCTGTTTCAACTTCTACTAATTCACCTGCTGCATTTTCAAAAAGATCTGTACCTGCAGAATATCTTAAAGTTGATCCCCACCATCCAGCATAAAAACCTGAAGCATGGTTATAATCTATACCACCATTAATTGTGGCATCTTTATTTTCAGGTGTATTTGTAATACCACGCAAGTTATAGCTCGATAACACACCGATATTGCCAGATACTGAGTGCGGAGATGCAGGCTCATCTGCAAAAGTAAAACTGGATGCTGAAGCTACTGCTGCAACTGCTAAAGCTTTTAAAGTGAATTTCATTGTTAGATTCCCCCAACCGTCCGCAGACGTTTTTAGTTGTGTTTTTAAACTCACCTTAAGCTTTGCAATAGCTATGCCAACACTGGCATCTGTTCAAAAAGAATGATTTCAATTTTTCTTTAATTAGTTTCAACCTATTATTTTATATAAACTTTTAATATCAGATAAAAATTTAAAAACAGCATGATACTTTTTCAATCCTACTGATGTGCTGATCCTTTCGCTGTATTGTGAGATAAACCAGAGCATTTATATTTGCTTACATCATGCGCTATTTTGAGTCGCTTAATCCTTCAAACACCTTTTTACTGCTTAAAAAAAGTGCAATCTTGTATTCTACTAGAATGCACTGATTCATGAGATAGTTCTAATCATAGCTTCAACGAAATGCATAAAAAATTCAGCGAGATAAATCTTTTATGTACGTTCTACTCCCAGCAAAGTGCCAAATTTCCCACATCTTCACACTGTCTAAAACCGCATAATCACAAATTATTTTTTGAATAAAAAGTATAAACACAGTACATTAAAGCGCGAAAATTGCCTTCCTGTTTTGAGAAGCAAATTTTCTGCAATATGACCCAGGAAGGGTGTTTTACAAGAGCAAGGATTGAAACTGTATACGCTAGCGTTTGCATTTTTCTCAAAGAAAAATGGATAAAACAGTATCTTTTTTACAAATTCCCTATAAAATTCTTCCGGTTTCTGGGTTCTTTTTAAACAAATTGAAACATAACATTCTGGATGAGGCTCTCTCCCAATGCTAAACGCGAAAAAATTAACATTAGCAGTACTGGTACAAGCTGCTTTAATTTCTACAGCTGTTGCCAGCGAGCAAAGCGAAGCTAAAGGTTTTGTTGAAGGTGCAGAAGGTTCGGTATTATTCCGTACTGGTTATTTATCTCGTGACTATAAAGGCACTCCACCAAATAGTGATACGAGTTCTTTCGCTCAAACAGCAATCGTCAAATTAGATTCGGGTTTCACAAAGGGTACAGTTGGTTTTGGTGCTGGTATTATTGGGGATGCATCAATCAAACTGGGTGAAAATGGTCACACAGGCAACAGTATGATTCCTACCCACCCTCAAAATAATGCTGATGGAACTAAAGACGCCTATGATCATTGGGCACGTGGTGGTGCTTATGTGAAAGCTCGTGTGTCAAATACGACAGCGACTTATGGTACTCAAGTTTTAGATCTTCCTGTACTTGCAAGTAATACTGCACGTCTAGTGCCTGAATACTTTACTGGTCTATTGGTACAAAGTAACGAAATTGAAAATTTAAACTTAGTTGCTGGTAAATTCACAGAAAATCAGCTTTCTAACCAAATTAACTCTGATGGTGCTGAGCTGGATCGTGCCGTAGTATGGGGTGCAAAATATAAATTTAATGATGCCGTAAATGCTTCATATTATGGTGTAGATGTTAAGGACAAACTTGATCGTCATTATATTAATGCAAACTATAGCTACGCTTTAGCGAATGATAGTACTTTAACCCATGATTTCAGTGGTTATCATACCGAGTGGGATAAAGATGCTTCAGCATCATCTTCTCGCTTAGGATCAGACTCATCTGATCGTAGCAATAATATTTGGGCACTTTCTAGTACTTATAATAAAGGTGCTCATAGTGTTATGTTGGCTTATCAACAAAGTACTGGAAACACTGGTTATGCATATGGTGAAAATGCTGATGGTGTGCAAAGTGTCTACTTGCCAAACTCATATCTTTCAGACTTTAACGGTCGTGACGAAAAATCAGCCCAACTTCAATACAATTTAGATTTTTCTAAATATGGTATTCCTGGACTGAACTGGACTTCAGCTTTTGTATATGGCTGGGATATCGACACAGAGACTGATAATAACGCGAAAGAACAAGAGTTTTTCAATCAGGTAAAATATACCGTTCAATCTGGTTTTGCTAAGGATACTAGTTTGCGTCTACGTTATTCTCACTATCGTAATGATGCTGCTTATGCAAATGACTACTATATGCCTGACACCAACGAATGGCGTATCTGGTTAGATATTCCTGTGAAATTATTCTAATTCACCCGAATTTCAATCCATAATAAAAAAACCTGCACATATTCTGTGCAGGTTTTTTTATGACGTCCTCACTGAACAAGACAGATCAGTGAGGCGGAAAAAGCCGTATTATTTTGCAGCTTCAATCGCTTTTAATACTTCAGCTTTGGCAACCTCTGCGCCTTCCCAACCGGTCAATTTCACCCATTTGCCTGGCTCTAAATCTTTATAGTGGGCAAAGAAGTGTTCAACCTGTTGAATCAGTAACGGTGGAAGATCGGTATATTCTTTCACGTCTTTGTAAATTGGAGTCAATTTGTCGTGCGGTACCGCGATCAGTTTCGCATCAATACCACCGTCATCTTCCATGTTCAATTTACCGACCGGGCGGCAACGAATTACTGAACCTGGTTCAACCGGATGTGGTGTTACCACCAATACGTCTAATGGGTCACCATCTTCAGACAAAGTATTTGGTACATAACCGTAGTTTGCTGGGTAGAACATTGCAGTACCCATGAAACGGTCTACAAATAACGCATCAGAATCTTTATCAATTTCGTATTTGATTGGCGCTGCATTGGCAGGAATTTCAATGATTACATAGATATCATTTGGCGCATCTTTACCCGCTGGGATATTGCTGTAGCTCATGGCATCACTCTTTCACAAATTAAATTTTTTAAACCGCGTCAATTATAACGGGTTTCGGCTATTAATGACTTCGCGATTATACATTCATGACATAAAAATAGATATTTTGCTGTGCAATCACGCGGTCAGTTTAATCACCAGCAGCAATAAACAGATCGGGCAAAGTAACGATAATAACCAGATAATCGAGCGCAACGTCGCCCAGTTGGCCAGATAACACAGCCCGTACAGCAGACGAAACACCAGATAGGCAATGCCAAAGGTCATAATAATAAACTGCGGAATCACCATATATTCGGCCAGTAAAATGGCGGCAATAAACAGCGGCAAACTTTCAAAGCTGTTTTGCTGGGCAGCATTGGCACGCGCCGCCAGACCGGTGGTATTGGCTAAAAAAGAACGTGGATTTTGATTATCTTCAGATTTAAAGCCGCCAGCCATTTTTGCAATTACTGCAAATAAATAAGGCAACAGGCAGGCGATTAGAATCAGATAGACGATTCCACTAATACTTTGCATCTATTTTTTCTCGTCGGAATTCTTCAAAACTTTATCATAGCATGGTGTTTTAAGCATAAATTTTGTTAAATAGGGTGTTTTTATTCATTGTGTAGGATTCATGATGGTCAATCCTGATCAAAAAGAAATGTTCGATGTACTTGAAAAACAGCGCCAGCATCAGCTGCAAGTCGATCGGGCCTTAAAAATTGTGATTCCCATTGTGGCCTTTTTATTAACGGTCATCTGTTCCAACCTGAACATCTGGTCAACCCTGTTTACCTTTGTGGTGCTGTGGGTGGCCCTGTATGCGGTGGGAATTAAACGTCTGCCTTTATGGCACTGGGTGACCGTAATTCTGGTGTATTGCCTGATTGATAATATTTTAAGTTATGGCAGCTTCCATTCCTCCGGTTTTAGCCGTCAGTTTGGCTCGATGTTTATTTTCCTCGGGGTGATGGGGGTTGGACGTCCTTACTTCGACCGCTGGCTAATGAAAAAAGAGAATTAAAAAAAGCGCCCTTAGGCGCTTTTTTTATTGCAGAATTTATGCAGTCTTACGTAGGTCTTTACGCAGGATTTTACCTACGTTCGATTTCGGTAATTCATCCATAAATTCAACATAACGTGGGCGTTTATAACCGGTCAGGTTTTCTTTGGCAAAGGCCAGAACTTCTTCAGTCGTCAATGAAGGATCTTTCTTCACAACGAACAGTTTTGGCACTTCACCTGATTTTTCATCTGGTACACCAATTGCAGCCACTTCCAGTACTTTTGGATGTTTCGCCACGACTTCTTCAATTTCAGAAGGATAAACGTTAAAGCCAGATACCAAAATCATGTCTTTCTTACGGTCAACAATCTTCACATAGCCTCGTGAATCCATAACACCAATGTCACCTGTACGGAAGAAACCATTAATCATCACTTTGTCGGTTTCATCTGGACGGTTCCAATAGCCTTTCATGACTTGTGGACCACGGATTGAAATTTCACCCTGCTCGCCCAATGCTACTTCATTGCCGGCATCATCCAGAATTGCCACTTCAGTTAATGGCAATGGAATACCAATCGTACCGCTGAATTCTTCAGACGCTGGCGGGTTCGCGGTAGCCACCGGTGAAGTTTCAGATAAACCGTAACCCTCAATGATGTTGGTGCCAGTCACTTTTTTCCAGGCTTCCGCTGTAGATGGTAATACAGCCATACCACCGCCCATCGCCATTTTCAATCGGCTGTGATCAAGCTGTTTAAACTCTTCATTGTTCACAAGTGCATTGAATAAGGTATTCACCGCAGGGAAGAAAGTTGGTTGATATTTGCGTAATTCTTTCATTACCGCAGGTAAGTCACGCGGGTTTGGAATCAATACGTTTGCCTGACCTTTATACATCCCGTAAAGCGCGCACACCATAAATGCAAAAATGTGATACAGCGGCAATGCACAGAAAATACGGTCATCTGGCTGACCATCTTGCGCACCAAATTTACTTTGGAAAATACCATCGCATTGCAGCATGTTTGCCACTAGGTTACGGTGGGTCAGTTCTGCACCTTTAGATACCCCTGTCGTACCACCGGTATATTGCAGTACTGCCGTATCGCTTAGAGTCAGGCTTGGACGCTTGTAGTTGCTGACATTGGCTTTCGACATGGCCGCATTAAACTTGACATGACCCGGAAGGTCCCACGCCGGAATCTGTTTACGCACTGAACGTAAGACAAAGTTCACCAACGTACCTTTTAAGGTGCCTAGCATGTCACCCACAGAGGCAACCACGACGTGCTTGACTGGGGTTTTACCCAGAATCGCCTGATATACAGAAGCGAAGTTTTCAATAATCACCAGCACTTCTGCGCCAGAGTCATTTAACTGATGCTCAAGTTCACGTGAGGTATACAGCGGGTTTACATTCACCAGCACCAGACCGGCACGGAATACACCCAATGCCACCACTGGATATTGAAGAACGTTTGGCATCATCACTGCAACACGTGTGCCTTTGGCCAAGCCCAGACCTTGCAAATAGCTTGCAAATTTACGGCTTGCTTCTTCCAGTTCAGCAAAGGTCAGCACTTTATCCATAAAGATAAAGGCATCACGTGAACCAAACTTCTGGAAATTACGTTCAAAGATATCAACCAGTGACGTATTCTCCGGTGGCAACTCTACAGTTTCTGGAATCCCTGTCTTTCGGTATTCTTCAAACCAAATTTTTTCCATAATGCCAATCTCTCCAATCAGTAATCCTTAGTATTCAACTGTTTTATACACTGCCGCACTTCATTTTTTGGCTTGTTTATGTACAGCAGTGGATCCATTTTCACGAATTCGATTCATATATAACGTATTTTATGTAAACAACGCTAGTCTTATCTCTGAATCAACAGTTTATTTGCTTTTTGATATCCCCGTGGTAAAAGCTGTCCCTTAGTTCCTCTCTTACCGATATACTTCTGCAAGTCATCACCTTTTAATTTTAACTGCTGTTGTCCTGCAAACACTTGAATTATTTCATCTAAATTTAGCATTGTCATGGATACAATCTGATCTTTCGGTTCAAGTTGTATCAATTTATTACCTTTACCTTTGTTCAGCACCGGTAATTCTGCCAGATCAACAATCAGTAAACGGCCGGCAGAACTGAGTAGCGCAACATGACTGAACTGCTCAATAGTTTGCAGATTCATCACGCTGGCGCCTTCAGACAGGCTCAGGAAAGCCTTACCGGCTTTGGCATTGGTATCCAGCTGTTTGGCTTGGGTTTTAAAGCCATAACCTTTGCTGCTCATGACCAGAATTTCAGCCTGATCTTCTGCCACAAACACCTGTTTAAAGCCGACCCCGCTGGCCGGTGATAAACGTGAACTGAGCGGTTCACCCAAACCACGCGCCGATGGCAGGCTGTTAATGGCCACACCATAACTGCGTCCAGTGTCATCCAGCACATAGGCACGCTGGTTGGATTTGCCTTGGGCGTGACTTAAATACTGGTCACCAGCGCGGAAATTCAGGTTTTCGGCATCGACATCATGGCCTTTGGCACAGCGAATCCAGCCAGCTTCAGACAGCACCACGGTTACCGGATCAGCCGGCAGCATGTCCTGTTCATTAATGGCAGTGGCTTCAGCGCGCTGCACGATTGGTGAACGGCGGTCATCACCAAACTTTTTGGCGTCGTCTTTTAACTCCGTAATAATCAGGTTTTTTAATGATTCCGGATTGGCCAACTGTTCACGAATTGTGGCAGCTTTGGTCTCGAGTTCTTCCTGTTCGCGACGGATTTCCATTTCTTCCAGTCGGGCCAGATGGCGCAACTTGAGTTCCAAAATGGCTTCAGCCTGAATCTCATCAATACCAAAGTGCGCCATCAGCTCTGCTTTGGGATGATCTTCTTCGCGGATAATGCGGATCACGGTATCAATGTCTAAATAGGCAATCAGCAAGCCGGCCAGAATATGCAGGCGTTTTTCAATCTTGTTCAGATGATATTGCAGGCGGCGTGTGACGGTATGTTTACGAATCTCGATCCATTCCAATAAAATCTGGCGAATCGATTTCACCTGTGGACGACCATCGGCACCAATCATGTTCATGTTGACCCGATAGCTTGATTCCAGATCGGTGGTTGCAAACAGATGGCTCATCACCGCATCGGCATCAATCCGGTTGGAACGCAGCACAATCACCAGTCGGGTCGGATTTTTATGGTCCGATTCATCCCGTACATCGGTCACCAGCGGCAGTTTTTTGGCCTGCATCTGGTCGGCAATCTGGGTGATGACTTTTGAGCCAGACACCTGATACGGCAAATCACTGATAACAATTTCATTTTTTTCAATGGTATACACCGCACGCATGCGATAACTGCCGCGTCCAGTGGTCTGAATCTTTAACAGTTCATCTGGCGGGGTAATTACTTCAGCCCGGGTCGGTAAATCCGGACCAGGAATATATTCTGCGACCTTGCTATCGCTTAAATTCGGATTACGGATCAGGGCGATGGTGCCTTTAATGATTTCGCGCAAGTTGTGCGGCGGAATATCGGTGGCCATCCCCACGGCAATGCCGGTGGTGCCATTGAGCAGGATATTTGGAACCCGTGCCGGCAAGGTCACTGGCTCTTTTAGGGAACCATCAAAGTTGTCCTGCCAGTCGCAGGTGCCCTGACCGAGTTCAGACAGTAACAGGTCACTATATGCGGATAATTTGGCTTCGGTATAACGCATTGCGGCAAAGGATTTTGGATCATCCGGTGAACCCCAGTTGCCCTGCCCTTCAATAAATGGATAACGATAGCTAAACGGCTGCGCCATTAACACCATGGCTTCATAACAGGCCGAGTCACCATGCGGATGGTACTTACCCAGCACATCACCGACCGTACGTGCAGATTTTTTTGGTTTACTGCTTGGCTTGAGACCCAGCTCGCTCATGGCATAGACGATACGGCGCTGTACCGGTTTCAGGCCATCGCTGATATGAGGCAATGCACGGTCCATAATCACGTACATGGCATAGCTGAGATATGCTTGTTCAGTAAATTCTGCTACGGAACGGTTTTCTGTCGCATGATGCGCGAGGCTTGTCATAACAACCTGTAATCCTAAATTAATGCGTTATAGTTTTGACGTTCTTATGCTATGCCGCAGCCGCGGCCAGCACAAGGGTAGCCGATCACACTCTGCGACAATTTATGTCTTATGGCGTAAAAATATCCATTTTAGGCGCGTCAATCAACTGAAAAATACACAAGTCTGACTGCGCGTTGAAAAACATATTCCAGAAATAAAAAAGATGCGCCGGCACAATAGCCAGCGCATCTTGCATTGTCTGTATGAGCGGCTGCTTATAAACCAATCGACTCCAGGGTCTTGCCGCGGGTTTCCTCACCCAGCAGCACAATCACCAGTGCCACGGCCAGCAGCACCGCGGTAAACATCATAAATACATAGCTAAAGCCGTTGTGCATCACCATCATCTGGGTCACCACCAAAGGCGCAACAATACCGCCCATACGGCCCACCGCCGAAGCCCAGCCGGAACCAAAGGCACGGATATTGGTTGGATACTGTTCCGGCGTATAGGTATAAAGCACACCCCAGGCGCCTAGGTTAAAGAAGGACATCAGGCAACCCCAGAACACGATCATGCCGACGCTGCTGGCCTGTCCAAAGAAGTAGGCTGATACCGCACACAGCCCAATAAAGCCGGCCAGTGTGGCTTTTCGGCCAAGTTTTTCTACCAGCCAGGCCGCCGCAATATAACCCGGCAACTGCGCCAGAATCATGATCAGCACATATTCAAAGGACTGCACAATAGTATAGCCTTCCTTGACCAGCAGACTTGGCAGCCAGGTAAAAATGCCATAGTAGGAATAGACAATGCCGAACCAGATCAGCCACAGCATGAGGGTACGGCGTGCAAATGGCCCCGACCACAGCTGGGCAAAGGAAATATTCTGTTTGGCTGCCACCGGTTTCACTTCCAGCTGTTCAATCACCTCGACGCCGCAGCGACGTTCCAGACTTTGTACTAGTTTGTGCGCTTCTTCGACCCGGCCGCGGTTAATTAAATACGGCACCGATTCCGGTACTTTTTTCCAGATGACCCAGGCATAGAGCGCCGGCAAACCACCAATTAAAAAGGCCATATGCCAGTCAAAGGTCGGAATCACAAAATAAGACACCAGCGCCGCACAGAGCCAGCCCAGCCCCCAGAAGCTTTCCAGCAGCACAATAAAACGGCCCCGCACATGCGCCGGAATATATTCACTGACCAAAGTCACCGCAACCGGCAACTGCCCGCCCAGCCCTAAACCGACAATAAAGCGGAAAAACAGTAACCAGCTTAAATTTGGGGCAAAGGCACAGGCCGCTGTGGCCAGGCTATAAATCACCAGGGTCGTGGCAAATACGGTTTTACGCCCAATCCGGTCGGCCAACCCGCCGGAGAACACCGCACCAATGGCCATGCCAACAAAACCAATTGACACCACCCAGCCTTTTTCTGCCGGGCTCATTTGCCAGTCTTCCGCCATTTTGGCCAGAATAAAGGAGATTAAACCGGTATCCATGGCATCAAACATCCAGCCCAGTCCGATGACCCATAGCAAGGTATAGTGGAACTTACCAATCGGTAAGCGTTGTACACGAGAAACTAGATCCATAATAAACGCTCTGACAGGGTGGAGAGGAAAACGCGGATGGCGCGCCTGGTTATTGTTATGACAACAGCAATCAGCTTTGATTTTAAAGACAATGACCGCTCTCTGGATAGCGGTCATGCCGTTTAATTTATAGGAGATTTGTGGCTAGGAGGCATCTTTGGATGAGGCCGACTGCTCATCATCATCCTTATAAATGAATTTTGGCATTTCCAGACCAAAATAGATCGCAATTAAACGTAAGGTAAAACCAAAAATCAGCGTGGCGATAACAGTTAGTTCTAGCGACAGGCCAATTTCAATACAGACCCAATAGCAGATCACCGACACAAAAGAGATACTGGCATACAGCTCACGGCGGAACACCAGCGGCACATCATTACACAGAATATCACGCAGAATCCCGCCCGAGACGCCGGTCAGCACACCGGCCACCGCCGACACCACAAAACCGTGGCCCATTTCCAGCGCAATCTGGCAGCCAATAATGGTAAAGCCAATCAGGCCCAAGGCATCCAGCACCAGGAAGATGGAACGCAGATGGCGCATCCATTTGGCAATTAAAATGGTGACAAAGGCTGCCGCGCAGGTCAGGACCAGATATTCCGGATGCTTGACCCAGGTTAAAGGATAATGGCCCAGCAATACATCACGTACCGAGCCGCCGCCCAGTGCGGTGACACAGGCAATCAGGGTCACCCCGAACCAGTCCATGCTTCGCCGTCCTGCCGACAATGCACCTGTCATTGCTTCTGCAGTAATGGCAATAATATAAATGACCAACAGCAACATGAACTGCCCTTCTTTCACTAGGGGAATTGATGCGCGTTATCATAAGCGAAAATACGGCAAATGTTATAAAAATTGCGCACAACATTGCTTAAATTTCTTGCCCGAACCGCAGATACAGGGCTGTTTCATGGTAATCTGCTGATCGGTGGTCGGATCAAGAAAATACCACGCACCCTGATGTTTGACGAAATGCGATACTTCATGATGTATCTGCGGCTGGTTGCCATCATGATAATAGGCCTTGAATTCGACCTGGGCATGGCTTTTGTCCAGCTTTTCCTGAGCACTTACGATTTCCAGTTTTAACCACTGGTTGGCGCTGCTCCAGTCCCGAATAGCGGCCACATCCAGAGCCTGCTGCTGACCAAGTGCGGTGGTTTTGACAATATAATCAATCTGCTGCAAGGCAAAGGCACTATAGCGTGAACGCATTAGCTGAGCGGCAGTTTGGGCCTGCTGCTGACCTAAATGCAAAGGCTGGCAACAACTGTGATAAAACCCAGCGCCACAAGGACAAGGCTGTTCTGACATAAATTTTTTCCAAAAAAATAGCCTGACAATGCAGGCTATTTTAACGGAACTGAACCAGAAAACAGGAATATTCTGAGTGCTACTCGGCTGGCGGCTGCGGCAGCACATGCACCTTCTCGATTTTATGCCCGTCCATGGTGACCACTTCAAAAATATGATCATCGGCCAGCAGACGTTGGCCATTTTCCGGCAAACGGCCGAGATGGAACAGGATATAACCCGACAGGGTCGAATATTCTTCCAGCTCATTAACCAGATCACGACCGAGCAATAACGAGACATGGCGGATATCAGTCGAGCCATCCAGCATCAGGCTGCCATCTTCCAGGGTTTCTGCAACCGCGTCGAGGGTATCTTCATCCGGAAATTCACCGGCAATGGCTTCCAGCACATCAATCGGGGTGACCACACCTTCAATCGAGCCATATTCGTTCAGCACAATTGCCATTTGCAGCGGCGCCTGACGTAGCTGTTCCATCACCATCAATACCTGCGCATTTTCATGCACAATCACCGGTTCGCGCAGATGTTTTTCAAAATTCAGTACGCCGGTTTCAATAAATTCATTCATGACCTTATGGGTCAGCACCACCCCGGCAATATTGTCCAGCTCGCCATGCACCACAATTAAACGTGAATGCGAGGTATTCATCAGCTGGGCCTGAATGCTATCCTGGTCTTCATCTAAATCCAGCCATTCTAGTTCCGGTCGCGGGGTCATCACCGATTTTACCGGACGCTCGGCCAGACTGAGTACGCCCTGCACCATCACGGTATGGTAAACGCTGTTCTCTTCGGCAAAGACTTCATCGGCAAAAGCACGTGTGGCCAGCACTTCTTCCGGACTTGGATGCTCCGGTTCCGGCCCGTTCGGTTTGCCGCCGAGCATCCGCATCACCGCGGAAGCAGTGCGATAACGCAGGTCAGTGGTGGTGACCATTTTTTCCTGATTTTTGCGCATGGCTTGGTTCAGGAACTCGATCATCACCGAGAAACCAATCGCGGCATATAAATAGCCTTTTGGAATGTGATAACCGAAACCTTCCACCACCAGCGAGAAACCGATCATCATCAGGAAGCACAGGCACAGAATCACCACAGTTGGATGTTTGTTGACAAAATCCATCAGCGGTTTAGAGGCCCAAAGCATAATACCGATGGCAATGGTCACCGCGATCATCATCACCGACAGCTCTTTGACCATACCGACCGCGGTAATCACACTGTCGAGCGAGAACACCGCATCCAGCACCACAATCTGCACAATCACCATCCAGAAAGTGGCGTGTACCGGATTTTCTTCTTTCAGCTGCGGCTTGCCTTCAATACGCTCACGCAGCTCCATGGTGCCTTTAAACAGCAGGAACACCCCACCAAACAGCAAGATCAGATCACGACCCGAAAACGGATGATCAAAAATATGGAACAGCGGATTGGTCAGGGTGACCACCCAAGCAATTGAAGCCAGCAGAATCAGGCGCATGCCTAAAGCCAGAATCAGCCCGACCACCCGCGCGGCATTACGCTGTTCTGGCGGCAATTTTTCAGCCAGAATGGCAATAAACACCAGGTTATCAATACCCAGCACAATTTCCAGAATAATCAGGGTCAGCAAACCCACCCATGCGGCTGGATCAGACATCCATTCAAAAATCATGGGCGATGCTCCACGAGTATCGTTTTGGCTGTGCGACAGCCAAGGCCGGCTGTTTCAAAACCTGGGGAATGAAAGGGAAAAGAAAAGAGATTAAAAGCGGCTGTTGTTGTATGGTGCAATAGTGTCCACTACCCATGACGGTTCTATTGTTGTCAAACACAATTTCAGTATAGAAAAGATTGGCGCCAGAATCACTCTTTTTTTGGCCTGATCACGGTTGTGCTGCATGCTTTAACAATTCTTTGCAATCACACTGCACGGCGCTGGCATTGTTTGTCATATTTTTTGCATAAGCTAGAGCAGACAAAAAGAACATGTTAAGGTGAAACAAGAATCATGAATAGCGTAGTAAAAATGACTGATAATTTAAAATATCCTTCTCCTAAAACAACACAACCTTTAATTGCTTTATATTGCGGCTCACGTTCTGGAAATAAACCGGTGTATCAGGAAAAGGCCGTGGCACTGGCACGCCGTCTGGCGGAAAATGGCTTTGGTCTGGTCTATGGCGGCGCCAGTATCGGTTTAATGGGTCAGGTCGCCGATGCCGTGGTTGATCACGGTGGTGAAACTGTAGGTGTGATTCCGGAATTTATGCTGGATTATGAAATTGCCCATCATCGTCTGACCGAATTGCATATTGTACACAGCATGCATGAACGTAAAGCCCTCATGGCCGAACGTGCCAGCGCCTTTGTGGCCTTGCCGGGCGGACTGGGCACCTTTGAGGAAATTCTGGAAATTGCCACCTGGGGCCAGTTGAACCAGCATCAAAAACCGATGATGCTCTATAACGTCAATGGCTTCTATAATGCGCTAATTGCCCAACTTGACCATGCCGTGACTGAAGGCTTCCTGCCGCCGCAGCACCGCGCCAAGCTGATTATCTGCAATCATGCCGATGAAATCCTGACTGCCTTGCATAATCTGGATGCCCCACAGCACGTTGCCATTTAAAGCGCTTGAACCCAAAAATCCAGAAAGAAAAAAGCGAGCCGAAGCTCGCTTTTTTTGTACTTGATGTTCAGTCCAGGCTTAGCCTGAAATCAGGTTATAGAACCATGGCAAAGTGGTCGCCAGGAATACCGACATGGCCAGACCAAACATCAGTTTCATCGCATCTTTGCTGACATTGCGTGAGGTACGGTATTTGCTGACCCCGTTCACAATCATTGAGATGGCAAATTCACGACCGGCCAACAGACCCAGGAATACCCAGGTGGTACTCATCGGGATATTGCTCCACTCTTTGAAAACCAGCAGGATCACTGCATAGATAAAGTCCACGATGGTCGCAGCACGTACATCGGTAACATCGGTTTTGGTATCGACAATCTTCTGGATGGCACCACCACGCTGGTACAGAATAACCCCCAGCAAGATCACAAAGACCGTAATGGCAAACATCAGGAATTCAAACGGTACCTGACGCGGCACATACACGAAGATGTTGGCCAGATCCTGAATCAGCCACTGGCTCCACAGGAAACCGGTAGATAACCATTGTAGAATCACCCATTTGGTCGAATGTTCCTGATCTTTGGTCTGGTTGAAGTACACCGTCATTTTGTTAGCCACAAAACGATAGATGATCAGCGCCGCCAGGAAGGCCACGGCATAGCCCATCATGGATTTGACCATCATCGAGCCCAAGCTCGCAGGAGAGAAGATGGTCAACACCAGGAAGGTGGTACTGACCGGAATACCATATTTGGTCAGTAGCAACAGTAAAACCGGCGGCACAATATACAGCCAGGTAATTCCACCTTCAGGGAACGGAATGGTTTCCAGTCGCCCATAAGAGGCATCACCGACGCCCGATGCATACCAGCCATAGACCAAGACCACAACCAGGATACTGCTGATATACACCCACAGTACCCACCAAGGACGATGGGAGTTAGAAGAAATAAAAGTCCCTAAGGTTTGAGGTACATCATTTCCGACAATAGAATAGGCCGCCAAACAGAAGCCGATTACCATTAAAAGTTCAATTGTCATAAGAACAAAGCCTATGTTCAAAAAGGGAACACCACCCCCTATCGGGCTGGCATTAGCTTAAAATGATGACAATACTATTTCAGTTCTATGACATTTTAGTGACAATAAAAATTTAAAATAAAAAAAGAGCACCGTAGTGCCCTTTCTCTTTTTTGCTCACTTATTTCAGGTTCAGCTGATATACCGCGGTGCTGCCGCTGACTTCATTGCCCACCACCAGTAATGGCTGGCCATTAGGCGAGTCCTTTGCCTCAATAAAGACCAGACCTTCCGGGCCTAAATCACCGGCCTGCCCCAGCTCAATTTGTTCAGTGCTCGCACTCATCTCACGGCTATTCAGATACTGCACAAAACTTGGTGCAGATGGAGTCGATACATCATAGACCATCACCCCGCCAGCACGTTCCAGACCAATAAAGGCAAAGGTTTTGCTGCCAATCTGGCCCAGCGTCACGCCTTCAGGTTCAGGGCCTTTGTTGTCACTGCGGTTATCCATGCCTGCTTCTTCATGGTTGGCATTGAAAATTTCCGGATGATGCTCGGCAATGTACTGCTCAAAATCATCCCCTGAATCCCAGACCCGTTCCAGACCGTTTTGCGCGCTATTTTCTGTCCAGATACTGACCGAGCGTGCACCAAAACTATAAAGATGGTCATATACCAGATTGCCGCGTTCATTCAGCTTTGGCGTACCATCGGCATTTTTCTGGTAGCCTTCAGTCCAGGTAATATTCAGACGACCCAGCAGATGATCTTTACGGCAGTCACCAGCATTGCCTGCCGTGGCACCGCAGTAACCAAAATTATCCGGATTCAGCTCGGCACCTTTGGCCAGCTGGCTTAAGTGTGCCGGTAAATCATCGCCTAAACGGCGGGCAAAGCCATCGGCATGTACCAGATGTTTCACTCGCCATTCTTCAACAAAACCTTTGCTGGTGTCGTTATTAAAATATTCTGGTGTGTCTTCGCCCCAGGCGCGCGCATCGCCTTCATTGGCGGTCACGATATAGGTTTTGCCGGCCACATCAAAGCTGGCAATTGCATCTGGCATATACAGACCGCGCACATTGGCCCAGGTCTGGATCTTAATACTGCCCGTTCCATCAACACCATCGGCATCGCTGACATCCATGCCATTGCCGTCCAGACCATGGTCTTTAAAGCCCAATGGATACACCGCCAGTACTTTGGCATTGACCACATCAATTTTGGCCAGCGCATTGTTTTCCTGCAATGCAGCCCAAGCCGTTTTGCCATCTTGCGATACCGTAATATATTCCGGTTCAAAATCCTGCGCCGCGGTCGCATTTGGCCCGAAAATACGCACGCCCTGGGCACGCAGCGCCGCTTCCTGTCCATTAAAGGCTTTAAAGTCTGCAGTGCGGACCACAGGCGCTGTTAAATTACTCAGCTGAATCACGGAAATTGAACCTTCCGGATCAACCTGATAATCATCAGATGGCTCACCTTCATTGGCCACCAGCAGGGTTTGACCATCCGGGCTAAAAGTCAGCATATCCGGTAAGGCACCGACCTGCACATGCGCCAGTTTGCTCAGATCTTTGGCCTGATACAGCGCCACATAACCCGGATCGGTTTTGACGGCAGCCTGAATCGCAATTGCCACAATACCGTTATGCACCGCGACACTGTTTACTTCTGCGCCTTCGGCAATATCATGGACCTGAATCTCGGCAATTTTAACCGGCTGATTTGGCTGGCTTAAATCGAGTACATCCAGCACCCCGGCCTGCGCATTGACCACAAACAGACGTTTGCTGGCGGCATCATAGGCCGGAATTTCTGCGGCACTTTCTGCAAAAATGCCCGACTGATAGGCCCCAATTTTGCTCAGTTCAATGGTATTTGGGGTTGGATCGACCGGTGCGGGACTGACCTGATCATCATCACTGTTACACGCTGCCATTCCCACGGCCAACATGGCCACCCAAAGTGATTTCAATTTTAATTTCATAGGTTTAATTTGATAGTGTTTAGAATATGAACAATTTATAAACATCCGGTTGCAGTGCCATGACGTTTTGATTGCAGTTTTCTGACAGGGTCAGGCCGTCACGCGGCAACGCTTTAGATACGACATCCGCGCCAGATTGTTTTACACTAGGCAAAATTCCACCATGCCCGCTAATTATGACTGCCACGCCAACCCATCAAGCCCTGCAACCCGAATTCAGATTGTTAGTGCTCTTGGTGTCGATTGGCTTTTTTATGCAGGGCCTGGATACCACCATCATCAACACCGCGTTGCCGGCCATTGCCGAGAATTTGCAGGAAGATCCGCTGCGAATGCACAGCGTGGTGGTGGCCTATGTATTGTCAGTGGCGGCCTGTATTCCCTTGAGTGGCTGGCTGGCCGACCGTTTTGGCGTGCGCAACACCTATTTTTCCGCCATTGTGATTTTCACCCTGGCCTCCATTGGCTGTGCCTATGCCAGCAGCCTGAATGAACTGCTGTTTTACCGGGTACTGCAAGGCATTGGCGGTGCGTTCTTATTGCCAGTTGGTCGTCTGGCGATGCTAAAAATCATTCCCCGCACCCAGTTTTTATCGGCCATGAGCCTGATGAGTCTGGCCGGTCTGATCGGCCCCTTAATTGGACCTACTTTGGGCGGCTGGCTGGTGGAAGTCGCCTCATGGCACTGGATTTTTCTAATCAATCTGCCGATTGGCATTTTAGGGGTCTTGATTACTTTTAAAGCCATGCCAAATATTACCGAGCCGAGCGTGCCGCAATTTGATTTCTGGGGATTTATCCTGTTATTGATTGCCATGGTCGGGCTGTCACTGGGCATTGAAAACGTGGCCAGTCCGCTGTACTCGCTGTGGTGGAGCATTGCGCTGGTCCTGCTCGGTCTGCTGAGTGCCGGCCTGTATGCCTATCATGCGCATACCCATCAGAATGCCCTGTTTCGCAGCAAGCTGTTCCGGCACCGGATTTATGCAATCGGGATTCTTGGGAACTCGATTGCCCGGCTGGCCGGCAATTCAATTCCCTTTTTACTGCCGCTGATGCTGCAACTGGCCTTTGGCTTTGAGCCCTTTGTGACCGGCCTGATGATGATTCCGACCGTACTCGGTTCGCTGGCCTCAAAACCGATTATCCGCCAGCTGATTCAGCGCTTTGGTTATCGTCAGGTACTTATCACCAATACCTTGCTGGTCGGGGCCTGTATCGCCAGTTTTGCCCTGACCACGGCCGACACCCCCATCTGGCTACGTGCGCTGCATTTCTTTATTTTTGGTCTGCTTAATTCACTGCAGTTTGTGTCCATGAACACCCTGACCCTAAAAGATTTGCCGCAGCAAGATGCCAGCAGCGGCAACAGTTTCCTGTCGATGATCATGATGCTGTCCATGAGTATTGGCGTGGCCTTGGCCGGAACGCTGGTCAACCTGTTTAGTGCCTATTGGGGACCGGAACAGGTGGTCGCAGCCTTCCATGCCAGCCTGATCTGTCTGGGCAGTATCAACCTGCTGGCTGCAATGATTTTCTGGAAAATTCCAAAAAACACCCCGGTCTAAAGCCGCGTAGAACGCTAGCCGCCGCGCAGGCTTCGCGTTATGATCAAAATTGAACCCTGAAGATCTGCCTTGCCTATGTCTGCACGCCCTGCCCGCCGTTCTGTCCAGCCCCTGACTTATGCTGCGGTGGCCATCTGCGGCGTGGTGCTGATGGCGGCCTTGCTGTATTGGGGCGTTCTGCATACCCGGCCAGCCACCGCACAGGACTATCCGATTCAGGGCTTTGATGTTTCGCATCATCAGCAGCAGATTGACTGGCACAGGATTTCGCCGGAAAAATACCGTTTCGTCTATTTAAAAGCCACTGAAGGCGGCGATTTTAAAGACCGTAAATTTCAGGATAACTGGCTGGCCGCGCATGAACAGGGCTTTCTGGTCGGCGCCTATCATTTTTATCGGCTGTGTCGTAATGGTCAGGTGCAGGCACAGAATTTTATCGACAGCGTTCCGAAACAGGCCAACAGCTTGCCACCAGTGATTGATCTGGAATACGACAGCAACTGCATCAACACCTATACCCGGGAACAGTTGCTGCATGAAATTGGGGTGATGCATGACGCGCTGCAACAGCACTATGGCAAACAGCCGATTTTTTACATTTCCAGGAATTTTTATAATATTGTACTGGTCAATCAGTTCCCGCAGGTGCCGCTGTGGGTACGCGAATATCAGGGTAAACCGGCCTTAAGCGGTAATCCCGACTGGCTGTTCTGGCAATATAGCAATCGTGGCCAGATTACCGGCATTGCCACTCCGGTCGATCTGAATGCCTTTTATGGCGATGAACAGGACTGGCAACAGTTTCTTAAGGCCAACCAGATTGTGGAACCATCTAAAAATAGCGTGGATACAACCCCTTAATACTCATACCAACAAGATAAAAATAAAAGCTGACAGGAATATTGTGCGAATGACACTGAAATACAAAATTTTGTCAGGTCTGCTTGGCCTGATGTTACTGCTGATTGCACTCATCATCTATATGCTGCAGCCCTCCGGCAAAGTGCAGGATTTCCAGCCATGGCTGTATCAGCCGGCAGCAACCGCACCAGCGGGCTACACGGTCAAATTCTTTGGTGTATCGACCTTACTGTTTGATGATGGCCAGCAACAGCTGTTGATTGATGGCTTCTTTAGCCGGCCGAGTCTGAGTCAGCTGATGTTTGGTCAAATTAACAGCCAGCCAATCGTAATTGAACATGCGATTGAGCTCCATCAATTGCAACGAACGCAAGCCATTCTGGTGACACACTCGCATTATGACCATGCGCTGGATATCCCTCTACTTGGCCAATTGCTGCCGCAGGCTAAAATTATTGGTTCCCGAAGCACGCTGAATATTGCCCGTGGTGCTCACTTGCCCGAAAGCCAGTTACAGCAGCTGGCACCTTTACAACCGATGCAGATTGGCAACTTTACTGTCACCGCTTTCCCGTCCCAGCATACTCCGCCAACTGCAGTGAATAATGATCTGGGTGAGGAAATCCAGCAGCCACTGAGCCTGCCGGCACGGTTTTCGGAGTTTAAAGAAGGCCATAGCTTTGACTATCTGATTGAATATGAAGGTCATAAAAGTCTGGTCAAGGCCAGCACCGGTTTTATTCCCGAACAGCTCAAACAGCTACAGGTCGATCATCTGTTTCTGGGCATTGCCCAGCTGTCCAGGCAACCGGAACAGTATCAGCAGCAGTATCTGGCAGAAACCTTGCAGCACCTAAAACCCAAGGTGCTGATTCCCATCCATTGGGATGATTTTTTCCAGCCGCCAGAACAGCCGCTACAGTTTTTACCACATCTGGCCGATAATACCCCGAAGAGTCTGAATACCGTGATCAAGGCCGCAGCACAACAACAGACCCAAGTGCTGCTGCTCGATCAACCGTATGCTTATCCGCTAATGACAGCCACGGATGTCGCGCGTTAAGATGGTGCCATGAGAAAAATCATTCATATTGATATGGATGCGTTCTATGCCTCGGTCGAGCTAAAAGAGCGTCCAGAGTTACAACATCTGCCGGTGGTGGTGGCATCACATCATCCTCGCGCGGTGATTGTGGCCGCGTCCTACCCGGCGCGGGTGTTTGGGCTGCGCTCGGCCATGTCGATGAGTCAGGGCCGGAAACTGTGCCCGCAGGTAATTGTACTGGAACCGAATTTTCAGAAATACCGGGAAGTGTCGGCACAAATCCATCAAATTTTTCAAAAATATACTGCAATCATTGAACCGCTGTCGCTCGATGAAGCCTATCTGGATGTTAGCGAAAACCTGCAGCAACTCCCCAGCGCCACAGAAGTAGCAATGCGCATCCGCGAAGATATTTTTCAGACCACCGGCCTGACTGCATCTGCCGGCGTGGCACCCAATAAATTTCTGGCCAAAATTGCCTCGGACTGGCATAAACCGAATGGCCTCTGCGTGATCAAGCCTTCGCAGGTGCAGACCTTTATTCAGGATTTACCCTTAAAGAAAATTCCGGGCGTGGGCAAGGTCATGCAGGAAAAGCTGAAGGCCTTGGGTCTGGAAACCTTGGGCGATCTGCAACAGGTCGAAGAAGGCCTGCTGATTCAACGTTTTGGTAAATATGGCAAACGCCTGTTTTTATATGCACAAGGCATTGATGAGCGCCCCGTTCAGGCCGAACGCAAACGCCAGCAGATTTCCAAAGAAATCACCTTTGATGATGATTATGTCCTCAGCCAATGCACGCCCTACTGGCCACAGCTGCTGCAACAGGTCTGGGCCAGTCTGGAAAAAAAGCAGCTCTGTGCCCGCGGCGTGTCAGTCAAACTGAAACTGAAAAACTTTCAGGTGTTGCAGCACAGCAAAAGCTTTCAGCATATTTTTACTCATCCGCAGCAGCTGGCACAGGCGCTACAACTATTAATTGAGGAAATGCATATTTCGCCTCAGGAACAGTTCCGGCTGATTGGCGTGGGGGTTTATCAACTGTCTTCACCAGCCCAGCAGCCGCAGCTCAGTCTACTTTAGGCTTAAAATTGTGCAGGAATTGATCAAAAGAATAAAAATGATACAAAATGCGCTTCACAATGGGCAAAATTAGAGTAATCTATCTGCGCAATACATTTATCCATGTATGTGCTGAGATGCTGAAAATCACCTTTACTTTCAGCATGCTGTCCTGTGATTGGCGTGATGATCTATCCGAATATTACAGGACAACTCTGACGTTCCCATGGATGGCTGTATCGTCTCCCGCCTTACTGTAACCTGCTTCTTTTTATCTGATTTTCTATCGCATTATCCCGATCTATTCCCTTCAGATCACCGGCTTTTTGCGTCCTAAAATTCCCATTTTTCAAATCAAAATCGCCACAAGATTGATGGATTTCTGTACCAACTCCGGCAGCGCTGGTGTTCTGTACTGGCGCTTCATGGCAATATAGTCACATTGCCAGAGCAGCCGAGGTGCTGCTTGCCCATCTACAGGATTTTGTTATGACCGTACAACGTTTACATGTCGCACAGCGCTATTCAGAAATTGCCATTTCAGGCCATCTGGTGCATTTGGCCGGCCAGCTGGCAGAAGACACCAGCCTGGATATTCGCGGTCAGACCCGCCAGACCCTTGAGATAATTGACCGTTTACTGGCTGAAGCCGGCACCGATAAAAGTCATATCATGTCAGTCATGATTTTCTTAAAAGATATCGAGCAAGACTATGCAGCCATGAATGAAATCTGGGATGCCTGGGTCGCCGATATTGAAGCGCTGCCCCGCACCTGTGTGGAAGCCAAGCTGTATCAGCCCGAAGTCCTGGTTGAAATGACTGTGGTCGCGGTTAAACCATAAAAATTTGAGATAAAAAGCATCTGTTTAGATGCTTTTTTTCAACCCAACGCGCCCATTCTGCGCGCTGAGGCCGGATAGAACGCCAATTTCTTTTTTGGCAGATCAAGCGCCTCCAGATTTTCAGCGCCCTCCAGTAACCCAAATTCTTCACGCAACTGCTGATATTCCGGCACCTGATCAAAGCTGATTACGGTATAACCGGCCATCCGCAGCAATTCATTCTGATACTGAATATGCTGACGTTTTAAGGTCAGGGTATCATCCAGGGTAATCACGGCCAGTACCTGATAAGCATCATCCAGCACCACAAAGTCCGCCACCATATTGCGGTATTTATTGCGGGTACGCGGCAGTTTGGTGGTCAGTAGCGCATCAAAAGACACATGGGTCAGCACGGTATGGGTCGGTAAAATTTCTTTCAGCCGGGTATAGGTCAGCTGCTCATTCAAACTGAAAATAGCGCGGCGTTTCAGGGTACTGTCGGTCTGGCGTTTGGCCTGAATGGCATGCCTGGCCGCCATGATGAGCAACCCTGCCAGAATAAGACTTGCGAGAATAATATAAACAGTCATGAGGTTAATCCTTTAATACTCTATTCTTATAATTTATTCGGTATCTCACCGATTATTTTTCAAATACAAGTATAACGTTTTGCTTATTATAAATAGGTTAAATTTAAGAAACTTAAACCAATGCTGACGAAAGATGCATAAACACTGACAGTCTGTTGCAGAGCAAGTTTCCAGGAAAAACCATCTCCTTGTTTTTCCTCAAGCTAATGTATACCAACTTTTATGAGCTTCACAATTCTTTTCAAACCAATTGTCTGACAAATCCGACAAAATGTGAACCAGAAAAAGGACGCACTTGGCGTCCTTTCCTGATTTAAGCACGGGATTTTGGCTTAAACCTGCCTTTGGTCTTTGCGCCGCCAAATGGACGTTTTTCACCAGTTTCACGTGGAGGCAAACCGGTATGCTGGGTCAACATCTGGCCTTTTTTCGGACGATTCGACTGACCCTGATTTTGGCCTTGACCACGGTTACCAGGCTGACCGGTACGTTTCTGTGAATCTCCGGCCAGGGTCGAGTTTTTCTTACGCGCTGACTGGTACTGCCCTTCCGTACCTTGCGGCTGATAGGTTGGAATCAGATGCTGCTTGGAATTGCCAATCAAATCGGCACGGCCCATCTCTTTTAAAGCCTCACGTAACAATGGCCAGTTGTTTGGATCATGGTAACGCAAGAAGGCTTTGTGCAGACGACGACGTTTCTCTCCTTTCACAATATCGACATCTTCGGTATAACGCGCCACTTTGGCCAGCGGGTTTTTACCGGTGTAATACATGGTGGTGGCGGTGGCCATTGGCGATGGATAGAAGGTCTGTACCTGATCGGCACGGAAACCATTCTTTTTCAGCCAGATCGCCAGGTTCATCATGTCGTAGTCGGTGGTGCCCGGATGCGCCGCGATGAAATACGGAATCAGATACTGTTCCTTGCCGGCTTCCTTGCTGAAACGATCAAACATTTGCTTGAAGCGGTCATAGGTACCAATACCGGGCTTCATCATCTTCGATAACGGACCTTTTTCGGTATGTTCCGGTGCAATCTTCAGATAACCCCCAACGTGGTGGGTCACCAGTTCACGCACATATTCCGGATTCAGTACCGCCAGGTCATAACGCAGACCGGAACCAATCAAAATCTTTTTAATGCCTTTAATCGCACGTGCTTTACGGTATAGCTGGGTCAGTGGTGCATGATCGGTATGCAGGTTCTGACACACGCCTGGGAATACACAGGACGGCTTACGGCAGTTCTTTTCAATTTCCGGATCTTTACAGTGCAAGCGGTACATGTTAGCGGTTGGACCACCTAAGTCCGAGATAATCCCGGTAAAGCCCGGTGCGGTATCACGGATTTTTTCCACTTCACGCAAAATCGACTCTTCCGAACGGTTCTGGATGATACGGCCTTCGTGTTCGGTAATCGAACAGAACGTACAACCCCCAAAACAGCCACGCATGATGTTCACCGAGAACTTGATCATGTCGAACGCCGGGAAACGTGCATCGCCATAAGCTGGATGTGGCAGACGTGCATATGGCAGGTCAAACACATAATCCATTTCTTCAGTGGTCAATGGAATTGGTGGTGGATTAATCCAGACATCACGCTCGCCGTGTTTTTGCACCAAAGCACGTGCGTTGCCCGGGTTGGTTTCCAAATGCAGAATACGGTTGGCATGTGCATACAGTACCGGATCATTGGCCACGTCTTCAAAAGATGGCAAACGAATAACCGCCAGTTCACGTGGTGGCAGTTTATGCTTAATGGCTTTTGAGGCCGGTTGCAGCTGAACAATCTGCGTATCGGCATCCAGGTTGTCGCCTTCACGGACAATCGGATTGGCCACCATTTCTTTTTGGAAATTCTGGTACTGGCTTAAGCTGTTACCCTTTTCTTTTTCAACTTCACAGCCATCAATATCTTCGGTCATCACATAGGGGTTGATGATCGGATCGACACGGCCAATGGTATCGACATCATTGGAGGCGATTTCGACAAACTTGGCTTTGGCCGCACGGTTATGTTTATTGATGATAAAGGCAGTACCGCGCACATCGGTGATATCGGTAATTTTTTCGCCTTTGGCCAGACGGTGCATCACTTCAATAATGGAACGCTCGCCATTACCGTACATCAATAAATCGGCTTTTGAATCCATCAGAATTGAACGACGGACTTTATCTGACCAGTAATCATAATGCGCAATACGACGCAGTGAACCTTCGATCCCGCCAAGCAACACCGGCACATCCGGGAAGGCTTCACGACAGCGCTGGCAATACACGGTTGCAGCACGGTCTGGACGTTTGTTCGGGACATTGTCTGGTGAATAGGCATCATCCGAGCGGATTTTGCGATCCGCGGTATAACGGTTGATCATCGAGTCCATATTGCCGGCGGTGACGCCCCAGGCAATATTCGGTTTACCTAAGGCACGAAAGGCCTCGACATTGGTCCAGTCAGGCTGCGCGATAATTCCGACCCGGAAACCTTGCGCTTCCAGCACACGGCCAATAATACCGGATACAAAAGATGGATGATCAATATAGGCATCGCCGCAGACCAGAATAAAGTCACAGCTATCCCAGCCGAGTTGGTCCATTTCCTCGCGTGACATCGGCAAAAATGGCGCGGGTTCAAAACATGACGCCCAATATTTGTCGTAATCAAACAACGCTTTCGGCGCGGTTTGAGCGGTATAAGCAGTAGACATGGCTAGCAATTCTCGGCTGGCAGATGGAAGATCAGAAAAGATCGAAAGATGAAAGCCGAGTATTTTAGCATGAATTCCAAGTGGCTTGCTTGATTATAATTTATACAAAATCAAGTTTTTAATTTTTAATCTGTGCCGTGGGTGCAGTGCTGCTTAATTTTTTCAGATATAGGGTCAATATCAGGCCCAACAACAGCAGACTTGCGATAAAGATCAATAAGCCAGGCCAGTCCCAGCGCTCCCAGATCAGACCGCTACCACTGCCGAGCACGCTCGAGCCCAAGTAATAGCAGAACAGATATAAAGATGAACCCACCGCCCGATACTGTAATGATTGCACCGTCACCCAGCTGCTACAAAGAGAATGTGCTGCAAAAAAAGCAAAGGTAAAAATCAGCAGCCCGACTAACACGACCGCCAGCTGATTCAGCAACATTAGCGCCAGACTGGCCCACATCACCAGCAGCATCAACGGTAACACTTTTTCCCGACCAAACTTTTGTCCCCATTGTGCCGCCCGTGGCGAACTGTAAATTCCGGCCAGATAAGCCACAGAAATCAGCCCGATCCAGGTTTGTGGCAAAGCAAAAGGTGCATCCAGCAGATGATAGCTCATGTAATTAAATACCGAGACAAAGCATCCCATTAAAATAAAACCCTGAAGAAACAGAATTCTTAATTTTGGATCGGCCAGATTTTTGGCAAAGGCCTGTTTAAAACGCGACAATTGAATTGGATAGGACTGGAAATTCCGGGAATTGGGCAGCAGCCAGTAAAACAGAATCGCAATCGCCAGGTTAATCACACCAATGATTAAAGTTGCATATTGCCAGGAAATAAAATCCACCAGAACTCCGGCAATTAAACGACCACTCATGCCACCAATTGCGGTGCCGGAAATATATAAGCCCATGGCAAAGCCAACATCTTTGGCCGCAATTTCTTCGCCAATATAGGTCATTGCCACCGCGGCCACCCCACTGACTGCCATGCCAATCAGGACACGGGTGCTGAGAAAAAATGACCACTGTGGCAATAAGGCACTGGCTATTAACAGTAAGGCCGCAGAGAACAATGCCACGACCATAATCTGTTTACGCCCGACCCGATCTGAAATCAGGCCGGTAAATAATAGAGCGGCGGCCAAAGCAAAGGTCGAAAAAGATAAGGGGAAACTACTTTGGGTCGGACTGACCTGAAAGAACTGGGCCAGAATCGGCATCATCGGTTGAACACAGTACAAGGCAGAAAAGGAGGCAAAACCGGCCAAAAACAAAGAGAGAAGAATGGCCTTAAACTGAGGAGAATCGTGCTCAATTTGCTGAGTCTGGCTTTGGGAATCTGACATATACACTCCAATTATGTTATGAGTATACGCCGGTTCCGGTTAAATTGGGGGCTTCAATTTCAACCGATTAAAAGCTTATTTAAACGGAGAGAACAGTCCTCGAAAAATTCCACTTTCTTAAGCACACAAATTACGCCCATAAAAAAATCCCCCTGCTATTTAAGCTAGGGGGATTTTGAATTAATGAGCTGGCGATGACTTACTCTCACATGGGTAACCCCACACTACCATCAGCGCTAAGAGGTTTCACTTCTGAGTTCGGGAAGGGATCAGGTGGTTCACTCTTGCTATTGTCGCCAGCACAACTTTTATGGACTTGTTCGGGTCTTAGTTACTTTGCTTAAGCTTGATGCTTTTGCATGTAATGCCTTACTTTGTTCCAAATGAGTTATTAACGGATTGGCCATTGGGTCTGAATTTTATTGTGTCGCATTAACTAAATCAAGGATTAGTTTAGAATCTAGCTTGATACAACAACTGTTTGGGTGTTGTATAGTCAAGCCTCACGAGCAATTAGTATTGGTCAGCTTCACATATCGCTATGCTTCCACACCCAACCTATCAACGTCCTAGTCTCGAACGGCTCTTTAGAGGAATAAATTCCTAGGGAAATCTTATCTTGAGGTAGGCTTCCCGCTTAGATGCTTTCAGCGGTTATCCCTTCCGAACATAGCTACCCGGCGATGCGACTGGCGTCACAACCGGTACACCAGAGGTTCGTCCACTCTGGTCCTCTCGTACTAGGAGCAGATCCTCTCAAATTTCCAGCGCCCACGGTAGATAGGGACCGAACTGTCTCACGACGTTCTAAACCCAGCTCGCGTACCTCTTTAAATGGCGAACAGCCATACCCTTGGGACCTGCTTCAGCCCCAGGATGAGATGAGCCGACATCGAGGTGCCAAACACCGCCGTCGATATGAACTCTTGGGCGGTATCAGCCTGTTATCCCCAGAGTACCTTTTATCCGTTGAGCGATGGCCCTTCCATACAGAACCACCGGATCACTAAGACCTACTTTCGTACCTGCTCGACTTGTGGGTCTCGCAGTTAAGCGCGCTTTTGCCTTTATACTCTACGCGTGATTTCCGACCACGCTGAGCGCACCTTCGTACTCCTCCGTTACTCTTTAGGAGGAGACCGCCCCAGTCAAACTACCCACCAGACATGGTCCTCGTCCCGGATCACGGGACAGAGTTAGAACCTCAACATTACCAGGGTGGTATTTCAAGGACGGCTCCATTGGAACTGGCGTTCCAACTTCAAAGCCTCCCACCTATCCTACACAAGTAAGGTCAAAGTTCAATGTCAAGCTGCAGTAAAGGTTCACGGGGTCTTTCCGTCTAGCCGCGGGTACACTGCATCTTCACAGCGATTTCGATTTCACTGAGCCTCTGCTGGAGACAGCGCCGCCATCATTATGCCATTCGTGCAGGTCGGAACTTACCCGACAAGGAATTTCGCTACCTTAGGACCGTTATAGTTACGGCCGCCGTTTACTGGGGCTTCGATCAAGAGCTTCGCTTACGCTAACCCCATCAATTAACCTTCCAGCACCGGGCAGGCATCACACCCTATACGTCCACTTTCGTGTTTGCAGAGTGCTATGTTTTTAATAAACAGTTGCAGCGGCCTGGTTTCTGCGGCTGTCAACCGCTCAGGGAGCAAGTCCCATCACCGTCAACAGCGTACCTTCTCCCGAAGTTACGGTACCATTTTGCCTAGTTCCTTCAGCAGAGTTCTCTCAAGCGCTTTGGTCTACTCGACCTGACCACCTGTGTCGGTTTCGGGTACGATTCCAGTGTAACTGAAGCTTAGAGACTTTTCCTGGAAGCATGGTATCAGCCACTTCGCTAGTAAACTAGCTTGCTATCAGCTCTCAGCATAGAGCACCCCGGATTTGCCTAAGATGCATGCCTACAGCCTTCCACCTGGACAACCAACGCCAGGCTGACTTAACCTTCTCCGTCCTCTCATCGCATTACACTGAAGTATTGGAATATTAACCAATTTCCCATCGACTACGCCTCTCGGCCTCGCCTTAGGGGTCGACTCACCCAGCCCCGATTAACGTTGGACTGGAACCCTTGGTCTTTCAGCGAACGGGTTTTTCACCCGTTTTGTCGTTACTCACGTCAGCATTCGCACTTCTGATACCTCCAGCAGACTTCTCAATCCACCTTCATCGGCTTACAGAACGCTCCCCTACCACGTATACAATGTATACATCCGCAGCTTCGGCACATAGTTTTAGCCCCGTTACATCTTCCGCGCAGGCCGACTCGACTAGTGAGCTATTACGCTTTCTTTAAAGGGTGGCTGCTTCTAAGCCAACCTCCTAGCTGTCTATGCCTTCCCACATCGTTTCCCACTTAACTATGATTTTGGGGCCTTAGCTGGCGGTCTGGATTGTTTTCCTCTTGACTACGGACGTTAGCACCCGCAGTCTGTCTCCCGGATAGTACTCATCGGTATTCGGAGTTTGCATCGGTTTGGTAAGTCGGGATGACCCCCTAGCCGAAACAGTGCTCTACCCCCAATGGTATTCGTCCGAGGCGCTACCTAAATAGCTTTCGGGGAGAACCAGCTATCACCAGGCTTGATTAGCCTTTCACCCCTATCCACAAGTCATCCCCTGGCTTTTCAACGACAGTGGGTTCGGTCCTCCAGTTAGTGTTACCCAACCTTCAACCTGCTCATGGATAGATCGCCTGGTTTCGGGTCTACACCCAGCAACTATACGCCCTATTAAGACTCGGTTTCCCTACGGCTCCCCTATGCGGTTAACCTTGCTACTGAATGTAAGTCGCTGACCCATTATACAAAAGGTACGCAGTCACCACACGAAGTGGCTCCCACTGCTTGTATGCATGCGGTTTCAGGATCTATTTCACTCCCCTCACAGGGGTTCTTTTCGCCTTTCCCTCACGGTACTGGTTCACTATCGGTCAGTCAGGAGTATTTAGCCTTGGAGGATGGTCCCCCCATATTCAGACAAGGTTTCACGTGCCTCGCCCTACTCGTCATCATTATGTGTGCCCTTTCGTGTACAGGACTATCACCCACTATGGTTGCACTTCCCAGAGCATTCCACTAAAACACACATAACTTAATGGGCTGTTCCCCTTTCGCTCGCCGCTACTGAGGGAATCTCAATTGATTTCTTTTCCTAAGGGTACTGAGATGTTTCACTTCCCCTCGTTCGCCTCAATACACTATGTATTCATGTATTGATACCTACCTTATGGTAAGTGGGTTTCCCCATTCAGACATCTCCGGATCAAAGGATATTTGCCGCCTCCCCGGAGCTTTTCGCAGGCTATCACGTCTTTCTTCGCCTCTGACTGCCAAGGCATCCACCACATGCACTTAATTACTTGACTATACAACCCCAAACAGTCGTTAATCCCTACAAGTAGGATTAAGACAATTAAATAAATAATCAATTATCTATTTAATCTACAGTTCGAAGTCCCGTGCACTTAAGCACCGTACAGCTTCAATCTAAATTCATATACCAAAACGCTTGATTCAGTTAATTTGCTAGTTCTCAATTCAATCTACGTTCATCAACCCGTCATAACAACGCGTTAACGTATATTGATTGAGTGAACAATTTATTTCAGACTCAATTTTGCCAATCTGTTAATGATTCACTGCATCCTCGTCGGACTGCAGTCAACTGTGATAAATCACAGAGATTAATAAGCATAAACTTACTAAGCTCTATAATCTATGGTGGAGACTAGGAGAGTCGAACTCCTGACCTCCTGCGTGCAAAGCAGGCGCTCTACCAACTAAGCTAAGTCCCCAGCTTATCATTTAAGTCAATGTTCTGATTTCTATTCGCTCTGCAATTGCTTGCTTGTCGTTAGTGGTGGGTCTGACAAGACTTGAACTTGTGACCCCACGCTTATCAAGCGTGTGCTCTAACCAACTGAGCTACAGACCCTCAGATACATCGTCATGAAGAACAACTTGTTGTGGATTCTTACCAATCGTCAATCTTTCGTTAAGGAGGTGATCCAGCCGCAGGTTCCCCTACGGCTACCTTGTTACGACTTCACCCCAGTCATCGGCCACACCGTGGTAAGCGTCCTCCCTAAGGTTAGACTACCTACTTCTGGTGCAACAAACTCCCATGGTGTGACGGGCGGTGTGTACAAGGCCCGGGAACGTATTCACCGCGGCATTCTGATCCGCGATTACTAGCGATTCCGACTTCATGGAGTCGAGTTGCAGACTCCAATCCGGACTACGATCGGCTTTTTGAGATTAGCATCACATCGCTGTGTAGCAACCCTTTGTACCGACCATTGTAGCACGTGTGTAGCCCTGGCCGTAAGGGCCATGATGACTTGACGTCGTCCCCGCCTTCCTCCAGTTTGTCACTGGCAGTATCCTTAAAGTTCCCATCCGAAATGCTGGCAAGTAAGGAAAAGGGTTGCGCTCGTTGCGGGACTTAACCCAACATCTCACGACACGAGCTGACGACAGCCATGCAGCACCTGTATCAGAGTTCCCGAAGGCACCAATCCATCTCTGGAAAGTTCTCTGTATGTCAAGGCCAGGTAAGGTTCTTCGCGTTGCATCGAATTAAACCACATGCTCCACCGCTTGTGCGGGCCCCCGTCAATTCATTTGAGTTTTAGTCTTGCGACCGTACTCCCCAGGCGGTCTACTTATCGCGTTAGCTGCGCCACTAAAGCCTCAAAGGCCCCAACGGCTAGTAGACATCGTTTACGGCATGGACTACCAGGGTATCTAATCCTGTTTGCTCCCCATGCTTTCGCACCTCAGTGTCAGTATTAGGCCAGATGGCTGCCTTCGCCATCGGTATTCCTCCAGATCTCTACGCATTTCACCGCTACACCTGGAATTCTACCATCCTCTCCCATACTCTAGCTAACCAGTATCGAATGCAATTCCCAAGTTAAGCTCGGGGATTTCACATTTGACTTAATTAGCCACCTACGCGCGCTTTACGCCCAGTAAATCCGATTAACGCTCGCACCCTCTGTATTACCGCGGCTGCTGGCACAGAGTTAGCCGGTGCTTATTCTGCGAGTAACGTCCACGCATCTAGGGTATTAGCCTAGAGCGCCTCCTCCTCGCTTAAAGTGCTTTACAACCAAAAGGCCTTCTTCACACACGCGGCATGGCTGGATCAGGGTTCCCCCCATTGTCCAATATTCCCCACTGCTGCCTCCCGTAGGAGTCTGGGCCGTGTCTCAGTCCCAGTGTGGCGGATCATCCTCTCAGACCCGCTACAGATCGTCGCCTTGGTAGGCCTTTACCCCACCAACTAGCTAATCCGACTTAGGCTCATCTATTAGCGCAAGGTCCGAAGATCCCCTGCTTTCTCCCGTAGGACGTATGCGGTATTAGCGTCCCTTTCGGAACGTTGTCCCCCACTAATAGGCAGATTCCTAAGCATTACTCACCCGTCCGCCGCTAGGAATCAGGTGCAAGCACCCTATCCCCGCTCGACTTGCATGTGTTAAGCCTGCCGCCAGCGTTCAATCTGAGCCATGATCAAACTCTTCAGTTAAAATCATTTCGAGTTTTATAAGTAAAACTCTTAAACTTGGCTCATCAATTTTCTGACTTAAATTTCGCTCAAATAAACTTCGAGTAATTTAAACCAATCAATTAATGAAAATATATTCGATTAATCAACCAGTAAAAATCCACACAAGTTGTTCTTCATAATCTCTTAATGATCTTCTCGATGCTTCGTCAGCATCAAGCTAGGTCGGCTATATTACTCTCTATTTTTAGAAAGTCAACATGCAATGTTGATTTTATTTCTAAACTTACCACCTAAACCAGAACTCAACCATTTTGGCTAAATCCTTGTTTATCAACAAGTTTTTATCAACATCACCGCCGATGGATGTGCATTCTACAGGATTTCAGAGGGGTTGCAACACCTTTTTAAAAACTTCTGAAACGTGTGTTTATTTTATAATCCAAAAAATTTATAAATAATTGTTTTATTTATAAAAATTATTTTAAGAAAAATGTTCGTTATTATATTTAGAAATACCAATTTATATTAAGTTTTTGAAATAAATAAAATTTTAAAAATAAAAAGCAGGACTTTCGTCCTGCTTTTTATCTGCATTTCGAGCTAATTAGAATTTAAAGCTCATTCTCGCCCAATAGTTACGGCCACTGTTGTTGAACTGCTGGGTAATTGGCAGACCTGTACCGGCCGCCCCCATCTTATTTAAATGCTCGGTATAGGTCTTATCTAGAACGTTGTCGATTCCCACAGAAAGATCAACCCCATCGGAAAGATGGTACGTGCCGTTTAAGGACAAAGTGCTGAAACCTGCACTTTCTTTTAGATCATAACCTACGATATTGCCCTGATTCTGGCTAATCCGGTTTTGACCATCTACGATTCGCCAATAGGCCCCCAAGGTATAACGATCCTGGATATAACGTAAGTTTACACGACCTTCAAGCGGTGCAATCTGTGGCAACGGCGTATTGTCAGTGGTGTTTTCACCCCACGCATACATTGCACTTACATCTGCTTGGATAGCGTCGGTAAATTGATAACCCATACCTGCTTCTGCACCAGCAATCACAGCATCGACATTTCTTGTACGCGCCTCTAAGGAAACTTTACTTGTCATTGGGTCTTTGACTTCAACATAGTTTGTCAAAATGTAATCATCAACTATGCCTGCATAAACTGATGCCCATGAGTTAAAACCACCATGCTGGTGTTGATAGCCTGCATCTAACTGTAAAGTCTTTTCAGTATCAATATTATTAAATGTATTTATATTACCGTTACCAGATTTAGGACTAAACAACTCCCAAT
This sequence comes from Acinetobacter indicus, assembly GCF_009914475.1. Lineage (NCBI taxonomy): Bacteria > Pseudomonadati > Pseudomonadota > Gammaproteobacteria > Moraxellales > Moraxellaceae > Acinetobacter > Acinetobacter indicus. The sequence continues at coordinate 2,680,198 of NZ_CP045198.1, read as the reverse complement.
AATCAGGCATGCGTTTTACATAACCTAAACCGATATAGGTTTTTCCATCATCATGATCAGGATGAGTATTTTCAAATCGAATAAAACCACTTGCTAATGTTTTATCTAATTTACGGTTATATCCATTATTAATAGAATCTTGACGTTCATCCTTAACATTTACTTGATCAAGGCGAACACCCGTTACCATTCTATTTTCATCATCTAAATGATAAGTGACTTCACCAAAACCACCCACAGATTGAAATTTCATATCTGTCATACGCGGTTGATCTTGATAGCCAATACCTGTCTTACTATCCGTTTTACGAATACTATGTTCGTTATTTTGACTATCTATACCCGCAACTAATTGAACTTTATCCCATTCACTAGTTATCGCCATGCGTGCATTTAATGTTTTACGTGCCACATTTGTTGCCATTTTCATCATTGGCTCAGGTCGTAAACTATAGTTATCCATGACATGGTCATTAAAGTTATAGTTGACTTGTGCTTCAAGCTTCTTAATTACATCTGTAATATTTTTCTTTTCAACACGTAAACCTAAACTTTCACGCGCGAATTTAGAGCCATCCATTGCACGGCCTGCATAAACTGCTTCACCATCGGCTTTCCCTCCGGTCAATTCAACCCAGGTATCTGCATCCGGGGTCCAGCCCAGTGCTACATCAGCATTCCAACGTTCCCAGTCCGATGGCACGGTATTGCCCTCACCATCCTGATAGCTATTCGATACCGAACGGTTGCTATTTAGGCGAATATATTTCTGCTCGTCGCCTGCTGCAACCTCAATATTATGGTCCAGACGGCCAAATGAACCGGCCAGCACACTCAGTTGACCACGATAGTGCTGATCTTCATCAAACTGTTCCGGACGGCGCTCAAAAATCACGGTGGCAGCTGAGCCGGTATTGGCATATTGCACGGTTTGTGGGCCTTTAATTACCGAAATCTGGTCATAACTTTCTGGTGAAATATAGGAGGTCGGTGAATCCATACGACTCGGACAGGCACCCAGGTTTTCTGTGCCATCGGTCAGAATTTTAATCCGCGAACCAAACATACCACGGAAAGTCACATCGCCATTGGTACCGGCGCCACTGTTGACCGCGCTAAAACCGACAATACTTTGCAGATAATCTGCACCATCGGTGGCTGGAATCGGTTGAATTGGCTGTTTCGGATCGGCACGGACAATCAGGCCGTTGGCATCATTGCCCTGATGCGCAGTCATCACAATTGGTGCCAGACTTTGGACGGGTGTTGGGGTTTCTGCAAACACAACTGGTGAATAACAAGCAACACAAATCGCAGCCGCAAGAGGCTGTAAAAAGAATTTTGGCTGAGCCATTTTTCATTTCTCACTGGAATACATATAAAACACGGCTTAAGTCATTCAAGACCCAAGCAAAACAAACGCGGTTTTATGCAAACAGTGGCGGTGCCCTACCCTGAGGAATAAGAAATAGTCGTTGCAGTGCAAACCAGACATGCTGGAAAGCTTTTTCAAAAGCGATAAAACGCACTTGAATACGATCAAGCACTTCTTTCACACTGAGTTCTGGCGGTAAAACGAGATTGCCGTACACGGTACAGTACTGGCATTGATGATTGGCATCATGATGATTATGCCCGTCATCTGAAATGACTGGTTGATGCTGACTGTACAGATGTTCGGAATGGGCATGTCCATGCGCTGAATGATCAACCGGCAATAAAAGCGCACGCGTAATGGTTTCACAGACCGGTGCCACCTGATAGGCTTTCGGCAGCAAAGGCTGTAAAAAAACAGCAATCTGTAAAAATACTGCCATCAGTGAGAGCAGTAAACCACTACGAATCAACAAACATATATTCCTGCTTTTGACTGGCCCAAGTATAACAAAGCCCAATCGAAATTGGGCTGTTTTGTCCTGATCTTTTGGTCGCAGGGCTGTTTAGCGTTTAACCGCCACTTTCTGACGCTGACGCACCACTTTTTCGACTTTTTCACGGGCACGCTGGCGCTTTAATGGCGACAGATAATCGACAAAAAGCTTACCATTTAAGTGATCCATTTCATGTTGGATACAGACAGCGAGAAGTCCGTCCGCTTCTAACTCAAATGCTTGACCTTCAAGGTTAATTGCCTCAATTTTTACACGTGACGGACGCTCAACTTTGTCGTATATTTGAGGCACTGACAAGCAGCCTTCTTCATAAGGCTGGGTTTCTTCAGTCAATGGGGTAATTTTGGGGTTAATGAATACCATTGGTTGGTCTTTGTTTTCAGACAGATCCATAACAATCAGCTGAATATGACGGTCAACCTGCGTTGCAGCCAGCCCGATGCCGGGCGCTTCATACATGGTTTCAAACATATCTGCGGCGAGCTGACGAATTTCATCAGTAACTTCTTCGACGGGTTGTGCAATGGTACGAAGACGGGGATCGGGGAAACTTAAAATAGGTAATAAGGCCATATTACGTCCTCAGCTTTGCCATTGGTCAAATAACCGAATGAAGGAATGCTTCATCGAAAAAATGTATGTAAGATCGTTATTATAACGCAACTACATACATAATTTTAGGAATTATGATAATGAAAAAGGTTTTGAAGGGCACATCTTCTTTTCGTGCCTTGGGGTTAAAACAGCAGGCGCTGGCACTTGCTGTCTGTTTCAGTTTTGGGGTGGGCGCAGTCAGTACTGTACAGGCCGCACCGGCACGCAATATCAACCCACCGACCTTACAGGCCAATGCACCAAATGTGTATGTGGTGAAAAAAGGCGATACGCTGTGGGATATTTCCAAGAAGTTTCTGCAAAACCCGCTGCGCTGGCGTGAAATCTGGGCCAGCAACAAGCACGTGAAAAATCCGCACTGGATTTTCCCGGGAGATCGACTGCTGATGTGTACCTATGATGGCCGCCCGATCATTGGTAAAGATGAAGGTGATGGCTGTGAAGGTATTATCCGTCGTTATACCGGTAACACCACCAGCCTGCAGCCGCAAATCCGGGTCGAGTCACTCAACAATACCATTCCGGTAATTCCGTTAGAGTACATCCAGCACTGGCTGGAACGTACCAGCATTATTGCCCCTGAATCTTTGCAACAGACGCCTTATATTTTAGGCACGGCGGATCAGCGTGTCCTGGCGGCCAAAGGCCAGAATGTCTATGCCCGCGGTCAGGGTCTGCAAGTTGGCCAGCGTTATGCTGTGTATCGTGAAGGCGAACCGTATATCTTCACCGATGCCAACGGTAAAAAATACAATGCCGGTCTGGAGCTGACTCAGGTGGCATCCGGTATTGCAGTACGCGGTGAAAATGATATTACCACCCTGAAACTGACCGATACCTACAATGCCGAAGTGCGTCGTGGCGATCGTGTGCTGCCAGAATATGACCCGATGTTACCAACCCTATTCTACCCGACCAATGCCGAACACATTGCAGCAGATGGCCAAGTGGTACGCGTGATGGGTTCAATTGGTACCGCAGCTAAACACAGTGTGGTCACCATTGACCGTGGTCAGGCGCACGGCGTGCAATCCGGTCATGTATTTGCTGTAACTCAAAAAGGCGAAGTGGTCACCGATCCGAAAACCCGTGAACGGGTGCAGCTGCCAGGCGAGCGTATTGGCTATGCCATGGTCTTTAAAACCTTTGACCAGCTCAGCTATGCCTATATTCTGGACAGCGAACTACCAATTAAAGTCGGGGCCGGTATTCAGCCACCGATTATGGAAGATTAAGACTGAGGGATGAGCCATGCTGAATACGATATCACCCGGTCATCTCGCAACGATTCGCCTGTGGTATCTGGTTCAGCATTCACTCCCCAGCTTTTATAAATTAATCCGGCACTTCGGTTCGGCGGCTGCGGCCACCGAAGCCGGCAACCTGCAGCGCTGGGCAGAACTGGGACTGCATCAGAACCATCTGCAACGCGCACGGGATTTTCATCAAGCACAGGCACAAGCCGACTTCCAGCACTTGCTGCAGCGCGTCCAGCAACATACCGATTTTATTCTTATTCCCGAAGATGTCGGTTACCCCACCCAACTGCTGCCCTATACCGATAAGCCACCAATTTTATTTGGTCAGGGACAGGCGCAACCTTTACTTCAGCCGCAAGTGGCAATTGTTGGGAGTCGCAAAGCCAGTCCGCATGGCCGGCAGGTGGCTTATGACTTTGCCTATTATTTAAGTGAAAAAGGCTTTTTTATTAACAGTGGCCTGGCGCAAGGCATTGATGAAGCAGCCCATCAGGGTGGCTTGAAACATCAACGTACCATTGCCGTGATGGGTACTGGCCTCGACCTCACCTACCCAGCCACACATCAGGGCCTGCGTGACCAGATTCTGCAACAGCATGGCACTATTATCAGTGAGTTCCTGCCCCAGACTAAACCGCTACAGCAGCATTTTCCACGGCGCAACCGCATTGTCAGTGGACTTAGCCTGGGAGTAATTGTGGCCGAAGCCACGCTGGACAGTGGCTCGCTGATTACCGCCAAACTGGCAGCTGAACAGGGCAAAACCGTGTTTGCCATTCCCGGTCATATCTACAGTGAATTTCATCAGGGCTGCCATCAACTGATTCGGGAAGGTGCAATTCTGGTTGATCATCCGGAACAGGTCATTGAAGATCTGGCCTTGCCAACCCAATGGCTGAGCCAGCAGCAGGCGACCTTATCCGCTACAGCATCTGCAGCTGCCCACCCGACCTTACCCGAACATCTGCTGGCCCTATACAGCCAGCTGGACTGGGTCGGTAAAAATATGGACCAGCTGGCCAGCGAACTGCAACAGGAAACCGCCCATTTAACCGCTCAGTTAATGGAACTGGAGCTGCTCGGGATGGCAATGCAGCAATCGGGGCTATATCTGCGTTGTCGTCCATCGCAATAAGGTTCACAATAGTACACCCCGCATAACCTCGAAAGGTGTACCACATGATTACAACCTCTGTTGCCGAAGCAGCCACTTGTCTACAGCAAGGACAGGTGCTGGCCTATCCTACAGAGGCAGTTTGGGGTCTCGGCTGTGACCCGTATAACCAAGATGCTTTTATGCAGATTCTGCAACTGAAACAGCGTCCGATTGAAAAAGGCGTGATTTTATTGGCAGGTCATATTTCCCAGGTAGAACATTTGCTGCACAACCTGGCCGAACCACAGCGTCAACAGGTGATCGACTCCTGGCTCAATCCACCCGCAGAGCGTGCTACCACCTGGTTGTTGCCGGCAGGTGAGCATATTCCCAGCTGGATTAAAGGCCAGCATCCTAAAGTCGCGGTACGTGTAACCACGCATCCGCTCTGTGTCGCGCTATGTCATGCCTTTAGCGGCTTTATTGTATCCACCAGTGCCAATCCGGCCGGACAGGAACCGGCGCGCTCCCTGCAAGAGGCCAGCCAGTATTTTGGCAATCAGCTGAATTATTTAAATGGCGATTTGGGACTCAGCCAGTTACCTAGCCGTATTCTGGATGCTGAAACCGGTGCCGTGATTCGTGACTGAAGATCGGGCCAGAAATGAAAGAAATTTCAGGCAAAAAAAAGCTCAACCATATAGGGATGGTTGAGCATAAAAAAGGATGTGTATCAATCACATCCAGAGGGTATCGAAATCTCTGGGCAAATCAGCAACAGTCGCTAATCTGCGATGGAGCGTATTATGGGTGAACAGTTTAAAAAAAACAAATATATTTTAGCTCTTAAAAAGCAGCTTAAACCTATGATTAATCAACCATTATTTGAAAAAAGTTCAAATTATCTTGCTCTTTTTAAAGTGCTTTTTAAAGAAGCTAAAAGCTACTCTCCTCGACTAAAGTCTATTTGCCTTTATTCACGAGATCATTCAAGCAAAAAATTAAGTTTGTTTGTTCGTTTTTTAGGCAATTATTTAGCTTTCAGCAGCACTGGCGCCACAGTTTTTTTCTGGGCCAGCACAATTCCGAACAGAATAATCGCCCCACCAATACTGTGATAAATGGTCCAGGCCTCTTTTAACCAGACAAAGGCAATTAAAGCGGTAAACACCGGCATCAGGTTCATAAAGATACTGGTGCGGTTCGGTCCCAGACGCTGAATCGCCATCATCCACACCAAAGGCGCAATTAATGAAGGGAAAATACTGGCGTAGATCACGCTGCCGGCATTCGCCATATTGATAGCATCAAGACCCAACCAGGCCACAAACGGCAGGTGATACAGCAGTGCAAACAGAATCTGCACATACAGGCTCAGCATTAACGGAATCTGCAGCTGCCATTTTTTCAGAAAAACCCCGTAAAAGGCATAGAAAAACACGGCAATAATCATCAGCAGATCACCCCACTGACCACCGGCATGCAGCAAGCCCCAAGGATTGCCCTGCCCCATCACATAGATTAGCCCGGCAAAGGACAACAGGCTGCCAATAATGGCGTAGCGATTCGGAATATCGCGCAGAATCAGCATCGACACAAAAATGGTAAAAATCGGAATAAAGGCATTAATAATGCCCATATTGGTGGCGGTGGTGTAATGCGCAGCGGTATAGGCCAGTCCCTGATACAGCACCAGTCCAAAGGCACTCAGCACTGCCAGCTGTTTCAGATGCGGCACAATCAGGGCACGCTCACGAATCACCCGCGGCAAAATAAATGGGGTCAGAATCAGAAAGGCAAAAAACCAGCGATAAAAACTGATGCTCACCGGCGAGATAAAGTCGGTCACATAGCGGGTCACGACAATATTCAGTGACCAGATCAGTACCGCGCTGACCGGTAAAAGAATGGCCCAAGACAGCATTTTTTCTTGCTGTGTCATATTCTGTTCCTTGTTGAGTCGATCGGCCTGAAGCAGACGCTGCTTCCTGCGCTGAATGAATGCCTTTTCACTTTATTTTTAAACTTTCCTTGTGCCCTCATTCTAGTCCAATTTAACTGCTTTGGGGCAGTTCGCGATGGTGAAATCTTGTGCTGCGTTCAAATTGCTCCATCACTCCACTTTGCTGGGATTCCGCACCTGCTTAAAATATGCCGCATTGACACAGCGCTATACAAAAATCTGCCAAAAGCCGCAGCAATAGGTCTTGCGGGATTGGGCAAAGCCCGTTACAACAGAGAACGACAATAAATCACTTTAGGATAAACACATGGCATCTGTATATGACATTCCGGTCGTGACCATTCAGGGTGAAGAAACCACACTGAACCAGTATCAAGGCAAGGTGCTGCTGATTGTAAACGTGGCTTCTAAATGCGGTCTGACGCCGCAATATGAAGGTCTGCAAAAGCTTTATCAGCAGAAAAAAGAACAAGGTCTGGAAATTCTGGGCTTCCCGGCCAATGACTTTCTGGCGCAAGAACCCGGCAGCAATGAAGAAATCCAGCAGTTCTGTTCGCTGAATTATCAGGTAGATTTCCCGTTATTTGCCAAAATTTCGGTAGTGGGTGAAGATAAACATCCGCTATATGCCCGCCTGACTCAAGCCATTCCTGAGCGAATCGGTGAAGGCCCGTGGTGGAAAGATCTGGTGGATTATGGTCTGACCCCAAATGAACCACCTGAAGTGCTATGGAACTTCGAGAAATTCCTGATCAATAAAGAAGGCGAAGTGGTGGCACGTTTTGCCCCAGATATTCAGGCCGATGACCCACGTATTGTCGATGCGATTAATGCCGAACTGGCGCGTTAATTGTTTACAGTAACAAAGAGGGTCGCGGCCCTCTTTTTTTATAGATCTAGACATCCATAAGCCACGCTCATCACACCGCCTGTTTGCCCTGGAAAATTGTTATTGCTTTGCAACAATCTGTTTTTTATTTAATTAAAGCCCCTATATTAAACTGCAAGATAAAAATTGTGATTGATCTTGCCATGAAACGCGCCTTTTCCCATTTTCTCCTGCCCTTTGGCCTGCTGACTTCAGCTCTACTTCTGGTCGGTTGTGACCAGCCCAGCGCTCCGGTTTCGGAAGCCGATCCGGACACTGAAATCACCTCCCAGCAGCAAAGCCCTGCGCCACAAGCCGATTTAAAAAGCGGCAATATGTTTTATATTGTGCGCGATGTGGCTGATATGCAGCTGAAAGCCGGTGAGTATGTCGAGCAGTTACGCCAGACCCAGACCGAGCTGCAACAGGCCGTCAACAGTCAGGATCATCAACAGCTACAAAGCGCAGCCAGCAAATTGCAACAGCAATTACAGGGCTTTAATAGCGCCTTAAACAGTTTGAATTTAAAAAGTCAGGAAATTGACAATATTCGCCAGAACATTCTGCAAGCCAATGAACAGGTTCTGGCTTCGCCATTTTTAAATGGTCAGATTGACCTCAGCAAAGTGGATTTTGCCAAAATTCAGCAGCAGATGGGCACAGTACAGTCTGAAATGGTGAAACTGGCCAGCATCCTGTTACAGTCAGAGAATTCTGAAAATACTGAAAGCGCAAACACTGACACTGAAAATCAGGCAGCAACTGAATCCTGATTTTCAGGCTCACTGCCCATCTGGGTGGTGAGCTTGTCTGATTCAGACAGTTTCTGGTCTGATTCTGATGGTTAAAATTTAAAAAAAATAATGAGTTCATTTAAAAATAAGAGGTCTGCCATGCAGCATCCACTGATTTATTCTGTTGTACCGGTGACATTCCGTTTAGATCTGAAAGATCCATTTATCTTCTGTGCCCATCATCTGGATCATTTTCCGGCTGGCAATGCCCAACTGGGTCCGCAAACGCCACCACAAAATAAAGAATACAATATGTATTATGGCAATGTGGTGCCCGGTTTCCCTGAGCACCCACATACCGGTTTTGAAACCATTACCTTAGTGGAACAAGGCGTGGTCGATCATTTTGATTCACTCGGCAATGCCGGTCGCTATGCCGCTGGAGATGTGCAATGGCTGACCACCGGCAATGGCGTCGAACACTGCGAGATGTTTCCACTCGTGCATGAAGACCAAGCCAACCCAATGGAACTGTTCCAGATCTGGTTTAATTCATCGCCTGAGCAGAAGCAACAGCCAGCTGATTATAAAATGTTATGGCGCGAGCAGATTCCGCATGTAATTGAAGCCAATGCGGCAGGCCAGAAAGCTGATATCCGGGTGATTTCCGGTCAATTTAAAGAAACCGATGCCCTGCCACGTCCACCTCATTCATGGGCAGCACCCGCTGAAAACAAGGTGAATATTTACCTGATTACCCTAGCGCCCGAAGCTGAAGTCACCATTCCAGCCACCAGCGCCAGCTCGACCCGCTTCTGTTATTTCTATCAGGGTAAGAGTTTAGAGCTTGAAGGTCAGCAGATGGACGTGAAACATTTGGCCGAATTGAAATCGGATGCCGAGATTCATTTAAAAGGTGGACTACTCGAATCCCGGATTCTATGGCTTGAAGGTGAACCAATTGGTGCACCGGTAGCCATGCGCGGGCCTTTTGTACTAAATAGTGAAGATGAACTGAACGCTGCCTTTAAACGTTACCGCGACACCCAATTCGGTGAATGGCCATGGCCGAGTCCAGCACCGGTGTTTGAACGTAAACAGCCGCGTTTTGCGACTTATCAGGGTGGTGAGCATAAGGAATATCCTGAACAGCTCTAAATTCTATTTTTATGAGAACAGCTTGGCACATGTCAGGCTGTTTTTTATGAAAAAATTAAACAATGAAATTATCAGAGTTTGGAAAAATGGATATAGAGCTGGGTTAAGTAAAGATGAATGAAAGTCTTTAGATCAAAAGCAAGTGTTTGCGATTTACACCTTGCAGCAACCGCAAACACAGATGTGGAAATTATTATTTAGGAAGTTGAATAGAAGGCTTAGAACATTTGCCGCCTACTGCCAAACTGTATTTTTCAATCGCCTGTTGACCTTCAGTCTCATCAACCAATTTTACGTTTGCACCACCAACAAATACACCTGGTTTAATGTATTGTTGAACATAATAGTTTTTCCCACTTTGTGTAGTTACGTTCAGGTGATTAGGAGAAAACTCTGATTCTGTAGACACAATATGTGTTTTACCACCTTCTACCTCTGTATAAAAATAAACACCACGTGCAGTTTCACCCAGGCACTCACCATTAACCCAAATATCTTTCTTGAGTCCCGCACCTACAACGCTATTCGAGCGGTACACATAGATTCCTGCTTGACCTGCTTGTGGCGCTTGAATCTTTTTTTGTTGCTGCACTGCTTGTGGATCTGCTTTCGGAACCGAAGCACAACCAACAAAACCTAATGATAATAATAGCGGTAAAATAATTTTATTTGACACCCCAAATTCCCCTTATTTATTTTGTAAGAGGATGAAATATAACAATATATAAGTTATTTACTAATACATTGCATTAAATAGTATTCATAAAAAAACCACCCTTTCGGGTGGTTTTTTCAATCTTAAACCAGCAATTACATTGCGCGGTTTTTGATTTTGCGGATCGTTTCCAACTGTGCAGCAGTTTCTGCCAAAGCAGCCAAAGCAGCAGCAGCGTCCAAATCGCTCTTTTGATTCGCCAGCAATTGTTCAGCGTGTTTACGCGCTTCAATAATTGCCGCTTCATCCAAGTTTTCTGCACGGACTGCAGTATCTGCAAGAACCGTAACAACGTGCGGTTGAACTTCTAGAACACCACCAGATACATAGATTAATTCTTCTGTACCATTTTCCAAAATAACGCGGATCGCGCCAGGTTGGAGCAAAGTTACCAGCGGAGCGTGGCCAGGCATAATACCCAACTCACCGCCAGCACCTTTTGCAATTAGCATAGTTACAGTGCCAGAGTACAAAGACTCCTGAACACTTACAACGTCACATTGCATAGTCGCCATGAGAACCTCCTAAATTAGGTAGCTAATTAAAGTTTCTCGGCTTTAGCAATCACTTCGTCAATACCACCAACCATATAGAACGCTTGTTCTGGGATGTGATCGTATTCACCAGCTAGAAGACCTTTAAAGCCACGAATCGTTTCTTTAAGCGGTACAAGTTTACCAGGCGCGCCAGTAAATACTTCAGCTACGTGGAACGGTTGAGAGAAGAAACGTTGGATCTTACGTGCACGGTATACAGTAAGTTTGTCTTCTTCTGACAATTCGTCCATACCAAGAATTGCGATAATGTCTTTCAATTCTTTATAACGTTGAAGAACGTTTTGAACTGAACGAGCGATTTCGTAATGCTCAGTACCAACTACCAGTGGATCTAACTGACGTGAAGTAGAGTCAAGTGGATCGATCGCAGGGTAAATACCTTGAGAAGCGATGTCACGGCTCAATACAACAGTTGCGTCCAAGTGAGCGAACGTTGTAGCAGGCGATGGATCTGTTAAGTCATCGGCAGGTACGTATACCGCTTGGATAGACGTAATCGAACCAGACTTAGTTGATGTAATACGTTCTTGAAGAACACCCATCTCTTCTGCAAGTGTAGGCTGATAACCTACTGCAGATGGCATACGGCCTAGAAGTGCTGATACTTCAGTACCTGCTAGTGTATAACGGTAGATGTTGTCAACGAACAATAATACGTCACGGCCTTTACCGTTTTCGTCTTTTTGATCACGGAAGTACTCAGCCATAGTCAGACCAGTCAACGCTACGCGTAAACGGTTACCAGGTGGCTCGTTCATCTGACCGTAGACCATTGCTACTTTGTCTAGAACGTTAGAGTCTTTCATCTCGTGATAGAAGTCGTTACCTTCACGAGTACGCTCACCAACACCAGCGAATACAGATAAACCTGAGTGCGCTTTAGCGATGTTGTTGATCAACTCCATCATGTTTACAGTTTTACCAACACCGGCACCACCGAACAGACCAACTTTACCACCTTTCGCGAACGGGCAAAGTAAGTCAATGACTTTAATACCAGTTTCTAGAAGGTCAGTAGAAGCCGCTTGTTCTGCATAAGAAGGCGCTTGACGGTGAATTGGTAAACGCTCTTCAGTTGCAACTGGACCAGCTTCGTCGATAGGGCGACCAAGAACGTCCATGATACGACCAAGTGTCGCTGTACCTACTGGTACAGAGATCGGCGCGTTAGTGTTAGTTACGTTCAAACCACGTTTAAGACCTTCAGTAGATCCCATCGCAATTGTACGTACAACGCCGTCACCAAGTTGTTGCTGAACTTCTAAAGTAGTTTCAGTGCCATCAACGTGAAGAGCGTCATAGATCTTAGGAACGCTGTTGCGTTCAAACTCGACGTCGATAACCGCGCCGATGATCTGAATGATACGACCGCTACTCATTGCTGTCTCCTCAATTCAAAATAATGTTAAACGGCAGCGGCACCACCAACGATCTCAGAAATTTCCTGAGTAATCGCGGCTTGACGCAGCTTGTTATAAATAAGTTGTAGGTTCTTGATAAGCTCACCTGCGTTATCTGTCGCAGCTTTCATTGCGACCATACGTGCAGATTGCTCACAAGCGATGTTTTCAATCACACCTTGATACACCACAGACTCAATATAACGAACCAATAAACCATTCAGCAGTTCTTCTGCTTCTGGTTCATAAATATAGTCCCAACCGTATTGACGGTTCAGGGTCTTGTCTTCTTCAGCAGCTGCTAAAGGAACAAGCTGTTCGATTTTTTGATTTTGAGTCATGGCATTGACAAAGCCGTTGGACACCAGATAAATACGATCTAACTCGCCTTTATCATAAGCGTCTAACATCACCTGTACAGAACCAGATAACTGTTCAAGACTTGGTGTATCACCTACGTTTGTAGTTGCACCTAGTACTTTACCGCCGTAGTTTTTAAAAAACGAAACCGCTTTTTGACCAATTAAAGCAAATTGAACTTCAATTGACTGCTCTTGTTGCTGTTGTACGTGTTTGACCACTTTTTTGAACAGGTTAATGTTCAAACCGCCTGCCAAACCACGATCTGAAGAAACAATGATATAGCCAACGCGCTTCACAGGACGCTCAACCATATAACGGTGTTTATATTCAGGATTCGCTTGTACCAAATGAGCAATTACACGGTGCATATTTTCGGCATACGGACGGCCTTGAGCCATGCGCTCTTGCGCACGACGCATCTTAGAAGCAGCTACCATTTGCATCGCTCGAGTAATCTTCTGCGTGCTCTTGATGCTAGCTACTTTGGCGCGAATTTCTTTTAAGTTTGCCATACGCTTAACCTAGTATTCGAAGGCCCTTTCGAGCCCTCGAAGGTTGATCCGTGAACCAAACCAACACTAATTAGCAAAGTGCTAAATTAGTAAGTTTGAGTCGCTTTAAAGCTTTCAATACCTGCTTTGATTGCAGCTTCGATGTCTTTGTTGTAATCACCAGTTTCATCGATTTGTTGCATTAACGCAGCGTGCTCTGAACGGAAGTAAGAAATTAACGCAGCATCAAAGTCTACGATTTTCTTCACTTCAACGTCAGCCATGTAGCCTTCGTTAGATGCATAAACTGAAACAGCCTGGTCAGCAATTGAGTAAGGCGCATATTGTTTCTGCTTCATTAACTCAGTTACGCGTTGACCATGTTCAAGTTGCTTACGAGTTGCTTCGTCAAGGTCAGAAGCGAACTGAGCAAACGCTGCCAATTCACGGTATTGCGCCAAAGCGGTACGGATACCACCAGACAATTTTTTGATGATCTTCGTTTGAGCCGAACCACCAACACGCGATACAGAAATACCGGCGTTCACCGCAGGACGAATACCCGCGTTGAATAATGATGTTTCAAGGAAGATCTGACCATCAGTAATCGAAATTACGTTAGTCGGTACGAATGCAGATACGTCACCTGCTTGAGTTTCAATAATCGGCAATGCAGTTAATGAACCAGTTTGGCCTTTAACTTCACCGTTAGTGAATTTCTCAACATAGTCAGCAGATACGCGAGAAGCACGTTCAAGTAGACGAGAATGTAGATAGAATACGTCACCTGGGTAAGCTTCACGACCTGGTGGACGACGAAGAAGCAATGAAATTTGACGGTAAGCAACAGCTTGCTTAGACAAATCATCATAAATAATTAACGCGTCTTCACCACGATCACGGAAGTATTCGCCCATTGTACAGCCAGCATAAGGCGCCAGATACAGCATTGCTGCTGGATCAGCTGCAGCTGCTGCTACAACAGTGGTATACGCCATAGCGCCAGTTTCTTCCAGCTTGCGTACTACGTTCGCGATAGTCGATTGTTTTTGACCAATTGCTACGTATACACACTTAATGCCAGAGTTTTTCTGAGCGATGATCGCATCGATCGCCATAGCTGTTTTACCAGTCTGACGGTCACCAATGATCAACTCACGCTGACCACGGCCAACTGGGATCATTGTATCTACTGATTTATAACCAGTTTGTACAGGTTGATCCACTGATTGACGCCAAATTACGCCTGGTGCTACTTTTTCTACAGCATCAGTTAATTTCGCATCAATTGGGCCTTTACCATCAATTGGGTTACCCAAAGCATCTACGACACGGCCTAAAAGTTCTGGACCAACCGGAACTTCTAATACACGACCTGTACAACGAGCTTTTTGACCTTCTTGAAGGCCTAAGTAGTTACCTAAAACAACGACGCCCACTGAATCCTGTTCTAGGTTCAGTGCCATACCGTATAAGCCGCCGTCGAATTCGATCATTTCACCGTACATTGCATCAGCAAGACCGTGAATGCGCACAATACCGTCGGATACCATAACAATGGTACCTTCGTTTTTAGCGGTCGCGCTGGTGTCCAGATCGCCGATACGCTGTTTAATGAGCGCACTGATCTCGGATGGATTCAGTTGTTGCATTGCGCTATACCTCAATCTTTTTAAAGTTCAGTCTTCTTATATGCAATTACGCAAGAAGACGAGTCCGCATTTTTTCAAGCTTGTTAAGCGCAGAATCATCTATCACTTGGTCGCCTGCACGAATAACAACACCCGCGATTAACGCCGGGTTGACTTCTACTGCAATAGAAACCGTGCTGTTGAAACGCTTTTCCAGCGCCGCTTTCAACACTTGTTCCTGGTCAGCAGACAATGGGAAAGCCGATTCAATTACGACGTCCACATTGTTGTTATTCTGTGATTTGAGCTGTTCATATTCTGCTTGAATTTCAGGCATTAAAGACAAACGATCATTTTCAGCAAGCAAAGTCAAAAAGTTTGACAATGCTGCAGTCTGGTCTTCACCTAAAACTTTTGCAAAAACACTCACCTGCTCTGCAGGAGTAAGCTCAGGGCGATTTAAGTAAGCTGAAAATGCTTCGTCTTGTACCGCAGCACTGAGCAATGCTAGTGCTTGTGACCAACTGTCAGTTGCACTTTGCTCAGAGGCATAAGCATATGCTGCTTTCGCATATGGGCGTGCCAACGTCAAGAGTTCAGCCATATTTCGCCTCGCTTAAAGTTTAGCAGCCAGCTGGTTCAGCATGGCATTGTGAGCTTCTGCGTCAACTTGCTGGCTAAGAATTTTCTCAGCACCGGCAACTGCCAAAGCAGCGACTTGTTGACGTAATTCTTCGCGAGCAGCATTGATTTCAGTATCAACAGCTTCTTTCGCCTGTTGACGGATACGCTCACCTTCAGCAGATGCTTGAGTACGCGCTTCTTCGACCAATTGTGCTGCACGACGGTTCGCTTGTTCGATCAATTGAGCCGCTTGTGCTTTCGCTGCGTCTAGCTCTGCCTTAACTTGTGCTTGCGCATCAGCAAGGTCAGCTTTTGCTTTTTCAGCAGCATTTAAGCCATCAGCGATGCGACGCTGACGCTCACTAATCGCATTGATTAGTGGTGGCCATACAAACTTCATGCAGAATGCGACGAAAATCGCAAATGCAATCGCTTGGCCAATCAATGTGAGGTTGATATTCATTGCTATTCCTCAAATAGTGGATTTTTGGGAATTAAGCTGATTAACCTACAAATGGATTAGCGAAGATGAAGAACAAGCCAATACCAACACCGATCATAGGCACAGCATCAAGAAGACCCGCGATTAAGAACATACGAGTTTGAAGTTGTGGAGCCAATTCTGGCTGACGTGCAACAGCTTCAAGGAAGCGACCGCCCAAAAGACCAAAACCAATCGCAGTACCTAAAGCACCGAAAGCGATCAAGATAGCAGATGCAATTGCAACTAGACCTAAAGTGAGTTCCATGAAAAATTCCTCAGAGGTTAGGTTTTATACCAAATTAAGTTAAAAAATTGTGTGCCCAACCGCCCGATGACAGTTAGGCCATACCATTAATGCTTTTCGCTTGCCATGCTCATGTACACGATTGTCAACATCATGAAAATGAATGCTTGTAGCGTAATAATCAAAATGTGGAAAATCGCCCAAGGCACAGACAATGCCCACTGGATCCAGAACGGTAATAACGCGATAAGAATGAAGATTAACTCACCCGCATACATGTTACCGAACAGTCGTAGAGCCAATGAAACTGGTCGCGCCAAGAAAGTAGTCAATTCCAACAATAAGTTGAATGGAATTAAAAGCACTTTAGCAACTGGATTACTTGGGTTAAATGGGTTAAGTGCCAACTCACCAACGAAGCCGCCAACACCTTTCTCACGAATACTATAGAAAATAATTAAGAAGAATACAGAAATAGACATACCTAAGGTAATGTTTGGATCTGTAGTCGGAACAATTTTAAAGTAAACCTGATGAGGGTCCACACCCAGCATAGATGCAATCGCCTGTTGAGCTACATAAGGAATAAAGTCAACAGGGATTAAATCCATCAAGTTCATGAGGAAAATCCACACGAAAATGGTTAATGCTAAGGGTGCAATTAATCGAGACTTCCCATGGAAGGTATCACGTACACTTGAATCTACAAACTCGATAATCACTTCAATTACTGACTGGAATTTACCAGGCACGCCTGAATTTGCAGCTTTCGCGACAATCCAGAACAATAAACAGAAGATCAGACCAAGTCCGATAGACCAACCCATTGAATCCAAGTGAATAGCAGTGAACCCCATCTGTTGAGCTTCTTCAGCAGACTCAGCCAACTTCCATGAACCGTCTGGCATTTTGCCGTACGTCATGTTGGTCAAGTGATGCTTGATATACTCGGTCGAAGTAAGGGCATGTTCTTCAGCAGCCATAAATCACACCTGGTCAATGTCAAAAACAAAAGAGGGAACGAATATCGCGTGCTGCTTGATATCTCGCTCATCTCCTAAAAACTTTTCAATTTTTGCTGCGCCTATACTCGTTTTTGTAGACGTGACACCCAAAACGGAGCGACCCACGACATGGCCTGAACGAGAATAAAACCACAAAACAATGCAACCGGAGACAACGGCTCGACATTGCTTAAAATTAAAATGAATCCTACGATCACAATCGCAAACTTACCGAGCATGCCCCTATACATGTTCGACAGAACTTGTTTAGATGCTCTCGCGCCTGCTGCGCGGAACGACTGCCAGGAAAAATAACAACTTGCAACCCAACATACCAATGCACCAAGTGCGGCACTCAAGGCGGCTGTAGCATCTTTGAATATCCAGGCAATCAATGCAGCAACAGGTATCATGAATGCTTGCAAGAAGACCAAAGCTTTCGCTAATCGTCGGTCAATCAAGCGACTAGTTCGGCTCATTTACTTTCCACTCACAGCATAAATGCTTGACAAGTTTAACTGATGATCGTTTTTTATCGCAGGCATTATAGAGTTACACCCCTGAACATGCAATCTTTTCCCGATCTTAGTCGTATTTTTTTGCACAACTGTAACCGTATTGTCATAATTCAAATTTGCCGCCAAAACGCGCTATTTTTGCGCATTTATTACACATTTTTGCGTTTGGGTAGCCAATTTCTGCCAGGCCTGCACAAAGTCCCCTGCCCCACTCATACTTTCGTCGACCATTTGAAACACAATCGGATTCAGGCGCTGATACTGGCTCTTGCTGGCATGACCTTCGGCCAGTAAACACATTTTCGTGTTTGGACGATGATCATTCATATATTTAATTTGCGCCACCGTCGGAGCGACATGCGGATCATGGGTCAGTGCGCCGGCAAACTTCAGGTTCAGCGGACGTTCCAGATATTGATAGGCATCATGATAAGACCAGTAGGCTTTGGCCGAGGCTTTGCTTTTAAACTTGTCTGCGGTCAGGAGCAGCTCTTGGGCAAAGGCACGGGCATTGGCCCAGTACTGTTCACGCTGCTCAGGCACCTGCTGGGAACGCAAGGCCGCAATAAAAAAGCCAATACGAATGGCATTGTTCGGATCAAGCCAGACATGCGAGTCGACCGTATCTTTTAATGCTGCACCACGAGGGCTACGCTGTGGTAGCGTTTGCAAAATGCCAGAATCTAGCAATGAAATAGCTTTGCTCTGATTGCTGAACAGTTTTTCTAGAGGCGCTTCATGCGCTTTGCCCAGCCAGATCACCAGACCTGCATCCTGAATGGTCTTGCGATGTGCAGGAGTCAAACTGACATCATGTCCGGTCTGGTCGGCCAATAATAAGGTCGGGGTTTCTATGCCTTGTGTAATTTCCTTGGCAATCAGATAAATCGGCTGTGTCGAAATAACAAGACTTTGAGACCAACTCAAGGTACTGAACAAAGCCAGAGCACAGAAGGCGAAAAAACGGGACATGAGCGCAAAATCATAAAACAGGATAGATGTTATATTATAACAAAATAACAAAAATACCTATGTATAATCGAATCTGACTATACTTCATGTTAAAATTTAATGTCCGATTTTCCTCCTACATTTCCTTGGGGTAGCTATGAGCTTATGTTCTCATGAACATCATGATGCATTACATGGCGTGCACGACCATCAAAATATTGAGCAGCGTCTTGCTGAAGCCGAAAGTCTCTGTGCCGCCACAGGTGCTCGCCTGACCCCACTTCGTCGTGAAGTGCTGGAACTGATTTTAAATGCCTCGGGCCCGATGGGGGCATACGACCTGCTGGCCAAAATTAAAAGTGAGTCAGATCGTCCGGCGGCACCACCAACCGTGTACCGCACCCTCGACTTTTTATTAGAAAAAGGGCTGATTCACCGTTTAACTTCTATTAATGCCTATATTCCCTGCTGCCATCCGCGCGAAGGCCATCAGGCGGCGTTTTTAATTTGCACCGAATGCAAAGTGGTCAAAGAAGCTTCTGCGCAGGGTTTACTGCAGCAACTGGCAGAGCTGTCGGCTTCGGACCACTTCACCGCCCATCACAGTATTATCGAGATTTCTGGTTTATGTCAGCACTGCGCCAGCAAACGCTAAGTCCTGCGCCGCTGATTCGCCTTGAACAGATTCAAGTCCGGATTGATGAGCGTGATATTTTAAAACAGGTCGATTTCTCTTTGCATGAGAAAGAAATTGTCACGCTCATTGGTCCGAATGGTGCCGGCAAATCGACGCTGATTAAAGTCATGCTCGGTATTGTCAAACCCACGGCTGGCAAAGTACTGGCCGATAAAAAACTAAAATTTTCCTATGTGCCGCAGAAATTCAATCCTTCACACAGCTTGCCGTTAAGGGTCAAGGATCTGCTGGCTTTAGAAAAATGTAGCAGCACGTTAAAAGCAGAAATTATCCGCGATACCGGTATTGCCAAGCTGGAAAATTCCAAAGTGCAGCAATTGTCAGGTGGTGAACGGCAGCGGGTATTACTGGCCCGCGCCTTATTGCGCCAACCCGATGTGCTGGTGCTGGATGAACCAATGCAGGGGCTGGATATCCAGTCGGAAGCCGAGCTGTATGACTATGTGCGTAGCCTACCAGAAAAATATGGCTGTGCCGTGCTGATGGTCTCACATGATCTGCAATGGGTCATGCAAGGCACGCATCGGGTGGTATGTTTAAATAAACACATTTGCTGTAGCGGCTTGCCCGAAAGCGTGCAGCAGCATCCGGAATATCAGGCCATTTTTGGCACCAACCGGGTGTTCTATCAGCATCATCATGATCATTGTGCGCATGGCGACCATGCCGAGCCGTGTCAGCATGATTCCCGTCCCCATATTCACCCTGAACCGGAAGTCTAAACCATGATGGATTGGTTATCGTTATTACTTCCGGCCTGGATCATGGGCACTTTACTGGTGTTTCTGACCGCGCCACTCGGCTGTCTGATGCTGTGGCGCCGGATGTCTTTTTTTGCCGATACCATGGCACATGGCACCTTATTAGGCGTGGCCATTGCCGGCGCCTTGAGCTTACCGCTGTGGATGGGCGTTACATTTTTAGCCTTATTACTGGTTGGTATTCTTTGGATTCTGCATGATCCGCGCTTACCGAATGATGCCCTGCTGGCCTTATGCTCTGCGACCCTGCTCTGCTCCGGTCTACTGTTTATCCAGCACATTCCAAGCCTGCGCCCGGAACTGCTCAGCTACCTGTTTGGTGATCTGCTCACGATCTCCTGGGCTGATTTACCCATCTTTGCGCTGGTGATTGTCGGTGCACTGCTGGTTCTATATAAGTATTGGCAAGCCCAGATTCAGATTGCCATTGATCCGGATATTGCTGCCAGTGAAGGTATTCATGCCCAGTGGCAACGTCTGATTTTTATGTTGCTGCTGGCCCTGTTTACGGTTCTGGCATTACGCGCGGTCGGCTCGCTATTGATGGGTGCGCTGCTGGTGATTCCGGCGCTCACGGCACGACTGCTGGCGCATTCTCCGAAACAGATGGTGATTTGGGCTTTTGTGATTGCACAAATTGGGGTAACGGTTGGTTTATGGTCCAGCGCCGGCTTAAATACCTCGACCGGTCTGACTATTGTGCTGACCATGGCGGTGATTTTTGCCCTGATCTTTACCATGCAGAAATTTAAAAAACTGGCCTAAACAATCAACCGAAAAGTTCCATCTAGCCCTCTCCTCTTTATCATTGAGAGGGGAAAATCAACATCTATTACTGATGCACCAGACTTAATAAAAATGCAGCACCAGCAAACAGACTGGCAAACGTCCGGTTCATGACTTTCTGCTGACGCGGTGACTTTAACAATCTTAAAACCTTAGCTGCCAGGCCGGTATAGCCCGCCATCACAATCAGATCAATCGTAATCATGGTTGCTGCCATAATCAGATATTGAATCCACTGCGGTTTGGATAAATCCAGAAATTGTGGCAAGACAGCCAGCAAAAATACAATCGCTTTCGGATTGCTCATATTCACCAGAAAACCGTTCAGCAGCAGTCGTCTAGCTGATTTCTGTGGTAAATCCTGCCGGATTTCAATCGAGTGTACCGGCGCTTTCCATTGCAGATAGGCCAGATACAGCAGATACGCTACCCCGAACCATTTCACTGCCAGAAAAGCCCAAGGCGTGGTCGCAAATAGCACGCCCGCGCCGGCCGCCACAATCGCAATCTGTACCAGCAGCGCCAGTTGCAGCCCGATGGCATTCCAGTAACCATGACGAAAACCGTAATTCAGCCCACTCGACATCGAGGCAATCGCACCTGCGCCC
This sequence comes from Acinetobacter indicus, assembly GCF_009914475.1. NCBI lineage: Bacteria > Pseudomonadati > Pseudomonadota > Gammaproteobacteria > Moraxellales > Moraxellaceae > Acinetobacter > Acinetobacter indicus. The sequence goes on along the minus strand of NZ_CP045198.1, from coordinate 2,658,779 downwards.
GGCGACACACTAATCACCCAACAGGCCAGCATATAGGCCAGCCAAATCTGATAAGACATGGTAATTCACCACAAAAATGACAGATTATTATATGACGATTCATCTTTTAAGTGCGCAGTAAAGAGGCAATAAAAATCTGATCCAGAGACTGTTAAGCTGCTACCGGTTCAGGCACAATAGTTTTAGTGATTGATTATTAAAAACTTAGGAGCCATGAATGACAGCTCAATCTGTAATCTTGCCATTACCTTCAGATCATGCCCGTTTTATTGTTTTACGTTTAAAAGATTTAACTCTTGAGCAATTAAAAGAAAAATTAGCTGATCTTTTTAATACCCGTGATCGCCTGATTACCCAGCATCCTCATGCACAAATTAAAACTGCCGTGGCCTTTGGACCTGAACTTTGGGCACAACTGTACTCCCAAACTCCAGCTGGCTTTAAGCAGTTACAACCGATTGAAGGCGCATTCCAGATGCCTGTCGTACCGGCAGATGTACTCATTCATATTGCCAGTGCCCGTGCGGATATCTGTTTTGCCCTGAGCCAGTCTTTCTTTGAGGGTATTCAGGATCAGGTTGATGTTCTGGATGAGCGGGTCTGCTTCCGCTATTTTGATGGCCGCGACATGACCGGCTTTATTGATGGCACAGAAAACCCGCAATTCCCGGATGACCGTGCTGAAGTCGCTTTACTGGGCGAAGATGCCGGCATTTTTGAAGATGGTTCCTTTGTCTTTGCCCAGCGTTATGCACATGATTTAGATAAATGGAAACGTCTGAAAGTCGATGCACAAGAACAAGTGATGGGTCGCACCAAACTTGAGTCGATTGAGCTGGATGATGAGGTGAAACCTGACAATGCCCACGTCGCCCGTACCGTGGTTGAAGATGATGAAGGTGAAGAAATGGAAATTCTGCGTCATTCCCTACCGTATGGGGATGGGCAAGGTGACCAAGGCTTATTCTTTATTGCCTATACCAAGGATTTAACCATTCTGGATGCGATGCTTGAGCGTATGTTTGGCACCTCGGGGGATGGTATTCATGACCGTTTACTGCATTTTGTGACCGCTTTAGATGGTGCTTACTACTTCGCTCCAAGTGAAGAGTTGCTGGAAACAGTGCTGGAAGGATAATTTATAAAGCCGACGAGAGTCGGCTTTTACCATTCAGAAAAAAGATGAACTATAACCAGAATACTAAAAGGACTCATAGCTATTTATTTTTATATTTCCTAAATTTATCTACACTTTAAAACTGCATCATTTGGGAATAAATTCAAATAAAATTCAAAATTTTTATTGATATCAATATTCTTATGACCTAATACGGTTTCCTTATTTATTAACTGAAGCTCATTTGAAATAACATGTTCATCCTTGTACTCTGCCATCAACTCTGTCAGCTCTTTATCCTCTGCAGTTCTATAGTCTACAATTCCACCCTCATATTTATAAATAAAATGATTAGTTTCTACTAAACTTAATAGGCTAAATTTAAAATTATAAACCTCCTTCCCATAACTACTTAATAGCTCAACATGAAGTCGGCAAAAATTATTTTTTTTTGATAATTTAGCAATACCTCCTTGATCGCTTAATTGCAAATCAACAAGATTCAATTCAAAGATTTTCTCATCTGCAATAGTATTCTGATCCACTTCAGCTGAACGACTAATTTCTGAAGAGCCACATCCAAATAAAGTTATAAAAATACAACTCAAGAAAATTTTCAAAAACATTCAATTCCCTTTAATTTTACTTTTTTATTCTCGAATTTAGTGACTTTTCTAGTATTTTTATTTGTATAAGCCACTTCATAAAGTAAATATCCTTGGGACATAAAACGATATTTCCCAGTGATTTTACCATCTATAATTTCATTCATTGAACGATAGATTTCTGGCTGAGCATTATCACCCATATCTACTTCTTCTATTTCATAGGGGTCTGAAAGATTTATATCTCTCATATAGGGGAAATATTTAATTTTTTTGACTTGAAGATAGTAAATAGGAACTAATAATATTGATTTTTTACCATCTGATAAGCAATAAAATTCATGACTAGAGTGAGCCAATGAATATGATGATAATAAAATGATAAAAATTAATACATAAATATTTTTCATAATTTTTCAACCTTATCATTTATTACCTTATAGTAATAGAGTTCCTCTCCTCCTTAAGGAGAAAACTAGAATAGGGAATTTTCAATTAATTACAATTCTTATTGATAATTCTTGAACTTATAAATTTCTTTAATTCATAAAATTTTAAAATGAAAAATCACAAAATATCAGATATCAATATATAACCTTTTACTACTTTCCCACTCATACTTAAATATTCAATATTTAAGTAAAATTCATCTTTATTTTTTACAATATTTTTTATCCTTACAATATCCCCATTAATTAAATAAGATCTTTTCTTATTAAAATATTGATCAAATAAAAAAGCCTTTCTTGAGGATACTTCAACTTTCTCGACTATTTTACCTAAGTCACTCTTCAATACATAAATATTATTAGGATTTGAAAAAAAAGTAGTTAAATTTAAGTTTGGAGCTAAAGTCCTCCATTCTTCTTTCAATATATATTTCCCAGACTCTAAAAGATATATTCTTTTATAGCTTATTGCTCCATCTTTAAACCTTTCAATAATTCTATTTTTTTTAAATTCTGGATCGTATAATGGACTCAAATAAAACTCTTTTACCTCTTTAGAAGATATCTCAAAAATCCTGTATTGACCACTTGGGTTGCAATCCTCTGTGTAATTCACCACCAAATATTTATACTTACTATCATTTATTTCCTCTAACCAAAAACCATTTTTATTATAACAGTAGTCATTACCATTGAATAAATAAAATTTTTCTCCCCCTTTCCTATAGTAAATATTATTATCTTCTTTTACTAAAATATCTTTTGCTGACAAATTACCTGAAAAAATCAATAATAAAAAAATGAAAAATTTATTTAAAACCATTCCTTTTCTCCACTTCTCTCAATATTTTTATAAATAACTTCTTTCTTTCCAACATCCCATTATTTCCACCATTTATTCTCTTACTCACAGACTCAACTACTTTTAAATGATGACTATCACTATAGTTACTATTTAAATCTGGATACCCTTTATAAATTAAATTATCTGCATTTTTAAATATATTAAATGCCCATACAGAACTTTCCACTGCATGAAATAAGTCATCACAAATTAATTCTGGGTTACTAACTACATCTATTCCTGAGTAGTTTTTATATTTTTTATATGCACTTTTCCAAGTTAGCTGAATTAGACCTCTTCCTTTATACTTAGGACCATCTCCAAAAGATGTATTTCCTTCAGCTAAGATTTGATTTCTTCTTCGACATGCTCGACTATTTTTAACGTCACAAACAGATGGCGGAAAGTTAGATATATCATAATCTTTCCCACTAGCATATTCAATTAAGGTATTAAAGTGGTCACACTCATGATAAATTTGTGCTAAAAAATGACATAACATTAATTTATCTTTTAAATTATGTTTTCTAAGACTTTTATTCAACTCAGGAACAAACTCTTCTGGCGTAGTATTTTGTGTTGATCTCCCATTCATTACGCGATGAGAAAATAGTTTTCTAGAACCATAAACAGCTTTAAAAAAGCTTAACGAAATAATATCTTCTGAATCATTATCAATCCTGTTATCTAAATTAGGTTTATTCTCCTCTGTGGTTCCTTCAATAATATCAACATCTAGATGTAATTTAACAGCTTCCTCTTTAACTCTTTTGGCCACATAACTTACTGGATCTAAAGGCTTTCCATCTGGTTTGAGTACAGTAAATTGTAATCTCTGCCCAACCATACTTATTAACGGCAGTTTTCCATTGGAAATCGAATAAACCTTTTTCTTCCCGGTAGCTACAATTAACATCTCAATATTTGTTTTTTCAATAACGTAATTACTACCTTCACGATCTACAAGTGTTAGTGTAGAAGTACTTTTAAACTTTTCATAGGGTTCATCTAGTTGAATCAGAATAGGTTTTTCTGTGCCATTACCTGAATTAAGCGATCTTTTTAAAACAAACTCATCATTCGATGTTAAGGCTAAAAATTCAATATCACGATTAGCTGAAGAGAGGACTTCAACTCTTCCTTGATCATCTGTAATACGTTCAAAACTTTTCTTTCCCTTTGGCCGTGTTTGTATCGGAAAATGAGCCATAATCTTTCCATGAACATCAACCACTTGAAAAGGTGTTACCACCAAACCATTCTGAGAAATCGTACTATTCATTTGTCGATATTCTTCAATGGTGTTAGGTAACTGAATTTTTATAGGATGCTCTGAAGAGGAGAGTGTCGAAGAATTAATGACCTTCACCACAGTATAATCAGATGCCTTCGGTGGTTTTGCTAAAATTTCTACCATCCGATTAGGAGAAGCTTGAAAGACAAATAAGCCATCTGTATCTGTTTTCTTCAGATTCTCTCTCGATGAATTTTGATAACGTGATTTCACCTTCAGATTTCTGACATATCGTCCAGATTTATCATAAAACTTAGAGGTAATGGTCACCAGTTTACTCATGATTCAATATCCTCGTGTGTAGACACCTCATCCTCCTGATCTTCTTCTATTTCTTCGAGCAAATAATCAATCTGTTCATCACTCAATGCTCCACTCAAATGTGTATGCAAAGAGTTAAAGCCCAGTGCAATAAAGTCAGTTGACTGCGGCGTATAGAACCTAAAAGTACTCAATTGATGTTGTTCATTTAATATGGATTTATTGGTTTTCAGAAGCTTTCCATCAGTTTGATCAATCACAAAAATTTCTTTTTCTCCTGCAGATGAGCTATTCCATTGATAATTGATTTGATTACTAAACAATGTTGCCATCTGAGGTAAGCTCATCTTCGGTTCAACCACATTCTGTGGCTGTAAAAACAGATGCTGCCCTGCTTTCACCTCGAACTTGCCACCCGTGGTCGGTAACACGCCTGAACCACTAATCTCAATCTGACTTCCTCCAGCGACCAATATAATTTTTTTACTCGCCTTAACTTCAATCCTGTCTTCTGTGGAGATGACCTTCCCCCCTTTCCTGGCAATAAGATCTGCCCCATCACCCTGTGCCTGAATCTCAACCTTGCCTTTACCAGCATACAGACGTGCACCCTCTTGTGCTGCAAATAAACTTAGTTTCTGGCTGGCATGGGCAATCAGGGATTGCTGCGTACTCAGGTTAATACTCTCTCCGGCACTGTGGCTGATCTGACCATCCGCAGAGAGATGTACATCTTGCTGGCTACTCAACGCAATAGAGTTTGGTGCGCTGAGAATCATCAGTGCCTGTTTAAAAGCAGCGGCTTTGCTTTCATCCTGCTGTTCGATCTGTTCCAGGAAGTTCTTTAAGTTATCGAGAACTTCTAAAGGATCGGTCTGCTGGTTTTTGGCCACTTCACTTAGGGCAGTACTGTTGTTTAAGCTGCTTTCTAGCTGGCTCTTGGCTTCACTGGCATCGAGATGATTGCCTTCTGCCTGTGCCTGTGGATGGGTGGAAATCAGCAAGCCTTCTCCAGCACGGACTGCACCCCACTGATCGGTTCTCAGTTCAAAACCTTCACCACGACCGTCACTTTCGGCACTGGCTTTGGGATGGCTCAAGTTCCCTAGGTTCAGTTGGGTCGCGCCATGGCTGCTTTGCAGCTGGGCAGAAATCTGCTTCGGAGTATCATCAAAACGCAGCTGGTTAAAACCACTGCCTTCAATTTCCTGTGAGCGGATACCACTGAGTTTTTTGGTGTCGGGTAGCTGGCCTAGGGTATCAAAGCGGGTTGGCGAGCGTTCTGCTTCATGTAAACGCCCCACCACAAATGGCCGGTCGATGTTACCGTCGAAGAAGTCGATCACCACAATTTCATTAATCCGTGGCAGGAAACGTGCCCCGTAGCCTTCTCCGGCCCAAGGCGTCAGTACATCCACCCAGGCGGAATCGGTGTCATTGTCATTACTGCCGGCCCCGCCATCATGCTGATGGTCATCACTGCGGGTAAACAGGAAACGGACTTTGATTCGGCCCCATTCATCGACATGGATGCTTTCGCCAGCAGGACCGACTACCCGGGCGCGCTGTGGATGAGCCGCTGGGCGGTGCTGTAGTGGATGGTATTCCGGGACGGTGCGGATATTGCGACGTTGTAAGGTTAAGGTATTGCCTTGACGTTCATCCGGGTGTTGTTCGTGTTTAACATTAATATGGCTATGCCAGTGGCTCTGGCTGAGTAGCTGGTTGATCTGCTGATTGAGGTCTTTAGGTAAGTTGTTCTGGTTATAGAACTGTTTGCCGGTAATTAAGAATTCTTTGTCGGCTGCGCTGTGCTGGTCAATTTCCGGGTGTTCATTCAGTTCAAACCAGTAGCCAACCTGGGCATCACGGACGGTGGAATGGGCGCTGAAGTATTTGGATTGCAGGTCGTTGTAGTGGCTGAGGTTCTGGTTCAGTTTATCCAGCTGGTTGTTGGAAGAGGCTGTGGCCTGGTCTTCGCCATTTAAATCCTGCATCCAGGCCGGGCTGATCTGCCAGGCTTGTTCCAGGCTTAAGCTGGCATTGTCCTGATTGTGGCTGTGCTGGTGTTTGCTTTGTACAGAACCGGCGCCTTCTTCCTGGCTCAGGCTATCCGACTGCCAGCGCTGCAGATGTACGGCCGTCGGTTGCAGGCTGCGCTGGGCAATCAACTGGGTGATACTGTCTAATTGTTCGGTGGCACTGGAGCGATGAAAGCGGATACTGCGACGATTTAAGGCGCTGTACTGGTTGTTATCATCAATCAGGCGTAATTTCTGGGCCTGAAGCGGGCTGCTGGAATGTACGACCTGTAACTGGGCTTCATCAATCAGCCAGTTAATCCCTTCACTGCGCCAGAGCCGGGTCAAAAAGTCATAGTCGGTTTCATTGGACTGCATGATAAAGGGACGCACATCCAGTTCCTGGGTCAGTCCGGTTAAGTCCAGGGTCAGGCTGGCGGCAAAGAGCGGGCTTTTGTTCTGCCATTCTTTAAACAGAATCTCGCTGACTTCGCGTACGCTTTTATTCATAAACACGCGGCTATTACGGCGTTTATGCCAGAGTGCGGTTGGATCTTCTAGCGTAAGTTTATAGAGGGTGAGAGAGCCATCACTCTGGCCTTGCGCGGCTGCGGTGATAATACCGCTGCTGCGAAATAGCTGGCCCTGGTCAGTGACCTGATCGACGGCAACCTGCGCGCCGATAAACTGTTTTAACGGAATCTGCGCGTTGGTGGAGAGACAGATCAGTTCAGCACATAAGCCCTGATTGAGCTGGTGTTCACCGTCGATGCGCTGCAAGAAAACATCGGTATTTAAGGCAAGCTGAGAAAATTGAATATGGAGGGCGCGTTTTTGTGGGCTGAGGCCGGCCTGCTCCAAGGCAGTATGGATATGAACACGGGTTATCATTGTTATAAAAGCTATTGTTTTAATTTGCCCCGATTCTAAACAATGCTTATTTTTTAATCCAGTCTCCCGCTTTCATTTCGGGGCTACAAACCGCCTGTTTCCGACCAGTTGCGATCAACAGCTGCCCTAAAAAAAGGAGCCGAAGCTCCTTGTTGTGTTTGTCTATATTTTAGAAGGTAATCCGGCGATAACTGCGGTATTCCGGTTTCCAGAAATTCGCCTCAATCGCCTCTGCCAGTAACTCGTCACTGATTACCGGCGCTACACCGGCCAGCATCGCCGCTTTAGCCACTTTAAAGGCAATAATTTTCGAAACCTTCTGGATTTCATTTAAATCCGGCAGCAGATCGGCCGCTGGATCGAGCAGCATCGGCGAACAGTCTGCCAGTGCATTACTCGACGCCATCAGCATACTGTCTGTGACTCGGGTCGCGCCGGAGGCGACTACACCCAAACCAATACCCGGGAAAATATAGGAGTTATTACACTGTGAGATATGATAAATCTTGCCATGATAATTCACCGGTGCAAATGGACTACCAGTTGCAATCAGCGCCTTACCTTCAGACCATTGCAGGATATCAGCCGGCACCGCCTCAACCCGCGAAGTTGGGTTCGACAGTGGCATTACAATTGGTCGCTCACAATTCTCGGTCAGGGTGCGAATAATTTCTTCGGTAAACAGCCCCGGCTGACCTGATACGCCAATCAGTACCGTTGGTTTGGCATGTTTGACTACATCGAGTAGTGAAATCATGTCATCGGCATTGCCCCAGGCTGCAACCCGTTCAGGCGGCTGTGCCAGTTTGCGCTGGAAGTCCAGCAGATTCGGCTGGTTTTCGGTGATCAGGCCAAAACGGTCAACCATAAATACCCGCGCACGCGCTTCGGCATCGCTTAAACCTTCATACATCATCTGCGCAATAATCTGCTCGGCTATGCCGCTACCAGCAGAACCGGCACCGAGGAAAGCCACCACCTGATCTTTCAGCTGTTTACCAGCGGCACGTGAGGCAGCAATTAAACTGCCCACCGAAACGGCTGCGGTGCCCTGAATATCATCATTAAAACAGCAAATCTGGTCACGATATTTGTTTAACAATGGCATGGCATTGTTCTGAGCGAAATCCTCAAACTGGATCAGCGCTTTTGGCCAGCGGCGCTGGATCGCGGCAATCACTTCATCAACAAAGGCATAGTATTCATCGTCGGTAATCCGCGGCTGATTCCAGCCCATATAAATTGGATCATCCAGCAGTTGCGGGTTGTTGGTACCTACATCTAAAGTAATTGGCAAGGTATAAGCCGGGCTGATCCCACCACATGCGGTATATAAGGATAATTTGCCAATCGGAATCCCCATCCCACCAATCCCCTGATCACCAAGACCTAAGATGCGCTCGCCATCAGTGATTACAATCACCTTCACGTTTTTCTTGTTCACATTTTGCAGAATGTCATCAATATGGCCGCGGTCCGGATAGGCCAGGAAGATGCCACGATGACGGCGGTAAATATCAGAAAAACGCTGGCAGGCTTCGCCAACCGTCGGGGTATAAATAATCGGCATCATTTCACTTAAATGATGCTCAATTAAGTGATAGAACAGGGTTTCGTTGGTGTCCTGAATATTTCTTAAATAAATATGCTTGTTGATGGCATCGTTAAACGACACATATTGCTGATAGGAGCGCTGACTCTGTTCTTCAATGCTCTCGATGGCATGTGGAAGTAAACCGTGGAGATTAAAATGGCGGCGTTCCTCTTCTGTAAATGCACCGCCTTTATTAAGCAAAGGCAGCTCCAGAAGCGTGTTTCCGGCATAAGGGATGTAAAGCGGTTTTTTGGTGGCTGAATTCGCTGATGTCATTTCCAATCTCATTATTCGATGATCCAGAAGGAGGCTCAAAGCAAAAGTTCCTCTGGGAGATAAGCTAGCTTAGCCCGTTTTGAGGACAATAGGGTATTTAGAAAATTGATAATGATTTGTGGATAATTTAGGTACTGAATAAATTTGTCCAATCCGGCATTCAGTCACGACATAAGGCTTTCCCAAAGCCGAAAATGCGGGTTTTTTGTACCCAGATCAATCCCCTGCCTGTTTAGCTTACAAATCTCCGCCCCTGCTGGATGTAGTTTTTCGCTGTTTTTCTGTTACATGCAGCCAGTGCAGATTTTTCAATTGGCCTCAATTTGGGTATGCTCTGGAGCAAAACACAACGACATATTTAAAAATCATGTATATCAAGCCATGGATTGCACTGGGCGGTTTGGCCGCTGTGCTGGGGTTAGGCGGCTGCCAGACCCTTTCCAATACCACTGAAAAAGTCAGCGATCAGGTGACCGGTTTATTCTCCGCTAAAGACAAAGCACCGAAAATCGACAAAGACGGCGTGGTCGATATCAGTAAAAAAACCCTGGAGCAACTGGAAAAATTTACTGCCAGCATGCCCACTCAACAATGGGTCTATATTGAAAATGAACAGCTGGGACGCTATCAGCTGAAAAACAAGGCTCAGGATGGAGTGATTCTGACTCTGGCCCTGCACTGCAAGATCAGCAGCCAGCGACCAACCTTCTCGCTCAGCAGTGCCGAAGGCAAGACATTGTTAAAGGCTTATGATCCGAATACCGGACAGATCCAGTTCCTGCTCGACAATCAGAATTATGGCAATCCTTTTAATGTACATACCGATGAGCCATTGAAACACTTCCAGGCAGCCATTGCGCAGGCCAAGGTGATCAAGATTTTTAATGCCTCCCGGCTTTATACCTTCCAGAATGGCAATGCCGATCTGCTGAGTAAACCGGTGTCCTGTCAGGAGTCTGGTGCATCGGGCTAAATGCTATTTGGGTGCGCCCGGCATATCCACCAGCATCGCGGTAAAACGGCGCACCAGCGGCAACACCACCAGCACCACCGGAAAGGCAATGGCCCAGGAAATCATCCAGTTCTGGAACCACAGTGTGATCAGCCCTTCGACCCAGCCCAGCGCACGCAGCATATTGACCATTGAAATAATACCGCTCATCAGGCCAGACAGCAGCAGCGGCATAATAATGCCCGCCCATTTTGCTGGCAGTTTAGGAATATTGGCGATAATTACAGGACGTTTGGCGTGCATGCGTGCTCCTACAGCGGGACAAATCCGTCATTGATCAGGTCATTTCATGGCCATGGTAGCATTTTCAGGCTACAGATGGCGCAGAATGTCGGACAATCTTCATTCACTACAAATGGGTTCACCTAAAGACAGTGAAATTTGCTATATTTGCTGTTTTTCTGCGACATTTATTTTTCGACTGATTATGAATACGGCAATCCAAGCAGCTCTTGAACATGCAGTGCAATCCCTTCAAGCAGAAGGTGTCCTCCCAGCAGACTGGAACAACACCAGTAATTTGACGCGAACCAAAGACCGAAGCCACGGTGACTTTGCCTCAAATATCGCCATGATTGCCTCTAAAGCTGCGGGCATGAAGCCGCGTGATCTGGCCGAAAAAATTCTGGCTGCATTGCCAGAAGTGGCAGATATCAGCAAAGCAGAAATTGCCGGTCCGGGTTTTATCAACTTCTTCTTAAATGCCGACCAGCGTTTTGCCATTCTTGATCAAATCCAGGCACAGCAAGACCAGTTTGGTCGCACCAAGGTCAACGCGGGCAAACGTATTCAGGTTGAATTCGTTTCTGCCAACCCGACGTCCAGCCTGCACGTGGGTCATGGTCGCGGTGCCGCTTACGGCATGACCGTTGCCAACCTGCTCGAAGCCACTGGCGCGACCGTAGATCGTGAATACTATGTGAACGATGCCGGCCGTCAAATGGATATTCTGGCAACATCAACTTACTTACGTTATCTGGAACTGACCGGTCAGGAACTGGTGTTCCCGAAAAATGCCTATCAGGGTGATTACGTCAAAGAAATCGCGCAAAGCATTATCGACCAGGATGGGGATGCTTATGTACGTCCAGTGGCCGATGTCTATAAAGATGTGCCGGAAGATGTGCAGTATGCAGCCGAGCCGGATGCAGAAGGCAACAAGGTGGTCCTGTCTGGCGATAAAGAAAAACATATTGATGGTCTGATTTTCAATTCACAGACTTTAATTGGCGAAGGCTATCGCGTGTTCCATCAGGCGGCTTTAAAAGCCATTCTGGATGACATTAAAGATGACCTCGGTGAATTTGGCGTAACCTTTAACCAGTGGTTTAGCGAAGCCTCTTTAACTGAAAAAATTGATGAAGCGCTGCAAACGCTGGATCAGCGCGGTTATCTGTATGAGCAAGAGGGCAACATCTGGTTTAAATCGACTGAGTTTGGCGATGAAAAAGACCGCGTGGTCAAACGTCGTAATGGTCAAACCACTTATTTCGCTTCAGACATTGCGTATCACCTGAACAAATTACAACGTGGCTATACCGACCTGATTGATATCTGGGGCTCTGACCACCACGGTTATATCTCTCGTGTAAAAGCCGCGATTGCTGCGATGGGGTATGATTCGAAAAAACTGACTGTTTTACTGGTACAGTTTGTGAGCTTATGGCGCGGCGGCGAGATGGTACAGATGTCTTCCCGTTCTGGCCAGTTCGTGACCTTGCGTGACCTGCGTAAAGAAGTCGGTAACGATGCAGCGCGCTTCTACTATGTCATGCGTAAATCTGAACAGCACATCGACTTTGACCTGGATTTAGCAGTCTCACAAAGCAAAGACAATGCGGTGTATTACATCCAGTATGCGCATGCCCGTATCTGCCGTATGCTGGAAAAAGCAGCCAGCACAGGCGTGAATTTTAATGCGCTTGACGCGCGTCAGTTTGCGGCCAAGCTGGAACTGGAGGCTGAAACTGAAATTCTGGCCAAGCTGGCGGCCTATCCTGAAATTGTGACCCGTGCTGCCAATGCCTGCGAACCCCATCAGGTTGGTAACTACTTGAAAGAATTAGCAGCTTTATTCCACGGCTGGTATAATGAACACAAAGTGCTCAATGATGATGCTGCGCTTACTCAAGCCCGCTTATTGCTTTCAGTAAACGTACAACAAACCTTGCGCAATGGTTTAGAATTATTAGGTGTTTCTGCACCTGAAAGCATGTAAACCAAGACATTCTTCTGCTGGGCAGGCGTACCATCACGCACCTGTCCAGCCAATCAGCCAATAATCAGAATAAAGAGGTTCCCTCGTGTTTGGAAAAACGCAACGCGGTGTATCAGAACGACCAAATAAGCCCAAAAAACCACTCATTCCGACCTGGTTAGGCACACTGGTGGTGATTCTGGTCGTGTTATGTTTCGCAGTGGCCTTAATGCTGTGGAAGCCGTGGGAACCTGTGCCACCAAAAGGCCAGATCACTTCTGAACATTATCAGGAAGACACCAACAAGGATTACCGCTTCTATGACCTGCTGCCCCAGCAACAGGTAACACCAATTCCGGAGCAGGCCGTACCTGAAACCCAGGAACAGACGGCAGTGGTGATTGTCGAAGCGCCAATTGTTGAGCCGGCAGCGCCCGCAGCCGCCAGTGAAGCGACGGCGGGCATCACGCCAACTGAACCGCCCGTGGCCGCGCCTGCCAGCTATATTCTGCAGGTCCGCAGCTATACCGATCCGGATGCCGCCGATGCACGTCGAGCTGAAATTATTCTGAATGGTCTGTCCGCCGATGTGGTCAAAACCGTAGAAGGTGGTGAAACCTGGTATCGGGTAATTTCGGGGCCATATACCTCTGCAGAGGCGGCGCTAATTGCTCAGCAAACCCTGCAACATAGCGGGATTGATTCGATTGTGGTGAAACGCCAATAATAAAAAAGATGCGCAAGCATCTTTTTTTATAGCTTCAAATTTTGTTTAGGCCAACTGTGCCTCTAGCTTCTGTTCACGAGCGAACGCCCGCTGATAGCCCTCGCGCTGTGCCAGTCGCTGCAGATAACGCTCAATCTGCGGATATTTGCCATCAGTACGGCTTTGCAAGGCCTGTAGCGGAAAGGCCATCTGAATATCGGCAAAGGAAAATGTGCCGGCAAAATAGTCATGTGTGGCCAGATAATCTTCCAGAAACTGGATATGATCTTTGAGTCGCGGCTGAATAAAACCCTGCTGGATACCTTCACTGACTTTTGCTGCCACCGGACGAATCAGCCAGGGTGCGCGCTGCGGCACTTTACTGGCCACCAGCTGCATCACCAGCAATGGCATCAGTGAACCTTCGGCATAGTGCATCCAGTAACGGTACTGCTGCTGATCGGCCGGACGTGTTGGCTTGAACTGCTGCGCCACATCATACTGTTCCTGTAAATACTCTAAAATCACCGCAGATTCGGCAATCGGCTGCTCACCATCTGTCAAAATTGGTGCTTTACCCAGCGGATGCACCCGTTTTAACTCTGGTGGCGCGGCAAAACTCGGTAAACGGCGATAAAATTCAATCTGATAAGGCTGGCCCAGTTCTTCCAGGGCCCACAAAATACGGAAGGAACGCGACTGTTCCAGATGATGCACAGTAATCATAATGATACTCTGATTGTTTTTCTTGAAATAAAGAACCACCGGCTACCTTGACCGGTTGCAGCAACTCAGCATCATCAAGCCCATCCATCGATCGCGACGCTTGGGCCTGAAGTTCAATTCATCATGCCTGCTTAACGTGAAGCACGCATTTTATCTGGCAGGGCCGGTGCTTCCAGCCGTGGCCCATTATAATCTGGAATGCTGCCAAAACGCGGGTCCTGATTGACCCACTGGTCACGTGCCTCGCTCAGCTCGTCCTGGGTACGTCCGACAAAGTTCCACCATAGTAAAATCGCGGATTCAAATGGCTCACCGCCCAGTAACAGTACGCGTGCACCCTGGTGCAGTTCAATCTCAATGTCCTGCAGACCCGGCTCCAGCACCACCATATTGTCTTCGTTCAGTTCATGCTGGTTAATATGCGCCGTGCCTTCTAGCGCCATAAAGCCATATTCAAAGGCCGGATTCAGCTGAAGCCGGGTGCGCACCGTTTCGGCCGCAGTTAAGTCCACTGCCAGTAACGGGCTATGCACCTCAACCGGCGAGCGGATTTCCAGAAACTCTCCGACCAGTACGGTAAATTCAACCCCATCTCGTGACACCACCGGTAATTCAGGATAATGGTCAAAACGCGGCGGCATATTGCGCCTGGCATCCGGCAAGGCAATCCACAGCTGGGCCGCATGCATGTGGGTTTCCTGCTCTGGCGCGACTTCGGTATGCGAAATCCCCTGCCCGGCTGTCATCAGGTTGACCTGTTTCGGCCGGATCAATTGTTTGGAGCCGATACTATCGGTATGCATGAGGGTGCCTTCAATCATCCAGGTAAAGGTTTGCAGGCCAATATGCGGATGTGGTCCGACATCTAGCCCGTCACCCTGCGGAAAGCTGACCGGACCGGCATGGTCTAAAAAGCACCAGGCGCCAATCATGCGTTTATGACGGCTGGGCAAGGCGCGTTTAATGACGGTGCCCTGCCCGATTTCTGCACGGCGCAGCGGCACTTCCTGAATAAACTGCTGGATATATTTTTCACAATCGTCTGAATGGGACAGTTCGGTATAGTTGGCATTGGTCATAGTTGTATCCTAACTCTGGCGATGTTCCATGTCGCTCATCTTGTTGTTTATCTTATACGCGGATGCTGCATGAGTTTGCTATAGTTCAGTTAATATGCAGCATTCTCCTGGCAGAACAATCAAAAAATCGCTTTTTGTTGTAAGGATTCATGTGAGCACCAGCGCACAATTTCCTCTCTTTTCCTGCCGTTTTGAGGCTTTTTTTCAGCAAATTACCCATATTTAGGGAGGTCTTTTTTTAATCGTCAAAGCTATACTATTACTTTGATTTTATTAAAGACTTGGGGCAATTCTATGAAGATGGGAAATCGGACTAGAATGTCGACGAATTCAACAGATCTTGCACCCGATGATTCTGATCGACATATTTTACAAG
Source organism: Acinetobacter indicus (assembly GCF_009914475.1). Lineage (NCBI taxonomy): Bacteria > Pseudomonadati > Pseudomonadota > Gammaproteobacteria > Moraxellales > Moraxellaceae > Acinetobacter > Acinetobacter indicus. The sequence continues at coordinate 2,643,331 of NZ_CP045198.1, read as the reverse complement.
CGTCAGAGTGCGACCTGGAAAGTCGTCAGGCCCTGGAACAGGCCCTGCAAGATCCGGCTGCCCGTATTCCGCCCCAGTTTGAAGACTATTTTTATAAATTCCAGACCATTCACCAGAAGCTGTATTTACAACAGGTCAATCACATTGGCCAGCTGGCATTTTTACTGTACTTTTTCGCCGATTATTTTGTACTGCCCGATGTCAGTCTGCTCTCCGGTATCGCCAGAGTCATCGTGATTGTACTGGCCATCAGCATTAATTATTTCCTGTTCAAATATGTGAAAGATATCCGGATCCATGACCAGATTTTACCGGTCGGCACGCTGGTTTGTGCCGGCCTGTGGTTTTATCTGATGTCCTTGTCGAACAGCCCCTATATCGATATCTATATCTATGCCTCGGTCATTTTTGTGGTGCTGGCCAATTTGTGTATTCAGGTGCGCTTTAAGCCGGCGCTATATACCTCGTTTTTAATCAGTACCGTGGTGTTTTTAGGCGTATCTAACTTAACCAGCGCCATTGAAACCATCATTTTTGCGCTGGTCTATCTGCCAATCTGGCTGTTCAGTTTATATATCAGCTGGACCAATACCCTGAATGCACGGCGTAATTTTCTCAGAACCATGCTAAATGACTGGAATTTCCATATTCTGCAAGAGTTGGCGCATACCGACGAGCTGACCCAGCTCAGCAACCGCCGCCAGTTTGTGCATATTGCCGAGCATAAGGTACATGAATGGCCGCAGCATGCTTCGACCTGCCTGCTGATGTTTGATGTCGATTATTTCAAGCAGATTAATGACACCCATGGTCATGATGTCGGTGATCAGGTGCTGCAGACCATTGCTGATATTGCCCGTAAGGAAATGCGGCGCAAGGATATTCTGGCGCGTTTTGGTGGCGAGGAATTTACCGCTTTACTCACCGAAACCAGTCTGCAGGATGCACTGCTGATTGCCGAACGTTTAAGAACCAAAATTGCCCAGCACCGGATTTATATTGGCCAGAATATCAGCCTGAATTTTACCGTTTCGATTGGCGTGTCTGAGCTCAAAGCCGAACAGCCTGATTTAACCACATTAATTAAAGAAGCTGATATTGCCTTATACGCGGCCAAACAGCATGGGCGTAATTGTGTACTGCACTATGATATTGGCATGAGCGAACCGAAAAAACCGGCCTGCCCGTCCAATATTTCCTGGGTGGTTTAAATACAAAAAGAGCGCCGAGGCGCTCTTTTTTAAATAATTTCGGGCTTCTAAACTGCCGCGCACCTTGCGCCGATTTTAAAAGCAATGCTTTAAAATGGGCTCATGGCGTAATTCAGGCACAAAGCAATGCTTCGTAAAACCCCACTGCCGCGGGCACAGCCCTTGGCGTAATTCAGGCGGACAGCAGTACTGTCCGAAAGCCCTGAATTACTCCCATTCAATTGTTGCAGGTGGTTTAGACGATACGTCATATACCACACGTGAAACGTCTTTAATCTCGTTCATGATACGAGTTGAAATACGATCTACCAGATCATATGGCAGGTGCGCGAAACGTGCTGTCATAAAGTCAACTGTTTCAACGGCACGCAGGGCAACAACCCAGGCATAACGACGGCCATCACCCACCACCCCAACAGATTTCACTGGCTGGAATACAGCAAAGGCTTGTGCAGTTTTGTCATACCAGCCGCTGGCACGCAGTTCCTGCATAAAGATGTCATCAGCCAGACGTAAAATGTCGGCATATTCTTTTTTCACTTCACCCAGAATACGCACGCCCAAACCTGGACCCGGGAATGGATGACGGTAAATCATGCTGTGTGGCAGACCTAAAGTGGTGCCCAGTTTACGTACTTCATCTTTAAACAGGTCACGTAACGGTTCAACCAGTTCAAAAGCCAAATCATCCGGTAAACCACCCACGTTGTGGTGTGATTTAATTACATGCGCCTTGCCCTGTTTGCTGGCGGCAGATTCAATCACGTCTGGATAAATCGTACCTTGTGCCAGGAATTTCACACCATCTAATTTACGTGCTTCTTCAGCAAACACTTCAATAAATTCACGACCAATAATCTTACGTTTCGCTTCAGGATCAGTGACCCCTGCCAGTGCAGACAGGAAACGATCTTCCGCATCGGCGCGAATCACGCGGATCCCCATGTTGTCAGCAAACATTTGCATAACCTGGTCGCCTTCGTTTAAACGCAGCAAACCGTTGTCTACGAATACACAGGTCAACTGATCGCCAATTGCTTTATGCAGCAATGCAGCAACCACAGAAGAATCCACACCGCCTGACAGACCCAGCAGTACTTTTTCATCGCCAATCTGTTCACGTAGCTGTTCTACACGCAGGTCGATAATGTGCTCTGGTGTCCACAGACCGCGACAGCCACAAATCTGGTGTACGAAGTTCGACAGTAATTCCGCACCTTTAGAAGTGTGCGTTACTTCCGGGTGGAACTGGATGCCGTAGAAACGACGTGTTTCGTCAGATACCATGGCAATTGGGCAGCTTGGAGTTTGCGCTGTCACCTGGAAACCTTCCGGAATACGGGCAACTTTATCGCCGTGGCTCATCCAGACATGCAGCTGGTTTTCACGGTCTTGCAGGTTACCAATCAGCTGGTCACGCACCACGATGTCTACTTCTGCATAGCCAAACTCATGGACAGTACCTGGCTCAACTTTACCGCCAAGCTGTTCGCACATGGTTTGCAGGCCATAACAAATGCCCAATACCGGCACACCCAGTTCAAACACCACTTGTGGTGCACGCGGGCTGCCTTCCTGGTGAACGCTTTCAGGTCCACCCGACAAGATGATACCGTTTGGATTAAATGCACGAATGTCTTCTTCAGACATGTCATAGGCATACATTTCAGAATATACGCCAGCTTCACGAACACGACGTGCGATGAGCTGACTATATTGAGAACCGAAATCCAGAATCAGGATACGATCTTCAGTAATTTGAGTATTGGTAGTCATGACAAACAACTATGAGAGGCAAACGAATATAAGCGCCGTATTCTAGCATTTTTTCTGCGCATTAAACACAAGATTCAGATCAGTCTGTGTGGATCTCCGAATCAGGCCGCTACCGGCAGATGTTCTCGACCCTCTTCTTTATTATCTATTTAGGCAAAAAATAAGGCAGCCGGAGCTGCCTGTACTGAATGACGGGAAAATTATTTCCCTACATTGCGTCTTATTTTTCAATCAGATGATCCAGGCTCAGTTTACCTGCACCTTGCAGCACCAATAGCAGGAAACCACCTGAAATCGCCAGGTTCTTCATCAGGTTAACCGCATCTTCCGGTGCGCCATGGAACATAAATGCAGTCAGCAAACTGAATACTGCCAGTGCCAATGCCACCAGACGGGTTTGCAGACCCAGTAAAATTGCCAGACCACCACCCAGCTCCAGCAGAATCACCAGCGGTAACAGGCCACCCGGCACCCCCATCGCTTCCATATAGCCCACCGTTGCGCTATAGCCGGCAATTTTGCCCCAGCCCGACACAATAAAAATATAAGCCAGCAAGACACGCGCCAGTAGCAGCGACAGGTTGTTTAAGGCAGGGGTTTGAAAGATTTTGGCAACCACAGTATTTGGATTAAACATGAGAGAACCTAGAGCAGATCAGTAAAAAGATGCTGCTATCTTAGGGACTGGCCGAATATCAAAAAATCACCATTTCAAAGATGTATCGTTGCAAATTTAGAATGATGACAGCGGAAATTTATTTACGTTTTTCTACTGACTTTCACCAACCGGACTGATAGGATTTGACTACATTTCTGCTTGTTTTTCCCTCATGGAACTGATTGATTTTATCCTGCATGTTGATGCGCATTTACTTGAGTTCATTACCAATTATGGGGTCTGGATTTATGCCATCCTGTTTCTGATTATTTTTGTTGAAACCGGTCTGGTGGTGATGCCCTTTTTACCGGGAGACAGCCTGTTATTTGCAGCCGGTGCGCTGGCGGCCTCGACCGGTGCCATGGATCCGTGGTTATTGGGCGGCTTACTGTTTATTGCCGCTGTCTTGGGCGATACCCTGAACTATCATATTGGTAAATATATTGGGCCACGGGTATTTGAAATTGAATCACGCTTTATTAATAAAAAACACCTAATTGCCACCCAGCAATTCTTTGCCAAGCATGGCGGTAAAACCATTATTTTTGCCCGTTTTGTGCCTTTTGCCCGCACCTTTGCCCCTTTTGTTGCCGGTGCCGGGAGCATGAACTATAAATACTTTCTGACCTATAACGTAGTGGGCGCTTTCTGCTGGATTGGCTCATTTATTACCCTGGGTTATCTGTTTGGTAACATGCCAATTGTGAAAGAGAATTTTACCTATCTGATTTTTGGCATCATTATTTTAAGTGTCTTGCCGGGGGTGATTGGTTTTGCCCGCCAGAAGCTGAAAAAGCAGGTCCGCGCTTAAGCGAAAAAGCGCAGAATAACCGGAAAAGCACACAGCACCAGCAACATGGCCGATCCTTTATACAAGAGATCGGCTTTTATTTGCTTGGATTCTCCCGATAAAATCGCGCGACCAAAAGACATCCAGAACAGCGCAGTCGGCAACAGCACCAGACAGAACACTGCATAAACCATCAAGAAATTGGTCGGATTATCCCAGGTTTCAGTCGGTAAAATCCCGGCAGCAAAAAGTAGTGCCTTGGGATTTTTTAAGGTGGCAAAAAACAGCTGATGCGGGCGGATAGACGGGTTGAGCTGGTTATGCTTGACCAGATGCGCATGCTTCCACAAATGAAAAGCCGTCCACAGCACATATAGTGCGCTCAAGCCATGCAGAATATGGCTTAAATACGGCCAGATTGGGACGGTCAGATGAATCAGCAGCGCCCACAAACTGATGGCATATAAATAGCCAAGCAGCTCGGCAGGCACAAATAAACTGGTTCTGGCAATTCCATGTTGATGTGCTGAACTTGCAAGCAAAGCATTGGTTGGTCCCGGAATAAGCAGAACCGCAATCATTGCCAGCACAAACAGCCAACTTTCAATCATAGACACCTGAAATTACCTGAAATTAGGCGCACACCTTATATTAATTTGATAAAAACTGACAAGTTTTTCTCACGACTGGGAGGATATTTGGACAGATAAAAAAGCCTTTATTTTTATTTAAATTTAAGATTTTTAATAATTTTTTCTGAAACATTTTGCTAAGATTTTTCACGCCGTGACTCGCATAAACTGCCAGCCCAGCGTGAAAAATGCGAAGCCTTAACTGGCCTGCTTGGTGCGTACAACAATTGGACAGCCTTTAAAACGCGCCGCCTGCACAATGGCTTCCTGCTCGCCCAGCACCCGTGCCAGTTCAGTATTTTTGGTATTCGATGATTGTCCCATATTGACCGAAACACTTGGGCCAATGCCCCAGCCGCCACGACTGCCCCAGCCTCCGCCAAGACCCACCCCCACACCAACGCCGGTCCGTTTAGGCGCCTGTACGCCCTGATCAATATAGGACTGAATCCGGTTATATTCGCTTTGCAGCTGCTGGCAGTTCAGCGCCTGATAATGTGTAGGCGAGACATAGGTCGGTTTAACCGTCGTGGCACAGGCACCCAGCAGCAAGGTTCCGGCAGCCAGCAGGCTGATATACAGTGTTTTCATGCCCATCTCAGGATTGTTTCTGTTCAATCTCATTGAACAACGATTGATAGGCCTGCGTCAATTTATGATCTGTAGCAAAATGAATAAGCGGCAGATTTTTATGATGCGACTCTTTCATGATGACTGAGGGTGGCAGCATGCTGTTAAATACCGGTAACTGCTCCTCTTTCAGCTGCTCGACCACTTCTCGTGGCAGCTTGGCCTGAGCCTGGAACTGGTTCACTACAATGCCTTCAATCTCCAGCTCGGCATTATGGTCTTCCTGGGTTTCCAGCACATTTTCAATCAGGCTGTGCAAGGCACGTTTGGAAAATACATCGCAGTCAAACGGAATTAATACCCGGTCAGCCGCAATCAGTGCCGACAAGGTAAAGAAGTTAAACGCCGGCGGTGTATCAATAAAGACCCGCTCATAACGCCCGGCCAGTGAGGCCAAGGCATCCCGCAATTTATAGATTTTATGTTTGCTTTCTAAGGCATGGGTCAGACTGCCCAGGTCCGGACTGGCTGGAATTACATCCAGATTTGGAAAGGGCGATTGATGCACATAGGCTTCCAGACCTTTGGCGCGGCTTTTTAAGATCGAGCCCAAGGCATTGCCAATTAAGCCTTTGCTTTGGGTATTGCCCAGCACTTCTTCAAAATAGTTCTGGATATTTGGCTCTAGTGCCGGCTTATGGGTGGAATAGGTGGCATCATCCCCCAGTAAATACTGGCTGGAGTTGGCTTGCGGGTCCAAATCAATGACCAGGGTTTTAAAGCCCTGATGGGCACTGATGGCGGCCAGATTGACCGTAATACTGGATTTTCCAACGCCGCCTTTCTGGTTAAAGACCACACGTGTTCGCATGTCTATCCCTCTGATTTTATATTCTAATTGGCTCAAGTGTAGCGAAGTATAGCCGAGAGATAGACATTATTGTCGAACAATTAACCAAAACTTGGCTTGATCATTACCAAGGCGATAATCGCCAGTAATGCAACCAGGGCTATGCCCCAGCCGGCGCGGCGTTGCACCAGTAAAATACTGTCCGTTTTACGGTAGGCTTTCATTAACGAAGACAGCATCACCAGGAATAAAATGATTTTGGCATAAAACCAGGTTTCGACCTGAAAATCCTTTAATGCCAGCAGCACAATTCCGGTTACTACTATCAGCGTAACCGATAAATGTTGTAGCGCCACCCATAGTGTGCGTCCGGCCGGATTGGGCTGGTTGCCCTGCACGCCTTTAAATAAGGTCAGGCCACGGGCCAGCAGAATGACCAGCAATACGCTGATGCTGGTCATATGAATAATTTTAAGTAAAAGTTGGGTTTCCATGAACTGTTCTGATCTCTATTTCTTGTTCCGGGTTATTGTTTCGGGGCGTGGGCACATTCCGGGCTTGAGGTATCCTGTCCTTGCCATTCATCCTGAACAAAGGCATGAATTGCCAGCGCATGAATCTTGCTTGGACTTAACAGATCACCGACCGCGGCATAGACTTGTTGATGACGCTGCACCAGACGTAAACCGGCAAACTGTTCACTGACGATTACCACCTTAAAATGAGATTCCTTCCCCGGATAATAGCCGCCGTGACCAGAAGATTCATTCACCACGTCTAAATGTGTCGGGTTCAGGGTGTGTAAGCGTTCAATCAGTTGTTGTTCTATGCTCATGATCATGCATCCAAAAAGGCCTGAGATTAATCTTAGTATACCCTGTTCTTTTTGCGATATTGTGGCAACCGGCTGAAAACCGGCTTTTTCCCGCCTGAACCGCCGCTATGGGCTGATTTCACAGCAGAAATCATCTAAACCTTGGTCAAAATGGCTTTTATTTATGCAATCAGCACAAGTTTTTTCACAAAGTTATTGACCCTGTTTTTGCATAATGTATTATACACCGCATGCGGGAATAGCTCAGTTGGTAGAGCACAACCTTGCCAAGGTTGGGGTCGCGAGTTCGAGTCTCGTTTCCCGCTCCAAATTCTTTTTTGTTCATTTTTTAAAGTAAAAAATTGATCGACCCTGCGGGAATAGCTCAGTTGGTAGAGCACAACCTTGCCAAGGTTGGGGTCGCGAGTTCGAGTCTCGTTTCCCGCTCCAAATTCAAAAAGCCCTGATCGAAAGATTGGGGCTTTTTTCTTGTTGATTTTATTATATTTTTTAAAAACTCTTCTTCCTTTGTTATTCGATTCAATAAAAAATATTCTTAATGTAATTTGTATTTTGTGACCAAGATGTGACCATAGCGTGCCCACAACAAAAAAAATGGTCTCAATTGATCTTAAATGTCCTCAATCGATCACCACTTTCAGAGCTTTTTTGAAGGCAAAAAATCACCCTGTTCTCTTCCAAACAAGGTATTTTTTACCAAATGATCAATAATTTGTGACCATTTCACTTTTTGATGTGACCATTTGTGACCAAACTACTGACTAACAGATTGTTCTTTATTGTCTTTTTCAAAAACAAATAAATCCCCTACCTGTACATCCAAATAATCACAAATTCGATCGATGGTCTCCAAATCAATTCGAGTCAATTCGCCATTATAAAGCTTATGCAAAGTTGTCTTATTAATGCCTGTACCACGAATTAAGTCAGCTACACGCATTTTTCTTTCAGCCAACAATATTGGTAGCTTACAAATAACCATTAATTTTTCCTCTAATACAATGAAAATTTAATTGCATTTAATTAAATTTGAGGTTATTTTAGGTCTAAGGATGAAAAATTCCTTACATCCGATGAATTACGCTAGGAATACAATTATGTCATATACCTATCTCACAGCCCAGCAACTGGCTGAAAAAATCCAGTACGACGCTCGTACCATTCGCAACCAGCTGAAGGACAGTGTCTTTATTGAAGGTGTTCACTACATCCGTCCTTTTGGTGGCCGCAAAATTCTTTTTGTTTGGGAACGTATTGAAACTGAAATGCTTAAATTCACTGGTTTAAGCATGGATGCTTTGCAATAAGGCTTAGGAGGTTTAACTGATGGCTACCATCCGGGAACGAAGTGGCAAACTGATTGCCGACTTTCGCTACATGGGCATTCGTTGCAGAGAAACAACCAATCTTGAAGACAATGCCTATAACCGTCGCATTTTGAAAAAACGTCTCGAACAGCTTGAGGCAGAAATCACACTGGGCACTTTTGAATACGAAAAGTACTTTCCAAAAAGTAAACGTGTCGATGATTTTAAGGAAAAAAGAAGTCAGCAAATCGCTGTACAAACTAGGGTTCCTCTTTTTAAAGAGTTTACTGAATTGTGGTTTAAGCAGAAACAAGTTGAATGGAGAACCTCATACCAGCAAAAGGTTTCAATTGTAATCAAAAACTATTTGATTCCTGCTTTTGGTAATCAGGTTCTCTCGAAAATCAAGAAGTCAGACTTGCTGAACTTCCGTGCCTCTCTCGCCAAAGTGACACACGGAAAAGATCAGACAAGTCTAAAAGCATCGAGGATCAATCAAATCATGACGCCTTTACGTATGATACTCAATGATGCGGCTGAACGATACGAGTTTGAGTCGCCTTATAAAAATATTAACAATCTGAAGGAAAGCAAGATTGAAGTCACACCTTTTTCTCTGGAAGAGGTGCATAAAATTCTTACCACAGTGCGTGAAGATTTCCGCCCCTATTACACCATTCGCTTTTTTACGGGTATGCGTACCAGTGAAATCGATGGTCTGCAATGGAAAAATATCGACTTACAACGTCGTGAAATCCATATCAGAGAAGCGTTAGTGAATGGTGTGCTTGGTGGAACCAAAACTTATGGTTCTGACCGTACCATCCAAATGAGTGATCGGGTTTATCAGGCCTTCCTACAACAGAAAAGCTTAAATAATGGCAAATCAGAGTTTGTATTCTGCAATCGTGACGGTGGACCTCTCGATTACCGTCTGGTGAATAAACGTGTCTGGCATCCGATCTTGCGCTTTCTAGGATTGAAGCCTAGAAGAGCCTATCAAACACGTCATACCGCAGCAACACTCTGGCTGTCGGCGGGAGAGAATCCGGAATGGATCGCACGTCAATTGGGGCATTCAACGACTGAAATGCTATTCCGGGTCTATAGCCGTTACATCCCCAATGTTACGCGTCGCGATGGCAGTGCTTTTGAAGCCATGCTGGAAAAACTAAATACAGAGGAGCTTGCACATGAATAGTAAAGCTTTCTTTGGTGGTGTGGTCGTCAGTCCTGAAGCAGATATGGTCGCTCGTGAATTAATCCATGAGCTACACATTCCCAAACTGCACAATCTGGCATTTTTGCTGGAGATCAACAAATGCTTCGATGATCACCAGGCGTTGAGACTCTGGTTACAGCGAATGTTGGATGAAGGGCAAGCCCATTACGATGACTTGGCCCAACAGGCCCGTCTCCGCTTAATGAGTCTCGCTCACTAATAAAACAAACACAGACAGAAGGTCATCCAATCGATGACCTTAGCCCCTCTATATCTATAAAAAGGTGAACACATGCATAAAGATATTTCAATTTGGATGCCACTCTATATTGGCGACCTACAGGCAAAATTTGCACGAATGACGGCAGAACAAATTGGTGCGGCACTGCTGTTAATGATGGATTTCTGGAAAAATGGTGCCATCCCTCATGACCTAGCTACTGTATGTAGCATCACGAAATTACCTCAGCACACCAAGGCTAAAACTTTGTTGAATACGCTGATGGCTCTGGAATTGTTTGAAGTCGAGTCTGAGCAGATTCATTCAAGTTTTTTAACCAGTTTAAAAAGCCAGGCATTGCAAAATCAGCAAATGAAATCTGATAAAGCTAAAAATGCAGCTCAAGCACGCTGGAATAAATCCGCAAGTAATGCTCAAGCATCAACCAAGCAACGAAAAGTAAATGCTCAAGCAGCTCCTGAGAAGAGCTCGAGTATTACTCAAGCCATGCTTGAATCATGCCCTTCATCTTCATCTTCATCTTCATCTTCATCTTCATCTTCATCTTCATCTTCATCTTCAAATTTTGAAGAAAAAAATGAGAGTTTTTTAGAAAATTCAAAATGGATTTAGGAGATCAGCCATGAATACCATGCTTAAAACACTCCAGTTTCGCGCAGAAACAATAGAAACACTCTGCCCTACCCATCATATACCCCTGATGGAAATCGCCGGTCACAGGCTCTGTAAATTGTGTGCCAAAGAAACCGTCCATCACTCACATGCAGCCTATGCAGATGAGCTGCAACAGCGATTGCTACAACAGAAAATTAAAAATTCAGGGCTCAATAAACGTTACCTGGATCGTGGCTTCAAGAATTATGTAGTTGCATGCCCTGCACAAGACGATACCATCAAACTATGTCAGGCCTTTGCACAGCAGATTATTTCTGACCACAACCCGAACATGTTGATGATTGGTACACCGGGTACAGGTAAAACCCATCTGAGTGCATCAATTATTCGCAACATTCTGCATAATAGTACAAAATCTGCACGCTACTATACCAGTGCAGAAATCGCTCAAAAAATGATGGATACCTGGTCAGATGCTTCACGCTCTGAGAAAGAAGTTATCGACCATTTCTCCAGTTTTGATTTATTGGTGATTGATGAATATGGCCTGCATGACCGGCATGAAAAACGCCTGGAGATGGTGCATAAGATCTTATATAGTCGTTATGACAATATGAAATCTACCCTGCTGATTTCCAATTTCACAGTCCAAAATATGCAGCGGGATTTAGGTGTCCGATTATGGTCACGATTACATGAAAACAATTTGATTGTAGTACCGTGTTATTGGGATGATCGACGAATAAGCGGATAGCCAAACTCTTTGCTCAAGCCAATTATCTTCCGAGATAATTGGCTTTCTTTCTAAAGATTCAGAACATCTAACCCAGCAGATAACTCTCGGTTTCCACAATCAATATCCTATTAAGTTTGAACGGCTTTGTTGCACAAAGATTTCATAACTATATGATTTTAAAAGTTTTGATTATTTTTTGATCCAAAATTAAATTTATTTAAATCAGATGCTTACATATTTATGCAACAAAGCCGTGGTAAAGGAATCAACAGAAACGTAGCTAAAGCAATAGAAATAATTAAGCCTTTAGCTGAGTTAGGTGATTCTAAAGCGCAAGAAAATCTTAAATGGTATGTAGAGCATCCAAATCAATATTAATTAAGATTGTCTAAAATTAACATAATACACGTTATACGAAGTCCTAAAAATGAGTTTATGATACTGATTTTTATGTGTTTTTTAAAGTTTAAAGTCTGGACTAGTGTCTAGGCTTTTTCATTTCGTATAACAGCCATTATGTTAAATAGAGATAAGACATACTCTAATTTTAGAGTTTTCTTTTAGGTATGATATAAAAATATACAAGCCTAACAGTTTAGCTTAAAGGTTAAAAATTGAATAAATTAACAAATATTTTTATGGCTTTAGGAGTTTGCCTTTCAATGGAAACATTTGCAGAACCTGTTTTTTCTAATGATTTATTAGCGAAAGCAGAAAATGGAGATACTTCTGCTCAGTTAGAATTAGCCGAGATTTATCTATATGGTCATGGTGTTGATTCAGATGAAAATCAAGCTGAAGTTTGGGCTCTTAAATCAGCAGAAAATGGAAATGTAGCAGCAATGTTTTGGTTAGCTGATGGATATGTTACCTATGCTAGATTAATGGAAGATGATGACAAAAACGATTCTTTAGAACATTTCCAAAAAGCTTTTAAGTGGTTTCAGAAAGCCTCAGAAAATGGCCATTCTGAATCAATGGTTGAGTTAGCTGATCTATATACTCGTGCAGATAGCGGAATAGAAGTTAATATTAATAAAGCTTTTGAACTTCGTGAAAAGGCTGCAAAGTTAGGTAATAAGAAAGCAATGCGAAGTCTTTCCGCTATGTATCGTGATGGTATAGGTATTCCTAAAAATACTGATTTAGCTCAAAGTTGGTGGGATAAGTCTGAAAATTAGTTTTAATATTTCCTAAAATTAACATAATACACGTTATGCGAAATTAGAAAAATGAGTTTATTACACTGATATTTATCTGTTTTTTAAATTTTAGACCTGGGTTGGTGCCCAGGTTTTTTTATTGCGTATAACCACCATTATGTTAAATACATAAATAGGCATTAAAGGTGAATGGACATTCCAGACAGAATTGTTCAGTATCTTTTAGTTTAGTTAGATGGTTGATATCACATGAAAAGAGTTTATTTGGTAACAGGTGCAACTAGGGGGATTGGTAGAGCAATCTGTCAGAAAATAATTGATGATGGTAATGAAGTTATTGGTATTGCAAGAAATATAGAAAATATAGAATTCCCTGGAAAATTATATCAATGTGATTTAAAAAATATTGAGCAGACTCAAGAAGTGCTAGAAAGTATTTCAGCTTCTTATCAGGTCAATGGAATCGTTAATAATGCTGGAATTAGTCTACCTGAGCCCTTAGGTGGAATTAATTTAGAATCTTTAAATGATGTCTGGAACTTAAATGTTCGGACAGCTATTCAAGTTACGCAACATTTTATTGAAGATCTAAAGAAACAAAATTCAGGAAGGATCATTAATATTGGAAGTCGTGCTATGTATGGCTCTAAAGAAAGAACATCTTATGCTGCCGCGAAGAGTGCTTTGGTCGGGTGTACACGTACATGGGCTTTAGAGCTAGCGGATTATGGTATTACAGTGAATTGTGTTGCTCCTGGACCAATTGAAACAGAACTTTTCAGAAAGACTAGACCAAAAGGAAGTGATGCTGAAAAAGCACTATTAGATAAAATACCTCTTGGTAGAATAGGTACGCCAGAGGATGTTGCTAATGCTGTTTCATTTTTACTTTCAGATAATTCAAGCTTCATTACAGGTCAAGTAATTAATGTTGATGGTGGCGGAAGTCTATAAAGCTTTAATTGTACTAGCTCAAACCTGATCTGACAGTTACCCATTTTTTCTCTGTACACGACAAATTTCACAGAACCCTTATCCTATCAGGATTCTGCTTTCTTAAAATTGCCAAAATTTCCTTAAACTCTTCTTTTTTCCCAAAACCAATTAAACGCTGAATCGCCATTTGAACATAGTCTAAACCATAGCGAAATAAACTCATTGAGAGTCGTCCATGCTTCTTTATTTTTATCGCTTTTTTTTGATTATGTTGCCATTCACCCGTTAAGTAACACCAACAGAAGCTTATAGCTAACACCGCAATCAATTTTTTCACTCGTCTAGGGTCTGTCAAGCGCGTATTTTCAAGATTAAACCCGCGTCCTTTGAGACAACTGAATAAGGTTTCAATTTCCCAGCGTAATGCATAATCCTGAATAGCATTGGCATTAAACTGAGGAGAAACGACGAGTAAAAGCTCTCCATTTTCTAACTGTAGTGCACTTATATATAGTTTCACCCGACCAACCAAAATCCGTCGTTTACGACATTCAATTTGACCAACTTTAAGATGGCGAAATAAATCACTAATTTTATGATTCTTTCCTAAATGATTGGTGACAATGAAGTTTTTTTAACACGAATGCAGAAGTTGATGTCTTGTTCAATTAACCATGTAAACCACTGCTCACCGATAAACTCTCTGTCTGCGAACACATTCACAATACGGTCTTTACCAAAAATGGCTATAAAGCGTTGAATCAAAGCAATACGCTCTTTCGTATCTGAATTTCCACGTTTATTAAGCAATGTCCAAAGGATAGGTATCGCTATTCCACGATAAACGATTGCGAGCATCAGGATATTAATATTTCGTTTTCCCCATTTCCAATTGGTTCTATCTAAAGTCAGTTGCACTTGGTCGAATGAAAACATATTGAAAATCAACTGAGAAATTTGACGATAATCAAAATACTGACCTGCAAAGAAGCGCTGCATACGTCGATAAAATGATTGTGGTAAACACTTGATGGGCAAGGCTTTAGATGCAGAAGAAAGATTACATGTTTGCTTTAAAATAATCACAAGCATGATGAGCGCAAAGCACTTTAAATGTGACTTGTTCCATTTTAGAGATTTGTTTAAGATAAGATATAACTCATTGAGATGTGTCATAGTATTCGTCGTTAGAAAACAATTATTGTGACATTATTTCAATGAGTTATCTATTTTTGTCGTGTACAGAGATTATTATAGAAGCCCCCATGAATAAATCGCTCATCATTTTCGGCATCGTCAACATAACCTCGGACAGTTTCTCCGATGGAGGCCGGTATCTGGCGCCAGACGCAGCCATTGCGCAGGCGCGTAAGCTGATGGCCGAGGGGGCAGATGTGATCGACCTCGGTCCGGCATCCAGCAATCCCGACGCCGCGCCTGTTTCGTCCGACACAGAAATCGCGCGTATCGCGCCGGTGCTGGACGCGCTCAAGGCAGATGGCATTCCCGTCTCGCTCGACAGTTATCAACCCGCGACGCAAGCCTATGCCTTGTCGCGTGGTGTGGCCTATCTCAATGATATTCGCGGTTTTCCAGACGCTGCGTTCTATCCGCAATTGGCGAAATCATCTGCCAAACTCGTCGTTATGCATTCGGTGCAAGACGGGCAGGCAGATCGGCGCGAGGCACCCGCTGGCGACATCATGGATCACATTGCGGCGTTCTTTGACGCGCGCATCGCGGCGCTGACGGGTGCCGGTATCAAACGCAACCGCCTTGTCCTTGATCCCGGCATGGGGTTTTTTCTGGGGGCTGCTCCCGAAACCTCGCTCTCGGTGCTGGCGCGGTTCGATGAATTGCGGCTGCGCTTCGATTTGCCGGTGCTTCTGTCTGTTTCGCGCAAATCCTTTCTGCGCGCGCTCACAGGCCGTGGTCCGGGGGATGTCGGGGCCGCGACACTCGCTGCAGAGCTTGCCGCCGCCGCAGGTGGAGCTGACTTCATCCGCACACACGAGCCGCGCCCCTTGCGCGACGGGCTGGCGGTATTGGCGGCGCTGAAAGAAACCGCAAGAATTCGTTAACTGCACATTCGGGATATTTCTCTATATTCGCGGTTCAGCAGGCATGTCCCCTTTGAGGGCGACCCGACGACAGGATAATCGACCTTATGGTGCGCAAATATTTCGGCACAGACGGTATTCGTGGCAAAGCCAACGAAGGCGCGATGACGGCGGAAACCGCCTTGCGCGTCGGCATGGCGGCTGGCCGTGTCTTTCGTCGCGGTGACCACCGCCATCGTGTCGTGATCGGCAAGGATACGCGCCTGTCGGGCTATATGCTTGAACCCGCGCTCACAGCCGGTTTCACCTCGATGGGCATGGACGTATTCCTTTTTGGCCCGCTGCCGACAACGTATAGGAAGAATAAACGCCCTTTTCACCCAAGTCCAACAGCTTTGGACCGCAGTTGACTCTTTCGACACCCCTGCGATGCAACCCAATCCGGCTGACGGGGAGCCAGCAACGCTGAAAATTTACCCTCCTCTTTCCCACTAGCGGCTCCTTTTCCGACAACCAGCACGGCGGATCCCTGCCGCGGCGCTGTGAACGCAGCATTTTGATTGGTATCGTTGGCCTTCAGGCTCGTCAGTCAAACAGACCCAGGAGCAGCTCAGCCGGTGGCGCCCGGCTTTCGGGTAACGCCCTGGTCCCGCTGGTTTCGGCTTTGTGCTTCAGGTGATCAAGGATCTGCTTGATCACTATAGGGTCTTCAATGCAGGCGATGACTTTCATGGCGCCGCCGCAGCCGCTGCAGGTCTCGATGTCGATATTGAAAACACGCTTGAGCCGTTGCGCCCATGTCATCGACGCTCGCCGTTGTGCTGGTGTTGCCGGTTCATCAGCCACCCTGACCTTGTTGCCCCTGCCCCGTTTTGCCGGCGTGACCAACGCCCGGTGCCGACTGTTGGGTGCGAACACCCCGTGGAAGCGGGTTAGGTTGACTCTGGGCTTCGGTACCAGGGCGGCCAGCCTTGCAATGAAATCCAATGGTTCGAAAATGACGTGCGTGGTGCCGTCCCGGTACGGCGTCTTGAGCTGGTAGCGCACGTTGCCGCCTCGTGTTAACGACAGCCGCTTCTCGGATACCGCCGGGCGGCTGATGTACCGGCACAGCCGTTCGAGCTTCTTGCGTTCATCGGCCCTGGCCGCCACGCCGGCGTGCAGGCTGGACCCGGCTACCTTGCCAATCCCGTCACCGAACGGATCACCACTGGTCGGCAGAGTTTGCAAAGTGAACACCTTTCGCCCCGCCTGTGAACCGACAGCGATACGGTAAGTGATCGAGTGCCCCAGCAGGGGTGTCATCGGGTCGTCATCCACCGCATCCGAGGCCAGATAGCTGTTTTCGACATCCCGTTCCAGCAGGCCTTGCCGTTCCAGATAGCGACCCACCCGGTGGGCGATGGTGTGCGTCAGCTGGGTGAGCTCTGGGCTGGTCGGCGCCTTGACCCAGCGGAAACGCGCTGAGCCGTGGGATTGCTCGACATACACACCGTCGAGAAACAGCATGTGGAAGTGAACATTCAGATTGAGCGCCGATCCAAAACGCTGGATCAGGGTGACCGCGCCCGTCTTGGCCACTTGGTGGGTATGGCCCGCTTTCTTGACCAGGTGCGTGGCAATGACGCGGTAAACGATGCCCAGCACCCACCCCATGATCTCGGGCCGGCTGGCAAACAGGAAACGCAGCTGAAACGGGAAGCTCAACACCCACTGACGCATGGGTTGTTCAGGCAGTACTTCATCAACCAGCAAGGCGGCACTTTCGGCCATCCGCCGCGCCCCACAGCTCGGGCAGAAACCGCGACGCTTACAGCTGAAAGCGACCAGGTGCTCGGCGTGGCAAGACTCGCAGCGAACCCGTAGAAAGCCATGCTCCAGCCGCCCGCATTGGAGAAATTCTTCAAATTCCCGTTGCACATAGCCCGGCAATTCCTTTCCCTGCTCTGCCATAAGCGCAGCGAATGCCGGGTAATACTCGTCAACGATCTGATAGAGAAGGGTTTGCTCGGGTCGGTGGCTCTGGTAACGACCAGTATCCCGATCCCGGCTGGCCGTCCTGGCCGCCACATGAGGCATGTTCCGCGTCCTTGCAATACTGTGTTTACATACAGTCTATCGCTTAGCGGAAAGTTCTTTTACCCTCAGCCGAAATGCCTGCCGTTGCTAGACATTGCCAGCCAGTGCCCGTCACTCCCACTCGATTGTAAACAAGCACACAAAACCCTTTAGTGACAACAATTTGCAAGAACTATCAGGCTCAGTGCCATGAAAAATACCATGACCAGATCATGAGGTTGAACACGGCTTGCGCCGGCAGCGTTCACGCTCCTGGTCGGCGATCTCGCCCGGCTGCAATGCTAGCTCAGCATCGGTCATGCGCTCCAGCACGTCGCGTAGGCGGATGGTGCAAGGAATGGGCGGCAGCTCGAACTCATAGCCGCCGGCGATCATTTCGGCCGCAATCTCCTCGGTGATGAAAAACGGCTCGTCGTCTTGGTTCGGCTTCTTCATGCCCTTTCCTCCTGGCGCTCATCCTGGCCGACAGCGGCCAGGGCATCGGCTTCCGTCAATGCGTCCTCCACGAACGCGCCGTGCTGCTTCGCTTCGGCCTGGCTGACCTCGGCCCATATCCGTTTCACCTGGGCCGCACTGTACCCGGCCAGCTCGGCGGTCTTGTTGATGCTGTAGCCGGACTTGCGCAGCGCGACAACTTGGGCGCGGCGCTTCGGATCAGCACGGCGGCCCTTGTACCGCCCGGCCTGGCGGGCCAACTCAATGCCTTGGCGCTGGCGTTCGCGCCTGTCCTCGTAGTCGTCGCGGGCCATCTGCAAGGCCAGGCGAAAAAGCATGATCTGCACGGCTTCCAGCACGATCTTGGCGACGCCCTGGGCCTCGGCCGCCAGGTCGGATAGATCGACCACGCCAGGGACGGCCAGGCGTGCGCCTTTGGCCTGTATCGAGGCCACCAGGCGCTCGGCCTCGGGCAAAGGTAGGCGGCTGATGCGGTCGATCTTCTCGGCAATGACCACCTCGCCGGGCTGTAGGTCGCCGATCATGCGCAGCAGCTCAGGCCGGTCGGCGCGTGCGCCGGATGCCTTCTCACGGTAGATGCCGGCGACGTAGTAGCCGGCGGCCTTCGCGGCCGTAGTGATCGCCTCTTGGCGTTCCAAGTCCTGCGCGTCGGTGCTGACGCGCAGATAGACCCGCGCCACCATCGGCGCGGCTACTGGCTTCGTCCTGCGCATACTTGCGGGCTCCTTTGGGCATACTCAAATGCACCCATCTTAAACTGGCAGCTAATGTACAAAAGTTGATAGAAGCACACAAGTTCAATTTTGCACTTCTGCCCCACTATTGCAAAACTGCTTGTTAGTAGCCGTTTTTTCTTACTGTTTATAGATTCAATAATTTTTGAAACGAAAAATTGGGACTAAACATTTCGGTTTCGTTTTCTGTCGATTCGTCCTGCGTATCTTTTGCATAAACAAACATTTGTTGTTCGTAGTTTTCGATGGCATTTTCAATACTTGTAAATTCTCCGTTTGTAAGGTTTTCAGACAATATCAAAGCATCCAATAATCCCGTATTTACACCCTGTCCTGCAAAAGGCGACATCAAATGAGCAGCATCGCCAATCATTGTTATGGGTAATGGACGGTTACTTTTCCAATCATTGTTCAAAGGAAATTTCCTTGTGGGCAAGCATTGAAATGTTGATACCGAACGTATTAATTGTTTGTAAACTTCACTCCATTTGGAAAATCTTTTCAATAAAAAATCGGCAACGCTGTTTCTGTCCTGAAAATCTAAGGGAATTTTATTTTTCCATTCATCGGGCGTTTTAAAACTAATTCCTAAATACAATGCACCATTATTATTGGGATTGGCAAACAATAAAATGCCCTGATGTCCCGCCATTAATCGGTTGCCGTTGCATAGCTGAAAAAATCCGGGACAGTTTATTTCCGGTTGAAGAATATCAGCTTGGATGTTGAAAGTACCGGTTTCTTCAACTTGCGTGTCGGTAACAAAGCTCCTTATTTTCGACATTCCACCATTGGCAAGAATAACCAAATCTGCTGTTTCACTCGGTTTATTCTCAAAAGTTAGTGTCCACTTCTTCTTACCAGGTTCAAGCATAACAAGTTTTCTATCCCAAATAACCGTGTCGTTTTCTAAACTATTCAACAAGATAGCCCTTAAGTCATTTCTGTTTATTTCAGGATTGTCAAATCGATTTTCGGGCTTTACATTTTTTGTGGATAAAATATTGCCTTTTTCATCAGCAATATTTACACCCATTGGTAAGGCTAAGTCATAATAAGTTTGTAACAATCCCGCTTTTTTCATTGCTTCCTGACCTGAACCTTTGTGTAGGTCAAGGGTTCCACCAAAAATTCTTGCCTCTCGGTCGTTGTCTCTTTCGTAAACTGAAACGTCTATGCCGTTTTGCTGTAATAATTTTGCCATAGTCAGTCCAACGGGTCCACCACCAATTATTGCAACGTTCTTATCACTAAGTAAATTCATTTGTTTGTCTGTATCTATTCGCATTGTCATTCAAAAATGGCACATAACAAGTGGCTATACGCCAAATGGCGTATATATCCACTATATCTTATTTTGCTAAACCTTTCATTATCAGTGACAAATCCGTTTTCAACCGTTTACCGTTCGTTTCTACTCTCTCAAAAGGATTTATATTCATAGTGCTTTTTGTTAAGTTTTGCTCAAATATACAAATCCTTTCTATATATCTAACAAATCCATCGGACTTTTTAATTGTTCCATTCCCTTGGTGGTAATATGTGTATAAACCTCAGTTGTTTTACTGCTTGAATGACCTAACAACGATTGAATATAACGTAAACTCGTACCATTCTCAAGCAAATGCGTTGCAAAGCTATGTCGTAAGGTATGTACAGTAACTTCCTTTTGAATCTTTGCTTTTAAAACAGCTGCTTTAAAAATGTTTTGAATACTTCGGCTTGAGTATGCGCCACCTTTTTGACCTTCAAATAAATAATCTTTTGGTTTATATTCCATAAAGTATGTTCTTAAAATAATTAATGTTTTCTCAGATAAAATGGTATAACGACCTCTTTTTCCTTTTGACTGTTCTATACGAATTTGCATGCGCTTGGAGTCAATGTCTTTTATTTTCAGGTTTATACATTCAGAAATGCGCAAACCTGCCGAATAAATAGTCATCAGAATAGCCTTGTGTTTCACGTTTTCAATAGCGCGTAGTACCCGAATGGTTTCTTCTTCACTCATCACAACAGGAAGTGTTTTTTCTTTTTTTGGTCTTTCGATGAAATATGTTTTCCGTTGTCCACCCAAAACACGTTCGTAATAAAACTTAATCGCATTGATTGCCTGGTTTTGATAAGATATTGAAACTTTTCGCTCCATAACCAAATGTCGGAGAAATGATTGTATATGTCCTTCATTCAATCGATCGACGTATAGGAAGAATAAACGCCCTTTTCACCCAAGTCCAACAGCTTTGGACCGCAGTTGACTCTTTCGACACCCCTGCGATGCAACCCAATCCGGCTGACGGGGAGCCAGCAACGCTGAAAATTTACCCTCCTCTTTCCCACTAGCGGCTCCTTTTCCGACAACCAGCACGGCGGATCCCTGCCGCGGCGCTGTGAACGCAGCATTTTGATTGGTATCGTTGGCCTTCAGGCTCGTCAGTCAAACAGACCCAGGAGCAGCTCAGCCGGTGGCGCCCGGCTTTCGGGTAACGCCCTGGTCCCGCTGGTTTCGGCTTTGTGCTTCAGGTGATCAAGGATCTGCTTGATCACTATAGGGTCTTCAATGCAGGCGATGACTTTCATGGCGCCGCCGCAGCCGCTGCAGGTCTCGATGTCGATATTGAAAACACGCTTGAGCCGTTGCGCCCATGTCATCGACGCTCGCCGTTGTGCTGGTGTTGCCGGTTCATCAGCCACCCTGACCTTGTTGCCCCTGCCCCGTTTTGCCGGCGTGACCAACGCCCGGTGCCGACTGTTGGGTGCGAACACCCCGTGGAAGCGGGTTAGGTTGACTCTGGGCTTCGGTACCAGGGCGGCCAGCCTTGCAATGAAATCCAATGGTTCGAAAATGACGTGCGTGGTGCCGTCCCGGTACGGCGTCTTGAGCTGGTAGCGCACGTTGCCGCCTCGTGTTAACGACAGCCGCTTCTCGGATACCGCCGGGCGGCTGATGTACCGGCACAGCCGTTCGAGCTTCTTGCGTTCATCGGCCCTGGCCGCCACGCCGGCGTGCAGGCTGGACCCGGCTACCTTGCCAATCCCGTCACCGAACGGATCACCACTGGTCGGCAGAGTTTGCAAAGTGAACACCTTTCGCCCCGCCTGTGAACCGACAGCGATACGGTAAGTGATCGAGTGCCCCAGCAGGGGTGTCATCGGGTCGTCATCCACCGCATCCGAGGCCAGATAGCTGTTTTCGACATCCCGTTCCAGCAGGCCTTGCCGTTCCAGATAGCGACCCACCCGGTGGGCGATGGTGTGCGTCAGCGGCACTGTTGCAAATAACCACGAATGGTAAGCTGAAGACTGTTTTAGCTAAAGGTGCAGCATATGAATCCTTTCCATGGTCGGCATTTTCAGGGCGAAATCATTCTTTGGGCTGTGCGCTGGTATTGTAAATATGGCATTAGCTATCGTGAACTGCAGGAAATGCTGGCCGAACGGGGTGTGAATGTTGATCACACGACTATTTACCGTTGGGTTCAACGTTATGCTCCTGAAATAGAAAAACGTTTACGCTGGTATTGGCGTAATCCTACAGATCTGAGCTCGTGGCATATTGATGAAACCTATGTAAAAGTGAATGGACGATGGTCTTATCTGTATCGTGCAGTCGATCAACGTGGCGATACCATTGATTTTTATCTTTCTTCTAGACGTAATACCAAATCAGCATATTGTTTTCTTGGAAAAATTTTAAATAATGTGAAGAAGTGGCAAATTCCACAAGTGATCAACACGGATAAAGCACCCACATATGGACGTGCTTTATCACGGTTAAAACGGGAAGGTAAATGTCCACCAGACCTTGAGCACAGGCAGATTAAGTATAAAAATAACGTGATTGAATGTGATCATGGCAAGCTAAAGCGGATCATCAGGGCCACATTAGGATTCAAATCTATGAAGACGGCTTATGCCACAATTAAAGGTATTGAAGTCATGCGTGCACTACGTAAAGGACAAGCATCGTCATTTTATTATGGTCAGCCTCAGGGTGAAGTGTGTCTAATCAACAGGGTTTTCGGTCTCTAAGTACTTTTTAAAGGGAACATCATCGACTCAAATCTCTATTTGCAACAGTGCCGATAAAAGGGGGTCGTTTGCGGGAGAGGGCGAAATCCTACGCTAAGGCTTTGGCCAACGATATTCTCCGGTAAGATTGATGTGTTCCCAGGGGATAGGAGAAGTCGCTTGATATCTAGTATGACGTCTGTCGCACCTGCTTGATCGCGGCCGCGATAGCTAGATCGCGTTGCTCCTCTTCTCCATCCGCGTTCCAAGCTGCGGAAAGGCACCCATAAGCGTACGCCTGGTCGAGCAGGCGACGCGGATCGACGTCCAGCGCACGAGAGAATGCGTCCGCCATCTGTGCAATGCGTCTAGGATCGAGACAAAGGTCGTCTCTGTCAGCCGGATCGTAGAACATATTGGCGGCGCCAAAGCCCACTTCACCGACCAGACCGACGGGATCTATCACCAGCCAGCCGCGACTGGAGAACATGATGTTTTCATGATGCAGATCGCCATGTAGCCCACGCAGTTCCGAGGCATTGCTCATCATTTGATCGGCTATAATCGCCGCGTGGACGTAGTCAGTTTGACAACCTGCGTTTTGATCATCGCGCGCCCGCTGAAACAAAGCTGCAAAGCGATCCCGGATCGGGAGAAGGGCAGAAGGCAGGGGTTCCTCAGATGCGGCATACAGCTTCGCCATTAGTTCCGCTGCAATTTCGGTCGCCTGGTAGTCGCCGTGCTCGGCAACGATGTGAGAGAGCATTCGCTCCCCGGCATATTCGAGCAACATCAGATTGTTCTCACGACCGAGCAACCGGACTGCTCCCCTCCCATTGCGCCATACCAGATAGTCGGCCCCGCGCAGTTCATCAGCAATGTCTTTTATAGGTTTCAATCCCTTGACGATTGCAGGAGTCCCGTCTGGCAATGAAACTTTCCAAACGAGGCTGGAAAAGGTGTCCGCAATGAGAACAGGTTGCGAAACGTGCCAATGAGCAGGAAAAACAGGCGGCATGAACATCAACCCCAAGTCAGAGGGTCCAATCGCAGATAGAAGGCAAGGCGTTCGCGGTCGGGAGCTTCGATCCCCAATACATTGAATAGGACAGCGAAGGCGCGCTCTGCTTCATCTGGCGCTGCCCAGTTCTCTTCGGCGTTAGCAATCATGAGTGCCAAATCGGCATAGCGATCTGCTGTTCCGAGCCGCCCAAGGTCGATCAGACCCGTGCATTGAAGAGTTTTAGGGTCCACCATGAAGTTCGGCATGCAGGGATCACCATGGCAAACAACCATATCGGTGCGCTCTTGGTCGAGCCGCACCGGTAGCTCTCGTTCGACACGAGCCAAAAGATCGAGCTGCGGCGTACTCTTGTCCTCGTCCGGTAAGAAGTCGGGATTGACGGCATTGCGGGACACCACATCAACGGCGCGTCCGAACATTCGCGACAGCCTGCGCTCAAACGGACATTGATCAACCGATAGGCTGTGAACAGCGCCAAGTTGCTGCCCCATTGACGGCCACGCTTTGAGCAAATCCGCTCCAGACAGATCAGCCGCCGGTACTCCCGGAATTGCCGTTATCACCAAGCATGCACCCTCCTGTTCCTCCTGCCAGTTGATCACCTCGGGGCAAGCCACACCTCGACCTTTGAGCCAAATGAGGCGGTCACGCTCTCCAGCGAGCTCACCGCGGCGGGAAGCAGGTGCGATTTTCGCGAAGGCATGCCCGTCACCACGTCGAAAAACAAAATCACCAGATTCTCCGCCTCTGACAGGCAACCAGTCAGAATGCGATTCACCAAAAAAAATATTAGTTCGATTCAATGGAGGTTCCTTCAGTTTTCTGATGAAGCGCTCTGTACACGACAAAAATAGATAACTCATTGAAATAATGTCACAATAATTGTTTTCTAACGACGAATACTATGACACATCTCAATGAGTTATATCTTATCTTAAACAAATCTCTAAAATGGAACAAGTCACATTTAAAGTGCTTTGCGCTCATCATGCTTGTGATTATTTTAAAGCAAACATGTAATCTTTCTTCTGCATCTAAAGCCTTGCCCATCAAGTGTTTACCACAATCATTTTATCGACGTATGCAGCGCTTCTTTGCAGGTCAGTATTTTGATTATCGTCAAATTTCTCAGTTGATTTTCAATATGTTTTCATTCGACCAAGTGCAACTGACTTTAGATAGAACCAATTGGAAATGGGGAAAACGAAATATTAATATCCTGATGCTCGCAATCGTTTATCGTGGAATAGCGATACCTATCCTTTGGACATTGCTTAATAAACGTGGAAATTCAGATACGAAAGAGCGTATTGCTTTGATTCAACGCTTTATAGCCATTTTTGGTAAAGACCGTATTGTGAATGTGTTCGCAGACAGAGAGTTTATCGGTGAGCAGTGGTTTACATGGTTAATTGAACAAGACATCAACTTCTGCATTCGTGTTAAAAAAACTTCATTGTCACCAATCATTTAGGAAAGAATCATAAAATTAGTGATTTATTTCGCCATCTTAAAGTTGGTCAAATTGAATGTCGTAAACGACGGATTTTGGTTGGTCGGGTGAAACTATATATAAGTGCACTACAGTTAGAAAATGGAGAGCTTTTACTCGTCGTTTCTCCTCAGTTTAATGCCAATGCTATTCAGGATTATGCATTACGCTGGGAAATTGAAACCTTATTCAGTTGTCTCAAAGGACGCGGGTTTAATCTTGAAAATACGCGCTTGACAGACCCTAGACGAGTGAAAAAATTGATTGCGGTGTTAGCTATAAGCTTCTGTTGGTGTTACTTAACGGGTGAATGGCAACATAATCAAAAAAAAGCGATAAAAATAAAGAAGCATGGACGACTCTCAATGAGTTTATTTCGCTATGGTTTAGACTATGTTCAAATGGCGATTCAGCGTTTAATTGGTTTTGGGAAAAAAGAAGAGTTTAAGGAAATTTTGGCAATTTTAAGAAAGCAGAATCCTGATAGGATAAGGGTTCTGTGAAATTTGTCGTGTACAGAGCCATTTTTTATTGTGTCTGTCAGGTTAAATTTGAGCTAAATTCTTCTCAGCCCAAATCCGTTTTCCATCAAGTAAAGTTTCAAATGGTGTGCGACCACAACATATTTTTCCTTGATGAGTTCGTTCAGTATTATAGAATTTCAGCCAATCGTCTAGATCAACTTGTAATTCATCCAATGAGCTATAAAGCTTCTTCCTAAACGTAATTTGATAGAACTCCTGTAATATTGTTTTATGGAAGCGTTCACAGATCCCATTTGTCTGTGGTGATGCAGCTTTTGTCTTCGTGTGATCAATATCATTCACTGCTAGATATAACTCATAATCGTGTTGTTCCACCTTACCGCAATACTCAGTGCCTCTATCTGTAAGAATGCGAAGTATTGGTAAATTCTGAGATTGATAGAAATGTAATACACGGTCATTCAGCAAATCCGCTGCGGTAATCGGTGTTTTAGTTGTGTAGAGCTTGCAATGAACAACCTTGCTATAAGTATCAATAAATGTTTGTTGGTAGATCCGTCCAACACCTTTGAGATTCCCAACATAAAAGGTGTCTTGTGCTCCTAGATAACCAGGATGAGCTGTTTCTATTTCACCACAAGCAACGTCATCCTCATGCTTGCGTTCAAGCGCTGCTATCTGATGATCATTTAACTCAATTCCTTCTTGAGCCACTTTCACTTCAAGGGCTTTTAATCGCTTTTTAAAGTTCTCTAAATCATGGCGAAGCCAAATAGAGCGGACACCACTCCCTGAAACGAATACACCCTTCTTGCGTAACTCATTACTGGTACGGTGCTGACCATATGCAGGATATTGAATTGCAAAATCAATAACAGCCTGTTCAGTAGCATCATCTACGCGATTTTTATAATTTGGTACCCGACGGGACTTATTCATCAGTGCATCAATGTCACCAGAATTTACTAGTTCCTGATAGCGATAAAATGTGTCTCTGGACACACCCATCACTTTACATGCTCTAGATACATTCTGAAGTTCTTCAGCTAAATTGAGCAGACCTACTTTGTGTTTGATAATTTGATTGTTAGTATGCAACATAAGAAAGTTACCTTTTTTTGATTAAGATTTCGACACCTTTATCAAAACGGGTAACTTTCTCTTTTTCAAGAAGAATGTACGATCAAGTCTGAACTAATACACTTTAATAGCTAATATTTAATTATTCTAAAATTAACATAATACACGTTATACGAAGCTAAAAAATTGGGACTATCGCCTTAATTTAGAGATGGATCCGTAAATTTGAACAACTCCTATAAGTGATATTCTGCTCCTCAAATGATGTTATAAACATCAATATATGGAGTATTTTATGGCACGTAGACCAAGAAGAAATCATTCAAATGATTTTAAAGCTAAGGTAGCACTTGCTGCGATTAAAGCAGAAAAAACACTTGCTGAATTGAGTGCTGAGTTTGATGTTCATCAAAACCAAATTATTGACTGGAAAAATCAATTGATCTCAGCTTCCTCGCAAGCTTTCGATCAATCAAAAGCTCCAACAGAACCACCCATCGATCTAAAAAAACTACATGCAAAAATCGGTGAGCAGGCATTAGAAATTGATTTTTTAGAAGGTGTGTTGAAGAAACTGGGCCGCTTCAACCACAAAAGTTAATCGACGACTCACTTCAGATTTCAGTATCTAAGCAAGCTAAGCTGCTGAAAGTCTCCCGTGGTTGTTATTACTATCGCCCAAAACCTGTGAGTGCATCAGATCTGAAGCTGATGCGATGTATTGATGAATTACATATGCAATATCCTTTTGCAGGCAGTCGTATGATGCGTGATTTGTTGAATCGTCAAGGACATCATATAGGACGACGTCATACACGTACTTTAATGAAGAAAATGGGTATTCAGGCGTTATATTGCAAACCAAATTTAAGCCAGGCTAATCAAGCTCACCGTAAATATCCATATCTGCTCAAAGGGTTGGCTATTCAGCGCAGTAATCAAGTGTGGTCTACGGATATAACGTATATCCCTATGGCAAAAGGCTTTGTTTATTTATGTGCTGTGATTGATTGGCATAGCCGCAAGGTACTTGCGCATAGGGTATCGATTAGTATGGAGGTGGATTTTTGTATTTCGGCTTTAAATGAAGCGATTGAAAAATATGGTCGACCTGAAATATTTAATACAGACCAAGGCAGCCAGTTTACCAGTGATGCATTTATTGATGTATTGAAATCAAATGGCATTCAAATCAGTATGGATGGTAAAGGTCGATGGGTAGATAATGTGATGGTTGAACGATTATGGCGGAGCGTTAAATATGAAGAGGTGTATCTCAAAGCTTATAGCAGTGTCACAGATGCGAAAAAGCAATTAAGTGCATATTTTGAGTTTTATAATTTGAAACGACCTCATTCGAGTCTAGACAAAATGACACCAAATGAGTTTTACTATGATCAGCTACCCCAACAAAACAAGGTGGCTTAACTAGAGCGGAATATCACTTATAAATACGCTTTTAGTTGTTCAAACAAGTGGGACCACCTCTTTTTTATGTATTTTTTAAAATTTAAAGCCTAGATCCGAGTCTAGGCTTTTTCATTTCTTATAACAGCCATTATGTTAAATGCGAGAAGATACTTGTTTTATAAATTCAGTTTTATTTCTTGGCGAAACCATGATTGATTTATGAATACCATCTTTTTTATATTCAATTTTTATTCTATCTAAAGATAAAGCTGGAGCTGATAAAGAGTCTGATGTTTCCTTGATCTTTTCAATGCTACTCAATGGAATTTCCCACTTTAAGAATATACTGTGTATCTTTAATATCTCACCGTCGACAACATAGTATGTTGTTGGAATGGGTAACCAAACCACTAGAGCTAAAGAACTGAAAAGGACAGAAAAAATTATATCTTCATGTAAATTTTGGCTATCAAAATTACTATAGACCAAGGTTAAAAGCAGTAAAGAACTTCCTGTCAAAACTATAATCACCCACCAATCTATTTTTGATTTATATTTTTGCATTATTGAATTTCTCTAAAATTAACATAATGGCCGTTATACGAATTCAAAAAATGGGAGCTATAAGCTCCCATTTTTAGTCTTTAATGCGCTTTTTAGCTTCGTCATAAACTATGCTATCAGCTCGTTTCCCGACTGTGATGAGCAAGATAACTACCTGATCATCTTTAACTTGATAGACAAGTCTGACACCAGCTTTTAATAATTTAATTTTATAGCAACCTGCAAGATCGCCTCTCAGCATATTCTTTGGAATATGTGGCTGCTTTATGACTTTGGCTAGTTTCTTCTTAAATTGATCCCGTATAGCAACAGGGAGTTTTTCCCATTCTGCTGTAAAGTCCTTGTGACGTAAAAGCTTATAAGTCATCTAATGTGACTTCCTCAAACATCTCTTTAGGGTCATTAATGCGCTTACGGACAAGAGCTAACAATTCTTCATCTTCTTCTGAAAGCAAAGCTTTTTTGACAGGTAGTTTCCCAGTCGTAGCAACATACTCAAGAATACTAGTAAAGAAATCTGTAGGTGTAATACCTTGTTCTTTAAGGATGGAATAGGATTTTTCTTTAAGGGCTTCATCGACCCTGAAGTTAACAGTAGCCATCATATCTCCCAGTTATTTAATGTACTAGGAGTACTGTAATGCAAATTGCATTACAAGTCGACTTCGTATAACCGCCATTATGTTAAATAGTAGGGTTTGAGTCATCTTCACTACATGTTTTTAAAGCAAACTCTCGTTGTAAAATTTTTTTAGAGTCTTCTGAAAGATTTGATAGATCTAGATCATCTATTGTTTTTCCAGCAGCTTTTGCATAAGCCCATAGTGGAGGACATTTCATTTTTAGCCACTATGCGGATGATTACAATTGTAATCTTCGATCCCACTTGGAAAACATCTCATGACGGTTTCAGCATCCAGCACATCATTCAAGTATACATAATCCACTTTAAACGTCTTTACAAATGCTTCAGCCATCCTATTGCTTTGTGGACTGCGAATCGCTGTTATGCAAATACGAAATCCTAATGACTGAGCAAAAGTACGTCTTGGACGAGCAAGGGCTCTATGTCCAAGCAAATGTATGAACCATTCTACTTGTCCCAACCTGAGTAACCTTCCCTTATGCGAATTGTTCTATGGATTTCCTACTTGGATTGATGTTCGTAAGCACAACATGCTGTACGAACGTGAATCTAATTAGGAAAAATTCACAAAAAAAACAAATACAACAATATTTTTTAATAAAAACACTAATCCCTAGTAAAAAATATTATAAATATTATCAATAATATATAAAAATTATGCATGTTTTTTAATCAAAATTATATAATTCCGATAATAATACCATTTACAAAATAGAATAATCATATGATGATATTGGAAAATTCTTAGAGGTTGATGATCAATGAAAATGAAAGTGAAAGATTACGTAGATGCACAATTAGAAGAGTACAGAGGATCTGATTCAGTCAATTTCTACTGGTGTAATAATAGTCAGACAGGTGATGAAGAAAGGAGTGGTGGCTTCATTTGGTCACCATTCGAGAATGCGGATGGAAGCTTCAATATGTCATATCAACGTATGACTGAGGTCCAACCAGGTGACATCATTTTCTCTTATGCTAAAGGTCAAATGCAGGCTATAGGTGTTGCAAAAACTTCAGCTTACAAAGCACCAAAACCTCATAAGACAGTAGAGTACTGGTCAACAGATGGATGGAAAATAGATGTGGACTTCTCTACTTGCGAAAAGAAGATTAAGTTGAAACCATTCATAGATGAGTTCAAGCATCTCTTACCAGCAAAGTATGCTCCTATGAATTCACTGGGAAATGGTAATCAAGGATCTTACCTAGCTAAGATCGACCTTGGTTTAGCATCATACTTACTCAACAAACTAGCCATTACTAAAATCTACGATCTTGATCTAAAAGATGCTCTAAGTGATGTTCCTGAGACATGCAAGCAAGTCATGACATTCCAGCGAATTGGTCAGGCCGCATTTAAAAAGTCTCTAATGGATGTGTACCAAGGACGTTGCCCAATTACAGGTATCACTGAACCAACTTTGTTACGTGGCAGCCACATTAAAAGATGGGCTGATTCAGATAACTCTGAGCGATTAGACCCTCATAATGGCTTCCTTTTTGCTGTGCATATTGATGCTCTTTTCGATAAAGGGCTCATTACTATTGATGATGATGGGCGTATCTTGTCATCTGACCAGAAGGTGCATGATCTTCTCCTACAAATGAACGTAGATACCACAGCACAAATACCTCTTAGTCGAGAAAACAAATACTATTTAGTCTGGCACCGGAAGCACCTATTCAAGGGGTAACTACACTGTCCGACACAAAAACCAGGCCCACTCTATACTGAGTGGGCCGTCTTATTTGAATCGTGCAACTCGGTACACAGTTGCAATACCATAACTTACTGCCTTCGCGATTTCCTCTTTCAATAATGGGTATGCACAGGCAGTTAGTACTTGCTGGACTGCAGTAATTTTAAAGTTTTCCTAAAATTAACATAATACACGTTATGCGAAATTAGAAAAATGAGTTTATTGCACTGATATTTATCTGTTTTTTAAATTTTAGACCTGGGTTGGTGCCCAGGTTTTTTTATTGCGTATAATATCCATTATGTTAAATAGGGCTTTTAAAATTATTCTTCAATAGAGTTTCCATCAAGGTCATATAGCTTTACTTCTCTTGCACCAGTATTAAGAAATAACTCCTTAAAAGCTCGTATTTCAATCTTAGTTAAATTACCTTGTATCGGCTCCATTATTTGGACAATCGTAATAGGAGCTGTAAACTTGAAAAAAGATAAACCGTTAGAATGGTGTCTCATTAAAGCTTTTAATGTTGTTGTAGCGCTTTCAAAATCTGCCAAAATCATTCTTGGGTGATCATAAGGTGATTTAGGAATTTCAGTTGCTTTGACTGTGCCATTCTCTGCCATCAAACTTATACGGTTTTTATAAAAATGTATCCATATTGCTTTAGGATATTTTTTTAAATCGTCTCTTATCATTTTAGTTCTTAACTTGGATGTTCATTTAATTATAAATATATATTTTTTTTAATTTCAATTGGATAATTCGGCACTGTTGCAAATAGAGATTTGAGTCGATGATGTTCCCTTTAAAAAGTACTTAGAGACCGAAAACCCTGTTGATTAGACACACTTCACCCTGAGGCTGACCATAATAAAATGACGATGCTTGTCCTTTACGTAGTGCACGCATGACTTCAATACCTTTAATTGTGGCATAAGCCGTCTTCATAGATTTGAATCCTAATGTGGCCCTGATGATCCGCTTTAGCTTGCCATGATCACATTCAATCACGTTATTTTTATACTTAATCTGCCTGTGCTCAAGGTCTGGTGGACATTTACCTTCCCGTTTTAACCGTGATAAAGCACGTCCATATGTGGGTGCTTTATCCGTGTTGATCACTTGTGGAATTTGCCACTTCTTCACATTATTTAAAATTTTTCCAAGAAAACAATATGCTGATTTGGTATTACGTCTAGAAGAAAGATAAAAATCAATGGTATCGCCACGTTGATCGACTGCACGATACAGATAAGACCATCGTCCATTCACTTTTACATAGGTTTCATCAATATGCCACGAGCTCAGATCTGTAGGATTACGCCAATACCAGCGTAAACGTTTTTCTATTTCAGGAGCATAACGTTGAACCCAACGGTAAATAGTCGTGTGATCAACATTCACACCCCGTTCGGCCAGCATTTCCTGCAGTTCACGATAGCTAATGCCATATTTACAATACCAGCGCACAGCCCAAAGAATGATTTCGCCCTGAAAATGCCGACCATGGAAAGGATTCATATGCTGCACCTTTAGCTAAAACAGTCTTCAGCTTACCATTCGTGGTTATTTGCAACAGTGCCCTTCAGCTTACCATTCGTGGTTATTTGCAACAGTGCCGTAATTCCACCCAGGAAGAATGCCAAGCCCTGGAAAGATTCTAAAATCAGTTCAATAGAACGAAATGAGTTACTTCAAACGGTTAAGCATTTAGGCAGAACCCTATGGAAAAAATGGTCGGGCTATCACCGTCGCAGTTTGGTGGAAACCAAGATGCATTGCATCAAATTATTAGGAGATAAGCTGACGGCAAGACATTTTCAAAGTCAGGTCAATGAAGTTCATGCGCGTGTGGCAGTTCTGAATAGATTTACGGAATTAGGTAGACCTCACACCCAAGTTGTCACTTAAATTTGAATGGATTGGGGAAAACTCAGCTTTTGAATGTTTATGCAACAAAGCCGGTTTTAGTTATAAACTTATTCATTCAGGAATTATATTGCTGAATGAATAAGTCTAATTGATTTATTTATGCAACCCAACTATTCATTTGATTCATTTGATTCATTTGATTCATTTGATTCATTTGATTCATTATTTTTAACTTGTTTTTGTCTAGAATTTTCAACTTTAGAAGCTTTTAAATTCTTTTCAAGAAATAACAAGCCGCCATCTGCATAACTAAAACTTGCGATACTAAAGAATGCACTAATTAACAGTAATTTAGTACAAAATTTATTTTTGAATAGCATGTTTATTTACTCTCATTTAATACTTGTTAGATATTCTAACTTTAAAGAATTAACACCCAGAGGACTCATAAATTACATTCTTGTAATTTTAAAATGTCTCAGGATGGTGTTTAAAGTGCGTGTGATAAATAGAAGTGTAATACAGGAAAATGGTAAGGTTTATCAGCCTAGTCATCTGTCCATTATGTAGAAAGAGCAGCACTTTAATGTTTATGCTGTTCCAATGTATTACATTCCTTACTTTCTATTTGTAACGTAATTTCAGTAATACTATGATTATGTTTTAGAACGTCTAAGGCCTTTTGATAGAGCTGATCTGGATCGCTATTAGGAGCAACCAAATGAGCAGTTAAATGAATGTTTTTTGAAGATATAGCCCAGACTTTCAACTGATGAATCCCTTCAACACCCTCTAGCATCAATAAATCATTTCTTAACGACTCAATATCAATCTCATCAGGAACCCCTTCAAGCAAAATATGGATACTTTGTTTTAATAAAACCCAAGTTCGAGGTAAAACCCAGAAGCCAATTAACACAGCGATTACGGTATCTACCCACATCCACTGGGTAAAATAAATGACCACTCCTCCGATAATCACGCCTATCGATCCCAGTGCATCACTAAGGACTTCTAAATATGCGCCTTTCACATTTAGACTTTCTTGAGCACTCGCAGAAAGGATTTTCATTGAAATCAAATTTATGACCAAACCAATGACTGCGACAATCATCATTCCAACACTTTGAATTTCAGCAGGATGCGTAAAGCGTTGGTAAGCTTCATAGACAATATATATCGCCACCACAAAAAGCATCACTGCATTAAACAGAGCCGCTAAAATTTCGAATCGCTGATAGCCAAAAGTTCTTTTATCATCTGCGGCTTTTTTACCAATTTTGATAGCAGCAAGAGCAATAGCTAATGCGGCTACATCAGTAAACATGTGAGCGGCATCAGACAGTAATGCTAAACTTTGGGTAATAAAAGCAGCGACAACTTCTACTATTAAAAAAGTAGTCGTTAAACCCAAAGCAAACATTAATTTCTTACTATTTCCTTCAGTAACAACCGCATGGCTATGATCATGATGTTCTGACATAAAATTTTCCTTATTTAATCCATGATTAGCAGAGATATTTGAGACAGACCCAATATCTCTGCTAAAAATTGCTTAATCTAATGGATTAAGAAGCTTTCTTTTCATTCATCCACCGGTACAGTACAGGCAGTAAAACCAATGTAAGCAGGGTAGAGGAGATAATTCCTCCAATGACTACAGTCGCTAAAGGTCTCTGTACTTCTGCCCCAGTCCCGGTTGCCAAAGCCATCGGAACAAACCCAAGCGAAGCAACACAAGCGGTCATCAGCACAGGTCTAAGACGCAAAATTGCACCCTGCCACGTTGCATAATAAAGGTCATATTGCTGTCGCAACTCTTTGATAAAGGTGAGCATGACTAAGCCATTCAGTACAGCCACCCCCGATAGTGCAATGAAGCCAACCCCTGCTGACATGGATAATGGAATGTCACGCAACCACAATGCGATTAAGCCTCCACATAAGGCAAACGGGACACCACTAAAGACCAGTAAGCTTTCTTTGATATTATGGAATACAGCCATCAATAAAATAAAGATCGTCAACAATGCGAGCGGAACCACCAATTGCATACGCGCTTTTGCAGACATCAGATTTTGAAATTGACCGCCATAATCTATCCAATAACCGCTTGGTAATTCCTGTTTGGATAACGTGCTCTGAAGTTCTGTTACGAATGAGCCTAAATCGCGTCCTTCTACATTTGCAGTAATAACCACCCGACGTTTACCATTTTCACGGCTGACCTGATTAATACCCAGGATATTTTCAACGCGTGCAACATCTTGCAGTTGGACTAAACCACCATTTGGCAATTGAACAGGAAGTAGCGCTAACTGCTCGGGACTACGCTGGGATTCATCTAGACGGATAACAAAATCAAAACGCTTGTCTCCCTGTAGAATGGTTCCAACATTTTGACCACCGACACTTGTCGCCACCAGATCCTGAATTGCTCTTACCGACAAGCCGTATTGTGCTGCTCTGGACTTATCAACTTCTACATTCAACAAGGGTAAGCCGCTGGTTTGCTCTACATTAACGGCTGTCGCGCCTGAAATTGATTTAATTTTCTGAGAAATCTTATTCGCTTCACGATTCAGAATTTCCATATCATCGCCAAATAACTTGACACCCACATCACTTCGCACCCCTGAAATTAACTCGTTAAAACGCAGTTCAATGGGTTGCGAGAACTCACTGTTATTTCCCGGCAATGTCGCTAAGAAAGTAATCATTCTTTGGCGAAGCTCATCAATCGTTTGTTTTGGATCAGGCCATTCATCATGAGGTTTTAACAGTACCACGCCATCTGAAATGTTGGGTGGCATGACATCTGTGGCCACTTCTGCTGTACCGGTACGGGCAAAGATTGCTTTAATTTCAGGAAATTCTTTCAACAGTAACTTTTCAGTATTTTCCTGCATTCTCAGTGACTGTTCTAACCCTGTACTTGGGGAACGCATTTGCTGAACAGCAAAATCACCTTCACCCAGTTGAGGTGCAAACTCGCTACCTGTTTGAGTAGCTAGCACACCCGTAAGCACTAAAATACAGGCAGCCACAATAGTCACAAATAAACGAAGCTCATAGGCTCTATCTAAAAGCAATTCATATTTAGTTTTAAGCCAATGCATCCAGCGACTTTCGGTTTCCTTGACTTCTCCAGTGACAAATAGGGCAACTGCGGCTGGCACAAAAGTGACAGATAAAATCATGGCCCCAATTAAAGCCAGTACAACCGTCATTGCCATAGGATGGAAAAGTTTGGCTTCTACACCCGTCAGGGTAAAGATAGGTAGATAAACTACCAAAATAATTAACTGTCCAAAGATGAGAGGACGACGCGCCTGTTTTGCAGCCAAGAAGACTTCTTTAAATCTTTCAGAACGGCTAAGTAAACCACCTTTCAGCTTCTGAGCTTCTGCTAGCCGACGGATACAGTTTTCTACAATAACCACTGCACCATCAATAATAATACCGAAGTCCAGTGCCCCTAAACTCATCAGATTTGCACTAATCTTCTGCTCTGCCATTCCCGTCAAGGTAAACAGCATTGACAGTGGAATAACGCAAGCCGTGATCAGCGCAGCACGGAAATTACCTAGAAAGAGAAATAAAATAACAATGACGAGGATTGCACCCTCAATCAAATTTTTCTGAACGGTTTTGATCGCCCGATCAACCAAATGCGTACGGTCATACACAGTCTCAATCATCACACCTTTAGGTAGCGATTGCTGGATCGATTGCACCTTTTCATCAATGGCTTGAGCAACGGTACGGCTATTTTCTCCCATCATCATCATGGCAATACCCAATACAGTTTCTTCACCATTATAGGTTGCAGCCCCTGTTCTTAAGTCATGACCAATTGAGACATTGGCGACATCTGCCACCCGAATCGGATAGCCGTTTTTATTGGCAATACTGATGTTCTGGATATCTTCAATCGTGTTTAAAGTGCCGGGCACCCGCACAGTCAACTGTTGTCCATTTTTCTCGATATACCCAGCACCACGGTTTTCATTATTTTCTGTTAAGGCGGTTTGTAAATCAGTCAAAGGAATTTGTAATTGTTGCAATCGGTTCAGATCTGGGGCAACCACATAGGTTTTATTAAAGCCACCAATGCTGTTGATCTCCGCAACGCCTTTTACGCGCTGTAATTGTGGCCTTACAATCCAATCCTGAATTTCACGTAAATCCATAGCCGAATAAGCGGTCCCATCCGGCTTTTTAGCATTTGGTTCGGCTTTAATCACCCATTGATAGATTTCACCTAAACCTGTCGAAATAGGTGACATGTTAGGTTGCACATCTTCAGGCATTTCTCCCATTGCTTCTTGCAAGCGCTGGTTGATAAGCTGTCTGGCCCAGTAAATATCCGTGCCATCTTCAAAAATGATGGTCACTTGTGATAAGCCGTAGCGTGAAATAGAGCGGGTTTGTTCCATTTTCGGCATGCCTGACATGGCATTCTCAATTGGATAGGTAATCCGCTGTTCCATTTCCAAAGCCGTAAAGCCATTGGCTGAGGTGTTAATCTGCACCTGAGTATTGGTAATATCCGGTACAGCATCAATCGGTAACTTTTGATAACTATAAATACCAATAGCAATCCAGGCTGCAATAAACAGCATGACCCAGATTGCGTTATGAATAGAAAACTGGATCAGCCGATCAAACAGCCCTTCAGGTTTTACCGATTCGTGGTCTGGAATGTGAGGGCTTTTAGTGCTCATGTGAAGCCTCTCCTTTTTCCATCTCAGATTTCAGTAAGAAACTGCCTTGAGCGGCATATTTTTGTCCCTGATTAAGCCCATTTACCACTTCAATCCACTGGCTATCCCCAGACGATTGACCTAATTTCACCGGCTGCGGAGTGAATTCAACTTTTTGTCCATGCTGAGTGGCGACAAAAACCACATCTTTTCCATCGACATTCTGAACTGCGGACTTAAGTACCCGTAGTGCGGTACTTTCACTGCGTTGTTGCAACTGTACGTTTACCATCAAGTTTGGACGTAATTCGGTTGCATTCGATTCAACTTTTGCTCGCACCTGAAGACGACCTGTTTGAATATCCGCTTCAGTATTTAAGGTTTGAATAACTGCCCTGTAGACCTTTTCAGTTTGCAAAGATTTAAATTCGATCTTTTGATTCGGGGCTAAGCCCACAATTTCAGAATTTGGAACAATAAATTCAAGCCAGAGCTGATCTAACCGGTCTATGGTAAAGAGTTGACTTGCTAACTGAACATTTTCCCCGAGAACCAAATCCTTTTTACTGATCACGCCAGAAATTGGGGCTTTTAAAATATAGCGCCCGTTACTGGCATTCACAGCACCAAATGCACTTAAACGTGATTGGGCCGCTTGAACCTGAATTTGTGCCCGTTTATAACTGTTATAAGCCCGTTGATAGTCCTGTTTTGCTGAGATACCCTGTGACCACAATTGACGCTCACGCTCAAAGTCTTGTTTCGCCAGTTCCAGATTGGTTTGTTCAATTTTAAGATTGGCCTGCTGATCAACTAGATCAGGAACAAGCAATGTAGCCAAAGGCTGCCCTTTCTGAACTTTTTGGCCGAGTTCTACATAAACATTTTCTACATGACCGCTAAAACTCGGTGAGACATGCGCTTGCTGATCCGTATTCACATTGAGTTTGGCAGGATAAGAACTTAATTTAACCACCGGACCTTGATCGACCGCTGATAACTGTATGCCCTGTTCCACCAGTTGCTTGGCCGTCAGGCTCACGCCTTCTGCATGCTCTTCGGTTTCACCGCCATGTTCTTCACTTCCATGTTCCTCTGCGCCTTCTTCCTCTGCATGTTCATCTGATGTTTCAGATTTATTCTTACCCGACAAGATCAAGAAAATACTGAGTAGTACGGTTGCGCCGATGACCAAACCAATCAGTAGAGGTTGAGAGATTTTTCCGCTCTGTTTTTTTAAGCTGTTTTTAAGATCGAACATGTTAATTTCCCCCACCAATGACAGGCATGGCCTGTATGTCTTGCCATAAGTTTTGATTGATTTGTGCAATAGCATCTTTCGACATGACTTCACTTGGGCTAATGCCTAAGCTCAAACTTTCTGCTTCAATGGCCTTTTGCCAGCCATCCCGTAACAACTGGACTTTACGCAGACGGATGTCTTGTAATTGAAGCGTGGCTTGCTGAACATCGGTTAAAGCAAACTTGCCTGCCAAGAAACCTTGTAGCGTCTTACTTTGAACTTGAGTCGCCAAAGGAATTTGAGTCTCGTCAACGACTTTGAATTGCAGCTCTAAACCCTGCAACTCGGTTAAAATTGTGCCTATTTGCAGCGCATTTTGCTTTAGATAAAACTCTTTCTGACGCTCTAATAAGTTCATTTTTTCTTGCGCGATTTTTATGCCATTTTGCTGACGATCGAAAATATTAAGCGGTACACTGACTCCGACTACTAATTGATTTTGTGTGGAGTTTTCCAAGGATTGGGTGCGGTTGACACCTAGGTTTAAAGTGGGGTTAGGACGTGCCTTTGCCCTTAGTTGATCAACCGTTGCTTGAGACTCTAATACCAGTAAAGCTCGATATTTCTCAACGTAGTTTTCCGCTAAATATTCTTGAACCTGCTGATGAGTCGATTTTGGCCAGAGCTTTTGTGAAGAGAGGTTTACCTGCAATGACTTATCAGAGGTTCCCCATAAATTTGATAATTGTTGGGTGGCCACTTGGACTTGTAAGTCGGCCTGTCTAAAAAGACGGATATTTTCAGCATGACTTAAACGTGCGCGATTCACATCTACTTGCGCGATACCGCCCGCAGTAAAGCGCTTCTCGATCGCTTTAAGGTTTTCTTCGCTCACCCGAAGTTGTTCATTGACAATGTTTCTTTCAAGTTCGGCAATGGCCAGTTGTGACCATACATATTTCACTGCAAGCTCAATTTGCGCTTGATAAATCTTCTGCTTCAGTGCTGTTTTATCTGTAGAGAGACTGGCTAATTTTTGGTTTGCTTTTCGCTCACCAAAAATATCCAAGGGTTGTGATATGCCAATGGTAAGCTCTTTTTCATTATTTGAACCAAATCCCGTTTGTTCAACTGACAGTTCAGGATTTTTAAACAGCTTACTTTGCTGAAGATTCGTGGCATTAATGCTGTTTTGCGTTTCCCAGAAATTTTGGGACGCTTGATACTGGTTGACCTGATCAATGGCTTGTCGCAGCGTTAAATCTTGAGGACTGGCGACTACAGAAGTACTCAAGCTGATCATTGCTGATAGCAAGACACCTGTACGGAATGCTGACCAGGATAAATTCAGGATAGAAGTATCCTGATATAATTTGTTTTTTGACATGAAATGCCCCACACATAATGAGATTAGGAGTGGTGGGCTTTTATAAGACTACCCCACCAATAGTAGGGGCAAATCAGGAGGGGGTGTTAATTGATTCAGATAAGGGGATTTATAAAAAGTTCTTCCCAAATAAGATGGTGTAAGGACTGTCTCAAAATGAGTTTTAAGCTTCAAATCATCGGGTGGGTCAATCTGAATCACGATTGTATTTGAGAAATGACTGCACTTTTCGTTAAAACAAACCTTCTGACAATAGTCATAAATTTCTTTATAGTTTTCTAAGGAATAAAGTGCTTGACTAGGACTATCACTCTTTTCGTCTAAATCGATTGGATTAGAGAGTATTGAATTGGGTATGTTTGGCATTTCATGCAGACACGCAGCCTCTGCCACACTCCAAATATTCTGGAATGTGAATAAGAGTACCAATATCTGGATTAGAAATGTTTTTCTCTTCATACACAAATCTGTATTTAAAACACCAATAAGAAGCTGTCCAGATCTATCAAAGATCTGATCACAGAATTTGAGTAACCTTAAACTTTTTGCAGCCTTAAGTAAAGATATACAGAATTTTTGAAAAAAGCATAGGTCTAGATAATCAAGCTAGATTTTTTAGAACTCCACATTGGTCAATTGTACATAAGCCATCACAAGTACCTCTTAAATCAGATAATTGTTCAATAAGCTTTTGTTGCTTGATTATATTTTCTCTGATAGCACTGACATGTAAGTCAATTAATTCATTCACATCTGAACAATTTTTCTTGGGATTATCTTTATAGGTGAGTAATTGACGAATTTCATTCAAACTCATATTTAAAGTTCGGCAATTCAAAATAAACTTAATTCGCTCAACATAGCCTATATCGTAAAGGCGGTAATTTCCTTCTGTTCTTTCGGGTTCCGGAATTAAACCTTCCTTTTCATAAAACCTAATTGTTAATACTGAACATGAGGTTTTTTTAGAGAGTTCACCAATTTTTAAATGCATTGAGTTGGTATTTCCAAAAAATCTTGACTCTATAGTAACTATAGGGATTCTAATATTCAAAGTTTATAAATTTTTTTAATGGGTATAACTATGAGTGGTTGTGGATGTAGTAAAGAAACACCATGCGAAGATAAGAAATCTCAACAAGAAAATCATCCATCAATTGCAGAAGCAAGCAATTCAAAGAATTGTGATAATACGCCTAGCTGTTGTGGTGAAGAGGAAGAAGAAAAATCTTCATCTCCTTGCTGTAACACTTCAAACAGTTGTGAAGATACCGCTCAATCCTGTTGTGGTTCTGATCCCAAAGAAAATTTAAGCACTGAAAACGTTTTAAAAGATTCGCACTACATGAGTGAATACTTAGTTCCCAAAATGGATTGTTCTGCGGAAGAACAGATGGTTCGTATGGCGCTATCTTCAATTGATGGTGTTCAAAAACTCATCTTTGATTTACCTAACCGTTCTTTAAAGGTTCTACATAATCAAAAAGATGAAAATATAACCACCAAACTTGAAGGACTGGGTTTTGGGGCAAAGCTTGTGAAGACTGAAACTTATATAAGCAATCAACAGGCCAAGCAAACAAGTACCTACACCATTCCTAAAATGGATTGCTCTGCTGAAGAGCAAATGGTCCGTATGACTCTTGCAGATCTTGAAGCAGTTAAAGGTCTTACTTTTGATCTTCCCAATCGAAAACTGAAAGTCTTCCATAATGAAGGGATTCAGCAAATTACGGCCAAACTTGAAGGACTGGGTTTTGGGGCGAAACTTGATGAAACACAGCTTTCTTCAGGTGACCTACCCAATGAACCTGATCCTGTAAGACAAGCTAAAGTACTTAAACTGTTATTAGGCATTAATGCTCTACTGTTCTTTATAGAATTCATCAGCGGTATTATTGCTGCTTCTACAGGATTGATTGCTGATTCTCTAGATATGTTTGCCGATGCAGCCGTTTATGGTATTGCGCTATATGCCGTCGGGAAAGCTGCGAAATATCAAGTAAAAGCAGCTCATTTTGCAGGCTGGATTCAGTTATTACTCGCTGTCATCGTGATTGTTGACGTCATTAGACGATTCATGTTTGGAAGCGAGCCAGAATCAACGCTCATGATTGTTATTGGCCTGCTCGCACTTATAGCTAACGTGACATGCTTATATCTTATTTCTGGTCATCGAGAAGATGGCGCACATATGAAAGCCAGTTGGATTTTCTCAGCGAATGACGTTGTGGTAAATATGGGCGTCATATTTGCCGGTGTACTCGTGGCATGGACGGGATCAGCTTATCCAGACTTAATCATTGGTATACTGGTTTCTTTATTCGTACTTAATGGTGCTCGAAAGATTTTGGCTTTGAAGTAAGGTACAACAAGAGTTATACCGAGCGAACCAATACTAAAAACCCCAGCAGGATGCCGGGGTTTTTTCTTTTCTAAACATCTGGGGTGATTGATTAAATGGTCATCTAAAATCAGTATGATAGTTCAATCTCCCCCCTCGAATAGGCTTTTTCATAGATTTATCACATTCCCTCATTTTCATAAGCTAAACTAAATATAGTCGAAAATTCAATTGAGTTATTCCCCGGCTTTTAAATAGCGGTATACCGCTTGACGACTAATACCGAATGCCTGACCTAATGCCATTTTTGAAGGATATTTCCCTTCCTTCCATGCTTGTCGTAAAGCTTCAGCCTGCTCAGGTTTCAATTTATGTACCCGACCTTTGTACTTCCCTTGAGCTGATGCCAGTTTAATTCCTTCCTTTTGCCGCTCCAGAATAATCTCACGTTCGAACTGTGCAAAAGCACCCATCAGTTGCAGCATCAAATTATCCATCGGAGTGGATTGGGCCGTAAAAGTAATATTTTCTTTTACAAACTGGATGGAGATCCCTCGTTTGACCAGTTTATCTACTTCAGTCACCAAATCTTTTAAGCTTCGCGCAAAACGATCCATGGAATGTACTATCACCTGGTCTCCTTCCCGGACATAATTCAACATTTCTTGAAATTTCGGTCGGTCGGTATTTTTACCTGACGCACGATCAACAAAAATCCGGTCGACTTCAATTCCCTCAAGTTGACGTCCAGTGTTTTGCTCGACAGAACTGACCCGGACATACCCTACTTTTTGGCCTTTCACTTTTTCAGGCACTGTTGCAAAGTTAGCGATGAGGCAGCCTTTTGTCTTATTCAAAGGCCTTACATTTCAAAAACTCTGCTTACCAGGCGCATTTCGCCCAGGGGATCACCATAATAAAATGCTGAGGCCTGGCCTTTGCGTAGTGCACGCATCACCTCAATACCTTTGATGGTGGCGTAAGCCGTCTTCATGGATTTAAATCCCAGCGTGGCGTTGATTATCCGTTTCAGTTTGCCATGATCGCATTCAATCACGTTGTTCCGGTACTTAATCTGTCGGTGTTCAACGTCAGACGGGCACCGGCCTTCGCGTTTGAGCAGAGCAAGCGCGCGACCATAGGCGGGCGCTTTATCCGTGTTGATGAATCGTGGGATCTGCCACTTCTTCACGTTGTTGAGGATTTTACCCAGAAACCGGTATGCAGCTTTGCTGTTACGACGGGAGGAGAGATAAAAATCGACAGTGCGGCCCCGGCTGTCGACGGCCCGGTACAGATACGCCCAGCGGCCATTGACCTTCACGTAGGTTTCATCCATGTGCCACGGGCAAAGATCGGAAGGGTTACGCCAGTACCAGCGCAGCCGTTTTTCCATTTCAGGCGCATAACGCTGAACCCAGCGGTAAATCGTGGAGTGATCGACATTCACTCCGCGTTCAGCCAGCATCTCCTGCAGCTCACGGTAACTGATGCCGTATTTGCAGTACCAGCGTACGGCCCACAGAATGATGTCACGCTGAAAATGCCGGCCTTTGAATGGGTTCATGTGCAGCTCCATCAGCAAAAGGGGATGATAAGTTTATCACCACCGACTATTTGCAACAGTGCCCAAAAAAGTTCGTGGTGGAGAAAAGATAAGCTATGCAAGGCTTTAGGAGACGTGGTTTTTCAGGATGACGAAGAACGATTCGGCGCTAGGTGCAACATAGGTGCATCGCACGAGCGCTAGGAACGGCGAAAAAAGGCGGACGTGGCGAAATCGGTAGACGCAGCAGACTTTAAAATTGGAGTGCCCGCGGGGAAATCCGCGGAGTA
This sequence comes from Acinetobacter indicus, assembly GCF_009914475.1. Lineage (NCBI taxonomy): Bacteria > Pseudomonadati > Pseudomonadota > Gammaproteobacteria > Moraxellales > Moraxellaceae > Acinetobacter > Acinetobacter indicus. The sequence continues at coordinate 2,598,657 of NZ_CP045198.1, read as the reverse complement.
GAACCGCTCAAAGTCGGGGAACGCTAACGGGCAATACCCTAAGCCAATCCCGAGCCAAGCCCCTTCGGGGGAAGGTGTAGAGACTGGACGGGCGGCGCCTAAAGCCTTCGGGCAATGGCGAAGGGACAGTCCAGACCACGAACGTCATCAGACGGCGGCGAAAGTCGAGGTGGTACGAAAATCTGCTTCTCTGTGAGAGTACGGGTTCGAGTCCCGTCGTCCGCACCACAAAGCCAAACATCCCTGCGATGATCGACCTCTGGGCGTTTGGTCGTGAGCCCGCCACCCTCGCGCTACGCTTTGCGCAGGCGTCGAAGGCGATCAGGTGCGCCCATCGATTCCGTCGAGCACCATCGCTGCGAGTTCATCGCTGGTGTGTGCACCACTATCGAGAACACGGGTTGTGCATGGAAGCCGTTCCCTTGCGGCCAAGCATCGGGCGACATTCGCTAATCGCCACTCTCGAATCTCCGCATTTCGATTCGGGTCAGGATGCATGGTCTGGTTCGCGATCCGGTGACGCAATAGGTCCTCGTTGAGCGTCAGAAAGATGTGCAGCAGCTGATCGTCGATCCGCCTTACCCCGTCGAGTATCTCAGTCAGATAGTCCGGGTGCACGAGCGTCATTGGGATGATGATGTCCTGCGAGTAATTCCTTCGAATCTCCCTGACCGCCGCGATCGTAAGTCCCCTCCACAAGGGGAGATCCTGATAGTCTCCGCTCGCTGGCATGGGGACCGTTTCTTTCACCACGAACCCGATTTCCTCGGGGTCAAAGATCAGCGATTTGGAACGCCGATCGCGCAGCCGCTTAGCGAGCGTCGTCTTTCCGGCGCCGAAAGGTCCGTTGATCCAGATTATCATTGTCGACGGCCTCTAACCTGAAGGCTCGCAAGAGCGCTCGACGGCCTCGTGCGGAGGCACGATCGGAGTGGTTCCGAAATGCTTCTCAAGATAGGTGACGCCGAACGTCACGATGTCCTGCGCGTCGAACAGGTAGCACTGAGCAAAGCCCACGACACCTTCTCGATGGCGACCGAGCTTCACGTAAGCATTTGCTATAGTTTCAACCGCATCCGGCTTTCCTTCGATAGCAAAGCAATCGAGAATGCCGTTTGAATCGTAATCCGATGCCGTTTTCCAGGCGACTTCACCGTCTCTTCCAAGCATCGGCATCTCATACGTCACCCACCGTTTGTTGGGGATATCGGCAACCGCCTCGGCGTAGTGCAATGCGGTAACGGAGTTTAGCGGCGCACCCAACAGCAGGGCCTTCCCGCCAAGGCGAACGAACCGCTCGACGGGCGATCCTTCCCCCAAGGCGTGACCGAGTTCGTGAGGCTCCGTCAGCGTTTCAGCCAGCGGACCAACCGCGACCATCGATGCATCGGGGTGCGCGCTGCGCCGCGCGCCGGGGGCTTGAACCAGAAATTGATTCAGCAGGCCGAACCCACGGTAAGTCCCGGCTGTTGCGGGATCGAACGGCAGCCAGGTACGGCGGGCTTCGTCATCCAGCCGAGCGCCATTCAGAGTCTCCTCGTAGGGTGATCGGTCCCACGACGCGTATCCCATCACAGTGCCAGTCGGCCCAACCGCGGAGCGTAACGCGGCAACGACCGTCTCCGCTCCTCCTTCGACCGGACCAATCGCTTTAAGTGAGGCATGCACCATCAAGAGGTCACCGGTTTGGACTCCGAGTTTTTGAAGCGCCTCCGTTATTGCCTTCCGCGTATGCATCGCGATATCTCCTCTAAACTGCAAAACACTATACCTATCGAGATATCACTCTACTATACCTATCGAGATATAGAGGTGGTCCCACTTGTTTGAACAACTAAAAGCGTATTTATAAGTGATATTCCGCTCTAGTTAAGCCACCTTGTTTTGTTGGGGTAGCTGATCATAGTAAAACTCATTTGGTGTCATTTTGTCTAGACTCGAATGAGGTCGTTTCAAATTATAAAACTCAAAATATGCACTTAATTGCTTTTTCGCATCTGTGACACTGCTATAAGCTTTGAGATACACCTCTTCATATTTAACGCTCCGCCATAATCGTTCAACCATCACATTATCTACCCATCGACCTTTACCATCCATACTGATTTGAATGCCATTTGATTTCAATACATCAATAAATGCATCACTGGTAAACTGGCTGCCTTGGTCTGTATTAAATATTTCAGGTCGACCATATTTTTCAATCGCTTCATTTAAAGCCGAAATACAAAAATCCACCTCCATACTAATCGATACCCTATGCGCAAGTACCTTGCGGCTATGCCAATCAATCACAGCACATAAATAAACAAAGCCTTTTGCCATAGGGATATACGTTATATCCGTAGACCACACTTGATTACTGCGCTGAATAGCCAACCCTTTGAGCAGATATGGATATTTACGGTGAGCTTGATTAGCCTGGCTTAAATTTGGTTTGCAATATAACGCCTGAATACCCATTTTCTTCATTAAAGTACGTGTATGACGTCGTCCTATATGATGTCCTTGACGATTCAACAAATCACGCATCATACGACTGCCTGCAAAAGGATATTGCATATGTAATTCATCAATACATCGCATCAGCTTCAGATCTGATGCACTCACAGGTTTTGGGCGATAGTAATAACAACCACGGGAGACTTTCAGCAGCTTAGCTTGCTTAGATACTGAAATCTGAAGTGAGTCGTCGATTAACTTTTGTGGTTGAAGCGGCCCAGTTTCTTCAACACACCTTCTAAAAAATCAATTTCTAATGCCTGCTCACCGATTTTTGCATGTAGTTTTTTTAGATCGATGGGTGGTTCTGTTGGAGCTTTTGATTGATCGAAAGCTTGCGAGGAAGCTGAGATCAATTGATTTTTCCAGTCAATAATTTGGTTTTGATGAACATCAAACTCAGCACTCAATTCAGCAAGTGTTTTTTCTGCTTTAATCGCAGCAAGTGCTACCTTAGCTTTAAAATCATTTGAATGATTTCTTCTTGGTCTACGTGCCATAAAATACTCCATATATTGATGTTTATAACATCATTTGAGGAGCAGAATATCACTTATAGGAGTTGTTCAAATTTACGGATCCATCTCTGTCTGTATTAAATATTTCAGGTCGACCATATTTTTCAATCGCTTCATTTAAAGCCGAAATACAAAAATCCACCTCCATACTAATCGATACCCTATGCGCAAGTACCTTGCGGCTATGCCAATCAATCACAGCACATAAATAAACAAAGCCTTTTGCCATAGGGATATACGTTATATCCGTAGACCACACTTGATTACTGCGCTGAATAGCCAACCCTTTGAGCAGATATGGATATTTACGGTGAGCTTGATTAGCCTGGCTTAAATTTGGTTTGCAATATAACGCCTGAATACCCATTTTCTTCATTAAAGTACGTGTATGACGTCGTCCTATATGATGTCCTTGACGATTCAACAAATCACGCATCATACGACTGCCTGCAAAAGGATATTGCATATGTAATTCATCAATACATCGCATCAGCTTCAGATCTGATGCACTCACAGGTTTTGGGCGATAGTAATAACAACCACGGGAGACTTTCAGCAGCTTAGCTTGCTTAGATACTGAAATCTGAAGTGAGTCGTCGATTAACTTTTGTGGTTGAAGCGGCCCAGTTTCTTCAACACACCTTCTAAAAAATCAATTTCTAATGCCTGCTCACCGATTTTTGCATGTAGTTTTTTTAGATCGATGGGTGGTTCTGTTGGAGCTTTTGATTGATCGAAAGCTTGCGAGGAAGCTGAGATCAATTGATTTTTCCAGTCAATAATTTGGTTTTGATGAACATCAAACTCAGCACTCAATTCAGCAAGTGTTTTTTCTGCTTTAATCGCAGCAAGTGCTACCTTAGCTTTAAAATCATTTGAATGATTTCTTCTTGGTCTACGTGCCATAAAATACTCCATATATTGATGTTTATAACATCATTTGAGGAGCAGAATATCACTTATAGGAGTTGTTCAAATTTACGGATCCATCTCTGTACAAGCCAAAATATGGAAATAACTAATATTATTCGTTATAGAAATATTGAAATTAATCCAGATCATCATCAAGTTTACATTTCAAATGGTCAAAGAAATCAGTTGCTCAACCTTACGTTAACTGAGTATAAGATACTGTTTTTGATGGCAAAAACACCGAATAAAGTCTTTACACGTAATGAATTGATCCAAAACTGTATGCCTGAAAGTGATGCTTTAGATCGCACTGTAGATAGCCATATCAGCAAATTACGCAAAAAACTTGAAGAAAATGATGTAAATGGCTTATTAATCAATGTCCGTGGCGTGGGGTATCGCTTAGATCAAAATCATGAAATTTAACTTTTTTAAAAATTCAGTTGGAATTAACTTCCAGTTTATTATCATGATGAGCCTACTCAATTTAGGCATTACGCTGTTATCTTTCATGATTGGCTATTTTGTTTATAGCTGGGCGATAAAAATAGGTTTTCTAAATACGCAAGTTATTAATTCAAATGAATTTTCAGTTACCTCTGTTGACTTTATCTGGCTGTTTTTAGTGCTATTAACAGGCTTTTTTCTTTCTACTATCCTCGCCTTTAAATATGGAAAACGCTATACACAGCCAATTAGTGATTTAGCAGATGTTATTCAACAAATTCAACAAGGTAATTTAGCACTCAGAATTAAACAGCCACATCATGATATTCCACATGAAATCAAGTCCCTTATTGAGAACTTCAATGAAATGTCAAACCAACTTGAAGTATCAGTTAAGAATTCAACTGTTTGGAATGCTGCAATTGCACATGAATTACGAACACCTGTGACAATATTACAAGGTCGCTTGCAAGGTATTGTCGATGGTATATTTATTGCCGATCAAGCTTTACACCTAAGCTTATTGAACCAAGTCGAAGGCTTATCTTACCTTGTGGAAGATTTACGGACACTGACACTTATTGAAAATAAACAATTACGTTTAGAACTAGAAAAGACCAATTTAAAAGATAGTATTGAAAAATGTCTGCAGATGTTTAATGAACGGTTTCAGGTTAAAGGTTTAACTATTATTTTAAATTTGACGGATAAATTGGTTTGCGTTGATATAAGAAGGATGGAACAAGTCTTTATTGCATTATTTTCTAATTTTCTAAGATATTCGAATGCTGGACAAATCAATATTACAACGATGGCCACAGCAGAACATTGGCTATTAATGTTTGAAGATGAAGGTCCTGGTATTGATGAATCGCATCTTGCACATCTGTTCAAGCCATTCTATCGTCTGGAAGACTCTAGATCACGTCTAGATGGCGGTACTGGATTAGGCTTGGCAGTGATTGATGCAATTATTGAAGCACACCAAGGTCATATTTATTATTCTAAATCCAAAAACTTAGGTGGCAGCTGTTTTACTATTCAACTAAATCGTATAAATCGTAAGACATCAACTCATTTATAATGTGTTAAGTTCAGATCAATACGGCTTCATTTAAACCATAAATTTAAGATAAATTGATGTCTGAACTTAACCATTCTGTTTGATGATCCTCAAATAAATTTCATTACAATGAATTCTCATCTCGATATTTCGCTAGCATAAAAAATACCACAATGGAGAGTATGCCGATGATAATCCCTGCTGTTAATAATAAATTAACATGAGCTGAACTGAAGGCAATTTTACCTGCGTTAATCAATGCTGTACCTTGTTCAACGGGTAACTGGCTCGCCACTAAATAGGTATCACCAATCGATAGTCTGGCTTTTTCTGCTAAAACAGCAGTTAAATCTGACGGCACTTGAAGATGACTGCCAAATATATAGGCCATGAAAACACCAAATAAAGTAATACCTAGTCCTGTACCCAGTTCATAACCTGTACTTTCAAGTGAACCTGCCGCACCGCCCTTTTCTGCAGGTACTGAGCCCATGATCGCAATGGATGAAGCTGTTAAACCGATACTTAGAGTGAGTCCAATTGAAGCTAAAATAAAGGGAACAATAATTCCCGGATGATGAAAATCTGAATAACTCAAACTGATCAACGCAATTGCTGCCAATATTAATGAAAATGTTGCAACTAGACGCAGTCCGAATTTATTAGATAAAAATCCAGCAATAGGCCCACCAATAGCAGCAGCAACCATAATCGGAACCATAAAAAGACCAGCTTGTAGTGGTGTTAAACGAATGACATATTGCAGCTCCATCGCTAAGGTTAATTCCACACCTGCCAAAGCGCCTGCAGCAACCATTGCCATAATAATGCCTGCTAAAATAGCAGGGCGTGAAAATAGTGAAAGATCTAGCATCGGTTGAGGAGAATTCAGCTGTTTGCGTACAAATATGGTTAATAATCCAATAGAAAAAATGACTAAAGGAAGGACAATTAACAACGACTGTTTACCGCCTAAGCCTGCTTTGAGCGCATATACAAATGAAACCAAACCGAAAATTAGCAATAGCGCCTGACCAAATGCCCAATGTCCAGAGGTTATAGCTTCATTTTTGGATAATAAGAAATAGCACATTGGGGCGACAACTAACATGATTGGGACATTAATGAGGAAAACTGAACCCCACCAGAAATATTCTAACAATCCACCACCAATGAGCGGTCCAATGGCGGCACCGGCTGATCCGATTGTGCCCCAAATACCCAGCGCAATGGCACGTTCGCGACTGTCTTCGAAGGTTCTGCGAATAATACCCAATACACAGGGCATAATCATGGCACCGCCTAATGCTAATAAAGCACGTGCGGCAATCAGCATAGAAGCCGTTTGGGAAAATGCCGCAAGGACTGAGGCAATTCCAAATATAACCAAGCCAATCAGCAGAATCTTACGATTGCCGACACGATCAGCCAAAGTTCCCATCGGAACTAAAAGTCCAGCCATAAGTAATGGATAAATATCAATAATCCATAAGACTTGGTTGCTTGAGGCACTCAATGATTGGGTTAATGATGGAACCGCAACATGCAGTACAGTCATATCAATCACAATCGGCAGAAATGCAAGCACGACAGCGAGCAATATCCACCAGCGTTTCGGATCAAGATTCGTAGCTTTCATGATCAAACCTATATTGATGGTTTATTAAATCAATTCTGAAATAAAGATGTAAATGAAAGATTTGTTGTGGGCTAAACTCGTTAACCCACAGCTTTTATATTTAGCTTTTATTCTCAGTTTTGATGCTTAATGTGCCGCTTTACGTTTCGAGAATTTCTCAACCATGCTCATGACGACAATAAAGAAAATCGGTACAAAAATAACAGCTAGAATTGTTGCGCTGATCATGCCGCCAAAGACGCCTGTACCAATCGCTTTTTGAGTTTCAGAACTAGCGCCACTGGCAATGACTAAAGGAATAACGCCACAGGTAAATGCCAAAGATGTCATTAGGATTGGACGTAAGCGCAATTTAGCGGCTGCAACGGTTGCCTCCACTAAACCCATTCCTTCTTCTCTTAATGCTTTTGCAAACTCAACAATCAAAATGGCATTCTTTGCAGATAGACCAATAATCGTGATCATGCCGACCTTAAAGAAAATATCATTTGGCATACCACGTAACATTACTGCTAAAAAGGCGCCAATCAACCCTAGAGGGACAACTAGCATCACAGAGAATGGAATTGACCAGCTTTCATAAAGTGCTGCCAAGACAAGGAAAACGACTAACATCGACAACAGTAATAAAAACAAGGTTTGTGATTCCGACTGTTTTTCTTCTAGAGAAATCCCAGTCCACTCATAACCCACACCTTTCGGAAGCTGTTTAATCAAATTTTCCATCTCAGTCATGGCTTGTCCTGAAGATACACCTGCTGCTGGACTGCCAGAAATACTCAATGATGGACGACCGTTGTAACGATTGTATTGTTGTGGTGAATGTTGCCAAATGGGTGTAATTATTTCAGACATTGAAACCAATTTACCGCTTTGACTGTTCACTTTAATCTGAAGAATATCTTCAATACTCATGCGTGATTTGGAATCAAGCTGCACTATGACTTGCTGCATGCGGTCTTGATTTGGAAAGTCATTGATGTACATCGAACCCATTGAGGTTGAAATAATATCGGTCACATCACTGAAATTAACACCTAATGCCTGCAATTTATCTCTATCAATTTTAAGCTGTACAGAACTGCCATCTGGCAAACCTTCAGGATAGACCTCCGCCACGATTTTACTTTGTGCTGCTAATGCTAAAAGCTGATCTTGCGCTTCTCTTAAAGCAGGCATGCCAATATTGCCACGATCTAATAATCTCAGTGAAAAACCAGATGAGTTACCCAATTCATCAATTGCTGGTGGTAACACAGACATGGTTTGACCTTCTGAACTTTCAGCCATCGCTATATTGGCATTATTCACGACTTCTTGTGCCGTAATAGTACGCTCTTCGAATGGCAATAGATTGGTAAAATACATCGCTGTATTCTGACCAGATCCACTAAAACCAAAACCTAAGACCGCCATATTGTCTTTAATCCCCGTTTCTTGGTCTAAATAATTTTGAAACTCAGCAACGACTTTACGGGTACGTTCTTGAGTTGCATCCGCAGGAAGTTGAATCGAAGTCATAAACCACCCCTGATCTTCTTCTGGCATAAACGCAGTCGGAACGTGTTTAAAACTAAAAATCAGCACAATGACAATGCCTAAGAAACATAACATTGCGAGGGTTTTATGTTTAATTACTTTAAATAAACTGCGTTCATAGCGATTGTTCAGCTTCTCAAAACTGCGATCAAACGATGCAAAAACACCCTTTTTCTGATGGTCTTGATCAATCGGTTTTAACATCGTTGCACATAACGCAGGGGTTAATGTCAGTGCAAGGAAAGCTGAGAATAAAATTGAAACCGACATGGTAATGGTGAACTGACGATAGATAATCCCCACTGAGCCTGACGCCAATGCCATCGGCAAGAATACAGCGGCTAACACTAAGGTGATGCCAATAATCGGATTGGTAATTTCCTTCATGGCTTTAGATGTGGCTTCAACTGGAGATAAGCCTTCTGTCGCCATAATGCGTTCAACATTCTCAATGACCACAATCGCATCATCGACAATAATCCCGATCGCAAGCACCATACCGAACATGGTCAGCACATTAATCGAAAAACCAGCAAGCAGCATGACTGAGAATGTGCCAAGCAATGCAATCGGTGCAACAATCGCCGGAATTAAGGTGTATCGAACATTGTGTAAAAAGATAAACATGACAATAAAAACTAAAGCCATAGCTTCAAGCAATGTCATGATTACTTTTTCAATCGAAACTTTTACAAAAGGTGCAGTGTCGTAAGGTATAGAGAATTTCATACCATCAGGCAATGCTAGACTTAATTGTTCAATTTTTGCTTTTACACCCTCTGCAGTCTTAACAGCATTGGCACCAGGACTCATTTGTATCGCCACAGCTGTAGAGGCTTTACCATTTTCTAAAATCGCAAAGTTATACATTTGCGCACCAATTTCGACACGAGCAACATCCGATAATCGAACAATGGCACCATTTTGTTGAGCACGTAAACTAATGTTCTTGAATTGCTCTACAGTTTCTAATTGACCTTGAGCAGTCAAAGGAATGGTGATTTGTTGCCCCTTCAACGCAGGAACATCACCAATACGACCCGGTGATATCGGCAAGTTTTGGTTTTGGATGGCTGTATTCACATCTTGAATACTCAATCCATAAGAGACCAAGCGGTCTGGATCGACCCAAATTCGCATGGCTTTCTCAGCACCAAAGTTTTGGACTTTACCAACACCTTCGACCCGTTTTAATTCTTCAATTACATAGCGAGTCATATAGTCACTGACATCAATTTCACTATATTTGCCATTTGGTGAACTCAACCCCACCATCATTAAAAAACCAGATGATGCAGCATCAACCATCAGCCCCTGTTGTCGAACTGTTTGGGGTAGGCGCGACTCAATGGCTTTAATTTTGTTTTGTACATCAACTTGTGCCAGTTCTACATCTGTGCCTGGTTTAAAGGTTGCGGTGATTGTTGCTTCTCCAGAACTATCCGAACTTGAACTGTAATACAGTAAGTTCTTGACACCTGACATTTCCCGCTCAATCAAGGTCACAACACTATCATTCAATGTTTTTGGCGTAGCACCTGGATAGATTGCCGTAATACTAATCTGTGGTGGCGCAACACTTGGGAATCGTGCAATAGGTAACTTGGGGATGCTTAGTACACCCAACAGAATAATAAATAAAGCAATCACCCATGCAAAAATAGGACGCCTAATGAAAAATTGGGACATTATTGCTGTCCTCCATTTTCCTTAATATTTGTAGGTTGCCACTGCTTAATTTTTAATTTTTGCTCAGGCTGTATACGATCAGCCCCTTCAACAATGACTTTCTCACCTGCTTGTAACCCTTGTTTGATCACATAGTTATTTTGATAACGTTGACCAAGCTGAACAGGCTTGCTTTGCGCTAAACCTTTTTGATTAACAATCGTAACATTGGCTTTACCACTAATATCATGTTGAATCGCTTGTTCTGGAACTAGGAGCGCATTTTCAACTTGAGCTCGGCTCATATTGACTCGAACATACATGCCTGGCAAAAGTTTTTGATTTTCATTATTGGCTAAAATACGGATTGTGACATCACCCGTATCAGGATCAACTTTAGTATCCGAAAATAGGATTTCACCTGTAACGTTATAAGGTTTACCCTGACTATTTAGGATTTCAACCGTATGTTTGGTATTTGACACGTCACCTTGCTGTAAAGCTTCCTGTAGTTTTTCATAATCACTAATTGATTGCTTTACATCAACATAGACTTTATTAATCTGTTGTATTACGGCCATTGCATTAGTATCACCTTGACCAACTAATGCACCCTCAGTCACTAAGATTTCACCAATCGTTCCCGAGATAGGGGCTGTAACAGTCGCATATTTAAGATTAAGTTGTTGTCTGCTTAACATGGCTTGCATTTGCGCCACATCGGCTTTTGCTTTTTGATAATCTGCTTCGGTATTGTTGTATTCCTGCTGACTAACCGCATTTACTTTTACTAATTCAGTGTAGCGTTTTAACAGCACCTGCAAACGTGTCACCTCAGCTTGTGCACGGTTTAAAGTGGCTTGATTGCTTTTTACATCTGCCTGAAATATTTCAGAATTCAATTTAAAAAGCGGTTGACCTGCTTGCACATAAGAGCCTTGCTTAAAAAGTACTTTATCAACAATTCCACCTACTTGCGGGCGAATTTCAGCAATACGGTAAGCGACAACACGGCCTGGAAGATTTTCAATTAAATTCATGGAATGCGGTAATACCGTGATGGTACTGACAACCGCTGGTGGCATTTCTGTTGGGGACTGTTCAGCATCTTTGGCTTGTGTACAGCCGATTAAAAGTACAGTTGTAATAAGTATTGAACCTATTAAATGATAATGTGTTGACATGCTTTTTCAGAGGGGGGGTTTTAGATACTACTATTTTGAAATAGCAGTGTTTATGAATTGCTGATGTTGTGTGGAGATTGTGTGGAGATTGTGTGGAGAGATTAAAAGATTTATTTTTTAATGACACGCTTAAACAGCGTGGCTTGTAAATTAGTATAAATAATTTTGTTGTTCTACAATTTTGATCGTATCTTAGTTTTTTCTCATAGTTCATGAACTTTAAAATTCTAAACCAAGACTAATATTTATATAAGCAATTGAAAATACAATACATAGTTTCTTTATACACTTATGAAGTGAACTTTAGGTGAACATAAGTTAAATAGAAATTTTTAATTAGTTCAGCACAAACGTACAATCTTTAAGGCCTATAACTCGATACCGTTCTCTCTTTGATGTTTATTGCTATCTAATTGAGTGAACTCTGTGGAAATATTTCTTTATACATTAAGCGTTATGTATAGCCCAGGCCCTGTAAATTTTATGGGGCTAAATTCTGGCCTTACAGGTCAATTAAAAAAGACTATAGGATTTTACCTAGGCATTGGTTTCGCCATGTTGATCTTATTCGTATTGTTTGGCTATATAGGTGAAGCTGTTATTCCACATGGATTGATTCATTATATTGCTGGCACTGTTGCAAATAGTCGGTGGTGATAAACTTATCATCCCCTTTTGCTGATGGAGCTGCACATGAACCCATTCAAAGGCCGGCATTTTCAGCGTGACATCATTCTGTGGGCCGTACGCTGGTACTGCAAATACGGCATCAGTTACCGTGAGCTGCAGGAGATGCTGGCTGAACGCGGAGTGAATGTCGATCACTCCACGATTTACCGCTGGGTTCAGCGTTATGCGCCTGAAATGGAAAAACGGCTGCGCTGGTACTGGCGTAACCCTTCCGATCTTTGCCCGTGGCACATGGATGAAACCTACGTGAAGGTCAATGGCCGCTGGGCGTATCTGTACCGGGCCGTCGACAGCCGGGGCCGCACTGTCGATTTTTATCTCTCCTCCCGTCGTAACAGCAAAGCTGCATACCGGTTTCTGGGTAAAATCCTCAACAACGTGAAGAAGTGGCAGATCCCACGATTCATCAACACGGATAAAGCGCCCGCCTATGGTCGCGCGCTTGCTCTGCTCAAACGCGAAGGCCGGTGCCCGTCTGACGTTGAACACCGACAGATTAAGTACCGGAACAACGTGATTGAATGCGATCATGGCAAACTGAAACGGATAATCAACGCCACGCTGGGATTTAAATCCATGAAGACGGCTTACGCCACCATCAAAGGTATTGAGGTGATGCGTGCACTACGCAAAGGCCAGGCCTCAGCATTTTATTATGGTGATCCCCTGGGCGAAATGCGCCTGGTAAGCAGAGTTTTTGAAATGTAAGGCCTTTGAATAAGACAAAAGGCTGCCTCATCGCTAACTTTGCAACAGTGCCCTTTTTTCTTATTTTCCTCAAGCGTATTTTGTATTTGTGAAATTTCAGTTCTCAGTTCTTCATATTCTCCAGTTCTGTCGAAAAGTTGAGCAAGGTCTAAATGTGCAGGAGGTTCAGTCTGAAAGATATAGGCATGCCCATGTTCATTAAGATGATCATGAACAACAGACTCAAATTTTTCAGAATGTGCTTCGGGTAAGAGGTAAACACCATCTCTTAAAGTTGCTGCACCATTTGACTTTAATGAACGCCAAATTCGCATTCTTGCGGTTGTGCTTTGACTGGGAAGTGATGAGATCAGTAATGATATTTTCATGTTATAAAATCAACAAATTTTGTTTATCTTATAACTATTTTAAAAGATTAAAAATAGTTTTCCTTTAATAAGAATATATGTAAAAGTCATAAAAGATTTGCTAATCCCAATAAGCTATTCACTAACTTGTAAATATCGGTATACCGCCTGACGACTAATCCCAAAAGCTTTCCCTAATGCCATTTTCGATGGATACTTCCCCTCCTTCCATGCTTGTCGTAAAGCTTCAGCTTGGTCAGGCTTTAGTTTATGCACCCGACCTTTGTACTTCCCCTGAGCAGAGGCGAGTTTTATTCCTTCCTTTTGCCGCTCTAAAATGATCTCACGTTCGAACTGTGCAAAAGCACCCATCATTTGAAGCATCAAATTATCCATCGGGGTGGATTCGGCTGTAAAAGTAATATTTTCTTTTACAAACTGGATGGCGATCCCTCGTTTGACCAGTTTATCTACTTCAGTGACCAAATCTTTTAGGCTTCGCGCAAAACGATCCATTGAATGTACAATCACCCTGTCCCCTTCCCGGACATAGTTCAACATTTCCTGAAATTTAGGTCGGTCAGTATTTTTACCTGAAGCACGGTCAACAAAAATCCGGTCGACCTCAATTCCTTCAAGTTGACGTCCAGTGTTTTGCTCGACAGAACTTACCCGGACATACCCTACTTTTTGGCCTTTCACTTTTTCACGCCCCAATTGGATAAAAATGAACAATTTCGTAAATTATAATTCTTTAACACTAAAGTTACATGTTACTTATGATTAAAAATCATTTAAATGATACATAATTTCATGAACTTTCAGATTGTAACTTTAGGGTATACTCTATAGTTACATAATTCGTGATTTAAAGAGACCTAGAAAAAGAGAAATGGTATTTATTTGAGCTAATCAAAGTTGAGAAACTTTAGAATTCTTGCGTTAGTCAAATTTTAAGCAGCCAAAAGCTATATTCTATGAGGTTTTAGCCAATTCAAAAATTAGATAAAACTATACTTTCTCAAGAGGTCTTTTGATTAAATAATAAGCGTGGAACGTGAAAAATCATAAAAAAAGCCCACCTTGGGGTAGATGGGCTATCAACTAGAAACTACAGCATTGATTTCTAAAGAGAATTAGAACGCATTTCGTATAAGGTGTATTATGTTAATTTTAGAAAATCTTTATATATCAGCATCAATTTTTTAGGATTAAAATGTTAGTTAAAAAAGAAAGATTAAGACCACTAACAATTAAAGACAATGTATGGACCGGAATTTTTTCTGCTATTTTAAGTATTTTGTTCTTATTTACCAATGAATACGAATTGGCCTTATCTTGTGCACTGATTTCAGGATTTACATTACTATTTGCTTTGTTCAGAAAACACATAAATGATGTACTACCACTTTCGATAAATTGGTTATTTTTTTTATTATTACTCTTTGCTGGAATTTCGACAGGCGTAACAATAGCACAAGATATTAATCAATCAGCACAGCAAAAAGAGATGTGCGGTCAAGTCGAAAATATTTATATTCCGCAGCGTAGAGGAATAGAAACCTTTGATTTAGTTAATAAGCAACAACGTTTGAATGGATTACCTTATTTTAGATATAAAAATCAGATACACGAAGCAAGTAATCAAATTTGTGTAATCTATTCACATGCTGAGAAATGGAATAAAAATCCTTATATCCACATGGTAAAAGCAAATCAAACAGGATATTCAAAATAATTAGATTTTTTATCTTTGTGCAAAACCGAAATAACCTTATACGATATAAACATCCATAAGCCTCTATTTAACATAATGGATATTATACGAAATGCATAACCTATAATTTATACTTATCAGTAAGTTAGTAAGCCTAGTTCTATTTCAGTTCTAGGCTTTTTTATGTTCCACGCTATTTCGGACGTTTTATAGGCATATTTGATACTTTATGCCAATCATTTTCCTACTTTTTAGCTTTGTAGTTTTTTAAAGCTGCACGCTGTTTATTTAATTCATCTACTGAATTTTGACTTATTGCATTTAGTGCTGCCATAGTTACAATGTAAGCAGCATTTTCTTGAATTAGTGTTGTTCGCTCTTGTTCGTAACGTATCCAGCTTTGGTGTTCAGAATAAACATTAATTCCTTGAGCCTCATATTCTTTAGCTTTTAATCTAACATTTACTGCGGCAGTAGTTTGATACGGAGAAATTTGTGACATAGAGACTATGTCAACTGATGCATTTGCCGAACGTAATAATTTGCAGACCTTATCATAATTTTCAAATACGAAACCTTTCTCTTTGATTGTTCTAATCAGTGATTGATTAGTTGTAAAATCAATTGAACATTCGTCTTTTGCATAAGTTTGTGTTGTTGAAATTAGTAAAATTGATGATGCTAATGCATACTTTAGAGCTTTAATCACTTTATATTACCAGTTGGTTTATAGAAATATTTAATAAAAAAGTATCTAAAATTAGACAATTAATTGTACTTTTATTTAAAATATTGTTCCAAGCGAAATATGACTTTTTTAAAAGTTCTTAGCTATTTTTAAGTATAAAAAAACCCGACCAGGGATGATCGGGCTAAAAAATAAACTACAGCACTAATTTCTGAAAGGAATATAACATAAATCACAAAAAAATAAAGATGTGAGCGTTCCTTCACAGGTCGGGCTAGTTGCCCTTCGGGTCGATACATTCGTATCGAGCAAAGCCAACATCCCTAACACAAAAGCAAAAGCACTGGACTATATATAAGGACTTTCCCTTCAACTTATGCTGCAACAACCAACATCATTGGGTAATCCTCCCATAAATAACCGAAGTTAAAAGTAGAGGTTAAGCAGCCATTAGTGGTTATTTGCAACAGTGCCCTTTTTCTTATGCACGTGGCATGTTCCCTCAGGTTTGATTTAAACCTTCTGCAGTAGAAGTTGAACCTCAACAGCTTGGGCTGCAAATAATTTTTAGCTCAAGTTTGATTGCTCTAAGTAATCTATAACCACCTTCTGGTGAGATAGATATTCAGAACACAATCCGACGAATGGAGTTGTTTTTTTCCACTGCTGTTTTACCATCTTGATTATGTTACACAATCAAGATGAACAAGTAAAATGGATGAATTTCAGCATGGTGGTGCCCGTGAAGGTGCTGGTCGCAAACCAGTTCATGAAGGCCCAACCAAAGTGATCCGGGTTCCCGAAGCCCGTGTACTGGAGATCAGGCAGTATCTGGATCAGATAAAAAAACCAGCCCGCAATGATGTTGCTTCGATTACTCCGGTTGAAGCCAGAACACATTATGAGATTCCGGTTGCCTTGCAAAAGGTGGCTGCAGGTTTCCCTTCCCCAGCCCAAGACTATATCGACAAGACCCTGGATCTGAACGAGTTCCTGATCCAGAACCAGCAGGCTACCTTTATCGTTGAGGTGGAATCGCTTTCCATGCGCGATGCCGGGATTGATCTGAAGGACAAGCTGATCGTGGACCGCAGTATTGAGCCCAAGCATGGTGATATTGTTCTGGCCCTGATCGACAATGATTTCACCATCAAACGACTGATGATTGAAGGCGACAAACACTGGTTACAGGCGGAAAACCCGGATTATGCGGATATCCATTTGAAAGACGGTCAGACCCTGCTGATCTGGGGTGTAGTCACCAGTGTCATCAAGAAGTTCAGATGAACAGCCCCGAGCGGATTTATGCCCTGATCGACATCAACAACTGTTATGTCAGTTGTGAACGGGTGTTTAATCCCAGCCTGAATCACCGTCCAGTGATTGTGCTGAGCAATAATGATGGTTGTGCAGTGGCCCGCAGTAATGAGGCCAAAGCCCTGGGCATCAAGATGGGTGTTCCGTTGTTTCAGGTTCAGGACATTGTCCGGCAGCATCAAGTGGTGGTGCTGTCGAGCAACTATGCCCTGTATGCGGAAATGTCCAATCGCTTCCATTCGATTTTGGCCGGTTATGTGGCTCCGCATGAACAGGAAATCTATTCGATTGATGAATGTTTTCTGGATTTAACCAGTTATGCACAGCATTTTGACTTGACCCGCTATGCCAGAGAGATGAAACAGCGGATCTGGGACTGGATCGGGTTGCCGGTATCCATCGGGATTGGTCGCAGCAAGACCGAAGCCAAGCTAGCCAATCACCTTGCCAAGAAATGGCCTGGCTTTGCAGGCGTATGCAATGTGCTGGAGCTGGATTATCTGGATCAGGAAACGCTGTATGCTGGAATTGAGGTGGGTGAAGTCTGGGGTGTGGGACGTAAGCTGGTCAAAAAGCTGAACCAGATGGGCATCCATTCGGTACTGGATCTGGCCATGCAGGATGCGCATCGCATGGGAAGTTTGTTTTCAGTGCTGATGCAGCGCACGGTGCTGGAATTACAGGGCATCTCCTGTTTGCAACTGGAGGATGCTCCTGCACCCAAGCAGCAGATTGTGGCTAGCCGCTCCTTTGGAGAACGGATTACTGAGCTGGATGATCTGAAAGAAGCCATGGGTAAGTATGTGCAAGATGCAGTCATGCGCTTGCGTGCGGATGCCTCGCTGTGTGGCTGTATCATTGCTTTTGTGCAATCCAATCCCTTTGATCAAAACACAGCGTATTACAGCAAATCGTTGGCCTTTGAATTCCCGGAACCCACGGACTGTGTACTTGATCTGATTCATGCTGCGATGCAGTTACTGCAAGGCATCTATAAGCCAGAGGTAAAGTATAAAAAATGTGGGGTGATTCTGACCGGTCTGGTCAGCAAGACCCGCTATGTGCCTGATCTGCTTACAGACCATCGCCAGCGTGAAAGCAACGAACAGCTGATGCAGGCTTTAGAAGCCGTGCAAGCCAGATATGGCAAGACTAAACTGGCAGTGGGATCGTGTTATTTACCACAGCGGAAATGGTCGATGAACCGGACACATCTGACCCAGAACTATTTCAGCTGGCAGGGATTATTGAAAATTACCCATTAAGCCAACACCCCTTTTTAGGTTAAACAGGTGACAATTAACAACCGGACATCTATCCAGCCCCCCTATTGCGGACGGATCGCTGCTGGGAAGATACTCATATCGCTATGGTAAAACATTGAGCTCATCATATTGCAAGCAACTCAGGAGGCTTAAATCGCATGGCTAAAACAACAAAGGACGAAATCCCTGTAGAAGAATCAGCTCAAGCCAGTGAAGTTTCTGACAAAGTAACGGAAGCTAGAGCGTTATTGGGCAAGCAAATGTCCGCAAACCTGATTGCGATCGCAGAACTGACCCATACCCCGATTCCACACATGCAGGTAGATGAACACGGGGTTTTTCACGAGATTCAAAACACTGATAGGTAGACCGGCATGGATTGCAGTAACGGACGGTATTCTCCTGTTCAATCGGTCGAGTGCTCAGATCCGGTTTGATCGTTATCGTTAAGTCCATATTTTTGTACCTAACACATGGTTTTATACAGTTAAGTACAGGAATACGTACTGAACAGACAAAGCGTTTTTATGGTCCTTAGGCTTTTTTTCTATTCCTTAAAGGTGTCATTGAGCGCCTGCTGAACCGCCTCAATCCTTGATTTGCAGGCTTTGTAGGCGGTCATGGATTCTTCAACGATCGCCATCAGGTTATCAATATCCGGTTCTTCCTGCGATTCCAGCAGTTCGGCATTCTTCTTCAGAATCTCGTAGCCCTGTTTGAAACTGAGTTCTTCATTGTTCATGTGTATTTACCTGTGTCACGGTGGCATCAATCATGCCATCCTGGAGTTCGATCTGGAGTTGCTGGCCAGTGATTTGTTGCACTGAGCGGATGGCTTTGCCCTGACTGCGGACAATCGCATAGCCTTTAGCCATCACGTTTCGTGGGTTCTGTAGCAAGGTTTCCCGCATCAGGGATTCGGTCTGCTGTACAGCCTGCCGCAGCTGTTGCTGGGCAAAATACTGGGTATCGCTTTTCAGCAGATCAACGCTACGCTGCGCATCATTGAGCTGGCTTTGTGCCAGGGTTTGGATGGTTTTCAGATACTGGTCATTCTGGCTTTGATAGGCGGTCAGCTGATGCTGGGACAGCAGTTTGATGGTTTGCAGCGCAGTACTGGCTTCATTGACCCGTTCGACAATCAGGTTACGGATCCCGGCGATGACTTTACTTGGGGTATCAAAGGAGCGATGCGCGATTTCATCCAGAATGGTGCGGTCTTTCTCGTGGCCAATGCCCACCCAGATCGGCACTGTTCTTTTACACAACAGTGCAGCCAGATCATAGTCGTTCAGGTACGCCAGATCATTCACTGCTCCACCCCCACGGATGATCACAATTAGGTCGGGAGCGGTCTGGTAATCTTGAGCCCACTGCCTGAGTGCACTGGCCAGAGCCTGCATGATGCTGGTTGGGGCAGTATTGCCCTGGAAGGTGGCTGAATGATAAACGAAGTGGCAGACACCCGCCTGAGCCAGGGCATCGGCATCTTTTTTAAAGTCTCCCAGCCCGGCGGCATTTTCCGGGGCGATGACCAGTACGTTCTGCAAATCAAAAGGTGCCGGTAGCTGTTTGTTGTTATTGAGCAGGCCTTCCTGGGTCAGGCGCTGCAGGATCTGCTGATAGCGTTTGGCAATGTCACCTAAGGTGAAGCTGGAGTCGATATCTTCAATATTGACGGAGAAACCATATTGCGGATCAAATTTGGCTTTGACCTTGATCAGGACATTCAAGTCTCTGGACAGTTCAATGCCGCTTTCCCGTTCAAACCTTAACACGATTTTTTGTGCGGTGAATTTCCACAGGGTGCCTTTACAGCTGGCAATCACTTTATGGCTGTCTTCATCTTTCTCTGCCAGTTCCAGATAGTAATGCCCGCCTTTGATGCTGAGATTACGGATCTCGGCTTTGACCCATACCGCTTCATCGAAAGTCAGCTGGATGACTTCCTGTACGGTGGTCAGGTATTCACTGAGACTGAGTTGGGTTTCTGACATGAAAGAAAATACGGAATGCGGTCATTTGATCCTACAAAATAACAGCTTTCATTGGCTTTGTTGCATAAATATGTAAGCATCTGATTTAAATAAATTTAATTTTGGATCAAAAACAATCAAAACTTTTAAAATCATATGGTTATGAAATCTTTGTGCAACAAAGCCACTCACAAATATAGCTAACTAATAGTGAGTATCTAATCGAGGAGGAAAATTTGAAACTTTCAATAATAAATAAACTTTAAAAACAAGGAAAAAATGATACCTCCTGCCATATTCAAAAACTCTAAATATACGTGAATATTGCTGTATTATTTTTATTCAATAGCACACATGGATCTGACATCTGAACTACTTTTGAAGTTTCCAGCAACACAGATAAGTACTCTAAAAAATTTCAAAAAAAGCAGAATCACCATTCATCCACAAGCGTATGGTTTCAACTTATGCTACTTAAATATGTTTAAAAATCTCACTGCAGATTTAGATATTTCTAATCGCATAAAAGAACTCCATGTGTGGAAAACTTCAGAATTTGATGGCTACTCCATTTTCAATAATATTCACTTATATCTTAGCTATTTAAAGCAAGATATTAATGAAGTCACTTTAATTATTCACAATCAACAATCTTTTTCAGATGATGAGTTAGCATTTCTGATGGAGTTATGCAGTCGTGAATTTATTCAATTCATCAAATCTACAAAATTTGACATTAAGACTTTGAACCCACGAAAAACATTGCACTTGATTAATACACATCTTTCACGTCAAACACTATTAACTCTTAACAAAGGATCATCTTTAAAACCACATCATCAAATGAGTCTGGAACTGCTAGCACAACTACTTGCATGTTCTCGAAATCAACTGAATCAGCGGATTAAAAATATTAATCAACAGCGCACACATATTTTTAATGAATTATCACTCAACAGCAGATGTGTAAAAGAACTCATTGATCACTCTGATAGTTGCCTAAGTACAGAAAAAATTTGGAGATCATAGTGTGGAACGATCTAAACGAGCATATTGATTTGCCAGTTATTTCACTGCAAAAAACACTAGAAAAACTGTTTGGTGATGAGCAATTTGAACGTACGCAACATATCAACTTTGTAGTTAAACTATTGTCTTCTCAACAGACTGACAATTTTTTGGTTGGTCTTAATCTCGATTACTTTGATATCGATGTAGAGTTTGATTCACAGCTGCCGACACCTCTGGTAATCGCTTTCACGAAAAAGGTTAAGATTAGTGATTTACCCATTACGTCATACATCAATTCAATTGCGCAATTATCTGAGTCAAAAACTCATGCGCAACATTGGAATATTCTAGTTTTAAAAGCGGCAATTTATTTAATTGCTCTTCCTGAGCTTAAACCAGAGCTTTTTAAACAAGCACACACAGAACACTTCAATACCGTAAAGCGCTTATTCCAGCGCTTTAGGACTGCAAATAAAAATTTAGATACTGAAAAAAAATATCAAAATACAGAAGAGTATCAACGTCTCTGGAGTACCTATCTTCAAGATCCAACACAGAGCTTAGAACAATTTATTCAACATCTGATCACATTAGATACGGATGAATTGCCGGAGTTTGATCGCAATCTACTCAATGATATTCGCATTACTTTTAACTACGTTTTAAAAAACAAAGCGAAGATTGCACGTGCAAGTATCGATACACAACTTCAACATCAGTTTCTTGATGAAGAACAATTCATTGAAGAAAGTATCGAAATCAAAAAAGGGGCTAAATCTAAAGCACTGAATATAGAAACCTTAATTGATGAGCCGATTAATCGGCAAATTGTTGTCAATCCAACTGACGTCACACCACTCGCAGCACATTCAGAAACGAGTCAAAGCTATGTTCTACCGCTTGTTGCAAAACATATTCAACGCAAAGAACATTTACTCACGTCGAGTAGTTTTTTTCCGAATCCATCTAGCGTGAACCATCTACTGAAAAGACTTCATGTGGACTACTCTGAACATCAAAATAAAAGTGCTTTGATTCTAATGCTCGCATTTTTGACCGGTAATAGTGTGAATGAGTGGCTATATATACAAAGCAAGCGAGCTAAAAACTTAAATAACCGCCAAAAAATGATCAATAAAAATGATCAATTCTTCTTAAACAGTAAATTTAATGTATTTGAAAACCGAGATTTTGAGTATTCAGACAGCTTGCTTAATCAGACGATCTATTTAGACATTCCAATCCCGAATCTATTCATTGAGGATCTCCGCAAAATGGATTCGGTTAGTTTCGATGATATACAGCAATATTTACGCAAATTAAGACAAGAATTATTGATTCCAAAACTGTCTGTCGTAAAGGTGAGTTCTCTACTGCATCATACGGTTCTTGCAAAAACAGGGAATAAACAACTCGCAGATTTAATCACAGGGATTGATGCCAATCAGTCATCATCTATTTCTTATTGTCATCAGAATATTCCACGATTACATGCACAATATGTTGATATTCTAAAATCACTTTGTGCAGATATAGCAAGCACATATGAAAGTTGTGTACCTTCGCCCCCTGATTCAATAATTCATTTTGGTAGTCGTAAAGCTCCAAAACCACAGATCATTACAGAGATTTTTGCTGTATTGAAGTTTAATATTTTTTCACAAGCTGAAGACGATCTGATTGCTATATACAACCACTACAACATCTGGATGTGGCATATCCTGCTTCTTTTTACAGCAGCACGCCCCGTTGCTGAATTCCCTGGATTTCTTAAAAGCTTTAATTTAAAACGCCAAATTTTGATGGTTTCTGACAAAGAAGCAGGCGGTCGCAATGGATTCGGACGTTTAATCCCACTTTGTTCATTTTTAGTTGAAGAGATAAAAAAATTCCTTAAATTTTTAGAATATTTTTCGATTCAAATCATGATGAGTCATCCAGCTTTAAGTGATGCTATACAACAAATAGAAGCAAGTAAGCTGCCCCTTTTGGGAATCATCCAAGATGATGAGTGGAAACCACTAAGTCATTCTACAGTCAAAAATTTCCATCCTGAATTAGGACTTGCTCATGAAAATTGGCATCGCCACACAGCTCGTGCATTTTTGACTCATAAATTTTCTGAACCTGAAATTTTAGCTCTATTTGGGCATGAGCTCATGCAACAAGAAGCAGCACATCCATTTTCCAGTTTATCGCTCTCACAATTTTCTAAAATTGCAGATGTTTTAGAGCAAATGAAAACATATTTTAAAATTACAGGTGTTGAAGATCATGTCATCACGCAATAAAAAAATCTCAGAAAAACGCTATGCTGAAGACAGACGTCAATTCAAACGAGATGAGCCTAAAAAGGACATACGAGCTAATGCAGAACAAGAGCTCCGACAATACTTTGATGAACAAAAATTCTCAAATGAAGACTTAATTCAAGCTTATCCTGCAATTTATGAGTTTATTAAACATAAAGCACCGAATCTTGCCTGGAAAAAATATGCTCATGAATTCTTCCGAACATATATCAAAGACCTCAATAAAAGTAATAACCTAGACCTCCCACTACCTTATCTTACCTTTGAGATGAAACGCGATGAACCAATTTTCACCCTAGATTGGATCCAAGCCGGTCATGAAATTGACATCATCCTCGAAAAACTGTGGGATTACTGGATTCTTGCTCAAGATAGTTCCGCTTTTTCTGATGATGAAATTATTGGGAATATTCTGCTTTGCTCAATGTTATACGGTGGATTAAATCAAACAGCTTCATTAAATGCTTTGCTCGAACATTTAAAAAACCCTGAAAAAATCCAAAAAATTTGCGATTTTAATATCATCTTTTTAGAGCCACTTTCTCGAAGCTATGGCGATCTATTTGTTGATGAAAAAACAATACGAAAATCACGTAATTTTGTTCCAGATCAACTCACACGACTCTGGCTCATTCACTTCAATACAAGACAAATTCGTGACATCAGTCTAGACGTGAATGCGTATCTGCACCTCATTTTTCAAAAAATAAAACATCCATACACCAAAAAGACTTTTAAGTTTTTACGTGACTACGCCAATTTTAATTGGCTACAACTGCAGAATGCAGATGTTGATCCTGCCCTTTCACAATGTTTGTTAGAAAACACACTCACGTGTGGTTTATCAGAACATGAGTTTGAAAACTTTGCATTCCCAAAATTTAAAACTCAATTAAGTGATGAAATCGAACGAAATGTCTCTTCTACAGCCAAAGTCCTACCAGATCTCAATACGTCTGAAGCAGTAGAGAATGTGATATTTATTCATAAAAACTTGCTGAAAATAATTCGCACATCATCAACGGACCAACCTATTGCTGAACTCATTATTGATTTTTGCCTGCGTCACCAAGAGCAGTTTAATGAGTTTTCTAAACGTATTATTTTGTGGCTCATCAGTCTCTATCTACCAAGTTCAGAGCAAATAAAAAAATTATCAGCCACCTTTGATTTTGATACAACTCAGTACACGAAGGTATTTCAAGATAATCAAAAACTCGCAGATAGTTCAATCTATACATATTACACCCGGATCGCAGAACCGTTTTTAACTCATGCCTTACAATACTTCGATGCCGACGATGACATTAATGATCTGCTGAACAAAATCTATCAACAAATCATTAGCAATACACGACTTGCTGATGAAGCAGATCGACCTGAGTTTAAAAAATCTAAAGACCAAACAATCCGGATGTTGAAACGCTTTCACACCTTTCAACAAATTGTTTTTCAAGCAGAAGATTTCGAACTTGAATTTATTGCATCGCAAAGTAGACCTCGTGCACGCATCATTGGTCATACAGCCTTCCAGGTCATATTAAAGAAGTTAAATCAGCTCTTACATGACCAATCCATCTCAGACCATCACTATAAATTATTAAAAATTATTTATATTTTGGCTTACCGTACTGGTATGCGTATTAACGAAATACTCGGGTTACGTGTAAAAGATATCGAGGGTTTAAATCAATTTTCTATCTGGGTTCAACCTTATGGTTCAAAAAAACAAGGGAATCAACATCTGCTCAAAACGGATAGTGCGGAACGGATTGTGCCTGCATACGCTTTGCTAAAAGATGATGAGTACCAATTCTTTAGCGATTTTGTTGTTGAAAAACGCTTAGAAAATAAGAAAAGTTTATATTTATTCAGCAACTTGAATGAAAATAAAAAACTGAATAAACACACTGTCACCGTACCCCTAAAACTGATATTAAATCAGATCTTTAAAGGGCATCATTACTCCTTTCACTCTTTTCGTCACACTGCAGCGAATCATTTATCGCTTTTACTGAACTGTGAATATGCACCACTAGTGCAAAAGCTAACTGACTATAGCGAAAACGAATATCAAAAAATTCGAGCTGAGCTACTTCAAAATCAACATGGACAAAACCATTGGTTTGTTATTGCACATCTCTTAGGACATATAGAGCCAGTTGAAACATTCAAAAGCTATATTCATTTAAGTTATCTCATAGCTGGTCAAAGAGATGGATCCGTAAATTTGAACAACTCCTATAAGTGATATTCTGCTCCTCAAATGATGTTATAAACATCAATATATGGAGTATTTTATGGCACGTAGACCAAGAAGAAATCATTCAAATGATTTTAAAGCTAAGGTAGCACTTGCTGCGATTAAAGCAGAAAAAACACTTGCTGAATTGAGTGCTGAGTTTGATGTTCATCAAAACCAAATTATTGACTGGAAAAATCAATTGATCTCAGCTTCCTCGCAAGCTTTCGATCAATCAAAAGCTCCAACAGAACCACCCATCGATCTAAAAAAACTACATGCAAAAATCGGTGAGCAGGCATTAGAAATTGATTTTTTAGAAGGTGTGTTGAAGAAACTGGGCCGCTTCAACCACAAAAGTTAATCGACGACTCACTTCAGATTT
The DNA here is from genome assembly GCF_009914475.1 of Acinetobacter indicus. Lineage (NCBI taxonomy): Bacteria > Pseudomonadati > Pseudomonadota > Gammaproteobacteria > Moraxellales > Moraxellaceae > Acinetobacter > Acinetobacter indicus. The sequence continues at coordinate 2,572,527 of NZ_CP045198.1, read as the reverse complement.
CAGTATCTAAGCAAGCTAAGCTGCTGAAAGTCTCCCGTGGTTGTTATTACTATCGCCCAAAACCTGTGAGTGCATCAGATCTGAAGCTGATGCGATGTATTGATGAATTACATATGCAATATCCTTTTGCAGGCAGTCGTATGATGCGTGATTTGTTGAATCGTCAAGGACATCATATAGGACGACGTCATACACGTACTTTAATGAAGAAAATGGGTATTCAGGCGTTATATTGCAAACCAAATTTAAGCCAGGCTAATCAAGCTCACCGTAAATATCCATATCTGCTCAAAGGGTTGGCTATTCAGCGCAGTAATCAAGTGTGGTCTACGGATATAACGTATATCCCTATGGCAAAAGGCTTTGTTTATTTATGTGCTGTGATTGATTGGCATAGCCGCAAGGTACTTGCGCATAGGGTATCGATTAGTATGGAGGTGGATTTTTGTATTTCGGCTTTAAATGAAGCGATTGAAAAATATGGTCGACCTGAAATATTTAATACAGACCAAGGCAGCCAGTTTACCAGTGATGCATTTATTGATGTATTGAAATCAAATGGCATTCAAATCAGTATGGATGGTAAAGGTCGATGGGTAGATAATGTGATGGTTGAACGATTATGGCGGAGCGTTAAATATGAAGAGGTGTATCTCAAAGCTTATAGCAGTGTCACAGATGCGAAAAAGCAATTAAGTGCATATTTTGAGTTTTATAATTTGAAACGACCTCATTCGAGTCTAGACAAAATGACACCAAATGAGTTTTACTATGATCAGCTACCCCAACAAAACAAGGTGGCTTAACTAGAGCGGAATATCACTTATAAATACGCTTTTAGTTGTTCAAACAAGTGGGACCACCTCTCAAAAACTACTAAAACATCATCCAGATATGCCTAATGAATTGGCTAAAAAAATTATGGGCCACAATGCAACGTTTAAAAATTTGAAAATAACAAATGATGAAAAAGACTTTAATTTTGAAAAAAACCAGGCCGTTCTAGCAACTATATTATTGAACGATCAAACAAAATGGCTTCAAAGTAATGCTACTGATATTTTAGATGAACTGTCATTACAAATAGATCAATCCCATGATTTTTTTGCTTTCTTTGTTGGAACAGAAGATTCTAAAATTTCACTTCAACGCTTCTATGAAACGCTCAATATATTGGAGACCACTAACGATCCTAAAAGTGCAGCTCAACGTATGTGCTTACCAGAAGAACTCGTCAATTATTGGTATGAAAATGCCCTAAATTTAGCAAACATTAAATCAAAAAAAGGGAATCCGCGTTTATTTAGTATTGATAGCTCAACCCACTTAAAACCAGCAATGCTTGATAGCGCTGAAGAGCTTCATGCAGTGACTTATTTTTTTGAACATCTACAGAAAATAGCTCGTAAAAATCCAATACAAATTGCATACGTCCTGAATGTATTTTTAAATCGAGTGACCGCATCACATACCGGTATCCATTATCGCTGGAAGAATATCGATCAACTCGAACATTTTTACTCCCAAGTTAAGGCTTTATTTCCTGCCAAATTTTGGCACTTACTTGGACAAGATTTGCAAACAAAGTTAGATGCTAAACAACAGCCTCAACTTTTCAAATTAGCAAAAGCATCAACAGATAAACATCCATCGACTCTAGAAGAGTTTCCTCGTCTACAACTCTACTCAGTAAAAGATGGTCATGCTCTTGCTGCATTTAAATTTTGCTTACATCTAGCATGTATTGGTCGCCCACTACCTATTCAGCTTAATGGATTAGATTACATGTCACCTGATACCGTACATAAGCCTACAACTGTATTCCACCAAGAGGAACTTATTGAAACTGATTAAATCGCCGACTGGACTGCTCCAAGTATCCTAGACACGAGACAGCCTCATTTTGAAGCTGCCTCAAATGCTTCTGGGCTCATTCCTTACCTGACCAGCATTGTGGTAGGTATCGGGCTTTCATCATTTAATTTAGGAAGTGAGCAAATTACGCAGGACATAGTGCAAGATCCCACAGACCTTAAAGTATTCCACCTCATTCAAGGTATCAATACGACACAACACTTGAAAACGGTTAAATGTACCATCGATATGTTGTACTTCTACATCCAGTATTTGATGCGGATGAATATCATCTGACAAACCTAGAATTGAAAGGAGGTAATCGCTGAAATCACCACATCACCATGCTGCAACGGATATTTTTTACCCTCAATCATACAAAAAACATTTTCATGTGACAGGTTGGCGTGTTTTGCTTCAACAGCCGCACCTCCCCTCCTTCATTTTCCAGACGCTCTTTTTCTTCTTTGACCGGTTTCAAGATCAGATCCATCAAAGCATCAAAGGTATTCGGCACTTGCGACAATAGCACACGATCCTGCGGACGTTTCGGACCTGCCAGACTGGCTTCTACCGTCGACATATCTAAAGCCAGCGTATCTGTAAAGACGGGTTCATCCCTCGGATTGCACTAGGCAGCTAAATGCAGGGCTGCGAGGAAATTTTGCTAGAGAGTTGCCAACAATTCAGATCTGGCTGCCAATTCCGTAAGGAGATTAAGGTAAATTGAACCGCGTATTTTAACTGTATTTTCAGAGTGATTTCAGATCACTACGTAGCAAGGGCTTTTACAGATCGAAATGATAAAGTCATAAATTGCTTTTCAAAAAAAAAGAAACTAATATGTTTCTTACAGGACCTAAAAGCAATAAATTTATCTACAATGAATAAGTCTTTACTTCAGCAAGGCTTTGTTTCATAAATATGTAAGCAACTGATTTAAATAAATTTAATTTTGGATTAAAAAATAATCAAAACTTTTAAAATCATATAGTTATGAAATCTTCGTGCAACAAAGCCCTTTCAAAGCATTACAAAAGAAAAAGCCAACTAACAATGTCTAAATTAGTTGGCAAAAGCACAAACCTATTTTTTTTCTAAGTTTTATTTATTTTTCTTCTTTCTTAAACTCCTTAAAATCTGCTTTACGAATCATCGCGTGAATTCCTTTGGTTTTATCGACCACTTGAGACACCTCAAAATCCGTTGCAGCACTTAAGTACGCATACGCAATTTCTTCTGAAATCCCGTATTCATCTACAAGAAAACGTACTGCTTCACGAGTCGACTTACGCATCGCTTCATCAAGGTCTTCATCTAAACCCGGCGTAATCCAAAATTCATCATTTTCACCCAAAGGCTGCTTTAATGACTTACCTGGTATTTTGTCACTCCCCGCTTTTAATACCGTAATTTTAAAGGTCGCACGTGCAGAACCTTCAAGTGCGGTCAATGCAACCTCACCATCACCTTGAACAAAATGACTATCACCCGTATAGAACAACGCACCCGGTACTTGAACTGGATAGTAAGCCGTTGCACCTGCGGTTAAATCATTAATATCAATGTTACCGCCATAGAACGATGGTGGCACAGAATGCACAGGGGCGCTCGTATTTGGTGCAACGCCCATCGTGCCCATAAATGGATTCAATGGGAAACGAATTGCTTTGCCTGACTCGGTTTTTAAAACGCCTTCCCAAATACCCTCTTTATTCTTTTCAATTGGAGTAAAGATGGAAACATTGCCATAGGCTTCTGGGTTTGCAGGCGATGCATGATCATGCTTTTGACGCTTAGGAAACTCAGGCAATGTGCCTTTACCATGACGGTTTGAAATCACACCATAGGGCACACGTGGCTCAACTTTTAAAATCTCGACTTTTAAAATATCACCTGGCATTGCATCTTTGACATAGACAGGTCCGGTAATAATATGTGGACCATCTTTATGGAAATCGTGCTCTAACTTAGAACCTGTAATCAGTTTCGCTTCAGGCAAAATATGCTGAGGTTTCACACCTTTAGAAGTGAAATACTTTTCAGCATCACGCCCTTGGTCTTCAAGCAAGCCTTCATGCGAAACTGTATCAAAGGTAATAGTGCTGCCTGATGGAATGGTCAACACAGGTTTGGCATCTTTGTTAGGTAAATAGCCCCAAGTGATTGTATTCAAGGTGCTTGGAACATAATAATTCCCTTTATATTCCCCACTTTTGAGTAAGGTTGGTTGACTTTCAAGCTGTTTTAAAATTTTAAAATCTTCAGTTGCCGCATGTGCAGAAATAAAAGAAAAGCTTGATGCAACAACAAGAGACAAAGCTAAAGGTTTTAACATATGTTCAAATTCCATGAAAAATTAATGCAAGCTAACTTCATGCAATCCCAATGCCAATCTAGTACATACCCCACCATAAATATTCAAAATTTAATCATTTGATCGATCTCCACTTGGCTTTGTTGCACAAAGATTTCATAACTATATGATTTTAAAAATTTTGATTTTTTTGATCCAAAATTAAATTTATGTAAATCAGATGCTTACATATTTATGCAACAAAGCCATGATTTAGTGAAACGTAATTTTAATGCTGATCATCCTGACCAACTGTGGGTGAGTGACTTTACGTATATTCAAACTCATTCAGGCTGGGTCTATACCGCCTTTATTATTGATGTGTTCTCACGAGCAATTGTTGGATGGAAAGTATCTACACGGATGAATACGTCTGAGAAACGATAATCAAATAGTATAAACTCTAGGTATCAGCAACGTCTGAAACTGAGATCAGTCATGCATAAAACGTCAGAAAAAATTGCAAAACAAAAAAAGGTATTAACTAAAGCTGTTTTATCATCTGCAAAACAACTTGGTTTAACACTGGACCAGCTTGCTATCGTTATCAATTTAGATTCAGTGGAAACTTTAAATTCGCTTCAGTTAGATCCCGATTCAAGTCAAGGAGAACTCGCAATTATTTTAATTCGTATTGCGATATCACTAGATGCTCTAACAGGTGGAGAGGCTAAATGGATGCAGCATTTTATGAAGTCACCAAATAAGCTAACCAAAGGCATTCCGATAAAACAGATTCAGACTACTCAGGGATTAGCTACTGTATTAAACGTAGTCGAAGGACTTCGGCTTCAGGGTAAATATTAAGAATATATAAAGCTTCATTACACAGAAAATTAAAAGTCATAATTTTGTCTAATAATTCAAATTCAAGGTATAAGAAGTTTCTCTTCTCAAGAGGTATACAACTGCCTCATTATTGAGAACTACCATACATATATGGATTCTATTAACCTAATTTGAGGCTAAATTGAATCTTATAAGTTCAATTTAGCTATTCAAGAATCATTATAAAAGTTTGCTATATAGCGAATATTAACCATAATTAGTTAAAAGTTTGCTATATGGCTAACAAATTTCGGGAGAAAAAATGGCTACACGAGGTGAAATAGGTAAAGAAATACGTTTGGCAAGAAAAGGGTTAGGCTATACACAGAAAAGCCTTGCAGAAAAAACTCAAGTCAATAAAACAACAATTTCAGAGATGGAAAATGGCCATTTTACAGGTTCATTTGATATATTTGAACGTGTGCTTGATGGTGTTGGTTTACAATTCGAAGTGAATAAAAAAAAGCATAAATTGCCGCAGTGGGATGAAATTGAAGAAATATTTTCAGAATATGATGAATAAATTGTGAATCGGTACCGAATAAGGTATCAGAAAAGGCAAAGCCCTGCCCATCGACCTCATTGCTCCAGACCACTTGTGCCAGATATTCCAGATTGACCTGATGGCAAATTCCGGTTCTTGGCGGCACCACGCGAAACTGATTGAGCGCCGCCTGCCTCCAACGTAGAAGCTGGTAGCGCTCGCCATTGCGTTGCATCTCAATGGCGACATTCTACTCAAAAGCTTGCGAGCTAGCAAAGTAATCGACCATCACCGAGTGATCGATGACTAAATCCACTGGTGACAACGGATTAATTTTTTCCGGATCACCACCGGCTTTGGCCATTGCTGCACGCATTGCAGCAAGATCAACCACTGCAGGAACACCGGTAAAATTCTGCATCAGGATCCGTGCCGGATGATACTGGATTTCCTGTTCTGAAGTTCGACCGTTAAGCCACCCTGCCAAGGCATGAATATGATGCATCACCCGATGGCTGGGTGTGCTCCAGAATTTTGGTGGCTATTCAGTCCATCATTACTTACATTCCAACTCTCTAGTTTTCCAACTAGCCCAGGTTATAATAATGGCCACCCAAAATACGATTGATCTATTATGAACACCTCCAATGACCCTTTACACGGCAAAAAACTTGCTGACATTTTGGATGAATTATTGGATTACTACGGTGGCTTTGAAGGTTTAAGTCGTAAAATTGAAATTAGATGTTTTTGCATAGACCCAAGTGTTAAATCATCATTGCGATTCTTGCGTACCACACCATGGGCACGTGAAAAAGTAGAAAGCTTATATTTGTACGTCTTACGCCAAAAGGCAAAACAGAAACCGTAGCCCCAGGCAACACCCCTCTCATTATAAAATTATACCAGTCAGTAAAACACCTTTAGATTAAGCATGTGTATGTTGGTTATTATTGTTGACTATCACAATAAATTAGTGACCAAAAATCAAAGTACCCCACCCTACCTTAAATTACACCACACAAAATAAAAACTCTATATAACTGTTATATATAGAGTTTATTAAAATACTAATTATGTTATTTAGTGTATTTTATGTCGGTAACTCTTGCCAAGGTTGGGGTCGCGAGTTCGAGTCTCGTTTCCCGCTCCAGATTCAAAAAGCCCTGATCGAAAGATTGGGGCTTTTTTATTGCCTATTCTAAAATTTTTGAACCTCACCCCAAGCCTGTTCGCCATTCCTGTTTTATCTGGCTGATTTAAATCGCAGTCTAAATGTATAAAAGCGTTTTTAAAAAAATTCCTGGTTTTTGCGGCTTGCTGTTTATATTTTTTTACAGATCAATTGCTTAAATATTCTGCACAATTCAAGCTTTTTCCAGACACCGGCCCTTTTCAAGCCAGCAGCCACTGTGTATAACAATGAAGCAGACCGGGAAACGGATAAGCATAGGCAAAACCTACGAAAAAGCGTTAGACTATGCCACAATTAATGTCATGAAAATGTCCGTTGAGACAAAAAGAAGGTGAAGGTTGATGCCGCTCAATACAGTTGAAGAGCTCGTAGCAGATATCCGTGCAGGAAAAATGGTTATCCTGATGGATGATGAAGATCGTGAAAATGAAGGCGATTTAGTCATGGCTGCCACGCATGTTCGCCCGGAAGACATCAACTTTATGATCACCCATGCCCGCGGTCTGGTCTGCCTGACCCTAAGCCGTGAGCGTTGCCAGCAGTTAAACCTGCCACTCATGGTCGATGCCAACGGCGCCCAGCATGGCACCAACTTTACCCTGTCGATTGAAGCCGCAGAAGGCATCACCACCGGAATTTCCGCGGCTGAACGTGCGCATACTATTCGTACTGCGGTTGCTGCTCATGCCAAACCGGCCGATATTGTCCAGCCGGGTCATATTTTCCCGCTGATGGCACAACCAGGTGGTGTGCTGCACCGCGCCGGACATACTGAAGCCGGCTGTGACCTGTCCCGTTTGGCTGGTCTAGAACCTGCTTCGGTGATTTGTGAAATTATTAAAGAAGATGGCACCATGGCGCGCCGTGCCGACCTAGAAGTGTTTGCAGAAAAACACGGTCTGAAAATGGGCACCATCGCCGACCTGATCCATTACCGCATGACCAATGAACAAACCGTTGAGCGTCTGGATCAGCAGACTATTGATACCGAATATGGCAGCTTTGACCTGTATCGTTACCGTGAACTGGGTAACCCGGATATTCATCTGGCGCTGGTCAAAGGTGAGCCAAAAGATGGCGTGACCACCGTTCGCGTGCATGGTTTTAACCCGACCCGTGACCTGCTAAAACTAAACAAGCAGGATGGTGAACCGGCCTGGAACCTGGACCGTGCCTTAAAAGAAATTGCCAATAGTGATCGTGGCGTATTGGTCTGGATTGGCCAGCGTCATCTGCAGGATTTAGGTCCGGCACTAGACAGCTTAAATGCACCGAAGAAAAGTAAATCCAATGCGGCGCTGTCTCAGCAGTATCAGACCATTGGGGTAGGTGCACAGATTTTACGTGATTTAGGTGTTGAAAAAATGAAGCTGCTCAGCTCGCCATTACGTTTCAATGCCTTGTCCGGCTTTAACTTGGAAGTGGTGGAATACGTCACCGCACAACAAACAACTTAAGAAATCATCGAGGTTTGCTATGGCAGTTCGCCGTATTGAAGGTATGTTACATCTCGCGAGCGAAGGCCGTTACGCGATTTTAGTTGGTCGTTTTAATAGCTTTGTGGTGGAACATTTGCTGGAAGGTGCCATCGACACATTGAAACGTCATGGTGTATCAGAGGATAATATCACTGTTGTTCATGCACCAGGGGCGTGGGAACTTCCGGTTGTTGCGAAAAAACTGGCAGCATCTGATCGTTTCGATGCCATTATTGCACTGGGCGCGGTGATTCGTGGCAGTACGCCTCACTTCGACTTTGTTGCAGGCGAATGTGCCAAAGGTTTAGGCGTGGTTGGCCTGGACACTGGCTTACCGGTCATTAACGGTGTATTGACTACGGATAGTATCGAACAAGCGATTGAACGCTCGGGTACAAAAGCAGGTAATAAAGGTAGCGAAGCTGCTTTAACTGCAATTGAAATGGTTAACTTGTTAAAGGCTATTTAACGCTATGTCGCAAACACTTCAAGCAACTTATGCAGCAAAACGTAAAGCACGTCGTTTTGCTGTACAAGGAATTTATGAATGGCAGATGAGCCACAATCCGGTGCACGAGATTGAAGCACGCACGCGTGTCGAAAATGCCATGCACAAAGTGGATCTCGGCTATTATCATGAATTGTTGACTCAAGTGGTTGCCAATCATGAAGCATTGGATGCGCTCTTAATCCCTGTGCTTGACCGCGAAATTGATGCCCTTGACGGCGTTGAACTCGCAACCCTTCGTCTGGGCGCCTATGAATTGAAAGAACATCTGGAAATTCCATATCGCGTGGTTTTAGACGAAGCCATTGAGCTGGCAAAACATTTTGGCGGTGCAGACAGCCATAAATACATTAACGGTGTTCTTGACCGTTTGGCCAGCTCATTACGTGCAGCAGAAAAACAGCAATCTAAATAATTGACAGATTGATGCGATGGCTGAGTTTTCCATTATTGACACCTATTTCAATCGGCAGCACGGTAGTTCTGTCGACTTAGGTGTTGGTGATGACTCAGCCGTGCTGACTCCTCCCCCACAGCAACAGCTGGTGATTTGCGCCGACACGCTGGTTGCTGGACGACACTTCCCATTAGATACTGATCCACATGCCATTGGCTGGAAATCTGTTGCAGTCAATCTCTCCGATATTGCTGCCATGGGTGCCACGCCGCACAGTATTCTACTGGCCTTGAGCCTACCCCAAATTGATCACGACTGGCTGAAAGCCTTTAGCCAAGGTCTGTATGATTGCTGCGATCAATTTGGGGTGCGCTTAATTGGTGGAGATACCACCCAAAGTCCGCATTTAACCTTATCCGTGACCGCCTTAGGCTGGATGGATACCGGTCAGGCGATTACCCGCGCCGGTGCCCAGCCTGGCGATTATATCTGTGTCAGCGGCACCGTCGGTGATGCCGCCTTTGGCCTGAAGCATCCAGGTCATGCATTGAAGCAGCGTCTGGATTATCCAACCCCGCGCTGCGAACTGGGCCAGCAACTCAAAGGTCTGGCCTCGAGCATGATTGATGTTTCAGATGGTCTGGCCCAAGACTTGGGACATATTCTTAAAGCCTCAAAGGTTGGCGCCACCCTAGATCTGGATCTGTTACCGCTTAGCGATACTCTGCGTCATTTACCTGACACACAGCGCTGGCAATATGCGCTGGCTGGCGGCGATGACTATGAACTGTGCTTTAGCATCAGCCCACAGCATTTTGAACAACTTTTACAACAACCGCTGAATGTCCGCGTTACCAAGATTGGACAAATTCATGCAGCACCCGAACTTCATTTTGTGCAGAATGGCGTAGATCATTCGCTCCAATTCCAGGGATACCAACACTTTGCCTAAACCTGCCATTCATTTTAAAGCGATGAGCTGGCCCGACCGCCTGGTTGTCTTCTGTGGGGTCGGGTTTGGATCAGGCCTGTTACCCAAAGCTCCCGGCACCTTCGGCTCGGCTTTTGCGCTGCTGTTTATTCCGCTGTGGCTGTGGCTTGGTTTTGCCTATTCGGTTGTGGCGATTCTGCTGATGTCACTGGTCGGGATTTATATCTGCGGGCAAACCGCACGGGTGATGGGCGTCCATGATGATGGCCGTATTGTCTGGGATGAATTTGCCGGACAGTCGATTACCTTTTTACCGCTGATCTATTTTGGCCAGATGAATACGATGTGGGTCATTGCAGGCTTTGCCCTGTTCCGGCTGTTTGATGTCTGGAAACCTTGGCCCATCCGGGTGATTGACCGTCAGGTCGATGGCGGCTTTGGCATTATGCTGGATGATCTGATTGCCGGACTCTGGGCAGCAATCTGTATTTTAATTTATCTTTATTTTATTTTGGTTTAGCAATAACTAGGATTATACATGTCTACCACCGTGATTATTCTTGCCGCAGGGAAAGGAACGCGTATGCGCTCCAGCCTTCCGAAAGTGCTTCAACCCCTTGCAGGACGCCCACTTCTGGGTCACGTGATTGAAACGGCACAACAATTACAAGCAGATAATATTATTACCATTTATGGCCATGGCGGCGAACAGGTACAACAGGCCTTTGCCCATGAAACGGTTCAATGGGTGGAACAGGCCGAGCAGCTCGGGACCGGACATGCGGTCCAAATGGCGCTGCCGGTACTGGGTCAAGATGGTGTTTCAATTATTCTATCCGGTGATGTGCCGTGCATTAGCCAGGCCACCTTAGAGCAACTGGTCGAGGCCAGTCAGGCTACCGGTATTGGTCTGGTCACGCTGACCCTACCAGATGCAACCGGTTACGGCCGTATTGTACGTGACAATGGCCAGATTCAGGCCATTGTTGAACACAAAGATGCTTCTGAGGCACAGCGCCAGATTCAGGAAATCAATACCGGCATTTACTGCGTCAGCAATGCCAAACTGCATCAATGGTTACCAAAGCTGTCCAATAACAATGCGCAGGGCGAATACTACCTGACCGATATTGTGGCCATGGCCATTGCCGATGGCATGCAGGTGGCTTCAGTGCAGCCGGAACGTGCCTTTGAAGTCGAAGGCGTCAATGACCGGGTGCAACTGGCCGCATTAGAACGTGAATTTCAAAGCTTCCAGGCCAAACAGTTAATGCAGCAAGGCGTGCATCTGATTGATCCAAGTCGCTTCGACTTACGTGGTTCACTCAAAGTAGGTCAAGATGTACGTATCGACATCAATGTGATTATTGAAGGTGAAGTCGAACTCGGTGATCGGGTTGAAATTGGCGCAGGCTGTGTGATTAAAAACAGCAAAATTGCGGCCGGTACCAAAGTTCAGCCGTATAGCGTCTTTGAAAATGCTGTTGTCGGTGAAGATGTACAGATTGGTCCATTTGCCCGCCTGCGTCCGGGTGCAGTGCTGGCCAATGAGGTGCATATTGGCAACTTTGTTGAAGTCAAAAACACCCAAATTGGTGTCGGCTCCAAAGCCAATCACTTTACCTATTTAGGCGATGCAGAAGTCGGCGCCGGTTCCAATATTGGCGCAGGCACCATTACCTGTAACTATGACGGCGCCAATAAATTCAAAACCATCATTGGCGATGCGGCTTTCATTGGCTCAAACAGCTCGCTGGTGGCACCAGTAACCATTGGCAACGGCGCAACGGTGGGTGCCGGCTCGGTAATTACCCGTGATGTGGCTGACCATAGCCTGGCCTTTGAACGCTCAAAACAGTTGAGTAAAGATAATTATCAACGTCCCCAAAAACTGAAAAAATAAGAGGAAAAGATTATGTGTGGTATCGTCGGTGGCGTTGCAGAACGTAATATTAGCAATATCCTGATTGAAGGCTTAAAGCGTCTGGAATACCGTGGCTATGATTCTGCCGGTCTGGCGCTAATCAATGGCGGTCATGTATTACGTGAACGTCGTGTCGGGAAAGTGGCCAATCTGGAACAGGCGGTTATTGAAGCCGAATTAACCGGTTCGTTGGGGATCGCACACACACGCTGGGCGACTCATGGCAAGCCAACTGAAAATAATGCCCATCCGCATATTTCGGGCAATGTGGCGGTGGTGCATAACGGGATTATTGAAAACTTCCAGGAACTCAAAGATGATCTGGAAGCGCTTGGCTATGTGTTTACCTCGCAAACCGATACCGAAGTGGTTGCGCATCTGGTCAATGATGCCCTGAAATCCACCCCAAGTTTACTGGAAGCGGTGAAACAGGTAGTGCCACAGCTCAAAGGTGCCTATGCACTCGGTATTATCCATACCGATCATCCGGATGAACTGATCACGGTTCGTGAAGGTTCACCACTGGTAATTGGCGTCGGGATTGGCGAGAACTTTATCAGCTCGGATCAGCTGGCCTTGTTGCCAATCACCAATCGCTTTATTTATCTGGAAGAAGGTGATATTGCCCGTTTAACCCGTGAAACCATTGAAGTTTTTGTGGATGGTCAGCTGGTGAATCGTCCGGTGAAAGAGCTGGATGCGACGGTCAGCAATGCCTCTAAAGGTGAATACAAGCACTACATGCTCAAAGAAATTTATGAGCAGCCAGAAGCGATTCAGCAAACCATTTCTCAGGCTTTAAATGGCAATGCGCTGCGTGAAGACTTTCTGGCCCAGGCCGAGCAGGACTTCGCCAGCATCCAGCAAGTGCAGATTATTGCCTGCGGTACCAGTTACCATGCCGGCATGATTGCCAAGTACTGGTTTGAACAGCTGATTGATGTACCGTGTCAGGTCGAAATTGCCAGCGAATACCGCTATCGCACGCCGGTAATTGTTAACAACACCCTGTATATCTGTATTTCCCAATCGGGTGAAACCGCCGATACCTTGGCTGCACTGCGCGATACCCAAAAACGTGCTGCAGCCAAAGCGCTAAACATCTGCACCATGGCAATTTGTAACGTAGCCACCTCATCAATGGTACGCGAAACCCATCACAGCCTGTTAACTTTGGCTGGACCGGAAATTGGCGTGGCATCAACCAAAGCCTTTACCACGCAACTGGCTGCGCTGATGCTGCTGATTCTGAAAATTGGTCAGGTCAAACAGAGCATTGCAGACAAGACCGTTACCGAGATTATCGCGGAATTGTGGCATACGCCAAAAGTGATTCTGGATACCCTGCAACATAACCCGGCGATTCTGCACTTATCCGAGCTGTTTGTGGAAAAGAACCACTGCCTGTTCCTCGGCCGTGGCACCCAGTTCCCGATTGCGCTTGAAGGTGCCCTGAAGCTGAAGGAAATTTCCTATATTCATGCCGAAGGTTATGCCGCCGGTGAGCTGAAACATGGTCCGCTAGCTCTGGTCGATAATGAAATGCCGGTGGTGATTCTGGCACCAAAAGATGACATGCTGGATAAACTGAAATCCAATATGGAAGAAGTACAGGCCCGTGGTGGCGAGCTGTTTGTATTTGCTGATGAGCACAGCGGCATTAAAACCAAAGAGCGTCAGCATGTGGTACATATTCCATCAATCAGTGCGGTGCTGGCGCCAATTGTTTACAGTATTCCGGTCCAGCTGCTGTCCTATCATGTTGCGGTACTGCGCGGTACCGATGTGGATCAGCCACGTAACTTGGCCAAATCGGTGACGGTAGAATAAGCAAAACAGAAAAAGGCTGGTTCACTGTAAGAAAGTAAAATAGTTCAATACTATGTAATAAAGCCTACACTTAGTGTAATAAAGTCCCATACTTTTTTTTGACATATATAAAATAATATTCATATTTTCAATATGTTAAAATACAAGTATGGGACTTTTTTATTTCGTGGATATATTTAAAGAGCACAAACCAAGAAAGGATGATACTTTCTTTAAATAGTTATTTAAAAATTTAATAAATAAAATCAATAACTTATAAAAAATAAAGTATTAAACTATTTTACTCTACAATAAAAATATAAATTCTTCGATTTCAGTAAAAAATCTAATTTAGTCCTCAAGAAATCTATAAATTTTTATATAAAATTTATTTTTTCTCATAAGTTAAAGTAATATATTAATCATTACAATTACAAACCTTAAATTAAATAAATACTTGATTATTAAAAATAAAATAATTTAATTATCACCTTAACAGCAATATTTAAATAGAAATAAACAATCATACTAAGTAAAAATATTTAATTCATAAAAATAAAATATAAGACTATATTGATTAAAAATAAATCAAGTGCTAGGTTTAAAGAAAAGTATGGGGTTTCAGATGGCATCAAAAGAACAACAATTACGCTGGCTACAAGAAGGACGTGGCCAAGGGCGATTACATTCATATAAGCCTTTTTTAAATGTTAGAGATAACAAATCCCTGACGGAACGGTCTAGCCGTGTATATGGTTATAAAACCCAAAGAACTCATCATTTATTTTCTGACTTAGAGTTAGCTTTATTTCTCGCATTAGACAGAATTCAAGAGGTCGAAGATATACGCGAGCAAATTCCACTTGATCTTACAACTACCCTGCAAATTGCTGAAGATTTAAAAATTCAGCACCCTATCGAAAAGAATGTTCATCAAATTCTTACTTCAACTTTTTTTGTTGTAAACAACTCCCCGCTAAAGCCTCCTTGCTTTGTTATAAAAGCTATCAAGTCCGCGCACCTAGATCAAAAGAAGACCATTGCCCAATTGGAACTTGAAAGACGTTATTGGGATGAACAACAAGTACCTTGGTTTGTCGTTACAGAAAAAGAGATTTCACCAACAGCAATAGAAAATATTAAATGGCTCTACCCACTGAATAGAGCAACTGACGATATCCATATCTTTTCAAAAATAGACTTTTATCAGAGTCATTTTCTCCAAAAACCTGAACTTACCCTGATAGAGCTATCCAAATACCTTGACACTCAGTATTCCATGGAAACAGGCGCATCTCTTCTAGAAATAAGAGAACTGCTTGCCCAGCGGTATTTTTTGTTCGATATCTCCAAAAGCTATAGAAAAATACGTGGTCGGGACATTGAGATTGGGAATATTCAACATTTGGAGAAACTTAAAAATGTTTCAGGTTAATCATGTTTATAAACTAGATCATCGGTTTCGCATTCTGAAAATATATCCTCAGCATTTGGTTTGGATAGATATTGAGTCTGATAAAGCATTGCCCGAACTCTTTCCAATTTCGGAGCTCGAACAACGAATTGAACTAGGGCAAGCCGAACTGACTGATGATCCATTCTCTGATCTCAGTTTGTTCACTGTAACGGAAGGATCTATCTACCAAACAAAGCGTGATCAAAACTTTGCCATAATCAAACCAGTTATTGAACATGAACGATTTTATGAACGTAAAGAGCGTGCTTATCTGATTAACCAACTTGTACAAGAAAAAGTCGCGGCCAAACAAACCATTTATCGTTTATTACGGCACTATTGGCAACGTGGTATGACACCTAATGCACTTATTCCTCATTACTATAATTCTGGCGGAAAAGGCATAAAAAAAAGAGTAACTGAAAAGAAATTAGGACGACCACGTGTTATTTCTGAAGGGACAGGTGCATTAATTGATACCACTGTCGAAAATTTGTTTAAAAAAGTCATCCATCAATATTTACTGAATGACAAAAAATTTTCAGTCAAATACGCTTACCGAAAATTTTTGATACTTTATCAAGACCGTTACCCTGATATACCAAAGAGTGAATATCCCTCTTTTTGGCAATTTAAATATTTTTACGAGAGAGATTTCAATCCCACCCTCAGGCTGAAAAAACGTTCTCATCAAATTGAATATTTAAAAGATACAAGGCCTTTAGTATCTACAACAAACTCTCAAGTCTTGGGGCCAGGTTCTCGATATCAAATTGATGCCACAATTGCAGATATATATCTCATCTCTGATTCTGATCGTGAATGCATTATCGGCCGCCCGACTGTCTATTTCATGATAGATGAATTTAGTCGCATGGTGACCGGTATGTATGTCGGCCTTGAAAATCCCTCCTATGTCACCAGCATGCAAGTTCTACGCATCGCTATGTGTGACAAAGTCGAATACTGTAAAAATTTTGGCCGTGAAATACGCTCTGAAGATTGGCCTTGTATTGGTTTACCTGAAGCCATTTTAGCGGATCGCGGTGAATTGCTTGGTCATCAAATTGAACATCTAGAAAAAAGTTTTGCTATACGAATTGAAAATGCACCGGCATACAGAGGTGATCTCAAAGGTATCATTGAACGCTATTTTCGTACTATCCAAGCCGAATTTAAGCCATATGCGCCAGGTGTTGTACAGCCTATTAAAGAAAAGAAACGTGGTGGCACAGACTACCGTTTAGATGCCACTCTGACTGTGCATGAATTTACTAAGATCATACTTAACTCTGTATTAATGCATAATCAGACACATGAGATTAGATCCTATGATCGTGATATCGATATGCCAACAGATCTTCCCAATATTCCATTACAGTTATGGAATTGGGGAATCCAAAACCGGACCGGAAAATTAAGAACAGCTTCTGAACGTGCTATTTATATTGCACTCTTGCCCCGAACTGAAGGTACTCTCTCTCATTTAGGTATCAAGGTTTTTGGCCTTTACTATATTTGTAAAGAAATCTTAGAAAATGGCTGGATGCATCGGTCTACCTCAACACGTCGCCCCAAAAAAATAACCGTGGCATACGATCCTGCTAATGCAGAAAAAGTGTATCTCTTTTTCTCTCCTTCGACATCAGATTGCTGGGAAGCACATCTAGCCCAACGTTCAAGAGAATTTATAGGATGCAGCTTTTGGGAGGTTTGGAAAGTTCAAAAAGAGCAAAAGTCA
The DNA here is from genome assembly GCF_009914475.1 of Acinetobacter indicus. Lineage (NCBI taxonomy): Bacteria > Pseudomonadati > Pseudomonadota > Gammaproteobacteria > Moraxellales > Moraxellaceae > Acinetobacter > Acinetobacter indicus. Next base: position 2,555,566 of record NZ_CP045198.1, on the reverse strand, counting down.
ATACAAGCAAATTACCATATGTCATTGCAACTCGCACGGGCTGAATTAGAGCGCTCAAATGAGGAGATTATTCAAAAAGCCATTGCATCCACGCGGGCATCGACTCACAGCAATGCTCAGCGTCTTTCCAAGATCAAAGAAAATCGTCTAAAAGCACGTGATAAAGAACGAGAGATGTTGAAAAACTCTCTGTCCGAAAGTGAATTCAGTGAAGACCTGCCAAGCAACATCCTTCCTTTTTCAAAAAATGCAGCACAGACCGATGAGCATGATTCATATGATCGACCTGCATTTTTTGATCAACTATTTGATGATGACTGAAGTGAGGAACAACCATGAAAGTAAAAGCTATCTATCAACCGAGCTTTGGTCAATACAAAGGTAACCCGCTCATTGAAGCCTTGCCGCCAATACGTGATTTTAACGATATTAAAACGGCTTTGAAATGTACTGTAGACATCAGTCCACTTGAAAAACATGAACCTGGGGTAGTCAGAAGCCACCTGATTGCTCAGCTAATGAATAGTTTCTTTCTTCCAATTTCAAGACACTATTCACTTGAGCAAAAGATCGCAATTATGATTCGTGATGGATATGTCGCACGTAATCTTGAGAATGGTAATTTAGCCACTCATCTGCAGAATGGTTACGAACGGATGATGACAGGTGAAATTAATGCATTTCGCTTTAAAACAGCCCAGTCAACCGCAAAAAGTATGTCTTTCATTGGTTGTTCAGGTAGTGGAAAAACCACCACATTAAATCGGATCCTAGCTACATATCCTCAGGTCATTTTTCATGAGAAATATAATTTTACCCAAATTGTCTACCTTAAAATTGACTGTCCGCACGATGGTTCATTAAAAAGCTTATGTCTGCATTTCTTTAGAGCCGTGGATTCTGCTATTGGTTCGGATTATGAGAAAAAATATGCTCTTAAAAGGCACGGCATTGAAACTCTGATGCATCTGATGAGCCAAATCGCCAATCTACATGCGATTGGCTTATTAATTATTGATGAAATTCAGCACTTAAGCGTCAATAAGTCTGGTGGTGAAAAAAAGATGCTTAATTTTTTCGTCACGCTTGTCAATATCATCAGTTTGCCAGTCGTAATGGTAGGAACCCCAAAAGCCCGCCCTATATTTGATGCTGATTTCAGATCAGCCCGAAGAGCTATTGGATTTGGCGCTGTGTTATGGGAGCCGATTAAAAATGAAAAAAATAGTATTTCTCCTCACACCCAGCAAGTCGTCAAGTCTGAATGGGTGGGGTTTACAGATACACTTTGGAAATACCAATGGTTGACCAAAGCAGACCTAACCCTGTCTGAAGATATACGAGAATGTTGGTATGAACTGTCACAAGGTATACCTGATATCGTTGTTAAACTGTTTGTACTGGCTCAAATCCGAGCAATTGAGACTGGGATAGAGCGTATCACCATCAAACTGCTGAAGACCACCTATGAGCAGGATATGATCCCAATCCATGCCATGATTGAGGCGTTACGTAGTCGAGATCCTGCAAGAATTGCGCAGTATTCAGACTTAATTATTCCTGAAGTCGACAAAAAGCTCCTGTACTTACAGGAGAAAATCAGAAAAGCACACTTCGAAAAAGATGATGTCGATATCTATGACGGCAATTCACAGGCGATCCGTATGCATCGTCTACTGATTGAATTGGGCTATCAATCAGATCTATTACCCAACATCATTAAACGAGCTTTTCAGTCTTATCCAGATACAGATATACAAATTTTGTTGCCAGTGATCATGCAATGGCTCAAAGATGAAAATGATCTCGAAAAAGTAATGGACGAAGAGCAGAAAAAGGCGCCTCAATCCACTCGAAAATCCACGAATACTGCTGCAGTCTGGCATCGCTTAGAAAGTGCTGATTTACGTTTTCAATACAGTCAAAAAGAATCCCACCTATCCTTTTACCAACATCTGAAAAACCACACAGAGTACGTGCTCGATATTGAGCAATGGCTCAGGGAGAGTTAACAGTATGTTTAATTTTCCGATGCCTCATGTCGATGAGCTGATATATAGTACTGTAGCGCGTGCTGGAATACGTTTGGCACTTACCAGTCCCAAACAGCTCCTCGATGAAGTGTTTCAGAACCGTAAAGTTTCTGCGACCGTAGATCTTCCCTCTCATTTGGACAAAATTCTGCAGTGGCTACCCTCAGCACACTATGACGTAATGTATCTCATTAACCATCACACATTATTTCCACTGTATACATTCTTTATTCCTGAAGAAAGACGACAGGACTGCTTACGATTCATGCAAGGAGCATCGCATGGTGCCTTACACTTAACAGTGGGGTTGAATGCATCAAAAGTTCGTATTCCAGAATACTTACGCTATTGCCCTCAGTGTTTCGACGAACAATTACAAATATATGGAGAATGGTATTGGTCAAGACTATGGCAAGTTCCAGGCGTCACTTGCTGCCCTCAACATGGCAAGCTACTTAATAGTAGTGTGAAATACAGACCAATCCATAAGCATGAATTCAAAGCCGCCTGTGTGGATAATTGTCCAATACTTGAACAAGAACCCGCATCCCCAGACGAAATTTTGATTGCCCAAAAAGCCACTGAACTCTGTTCACTTGCAAACAGCTCTTCTGCCACCTTACAGCAATGGACGCTTTTCTATAAAACCCTTGCCTCAAAGCACGGTATGGTCAAAGGCGATCATCACATCATATATGAACTCATTTATCAGAAAATCATGCAACGCTGGTCTATGTCATTTTTAGTACAACATGGACTAGGTGAGATAGACACAGAAAATAGTTGGCTTAAAAATATCTTTAGAAAGCATAGACGTAGCTTCAGCTACTTAGAACATTTAATTGTAATTGAAGCATTTTATGCTGGAAGTCATTGGTCTTTTCAAGATATCTTCAAAGAGGTGAAAGCCTACCATGCTACCCCAATGCGTCCTTCAAATGACACCTCACAGGAAAACTTACAGTCCGAGGTTATCCAGGCTCAACGCCATTCATGGTTAACAGCTTTAGCACAAAATTCCATTATTGAAGCAAGAAAACAGAATACAGCACTTTATGCTTGGCTGTACCGTAATGATAAGAAGTGGCTGATGGAGACCAACAGTCAGAAACAGATGCCATTTATTCCCTCTGGAAAAAAAGTCAATTGGAGACAACGTGATTGGGATGGTGTTAAATATTTACTTCGTTTAAATCAAAAATTAGTCGATAATCTTGACTCTCCTCGACGGACAAAAACTTGGTGGATCAAACAGTTAAAAAACCCATCAACTATTGAAAAGAATTTAGATAGCTTGCCATTAATCGTAAAATTTCTAAGCACATACCAAGAGGATGTTAGCTGCTATCAAATTCGGCGCTTATCACGTGAACTTCTGCTAAATAAACTCAAAAATGAGTCTATCACCTTGTGGGTGTTACTCAGAAAAGCTGGCTTAACAACAGACAGAATGACAAAAGAAACCCGAACCTTCCTCAACCAGGTCATACAATATGATCAGATTATTAAGGTGTAATAATGCTGAAAAACTTTCCTGAGAATGCCCTTATTCGTTCAATAGGGACTATTTATAAAGAACAAAAAAACCAAGATTGGATGATCGAACTCCAACTCAACGACCTGATGTCGAAAAAAAAATATCCTCTCGGGGTTAGATTTTCAAATATGCATTTACTTGCACGTCAAAGATGTTTAAAACCAACTCCAGATTACAAATCGGCAGAGCCACTCATTCTGACTTATAAAATCGAACATCTCAGACGCTGGCACAATACATGCAACATCTATAGCAAACAAAATCAGTTGTCTCAGATCATGACTGATCTTGATCATCGCTATGAAAATACCTTAGTGCATTTGCCCAAGCTTGAACTTGCCCGTGCTTTGTTTTTTCATAATGCATACTTTGCCCGTAATGTGTTCAATCCAGAATTTTTGGATGCAGAGTTCTTTGTCCAAAAAAGAACCAAAGATCATTACATTATTCATGAATTAGTGTCAAAAAGTTTTCCTCCTACGCTCTATGACTCTGTTGAAATACGCAGTGTTCTCGCTTGGATCCTGATTAATCGTGAAATCAAAACCTGCTATAAAAGTATTGGTGCCCACTTTATTTCACAAAAATATCAAGACAAATCAAGAGAGAGATGGAATTTCGACTTTAGCTGTCCGTCTTTAAGAAATACAGAAATTACGGTAAAAGCCTATTATTCAAAAGAATCAGATCAGATTTATATCAATGAAATTCTTGAAATTAAAAATATACAACCCAAACTTCCTAAGCTGGTTGAGTTTTCTAGCTCTCACTTTATCCAAAAACAGAATGGAAAGAACAGTTCAACAAAAGGTAGCTATCGTATTGAAAAAATGCCAGAAGAACCTGATATTGATGATCTACAGGAAGCAAGTTCAGATAAGGGTGCAGTGATTATCAAATCTGAACCAGTACTGTTAAGTTTTCAGCAACCGATCCGTACCGCAAAACGCTATATAAAACACAAGGGGATGAACAGATCATATGGGGAAGAACGAGGTACCTTTGATGATCCAGATGTCGTTGCGACAGATGAACCATCAATATTAGGAACCATTGGTCAAGGTGAATTCATAGGTCTCGCAGATGATCTGCAATATCTAGAATATTACAGTGAAGGCCTTACCGCATTCAAAGAAATGATCCTGGGCTTAAATGAGTCAAAGGTTATCGTATTAGACTCCGAAGATCCACATTACCATCGTTTACCCAAGGTAGGTAAATCACGGCTACATTACACCTATAAAGATCAGCCTCGAACATTGCTTGAGTTCAGATTCAAATATCAAGGCAGGGCTTTAAGTATTTTTGAAATTGATCTTGATGATCACGCGAAGAGTATTTCTACCCTAATAATTCAATGGAAGGCTAACACACAGCCTAGTCAAGAGGTCATTAAGAAACTTACACGGATGATTGTGAAACGCTCTTTACGTTGGCCTACTAAGGAAACACTTTCAGAATGGGGGTCATTTAAAACCATTCATCATCCTAAAAAGTCACAGGAATCCATGCAATATACTTCGGATGAAATAGAGCTATGGCGGCAGAATATTATCAGACACCTATCTACCTTAGGGCGTTCTCCACTCAATTAATCTTAGATAATACGATTAAAAGTAATGCTGTACATGTATCGTGTGTTGGTGACAAATACTGTAAACATTGAAGTATTCCCCCCTATAAAGGATGTCTTTCGGTAATTTTTTAGTAAAGACTTATTCAGGCTGTTAAAATGCTTAGCTAAGATGTGCTTACCAGATGCTCATCTTTATATCTTTATATCTTTTCCTTTTTTGAGGGATATTGCAGGATTACATGACAAAACTAACTTGCTTTAAAGCTTACGATATTCGCGGCAAACTGGGCAGCGAACTGAATGAAGAGATTGCCTATAAAATTGGCCGTGCCTATGGCCAGATTTACCAGCCGAAAACTGTGGCGATTGGCTGTGATATCCGTTTAAGCAGTGAAGATTTAAAACAGGCCACCATCAAAGGTCTAAATGATGCAGGTGTAAATGTGCTTGATCTGGGCATGACCGGCACCGAAGAAGTCTATTTTGCCGCCTTCCATCTGGATGTCCAAGGCGGGATTGAAGTCACTGCCAGTCACAACCCGATGGACTATAACGGCATGAAACTGGTACGCGAAAATGCGCGTCCAATCAGTGCCGATACTGGCTTAAAAGAAATTCAGGCCTTAGCAGAAGCTGGTACATTTACCGAAGTTACAGCCAAAGGAACCACGCAATCCTACAATATTCTGCCAGAATTTGTAGATCATCTGATGACCTATATTGATCCAGCCAAGATTCGCCCAATGAAGCTGGTGGTGAATGCCGGTAATGGTGCTGCCGGTCATGTGATTGATGCGATTGAAGACAAATTCAAGGCCCTGAATGTTCCGGTGGAGTTTGTCAAAATTCACCATGAAGCCGATGGTACGTTCCCGAACGGGATTCCGAACCCGATTCTGGTAGAAAACCGCGACAGCACCCGCGAGGCAGTACTGGCGCATGGCGCAGATCTGGGGATTGCCTGGGATGGCGACTTTGACCGCTGCTTCCTGTTTGATGAAAAAGGCCAATTTATTGAAGGCTATTACATTGTGGGGCTGCTAGCCCAAGCCTTCTTGCTGAAGCAGTCCGGTGAAAAAATTGTGCATGATCCGCGTCTAGTCTGGAACACTTTTGATGTGGTGGAACAGTATCAGGGTGAAGCAATTCAGTCCAAATCTGGGCATGCCTTTATTAAAGATGTGATGCGTGAGCACAATGCGGTTTATGGCGGGGAGATGAGTGCCCACCACTATTTCCGTGACTTTGCCTATTGTGATAGCGGCATGATTCCATGGTTACTGGCGATTGCGGTGCTGTCTGAAACCGGTCAATCCTTATCGAGTCTAGTAGAAGAGATGATTGCCAAGTTCCCATGCTCAGGTGAAATTAATTTTAAAGTGGCAGATACCCAAGCCACCATTCAAAAGATTTTTGAGCACTATGCCGATCAGAACCCGGCCATTGACCAGACCGATGGCGTAAGTCTGGATTTCGGTGCCTGGCGTTTTAATGTACGTGCTTCCAATACCGAACCGTTATTGCGTTTGAATATTGAAAGCCGCCGTGACCTGCAACCCAAACCAATGCAGGACTATGTCGATGAATTGACCCGTTTGATTCAGGCTTAACACAAAAAATGGAGCATAAATGCTCCATTTTTTTATTGTGCGAGGGTCTGAACCTACTTAACGATAGCCATTTGGATTCTGTTTTTGCCAGTTCCAGCTATCGGCCAGCATATCTTCTAGTGACAATTTAGCCTGCCAACCAAGCTCAGTTTGTGCACGCTGGCAATCAGCATAGAAACTGGCTAAATCTCCATCACGTCGTGCTGCGAATTCAAAGGGAATTTGCACAGCATTAACAGCCTCAAAAGTTTCTTTAATCTTCAGCACTGAAATTGGTTGTCCGGTCCCAATGTTCCAGGCCCGGCAGCCAGACTCAGTCAGGCGATTCTCAACGGCTAAAACATGGGCCTGAGCCAGGTCGACGACATGAATAAAATCTCGTTCACATGTGCCATCCTGAGTTGGATAGTCATTGCCAAAAATAGAGAGTTTTTCACGACGCCCCACGGCCACCTGGGTCACATACGGCATCAGATTATTTGGAATCCCTTGCGGGTCTTCGCCAATCTGACCACTTTTATGCGCGCCGACCGGGTTAAAATAACGTAATAAGGCAATCGACCAGCGCTCATCAGCAATCGCCAGTTTTTCCAACATTTGTTCGATCACCAGTTTGGTATAGCCATAATTATTATTTGGCATACTTAATGGCATATCTTCCTGATAAGGCGATGGATTATATTCCCCATAAACTGTCGCAGACGAGCTAAAGACCAGTTTAAACACCCCTGCGCGTTGCATTGCCTGCGCCAGGCTGATAGACCCGGCAATATTATGCTCAAAATAAGCCAGTGGAATTTGCTGACTTTCCCCCACTGCTTTAAGGCCGGCAAAATGAATCACCGCATCAATCTTGTGCTGCTGAAACAGTTGATCCAGACCGGCACCATCCCGAATATCCCCTTCAATAAAATGAAGACTTTTCTGGGTCAGTGCTTGTACCCGTTGTAATGATTCTGCCGAACTGTTCGACAGGTTATCCAGCACCACCACCTGGTGCCCGGCATTGAGCAGCTCCAGACAGGTATGCGAACCGATATAACCGGCTCCACCGGTAACCAGAATATTAGCCATCTGATTTTCCCAATAAAATTTGTAATAAACCCTGTGTCGAAGCGTCCAGTGCCGATACATCCTGCTGCTGGCCATTTAAAATTGGCAACAGCTGATTGGCAATTTCCTTGCCCTTTTCCACGCCCCACTGATCAAAGGGGTTAATATTCCAGATCACCGACTGGACAAAGACCTTATGCTCATACAAGGCAATCAGCATGCCCAAGCTATACGGATTCAGTTCCTGAATCAGGAAGGTTGAACTCGGCTGATTACCGGCATATTGCTTATACGGTGGCAGACTGGCCAGCTCGGCCTGATCCAGCGCCTGATTACCAAAAGCCAGTAAGCGCGATTGCGCCAGACAGTTAGACAGCGCCAGATGATGTTGCTCGACCAGCGCCTCTGCACTTTCGGCATAGGTAAACTGGTTGGCATTGTAGCGCTTCACCGGCGCAATAAAATCACAGCTGACCGCCTGTGTCCCTTGATGCAGCAGCTGATAAAACGCATGCTGGGCATTCGGTCCCACTTCACCCCAGACAATTGGGCAGGTATCCAGTTCAACCGCGTCACCACTGCGCTGAATCGATTTACCATTCGATTCCATTTCCAGCTGCTGCAGATAAGAGGCAAAATATTTTAAGCGGCCATCATAGGGCAAAACCGCATGGGTCTGAATATCCAGGAAATTATTGTTCCAGATGCCGAGCAGACCCATCAACACCGGAATATTCTGTGCAAAGGGTGCGGTCTGGAAATGCTGATCCACCGCATAGGCACCCGCCAGAAAGGCTTTAAAGCCTTCCACACCAATAATTAGCGCAATCGGCAAGCCGATACAGGACCAGAGTGAATAACGGCCACCCACCCAATCCCACAGCAGGAACTGGTTTTCTGGCGTAATGCCCCATGCGGTCATTTTATCGGGCTTGGTCGAGACCCCAACAAAATGATGCTGTAATACGCGTGCCTGTTTGCCCAAGGCTTTTTCCAGCCATAAACGGACGGTTTGTGCATTGGACAAGGTATCAATGGTGCCAAAAGACTTGGAGGAAATAATAAACAGCGTGGTTTCCGGACGCAGCTTGTGCAGCAGATCCGAAAGCTGGCTGCCATCCATGGTCGAAACGAAATGTACGCTCAGCGGCTTGGCACTTGAATGTTTAAAATCGGACAGCGCCTGAGTCGCCATCAAAGGCCCCAAGTCCGAACCGCCGACGCCAATATTGACCACATCCTGAATTACTTCACCGGTGGCACCGCGGCACTGCCCGGCATGAATTTTTTCCACCAGCTGATACATTCGCTGTAGCTGGGTCTGCACCTGCTGCGCCAGTTCCGGATGAGTACTGTCCTGTTCCGGCAAACGCAGCGCCCAATGCATGGCTGCACGCTGTTCGGTATAGTTAATCGGGTCAGTGGAAAACAGGGTGTTGATCCAGCCCGATAAGTCATGTGCCTCAGCAAAGCGAATCAGCTGCGCCAGTACTTCGGCATCAATACGCTGCTTGCTATAATCGAAAACCAGCGATTTTAAACGTACGGAGAAGTGCTCGAAACGCTGCGCATCCTGTGCAAATAAATCGGTTAAATGGCACTGTTCAAACTGATTTTTTAAAGTCTGTAACTGTAATAACAGTGAATCACGCGTATGTACCGCTGCTGAACTGCTCATTAGCGTCCTACTCCCATATAGGCAAAGCCTTGCGCTTTGACAAATTGCGGATCATAGATATTACGTCCATCTAGAATCAGTGGATGCTGCATACTGTTGAGCAGGGTTTTATAGTCCGGACTCCAGTAATGTTTCCAGGCGGTTAACAGACACAGCGCATGGCTGCCTTTAACAGCTTCATACTGGTCCTGACACATGATCAGGTCATCGCGTTCGCCATACAATGCCTGAATTTCTGGCAAGGCCTGCGGATCGTGTAATTTAACCGTGAGCCCTTGTGCCCATAACGCCTTGAGCATGGCATGAATTGGTGAATGGTGTACGCGTGAGGTATTTTCCTTAAAGGCTGCACCCCAGATGGCAATGGTTTTGCCTTTTAAATCACCCTGATAATAGTTCCACAGTTTGCGAAACAGCAGTTCTTTTTGCTGCTCATTAATCTCCCAGACCTGGGCCAAAAGCTGACTTTTGACCCCGGTGGTTGACACGGTATTGGCCAGGGTTAAAACATCATGCGAGAAGTTTTCTCCGCCAAAACCGGCGCCCGGGTACATATAAGACGCGCCAATCCGGCTATCAGCGGCCATGCCCTGGCGCACATGCTCAATATCAATGCCGAGTTTTTCGGCCACCACAGCCAAGTCATTGATGTAACTGATTCGGGTTGCCAGCATGCCGGAAATGCTCAGCTTGGTAAATTCCGCATCCAGCACCGGCATAAACAGGTATTGCTGCTTACGCGGGAATAAAGGACGTAAAAATTCCTGCACTTTGCTCTGCACCTGCGGGTTCATACAGCCCACAGTCAGCTGTTCCGCCTGGGTAATACTGGCCAGCGCATTGCCTTCCTGACTCATATCCGGCAAATACACCCAGTCATCTTCAGGTAGTAGCTGTTTCAAACGTGCCGTACCCTGCAAGCCAAGGGTTGAAGCATTGATCATCAGTTTCGGATGAATGATCGGGCGCTGCTGGAGCTGCTGCAACAATTCAATCAGCAGCGGCTCTTCAGCCGGGTTCAGGCTAAACAGATAGACATCAATCTCCAGACCCAGCTCTTTCAGGCTACAGTAATGCAGAAAGCCTTGGGCATGTTGCTGCTGCAGCAGGCGATTGACCGCCTCATCCTGAAAGTCAGGCGCTTCCGGGCTATCTTGCTCGAAAATGTCACACCAGTAGACCTTGTGCCCACATTCTGCCAACAGCGCCGCCATCACTCCGGCATAAAGCGTTCGACCAAAAACTGCAACCTTCATGCTGACCTCTGCCCCGTATTAGTCTTTAAGTTCTTGAATCAACTGTTTAAATTCTGCACCTAAACTTAGATGGTCCACTCCGTAATGCAAGACGGCCTTTAAATAGCCGAGTTTGCTGCCACAGTCAAAGGTCTGGCCTTTCATGCGGTAGGCTTCGACGGTTTCCAGCTGTTGTAATGCGGCAATGGCATCGGTCAGCTGGATTTCATTCCCGGCCCCTTTCGGTGTGGTGGCCAATAGCTGCATAATTTTGGCCGGTAATACATAACGCCCGATCACGGAAAGATTAGAAGGTGCAGTACCGACCGCCGGTTTCTCGACAATCCCCTGCATGGCCGCACTCTGGCCTTCTGCAGGAGCAGCGGCAACATCCACAATGCCATACTGATCGACCAGATGCTCCGGCACAGCCTCGACCATAATCTGCGCCGCCTGTGTGGCATTAAAACGTTCAATCATCAAGGCCAGATCATTTTTTTCTGCCTGATCTTTGACCAGCACATCTGGCAGTAATACGGCAAAAGCGTCATCGCCGACAATATCTTTGGCACACAGCACCGCATGACCCAGGCCCAGTGGCTGTGGCTGACGCACACTAACCACGCTGACCTGCGGCGGTAAAATTTCGGTAATTTCTTTTAGCAAATCCCACTTTTGCTTCTGCTCTAATGTGGTTTCTAGCTCAAAGTTACGGTCAAAGTAGTTTTCAATTGACGCTTTGGAAGAATGCGTGACCAGAATAATCTGTTCAATACCGGCAGCAACCGCTTCACGCACCACATATTCAATCGCGGGACGATCGACCACCGTCACCATTTCTTTGGGAATAGATTTACTGGCCGGTAAAAAACGGGTACCCAAACCTGCAACAGGTAAAATCGCCTTCTTAATCATATACTTTAACCTGATCTCGATATTTTAATTCACTTTGACTTCTTTACCACGCTGATAGCCATCAACATAGTGCTCCAGCTGGCTTAATGCCCAATCAATATCCGATTGCACCGCGGTTAAATCATTGAAGCGTTCAAAAACCTGTAATAACTCATCCAGAGGATACATTTTTTCATAAGAACGTAAAATCCGGCTGTGTTGCGTCACTTCGGTATTATCGGCATCAATCAGTAATTCTTCGTAAAGTTTTTCACCGGGACGTAAACCGGAGTACTGGATTTCAATATCGCCGTCCTGACTATCAGCTTCACGAACTTTCAGGCCACTGAGCGCAATCATCTGACGGGCCAGGTCCTGAATCCGTACCGGCTCGCCCATATCCAGCAGGAACACATCGCCACCATGACCCAAGGCACCGGCTTGAATCACCAGCTGTGAAGCTTCTGGAATGGTCATAAAGAAACGGGTCACGTCCGGATGGGTCACAGTAATCGGGCCACCTTTGGCAATCTGCTGTTTAAATAATGGCACCACAGAACCGGATGAACCAAGCACGTTCCCAAAACGTACAATACTGATCTGGGTCTGGTCCTGCGCTTCCGCCATGGCCTGACAGTACAGCTCGGCCATACGTTTCGATGCACCCATGACATTGGTCGGACGTACCGCTTTGTCGGTCGAAATCAGCACAAAGGTTTCAACGCCATTTTTGACGGCTGCATTTAAACTAAAAGCGGTACCAATTGCATTATTTTTCAAGCCAGCAATCGGGTTACATTCTACCAGCGGTACATGCTTATACGCCGCCGCATGATAGACGGTCTGCACCGCATACTGTTCAATAATCCGTTCCAGTTTAGCCTGATCCAGAACCGTACCCAGAATCGGAATAATTTCGATATTGGACGCCAGACGCAGTTCTTTATCAATGCTGTATAGGGCAAATTCGGTCAGCTCATAAATCACCAGTTTCTGCGGCTGGTTTTTAATAATCTGGCGGCATAGTTCGGAACCAATTGAACCACCGGCACCCGTAACCATCACCACTTTGTCTTTAATATTTTTTTCTAGCAGCTCTGCCACCGGCGGCACCGGATCACGGCCCAGCAAGTCAATAATATCGACTTCCTGAATATCGGAGACGCGGATTTCACCATCCACCAGTTTGGTCAGACCCGGAATTTCAGTAATTTTTAAATGGGCAGGTTCCAGAAATTTAACGATTTCACTTTTACGGCTACGCCCCACAGAGGGTAAGGCAATTAAAATTTCATCAATCCGCAATTTGCCAAAACATTTAAGTGCTGTTTCCGGCAGATAGACATCAATCCCGCCAATATTCTGTCCACTTAAAGATGGATTATCATCAATAAATAAAATCGGTAAATGTTCATTAGAACGGTTTAAGGTCGCGGCCACCTGTTGACCGGCATTGCCTGCCCCATAAATTGCGATGCGTTTTTTTGGGATACCCGCCTGCACATAAGAACGGACAATAAAACGGATGATCCCACGGCTAAACCACACCCAGGCGAACATCATAAAGCCGAACATCAGTGGAATCGAGGTTGGAATAAAAGCATCTGTTAAATAGGCCAAGGCATAGAGTCCCGCTACCGCCAGAAAGGTCGCCAGGCCCAACTTGACCATAAACACTTCATTGTAGGTACGTACAATAAAGCGGTACACCCCAAACACAAACAGCAGGATAACCGCAATTGCACTGACCCACAGTGAACCAAACGGAATATTCGGCACCACCTCTGCACCAAGGTCAAACTGACGAATGGCATAACACAGCCAGATTAGGACTGGGAATACACAGAAATCCAAAATGACCAGGAAAGCCAGTTTGGCAGCACGGGGGGATTCGACGAGAGGTAGGATGACGGATTTCACTTGATGTGTCTTCTCAATAGGAATAGTACAGCTCAGTTCAATTATTAATATTGGAATGATTAAACTGCAAATTAAACTCAGTTTGTAAAATGCATCAGTTGATGCATTTTTTATATGACATTATTGTAGCGCATATTAAATTATATACGCTGAATCACCTGAGCAATGGCCTGTTCAGTTGTGCGAATATTATCTTCCGATAAGGTTGGATGCACCAGGAACATCAGGCTGCTTTCACCCAGCTGCTGGGCATTGGCTAGACGCTGGGCGGGTCGCCATGGCGTACCATCGAATGCATGTTCTAAATACACTTCTGAACAGGAACCGCTAAAGCAAGGTACGCCCAGTGCATTGATTTCGGCCATAATCCGGTCACGTGACCAGCCTTCTGGCAACTGCGCCGTATTGACCTGTACATAGCACTTATAGTTGGCATGGACATAATCATTGTTCGGGTAATGCACACTAAAATACGGACTGTCCTGAAATACCTTTAAAATACGTTGGGCATATTCAGTCCGTTTTTGCGTCCATTCTGGCATCCGCTGTAACTGCAGTCGACCGATCACGGCTTGCATTTCCATCATGCGCCAGTTGGTGCCAAAAGAGTCGTGTAACCAGCGAAACCCGGGTGGATGCTGTTTGTGATAAATGCTGTCGTAATTTTTACCATGGTCTTTATACGACCACATTTTTTTCCAGAGCTGTTCATCATTGGTGGTGACCATACCGCCTTCGCCACCGGTGGTCATAATTTTGTCCTGACAGAATGACCAGGCACCAATATGGCCAATTGATCCGGCAGGCTTGCCTTTGTACATGGCACCATGTGCCTGTGCACAGTCTTCAATGACATACAGGCCTTTGTCCTGTGCCAGTTGCATAATCGGGTCCATATCACACATCCAGCCCGCCAAATGCACGCAAATAATCGCTTTGGTGTTTGGGGTCAGTACTGCTTCTATGGTACGGGCAGAAATATTTTGTGAGTCAAGCTCTACATCGGCAAAAACCGGATTGGCCCCGGCAGTCACAATCGAGCTGGCAGATGCCAAAAAGGTCCGTGAGGTGACAATCACGTCATCACCTGCACCAATATTCAGGGCTTTTAAGGCCACATCCAGTGCAACTGTACCATTGGCCAGTGCCACGGCATATTGAGTCCCTGCAAAGCGGGCAAACTCTTTTTCAAATTCGCGACATTCCTGCCCGGTCCAGTAGTTGACTTTATTCGACAATAGAACCTGGGAAACCGCATTCGCTTCTTCCTGAGTAAAACTTGGCCATGGTTCAAATGCAGTGTTTAACATGATGTTTCCTGAATTTTTAAAATTGAAAAGCTTATTTTTTCTCTAAAATCCGTGCCGGATTGCCAATCACCGTTACGCCCGGTGGGACGCTTTTGGTGACTACTGCGCCCATACCAACCACAGCACCTTTGCCAATCACTAATGGTTTGTCTGGTGTACCCTGTTTGATTACGGCACCTGTACCGATATAGGCATGGTCTTCAATATGAATATTACCGTTACATTTTACACCAGGTGCAAAAGTGACATAGTCGCCAATCACGCAATCATGGGCGACATAACTATAAATATTGGCATGAAAAAATTTTCCAATTTTAATATTGGATGTCAGACAAGTGAAAGGGCAAAGTAAACTACCTTCACCAATCTGAACTTCATCTAAAATAACTGTATTACTTGCATGAATATTCAAATGTTGAATTTGATCTTCAGTTAAACGTTTCACCAGTTTTTCACGAACCTGGCTATTGGCTATTGCAATCGTTACTGCCTTTTTTTGGTCAGGATACTTTAAGAAATCTTCATAACTTAAGACCTGATATCCATTTAAACTAGTACCTGCCCCACTATCATCAATAAATACAAATTGTTGTTTCTCTAATGTGGGATATTGTTGTCTAGCCAAAGGCATGACTTCTTTACCAAAACCACTTGCACCATATACACCAATATAAGAAATCATGAATTTGAATCCTTTTCTGAACCTGTAAATTTAGACATTGTGGCTTCACCCGCTTCATTGATGTCATCTTTGGCGAGCACTTTTTTAACCGTTTTCAGCATAATTTTAAAATCTAACCAAACCGATTGATTTTCTACATACCACGTATCGAGTTTAAATTTTTCTTCCCAGCTTATGGCATTGCGACCATTTACTTGGGCATGACCAGTCATACCCGGACGGACCAGATGACGCTTGGCTTGTTCTTCGTTATAAAGGGGTAAATATTCCATAAGCAATGGACGCGGCCCAACAATACTCATATCACCCTTAATGACATTCCAAAGCTCTGGCATTTCATCCAAACTGGTTGAACGCAGCATTTTGCCGAATGGCGTCAAGCGCTCACTGTCGGGCAATGGATTACCTTGAGCATCTACTGCGTCTTTCATACTGCGAAATTTGATCATTTCAAACGGTTTGCCATGTAAACCGGGGCGTACCTGGCGGAATAAAACGGGCGAGCCCAGATTTTTTTTCACTTTATGTGCCACATAAAAATACAACGGTGACAGTAAAATAAGGGCAATAGAAGCAATAATAATATCGAGGAGGCGTTTTAGCATTTATATTAAACCCATTTCTTGCATCATATGTCGGTTTACTTGATGTACATCATATTTATTTAAAGCAATTTCTCTGGATCGTTGCCCCATTTGCTCAATAAGTGCAGGATTATTTATAAACTCTTGCATGGCATTAACCAGACTAGTTACAGATTTTACTTCAACTAAAAAGCCATTTTCGCCCTGAATTACAGTTTCACGACAACCCGGAGCATCTGTGGTGATAATTGGTCGTCCCATTGCCATGGCTTCCAATACTGTACGTGGTGTTCCTTCTCTATAAGAAGGTAAAACATAGATCGAACTTTGTGCGATGGCTGGTCGTACATCTGAAAGCTTACCCCAGTATTTAAGTCTTGCATCGGCAATCCATGTATCTAGCTCTGATTGTTGAATCGCGGCAGGATTTTCATCAATCCAACCCACCAAATGGAATTCAACTTCTGGATGCTGTTGTTTAATCAGCTTTGCTGCTTCTGCATACTCTCTTACTCCTTTGTCACCCAATAACCGTGCAATAAGTAAGAATGAAAGCTTAGGCTTATTTTGTGTATTAACAGGAAAAGGCAATACATTAAAGTCCGTAACATTCACCCCTGAACCATTCACCACCACTGTAGGCAAATTGGGTTGCAAAAGTTTTAAATTTTGAAAAAGTTTTAAGTCATCAGGATTCTGGAAAAAGACTTTATGGCTATGCGAAAGTGCTTGTTGATACAAACCATGTACTATTTTTTGGAAGAAACTACGCTTGCTGCCGTGTTCGACATTTTGAAAGGCATAGCCTAAACCTGTAATTAAGGCATAACGATGCGGTACCTTTGTCAGCCATGCGGCTAGTGTTCCATAAATAACCGGCTTGATCGTATAAGATAGAACATAATCAGGTTTGATTTTTTTTATGAGTGTATACATGCTTCCTAAGGTTTTTAAGTCTGCAACCGGGTTGGTACCTGTGCGTTGCATGGAAACTTCATGTATGAAATAACCTAAATCTAGGAGTTTTTCATGTTCCGTAGGGAACGAAGGCAAATCAGGTGCAATAATATGGATTTCATAGCCTTGCTGATGGATCGCTTCGAGTAGTTTTCCTCGGAAGTTAAGCACTGAGGGGAGAAAGCTAGAGATAATTAGAAATTTGCTCATTTTAAGTCCTTCTCCACAATAGCTTTAGCCTGATTCCAAAATTTTGTTCTGCGTTGTCTTAAAATTTCCGAGTCATATTCTCTGGCTTTATTATAATTTGCTCTACCTTGCTCATAACGTAATTGCTGTGAAGAAATTAATAACTCGATTTTGTTAGCCAATTCTTGCGGTGCATTTGGTGGAATTAAAAACTCAGAGGGTAATAATTCTGGAATTCCACCGACATTGGTAGCAACTGCAGGTAAACCTCTAGCCATAGCTTCTATAAGTGCTCGAGGTAAACCTTCTGTTCTACTCGGTTGTATATATAAGTCTAAAGAGTCTAACCATTGATTAACTTCCGCTCCACCTGAAAGTACATCATCAAATATAATATTATCTACCAAGCCCATTTCTTTAGCCATGGCAAGATATTCAGATTTTAATTTACCAGATCCTAATATATGTAAGTGAACAATATTCTCTTTTTTACTTAGCATATAAACTGCACGTATTGCATCATCAATTCCTTTATAACTATTATTAAAAGAACCGATCATACCTATTTTAAAATAGGATTTTTCATTCTGATAAGTTTGTAAATTTAGAAGTTTATCTTCAATCCTCAACTCAACATTTGAGGCATAACTTTGTAAAGCAGTAGTTGGGTATTTATTCTGTAAAGCGGATTCAGTTACATATATTACGCCATCTGCCCTCTTAACAAAAAAAGCGTTAAGAAATGCAAAAAAACTTACAAATATTTTAAACGAAAAACTTATTTCCACCTTCGAAGTAAGTAATGCTTCTTTTGCATCACCAACCAATTCCACAAAATATTTTTTCTTAAAAAATAGATTTAAAAATAGAATAAATATTCCCAAAAAACTAGGAAGGCGTACCACAATAAAATCGGCCTCTCTAATTTCAGATAAAGCCAATTTAATGTTTTTTGATATATTTTTAGTAAAAACCAGAGAAAAACTCTGGCCTTCGACAGGGCAAAAATTAACATTTTTTGCTGTTATTTTAGTTAAGGAGTTAGGTAATTTAGTTTCTTCCATACGACTATAAACATTCAATCTATCTGTCGCATTTATATAACGCGAAAATACAGCATCTGTGATTTTGCCTTCACTATAATAATCATTTCCCATTTTTTTAAAGGTATGATCATGCACATATAAACACTTTAATGAACTCATAATTTTTTTAACTTCTTAGCTGGGATTCCGCCATATAAATAACCAGATTCAAGAGTGCCTTTAACTACTGCACCTGCTGCAACAATCACACGATCCTCAATTACTGTACCAGCTAAAACTCTAACACCACACCCCAACCAAACATCATTACCTATTTTAATAGAATTTAATTTAGTTGGATTATATTTAATTGGGATTTCTAAATTTTCCCAAGTATGTTCAAAGGAAACTAATGAACAATTATGTGCGATAGAAACATTATCACCTATTTCAATTCCACCAGCAGCATCTATATAACAAAACTCATGAATGCTTAAATTTATTCCACAACTAAAATATTTTAAATTTTTAAAAACACATTTTTTAGCAATGTAAACATTTTCACCTACAAATTCTGAACTTTTCTTTAATTCAAAATATCTAAGTAAAAAACCAACTTTACCAAAATTAAAAATATTTAATAAAATATAACTCAAAAAATCTGGAAATAAATTATAAAAAAAATAAAAAGCATTCAATAACTTAGAATACTTTTTAAAAATATCTCTACCTGACATACTTATAGCCTTTCACACAAAATATACTAATAAAATATAAATACAAAAAAACTAATAATCCATTTTTAAATACAAAGAAAACAATATTATCAGAATCAGACAATATTAAAGTAATCGCCATATTAGATAAAAATGGAATTATAAATATAAAAACACTTTTATTAGCACTACTTCTACAGTAATTATCTAATTTAGAAACAAAAAAACCGACAAAGAAAAATGAAAATATTCCAAAAAATATTCCAAAATTTAAAATTGCCTCTCCGTAAATACCAAATACTCTACTATTATGATATTCTTCTACCTGAGGATTAATCTTTATATTATTTACGATCTCTGATCCTGCAGAATTCTTATCATGCCCAGAATAAAAATATTTAATTGGTGGGAAAAATTTAGATGCACTACTTAGATATGTCTGACCATATTTTTCCTCATAATTCGACAAATCCGATATCTGGCTAATCTGGTAAGCATTAATTGTTGCTCGGCTAAAATCGCCCAAATATATATCCAACAAAGGATTATTCTGATATCTATTGGTTTCCGTTACGCTATAATCACCAGAGAAAGCATCAACACCATAACTTTTATATAATGCATAGGTTGACATAAAAATAGTTAAAAATAAGATTCCCACTATATAATGTATTTTTTTCAACCGATAGATATATAAATGAACTATTCCAGCAAACCAATACAACCCCCAAATAGTATTACTTCTACTTCCACGAAAACCGCCAAAAAGCATTTTCAATACAAAAAAAATTAGAAAAATTATACTCAAATAAATTATGCTATTTTTTAGCTTATCCTTCCCTATTAATAATATTAAAAATATTAAAAATATCATGGGAAAAGGTTCTGCAAACATATACCATATACCCAGACCATCAAAATCAGAGCGATCTTCAGTCCATTTCGTCATATACGAAATAACACCACCAAATTTCTGAAAAACTAAAATTTGACTAATTAGAGAAAGAAATAAAAATAAAAAACTAACAAGAATAAAATTTTTTTTATGTAATTCAATATCAAGTGAATATTGAAAAGATTTATTATTTAAAAACAATCTACATGATAAATAAAAAAGAATAATACCTAGCAAATATAACCATGATAATATACCAAGCCATTTATCCCAATTAATGCTTCTTGGAGCCGAAAGTAAATATACCTGTAATCCTGATGATATAGCTGGAGCCATTACAACACTTATTGCCAAAATAAAGCACGCCATCGGCAGTGGATGGAAAATTGTTCCTCCACTCTTCATACTATCATCAATTAATTTTAATAATAAAAATAAACTAATAGTTATAGGTAGAATATAAAATACATAATCTTCTCTGAATATTATCATAAATAAAATATTTATAAAAATTATAAATATTAAATAACTTTTTTTCATATTTTATCTCAAATAAATAGATTGCAAAAGATTAATATTTTTTTTCATATCAAATCTTGTACCAACTATCTCAGGTGTTTTTTCATTGCTAAAAAATAAATTAATCCAATTGGATATATTATCAACGCTAGCAAAAACAACACCCCCAATATCAATTTCTTTTGGAACACTATTTGATACTATACAATTTAATCCAGCTAACTGGGCTTCCACTGCAACTAAACCAAGACCCTCCCATAAAGATGGAAAAGCAAAAACATCAAATACACTGAGCATAATAACAGGTACATCTTTACGTAAGCCTGCGAATTTTACATATGGAGTTAATTTCAGATCAGCTACTTTTTTTTCAATTTCAGCTTTTAATGTGCCATCTCCCACCAAAACCAGATATGCCTTATCATTATTTTTTCTAAGTTCATAAAAAACATCAATTAAAAACCTATGGTTTTTCGGCTCTTCAAACCGTCCAACATGACCAACTACAAAAGCATCTTCAGGTAAACCAAAATCCTTGCGCATATCAATATTTTTATATTTGGGATCATATTTGCTGATATCTATTCCACAAGGAATGACCATACAGTTTTTCTTAGTCTTCCAGTTCATTCCGTATAAATTTTCTGCTGCTAAGCTACTAACAGCTATTCTAGTCGTAGCAAAAACTGATATTAAAAATTTCATTAATGAAAAATATAACTTACGAATAAAAGAAATATTTTTTTCTTTAAATCTAGTATCGCTATGACAATGACTAATTCTATTATTTATACTACTTAAATATGCCATGAGTAATACTAAACCACTAAAAGCATGCACATGACTATGCACGACATCTGGCTTTATTTTCTTAAAAGTTCGATACAAATTTATTCCATATATAAATGGATTTGCAGAATACTGACAATAATGAATCTGGCTGCCTAAACTATAAATTTCATCATCATAAAATGCCTTTTCTTTATGATGAACAATAAACTCATGATTAATCAACCCTTTGTCAGTATTACGTAGCAAAGTCATCAACCATGCCTCTACACCGCCAGCATTCATTGCACCTAAAACATGTACAACTTTCTTAGACATCTTGAGTTAATTCCTGAATTTTTCTATAAATAATAAATGAACTGATTAAAAATTGAGAAACTGCTGACAATATTGTGGTATAAACCGCCCCTATCAATCCATGTATTGGAATAAATAAATAGCTATATATAACTGTCAAACATACTAAAATTAAAAAAATAGGCATTTGTATTTTTAACAATCTCAGACTTGTAAGCAAATAGCCATTTACTACTGAAAGGTACGTAAATATTCCCGCAATCATAATATAGGGCAATAAATAAGCATATGCCAGATAATCATTCCCATATATAATTTTTATAATAAAATCATTTAAGAACAGAGATATAACTAAACCAACTACACCAAGAGATAATGCTATAAAAAATGCATTTTTTATTATTTTCTTTAGATCATCTATTTTTAAATCTCTATAGAATTCTGAAAATGATGGACTCAAATACTGACATACTGAATTCATTACTATTCCACCTATTACAATGAAATAATACAAAATTGTGTAAACGCCTACCAACTCCACATTTGAATAATGCTCCAAAAAATATCTTGGAATATTAGTTTGCAATGACACTAACATCACAGCAATGCCTAATGGCAATCCAATTTGCACAATTTTTGTTAATTTTTTATCAAAAAAATTAATTTCTCTTAAATGGTTTATATTTTGCCTAATATCCAATAAGCCTAAGACAAAAAGGTAACCTATAAGCGTCGCAGCAAGCGAATACACTATATTGTGGGTTATATAGAGAACACAGAAAGAAAGTATAATTACCAAAACTGACTTAAAGGTTAGGGATCTACTGATAAATTTTGTTTTTTTATTGGCATTATAATAAGCATATATAATATCTGATACAGATTCACTTGCTTTTATCAATACAACAACAAGTACAATACTCAGCGCAAGATTATTTTCCCAGTCAATAAAAAATAAACTTACAATTACTGCAAACAATATAGTCAACAATCTTAATGAAAAATATTCTGAATAACTAAATTTTCTTTCTAAATTCAAATCTGCAACAACTAAAGGCCGCAATTGCAGATTTGATAACATAAAAATTGGAGCTGTTATTGCTAAAGCATATGAATAGTATCCTAACTGTATAGGATTACTAAAATGACTAAACATGATTAGCATCAGCCATTGAGAAAAGGCAAATAAAATATTGCCACTCAACAACCATTTTGCTTTATTTAACAGGCTCCACATAATATTAAGTTAAACTTTTAACATACCATGACATAGCAAAATCAATACCATCATCTATATGGTATTTGGCATTATAACCTAATAATCTTTCAATTTTTTCCACACTGGCCTGTGAATGTCGAACATCCCCTGCTCTAAAGTCACGATATACAGGTTGTTTTGCATAAGTCACACCATTTGCAATTAATGACGCTTTAATGGCATTAAATAAATCATTTAACGTAGTACGGTCACCTACAGCCACGTTATAGACTTGGTTTTTAGCTTCATCGGATGCAGTTGCTGCCAGAATATTGGCTTGGACCGTGTTTTCAATAAAACAGAAATCACGACTGGTTTCACCATCGCCATTAATAAAAACATCATCACCCACAATCATGGCTGCTGTCCATTTTGGAATCACCGCAGCATAGGCACCGTTCGGATCTTGACGCTTACCAAAGACATTAAAGTAGCGCAAACCAATTGTTTTAAAGCCATAAGTGCGTGCAAAGACTTCAGCATATAGCTCATTAACATATTTGGTGACTGCATATGGTGAGAGTGGCTTACCGATATTTTCTTCAACTTTAGGCAGTGCCGGATGGTCGCCATAAGTTGAACTGCTGGCGGCATAAGTAAAACTTGCAACTTTCGCATCACGCGCAGCGGTGAGCATATTTAAAAAACCGCTAATATTGGCTGCATTGGTGGTAATCGGGTCAGCAATTGAACGTGGTACTGAACCTAGTGCTGCCTGATGCAACACATAGTCCACACCTGCACATGCTTTTTGACAATCCTCAAAATTACGAATATCACCTTCATAAAATTTGAAGTTTGTCCATTGTTCGGGGGTCACCAGACTTTGCACTTCATCCAGATTATGCTGATGACCTGTGGCAAAATTGTCCAGACCCACCACATTTTGGTTCAGCTTTAACAGGGTTTCCAGTAAATTTGAGCCAATAAAGCCTGCCACACCTGTTACTAACCAGGTTTTAGGATTTTGTTTTAATTGCTCACATACGGTCTGATATTGGCTCATTCTTATACAGGTCCCTAAATATTATAAACGGATGTCAGATTCAGATTGTTCTAATACATATTTTAAGTCATATAAAATATGTTCTGGTTTAGCTAAAGCTCGAATATCTGTAGCTCCCATTGCTTTAAACTGCTCATGCGCAACTGCTAAAATGACGGCATCGTATTGGCCTTGCTCTAGGCTTGCAATTGGGGTAATACCGTATTCATGTTGTGCTTCTTGTGTATCGACCCAAGGGTCATAAACATCTGCCTGAATATTATATTCTTGTAGCTCATTCACAATATCAATAATCTTGGTATTGCGAATATCTGGGCAATTTTCTTTAAAACTCAAGCCCAACACTAAAACTTTAGCGCCTTCCACCTGAATCTTTTTCTTGATCATTGCTTTTACCAGCTGGGTGACTACATAGGCTCCCATACCATCATTGAGACGGCGACCCGCCAAGATAATTTCAGGATGATAACCAATAGACTGCGCTTTATGGGTTAAATAATACGGGTCTACACCAATACAGTGGCCACCAACCAAACCTGGGCGGAATGGTAAAAAGTTCCACTTTGTACCCGCGGCTTTCAGCACTGCTTCGGTATCAATTCCCATTTTATTAAAGATCACAGCCAGCTCATTAATGAGTGCGATGTTGACATCACGTTGGGTATTTTCAATGACTTTTGCTGCTTCAGCGACTTTAATACTGGTTGCTTTATGGGTACCCGCTTCAATAATCAGGTTATAGACCTGATCAACAAAGTCTGCCGCTTCTGGAGTAGATCCGGAAGTAATTTTTAAAATATTGGTGACACGGTGCAACTTGTCCCCCGGATTAATCCGTTCCGGACTATAACCAGCGAAGAAGTCCTGATTAAATTTTAAACCCGAAACCTTTTCTAATACCGGAATACAGTCTTCTTCAGTTGCGCCTGGGTATACAGTAGACTCATACACCACTACATCGCCTTTTTTTAACACCTGCCCAATACTGGTCGAAGCCTTAATAAGCGGGGTTAAATCGGGTTGTTTATAGTCATCAATTGGCGTAGGAACCGTCACAATAAAAAAGTTGCAACTTTTTAAATCATCTAAATTGGCTGAATAGGAAAGCTGAGTCGCCTGTCGAAGTTCTTCTGGTGATACTTCTAGAGTGTGGTCTTGGCCATTTTGTAATTCTTCAATCCGTTTTTTGTGAATATCAAATCCAATTACTGGAACCTTTTTTCCAAATTCCACGGCAAGTGGCAAACCAACATAGCCTAAACCAATTACGGCAATTTTCAGGTCAGAGAGCTTTAGCATTTTAACGCCTTATTTATATACTATACTTATGAAGAGCAAATCTTTCGGCAGGAATATTAGCAGAAAATCATGAATGTTCTGTTATGATTTTTAGCCAAAAAATCTAAAATGCTTCCTTTTATGTCAGTTTTTTGCAAATCATCTTTCTATAATTTTGCGGTGTCTCACAATTTAGATACTTTTTGCCTCATTTTTATGCCTGTGCTTGCGTATACTTTCGCAATCTACTTACAATTTGTTATATACCCTTAAAATAACTTCGGTAAACTATTTTTTATTTTTTATGATTTTAGAAAAATCGAGAACGGGAATACGTGTGAGACAATTTAAATCTATAATTCTACTGTCTTTTCTGGTGACAGCAAGCGGGTGTGCGGTCACCTCCGGCTTACAGACCTATGACTTACCGGCAGAAGGTGTCTATCAAACAGACTTGGGGACTTCGGTGAATGTGGTCCGGCTCACTCAAGATACTGTACTCGGTTTGCAACCGGCCGTACAAAATATTCAGCAAGATTATGCTCACCTGTTTACCCAGTCACACCGTAACTATAACCTTAGTCCAGGCGATATCCTGTCGATCTATTTATGGGCTTACCCAGAAATTACCCCACCTACCAATACTATTAATAATGAACAGGCCATTCAGGCCAATGGTTATCAAATTGACCAAAGTGGTTATATTCAATTCCCGATTATTGGTCGCTATAAAGCTGCCGGTAAATCTTTAAGTCAGGTAAACCGTGAGCTGCGCAGTCAGTTATCGCGTTATTTAAAAACACCTGATGTAGTAGCACGGGTTCTGTCTTATCAGGGACAACGTTACTCGGTACAGGGAAATGTAATGAACGGTGGGCAGTTCTATTTAAGTGACCAGCCGACCAGTGTCTATACCGCTTTAGGTCTGGCGGGTGGTGTCAATGCCCAGCAAGGCAATAATGCCTCGATTACCTTGGTACGTCAGGGGCAGACCTATCATTTAAACAGTATTGAGCTGGAACAAGCCGGTTTCTCTTTACATAACCTGCTGATTCAACCGAATGACACCCTGTATGTAAACAGCCGCGAAAACCAGAAAATCTATGTCATGGGGGAATCGGGCAAAAACCAGTCCTTACCCATGCGTGATCAGGGCATGAGCCTGAGCGATGTGCTCGGTGAAAGTCTGGGATTAAATCCATTGTCGGCCAGCCGCAGCAAAGTTTATGTGGTACGCAGTCAGCCAAGTGGTGCGCAAACCGAAGTCTATCATCTGGACTTAACCAGTATTGCCGACTTTGGTCTGGCCAATCAGTTTAAAATGCGCAGTAATGATATTGTTTATGTCGATGCATCTGGCCTTGCGCGCTGGCAACGTGTCGTGAATCAGATTATTCCATTCTCAAATGCTTTATATAATTTAGACCGTTTGGGGAACTAATGAAAATTAACAATATTCTGGTGGTCTGTATTGGCAATATTTGCCGTAGCCCAATGGCGGAATACTTTTTAAAACAGGAATTTCCGCATTTACAAATTGAGTCTGCCGGTATTTCCGGGCTGGTTGGTCATGCAGCCGATGACAAAGCCAGCCTGTGCATGCAGCGTTTAGGGATTGATATGAGCCCGCATGTGGCCCGAAAGCTGAATGCCGAGCTGGTCAAGAAAGCCGACCTGATTTTAGTGATGAGTCAGAACCAGCAAAAACATGTGGAACAGACCTGGCCCTTTGCCAAAGGTAAAACCTTTAGACTCGGCCACTGGCAAAGTAAAAATGTGGCCGATCCTTATCAGCATGATCAGGCAGTATTTGATGAAACCTGCCAGCTGATTCAGGCCTGCATTGCAGACTGGAAAAAATATATTTAACTTTCGAACAAAAGACTATGAGCCAAAATACCAATACAGAAGATACCATTGACCTGAAGGAATTGTTTTTCTCCTTAATTGCCCAGTGGAAACTGATTGCTCTCTGTGTCATTTTAAGTTTGGTCTGTGCCTTACTTTATTTAAGAACCACACCAGACACCTATCAGGTCGATGCACTGGTTCAGGTCGAAGAAAATAAAGGAGCATCTGCCGCCTTATTGGGCGATTTGTCCGATATGATTGAGCAGAAATCACCGGCTCAGGCCGAAATTGAGATTCTGAAATCGCGTCTGGTACTCGGTACCGTCATTGATCGCCTAAATTTAAATATTCGGATTCATGGCACAGAAGACAGTTTCTGGAGCCGCTTACTGAATAAGCACGAGTATGACAGTGAATATTCGGGCAAATCAGTCCTGTTTAAAGACAACCAGAAAAGCTTTGATGTACGCAGCTTTGAGATTCCAGATTACTACCGCGATAAAAATCTGCTGCTTCGTTTCTCGCAAGGTAAATTTAGTTTAACGGATTCAGCCACAGAACAGGTGGTCTTTTCTGCACCCCTGAACCAGACCAGCCAGTTACAGTCTGAATATGGCCTATGGAAAGTCGGTATTTATAGTCAGGACAGCTTTGATAGTACTTATCTGATCCAAAAGCAAAGCCTGCCTGCCGCAGTTCGTAGCTTGCTCGCTGACTATTCGGTGGCCGAAAAAGGCAAAATGACCGGTGTGCTGGGCCTCAACTACCAGGGTACTGACAAGCAGCATATTACCCAGGTGCTCAATGCCATTTTAGCGGCCTATAGTCAACAGAATATTGAACGTCGCTCGGCTGAAACCGCACAAACCTTAAAATTCCTGGAAGATCAGCTACCTGAACTCAAACAGCAACTCGATGTCGCTGAACGTGAATTTAACCGTTTCCGCCAGCAGTACAATACGGTCGATGTCACCAAGGAATCAGAGCTGTATCTGACCCAAAGCGTGACCCTGGAAACCCAAAAAGCCGAGCTGGAACAAAAAGTGGCTGAGGCATCGGCCAAATATACGGCTGAACACCCAATCATGCAGCAAATGAATGCGCAATTAACGGCCATTAATAAAAAGATTAATGAGCTAGATGGAACATTAAGACGTTTACCAGAATTGCAACGCCAGTACCTGCAACTGTTCCGCGAAGTAGAAGTCAAACAGCAGCTGTATACCGGCCTGCTTAATTCTTATCAGCAGTTGCGTATTGCCAAAGCCGGTGAAATTGGTAATGTGCGTATTGTCGATACCGCGGTGGAACCGATTGAACCGATTAAGCCAAAGAAATTACAGATTCTCATTTTATCGATTTTCCTCGGTGGTTTCCTCGGCACACTGCTGGCCTTATTACGTAATATGCTGCGTAGTGGTGTTAAAGATTCTACCCAAATTGAAAATGAACTGGACTTGCCGGTGTATGCCACTGTGCCGCGTTCGCCTGTACAGGAAAGCCGGATTAAACTGCTGAAGAAGAAAAAGAATATTCCTATTCTTGCGGTTAAAAATAGTGATGATATTGCCATTGAAAGCCTACGCAGTATGCGTACTGCCATTCATTTTGCCTTAAGCAGCGCCAAGAACAATATTATTATGGTTTCTGGTCCTGCACCGGAAGTCGGTAAATCCTTTATTTCAACCAACCTGGCCACCATTCTGGCGCAAAGCCAGAAACGGGTACTGATTATTGATGCGGACTTGCGCCGCGGTTATTTGCATAAATACTTTAATCAGCAAGCCCAACTTGGTCTGGCAGACTACTTAAATGGTCAAACCGAATTAAGCCAGGTCATTAAAGCTACAGAGGTGTCCGGTCTAGATGTAATTGCCCGTGGCAAGAGTCCGGCCAACCCGTCTGAACTGCTCAGCACCACACAATTTGCGACGATGCTGAATCAACTGTCAGAACAATATGATCATATTCTGATTGATACTCCACCAATTCTGGCGGTCACAGACGGGATTATTATTTCTCAGCATGCCGGGGTAAATCTGGTGATTGCACGCTATGCCAAGACACAAATGAAAGAACTTGAATTGACCATCAACCGTTTTGAACAGGCGGGTGTCAAAGTCAATGGTATTATCCTGAATGATATTCAGCGCTCGAGTGCAGGCTATGGTTATGGCTATAACTATTCCTATGCCTATAAAGCCAATAAGGATAATGACTAATTTTGCAGTGACCGATTGCTTTAAAAATCTCGCTACGGCGGGATTTTTAATCTTCCCGGATTACAACTCTACTCAACAGTTTGCATTGAAAAAATAAACTCGTCCGCCTATGGTGTGGAGAGCAAAAAACTCCTGAGAATCAAAAATGCGTCTATCAAAAATATTGCTTGCGACCCTTGCCCTCAGCTCATCCCTGACCTTTGCCCAAGGGATTGTGCTGAATGACCAGAACCTGCGTACCGACCTGAATTGGCTGAATCAGCAAGGGGTGATTCAGATTAGCACCTCCACCTGGCCCATGAGTGGTGATGAAATTCAGCGCGCCCTGTCTCAGGCCAAAATCAGCACCCCTGTCCAGCAAAAAGTAGTGGATGCAGTCCTCACCCATTTAAATGCCGATAATCAGCTCTTGAAAGCTGCGCTATTTGCAGAAACTGATCATAAGTATCTGCCTCAAGCCTTTGGTGATCAGGCAAAATCACAATATCAGGCTGGTCTGGAACTGAATGCTGGCGGTAGCCAATGGGATGCCCGGTTACGGGTCAATGCCGAAAAAGACCCGCAGATTGATCATGATCAGGATGTGAATGTTGAAGGCTCTTATATTGCCGGGAAACTCTGGAATCAGTGGCTGATTGCCGGCCAGATTCCAACGTATTGGGGACCCGGTCATGAGGGGAGTCTGATTCGTGGCGATGCCAGCCGCCCAGTCTATGGTATTACGGCGCAGCGGGCAGAACAGACTGCTTTTAGCAGCAAATGGCTGTCCTGGATTGGGCCATGGCAATATCAGGCCTTTGCCGGTCAACTGGACAATTATGATGCAGTCCCGGATGCCAAGCTGATTGGCCTGCGTGTTACTGCTCAGCCGCTTCCCTATCTGGAACTGGGTGCTTCACGTGCCATTCAGTGGGGGGGTGAAGGACGTCCGGAAAGCTTGAGCTCACTCTGGGATGCGTTTGTTGGCAACAAAGACAATGGTGGCACAGGTGAACCAGATCCATCGAATCAGATTGCCGGTTTTGATGCCCGTTTAAACCTGCAACCTTTAATGCAGATGCCGCTGGGTGTCTATGCGCAATATGTCGGTGAAGATGAAGCCGGCGGCCTGCCCGCGAAAAAAATGTATCTGGCCGGGGTGGATTATTCATCCAGCTACCAGAATATGCCCTACCAGCTGTATAGCGAATGGGCTGATACCCGTACCAATGGCAAGGCACAAGGGATTTCCTATAATCATAGTGTTTATACCGATGGCTTCTATCAGCATGGTTACCCATTAGCGCATGCGATGGGCGGCGATGGCCAGATGATTGCTGTCGGCGGTGATATCCGTTTTGATCCTTTAAACCGTCTGCATGGCCGGGTGCTGTTTGCTAAATTTGATCAAGCAGCCAATCGACCAGGTAGCCGTCAAACAAACTATGCTTTTCCTGAGCAAGATGAGCTAACAGCTTTAGATATCACCTGGACGCATTACCTACGTCCGGATATTCCACTTAAACTGAATGGCTGGCTGGGGGATTCAGACCTGCATGGTAAAGATGGTGGTGCCTCAATCGGCATTGAATTCCCACTAGAAAAAGGACTGTTTAGCTACTAAGGCAGTTAAATCTCGTTTTAAAGACTCAGATCAGCACTATTTCAATACGCTTTCTGAGTCTGCCGATACCTGACCCGTCTAGCACCAGACGGGTTTGTTTATCTTAAAATCGCCGGCAAGGGCCGCTCGCGCCCCGGCAGACTCAGTTCCAGTTTCATTTTTTGTAGCATCTGATAAGGCTGCTGCTGCACAAACATATTCACAAAACTGGTTGGAATCGAACCAGCCGGATCGGCATAGCCATAGGTAGACACCTTAACCCGGTTGGCCCCCAGTTTTTGAAAGGTCCAGTCGCCTTCATAATGAGTTAAACGCACATAGCTCGGGTTTAAGGGATAGCCCTGACTGACCGCCTTGTTCTGAATATGAATCACGCCTTGGGCATCTTTAAACATTCTGCCTTTGACCACCAGATCGCGGTCTTTTAACGGAAAAGGAAAATCCAGCACCATATACAGCAGGAACTCGCCTTTCTGGTCATCACGCGACAGTACCTTAACGCTGCCCATATATGGCACCCAGCTGATGGCATGCTCCACATCCAGAATCAGGCCGGCGGCTTTTTCAATCGAGACCGGAAAAGTGGTTTCTGCCTTGTACAGGAACACCGGGTTTTGCGGATGCTGATAGGTCCAGACCTTAATATTATTTTTATGAATATTGAGTTTGGCATTCTGCAAATTCTGGGCGGGTACACTCGCCGCCATGGCGAGCGCACCGGCCAATACAATCCATTTTTTCATTCCATTGTTCATCTTATTTTAGTTTTAGTGTTGTTATAACGGATTTTACAGCGGTTTTAAACTTGAATATCGTTAAAACCCAAGACATCTTTCATGTCATATTTACGCGCATCACGACCGACCACCCAGGCAGCAGCACGCACGGCGCCAGCAGCAAAGTTCATCCGGTTGGTGGCTTTGTGGGTAATTTCGACGCGCTCGCCTTCACCAATAAACATGGCGGTGTGTTCACCGACAATATCGCCACCACGAATGGTCTGGAAACCAATACTTTGACGCTCACGCGGACCGGTATGTCCTTCACGATGATAGACCGCATCTTTTTTCAGGTCACGGCCCAAGGTTTCTGCAATTGCTTCACCCATCATGAGTGCAGTACCTGATGGCGCATCGACTTTATGACGATGGTGCGCTTCAATCACTTCAATATCTACCGTATCGCCAAATACTTTAGAAGCAAGTTCTAAAAGCTTAATTGAAACATTCACACCCACTGAATAGTTGGCCGCATAGACCACCGGAGTTTGCGTTGCCGATTCATCCAGATAGGCTTTCTGTTCATCATTCATGCCGGTGGTGCCAATCACAATTGCCACACCTGCTTCACGACAGATTTTCAGATGGTTCACCGTGGCTGCCGGTGCAGTAAAGTCGATGACCACGTCACACTGCTTTACCACCTCTTCCAGGCTGCCGACCACGTTCACACCCAGGCTGCCAATGCCCGCAAGCTCGCCTGCATCTGCACCGATTAAGCTACTTTCCGGACGTTCCACCGCAGCTGCAAGTTGATAACCGGCCTGCTCAACGGCTTGAATAAGGATGCGTCCCATACGGCCACCGGCACCTAATACACCAATGCGTGGAGTTGCTGACATAACATATTCCTGATGTTGATTCGAAATTGTCCTTACTATATCAAAACTCCCTGCCCAGACTAAGCCGGCAGTCTAAAAAAGCCGAAAAAAACTAAGATGACTCAACCGTAACCCGAACACCCAGTAATTTAAAAATAGAAATTGAAAAGAAAGTTCTGATTTCTGGCGTTTTTTCACAAAAGTGCAAAATTGCTACAGCAGACTAGCCGTCACGAATGAATAGAATAGAGATTATAAGGAGATCAAGCATGCATTCGAAACAACTGGGGATGGCAGTGTGTATGGGGCTACTGATGAGCTCGGCTTGGGCAGAACCACCATTACAACCGGGTGATACCTTGGAAAGCCTGTCTCAAGTCCGCATTACC
The DNA here is from genome assembly GCF_009914475.1 of Acinetobacter indicus. Classification (NCBI taxonomy): domain Bacteria; kingdom Pseudomonadati; phylum Pseudomonadota; class Gammaproteobacteria; order Moraxellales; family Moraxellaceae; genus Acinetobacter; species Acinetobacter indicus. The sequence goes on along the minus strand of NZ_CP045198.1, from coordinate 2,522,860 downwards.
ACCACTTTACAGCCAGCAGTATCGGCAGAAGAAGCAGCACAAGTGGCGTTAATTGATGCAATTGAAGAAGAACAAAGCGAACAGAGCACCGAGATGGCTGTATCTCAGGAAGATGCGCTGGTGGCAGAAATTGACCCTGTGGAAGGGGTTTAATTTTTATTCGCCATAAAAAAGGGAGATGATGTTCATCTCCCTTTGTGTTTGAGCGCGCTGTTTAAACTGGCTTAGTTAAACTGAATTAGTCAAACAGGCGGTCAAAGAATGATTTTTTCTTTGGTGACGAATTGTTGTTATCGCCATCCAGCGTCGCTTGCAGTTCTTTCAGTAATTCACGCTGACGCGAAGTCAGGTTCACCGGGGTTTCCACCACAATACGGCACAGCAGATCGCCGACCATGCTGGTACGTACCGGTTTTACGCCTTTACCGCGCAGACGGAACAGTTTACCGGTTTGGGTGCCTTCCGGAATTTTCAGGCTCACCCGGCCATCCAGCGTCGGAATTTCAATTTCTTTACCGAGGGCAGCATCGGCAATCGAAACCGGCACATCCATATACAGATCGGCACCATCACGCTGGAAGATTTCATGCTCACGCACCACCACTTCTACGTACAGGTCACCGGCCTGCCCATCACGAATCGCCTCACCTTTACCGGTTAAACGTACCCGGTCGCCATTGTCGACACCGGCTGGAATGGTAACTTCCAAAGTCTGCTGACGGTCAGATACCCCTGAACCATGACATTTGTTACATGGGTTCTTGATGATTTTACCCTGGCCACGACAGGTGCTACAGGTCTGCTGCACCGAGAAGAAACCTTGCTGCATACGTACCTGACCGGCACCATGACAGGTTTTACAGGTTTCAACATCATTCGGATTTTGCGAGCCTTTACCATCACAGGCATCACACGGTGCAGGTGCGGTAAAGCTGATGGTTTTTTTCACCCCTTTAACCGCTTCTTCCAGGGTCAGTTCCATCACATAGCGCAGGTCCGAACCACGGCGCGCACGTTGCTGACGGCCACCGCCCCCAAAGGCACCCCCAAAAATATCGCCGAACTGGCTAAAGATATCTTCAGCACTAAAGCCGCCGCCGAAGCCACCACCGCCCATGCCGCCTTCAAAGGCCTGATGGCCCATACGGTCGTACATGCTGCGTTTTTCGCTGTCCGACAGTACTTCATAAGCTTCTGAAGCTTCTTTAAATTTTTCTTCAGCTTCCGGGTTATCTGGGTTACGGTCCGGATGATATTTCATCGCCAACTTACGGTAGGCTTTTTTAATTTCATCATCACTAGCGGTTTTAGCAACACCCAAAACCTCATAATAATCACGTTTAGCCATGTCTGGCGATGCTCCTCACGGAATTTTATTTAAGACTCAACTGAGGTCTGAAATTGGGGTTTATCCCAGATTTACAAGGGCAGGCAGCGAAAAAAATTTAGGCTGCTTAAAACACCGCCTTGTTTTTCATGAATTTACTTAAGCCTTTGATCCAGGCATTGAGTAAATATAAGAAGGCAATGGCGCTAAACACCACACCGGCAATGGTGGTCGCAGTGACCCAGGTGGCATCATTCCAGGCATAGAAAAATAGCGGAATAAACCACAGGGCAGCAAATACCGCCAAAATGGAGTAGATCATGACATTACGCATGACCCAGAGTGCCTGGGCCTGTAACCAGACTTCAGTCTGATCGACCATCACCACTTTACGGGCCAGCCAGTAGGCAAAAATGGCGCTAATTAAGGTAAACAGGGCGAAAAACATGAAGACGTAAGAAAGAGCAATCGAACGACGTAACTTGGCTAAGCTATCTTGCTGCATGTGTGCTTCAACCCCATTTACTGCATGTTTGGTTTTATAATATGCAGTAAATTTACCTATTGAAAATTGTAAAAACGAAGGTGCTACTATATTGAAATTTTCAAGCTTTCGCACCTTATATTGACACAAAATCAGGCCATATTCTGATTTTTTTCACTTTAAACCACTGCGCATACAGGGCCGGCAAAAAGAATAAAGTGAGCAGCGTCGCAATAATCAATCCGCCCATGATGGCCACCGCCATCGGACCAAAGAAAATACTGCGCGACAGTGGAATCATGGCCAGCACGGCGGCCAATGCCGTCAGCACAATTGGACGGCAGCGGCGCACCGTGGCATTGATAATCGCATCCCACGGCGCTTCACCGGCCTGAATATCCTGTTCGATCTGGTCAATCAGAATCAGCGAGTTACGCATGATCATCCCGGACAGCGCAATGGTGCCGAGCATGGCCACAAAACCAAAAGGTTTATTGAACAGTAGCAGGAACAGCACCACCCCAATAATGCCAAGCGGTGCGGTTAAAAACACGATACAGGCCCGTGATATGCTTTTTAGCTGTAGCATTAACAGGGTAAACACTACCGCCAAAAACAGTGGCATACCGGCATTGACCGAGCTTTGTCCACGCGCCGATTCTTCTACCGTCCCGCCGACTTCTAACAGATAGCCATTTGGCAACTGGCTGCGAATCTGCTGTAAGGGTTCGCTTAGCTCCCCCACCACCGTGGCCGGTTGTAAACCGCTGCTGATGTCAGCCCGTACGGTAATGGTCGGTAAACGGTTACGGTGCCAGATCAGGCCTTCTTCAAAGCGGTATTCAATCTGGGCAATCTGGGCCAATGGCACACTACTGCCCTGTGCAGTCGGCACTGCCAGGCTGCTGAGCGAACCGACATCAACCCGCTCGGCTGCATCACCGCGCAGGCGAATTTCAATCAGCTCACGTTTTTCCCGGTACTGGTCAATTGCGCTGCCGAGAATGGAACTGTTGAGGAAATTAGCCAGATCAACACTGCTGACGCCCATTTGTCGCGCCCGGTCCTGATCAATCTGTAGATGAATCACCTTGCTTGGCTCACCCCAGTCCAGATGCACATTGGTGGTGTTTGGATTGTCATCGACCTGAACTGCGACCTGCTGCGCCCATTGCCGCACCTGAGCCAGATCTTCACCGGAGACCCTGAACTGGAGTGGATAGCCAACCGGTGGGCCATTTTCCAGCAGCGATACGCGGGTACGCGCTTCCGGTAATAACTTGCGAATCTGCTCATCCAGCGAACGGCGAATTTCATCCCGGTCTTCCAACGATGAGGCCAGCACCACAAACTGGGCAAAACTGGTTTGCGGCAACTGCTGATCGAGCGGTAAATAAAAACGTGGCGAGCCGGTGCCCACATAGGCCACATAGTTATCAATCCCCTCCTGCTTGGCCAGGAACTGCTCAACCTTTTGTACTGCGGCTTCGGTGGCTGTTAAAGAAGCGCCTTCTTCGAGTTTCAGATCGACCAGAATTTCGGCCCGGTTCGATGGCGGGAAAAACTGCTGCGGCACCAGCTTGAACATCAAAATCGACAGCACAAAAATGCCTGCCGTAGCGGCAATCACGGTTTTACGATAAGTCACACAGGTATCGACCCAGCGGCGAAAGCCCTGATAAAAACGGGTCTGATACGGATCATGCTGCTCACCGGCATGATGTACCACAGGCGCTGGAGCGGGCTGCTTGCGTAAGCGTGCCCAAAGCCGCTGATACCAGCTGGCCTGTTGTGGCGACTGATTAAAATCGGGCAGCAGTTTATCGCCCAAATACGGCACAAACAGCACCGCGGCAAACCAGGACACCACCAGTGCAATGGTCACCACCTGGAAGATGGAGCGGGTATATTCGCCGGTACTGGACGCGGCCGTAGCAATCGGTAAAAAGCCGGCGGCGGTAATCAGGGTACCGGTCAGCATTGGAAAAGCGGTGGTTTTCCAGGTAAAACCGGCCGCCTGAAGCCGGCTATAGCCTTGCTCCATTTTAATGGCCATCATCTCTACCGCAATAATGGCATCATCCACCAGCAGACCCAGCGCCAGAATCAGGGCACCGAGGGAAATCTTGTGCAGGCCGACATCAAACAGGTTCATGCCGGCAAAGGTCATCGCCAGCACCAGCGGAATCGAAAAAGCCACCACCAGACCGGTACGAAACCCGAGCGAGAAAAAGCTGACCAGCAGCACGATAATCACCGCCTCGGCCAGTACCTTCATAAATTCATTAACACTGTGCTTGACCGCCACCGGCTGATCCGAGACTTTTTGCAGCTGCATGCCCAGTGGCAAGGTCTGCTGTAGGCGCTGGAATTCGCTGGCCAGATTTTCCCCCAGCGCCAGAATGTCACCGCCTTTACGCATAGACACGGCAATGCCAATCCCATTTTCGCCCATAAAACGCATTCGTGGCTGGGCCGGATCGCTAAAACCACGGTAAATCTCCGCGACATCACCCAGCTGAATGGTGGTGCCATTGACCAGTAGCGGCATCTGCTGCAAGGCTTCAACACTGTTCAGCTGGCCGCTAACCCGGACCTGAATCCGGTCGGTTTCGGTTTCAAAAAAGCCGGCACTGGCCATGCTGTTCTGCTGCTGCAACGCCTGCTGGATGGCGGTAACCGGAATACCGAGCTGGGCCGCTTTGGTATTGGACAGTTCAATCCAGATTTTCTGGTCTTGCAGGCCAATCAGTTCGACCTTGCTGACATCCTTGACCCGTTGCAATTGTAGCTGCAGGCGGTCGGCATATTCTTTTAAGGTGGCATAGTCAAAATCTTCACCGGTCAGCACATAAATATTGCCGAAGGTATCGCCAAATTCATCGTTAAAAAACGGCCCCTGCACGCCTTGGGGCAATTCATGCCGGATATCATTGATTTTCTTGCGTACCGTATACCAGATATCCGGAATTTGCCCAGAACGCAGCGAATCTTTGGCAATAAAGGTCACCATTGATTCCCCCGGACGCGAATAGGCCAGAATCCGCTCGTACTGCCCGGTGGTCATCAGCTCTTTTTCAATCCGGTCGGTGACCTGCAAGGACACTTCCTTGGCGGTTGCGCCCGGCCAGTAGGTCTGCACCACCATCACCTTAAAGGTAAACGGCGGGTCTTCACTCTGCGACAATTTGGAATAGGAATACATGCCAATAATGCCGAGCAGCAGCATGAAATACAGAATCAGGCCCTTGTTTTTTAAGGCCCATTCCGACAGGTTAAAGTTTAGCGGTGCGCTCATGCTTAACCCCCTGCCTGAAGCTTGACGGCACGGTTTTCCCGGTCAATCGGATGAATTTTTTGCTGGTCGCGCAGCAGATGTACCCCACCCACCACCACATAGTCCGTTGGCTTCAGCCCGCTAAGTACCGGTACGCTGTCACGGCCATAAGCGCCCAGCTGCACATCTACTTTACGTAGTTGATGATTGGCACCCACCACCAGGACATAGGCCTGCTGGCCATTGGCCGAGACGCTGGACAGCGGTACGGTCAGCTGCTGCTGTGCATTGCCATTTAAAAACACCCGCGCACTTTGTCCCAGCTGGATGGCCGGATTGGCAGCACGCAGCGCCACCTTGACACTAAAGGTACGTGACTGGTCAGCTGCCGGTGAAATCTCCCGGACATAGGCTTCAAAGCGCTGATCCGGCTGTGACCATAAGGTGACCGTAGCCGGCTGACCGACTTTAATCTTCCCCATGGCCTGCTCCGGTACGCCAATCACCACTTCACGCTCACCGGAAATTGCCAGCTGATAGGCTGCCTGACCGGCTGCCACCACTTGCCCCACTTCAATATTGCGTGCGGTAATCACCCCGTTTTTATTGGCCACCAGCCGGTTATATACGGTCTGGTTCTGCGCCACCGCATAATTGGATTGTGCCTGTTTCAGCGCCGCCACGGCAGATTTGTACTGATTGTCGATGGCATCGTATTGCGAGCGGCTGACGGCGTTCATTGGCAACAACTGCTGAAAACGTTGCAGTTCATCTTGGGCAATTTTGGCGGCCGACTGGGCACTGTCGAGCTGGGCGCGCGCTGCATTCAGCTGTAACTGGGCATCTTTAACATCTAAACGTGCCAGCACCTGCCCGACCTTGACCTGATCGCCAACATCGACATAGCGTTCCACCACCTGACCGCCCACCCGAAAGGCCAACGCGGTCTGCTGACGCGCCTGCACCTCACCAGCATAGCTTTTTTGTGCCTGATGACTGGAGGTGGGCTGGGCCACCATCACATAGGGAATATTCTGTTCAGTGCTGGCGCTGTCCTTGCTGCAACCGACCAGGGTGCTACACACCAGGATCAGGCTGAGAACTACCGTGTTAATCGTGCTCATGCGGTTGACTCTTATTTGTCAGATGTTTTTCAGGCAAAATAGCAATATATTAAAAATGATCAATTTTTAATTAATATACCGATGAGTACATTAATTGCAAGAAACAGCAAAATACAATGACTGTTTTTATTTTATTTAGGATATTTTCAGCAAATGAACGTCGGACGTCCCAAAGATCTCGAAAAACGCCAGCGCATTCTGGAATCGGCTAAATCCTTGTTTTTAAAGCAGGGCTATCATGGTTCGAGCATGAATGAAATTGCCCGCGATGCCGGCGTGACCAAACTGACGGTCTATAACCATTTTCAGGACAAGGCCACCTTGTTTACCTGTGCCATTGAAGATACCTGTGAAGCCCTGATCATGGCGCGTCCGCCGCAGCTCAGCGCCGACAGCAATTTCCAGCAGGCGCTGGCGCAGCTGTGTGCGCTGTCCCTGGAAATTGTCTATCTACCCGAAGCCATCAAGCTGGAATATCTGCTGCTCGATTTGGCCTCACAGCAAAGTCCGCTGTTACAGCAGTTTTATCAGGCCTCGCATCAGAAGCTGAACCAAGTCTGGCAGCACTTTTTCCAGCAGGCCATTGATTTAGGTTTTATCCAGCAGATGCCGCTAGAACAGTTAATCCAGTTGATGTTGTCGTTGTTACTCGGTCAGCGCCATCATGAAATTTTGCTCGGCATCCGTCCGATTCCGGCCGCCGATGAACAGCAGCAGCTGATCCAGTCCAGTATCCAGCTGTTCCTGCAAGCCATCTCCGAGTGACTGGCTGCCTAAGCCTTGAACAAAACCGGCTTTTTTGCAGCGCTTCCGGATAAAAATTATCCGACTTTCGCCTGGTGCTGGCTTGGATTGTCACGAATTCCGGGTATAGTCAAAACAGGAACTCTGGAGAGGGAAAAAAATGATTCAACAAATTGCTACTCCATTACGCGAAGATGTGCGTCTGCTGGGAAATTTACTGGGCGATACCCTGAAACAGCACGCCGGACAAGATTTGTTTAATCAGGTCGAACAGATTCGTGCGCTGGCCAAAGGCGCCCGTGATGGCCAGATTGAAGCAGAAAAACAACTCGAACAACTGCTGTCCAGTCTGGAAGATGAAGAAATTCTGCCGCTGACCCGTGCCTTTACCCACTTTTTAAATTTTGCCAATATTGCCGAGCAGTATCATGTGGTGCGTAGCCGCCGCCAGAGCGAATTTGATGACAGCGCACCCTCCCCGAATCCACTCGATCATCTGTTTCAGAAGTTCCAGCAGCACGATATTTCTGCCGAGACCTTGTTCCAGCAGATCTGCGAGCTGAATATTGAACTGGTCTTAACCGCACATCCGACCGAAGTTAGCCGCCGCACCCTCATTCAGAAATATGATGGCATCAATGCCTGCCTGTCGGCTTTTGACCAGCAGAAACTGACACCGCGTGAACGTCAGGCGGTGCTGGAAGAGCTGAAACAGCTGATCAGCTCGGCCTGGCAGACTGATGAAATTCGTCAGCATCGCCCGACCCCGATTGATGAAGCCAAATGGGGCTTTACCACCATTGAACAGACACTGTGGAATGCAGTGCCTAAATTTATCCGGGAACTGGACAGCATGGTGCAGGCCCAGTGTGGCCAGCAGCTGCCGCTGGAAATTGCACCGCTGCGCTTTGCCTCCTGGATGGGCGGTGACCGCGATGGCAACCCGAATGTGACCCATCAGGTGACCCAGGAAGTGCTGTGGCTCTCGCGCTGGAAAGCCGCCGATTTGTACCTGCGCGATATTGAAGATTTGCGCTGGGAACTGTCGATCCAGCAATGCAGTCCGGAGCTGCTGGCTGCCATTGGTACGCCGCATCCTGAACCGTATCGTGAATATTTACGTGAGACGCGCCAGCGTTTGACCGCCACCCGTGACTGGCTGGCGCAAAAGCTGCAAGGCCTGGATGCTGATGACAGCCAGGTGATCAAAAGCAAACAGGAACTGCTGACCCCGTTATTGCTGTGTCACCGCTCATTAATGGCATGCAACATGCCGGAAATTGCCAATGGCAAGCTGCTGGATTTCATTCGCCGGGTCAACTGTTTCGGGATTGAACTGCTCAAGCTGGATATCCGTCAGGAATCTGGTCGTCATCGTCAGGCCATTTCGGCAATTACCGAGTATCTTGGACTGGGCAATTTTGAAACCTGGACCGAACAGGCGCGGCAGAATTTCCTGCTACAGGAACTGCAAAGCAAACGTCCGCTGTTGCCTAAATACCTGCAGGAACCGAAACAGAGCCTGATTGAACATCCGGATGTGCAGGAAGTGTTTGCCACCATGCGGACTCTGGCCGAACAGCCATCGGAATCGCTAGGTGCTTATATTATTTCCATGGCCGAATATCCAAGTGATGTGCTGGCGGTGTTATTGCTGCAAAAAGAAGCCGGTATTCAAACGCCGCTACGCGTGGTGCCGCTGTTTGAAACCCTGAAAGATCTGGACGGCGCAGCCAATACCATGCACACCCTGTTTGGCATGCACTGGTACAAGCAGCATATTCAGGGCAAACATGAGGTGATGATTGGCTACTCCGACTCGGCCAAAGATGCCGGCTTTATGTCGGCTAACTGGGCCCAGTATCGTGCCCAGGAAGAACTGACTGCTGTGGCGCAGCAGCACGGGGTTCAGCTAACCCTGTTCCACGGTCGTGGTGGTTCTATCAGCCGTGGCGGCGCACCGACCCAGCAGGCCCTGTTCTCACAACCACCAGGTTCAATTTCCGGCGCGATTCGCGTTACCGAACAGGGCGAAATGATTCGCTTCAAGTTTGGTCTGGAAGAAATTGCCTTACAGAATCTGGAAATCTATACCGCTGCGACACTGGAGGCGACCTTGCTGCCACCGCCGGTTCCTAAACAGGAATGGCGCCAGTTAATGCACAGCATGACTGACCTGTCGGTGCAGGTCTATCGCCAGACCGTGCGGGAAAATCCGCATTTTGTGAAATACCTGCGTACCGTGACCCCGGAACTGGAGCTGCAAATGCTGCCGCTTGGTTCACGTCCGGCCAAGCGTAAAGTCAGCGGCGGCATTGAATCGCTACGTGCCATTCCCTGGGTATTTGCCTGGACCCAGATTCGCCTGATGCTACCAGCCTGGCTGGGCACCGGTGCGGCCATTAACCAGGTGATTGCCCAGGACCAGCAGGCACTGCTGGAAGAAATGCTGCGCGAATGGCCCTATTTCCAGACCCTGGTGGATATGCTGGAGATGGTTCTGTCCAAGGCCGATGGGCATATTGCGCTCTACTATGAAGCGCATCTGACTGAAGATGAAGAACTGAAAGCCTTGGGCGCCGAGCTGCGTCAACGCCTGAAAGATGCGGTCCAGACCTTGCTGGCGCTAAAAGGTGAGTCACAGCTACTCAGCAGCAATGATGTGCTGGATCAGTCGATGAAAGTGCGTAAACCATATTTGCTGCCGCTACATCTGCTGCAGGCCGAACTGATGAAACGCCGCCGCCAGTATCTCAACAGCCAGCAGGCCGAACATAGTCCGGTAGATCATGCCTTAATGGTCACCATTGCCGGTATTGCTGCCGGATTACGCAACACCGGCTAAGTCAAATTGGCAAAAACATACAGCACATGTTCTGCATGTGCTGTATTTTTAAGCAGTCATAAAGCTGTCATTTCTTTTTTTATGAATAAAATAATTATTATTTATACATTCCCTCCAGGCAAAGTCGATGAATTAATCTACTGATTTCATACTGTTTTTATATTGAAAAATTTTTACCCTGCGGTAAAAAACAAAGCAAAGTCATAGAATTAATTTGAACAAAAATTTTGTATCTCCGATTAAATCTTTTAAAAAACAGGAGTATGATTGGCACAATTTGTCTTTAGAGTGCTCAAAATATGTCCAATTGGTTTCCCAAATGGCGCCCGTATCAAGGCAGTATCGATGCACGTCCTGTAGGTACCAATGAGTATCTTCCACCTGCGCAAACTGTGGTCCTGGGGGTTCAGCACGCGTTTGCCATGTTTGGTGCGACGGTACTTGCGCCTTTCCTGATGGGCTTTGACCCGAACCTGGCCATTCTGATGTCCGGGATCTGTACCATCCTGTTCTTTATTATGACCGGTGGTCGTGTTCCAAGTTATTTAGGTTCCAGCTTTGCCTTTATTGGAGTGGTAATTGCTGCGACCGGTTATGCCGCATCCGGCACGGGTGGACCCAACCCGAATATTGCGGTGGCAGCCGGCGGGATTATTGCCTGCGGTATTTTATATGCCCTGCTCGGCTTTCTGGTCATGGCCACCGGGACGCGCTGGATTGAAAAATTAATGCCGCCTGTGGTCACTGGTGCAGTGGTGATGATCATTGGTCTGAACCTGGCGCCGGTCACCGTCAAAGGCGTGGCTGGTAATCCATTTAATATGTGGATGGCGCTGGTTACAGTGCTGTGTATGGGTTCGATTGCGGTATTTACCAAAGGACTGTTACAGCGCCTGTTGCTCCTGGTGGGTCTGCTGCTGGCCTATCTGGTTTACTTTATTGTCAGTAATGTCATGGGTTATGGCACCCCGATTAACTTTGCCCCAATCCAGCAGGCGGCATGGTTTGGCCTGCCAACCTTCCATGGTCCGGAATTTGAAGTCAATGCCATGCTGATCATTGCCCCGGTAGCGCTGATTCTGGTGGCAGAAAACCTCGGTCATATTAAAGCCGTGAGTGCCATGACCGGTGAAAACCTGGACCCACATATTGGTAAAGCCTTTGTTGCCGATGGTGTAGCCACGACTTTAGCCGGTGGTGTCGGTGCGCCAGGCATGACCACCTATGGTGAAAATATTGGCGTGATGGCAGTGACGCGTGTCTACTCGACCATTATTTTTGCAGTTGCCGGTGTGTTTGCCATTTTCCTGGGTTTATCGCCTAAGTTTGGTGCCATTATTCATACTATTCCAAGCGCGATTTTAACCGGTGCTTCAATTGTGGTGTTCGGTCTGATTACCATTGCCGGAGCCAAAATCTGGATTGAAAACAAAGTCGACTTCTCGAAAAACAAAAACCTGATGGTGGCGGCAGTGACCATTATTTTAGGTACCGGTGACTTTGCCCTGCAATTTGGCAGCTTTAACCTGGGTGGTATTGGGACGGCGACCTTTGCCGCACTGTTACTGAACCTGTTCTTTAGCCTGGGCGAAAAATCAGAAAAAGTATAACTGCCCTGACTAATATACAAAAAAACCGAAGCCGGTATGATCAGTACCGGCTTCGGTTTTTTTATCTGAAACCTAAACGCTAGCAGTCAGGTTTCAAGGCAAAATTAAATTATTTTTGCTTTTTCAGGGCTTTTTGCAGCTGTTTCAATTTGCCCTGATGTTTTGAAATCTTTTTCAAACGTGCTTTGATTTTTTGCTTTAACGATTTAACTTGCTTCGCCATGGTATTACTCCCTAGTAAGGCTATTCGCGCTTGTGATGTTTCACAAAGCTACGAATAAATTTTCTTAATTCACGAGCAGCACTAGTATCCAGTTCTTCACACAGATGAATAAATTCATCGCGTTCAGCACTATTAATACGAATTAAAAGTTGTCCATCTTTTTTGCCTGTCTTTATTTTTTTGATTTGCTCGCTCATTGCTTCACTCCAAAATAAAGACGCTTTAACAAAAAGATGTATATACAATATATATACATTTTCAATTAAGTCAAATCTATCGTGTTAAAATATGTAATAAAATCAATAGATTTAGTTTACCAAAAAACTATAGACGCGCGCAAAGCCTGCCGGGCTCTAGCTTTGCGCAAAATACCGCCATCGGTTTATTTTTAAATTAAAGTTAGATGATTCGTTTGTTTTTCAACCAACCTTATCTTGAAGCGAAACAGCAGCTCAGATTCATCTCACCTGCCGAGTGCTGATGTCTACGGTTCTGGCTAAAGATTAAAGACGAACAAAAATAATCCGCGCCGCCGGAATCAGGAAGATTATCCCGGCCTACTGTGATAAAAACAGAGTGCCAGCGCGTTTTTAATTGTTATCGGTTTTAAGGTCTAAACTGTTTCAGTTCACGCTGAATAAAGTGCTGGAACATGGTCTGGTACAGCTGTTCAATCAGCTGGGCATCAAGTCCTAAACTGGTGGCCTGGTTACGCAAACGCTCCAAAATCTGGGTCTGGCGTTCCGGGGTTTGCATATCGGTTTCTGATTTTTTAAAACGGGTGGTCTGATCAACATAGTATTGACGCGCTGCAATCAGCTCCACCAAAGCACTATCAATCACATCAATCTGTGCGCGAGCCTGTTCCAGCGACTCAACTTTCTCTTTTTTCATGTTGTAAGATGTCATTTTCAGCTTCGTTTTCACTTTTGTACTTTTCTTCTAACACATTACTGAAAATACTTTCAATCATCCAGACGCGATAAAGGCTATTAAACACATAACTTTGCCCGTCAATCCGCAGCTCCAGCACCGGCAGATTCGGCTGAGACTTCATTTCACAGAGCATGTCATTGTCTTTCAGATACTGTTCAATATCGGCACTGCTCAGTTCAACAATGTTCAGCTCACGGCGTAACTGCTCGAAATGGGCTTTAAAAGACAGGTCTTTGCCCTGGGTCCACACCGCCTGCAAAATTCGGTGAATGGCCTGCATACGCTGTTCTTCCGGCACGCTATAAAACAGTCGCGCCATCTGATAGGTGGCATCCTGGGTCGGCCGGCAAAACGGGGTAAACGCGACTTCGGTGCGTTTGGATAAACGGGTCGCCAGACTCCAGTCAAACAGGTCACGGCCCTGATAACTGAGCGGATAGACATTCAAATGAATATTATAATAATTGGCCAGCTCTTCCTGAATATAGGCCAGCAGCAGCCAGGAAATCGGATCTTCCAGCGCAATATATAAATCCAGCTCCGGGTCCATACGCTGAATTTCATTTAAGGCTTCGGCATCATTAATTAAATGCTCGCGCCATTCAATATGATTGATCAAGAAAATCGGATTACCGGTCAGCAGCTTCTGCTGTTTTAGGCGCCGGGTCAGGCGTAACAAATCATCTACCGCATGATACTGACGGCCACCAAACTCGAAATAGCTGGCAAGAATGGCGTCCTGATTAAAGATCCGTTCCGGAAAATGCTGTTCCTGATGATGGCGGCTGGCCATGGCATACAGGGTGCGCAATTTGCCATACTGTTTTTGCCAGAGCATATGGAATACATCTTCGAGCAAATACAGAAAATCCTGACCACGCAAAGGCGTATGCCGCAAGATGGTCTCAGCTTGTGCCAAGGCTTCCGGGGTTGGTTGCTCAGGCGTGTCATGAAAACTGAAACGGTGCTGCTTGGACAGGATCTGTGCATCATTCAGGCAATAGTTCTGCCATTCCAGCGCCGACATCTGGTTCGGCGGCTCTGCACTGCCACTGGAAATAATTACCTTTAACGGCTTTAAGGCATCGGAGAGAATTTCTTCAAGCTGTGGCAGTTCCTGCACTGCCAGATAGCTATACACATCATCTAAACGCAGATGAATACTGAGGCCCTGCTCAATCGGTAACACCGCTTGACGAGACGGTTTTTGATAAAACCAACTCGATCGGATTGGATCAAACCAACGGCGTAACAGTGACATGAGCTGAGCCTCTAAAGGATTAAACGGCGGAATAAAAGATACTACACCGGTTTATAACAATTTGATCTTAAATGATCAATTACACATCCAAATTTAAATCGGTCACGGCGCCAGTCTCTGCCCCTGAGGTCAGTCGGGCAAATTTGGCCAGTGCACCATGCGTATAATTTGGTTTTGGCTTGACCCAGGCCGCCTGACGCGCGGCAATTTCCTGTTCAGACACATGCCAGGTCATTTCACGGGTTTCGGCATTGATGGAGATTTTATCGCCATTTTTCACCAAACCAATTGGCCCACCTTCATAGGCTTCCGGGGTCACATGGCCAATCACAAAGCCATGACTGCCGCCAGAGAAACGGCCATCGGTAATCAGGGCCACAGCATCGCCCAGGCCTTTACCAATAATCGCTGAGGTCGGTTTTAGCATTTCAGGCATGCCCGGTCCGCCTTTTGGACCAACACCGCGAATTACCACCACTTCGCCCGGCTGCACCTGACCGTCGAGAATACCGCGCATGGCACCTATTTCACCTTCAAACACCCGTGCCGGACCTTCAAAATACAGCCCTTCTTTACCGGTAATTTTTGCCACCGCACCGGTTGGCGACAGGTTGCCTTTTAAAATCACCAGATGCGAATCTTTTTTCACCGGTGCATCAAATGGCAGGATAATCTGCTGGCCTTCCGGATAGTCTTCAACATCCGCCAGGTTTTCGGCCAGTGTTTTACCGGTCACGGTCAGGCAGGAACCATCGAGCATGCCGGCATCCAGCATCCGTTTCATCAGCGGCTGAATCCCGCCAATCGCAATCAGTTCAGACATCAGGTATTGACCGGATGGACGTACATCGGCCACCACCGGAATATCCTGACCAATGCGGACAAAATCATCCAAGCTCAGCTCGACCCCGGCCGTATGCGCCATCGCCAGTAAATGCAGCACGCCATTGGTGGAACCGCCCAGGGCAATCAGCACTTTAATGGCATTTTCAAACGCGGCTTTGGTCATAATGTCACGCGGTTTAATGTCCAGACGCAGCAGGTTCATTACCGCTTCACCAGCACGCTGACAGTCAATTTTCTTGTCTTCAGACACCGCTTCCTGCGCCGATGAACCCGGTAAACTCATGCCCAAGGCTTCAATCGCCGAGGCCATCGAGTTGGCGGTGTACATGCCGCCACAGGAACCCGGTCCAGGCAAGGCCACTTCTTCAATCTGTTTGACCTGAATTTCGTTAATTTCGCCTTTGGCATGCTGCCCGACCGCCTCAAATACCGAAATCATGTCGGTATGGCCGGCGCCCGGCTTGATGGTGCCACCATAAACAAACAGCCCCGGACGGTTGAGGCGCGCCAGCCCCATAATACAGCCCGGCATATTTTTATCGCAGCCGCCAATGGCAATCACCCCATCATAGGCCTGACAGCCGACCACGGCTTCAATCGAATCGGCAATAATTTCGCGGGTCAGCAGCGAATATTTCATGCCCTCGGTGCCGTTTGAAATCCCGTCAGAAATGGTGATGGTATTAAAAATAATCCCCTTACCGCCAGCAGCATTGACCCCGGCTTCGGCTTCACGCGCCAGCCCATCAATATGCATATTACACGGCGTGACATTGGCCCAGGTTGAGGCAATCCCGATAAAAGGACGCGTAAAATCCTCATCCTGAAAGCCGGTGGCGCGCATCATGGAACGTGCCGGTGCATTTTCAATGCCTTCATAAACAGGCGCGGAATGTTCTCGGATATTGTCTTTACTCATTTTATTCGTCCTGAGTGTAATTTTTGAGAAGCCTAAATATTGGCTAGGTTTTATCCGATTGTATAGAAAGCAATCTCGACATAAAAGTAAGACTCTGTGTATCTGACTCAGTTATTTTTTATTTTCTTAGATGAGTATTTGAAGTACGAAGTTGCCATACATAATAAAAGACCCGGTCTTTTCAAGCCGGGCCTTTTACTGAGACTGTAAATCAGTCATGGGATGATTTCTGATTAGATTCATCTTTACACTATTTAAAATCAATTACTTATAAATTTTTAGTGTAGGCGTACTTAATTCACCTGATGCAGACCAAGTTCTTCATTGGAAGCCAACACCACAGATGCCAGAATCGGAGCCGCCAAAATCACAGGAACAGCTAAGATCCAAAAGACGACGGTATAATGTGGATCAAAGAAAAATTGAATGCTCAGTGCAGCTAAAATCATAATGAGCGCTAAAATTGCCACAAAGCGGCTAATAAATTTCATGGACATGCGTGTAATCACTTTTGCATTGATACTGTCGCTTTAGTATACACATACTTTTTTTAAGACTTTATCGGTTTTAAGTATCTAAAGCCCTCTCTCCATTGATTTTATTGAAAGTTTAGGTGTTTTACTTAAGTTTAAATCGCTAAGGAATAAAAAAGCACTCCCATCTGGAGTGCTTTTTCGCGCTATAAAAATTTACAGCTTAGATTTCACGTACCGCACCTTTTGCAGCACTTGTAGTGTGCATCGCATAAGCTTTCAATGCTTTAGAAATCTTACGTGGACGTTCTTCCACTGGGTGCCAGCCTTTTTCATCCTGTGCTGTACGACGAGCGGCCATGGTCGCATCATCTACTGCCAGGTGAATGGTACGGTTTGGAATATCGATTTCGATACGATCGCCATCTTCAACCAGACCAATCGCACCGCCTTCAGCCGCTTCTGGAGAAACGTGACCAATCGACAGACCTGATGAACCGCCAGAGAAGCGGCCGTCAGTTAACAGTGCACATTCCTTACCTAAACCTTTCGATTTCAGGTAGCTGGTTGGGTACAGCATTTCCTGCATACCAGGGCCACCACGTGGGCCTTCGTAACGAATCACAACCACATCACCGGCGCTGATTTTTCCGCCCAGAATCGCCTCGACCGCAGAATCCTGGCTTTCAAATACACGTGCAGTCCCATTGAATTTCAGGATTGATTCATCTACACCGGCCGTTTTTACGATACAACCATCTAGCGCGATGTTGCCATAAAGTACAGCCAGACCACCGTCTTTAGAGAATGCATGTTCTGCATTACGGATCACACCATTTTCACGGTCGCCATCCAAACGTGAGTAGTAACGGTCTTGTGAGAATGCAGTCTGGGTTGGTACGCCACCTGGTGCTGATTTAAAGAATTGATATACGTCTTCATCTTCAGTACGGATGATGTCCCATTTATCTAAAGCATCTTTTAATGTTGCTTCGTGAACCGTACCGACAGAGGTATCTAACAGGCCTGCACGATCTAGTTCACCGAGGATCGACATGATCCCGCCGGCACGGTGCACGTCTTCCATATGTACATCATTCTTCGCAGGAGCGACCTTACAAAGCACTGGTACTTTACGAGATAGACGATCGATGTCATCCATGGTGAAGTCCACACCCGCTTCGTTTGCAGCAGCTAATAAGTGTAGAACGGTATTGGTTGAACCACCCATTGCGATGTCCAAAGTCATGGCATTTTCATACGAAGCTTTAGTCACCATTGAACGTGGTAATACGCTGTAATCGTCTTGTTCATAATGGCGTTTTGCCAGTTCAACAATGAGAGAACCTGCACGTTCGAACAGTTTTTTACGGTTCGCATGAGTTGCCAAAGTTGAACCGTTACCTGGAAGCGATAGACCCAATGCTTCAGTCAAGCAGTTCATTGAGTTCGCAGTGAACATGCCTGAACATGAACCACAGGTTGGACAGGCTGAACGTTCGTATTCAGCCACTTCTTCATCAGTATAGTTATCATCTGCAGCGACGATCATGGCATCGATCAAGTCGATGGCTTTATCATTACCACGGATTTTCACTTTACCGGCTTCCATCGGACCGCCAGACACGAATACCACTGGAATGTTCAGGCGCATCGCGGCCATTAACATGCCCGGGGTGATCTTGTCACAGTTCGAGATACACACCATCGCATCGGCACAGTGTGCGCTGACCATATATTCTACCGAGTCAGCAATTAGGTCACGTGAAGGCAGTGAATACAGCATACCGTCATGACCCATGGCGATGCCGTCATCGACCGCAATGGTATTGAATTCTTTTGCTACACCGCCTGACGCTTCAATTTGACGTGCCACGAGCTGACCTAGGTCTTTTAAATGCACGTGACCCGGTACAAACTGGGTAAAAGAGTTGACCACCGCAATAATCGGCTTGCCAAAATCTTCATCTTTCATCCCGGTCGCACGCCATAAGCCACGTGCGCCCGCCATATTTCTTCCGTGTGTCGATGTTTTTGAACGATAGTCAGGCATGTGTATTTCCAACGAGTTGTGCTTGAGAGGGTGAATCCCCATCTCTGGCTAAAATGTACTGATCTTCAGGTTATCAGTTGAAATTTCGTCACATCATACTACAGCTCAATCTGTCAGCGTGCTGGGTGATCGGGTCTTTTGAACCTTTTATTCTGCGATCTTTCAACTGATGAAAACTGGGGAGACTCGCCTACGGAGCCGATATGATTTGATCATAAAGCATTAGCTCCGGCATTTTCATGAATAATTTTTACCTTTTATATAAACAAAATTTATTGATATTAATTTTTTAAATAAAATTTTGTTTGCAAAGAACAACACCCAGCCGAACTCATGAAGATGCAATCTCTATTTACATGACAATTTAGGCTTAAAAAGGCTTTTCGCATATAATGTGGGGCAAGTTTATATGGAATCTCATGTGTGAAAATTATCTTTGCGGGAACACCAGAATTTGCAGCTGTAGCGCTCGATGCCTTATTAAAAACCGAGCATGAAATTGTGGCGGTCTATACTCAACCTGACCGCAAAGCAGGCCGCGGACAAAAACTTACGGCCTCTGCCGTAAAACAACTGGCGCTGGCGCATGATCTTCCGGTGTATCAACCGTTACATTTTAAATCATCCACAGAAGAAGGTCTGGCTGCGCAGGCAGAACTGAAAGCCCTAAATGCCGATGTAATGGTGGTGGCAGCCTATGGCCTGATTTTGCCACAAGTGGTGCTGGATACACCCAAATATGGCTGCCTGAATATTCATGGTTCGCTGCTGCCACGCTGGCGAGGGGCGGCGCCAATTCAACGCGCCATTGCCACCGGCGATGCTGAAACCGGCGTGACCATTATGAAGATGGCGGCCGGGCTGGATACCGGCGATATGATGTATAAAACCCTGTGCCCGATTACAGCCGAAGATACTTCTGCCAGCCTACATGACAAACTGGCCATTCAGGGTGCAGAGGCGATTGTGGCGGTACTGGCTTCGGAGCAGACTTTACAACAGTATCTGGAACAGCGCGAAGTGCAGGATGAAGCTTTAACGGTATATGCCCACAAGCTGTCTAAAGCCGAAGCGAAAATTGACTGGTCTCAGGATGCTGTGACAATTGACCGCAATATTCGCGCCTTTAACCCGTGGCCGGTGGCGTTTATTCCGCTGGATGAGCAAAGTAATTTACGGGTCTGGGGATCTGTGCTGTCAAATGAAGCGGTCAATGGCCAGTCGGCGGGGACCATTCTGGCACTAGATAAACAGGGCGTGCATGTGGCCTGTGGCGATGGCAAAGCCATCTGTCTGACCAGCCTGCAATGGCCGGGTGGTAAAGCGCTGAATCCGGTCCAGATTGCACAAACCCAGAAATTAAGTATTGGGCAGGTGCTGGCATGAATCAACATCCATCCGGTCAGTCACATCTGAACTTACGCGCCCAAGTCATTCGTACTTTATTGGCCGTCCAGCAGGGCCAATCTCTGGCCAGTATTTTACCGCTGCATCTGACCAAGGTCGCCGAGCGTGACCGGGCGCTGTATCACGAACTGGTCTTGGGCACCTTGCGTCAATGGTATGGCCTGAAAAGCATTACCCTGCCTTTGCTGGTCAAACCACTGAACAATGAAACCGTCGAAACCTGTCTCTATGTCGGGCTGTATCAGATTTTATGTACCCGTATTGCCGACCATGCGGCTATTTCAGAAACCGTGACTGCCACCAAGCAGTTAGGCTTTCAGGCACTCAGTGGTGTGGTCAATGCCATCCTGCGACGTGTTTCACGTGAAACATCGGTCTTTGAGCAGGCCCTGCAAGCGGCGCATGGTTTACCTAGCTGGCTGTTTAAACGTCTGAAAAAAGACTGGCCGGAACAGCTGGAGCAACTGACCCAGGACCTGAAACAGACAGCACCACTGACTTTAAGGGTCAATCAGCGCAAGATCAGCCGTGAAGCCTATCTGAATAAACTGCTGGGCGCCGGTATTCAGGCACGTCCGGGCGAGCGTTCCGATGTGGCGATTATTCTGGAACAGGCGGTGCAGATTCCGGAGCTGCCGGGCTTTGATGCCGGCTGGTTCTCGGTACAGGATGAACATGCCCAGCTTTGTGCGCAGTTACTGCCAGATTTAAATGGCAAAGTGGTGATTGATGCCTGTGCAGCCCCAGGCGGAAAAACCGCACATATTCTGGAAAAATTTAGTCCGGCCACTCTGGTGGCACTGGATCAGGACCCGAAACGGCTGTTACGGGTCACGGAAAATCTGGAGCGCCTGCAACTGACCGATACGCAGCAGGTTGAAATTCTGGCGGCAGATGCTACGCGCTGGACCGCAACTGAACCGGTCGATTGTATTGTGCTGGATGCACCCTGCTCTGCCATTGGGGTGATGCGCCGTCATCCGGATATTCGCCTGTTACGCCAGTCCGCTGACATTCAGCAAACTGTCGAGCTGCAGCAGCAGATTCTGGAACAGATGTGGTCCCAGCTAAAAGTCGGCGGCACCTTGCTGTATATCACCTGTTCCATTTTAAAAGCAGAAAATGAACAGCAGATGCAGCAGTTCTTTGCCCAGCATGCCGATGCCAAAGAAATTAAAATTGTCACAGACTATGGTGTCGAACAGCAGTATGGCCGCCAGCTGTTACCGGAAGCCGGACGCGGCGATGGCTTCTATTATTGCCGGATCGAAAAAATCTAGACGATAAAAAAAGGAACCCTCAGGTGGTTCCTTTTTTTATTCTACAGCAGCTTAGTCTGCACATGCATGTACCACAGACTTAACCCTCTGGTTCATCTGGATGTTTGCTCAGATGAATCATGGCCAGGATTAAACCGCCCCAGAGCAGGACAGTCGAGATGATCATCATGATAATTGCTTCAGTATTCATCTTAGTTCTCCTCTTCCGGGACTTTGTCTTTCAGACAGCTCAGTACAATGGCACCCACAATAAACAGGGCCAGCGTACCGCCACCCACCAACCATAAGATTTCAGCCGGATAACCGCCATAACCTTCTGCAACAATCGACTTGATGGTTAGGCCTAAAGCCACCAGTAATGATAATGGAGTAATCACGGTTAACAGGAAGTTCCAGCCGGCACCCAGTTTAATACTAGAGTACTGGTTGATATGCGCCTGTAACTGCGACAATAACGGACGACGGAACCACGACACCAGAATAATCGACAGTAAACCACCGCCAACAATACCAATATTATTGGCAAAGTAGTCAATGATGTCGACAAAGGTAATCGCACTATGGGTCGAGAAAATCAGGGTCGAAACAATGGCAGAACCACCGGCAATAATGCTGACCGATTTTTTACGTGACCAGCCTAACTTGTCCTGGAAAGCTGAAATCGGCACTTCCAGAATACTGACCATGGAAGTAATCCCGGCAACGGTCAACGAGGCAAAGAACAGGAAGCCAAATAAGTCGCCGCCTGCGCCCATGCTGGAAATAATTTTCGGGAAGGCAATAAAGGCCAGACCAATACCGCCAGATACCACTTCTTCCACGGTTGAGCCTGAGCTGAAGGCCATAAAGCCCAAAGCGGCAAATACCCCGATACCAGCCAGAATTTCAAAAGACGAGTTGGCCAGCGCAACCACCGCACCGGAGCCGGTCATATTGGTTTTACGCTTTAAATACGAGGCATAGGTCAGCATGATCCCGAAGCCCACAGACAGCGAGAAGAAGATATGACCAAATGCGGCCAGCCAGACTTTATAGTTGCCCATCGCTTCCCAGTTCGGGGTAAAGAAGGCATTTAAACCTGCGGTTGCGCCCGGTAAACGGATCGCCTGAATCACCAGAATTGTGAACAGTACCACCAGTAACGGCATAAAGATTTTATTGGCCAGTTCCACACCACGACGTACGCCACCGTAAAGAATGAACATCACCACCGCCCAGACAATCACCAGACCGAAAAATAAGGTCGGTACAAAGCCCAAGGCCAGCCCTTCGCCATTTTGCAAATAGGAATTAAAGAAGAAGGCCTGGGTATCTGCCCCCCATTTCTGGCCAATCGCGTAGTACATATAACTACCGGCCCAGGACAGAACGCTGGCATAGTAAATCCCGATGACCAAAGTCACCATCACCTGCCACCAGCCCAAGGACTCGCTGTTCATGAGCTTTTTATACGCCAGTGGCGGCGCTTTACGGAACTTATGTCCGACCGCGTAATCTAAATATAATAACGGCAAACCAGCAGCAAAAATTGCCACCAGATACGGCACCAGGAAGGCACCACCACCATTTTCGTAAGCCACATAGGGAAAACGCCAAATATTCCCCAAGCCTACAGCTGAACCAATCGCTGCAATAATAAAGCCTGATCGCGCGGACCAGTTTTCACGATTTCCTGACATAAAACACCTAAACCTAGATGCTTTTTTCACTGCTTTTTATGTGGTTTTCTCGCAAGCAAAAAAGCACCATGCAATATTAATCTTGAGTGTTTGATTTAGCCTTGACCTTTTAGGTACTGGTTTCTAAATGACAAACAGGGAGTGAATGACGAAAACTTGCTTAAAGTGCATCGTGAAGACTCCCTTTTATATGGTTCAACAATACTCACTTTTAAAAAATTATTCTGTAATTTCTGCTCCAAATCTTGGGTTTTTATAATCTATCCTGATTCAACCGCTCAATTAATCAGCTTATTTATTGTACAATTTTGGTTATGAATCACCAAACTTTTTGGAATATATTATGAAGTAAAACTGAAAACTCAATTGCCATCCTTTAAACGGTCATTTATACCCGATGATATAAAATGCCTATCGCCTACCCGCAGCGCTTTCTTCAGAGGCCTGTTTAATAAATAGATTGCCGTGATCTATAGATAAGGATGCATCAAGTTCAATATTGCCCTTGATGTATCCCCAAGCCATCAACCCGGTTGATGGATCACCAGTAAACGTTCTTCCTGCATATCACGAATTGCCGATTGAATTCCCTCACGGCCCAGACCTGAATCTTTGACCCCGCCATACGGCATATTATCGACCCGGAATGATGGAATATCGTTAATAATTACCCCGCCAACATGCAGCTGGTCCCAGGCATATAGCATCTGCTGCAGATTCTGGGTATAGACCCCGGCCTGCAAACCAAAGCGGCTCTGGTTAATCCGTTCAATGCCCTGCTCAAACTGTTCATACGGCTCCAGAATAGCCACCGGACCAAAAGCTTCATTCTGGTAAATTTCCGATGTTGGCGAAACCTGCTCCAGTAGTGTCGGCTCGAACATCACCCCCTGCTGTTCGCCGCCCACCAGTACCGTCGCGCCTTCTGCTACGGCCTGATCCAGCCATTTTTTCAGGCGCACGGCTTCGTTCTCTTTAATCATCGGCCCAACCAAAGCGCTGTCCAGACGCGGATCAGCTGCCCGTAATGACTGCAAACGGCTGACCAGTTTATCTTTAAGCTGTGTGTAAATCGCGCGATGCACCAAAATACGCTGCACACTAATACACACCTGTCCGGCATGGTTATAGGCACCGCCAATCAGCCGGTCAACCAGCGCATCATTGACTTCGGTATCGGCCTCAATCATCACGGCAGCATTGCCGCCCAGCTCCAGCGTGACCTTTTTACGTCCGGCACGCGCTTTCATATCCCAGCCCACCACATCAGAACCGGTAAAGCTCAGCAGTTTAAAGCGGTCATCGGTGACCAGCACATCGGCCTGCTCACGCGGACAGGGCAATACCGAAAAGGCACCAGCCGGTAAATCGGTTTCTGCCAGAATCTCGGCAATTTTTAAGGCAGAAATCGGGGTTAGGCTGGCCGGTTTTAAAACAAAGGGACAGCCTGCAGCAATCGCGGGTGCAATTTTATGGGCCGTCAAATTCAGAGGAAAATTAAATGGACTGATCAGCGACACTGCGCCAATCGGTACCTGTTTGCTGATGCCCTGATAACTGCAAGCCGCAGCAGTCACCGCCAATGGCATCATCCGGCCCTGATCCATCTGGGTGACCGCATCCGCAGCCAGTTGGAAGGTATTGATTAAGCGCTCTACTTCAGCAGCGGCAGCCCTTTTCGGTTTACCGCCTTCAATAATCAGCAGTTCGGTGAGCTCGGCCCGGCATTCCTGAAAACGCTGCACACAATGCAGCAGGATTTTCTGTTTCTGAAACGGTTTTAACGCCGCCATCGCCGCTTCCGCCTGGACTGCGGCCTGAATCGCCTGCTCCAGCGTCTCTGCATCGGCCAGCGCCACACGTGCATAACAGCGCTGCAGATACTTATCTTCGACCTCTAGCCACTGGCCGGTCACATGCGGCTGTCCAGCCAGATATAAAGGATAATCGTGCGGATGATCAGTGTGCGTAGCCATGTGCAGGTCCTCTATTTTTTGCATGATGCGTCAATGCAATTTATACCAATTCCCGATATGATGCGCCGAGATGTTTCCCGGTTCCATCCTCCACAATAAATTTATTCTGAGAATATACAAGCTCTACAGGGATTTTTATGCGTACCCGTCCAGCATTGTGTTTCATCCTCGGTCTTGGCTGTTTTAGCGCCGCGCAGGCCGATATTATTGGTGTTAAAGGTAGCGTCGATTACTGGCATTATGACAGTGACTTATCGAGCGCCTTGGGCCAGCCCGAGATGAAAGATGACTCCAGTTTGTCTTTTGCCTTGGCGGTTGAAATATAATTTTATTGATAATTTACTGGTCGATGTCGGCCTGAAAGCCGGTTACCGCATTCTAGATGTGGAGTGATTTATATCAAATAATTATATTGACAAATATAGTCAAACATATACAATTTAGGTATTAAATTTTAAAAAAACTTGCAATGAAATACTTGACTGAAAACTTAAAGAAAGTAGAGCAAGACCTTGCTTATTTTGTATCCCCTGAAAATAAAGATGGGTTTATTAAGGAATTTGCATCATGGGTCTATGGTGAGTGGTCAAAGAATGATTTCTATGAAACCGATATTGTAGATTTAGGCTATGATTGTTCTTCGTACCCTGAAAAAACAAATCAATCACTCTCCGATAAATGCCCCACCTATGCTGATTTTATTAATGCAAATACAGGCTTTTCTGAATGTACTCACGTTTCAGGACAAGGTATGCGCTGTCAAGAATATGAGGAAAAATTATTAGAGATTTTTGGTGATGCTTGCGCTAAAAAACTAGATGATTTAGTAGAGCTATATCAACTAGAAGTGCCTGAAAAATACAAAAAATTTGCAGAAAATATTAGTGAACTAATTTTCCTTGAGGTTGTTGATCATCATGAGGATTTAGAACTTTATGAGGTTTGTGACGATATTTTATTAAAATATAATCAGCTAGGAGTCGCATCATCCCCTTATACATGCCCTATCTGTGGATGGGATGAAGACAATGATCTAGCCATATATTGTGATGAATCCATATTTAAAGACTATACACTTGAGGATTTCAAGAAGTTAGCGGAGATTGATTAATGTATTCTCCTGCTAAATTCGGTGAAATGATTGGGAAGTCGGTTAAAACTCTACAAAGATGGGATGCCGAAGGTATTTTGGTTGCATGTCGAAATCCTAAAAATCGCAGATACTACACGCACGATCAATACCTTGAATATATCGGTATAAAAGCAACGGAAGCTAAATCATCAGTAATTGTTTATTCAAGGGTATCTAGTGTTGCTCAAAAGCCCGATTTAGCTAATCAGGTGTCAGCTTTAGAAACTTTTTGTACTGTAAATGGCTATGCTGTTGATGATTGGGTGTCAGAGGTTGGAAGTGGTTTGAATTATAAAAGAAAGAAATTCAATCAGCTTTTTCTTGATATTGAAATGGGTAAAGTTTCAATGCTTGTCATCGCTCACAAAGACCGTTTGGTGCGTTTTGGTTTTGAGTGGTTTGAATCTTTTGCTGAAAGACATGGTTGTAAAGTTATTATTATGAATCAAGAATCTCTTTCCCCAACGGAAGAAGTAACACAAGACTTGTTAGCGATTATTCATTGTTTTTCCTCTCGACTTTACGGATTAAGAAAATACAAAGAAAAAGTTAAAGAATTAGTGAACATCAAGGAATAACTTTTGAAACTAACACGCATCCACCATTGTAAAAACTTGAATGTGCAAAAGTACAAACAGCTTGAGAAACAAGCTGTTTTACTTGGTCGTATTCGTAGCGAGGTGTGGGCTAAATATGGTGCTATTTCAGGTTTGAATATCAGTGACAGAGCTATTCGTGATGCGTGGATGAAAGAAAGTCGTGACTTTGGTGTTTCTGCAAATGCGTGGAAAGAAACGCTACGTGATTGCATAGGTGATATTAAAGCCTATCGAGAAGCATCAAAAGACAAAGTAAAGCAGGCGATCCGAAAACGCACCTCCTGTAATAATGAACAAAAAAGACTATACACCTTGCTTAAAAAAGATGAATGGATGACTGATAATTTCCTCCATCGTCAAATGCGTAATCACTTTAAGCATGGTGTTAATCACACACATAATCAAATTATTGTTCGTGCGGATATGTGTAAAACTTTTGAGTTAAATGGTCAATGTTGGCTTAAAGTGCCGAGTCTAGTCCCTCGACAAACCATTAAAATTCCACTAAACACCACTGTTGATTTTGCGCCACAAGGCACACTTAGAATCATTCTAAAAAACGGTAATGTTGAAGTTCACTCAACTTATGATGCAGTTGAAACACAGGATTGTGGTCAGGAAACCGTAGGTGTTGATAAAGGTTATTCAGAAGCCTTTGTGGATTCTGATGGTGAAGTATATGGCAATGGTTTAGGTAAATTGATCTCAAGTGAATCAGACTACCTAAATCAAAAGTACAAACGTAGAAATAAGCTCAGAGCGATTTCTAAAGCCAAACCGCACAAGAAACAGAAAATTGAGTTAAATAATCTAGGTCGAAAAAAACTAGATAAGCGACAAGATACTCAAAAAGCAAAGCTCAAAACATTAATATTTACAGCAACTCACAAGTTGGTTGATAAAGCCAAAGTGATTGTTGCGGAAGATTTAACATCCCCGATTCAAAGTAAACGCAACTATGGCAAAAACACCAATAGACGCTTAAATACATGGGCTAAAGGTTTGTTAGCTAATGCCCTAACTTCTATATCTCACCGTAGAGGTTCTACGGTGCATCTAGTCAATTCTGCATATACTTCGCAAAGTGATTCTTTCTTGCATGGCCTTTTAATAGGTACACGTAAGGGAGATCGTTTTCACCGTTTCAATGGGGAAGTTGTGCAAGCTGATTGGAATGCTGCGAGAAACGTGCTTGCAAGATTAAACGACAATGAGATAAGTCGTTATACGCCTTACAAAACTGTAAAGCGTATATTGCAAGAACGGACTGACCGCTACAAGTCGGAACTGACCGACTCAGGCTCTAGTTACACGCTTGGCAACAAGACATTAACAGAGTGCGAATTACTCCTTGACTATGTTTGACTACATTTTAAGGAACAGCTAAACGAAGGTGATGAACGTAATCTCCAGCTGGATTTCAAAGGTCCTTATCTCGGGCTGGAAGCACATTTCTAAAACAACAAAACATCTTTTTCCCTTTAAACAAAAAGCCTCTACTGAGGCTTTTTGTTGGTTTAGATGAATTACATCAGTTTAGCTATAAGAGCGACTGGCCTTAGACACCACCGGTGGTGTTTCAGTAACCGGCTCTGAGGCTTTCTGGATGCGAATCAGGGCAACTGCAATTGCACCAATCACCGCTGGAATCGCCACCGCTAAGAAATTCAGTTTATGCGGTAATTCCATACCCAATAGCACCCCGATAATAATCGGGCCGACAATTGCACCTACACGGCCGACCGCAGAGGCACAACCAATCCCGGTTGAGCGCACCGCTAGTGGATAATACTGCGCCACAAAGCTGTATAGCAGAATACTACTGCCAATTGCGGAAGCCCCAGCCAGCGCCACCAGTAGGTAAATCACCGGTTGTGGCGAGTTAAAGCCTAATCCAACCAGCGCCACAGCCCCCATCAGGAACATGCCAATAATCACCGGTTTTAAATGGAAACGGTCTGCCAGAATCCCGCCGCCAATGGTGCCAATTACTGCGCCAATATTCATCGACATCAGGAACATCAGGCTGCTACCCAGCGAGTAACCAGCGGCCATCATTAGTTTTGGTAACCAGCTGCCCAGTGCATAGACCATCAATAAACACATAAAGAAGCAGCACCAGAACAATAAGGTACTCATGCCACGGTTTTGCTTAAATAAGGCGGCAATAGAGGCATCCGGCACCTGTACTTCATTTAAGACCAGTTGAGTCTGCGCACTGACTTTTTCTTCTGGCGTGATTTTCTGGATAATCTGGCGCGCTTTTTCATCCTGCTGTTTTTTCACTAAAAAGGTCAATGATTCAGGTAAAAACTTCCACAAGATCGGTAACAGTAACAGTGGAATACCCGCGATATAAAACATCACTTCCCAGCCAAAACTTGGAGTTAACCAGGCACCCAGTAATGCAGCCATAATACCGCCGACCGCATAACCACTAAACATGGTCGTCACCAAGGTACTGCGCAGTTTTTGTGGTGCATATTCAGAGGTTAAGGCCACTAGATTCGGTAATACTCCGCCAATTCCTAAACCTGCAATAAAGCGCAAAATTCCGAATTCAGTCGGGTTAGATGCGAAACCGCCCCAGAAGGTAAAACCGCTAAATAAGGTCACACAAATTAAAATGACATTTTTACGGCCAATCTTATCGGCCAGCATGCCAAAAAACATGGCACCGAACATCATTCCGGCCAGGGCAGTACTGGCCAACATGCCTGCTTGCACAGCAGTCATATTCCATTCTTGCATCAGTAGTGGTAGGGCTACGCCATTAATCGCCAGGTCATAACCGTCAAAGATGACTACAAATAAACACCAGAGTACGACGTTTAAATGAAAAGGTTTGAACTTCGCCTTGTCCACTACAGCATTCACATTCATTGTTGTTGCTGTCATTAATCCTCACCTCCAATTGTGAGATTTTATTCTTAATATGAAAAAATGAACAATCATTCACTTTTGTCTATAAAATGAATGATTATTCATTTTTTGTCTATGGATAAAAGGTCTAAATGATAAATTTTTCTTAAAAATCAGATTTGATTTAGCAATAAAGCTCAATTTCAGAGCAGAAAATTTAGTTATAAATCTTATAATTACTGGAAACTTATTCTATTTTTTTAAATTTTTATATTACAAAACAGTGAAATAAAAGCTTCATCATTGCAATTTTTAAGACAGGCTTAAATGACAACTTCTACCACACAAATTTGCAAATAAATGTAAAAATTGTGTCATAAAGCCAGAAAAATACTGTCCAGGTCGTAGATGTAGAAACTAGAAATTACGCCCATAAAAAAATCCCCCTCGCTTTTGCTAGGGGGATTTTGAATTAATGAGCTGGCGATGACTTACTCTCACATGGGTAACCCCACACTACCATCAGCGCTAAGAGGTTTCACTTCTGAGTTCGGGAAGGGATCAGGTGGTTCACTCTTGCTATTGTCGCCAGCACAACTGTTATGGACTTGTTCGGGTCTTAGTTACTTTGCTTAAGCTTGATGCTTTTGCATGTAATGCCTTACTTTGTTCCAAATGAGTTATTAACGGATTGGCCATTGGGTCTGAATTTTATTGTGTCGCATTAACTAAATCAAGGATTAGTTTAGAATTCAGCTTGATACAACAACTGTTTGGGTGTTGTATAGTCAAGCCTCACGAGCAATTAGTATTGGTCAGCTTCACATATCGCTATGCTTCCACACCCAACCTATCAACGTCCTAGTCTCGAACGGCTCTTTAGAGGAATAAATTCCTAGGGAAATCTTATCTTGAGGTAGGCTTCCCGCTTAGATGCTTTCAGCGGTTATCCCTTCCGAACATAGCTACCCGGCGATGCGACTGGCGTCACAACCGGTACACCAGAGGTTCGTCCACTCTGGTCCTCTCGTACTAGGAGCAGATCCTCTCAAATTTCCAGCGCCCACGGTAGATAGGGACCGAACTGTCTCACGACGTTCTAAACCCAGCTCGCGTACCTCTTTAAATGGCGAACAGCCATACCCTTGGGACCTGCTTCAGCCCCAGGATGAGATGAGCCGACATCGAGGTGCCAAACACCGCCGTCGATATGAACTCTTGGGCGGTATCAGCCTGTTATCCCCAGAGTACCTTTTATCCGTTGAGCGATGGCCCTTCCATACAGAACCACCGGATCACTAAGACCTACTTTCGTACCTGCTCGACTTGTGGGTCTCGCAGTTAAGCGCGCTTTTGCCTTTATACTCTACGCGTGATTTCCGACCACGCTGAGCGCACCTTCGTACTCCTCCGTTACTCTTTAGGAGGAGACCGCCCCAGTCAAACTACCCACCAGACATGGTCCTCGTCCCGGATCACGGGACAGAGTTAGAACCTCAACATTACCAGGGTGGTATTTCAAGGACGGCTCCATTGGAACTGGCGTTCCAACTTCAAAGCCTCCCACCTATCCTACACAAGTAAGGTCAAAGTTCAATGTCAAGCTGCAGTAAAGGTTCACGGGGTCTTTCCGTCTAGCCGCGGGTACACTGCATCTTCACAGCGATTTCGATTTCACTGAGCCTCTGCTGGAGACAGCGCCGCCATCATTATGCCATTCGTGCAGGTCGGAACTTACCCGACAAGGAATTTCGCTACCTTAGGACCGTTATAGTTACGGCCGCCGTTTACTGGGGCTTCGATCAAGAGCTTCGCTTACGCTAACCCCATCAATTAACCTTCCAGCACCGGGCAGGCATCACACCCTATACGTCCACTTTCGTGTTTGCAGAGTGCTATGTTTTTAATAAACAGTTGCAGCGGCCTGGTTTCTGCGGCTGTCAACCGCTCAGGGAGCAAGTCCCATCACCGTCAACAGCGTACCTTCTCCCGAAGTTACGGTACCATTTTGCCTAGTTCCTTCAGCAGAGTTCTCTCAAGCGCTTTGGTCTACTCGACCTGACCACCTGTGTCGGTTTCGGGTACGATTCCAGTGTAACTGAAGCTTAGAGACTTTTCCTGGAAGCATGGTATCAGCCACTTCGCTAGTAAACTAGCTTGCTATCAGCTCTCAGCATAGAGCACCCCGGATTTGCCTAAGATGCATGCCTACAGCCTTCCACCTGGACAACCAACGCCAGGCTGACTTAACCTTCTCCGTCCTCTCATCGCATTACACTGAAGTATTGGAATATTAACCAATTTCCCATCGACTACGCCTCTCGGCCTCGCCTTAGGGGTCGACTCACCCAGCCCCGATTAACGTTGGACTGGAACCCTTGGTCTTTCAGCGAACGGGTTTTTCACCCGTTTTGTCGTTACTCACGTCAGCATTCGCACTTCTGATACCTCCAGCAGACTTCTCAATCCACCTTCATCGGCTTACAGAACGCTCCCCTACCACGTATACAATGTATACATCCGCAGCTTCGGCACATAGTTTTAGCCCCGTTACATCTTCCGCGCAGGCCGACTCGACTAGTGAGCTATTACGCTTTCTTTAAAGGGTGGCTGCTTCTAAGCCAACCTCCTAGCTGTCTATGCCTTCCCACATCGTTTCCCACTTAACTATGATTTTGGGGCCTTAGCTGGCGGTCTGGATTGTTTTCCTCTTGACTACGGACGTTAGCACCCGCAGTCTGTCTCCCGGATAGTACTCATCGGTATTCGGAGTTTGCATCGGTTTGGTAAGTCGGGATGACCCCCTAGCCGAAACAGTGCTCTACCCCCAATGGTATTCGTCCGAGGCGCTACCTAAATAGCTTTCGGGGAGAACCAGCTATCACCAGGCTTGATTAGCCTTTCACCCCTATCCACAAGTCATCCCCTGGCTTTTCAACGACAGTGGGTTCGGTCCTCCAGTTAGTGTTACCCAACCTTCAACCTGCTCATGGATAGATCGCCTGGTTTCGGGTCTACACCCAGCAACTATACGCCCTATTAAGACTCGGTTTCCCTACGGCTCCCCTATGCGGTTAACCTTGCTACTGAATGTAAGTCGCTGACCCATTATACAAAAGGTACGCAGTCACCACACGAAGTGGCTCCCACTGCTTGTATGCATGCGGTTTCAGGATCTATTTCACTCCCCTCACAGGGGTTCTTTTCGCCTTTCCCTCACGGTACTGGTTCACTATCGGTCAGTCAGGAGTATTTAGCCTTGGAGGATGGTCCCCCCATATTCAGACAAGGTTTCACGTGCCTCGCCCTACTCGTCATCATTATGTGTGCCCTTTCGTGTACAGGACTATCACCCACTATGGTTGCACTTCCCAGAGCATTCCACTAAAACACACATAACTTAATGGGCTGTTCCCCTTTCGCTCGCCGCTACTGAGGGAATCTCAATTGATTTCTTTTCCTAAGGGTACTGAGATGTTTCACTTCCCCTCGTTCGCCTCAATACACTATGTATTCATGTATTGATACCTACCTTATGGTAAGTGGGTTTCCCCATTCAGACATCTCCGGATCAAAGGATATTTGCCGCCTCCCCGGAGCTTTTCGCAGGCTATCACGTCTTTCTTCGCCTCTGACTGCCAAGGCATCCACCACATGCACTTAATTACTTGACTATACAACCCCAAACAGTCGTTAATCCCTACAAGTAGGATTAAGACAATTAAATAAATAATCAATTATCTATTTAATCTACAGTTCGAAGTCACGTGCACTTAAGCACCGTACAGCTTCAATCTAAATTCATATACCAAAACGCTTGATTCAGTTAATTTGCTAGTTCTCAATTCAATCTACGTTCATCAACCCGTCATAACAACGCGTTAACGTATATTGATTGAGTGAACAATTTATTTCAGACTCAATTTTGCCAATCTGTTAATGATTCACTGCATCCTCGTCGGACTGCAGTCAACTGTGATAAATCACAGAGATTAATAAGAGCTGCGCATTCTACACAATCTTCTCACTAAGCTCTATAAGCTATCTGTTCGTTTGCTTGTTTCTTAGCTATTTAGCTATCTACACATTGCGTAGCAATGTGTGGTGGAGACTAGGAGAGTCGAACTCCTGACCTCCTGCGTGCAAAGCAGGCGCTCTACCAACTAAGCTAAGTCCCCAGCTTATCATTTAAGTCAATGTTCTGATTTCTATTCGCTCTGCAATTGCTTGCTTGTCGTTAGTGGTGGGTCTGACAAGACTTGAACTTGTGACCCCACGCTTATCAAGCGTGTGCTCTAACCAACTGAGCTACAGACCCTCAGATACATCGTCATGAAGAACAACTTGTTGTGGATTCTTACTAATCGTCAATCTTTCGTTAAGGAGGTGATCCAGCCGCAGGTTCCCCTACGGCTACCTTGTTACGACTTCACCCCAGTCATCGGCCACACCGTGGTAAGCGTCCTCCCTAAGGTTAGACTACCTACTTCTGGTGCAACAAACTCCCATGGTGTGACGGGCGGTGTGTACAAGGCCCGGGAACGTATTCACCGCGGCATTCTGATCCGCGATTACTAGCGATTCCGACTTCATGGAGTCGAGTTGCAGACTCCAATCCGGACTACGATCGGCTTTTTGAGATTAGCATCACATCGCTGTGTAGCAACCCTTTGTACCGACCATTGTAGCACGTGTGTAGCCCTGGCCGTAAGGGCCATGATGACTTGACGTCGTCCCCGCCTTCCTCCAGTTTGTCACTGGCAGTATCCTTAAAGTTCCCATCCGAAATGCTGGCAAGTAAGGAAAAGGGTTGCGCTCGTTGCGGGACTTAACCCAACATCTCACGACACGAGCTGACGACAGCCATGCAGCACCTGTATCAGAGTTCCCGAAGGCACCAATCCATCTCTGGAAAGTTCTCTGTATGTCAAGGCCAGGTAAGGTTCTTCGCGTTGCATCGAATTAAACCACATGCTCCACCGCTTGTGCGGGCCCCCGTCAATTCATTTGAGTTTTAGTCTTGCGACCGTACTCCCCAGGCGGTCTACTTATCGCGTTAGCTGCGCCACTAAAGCCTCAAAGGCCCCAACGGCTAGTAGACATCGTTTACGGCATGGACTACCAGGGTATCTAATCCTGTTTGCTCCCCATGCTTTCGCACCTCAGTGTCAGTATTAGGCCAGATGGCTGCCTTCGCCATCGGTATTCCTCCAGATCTCTACGCATTTCACCGCTACACCTGGAATTCTACCATCCTCTCCCATACTCTAGCTAACCAGTATCGAATGCAATTCCCAAGTTAAGCTCGGGGATTTCACATTTGACTTAATTAGCCACCTACGCGCGCTTTACGCCCAGTAAATCCGATTAACGCTCGCACCCTCTGTATTACCGCGGCTGCTGGCACAGAGTTAGCCGGTGCTTATTCTGCGAGTAACGTCCACGCATCTAGGGTATTAGCCTAGAGCGCCTCCTCCTCGCTTAAAGTGCTTTACAACCAAAAGGCCTTCTTCACACACGCGGCATGGCTGGATCAGGGTTCCCCCCATTGTCCAATATTCCCCACTGCTGCCTCCCGTAGGAGTCTGGGCCGTGTCTCAGTCCCAGTGTGGCGGATCATCCTCTCAGACCCGCTACAGATCGTCGCCTTGGTAGGCCTTTACCCCACCAACTAGCTAATCCGACTTAGGCTCATCTATTAGCGCAAGGTCCGAAGATCCCCTGCTTTCTCCCGTAGGACGTATGCGGTATTAGCATCCCTTTCGGAATGTTGTCCCCCACTAATAGGCAGATTCCTAAGCATTACTCACCCGTCCGCCGCTAAGCTAAGGTGCAAGCACCCTCGCTCCGCTCGACTTGCATGTGTTAAGCCTGCCGCCAGCGTTCAATCTGAGCCATGATCAAACTCTTCAGTTAAAATCATTTTGTCACTTTATTCGAAGTGACCAAATCTGGCTCATCAATTTCTGACTTAAATTCGCTCAAATAAACTTCGAGTAATTTAAACCAATCAATTAATGAAAATATATTCGATTAATCAACCAGTAAAAATCCACACAAGTTGTTCTTCATAATCTCTTAATGATCTTTCTAACACCTCGTCAGTGCCAGAAGCTGGACTCAAAACACTCAACAACTCAGCAACCCGCTTCGTTCATCACCATGTATCTCGTCGGTATGGGGTGCATTATAGGACAATTTCTTACACACGCAAGTGCTTTTAGCATCTTGTTTTATCGAGTGTTTCTTTTTTATGCACCAACATGGAGCATTTTTGCCCAATCTTTGAAATAAACTTCTAATTTTAAAGCAGAAATATTTAATTTATATTTCTGCTTTTTATTTTCGTTAATTTTTTACCGTTGCCGGTTTTATCTTCACACTCAGGATTTTCACCGGTTGAGCCGGAACATTCTGGTGCACACCAACATTGCGAGTCGGTACTTTGGCAATTTTATCGACCACATCCATCCCCTTGGTAACACGGCCAAACACGGCATAACCGGCATTGCGTGGACTTTTATTCAGGAAATCGTTATCGACCAGATTAATAAAAAACTGGCTTTTGGCTGAATCAGGATGATTGGTCCGTGCCATCGCCAAAGTACCACGCTGATTGCTCAGGCCATTATAGGATTCATTTCTGACCGGTGGACGGGTATTTGGACGTTCCACCATGGCTGCATCCATACCGCCGCCCTGAATCATAAAGCCCGGAATGACACGATGGAAAATGGTACCGGTATAAAAACTGCTACTGACATATTTTTCAAAATTGGCTGCTGACAACGGCGCTTTGTCGTTAAACAGTTCAATTTCAATATTGCCCATCGAGGTTTTCATTTCAATCATTGAATTGGCAGCCCATGCAGAGGCACTAAGGGCAAGGCTGGCAGCCATAAGAACGCTACGTTTTAACATTTC
This sequence comes from Acinetobacter indicus, assembly GCF_009914475.1. NCBI lineage: Bacteria > Pseudomonadati > Pseudomonadota > Gammaproteobacteria > Moraxellales > Moraxellaceae > Acinetobacter > Acinetobacter indicus. Next base: position 2,486,879 of record NZ_CP045198.1, on the reverse strand, counting down.
TTTACGAATCCGTGGTTTGATGTTTTGCTTCACTTATATTAATTGTTCAGTATGAAGAAAACATTAGCTGTTCCTTTCAAATTCTGAGAATAAGATGAATAACAATATCCAGAACCAGATTTTTGCGCATCCGCCTTGGCGCTTACACGGCGATGCTTTTATTTTGAATTATTGGCTGAACCCTTTTTTCCTGAAAACAGCCAAACGTTTTCGGCTGGCCCCGTCTCCTTTAGGACGCATGGTCAATGTGATGCTGATCCGCTATCAGGATTCGCCAGTGGGTCCGTATGATGAACTGTTAATTATGGATCATCCTTTATTGTATAAACATCGTTTGTCGACCATTCCCAAGATTTATGTCTCGACCCAGGCCTCTTTAGTGCATGGCCAGCAGTTATGGGGCATTCCGAAAGAGCTGGCCGAATTTGAATGGCTGGAAAAAGAAGGTCGCACCTATTGTATTGTGCGTCATCAGCAGCAAGAGATGTCAATTTGTCTGGAGCGGCCGAAAAACAGCACCTCGTTTTATATCAATAGCCATCATATTCCGGCTTCATTTTTATCCATTCAGCAGGCCTGGCAAGGCCAGCGCTACCAGTTTAGTCCGAAGTTTCGCGGCCGTTTATCTAAACTCAAAACGGTAGAATGGCAAAATACCCAAGATATTTTTCCGGATTTTGCCCAAGCCCGACTATTACAAAGCTTTTATGTGCCGGAGTTTGATCTGTTATTCCCCGAAGCGCAGATTAAAACCAAAACCGCTGTTCCACGTGAAACCAGAAAAAATCTGAGTCGACCTTTTTAAGTCATTCCTTTTAAAAGAAGCGTGGTCGATCCCAGAATTTTCTGAAATTCTTGCCCAGTTCGAGCGTGAGTTTTTTGGCACGGCGCGAAACCGGGGTTAAATTAATAAAGCCATGGGTCTGGTCGGTATATTCCTTATATTGGACTTTGACCCCTTGCTGACGCAGTTTGTGCGCATAAATTTCTGCTTCATCATGCAGCACATCATGCCCGGCCGTCACAATAAAGGTCGGCGGCAGTTTTCTTAAATTGCCATAGGTCGGTGAAATCAGAGCATCATCCAGTGCCATATTGTGCTGTAAGGCATAATACTCGGTGACGAGATCAATATCCTGCTCGGTCAGCACCAGACCGTCTTTATAGGCAAAGAATGACGGATGACGGCTTTTAAAATCCACCACCGGATAAATCAGTAGCTGGGCATGCGGTGCATAGGCGGTATTTTTACTGCGCTGTGACACCACCGTAGCAATATTGGCACCGGCACTGTCACCCGCCACGGCAATACGGTTTTTCAGAATATTAAATTGACGGCGATGCTGATACACCCAAGCCAAAGCATTTTCACAGCACTGAATCAGCTGTGTCGGTGATGCCTCCGGGGTCAGTGGATAGTCGACACTGACCACCTGTGCCTGAGCGGCATGTGCCAACAGCCGGCAAACTTCATCATGGGTATCGAGATTGCCCACCACAAAGCCGCCACCATGATAAAACACAATCAGGGGCAGTTTTTTATGTGGTGCAGGATGATAATAACGGGCCGAGATGGTGCCACTTTGCAGGCTTAAACGTAAATCTTCGACCCGTTTGACATAGGTCGGCTGTTTACGGATGGCTTTCATCTGAGTATCAAAAGCCTGACGCGATTGTGCCGGATTTTTGCCAATAAAACCGATACGCCCCTGCTTGATTTGGGCCGCCATCATGCATTTAATGAGGGGATCAAGTTGCGGATACTGATAAGGATAGCCCAAGGCACGTGCCAGCGATTCCTGCGCCATGCACGGTAAATGATCGAGTGTTCGCACCACCGCACCCTGACTGTTATCAATGATTTTTTGCAGTTTCTGTTGATACGCACTCATCTATCATCTTCCTTTTTTTATTCATTCTTCACATTTTCTACATGATCAGCAGTTTAGTGACTATTTCGTTATAGAAGTCCAGTCATCGACCTACATATTCAGAATTTATATACGCTAATCTTATTTCTATAAGGTGTCATTGACAATTTTGATGATACAGAGGGATTGATTTTGCTAATCCGGATAGAAAAAGGACGCTCACCATGTCTAGAAAACTCCTCTTGGTTTCCTGTGCGACCATATTTTTAGCGGTCGGTTGTGTCGCGTTCCCTGAAGATGGCCACTACAATGGCCGCTATGATCACCGTTATGACCGGGATTACGACCGTAACTATGATTATCGTCGCATGACAGAACGTCAGCGTTGGGAATATGAACAACGTCAGAAACGCTTACAGCAACAACGCCAACGCGAAGCGCAGTGGGATCGACAAAAACGTGAACTGGAACGTAAACGTGCCGAACAAAGCCGCCAGCAGTTACAACGGGAACGCGAACGACGCGCCGAACTGAACCGTAAACGCCAGCAAGTCGAACGCAAACAGCAAGAGCAGCGTAAAAAACGGGTCGAAGAACAGCGTAAACGGATGGAAGAATATCGCAAACGGCAACGTGACCGTCGTGATTAATCCTGTATTTGACAGTGTGCGATGTACAGTTTAAAAACCCGAAAACCTGGCTTTCGGGTTTTTATTTTTACAAGGTGCTTTGATTGAAAGCGCTGTGATAGAAAAATAACGACCTTCCATAATAATAGTGAAAATAGCTGGCCTTCCCTGGCCATTTTTTGAATATTCCTATTTAGAAATTAAATCTTCCTCCCTGATTTAAATGATGGTCCTGTTTCATTTGAAATAGACAGCGTTGAATTTAGGGCTGCGGCTGTGCCTCAACTGCCGGTGCTTCCGACCCTGCTGGTGCAGCAATGGCCGGGGCAGTAACTTCTGCGGCTACGCCCACTTCAGCCCCCGCTTCTACCGGCATGGTAGTTACCTGTACCGTTTCAGGTTGCTCAGGATTTTGTGCCACTTCTGGCGCCTGTGCCGTTTCATGACTGCTACAGCCTACTACCGCCAGTCCAGCAAACAAGGCCACAGCCAATACATCCATTTTTTTCATCATTCGATCCTCATTTATTGAAAAATACAAAGTCCAACTTTGCGCTGGCTATACTTTCAAAATTTCAGCACTGGCTGGGCAGATAAAAAGTTAAATTTTTATATCCACCGGTACGAGTTATGCAGTTTTTTATAAACATGAAGATGCAGCTATTTTTACAGCCAATGGAAGGAATCAGCAGGATTAATCTGCTGTTTTTGTTATAGATTACAGCAATAAAAAAGAACGAAAGTGCAGAATTATTTTAGAGGAAGAAAACAGCGTGCTCTACACAACATACGGCTAGTTTTGCGAAAAGATAACAGTGTAAATGCGGCACTTTTAAATTTTTAGGGCAAAAAAAAGGCTTATCCAGAGGGCGGATAAGCCAGAAAACACATTTCAAGAAAATATCAAAAGAAACTACAGCGATAGAATCTGGGCGCAATCATACAAAGTTGACCTTGCCCTGTAAAATAGTATTTTTCACTCATTCTGATCGTTTTTATGTATAAAGAATAATCAACTTAAAAATTTTGTATAGACAACTCAACAGCATCTACAGAATTTATCGGGACTTAAAATTAAAATCATTTTCCCATAAATTGGGGTTTCAGCCTCGTAGTATCTTCCTGCACCCTCCCTGCTAAAAAGATCAAAAATTAAAAGAATGTATGTTTTTTCAGCAAATTTCTGCAGATTTAATGACTGGCACCGCTTGAATTTTTATCCCCTGCCCCGACTTCTTTAATAATTACGAAATTCATCACTCATGGCAGTTCAGAATGAACCAGTCAATACTGATGCCAGAAGGACTGTACATGTTTAAGAACCCATTTAAACGGAGTAAATCAATGGCAACCGAGCACAACCAAGACGCTCAAGATCTGCAACAAGAGCAAGTAGAACAAGATACTACCCAAACTCAAGCTGAAACCGAGCAGGCAGACGTTTCCGTTGAGTCTTTACAAGAACAGATTGCGCAGCTCGAAGGCGATTTAAAACTTGAAAAAGCGCGTACCGCCAATGCAGTGTATGAAGCGCAAAAGAGTGTCGAGCGTATTCAGCGTGAATCTGAAAAGCATAAAGAAGCAGTGCTGGAGAAATTTGCCAAAGAACTGCTCGATAGCGTAGATAACCTGGAACGTGCTATTGCCGCAGCTGGCGAAGAAAAAACCCCGCTGTCTGAAGGGGTGGAACTGACGCTGAAATCACTGCTGACGACTTTAGAGAAATTCGGCATTGTGGCGGTAGATACCGCGAACGGTTTCAATGCAGATTTACATCAGGCGGTGGGCATTGATCCAACAGCCAAAGCCAACGAAATTGGCAACGTACTGCAAAAAGGTTATAGCTTAAATGGCCGTTTATTGCGTCCTGCAATGGTTATGGTCGGCGCTTAAGCCTCATAAATTCGGGAGTTGGTGAAATTTTTTCATATTTTTAACTTGAAAAAAATTGAACGGCTCTCATATCGGATAACAAGTGTAAAGCACAATAAAATTTTTGAGGAAACATCCAAATGGCTAAAATCATTGGTATTGACTTAGGTACAACCAACTCATGTGTTGCGGTACTTGAAGGCGATAAAGTTAAAGTAATTGAAAACGCTGAAGGCGCGCGTACAACTCCATCTATTATTGCGTATAAAGATGGCGAAATCCTGGTCGGTCAGTCTGCGAAACGTCAAGCAGTAACTAACCCGAAAAACACATTGTTCGCAATCAAACGTCTGATCGGTCGTCGTTATGAAGACCAAGCGGTACAAAAAGATATCGGTCTGGTGCCATACAAAATCATCAAAGCAGACAATGGCGATGCTTGGGTTGAAGTTAACGACAAAAAATTAGCACCACAGCAAATCTCTGCAGAAGTTCTGAAAAAAATGAAGAAAACTGCGGAAGATTACCTCGGTGAAACTGTTACTGAAGCAGTTGTAACCGTTCCTGCATACTTCAACGATGCACAGCGTCAAGCAACGAAAGATGCCGGTAAAATTGCTGGTTTAGACGTTAAACGTATCATCAACGAACCTACTGCTGCGGCGTTAGCGTTCGGTATGGACAAGAAAGAAGGCGACCGTAAAGTTGCAGTCTATGACTTGGGTGGTGGTACTTTCGACGTATCCATCATTGAAATTGCGGATCTTGATGGCGACCAGCAAATCGAAGTATTGTCGACTAACGGTGATACCTTCTTAGGTGGTGAAGACTTCGATAACGCATTGATCGATTACCTGGTTGAAGAGTTCAAGAAAGAACAAAATGTCAACCTGAAAAACGATCCACTGGCGTTACAACGTTTGAAAGAAGCGGCTGAAAAAGCAAAAATCGAGCTTTCTTCTTCAAATGCAACTGAAATCAACCTGCCATACATCACAGCTGATGCGACTGGTCCTAAACACTTGGTGATCAACGTAACACGTGCGAAATTAGAAGGTCTGGTTGCAGACCTGGTTGCGCGTACCATCGAACCTTGCCGTATTGCACTGAAAGATGCAGGTCTTTCGACTTCTGACATCTCTGACGTAATCTTGGTTGGTGGTCAGTCTCGTATGCCACTTGTACAACAAAAAGTACAAGAGTTCTTCGGTAAAGAGCCACGTAAAGACGTGAACCCTGACGAAGCTGTGGCAATGGGTGCGGCAATCCAAGGTGCTGTACTTTCGGGTGACAAGAACGACGTTCTTTTACTTGACGTAACACCGCTTACACTTGGTATTGAAACAATGGGTGGCGTGTTAACTCCAATCATCGAGAAAAACACCACAATCCCTGCGAAAAAATCACAAGTGTTCTCTACAGCGGCAGATAACCAACCTGCAGTAGACATTTCGGTTTACCAAGGTGAACGAAAAATGGCTCAACAAAACAAATTGTTGGGTAACTTCCAGTTGGGTGATATCCCACCTGCACCACGTGGTGTGCCACAAATTGAAGTATCGTTCGACATCAACGCCGATGGTATCTTGAAAGTGTCTGCGAAAGACAAGAGCACGGGTAAAGAGCAATCGATCCAGATTAAAGCAAACTCAGGTTTGTCTGATGCTGAAATCGAAGCGATGATCAAAGACGCTGAAGCGAATGCTGAAGAAGACCGTAAGTTTGAAGAACTGGCAAAAGCACGTAACGAAGCAGATGCCCTGGTTTCTTCTGCTCAAAAAGCAGTAAAAGATCTTGGCGAACAAGTGACTGCTGATGAGAAAACTGCGGTAGAAACAGCAGTTTCAGAACTTGAAGCAGCAACCAAAGAAAATGATGTTGACGCGATCAAGGCGAAAACTGAAGCGCTGCAAAACATCATCATGCCAATTACACAGCGTGCGTATGAAGCAGCTCAAGGCCAAGGCGGTGCGCAAGGTTTTGACCCGAATGCCTTCGGTGGTGATGCTGGCCAACAGCAAAAAGCGGACGATGGCGTTGTAGATGCTGAGTTCACTGAAGTGAAAGATGACAAAAAATAATTTGTCGCTTTAAACAAAAAGACCGCGCGTAAGCGCGGTTTTTTTTATATCTGCTTGAAAGCAAAAAAGACTTGTTTCATCTCTGCGGCTTTTTTAAGCTAGTTAGACACCCCATCTGGCCTACTCTGCTTTTGATCCTTTTCTCCTGCTATATAAAGGAAAGAAAATCGGTCAATCACAGATGCGGATGTGCAGTTAATTATCCCCTCTCTACAGGAAGCCCAATCTGCGTGATGCGTCCCTTAATCCTGATTGTGTTACTGCTGTCCGCCATGCTGTGGTATCAGAACCAGCAGCATCCGCAGCTGCAGCACAACAGCCTGCTGACCCGGATTCAGGCACCTTTGGATACCCGGCTGCGTTACCGGATTGCCGAAGTGGACCCGCGCTTTGGTTTAAGTCATGCCGAGGTAGTGCAACTGGCCCAACAGGCCACACAAATCTGGACAGAGGGTACTGGTCAGGACTATTTTGTCTATGATCCACAAGCACGACTGGCAATCCGCCTGATTTATGATGAACGCCAATATGAATCGGAACAGCGTCGCCTACAGATGGGCCAGATTGAGCAACAGCAGCAGCATTGGGAACGCCAACAGACCCAAGTACAGACAGTCAAACAGCAGATTCAGCAACTGAACCAGCAGCTGGCTTTTAAAAATGCCCAGTTACAGCAACAGCTGAATGCCTATAACCAGCAGGTGCAGCAGCTGAACCAGCAAGGCGGTGCATCAGCCATACAGCGCAGCTCTTTAAACCAGCAGCGCCAGCAACTTGAACAGCAAACCGCCAGTTTACAGGCTGAAATTCAACAGTTTAATGTGCGTATTGCAGGCTTGAACCAACAGATCGATGCCCTCAACCAGCTGAATCAGTCAATTGATGCTTCGGTGCAGCAATTTAACCAGCGCTTTCAGCCGCGTTTATTTGATAAAGGCAGTTTTGATGGCAAAACTATTCTCATCTATGAGTTTCAGTCAGCCGCCGACCTGCGTTTAACCTTGGCACATGAATTCGGTCACGCCTTGGGATTGGGGCATACCCATGATCCACATGCCCTGATGCATCCTCTCATGCAAGAGCAAAATCTGGATCATTTTCAACTAACTGCCGCCGATTTGGCGCTTTTGCAGCAGCGTTAAATACATTTGATGCTTTTCATTACAAGTTAATCTAGAAAACCGGGGCTTTATCGCCAACAGCACTGCCCTCTCTGGCTATTTCATGTTATTGTGAAAGCCGCAATTTCAACAGGAATGTTTGTGGAGATTAATGTGAGTTACTACCATATTTTGATTGAAGTAAATGACCACATCAGCACGATTGAACAAACGCGTGATATTGAACTGTTTGATATCGTCAATATTCAACCGTATCTCTACTCTATTCTATTGCCGTATTTTAATGAGCAAATGATTGAACTCGAAGAAGAAAATGTCGAGTTTGAAGATATCCTGCATTTAGAAATCAAACAGACCCTGTTGCCGGTTAATCACCTGATTGAAGAAGAACAAAAACTGCTGCCAAGCGACACCGATGTCACCATTACGGCCTATGAGGTGTTTAACAACCGTGATTTGAGTCAGGATGTAACCACGGTCATTTTTGATATTTTAGAAGCCGTGAAGATTGATACCTCAGATATTGAATAAACATCAGGGCGCCATAAGGCGCCCTTTTCATTGCATATTTATTTATTGCAGCATCATCAGTTTGGCATTTTCATTACGAAAAGCGCGTAACACCTGCTGTCCGGCACGCCCGGTGGGACTTAAGCCCAGGCGGATCTGTTCCTGACGAATCGCCTGACGGGTTTTATCACCAATCAGGCCATCTACCGCACCAATATCATGACCGCGATTTAATAAAAACTGCTGGATTTCACGACGTTCTGCGCGTGAAGTGCCCGGATCATCGGTAGGCCATGCCGTCACAAACGGGCCTTTGCCCTGTAAACGGTCGGATAAATGCGCAATGGCCAAGGCATAACTTTCCGCGGCGTTATAACTGTAAATGGCATCAAAGTTTTTAAACACCAGGAAAGCCGGGCCATTGCCGCCTGCCGGTGTCAGCAAACCGGCCTGACTGCTGCCTGAAAGATTGCCCTGAATCAAGGCACTTCCATCGGCTCGTACTAGCCCACGATTGACCCAGCTGCTTAAGGATTTTTTATTGCGGCGCCCTTCTCCACTGACCGACATGCCTGCGGGCAATTTCACTTCAAAGCCCCACGGTTGTCCGCTTTGCCAGCCACGTTTTTTCAGGAAATTGGCGGTTGATGCCAAGGCATCGGTGGTGCTTGATACCAGATCACGGCGGCCATCACCATCAAAATCCACTGCCAGTTCTTCATAGGTCGATGGCATAAACTGGGTATGACCAAATGCCCCGGCCCATGAGCCTCTGAGCTGATCTTCACGCACATCACCGCGTTGTAAAATACGCATCGCGGCAAAGAATTCGCCGCGGAAATAACTCTGACGACGGCCTTCGCAGCTTAAAGTACCTAAGGCCTGCAATAACGGATAACGGCCAGAAATATCACCAAAATTACTTTCTACACCCCATACCGCGACCACGGTTTCTGGCGGTACACCATAAGCTGCTGCAACCCGGTTCAGTACCTCACGGTGCTCGGCCAGTTTTTGCTGGCCCAGTTGTACGCGTTCTTCATCGACCAGACCGGAAAGATAATCCCAGATTGGCGTCGAAAATTCCGGCTGATAATTCAGGCGTTCAATCACGGAATAATCTGGCGTTAAATTTTGGGTATAGCGGTCATAAGTACTGCCACTGACGCCCTTGGCCATGGCCTGGCCGCGCAAATTGGCCAGACAGACCTGGAAATTATTTTGAGGCTGGATGGTACTTGGCACCGGCGCCGTAGTGGTGACCGGCTGACCATTAATAATCAGTTCTGCATGTAGCTGAGATGCAGCCAATGCCAAAGATCCGAAAACAAAAGCAAAGCGATGCATACTATCCCTTATGTCATTTGAATTTAAAACTGGTTTTACCATAACAGCTGAGCCATAAAATGACAGGGTAAAAACGTAAATTTAAATTTATTTTGCTTCATTTTAAATTCATATTTCAGTTTTGAATTTAAAAAATTTTATCCACAGATCTAATCTTGAGTATTTTTAAATTCAAATCTAGGTTTTCTTATTTTTTAAATTTAAATTCATTCTTGTAAATTCATTTTTTCAGACTTCAACCAGTACAAGTTATCCACACCTGCAAAACAGCGCTGGTTTTAAATTTAAATCATCATTTTTAAATTTATTTCAGGAAAACTTATCCACAAAACCCATCCACCGGACCGTAAATCTGTACTTTTTAAATTTAAATTGCAGTTTTTGAATTTATTTCGCAGGTTTTAAATTCAAATTTTAAATTTAAAACTACAAACAGATTTGAATTCATAATTTTGAATTTAAAGTTCAGCGGATATTTTAAATTCAAACTGCATATTCAGATTTAAATTTAAAATCTGTGTTTGAATTCATTTTTAATTTTTTCAGATGCTCTGTATTTATGTTTGTTTTTTAGCCATTTATAGTTATAAAAGATCTGGACTGAAGCAATCAAGCCTGTTGTTGAACCAGCCGACCAATGGCAGCTGGCGAAAAAAGAGCGCAATCTTGCCCGAATTTCTGGCATAAAAAAAGCGGCCCGCTGAGGGACCGCTGTTTTCATAAACGAATCTGCAGTTAAATGCTCATATCTTCACTCAAGGCCAGCGGATTTGGCAAAATTTTCGCCAGCTGACGGCAGAGTGACGTCAGTTCGCGACTGTCGTTTGGCATTAGGGTAATATGCCCGATTTTACGGCCTTCGCGTTCAGTTTTATTGTACAAATGCAGATGTGCACCATTTAACGCCAACACATCTTCCGACTTTGGATGCTGACCAATAATATTCACCATCACCGTTGGGCGCACCACCTCAGTCGAACCGAGCGGCAAACCAGCCACTGCACGGACATGGTTTTCAAACTGTGAACAGACTGCGCCTTCAATCGACCAGTGCCCTGAATTATGCACGCGTGGTGCCATTTCATTGGCATACAGGCCTTTTTCAGTGACAAATAGTTCTAGTGTCAACACACCAACATAGTTCAGATGATTCAGCAGGCGCGTGATGTAGTCTTGCGCCACCGGTTGCAAGTCAGTGCTGTTCGGTGCCGGTACAATCGAGTGCGATAAAATCCCGTGATGGTGATGGTTTTCAGCCAATGGCCAGGTTTTGACATCGCCATTTTGGCCACGTACCGCAATAATCGATACTTCACGCGAGAAGGTGACAAAACTTTCTGCAATCAGTGAGCCGGCAGGGCCAAGTTCTGCCCAGGCCTGATCAATCTGATCGGCGCTACGCAGCACAAACTGGCCTTTACCATCATAACCGCCAGTCGCGGTTTTCAGTACAATCGGCAGACCTAATTCAGCCACCGCCGCCTGTAAACTGTCCAGCGAATCAACCGCCTTATACGGCGCCACCGGAATCTGCAGCGCATCAAATAGGGCTTTTTCCTGCAAACGGTTTTGCGCAATCGCCAGCGCCTGACGCGGCGGATGCAACGCTTTACTTTGGGTCAAGACATCGACATCGGCCAGTGGGGTATTTTCAAATTCCAGGCTAAATACATCTGCACTCTGGATAAAATCCTGCAAACCGTGTTCAGCTGCGCTTGAATAGACTGTACCTAAAGCTGCAGAAGGGCAATCTGCACTGGCTTCAAAGAAAGTACATTGAATATTGAGTGGTAACGCGGCTTGCGCCATCATGCGGCCAAGCTGCCCACCACCAAAAATACCAATGGTTTTATTCATAAGGAATGTCCCGTATTACGCCTGACCCGGAATATTGTTGCTGGCCACTTTATCGGTTTGCGCTGCACGGAAATCAGCGACATTTTTCGCAATCTCTGGACGCGTTAAACCCAGAATCTGGGCAGCCATAATGGCAGCATTGGTGGCACCGGCCGGACCAATTGCCAAGGTACCTACCGCAATTCCGGCCGGCATTTGTACAATCGACAGCAGTGAATCGACGCCATTTAAAATAGAAGATTTAACCGGCACACCCAGCACTGGAAGATCTGTCTTGGCTGCACACATGCCCGGTAAATGGGCAGCGCCACCCGCACCGGCAATAATCACCTGAATACCACGATCACGCGCAGTTTCGGCATATTCGAATAAACGGTCTGGGGTACGGTGCGCAGAAACCACTTCCGCTTCAAATGGGACACCAAGCTGCTTGAGCATATTGGCAGTGTGTTCGAGAGTTGCCCAATCAGATTGAGAACCCATAATAATTCCAACGAGAGGAGCGTCTTGTGCTGCGGCCGCATTCATTGCTAATGTTCCAGAGACTAAGTGAAAAAAGATAAATCTCGACGAGAGCCAAGCTTTAATGAATAAGCTCCGTATTATAGACTGAAAAACCGGCTGGCTAAAGTTCGGCGCAAGAATAAAGATTAAAATTATCTGTTTGTAAAACTGAAGAAAATACAATGATGGCAATAGGCCAAAAATACAAAAAGAGGACATACAGCGGTGAAAAAAACGCTATAACTATCAAGATAAAGCTTTTTGTAATGAATAACTTAAGATTAGATTAAAGATATTTTCAGGGAAGTTTCCATGTGGTTCAAACTTAAAATCTGGCTACAAAACCCTTCAGAAAACTTATGGCTGATGCCGGCGCTGGGTGCCATCTTTGCGACATTTTTTTCATTATTTGCCATCGCCAGCCAGTATTTTATTCCGGCCAGTACGGTACCGAATATCAGCATCGACACCTTGGGCAGCTTGCTGGATATTATTGCATCCAGCATGCTGGCAGTGACGACCTTCTCATTGTCGATTATGGTGGCAGCTTTTGCTTCGGCTTCAAGCAGCGGCACACCACGTGCCTATAGCTTGATGATGAGCGATGACAACACCCGGCTGGCCATTTCCAGTTTTATTTCCGCTTTTATTTATGCAGTGATTGCCAAAATTGCCCTGGGGCTGGAGTACTACGGTCCATCCGGACGTTTTGTGCTGTTTATCAGTACCATTCTGGTGCTGATGTACCTGATTTATACCCTGATTCACTGGGTACAAACCCTGTCCAAACTCGGCAATTTAACCACCACCATCGACAAGATTGAAACTGCGGCCAAAAAGGCCTTGGGCCAGTTCCGGCATCAACCGGATTTGGGGGCAACAGGGCAGAAGCCTGCCTTTGCGCCCAGCTTTTGCGTCTATAGCAGCACAACCGGCTATTTTAACCATGTCGATCTGGCCGGACTGGAGCAGATTGCCGCGCAGCAGCAACTGCATTTACATCTGCCATCTATGCCGGGCAAATTTTTAGATCCGATGACTGCGCTGGTCGAGGTCTATAGCCCGCAGGCGCTGTCCGAAGAACAGCAACAGCAGATCCGCGATCAGATTCTGCAGCATCTGATTATTGAAACCAATCGCAGTTTTCTGCAGGATCCGCGTTTTTGTCTGCTGGTGATGAGTGAGGTCGGGCAAAAAGCCATGTCGAGTGCAATTAATGATGTCGGTTCTGGCATTAGCGCGCTGAATGCGCTGACCCGGATTCTGATTGACAGTCGCCCGGACCCGGAGGCGACGCGCTGTGACTGTCCGCATCTCAGTATTGAGTGCTTTGATCTGCAAGACCTGATTTATGGCAGCTTTATGCCGCTGGCCCGCGATTGTGCCCAGAATCTGGAGTTAAATCAGCGCCTGCTGAAATGCCTGTCGATGATTGCGCAGAATGTGCCGGAACCGGAACTCAGACAGGCGGCCACGCAGATGGCGATGCAGGTGCTACAACGCTGTTTACATCACTTTGATTTCGCACCAGAACGGGCGCTGATTCAAGCAGATTTCGCCGCGCTTTTTCCGCATCTGCCACAGCCTGAATAAGACTTAACTGCTGCGAAAAACGAAGTAAACACAACCGAGCAGGCATAAACCGGCCCAGAGATAATCCAGTTTAAATGGCTGCTTGAACAGATACAGCATAAACGGCACAAAGACCAGCAGGGTCACCACTTCCTGGGTAATTTTCATTTGCCCAAGTGACCAGCCATGCTGGGCCAGTAAGCGCGTGGCCGGAATCATAAAGGCGTATTCGAGCAGGGCAATCATCCAGCCAAACAAAATGGCCTGCCACAGCGGCGCGCCATGCAAAAATTTCAGATGTCCATACCAGGCCAAAGTCATAAAACAGTTGGAAATAATTAACAGCAGTAAAGGGAAGGACATAGGCGGCAGCATCCAGAAAACATCAGCCTATTGTACGGTTTCAGGCTAAAAAAGCAGTGTGGCCATGTGGATTTTTTTCACGGTTAGCATCCACCTGGAAAATGCCTGATTTTTTCGGATTCCAGTCAACGAATCCCTACAAGAATGACTATCTTTTCCGAAACAGCCTTGCTATCGTTGCTGACAATTCAATACATCATGACCAGGCCATCAACAAGAATGGTACGGTCCTACACGCAGTGGAGTAACAGCGGATGCATCTGCATATTTTGGGTATTTGTGGCACTTTTATGGGCTCTCTGGCCTTGTTGGCGCGTGATCTGGGACATACCGTGACCGGTTCCGACCAGAATGTTTATCCGCCGATGTCGACCCAACTGGAAAATGCAGGCATTACCTTAATGCAGGGCTATGACCGCAGCCATTTACAGCCGCATCCGGACTTGGTGATTGTCGGTAATGCCATGAAACGTGGTATTGATGCGGTGGAATATATGCTCAATGCCGGTCTGCCTTATGTTTCAGGTCCACAATTCCTGGCCGATCATGTGCTGCAAGGCAAGCATGTTCTGGGCGTGGCCGGCACCCATGGTAAAACCACCACCACCACCATGCTGGCCTGGGTGCTGGATCAGGCCGGTCTGGAACCGGGCTTTTTGATTGGCGGTGTTCCGCTTGGCTTTAAAGAAAGCGCGCGTTTAGGTGGTGGCAAATACTTCTGTGTTGAAGCCGATGAATACGATTCTGCTTTCTTCGACAAGCGCTCCAAGTTCGTGCATTACCATCCGAAAACTGCCATTTTAAATAACCTGGAATTTGACCATGCCGATATCTTTGATGATCTGGCGGCGATTCAAAAACAGTTCCATCATCTGGTGCGTACCATTCCAAGTGAAGGCTGCATTATTGCACCGGTTACCGAAACCCATATTGATGAAGTGCTGGAAATGGGCTGCTGGACACCGGTGGTCCGCACCTCACTGACTGCACATGCCCAGGCCGCGCTATCTGCCGAGCAGTTACAGGCCGATGGCTCACATTTTAAAGTGCTGCAAGATGGTGTGGTTCAGGGCGAAGTCTGCTGGAACATGACCGGCCAGCATTCAGTGGCCAATGCCCTGGCAACCATTGCCGCGGCGGCGCATGTTGGTGTATCGATTGAAACGGCCTGTGCGGCCTTGTCCAATTTCGGCGGGGTAAAACGCCGTATGGAGCTGCTCGATACCGTACGCGGCATTGAAGTCTATGATGACTTTGCTCACCATCCGACGGCAATTGATACCACCCTGGAAGGCGCGCGCAAACGTCTAGGTGAACGTAAACTGTGGGCGATTATTGAGCCACGTTCCAATACCATGCGTATGGGCAGCCATAAAGATGGACTGGCACATTCAGCACGTCTGGCCGATGAAGTAATCTGGTATCAACCGGAAGGGCTGGACTGGGATTTACAGCCAGTAGTAGCTGCGGCTCCGAACAATGCCAAAATTGCCCGGACACTGGATGAGATTATTCACACGGTTAGCCAGGAAGCAGGCGAGGGCGATGCGGTGGTGATCATGTCTAATGGCGGTTTTGGTGGTCTGCACCAGAAATTATTAAGCGCATTAAAATCGGCTTAAGCACGTTTATTGACCTGAAACATCATTCAACGGGGCTGTAGTTAGAATACTGCAGCCCTGTTTTATTGTCATACAATTCAATAGATTAAAATAAATATACAAATGTCTGAATAAAAAAGGTTTTTTTAGAGATAAACTTGTCATCAACTCCTGTTCAGTTAGAACGATCACATCCTGTGCCATCACAGTTCCTGATGAGGTGAATAGGCGCAGGCTGTCCCACAATAAGTACAACAAGAGGATGACCACCATGTCCCAGGCAATGCAAGCCATGGTTTATCATGGCGCCAATGATATCCGTTTTGAACAGCGTCCACGTCCCCAGATTCTGCAACCCACCGATGCCCTCATCCGCGTGACCAAGTCAACGATTTGCGGTACCGATCTTGGCATCTGGAAAGGCAAAAACCCGGAAATTGAAAGCACCGCAATCGAAAAAACCGGCCAGTTTGATGGCCGTATTCTCGGCCATGAAGGGATCGGGATTGTCGAAGAAGTCGATACGGCGGTCAAAAATTTCAAACCGGGTGATTATTTCCTGCATCAGCCGCTGCGGTACCTGTGAAAACTGAAAACTGCCAGAAACAGCTCTATGCGCACTGTCGCAATGAAGGCGGCTGGATCATGGGCTATATGATTGACGGCACCCATGCCGAATATGTACGCACCCCATTTGCCGATACCTCGCTGTATCCGCTGCCGGAAGGACTGAATGAAGAAGTCGCGGTATTTTTATCGGATGTGTTGCCGACTTCGCATGAAATTGGCGTGCAATATGGCAATGTCAAACCCGGCGATACCATTGCCATTATTGGTACCGGCCCGATCGGGATGGGTTGTCTGCTGACTGCACAATTCAATTCTCCAGCGCAAATTATTGCAGTAGATAGGGATGATAACCGCTTGGCCATGGCCAAAGAACTTGGCACGACCCATACCATTAACTCGGCCAAAGAAGATGCCATTCAGCGCATTCTGGAAATTACCGATGGCCGCGGGGTCGATTGCGCCATGGAAGCCGTGGGGGTAGAAGCCACCTGGAATATTTGCCAGCATGTCGTCAAAGAGGGTGGTCATCTGGCCAACGTCGGAGTACACGACAAATCGGTGAATTTCGAGTTAAATAAACTCTGGATTAAAAACCTGACCATTACCACCGGTCTGGTCAATGCCAATACCACCGGCATGCTGCTCAAAATCTGCTGTTCCGGCAAACTGGATGGAACGTCTGGCCACCCATCATTTTAAATTTGACCAGTTTGAAAAGGCTTATGAGGTATTTAAACACGCTTCAGATGAAAAAGCCCTGAAAGTGATCATTGATTACAACTAAGGTCTTTATCGGCAATCAAAAACCACGAGTTCATGCTCGTGGTTTTTATATATTGGCTGACCCTCCAAAGTCGGTGGCGGGTTCAAGCGCCAGATTTAAGCGGCGACATCAGCCAGGCTGGGCTCGCGTCGAAACATGACTTCAACATAAGAACAGACCGGTACAATCTTGAGCTGTTTTTCCCGGGCAAACTCGACCAGCACATCCAGTAATTGGCGGGCAATGCCTTGGCCACGCAATGAATCATCTACCCAGGTATGGTCGGCGACAATTTTATGCGTGTCTTGCCATTGATAGGTAATTTCAGCAATCCGCTGTCCATCCCGTTCAATAAAAAATGCGCCGCCACGTTTTGCCTCTTGATGTTGAATATCCATTGCTGTCCTGCCTTAAAGTTTATGTGTCACCTGATGAATTAGGGTTGAAGTACATCCTGAATAGATGGGTCTTTTTCAAAAGCCGCTTTGGCATAAGGGCAGAGCGGTATAATCTTGATCTGCTGTTCGCGGGCATAATTGACCGCAGCTTCAACTAAGTGACGTCCCACACCCTGACCACGTAACTGTTCACTGACCGTAGTATGGTCAATAATGATTTTATCTTCGCCGGCGCGTGAATAAGTCATCTCTGCCAGACGCTCGCCATTGGCTTCAACAAAAAAGGCCCCTTTGCTGTCATTGTTTTCGTGTTGCACCATCATTTTTATCATATCCTCGCATCTGGAATAGTCAGTATCTGCTTTATTCACAGAAAAAGACAGAAAAGAAAAGTGCGACTTACATTTTTTATGATCTGTGAAACATGACTAGGTTTTTAATTAAAACACAGATATAATTCATTACATTTTTAATACATTGTAACATTTCTGACCATGGATCTTTTTTTCATCATTATTTTGTTGTTGTTAGGTTTAGCCATTTATCTCGGCATTTCAATCTATAAGGAAAAATCTCGCGATCCATTTAAATAAGCCTATTTGCACTTTACTTAAAAATATGCAATTCTATGTCGACTTTGGGGGTCTTACCCCAACACAGAATTGTTGAACAAGGGGAGTAGCCTCCTCCAAACGTTTAAGAATGAAATTTCAGTTTTTGAACGTGTCAGAATATCGTCATTACACTTTGCAAAAAGTCGGTATCTGAGCATCTTTAGGTCACACTTGATATAAAAAAGTGAAACACTAAGATGTAGGCAAGACCTTGATCATGTTGTTATAGATGTTTTTCATCTGGCAGCTGGTCAAGGTTTTTTTATGGCCAGTCGTCCGATGTGGAGAATTCACATGGAAACAATTGGTACGCTCTGGCTGTATCTTGTCTTTTTCGCAATTGTCGCCGTCATGCTGGTGATCGATTTTGTCGGCTTTAAACATCAGGAAGTCAAAGTCCGTACTGCTGCCTACTGGAGTATTGCCTGGGTCAGTGTCGCGACTTTATTTGGTGGTGGATTATGGCTGTATCTGGAGCAGACTGCAGGTGCGGCAATTGCCAATACCAAGGTCATGGAATACTTTGCTGGTTATCTGCTGGAAAAATCCTTGGCAATTGATAATGTCTTTGTCTGGCTGATGATCTTTGCCGCCTTTGCCATTCCACCAGCGTTACAACGTAAATTGCTGTTGTATGGCGTACTGGGTGCAATTGTGCTCAGAACCATCTTTATTTTTATTGGTGCCTGGTTTGTACAGGAATTCTCCTGGATTCTGTATCTTTTCGGTGCGTTCCTGGTGTATACCGGCTTCAAATTCCTGCGTGGTCAGCATGAAGAAGACAGCAATATTGAAGATATGGCCATTCTGAAATGGCTACGTAAACATATGCGTATCACCCCGCAACTTCAGGGCGATAAATTCTTTGTCCGTCAAAATGGTTTGCTTTGGGCAACGCCGTTATTCTTGGTGCTGATTCTGGTCGAAGCCTCTGATGTCATCTTCGCAGTCGATTCTATTCCTGCTATTTTTGCTGTCACCACCGACCCCTTCATTGTGCTTACTGCCAACCTGATGGCAATTTTAGGCCTGCGTGCAATGTTCTTCCTGCTCTCAGGTGCCGCCTCAAAAATGCATTATCTGCCTTATGGCCTAGGTTTGATTCTGGTCTTTATCGGCTTTAAGATGCTGATGCTGGATGTATTCCATATGCCGATCTGGATTTCACTGAGCTTTATTGTGATTGTCTTGACGGTGACTGCGATCTTGTCGATTCGTCACAGTCGCAAGCATCATGAAACCACGCTCTAAAGTGGACTGATTGATCAAAAAGCCCGTTGCATACGGGCTTTTTTTATTTTCTACATTCAGGACTTACTCTTGAATATCAGCGTATAAGAACGCGATTTAACTGAATATTTTAGAGCTGCTCCAGTGGACATCTTGTGTTTCCCCAAAACTGGCAACAGTTTTGCATGACACCCGATGTCTGTGACTGAATGTTGGATTTTCCATACAGGGCAGCGCTTTTCAGCTACAATCAACCGAAAAAATTAAACAAGTGCAGGTTTTTCATGTCTTCTGTCATTGCAACGACGGCAGTACGCGGCCGCTTCCTCGATATTCAGAATACAGTTGCCCAAGCGCGTGATATTCACGACCAAGTGCGCTATGTAGAAGATGGTTTATTAATCACCCAACACGGGAAAATTCACTGGTTTGGTCCCTGGGAAGAGGGGCAGGCGTATATTCCGGCCGGTGTTTCGGTGCAGCATTATCCCGATCAGCTGATTATACCCGGCTTCATTGATACCCATATTCATTTCCCACAAACCGAAATGGTGGGCGCCTATGGCACCCAGCTGCTGGAATGGCTGAATACCTATACCTTTCCAACCGAAATGCAGTTTGCTGATAAAAGCTATGCTGACAAGATTGCTGCATTTTTTGTGCAGGAACTGCTGAAAAATGGCACCACCACGGCACTGGTGTTCTGTACCGTGCATCCTGAATCTGTCGATGCCCTTTTTGAAGCCGCAGAACAGCACCAGATGCGCCTGATTGCTGGTAAAGTGCTGATGGACCGTCATGCACCCGAGGAACTCTGTGACACGCCAGAACGCGCCTATCAGGAATCTAAAGCACTGATTGAAAAGTGGCATGGAAAAGGCCGTAATTTATATGCGATTACCCCGCGTTTTGCACCGACCTCAACGCCGGCACAACTGGAAAAAGCGCAGCAGCTGAAAGCTGAATATCCGGATGTGTATTTACATACCCATTTAAGTGAAAACAAAAATGAAATTGCCTGGGTCAAAAGCCTGTTCCCGGAGCAAAAAGGCTATTTAGATGTCTATCATCATTATGGGCTGACCGGTTCGCGTTCGGTATTTGCGCATTGTGTACATCTGGAAGAGCAGGAGTGGGACTGTATGCACCAGACCAATTCCGCAATTGCCTTTTGTCCGACCTCCAACCTGTTCCTGGGCAGTGGGCTGTTCCCGATTCATCAGACCTGGCAGAAACAGGTCAAAATGGGCCTGGGCACCGATATCGGGGCAGGGACCTCGTTTAGCCAGCTGCGCACCATTAGCGAAGCCTATAAAGTCCAGCAGCTACTTGAGCAAAACCTGTCGGCCTATGAAGCACTGTATCATGCCACTTTAGGCGGTGCCAAAGCACTGGATCTGGATGACAAGCTCGGCAATTTCAATGTCGGTAAAGAAGCTGATTTTATTGTGCTGGATTTAAACGCCACCGCCTTGCAGGCCCTGCGCCAGCAGCACAGCAAAGGCCTGGAAGACAGCCTATTTGCACTAATGACCATGGGCGATGAACGGAATATTCAGGCCACCTATATTTATGGACAATGTGCCTATGTCCGCGACTAAACCTATACGCCGGGCGCAACCGAAATGGCGGGTGGCGCTCACGCTGATTGGTCTGGCCTTATTGCTGAAAAGAGACCACCCGGTCAAAAATGCTGTTTTTTTAGACAGCAAAGAGGATGCATCTGACCGCAAGATGTATTAAAATTAAGGCATATTTTGGGGTGTTGCAGGTCAACACCTTTTTTATTTTTTGCTCTTTTAGGGATCTACCCATGACCGTTGATATGAAAGTATTGATTTCTGCTGAAGAAATTCATGCGAAAGTTCAAGAACTTGGTAAACAGATTAATGCGCATTATGCCAATAGCGACAAGGAGCTGGTGTTAATCGGTTTACTGCGCGGTTCTGTGCTGTTTATGGCCGATTTATGCCGGACCATTGAAAAACCGCATGAACTGGACTTTATGACCGTTTCAAGTTATGGCGGCAGTACTGTGTCTTCGCGTGATGTAAAAATCCTGAAAGACCTCGACGGCGAAATTCGTGGCAAAGATGTGCTGGTGGTAGAAGATATTATCGACTCTGGCAATACCCTGAGCAAAGTACTGGAAATTCTACAAACCCGTGAACCAAATTCGATTGAGCTGTGTACCTTGGTCAGCAAACCGTCACGCCGTGAAATTGAACTGGAAGTTAAATTCCTGGGCTTTGAAGTAGAAGACAAATTTATTGTCGGTTATGGCCTCGACTATGACCAGAAATATCGCCATATCCCGTTTATTGGTGAAATCGGTCTGTAAGCAACCGCAAAAGAAAGTGGCGTTCAGCCACTTTTTTTACGACAAAGCGGACAAAAAAACTACAATCTGTAGCAGGACTCTACTGTTTGTCCTCTCAAAAATCCTGAAAAATAAATCAAATAGCAACAACTCAACTTGATAAACCATAACAAGAAGGAGACAGGAGATGTGGACACTTATTGTGGCTATCGTGATTGGTTTTATTGCAGGTCTTATTGCCCGTGCCATCCATCCAGGTGATGATAAAGCAGGCTTTATTATGACCACCTTACTCGGGATCGCCGGTTCACTGTTGGCCACTTACGGCGGTCGCTTCCTCGGTCTGTATGATGAAAACTCAGCTGCCGGCTTTATTGCCTCGGTGATTGGTGCGCTGATTATTCTGTTTATCTATAACATGATTTCCAAACGCTCACATCGCGTTTAAATCAATAAAAAAGCACCGTTCATTTGCCGGTGCTTTTTTATGGTCTAAAATCTGACTTTTAACAATCTGAGCTTAGAGTCCAAATTCCTTGAAAATCTGCTCAATCTGCGCAGCAGGGTAGGCGCCCATCACCTTAAAACCATTCGAGAAAATAATGGCCGGTGTGCCGTTTAATCCCAGGCTTTGCGCCAGTTTCAGATTACGCTGAATCGGATTGGCACAGGACTGGCTCGTGCGCGGGCTAAGACCTTTGGCAATCAGGTCTTCCCAGGCCTGGGCCGGATTGGCTTCACAATACACCTGCTGCGAAGGGCGTACCGATTGTGCCTTTAACGGTAAAATAAAGGTGTAAATGGTGACATCATTGAGTTTTTTCAGCTCTACTTCCAGCTGTTTGCAATACGGGCAATTTGGGTCAGAAAAGATGGCTAGCTGACGTTTACCCGTCCCTCGAACCGTTTTTAAGGCATCTTGCAGCGGCAGTTTTTTCCAGTCGATGCTGTTTTGTTGCACCAGCAGCGCTTTGGTCAAATTCTGCTGGTCGCTTAAACGGATCATGGAACCGGCCAAAAAATGCTTGGCATCTTCATTCAGATAGACCACTTGACCCTGCATTGAACCACTATAAATCCCGCGCATTTCGGTGGCCTGAATATTCTGGATGTCCAGGTTTGGATGTTGCTGCTTTAAATTGGCTTTGACCGTGTCGACATTGGCCAGTGCCAGCGTTGAGCTCATCGCGAGCGCTGCCAGCAAGAATGCATGTTTGAACATAGTGAAATCTTGTCTTTATCAATCCTTGCCCGATTCTAATCTTAAATCGGGGCAAAGATTTAACTTTCATCAGAGAAATTTACCGAATCACTACAGCATCGACAATGGCGTTTCACGTGGAACATAAACCGGATGAATCGAGTTAATTTCAATTGAGATATGCACAATTTCCTCATGCACTGACAGGGCCGTGCGGATTTGATCGGCATTTAATTCATCTTCAGTTTCTACGGCCAGAATACAGGAAAACTTGTCACGACCGACTTTCCAGACATGCAGATCGGTAATATTGACCATTCCTGGCAGCTCGGCAATCACCTCGCGAATTTCTTCCACCACTGGATGATCCATTTCGGCATCCAGCAAGGTGCGTCCAGTTTCCTGAATCAGGCCCCAGGCCCAGC
The DNA here is from genome assembly GCF_009914475.1 of Acinetobacter indicus. Lineage (NCBI taxonomy): Bacteria > Pseudomonadati > Pseudomonadota > Gammaproteobacteria > Moraxellales > Moraxellaceae > Acinetobacter > Acinetobacter indicus. The sequence goes on along the minus strand of NZ_CP045198.1, from coordinate 2,464,030 downwards.
GCGCCACCAGAATCGAACCCACAATACCCAGTACCGCATCAAGAAAATCCCAGCCCCAGAACTTGCCGGCAATTAAGGCCACAATGGCAAAAATGGAGGTCACAGCATCGGCCACCACATGCATAAACGCAGCTTTCTGGTTTAAATCATGTGCTCCAGCTGTATGTGCATGCGCATGTCCATGCCCCGACTCATGGTGATGGTGATGGTGATGGTGATGGTGATGGTGATGGTGATGGTGATGGTGATGGTGATGGTGACCATCATCATGCAGTAACCAGGCACAAATCAAGTTGACCAATAGGCCTAAAATCGCAATGGGAATGGCTTCGTTATAATGAATATTAACCGGGAAAAATAAGCGTTCTACCGAATGAAACGCCATAAAACCGGCCACCACCAGCAATAAAATCGCACTGCTATAACCGGCCAGAATCTCAATTTTCCAGGTACCAAAGCTAAAACGGGCATCCTGGGCATAATGACGCGCCGCCCGATAAGCCACATAGGCCAGCCCCAAAGCCAGCATATGCGAGCTCATATGCCAGCCATCGGCCAGAAGTGCCATCGAGTTAAAAATCCAGCCGCCAATAATCTCTAAAAGCATCATGACACCGGTTAATATCGCAGCATATAATATACGCTTCTGGGCCAGTGGATTGCCTTCATCAAACTGATGGTGATGGGTACGGTGAGAAACATGATTTTGCATGGGGAGAATCGTCCAATATACTCCCCTATAGTATATTTGAAATTAAGGTGAAGTGTGGGCCATTTACATACAGATAAAAAAGTTTTAAATCGCATCAAGCGTTTACAAGGTCAGATCAGTGCGGTGGAACAGTCCATCCATGATCCGGAAAAAAGCTGTATCGAAGTATTACAGCAGGTGGCTGCGATTAAAGGCGCGGTTAACGGGCTGATGAATGAGCTGATTGAATCGCATTTGCGCCATCATGTCATTGGCGATGAGGTCGAGGTCAATGAAGTCGAACTGGATGAATTTTTAAAATTGTTAAAACGCTATACCTAAGCCCATCTTTCGATTGACCCACAAAATTCCTGCCTTTACACTGAAACGATCTTTTCTCATATCATGATACCTGAGCCAAAAAGCTGAGGTATTTTTTTATTCTCTCATGTCAAACGCTCAATCGTGGCAGCCGTTTTTAATGGTCAGCCTGGCGCTGTGTATTGGTACCGTTGGAACCGCACTGGCCAGCCCTTTATATCCCCTGTATCAGGAGCTGTGGCAGCTGCTGCCGAGTCATATTACCTATCTGTTTGTGGCCTATATGTTCGGCTGTCTGGCCACCTTGCTGTTTCTGGGGCGAACCAGTAACCGCTTTGGTTTTGTTCGCAGCTTGCAGGTCGGTATTGCCCTGGTCACGATTGGACTGATACTGTCAGCCTGGGCGCCGACAGCACTGTATTTGGGCCTCGGCCGCTTTATTATTGGGATTGCCTCCGGACTGATTACCACTTCTGCCATGCTGGGGCTGATGAATGTAGTGCCCGATAGCCATAAGCTGCTGGCGCCGCAGCTCAGCTCGATTATTACCGCAATTGGCTTTGGTTTAGGGCCATTTCTGGGCGGTGTGATTGCCCAGTTTGCCGAGCAACCGCTGGTCACGCCTTATCTTCCGGTGATTGTCAGTGCCATTTTCTGTGGGCTGGGCCTGTTCAAGCTAAAACAGCCTGCCTTTGAACAGCAGCCCTTTTCGGTTTATCCCAAATTACAAACCCCGGATGCGCCGTATCAGGCTGCTTTTTTTCTGGTCAGTTTCGCTGCGTTTTGTGCCTTTGCCGGCTTTAGTCTGTTTGCTTCGCTGTCGCCGTCGTTTGTGCAGGATATTTTGCCTTGGCATGGACCACTGGTCAGTGGTGTAGCAATTTCTGCGATTTTAATTATTTCAGCCATCGTCCAGTTTTTTGCCCGTAGTGTACTGCCTGCCACGGCCTTGCGCTGGGGTCTCTATGCGCTGCTCGGCAGCCTGCTTCTGCTGGGACTGTGTATGTCGCTGCAATGGAGCCCGCTGTTCTTTGTCAGTGATGTGCTGGTCGGAATTGGGCATGGCTTGAGCTTATTGGGCGCCTTTGGCCTGATTCACCAGATGAGTCAGCCGCACAACCGCGCTGCAATTATGTCCAGTTATCTGTTTATTGCCTATCTGGGCACCATTGTACCGATTATTGCGGTGGGTTATTTATCAGACCATTTTGGCTTAAGTGTGGGTATTATCAGCTTCTGCATGCTGATTGGGCTGCTTTGCCTCAGCCTGATCTGGCAGCAGCGTAAAGTGCTAACCTTTTAAATTAATGCTGTTGAGTCGGGGATGATCAGGCACCCTCGGCCTGATCCTGGGTGCGGACAGACTGCGCTGCCAATCAGATGCTGACCATATCAACATCCACCAGATGATTGAATAGTTTTATTTCTCTGTACCGGGTTGATGTTCCAGCTCTTTCATTAAAAAGTAGTTTAAAAAGGTCCGAATGACCGCAATAATCGCCAGTTTGATCAGGCTGTCCATATCCGCATCGACCGTGGTGGCCAGAATATCTGCGGCCAGCTGAAACTCCAGCGCAGTGGCCAGCCAGTTCCCAAAACAATAGCGCGCGCTGCGGCCGGATTTTAACTGGACCAGCACCATTAAGGTTTTGACCAGACCAATCACTACACAGACCACCGAGATAAACTCGAGTAACAGCTGCAGCACACTCACTAAAGCAACCAGTGACTCACGTAAATCAACCACCTCCAGCATGCCACACCTCCGGCAGTGTTTTTATAGACTGCATTCAGGATTTTATTGAAACAACTTGTAGGTTATTCACTCATCATAGGCTGAATATCGGGCAATAGAAGGGCGGATGGCAAGATGTAAACTGCCGCATACGATGTGACAGGCTGTTCCCTTAGAGTATACGAAACCCTTTAGGCTGAAATGACGAGATTGCCTGATAAAAAGCAATAAAAAAGCACCAGGTGGCTAACACCTGATGCTTTTAAATGCATAGCAAGCTCAGAGCGTACTACGCTTATTTTCCAATACAGAAAGAACCGAAAATTTTACCCAACAGATCATCGGCACTAAAATCTCCGGTAATTTCACCTAGGGCATTTTGCGCCAGACGCAGGGATTCAGCCACCAGCTCACCGGCATGATAATCTACCAGCTGCTCGCGCGCTTCGGCCAGATAGTACTGGGTGCGTTTCATTGCGTCTAAATGACGAGTTCGGGCAATAAAGGTATCTTCTTCCGGCTGGAAGCCTGCATGCGCTGTAATCGCATCTATGAGCGATTGAACACCGGTTTCCTGCTTGGCCGACACGGTAATATGACGAAAGCCCTGATAATCACCAATAACGGCTTCAGCACCAGTCAAATCTGCTTTATTACCAATCAGCATCAGACGTTTGGGTTCCAGATGATCGGCAAAATATTCCTGGGCCAAGGCCAGTGGATCTTCACCCTGACTTAAGTCATACACCAGCAGCAATAAATCGGCCTGTTCAATTTCTTTAATCGCGCGGCGGATGCCTTCTTTTTCCACCACATCACCGGTTTCCCGTAAACCGGCGGTATCGGTCAGGGTAATCGGCAAGCCATTTAAGGTGATTTTTTCATGCAGCACATCACGGGTGGTACCGGCAATATCGGTCACAATCGCCCGTTCAATCCCGGCTAAAGCATTCAGTAAAGATGATTTTCCGGCATTCGGTTTACCGGCAATCACCACCTGCAAGCCTTCACGTAATAATTGTCCCTGACGTGCCGATTGCTGTACCGCGGTGACTGAGCTGGCAACATCATCCAGCAGGGCCAGAATTTTACCATCGGCCAGAAAATCAATTTCTTCTTCCGGAAAATCAATCGCTGCTTCCACATGCAAACGCAGATGAATCAGTTTTTCTAAAACCGTATTGACCTTGGTTGAAAATGCGCCTTGCAGGGAGCGTACCGCTGAACGTGCTGCAGCCTGCGAGGTCGCGTCAATCAGGTCGGCAATCGCTTCGGCCTGTACCAGATCAAGCTTGCCATTTTCAAAGGCGCGCATGGAAAACTCGCCAGCTTTGGCCGCGGTCGCACCGAGTTCCAGTAAACGTGCCAGCAGGGCATTTTGAATGACCGGGCCACCATGACCTTGCAGTTCCACCACATCTTCACCGGTAAAGGAGTTTGGATTGGGGAAACAAATCACCAAACCTTCATCCATCACCTCACCGCTAGCCTCATAAAACTGGCGGAAGCCGGCAAAACGGGCTTTTGGCAGCTGCTTTTGGGTCAGGGCTTCAGCAATGGCATAGGATTTGGGACCAGACAGGCGAATCACCCCCACACCGCCACGCCCGGGTGGAGTGGCAATCGCAGCAATTGTTGTGGTTTGGGTCAGCATAAATTCACCTGTCGCAATGCTTAAAGTCGGGCCAAAAAAAATCCGCCTAAGAGTATCATCTTAAGCGGATTTATTCAGCTCGTCAGTACAACTTAGTTGACTGGGGTCGCTTCATCACGTTTGGCACGGTCTTTCTCAACAGATTTGTTGATCAGGCCTTGCTGCAAGATGGTGATCAGGTTGTTGACAATCCAGTACAACACCAGACCCGCCGGGAAGAACAGCAAGAACACAGTAAAGATCACTGGCATAATGCGGAAGACTTTAGCCTGCATAGGATCGGTCGGCTGCGGGTTCAGCATTTGCTGGATATACATGGTCGCACCCATGATCAGCGGCAAGATAAACCAAGGGTCCATTGCCGATAAATCCTGAATCCAGAGTAACCATGGCGCATGACGCAGCTCTACAGATTCCATCAGTACCCAGTACAGGGCCAGGAAGATTGGCATTTGCAGTAACAGCGGTAAACAGCCGGCCAGCGGATTGACCTGTTCACGTTTGTACAGGGCCATCATCTCTTGCGAGAAGCGCATCCGGTCTTCACCGAACTCTTCTTTCATGCGCTGCATTTCAGGTGCAATCACACGCATTTTCGCCATAGAACGGTAGCTCTTCGACGATAATGGCCACAGAATCAGCTTCACCAGAATGGTCAACAGAATAATTGCCCAGCCCCAGTTCCCCACTAAGCCGTGGAAGAATTCCAAGCCTACAAATAGCAGTTTGGCAATTGGCCATAACCAGCCATAATCCACAGTCTGATTCAGACCAGTGGCCAGATCTTTCAGCTCTGACTGGATTTTTGGACCGCTATAGAAGGTCGCATCGACTTCTGCCACTGTACCCGCCGGTACATTAATGGTTGGCGAAGTAAAGCCGATAATATTCATATTATCGCCTGATTTACGCGATTCCAGCTTGGCGCTATACGGTTGGCCATCGGCCTGGGTCAGTTTCAGGTTACCCGGCACCCATGCACTCACGAAGTAGTGCTGTACCACCGCAACCCAGCCGCCAGTCGCTTCAACATTCAGTTTTTCTTCAGTGAAGTTGTCGAATTTCAGCTTGTTGTAGTGTTCATCCGGTGTCCCCCAGGCGCCGCCCAGGAAGGTACCCAAAGTGAAAATGCCCTGGTCCGATTTACCCGGATCATCCGAGTTATCACGTTTGATCTGACCAAACATTTGACCTTGCCAGTTCTGGCCACTGCGGTTTACCACTTTGTGGTTGACCACAATCGGATATTCGCCTTGCTTGAAGCTGAAGGTCTTGATAATTTCTACACCGTCAGCAGTTTTGTACACCATTGGTACATTTAACACTTTCACCGCTTCACCGTCCTGATTCTGAACGGCTTTGGCATCTTCCAGGCTATAGCTTAATTTTTCAACTTCATAGCTTGGACGACCATTACGGCTGCTGTCTGGTCCATTCAGACCAATCAGGCCTGACTGAGCGACATAGGTACGTTTGTCATCGCTTTCAAGCATTACAAACGGTGCATCACTGTCTTTATTTTTGTCATGATTGAGTAATTCAACACGAACAATATCACCACCTTTTGGATTGATCCAAAGATGATAAAGGTCAGTTTGTACTGAAATAAGCTGCTGACTTACAGGTGCAGTGGCATCTGTGGTTTGAGTCTGCTGCGCTGAAATATTTGCCTGCGGTACATCAGAAGCTGCTGTAGCGGTTTGGCCATTTGGCAAATCTGCAGACACTTCATGTGAAACCACCGCAGCCTGTTGCTGTGGTTGGGTTTCAGCATTTCCATAATCTTTTTGCCAAGCCAAAATGAGCAAATAAGCGACAACAAACATGGCCCCGAGAATTGCAATCCTGGCCCATTGTTGCATATCTATTACCCCAAGTGGTTAGAGTGATTTTGGTTCAATAAACGTTCACGAAAGGGTACAGCAATGTGACCCGTTTGAGAATCTATTTGCTGAAATGAAATAAAACGAATTGCTTTGGCCGGTACAGGGTCATAGCCCGAACCACCCCACGGATGACAACGACAGATACGTCTAGTCGCCAGCCACACACCACGTCCGGCCCCATGGATCTGGACTGCTTCCAGGGCATATTGAGAACAGGTTGGAATATAGCGACAACGTGGTCCAAGAAGCGGACTAATCGCAATCTGATAGAAACGAATCAACCAATGCAGTAAACGTACCATTGGTCATCTCTACTGATGTGGGGAGGGAGCTATTTTAGAATGCTTTTTGGCAAGGCGGTGCAATTTCTGCCAAGCAAATTGTAATTGCTGATGTAACTCTGCATTTGGCACTGTTTCAATCCCCATTTTGGGCATCACCACAATATCCAGTACAGCCAATTGCTGTTGATGCAGGCGAAAACTTTCGCGAGCAAGTCGTTTTACTCGATTTCTTTCGTGTGCACGACGCACTTTTTTCTTGGCAACAACAATACCCAAACGGCTGTTCAGCAGTTCGGACGGTTTTGCCAGAAATAAGAAATGGGGTTGATGCACTTTAAAAAGCGCACCATCAAACACATCTTTATAATCGGCAGCACAGCGTATACGAAGCTCTGTGCTGAAGCCATAAAGTGATGTCATAACACCCAAGTCGATGCAGCGTGACTGATTAAACAGTTAAGCTGTGACGACCTTTTGCACGACGGCGAGCTAATACTTGACGACCAGCTTTAGTAGCCATACGAGCACGGAAACCATGAACGCGTTTACGCTTTAATTCAGATGGTTGGAATGTACGTTTCATGTCGAAACTCCAAAAATGATCTTTCTATAAAGGTCCGCGATTTTAGTGCTCATTGCTTGAGCTGTCAATCAAAAACACGGTTTTCCTTTAAATAAGCCTAATTTTTATAAAAGGCCTTAAGTTTATCCAGGAATAGGCAATTGTACATATTCTGGCTTATTCACAAGCTATCCTATTGTTAAAACATATAAAATAAGTTATAAACAATATTATTCACATAATTATCCACAAGACCATGTGAATAAATTTATTCTCTGTAGGTTTAAATTCGAATTTAAATTTATTTTCAGTTTATCCACATCCGAGCACGCTCTAATATATAAATTCAAATTTATAAATTTAAATTTATTCTTATTAGGGTGGCTTTTTTATGTGGAAAAGCAATTTTTAAATTTAAAAAACATAGACTTTGCATGTGGATAACTGTGTTTTTATATTTTTAATACATTGTGGATAACTTTATGCTATGTTTTATCCACAGCTTGCGGATAAACTTATCCACACCAGCTTTTAAATTTAAATTTAGATCTTGATGTCTGTTTTTTGGCTAAATTCGCTCAATTTCTCATGACAGATGTGGATAACTTGGTTAGAATGGCGACCCGCTTGCAGCGGACGAATGCGTTTTAAATTTAAAATGGAATAAATAGGGGTTTTCACATGCTTTGGACGGACTGCTTAAATCGCTTGCGACAAGAGCTCTCTGGGAATGTCTTTACGATGTGGATTCGCCCATTAGTTGCAGAAGAATCAGAAGATACTTTACGTTTATATGCACCGAACCCGTATTGGACCCGCTATATTCAGGAACATCATCTTGAGCTGATCACGATTCTGGCCGAACAACTGTCTGAAGGACGGGTACGTAAAGTTGAAATCCTGGTCGATTCCCGTCCGGGCGCCATTTTATCGGCCAGTGAACAGCCGGCGACCACCACTGCTGCTTTAGAATCAACACCGGCACCGGTCAGCCGTCCAAAAAAGGACAAAGAAGAGAGTGGCAGCAAAAACAGCCGCAAGCGTCAGTTAAACCCTTTATTTACCTTTTCTTTATTTGTAGAAGGCCGTTCTAACCAGATGGCGGCAGAAACCTGCCGTAAAGTATTGACCCATCTGGGCGCTTCACAACATAACCCGCTATTTTTATATGGCCCGACCGGTCTGGGTAAAACCCACTTGATGCAGGCAGTGGGGAATGCCTTGTTGCAGGCCAAGCCAAATGCCCGGGTCATGTATATGACTGCTGAAAGCTTTGTACATGACTTTGTCAGCTCGCTACAGCAGGGCAAGGTTGAAGAATTCAAGAAAAATTGCCGTTCACTTGATCTGCTCTTGGTGGATGACATTCATTTGCTGGCCGGTAAAGAAGCCAGTCTGGTGGAATTTTTCTATACCTTTAATGCCTTATTGGATGAATCCAAGCAGATTATTCTGACGTCGGACCGTTATCCAAAAGAACTGACCGAACTGGACCCGCGTCTGGTGTCACGTTTTTCCTGGGGCTTGTCAGTTGGGGTAGAACCGCCCGATATTGAAACCCGGATTGAAATTCTATTAAAGAAAGCCGAAAGCAGTGGCGTCGATTTACCGCGCAACTGTGCCTTGTTTATTGCCCAGCAGGTGGTCGCCAACGTGCGTGAACTGGAAGGCGCCTTAAACAAGGTAGTCGCAATTTCCCGTTTTAAAGGCACCGCGATTGATCTGGATGTAGTGCGTGAATCTTTAAAAGATGTGCTGGCGATTCGTGCGCGTACCATCAGTACCGAAAATATCCAGCGTGTGGTCAGTGAATATTTCCGTATTCCACTGAAAGAATTGGTCGGGCCAAAACGTACCCGGATTTATGCCCGTCCGCGGCAGCTGGCAATGGGGCTGGCCCGTGAACTGACCGGTGACAGTTTCCCTGAAATTGGCATGGCTTTTGGTGGTCGTGACCACAGTACCGTGATGCATGCCTGCGAGAAAGTACAAAGCCTGCGCGAAGAAGATCCAATCTTCAACGAGGACTATAAAAACCTGCAACGCCTGTTGCAAAGTTAGGCCGGTTTGGTCAAATTCTGTTCTTGCAATGCGGCATATTCTGCCGCATAGTACACTGCTAAAAAATTAATTTTTATCTTCATCATCTTCAGTTGTTAGAGGAAATGTACCGTGCGTTTAAAAATCGCCAAAGAAAGCTTACTCAATGTTCTATCACATGTTGTAGGAGCGGTTGAACGTCGCCATACGTTAAACATTTTATCTAACGTGAAAGTTCAGGTGACTGAACAGGCGCTGACCATTACCGGTTCCGATCTGGAGGTGGAGCTGGTGGCCAGTACGGTTCTGGCTGAAGGTGCATGTTTACAGGCGGGTGAGACCACGGTGCCGGCACGTAAACTGATGGATATCTGTAAATCTTTGCCGACTGCGGCTTTAATTGACCTGCAGATTACTGAAGATCAGCGCTGTATTTTAAAATCTGGCAACAGCCGTTTCGTGTTGGGGACTTTACCAGCCGAAGATTATCCGTTATTGGCCACTGAAAATACTCAAGGCACACAGGTAGCGGTGACTCAGCGTGAATTAAAACGTTTATTTGAAAAAACCGCCTTTGCCATGGCGGTGCAGGATGTACGTTTCTATTTGACCGGCACCTTACTGGAAATTGATGAAAACCAGCTGCGCGCTGTGACTACCGATGGCCACCGTTTGGCATTATGTGAAACCGGTGCCTCTTCAAATGCGACACAACCGATTCAGGCAATTGTGCCACGTAAAGCCGTGGGCGAATTACAGCGTTTACTCAGTATTGAAGATGAGCAACTATCCCTGTTAATTGGTCGTGAACTGTTAAATGTAACCATTTCCGTGCCGAGCCGTGACAAAGAGCAGGGCGATATTACCGTACGTTTCACCACCAAGTTAATTGATGGTAAATTCCCCGATTACCGCCGTGTGATTCCACGTGGTGGTGATAAAGTGGTGATGATTGCACATGATGTCTTCAAGCAGTCGTTACAGCGTGTGGCGATTTTAAGTAATGAAAAATTACGCGGCGTATTCCTGAACTTTAATGCAGATTCACTACAATTACGCGCCAACAACCCGGAACAGGATGAAGCGATTGAAGACCTGGCCGTGCAATACAATAATGCACCGCTGGAAATGTCGTTCAATGCCCAGTATCTATTGGATGTATTAGGTGCACTGGATGGTGATGATGTGGCAATGACCATGACCGAAGCCAACCAGTCGGTACTGGTACAGGACCCGGCGCAGCAAGATCAAACTTATGTTGTGATGCCGATGCGTGTCTAAGCTTGTATGTGATTTGACACGATTATGCATATTACGCGTTTAAATATAGAACGTGTTCGAAACTTAAAAGCGGTTGCACTCGTCGGGTTGCAGCCGTTTAATGTCTTTTATGGTGCCAATGGCTCCGGTAAAACCTCGATTCTGGAGGCCATTCATTTACTGGCCACTGGTCGTTCCTTTCGTACCCATATCCCCAAAAACTATATTCAGCTTGATGCCCAGGATGCGATTGTGTTTGCCCAATCGCCCACCGAAAAAATTGGCATGCAAAAACTGCTGTCTGGTGAACAGCTAATTAAGGTCAATGGCGATCATATTGCCACCCAGGGGCAGCTGGCCAAACTGCTGCCGCTACAACTGATTGATCCACAAAGTACCGATATTATCGACCACGGCGCCAAACCGCGACGCCAGCTGCTGGACTGGATGATGTTCCACGTGGAACCAGAGTTTTATCATGCCTGGCAATACTATTCGCGGGCCTTAAAACAGCGTAACAGCTTACTAAAAACCCGGCGTCATTTAAGCCTGGCCGAGCTGGAACCGTGGAACCAGATGCTGAGCCAGTATGGTGAAATGCTGCATCTGCAACGCCACAGTATTATCGAGCAGTGGCAGTATTATTTTCAGCAGGATTTACAGCAGCTGTTACCTGATTTAAACATTCGGCTGGAATACCATCCCGGATTTCATCCGGAACCGGGCTTGATGAGCGATTTGGTCAATCATCATCAGAAAGATGTGGAACGCCGTTATACCGAATATGGACCGCATCGCGCAGATTTACGTTTAAAAACAGCGACTGGCGATGCCGATGTGGTGCTGTCACGCGGACAAAAAAAGTTATTGATCATGGCTTTAAAACTGTCACAGATTGCAATGCTGCATGCGTGCAATAAGGAAACTGTGGTATTATTAGATGATCTGACAGCAGAATTAGATTTAACCGCACAACGACGTTTAATTGAGCGATTGAGCCAACTTGGTAGTCAAGTTTTTATTACCACCTTAGACCATGAATCAGTGCAGAATCACTTACATGATTTGTCTATTTCCTATCAATTATTCAATGTTGAAAACGGTACTGTTCAAGTTGTTGTGCAATAGTTTTTTATCTTTGGATAGACCAGTTTTTACTAGGGAGAAACCATGAGTTCAGAAGATCAATCTGCCACTCAAACAGAACAAACCAATGAAAAGGCTTATGATTCCTCTAGTATCAAAGTATTACGTGGCCTAGATGCTGTTCGTAAACGCCCGGGCATGTATATCGGTGATACAGATGATGGTACCGGTTTGCACCACATGGTGTTCGAGGTGGTCGATAACGCGATTGACGAAGCGCTGGCCGGCCACTGTGACGAGATTCTAGTCACTATTCATGAAGATGAATCGGTATCTGTGGCCGATAACGGTCGCGGTATTCCAACCGATATTCACCCGGAAGAAGGCGTATCGGCGGCTGAGGTGATTCTGACCATCCTACACGCCGGCGGTAAGTTCGACGACAACAGTTATAAAGTATCAGGCGGTCTGCACGGGGTCGGGGTATCGGTGGTAAACGCCCTGTCGAGCAAACTGGAACTGACCATTAAACGTGCTGGTCAGATTCATCAGCAGGAATACCGTCATGGTGATCCGCAATATCCATTAACCGTGGTTGGTGAAACAGAAGAGACTGGAACTATGGTCCGTTTCTGGCCAAGCGCCGAGACTTTTAGCCAGACCATTTTTAATGTCGATATTCTGGCGCGCCGTTTACGTGAACTGTCGTTCCTGAATGCCGGTGTACGTATTGTCCTGAAAGATGAACGTATTAACCTGGAACATATCTATGACTATGAAGGTGGTCTGTCTGAGTTCGTGAAATATATTAACGAAGGCAAAAACCATCTGAATGATATTTTCCATTTTACCGTGCAGGCAGAAAATGGCATTGGAGTTGAAGTTGCGTTGCAATGGAATGATTCTTATCAGGAAAATGTACGCTGCTTTACCAACAATATTCCGCAAAAAGATGGCGGTACCCATTTAGCCGGTTTCCGTGCCGCGTTGACCCGTGGTTTAAACAGCTACATGGAAAACGAAAACCTGCTCAAAAAAGAGAAAGTGGTGGTTTCCGGGGATGACGCACGTGAAGGTTTGACCGCAATTATTTCGGTGAAAGTGCCTGATCCAAAATTCTCTTCACAGACCAAAGAAAAACTGGTGTCGAGTGAGGTAAAACCTGCGGTCGAGCAGGCCATGAATAAATCCTTCTCGGAATATTTACTGGAAAACCCGCAAGCGGCCAAATCGATCGCCGGCAAGATTATTGATGCAGCGCGTGCCCGTGATGCAGCGCGTAAAGCACGTGAAATGACCCGTCGTAAGAGCGCGCTGGATATTGCCGGTTTACCGGGTAAACTGGCCGATTGTCAGGAAAAAGATCCAGCTTTATCTGAACTGTATCTGGTCGAGGGTGACTCTGCGGGTGGTTCAGCCAAGCAAGGCCGTAACCGTAAAATGCAGGCGATTTTACCGCTAAAAGGTAAAATCCTGAACGTGGAACGTGCCCGTTTTGACAAGATGATTTCATCGGCAGAAGTCGGCACCTTGATTACTGCACTGGGCTGCGGAATTGGCCGTGAAGAATATAACCCGGACAAGCTGCGTTATCACAAAATCATTATCATGACCGATGCCGACGTCGATGGTTCGCACATCCGTACCTTGCTGCTGACGTTCTTCTTTCGTCAAATGCCGGAGCTGGTGGAACGTGGTCATATCTATATTGCCCAGCCACCGCTGTACAAGCTGAAAAAAGGTAAGCAGGAACAGTACATTAAAGACAATGAAGCACTGGAAACCTATCTGATTTCCAATGCCATTGATGAACTGGCCCTGCATGTCAGCGCAGATGCACCGGCGATTCGTGGTGAAGCACTGGCTTCGGTGATTGCCGATTATCAGACCTCGCAAAAGAGCCTGAGCCGTTTAACCTTGCGTTATCCAGCCAGCCTGTTAGATGGTTTGCTGGCGCAAGAGGCGTTCAAGCTGGATCAGGCGCATGATCTGGATTATGTACAGGCTTGGGGTGAGCAGTTGTGTGCCTATATCGCGGCCACTCAAAGCAGTTTACGTCCTGAACTTAGCATCGAAACCTTTGACAAAGAAGATGCGGAAGGACAGAAGTCTGCGATTTACTGGCCACGTATTACCATTTATGTGCATAACCTGCCACATGCCTATCTGCTGGATGCCGGTTTACTCGGTTCGGGTGAGTACGCACGTTTGCTGAAGAACTCGAAGAGCTGGTTTAGCCTGATTGAAGAGGGCGCGTACTTGCAAAAAGGCGAGCGCAAGATTCAGGTCAACAGCTTCCATCAGGTCTGGCAGCATATTCTGCAGGACTCACGCCGCGGCATGATGATCCAGCGCTATAAAGGTCTGGGTGAGATGAACGCCGAGCAGCTCTGGGAAACCACCATGGACCCGGAAAACCGTCATATGCTGCAGGTGACTATTGAAGATGCGATTGAAGCAGACCGGATGTTCTCATGTTTAATGGGTGATGATGTGGAACCACGTCGTGCCTTTATTGAAGAGAATGCCCTGAATGCCGATATTGATGCCTAAGGGCATGATTTAAAAAAAGCGCCTGCGGGCGCTTTTTTGTTGGCGCGATGGATTAGGGCGTGAGAATAATTTTGCGGCAATCCTGTTCGCGTTGATCAAAAATACGATAGCCCTCGGCAGCATCGGCCAGTTTCATACGGTGGGTAATAATCACTTCGGGGGACAGGTCGCCATTTTCAATCCGTTCCAGTAATTCGGGCAGGTACCGATGCACATGGGTCTGGCCCATCTTGAAGGTCAGGCCTTTATCAAAGGCATCACCGAACAGGAAACCGTGAATTGGACCGGCATAGACGCCCGGCACACTGACCACGCCGCCACGGCGCACTGCGGCAATACACTGGCGCAGGGCAAAGCCGCTGGAGCCTTCCAGTTTCAGGTTGGTCATCACGGTTTCAATCATGCTGCCTTTGGCTTCAAAACCAATTGCATCAATGACGGCATCGACACCCCGATGGCCGGGAGTATTGTCAATAATAAACTCGGCCGCATCCATTTCATCAAAATTGACTGGAATCGCGCCATAGGTTTCATGGGCAAACTGCAGCCGGTAATGGTGATGATCGACCATAAAAATCTGTTCAGCGCCAAGCATCCGTGCACAGGCCGCTGACAGTAATCCCACGGGTCCGGCACCATAAATGGCTACACTGGAGCCTTTGCCAATTTGTGCATTAGTCACCGCCTGCCATGCGGTTGGCAGAATATCGGTCAGGAATAGCACTTTTTCATCTGGCAGTGAACCGGGAACTTTAAAAGGACCGATATTGCCTTTGGGGATTCGCACATAATCGGCCTGTCCACCCGGCACGCCGCCATAAAGATGACTGTAGCCAAACAGCGCTGCACCCGGTGGAATCTGTTTTTTGTTCAGAATGGCGCCGCGGCCCGTATTGGTATTTTCACAGGAGGCAGTCAGCTCATGTTCACAGAAAAAGCAGTGACCGCAGGCAATTACAAAGGGAATAATCACCCGGTCGCCTTTTTTTACTGCCGTGACCTCGGGGCCGACTTCTTCGACCACGCCCATAAATTCATGGCCAAAAATATCGCCGTGCTCTGTGGCCGGAATTTTACCGCGATATAAATGCAGATCTGAGCCACAAATGGCAGTGGCGGTGACGCGAAGGATGACATCATCCGGTTCCTGAATAATTGGGTCAGGCACCGATTCAACTCTTACATCTCGGGTTCCATGATAGGTTAAGGCACGCATAGAATTTCCTCTCTTGGCTAGCAGAAGGCCAGACCCGCGCATTGAGCCGGCCACATTTCTTCATGATGAGATGTGCGGCTGTAAATTTATGTATAAAAAAACCGGCCAAGCTGTGTGCAAGAGGGCTTTATATTGCAGTTCAGTAAGTGCAATCAGAGCTAAAACGGAGAGGAAAACAGCTATTGGTGAGCATCCTCCTTGATCTTTTTAAAGAAAACAGACGGGCTAAAAAGAGGAGTGATCATAAAGTGGAAATAAAAAAGATAGCCACTGGGGCTATCTTGAGGGGAAGGTTTCGGAAGAAACGGGATTAACTGTTCTGGAATGATTGTTCCAGGGTTTCCAGTTCCATCATCAGTTCCAGCATGGTTTCTTCGGCCTGTTCCAGCGTGGCTTTTAAGCTGGTCTGTTCATTCATCAGCTTGAGCAGATCTTCTTTACGCGAAGCTTCATACAGGCTGCTGTCAGCCAGCTGTTCTTCAATACTGGCCAGACGGGGCTGGATTTTTTCAATCTGGCTTTCACATTGTTCAATTTTTTTCCGCAGCGGACGGGTTTCTTCACGGCGCTGCGCCGCCAGTTTGCGCTGTGCTTCTTTATCAACTTTGGCCGGTGCGGCAGTCTTGTTGGTACTTGCGCTGGCCTGTGCCAATGCGGTTTGGGCATTGATCTGCTGCTGACGGGCCTCACGTAACCATTTGGCATAATCCTGCAAATCACCGGAAAATTCAGTACAGCGTCCGGCATGCACCAACAGCAGGTCATCACAGACACTGGCGATTAGCTGACGTTCGTGCGATACCAGTACCACTGCGCCTTCAAAGTCCTGTAAGGCCATGCTCAGGGCATGACGCATGTCTAAATCCAGATGGTTGGTCGGTTCATCCAGAATCAGTACATTCGGGCGCTGCCAGACAATCAGGGCCAAGGCCAGACGGGCGCGTTCACCGCCGGAGAAGCTTTCGCACGGCGTATCCATACGTTCGCCGCTAAAACCAAAACTGCCGAGGAACGAACGTAGGGTGGCTTCACTGATCTGTTTGTCGGCCAGACGTGACAATTGCAGCATCGGGCTGGCCTGCGCATCCAGTGCATCCATCTGATGCTGGGCAAAGTAACCAATATTCAGCAGTTCAGAGGCTTTGCGCTGGCCATTTAAAAGCGCTAAATCACCAACCAGTGATTTAATTAGAGTAGATTTACCGGCGCCGTTCATGCCCAGCAGGCCAATACGCGAGCTTGGGGTAATCTGCAGACTGATTTTGCTGGCAATACTTTTGCCCGGATAGCCAATTTCTGCCTGATCCAGAGTCAGTAAGGGTGAACTCATTTTGGTGGGTTCACGGAAACTGAAGGTAAACGGGGTATCGACATGCGCCGGTGCCAGCAACTGCATTTTTTCCAGCTGTTTAATCCGGCTTTGCGCCTGACGCGCCTTGGTGGCTTTGGCTTTAAAACGGTCAATAAATTTTTGCAGATGTGCGCGGGCTTCAACCTGCTTTTCAAAGGCCTGTTGCTGCTGGGCCAGACGTTCGCTGCGGGTCACTTCAAAGGTCGAGTAATTGCCGGTATATAAGGTCAGTTCCTGATTTTCAATATGCAGGATATGATCGGTCACTGCATCGAGAAAATCGCGGTCATGTGAAATCAGGATTAAAGTGCCTTCATAGGCATTGAGCCAGTCTTCAAGCCATAAAATGGCATCCAGATCCAAGTGGTTGGTTGGCTCATCCAGAAGTAGTAAGTCGGAGCGGCTCATCAGGGTGCGTGCCAGATTTAAACGCATGCGCCATCCACCGGAGAAACTGGAGACATCCAGACGTAGCTGATGTTCCATAAAACCGAGACCGGCCATTAACTGGGCGGCTTTAGATGGGGCAGAATAGCCATGAATTTCATCAAAACGGCCATGTAATTGTGCCAGTTCGCTGTTACTGAGCTGTTCAGGTTGTGCCAGCTGTTTCTGAATCTGCCAGTATTCTTCATCGCCCGATAACACAAAATCCAGCGCCGGCATATCTAGGGCTTTGACTTCCTGGGCCATGTGCGCAACGGTCCAGCCCGATGGACGGGTCAGGCTGCCTTCATCTGCCCCCAGTTCTCCCAATAAGGCGGCAAATAAGGTCGATTTGCCGGCGCCATTGACTCCGGTGAGGCCAACTTTCCAACCCGGATGGATTTGCATGGACGCTTTTTGAAATAAGACACGACCACCACGGCGTAAAGAGACTTGGTCAAATTGAATCATTGGACTCACTAAACTCAGGAACAGAATGCGCCTATTCTAAAGGATGCGCTCTGGAAAACAAAAAGCTGGCGCAGTTTATTTCAGGTGCTACAGCAACACATCGAAAAAAATAATGAAAAAGCGGGCGCCGTGTCATCTATCGGAAAGCGGCTATGCAGGGTTTTTTTATAAAACCAAGCCCGATATATTAAAATTTCTGATAAAAAACAAAAACAAATGTACGGTGACAAAAATGAAAAACGGAGTTTTGTTGTTGTCGACACTGGCCTTGTGTGGCGTCAGTGGCCTGGCTCAGGCCAATCCGCAGGTCTGTGTTTTTGATCTGTGGGGACGGGCCGGAGAATCCTATAAATTGCTGGAAGAATGGGCCTTGGCCAGCAAGCGCTGGGGCAGCAATGTCAGTCTGAAAGCCTATCAGGATGAAGCCCAGGTCGAGCGCGATTTTAAGGCGGGCAAATGTGATGGCGCCTATATGACCTCAATGCGGGCGCGGCAATACAATAAATTTTCCGGTTCGATTGATGCGCTGGGCGGTGTGCCAAGTAATAGCATTGCCCAGAAAGCCATTAGTTATGTGCTGGACCGGCGCAATAACCGCCATCTGGTGACCCGGATTGGTCAGGAAACCTTTGAAGTGGCTGGCATCGGCCAGATTGGCTCGGCCTATATTTTTGTTAAAGATCGGGCCATGAACTCGGTTGAGCACATCAAAAACCGGAAATTTGCGATTCTGCATTATGATCCGGCACAAAAAATGATGGTGGAACGAGTCGGCGGTATTGCGGTCGATTCCGATATTTCCAATTTTGTGCGTAAGTTTAATCAGGGCGAGGTTGATATTGTGGCCGCACCGGCCTATGCCTTTAAACCGCTGGAAATTGAACAAGCATAAAGAGCGCATTCTCACTCTTTTAAGGGCGAGTTAGCTCTTTTTTAGTGACTTGGATTTTTTTGCATTTTTTTCAGAAGTTGGTGTTCTTTGGTTTTCGATATACTTTTTAACAACTTCTAAACTTGCACCACCACAAGATACAACGCAATAACTAGGCGACCAAAAGTGGTTGCCCCATAATTTTCCCTTAATTTCATCCCAATAAGATCGTCTTAAAACATAAGAGCTTTTGCCCTTTAGTTTACCCACTAAATTAGACACTGAATGTTTAGGGTGAACACTTACAAGCATGTGAATATGATCATCCTCGCCATTAAACTCAATAAGTTCACAATTCATTTGCAAGCAAGTTTCTTTCATAATCTCATTTAAAGAAGTAAGCATTTCCATTGTTAATACATCTCTTCGGTATTTCGTAACAAATACTAAATGAACAATATTGTTAAAAACACATGATCTACCTGTTCTCCACTCGTACATATTAACCACACACTAGATTTACATTGATCTTATTTTAAGCTAAAATAAGCGTATTCACTAGAGGTTTTTTAATTGCTAACAGGCATCAGGTTAAGGGTGTATCCAACTGAACATCAAAAGCTGATTTTAAGTCAGTGGATGGGTTGTGCTCGTTTTATTTGGAATGCCAAATGTGATGAAGATAAATACTATCGTGGTTTTGCTCGCAAATTCACACCATACAATCACTATTATGAAACCCAAGATCAGAAATATTCTCACTTTAAATCGAATGAATTAAGCTCTTGGCTTGCAAACTGTCCTAGCACCATTCAAAAGAACTCAACCGTTAATTGGTACAACACACTCAAAAAATCCATTAAGGGTGTGTGTGGGCGACCAAAACGTAAAAAGAAGACAGATAAAGGTTCGATTCATTTAACCTCTGATTTATTCGAGTTTCGCACGGAAAGAAATAAGCGCAAGCTATATATCGGTGGTAAAAAATTTAATATAGGCTCATTAAGTTTTAAGGCTCATGCTAACTTTAAAGAACCGAAATCCCTTTATATTCGCAAAGAGCGTGGTC
The DNA here is from genome assembly GCF_009914475.1 of Acinetobacter indicus. Taxonomy (NCBI): domain Bacteria; kingdom Pseudomonadati; phylum Pseudomonadota; class Gammaproteobacteria; order Moraxellales; family Moraxellaceae; genus Acinetobacter; species Acinetobacter indicus. Next base: position 2,444,554 of record NZ_CP045198.1, on the reverse strand, counting down.
AATATTTCGTTTCTTTCTGCTATGAAGATGGTGTTGAGATTCAAGAGTTTGACGGTAAGAAATTCGATGCTAAAAAATACGCCAAAAGACAGTTAGATCATTTGCAGGGCATGGACGAAGAACAACTACAAAAAATAGTGGTTGGTATAGATCGTGGTGTCACCATTCCTGTTCATGCAGGCTATGAAGAATTTGATTTCTCTAAAGAACAAAAGAATCATTTAACAAAAGCAGATCGCTACATTAAGCGACTGCAAAGAAAACTTGCTCGACAAATCAAAGGCTCAAACCGAAGAGCTAAGACCAAACATCGAATTGCGGTGCATCACTCTAAGAAAGCCAATATTCGCAAGGACTTTGCTCATAAGACAAGTCGTAGTTTAGCTAATGGATTCGGTCAGGTATTTATTTTTGAGAAACTAAATACCAAACAGATGACCAAAAAGCCTAACCCTAAGAAAGATAAATTCGGACGTTTTATTCCAAATAAGGCTAAAGCTAAAGCAGGGTTAAACAAAGCTATTCTCAATGTAGGATGGCACAGAATTTCAGAATTCTTAACGTATAAATCAGTCAAATTAGGTAAGGCTGTATTTACGGTTCATGCTTCTTACACAAGTCAGGAGTGCGCTTCATGCGGTCACACTCACCCCGACAATCGCAAAAGCCAAGACAGGTTTAAGTGCGTGAGTTGTGGACATGCTGATAATGCAGATCACAATGCATCAATTGTTATTAAGAACAGAGCAATTAAATTAGTTTTAGACTGTGGAACACAGTTGGATGGTAATTATTTATCATCTAGTGGGCGTGGAGGTGTTCGTAAGACGACTAGAGGTGTCAAAGCTTCTTTTCGCAGTACCGTAGAAGCGTCAAAAGAGATGTGTGCAACTTAGGTTGCACTACGGAAACTCGGTTGCTTTAGCTCCGAGTAGTTCATAAAGGTTTGGGCACACGCGGCGCCATGATTGATTTTCCGGTGGTGAATGTCACGGCGGACCTGATTATCCGGCCAGAAAAATTCGCAGAGGGTTTTGCAGTGCAGTCCCGGCGCTGGTTTGTACAGCAGATTCCAAAAAACTTTGCCATGGTGAAACGTCTGGAAGCGGAAATTCCGAATAAATACCGCACCCGACTCAGCAAGGAAGATCAGGACAAATACCAGAAACTGTTACGTGATGGCCGCATCGAACTGACCGAAAAAGGCATTTATGATGGCTCGATGATGCGGGTCCTGAAACGGGCACGATGCACGGTAGAACGCACCAATTTTGAATGTTCACTCGGCGGCGAATAGAGAAAATGGTTATAAGTTTGTAAAAAAGTGGCCACGATGTGTAAATTTTCGCCGCTCTGCCTGAAATTTTTAAGCCATTGAAAATACTGTTGATCTCTGCAATTTGTGGGTTTGAGATCAGCAGCAGCATAAATTGAATTGGTCACGATTTAAAAATATTTGGAGTAAAAGCTCTATTTTTTTAAAAACAAGTTGCTTAATATTCAGCAAGTGTATGGACACTCTTGATGAAAGACGATTCTGTAAGGACAAATACAATGAAAAAAACAATTCTCGCGCTTTCTGCACTGGCTACTTTGGGTATGGCCAGCAATGTTCAGGCAGCCAAGGTCGATGTATGTATCTTCGATTTACTCGGCAAATCTGGTGAATCTTATCAAATGGCCCAGGAATGGGCGCTGGCCGCGAAAGGCTGGGGCGCAGACATCAACCTGATTCCCCGTCAGGATGAAGCCGTGGCCGATAACGACTTTAAAGCCGGCAAATGTGATGCGGTTTTCCTGACTGCGATGCGTGCCCGTCAGTACAATAAATTTGCCGGTTCGATTGATGCACTGGGTGGTGTGCCCAGCAATGCTATTGCCCAACGTGCGATTACTTTTGCCCTGGACAAACGTAATGCCGGCAAAATGGTCACCAATCTGGGGGGTAAAAAATATGAAGTGGCGGGAATTGCACCTTTAGGTTCGGCCTTTATTTTCGTCCGTGACAAGAATATTGATTCGATTGAAAAAGCTGCCGGCAAGAAATTTGCGGTACTGGGCTATGATGATGCACAAAAAATTATGGTGCAACGTGTCGGTGCTCAGGCGGTAATCTCCGATGTGTCTAACTTTGTGGCGAAATTTAATAATGGTCAGGTCGATATGGTTGGTGCGCCAGCCTATGCCTATAAGCCGCTGGAAATCTATAAAGGCTTGGGCAGCAAAGGCGCCATGTTTAATTTCCCGGTGCTGCATGTCACGGCTGATTTAGTGATTAGTCCGGAGAAATTCCCGGCCGGTTTTGGCCAGAAATCGCGTGACTGGTTCTCGAAAAACCTGCCAAAAAGTTTGGGTATGATTAAACGTCTGGAAGCAGGCATCCCGGCCAAATACAAAATGAACCTGAGCGCGGAAGAGAAAACCAAATACCAGAAGCTGTTACGTGAGGGGCGGATGGATATGACCAAGCGCGGTATTTATGATGCGTCGATGATGAGCGTACTCAAACGTGCCCGCTGTTCTGTCGATAAAGCCAACTTCGAGTGTTCACTGGGCGGTGAATAAGCTTCATTTTTAAGGAAAAACAACCCGGCATCTGTGCCGGGTTGTTGCATCTGGAACCTTGTCACTTGGGCCATTGCAGTTCAGGTCAAATCACGTAAGCTAATCAAAAATAATAGTTTCATCTTTGCCCAAGCCTAAAAAATAGAGATGAGTTGTTTCATCCAAGGCATACAGACAGGAGGAGCAGGAGAGGGTGATCTCCAAAGGTAAAAAGAACAAGGATGGATAGGCAAAAACAGCTTTTTAAAATATTAAACACTTCAGTACAACTGAAAACAACAAGAACAGCGATAAAGGAAAGATCAATGAAATATTATGCTCAAGGCATCGCACTGGCTGCAGTGATGGGACTCGGTGCGACTGCAGCACAGGCCAAGCAGACAGTGTGTGTCTTTGATTTGGTGGGAAAAAGTGGTGATGTGTATGCGCTGATGCTGGACTATCAGCTGGCGGCCAAAGCCTGGGGCGCCGATATTGAACTGCGCGTCGGGCAGAATGAAGCGGTAATTGCCGAAGATTTTAAAGCCGGTAAATGTGACGGGATTAGTGTCACCGGTATGCGCGGGCGTCAATTTAACAGCTTTACCGGTTCTCTGGATGCGATTGGTGCAATTCCCGATTTAAATCTGGCGGTCAAAGTCATGCAGGGACTGGCCAGTCCGAAATTTTCCCGCTTTATGACTCAAGGCCAGTATGAAGTGGCTGGTGTAGTGCCTGTTGGTGATGCCTTTTTAATGGTCAATGACCGCAGTATTAATACCGTGGCCAAAGCTGCCGGTAAAAAAATTGCGGTCCTGGATTATGACCAGGCACAAAAAATTATGGTGCAGCAGATTGGCGCGCAGGCAGTCAGTTCAGATGTCACCAACTTCGGCAGTAAATTCAATAACGGTCAGGTCGATATTATTGGTGCGCCGGCCGCCGTGTTTAAGCCACTGGAGCTGCATAAGGGCCTGGGCAGTAAAGGCGCGATTGTGAATTATCCGATTTTACAGGTAACTGGCAATATTATTATTCGCCCGAACAAGTTCCCGGCCGGTTTTGGCCAGAAATCACGGGAATGGGTCAAAGGTCAATTGCCACGTGCCTTTAACATCTTGGGTAAAATGAAAGCCGATATTCCGCAAAAATACTGGATGAATATTCCGGCAGCCGACAAACCGGGCTATCAGAAGATGATGCGTGAGGCGCGGATTGACCTGACCAAACGTGGCATTTATGACAAACGCATGATGAAGCTGCTGTGGCAATTCCGCTGTAAGCAGGACCCGAAAAACTTCGAATGCGGCCTGCAGGATGAGAATTACAAACAATCTTGATAAAATTAGTCTGAATTGACTTTGAATTGAACATGACTGACCATATATTGGGTATGTTATACTTGATATGTGGTCTTTTCTGTTAAAAGACATTTGAATCGAACGAGGAATCCGACATGAATGCCCAAGCCCTTGTGCTGACTGACAATGCTGCGAACAAAGTACGCCAATTGCGTGACAGTGAAGGCAACCAAGATTTAATGTTACGCGTTTATGTGACCGGTGGTGGTTGTTCGGGCTTCTCTTACGGCTTTAACTTTGCTGAAAGCATGAATGAAGATGATGCTGAATTCGTGAATGGTGACGTAAAAATGCTGGTCGATTCACTTAGCTATCAATATCTGGTCGGTTCAGTGGTGGACTATTTAGAAGGTCTGGAAGGTTCACGTTTTGTGGTTCAAAACCCGAATGCGACCACTACGTGTGGCTGTGGTTCTTCTTTCTCGATTTAAGCAGAATTTTAAAATACTCAGCCCTCTATTTTGAGGGCTTTTTTAATATCTTTTTTAATACCAAGAGATTGGCCTAGACTGCGGTCAATGTTCCTAAAATCCGGTAGCCTTTGGCCCCAGTCACAGCCGGGAAATTGCCACTTTGCTGGTTCAGAAAACGCATCGCCAACCAGGCAAAAGCAGTGGCTTCCACCCAGGTCGGGTTAATACCTAAATCCGCCGTGGTCTGTACACTCCACTCATGTTTGCGTAAGCGCCAGCGCAGCTGTTCCAGTAAATAGGAATTATAGGCACCGCCCCCACAAACATAGACTTCACCGGTGTCCATGCCCGAGCGGTAAATGGCTTTTTTAATCGCGCGGGTGGTCAGTTTTAACAAGGTAGCCTGTACATTTTCTGGGGTATCTTCCAGTTCCTGATAGGCTAGGTCATTGCGCCAGTCGGCAATCTGTTCATCCAGCCATTCCAGGTTGAAATCTTCACGGCCAGTACTTTTTGGCGGCTCTTTGGAAAAATATTCATGTGCCTGCAGACGGTCCAGCAGGCTGCGAATTGGCTGGCCATAAGCCGCCCAGTTGCCGTTTTCATCATAAGGCTGGCCGGTGTAGCGTTCACACCAGGCATCCATCAGGATATTGGCCGGGCCGGTATCAAAACCATAGACTTTTTCCGGCTGTCCGGCAGGCAACATGCTGACATTGGCAATCCCGCCCAAATTCAGAATCACCCGGTGGATGCTGTCATGCTGGAACACATCCTGATGAAAAGCTGGTACCAAAGGGGCACCTTGTCCACCGGCAGCCATATCACGCCGGCGGAAATCCGAGACCACCGGCAGCTGGGTTATTTCGGTAATAATATTTGGATCACCAATTTGCAGGGTAAAGCCATGTTCAGGCCGGTGGCGGATGGTCTGGCCATGTGAACCAATGGCACGAATCTGGCTGCGATCAAGCTGGTGTTCTTCAATCAGGCGGTTAATGCCATGTCCAATCATTTGCGCCAGCGCCACATCGGCCTTGCCCATCCGGTCAATTTCATTGTCATCCGGCAGGGTCAGGGCCATCAGTTCATCGCGTAAATCGGGATCGAAGCTCAGGGTCAGGGTGGCATGAAGCTGTAAAGGATCAAAAGAAGCAGCAACAATATCGACACCATCCATACTTGTGCCGGTCATTACCCCAATATAGATCGCTGTCATGGTTATTCTTAAGCCTGCAATGTGCTGAAAAAGTGTTAGTATATCGCACAAATTGAATAACTGATGTGTTTGGGTTTTGTGATGTCAAATTTCTTGCCAGCTGAAGAACAACTTGCCCTCATCCAACGAGGTACGCATGAAATTATTTCTGAAGAAGATCTTCTAAAGAAATTAAAAGAGAACCGTCCTTTAAAAATTAAAGCGGGCTTTGACCCGACTGCACCTGACCTGCATTTGGGTCATACGGTTTTAATTAACAAGCTGAAAGTGTTCCAGGATTTGGGGCACGAGGTCTTCTTCCTGATTGGTGACTATACTGCCATGATCGGTGACCCGACCGGTAAGAGCGCGACCCGTCCGCCGTTGTCACGCGAGCAGGTACTGGAAAATGCCAAAACCTATCAGGAACAGGTGTTCAAGATTCTCGATCCAAACAAAACCAAAGTGGTGTTTAACTCGGAATGGTTTGCCAGCAAAACTGCGGCCGATTTAATTCAATTGGCCTCACAGCAAACCGTGGCGCGTATGCTGGAGCGTGATGACTTCACCAAGCGTTATAACAACCAGCAACCAATTGCGATTCACGAATTCCTGTATCCATTGGTACAAGGCTATGACTCAGTGGCTTTAGAAGCCGACGTAGAGTTGGGCGGTACTGACCAGACCTTTAACCTGCTGATGGGCCGTACCTTACAGGGCCGTTATAACCAGGAAGCACAGGTGTGTATTACCGTGCCAATTCTGGAAGGTTTAGATGGCGTCAACAAGATGTCGAAATCATTAGGCAACTATATTGGTGTATTTGATGCCCCAGGCGCGATGTATCAAAAAGTGCTGTCTATGCCGGATTCACTGATTGAGCGTTATTTTGACCTGCTCAGCTTCAAGTCTGTGGCAGAAATCCAGCAATTACTGAAAGAAGTGGCTGAAGGTCGTAATCCGCAGGATGTGAAAAAGATTCTGGCGCTGGAACTGGTCGAGCGTTTCCACGGTGCGGAAGCTGCAGCCAATGCGCATAAAGGTGCCGGTAACCTGATTACCGAAGGTGAATTGCCAGAAGGTACACCAGAAGTGACCATTTCACGTGGCGAATATGGCGGCGAGATTTTCATTGCTTCTATTTTACGTGCAGCAGGTTTAACCAAAAACGCGGCACAAGCCAAAGATGCTGTCGGTCGTGGTGCAGTGAAAGTTGATTGGCAACCAGTCGATGCCTCATTCTCGGTAAAAGAAAACGTGACCTTGATTGTGCAGGCCAGTAAAAAGGCCATTGCCAAAGTCACCTTTACCGACTAAAAATGCAGTTAAGTAGTTGAATTAAAAAGCAGGCTTCGGTCTGCTTTTTTTATGATATTGCTTATAAGATATTTAAATATTTAAATTTAAAAAAAACCTTATAAAAACAAGAATTAAATTTTTCCGATTGTCTTGATTTTGTCATATTTTATGTTTAAGATTTATCCGTCTAAATATGTGGTGTCTACATATCTAGAGGGTAAATTGCTATTTGATGACGTTTCATCCCCAAGAAGCGCGGAAATAGCCGAAAATAATAATGACAATAACATATGGATCCGTAAAAGATTCAACTCCGAGGGAGAGATTTTGGGAGAGATCTCTTTCTTTTTTTTATCCAAAATTTAGCCTTTGACCTGAAAAAAGCGGTTTTTTGAGCAGCTGGAGCGGTGTCTGCCCATGGTTGCCCGCTGCAAAAATCCGGCGTATAAATAAATCCGGATCATCATTTCCATATAAAAAATAAACTCGAGCCAGAGGGAGCGCATGTATTCCTATAATACCGATACCCATGATCAGCAGCTGGATGCCATTTTACGTTTCCTGTTTGAATATCAGCCGCAAAGTGAAAAGCAGTTTGCCTATCAACCGGTCAAGACGCTGTTTGAGCAATTGGAACTGTCGGCCATGTATCAGCTATTTGCCCTGATTCACGAGCAACTGCCGCGCAAAGCCAGACTACTGTTTGCGGCCGAAGATTATCGCGGTAAACAGGCACTGGTCTTAGAAGTCATGCAGCATATTCGCGAACGGGTTTAACTATTGTCATGAAATCTTGATCGTTTTTTCATCTGTCTTACATGTTCAGGCCACAGACTCAATCAGACAATTCCAATTAAAACACTGAGTCTCAGGGTAATTGCCAGATGAACGTATTGAATAAAAAAACCATATTATCCATAGCCTGTCTTTCTGTTTTCATGACAGCCTGCGGGGATAATGACCGTCAGACTACTACACCGACACCAGTAGTCGAGGGTAAAGCCGTTGAACTGAATATTCTGCATATCAATGACCATCACTCCCATTTAGATGAAGAGCACTGGAACTTTAGCTTGGCACAAGGGGCTGAGGAAGAAAATTATAGCGTCAGCCGGGGTGGTTTTGCCCGTGTCGCCGGGTTAATCAACCGTCTGACAGAGGAATATCCGAATGTGATCAAACTGCACAGTGGTGATGCGATTACTGGTGATCTATACTTTAACCTTTCTGAAGGTAAGGCCGATGCAGATGCCATGAATACGGTCTGCTTTGACAGTTTTGTGCTGGGTAACCATGAATTTGATGCCAAAGATACAGGCCTACAGAAATTTATTAACTATCTGGATGCCGGTAACTGTGCCACCTCAACCCGTATTGTATCGGCCAATGTGAATTTCGGCCCATCTTCGCCGCTGTATCAGACCCAGCGCATTGAAAAGTCTTTTATATTTGAACGTGACGGTGAAAAGTTTGCCATTATTGGCCTGACCATTGCTGATAAAACCAAAAATGCCTCTCAGCCGAACAGTGACACTACGTTTGCCAATGAAATTGAAGCGGCTCAACAGGAAATTGATCGCCTGAAAGCTCAAGGCATCCATAAGATTATCCTGCAAACCCATACCGGTTTTGCCCTGGATCAGCAACTGGCTGCGGCTTTAACCGATGTCGATGTAATTGTTGGTGGTGACTCACATACCTTATTAGGTCCGGACAGTTTAGAGGCGGTCGGCCTGAGTCCGAGTGGTGCGTATCCGACCCAAGCGCGAAATAAAGATGGTGATCTGGTCTGTATTGCCCAGGCCTGGCAGTACAGCTATGTAGTGGGTGATTTAAAGGTCAGGTTCAATCCGCAAGGTCAGGTGGAACAGTGTAGTGGTACACCGCACATTTTAGTGGGCGATGACTTTAAGCGTGAAAATACCGAGAGCAAACAGTTTGAAGCCTTAAATGCAACCGAACAGGCGGCGCTGCTGGAGCGTTTTAAAGCGGCGAATATTCCGATGCAGGTGGTCAGCCCATATACCGCGACCTTAAATGTGCTGCTGCCATATCAACAACAGAAACAGAATTTTGCCAGCACGGTGGTGGCTCAGGCAACCGATAACCTGTGTTTACGCCGTGTACCGGGGACGCAGCGCGATACCAGCCGTTCTAGTCTGGGCGATATCTGTAACCAGAATCCGCATGTCATTGCCCATGGCGGCGATATTCAGCAGATGATTGCCGAAGCCTTCTTGCAACAAGGTAAAGTGTACTTTGATGCCGATCTGTCATTCCAGAATGGTGGTGGGGTGCGTGTGGATGTCGCGGCAGGTCCAGTCACCGTAGAGAAAATCTATCAGGTACTGCCATTTAAAAATACACTGGTCCGTTTGGATATGACTGGTGCAGAAATTAAAGCCACGCTGGAAGATGCGATTAGCGGTGTGGTCGAGCAGAGAAATACTGGCAGTTATCCATATACTGGTGGTTTACGCTGGCAGGTAGATTTAACCCAGGCCAAAGGGCAGCGTATTAGCCAGCTGGAAGTGCGTAATACAAGCGGTAGTTATGAAGCACTGGTCTTGGATCGAACCTATAAAGTGGTGACTATCGACTTCCTGGCCAATGGACAGGACTACTATAGCAGCATGAAAGAGGTGGCAGGCGAGCGCCGTATGGACGTGGGCCTTGATTATGCCGAAGCGTTTTTACAATATGTGGAGCGTTTACCGGGAACAACCGGACAAAAAGCGCTCGGTAAATTGCCAACAGCGGATTACAGCACGCAGAAATTTACTGAATAAGATAAAAAGAAAGACAGCAAAAAATCCCGTTCGCGGGATTTTTTCTTTTGAATTGTGCAAAAAATAAGTGAAAAACCGGTTTTTTTAGCTGTTTCGTAGAAAAAAGATACATACGTGAAAAATAAAGTGAATTGGGGCTTGCAATGATTCTGAAATCCTCTAGAATGCACCCCATACCGACGAGATACACGGTGATGAACGAAGCGGATCGCTGAGTTGTTGAGTGTTTTGAGTCCAGCTTCTGGCACTGACGAGGTGTTGGAAAGATCATTAAGAGATTATGAAGAACAACTTGTGTGGATTTTTACTGGTTGATTAATCGAATATATTTTCATTAATTGATTGGTTTAAATTACTCGAAGTTTATTTGAGCGAATTTAAGTCAGTAATTGATGAGCCAGATTTGGTCACTTCGAATAAAGTGACAAAATGATTTTAACTGAAGAGTTTGATCATGGCTCAGATTGAACGCTGGCGGCAGGCTTAACACATGCAAGTCGAGCGGAGCGAGGGTGCTTGCACCTTAGCTTAGCGGCGGACGGGTGAGTAATGCTTAGGAATCTGCCTATTAGTGGGGGACAACATTCCGAAAGGGATGCTAATACCGCATACGCCCTACGGGGGAAAGCAGGGGATCTTCGGACCTTGCGCTAATAGATGAGCCTAAGTCGGATTAGCTAGTTGGTGGGGTAAAGGCCTACCAAGGCGACGATCTGTAGCGGGTCTGAGAGGATGATCCGCCACACTGGGACTGAGACACGGCCCAGACTCCTACGGGAGGCAGCAGTGGGGAATATTGGACAATGGGGGGAACCCTGATCCAGCCATGCCGCGTGTGTGAAGAAGGCCTTTTGGTTGTAAAGCACTTTAAGCGAGGAGGAGGCGCTCTAGGCTAATACCCTAGATGCGTGGACGTTACTCGCAGAATAAGCACCGGCTAACTCTGTGCCAGCAGCCGCGGTAATACAGAGGGTGCGAGCGTTAATCGGATTTACTGGGCGTAAAGCGCGCGTAGGTGGCTAATTAAGTCAAATGTGAAATCCCCGAGCTTAACTTGGGAATTGCATTCGATACTGGTTAGCTAGAGTATGGGAGAGGATGGTAGAATTCCAGGTGTAGCGGTGAAATGCGTAGAGATCTGGAGGAATACCGATGGCGAAGGCAGCCATCTGGCCTAATACTGACACTGAGGTGCGAAAGCATGGGGAGCAAACAGGATTAGATACCCTGGTAGTCCATGCCGTAAACGATGTCTACTAGCCGTTGGGGCCTTTGAGGCTTTAGTGGCGCAGCTAACGCGATAAGTAGACCGCCTGGGGAGTACGGTCGCAAGACTAAAACTCAAATGAATTGACGGGGGCCCGCACAAGCGGTGGAGCATGTGGTTTAATTCGATGCAACGCGAAGAACCTTACCTGGCCTTGACATACAGAGAACTTTCCAGAGATGGATTGGTGCCTTCGGGAACTCTGATACAGGTGCTGCATGGCTGTCGTCAGCTCGTGTCGTGAGATGTTGGGTTAAGTCCCGCAACGAGCGCAACCCTTTTCCTTACTTGCCAGCATTTCGGATGGGAACTTTAAGGATACTGCCAGTGACAAACTGGAGGAAGGCGGGGACGACGTCAAGTCATCATGGCCCTTACGGCCAGGGCTACACACGTGCTACAATGGTCGGTACAAAGGGTTGCTACACAGCGATGTGATGCTAATCTCAAAAAGCCGATCGTAGTCCGGATTGGAGTCTGCAACTCGACTCCATGAAGTCGGAATCGCTAGTAATCGCGGATCAGAATGCCGCGGTGAATACGTTCCCGGGCCTTGTACACACCGCCCGTCACACCATGGGAGTTTGTTGCACCAGAAGTAGGTAGTCTAACCTTAGGGAGGACGCTTACCACGGTGTGGCCGATGACTGGGGTGAAGTCGTAACAAGGTAGCCGTAGGGGAACCTGCGGCTGGATCACCTCCTTAACGAAAGATTGACGATTGGTAAGAATCCACAACAAGTTGTTCTTCATGACGATGTATCTGAGGGTCTGTAGCTCAGTTGGTTAGAGCACACGCTTGATAAGCGTGGGGTCACAAGTTCAAGTCTTGTCAGACCCACCACTAACGACAAGCAAGCAATTGCAGAGCGAATAGAAATCAGAACATTGACTTAAATGATAAGCTGGGGACTTAGCTTAGTTGGTAGAGCGCCTGCTTTGCACGCAGGAGGTCAGGAGTTCGACTCTCCTAGTCTCCACCATAGATTATAGAGCTTAGTAAGTTTATGCTTATTAATCTCTGTGATTTATCACAGTTGACTGCAGTCCGACGAGGATGCAGTGAATCATTAACAGATTGGCAAAATTGAGTCTGAAATAAATTGTTCACTCAATCAATATACGTTAACGCGTTGTTATGACGGGTTGATGAACGTAGATTGAATTGAGAACTAGCAAATTAACTGAATCAAGCGTTTTGGTATATGAATTTAGATTGAAGCTGTACGGTGCTTAAGTGCACGGGACTTCGAACTGTAGATTAAATAGATAATTGATTATTTATTTAATTGTCTTAATCCTACTTGTAGGGATTAACGACTGTTTGGGGTTGTATAGTCAAGTAATTAAGTGCATGTGGTGGATGCCTTGGCAGTCAGAGGCGAAGAAAGACGTGATAGCCTGCGAAAAGCTCCGGGGAGGCGGCAAATATCCTTTGATCCGGAGATGTCTGAATGGGGAAACCCACTTACCATAAGGTAGGTATCAATACATGAATACATAGTGTATTGAGGCGAACGAGGGGAAGTGAAACATCTCAGTACCCTTAGGAAAAGAAATCAATTGAGATTCCCTCAGTAGCGGCGAGCGAAAGGGGAACAGCCCATTAAGTTATGTGTGTTTTAGTGGAATGCTCTGGGAAGTGCAACCATAGTGGGTGATAGTCCTGTACACGAAAGGGCACACATAATGATGACGAGTAGGGCGAGGCACGTGAAACCTTGTCTGAATATGGGGGGACCATCCTCCAAGGCTAAATACTCCTGACTGACCGATAGTGAACCAGTACCGTGAGGGAAAGGCGAAAAGAACCCCTGTGAGGGGAGTGAAATAGATCCTGAAACCGCATGCATACAAGCAGTGGGAGCCACTTCGTGTGGTGACTGCGTACCTTTTGTATAATGGGTCAGCGACTTACATTCAGTAGCAAGGTTAACCGCATAGGGGAGCCGTAGGGAAACCGAGTCTTAATAGGGCGTATAGTTGCTGGGTGTAGACCCGAAACCAGGCGATCTATCCATGAGCAGGTTGAAGGTTGGGTAACACTAACTGGAGGACCGAACCCACTGTCGTTGAAAAGCCAGGGGATGACTTGTGGATAGGGGTGAAAGGCTAATCAAGCCTGGTGATAGCTGGTTCTCCCCGAAAGCTATTTAGGTAGCGCCTCGGACGAATACCATTGGGGGTAGAGCACTGTTTCGGCTAGGGGGTCATCCCGACTTACCAAACCGATGCAAACTCCGAATACCGATGAGTACTATCCGGGAGACAGACTGCGGGTGCTAACGTCCGTAGTCAAGAGGAAAACAATCCAGACCGCCAGCTAAGGCCCCAAAATCATAGTTAAGTGGGAAACGATGTGGGAAGGCATAGACAGCTAGGAGGTTGGCTTAGAAGCAGCCACCCTTTAAAGAAAGCGTAATAGCTCACTAGTCGAGTCGGCCTGCGCGGAAGATGTAACGGGGCTAAAACTATGTGCCGAAGCTGCGGATGTATACATTGTATACGTGGTAGGGGAGCGTTCTGTAAGCCGATGAAGGTGGATTGAGAAGTCTGCTGGAGGTATCAGAAGTGCGAATGCTGACGTGAGTAACGACAAAACGGGTGAAAAACCCGTTCGCTGAAAGACCAAGGGTTCCAGTCCAACGTTAATCGGGGCTGGGTGAGTCGACCCCTAAGGCGAGGCCGAGAGGCGTAGTCGATGGGAAATTGGTTAATATTCCAATACTTCAGTGTAATGCGATGAGAGGACGGAGAAGGTTAAGTCAGCCTGGCGTTGGTTGTCCAGGTGGAAGGCTGTAGGCATGCATCTTAGGCAAATCCGGGGTGCTCTATGCTGAGAGCTGATAGCAAGCTAGTTTACTAGCGAAGTGGCTGATACCATGCTTCCAGGAAAAGTCTCTAAGCTTCAGTTACACTGGAATCGTACCCGAAACCGACACAGGTGGTCAGGTCGAGTAGACCAAAGCGCTTGAGAGAACTCTGCTGAAGGAACTAGGCAAAATGGTACCGTAACTTCGGGAGAAGGTACGCTGTTGACGGTGATGGGACTTGCTCCCTGAGCGGTTGACAGCCGCAGAAACCAGGCCGCTGCAACTGTTTATTAAAAACATAGCACTCTGCAAACACGAAAGTGGACGTATAGGGTGTGATGCCTGCCCGGTGCTGGAAGGTTAATTGATGGGGTTAGCGTAAGCGAAGCTCTTGATCGAAGCCCCAGTAAACGGCGGCCGTAACTATAACGGTCCTAAGGTAGCGAAATTCCTTGTCGGGTAAGTTCCGACCTGCACGAATGGCATAATGATGGCGGCGCTGTCTCCAGCAGAGGCTCAGTGAAATCGAAATCGCTGTGAAGATGCAGTGTACCCGCGGCTAGACGGAAAGACCCCGTGAACCTTTACTGCAGCTTGACATTGAACTTTGACCTTACTTGTGTAGGATAGGTGGGAGGCTTTGAAGTTGGAACGCCAGTTCCAATGGAGCCGTCCTTGAAATACCACCCTGGTAATGTTGAGGTTCTAACTCTGTCCCGTGATCCGGGACGAGGACCATGTCTGGTGGGTAGTTTGACTGGGGCGGTCTCCTCCTAAAGAGTAACGGAGGAGTACGAAGGTGCGCTCAGCGTGGTCGGAAATCACGCGTAGAGTATAAAGGCAAAAGCGCGCTTAACTGCGAGACCCACAAGTCGAGCAGGTACGAAAGTAGGTCTTAGTGATCCGGTGGTTCTGTATGGAAGGGCCATCGCTCAACGGATAAAAGGTACTCTGGGGATAACAGGCTGATACCGCCCAAGAGTTCATATCGACGGCGGTGTTTGGCACCTCGATGTCGGCTCATCTCATCCTGGGGCTGAAGCAGGTCCCAAGGGTATGGCTGTTCGCCATTTAAAGAGGTACGCGAGCTGGGTTTAGAACGTCGTGAGACAGTTCGGTCCCTATCTACCGTGGGCGCTGGAAATTTGAGAGGATCTGCTCCTAGTACGAGAGGACCAGAGTGGACGAACCTCTGGTGTACCGGTTGTGACGCCAGTCGCATCGCCGGGTAGCTATGTTCGGAAGGGATAACCGCTGAAAGCATCTAAGCGGGAAGCCTACCTCAAGATAAGATTTCCCTAGGAATTTATTCCTCTAAAGAGCCGTTCGAGACTAGGACGTTGATAGGTTGGGTGTGGAAGCATAGCGATATGTGAAGCTGACCAATACTAATTGCTCGTGAGGCTTGACTATACAACACCCAAACAGTTGTTGTATCAAGCTGAATTCTAAACTAATCCTTGATTTAGTTAATGCGAAACAATAAAATTCAGACCCAATGGCCAATCCGTTAATAACTCATTTGGAACAAAGTAAGGCATTACATGCAAAAGCATCAAGCTTAAGCAAAGTAACTAAGACCCGAACAAGTCCATAACAGTTGTGCTGGCGACAATAGCAAGAGTGAACCACCTGATCCCTTCCCGAACTCAGAAGTGAAACCTCTTAGCGCTGATGGTAGTGTGGGGTTACCCATGTGAGAGTAAGTCATCGCCAGCTCATTAATTCAAAATCCCCCTAGCTTAAACAGCAGGGGGATTTTTTTTATGCAGAAAATTTGTGTGCTTAATAAAGCAAAATAAAACTTATGTCTAATGAGAATAATATATAAAACTTTAATTATTAATAGGATTTTAGACTAATGTTCAATTCTTATTTTCTGTAAATTGTGTGAAAGTTGCACCATCTACTCCACTAGCAAAGTGTGGATGAAGAAGGCTCGAAATGAGGGTCTTCATTATGGGTTGCTATGGAAGTTCACTGAAACACAGACTCACAGGAGGTGAGGAATGACACATCAAACTATTAACGTAAATGATGTCATTGATCACGCAAAATTTAAACCATTTCATTTTAATGTAGTGGCATGGTGTCTACTGATCATTTTATTTGATGGTTATGATTTAGCCATTAATGGTGTGGTATTGCCTTTATTAATGGACGAGTGGGGCTTAAGTGCGGTGCAAGCCGGTATGCTGGCCAGTACTGCATTGGCAGGGATGATGTTCGGTGCCATGATTTTCGGCTCGCTGGCCGACAAAATTGGCCGTAAAAAAGTCATCATGATCTGTATTGTGTTATTCAGTGGTCTAACCTTCGCAGGTGGCTTTGCTTCTAATCCGACAGAATTCGGTATTTTGCGCTTCCTGGCCGGTTTAGGGATTGGTGGGGTGATGCCTAACCTGGTGGCTTTAACCTCTGAATACGCGCCAAAGAACATGCGTAGTACGCTGGTGACCACCATGTTTAGTGGTTATGCAGTGGGTGGTGTGATGGCAGCATTATTGGGTGCCTGGTTAACCCCAAGCTTTGGCTGGGAAATCATGTTCTTTATTGCCGGTATTCCACTGTTGCTGTTGCCAATTATCTGGAAATTCCTGCCTGAATCGCTGATGTTTATTGTGAAAGAGAATAAGCAGGAACAGGCGCGTCCAATCATGGCCCGCTTGGCCCCAGAAGTGCAGATTAGCAATGAAACCAAATTTGAACTGCATCAGGTCGATGTGCCGGAAGCAGCCAACGTGGTAAGCCTGTTCAAACGTGGCCGTGCGTTAAACACCTTATTGTTCTGGTTAGCGTTCTTTACCTGCTTGCTGACCATGTACGCCTTAAGCAGCTGGTTGCCTAAACTGATGATGGCGGCAGGCTATTCAATGGACAATAGTCTGATGTTCATGATGGTGATGAACGTGGGTGCCGTGGTTGGTATTGTCGGCGGTGGTATTCTGGCTGACCGTTTCCATCTGAAACCGGTGTTGATGTTCCTGGGGATTATGGGCGCGATTGTGATGAGTCTGATGGGCTTCCAGTCAAACCAGTTCTTGCTGTACATCCTGGTATTCCTGGCGGGTGCGGCGTCAATCGGTTCACAAATGTTGCTGTATAGTTATGTGGCGCAATACTATCCACTGGCAGTACGTTCAACCGGAATTGGCTGGTCATCTGCAATTGGCCGTATGGGTGCGATTGTTGGACCAATCCTGATTGGTGGCTTACTCGGTATGAACCTGCCAGCACACTTCAACTTTATTGCTGTCGGTTTACCGGTATTGATTACCGCAATTGCCGTGGCGCTGATCATGAGTGAAGATGAAGCAGAACAGATTAAAGCAGGCAAAGCGGCGATTGCCAAAGCCTAATTGGTATTAAATGAAAAAAGCCTCCATAGATTGGGGGCTTTTTTTATGGCATTAAGAAAACAAAAATCACAGATAAAAAGAAACCCCATCATCCTGACGGGGTTTCTTCGTATTTCGTGCTTTAGGTATAACTCCTGTCGTACCTCACGATCCTGGTGCGCAAACTAATTATTGTTGTTTTCCGTTTGGGAAACGTCCTGTTTCCTGATGAATTTAGAATACGAAAATTCTGGGTTTGCTCCTAGCCTCAATTGTCTTCATTCGGTGTAAGCCAAAACGGACAAAGTCCGGCAGGTTACGCAAGTGTTCTTGGTCAAAACTGGCTTTGGGCTACAATCAAAGTATTGTCTGTTCTGTTTTAGGAAATGTCATGGCAAAACTACAACAATATTTGACCTGGCCTGCGGCATTGCTCATCGCAGGATTAACCACCGGATGTAATGCCCAGACCGAGCCTGCCAATTCAGCGAAAGCCGCCCAAAGCAGTGAAACTAGCAAGACCAGCCAGTCTTATCAGCTGGAACGGGTGGCGCGCTTACAGGAACCGTGGGCGATGGCTGAGCTGCCCGATGGCCGCTTGTTAATTACTGAAAAGCGTGGACGACTCAAATTGTTTAACCCGAGCAATAAACTGCTGCTTGAGGTTAAAGGTGTCCCCAAAGTTGCCTATGGCGGGCAGGGCGGTTTGGGTGATGTCGCGCTGCATCCACAGTTTGCCCAGAATCGCTGGGTCTATTTAAGTTATGTGGAAGCCGGCACAGGCGGTTATGGCGCGGTGGTGGCGCGTGCCGAGCTGGATTTAAAAGATGCGGCTCAGCCACAATTGAAAAATGTACAGCAGATCTGGGTCCAAGTGCCGAAAGTTCCAGGGCAGGGGCATTATGCCCACCGGCTGTTATTTGATCAGGCCGGCTATTTGTGGGTCAGTTCGGGAGAGCGACAAAAGTTTGACCCGGCACAGGACCTGAATTCCAATTTAGGGAAAATCTTACGTTTAAATGCAGATGGTAGCGCTGCGCCAGATAATCCGTTCCGTGCTCAGGGCCAGATTGCGGCACAGGTATGGAGCCTGGGGCATCGGAATCCCTTAGGTATGGCATTTGACCCGGCGGGGCAGCTGTGGGTAATTGAGATGGGACCCAAAGGCGGAGATGAGCTGAACCGGATTGAAAAAGGCGCCAATTATGGCTATCCGATCGTGTCCAATGGCGATCATTATAGTGGTCAGCCAATTCCGGATCATGCGACCCGGCCAGAATTTAAAGCGCCAGAACTGGACTGGACCCCGGTTATTTCACCTTCGAGTTTAATCTTTTACCGTGGCGATCAGTTTCCACAGTGGAAAAATAAGGCCATTGCCGGAGGATTGTCGTCGCAGGCGATTATTGTGATTGATACCCAGGCTCAACCGGTACGTGAAGTACAACGGCTGGACATGAAACAGCGTATTCGCGGGGTGATTGAAGCGCGTGACGGTCATTTATGGGTCATTGAAGATGGCAAAGGCGCCAGCTTGCTGAAAATGACAGCCAAATAATGAATTCGTAGATAATAAAAAGCCCCGACGTCCTGTCGGGGCTTTTTAGATTCAGTTCTCAGATATCACTCCTGTTATATCTGTGCGTGCATCCTGCATGCGGCTTATGATTATTGTTTTATGCAACGAGACCTCCTGTCCCGGTATGGTTTTAATATACGTCAGGCGATCAGAACCAACCAGCCGCAAAACCCGACAAGTACTGTACGCTCAGGCGTACAACAGCGATTGATTTAAAATAGCGCATCATCTACAAGAACCAGAACATAAAGGACTGAAATAAAAGAAGCCCGAACATCCTGTCCGGGCTTCTCTGGATTCATTATTCCGGTATAACTCCTGTCGTACCGATCAGCATCCTGCTGTTGTTGCTTTTATTGTTATTGTTTTGATTTAAGAGACCTCCTGTCTCTGTATGTGGGTACTATAAAATGAAAGCGCTCTGCGCCCTAGTCGCAGTTCACCACAGCTGCTGTAAGAAAATGCTTACAGGGCTGCTGGCATTATGAGCTGACATATTGAATCAGCTTGTCGACTACCTGTTTCAGGGTCTTGTCATCAAATTCATTCGGTTCAAAGCTTTCGCTACGGTTACGGCTAAAAATATCGCGGATTTCCACCACTGCATTGCTGTCAATCAGTCCCAGCTGGGTGCCGACCTGACGGATCTGGTCAATCGAGCGTGATCCATTGGTGGCACCATAGCCGATATAAGCCGCCGGTTTGCCTTGCCACTCTTTGCCCAGATAATCCAGCGCATTTTTCAAGGCCGGGCTATAGCCATGGTTATATTCGGGGCTGATAAAAATAAAGGCATCGCCCTGGGCAATTTTGTCGGCCCATTCCTGTTGACGCGGCTGGTCATAAATACCGCTTAGCGGCGGATTCGGACCGGCAAACAGGGGTAAATTCCATTCTTTTAAATCGACCAGCTCGGTCTGCACGGTACTAAAGTTATAGCTTTTAATGGCCTGCTGTACCCAGTGTGCGACTTTAATGGCGGTACGTCCCTCGCGTACACTGCCAACAATAATCTGAATATTCATGTTTTATCCTGTGTTGTTTTTGCTGTAGGGATCAAATTAACGTGAATTGCGTTAGCCTGAATAGAGTCAGTTTGTATCTGCCTCATGAAAATGGCATAAAAAAAAGCTCCCGAAGGAGCTTTTCAAAAATGTGGAACTTTTATTTCAGTTGAATGCCTTGCTGGCCCGCTGGGGTAACTTTAAAGATTTCCACTTCAAAGGTAATGTCTTTACCGGCCAGTGGATGGTTAAAGTCGACTTCAGTGATGTCATCATTGACCGATTTGACCACGCCATACAGGCTTTGTTTGGCCTTGTCTTCAAACTCGATCATGTGGCCTTCAACCGGACGCTGTTCAAACTTGACGGTGTCAAAGGTTTGGACATTTTCCGGGTTCCATGGACCAAAAGCTTCTTCGGGCGGCAGGCTGACGGTACGACGGTCGCCAGCACGCAAGCCAAACAGGGCTTTTTCAAAACCCGGTAACAGGCTGCCATCGCCCATGACCAGACTGACCGGTTCGGCACGGCTACGGGTATTGTCAATTTCCGGGCCGCTTTCAATGGCCACAGAAAAATGAAGTTCAACTTTAGAACCCGCTTCAATACGGGTGTCTTCGTTCGGATTGATAAATTCAGTCATGTTGCGCCTGCGCACGTTGAATACGGTGTTTTTCCAGGAAAAACGTATCAATAAGAAGCAAGATGGTGCCTAAGGTAATGGCACTATCTGCAATATTAAAGGCAGGGAAGTGGCTGTTGTTGTAGTAAACATGAATAAAGTCGACCACATAGCCCAGAGCGACCCGATCAATCAGGTTACCAATGGCCCCGCCCAGAATCAGGGCAATCGCCAGCGGTAATACCAGCATGTTCTTTGGCATACGCATCAGCCAGAACACAAAGATCACGGACACCAAACCTGCCAGTGAGGTGAAGAAATAGCGTTGCCAGCCACCCGCATCGGACAAGAAACTAAAGGCTGCGCCATAGTTATGCAGTAATGTCCAATTTAAAAAGGGCAGCACAGGCACCGGATCTGCATAATTCAGATGGGTGACTGCAATCCATTTGGTCCATTGATCCAGAATAATCGCCACAATAGACAGTCCGATCCACCACAAATTGTGTGGATAGAACTGGAATAAGCCCTTTTTCGGTTGTGGATTAGGCATATTTTCTCTCTTCGCCTTGGCCTGTCGGGAGGTTAATAATACAACGACCACATAAACCTGGATGTGCAGGATGTGTATTCACATCTGGCAGGACGTGCCAGCAGCGTACACATTTCTCGCCATCTGCCGCAGACACTTTCACGTTCAGACCGTCAAGATCAGAAGCTTCGCCTTGTGCGGCATCAAACTCATTCACAATCACCTGAGAGGTAATCAGGACAAAACGCAGTTCATCGCCCAGTTTATCCAACACTGCTTTCAGCTCGGCATTGGCCCACAGCTCCACTTTGGCAGACAGGTTCGAACCGACGGTTTTTGCAGTACGCGCCGCTTCAATAAACTTGTTCACGGCAGATTTTACTGCAATTAAAGTCTGCCATTCGCTTTCAGCCAGCACGTTGGCTTCAGAGGCCACCGGCAGCTCATACCATTCAGCGGTGAATACATATTTTTCTGATTGCTCAGGAATCAGTGGCCACGCTTCTTGGGCAGTGAAGCTTAGGATTGGTGCCATCCAGCGAACAAAGGCTTGTACCAAGTGATACAGCGCAGTTTGCGCAGAATGACGTGCCTGAGAGTCCGCTTTGGTGGTGTACTGACGGTCTTTGATGATGTCGAGATAGAAACCACCTAAGTCATTAATACAGAAGTTGGTCAAGGCGCTGGTGACGATATGGAAGTTCATATCTTCATAGGCTTTCTTGATGGTTTCTTGTACTTCAGACGCACGTTGCAGGATGTATTGATCCAGCGCAATCAGCTGATCCACCGGCAGGGCATCAGTCGATGGTTTGAAGCCATTTAAGTTGGCCAGCAAGAAACGCAGCGTGTTACGGATACGACGGTAACCGTCTGAGGCACGGCTAAAGATTTCTTTACCGGCGGTCATTTCATAACGGTAATCCGCAGAGGCAATCCAGAAACGTAAGCCATCTGCACCCATGTCTTTGATGATGTCTTGCGGGGTAATGATATTCCCGAGCGACTTCGACATTTTGCGGCCTTTTTCATCGACCACGAAACCATGCGTCAACAAGCCTTTGTATGGCGCACGTTCATTGATGGCAATCGAGGTCAGCAGTGAAGACTGGAACCAGCCACGGTGCTGATCCGAACCTTCAAGATACAGATCGGCCGGATCTTGCAGTTCTTCACGTTCACGCAGCACGGCATAGTGGGTTGTACCTGAGTCAAACCAGACGTCTAAGGTGTCACGTACGGCGTTGTAGTGTTCAGCATCATCACCAATGAAGTCTTTGGCTTCACGGTTATACCAGCCGTCAATGCCTTCCTGTTCAATCAGTTTAGCCACTTCTTCGATCAGTTCAGGGGTACGTGGATGCAGTTCGTTGGTGTCTTTATGCACGAAGAATGGAATTGGCACGCCCCACGTACGCTGACGCGAAATACACCAGTCCGGACGACCTTCAATCATTGCCTGAATCCGGTTTTTACCCCAATCTGGGACAAAGCTGATCTCGTTTTCAATTGCATTCAGGGCGCCTTGGCGTAAACCTTTGGCATCCATGCTGATAAACCATTGTGGTGTGGCACGGAAGATAATCGGGGTTTTATGACGCCAGCAGTGCGGATAGCTATGCTTGATTGGATGATGTGCCCACAATTTGTTGGCTTCGCCCAGCGCAGCAATAATTTGCGGATTGGCTTTATAAATATGTTCACCGGCAAAAATTGGCGCAGTCGGTAAATACACGCCATTGCCGCCCACCGGGTTGTCGACTTTCAGGTTGTATTGCAGGCCGACTTTATAGTCGTCTACACCGTGGCCCGGTGCAGTATGCACGGCACCTGTACCGCTGGCATCGGTGACGTGTTCACCCAGAACCACCGGCACTTGACGCTCAGTAATTAACGGATGTTGCAGCACCAGATTTTCCAGTTTGCTACCGGCAAACTCGGCCAGCACTTCAAATGAATTGAAGCCATAACGCTGGGTCGCAGATTCTACCAGTGTTTTTGCCAGAATAAAGTTTTGCTCGGCCTGTTCTTCACCGCGCGCCTTGACCAGTTGATATTCAAGTTCGGCATGTAATGCTACCGCCTGGTTGGCTGGCAGGGTCCATGGGGTGGTGGTCCAGATCACGATATCGGTTGAGTCTTTAACATCAACACCTAGACGTGCAGACAAATCAGCTAAGTCAACCACTGTAAAACCGACGTCAATTGCATCGGATTTTTTATCTTCATATTCAACTTCAGCTTCTGCCAGCGCTGAACCACAGTCCAGACACCAGTTCACCGGTTTCAGGCCTGGCTCGATATGACCGGCTTTGGCAATGGCACCCAGAGAACGGACAATATCCGCTTCCTGCTTGAAGTTCATGGTCAGGTATGGGTTGTTCCAGTCGCCAAACACGCCCATACGGATAAAGTCTTTTTTCTGCAGCTCAACCTGGGTGTAGGCATATTCACGGCAGGCTTTACGAAAGGTCGAAGCATCAACTTTGACGCCGACTTTGCCAACTTTTTCCTCAACTTTCAGTTCAATTGGAAGACCGTGACAGTCCCAGCCTGGTACATATGGCGCGTCAAAACCGTCCATGACACGGCTTTTAATGATGATGTCTTTCAGGACCTTGTTGACCGCGTGACCAAGGTGGATTTGACCGTTTGCGTACGGAGGGCCGTCATGAAGCACGTATTTTTTCTTGCCAATACGCGATGCACGAATCTGCTGATAAATGTCATCGGCATACCACTCTTCTAACCATTTCGCTTCACGTACTGCGAGGTTTGCTTTCATTGCAAAGTCAGTACCTGGGAGGTTCAGTGTGGCTTTATAGTCCACTGCATTTTCAGGAGTTTGCTTATCGCTCATGCAAGTTGTCTTCCAATTTAATCAGCCATTTGACTGACACGTTTTACAGTAAAAATGTGAGTTATTCAAAAGGGAATTTTGGGGTGCTGCGGCGAAACTCAAGCAGTTTCTCCACATCATCATCAATTCCGGCTTTTAAGGCTTCAAGCGAAGGATAGTCCTTTTCGCCATGTAAATAGTTTAAGAACGTCACCCGCATTAACAGGCCATACAGATTAGCAGAAACCTCGGGGAAATGTACTTCTAATCGCCATTCCGGATGGTCCTGTTTGATGGCCGGTCGGGTACCGACATGACCGGCACCAAACAGCGCGGTCGGGTCATAGCCGGCAATGCCGGGCTGGTTCGGATTCTCTGCCTGAACTTTGGCTTGTAAGGATTCGGTTTCACAGACCACTTCCACGCCATAAATCCCGTTCAGGCAGGGTTTATGCCGGTTCAGACGGACATTAATGGTTGGAAAATCAATAGTTCGGCCAATCTGGTCGCCGTATTGTACCCGGCCGGTAATGCTATACGGGCGTCCCAGCAATTTGGCTGCCAGCGCTAAATTGCCGGCCTGCAAGGTCTGACGGATCCGGGTCGAGCTGACCCGTTCACCATCGGCCAGAATGGTGTTTAAGTTGGTGACCTGAAAGCCGTATTGCTGCAAAAACTCGCTATTACCCTGACGGTTTTTGCCAAAATGGAAGTCATCGCCGAGCACCAGACTGTGGGCATTGAGTTTATATTTGAGTATGTCGGCAAAGGCTTCGGCGCTTAAGCTGCGGAAATAATTATCAAATTTGGCAACTGCAATATAGTCTACGCCCAGCTCGGTTAAATATTCGACTTTTTCTCTTAAGGAGCTGATGCGCGGTGGTGCCTCATAGCCTTTAAAAAATTCCAGCGGCTGTGGCTCGAAAATCATCACCAGGGTTTTCAGCTGCTGGGCTGCTGCCAGCTGTTTTAGCTGGGCAATCATGGCCTGATGTCCCAAATGTACGCCGTCAAAATTACCGATGGTAACGGCAGTTTTTTCCAGTTGAAAATCAGGCGCTAAAGCATTCAGACGGAGGAGCTGCATGGGCAAAGAATGACGTTATACATTAAGAAAGGCTATATATTGCCATATTCTCACACATTCGTCTTGTTGTTCTGTTTTTATGCAAAATTTTTCTTGCTCATTTTTGACCGGTGCCACAGCACTGGCAGGTTTTTATCGGAAACAAATGAAAATTGAAACGCGTAGCCAGTACTGAAAAGCCATATCCGCATGAAAAAAAGTGGAGTCGTTGGAAGACCCGTCCTTTCAGGGATGGCTTTTATTTTTCTGTCTTTTGCTTTCTAATGTGGCTCCCTGCAACTGTGGTAGAGAAGCAATAATGTCGGATCTGGCCTTAATTATGGCATTGCCGAGTGAATCCAAAGGTCTGTTTGAACAGGCTGGCATCGAGGTGCATTACAGTGGTATTGGCAAGGTCAATGCTGCCTTTAAAGCCTTTGAGGTGATTCAGAAAACTGGCTGTAAAACCCTGTTAAATTTAGGTACGGCCGGCAGCTCCTATTTTAATGCACATGAGCTGGTGGAAGTGACCCAGTTTGTACAGCGTGATATGGATGTATCGCCGTTGGGTTTTCAGGTTGGAGTGACGCCCATGGATGACGATCATCCGGCGGAAATTCATTTGCCGCAGCATTTTTCCCATTTACCGGTTGGTATTTGTGGCACCGGTGACAGCTTTGAAACCGGCACACCGAAAGTGGCCTGTAATCTGGTGGATATGGAAGGCTATGCGCTGGCCAAAGTCTGTAAAAAACTGGATGTACGGCTGATTTCCGTCAAATATATTACCGATGGCGCCAATGATACGGCACATCTGGACTGGGAAGAAAATCTGTTGCTGGGGGCGAAAAAATTATTGTCGTTATATCAGCAGGGTGGTTTTTAGTTCGGCGACCATAGCAAACTATGGTCGTATGCCAAAATCATGCTCAATCGTCGATTGATTCTGAGGGAGGTGCGGTATTCAGTTCTGGACGCGGCACAATACCATAAAGCATCAGATGCACGGTATGCTGGATAATGCGCTGCTGCATGCTGCGGTTGCGCAGGGTTTTGCCGGTGACCATTTCCATTTGCGTCGCGAAGTCTGCATAGTTCTGGGTCAGGGCCCAAATATTCAGAATCAGCAGTTCAGGGTCAATATCTTTGGAGATTTTGCCTTGTTCCTGCCAGTTGCTGATGACTTTGGCTTTACGCTTGACCAGTTTTTTCAGCGGACCTTTCAGGATGTCCAGAATATGCGGGGCACCCTGAATCACTTCCAGCGCAAACAGGCGTGAAGCTTTTGGCTGGGTGCGAGACACTTCAATCTTTTGCAATAAGTAGTTGGTGATCGCTTCTTCAGGTTCAAGCTCGGCTTCCAGCATTTGCAGTGGCGCCAGCCATTTCTGTAATACAGTGGTCAGCACTTCTACATATAACGCTTCTTTATTTTCATAGTAATAGAAAATATTCGACTTATGCATTTCTGCAATCTGAGCGATTTCATCTAAGCTCGCCCCATTAAAACCGTATAAGGAAAATACGTCGAGTGCTGCGTTCAGCAACTGATGTCGTTTTTGAGTACTCTTTTTTTGTTCCATTAGCAATTAAAAAACAATGAAAAGGGGGGAATCACGAATTGTACGTCAAATCATCAGTTTTGTGCATCCTCGTCTATTGCAAATTATGATAAATGCAGCAGAATTTTGTAGATTAACTAATAATTTCCCCAGGATTGTTAAATTTAAGCCCTATAAAGCACACTTTTTGAGTCTGGTAAAAAATATAACTGAAGGCTTGATTTCAAAGATTTTTTATTCTTTTATTTTAAATCAAAATATAAGACATAGTTTATAGAAATAATCCTGCATCTATTCGGGCCTATGTCACAAAAGTTTCATAAACCGAGATGAAGTTTTACCCTTAAATTGAGCCGGAATTTAAGGGTAAAGCTGCGGGGGCAGGCTCAGACCAAAATTAATCCTCATGTGGCCAAGACTGCATCTAGCACCTGCTGCTCCAGTTCGGCAAAGGCAATACTTTTTTGCCGCGGGCGCGGTAAATTGACCTGAAAGGTTTTGGCAATATGACCACGATCGAGCAGAATAATCCGGTCGGCCAGCTGTACCGCTTCACTGACATCATGGGTGACTAAAATGGCAGTAAAGCCCTGTTCGGTCCAGAGCCGTTCAATCAGCTTCTGCATTTCCAGACGGGTCAGGGCATCTAGTGCACCTAAAGGTTCATCCAGCAATAAAATCCGCGGTTGATGCGACAGGGCACGTACCAACGCGGTACGTTGTCGTTGACCGCCAGACAGTTGCGAGGGCCATAGCCCGGCTTTGTCTTTCAGACCGACTTTTTCCAGCAGGGCGCTGGCATGTGCGTACTGGTCTTTGCCCAGACCAAGCTGTACATTCTGCTCGATGCTGCGCCATGGCAGCAGACGCGGGTCCTGAAACATCACCCGGATATCATCCGAGGTAATGCCTTCGCGGATATGCCGTGCCGACTTAAATTTGATTTCGCCGTAGCTTGGTTTTTCCAGATCGGCAATTAAACGCAGCAGGGTGCTTTTGCCACAGCCACTACGTCCGACAATGGCCAGAAATTCGCCCGGCTGAATATGCAGATCCAGATCTTGCAGCACCTTCACCGAACCATAAAACTTGTGTAACTGTTCAATCAGGATTTCCGCACCTGCCACCGCCTGCGGCTGAATATCCGGATTGCTGCGCAGTTTCGAACTGCTGTGCTCGGCATGCAAGCCGGCAATTAAATTACTCATCTTCGCTCACTCCTTATTTCTGGTAGCCGGCATGCCAGCGCAGTAAATAGCGTTCCAAAGCCACGGCCAGTACGTCGGCCAGTTTACCCAGCAGGGCATACAGCAGGATGCCAACCAGCACAATATCGGTCTGTAAAAACTCACGCGCGTTCATAGTCATATAGCCAATCCCGGACTGGGCGGAGATGGTTTCGGCGACAATTAGCAGCACCCAGACCAGACCTAAAGAAAAGCGCAGTCCAACCAGAATTGAAGGCATTGCACCCGGCAAGATAATTTCCTTATACAGTTGCCAGCGGCTCAGGCCGTAGCTTTTGCCCATTTCAATCAGCTGTGGATCGACCGAGCGAATGCCATGATAGGTATTAATGTAAATGGGAAAGAACACGCCAATCGCAACCAGAAATAATTTGGCTGTTTCATCAATCCCGAACCAGAGAATCACCAGCGGAATCAGCGCCAAAGCCGGAATATTACGAATCATCTGCAAGGTGGTATCCAGCAGGGTCGAGGCGGTTTTGGAGGAGCCATTTAACAGGCCAAGCAGCAGGCCCAAACCACCGCCAATCAACAAGCCGAGGAGGGCACGTCCGGCACTGACCTGAACGTGCTGCCATAGCTCGCCACTGACCAGTAAGCCCCAGAAG
The DNA here is from genome assembly GCF_009914475.1 of Acinetobacter indicus. Taxonomy (NCBI): domain Bacteria; kingdom Pseudomonadati; phylum Pseudomonadota; class Gammaproteobacteria; order Moraxellales; family Moraxellaceae; genus Acinetobacter; species Acinetobacter indicus. The sequence continues at coordinate 2,416,473 of NZ_CP045198.1, read as the reverse complement.
GCACTAACCACTGCCGTTGGTGCCGGTAAAATCCGGCTTTCCAGCAGGCCGGTACTTGAGGCCAGTTGCCAGAAAGCAATCAGTAATAATGGCACCAGCCAGGGCAGCACCCGCTGCCCAAATGATGTTCCACGTGAAACTTTGGCCTCTGCCAGCTGCTCCAGGGAAATGGTTTTACTCATCAGGCCGGCTCCTTCAGCTGTTTGCTCGCCTGGCTGTCTGCGGCGACATAGTTATTCGCAACAATTTCCCCAAAAGGACCGGTCAAATTCGGTTGTGCCAGTTTCTTGCGGGTTTCCAGCGGCAACAGCGGGAACACCAGTTCGGCAAAACGGATGGATTCTTCCAGATGCGGATAGCCGGAGAAAATAAAGGTGCTAATACCCAGGTCGGCATATTCCTGAATACGGGCCGCCACTGTTTCAGGGTCACCGACCAGTGCCGTACCGGCTCCACCACGTACCAGGCCTACGCCTGCCCAAAGATTTGGGGAGACTTCCAGTTTGCTGCGATCGCCATTGTGCAGTTCAGCCATACGGCGCTGACCGACGGAATCCATCGCTTTAAACTTGGCCTGTGCTGCGGCAATGGTGGCATCATCGACATACTGGATCAGCGCGTTGGCTGCTTGCCAGGCTTCTTTATTGGTTTCACGTACAATCACATGCAGACGGATGCCATAGTTTAGACTGCGGCCTTTGGCCGCGGCTTTGGCACGTACCGTTTCAATTTTTTCTTTTACTGCTGCCGGCGGTTCGCCCCAGGTTAAATAGGTGTCGACCTGATCGGTGGCCAGCTCAATGGCTGCATCGGAAGAGCCACCAAACCAGAGCGGTGGATATGGTTGCTGGACTGGTGGATAGAGCAGCTTGGCTTCATCGACCTGTAAACGTTCGCCGTGGAAGCTGAACGATTCACCTGTATGCGAGCGGGTTAAAATTTCACGCCAGATGGTGGTGTATTCCGCAGCCGTTTGATAACGCGTGGCATGATCTTCATAGACACCATCACCTTTCAGTTCCTGTTCATCACCGCCCGTGACCAGATTCAGTAACACCCGGCCGCCAGATAAACGGTCAAACGTCGCCGCCATACGCGCTGCTAAGGCTGGTGTGGTCACGCCTGGACGCAAGGCCACCAGAAATTTCAGGTTCTGGGTCGCATCAATTAAACTGGCTGCAGTAATCCACGGATCTTCACAAGAACGGCCGGTTGGAATCAGCACACCTTCATAACCTAAATTGTCCACTGCCACTGCAATCTGTTTCATATAGGCATGATCGACCTGACGGCCACCTTTGCTGGTACCTAAATAGCGGCTGTCACCATGGGTGGGAATAAACCAGAAAATTTTCATATTATCGTCCTTTATTTAAATGGGATTACTCGGTCATCAATCTGCAGTTGGAGCCGTCCAGACAATGGGCTGGACCTCAATCGGTTTTGGAATCAGCTTGAGCTGATAGAACTGGTCAGCAATTTTCTGCTGAGCCTGAATGACCGTCGGATTTAAGCTTTGAATCGGTGATGGTTTCAGGCGGCGGTCAAAGGCGTTTTTGGCGACCGCCGGGTCCAGGCCGGTATTTTTCTGATAAATTTCTAGGGCCTGAGACTGGTGTTTAACAATCCACTGATCCGCGGCATTCAGGGCCGTCAGAAAGCCGGTGGTGGCCTGTGGATGTGCGGCAATAAATTTGGGATTGGCCACATAAAACGAATAGGTCTGGTCAAACTCACCGGTCTTGATCAGCGGGCGGGCCTGTCCATGCAGTTCAGCCGCAGACAGGAACGGGTCCCAGATGGCCCAGGCATCAATCGACTGCTTGTCAAAGGCAGCACGTGCATCGGCCGGTGGCAGCCAGATTGGCTGAATATCTGACCAGTTCAAGTTGGCTTTGGCCAGCACTTTGGCCAGAAATTCATGGGCATTGGAGCCTTTTTGCAGGGCAATACGTTTGCCTTTTAAATCCTGCAGGGTCTGTATGGCACTTTGCTGCGGCACCACTAAGGCCAGCGAATGGTCGGCATAGACTTCATAGCCGACATAGTTCAGCTCCTTGCCAGCCGCCTGGGCAAAAATGGGCGGGGTATTCCCCACTGAACCATAATCGACTGCGCCAACGGCCAGGGCTTCCAGCATTTGGGGTCCGGCCGGAAATTCTTTCCATTCAATTTTGGCTCGTGGGAACTGCTGTTCCAGCAGTTTTTCATCACGTGCCACCAGTAAATTTAAGGAAGATTTCTGGTAGCCAATAGAAATGGTTTTCACCGCCTGTTCAGTTGAGTTGTTGTCTGTTACCGCCTTGTGGGCTTCCGGTTTCTGGCAGCCGCTGAGACCCAGTCCCAGCGTGGAAATGCCCAGCAGCGCCCAGGTTGTTAATTTACGCATCTTTTATTCCTCATTCTTGTTGTGTCGACTGCTTATTCAGCAGGGCCGCCTGAATCTGAATTTGCTGTGGAATCAGCTTTTGCTGATAAAAGGCATCAGCTACATATTGCTGTTCTTTGGCCACGTCACTAGAGATGGCCTGTACGCCAAAGCCCATACGGGAAATTGAAGTTTTTAAGACCTCGACATCCAGGCCGGTCGGTTTTTGCAGCAGTTGAGCCGCTTCATCCTGATGCTGGGCCACCCATTGCGTGGTGCTGTTCAAGCTTTGCACCACGGTGTCTAGAACCTGCGGATGCTGTTCGGCAAACTGACGATCCGCCAGATAGAACTGATGGTTGCTGACCAGATTTTCGCCGGTGGCAATGACCCGTGCGCCAATCTGGTGTTCGGCTGCGGCAAAGAACGGATCCCAGATCACCCAGGCATCCACCGAACCACGTTCAAAGGCTGCGCGGGCATCGGATGGGGGTAAATACACCACTTGAATATCGTGCAGGCTAAGCTGGTTGGCTGCTAACAGCTTCAGCAGCAGATAATGCACATTGGAGCCTTTGTTCAGAGCAATGCGTTTGCCTTTTAGATCCTGCACCGACTGAATGGCCGAATCTTTAGGCACAATTAAGGCCTCAGCTAGCGGCGCTTTAGGCTGGTTGGCCACATAGACCAGTTTGGAATTGGCTGCCTGCGCAAAAATGGGCGGTGCTTCGCCGGCTTCACCAAAGGCCACACTGCCGACATTTAAACCTTCCAATAATTGCGGACCGGCTGGAAATTCTACCCATTTCACCTGTACACCCTGGGCTTTTAGGGCCTGCTCCAGTTCACCGCGCTCTTTGACAATCGGTAAAATGCCGTATTTCTGGAAGCCGATATTCAGGGTAATGTTGTCGGCGTCTTTGGGGCTGTTACAGGCAGTCATGAACATGGCACCCGCCACCACGGCAGATAAAATAGCGCTTTGAGTTGAAAAAATACGGCGTAGGCTGCTCATGAAAATACCTGCTCTCGGAAATTAAAAAAATTCAAAAGTGGAGAATGAGAGCTACCTTAAAGATTTTTCTTTTTCGAAAAAAATAACAAATCAGGAATTTCTAATCAGGAAAAAAGATAAATAAAGATGTGCAAATCTTATGCATAAATCTGATTTATAAAATGGATAATCTATTAAAAGTTAAAATATTAAGTAGTTGTATTTAAAATATTTTTATTAAATTGAAGGCGCAGGAATAAGCTTATACTAATTCCTGCTAATACCAGATGCAGCAGAATTGGGCCAGCTGCAGATAAGCATATGCCAAATTGAGCTAAAGCCGGCCTTGAACAAGCATAAAGAGCGCATTCTCGCTCTTTTAAGGGCGAGTTAGCTCTTTTTTAGTGACTTGGATTTTTTTGCATTTTTTTCAGAAGTTGGTGTTCTTTGATCAGACTAGGTGAGTGACTTTTTACAGACCAGTGAATTGCGCTGGTAGTTGTATAAGGCTTGGCGGGCATTGGGTAAGTCATCGACACTGGCCGGCTCAAAGCCCTGTTCCAGAAACCAGTGCGCAGTACGGGTGGTCAGAATAAATAGCTGCTGAATGCCAAGACTACGGGCTTTATCTTCCAGATAATGCAGAATCTGGCTGCCGCGATTGGATTTACGATAGGCCGGATGTACCGCCACGCAGGCAATTTCCGCCGAGCGCAGTTCATTGTCGCTGACCGGTAGCGGATACAGCGCCGCACAGGCCAAAATGGTGCCATCACGTTCAATCACCGCAAACTGTTCAATTTCATTTTCCAGCCGTTCCCGTGAACGGTAAACCAGCACACCTTCTTCTTCCAGCGGGCGCAGCAGGCTGATGAGACCACCGACATCCTGAATATTGGCGGTGCGCACTTCTTCATAATGCGCATCGGTAATCATGGTGCCGGCACCATCGCGGGTAAACAGCTCTTCCAGTAGTGCGCCATCAGAGGCATAGGAAATCAGATGTACGCGATTGACGCCCTGAGTGGCAGCATCCTGTGCACCGCGTAAATGCAGGGCCATTTCCGGCTGGCTGGCCTGATACAGACCAATATAATGATTGAGCTGGGATGGGCGGATTTCACGTTGCAGCTGACCCTGTTCATTCAGTAAACCCTGCTGTTTGCCCAAGAAAATCAGCTTGTCGGCTTGCAGGCGAATCGCGGTTTTGGTGGCGACTTCTTCAGCCAGTAAATTAAACACTTCGCCCGTCGTGGAATAGCCGGTCGGACCGAGCACGACAATATTATGATTGTCCAGATGACGCTGAATGGCATCGGTATCGACACTGCGCACTTCGCCGGTCAGCTGGAAATCAACCCCATTACGAATACCATAGGGCTTGGCGGTAATAAAATTGCCCGAGACTACATCAATGCGGGCGCCGTACATCGGCGAGTTGGCCAGTCCCATCGACAGCAGGGCTTCAATTTGCAGGCGAATTGAACCGACCGCATTCATGACACAGCTTAACGATTCGCGCGTGGTAATGCGGCGCTGCTGATGAAACGGGGTGTCGATTTGGCTGGCCTGTAAATTCTGGTTAATCTGCGGACGGGCACCATGCACCAGCACTAGCCGGATGCCCAGCGAATGCAGCAGGGCAATATCATGAATAATATGCTGGAAATTGTCATGCAGGACTGCTTCACCATCAAACATCAGCACGAAGGTTTTGTTGCGATGGGCATTGATATAAGGCGCAGAATGTCGAAACCAGTGCACATATTGCAAAGTTGTGCTGTGTGATGTTTCGGTAGAATTCAGGTGCATGCCGGTCTCAATCAAGCAAAAGTCTTATAGTGGATTCTAATCAAAAAATACCGGGGCGTAAGCTGAAAAAATAAAAAAACACCTGAACGGGGTGGTTCAGGTGTAAAGAGGGAAGGGTTAATAACTGCTAATTGAAATCTACTTATTTCTATATTATTATATACAAATGAGTAGATATGTTAGTATTGGCGTTGCAGCTAAAACACTGGGTGTTTCCATCCAAACCCTAAGAAGATGGGATGAGGAAGGCACTTTAGTCGCAGATAGAACCCCAAAAAATCACAGACGTTACGATCTAAGCAAGATCACACCTGAACTTATCCATGATCTATCAATCCAGAACAGCCGAAAAACTATTGCTTATGCAAGAGTATCTAGTCACGATCAAAAGGCTGATCTTGAGCGACAAAAACAAGTTTTGGAAATGTACTGTGCCAAGCAGGGATGGACATTTGAGATTATTAGTGATTTAGGCTCAGGGATGAATTATCACAAAAAAGGGCTTAAGGCTCTTTTGGATGGAATTATTAATAATGAAATTGGTCGATTGGTTTTAACCCACAAAGATCGATTATTACGTTTTGGTGCTGAATTGGTTTTTGCTTTATGTGAAGCTCGGAATGTTGAAATTGTAATTATTAATCAGGGTGAAAATTTGAGTTTTGAGGAGGAACTGGCTCAAGATGTCCTGGAAATTATCACTGTATTTTCAGCACGATTATATGGAAGCCGAAGTAAAAAGAACCAAAAGTTAATACAGGCGGTCAAAGAAGCACTATGAGTCGATTTATACGAGGGCATATCATTGAATTGATGCCCAATAATAAACAAGCAAGCCATTTTGCTCAGGCAAGTGGTGTTGCTCGTTTGTCGTATAATTGGGCTTTAAGAGAGTGGCAACGACAATACAAGGCTGATAAGGAATATCGAGATCAGTGTGAGTATTATGATGTTGCGGTGAATGAAATGCTTCTTAATAGACCTAAAGAGAGTAAATTAAGAAAACACCTAAACACTTTTAAATTTGAAAAATATCCTTTCATGAAGAAAGTGACTAAGTGCGCACCACAGTTGGCGATTAAGCAGTTGGGTAGTGCTTTTGATAGATTTTTTAACGGCAAATCAGGATACCCCAAGCCAAGAAAAAAAGGCAAGGATGACCGTTTTTCATTATCAAATGATCAATTTAGCGTCAAGGGTCGGTCTATTAAAATCCCTAATTTGGGTTGGGTGAAAATGACTGAGAATCTGCGCTATAAGGGTAAAATTCTCTCGGCCAAAATATTTAAACAAGGTGGTAAGTGGTTTGTATCAATCGCTGTCGAACTCACCCAGATCGAAAAGCTTAAACCGAAAACAGGTTTAAGTATCGGTGTTGATTTGGGTGTCTCTAATCTTGCCACCCTTTCAAATGGTGAGGTTATTCCTTCTAACGCACCACTTAAAAGACAGCTTGCAAAACTAAGACGACTCAACAAGTCTTTTAGTCGTAAGAAAAAAGGTAGTCAGAATCGAGAAAAAGCAAAAGCCAAGCTATCTCGCCTGCACTATAAAATTGTCTGTCTACGCAAGAATAATCTTCATCAAGTCACAACGGATTTGGTAACACGTTTTGATGTGATTGCAATTGAAGATTTGAATGTTAAAGGCATGTTGAGGAATCGTAAACTCGCAAGAGCTATATCCGATATGGGTTTTTATGAGTTTAAAAGGCAGTTGATTTATAAAGCCAAACAGCATGGAAAATCGGTACTTTCGGTTGGTCGATTCTTCCCAAGTAGTAAAATGTGTTCGTGCTGTGGTGAATTAAATCAATCTCTCACACTTTCTGCGCGAGAGTGGAAGTGCTTAGTTTGCCAAACCATCCAAAATCGTGATGTTAATGCATCAATTAATATCCTGCGATATGCGGATAAAGATTTAATCACTGCATAAGTGGTGATTAAGGCGGTGGGTTACACCGTGACAGCCTATGGAATTGAGGTAATCCCTAAAGCAAATGCTTTAGGTTCTTGATGGTGAAGTAGGAATTAAACATCAAACCCACATTGAGTAGGTTTGAGTAAGTTTTAAATAACGGAAAATGAGACGAAACCCTTAGCCCATAATGCGAATAATCCGGTTGGTACGTTCGTTGATCATCACGTAATCGCCATTAATTTTGTACCACTGCTGATAACGGCCGGTGTTTGGTAAACGACGCGCTTCGCGGTCACTGACTTTATAACGGGACTGGTCATAGGCACGCGGTAAGGTCTGGCCCACACGCCAGTCACGGCTCGGATTTACGCGCACAACCGGACGTTTATGATCACGGTCCCAACGGCTGTCCTGATGTTTGTAGTGGGTTGCCGCACGACGGTCATGATCACGATGATCAGGCGCAGCCATGGCTGTAGTAGCCATAAACGCACTTAAAGACAGGGCAATGGTGGTTAATACTTTTTTCATGACGCTCACCTTTGAGTCAAACTGTATATCTCCGGAATACGTCCAAATTAACCAGAAAGTTGAGATAAAGGATGAGAGCAATTGAGATGAATTGTGAAAATCATGAAGAAAAAGCGGAGAGCCTGAAAGCCGGCTAGCATCTGCCCTACAGCGAAAATAGCAGCTTGAAGAATTGCTGATATAAAAAAGCCCAAACCGATGTTTGGGCAACCGAGGAGTGGGACTGAAACTGTCGGAGTGCAGCTTAGAAAGACAGGATTTTAAGAATACTGTGGGTATCGGCATTGACCAGAATATAGTCATTATTGACCTTATACCATTGCTGCTTACGGTCCGGTTTAGGCAGGTTATGCTCTTTATATTCGACTTTGTAGCCATTGCCACGATAATGCTGCGGCATCACATAACCGGTTTGCCATTTATGCTGCTGTAAACGCTGATAGCCACGTTCTTCACGCTGGCGGCGTTTTTCATAAACCTCTTTCGATTCACGATATTCACGATGTTTTTTGCCCTGACCGTGCTGACGTGACTGTTCATAGCCGCGTCCCGGATTGTCAAACTGAGGTGCAGCCGCAGTGATCCCGCTGGCCAGCAACGCACTGAAAGAGATCGCCATAACTGTCACTATCTTTTTCATGTGAAAAAACCTCGTTTATCGTCTTTTATTTCACTGTGTCTTACTGTACGAAAAAAATGCAGAGAAACTGTGAAGAAAGATCGTTAATTCTTTATCGAAAGCAGAGATATTTTGGATATTATGCTGGAAAAGTAACAGATGATGAAAGACTTATCTGTTGTCACGTGAACTGGTTATACAACATTGGGCGCAAAAAGCCTAGCCCGTATTGCCGGGATTCTGCCCGCAGTCAGTTCCATTGCTGGCTTAAGTCCTGCAAGGAGTCGATGGCATGGGCCAGACATTCGGCCTGCTGGCCATCTTCAAGTACAGCCAATAAGCTGGCGGGCAGTTGTAAGTGTTCAATGGAACGGATAATGTCATTTTTACGTTGCTGGTCGGCCATGTGCTGCTCCTTTCATTGATTCATTGCGGTTGAGTAGCAGTATAGGCCGGATGTTTCAATTTGAAAAACCGAATAATTTTATAAAAATGATTTAAAAATACGATTTATGATTTGGCAGTGCATAAAATTTAGCAGCGTATAAAAAAGGACCCGCAGGTCCTGGATTCAAACATGTGCTTAGTAGGCATATTTCAGGTCAGTATAGTCGGTCAGTGACTTCTGGATATGTGCCTGAATAAATTCGCGTACATCTTCGGCGCTCATTGGCTGGCCCTGTTTGGTAATCACATGCTCGACCGGGGCTTGGCCATCGACCAGAATCCGGTAGACAAAGTTTTTATAGACGGCATAGTCCTCGGCCTGTTTATAAATACCGGTGACATAGCTGTAGTGATGTTCAAAGTTCAGATCGGTATGCGAAAAGATAAACTGGTCAAACAGTTTCAGGTTTTGCCCGGCCTCGAGTGCCTGCAGTTCATCGAGAATACTGGCTTCAAATTTCATGCCGTATTTTTCAGAAATGGCTTGACCATTAATCAATAAAGACACCATGCCATCTTCATGGGTCGTTACTGTGATATTGCTAAAGTCAGACATGGGCATCTCGGGATAATCAGAAACAGGGCTTTAGTATCGGCAAATTTTGCTGAAATTCAAGCCGACTTAAGCCCAAACCGATATATTTACGTAAAGGGGAGCAATTACAGCTTTATGGACGCGCATAAAAAAGGAAGCACAGGGCTTCCTTCATGGATACAGCAAGGGCATTAGTCCTGCGCATCAATACTCTGGCCGTTCATGTGCAGGCTGTCATCGCCCATTAAATATAAATAGGCCGGCATGATTGATTCTGGTGTCGGCAAGGTTTTCGGATCTTCATCCGGATAGGCCTTGGCACGCATGGCGGTGCGGGTCGCGCCCGGATTAATACAGTTATAACGGATATTCGGATGCACATTTTCCTGGGCAAACAGTTTGCTGACCGCTTCAATGGCAATTTTAGACACCGAATAAGCGCCCCAGCGCTCACGCACTTCACGACCGACGCCCGAGCTGGCAAACACCACCGAAGCATGTGCCGATTTTTCCAGTAAAGGCAGCAGTTCCTGGGTCATAACAAAGGGCGCACGCAGGTTGACGGCCATCACATCATCCCAGACATCGGCCGGATAATGCACCAGTTCGGTCCGCTCACCCAGAATGCCGGCATTGTGCAAAATGCCATCCAGACGGCCAAACTGCTTGTCGAGCGTATCGACCAGCAATTCATAATCACGCGATGACGCACTGGACAGCTGTAGCGGAAGAATGGCTGGCTGCGGTGCGCCTAAACCTTCAATTTCATCATAGATGACTTCCAGTTTATTCAGGGTGCGACCATGCAGGACAACGGTTGCACCGTGCAGTGCAAAGCTGATCGCGGCTGCACGTCCAATACCGTCGCCCGCACCTGTAATCAGGATCACGCGATCTTTGAGCAGATCAGGGCGAGGTTGATATTCTGAATATTTCATGATCGACCTCCGTTTTTTTGCTGTAATTATGAAGTGATTGAATGTTGTTGTTGCTGTGACAGCATCTGGTGTAAGACCTGATGTAATTCTGTGACATTATTCACTATACAGTCTGCCTGCCAGGCTGTTAAGTCATCTTTGTGTTGTAAGGGTAAATAGCCATAGGCGGCTAAAATGGTGTACATGCTGGCATTGCGTCCGGCATCAATATCACGTGGATGATCGCCGACATAAATACACTGCTGTGGTTCCAGTCCCAGCTGTGCTGCGGCCAGATACATCGGTTCCGGATCGGGCTTGGTCTTGCTGACATCTTCCGGGCAGACCAGTACCGCACAGCGTTCGCTCAGGTTCAGGGCTTTTAACAGCGCTTCACTGAGCCAGCGTGGCTTGTTGGTGACAATGCCCCAAGGAATCTGCTGCTGCTCCAGCAGTTCCAGCAGCGGATACATGCCTTCAAACAGGTCGGTTTCTACTGCAATATCGGCACCGTAAAGGTCTAAAAAGCGCTGGCGATGGCCTAAAAAGACCGGGTCTTCCACTTCCAGTTCCGGATACACCAGCTTGACCATGGCGCGTGCGCCTTCAGAGACCTGGGTGCGAATCTGCTCGGCGGCGACAATGTCACAGCCTTTATCGCGGCACATGTCCTGAATAATGCGGATAAAGTCAGCCGCGGTATCAATTAAGGTGCCGTCGAGGTCAAATAAAACCGCTTTCATTGGCCACCTTCATTCAGGGTATGCACCATATAGTTGACATCAACATTGGGCGCCAGCCAGTAGCGTTTGGTCAGTGGGTTATAGTGCAAACCGGTCATATCTTTCAGTTTCAGGCCGGCATTGCGAATATCGTGTGCCAGTTCGGACGGCTTGATAAATTTATGATAATCATGCGTGCCTTTGGCCAGCATACGCAGCACATATTCCGCGCCAATAATCGCAAATAAATAGGCTTTCGGATTACGGTTAATGGTCGAGAAGAACACATGGCCGCCCGGTTTGACCAGCTTCTGGCAGGCCTGAATAATTGAGGCTGGATCGGGTACATGCTCCAGCATTTCCATACAGGTCACCACATCGTACTGGCCAGCCTGTTCTTCTGCCAGTTGCTCGACCGGAATCTGGCGATATTGAATATTTTCGACGCCTTCCTGCTGGGCATGTAAACGTGCCACATTCAGCGGTGCCTCGCCCATATCAATCCCGAGTACATCGGCACCACGGCGCGCCATGCTTTCCGAAAGAATGCCGCCGCCACAACCGACATCCAGCACTTTTTTGCCAGCCAGTCCGCCTGAATGTTCATCAATCCAGTTTAAACGGAGCGGGTTAATTTGATGCAAAGGGCGGAACTCAGAATGCTGATCCCACCATATAGCTGCGAATGCTTCAAATTTGGCAATTTCTTGCGGATCAACATTCAGTTGCGACATTGGTGTCACCTCAATCAAGTTATTATGATTTCAAAAAGTCTATGCTGTTTAGTGTAGCGTTTATTCTGGAAAAAGCGATAAAAGCCGTAAAAAAGTTCACAGAAGCAAAACGAAAACGGCATAATTGATTTATAGTGTTCGCATAAGCTAATCATAACGATTTATGAGGACAATAAGTTCAATGAAAAAGTTTCTTTTGGGTAGCCTTGCAACCGCAATGTTTGCAATTTCAGGTGGTGCATGGGCGGCCAATTTTGTTGAAGGCCAGGACTATCGCGTACTGGCCAATCCAGGCAAAGTCGATGTGCCGGGTAAAATTGAAGTCCGTGAATTCTTCTGGTATGGCTGTGGCCACTGCTTTACCTTGGAGCCGCATATGCAAGCCTGGCTGCGTAAGCTGCCAAAAGATGTGAACTTTGTGCGTACTCCGGCCGCCATGAACCAGGTCTGGGAAATGAATGCGCGCGGCTATTATGTGTCGGAAGCACTGGGTGTCCGTAAACGTACCCACTTGCCGTTATTCCATGCCATTCATGACAAAGGCCAGCAGATTTTTGACCAGAAATCCCAGGCCAAATTCTTTGTCAAATACGGTATTCCTGAAGCCAAGTTCAACAGCATGTTTAACTCTTTTGCGATTACCTCTAAAGTGGCACAGGCCAATAAACTGGCGCGCCAATACCAGTTGACCGGTGTGCCGGCAGTGGTGGTTAATGGTAAATATGTGGTGTCGGGCGATAACGGCAAAGTGATTCAGGTGGTGAACTACCTGGTCGATAAAGAACGTAAAGCCAAATAAAAGCCCAACATGATGTTAAAAACCCGCTGTTTAAAGCGGGTTTTTTAGTGCTGCGGTTTCATGCATTGTGATGTTTGGTCGCTCCCAATGGCTGATACCACGAAACAGCAATTGCACCTGGATAATGGTCTGCTCGGTAAACTGGTGCTGCTGCTGGCTTAAGGCCTCGCCTTCAAATTGGCGACTGAGGCCAATCCAGCTCATGGCCCAGTTAAAGGACAGGTTAATTAAAATATTGGCCAGTACTTTAAAATCTTCCGGGTGTTCAAAATGCTGTACGCTTTCGACCCGTTTCAGGTCGTTGGCAAAATCATCAATTAAAAACTCGATTTCCCGGGCAATGGCCTGACGTACCGTGGCCGAGCCGCCCCAACGTTCGGCAATTAGAAAAATCCATTGCTGTGGATGCTGATCGACTGCCTGAAAAAACAGTTCAACGCTGGTGCGGGTTTTGGCATTGGGCAGATATAAATAGGCCTGACCCAGCTGATGCAGAATGCTTTTTAAATGCAGCGCCACCTGATCGACCAGTTCTGCGCCGAGTTCATCCATATCCTGAAAATGCCGGTAGAACGCGGTCGGCACCAGCCCGACATGGCGGGAAATTTCCCTTAAGCTGATGCTGCTAAAAGAGCGCTCGGCAGTACTTAAGGTCAGGGCCGCATCTAAAATGGCCTGACGACTTTGCTGCTTACGTTCTTCCCGAATCGACATGTCACATCCCTGATACTGTTTAAAAATTCATCTGTATAGCTATTATAGAGCAGAATCGGCCCGGGCAGCAGCCATGCTGTTGCATTGGCTGTGCAGGGCCCGCTTTTCTGTGGCGAGATTGTGTAAAAGCCGACCCGGGGACAAAACCTGTGCGCTTGCATCTGCTATACTGGCCGACAATTTATTTGAGTCAAAATAAGGACAACTTATGCGTATCGACCAACGTACCCTAGATCAATTGCGTGATGTCAAAATTACCCGTAATTACACACGTTATGCGGAAGGTTCTGTCTTGGTTGAATTTGGTCATACCAAAGTGCTGTGTACTGCCAGTATTGATAACTCGGTACCGCGCTTTTTAAAAGGCAAAGGCCAGGGCTGGGTAACTGCAGAATATGGCATGTTGCCACGTTCTACCCATACGCGTAGTGACCGTGAAGCGGCACGGGGTAAACAGAGCGGCCGTACTCAGGAAATCCAGCGTTTAATTGGCCGCAGCCTGCGTGCCATGGTCGATCTGAAAAAACTTGGTGAAAATACCATTACCATTGACTGTGATGTAATTCAGGCCGATGGCGGTACCCGTACTGCCGCAATTACCGGTGCAGCGGTGGCGCTGGTCGATGCCATGAATGTACTGCTGGAAAGCAAAAAAATTAAACAGGACCCGTTAAAAGGTCTGGTCGCTGCTATTTCTGTGGGTATGTATCAGGACGAAGTATTGCTGGACCTGTGCTATGAAGAAGATTCAAACTGCCAGACCGACCTGAATGTGGTCATGACCCAGGCTGGTGAATTTATTGAAATTCAGGGCACTGCTGAAGATAAACCGTTTACCCGTTTGCAATGTAATGCCATGCTGGAAATGGCCGAGCAGGGCATTCAGGAACTGATCAAAAAGCAGCAACAGGCCTTAGGCTGGTAAATACTGCAAGATCAGAACAATATATCTATAAAACGCATCTCCGGATGCGTTTTTTTGTGATTGAAGCAAACGTAACCAGCGGCTGTGCGCAGATTCATCTTCATAACAAAAACCAACATGCTGAAACCGAGCTTCATGGCTTACTAAAACTCGCAGTGATTTTTTTAAAACAGCAAAAAAGAGGGATGTACCATGAAATACTTGATGATCTTACTGGCGATGGGCGCCTTTGGTTTAAGCGCGTGTGATACGGCCAATGACCGTGATGGTGATGGCACCATGCTGAATCAGGACCGTGATGGCGACGGCCGTGCAGATGATTAAAGTCTTGCGGCCATCGACTCACCCTAAATGAATAAAAAAGGTGCCTCATGAGGCACCTTTTTTCGTTATCGACAAATATCGAATTGCGATTAAGCATTAAAACGCATGGATAAATCGACCGCTTTGACATCTTTGGTCAGAGCGCCCATAGAAATATAATCGACACCAGTGCTGGCCACTTCACGCAGGTTGGCAATGGTGATATTGCCCGATGCTTCCAGTTTGCAGCGACCGGCCACATGCTTGACTGCATCAATCATCTGTTGCTGGCTAAAGTTATCCAGCATCACGATATCGGCCTGAGCGTCCAGAGCCTGATTCAGCTCATCCCAGGTTTCAACTTCTACTTCCACCGGTTTGCCCGGTGCAATTTGATGGGCTTTGGCAATGGCCTGGGCAATACCGCCAGCAGCCATAATATGGTTTTCTTTAATCAGGAAGGCATCAAACAGCCCCAGACGATGGTTTTGGCCGCCGCCTACAGTGACCGCATATTTTTGTGCAATCCGCAGACCCGGCAAGGTTTTACGGGTATCCAGCAGTTTGGTGTGCAGGCCATCGAGCTGTTTCACATATTCAGCGGTTTTGGTGGCCACGGCCGATAGGGTCTGGACAAAGTTAAGGGCAGGGCGCTCCACGGTCAATAAACTGCGCGCAGAACCGGCCAGCTTTAAAAAGGCTTCATTGGCCGCCACGCGATCACCATCCTGTTTCAGCCATTCAATCTGAACGCTTGGATCGTACTGCTGGATTAAGGCATTCACCCAAGGCTGACCGGCCAGCACCATGTCTTCACGGCTGATAATGGTGGCGGTGGCCTGTTCATCTTCCGGGGTAAGTAAAGCGGTAATATCTGCCTCGCCAATATCTTCCTGCAGGGCCTGCTGAATATTGATCTGGATAGATTGCTCCAATAAAGATTGTGGTATGCTCATTGCCTGTCCTTATCTCTTTACCCATGAAAATTGCGCGATATATTAGCACTGTTCGGCTGGCCCGATGCGCTTTTTCGCGGCTTTTTTGTCTGATTTGAGATTTTCAGCTGAAAGTTTTAGGATGGGCTAAATTTTTATACTGAAAAAAATATCAGGATCATTCTATGCAGCAGGCGGCTTCTTTTCAGGTCATCCAGGGACAGTTAAAAGGTGCGCGGCAGGTGCCTTCACCGAATTTTAACCAGCGTCCGCAGCAGACCGAAATTCAGCTGGTGGTGATTCACAATATCAGTTTGCCGCCATCACAGTTTGGCGGCGGTTATATCGAACAGTTTTTTCAAAACCGGCTGGACTGGTCGGCGCATCCTTACTTTCAGACCATTGAAGGGATGCAGGTCTCGGCGCATCTGCTGATTTTGCGTAGCGGCGAAGTGCTGCAATGTGTCAATTTCAATGACCGCGCCTGGCATGCCGGACGTTCCAGTTATCTGGCCAAGCCGGAATGTAATGATTATTCCATTGGCATTGAACTGGAAGGCAGTGATGATCTGCCCTTTGAAGCGATCCAGTATCAGGTACTGGCGGAAGTGGTGTCGGCCTTGCAGCAGGCCTATCCGAAAATCCAGCGTCATCTGGCTGGACATTCCGATATTGCCCCGGGGCGCAAGACCGATCCGGGACCTTATTTTGACTGGAGCCGGTTCCGGTCTTTACTGCGTGACTGCAACAGCAGGATAGAAGCAGCATCTTCATCAATTCATAACGAAACTTGTGCTTAGGTTTCTTTACAATAGCGGCTAAATTTTTATTTGGGTGGTTCCGATGGCGCTTTGGCGATCGACCTTTATTGTCAGTGCGATGACCATGCTGTCCCGGGTGTTGGGACTGGTGCGGGATATTGTGTTATTAAATGTGTTTGGTGCGGGAAAGGATTTCGATACCTTTGTGGTGGCCTTTCGTATCCCGAACTTTTTCAGGCGACTGTTTGCTGAAGGGGCATTTTCCCAGGCCTTTATTCCGGTTCTGACCGAATATAAAACCAGCCGCACCCATGCCGAAGTGCAGATTCTGATTAGCCGGGTGTTTGGCTGTCTGGCCTCGGTGATGAGCCTGCTGACACTGGCTGCTATGGTGGCGGCGCCGGCGGTGATGTACGTTTATGCGCCGGGTTTCCATAGTGATCCGGAAAAATTTGCGCTGGCCACGGACATGTTCCGCCTGACCATTCCCTATTTGCTGTTTATGTCGCTGACCGCTTTTGCCAGCAGCATCTTAAACAGTTATGGCTCCTTTACCACGCCGGCCTTTGCACCGGTGTTGCTGAATCTGGCCATGATTGCCGGAGCCCTGTGGCTAACGCCGTATATGGCCGAGCCGATTATGGCCTTGGGCTGGGCGGTGATTATTGCCGGAGCCTTGCAGCTGGCGATCCAGATTCCGGAATTGTGGCGTAAAAAGCTGCTGATTCCGCCAAAAATCGACTTCAAGCATGAAGGCGTCGAACGCATTATGAAGCTGATGCTGCCGGCCCTGTTTGGGGTGTCGGTGACCCAGATTAACCTGTTGCTGAACACCATCTGGGCGTCATTTATGCAGGATGGTTCGGTATCGTGGCTGTACAGTGCCGAACGGATGACCGAGTTGCCGCTGGGCCTGATTGGGGTGGCAATTGGTACGGTGATTTTACCATCCTTGTCGGCGCGCCATGCCGAGCAGAATCAGGAAAAATTCCGTGGCATGATGGACTGGGCGGCGAAAATTATTGTGCTGGCTGGTGTGCCTGCCAGTATTGCACTGTTTATGCTGTCGACCCCAATTATTCAGGCCCTGTTCCAGCGCGGCCAGTTCACCTGGGAAGATACCCAGATGACGGCCTTGGCCCTGCAATGTATGAGTGCCGGGGTCATCGCCTTTATGCTGATTAAAGTTTTTGCTCCGGGCTTTTATGCCCAGCAGGATACCCGCACCCCGGTTCGGGTCGGTTTAATGGCGGTGGCAGCCAATGCCATTTTAAACGTGGTGTTTATTGGGCTGTTTAAACTGATTGACTGGGAAGCCGAGCACATGGCGCTGGCACTGGCATCTTCAGGTTCCGCGCTGGTCAATGCCGGTATGCTGTATTTCTATTTGCATAAACGCGATATTTTCCGTTTTGGTGGGCACTGGAAAAAACTGCTGTTCCAGTTTGGCACGGCCAATGCGGTGATGGTGGCTGCCTTATGGTACGCCTTGAGCTGGTATAACGGTGATGTATCGCAATGGATGCGTGTGCTGGAAGTACTACTGCTGTGTGTGGTGGGTGTGGCAGCTTATGCTCTTGGTCTGCTGGCCACTGGTTTTAGACCGCGTCATTTAAAACCTTAATTACTGAGAGCTGAGCGCGAAAGATGTTCAGCTCCTATAAAAGAACCCTTTGAGCCGTTGAGTCTCAAAGGGTTTTTTTATGGGCTTTTATTGAAAGATGAGGCTGCATGAGCAGCACAAGCATCTTTATTTATTGATCACTTCCAGCAGTTCGACATCAAAAATCAGGGTGCTGTTCGGTTCAATCGCATCGCCAGAACCAATCTGGCCATAGCCCAGATTCGCTGGAATAAAGAAGCGGTATTTGGCTCCTTCACGCATCAGTTGCAGCCCTTCGGTCCAGCCCTGAATGACTTGTGTGACCTGAAATTCAGCCGGTTGCTGCCGTGCCATCGAGCTATCAAACACGGTGCCATCAATCAGGCGGCCTTCATAATGCACGCGTACTTTGGAGCTGGCCTTCGGTTTTTTTCCGGAACCGGATTGCAAGACCAGATATTGCAGCCCCGATGAAGTGACTTTCACCCCATCCTTACGCGAGTTTTCTGCCAGAAAGGCCTTGCCAATCATGTCATTGGCTTCAGCGCGCTGTTTCAGCTCAATCAGCTGTTTGGCTTCGGCCTGCTTTTTGAACTGGGTCAGAATACGGGCCATGTCTTCATCGCTCAGGCTGGCTTGCTGGCCCAGTGAGGCGGCTTTTAAACCCGCCACAAAGGCATCCAGATCCATACCTTTTAAGGTGTCGACATTGCTGCGCCCCATTAAATAACCAAAGCTGTAGCCCACCTGCTGTTCAGTGGAGCTTTTGGTGGTCACCGGTTGAGCCAGTGTGGCCGCGCTACACAGGGCGAGGCCGAGCAGGGTGATCGTTTTTTTCATATTATGGGTCCCTAAACAACGAAGGAGAGCCAGGCTCTCCTTGTTTTTATTTTACTTCAATCAGCTCAACATCAAAGATCAGGGTGCTGTTTGGTGGAATCATGCCCGGCACGCCCTGTTCGCCATAACCCAGTTGTGACGGGATATACAGCGTGGCTTTCGAGCCTTCTTTCATCAGTTGCAGACCTTCGGTCCAGCCTGGAATCACCTGGTTTAACGGGAACTCGATTGGTTCACCACGCTCAACCGAGCTGTCAAATACTTTGCCATCGACCAGTTTACCGGTGTAGTGTACTTTTACCACAGAGCTGGCCGTTGGCTGTTTGCCATTGCCTTGCTGGGTAATTTTATATTGCAGACCTGACGCGGTGGTTTGTACCCCTGCCTGTTTGGCATTTTCAGTCAGGAAGGCATCGCTGGCCGTTTGTGCCTGCTGGGCCTGATCAGCCTGTTTTTGTTGCAGTTCCTGCTGGAACTGTTCATAGGCCTTTTGTAATTCTTCTTCAGTATAGGCTGGCTGCTGACGCGCATGACCTTCACGGACACCAGTCACAAAGCTGTTAATGTCCAGCTCTGGTGGAGTTTGATGGGCAACTTCATAGCCTAATGCATAGCTGATTTTTTCAACCGCAGACGCATTTGCAGATGCTTTTGAGGATACAGTGGCAGGGTGTTGAGTTGCATAATAAACAGGAACAAGTGCAGCACCGCCTAAAATTACAGCAACAGCAATGGGTAAGGCTTTACTCATAGGTTTTCTCAAATCATTTTATCGTGTCAAAGCTGCTTTCATGTTAGCAGACTTTTTGAATCAAACCGCTGACATCAATCATTCGGTTTGGCTAATTAATATATGCGCATCGTTAAGCATATGCCATAACAGACTGAATATCTAACACATTTTTTATACAATCGAGGCCAGCCGCAGAGGCGGCCCAATTTATTCGTGAGTAATTGTATCTATTATAGATTTGGCTTCAAAGCAGATTAAAAATCTGCTTTCAGCACCACCCGGTAACGCGCCCGGCCAGCATGTAAATGTTCAATTGCCTCGTTAATCTGCGACATCGGGAACACTTCAACCTGCGGCGCCAGCTGTTTGCGGGCGGCAAATTGCAGTAGCTGGCGCAAGGTCGATGGTGAACCGGTCGATGAACCCGTCACCGCTTTGCCACCACCAATTAACGCACCGGCCGAGACCTGTAACGGCTCTAAGGTCAGGCCCAGCATATGCAGCGTACCATTTGGTGCCAGGGCAGACAGATATACCGGCCAGTCCAGGCTAACATTCACCGTACTTAAAATCAGGTCAAACTTGCCGCGCTGGGCTTTCAGGGCAGCGCTGTCACGGCTATTCACCACATGATCGGCGCCCATGGCTTTTAACTCTGCGGTTTTCTCCAGGTTGGAACTGAAGGCCGTAATTTCACAGCCCCAAGCTTTGAGCAGTTTAATGGCAATATGTCCAAGGCCGCCAATTCCAATCACCCCGACATGATGCACCGCCTGAATCTGGTGCTTAATGATCGGATCAAATACGGTAATACCGCCACAGAGCAGCGGGCCGGCACTTTCCGCATCCAGATCATCCGGTAAGGGAATGACCCATTGCCAGCCGGCGCGGACCTTATCGGCAAAACCGCCGGCATGTCCGACAATGGTGGCGACACTATCGCCGGTACATTGCACCTGCCGGCCGGACAGGCACGGATCACAGTGCTGGCAGCTTTCTGCCGTCCAGCCAATGCCAACGCGCTGGCCCACAGATAATCCTTTGGCTTCACTTCCTAACTGGACAATGGTACCAATAATTTCATGCCCGGCCACCACCGGATAGACCGAAGAACGCCAGTCATTGTTAATCACCGATAAATCGGAATGGCACAGGCCACAATATTCCACCTGAACTTCGACCTGATGCGGCAACAGTTCGCCAGCATCAAACTGATATGGCACCAGCGCTTCACCGGGTTGCATGGCGGCATAGGCACGAATGGTAGTGTTGCTCATGATGAGTGCTCCTCGGCTAAAGGGGGAAGAGATTTAAAGGCGCAGTGATCTTCATGGTCGTTGACCATGCCGACGGCCTGCATAAAGGCATAACAGATGGTGGGGCCAACAAATTGAAAGCCCTGCTTTTTTAAAGCTTTAGACAGTGCCACACTGGCTGCAGTATAGGTCGGGGCGCTGCGATAATCGGGCACGGTATGCTGCTCGGGCTGATGATCGACAAATTGCCACAGCCAGTCGACCAGATTGATACCTTGCTGCTGCAGCTGGAGCCAGGCCTGAGCATTGGTGCGGATGGCTGCGAGTTTGGCCGGATGCCGGATTAATCCGCGATCCTGTAATTTGTCCTGCAAGGCCTGATCAGACAACGCGGCAATATCGGCAATGGAATATTGAAAAAAATGCTGACGGTAACATTCGCGTTTTTTGAGCACGGTAATCCAGGCCAGACCGGCCTGCTGGCCTTCCAGACATAGCATTTCAAACAGCTGCGCTTCATCGTGAAGCGGGCGGCCCCATTCCTGGTCGTGGTAGGCGATATAGAGCGGATCTTCGGAGCACCAGCCGCAGCGTGTTCGATCCATAGATGATGCTCCTGTACGGGTTTAAAGCTGGAAATGAACCCATTGATCCTGACGGTTATCCCAGTAAGACAATTCCGCCTGAGGCAGATCGGCAAAGGCAATCCAGACATCCTTGCCGGATTTATCGGCATAGCCGGTGCTGATCAGAAGTGCATCTTCAGTAATTTCCATGATCCAGCCCTGATGACTCTGGCCGTTCAACATAATTTTCTGTTGATTCCCGGATTCGGCAAATTCGACCAGTCGATTGATCAATGCTTCTGACATGTACACTTCCTAAAGCAAACTAACGTAAATAGGGATAGGGATTGACTGCACCGCGACCTTTGCCATTTAAATACAGGCCATAATGCAGATGCGGCGCGGTATGGCGGGCGTTGCCGCTATTGCCGACATAGCCAATGAGATCGCCTTTCTTGACATAATCTCCGACCTTCAGGCCACGTTTATGCCGGTCCAGATGGGCATAATAATGCCAGCTGCCGCCCGGTCCCAGAATCCATACCACTTTACCACCCAAATTGTTATTGCGTAAGTCGGCAATGAGGCCTTCGGTGGCGCTGTACACCTTGCTGCCGCGTGGTGCCAGAATATCAATGCCTTCATGCAGGCGGCCGCGACTGCGTGACGCGCCCCAGGTATCTTGCAAGTGCTGACGTTTGACGCCCTGTACCGGCACTGGCAAGCGGGTTTTAAGCGGCATGTGCTGCAGTTTTTTGACCATGGCCGGCGGTAGGGGGGCCGCAGGTTTTTTCGGTGCCGAGGTACAGGCCGCTAGCAGAATCAGACTGAAGAAAACACAGCAGAGTGAAATCGAGCGAAGCACAGCATCTCCCTGATGATTATTATGTCGATGGTATTCGAATTCCAGTCTTTGACTATGTCATAAATCGGCGGCCGAGATCAATTTTTTCATGGCGGTCGGCAGTCCACGTGCAGTGGCCTGTGCCGGCGTCATCCATTCGGCGTCCAGCTCAATCGCCAGATGTTCCTGCTGGTCCGGCTCGACCGGAATTACACTGGCATCCAGCAGCCAGGTAAAGTGGGTAAAGCTGTGTGAAATCTGCAGCTGCTGTTGTCGCTGTTTCAGGCCCAGACGCTGACAGAGCACCTGAAACTGCGCTGGATCATCAATAATCGGCAGGCACCATAATCCGCCCCAGAGGCCGCTATTTGGCCGCTGCTGCCAGAGCCACTGGCCATCACTGTGTAAGAGCAATACCTGGGCCTGTCTCACAGGCACCGCTTTTTTCGGTTTTTTAAATGGTAATTCGGCTTCTAGGCCCTGCTGGTGAGCCTTGCAGTGCTGCTGCATCGGGCAGTACAGACATAAGGGTTTTTTCGGGGTACAGATGGTGGCACCGAGGTCCATAATCGCCTGGGTGTAGTCATGATTACGCTCGGTCGGGCACAGTTGTTCTGCCAGCTGCCACAAGGCCCGTTCATGTACCGGTTTGGACAGATCATCTTCAATGGCAAAAAACCGCGCCAGCACCCGTTTGACGTTGCCATCCATAATTACGCCGTATTGTCTGAGACCCAAAGACATCAGTGCGCCTGCGGTCGAGCGGCCAATGCCGGGCAGGGCCATCCACTGTTCCAGATTTTCCGGAAAATGTCCTTGCTGGGCCACTATGCCGGCCGCTTTATGCAGATTGCGTGCCCGGGCATAGTAACCGAGTCCGGCCCAGTATGGCGCCACTTCATCCCAGGAGGCACGGCCTAAGCTTTCCACATCGGGAAAACGCTGAATAAAGCGCTCGAAATATTGCAGCACGGTTTTGACCTGGGTCTGCTGCAGCATGATTTCCGATACCCAGACTTTATACGGGTTATCGGCCACCTGCCAGGGCAGGTCATGGCGACCGTGTACATCAAACCAGGAAAGCAGGGCATGGGAAAAAGAAAAGGCAGACATGAGAACCGGAACTGTTAAGCAGTCGCCTAGTATACCCAAATCTTGCCGATGCAGCAGGCAATAAAAAAGGTGATGCCGCGGCATCACCTTCTGTTTTGGTAGCGGTAAGGCTTAGATGCTGCCGCTCATCCCCCAGCGTTGGTCCAGCTTGAGGATTTGACCTTCATAGCGTGGAATAATGTGGATATGCAAATGCTGCGATGGGCTGCCAAACACATCGCCATCGTTAAAGCCGACATGAAAGCCCGCCGGTTGATGGCGCAGCTGTAATTCATTCCGCGCCAGTTCCAGCAGCGACATCAGGCTTTTACGTTCTTTGTCGGTAACATCAAAAAAAGAACTTACATGACGTAGAGGGATAATGACACAGTGGCCTTTAGACAATGCGTTCGGTTCGGGTAGAATCACGCCATAATCATTTTTGGCAATGACATCATATTCATCAAAGTTGCAATATGGGCAGTCTTGTTCGGTCATTCTTCTATCCTCTATTCAAATTCATTAATCTTTTTCAATATATATGGCCTCATGCCAGAATCAGGCCAAACGGCGTTGTAATAATTGGTACATGGCATCCAGGCTTTGCTGTTCTGCTACCGGGCTATAGCCGAGGTCGACGCCATTGGCTTTGGCACGTTCATCGGCCAGCGGGTTACTAAAGCCGTGCTTGGCATCTTCAAACACAATCACGTCATGTTCTACCTGGGCAGCGTGCATTTCTTCACGGAAGCTGGCCACATCATCCAGCGTTACCATGCTGTCCAGTTCACCATGCAGCACCAGAATTTCTGCCTGTACCTTGCCTTCCTGCGCTGGTTCTCTGGCCGCCAGAATGGCATGGAAAGTCGCAACGGCTTGCAGGTTGGCGCCTGAACGGACCAAATCCAGCACCACTTTGCCGCCATAACAGAAGCCAATGGCTGCCAGTTTAGCCTGATTTACTTCCGGTTGGGCAGCTAAAGTGTCCAAAGCCGCAGACGCACGAGTCACAATTGTATTCGGGTCTTCAAAGGTCTGGCTCATCCATTCATTGGCCTGGGCAGCCGTGGTGGTATTTTTCTTGTCGCCATACATATCAATGGCCAGGGCGGCATAACCGTGTTCTGCCAGTTCGCGGGTACGCTGTTCAATATATTCATTTCGGCCCCACCATTCCGGTGCCACAATCACACCCGCGACTGGTGCATCGGTTTCGGGTGCAGCAAAATAACCGACCAACTGGCTACCATCTGCCGCCGTATACTGAATTTCGCGAGTTTTGATTGCTAAAGTCATGCGTCCAATCCTTGTGTTTTTTGAAATAATTCGATTAAAACATAAAAATGAGACAGCGGTTTGAAAAACATTTCAATGGGCCTAAACAAATGTGAGAAAATATTTTTAAGTTATTTTTCAAAGAATAATCTGTCTGTATCTGCTGTCGGTCTAAACACAGGCATAAAAAAAGAAGGATTTGCATCCTTCTTTTTTGTGAGGGTCAGGGTATAAGAAACTATACCTTGCCGCGGGACAGGAAGCCGACAATTGCCAGAATAACAGCAATAACCAGCAGAATGACCGCGAAATCTTTAGATAAACCAGCGACACCACCGAAACCGAGTAGACTGGCAATAAGTGCGATTACAGCGAAGATAATGGCCCAACGAAACATAATTTTTCTCCATGTGTTTTTATACTTCTTGATCAAGTATAGGGACAAGTCGCTGATTTGATTGTTTTGCTTTTGTTTATTAAGTGTTCAACTATTTATTTAAGTCTATGATTCTATTGTATCTATGACATAGCACATGCTTTTGTAGAAGACTGTTATAATAGACCGGTTATTTTGTAGTGTTGTGCATCATGTCTGATCAGCTTCGTCCCCAATTCTGGAAAAACTATCCGTTAACAGCCTTAACCCAGGCAGAATGGGAAGCGCTGTGTGATGGCTGCGGTTTATGTTGCCTGGTTAAACTGGAAGATGAAGACAGTCATGAAGTGGCTTATACCAAAGTGGCCTGCAAGCTGCTGGATTGTACGACCGCCCGCTGTTCGGACTATCCGAACCGGCAGCAACAGGTACCGGACTGTATTCAGCTGACGCCGGAAAAGCTGGACAGTATTCACTGGCTACCGCCAAGCTGTGCCTATCGCCGTTTAAAAGAAGGTAAAAACCTGCCGTCCTGGCATTATTTAAATACCGGTTCACGTCAGAGCGTGATTCGCGCCAAAAAATCGGCCGCTGGCCGCTGTATTTCTGAAACGGAAGTCAATGAAGAAGAAATTGAAGACTATATTGTGCGCTGGGTACGTTAAATTTTTAGGCCGTCTGTATCTTTAAGAGCAAAATTGGCGATTTAAACCTGATAAAAACAACTGCCGACACTCAGGCTGAGTTTCCCGCAGCAAGCGCTAAAAAATCGGCTATTGAAATACTTCATTTTGCCATAACATAGTACACTCAGCCGCAGCTTTGTACAGAAAACCTTCTATGTCAGACAGCCATATTCCACTTCCTGAACGTTTGCGCCCGCGCGATCTGTCGCAGATTATCGGTCAAGATCATCTTCTGGGGGAGCAGGCCCCGTTACGCCAAATGATTGATCAGGGCCATTTGCCCTCGATTATTTTCTGGGGGCCACCTGGCGTTGGAAAAACCACCATTGCCTTGTTGCTGGCGCAGGCGGTTGATCGTCCTTTTGTCAGTCTGTCTGCGCTCAATACCGGGGTTAAGGAATTACGTGAAGTGATTGCCGATGGCGGCGATTTACTAACGCCGGTGGTGTTTATTGACGAGATTCACCGCTTTAATAAATCCCAGCAGGATGCCTTATTAAATGCGGTCGAGAAGGGCAAAATTACCCTGATTGGTGCCACCACGGAAAACCCGTCTTTTGAGGTGAACAGTGCCTTGCTGTCGCGCTGCCAGGTCTATATCTTAAATGCACTGAGTGCCGAGGCCATCCAGCAGCTGCTGACCCAGGCCGTCCAGAATGATAGCTTCTTAAAAGAACGTTATATCCAGATTGAAGAGTTTGAAGCACTGGTGCAGTTTGCGGCGGGTGATGCACGTAAGGCGCTGAATTTACTCGAGCTGATTGCCGGCACCTTTGAGCCGGACACAGAAAACAGTATTAACAATGCCCTGGTCGTGAAAGTGGCGCAGCAGAATATTGCCCGTTACGACAAATCTGGCGAGCAGCATTATGATCTGGTCTCGGCCTTTATTAAGTCGATTCGCGGCAGTGACCCGGATGCGACTCTGTACTGGATGGCGCGCATGCTCAAGGGTGGAGAAGACCCGCTGTTTATTGCGCGGCGTATGCTAATTGCTGCCTCGGAAGATATTGGCAATTCCAACCCAAATGCCTTGTTGCTGGCCGGTGAATGTTTCCGCGCAGTGCAGGTGATTGGTATGCCGGAAGCGCGGATTATTCTGGGCCAATGTGCAGTCTATCTGGCCACCAGTGCCAAAAGTAACAGTACCTATCTGGCCATTAACAAGGCGCTGGACTTGGCGGAAAAAACCGCCAATTTGCCGGTACCGTTACATTTGCGTAATGCGCCGACCAAGCTGATGAAAGAGCAGGGCTACGGGGTGGATTATCTGTATCCGCACAATTATCCGGAGCATTTTGTATTGCAGGATTATTTGCCGCCAGAATTAAAAGGCACCAAGCTGTATGAATCGGCGCGCAATAAACGCGAAGTTGAAGCCGAGCGTTTACAGCAGCGGCGCTGGATGCAGCAGCAACAGTAGCAATAAAAAAAGCCCAATTCAGAGGGATGAATTGGGCCAAACTGGATGTTAGATTGGGAGAGAACATCCGCGAGGATTAACGAAACTGATCGGCAGTCACTGTAAAATTTACCGTGTCTTGCCTATGTGCTTAAGCATAGGTCAAAACTAAAAATATGTAAAAACGATCATTTTTATAAGTTGAATTTGTTTTTTCGATTGAGAGCGAGAAAACTCAGCCAATAAAAAACCGGATCAGCTGATCCGGTTTTTTTATCGTTCATCTTGGAGATGATCAGATATTGTCGAGGTTGATGCCTAAACGTGCCGCAACTTCTTCATACGCTTCAACCACACCGCCTAAACCTTGACGGAAACGGTCTTTGTCGAGTTTTTTCTTGGTGTCTTTGTCCCATAGACGGCAGCCGTCTGGAGAGAATTCATCACCCAGCACGATACGGTCGTGGAATACACCAAATTCAAGTTTGAAATCGACCAGAATCATGTTGCCGGCATCAAACAGGGCTTTTAGTACATCGTTAACTTTGTAAGTCAGTTCTTTCATTTGTGCCAGCTGCTCAGCAGTCGCCCAACCCAGCGCAATCGCTTGAGATTCATTGACCATTGGATCGCCTAAGGCATCATCTTTAAAGAACAGTTCAAATGTTGGCGGGGTCAGTTCCTTGCCTTCTTCGACACCGAGGCGACGGCACAGAGAACCAGCTGCATAGTTACGGATTACGCATTCAACCGGAATCATGCTCAGCTTTTTCACCAGCACTTCATTTGGGGTCAGCAGTTTTTCAAAATGCGTTTCGATACCGGCTTCAGCCAGTTTTTCCATAATAAAGGCGTTAAAACGGTTGTTCACCTTACCTTTACGATCTAGTTGTTCGATCTTTTCGCCATTGAACGCAGAGGCATCGTCACGAAAGACTAAAATCAGGTGGTCTTCACTATCTGTGGTATAAACAGATTTCGCTTTACCAGTATAGAGCAAGGTTTGTTTTAACATGAGGGAACCTTTTTCAGAAAAAAATGCCTAGTAATGTCTAGGCTGGCCAATTTTGGTAAATCTGGGCCAACAGGTCTGCAGCTTTTTCTTTGTCTGCAAAACTGTTGTCGGCGTTGAACACAGCCAGGTTGTTACTTGTACCGACAGAGGTGAGTCTTAAGACGTAGGTCTGTTGATCGACCGAGATGGTGACTTCGTAACGGTTTTTGCTCTGACCAATAATGCTATGGTTCAGGCTGCTGAGTGTGGCAAGCGTATACTGCCAAATTGTAGCAGAATTTCCATCTATTTTGAGCAGTGGATTTTGATTTCCATCTACAACCGGTTGTGGACGACCTGGCGCGGTGTTGTCCTGTACAGCAGCGGCCTGAGTCGGCTCTACGGCTGGAGGACGAGGAAGTGCGAAACGGTTGCCACGGCTGTTTTCCAGCTTCGGTGCATGTTCAATGGCCAGTGGGTCAACCGTTGGTGCAGGATACAATGGCGTTGCTGGTCGGGCCACAGTACCTTCAGGATATTGTAAGGGCGCAAGGGTGGTGGTGTCTTTATAATCCAGAGAGCCATTGCTGATGGCTAAAGAACTACAACCTGCCAAACTTACCACTGAAAGTGCAGCGATTAAACCAAAACGTAATTGCATAATATTGTGCTCTTATTAAATGACACCCGAAGCCTGTAAAGCTTCACGTAACGGTGCGCGATATTGTTCTGCAAGTGGCGTTAATGGCAGGCGGATGCCGGTACCAATTAAGCCCATTTCATGAAGTGCCCATTTCACCGGAATTGGGTTTGATTCACAAAATAGAATATTGTGTAAATTTGCAACTGTATTGTTACGTGCTTCAGCGCTGTCATTGTCGCCGGCAATGGCTGCGGCACAAACTTCGCTCATGACTTTTGGTGCCACATTGGCCGTAACCGAGATATTGCCTTTGGCACCAGCCAGCATTAACTGATAGGCAGTGGCATCATCACCTGAATAGACAGTCATGTCTTTACCCGCCAGACCGGCCAGTAATTCACGGCCACGTGGTACATCGCCAGTGGCATCTTTAATGCCCACAATTTGTGGAATGTCGGCCAGACGAATCACTGTTTCATTGGACATATCAACGCCAGTACGGCCCGGAACGTTATACAGGATTTGTGGCAGATCCACTGCTTCGGCAATAGTCTTATAATGCTGATATAACCCTTCCTGGGTTGGCTTGTTATAATATGGCGTGACGAGAAGTGCGGCATCGGCGCCGAGTTCTTTGGCTTCTCTGGTCAGTTCGATCGCTTCATGCGTTGAGTTTGCACCAGTACCAGCAATCACCGGGATACGTTTGTTGGCCACGCGAATGATTTCTTTAATCACACGTGTATGTTCAGCCATGCTTAATGTAGAGGCTTCACCTGTCGTGCCCACGGCCACAATACTGTTCGTGCCTTGTTCTATGTGCCACTCAACCAGCTTCTCGAGACCTTTCCAATCTACGCTGCCATCTTCTAACATTGGGGTGACGATTGCGACAATTGAGCCTTGAATGGTCTGTGCTTGCTGAGTCATTTTGAAAAAATATCCTATTTTTCCATCCACAAAAGTTCGTAGAAACAGAAAACGTGGATGGTTGCAGTATTTTGATTTGAGTCAGAATTCAATAAGTCATGATTGAATAATGCTTATGCAAATTATGACTGATTCAGTGTGTCAGAACAATATCCGTAAGTCAAAGCCAATATCAACTTTATCCGCTGCTCAAAACAGTCCGGTATAAGGCATAAGTTGGTGCTTTTACAGCAGTTCCGGTTCATCTTCGACTTTAGAATGAACTGGTGAGTAAGCACAGGCCTATAGAAGCTGTCCGGACAGCAATTTTGCCTGGAAAAAGCAGTAAAAAGCTGTGAAAACCAGGTAAAAGGGTCGGAATTAAGATAAAAAAACACTTAAACTAGACCTGAAAATTATTTGAACAGGCTTTTTTTAATGCCATTTCCTGCTTAAAACTTTACTGAATGATTTTTTTCAGATCTAAATGAAAATAATAATTTTGACTGTTTGTTTATTTGTAACCGTTGATATTTATATGGATTTTAATGTTTTTTTAAATTGATATGCCTCAATTAAGTCTTTCTAAAACTATATGTTTGCGTGTCTTAAAATAAGAAATGTCTATTAATTTTTTGCCAGACCAGCGCTTTATTCCACTT
This sequence comes from Acinetobacter indicus, assembly GCF_009914475.1. Lineage (NCBI taxonomy): Bacteria > Pseudomonadati > Pseudomonadota > Gammaproteobacteria > Moraxellales > Moraxellaceae > Acinetobacter > Acinetobacter indicus. The sequence continues at coordinate 2,386,556 of NZ_CP045198.1, read as the reverse complement.
ATTGGTAGTTAATTCAAAGGACATCCTCATAGATGATGGCGGCCTTAACCTTTTATAAACACTGATTGAAACAAGGATTCTCCAATGGAAAGATCAGATAATCGACATGCGATTGTGACAGTAGCCATCTGTTTCTTGATTGCGGTCATTGAAGGCTTGGATATCCAGGCAGCAGGTATTGCCGCAGCTGGTATCCGTGAGCATTTTGGCCTCGATAGCTCGCAATTGGGGGTGTTTTTTAGTGCAGGGATTCTGGGCTTATTGCCTGGTGCACTGGTTGGTGGACGCGTGGCAGACCGTATTGGCCGTAAACAGGTGCTAATCTGGTCGACTGCCGTGTTTGCGGTCTTTACTTTATGTACCGTATGGGTCAACAGCTTTAACTCATTGCTGGCGGTACGTTTCCTGGCCGGTGCCGGTCTGGGTGCAGCCATGCCAATTCTGATTACGCTGGCCTCTGAAGCGGTATCACCACAAAACCGTGGCCGTGCCGTAGGTCTGATGTACTGTGGTATGCCAGTCGGTGCTGCGATTTTATCGTTAATTGCCAGTACCGATTTCGGTTCTAACTGGAAAAACATTTTCTACCTAGGCGGTTTATTACCTATTATCGTCATTCCAGTGATGATGTGGTTATTGCCAGAATCAAAGGAATATTTAAAAGCCAAAGATCAGGCTGCGAATACGACAGCAGAAGCTACGCCACAAGGTTCGTTTAAAGATCTGTTTAACTCGAACAACCTGCTCCGTACCATGTTCATCTGGGTCAGCTATTTCTTCACCCTGATGGTGGTGTACATCATGCTGAGCTGGTTACCGTCGCTGTTCCAGGAACTGGGCTTCTCGCGTAAAGAAGGCGCAACTGCACAGTTCTACTTTATGGTCAGCGCGACGATTGGTACCGTTATTTTGGGTATGCTGACCGATCGCTGGAAAAAAGCCTATGTCATTCTGTTGATGTACGGCGGTATTCTGGCCGGTCTGCTGGCACTGAACGCTGCAGGTTCATTAACTCAAATGTATCTGGCCTCTGCGCTGGTGGGTGCATTCGTCATTGGCTGTCAGGGTGTACTGTATGCCTTCGGTGGTATTGTGTATCCAACTGAAGTGCGTGGTACCGGTATTGGTGTGGCGTCTGCCGTGGGCCGTGTCGGTGCGATGCTCGGGCCTGCGATTGCCGGTTCACTGTTAACGGCTGGCTTTGGTGCAGCAGGGGTGATCTCTGCCGCGATTCCATGTATCGTGATCTCTGCCATCTTTATGTTACTGCTGGTGCGTCGTATTCAAAACTAAACACGCATTGTAACGACCCCTTCAGACAGCCCGCATATGCGGGCTGTTTTGTTTTCACCGTACAGTCCAATGATTCCGCTGCAACAAAACCATCCATTTGGTATATGCTAGGACGCTGACAATAAGCGAAACATGGATAGGTGTTATGCAAGCGCAGACGGCATTGATCGTAGTAGATGTACAAAATGGATTTACACCGGGCGGTAATTTGGCCGTCGCTGATGCCGATCAGATTATTCCGATCATTAACCAGCTGGGGCAGGTCTTCGACAATATTGTCCTGACCCAGGACTGGCATCCGCAGAATCATATTTCTTTTGCCGACAATCATCCGGGCAAACAGCCGTATGAGGTGGTGACGCTGGAATATGGCGAGCAGGTGCTGTGGCCGGCACATTGCGTCCAGGGTACCGCCGATGCCGAACTGCATCCGGCGCTGGACTTGCCCCAGGCGCAGCTGATTATCCGCAAAGGGTTTCATGCGCAAATTGACAGCTATTCGGCCTTTATGGAAGCAGATCAGAAAACCACCACCGGCCTGGCCGGCTATTTAAAAGCGCGTGGCATCGACACGATGTTTATTACCGGCATTGCCACCGATTTTTGCGTGGCTTGGACTGCCATAGATGCCTGCAAGCTGGGCTTTAATACCTTTGTCATTGCCGATGCCAGCAAAGGCATAGATCTGAAAGGTTCATTGCAACATGCCTGGCAGGAGATGCTGGCGCATGGGGTGAAACGGGTCTATAGCAAAGATGTGCTGAGCCTGTTACAGCCTGCTACACAGCCAAGCCTGGCCTGATTGGCCCGAATCATTCATTCAGAACGTGCCGAGGTCTATGGTGTTAGGTTTTAGCCAGTTTGTACAGAAAACTTTTGCCCTGTGGGTGCTGCTGTTTGCAGTGATTGCCATGTATCAGCCAGAGGCTTTTGTCTGGTTAAAAGCCTATATTACCTGGATGCTTGGTATCATCATGTTTGGTATGGGCATGACCATGTCGCTGCAGGATTTTAAAGGTGTGCTGCAAAGCCCGAAAGCAGTCGCGATTGGCGTAGTTGCGCAGTTTATGGTGATGCCGCTGTTGGCCTATCTGTTATGTGCCTTGTTCCGGTTACCGGCTGAAATTGCCATTGGGGTGATTCTGGTTGGCTGCTGTCCGGGTGGTACGGCTTCCAATGTAATTACCTATATGGCCAAAGGCAATACCGCCTTGTCGGTGGCCTGTACTTCGGTGTCGACCTTGCTGGCGCCGCTGCTGACCCCGGCAATTTTCTTTGTGCTGGCCAGCCAGTGGATTGAAATTGATGCCTGGTCCATGCTGAGCTCGATTTTACAGGTGGTACTGTTCCCGATTGTACTGGGCCTGCTGCTGCGCGCGCTGTTTAAAACTCAGGTGGAGCGTTCCATTACCCTGATGCCGCTGGTTTCGGTGGTGGCGATTGTTGCCATTGTCGCGGCAATTATCGCCGGCAGCCGGGCACAGATTCTGGAAAGCGGCTTGCTGATTTTAGCGGTGGTGATGCTGCACAATGGCCTGGGCTATTTACTTGGTTTCTGGGCAGCGCGTTTATTTAAATTGCCCTATGCCGACAGTAAAGCGGTGTCGATTGAAGTCGGAATGCAGAATTCTGGCTTGGGCGTGGCCTTGGCGGCGGTGCATTTTGCCGCGTCTCCGGTGACCGCCGTGCCGAGCGCCATCTTCAGTTTATGGCACAATATTTCTGGACCGGCACTGGCCACCTATTGGGCCAGCCGGCAGCGCCAATAAAGGACAGCTGTCATCCGGCTGTCATCAAGGCAAGGATGCCTTAGTATATTGAATATGCTGTCTTTTTACTTAGATAAAAAAACAAAAAAATGATAAAAAACAGATTTTTATTTTGAACAAATTTGGGCTAATTTTCATCATTTGGTCATTTTTGTAACACAACTGTCATATTCAATTTCTAAGATGCCCTCACAGAGGCGGCACAAACAGACTGTTGTAAGACAGCATAGAGTGAGATATGAGCGATTTTCAGCATTCATCCATGACCTATTTCAATCGGGAACTGGCATTATTCGAGTTCCATCAACGGGTATTGGCCCAAGCGCTGGATGAGCGTCTGCCGCTGCTGGAACGCTTAAACTTTCTGATTATTTTTTCCCGAAATCTGGATGAGTTTTTTGAAATCCGCGTGGCGGGTTTAATGAAACAGCTGGATTTAAATGCCCTGACCCGCACCCCGGATGCAATTCCGACCGAACTGGTGCTGGCACAGTTATCTGAAGAAATTCATGCAGCGGTCGAGCTGCAATATCGCACCTTAAATCAGGACATTCTGCCGCAGTTGCAGCAGGCCGGGATTCGTTTTATTCAATATCCGCAAATTCAGGACAAGCATAAACCCTGGATTGCCCAGTATTTTGCCAAACAGGTCCAGCCGGTACTGACCCCAATCAGCCTGGACCCGTCACATCCGTTTCCGCGACTGGTCAATAAAAGCCTGAACTTTATTGTCAGCCTGGAAGGTAAAGACGCCTTTGGCCGTGAAATTGAAATGGCGATTGTGCCAGCCCCACGTTCCTTGCCGCGCTTAATTGCCTTGCCGCCTGAGGTGGCCGGGGAGGGTGAGGAACAGATTTTCCTGACGGCGATTATCCAGCAGCATATCAATGACCTGTTCCCGGGCATGAAAGCCACCGGTTGCTATGCTTTTCGTGTGACCCGAAATGCCGACCTGATTCTGTCGGAAGATGTCGATGATCTGGCGGTGGCCTTAAAAGATGAGCTGTCATCACGCCGTTTCGGCCGTGCGGTGCGTCTGGAAATTGAAGATGACTGCCCGCAGAGTATTATTGACTACTTGCTAGATGAGTTTGATCTGGATCAGCAGCAGCTGTATCAGACCAGTGGCCCGATTAACCTGTCGCGTCTCACCACCAGTTTTGACCGTCCGGAACTGAAATATCCGATTTTTAGTCCGGTGATTCCGCCGGTATTTCGCAAGCAGAAACCAATTTTTGAGGTGCTGAAAAAGCAGGATGTATTGCTGCATCATCCGTTTGATTCTTTTCAGCCGGTGATCAGCCTGCTCAAAGAAGCGGCCAAAGATCCGCATGTGCTGGCAATTAAACAGACCCTGTATCGCAGTGGTCCGGACTCGGAAATTGTGCAGGTACTGGCTGAAGCGGCGCGTAATGGCAAGGAAGTCACTGCGGTCATTGAACTGCGTGCCCGCTTCGACGAAGAATCCAATATCATGGTTGCCAACGTGCTGCAGGAAGCCGGTGCGGTAGTGGTGTATGGCATTGTCGGCTATAAAACCCATGCCAAAATGATTCTGGTGGTACGCCGCGAGCAGGACCAGCTGGTGCGTTATGTGCACTTGGGCACCGGTAACTACCATGCCGGCAATGCGCGCATGTACACCGACTACGGCCTGATGACCACCCAGCCGGATATCTGTGAAGATGTGCACCGCATGTTCCAGGAACTGACCGGCATGGGCAAAATGGCCAAACTGAAAAACCTGCTGCATGCGCCGTTCACCCTGCACACTGAACTGCTGAAACTGATTGAACAGGAAATTGAATTTGCCCAGGCCGGCAAAGCCGCGCAGATCATGATTAAAGTCAATGCCCTGACCGAGCCACAACTGATTGCGGCGCTATACCGTGCCTCGCAGGCCGGGGTGCAGGTTGATCTGATTATCCGTTCGATTTGCTGCCTGATTCCCCAAGTGCCGGGCATGTCAGACAATATCCGGGTGCGTTCGATTGTCGGTCGTTTCCTGGAACATACCCGCGTCTATTATTTTGAACATGGCGGCGAGAAAAAACTGTTCTGTGCCAGCGCTGACTGGATGGGACGTAACCTGTTCTCACGGGTTGAAACCTGTTTCCCGATTCTGGACAGCAAGATCAAGAAATGTATTGTCGAAGATGGTTTACGCAGCTATTTAAATGACAACCAGAATGCCTGGGAATTGCAGTCCGATGGCCACTGGCAGAAAGTGCAGCCGGAACCGGAACAGCCCCTGCACAGTGCACAGGCCTATTTACTGCAAAAAAAGCTCCTCAAACTCTAAGCCTCTATCAAAAAATCCTGACACGGGTCAGGATTTTGATCAGACGACAGCGGCTGCTGCGTCTTAAGACGCTTTAGAGTGCTTGCCACGTAAAATTTCAGTTCTTAACTGCTGGGCCAGTTCGGCCGCTTCACTGTCCATGCCATTGACCATATAGGCATGCCGGGTCAGCACATTGGTCGGGTTTGGCATACTGACCAGTTCATAATGATCGGACAGGGTTTTCAGTAATTCATGCGGTAAATGCACCGCATTTTCCTTAGCTGACAGCTGGCTGACCAAGCGTTCTGCCGCCTGCACCGAAGACAGCTGCATGGCATCGACCGGGCTGGACAGTGCACTGCGGGTTTGCAGCACAAAGCGTTTTTCTTCACGGTAGCGTTTATACAGCACTTCAGACAGCAGCTGGAACACGGTGCCAATCATCGCCAGACACGGTGCCGCATTCGGTTTATCGGCCGACATGCTTAAGGTGGCGCCATCTTCATGGAATGGTTGTACCGTGGTGATATCCTGCTGGCTAAGTTTATAGTGCTGCACACACAGCTCGATGCTCTTGTTCAGGAAAATCTGGCATAGATTAAAATACGGCACCGAAACGGTTTTGTTGACCGTATCCATCAACTGTTTCGGATCATAGAACTGGATGTTTAACGAAATTGTATGCTGATCAACCGGGGCCGGTTTGTTTTCTTTCAGTTTTGGTGCGGCTTTGGCCTGTTGCTGCGCCTGTGCAATCGCCAATGCGGTATTGTGTTTTTCCTGCTCCAGTGCCTGGGTCAGATTCTGGATTTCGTGTTTCAGACGCGATTCATTGTTGATACGCGCCAGATATTCTGAACGGCTTGGACGGGCAATCGCACGATAGGCCAGCCACAGCAGGGCATGAATAAACAGCGAACTGAGAATCGCCATCCACTGGGTACGCAGAATTTCGCCAATACTTGGTTTGACCAGGGTCACTTCAATGGTGCCGACTTTCTTTTCGTTTTGCAGCGCATCGCGTACAAAGACTTCACCCTGACGGGTTTTGGCCAGGCCACCGGTGGCCAGCACCTGATTGTTGGTATTCAGAATGCGAATTGAGGCAATACTCGGGTTGGTGGCATAACGATCGGCCAGAAGCGCCAGTGAAACGGTATTGGCCGGTTCCAGCTCGGACAGGCTGTCTGTGACCAGCTGGCTGGTGATCAGCTGGCCTTGACTGGCCCGATTTTCATTGAGCTGGTGAGTCGTTGCCAGTACCAGTAAAAAGGTATGCAAGGCAAAACTTATGGTCAGTAGGCTAGCAAATAGCCCTTGTCTAGGCGCATTCAACGTAAACTTCCAAAGTAATTCTACTTAATTTCGATTATGATTCTAACAATAGTTGTAGCTCAGACCCGAGTCAATTCATGCGAGAAATCATTCTTATATCATTTTTAGGACCTGACCAACCGAATCAGTTTACTCGATTAATGCAGGTTCTGTCCGCTCATTCCTTACAAATCTTAGATGTCGGTCAGGCGGTCATTCATAACCAGTTGACTTTAGGTATTGTCGTCTCATCAGATGACCAGACGGCTACCGCATTAGCCATGAAAGAGATCCTGATTTTAGCACATGATATTGGCTTAACTGTGCGCTTTAAACCGATCTCTGCAACAGAGTATGAACAATGGGTCAATGAAGGTGGCCGTACTCGTTACATCGTGACGGCTTTGGCGCCAGAACTCAATGCCTCTCATCTGCAGGCAGTAACACAAATTGTATCCAGCCAGGGTTTCAATATTGAGACCGTGACCCGTCTGTCTGGCCGTCCGGCAGCAGATGGTTCCAGCCAGGGGCCAAAACGTGCCTGTGTGCAGTTTGGTTTAAGCGGTCAGATGCTCGATGCCGCAGCCATGCGTGCCGCCTGTTTAAGCCTGTCCAACGCGCTAAGCGTCGATGTCGCGGTACAGGAAGACAATGCTTATCGCCGTAACCGTCGTCTGGTCTGCTTTGACATGGACTCAACCTTAATTGAGCAGGAAGTGATTGACGAACTGGCGATTGAAGCCGGTGTCGGTGCACAAGTGGCTGAAATTACCGAGCGTGCCATGCAGGGCGAGCTGGATTTCCAGCAAAGTTTCCGTGCCCGTGTGGCCTTGCTAAAAGGTCTGGATGCGTCGGTTCTGCCAAAAATCGCCGAGCGTTTAACCGTGACTGAAGGCGCCGAGCGTCTGATTTCGACCTTAAAAGCCCTGGGCTATCGCACTGCGATTCTATCGGGCGGATTCCAGTACTTTGCCGAATATCTGCAGGACAAGCTGGGGATTGATGAAGTACATGCCAATATTCTGGATGTCGAGCATGGCGTAGTGACCGGTGAAGTGAAAGGCCATATTGTGGATGGTGCGCGTAAAGCCCTGTTGCTGCGTGAACTGGCCGAGAAAATGGGTATTTCTCTGGAGCAGGCCATTGCGGTAGGTGATGGTGCCAATGACCTGCCAATGCTATCCATTGCCGGTCTGGGGGTTGCTTTCCGTGCCAAACCGCTGGTACGTGAAAATGCCAATCAGGCGATTTCCAGCGTTGGCTTGGATGGTGTTTTGTATCTATTAGGTGTCCATGATAAAGACCTGAACCGGGCTTAAGCACATCACAGGTTGAATCAAGCGCAGCATAAGGGCTGCGCTTTTTTTATGCAAAATCAGTGAACAAGGGCAAATGTTCATTTTTTGACTGAATCGAAATCTGCTTTAAAAACATCGAAAAAAATATTTTTCAGGGCAGTTTTGCAGGTTGTTTTTTTGTAATGACACGCGAAAGAAGGAGTAGCCTTATCTTCAGAAATCTTTAAAATTAAAAAAGTGTAATGACAATATAATATTGCGACAATGTGTGTCGCTTGGTCAAAATTTAAGTCTTTTTTTATCCAGAAAACTACTCATAATGCTTCCATAGATTTGAAATTGGCCTTGCCATTCATTTACAAGTATTGAAGATGGCATGGGGACTCGACAAGATCCACATCCATTTTTGGACGGAGGTTTTTATGTTAACAGCGAATTTAGCAACTATAGTCGGCTTGAGCTTGGTAGCGGCTGCTTTGATTGCTGTTTTCTTTTCGCCTTATCGTCGTTGGTTAAGCTTCATGTTGGCCGGTATGGCATTCTGGGGTATTTTGGAAACGGTCCGTTTTAGCGTACAAACTGTTTTTGAACTGCCTGTGACCTACAGCTATCTGTCTGCATTAACCCTGGCGATGATTGTTGTGACATTGCTTTTGCTACGCGAAGACCGTCGTGCAGAGCGTGCATTGGCCAAAAGACGTTATATCGAACATACCCCAGTGTATGAAGATGACCAGCAGCAGTATTCCAGCCGTTAAGTCTATACAGATAAGACGTCCAAAAAATGTACAGTCATGTACATTTTTTTTTACTTTCGATAATGATTGTTATACAAAGCCTTGCTGAAAAATCAGCTGTTTATGTTAGGATGAAAAGCAATCTAACCCAACAATTACAATAGGCTCGGACGTCATGAAACTTTCCTCAATTCCTGTCGTGAAACTTCCTCTGGTTGATGTCAGCACGGATCCGCTTGATTTACTCGTGACAGGTTTGGCTTTGCGTATGAAGCAGCTAGCCCGTACCAGCCCTAAATTTATTGAGTTGGTTCATGAGCGTCAGTTCCGCATCCAGATTGGTACCGATACCGGTTTTGCCCGCCAGATTATTGTCAATAATGGCGACATTGATACCGTGTCGGGTGATGCTGAAAAAGCCGATTTTATTTTGCAGTTCGCCGACAGCGAGCAGGGCGTGAAAACCCTGATGAAAGGCGATCCGACTGCCTTTATGACCGGCATGCAAAATGGCACCATTAAAATGGAAGGTGATTTTGGTCTGCTGGTCTGGTTTAACCAGGTGGCGAAACTGGTACCACCAAAGCTGCCGAAACCGGTCAAAGAAAAAATTAAAATGGCGCGTCAGTTTATTAAGCAGAAAACTGGTAAATCAATCTGATTGCTGCGTCGAAACGCCCAAGAAAAAGGTCTTCCAGTGGAAGACCTTTTTTATGCACCAAGCATTGGCTTATTCAATTTCCAGCTGAAAGGTCACCGGCCCGTCATTGACCAGATGCACTTTCATATCGGCGGCAAAAATACCGGTTTCTACCTGTGCAAACTGGCTTTTGGCATAGTCCACCAGCTGATCATACAGTTCTTTGGCTTGCGCGGGGGGCATCGCCGGGCCAAAGTCAGGGCGTAAACCTTTCTGGGTCTGGGCCATCAGGGTAAACTGCGATACCAGTAAAATACCGCCGCCGGCCTGGCTGACATTCCAGCCCATCTTGCCCTGTTCATCATCAAAAAAGCGATATTTCAGGATTTTATCAATCAGCTTTTTGCCTTTGTCCAGATTATCGTCTTTGCCCAAACCTAAAAAAACCAGAATACCGTGCTGGATCTGGCCGGTGACTTCTCCCTCTACCACCACTTTGGCTTCAAGAACCCGTTGTAATAATGCGCGCATACGAATGAACTGTCTGACTGTGTTGATGGGGAGAGATTGTAGCAAATTGCGATCCAAAACAGAGAACGTCGGCTTTTTGTTGATTTAATCTCTTAAAACAAATATGGGATTGATGTTTTATCTAATAAAACGATTCTGGTTATAAAAATATTCCGTTTTCACAATTTTGTCATGATTGCTATTTTTTGCCTGCAGGAAAGGGAAAGCATAAACAAGAGGTGATGGAATGGTGAAACATTCATTATGGGTTGCGATGCTGGCAACCATGACATTGAGCACACAAGCAGCAGTACTCACCAAAGACAATGGCGCAGCCGTAGGCGATAACCAGAACTCGATCACTGCCGGTGAAAACGGTGCCGTGTTACTGCAAGATGTACAACTGGTGCAGAAACTGCAGCGTTTTGGGCGGGAGCGTATTCCTGAGCGGGTGGTACATGCCCGTGGCACGGGCGCTTATGGCGAATTTGTGGCGACCAAAGATTTATCTGACTTAACCGTGGCCTCACTGTTTAAAGCCGGTACCAAAACACCGGTGTTCCTGCGTTTTTCTACGGTCATTCATCCCAAAGGTTCGCCGGAAACCCTGCGTGACCCGCATGGTTTTGGTCTGAAATTTTATACAGAGCAAGGCAACTGGGATTTGGTCGGCAACAATCTGCCGGTGTTCTTTATTCGTGATGCGATGAAGTTTCCAGATTTCATTCATGCCATGAAGCCAAGTCCGGTGACCAATGTGCAGGACCCGAACCGGATTTTTGACTTTTTACAAAGCCAGCCGTGGTCGGTAAATATGCTGACTTATGTCTATTCCAACCTAGGAACACCGCTGAGTTACCGGCATTTAGATGGTTTTGGGGTACACGCCTTCAAGCTGTATAACGCCAAAGGCGAATATAAATATGTGAAGTTTAACTTCCGTACCCAGCAGGGCGTAAAGGGCATGAATCTGGAGCAGACCCGTGACATGCAGGGCAAGGACTTTAATCACCTGACCAATGATTTGTATAACAATATTTATGCTGGCAACTATCCGAAATGGGATTTATATATTCAGGTCCTTGATCCGAAAGACCTGAACAATTTTGACTTTAACCCGCTGGATGCCACCAAAATCTGGCCAAACGAGTTAATTCCGGAAACCAAAGTCGGCACATTAACTTTAAACCGGATGCCGAAAAACTTCTTTAATGAAACTGAACAGTCGGCCTTTGCACCGGGCAACCTGATTCCGGGAATTGAACCCTCCGAAGACCGTTTGCTGCAAGGCCGTATTTTCTCCTATTCAGATACACAGCTGTACCGTTTAGGGGTGAATCATCAGCAGATTCCGGTCAATCGTCCACGGGTGCAGGTCAATAACAATAATCAGGAAGGCTTTATGAACATCTCAGAACGGGATTCTGAGGTGAATTATGAACCAAGCCTGAAACAGCCAAAACCGGCCGCAGCAGTGGCACGTGCGGTGGCTACGCCACTTGCAGGTACAGTGCTGCAACAGGCCATTCAGAAACAGCAGCCGTTTAAACAGGCCGGTGATTTATACCGTTCTTATTCTACTGTAGAGAAAAAAGACCTGATCCGTAACCTGGCGGTAGATTTGGGCGCGGTAAAAGATGCTGAAACCAAGCACATCATGCTGTCTTATTTCTACAAGGCCGATGCCGATTACGGCACCCGCCTCACCGCGGCGGTCAAAGGCAATCTGGCCACAGTCAAAGCCAAGGCGGCCAAGTTGCAGGATTAAACTTTTTTCTAGCGCTGTTATAGAAGGAGCTGCACAGCGTTAGACCGTACTGGTGACGGGTGCGCTCGACGTCACCTCTTGAAAGTCCTGTAAAACTCGCATCCCTTTCCTGCACCCTGGGGGAGTTTTACAGGCACCTCTTTATTTTTGCCGATTCAGACAGGAGCAGCAAGATGCGTATTTTCACCATGCTCTGTGCCGGACTGTTCAGCCTGGGAGTAGGCACAGCACCGGCCTGGGCACAAGCAGATTCATCCTCGGCCACAAGCCAAACCGTAGCACCATCTGCCGCACAAGAGCTGATTGATCTGTTTTTTGCGGCTGCCCGCAGTGGCCAGCATGACGTGATTCAGGAATTTTTACAGCACGGTTTTCCGGTCGATGTCCGTAATCCGGCCGGTTTTACGCCATTAATGATGGCGACGTATTATGGTCATCAGCCGATTGTCAGCACCTTATTGACCTATGGTGCCGACCGCTGTGCACGTGATCAGAAAGGTCATACCGCGCTAATGGCAGCCATTGTAAAAGCCGAGTGGGGCATTGCCCGGCAGTTACGTCAGGTCGATTGTGATGCTCACACGGCCCAGACCGGCCAGCTGACTGCCGAAGAATTTGCCCGGGTATTTGGTCAACAGCAGCAATTTCAGAAGCTGAGTGAGGACTAGCCGAGCGCCAGGTTCTTACCCAATGGTCGATACAAAAGGTTAAATATCGCTGTAAAAATTATGCTTTAATGCAAGGAGTACAGCAAAAACGAACTCTTATGGCACCAATCATCCACTCTTTGCTTGATACCGACTTGTACAAATTTACCATGCTACAGGTGGTCTTACATAAATTCCCGCAAACCCACAGTGTCTATCATTTCCGCTGCCGTAATCTGGAAGATACGGTCTATCCACTGGCGGATATTCTGGATGATTTAAATGCACAGCTGGATCATTTGTGCCGCCTGAAATTTAGCGAAGATGAACTGCAGTATTTGCGCAGTTTACGCTTTATCAAAAGCGACTTTGTCGATTATCTGGAACTGTTCCAGCTCAAGCGCCGTTTTATTCGTGCCGGCATCGACAGTGAAGGGCGTCTGGATATTGTGGTAGAAGGCCCGATGGTTCAGGCCATGATGTTCGAGATTTTTGTGCTGGCCATTGTCAATGAGCTGTATTTCAGCCGTATTCGCAGTGACGAGGTGCTGGCCGAAGGTGAACGCCGTCTACAGGCCAAAGTGGCCTTGGTGCAGCAATATGCCGCCGAGCAGAATCCGGAAGATCCGCCATTTCTGGTTTCGGATTTTGGTACACGCCGCCGTTACAGCTTTGCCTGGCAAAAGCATGTGGTGCAGCAGATTAATGCTGCCGCGCCGGGTGTATTCCGGGGCACCAGCAATGTGCTGCTGGCCAAACAGCTTGGCATTACTCCAATTGGCACCATGGCGCATGAATTTTTACAGGCCTTTCAGGCGCTGGATGTGCGTTTGCGCGACTTCCAGAAAGCGGCACTGGAAACCTGGGTACAGGAATATCGGGGTGACTTGGGGATTGCCCTGACCGATGTGGTCGGGATGGATGCCTTCCTGCGTGATTTTGACCTGTATTTTGCCAAACTGTTTGATGGCCTGCGCCATGACAGTGGCGATCCGTATAGCTGGGGCGACAAAGCCTATGCCCATTATAAAAAGCTGAAAATTGACAGTAAAACCAAGATGCTGACCTTTAGTGATGGCCTGACCCTGGAAAAAGCCTGGGCGCTACACAACTACTTTAAAGACCGCTTCCAGGTCAGTTTCGGGATTGGCACCAACCTAACCAATGATATGGGACAAACTCCGCTGAATATTGTGTTAAAGCTGGTGGAATGTAACCGTCAGTCGGTGGCCAAAATTTCCGACAGTCCGGGCAAAACCATGACCGACAACGACACCTTCCTCGCTTATTTGCGTCAGGTGTTTGATATTCAGGAATAAGCAAAAATACAGGCCAGGTCCAGTGCAAAGGCTGGACCTCGTCCTCTCCCTGCTGGCGCGTTGGCCTCTATCCATTTTTCTGCGCAAGGAATGCAGAAATTCAGGATAACCCTAAAAATGACTTGTGCTAACATCAGGGACAAGGATAGTGATAAAACATACAACCACGATGAATGATGCCACGATCAATTTCGGTCTGTTGATTGAAGCCGAAGACCTGGTGCCCTATTTAGGCAGTGAAAAATTACGTATTGTCGATTTAAGCCGCAACTCGGTCTATGAACAGCTGCATATTCCACATGCGCTACATGTAAAGCCAAAACTATTGCTGCGTCAGGAAGAGTATGCTTCGGGTTTATTGCCGGAGCAGGACGGCCTGGAAGAACTGATCCGCTATTTAAATATTTCCCCTGAGCATCATGTGGTGGCCTATGACGATGAAGGCGGAGCCTGGGCCGGGCGTTTGCTGTGGAATTTACATTGTTTAGGTTTTGAAAACACTAGCCTGCTCAATGGCGGGATTCATGCCTGGCTGGCGGCCGGTCTGCCGACCTCGTCGGAGCTGCCGAGCTTTGCGCCGGTTGAGCATTTGGTGCCGGTACAGCTGAATGATCAGTATCAAATTCAATATGATGCGTTATTAGAGCAGGTACAAAGTGCTGAACTGCAACTCTGGGATTGCCGCACTGCAGAAGAATATAGCGGACAGCGACTGGCGGCGCGACGCGGCGGTCACATGCCGGGCGCCCGACATTTCGAGTGGAGTACTGCCCTTGACCGCGAAAATCATTTAAAATTGCATCCGCTAGAACGCACGCAGCAACGTCTGGAACAACTTGGCTTTGATTTAAGCCAACCGGTGGTGGTGTACTGCCAGTCTCATCATCGTTCCGGTCTGGCCTATATTCTGGGCCGTTTACTGGGTTGGCCAATCCGGGCGTATGCAGGTGCGTGGAGTGAATGGGGCAATCGCCTCGACAGTCCTATCATTACCGGAGAGTTGCCGTCTTGAGCCTCACATCTCGTTTAAAAAAACAATTATTTATTCAGGCCCAGCGCGTGGTACCCCAGCACCAGTTGTCTCGTGTGGTGGGTAAAATTGCTGCCAGTGAACACCCGATGGTGAAAAACGCAGTAATTCAGGCATTTAAAATGCAGTACGGAATTGATATGTCGATTGCCGAGCAAGGCAATGCCCTGAAATTCAAATCCTTTAATGAATTCTTTACCCGTGCCTTAAAAGATGGGGTGCGTGTGGTCGATGCCGATCCGAACAGCATTGTTTCTCCGGCTGATGGCGCGATTTCCCAGCTGGGTAAAATTGAAGATGGTGCAATTTTTCAGGCCAAAGGCCAGAACTTTACGGTTGAAAACCTGATTGCCGATCCACAGCTGGCCGAGCCGTTTAAAAATGGCCAGTTTGCCACTGTGTATTTATCACCGCGGGATTATCACCGGGTGCATATGCCATTTGCCGGTACCTTAACTGAAACCCTGTATGTACCGGGCGAGCTGTTTTCAGTGAACCAGACCACGGCAGAACATATTCCGGGACTGTTTGCCCGTAATGAACGCATGGTCTGCCTGTTTGATACCGAGATGGGCCGGATGGCGGTGGTGCTGGTGGGTGCCATGATTGTGGCCGGTATTGAAACGGTTGCCACCGGCAAGGTCAAACCATCGGGCCGTTTGGAGCTGAACCAGCATGACCTGTTCCTGGAAAAAGGCGCCGAATTAGGCCGTTTCTATCTCGGTTCTACCGCAGTGATTTTATTTGAACAGGATAAAATGCAGTGGGATGCGCAGTATCAGGCCAATTCTCTGGTGGAAATGGGCAAAGCCATAGGTCATCGCCTCTAAGCTGTTTGTATTGAAATGAAAAATGCCCGGATTAATCCGGGCATTTTTATAGGTATTCGGTTTAAAGGCTATATAGCCGTTCTTTGGGAAAGACAGCCTTAAAGGTCGAGCCGCTATTTTCTTTGGACTCCACTTCTAAATGGGCATTGTGCTGCATTAGCACATGCTTGACGATGGCCAGCCCTAAACCGGTACCGCCGGTCTGACGGCTACGTGCGCTATCTACCCGATAAAAACGTTCGGTTAGACGCGGCAGGTGTTTCGGATCAATGCCGATGCCGGTGTCCTGCACACTAAAATAGCCATGCTCACCATCATCATGCCAGCCAATGGTAATGGTGCCGCCTTTCGGGGTATATTTGATGGCGTTGGTAATTAAATTGCTAAAGGCGCTGGCCAGTTCCATATCGGAGCCAATCAGGTCGCAATGACTGTCAATATCCAGATTCAGGGTATGGCCATAATCAATATTGTAGGCATGCGCATCATCAAACAGCTGGTTCATCAGACTTGGCATGTCAATAATCTGGTTTTTAGCAATGGTCTTTTCATTTTCCAGACGCGACAGCAGCAGCAGGTCATTGACCAGCGCATTCATACGCCGGGTTTGCGACTGCATCTGTTCAAAGGCACGTTTCCAGCGCGGATTCATGTCTTCCTGGTCGGTAAAGGTTTCAATATAGCCACTCAGTACGGTCAGCGGGGTGCGTAATTCGTGCGAGATATTGTCGACAAAGTCTTTGCGCATCTGTTCCAGATTGTGCATCCGGGTCATGTCATGTGCCACCAGCAGGCGGCTTTCGCCACCAAAGCGGGTCATTTTGACCTGCACATAGTGTTCATCCAGCACGGTCGATTTGATTTTCAAGCCATCTGGTGCCTGATCAATATGATGAAAATATTCAATAAATGCCGGTTGGCGCAAAATGGTTAAAATATTGCGACCACGATCCAGTGGCTGAATGCCGAGCAGGCGCTCTGCTGCCGGGTTCCACCATTCGATCTGATGGTTATCATCAATCAGCACTACCGCTTCGGCCAGGGCCACTAGTGACGACTGAGCGCGGTCAATCAGCCCGACCATTTCGGCCTGGACAATACGTTCCTGACGCTGCGAGCGGTAGACATTAAATAATAAAGCCCCCCAAATGCCATGCAAATTGGGGGGAACATCATAGGGACGGTTGGCAATCCAGTCATTGACCAGATAGAGGGAGCGCATTTGGGTGGCGAAAAACGCCAGAAAGCCAATAAAAATACAGATCCAGAACTGTTCGATCCCGAGACCAATAAAACCTGCAATTACTAAAAAAAAGATCAGTAAACGGAGATCTTGTTTGGCAAAAGTCCACAAACTGCTGTAACGGACATTCTTGTGGTCACGGGCCAGTTCGGGGACAGGGTATGGTTCATACATAAAAAGCGATTAACCTAAGGCGACATCCGCACGGGTTGAGAAACGGTATCCAGTGCCACGAACCGTTTGTACAAAGCGGTCTGCGCCAAATGGCTCCAGCACCTTGCGTAAACGACGAATATGCACATCAATGGTACGATCCTCAATATATACGTTGCCACCCCAGACCTGGTCAAGTAGTTGTGCACGGGTATAGGCACGTTCCGGATGCGTCATAAAGAAGGCCAAAAGACGATATTCGGTTGGACCCATGTCCAGAATGTTGTCGCCAAAGCTGACGCGCTGGCTAACCGGATCCAGAATCAGGCCGTTGGCATCAATGGTTTTTTCACCATTCAGGGCATTGGCACGGCGCAGTACGGCTTTGATGCGTGACACCAGCTCGCGGGTAGAAAACGGTTTGGTCATGTAGTCGTCGGCACCGGCATCCAGACCCTGAACCTTGTGGTCTTCTTCACCGCGTGCAGTCAGCATGATCACCGGAATTTCCGCCAGGTTTTCATCACGTTTTAAACGACGACACAAATCAACACCGCTGACACCGCCAGGCATCATCCAGTCCAGCAAAATCAGTGCCGGGCGTTGATCGACGATCATCTGATGCGCCTGTTTGGCATCTTCGGCCTGTAAGCAATGAAAGCCGGCCATATCCAATGAGGTATGGATCATCTCTCGGATTGGAAGTTCATCATCGACAATTAAAATGTAGTCATCTTTCACAACGCAATACCCTATAAGTGAACGGTGAACCGTTTATATTTATGACAGGCTTATTACAAAGATTAATTATGACAGTATCATTGCAGAAAGGGCAGACAGCGCTATTTTCGCAATGTTTTGTGACAATTTTTTGTACAGAATGGGCTGAATCCGGAATTCATTTAAAAAAATTTAAATAAAAGATTCAAATATTTAATTTTTCTTGCAGTTTGATGACAGGGATTCAGGCTTTTTTGCTACTTTCTGGCTCCGCTTCGGAAAAATGTTCGAGCAGGGAAATGAACACCACGCTACAGGCGCTGAGCACTTCATCCATTGACTGCTTAAAGCCGCTCATGACCCAGCGGATGGCAATTTGGGTGACATAACCGTTCAGGCCGCTGGCAATTAATGACAGTTCGCGTTCTGAATGCTGCAGGTTTGGCATCATTAGCATGACAAAGGCCTGAATCATGCGGTCAAAGCGCGCCATGCTTTCCTGAATGGTGGCCTGGTTGTGCAGTTCCTGTACCAGCATGGCATCAATATAAATAATCCGAGCCATCTGCGGGTTGTCTTTGAGCGTAGTCAGCAGGGCAGTTAAACCGGCTTCAATCATTTTTTGCGGATTGGTCGAGGCCTGCATGATGGCCTGCATCACATTGTGTTGCAGTGCATCAATCAGCTGTAAAAAAATGGTCTGGAACAAGTCTTCACTTTTTTTGAAGGATTCGTAGAAATAGCGCTCGGTGAGTTTGGCCTCGGTACAAATATCTTTCACCGTGACCGCAAAAAAACCATGCGTGCCATAGGCGTGCAGGCCGGCTTCAATCAGTTTTTCCCGGCGTAGCTGTTTGCGCTCGCTCAGCGATAATCCTTTAAATTGGCGCTCTTTATTTTGGGTATTCTGCGCATTTGGGGGAGCGGGGTGTTGTGCTTCGGTCATAGTAAAAAGGCCAGTTCACATCCTATATTGCTATAGATTAACAAGATTTTGCGCTAAGTGCGAAGTTTGGCACTCAGATTTGAACGCAGCAGACAGAAATCTGCAGGCTTTTGCGTTGACAATGATTATTGTCAAAATTATATTTGAGTGGTGAAATTGAAGTGCGCTGCCGTGCCTGAGGGACGCAGCCAGACCATCCATAAAAAGGAAGCGGAATGAAAAATTTTAAAAATAAAGTCGCGGCGATTACCGGAGCAGGTTCAGGCATTGGCCAGCAGCTGGCCGTATTATTGGCCCAGCAGGGCTGTCATCTGTCTTTAAGTGATGTTAATGAAGAAGGTTTGGCTAAAACCAAAGCCTTGCTGAGTGATTATAACGTGCGAGTGACCACGGCGCAGGTGGATGTGGCAGATCGGGCGGCCATGAAGCACTGGGCTGAACAGACCGTACAGGATCATGGCTCGGTCAATATGATTTTTAACAATGCCGGGGTGGCCTTAGGATCGACTGTTGAAGGTGCCTCTTATGAAGACCTGGAGTGGATTGTCGGGATTAATTTCTGGGGCGTGGTGCATGGCACCAAAGAATTTTTGCCGTATATCAAACAGACTGGTGATGGCCATATTGTCAATATTTCCAGCCTGTTCGGGATTACTGCGCAGCCGACCCAATCGGCCTATAACGCGACCAAGTTTGCGGTACGTGGTTATACCGAGTCGTTACGTCAGGAACTGGATATCCAGAACTGTGGCGTGAGTGCGCTGTGTGTGCATCCGGGCGGGATTCGGACCAATATTGCCAACGCCGCGAAAATGAATGACAGTCTGAGCAGTCTGGGCATGAATTCAGAAAAGTCGATACGCTCTTTTAATAAATTATTGCGTTATCCGGCAGAGCATGCGGCACGCGATATTCTGGATGCGGTTTTAAAAGATAAACGCCGTTTGTTGATTGGTAATGATGCCAAAGCCATTGATTTAATTCAGCGGATTGTCCCAAGTGGCTATCAGCGGGTGATGGCGGTGGCGACCCAGCTGGGCAAAGGCCGTAAATAAACTGTATTTTAAAGAAGCCTGCGTTAAGCGGGCTTTTTTGTGGCTGTTCAGCATATTTCATTTTTTATTTATCTGAAATTCAGAATAAAACTGTCAAGTTTTTGACAGATTTGAATAAGCCGTTTTGACATCATCAGCTCATCCCGAGTGGAAACCTTTAAAAACATCAAAAGAGAAATGAAGGAAATTTAATATGAGCTATGACTATCAACATATTCAGGTCAAACCGATTAATGGCCGTATTGGCGCTGAGATTCAGGGTATTCAATTATCTTCGCAATTAGCGCAAGCGGTGATTCAGGAAATTAATCAGGCGCTATCTCCTGCCCTCAAATCAACACCTCAATGGTCTTTTTCTTCCAGACAAACTGATAATACAGGCCTTGTAAAATACACAGACTGACAAAGGCCAGCGCATAGGCATACCAGATGCCTTGTAATCCCCACCACTGACTGAACAGATAAGCACACGGCACTTCAATCAGCAAAATTGCCAGCACATTAATAATCATTGGCACCGTGACAGTCCCGCTGGCGCGCATAATCGAAGCGAAAATGGCACTGGCCCCAAAGAACAAAATTGACCACAATACAATAAACAGCAGCTGCTGGCCCAGCTCGACCACCTGCGGGTCGGTAATAAACAGCGCCATTAAATATTTCGAGAATAAATAGGCCAGCACCACTAGCATCCCGGTAATCATCAGGTTCATGCCCAAAGCAGTACGGGTGACTTTGGCCAGTAAATCGGACTTGCCAGCCCCAATCGCCTGCGCACCAAAAATAGAGGCGGCAATGGCAATCGACAGCGCCGGAAACTGAATATAGTTCAGCACCTGATTCACCGCACCATAAGCCGCTGTGGCTTCAGCGCCATAACGGTTGACCAGCCCGACAATTACCAGACCGGCCACCGACGTGGTGACCATCTGAATGCCGGTCGGAATACCCAAACGTAAAATAATCTTGCTCAAGATCGGTTGATGGCGAATATTTTTCAGCAATTGCCAATCCGGTCGTAGCGGATGGTTTTTCTTGTTCAGATACACCGCCAGAAAAATCAGCACCGCCAGATAACCAATAATGGTGGCGATAGCCGGGGCAATAATCCCCAGACGCGGAAAACCAAAATAGCCGGCAATCAGCACCGGGGTAATAAACAGCCCGATCAGGCTGGTCATGCCTAAGGCAATTAGGGGGGTAATACTGTCGCCCACGCCGCGTAAAATAGAGGTGTAAATAATATAGACAAACAGCAGCGGGCTGCCGGCCAGCATCCATTGCACATAGGGCAACGACAGATGCATCACCTGCGGATCGGTACCTAAGGCCAGCAGAATGGATTTGGCAAAAATCACACCTAAAATTGCAATGATGGTACCGCCAATCAGGGTCATAAACAGGGTCGAACCGACCACACAGCGCACTTTTTCAATATTCTGCGCGCCCCAGGCCTGCCCGACCAGCACGGTTGAACCTGCGGAAAGCCCGATCACAAAAGCCATTAAACAGAACAGAATCGGGAAAAATACCGCCACCGCTGCAATGGCATCGACACCCATCATCTGGCCAACAAAGACGGTGTTGATGGTGCCAGACAGGTTTTGCAGAATATTGGTGGCAATCAGCGGCAGCAGGAAAATCAGGAAGGTTTTCCAGAGCTTGTGTTGATTCACCAAAGGTTGATGCTGCGGCATGGGCAATCCTGTAACCGGTTTATGATCGTGTGCATGAATGGCTTTACCCTAGCATGCGCCTATAGCAAAAAGCCTTAGCAATTGCGTAACTTAGCTGATCTTATTGACGCATGTTAACAGGCCGAGAAAATTTCTGCGGCCCGATCCAGCGTTTCATCTTTTTTGGCAAAACAGACCCGAATCAGGCGTAAATCATCCGGCGGGGTCTGATAAAAAGCAGAAATCGGAATCGCCACAATCTTGTGCTGCTCGGCCAGATACTGGCACATCTGCAGATCATTTAAATCCGGGCGGATGGCGCGATAGTCCAGATTCTGGAAATAGGTGCCTTGCGCGGGAATCCACTGAAAACGGGAGTGCTGGATACCGGCCTGAAAGCGGTCACGTTTGGCCTGATAGAACGCGGCCAGTTCAGCAATATGTTCCGGATGCTGTTGCATAAATTGTGCCAGTGCGACTTGCACCGGGGTCACACCACAGAAATTGGCAAACTGATAAACCTGCCGGAACAACTGCATCAAAGCCGGTGAAGCCATGCAATAACCGGTTTTCCAGCCGGTGACATGAAAAGTTTTACCAAAAGAACCAATCACAAAACTGCGCTCGTGCAGGGCCGGAAAATCAAGCGCTGAATAATGCTGCTGGCCGTCATAGACCAGATGTTCATAGACCTCATCAGACAGTACGACAATATTGCGATCCTGAATCAGCTCAATCAGGGTCTGCCAGTCCGCGGCTGACCACAGCGTACCGCTCGGGTTATGCGGGGTATTGACGATGATCATGCGGGTACGATCATGAATGGCATCTTTGACCTGATTCCAGTCGACCTGAAAATGGGGCGGTTGCAAGGCCAGATGGATAGCTTTCCCGCCGGCCAGTTGCACGGTGGGTGCATAACTGTCATAGCTGGGATCAAAAATAATCACTTCATCCCCGGCCTGCACCACCGCCTGAATGGCACAGAAAATGGCAATGGTCGCGCCGGCGGTAATACTGATTTCGGTGTGAGGATCAAACGAACGGCCAGTCTGTTGCTGCTTTTGCACAGCCAGCTGTTCTCTGAGCAATAACAGTCCATCACCGGGTGGATACTGGTTCTGGCCCTCTAATGTCGCCTGACACAGGGCCTCCAACAGGGCCGGTGGGGCCGGAAAATCGGGGAAACCCTGTGACACATTCAGGGCATTCAGGCGCTGGGCCAGGGTGGTCATGACACTAAAAATGGTCACACCAAGCGCAGGAAGTTTAGATTGAAGTTCAAGCATGACCATTGACTACCGTTATTGTATTATGTACATCGCATGATAAGCCGCCATCCGCCAGCAATTGAAGCGGTGAGCGAAAAAAACTGAATTAAATCAATTCGACCAGCGCCCGGATAATCCCCAGTGCCAGACCAATAAAGGCCCCCACCACCACGCCATTGACCCGGATCATATGCAGGTCGCCGCCGACCTCGTTTTCAATTTTGCCAATCATCTCGCGTGAATCCCATTCATGAATCCGCTCGCTAATAAAACGGATCACTTTTTCACTGTACTGGTCAGAGAGATTGACGGCGATGCCGCTCATTTTGTCATTTAGCAACTGGCGCACGGCGCCGTTACTGATAATGTTCTCACCGACCTGCTGAATGGCCACGCGCAGGTTTTCCGCAATACCGGAATCGGGTTTTTCCAGATCTGCCCGGATTGCATCACACAGAATCACCACCGCACCACTAATAAAATTCAGCACTTGCGGACTGTCCAGCAGGGCATTTTTGGTCTGGTTTAAACGCTGACTGGCGGCACTGTCCTGATCGGCCAGCTGTTGCATCAGCTGATGTGCCATATCTTCCACTTTTTGTCGCCACGGATGATCGGGATCGGCCAGCATTGAATCGACCCGTTCCAGTAAAGAGTCGATGGTGCGCTGCTGTACATCAATACCAATCCAGCTGGCACCTCTGGCCAGACGCCACACGCCCAGTTCTTTAAACAGGGTGCGGGTCAGCTCGCGGGTTTCTTCCGGATGTTGCAGCATCCAGTCATGCGCCAGATCCAGCCCGCGTTGCAGCACATCCTGATGGAAATCATTTTCCAGCACTGCGCGCAGCATTTCACTGGCCAGATAATTAATGTCAGTATTTTTGACCCATTGCACGCTGTTGTTCTGGATAAAGCGGCCAATCTGTTCCTGCCCGACAAATTCAAAAATCTTCGGTACGGTCTGTTGAATCAGCTGGCTGACCTGCTGGTTGTTCTGTGGATTGGCCAGCCATTTACCCACAGCCAGCGATACATCGGTATTGTGCAGGCTGCGCTGTACAATTTGCGGTGACAGGAAATTTTCCTGAACAAAACGTCCCATCGATTCGGCAATACGGTCTTTGTTGCGCGGAATAATTTCAGTATGGTCCCGCAGAAACTTGGGAATGGGCAGTCGGCCAAAGGGATTACGAAACAGCACGGTAATCGCATACCAGTCAGCCAGTCCGCCGACCACGCCAGCTTCGGCTGACAGCATCAGAATATGAATCAGCCAGATATAGTCGGGCAGCAGTTTGGCCAGCACCATTAAACAGATCCAGGCCAGCACGGCCGTGATCAGGGCCATGGTGGCAAAACGCTTGCTGCGTTGCAGGTTTGGAGAAGTCGGTGCTGGCGCTGTCTGCATGCATGTTTCCCTAGTTTGAAGTGGCTACCGGTGGCTGTAACACCTGACCGCCTGGACTGAGCCCGTATTTTCCACCCAGTGACTGCAAGATCAGGCGAGCATCAAAGGCATCACTTGGGGCGCTTTTTTGATCTTTATAACATTGAATCGTATAGGAAACCTGAATCGGGTCAACATTAATGACCTGCGGGTAGTCATAAAATGGGTCAGGCCAGAAAGCCGGATGGCGACGATAATAGCCATAAGGATAAAAGCTCGGTGCCGGATAGACCACAGCCTGACGCGGTGGCTGCTGGCTGCGGTTACTTGGATCATCCAGCACTTTAAAGAAGGTATGGCCCTGTTGCAGCGTGGTTTGCGCAGCTTTGACCAGGGTAATTTCTTCGGCGGTGCCAAAGCTCATGTTGGGACGGGCCTGAAAACTGATGCGATAGGTCTGGCTGTTCAGCGGCGTCACCGAATATTGACCCAGCTGGTCAAAGGTCAGCGGCTTGGATGGTGTGGTGGCACAGCCGCCCAGCAGCAGACTGAGCCCGAGGCCTAAACCAAGAATTAGATGTTTCATGCTGTTCTCCTGTGAAGATACTGCAAGGGGAGAATGAACCGCGTTTTAATTAAAAACTGCTGTTCGGTTGGGTCAGGAACTCCAATTCTTCTGCGCTTGATTGGCGTCCCAATATTTGATTGCGATGTGGATAACGGCCAAAGCGCTCAATAATCACTTTATGTTTCAGTTCATAGCCCAACACGGTGGGGTCATTCAAACTTTCAAACAACGTTAATGCGACTTCGTGAATACGTTTGGATTCACTGTGCATAAACGGCATATATAGAAAACGACGTTCGGTTGGGTTTAAGTCCTGATCCAATTTTAAGTGAATCATTTCTTGTGCCAACACCAAGGCCATTCCATCTTGGGCAAAGGCACGCGGGTCATTACGGTATAAATTACGTGATAATTGATCTAAAACAATGATTTCAGCCAAACGACCTGCGGGTGTTTCACGCCATGTCCATAGTTCTCCTTGTGCCGCTTGTTGCAGTACATCGGTAAATTTTTCTGCAAGCACGGCATCAAACTCTGCGCTTTTGACAAACCAGTTCGGTTCCGCAGCAGGAGAAAACCAAAAATCTAAAAAATCCTGATAATTCATACACTTTATTATTTACCTCTGTTCTTTTGATTATAAAATCACAAATTTAGCATGTCTTATAGTGCAACTTTGTGATAAAAAATTGCCAAATTAAAATTTATTGACGTTGACCACTTTATTAAATGTCAGCATGCCCCAAAATCATCATTTTGTTAGAAAAAACAGCCCAAGCGCATGTGCTGATGCCAAATCAAGTTATACTTGAACGGTAGCAATTTCATCTCAGATCATCTGCATGATAGAGAAAATTGCCACCGACCCAAAATCAGCCTGTGGTTTATGTCGTATTTGTAGTGTATTGGATTAAGCGAGAGTGTAATGAGTCAACCCGAACCAAATGCGCAAGATGTTCTACCAACATGGGTAGACGCTGCGTTGCTTCAAGGGATGTTGCGCGGGATTGAACGCGAAAGTCTGCGTATGCAAAGCGATGGCTTCTTGTCGCAGCAAGCACATCCTCAAGCCTTGGGTTCGGCACTGACTCATCCGCATATCACCACCGATTATTCCGAAGCATTAATGGAGTTTATTACTCCGCCGCAGGACAGTATTCCGGGTGCACTGAATTATTTAAGCGATATTCATGCCGTAGTGCACCGTCAGCTGGAACATGAAGAAAAACTCTGGCCACTGTCAATGCCGTGTATGCTGGATGATGCCGAAGAACGCATTCCGCTGGCGCAATATGGCAGCTCCAATATTGGCCGTTTCAAGACCTTATACCGTCATGGTTTGGGGGTGCGCTATGGACGCCGGATGCAGACCATTTCCGGGGTGCATTATAATCTGTCTTTCCCGGATGCCTTATTTGAAGCGCTGCAACAACAAGAAAGCGATGAGGCACTCAAAAATCTGAGCCTGCAGGATTATCGCAGCCATCGCTATTTCGGTTTAATCCGTAATTTTATTCGCCTGACTCCACTGGTGATGCTGGTGGTCGGTGCCAGTCCATCGGTGTGTCAGTGTTTTATGACCGGCCGTGAACATCATTTGCTGCCACTGGTACGCGGCACGCTGTTCCTGCCGTATGCTACCGCCTTGCGTATGGGCCGTTTTGGCTATCAGAATTCGGCGCAAAAACAGCTCGGGATTCACTATAACAACCTGAGTGGTTATTTAGAGGGTCTGCAAAAAGCCGTCAAAACCCCGTATCAGCCATTTAGCCGTTTGGGTCTGAATGATGCACAGGGTGAGCCGATTCAGATCAATGATCACGTGCTGCAAATTGAAAACGAATACTACAGTCTGGTGCGTCCAAAACAGGTGCCGCAGGCGGGTGAAACCCCATCTCAGGCGCTGGCCAATCGTGGGGTCGGCTATGTCGAATTACGCGCAGTCGATGTCAATCCGTATAGTCCAATCGGGATTGATGAACACACCGCCGGCTTCCTGGAAGCGCTGGCGCTGTACTGTCTGCTGAAAGACAGCCCGGCGTTATTGGATGATGAACAGGACATTATTGAGCGCAATCAGGCCGAAGTCGTGAATCGTGGCCGTGCGCCAAATGCCACCATTTTGGCAGATGGCCAGTCCTATCCAATTGAAGACTGGAGCCGTAGTCATGTTCAGGCCATGCAGCCTTTGGCTGAACTGCTGGATCAGGCCTATGCCACAACGCTATATAGTCAGGGTCTGGCGACCATGCTCGGCCGGATTGATGAAGTCGATGCGACGCTATCCGCGCAGGTGATTGAAGATACCTTACATCAGGGCGGCACCTGGAATTTTGGCAGCCATATGGCGCAGCAACATGCTGACGTCTATCAGGCGCATGTATTAAGCCCGGAAACGCTGGCCTATTTTGAAGACATGGCCCAGCAATCATTGCAACAACAACAGCAACTTGAGCAGGAACAGACCTTGAGTTTTGAGCAGTTCCTGACTCAGTACCGATAAAAATAGAAAGAGGATTGACCATGCAATGGAGTTATCGCTTCGTGAGTGGTGTTTTGTTTTGTGCCAGTGTGGTGGGGATGGCCTTCGCCCTGTATCTTGAGCATGTGCAAGGTCTGGCGCCGTGTCCATTATGTGTTTTCCAGCGTGTCGGCCTGATTGGTCTGGGGATCATTTCCCTGATCGCGCTGCTTCACAACCCGCTTTCGGGGGCGTTTAAACGGCTGTATGCCTTTTTGGGCAGCTTAAGCATTTTATGGTCGGCCGGTGTTGCCGCGCGGCATGTCTGGCTGCAAAACCTGCCGCCAGATCAGGTACCAAGCTGTGGCCCGGGACTGGATTATCTGGTTGATGCCTTGCCAATGAAAGCCGTACTGCAACAGGTGCTGTCTGGGTCTGGTGAATGTGCAGTGATTGACTGGACTTTTCTGGGCCAATCCTTGCCGGTCTGGTCGTTAGTGTTCTTTATTGTGCTAACGATTATTAGTATCTGGCAGTTAATCCGTACCTATCCCTATACTGCGGCCAAAACCAAGCCGGTAAAAAAGAAATAATATTGTCTCCAGATCAATAACAAACAGGAGGGCGATGGCCCTCCTGTTTTAATTTTAGCGCATAATATTTTAAGTCAGGGCAATGCCTTCAATACTCTCTAAATTGACAATATATTCACGCACCTGTTCATTGACCCGGTCATCATTTTCCGGATAAAACCATTTCACAATCTGCTCGGCGACGCTGGAATGGTACTGAATTTCCATATGATTCAGACCATAAAACACCGCCTTATGCGATTCCGGCAGTTTTAGCTGAAAACGCGGGTTCGGATGTTCACCCAGTGCACTTTTGACACTGACCAGATAATCGCCAATTACTTTGCGGGTGCGGTTGCGCTTGTTTTCATATTCAATGGTGCCGGCCACCAAAAAGGCATTAATATGGGACGGGAAGGGCGCCGGTTTGCGGTTATCATCAATTTCACCAATTCGCGCTTCATTGTGTTCCCAGTCATCATCGCGCACGCTGCCATAGCGTAAATCCAGAATACCGTTACTGCGGATATTCACCACATGCCCGACAATTTTCATAAACGGGAAACGCCCCAGTTTGTCCTGCAAGTGAAAGCCGAAACGCTCCAGCGCTGCACCATGGTGTGGCGAACCCAGACAGACCAGGTTATCGACCATATGAATCCACTCATGCAAATCCTGTTTGCCATAAAACAGGGCACTGCGCGACACCAGTCCGCCCATGCTATGTCCAATCAGGCTGATGCTGGTGATATTCGGATTGCGCTGAATCAGATCTTCCAGGGTATTGGCCAGACTGTGACCATTGGCGGAAATACGCCGTCCGGTATTGTAATTTAAATACAGCATGGTGTTGCGCTGGCGCTGTGCCAGCAGTTTTTCGCCAATACCACCATATTGCTGATGTGACCAGTCCAGATGGTTCATACACAGGCCATGCACAAACAGAATCACCTGTCCGGTCAGCTCGCCTTTTTGCACACTGCCGTAGTGGTCATAAATGGTCATTGGCAGTGCCAGCGGATTTTGCTGATTCAGCAAATAATCACCCAGCACCCCATTTAAAATACCGACCAGCACATGCATATACGGTGTCAGCGGCTTGTCATGCAGGCGCGGAAAACGATCAATTACCTGACGCAGACTGGGCGCCAGCAGGTAGTTGCTATAGTTTTGCAGCGTATCAAAGGACAGGCTGTACAGCTTGCGAATGGGCGACATATTCTGGAATTTTCGGGAGTGCTGTTCACTCATGCCAAACAGGCTCAGCAAGACCTCACGCTGAATGGTCTGCACCAGCTCTTTGACCACCTGATGCACCGGCATACTCAACAGCTGCGCCAGACCTTCCAGTAAATCGGCCTGGCTGGGCGGTGTGGTGTCCCATTTACAATAAGTTTCATGCAATGGTGTTAAACTTGGCATGTGCTACTGCCCCCTAACAATAGTGTCGCGGCTACTTTCTTTTTCGTTGGCTTCACGGTATAAATTTCTAAGCTTAATTTTATATCATTCATCCCGAACAACTTTTACAATAGCGAGGATGACGCCCCAGTTTTAATTTTTTTGTCTAACAATTATTTGTGACATACAAATTAAAACATGAATGTGATCAAAGTCTCAAAAAAGTAAATACAACAATGAACATGGATAACATCCGATTAGCACAATGAATTTAATTTATTTGCATGGTTTCAGGAGCAATCCCTTTTCTGCCAAAGGCCAGCTGTTGCGGCAAGCGCTGGCACAGCGGAGTGACATTCAGGTGCATCTGCCCGATCTGAATGCGCCGCCACGCGAGGTAATGCAGCACTTATCTGCACTGATTGAGCAGCTGGATCAGGTAGCGCTGGTCGGCAGCAGTCTGGGTGGCTTCTATGCGACACAACTGGTCGCACGCTATGCGGTTCCGGCTGTGCTGATTAATCCGGCTATGCGACCATGGCAGTTGTTTCAGGAACTGTTTGGCGATGCACAAATTCCGCTGAAAGTGCATGAACACTGGACGCTGGAGCGGCTACATTTACAGCAACTGGAACAGATGGCAGTGCCTTTTGTTGAAAAGGCAGACAAAATTTTAGTGTTATTGCAGCAAGGCGATGAAGTTTTGGATTATCGTGACGCACAGCGTTATTATAGCCAGGCCCAGCATAGCTCTCTGATCATGACCGAAACCCGCGGCAATCATGGGATGGACAACTTTGCGCTAAAAATACCTATGCTGCTGCAGTTTTTATCGGATTCCCTAAAATAAGGAAACAGTACAACGTGTCTCAATATACGGCTCAATCTCTTGAAGTTTTATCTGGTCTCGATCCGGTCCGTCGCCGTCCGGGTATGTATACCGACACCTCGCGTCCGAACCATTTGGCGCAGGAAGTGATTGATAATGCTGTCGATGAGGCACTGGCTGGACATGCCACCAAAGTTAGCGTGACCGTGTATAAAGATGGCTCGCTGGCAGTAGAAGACAATGGCCGCGGGATGCCGGTGGATATTCACCCGGA
Source organism: Acinetobacter indicus (assembly GCF_009914475.1). Classification (NCBI taxonomy): domain Bacteria; kingdom Pseudomonadati; phylum Pseudomonadota; class Gammaproteobacteria; order Moraxellales; family Moraxellaceae; genus Acinetobacter; species Acinetobacter indicus. The sequence continues at coordinate 2,356,558 of NZ_CP045198.1, read as the reverse complement.
ATATGGCCAGAGCGGAATTGAAATTATTTTGACCAAGCTGCATGCCGGCGGCAAGTTCAGTACCGATAACTACCAGTTTTCCGGTGGTTTGCACGGGGTCGGGATTTCTGTGGTGAATGCCTTGTCGACCCGGGTAGAAGTGGATGTACAGCGTCAGGGCAATCTCTACAAAATGGCTTTTGAGCAGGGCGAAGCCACTGGACCACTAGAAGTGCTGGAAGGCAAAGCACCAAAACGTGCGTCAGGCACCTTGGTGCGTTTCTGGCCGGAAGCCAAATATTTCGATTCGCCAAAATTTGCCTTAAAAGCCTTAAAACATAATTTAAAAGCCAAAGCGGTTTTGGCGGCTGGCCTGCAAATCAATTATATCGACCAGATTAATGATGAAAAAATCACCTGGCAGTTTGAAAATGGCCTGGTCGATTATTTAATGGATGAACTGGAAGACCGCGAGATTATTCCGGCGCCGGCCTTTGTCTCTTCAGGCAATGCAGAACGCGCCAGCGCAGAGTTTGCGATTTGCTGGAATGTTGAAGGCGGTGAAAGCATTCAGGAATCTTACGTCAACCTGATTCCGACCGCGCAGGGCGGTACCCATGTCAATGGTTTGCGTTCCGGTATCACCGATGCCATGCGCGAGTTCTGTGAGCTGCGTAACCTGTTGCCGCGTAACTTGAAACTCTCGGCCGAAGATGTCTGGGATGGAGTGAACTATATCCTGTCGCTAAAATTCCAGGAGCCACAATTCTCCGGTCAGACCAAAGAGCGTCTGTCGAGCCGTGAAGCGTCCGGAATTGTGCAGAATATTGCCAAAGATGCCTTTGCCTTATGGCTGCATCAGAATTCAGATATAGCGCTGCAACTGGCAGAAATGGCCATCTCCAAGGCCGGTCGCCGTTTAAAAGCAGCCAAAAAAGTCGAGCGTAAAAAGATTGTGTCGGGTCCGGCTCTGCCAGGCAAGCTGGCCGACTGTGTCGGTCTGACCCGTGAAGAATCGGAACTGTTTATTGTCGAAGGGGATTCTGCGGGCGGTTCGGCCAAGCAGGCACGTGACAAGAATTTCCAGGCCATCATGCCGATTCGCGGTAAAATTTTAAATACCTGGGAAGTGTCTTCTGATGAGGTGCTGGGCTCTCAGGAAGTGCATGATATTGCCATTGCGATTGGGGTTGATCCGGGTTCAGATGACTTGTCTGAACTGCGTTATGGCAAAATCTGTATTCTGGCCGATGCCGACTCCGATGGTCTGCATATTGCCACCTTGCTCTGTGCGCTTTTTGTCAAACATTTCCCGGCTTTGGTAGAAGAAGGGCATTTATTTGTGGCCATGCCGCCATTATTCCGGATTGATGACAATAAAGATGTACATTACGCACTGGATGAAGATGAGCTCAACGGCATTTTAAATAAATGCAAAAGCAAAAATCCGCAAATCACCCGCTTTAAAGGCTTGGGTGAAATGAACGCCAGCCAGCTGCGTGAAACCACCATGGACCCGGATACACGCCGTCTGGTGCAACTGGATCTGGATGATATTCATGTCACTGCCGGTTTGCTGGATAAACTGCTGGCCAAAAAACGCTCCGCAGACCGGAAGCAGTGGCTAGAGCAAAAAGGCAATCTGGCTGATCTGGTGGTTTAAAACCTTAAAACTTTCATCATTTTAGAAAACCTGCCCGTCTTGGTGCAGGTTTTTTTATGTCGCTGATTTTTTCTCCAAAATGAGGCAATCCGGCTGGATAGGGTTGCACTTTTTTTGTTCACTTTTGCGCCTCCTTAGCCTTCAATATCTCTAAAAACTCTAGAGCGCACTCTGCTTGGGTGTATGTGGTGCTGATCAGTGCAGCGTAGCTGAAGGGCTATGCTTCATTTTTTATATTAATATAAGTAACTAATTTTTATGATTTAAATCTTACTTGTCCCGTCTAGATCTGCCTGTCAGTTTTGCGTTTGGCATAGAAATTGAATTATCCGCTGCAGTCATAGAACAACAGGCACTGTGTTCAGGTGCTGCATAAGTGTGGAGAAATTCATGAAGTTCCAGCGCAATCTGTTTTCAAAAAGTATGTTAGTGGCCAGCATGGCCGGGGTTGTGGCGCTCAGCGGCTGCTCAAAATCGACCGAAAGTAGCGACAGTGCCAGCACAGCCCAGCCAGCGGCCAGCACCGGTGAGACCATTAAAGTCGGCATCCTGCATTCCTTGTCCGGCACCATGGCCATTTCAGAAACCTCGCTAAAAGATACCGCGCTAATGGCAATCAATGAAATTAATGCCAATGGCGGGGTGCTGGGCAAAAAGCTGGAACCGGTGGTGGTTGATCCGGCCTCTGATTGGCCACTGTTTGCGGAACAGGCGCGCCAGCTGATTACTCAGGATAAGGTTGCGGTCATTTTTGGTGCGTGGACTTCAGTATCACGTAAATCGGTACTGCCGGTGGTGGAAGAGCTGAATGGTCTGCTGTTCTATCCGGTGCAATATGAGGGTCAGGAACAGTCGAAAAATATTTTCTATACCGGCGCAGCACCTAACCAGCAAGCGATTCCAGCAGTGGAATATCTGATGAGTGAAGAGGGCGGTCAGGCCGAACGTTTTGTGCTGCTAGGAACGGATTATGTCTATCCACGGACCACTAACCAGATTCTGCGCGCTTTCCTGAAATCAAAAGGCATTGCCGATGCCGACATTATGGAAGAGTACACCCCGTTTGGGCACAGCAACTATCAGACCATTGTCAGCAATATTAAAAAATTCTCGGCTGGGAAAAAGACTGCGGTCATTTCCACCATCAATGGCGATTCCAATGTGCCGTTCTACCGTGAACTGGGCAATCAGGGCATCAAAGCTTCTGATATTCCGGTGATGGCGTTCTCGGTGGGTGAAGAAGAATTACGCGGTATTGATACCAAGCCACTGGTCGGCCACTTGGCATCGTGGAACTACTTTATGTCGGTAAAAAATCCGGTCAATACCGAGTTCACCAACAAAATGAAGCAGTACGCAGTCGATTATAAACTGCCAAATGCCAACAAGCTGGTGACCAATGACCCGATGGAAGCGACCTATGTCGGCATCAATATGTGGAAGCAGGCGGTAGAAAAAGCCGGCACTACCGAGGTGGATCAAGTCCGTGCAGCCATGGCTGGTCAGGAATTTAAAGCACCCTCTGGTTATACCTTAAAAATGGATACGTCAAACCATCACTTGCATAAGCCGGTCATGATCGGGCAAATCCGTGCCGATGGCCAGTTTGATATTGTCTATAAAACCCCGCAAACCCTGCAGGCAGAACCTTGGAGTCCTTATCTTCCGAAGTAAGTTTGACATCACGCCTGCTGCTTCGGCAGCAGGTTTTTTTTCGATTTCTCTGCCTTCTTATAAAAAAGAGGACACACAATAGGGGGATATAAAATGAATATTCGCGTGAATATCGCCGCTATTTTTCTGATTTTTGCCCAAGTTTTATCGATACAGCTGGCTCAGGCCGAACAGCCGCAAACACAGACAGCCGTTGCTGTGACACAGGCCGATGCCATCCAGCAATTTGTGCAAGGTGATTTCGCCAGCCGCCGTGCCTTACTGAACCAGTGGCCCGGCAGCCTCGAACAGCTGGATCAGCTTGCACAATATGTTGAACAGCAGCAGCTCTATAGCGGCGCCAATGGTCAAACCTATATTCTGGAATCGGATGAGCGTTTACTGCATTATCCGGCACTGGAGCCGGTTAGCGACTGGCCAAGTGATCTGGCGCAGGTCACGCTGGTGAATACCTTGCAGAAAGCGCTGACCTTTGCGCTGGCGCATTCAAAAATGCAGTCAGAAGATGCGGCTGAGCGCCTTGAAGCTGTCGATATTTATGAAAGCAATCTGTCTGAATTACAGCTGGCGCAGATCAATCGCCTGTATTTACAGGAACGGAATAATAAGGTGAAGGCGCGTCTGGCCCAGCTCAAAGCACGGCTGGATTATCAGCAGCCAGATGTGCTGGTGAAAATTCAGGCCGCCCAGGTACTGGCCGATTCCAACCGTCCCGATGTACTGGCCATGGTGGAGCAGGAGCTGCAACAGCCGAATCTGAATCCGGAACTGAAAGCCGTGTTGCTGGAGGCCAAAAGCGCCATTCAGACCCGCTTACAGGCCAGTGAATGGGCCGGCCATCTATTTTCCGGGCTCAGTACCGCCAGTATTTTGCTGCTGGCGGCGTTAGGACTGGCCATCACCTATGGTCTGCTCGGAGTCATCAATATGGCGCATGGCGAGCTGATCATGATTGGCGCTTATACCACCTATGTGGTGCAAAGCCTGTTTAAAAGCCATTTTGGCAGTTATCTGGACTGGTACCTGATCGTGGCGATTCCGGCAGCCTTTCTGGTCAGCGCTTTAATTGGCATGCTGATTGAACGCACGGTAATTCGTCCGCTCTATGGCCGTCAGCTGGAAACCCTGTTGGCCACCTTTGGGGTGAGTCTGATTTTAATGCAATTGGTGCGGATGATCTTTGGCGCACAAAACGTGGAGGTGTCCAATATTGCCTGGCTGTCTGGCGGCATTTCCATTAGCCCAAGCCTGATGCTGCCGTATAACCGTATCGCAATTATTGTCTTTACCATCGCCGTGCTGTTGTTACTGGTCTATTTACTCAATAAAACCCGTTTTGGTCTGTTTGTGCGGGCTGTAACCCAAAACCGTCAGATGGCACGTGCCGTCGGAATTCGTTCCAGCCGCATCGACATGATGGCTTTTGGTCTGGGTTCAGGACTGGCCGGACTGGCCGGTTGTGCCTTGGCGCAGGTCGGAAATGTCGGCCCGGATTTGGGGCAGAACTACATTATTGATGCCTTTTTGGTGGTGGTAGTTGGCGGGGTTGGTCAGGTCTGGGGTGCGGTACTGGCAGCACTGGGTCTGGGTATTAGCGGGACTGCGCTGGAAATTGGCATGGGCGCTGTACTGGCCAAAATTATTCTTCTGGTTCTTGTGATTTTGTTTATTCAAAAACGCCCACAAGGTCTGTTTGCCATCAAAGGCCGTTTTGTGGAGTAAGCGCATGAAGATCACACATTTACTTTCCGATAAACCCTATAGCGGGGCAGCCATTGCCGCCTGTTTTGCGATTTTACTGCTGTTGCCGTGGCTGCATCTGTTGCCGAGTGATTCGGCACTGCATCTGTCGGCTTATTGGGTCACCCTGATTGGCAAAATCATGTGTCTGGCACTGGTGGCTTTGGCCTTGGATCTGGTCTGGGGCTATGCCGGTATTTTAAGTTTGGGTCATGGCCTGTACTTTGCTCTGGGCGGTTATGCGTTTGGCATGTACCTGATGCGCCAATCCGCGGGTGATGGGCTGCCAGACTTTATGCGTTTCTTAAGCTGGACCGAGTTGCCGTGGTTCTGGGTTGGTACGGAACATTTCCTCTGGTCGCTTGCACTTGTTGTTTTAGTGCCGGGCATCATTGCCTTTGTGTTTGGCTTCTTTGCTTTTCGCTCCAAAATCAAGGGCGTGTATTTCTCGATTATCACCCAGGCCATGACCTTTGCTGCCGCACTACTGTTTTTCCGTAATGAAACCGGTTTCGGCGGCAACAATGGTTTTACCGGCTTTAAAACTATTTTGGGCATGGATATTACCTCGGCACCGATGCGGGCCAGCCTGTGTTTTATCACCGCGCTGGTGCTGCTGCTGTGCTTTATCGGGCTGCGTCATCTGATGAATCAGCCTTATGGTCGTGTGCTGGGTGCGATTCGTGACAGTGAAAACCGTCTGCAATATCTGGGCTATCGCACGCTGTGGTACAAGCTGTCGGCCTGGGTACTGTCTGCGGTGATCGCGGGTATTGCCGGGGCGCTGTATGTGCCACAGGCCGGCATCATCAACCCGAGTGAAATGAACCCGGTCAACTCAATTGAAATGGCGGTCTGGGTCGCAGCGGGTGGTCGTGGCACCTTAATTGGGCCTTTGCTCGGCGCGGGTGTGATTAACGCGGCCAAAACCTATTTCACCGCTGCTTCCCCAGAGGCGTGGTTACTGATTTTAGGGGCGCTGTTTATTGTGGTGACCATCTTCCTGCCGAAAGGGATTATTGGTCTGTTTGACCGTTTTAAAAAGGAGCGGAGCGAATGAGTGAACTGTTGCAAGCTCATGGTGGCCATGCTGCTGAAGGTTATGGCCGCCCCAAGGAACAGGGCGCAGATTTTAGCCACGGTATTGCACTGTATTTGGAAAAAGTCAGTGTCTGGTTTGATGCCTTTCGTGCCTTAAACGACTTGTCTTTGTATATCGAAGAAGGGGAATTACGTTGCATCATTGGACCCAATGGTGCCGGCAAAACCACGTTAATGGATGTGATTACCGGTAAAACCCGTCCCACCGAAGGCAGTGCCTTTTTTGGCCAGACCTATGATTTAGCCAAGATGAGCACCGAACAGATTGCCGAGGCCGGAATTGGACGCAAGTTCCAGAAACCCACAGTATTTGAAAATTTTACTGTCATAGAAAACCTGCTGCTTGCCGCCCCGAAAGATAAACGGGTAAAAAAAAGCCTATTTAGCAAGCTCGATCCCGATGCCCAACAGGCACTGGAAGAATCGCTAGCACAAATCCGCTTACAGGAATTGGTGCATAAACCGGCCGGATTGCTGTCGCATGGCCAAAAGCAGTGGCTGGAAATTGGCATGCTCTTGATGCAGCGCCCCAAGCTGATTTTGCTGGATGAACCGGTGGCCGGTATGACCGATGCCGAAACTGAACGCACCGCGGAGCTGTGTCTGGAACTGAAGAAAAATCATACCTTGATTGTGGTTGAGCATGATATGAGCTTTATTGACACCATCAGTGAAAAAGTCACGGTGCTGGCACAGGGTGCCATTCTGGCAGAGGGGACATTGGCTGAAGTTCAGGCCAATGACGATGTGATTGAAAAATATTTAGGACGTTAAGGAGACCGCGATGCTAGAAGTCAAAGACGTCAATCAGTTTTATGGGGGCAGTCATATCCTGCGTGATGTATCGTTTCAGGCTCCGGTCGGCGCATGTTCAGTGGTGCTGGGGCGTAACGGCGTGGGCAAAACCACGTTACTGAAATGTTTGATGGGCATTTTGCCGATTAAGTCCGGGCAGATTCTGCTGGATGGCAAAGATATTTCCAGGCTTAGTCCGGAGCAGCGCGTGCGTGAAGGTTTGGCCTATGTGCCACAAGGCCGCGATATTTTTTCGACCTTAACAGTTGAGGAAAATATCCTGATTGGGATGGCGAAATTTAAAGGCGCAAAAACGCGAAAAGTACCGGAACATCTGTACGAGATTTTTCCGGTTCTGGATGAAATGAAGCAGCGCCGCGGTGGAGATTTATCCGGTGGTCAGCAGCAGCAACTGGCAATTGCTCGCGCGCTGGCTTCTGAACCGAAGGTATTAATTCTGGATGAGCCAACCGAGGGTATTCAGCCCTCGATTATTAAAGATATTGGCCGGGTGATTCGTAAACTGGCTGATAGTGGCGAAATGGCAATTGTGCTGGTCGAACAGTTCTATGATTTTGCCGAAGAGCTGGCCGATGGCTATACCGTGATGGCGCGTGGCCAGGTGATTGCACAAGGTGCCGGCAGGGAAATGCCGGAGAAAGGGATTCGGGAGTTAGTAGCGATTTAATTTCCCTCTCTCAAAGGGAGGTTGGAGGGATTTAACAAGTCAAAGCCTCCCTGAGCAAGAGATCAGCACGGCTTGATCTTGCAGCGCAAGAAGGGAGGTTTGGAGGCTTTAATTTCACCTCTCCCTGTCTCCGAAAAGGAGAGGGAAATTGTCATTCAATTTCCGTATTTTCATTCCATAAAAAATACCCGCCATACTGACTGGATCTGAACTCACCCCCACTACTTTTACCCTGTTCAGTTAAAAAGTGTTTGCCATTTTCGTTTAAGGTCAGGAAGCCTTTTGTGGTTAATTTCTCCAGTATATCTGCGGTTTTCAGCTTATGTTTTGCAGCAAGTTTGGAAGTGGTGAGTTTGGTCAGTGTCGAGCTTTCTTCGCCACGCTCTGCTTCGGCCACCACAGCATCTGCTTTCACTTCATCGAGGCTAATCCGGACTTCATCACTAATCCGAATAATGCGCTGCGCTTCTTCATAGGCATCTTTAAATACTTCATCATCTTCGTATTTGCGAACCAGAATTCCCATTTCATTGTTATTAATCTGGCTGAATTCATATAAATTCAGGCTGGAAATAATACATTCCGATTCATTCAGATAGCATTTTGCATGCAGGTTCTTGCAGAAGCTTAAGCGGACATAATCCAGTTTTTGCAGCCACTTAATTTCCTCTGGATGCAGGTCGCTTTTGCCATACACAATACGGATGTCAATTTTGAGCCGATCTTTATCTTCGAGTAATTCTTTAATCCGGTCATTGAGGCGTAAATAGGGGCTAATCAGAATTAAACGCTCTTTGGCATTCTTAATCAGTTCTTCTAGAAAAAAGTTGGTTGCACTGGTGTTTAAAAACTTGGCCATAAAAATCCCCGTGTCATTCTTATTGATGGCTTAGATCATAGTCTAAGTATAGGTAAAAATTAAACAAAAAAAAGAGCACTGAAATCAGTGCTCTTTTAGATGGATGCTGAGCGTTTAGCTAAAGAACCAGTATACGAACAGCGCAATAATGAAGGTACACAGGATGTTTAATACTATCCCGACACTCATCATTTCACGCTGTCTGATATGACCGGACCCAAACACAATTGCATTTGGCGGTGTTGCTACAGGCAACATAAAGGCACACGATGCACCAATACCAATAATAATCACCAGAATTTCTTTTGGCATACCCATCTGGTCGGCAATGGCGGCAAAGACCGGTACCAACAGTGCAGCAGAAGCGGTGTTACTGGTAAATTCAGTCAGGAAAATAATGAAAATGGTCACCACAAAAATAATTACCAGCGGTGATGCCGTACCAAATACATCCGCAACGGTTTGACCCAGTACCAGCGATGCACCTGAATCTTTTAACATCGCACTTAAGGTTAAACCACCACCGAACAGCAGTAATACACCCCAGTCGGTGTTTTCAGAAACCTGTTTCCAGGTAGCTGTGCCTAAAATCACCACCAGACAGGCGGCGACCAGCGCGGTCCAGGTATCCGGAGATGAAATACCAAAGTTCTCGCTGAGTTTTTTGCCAAAAATCCAGGCAATCGCGGTACAGATAAACAGAATCATGGTCGCGATACGGGTTCGGTTCCATGGAATTACTTCTGTTTCAAAATGAATTTTCTGGTTCAGTTTCGGACGCAACACCAGATATAAACTGACCAACATGGCTGGCAGTAAAATCAGCATCATCGGCAAACCGATTTTCATCCAGTCGGCGAAGTCATAGTCCAGTGCTTTGGCAGCAATCGCATTCGGTGGTGAACCGACCAGCGTTCCCAGGCCGCCAATACTGGCCGAATAGGCAATCCCGAGAAGAATAAAGACGAAGGTAGAGCGCTCTTTGGTTGAATCTAGGTGCGACAGCAGACCCAAAGCCAGCGGGAGCATCATCGCTGCGGTGGCGGTATTGGAAATCCACATCGACAGTGCAGCTGTGACGGCAAAAATGGCCAGCACTGAAATCCCCAAATGCCCGCCAGACATGGAAATAATCCACATCGCAATTTTACGGTCCAGTTTCTGGATATGTAGGGCAGTGGCCAAGGCAAAACCACCAAAGAACAGGAAAATGACCGGGTCAGCAAAAGTCCGCAGCGCCTGCGTGGTGGTCATCGGTACCAGTTCTTTGCTGGCATTTTCAATCGGCATGCCAAGCGCTACGGCCAGCACCGGCACCAGCAGCGCGGTAATGGTGATATGCACCGCTTCAGTCAGCCATAAAATCCCGATAAACAGCAGCAGGCTCAGGCCTTTATTGGCATAATCATCATAGGGCAAAATATGGTAAAAGCCCCAAGAAAGCAGGGCGGCAATGACAATAATAATCCAGCCTTTGACAATGCCTTTCGGCGCGGCCTCGACCGGTGGTTTTAACGTATCTGTATTCATATACGATCCTTTTATAGATTTATAGGAATTAGAGTAATCGGCCTATTATTTAATATTTTTCAAGCAGGGAGGCAAAGTATAAATTGATTATTTTGCAGCTAAGTGAAGATTAAACCACAAAAAAATGCGGGTTCTGACTGAGGAGTTGCACAGCTTGCCACAGGGCTGAGCCGCCGAGCACGGCCAGTAAGCTGAGAATCAGCCAGCGAAATTTCTGCTGGGAAATATGGGCACGTAACTGGCCGCCCGCCCAGACCCCGAGCAGCGACACCACGGTTAATAAGCCCAGTAAGGACCATTGTTCAGATTTAAATTGCAGCATCACCGGGTAAAGCAGCAGCAGCTGAATCAGTTTACTGACCGCAAAATTCAAGTTGCTGATCAGCACAATTTCGGTTTTGCTGTGTTCGGTACTCAGCAGGTACATCATCAGAAAGGGTGCCATGGCATTGGTGGCTCCGCCGATCACACCGGCCAGCAGACCAAACAGCAGCATGTTTTTCAGACTGGCCTGAATGCGCAGGGGCTGGCTGCGAAACTGATCCAGCACATACCATAAAATAAACAGCCCCATCAGCAGTTTGAGATAGCCATCATTTAGATGTAGCAGTAACTGCACACCGAATACACTTCCGATCAGACTGCTGATAATCAGGCCCCAATATTGACCGGAATAATAGCGCAGCGCCTGAGGAAAGCTGCGTTCGGGGTCGCTATTGAGTAAAAACAGATTCAGGATCAGGCAGGGTAATAGTACAAAGGCTACCGTGGTCGACAGCGGGTACAAGGTGGAGATGGCCGCGGTACTGACCATAGGAAAGCCGAAGCCGCTGATCCCGTGTAACAGGGCAGCAATGACACAAAAGATCAGAACCATCAGGTCGGCTTTAGACATGCGTATTTCAACGGACTGGCAGAGTACTGACTAAAACATGCACATACTGGGCTTGTAAAGGGCAAGCTGGCTTATTTTTTATCAAATGGAGCGTAAACCTCTGTCTTTCAGTCAGAGATATAAGCGACACGACATGAAATGTCGTTTAATTGCTAAAAAACAATATATTAAGCCTAATATGAGCTAATATAAGCCCATGAAAACACTTAAATTACGCATAAAAAACAGTCACACAAAGGTGCTAGACCAATTGGCATCTGAAGTTAATTTTGTCTGGAACTATGTCAATGATTTGTGTTTCAAACACCTACAGCGCAAATAACAATTCTTTTCAGCATATGATATTGCTAAATATACGAAAGGCGCATCAAAGGAATGTAATCTTCATAGCCAAACCATTCAGGCTGTAACAGAAGAATTGGTCACTCGCAGAAAACAGTTCAAAAAATCAAAATTGAGATGACGTGTCAGTAATAACAAATCAGCAAGAAGATCACTAGGTTGGATACCCTTTAAAAAGGTCGCTATTAAATACGCCGATGGATACGTTCAGTATGGCAAGCATCAATTCAAGCTATGGGATAGTTACGGACTATCGAAATACAGCATTCAAACAGGTTCATTTGTAGAGGATAGTCGTGGACGTTGGTATGTCTGCTTAGTGGTTGATTCACCCAAACAAGACAAACCTACCGCCACAAAAGCCGTGGGCATTGATCTAGGCTTAAAAGATATTGCTACTTGTTCAGATGGTACGATCATTTCCAATCCCAAGTTCTACCATCAATATGAACAGAAATTAGGGATTGCTCAGAGAGCGAGAAATAAAAAGCGTGTCCGTGCATTACACGCCAAGATTGCAAACTGTCGTAAAGACCATTTGCACAAGGCTAGCACCCAGCTGGTGAAAGACAATGCACTGATTGTCGTTGGTGATCTAAGTGCGAACAAACTTGTAAAAACTAAAATGGCGAAATCTGTTTTAGATACAGGATTTTCAGCACTCAAAACCATGCTCAAGTATAAATGCGAGAACGCAGGGGTCATGTTTGAGGAAGTCAACGAGAGATTCACAACCCAAACCTGTTCGAGCTGCGGTGCAATCACCGCAAGCAGTCCGAAAGATAGATTTGCGAATAAGAGTATGGGAATGTGAATGCGGAAGTGTAAATCAACGCGATTTAAACTCCACCAAGAACATACTTGCGCTTGGGCATAAGCGTCTAGCAGTAGGAATCACCCTCCTTTCAGGTGGGTGAGGATGTCAAACCAAATGGAGAATTAAATCTGGGCAGAAACAATCTGGATGGGTGAGTTGAATTCATATACATCGCAGTTGGGACCAGAGCCAATCCGGTCAATCACGGCAAAATCGCTGGGTGCCTCCAGTGTCAGCAGGGGATGATGCCAGGTCCCGGCGCGGTAATTCACGCCTTGTGAACCATCGCTAATAAATGCTTGAAGCTGGCTGATGTCCGGCTCATCTGTATTTAAACCCGGTGCCACCACCACCAAAAACGCTTGCCCCTGCATCGGAATAAAAGCCTGCGAGCCTTGAGGATGGCGCTCCAGCATTGCTACCTGAAACGGTATTTGGGTACTCTGGATATTGCGGAAAATACTAATGCCTGCTTGTGCTTCACCAAGAATTTCCGTCATGGCCAGCGCATGATAACGCTCGGTTTGGGCATGGTTAATATGAAAATAGTCATGTCCCTGACAGCTAATCACTTCACCAAAAGGGGCAAAATTGTCCAGGGTCAATGCTTGAATCTGAATGGTATTTTTCATGTTGTTTGAGAGTTCCAGGGCGGGTATTTTTATGGTCATCATCAACTGGTAGAGATGGAGGTCGCTGTCAGCCTGTGGAGTGGGCCAACAGCGACGCTGGTGCGTTAGTCCACCAGTGTGCCCCAGAGGCGAATCCGGCTGATGCCGCCGTCGGGAATCATATTGACCCGGATATGCGAGATTTTATCGTGCTTTAAAATCTGCTCGATAAAGGAATGCACATGGTCCATCTGCATGGGCTGCGCCTCCAGTAAAAATGGCCAGAACATGCTTTGTGGAATCAGTTGCGGATCGGTGGCATCTTCAATATAGACGGCCTGAATCGACACTTCTGCCGGGTAGTTGCCCTTGAAATGGGCGGTGTCGATATCAATTTTTTCAATCTGGCCGGCCTGTCCCAAAGCCAGAATACACCAGTCAAAGCCGGGCGTGCGGCGGCGTTTGGTTTCCCAGCCATCGCCCATATTGATGCTACGACCCGGATTAATCAGATTGCGTGGATGGCCAAAGTGGGCATCGCTATAGGCAATTACCCGGCCGCCGTTTTCAAGCGCCAGTAAATCCAGTGTACCCTGATGATCTGTGGTCTGAATTTTCACCTCGCCATATACGCGAAAACGTGCCACACCGCCATCGGGGAAAATATTCAGACGCACATGGGTATAGACCGCATCAGAGCTGACTTCAAACAGATGATGCTGGCTGGGTCCCAAAATACTGTTGGCTAAAAGCGGCTGCCATTCGGCCTGCTCCAGATTACCTTGCGGCGCATAGCAGGCTTCGACACTGGCTGAAGCGGGATAGTTACCGCTAAAAAAGGTGGTATCAATATCCAGCGCCTGAATTTTGCCAGCCACACCTAACTGGACAATGGCCCAGTCATAACCGGCATGGCGCTTGCGGCGGGTTTCCCAGCCGTCCATCCATTTGCCATGATCATCAAATTTATCTTCCACAAATACTGGTGCTGCAAATTGCAGCATACGCTGCGCATCGGCAAAAAAATCATCTGAACATTCAATAACTTTTGCACCAATACGGGTATCTGCCAGGTTGGTTAGTGTTTGAAGCTGGGGCGGTAGGTCAAATGTTGGTGCAATTAAAGTGGCCATAATTCTCTTCCATTTATTGTTCATTCACAGCAGGCACGGCCGTGCATCGAAATCAGGCAGTGGCGCCAGATTCGGCTTGCACAGCAGGCCTATTAGTGCGGATAGAAGCACAGCCTGTGCCAACTTCTGGCCATACGACCCAGGCTAAGCATGAAATGGCACGTTTTTCGCTTCAGCTGTTCAGTTTTGACAGGCAAGCCTTGGGAGGAAAAATGAAAATTACAATTATTGGTGCAGGTATTGGCGGATTAACCACAGGGATTGCACTAAAAAAGTTTGGCCATGAAGTGCGTATTTATGAACAGGCTGAGCAGATTCTTCCGGTGGGCGCGGCCATTTCCCTGTGGTCCAATGGGGTGAAGTGCCTGAATTACCTCGGACTGACCGAGCAGGTGGCCGAGCTGGGCGGGCAGATGGATCATCTGGCCTATGTCGATGGCCTGAGCGGTGATGTGATGACCCAGTTCAGCCTGACGCCGTTAATTGAAGAAGTCGGGCAGCGTCCGTATCCGGTGTCGCGCGCGGAACTGCAAAATATGCTGATGGATGCATTTGGTCGCGAGCACATCTATTTAGGCAAGAAAATGGTGGCGTTACAGGAAGATGGCTCGCAGGTGACGGTCAGCTTTGCTGATGGCACACAGCTACAAACCGAACTGCTGGTCGGGGCCGATGGTACCCACTCTTTAACCCGCGCCTATGTACTGGATGAAACCGTCGCGCGCCGTTATGCCGGTTATGTCAACTGGAATGGTCTGGTGGAGGTGTCCGAACAGCTGGCCCCGGCCAATCAGTGGACCACCTTTGTCGGGGAAGGCAAGCGCGCTTCCCTGATGCCGGTGGCCGATCAGCGTTTTTATTTTTTCTTTGATGTGCCGCTAGCGGCCGGACTGGAGAATGACCGCAGCCAGTATAAAACACTGTTAAAACAGTATTTTCAGGGCTGGTGTCCGCAGGTGCAGCAGCTGATAGACTCAATTGACGAACAGCGCACCAATCGCGTGGAAATTCATGATATTGAGCCTTTCGCCAATTTTTATAAAGGCCGGGTGGTGCTAGTGGGAGATGCCGCACATAGCACCACGCCAGATATTGGGCAGGGTGGTTGTCAGGCCATGGAAGATGCTATTTATCTGGCGCGTGCCTTACAAATTAATACCCAGGGTATGCAGGATGCCTTAAGCCGCTACCAGAATAAACGTAATGAGCGCGCCAATGAGCTGGTGCTGCGCGCGCGTAAACGCTGTGATGTTACGCATATGAAAGACCAGCAGGTGACGGAAGCCTGGTATGCCGAACTGCGCCAAGAGCAGGGGGCACATATCATGAAAGGCATTATCAGCAATATAGTCGGTAATCCGCTGGATTAAATTTTCTGTGCTAGGTGTCTTTAATCAACACAGGTCAATCGGCTGGTGTTGATGCTGTCTGCTCTGGTGCTGGATCCAGAATGAGTTGCATTAGTACCAGATCACGCCATTGACCAAATTTTTTTCCAACTTGGGGCATATAGCCGCAATGCTGAAAACCTAATTGCTGATGCAAGGCCATTGAACCGCTATTGTCATGGTCAATGGCGGCCACCATCACATGAACCTGATGCGCCTGCGCATGTTGAATTAAGGCTTGCATCAACTGTTTGCCCAAACCCTGCCGGCTGAATTGACGGTCAATAAACACCGAATGTTCGACTGTATGTTTAAAACCGCTGATGCTGCGGAAGGTGGAATAATCGGCATAGCCGGCAATTTGTCCGGTGTCCAGATGTTCGGCTACCAGCAGCGGAAAATTCTGTTTTTGTAATTGCTGGAACCAGTGCTGGAAATGTGCCAGATCAAAGGGCTGTTCATTCCAGGTGTTTACATGCTGTAGCACTTCCGGGTTATAAATCGCCTGAATAGCAGCAAGATCGTGTTCGGTGGCAGGACGAAGATGAAAGCGCATAAGTAGCACATCAGGGTAGGAATAAGCGCATTATCATGCCGCTGCGGACATAAAAAAAGCAAGACCGGAGTCCTGCTTTTTTTATGTCATGTAAATGACTTAGAAGTGGTATTTCACCAGCGCGCTGACATCATTCTGGTCTGCGCCTTTCTGGCCATATTTGTTGTTCCATACTGAGTGTTCAACCCCCACGTATAAACGTGTTTCTGGAGAAATGTGTTTACCCACATTCCATTTGTACTGAGAAGTCCAGTTTAATTCGCTGGCATGAGTATCTTCAGCTGTTGACCAGTCCAGGAAAGCATCAACCAGGAAGTCTTCATTGCCCAGTTTAAATGGTACAGCATAGGTGATGGTCATTTGATAATCATCATCTGTCATATCGTTATCAGCACGATAGAAGTTGATGTTCGCATATTGGGTATATGGAATATCTAAAGCAAAGCCAACACCATATAAGAAGTTGTTGAACTCAGTGTTTGTAGCGTGCCCTGCGTTGTGCTCCCAAGTTGTTGCGACTAACAGGTCTTTCACCGGACCAAATGCCAGATTTTGACCAGTCACTTCGCCTAGGCTTAAACGTGGTGCCAATTCGAAGTAAGTTGTATCATCATTGTTGCCATCCCATTGCTGGTCAACAAAGAAGAATACATCTGCATATTTCAGTTTAGCTGCATATTCAGCAGTTAAGGTGGTACGGTCTTCAGTGCCTAACTCGTAGTTTTCACCATAAAGACCAGTCAAGCTAAAGTCTTGCCATACAATAGGACTCGCCTGAGTGAAGGCAGCAGCGGTTGAGAATGCACAAAGTGCAGCAAGTTGCGTAAGTTTCATAACGGTGTCTTCGTCTTCCCCAAAAAGCGTGTCAAGGATACAGGTTATTAAGCAAAAATAAAGCCAAATTTAACTTTTTATTGGCAATTTTCCGACCAAATTTAGCTGCCGCGATAGGTCGAATAGGCAAAAGGACTGATCAATAACGGGATGTGATAATGCTGTGTCGCCTCCTTAATCTGGAAGTAAATCACTACTTTAGGAAAGAAGCTGTCCAGGCCTTTTTGCTCAAAATAGGCCGCAGTATAAAACTCCAGACTGTATGAGCCTTCCGGACAGTCGGCCAAAGCAAAATCGGCGGCCGTGACCCGGCCATCGGCATTGGTTTCGGCTTCGGCCAGTAACTGTTGCTGCTGGTTAAACAGCCGGATTTTCACGCCGGCAGCCGGTTGACCCAAATGGGTATCTAAAATATGGGTGCTGATCATGGCTGAAGCTCCTGGCTTAAACGTAGTAAGGCAATGTCTGAGAGTTGCTGCTGCACAATGCGCTGTTCAGTGTCGGCATCATTCAGCAGACGATACTGCAGGGCTTGTAGGATATCTTCACTGCTCAAGCCAAAGGCTTTAATCAGAAAAATAAACCCGAATTTTTTTTCATAGGCCAGATTACCTTGTAAAAGTGCCTGCTGGGTGTCGCTATTGAGCTGGATGGTGGCCTGTTCCCGGGCAGAAAATGCCTGCTCTTGGGCTGTGAGTTGCTGCTGCGCCTTTTTCTCACCAATTCGAGGATGGTTTGCGAGTGCGGCCTGAATCTCAGGCCAGCTCCAGTGGCTGGCCTGCTGCCGGGCAAATTCTAAAAGTTGCTCGACACTCTCAAAAGGCCGTTGTTGGGTTATGCCAGTTGCCCATGCCGGAATATATACACATTGCTGCAAGAATTGGCTAATCTCAGCTTCAGGGGCCTGATTAAATTGATCCAGTTGCACAGTAAGGGTCTCATCATTACATTCAATTTTGTCACTAAAAGTGCAATATCAGTGCCAAACTTCAGTGAAAAGCCAATTTTTTACTGAGACGGCTAAAGCTGCACAAGGCTGGTGCGAGTTTTCTTTATTTGACGGGTTCTGGTGCGTGATGGCGATACCAATGCGCAGCAATATCACCGCGGCGGCAAATCCAGACCTGTGGATGCGATTGAATGTAGTCTAAAAAGCATTGCAGGGCTTTAAAGCGTCCCGGGCGCCCCAAAAGACGGCAGTGCATACCAATCGAGAGCATTTTGGGTGCAGTTTCCCCTTCGGCATAGAGCACATCAAAAGCATCTTTCAGGTATTGATAAAACTGCTCGCCGCTATTAAAGCCGCTTGCAGCGGCAAATTTCATATCATTGCTGTCGAGGGTATAGGGAATAATTAAATGTGGTCGTGACTGGCCCTGGGCATTGGTCAGCGTCTGCCAGAACGGTAAATCATCGCCATAATAATCACAGTCATACTGAATTTGCGGGAATTCGGCCAGTAACTGGCGGGTATTGGGGCTGTCGCGGCCGGTATACCAGCCAATGGGTGCATGACCAAACAGGGTTTCTAAGACACTGATCGCCTGATCCATATGCTGGCGTTCAGTGGCCATGTCCATGCTCTGATAATGTAGCCAGCGTTGCCCATGCGACACCACATCATAGTCGGCCTGCTGAATGGCCTCGACCACATACGGGTTCCGCGCCAGCGCCATACCGACCCCAAAAATGGTCATCGGTAACTGGCGTCGCTGAAACTCCTGATGAATGCGCCAGAAACCGGCCCGCGAGCCATATTCATACATCGAATCCATCGACATATGTCTGGCCGGAAAGCTGGCCGCACCGACAATTTCAGATAAAAACTGCTCAGAACCGGCATCACCATGTTCAATATGATTTTCGCCGCCTTCCTCATAATTCAGCACAAATTGCACTGCAATACGTGCCTGATTCGGCCACTGCGGATGCGGCGGCTGGCCATGATAGCCAATTAAATCACGTGAATAAGGGGCAGAGCGGATTGAGTCAATCAGTGCCTGGCCACGCAAGTAAGCAGTTGTCACAACAGGTTATCCTTTTGCTAATTTTTATCAAATATTGCTTGCATATTTTTGAGTTAGGCCCGATATTCAAAGTATAAGGACACGGTTCTGCAGACTCAAACTCAAAAGTGTTCATCGTTCAATGTGGAGGGTAGCGTCCAAATTAGGTTGAAGATGTTCAATATGCTGGGAAACAGCAAGCGACAAACGTGCCAAGATAAAATAGTTTTGCACAAAAAAGATTCAGAAAACGAAAGAAAGAGAGGATGAGATTATGAATATTGAAATCCGTACAGATAAGAACATCCAAGGTAGCGAACGATTAATTAGTTACGTACGTGCAGAGCTAAGTGATGAATTTAAACGCCATAGTGAGCGTATTACCCATTTTTCCGTACATTTAAGTGATGAAAACGGGGACAAAGGCGGAGATGACGACATTAAATGTATGATTGAAGCGCGCCCGGCCGGCTTGAAGCCTGTGGTGGTCAATCATCGTGGTCATAATGTCGATACCGCAATTCATGGCGCCATTGACCGTTTAAAACGTAGTCTGGAGCATGTCTTTGAGAAAAAAGAACATCCGCGTGGTGGACAGCCGGGTCGAGTTGACCTAGATACCGATGTCGACGAATAAGACAGGTATTGGCTGAAAAGCAGAAAAGCCCCAGTATCGGGGCTTTTTTTATAGCAAATTCATGCGACAAGATTACATTTCGCTTAAACAATTTTCACTGAATTGGGCATAATAGAACGAAATTGATTTGATTGAAGAGAGCTCTCTGCATGTTAACGGCACAACAACAACGCTTGGTGCAAGCCATAGAAGAACTAGATCAGGCCCAAGTGCAACAACTTTTGGCCGCGGGGCTTGATCCGAATTTTATTGATCCTGAAAAAGGCCCGGTAATTTCAGTCTGGTCCGATGGCCTGTTTCAGTGGTGGGAAGCCATTTGCGAGGCCTATGAGGCGGGCCAGCCGCACAATGAAGCACAAAAACAGCAGGATTTGGCCGTCCATATGGAAATTCTGGACGCGTTAATTCAGGCCAAGGTCAATTTGCATTTGTGGGATGCGGAAGAAGTCTATGGCCCATTATGGGATGCAGCCAGTGCCGCCTGTGCACCTGCGGTAAAGCGTCTGCTTGAAGAAAAAGTCGATCCAAACCGTAAAGATGAAGATGGCCTGACCATTTTGTCATCCATCAGTGATTTATTCTTTGATTGCGACTTTGATGAAATTAACTGGGCTGAAGCCTTGCCTGAAGAACAGCAAACCTTAGAACTGCTCCGTGCCCATGGCGCGAAAATGACCAAAGAATTGGCTTAAAATTGAGATAAACACTATGTCAGCATTGAAATTATTGGGTGTGATGGTGGCGACTGCAGTCAGCAGTCAGGTCTTTGCCGCCGAGTTTGCATTTGACCGTCCGGGTGTGGGCATGAGCACCGGAATTACGCCGGTCGGTCAGTTGGCCTGGGAGCAAGCGCTGGCCAATGCGCACTATCAGAAAACCAAAGATGACAATGGTCTGACGCAGGAAATCACTCAGCTGCACGCCGATACCTTGTTGCGTACCGGTCTGGCGGATAATCTGGAATTACAGCTGGGCTGGCAGGGTCCGGGCTGGAGCCGGGTAAAAAGTGCTGGCCAGTCGGTTGAAGAAGATGGGCTGGGGGATGTCAGCATTGGTCTGAAACATGCCATTGATTTAGATGATGAAAAACTGTCGATGGCGGTGCTGGCCGAAGCGCAGATTGCCACCGGGAATGACGGTTTTAGTGCCGAAGAGGATATTTACAGCCTTAGCTCGGCAGTGGCCTACGCCTATAATGATTTGCTTACCACCTCAATTAGTATGCGTTATGAGTGGCAGGACAGCAATTGGGCCTTGCAGGCAGTGCCGGGGATTCAATATCAGCTCAGCGATAAATGGGCCGGCTTCTCCGAGTTTATTTACCGCAAAGCAGAAAGCCAGAAAGTGGAATATGCCTTGGGTTCAGGTCTGATTTATGCCTTAAATGCACGTACCCAGTTGGATGCCAGTGTCGGTGTTGATTTAAATGGCGCTGATAAAAGTTATCATGCCGGTTTAGGTGTGGCCTTCCTGTTCTAAGTGCGCTCTGGTTATGGCGCTGTAGAAAGCGGGGGAGTAGAGTCTCTCGCTGACTGCTAGAGAGCTGCAACTTATTCTGCTTACGGTCTGTTCACAGGCCGTTTTTATATCTGGTTTAGCAGCAGAATTGCTACAGATCTCGACACAGGCGCTGGCAGATCACGCTATCATGATGGTGATGATCACAGCGGATAAGCGCGAGGCCTGTCCGCCCATTAAACTTTAGCTTTTAAGTCGCTTTGTATATGCTTTGGCGCCATATCCCTTGATCTCATCAGGTGGCACTGCCCAGCGATCGTGAATATTAAAAACAACAACAGGAGGATGAGTCATGATGGAACTGTACATTGCCAACAAGAATTACTCCAGCTGGTCCATGCGGCCGTGGCTGGTCCTTACTGCTTTTGAACTGCCGTTTCGTGAAGTGCTGTTACCTTTTCCTAAAGAACGCGGCACGGGCCATTTTAAACAGGATGTACTGGCAATTAACCCGAATGGCAAGGTACCGGTCTTGGTACATGACGGGCTAATGGTCTGGGATTCACTGGCGATTTGTGAATATTTGGCCGAACAGTTTCCGGAGCGCCAGCTATGGCCGGCTGGTCGGGCACAGCGGGCTCGGGCACGCGCTTTGGCTGCTGAAATGCATAGCGGTTTTCAGGCACTGCGTAACCATTGCGGCATGAATATTCGCGCTGATCTGGCAGAAGTCGGACAGACGTTATGGGCTGAGCAACCTGATTTACGTGACGATGTAGCCCGTGTCTGTCAGATCTGGTCTGAGCGTCCGGACCCAGGCGGTTTTCTCTGTGGTGATTTCTCGATTGCTGATGCCTTTTATGCACCGGTGGTCTGGCGTTTGAAAAGCTATGCGCTGCCCGTGAATGAAGACAGCCAGTATTATATGCAGACCATGCTGCAACATCCGGCAATGCAGGCCTGGGAACAGGCCGCGAAACAGGAACAAGACTGGGTCAATTATCTGGAGCCTTATCAGTCCGAACCGCTCTAGCTAAGCCTTAAGAGGCTGCTGGTTCCAGCGGCTGATACAGTACCACCTGATTGCGGCCATAGGCTTTGGCCTGATACAAAGCCTGATCGGCCTGACTGAGCAGCTTTTCATAAGGGGTATTATGGTGCGATAAGGCAATCCCGAAGCTGGCGGTAAAATGGATGGGCTGGTTATGTTCATCATACAGTTCAATCTGGGTGATGGCCTGCCGGCAGCGCTCGGCCACCTGTTTGGCCTGGTGCGCAGTGGCCTGTTTCAGGACCAGAATAAATTCTTCGCCACCAAAACGGCCCAGCACATCCTGCTCGCGGATATGGCCGGCCAGCACATGACAGACTTGGACCAAGGCTTCATCGCCTTTATGATGGCCATGCTCATCATTAATCTGCTTAAAATGATCCAGATCGACCAGAATCACTGCATAACTGGGTGCCTGTTTGTGGTTCAGTTGTTCCAGACACTGGTTGATACTGCGCCGGTTAAAGGTATTGGTGAGCGGATCGACCTGACTTAAATGTGCAATCAGCGCCTCCCGATAGCGCCACTGACTCAGCAGAATTTCAAACAGCACCAGGCAGGTCAGCAGAATCGGCACAATAAAAAACAGCATCGACAGCACCCAGAAGCCATTTTTATAAGGAAAGTCGGTTAATAAAAATAAAGGTGCATAGGTTAACTGGCCGAAAAAGCTTAAATAACCGCAGCTGACCAGATACAGTGTGGCCGGAATTAAGGCCGAATAGACAATTCTGCGTTCAAACAGCACCAGACCGACCGTGGGTAGACTGATATAGGTCACCATAGTGGCCGGACTCAGCACCCCGACCAGATAGCCATCGCGGCACAGACTGACCACAAAGGTGGCCACCGCAATATAGGGCATATAGCGCCGGGTCCAGTCCTGTTTGCGAAAGTAGTGGCAGATGCCAATCATGCCAATAAACACGAACAGGCCGAATAAATTAATGACCAGCTGCTGTTTTAACAAGGCCAGATTGACCCAGCGCCACAGTTCCGGGGTGAGTAATACCACACTTTTCCAGATGGCCCAGATCACGTGCATCAGGCTGCCCAGAAACAGCATCAGAATACATTTGTTTAACGTGCTCCAGTTCATCACCACTTCTTTTTCGAGTAAATAACGGGTGACTTTGTATTTAAATGTGGGCACAGCACTGTGCGCAATGCGACTTTTCATGCGTGAATCACGACCCCAAAAATGAGCGTCTAAAGTCTCATTTTTATTATTTTAATAAAACCTAACATATCATGATTTTAGAGAATTGGTAATGGCTATTTTTTGTACTTTTCGGGAAAATATCGTTGCATGGGTGCAACAGTGTGTGTTGTTTAAATCACTTATTTCTATTTTAAACTGCAGTAAAATGGCGCTATTGAAAAAATCACAGTTTAGGATTCTCTCCCATGAAAATTTTGCATATCGACTCGAGTATTTTAGGCGACGCTTCTGTATCACGTCAGTTGTCTAAAGCTATTGTGAACCAGCTACAGGCGAAAAATACAGCGGCCCAAGTTGACTATCTGGATCTGGCTGAACAGACCATTCCGCATTTAACCGCTGAAATTTTAATGGGACAAAATGCCGAGCAAAGCGCTTTAGGCGAACAGATTCTGCAACAATATCTAGATGCTGATGTCGTGGTGGTGGGCGCAGCCATGTATAACTTCGGTCTGCCATCGACTTTAAAAGCCTGGATTGACCGGATTAGCGTGGCAGGTCGTACCTTTAAATACACCGAAAATGGCCCGGTCGGTCTGGCAGGTGACAAGAAAGTGTATATCGCCAGCAGCCGCGGTGGTGTCTATGGCGAACAAAGCCCGGTTGATTTCCAGGAAGCCTTCCTGAAAACCGTGTTTAACTTTACCGGTGTCAGTGATATTGAAGTAGTACGTGCTGAAGGGGTTAGCATGAGCGATATTAAAGATCAGGCGATTACTACGGCATTAGACCAGATTGCCAAAATCTAAGCTTTACGGCGCTGCATTAATCACAAAAAAGGTCAGTTTCTACTGACCTTTTTTATGGCGTTTTAATCTTGGTCCTGCTGATGGGCAAATTCGGCTAAATCGGCCAGCGCCATTTTGGCTTCATCAAACCACGGTGAGAACATAATAAAGTTATGCCACATACCGGTATACAGTTTAAAACTGACCTTCACGCCCGCCTGTTCGGCCTTGTCACGAAAACGCTGCGCATCATCCAGCAGCAGTTCTTTAGAACCCACCTGCACCAAGGTTGGTGGTAAATCGGTTAAATCATCAAATAGCGGCGAAACACGCGGATCACCACGATCGACCGACGGTGGCACATAGTATTGAATCCCGGTTTCCAGAGTTTCAATCGACAATAAGGCATCGTGTTTGCGGTTATAACGAATTGATTCACTGGTCAGGGTTAAATCCAAAAATGGTGAAAGCAGCATGAGGCCGCTGACTTGCGGTAACTGTTCATCACGGATTTTTAAGGCTAAGGCCAGCGCCAGATTGGCGCCGCAGGAATCTCCTGCCAGCAAAATATCTTTGGCCTGTACGCCCTGATCCAGCAGGGTCTGATAGACATCAAAAATTGCTTCTAAGGCTTCCGGGAATGGATTTTCAGGCGCCAGCGGATAATCGATATGAATCACCTGCATCTGGGTGCGGGCGGCCAGTTCAGTCAGAAATGGGCGATGGGTATTTAAAGACCCTAAATAAAAGGCGCCACCGTGAATATAGAAAATCAGCTGGGTGGCTTCATCTTGTGGCTTGATTTCTTCGGCTTTCAGGCCAGCCAGACGTAAAGCGCGGACTTCGACAGTTTTATTGGTCGGAAACAGCCGGCACATCTGTTCGAGGGCGAAACGCAGCGGATTATGCGGTAAATTATATTGGCTTGGCAGGCGGATGGTGGTTTTTAAAAAGCCTTCTGTGAAAATTTGTTTCAATAACGGGTTGATCTTCATTGTTCTTCCATCTTGTTCTTGATTTTGGCCTGTGCTTGCGTATTTACCAACACAATTTACAAGGTTACACTAAATGGTCACATTCAAAAATTGCAAATTTGTAGTGACTTTTTAATACTAAGGCTGTCTAACACTAGACTAGGGAATCAAAAAAAATGAAAAAAATTGCACTGGCATTAGGATTAATGGGTTTAACAGCTTTGGCGAATGCTGCTGATCCGCTAAATGGTACAGTCTGGAAAACAATTGATGACAAAACCAAGCAAGCAAAAGCAACCGTCAAATTTACCGAGCAGAAAAATGGCACGTTAACTGCAACAATTCAGTCCATTTTAACGCCGGGTGAAGAAAATGCCTGTACAAAATGTGAAGGACCTTACAAAAACAAATCCTTGAAAGGTTTAACCATTGTACGTGGTTTAAAGAATTCGGGTGGTACCAACTATGACAGCGGTTCAATTCTGGATCCGCAATCAGGTAAAACCTACAAGTTAAAAGGTCAACTGGCTGATGGCGGGCAGAAATTACAATTGCGTGGCTATATTGGCGTAGCAGCGCTGGGTCGTAACCAGACCTGGGTTCGTGTGAAATAAGCCAGCCAATAGAAACGGATTAAACCAGAAAGCCTGATGCAGATGCATCAGGCTTTTTGATTTTTAACGGATAAGTAAAAGGTAGATAAAAAGAATTTATCCGTTTAAGGCGCGATAGGCGGTTTCATCAAAACCAACAATAAAGCCGTCTGCGGTGGCCAGCACAGGACGTTTGATCAGGCTGTTGTGAGTGCGTAAGGCTTCAATTAAATCTGCTTCGCTGGACAGGGCTTGTGCCTGTTCCGCTTCCGACAGTTTGCGCCAGGTGGTGCCTTTTTTATTCAGAATTTTGTCCTGACCTTCAGCATCCAGCCAGTGTTTTAGCGTTTCTGCATCAATCCCCTGTTTTTTATAATCATGAAATTCATAAGCCAGGCCCAGTTCATTGAGCAGATCAAAGGCTTTTTTCATGGAGTTGCAGTTTTTAATACCATAAATTTTAAGCATAAAGCGGATTCCAGCAAGAAACACAATGCTCAAGAGATTAACCAAAAAATTGGTTTTGCACTATAGCGGGTATAAATATTGAGTTCATGGTTCTGAAATTAAACCGTCATTAAAATGCAACGCTACCGCGCCATAATAGTGGCAGAAAAACAAGACAGCACTTGAGAAGAATTATTCGTACTAAGAAAAAAACGAAAAGCAAAGAGCCAATATAAAAAATAAAAGCCCAGATGTAGAAAACCCGCATTTAATCATCCTGATTATGCGGGTCTCACTACAACGTCCGATGTCACATCCTTGAAACAAAGACCATCATGGCTTTGTTTATTTGCATCCTACGGCTTCCTGTCCCTTTGCTGTCATCCTGACACTGTCCCTTTGCCGTGCTGCAATAATGCGCCGATTTAAAAAGCAGATAAAGGTCTCAATGACGACAAAATATGTCGGAAATAAACCTCTATTGAGTGAACAATTGTTCACTCAATAGGAAGGTTTTTAGTTGAGTTTATAATCAATAATCACCGGGGCGTGGTCGCTATACCATTCCTCTTTGTAGACCCAGGCATTGACGGTACGTGCTTTCCAGTCCGGTGAGCAGGCATGATAGTCAATCCGCCAGCCAACGTTCTTGGCACGCGCTTGGCCACGGTTCGACCACCAGGAATACAGTTCGGCTTCTTTGCGCACTTCACGGAAGGTGTCGACATAGCCCAGATCATCATAGATATGATCGAGCCAGGCACGTTCATGCGGTAAACAGCCGGAAGATTTCTGGTTGCCTGACCAGTTTTTAATATCAATACGTTTATGCACGATATTGTAGTCACCGCAGACGATGATCGATTTATTTTCATCGCGCCATTGTTTCAGAATTTTTGTATATTCTTCGAGAAAGTGGTCTTTACGGGCTTGTGCTTCTTCACCCGATGAACCCGATGGGAGGTACAGCGAGCAGATATGCACCGGATAACCCAGCCCTAAATCAAATTCTGCCGTGACAAAACGGCCTTGGGAGTCGGCCAGTTCAAAGCCTAAACCATCCTGAATAGACACAAATGGCAGGCGGCTGTAAATGGCGGTGCCGGCATAGCCCGGACGTTCAGCTGCGAACAGATGGGTATACCAGCCTTCCGGTTTGAATTTATCAGTCCACTGCGCATGGGTCAGACGGCTTTCCTGAATGCAGATGACATCAGCCTCTGATTTTTCCATCCACTCCAGCAGGCCTTTACTGACCGAAGAACGCAGGCCATTGACGTTAATTGAAACCACACGAAGAATTTTTTGATCACTCGGATAGCTACTCTTTGGTATCATGCGCAGGTCTTACCTCAATTTATGAATTTTGGAGCACCTCATGTCAACGCAAGCGACATTTAACCCTCAAGCTTTTATCGAACTCGCATTATCACGTGGTGTGCTTAAATTTGGTGAGTTTACTTTAAAATCGGGTCGCGTGAGTCCTTATTTTTTTAATGCCGGTTTATTAAATGATGGCGAAGCCTTGTCATTACTGGCGTCAGGCTATGCAGCCAAGTTAACAGAATGTGAAAATGTTGATGTGATTTTTGGCCCAGCCTATAAAGGCATTCCATTTGTGGCGGCAACGGCGGTGGCTTTATCGCAAAATCATAGCGTGAGTGTGCCTTGGGGCTTTAACCGTAAAGAAGCCAAAGATCATGGTGAAGGTGGCGTATTGGTCGGTGCATCGGTTGAAGGTAAAAAAGTCTGGATTATTGATGATGTGATTACCGCAGGTACAGCAATTCGTGAAGTGGTGACCATTTTAAAAAATGCGGGTGCCACAATTGCCGGTGTACTGGTCGCGCTAGATCGTCAGGAAAAAGGGCAGGGTGATTTGTCTGCGATTCAGGAAGTTCAAAAAGAGCTAGAAATTCCGGTACATGCCTTAATTACCATGAAAGATTTGATGAATTATTTAGATGCCAAAGGTGAAAAAGAGGCTTTGGCGAAGATGGAAGCATATCGTGTGAAGTATGGGATCTAATAATTAATACAACATATTGATTTTTAATAAAGCTCTATCCATGATAGGGCTTTATTTTTATAAAAAACAAAAATGAATCTAGATTGGAATTTAATGATCGCAAGTTTTTCAGCTATTGCTGCAAGTGCAGCATCGATAGCGACTTTTTTTGGGTTGGAAAGAAAATAGGGAACTTAGAAAAGTTCAAACCGAACCATTGATAGACATTAAGTTAGAACCTGTTGAGTACAGAATCCATTTTTTACGTTTAAAAATTACAAATGTAGGAAAAGGAGGAGCTCATAACGTAAAAATAAAATTATTTCCTGAACCTTCACTCGATGCTTCTTTTTTAGTTACTGCTCAAAAAGCTATTAAAGTTTTTATGCAAAGAGATTTTATGATTAAGGGAGTCAATTATTTAGCGCCGAATGATTCTAAATATACGGACTATCTAAGTTTTACTGGTTTAAATCCTAAAGAGTTAGATAGTGAATACTTCTTTAATCTTATTTTTAATGCTGAGATCAGATATGAGGATTTAAAGGGAAAGAAATATAAGAATACATATAAAATTGATACTTCAGAACTAAAAATTTATAAATTAGGAGAGAGTTTTGAAGAAGCTCTTCCCAAAGCATTAGCAGGAATTCAAAAGTCTTTAGAAAGTATGAGTAAAAATATTAATAGGCAAACTGCATTTTTAGATAAAAAATCAAAAGCAGAAGAAACTCATTGGAATGAATATGAGCTAAAACAAAAGTTGAATTATATGAGCTATGTAAAACGTCGCAATAAAGAGTTAGATATCGATCAGGATGCATATCTTTTTAAAAAAATAGAACGTAGATTGTCTATTCATGAAATAAGAAGGAAAAATAAATAACAAAATCATCCTTCCTCACACTTCTTACACTCCAGCATCACCCCTAATTTTTCTTTGCGTCCTTGCTCCGTCATCACCCAGGGCCGGTTCTGCCACGGTGGATTATGCCGCACATGCTGGCCATGACCACAGGCCAGCTCTGCGACCCAATGATTTTCTTCATCTAAATGATATCCCACAATTGGCTGTTGCATGGGCAGCTTCCTGAAATCAGCAAATATAGCGCTGCAAAGCTTTACTCAAATTCAGAAAAACAGGCAGCGAATCTCCGTTATACTCCACATCATAGCAATTTTAAAAGAGCAGTCATTATGCGCGTACTTGTGGTGATGGACCCGATTGAAACGGTGAACCTGAAAAAAGATTCCACCATGGCCATGCTGTGGGCCGCGGCACGTCGGGGTCATGAACTCGGTTATGCACTACAACAAGATTTATATATTGATCAGGGCAAGGCTTTCGGTCTAATCAGCCCGTTAAAAGTCTTTGAAGATTACAACCATTATTATGAGCTGGGCGAAAAACAAAAAGAATCCATCGCAGCCTATGATGTGGTGCTGATGCGTAAAGACCCGCCATTTGATATGAACTTTGTCTATAGCACCTATATTCTGGAACAGGCAGAGCGCGAAGGAGCGTGGATTATTAACAAGCCGCAAAGCCTGCGTGACTGTAATGAAAAACTGTTTGCGACCCAGTTCCCGGAGCTGCAGGTGCCGACTTTGGTGACCTCTCAGCAAAGCCTGATTCGTGAATTTATTCAGCAACATGGCGATGTGATTGTGAAACCGCTCGATGGGATGGGCGGCATGGGCATTTTCCGTCTGTATCAGAATGGTGTGAATATTGGCTCTACCATTGAAATTCTGACCAATAACGGCACCCAGCCAATTATGGCGCAGCGTTATATTCCGGAAATTGTAGAAGGGGATAAACGCATTTTAATGGTCAATGGCGAGCCAATTCCGTATTGTCTGGCACGTATTCCGCAAAACGGCGAAGTGCGTGGCAACCTGGCCGCTGGTGGTCTGGGTGAAGCACGTCCATTGACCGACAATGACAAGGCAATTGCTGCCAAAGTCGGGCCATTTTTACGTGAAAAAGGTCTGGTATTTGTCGGTCTGGATGTGATTGGTAACTATGTCACTGAAATTAACGTGACCAGTCCAACCTGTATCCGTGAAATTGATGCCCAGTTCGGCACCTCAATTGCCGATACCCTGTTTGATGTACTGGAAGCCGGTCGTTAATCTATCTTTCAAAAGAGTCACCTTGGGTGGCTCTTTTTGTATTCTTAAGCGAGATTTGAGCTTGAAAAACTGCGTTGAGCAAGAAAATTATAGCGATTTTGTAAATCAAAACTAGTCGACATAATTCAGTGAAAAATGCAGGAAACTTAACAATTTCGGTGAATTAATAATAAAACTAGTTTAAACTTTCAAAACTGTTGAAAAAAACAATGAGCCGCTTGGTGAAAAAAAGTAAATAAACTTTCAAGCTCATACGATTGTGATTACAATTGAGCGCTTATAAAGAACTTTCATTAGCCATATTTGGATTGAAGAATTAGACCGTGACTGATGCAGCGCAAACCAAGCCTAAACATGTGATGATGATGGCCGCAGGCACTGGTGGCCATGTGTTCCCAGCCCTAGCCGTGGCAAAAGAACTCCAGCAGCAGGGAATCCATGTGTCCTGGTTAGCAACGCCTACAGGCATGGAAAACCGTTTATTACAAAACCAGAATATTCCGATTTATCAGATTGATATTCAAGGCGTGCGCGGTAACGGGCTGGCACGCAAACTGATGGCGCCTTTTAAAATTCTAAAAGCCACCTTAAGCGCCATGCAGTTAATGAAAAAACACAAAGTAGAGGCTGTCGCCGGCTTTGGTGGCTATGTGGCTGGACCGGGTGGTCTGGCCGCACGTCTGCTTGGTATTCCGGTCATTATTCATGAGCAGAATGCAATTGCCGGCTTTACCAATACCCAGCTGTCGCGTATTGCCAACACTGTTTGTCAGGCGTTCCCAGATACGTTTCCGGCCAGCACTAAAATTGTCACCACTGGCAACCCGGTGCGTAAAGAAATTAGCGCGACTCTAACCCCATCCTGGCGTTATCAGGAACGTGAAAAAGCAGGTTTGCCGCTGCGTATTTTAATTGTTGGCGGCTCTTTGGGCGCGCAGGCACTGAATGAACGTGTCCCTGAAGCCTTAAAACAGCTGAATGTACCTTTAAATGTGTATCATCAGTGTGGGCAAAATCATGCAGACAGCACCCGAGCGCGTTATGCCAACAAGCCGGACAGCTTAACGGTTGAAGTGCAACCCTTTATTGAAGATATGGCACAGGCCTATAGCGATGCCGATCTGATTATCTGCCGGGCCGGCGCACTGACGGTTACGGAAATTGCAACCGCGGGTGTGGCTGCGGTATTTGTGCCCTTGCCAAGCGCTGTGGATGACCATCAGACGGCCAATGCACAATTCTTGGCCAAGACGGGCGCGGCAAAAATCTGTCCGCAAGCCAGCATGACCCCGGACAGCTTAAAAGAACTGTTAATGCCGTTGATGAACCGCCAACTGCTCTCTGAAATGGCCAGCAAGGCGCGTCAACAGGCACAACCTAATGCAACCCAACATGTGGTTGCTTTAATTCAAGATTTGTAAACCGAGTAAACTATGTCTCCATCTATCCCTGCTGATCAAGTAAAAGAACTGATTAAAGTGCCTGAAATGCGTCGTATCAAACATATCCACTTTGTCGGGATTGGCGGCGCCGGGATGTGTGGCATTGCCGAGGTATTAAAAAACCAGGGCTATGATGTTTCCGGTTCAGATATTAAAGCCTCAAAAACTACAGCCCAGCTGGAAGAAAATGGCATTCGGGTGTTTATTGGTCATAGCGCAGATAATATTCAGGGCGCCAATGTACTGGTAGTCTCTACTGCAATTGATCCGGAAAACCCGGAAGTTAAAGCCGCTATTGAGAGCCGTATTCCGGTGGTGCGCCGTGCTGAAATGCTGGGTGAGCTGATGCGTTATCGTCACGGGATTGCCGTGGCCGGAACACATGGTAAAACCACCACCACCAGCCTGGTTACCTGTATGCTGGCAGAAGAAAATCTGGACCCGACTTACGTGATAGGCGGTTTGCTGAACCGTACCGGGGTTAATGCTGCACTGGGTGCGAGCCGTTATATTGTGGCTGAAGCCGATGAATCAGATGCATCTTTCCTGCATCTGGAGCCAATGGCAGCGATTGTCACCAATATTGATGCCGACCACATGGATACTTATGGCGGCAGCTTTGACAAGCTAAAAGATACCTTTATTGAATTCCTGCACAAACTGCCATTCTATGGTTTGGCAGTGGTTTGTGGTGATGATGCCAACATCCGTGAAATTATGCCGCGCATTGCCCGTCCGGTGCTAACCTACGGCTTTAATGAAGACAATGATATTCGCGCAGTCGATGTTGATCAGGACGGTATGCGTACCCACTTTACCGTATTGCGTAAAGACCGCGAGCCACTGCGTGTTATCGTGAATCAGCCAGGTCTGCACAATGTACTGAATGCCTTGGCCGCCATTGGTGTGGCGACGGATGAAGGTGTTTCGGATGGTGCGATTTGCCGTGCACTGGAAGGCTTTAGTGGTGTAGGTCGCCGTTTCCAAGTGCAAGGTGAATTTGAACTGGACGGTGGCAGCATCAAACTGGTCGATGACTATGGTCACCATCCTAAAGAAGTGGAAGCCACCATTAAAGCAGCGCGTCAGAGCCATCCGGACCGCCGTCTGGTGATGTTGTTCCAGCCGCACCGTTTTAGCCGTACCCGTGACTGTTTTGATGACTTTGTTGAAGTGTTATCGCAGGTCGATCAACTGCTGTTGCTGGAAGTGTATCCTGCCGGTGAAAAAGCCATTGTGGGTGCCGACAGTCGCAGTCTGGCACGCAGTATCCGTCTGCGTGGTCAGGTTGAACCGATCCTGATTGATCCGGTTGAAGGCAATCTGGAAACACTGGTACAAAAAGTGTTACAACCGAATGATTTATTATTGACCCAAGGTGCGGGTAATGTAGGAGCAATCTCCATCGAGCTTGCTCAAAATAAATTGTATTTAAAATAATCACCCAAAGTGATATTTGAATTTGGTCGCTCAGTGTAAAGTTTAAGGATATAAACGTGTCAAATGCTTCAAAGTTCGGCAAAGTTGCCGTGTTATTTGGTGGAAAATCTGCCGAGCGTGGGGTGTCTCTGGATAGTGGACAGGCAGTGCTCGATGCGCTGCTGCGCGAAGGCGTTCAGGCAGAAGCGTTTGACCCGAAAGATCGTAGTGTGACCGAACTGGTCAACTATGATCGTGCCTTTATTGTCCTGCACGGCCGCGGCGGTGAAGATGGCCAGATTCAGGGTGTACTGGAATGGCTGAGTGTGCCGTATACCGGTACTGGCGTACAGGGTTCAGCCATTGGCATGGACAAGGTCAAAACCAAACAGGTCTGGCAAGGTTCCGAGCTGCCAACAGCGCCGTATCGTATTGTCACCAAAGATTCAAACCCGGCTGATATTGTCGCTGCATTGGGTCTACCGCTGATTATCAAGCCGGTACATGAAGGTTCCAGTATTGGCATGAGCAAAGTCGAACGTATTGAAGACTTTGCTGAAGCGATTGCCAAAGCCACCGAGCATGATGCAGTGGTGATGGCTGAAAAATGGATTACCGGTCGCGAGTTCACGATTGTCTTACTGAACGGTCAGGCCTTGCCGGTGATTCGTCTGGAACCGCCTAAAGATGTGGCGTTCTATGACTATGAAGCCAAATACAACCGTAATGATGTGCAATACGGCATTCCATGTGGCTTAACCGAGTCGGAAGAGCAGCAGCTACAGGTCTTGGCCCTGCGTGCGTTCCAGGCGGTAGGTGCCAGCGGCTGGGGCCGTATTGATGCAATGCAGGATGAACAAGGCAATTTCTGGCTGCTTGAAGTCAACACTGTACCGGGCATGACCAGTCACTCACTGGTGCCAAAAGCCGCGCAGGCGGTGGGCTACAGTTTTGATGCCTTGTGCGTGGCAATTCTTGAACAAACCTTAACGGATGCGACCCACTAAGCCATGGCTCAACTTCCTGCTTCCATGCGCCGTAAACGCGCAGCGATTACCTCGATTCACGATAAGCCACCGACGCGTAAAGAAAAGCTGACGAACCTGGGTGGATGGGTATTGCTGTGCGTGGCGATTGTGGTATTGGCAGCAGGAATCTATGGTCTATATAAAGTCATGACCGATGCACGCGTGGCTGAACTGGACGTGGTCGGTACCCGTTCCAATGCCGAACTGCGCCAGGTCATGACCCATGTTTCGCCAGTGGTCACAGATAACTATTTTACTTCCGATCTGGAACAGATTCGTGATACCGCACTGGAACTGTCCTGGGTCGATCGGGTGGTGGTGTCACGCGCCTGGCCGAATGCCATCCGTTTACGGGTCATGCCACGCCATGCGATTGCGCGCTGGGGCACCGGACGTTTACTCAGTGACAGCGGTGATGTGTTTTCGGAAGTGACACCCAAGAATAATCAGCATCTGCCGTTATTACATGGCCCGATGCATCAGTCCAAAATGATGATGCGTCGCTATAATGAAATTAACCAGTTATTTTTACCGGTGAATCTGCGTTTAAAAGAGTTATATCTCACCGACCGGATGACCTGGTTTATGCAGTTTGATTCTGGCCTGCGGGTGATTGTGGATCAGGATCAGACCATGAGTAAATTGCAGCGTCTGAGTCATCTGGCGCAAAGTGACTTCAAGCCGGTATGGTCCAGGATTTCTGCAATTGACCTGCGTTACCGCAATGGTCTGGCGATCCAGTGGAAAAACTCGGTGGCACCAAAAATTGCCAATGGTCATTTTGTTGTAACGATTGATGACACAAGCATTGCGAATGCAATAGCAGCAAAGCCATAATACTTGGCTTTAAAAATAGAGGCATTAAGCCATTAATTAAACAAACATGTGATGGTAGTAAATAAATGAGTGAAGCTGTTCCCTCGGTTGTTGCGATTGACATTGGGACACACAAAGTTTCAGTTTTGATTGGTAAGGTACACGCGCCAGACAATATCCAAGTGATTGGTATGGCTACCGCTCGTAACCGAGGCATGAATAAAGGAAAAATTGTAAGTCTCGATAAAGTCATTACAGCCATTAAAAATGCCGTTCAAGAAGCAGAAGATATGGCGGAATGCCGGGTGCATTCAGCCTGGATTTCTATTCCAAGTGCAGAATTAAAAAGTTTTTATGCTGCGGGGCGTACCCCGATTGAAAATAGTGACCACACAATTACAACAAGTGAAGTGGTTCGTGCCTTAGATCTGGCCAAAGCCAGCCATTTAACTTCAGATCATTATCTGGTCAGCGCGGTGCCGTTGGGCTTTGATCTGGATGATTCCGGTGAATGGGTACAAAACCCGATCCGTATGTCGGCGCATAGCATGACCGGTCATTATCAGCTGATGATGCTGCCGATTAGCACCATGCAGAATCTGGACCGTGCCTTAAAAGGGGCCAATATTGGTGTAGAAAAAATGGTGGTGTCGCATCTGGCTACCGCTGAAGCCAGTTTACTGAAAGATGAAAAAGAATATGGCGTGTGCCTGGTTGATATTGGCGCCGGTACCACCAATATTGCAGTCTATCTGGACGGCCGTCTGGCGTTGTCACAAACCCTGCAGCGTGGCGGTGAGCATGTGACCCGTGATATCGCGGCGGTATTGCAGACCACCACCGAAGAAGCCGAGCGGATTAAACTGCTTTACGGTTGCGTCGATTTAAAAGTGGTCAAACCTGATCACATGATTCAGATTCAGGGCATTGATGGTCCGCAAACCATCAGCCGGATTGAACTGTCGGAAATTATTATTGCGCGTTATGAAGAAATTTTTGCGCAAATCCGTCAGGAACTGGAAAACAGTGGCGCCATTCATGGCTTATATCATGGTGTGGTGCTGGCTGGTGATGCCTGTCAGATTGAAGGCATGGTCAGTCTGGTACGCCGCACCCTGGGTGTGTCTGCGCATTTGGGCAATCCGCCGGTACAGGTTTATGCCGATGAACCGCATCAGGCTGCCTTGCGCCGTTCGCAGTATGCAACCGCAGCGGGCGTGCTGATGTATAGCCAGAGCTACAGTCAGGACACCATTGTCGAAACCGAAGACCCGGAGACCTTATCGGTCTGGGCGCGTGTAGGTCGTGCCTGGTCAGGACTCAACGAAAAACTGAAATCAATTTTTTAGTTGATTTTTTAGGGAATATTGTTAGGAAGTTGTACGGATTATCGCTTGTACTTGACAAGGCAGCCGTTGGACAGCATTCTTAAAAACAATTTTTTATTAAGATCAAGGCAGTATACGGGCTGAAGTGACTGCCAATTATGAATTAGGAAAGCTAAAGGTCATGGCCTCATTTGAATTTTTTGAAGATGATCAAACCGATAACAACGGTCAAGCCCGTTTCACTGTATTTGGTGTAGGTGGTGCAGGCGGTAACGCCGTACAGCATATGCTGGAATCAGATATCCAGGGTGTGAAATTTGTCTGTGCCAATACCGATAAACAGGCACTGGACCGCATGAATGCACAGTGCAAAATCCAGCTGGGCGAGCAAAGTACCCGTGGTCTGGGCGCAGGGGCTAATCCGCAAGTGGGTCAAACCGCTGCTGAAGAAAGCCGCGAGCTGATTCGCCAGCAGTTAGAAGGCACCGATATGGTGTTTGTGACTGCCGGTATGGGCGGTGGTACCGGTACTGGTGCTGCACCTGTTGTCGCTGAAATTGCCAAAGAAATGGGCATTTTAACTGTCGGTGTCGTAACCACACCGTTTAACTTTGAAGGTAAACGCCGTCTGCAATCTGCAGAAAAAGGTATTGAAGCTTTAGAGCAGCATGTTGATTCCCTGATCATCATTCCAAACCAGCGCTTGTTAAAAGTGTTCCGCGACATTTCCATGAAAGATGCTTATAAAAAGGCAGATGACGTGCTGTTAAATGCCGTGCGCAGTATCTTTGATTTAGTGGTACGTCCGGGTCACATCAACCTTGACTTTGCCGATTTGAAAACGGCCATGAGTACCCGTGGCTATGCCATGATGGGTGTCGGTCTGGGGCGTGGTGAAAACCGTGCCCGTCAGGCAGCAGAGCAGGCGATTCGCAGTCCGTTACTGGATAACGTGACCATCATGAATGCCAAAGGTATTCTGATTAACGTGACCGGTGGTGATGACGTGACCTTTGGTGAAATTGAAGAAATTACCGATGTTGTCAACCAGATTGTCGATCTGGATGAAGGCCAGGTATTCTACGGTACCGTATTTGATCCGGATGCGCGTGATGAAATCAGCGTGACCGTAATTGCCACTGGTTTGACCCGTAATTCAGCCGATGCGGTTGAGCCAGTCAAGCGTTCTTCAGTGGTGCAGTCTGCACAGGCAACCGCTCAACAGCCGGTTGAAGAAGATGATGTTCCGGCCATTCAGCGTCAGGCAGAGGCAGCGCCGGCCATCAATGCGACTGCAGGCAGCAGCAATAATTCACGTCCAACGCCAATGAGTATTCAGGAATATCTTAAAAATCAACAACGTAAATAATTTTTACGATATAGATTTTTATTCCAGAACTTGTAAAAGGTAGCCAAATGGCTACCTTTTTGTTTTTTATCAATGGCTAAATATGCTAACGTATAGCGGTTTTATATACAGATGAATTGAGAGCATGTTGAAACAACGTACCCTAGAACGTGTCGTGAAAGCGAGTGGTATAGGTCTGCATAGTGGACAGAAAGTCATGATTAACTTTGTGCCGCACCATGCTGACGGGGGAATCGTGTTTCGCCGTATTGACCTGAATCCACCGGTCGATATTCCGGCCGATGCCATGCTGATTCAGGAAGCCTTTATGTGCTCGAATCTGGTTCAGGACAATGCCAAAGTCGGCACCATTGAACACATTATGAGTGCGCTGGCGGGTCTGGGAATTGATAACCTGATTATCGAGGTTTCCGCCTCTGAAGTGCCAATTATGGACGGCAGTGCCGGTCCCTTCATCTATTTATTAATGCAGGGTGGTTTAAAAGAGCAGGATGCGCCAAAAAAATTCATCAAGATTTTAAAACCGGTTGAAGCGCTAATTGATGATAAACGTGCCATCTTCACCCCGCATGACGGTTTCCAGCTCAATTTCACCATCGATTTCGATCATCCCGCCTTTAAAAAAGAATATCAGTCTGCCACTATCGATTTTTCTACCGAAACCTTCGTCTATGAAGTCAGTGAAGCACGCACCTTTGGCTTTATGAAAGATCTGGATTATTTAAAAGCCAACAATCTGGCCTTGGGCGCTAGCCTGGAAAATGCCATTGGGGTCGATGACACCGGTGTGGTCAATGAAGAGGGCCTGCGTTTCTCGGATGAATTTGTTCGTCACAAAATATTAGATGCGGTGGGCGATCTGTATTTGCTCGGTCATCAAATTATTGCGAAATTTGATGGATATAAATCGGGTCATGCACTGAATAATCAGCTCTTACGGAATGTGCAAAAAGATCCAAGCAGCTATGAAATTGTAACATTTGATGACATCACTCAATGTCCAATTCCGTATGTGAGTGTGACATAAGTCATTGTCTTTCCTTGGTGATGTTATAATGTAACATCTAAAAAAGTGAACTAATTCTCGTTTTTATCGGTTTTGTATTTTTTAGATTGGCGCAATGTTACTTTTTATTGCTTGCCAAACGTAACAAAGCTTGGCTAAGCTTAGGGTCGCTCACAAAGTCAGCAGCACCGCGAAGCATTTCCTGGGTTTCTGTACTGAGTGTTCTTGAAGATTTTTCCTGTTTTGGGGGCGTTTGCAACTGCGGTTTTAACCGGACCTGAATCTTGTGTAAATCTTGAAGTTCTGCCAATTGTGATAGCTGAGCAACATACTGTTTTTGCAAATAGGCCAGTTGACTCACCATCGCCTGATTGGTGCCAGTAATGGTAAGAATCCCTTGCTGATAACAAACAACCTGCCAAAGTTCGGGTTGGGGCAACAAGGGTTGAATAATTTGAGTAAGTTTCTGCCAGGCAGCAACTTGCGTTGAGAGAAACGTTAGGTTTCCTGTTTTTATGTGTTTTCTTGTTTGGCGAAAGACGTTACAAGGCTCGGACATACATATTTCCTTCATGTTTATGTCTTAATCTTATGCGCTCCTTTCAGTGAAGATCAAGGAAGAGATCACCAAGGAACTCTGAGTAAGAACAGTTTTTATGAGGTTTTTATGCATACGCGACGTATTTTATTAGCGTTTTCTTTGGCGGCTTCTGCGGCGTCAGTGGCTTTTGCTGATCTGGTTGACTTAAACAGCCAAAATTCATCGACAGACCGTATTGAAGAATTGACCCGCACCCTGGCACAAGGGACCTATAGCGAGTCACAAGACATCAATATTCCGGCGCAAACTGAAATTAATGTCAAACTGCGTGAAAAAACGGTTGGATTAAACAACGAATCTTTAGCGAAAAAATACGGTTCAGCGTCTTCTGCGAAATCTTATAGCGCTAATCCATATAGCTGGTTAGTGGCGCATCCTTTACCAAATGCCCGTGTAAGCTCAAACTATGGCGGTCGTACCATGAATGGTCGTGCTGAACGTCATTCAGGTTTAGATTTAGCAGCGCCAAGCGGCACACCAATTTATGCCACTGGCCCGGGTATCGTAACTAAATCAGGTTGGGGTACAGGTTATGGTCAATATGTTGAAATTAACCATGGCAATGGCTATTTAACGCGTTACGCTCATGCATCACGCTTAATTGCACGTGTCGGCGACCGTGTTGCTGCAGGTGAGCATATTGCAAACGTGGGTTGTACAGGTCGTTGTACCGGTCCTCATTTACATTATGAAGTAGTAAAAGACGGCGTTCGTAAAAACCCATCAACTTACCTGGCAATGCTGCCTTAACAGCTTGCGGCTTTTGCTCAAAAGGCCTAATTTTTGAGCACGTCATGCATTAAGACCTTATAACGATTATATTATCACTCAAAAGAATATTGTCTGTATATTAAACCGCCGCTATTGGCGGTTTTTTGTTATTTTGGGTAATAAAACGTCAATAGATATTTTTTCTCGAAATACTAGTCTAAAGTCGTATTCACCGATGGCCATACCTTTAGAAAGCAGAAATATGGTACATATAAACCATATAATTAGGATTCAGGAATGACCGACTATGGCGTATTATGGTGATACCGACGCGCAGGAAACCCAAGAGTGGCAGGACGCGTTTGATTCAGTTTTGCAGCACATGGGAACCGAGCGTGCGGCATTTTTATTAGAAAAACTTTATCAACGAGCAATCGCGAAACACGTTCCCATTCAGCGTCTAAATACGCCTTATTTAAATACCATTTCAGTTGAAGAGCAACCACCAATGCCGGGTGATCAGGATATGGAGCGTCGTATCCGCGCCCTGATTCGCTGGAATGCACTGGCGATGGTGCTGCGTGCTAACAAAACGGGCGATGACCTTGGTGGTCACCTGGCCAGTTTTGCTTCTTCTGCCACCCTTTATGATGTCGGCTTTAACCATTTCTTCCGTGCCAATAGCGATAACTTTGGCGGCGACATGATCTATTATCAAGGTCACTGTGCTCCGGGTATCTATGCACGTTCTTTCCTTGAAGGTCGTCTGACTGAAGAACATTTAAATAACTTCCGCCGTGAAGTCGGCGGTAAAGGTTTGCCATCTTACCCACACCCATACCTGATGCCAGACTACTGGCAGTTCCCGACCGTATCCATGGGTCTGGGTCCGATCATGTCGATCTATCAGGCGCATATTCAAAAATACCTGATGAACCGTGGCCTGATCAAAGAAGAAGACCGTAAAGTCTGGGCTTATCTGGGCGATGGCGAGATGGACGAACCGGAAAGCCTGGGTGCAATCTCGCTGGCCGGTCGTGAAAAGCTCGACAACCTGATCTGGGTGGTGAACTGTAACCTGCAGCGTCTGGATGGCCCGGTACGTGGTAACGGTAAAATTATTCAGGAACTGGAATCACTGTTCCGCGGCGCAGGCTGGCGTGTAATTAAAGTGGTCTGGGGCCGTCATTGGGACCCGCTACTGGATAAAGATAAATCTGGCGCGCTGAAAGCAGTGATGGAAGAAGCGGTTGATGGTGACTATCAGCGTTATCAGGTGAAAGGTGGTGCTTATGCACGCGCACATTTCTTTGGTAAATATCCAGAAGCAGAAGCTTTGGTTAAAGACCTGAGCGATGAAGATATTGATAATCTGAACCGTGGTGGTCATGATCCGTACAAAGTTTTTGCTGCCTATGCAGAAGCGACCAAGGCCAAAGGTCAGCCAACCGTGATTCTGGCCAAAACCGTAAAAGGCTATGGTCTGTCTGATGAAATTGAAGCGGTGAACAAGACGCACCAAATCAAGAAAATGCAGCTGGAATCATTGAAGTACGTACGTAACCGTTTCAACCTGCCATTTACCGATGAGCAGCTGGAAGAAGTGCCATTCTATCGTCCAAGTGAAAACTCGCCTGAAATTAAATATATGAAGGCGCGTCGTGAAGCACTGGGCGGCTACTTGCCGGCACGTCGTAAAGACAGCGAATCTCTCGCGATTCCTGAGCTGTCGGTGTTTGATGCAGTGCTGAAAGGTTCAAACGGTAAAGAACAATCGACCACCATGGTGATGGTGCGCCTGATCTCTGCGCTGTTAAAAGAAAAAGCCATTAAAGACCGCGTAGTGCCAATTGTTCCAGATGAAGCGCGTACCTTCGGTCTGGAAGGCATGTTCCGTCAACTGGGTATTTATGCCGCACATGGCCAGAAATATACCCCGGAAGACCAGGAACAGTTGATGCATTACCGTGAAGCCAAAGACGGTCACATGCTGCAGGAAGGGATTAACGAAGCCGGTGCAATGAGTGCCTGGGCGGCGTTGGCGACCAGTTATTCGACCAATAACCTGCCAATGATTCCGATGTACATGTACTACTCGATGTTTGGTTTCCAGCGGATTGGCGACATTGCCTGGGCAGCCGGTGATGCACAGGCGCAAGGTTTCTTGCTCGGTGCAACCGCAGGCCGTACTACCCTGAACGGTGAAGGTTTACAGCATCAGGACGGTCACTCGCACATTCTGGCCAATACCATTCCAAACTGTGTCTCTTATGACCCATGTTTCGGTTATGAACTGGCGGTTATCGTCCATGACGGTTTACAGCGCATGTATGTCAATCAGGAACGTGTGTTCTATTACCTGACTGTGATGAACGAGAACTACGAGCATCCTGAAATGCCACAGGGCGTTGAAGAAGGCATCAAGCGTGGTATGTATCTGCTTGAAGAAGATGAGAAAGCCACGGTTCAGCTTCTTGGTTCCGGCGTGATTCTGCGTGAAGTGATTAAAGCCGCGAAAATCCTGCGTGAGGAATACCAGATTCACTCCAATGTCTACAGCGTGACCAGCTTCAACGAACTGGCGCGTGATGGTATGGCATGCGAAGAATACAACCGTCTGCATCCGCTGGCGGAAGAAGCCAAAGAGCCGTGGGTATCGAAACAGCTGCGTGGTACGGACGGTATTGTGGTATCTGCAACTGACCATATGCGTGCTTATAGCGAACAAATCCGTGCTTATTTGCCAGACAGCCGTCCGTTTGTGGCGCTGGGTACAGATGGTTATGGCCGTTCGGATACACGTGCCAACCTGCGTAGCTACTTTGGTGTCGATGCCGCGCACATTGTGGTGGCGACCTTGAAGAAACTGGCCGATGAAGGCGAAGTTGATGCGCGTCTGGTCAAAGATGCCATTTCAAGCTTTGAGCTGGATACCGACCGTCCGGTCGCGTGGGCACCACAGGCTACGCCTGAGCTGCACGCTGTGGCTGACTACAAAGAGGAGAACTAATCATGCACATTACGACTCCTGATATTGGTGTAGATAAAGCCACCGTGGCTGAAATTCTGGTCAAAGTCGGCGATAGCATCGCGGTCGATGACAGTATTGTGTTGCTGGAATCCGACAAAGCCTCTGTTGAAGTGCCAAGCACTTCAGCCGGGGTGGTGAAAAGCATTCTGGTCAATCAGGGTGATGAAGTCGCAGAAGGCGCGGTGCTGATTGAACTGGAAGCCGAAGATGGAACGTCACAAGCCGTTGAACCACAACTGGCTGATGCACCGCAAAAAACGTCTGAAAACACCCCGACCTCATTGTCTGATCAGGACATTATTGCGGAAGTGAGCAGCCATCAACCTGCGGCAGCCTCGCAAAACCAGACAGCAGCGGCTGGCAGCGCTGTAACCGTTGAAGTGAAAGTGCCGGATATTGGTGTAGAAAAAGCGCTGGTTGGTGAAATTCTGGTTCAGGTCGGCGATCAGATTGATGTCGATCAGAGCATTGTGGTGGTGGAATCGGACAAAGCCACGGTGGAAGTGCCAAGTACGGTATCGGGTACGGTGGCCTCTATTGAGATTCAGGCTGGCGATAGCGTCAAAGAAGGTGTGGTGATTCTGACCGTGGCCACGGCAGAGGCAGCACCAGCAGCTGAACAGTCGCAAGCTCAAGCCGAACAGCAACCCGCTGCTCAGGCGGCGCCTGAACCCAAAGCTGAACCAGCAGCGCCAGCTTCTGCAGCACCGGCGGGTGATGTCGAAGTGAAGGTCCCGGATTTAGGGGTTGATAAAGCCGCGGTTGCAGAAATTCTGGTTCAGGTCGGTGATACGGTCGAAAAAGATCAA
Organism: Acinetobacter indicus; assembly: GCF_009914475.1. Lineage (NCBI taxonomy): Bacteria > Pseudomonadati > Pseudomonadota > Gammaproteobacteria > Moraxellales > Moraxellaceae > Acinetobacter > Acinetobacter indicus. The sequence goes on along the minus strand of NZ_CP045198.1, from coordinate 2,313,133 downwards.
AGTATTATTGTGCTGGAATCGGACAAGGCCACGGTTGAAGTGCCAAGTACCGCCGCGGGTGTAATCAAGGCGATTCATGTCGAGCTGGGCCAGAATGTGTCAGAAGGCATTGCCTTGGTGACTATTGAGGCGGAAGGTCAGACAGCGCCTGCACCGCAAGCAGCAAAAGCTGAAGCGCCAGCACAAAAAGCCGCACCTGCTGCGCCAGCCGCACAGGCCTCAAGCGCTGTACCGAGTACACATACTGCAGACAAGCTCACCAAAGAGCAAAATGCAGCGAACTCGAAAGTATATGCTGGTCCTGCAGTGCGTAAACTGGCACGTGAACTGGGTGTCATCTTGGCCGATGTCAAAGCTTCCGGTCCACATGCACGGGTTATGAAAGAAGACCTAGTGGCCTATGTGAAGTCGCGTCTGACAGCACCGCAAACTGCTCCGGCGGCCGCAGCGGTGGCAGCAGCACCATCGGGCTTGCCGAAATTGCCAAGTTTCGATGCGTTTGGTGGTGTGGAAGAGAAAGCTTTAACCCGCTTGCAGCAAGTGTCCATTCCGCAGCTGTCTTTAAACAACTACATTCCGCAAGTAACCCAGTTTGATGCAGCAGACATCACCGAACTGGAAGCATGGCGTAATGAGCTGAAAGGCAACTTCAAGAAAGACGGCATCAGCCTGACCATTATGGCCTTTATCATTAAGGCAGTGGCGTACTTGCTGAAAGAAGAGCGCGAGTTTGCCGGTCACTTGTCTGATGATGGTAAGTCCGTGCTGCTCCGTAATGAAATCCATATGGGGATTGCGGTAGCGACACCAGATGGCCTGACGGTACCGGTACTGCGTAATCCGGATCAAAAATCAATTAAGCAGATTGCAGTTGAATTGGGCGAGCTGGGCCAAAAAGCGCGTGACAAGAAACTGTCACCGAAAGACCTGCAAGGCGCCAACTTTACCATTTCCAGCCTTGGCGCAATTGGTGGTACTGCCTTTACGCCGCTGGTGAATTGGCCGCAAGTGGCAATTCTGGGGATTTCTCCAGCCACCATGCAACCGGTCTGGAATGGCGAAGGCTTTGATCCACGCTTAATGCTGCCGTTGTCGCTGTCTTATGATCACCGTGTGATTAATGGCGCAGATGCAGCCCGATTTACCAACAAGCTGACCAAGCTGCTCAAAGATATCCGGACTTTGTTAATCTAAAACTCCGCTTGGTGTTTCTCTGTGACGGAGAACACGCAAAGTTGAAAAAACCCTGCTTCGGCAGGGTTTTTGCTTTTGGTACTTGAGTTTTTTCTGTGGCCGATTACAATAACAGCACTTCATTGGGGAGTAGCCGCTTTTTACGCAAAGTAAAAAGGTGATGGTCAACATATTTGCTCAACAGGGCATGGTCATCATAGCAAAGAACCAAAATGCTTTTCTCAAGCTTTCTTTTGTTGGCAAGACCTTTGATTTATCACTCTGCAGATTTGGCTAGCAGGAGGGATAGGTCATTGGTATGTGTGCTAGCCAGAGAAATCCATCATGTATGAATTCCTGATCTCAACTGCAATTGTCGCTTTGGCCGAAATGGGTGATAAAACCCAGCTGTTGGCCCTGTTACTGGCGGCCCGCTTCCGTAAACCGCTGCCAATTCTGCTGGCGATTCTGGCCGCTACCCTGATCAATCACGGTTTATCTGCAGCCTTGGGACAATGGATTACCACCATTTTAAGTCCTGAAATTCTGCGCTGGATTCTGGCACTCGGTTTTATTGGAATGGCGATCTGGATGCTGATTCCGGATCAGCTGGATGATGAAAATGAAAGCATCAACAAATGGCAGAAATACGGAGTGTTTGGTGCCACCTTTATTCTGTTCTTCCTGGCAGAAATTGGCGATAAAACCCAGATTGCAACCGTGGCGCTGGCTGCGCGTTTTGACAGTATTTTCTGGGTGATGATTGGCACCACCTTGGGGATGATGATTGCCAATGCGCCGGCAGTATTTATCGGCAATAAAATGGCAGAGAAATTACCGGTATCCTTGATTCATAAAATTGGTGCACTGATTTTCCTGATCATCGGGGTCAGCACCTTGCTGCAATATTATTTCTTTTAAAGGCTGCTACTGATTTTGGCCCAATCTTCCTGGTTGGGCTTTTTTATGGGCTGAACCTGACCCGTGCTTCTACAAAATAGTTGAAAGTTAAATTGTATATTGATTGTAAGTTGGCGGAATACCCTTTATTTTATAGGGAATTAAAAATTTAATGTAAAGATAAGATTTTTTGGGGACAAGGTATGGCGTTCGATCGCACCACATCACAAGTATTATTTGATAATGGCACGCATAAATGTATCAGTTTCACCAGTCTGGTCAAAGGTGAGGGCGTACAGGCCAACCAGTTTCTGATTCTGGACAATGATCGTGCTGCAGTTCTGGACCCGGGTGGCGATTTGACCTATGTACCGCTAACCATGGAATTGAATAAATATACCCGCCTGACCAATCTGGACTATGTGATGGCATCACATCAGGACCCGGATATTATTACCTCAATGCCGCGCTGGCTGGTGTATACCGATGCCAAAGTGGTGGCTTCGAAATTGTGGGCGCGTTTCTTGCCGCACTTGAACTCGGCCTTTATGAGTGACCGGATGAAAGGCAACTGGCTGGAGCGTCTGATTGAACTGCCAGATCATGGCCAGGTGATTCCATTGGGACAGGCATCCATTGTCGCCATTCCTGCGCATTTTCTGCATTCGGTCGGTAATTTCCAGTTTTATGATCCGGTGGCCAAAATCCTGTTTTCCGGCGATATGGGCGCTTCAATGGTCGAAGATGCGTCCAAGCCGTTAGAAAACTTTGCCGCGCATATTCCAAAAATGAAAGCTTTCCATCAGCGTTATATGTGTGCCAATAAAGTCATCCGTTTATGGGTGAATATGGTGCGTCAAATGGATGTTGAAATGATTGTACCGCAGCATGGTACCGCGTTTGTGGGCAAGGAGCAGATCAACCAGTTCCTGGACTGGATTGAAACGCTGGAATGTGGTGTCGACCTGATGGATGAGTCGGTATTTACCTGCCCGACTTAAGCCAAAAAATCGCGTAAAAAACTGAAAAAATAACTTGAGTGTAAAAACAACATTTTTTATATTTTCTTCCCCAAAAAAACTCTTTTTTGATGACGAGAATTTTAACAATGTTGTCTCAAGTTGCTTCCTCAGATGCGTGTCTTAGCTGCGGCGCATGCTGCACCTATTTTAGAGTTTCATTTTACTGGGCAGAAGGCATTCCCATGCCTGAGCATTATACCGAACCGGTAAATGCCCTCTATTCATGCATGAAAGGGACCAATCAGGCCAATCCGCGTTGTATTGCGCTGGAGGGAACGGTCGGACAACAGGTCAGCTGCTCCATGTACGAGCAGCGCAGTTCCAGTTGCAAAGAGGTACAGATTGCCGATGAGCAGTGCAATAAGGCACGCCGTGCGCATAACCTGATTCCTTTAGTGCTGGTCGAAGCGGCCAATGATGGCCAGGACCCGGATTTTGACCGGGTCAGTTAAAGACTTCAGCATCCAGATGCTGTTATCGTAGAAAAGCAGGCCATGGCCTGCTTTTTTCATCAGCAAACTCACCCGAATTGTCAGGATGTGCGGAATAAATAATTATTTATGCAATAACAAATGAAATTTATAGCAAGATTTGTTTATAATAGCGCACGGAAATTACCAGTGAGACTGTTATGTTGACCATCGTTCAAGAAGCGCTAACCTTCGATGATGTCTTATTACTCCCTGCCTACTCAACTGTCCTCCCAAAAGATGTCTCTCTAAAGACACGTTTAACTCGCGGCATTAATCTGAATATTCCTCTTGTGTCTGCAGCCATGGATACGGTGACTGAATCCCGTATGGCCATTGCAATGGCGCAAAATGGCGGTATTGGTATCCTGCATAAAAACATGGATATCGCAGCGCAGGCGGCTGAAGTACGTCGTGTGAAAAAATTTGAAGCCGGTATGGTCAAAGACCCGATCACTGTGACCCCAGAAACCACAGTACGTGAACTGATTGCCTTAACCCAAGCCAACAACATCAGCGGTGTGCCTGTGGTGAAAGATGGCAAAGTGGTGGGCATCGTCACTGGTCGTGATACACGCTTTGAAACCAATCTGGAGCAGCCGGTCAGCAACATCATGACTGGTCAGGACCGTCTGGTGACTGTGCGTGAAGGCGAGTCAAAAGAAAATATCCAGGCATTGTTGCAACAGCACCGTATTGAAAAAGTACTGGTGGTGGGTGAGAACAATGAACTGCGTGGTTTAATTACGGTCACTGATTTCCGTAAAGCAGAACTTTATCCAAACAGCTGTAAAGATGACCTCGGTCGTTTACGCGTAGGTGCTGCAGTCGGTACCGGTGTAGAAACCCCAAGCCGTGTAGAAGCGCTGGTTGAAGCTGGTGTGGACGTGATTGTAGTCGATACTGCACACGGTCACTCTGCCGGTGTAATTGAACGCGTACGCTGGGTAAAACAGAACTATCCGCAAGTGCAGGTCATTGGTGGTAACATCGCAACGGGTGATGCTGCGCTTGCGTTATTAGATGCCGGTGCAGATGCAGTGAAAGTCGGTATTGGTCCGGGTTCTATCTGTACCACCCGTATTGTGGCCGGTATTGGTATGCCGCAAATCTCGGCGATTGACTCTGTAGCAAATGCATTAAAAGAACAGATTCCATTGATCGCGGATGGTGGTATCCGTTTCTCTGGCGATATGGCCAAAGCGATTGGCGCAGGTGCCAGCACGATTATGGTCGGTTCACTGCTGGCTGGTACTGAAGAAGCACCGGGCGAAGTTGAATTCTTCCAGGGCCGTTATTACAAGGCTTATCGTGGTATGGGTTCATTGGGTGCCATGGCGGGTGCAACCGGTTCTGCAGACCGTTACTTCCAGGACTCTAAAGCCGGTGCTGAAAAACTGGTGCCAGAAGGTATTGAAGGTCGCGTACCGTACAAAGGCCCAATGGGTAATATCGTGCATCAGATGATGGGTGGTTTACGTTCATCAATGGGTTATACCGGTTCTTCAACCATTGAAGACCTGCGTCAGAATGCCAAATTCGTGAAGATTACTGCAGCCGGTATGTCTGAATCTCACGTGCATGATGTGACCATTACCAAAGAAGCACCGAACTATCGCGTTGGTTGATTTTTGGTAATTCGCCTTATAGAAAAGCCGTCATAAATGTGACGGCTTTTTTAATTTTGGTGTAAAGTAAGCGTGTTGAAACAGGATGATGAAAATCACCATAACCCTATAAGAAGTGAGTAAGACATGAGTTATTTTGGAACCGATGGTATACGTGGCAAGTTTGGGGAGCTTCCAATTACACCAGAGTTTGCATTGAAACTAGGTTTCGCGGCAGGTAAAGTTTTAAAAAAATACAGCAAGAAAAATAAACCGATTGTGGTACTGGGCAAAGATACCCGTCTGTCAGGTTATATTCTGGAATCGGCGCTACAGGCTGGTCTGAACGCTGCCGGTATTTATGTACATTTACTGGGGCCATTGCCGACCCCCGCGATTGCACATTTAACCCGTGCCTTACATGCCAGTCTGGGCATTGTCATTTCTGCATCGCATAACCCGTATTTTGATAACGGGATTAAATTCTTCTCCAGCGAAGGCAAAAAACTGCCGGATGAACTGCAGGAAGCGATTAATCAAGAACTCGAAAATGAAATTCAGATTGAAGATAACGCCAATCTGGGTAAAAGCTTCCGCGTTAAAGACTCTGCCGGACGTTATATCGAATTCTGTAAATCGACCTTTCCTTATCATTTCGATCTGAACCATTTAAAAATTGTGGTGGACTGTGCCAATGGTGCAGCCTATAACGTTGGTCCGGCGGTATTTAAAGAGCTGGGTGCCAAGGTCATTCCGCTATATAACACCCCAGATGGTCTGAATATTAATGAAGATTGTGGTTCGACCCATCCGGAACAGTTACAGCAGGCGGTGGTAGAACATCAGGCGGATTTGGGCATTGCCTTTGATGGCGATGCTGACCGGGTAATTATGGTCGACAAAAATGGTGAGCAGATCACCGGCGATCATATTCTGTATATTCTGGCGACACAGGCTAAAAACAAACCGGCAGGTATTGCCGGAACCGTCATGAGCAATATGGCACTGGAACTGGCGTTAGAAAAAGCCGGAGTCGAGTTTGTTCGCGCCAAAGTTGGTGACCGCTATGTATTGCAGGCGCTTGAGGAAAATGGCTGGAATATCGGCGGTGAGCCATCGGGCCATGTCCTGACTCTGGATAAAAGCACCACTGGTGATGCGATTATTGCCGCATTACAGGTCTTAACCGTCATGGTAGAGCAGGGCAAAGCCCTGCATGAACTGGTTGCCGATTTTAAACTGTTCCCGCAAGTGCTGGTGAATGTACGTTTAGAGGCTATGTTTGACCCATATGCCGTGCCCGCTTTAGTGGAAGAATTTGGTAAAGCAGAAGCGCAGCTGCAAGGCCGTGGCCGTATCCTGATTCGTAAGTCAGGCACTGAACCGGTGATTCGTGTAATGGTCGAAGGGGATGACCAGCAGGAAGTGACCTTACTGGCCAACCATCTGGCTGATGCCGTGCGTCATCATGCGATTGCTGCCTAAGGGGAGTATAGATGTCTGATTTAATTAAAGACTTAAGTGAATTACGTTTAAGCTATCAAAAAGGCGAGCTGCATGAGTCAGCCGCTTTGGCTGATCCACATCAGCAGTTCTTAAACTGGTTTAATCATGCACTGGAAATCAAACTGCATGAACCCTATGCCATGTCTTTGGCCACAGCCAATGCGCAGGGCCGTCCGCATGTGCGTACCGTGCTACTACGCGGTGCAACCGAACTTGGTTATGACTTTTATACCAACTATGACAGCCAGAAAGGCACCGACTTACTGGAAAATCCTTATGCGGAATTGCTGTTTTACTGGCCGGAACTGGAACGCCAGATTCGGGTTAGCGGCCGGGTGAGTAAAATTCCGGAGGAAGAGTCGCATCTGTACTATAACAAGCGTCCACGTGACAGCCAGATTGCGGCGCATATCAGTACCCCGCAAAGTGGTGTGATTGCCAGCCGTGAAGCGTTGCAACAGCGTTTTGCACAGCTTGCTGCCCAGGTGGGTGAGCAGGATGTACTGAGCAAGCCGGAATTCTGGGGCGGTTATCGTCTGGAACCGGATTATTATGAATTTTGGCAGGGGCGCCCGAATCGTTTACATGACCGTTTAAGTTATGAAAAAACCGATGGGGCATGGACACTGCAACGACTGATGCCTTAAATGTCGAATATACAGATTAAACAACGACCTTTTCTGACACGCCCTGAAAGTTTTCAGGGCGTGACGCCGTTGATTGCCCAGATTTTGGCGCGACGTGGTGTGCAATCCGAGCAGGAACTGGAACTGAAGCTGAAACACTTGCTGGCGCCGACCATGAAAGGGCTGGATCAGGCCATTCAGCTTCTGGATCAGGCCATTGACGAGCACAAAGAGATTGTCATTGTCGGTGATTATGATGCCGATGGTGCCACTAGTACCGCCTTAATGGTACTGGCCTTGCGTGAATTGGGTGCCAAAGTGCAGTATCTGGTGCCGGACCGGTTTAAATATGGGTATGGCCTGACCCCGGCAATTGCCGATCTGGCCTTTACCCGTTTTCAGCCTGATTTATTAATTACCGTTGATAATGGTATTTCCAGTCATGCCGGCGTGGAACGGGCGCAAGCACATGGTATGCAGGTTATTATTACCGACCATCACCTGACCACCAAAGCTACACCAGCGGCGGATGCCGTCGTCAATCCGAACCAGCTCGGCTGCGAATTTCCGAGTAAAGCGCTGGCTGGCGTCGGGGTGGCATTTTATGTCTTGGCCAACCTGTCCAGCTATCGTAAAAAACAAGGCAAATCCAGTTCCAATCTGACCCAATATCTGGATCTGGTGGCCTTGGGCACCTATGCCGATGTGGCCAGTCTGGACTATAACAACCGTATTCTGGTGGATGCCGGACTGAAAAAAATCCAGCAACATCTGTGTCGGCCGGGAATTTCAGCACTGCTGGATATAGCCGGACGAGAGGCAGCCAGCCTAAAAGCCCAGGATTTAGGTTTTGTGTTGGGACCACGGATTAATGCCGCGGGCCGAATGGAAACCATGGATATTGGTATTGAATGTCTGCTGGCCAATGATGCACAAACTGCTTATCGCTTCGCTGAACAGTTAAACCAGTTAAATGTAGAGCGTCGTCAGGTTGAAGGGCAGATCAAGCAGGAAGCATTGCAGGAACTGGAAAAAATCCAGCTCGATGCTAGCGAACTGCCTGCGGCCTTAATCATGTTTGAGCCGCACTGGCATCAAGGGGTGATTGGTATTGTCGCAGGTCGGCTGAAAGAACAGTTCCATCGCCCGAGTATTGTGTTTGCGGCCGATGAAGATGGTATTCATATTAAAGGGTCGGCACGTTCCATTGATGGTATTCATATCCGTGATGCGATTGAACAGGTAGCCGAGCAGTATCCGCATCTGGTCAGCCATTTTGGCGGACATGCGGCTGCGGCCGGACTGACCATTCAAAAAGCTCATTTTCAGGAATTTAGGCAGATTTTTGAACAGCTGATTGCCAGCATGGACCCTGAGCTGTTTCAGGCCACCTTATGGACCGATGGCGAATTGCCGGTAGAGGATTTTCATTTAGAAACTGTGCATACCTTGCAGCACTTGGCGCCGTGGGGGCAGAAATTTCCACCGCCAATTTTTGAGGGGCAATTTCAGATTGTGGATTATCGTTGGCTCAAAGATGTACATCTTAAATTACGCGTGGCTTTGGAAAATGGGCAGGTGATTGATGCGATCGCGTTTGGTGCCAAAGATAAATTTGAATTTAACCCGATGCTGGATGATGTGCGTTTGGTTTATGAATTAGAGCGCAATGTGTTTAATGGCAATGTGAGTTTGCAGTTGCAGATTGTGCATTTGGAGCAGTAATCCAAATAAAAAATCCGCTCAAATTTGAGCGGATTTTTTTGCTTTTAATGTGAGGGATTAGAAGCGATATTTTGCCGCTAAGCCAAAGCTGTTGTAGTCATTGTTGAATTGTTCACCAAAGCCTACACGACCCTCTAAGCTCACTTGTGGAGTAAAGAATTTACGTGCACTCACACCAAACTCATCACGATCATTGATGTCGTTGCTGTAATAATCAACACCTACGCTTAGGGTTTTATCAATGAAGTAGTCTGCTGCTAGATTGTATTCATCTAGATCACCAAATGCAGCGCCTGCTTCTAAATTGATGTCTTTACCATTAGACAACGTGGTCACGTATTTAGCACGTAAAGTTGGATCTACACCATCATCTTCATCGGTATCCCAACCTTTCACACCTGCAGCAATTAATAAACCAGGTGCTGGCAGATAACCTACTTCTGCACCATATACAGTGGTATCAAAATCGCCACCTCTGTCAAATTTAATGTCATCACGTCCGACATTACCGCTCAAGTAAAAGTCCGAATTAGGTACAAAGTACTCTGCACCTACACCATATTGATGACGTTCATCATTACCGAGTTCGTCATATTGGTATTTGGCATTTACGTTGCTGGCACGATCAAGGAAGGCTGCTTCTGCCAAAGGCGCATTACGCGTTTGAACAGGGTTAAAGTAATAGGTACCATCTACACCAAAAGAACCACTTGTGCCGCCATGATCTGGATCAATTAATCCTGCAGAAGCACCAATTTCAGCTTGGTATGCATGTGCTGTACCTGCGACTGCGAATACAGATAAAAGTGCTGAAGCAATTGCTAGTTTTTTCATGGATCTTACCCCTCTGAAATCAGGTTGACTGTTTAATTTTTTGTTACAACTTCAGTCTAGGCCAAATAAAATTTTGGTCAATCCAGCAAAAGTTACCGCATTGTTTCAGCTGTAATATTGTGTAATTGATTAATTTTAAGATATTGATAAATAATATAAAATAATTAATGTTTTGTTTTATTAAGACTATGTAGATTTTGTGAATTTTCTAAATATTGACTATAAAACCATCAAATATGTGTCAGATCTCCTTCAACGCTAGAGTAAATGGAAATTGTAGATCTAAATATTTCAGGCAAATTTAAGCTGAATATGCGTAGGGATTGGCTGGCTATTTATGTCTAGAAAAGTTGTGCTGGAAATAGCTGCAGGGTGGCAATGCCTGAACAGGTCTGTGCTACAATTATTGGTTATTGAGCTTCATTGTTAATTGAGAGAATTTACGTGGAAATTAATCCTTATCTAAACCAATTAAAAGACTTGAACGAACGTGGTCAAACACTACGGGGGTATCTTTGACTACGATCTTAAAAAAGAGCGTTTAGAAGAAGTTCTCCGTGAATTGGAAGACCCTGCCATTTGGAATGACCAGAACCGCGCCCAAGCCATGGCCAAAGAAAAAGGCGAGCTTGAGAACGTCCTGAATGTATTAGACGGTCTGGCAACACAGCTCGAAGATGCGCAGGCAATGCTGGATCTGGCGGTGGAAGCCGATGAAGAAGCCATGCTGGAAGATGTGCAGGCCGAATTGAGCGCCGCTGAAGAAGAGCTGGCAAAACTTGAATTCCGCCGGATGTTTAACAATCCAATGGACCCGAATCCGTGCTATGTCGAAATTCAGGCCGGTTCTGGCGGTACCGAAGCACAAGACTGGGCTTCAATGCTACTGCGTATGTATATGCGCTGGATTGAGCGTCATGGCTTTAAGGCCGAGCTGATGGAAGAATCAGACGGTGATGTGGCCGGGATTAAATCTGCGACTATTCGTGTAGAAGGCGAGTATGCTTATGGCTGGTTGCGGACTGAATCGGGTGTCCATCGTTTGGTGCGTAAGTCACCATTTGACTCGGGTAACCGCCGTCATACGTCATTCTCTGCAGTGTTCGTTTCACCTGAAGTAGATGACAATATTGAAATTGAAATCAATCCGTCAGATGTCCGTACCGATACCTATCGTGCTTCAGGTGCGGGTGGTCAGCACATTAACAAAACTGACTCTGCCGTGCGTTTAACCCACATTCCAACCGGTATTGTGGTGGCCTGTCAGAACCAGCGTTCACAACATGCCAACCGTGACCATGCCTGGAAACAGTTACGTGCCAAACTCTATGAACTGGAGATGAACAAACGTAACGAAGCTGCGCAAGCGCTTGAAGATTCCAAGTCAGATATCGGCTGGGGCAGCCAGATCCGTTCTTATGTATTGGATGACTCGCGGATTAAAGACCTGCGTACCGGTGTCGAAAACTCCAACACAGGTGCAGTGCTGGACGGTGATCTGGACAAATTTATTGAAGCGAGCTTAAAGCAGGGGCTTTAAGCCGCTGGCAATAAGAAAGTATCAACAACAAGGCACTAGCAGTGTAAAACTAATATATCTAAAAAAATCGATATATAAATCGAAAAAATACGATATATTGGATAAGAACACTGAATAGTGCTTTGTTGCGTTCCTTGAACACAGCCTGATGCGACGTGCCTGAATTATGGATATTGATTTAATTTTTAAAGCCTTAGCCAATCCGACGCGCCGACAAATCTTGCTCTGGTTAAAACATCCGGAACAGTTTTTGTCAGAAGAGCAGTGCGGCGGCTTTCAACGTGGCGTCTGTGCCGGCAATATCGAAAAACTCGGTAAGGTGTCGCAGTCAACCATGTCCAATCATTTATCTGTGTTACAGCAGGCCGGTTTAATTCAGGCTGAAAAACATGGTCAATGGTCCTATTTCTCCCGCAACGAAGCCCTGATTCAGCAATATATTGAATTTTTAGAAAGCTCACTCTAAGACAAAACAGCATCTGTTTGGTCGCGTGCAGCTACAGAGGCATCTATGGCAGAACTGAATACTCCCTTAACCCTGGGTCAACTCCAGTTAAAAAATCGTGTGGTGATGGCACCCTTAACCCGTAGTCGGGCTACGGATGATCGCGTTCCGACGGCATTAATGGCGGAATATTATGCCCAGCGTGCCAGCGCCGGTCTGATTATTTCTGAAGCCACAGTCATTTCTGAAGAAGCCAATGGCTATTTAAATACTCCGGGCCTGTTTAGCGATGCTCAGGTTGAAGGCTGGAAGCGGGTCACCCATGCAGTGCATGAGCGCGGCAGTTTAATTGTGGCGCAGTTATGGCATGTGGGCCGGGTGTCGCATCCCGATTTACTTCAAGGCGAAACGCCGGTGTCTGCCAGCGCTGTGCAACAGGCTGGTCATGTCAGCTTGCTGCGTCCAAAACGTCCTTATGTGCTGCCACGTCCGCTAGAAATTGCTGAAATTCACGTGATTACCGAGCAATATAAACAGGCAGCGATACGTGCCAAAGACGCCGGTTTTGACGGGGTAGAACTGCACGCGGCCAATGGCTATTTAATTGACCAGTTCCTGCAAAGCAAGACCAACCAGCGTGAAGATCAGTATGGCGGTTCAGTTGAAAACCGTGCCCGTTTCTTGCTGGAAGTGGTGGATGCCTTGATTGAGGTCTGGGGTGCCGGTCGTGTGGGTGTACACCTTGCACCGCGCGGTGATGAGCATGATATGGGCGATGATGATCCACGTGAAACATTTGGCTATGTGATGCAGGAATTGGGTAAACGTCAGATCGCGTTTTTCTTTACCCGTGAATATTTGGCAGAAGACAGTATTTCCGAGTATATGAAACAGCGTTCAGGTGGTGTTCCCTACATTGCCAATATGCGTTTAAGCCGTGCCGATGCGATTGCACTGCTGGCTTCAGGCAAAGCCGATGCCGTGTCTTTTGGTAAGGCTTATATTGCCAACCCGGATTTATATGAACGTCTGCTGGATGATGCACCGCTAAATGATTTGCAGCTGGAAACCATGATTGGGGTGCAGGGTGCAGCAGGCTATACCGATTATCCAACTCTGGCTGAAAGCGTGGTGAATGCCGACTAAAGCAGCCGCGTTGTTGCTTTGCTTTTTTATTTGGAGCCATATCCATTAACATGCGGATAGGGCTCTGTTATATTCTCAGGGCAAAAAATCAGTTTGAGGCATCTCTTTGGCTACTCCGTTTTGGTATAACGCAGCGTTATCTGTTCTAAAACCGTTGTATCGGTCGCGTATTAAAAAGCGGGCCGAGAGTGAAGCGCAGTATCAGCAGGAAATTGTAGAGCGTTTCGGGCCATTTCAGCCGCCGAAAAATCTGCAGGCGATCTGGTTTCATGTGGTCTCGGTGGGAGAAACCAACGCGGCCCAGCCTTTAATTGAACATTATTTAAAAGCCGGTCATCCGGTGCTGGTCACCAACACCACCAAAACCGGACAGGCACGCGCTAAATCTCTCTTTCTGAAAGCACCGCATGAGGCGCTGTTTCAGGCAGTGTATTTGCCAGCCGACCAGAAACATCTGATTCGGGATTTTTATCAGAAATATCAGCCGAAATTATTGCTGTTAATGGAAACCGAGCTGTGGCCGAACCTGATTGATCAGGCCCAAAACTTCCATGTGCCGTGCCTGTTGCTGAATGCGCGTCTGTCCGAAAAATCGGCCAAAGGCTATGCCAAAGTCTCCGGCCTGACCCGGGCGATGTTGCAGGGTTTGACGCAGCTGTTGGTGCAAGATCAGGCCTCACATAGCCGCTTTGTAGCACTGGGTGCAGTTGCTGAACAGACTCAGGTGGTGGGTAGTATCAAGTTTGATATTAGTGCGCCGCCGGCCTTTATTGAACAGGCCAACATGTTGCAGCAGGACTGGCAGCTGGCAGGCCGTAAAGTGATCACACTGGCCAGCACCCATGCTCCAGAAGAAAAAGATGTGCTGGCCGCGTTAAAACCAGCCCTGATGGCAGATCCGGCGCTGGTCTGTATTGTGGTGCCGCGCCATCCGGAACGTTTTGATGAGGTCTTTCACGCGGCACAGGCTTTGGGTTTGCGCACCCAACGCCGTAGCCTGGGACAGAAAATTGAAGCGGATACCCAGATTTATCTGGCAGATTCAATGGGTGAGATGTGGCTATGGTATGCACTTAGCCAAGCTTGTTATGTCGGCGGTTCTTTAAATGAACCGGGCGGTGGACACAATATTCTGGAGCCGATTGCGCTGCATGTGCCGACCATTCTGGGCAAGAATTATTTTAATTTTCAGACCATTGTTGATGAGTTTCTCGACGCTCAAGCGGTGGTGGTGGTAGAGAATGCTGAACAAGCGGCACAGACCATGCTGGAGATCTTATCGGATTCCTCCAAAGCACTGACTTTAAATACTGCAGCACAAAAGATTATGCGGCAGAATCAGGGTTCACTGGCAAAGCATATTTCGGTGATTGATCAATATCTTTGATGATATTCTGATGGGTAAAGAAGCTGATTTTCATGGATTTACGAGATCAGATTAAAACTGAGCCTTCTCTTTATCGATTTAATGCCAGGAACTCTTCTTCTTTTACTTTAGTTTGGAAAAAGGAGTCCTGCCTCGGACCGTTGTGGATGACGTTTCCGCCTATCCAGTGATGGATTTGTTGAGTTATTTTTTTTATGAATATTGTCCTTCTTGATCCTCGCCAAACTGAATCTGAACTGTGGTCGATTAGTTCAACGCGGCAGTTAGCGCATTTGCAACAGCATCTGGATATTCAGGTTGGTGATACACTGAAAGTTGGGATTCGTGAAGGCAAACGGTATCTCACGGAAATTATCGAAATTACAGACAAAACAGTTCGTCTAAAACCGTTAAAAGAAGAAGCTGTGCCAGCAAAATTGCCAGTGACGTTAATTGTGGCTTTACCACGTCCGAAAGTGCTGCGCCGTTTAATTATGGATGCAGTCACGGTCGGGGTGGAAAAAATTATCCTGATCCATAGCTATCGGGTCGATAAAAGCTACTGGCAGACGCCATTTTTACAGCAGCTGGAGCATTATATTGAACTGGGGCTGGAGCAGGCTGGCGATACCATTGCACCAAAAGTTGAACTGTACAAACGCTTTAAACCCTTTGTTGAAGATGTTTTACCGGGTCTGATTAGCGCCGATTGTCCTGCCTATGTGGCACATCCCTATGCAGAGATGCGCATGCCTGCCGCGATTCAGCATCCCTGTAGCATTGTGATTGGGCCGGAAGGTGGTTTTATTCCTTATGAGGTCGATCTTTTGATACACAACGGCTGCCAGGCGGTGAGTCTGGGCAACCGGATTATCCGCACGGAAACCGTGATTCCGTATGTGCTGGGACGTTTATTTAGCCTCTGAGCTGTCTGCCACCGATGGATCACCGCGATAGACTTTCACTTCCTGCACCGGGTAAGGAATGGAAATGCCCTGTTCGGCAAAGCTTTGAATGACTTCTTCCTGAATTTTACTGATAGATGCCGCGCTATTGGTTTCGCTGGTATTAATCCACCATTGCACGCGTAAATTGACCGAGAAATTGGCCAGCGCATCGACATTAACGCTAAATTCCGGCTGGGTCAGAATGGTCGGGTCACGTTTCAGAATGCACATCACCAGATCTTTGGCTTTCTGAATGTCATCTTCATAGCCAATGCCGACCACAAATTCGCAGCGGCGGCGTGGAAAGGCAGTATTGACGGTAATGGCGCTGGTATAGACCGTGGCATTGGGAATTACAATGCGGCGACCATCAGCTGAGCGTAAAAAGGTGGCGCGAATCTGGATATCTTCGACCGTACCTTCCAGTCCATTCACCAGAATGCTGTCGCCAATCTTAAAGGGCTCACCCAGTAAAATCAGCACGCCGGAAAGCAGGTTCTGGAAAATATCCTTAAAGGCAAAGCCAATGGCAACCGAACCAATCCCGAGGGCGCTCATCAGCTGGCCCGGGGTAAAGCCGGGAATGGCAATCACCAGACCAATTAAGAACCCGAAGAAGATAATCACCGAACTGCCGACCCGGTTCAGTACCAGCACCAGATTCTGCCGGGTATAACTGCGGTTGGATAAGGTTTTTTTCACAAAAAACTTAAACAGCTGGGCAATCAGCCAGAAAATCAGAATCACGCCAAGCGCGATCAGGAAATAGGGCACACGCTCCCAGAACCCTTCCATGATTTTATCAATAGCAGAATAGGCATCATTGTATTTATGGGTATGTTCAATGACTTTCTGGGTGGTTTTTTCCGTGGCCTGTTGAATCAGCTCGGAAGTTTCTTGGGTGACTTCGCCCAGTTGGGTTTTTTCTTCGGCCACGAATCTGCCAGTCCTCAGCAATAAAATCGTATTTTGCCTGAAATCCGCCCGGATTTTAATAAACATTCTGCAAGCGCGCTGCCGATTTTTGCAAAGTACACTGCGGTTTTGGCTACAAGCGGGTGGTTTTTATAGATAAAGCTACCGCTTTTATACTGAAAAGTACGGCAAAGACATTGAATCTGCTGGTGTATCTGTGCTTAAAATTAAATCAATCGCTACGACCAAAGCATGATTGTGGTGGAGAAAAAATAAGCGTCATACTGCTGATATGCAGAAATAAAAAATCAAGAATGTGGCATACATCTCGTGATGAGATGAGAGAAGATCAAGGAAGTATAATATGAATGAGATCTATCCTGTACCCGAAGAGTTTAAGAAAACTGCGCGTACCAACGAGGCAGAATATTTCGAACGTTATCAGCAATCCATTGAACAACCCGACGAGTTCTGGGCCGAGCAGGCCAAGCGTCTGGACTGGATTAAACCGTTTACCCAGGTCAAAAATACCAATTTTGATCCGGACAATTTCAAGATTGAATGGTTTGCCGATGGCCAGCTCAATGTCAGTGCCAACTGTCTGGACCGGCATTTAAAAGAACATCCTTATAAACCGGCAATTATCTGGGAAGGTGACCATCCTTCACGGCATAAAATTATTTCCTACCGTGAGCTGTACGATGAAACCTGCCGCTTTGCCAATGTGCTGAAGAAAAATGGCGTCACCAAAGGCGACCGCGTAGTGCTGTATATGCCAATGGTGTCCGAGGCTGCCATTGCCATGCTGGCCTGTGCCCGGATTGGCGCGGTGCATTGTGTGGTGTTTGGTGGATTCTCTCCAGATTCGCTGGCCAGCCGGATTGAAGACAGTCAGGCCAAACTGGTGATTACCGCAGATTCGGCCATGCGCGGCGGCAAGCCGATTTATTTAAAGGCCAATGTCGATCAGGCCCTTACTGTGGCCGGTACCGAGTCGGTGCAAAACGTGATTGTGGTCCACCGGACCGGTAACCCGATTGAAATGAAAGCCGGGCGTGACCTGTGGTATCACATGGAAATCATGACGGTCAATGAAATTTGCCCGCCTGAGCCAATGAATGCCGAAGACCCGTTATTTATTTTATATACTTCCGGCTCGACCGGTAAGCCGAAAGGGGTGCTGCACACCACCGGCGGTTATCTGACTTATGTCAACAGTACCTTCCGTGAAGTGTTTGATATTAAACAGGATGATGTGTTCTGGTGTACCGCCGATGTCGGCTGGGTGACCGGGCACTCCTATGTAATTTACGGGCCATTATCGAATGGCACCACCACAGTGATGTTTGAAGGGGTGCCGCAATATCCGACCTGGGCGCGCACCGGGCATTTGATTGATAAACACAACGTCACGATTTTATATACCGCACCCACTGCGATTCGCGCCATGATGCGTGAAGGCGACAGCTTTGTACGGGAAAGTGACCGCAGCAGTCTACGTCTGCTTGGTTCGGTTGGTGAACCGATTAACCCGGAAGCCTGGAACTGGTACTACACCGTGGTTGGTGAAAGCCGCTGCCCAATTGTGGATACCTGGTGGCAAACCGAAACCGGCGGGATTCTGATGTCGCCGCTGCCGGGCGCAACGCCACTGAAACCGGGCTCGGCCACGCGTCCGCTGTTTGGGGTACAACCGGCCCTGGTCGATGCTGAAGGTAATGAGCTGGAAGGTGAAGCCGAAGGTAACCTGATTATCAAGGATTCCTGGCCAGGGCAAATGCGCACCATCTGGGGCGATCCGGCTCGCTTTATTGAAGCCTATTTTGCCACCTATCCGGGCAGTTACTTTACCGGAGATGGCGCGCGCCGCGATAAAGATGGCTATTACTGGATTACCGGCCGGGTCGATGATGTCCTGAATATTTCCGGACACCGCCTAGGCACGGCTGAAATTGAAAGTGCGCTGGTGGCACATGATGCGGTGGCCGAAGCCGCGGTGGTGGGCATGCCGCATGATATTAAAGGTCAGGGCATTTGTACCTTTGTTACCTTGCAAGCCGGCGTGACAGAAAGTGATGAGCTGCGTACCGAACTGGTCAACTGGGTCCGGAAAAATCTGGGACCGGTGGCCACTCCAGATGCGCTGCATTGGGCACCGGCCTTACCAAAAACCCGTTCCGGTAAAATCATGCGCCGGATCTTGAGAAAAATTGCCGCCAATGAGCTGGATAGTCTGGGCGATACTTCGACCCTGGCGGAACCGCAAGTGGTGGATCAGCTGATTGCCACGGTGCAAGCCAGCCGTTAAAAAATAAATATTAAAATACCGCCTCTCGCAGGCGGTATTTTTATGCTGAAAGCCGTGTAGCATAGATAGACCAGAAGCGAGCACAACAGCCCGCTCCACCCACAGTATTACGATTGATCAAGGATATGATTTTCAGATGAACCCGACTACGGCCACTGTTTTAGACCCGCTTGAAATTGCCCGGCAACTGGCCCGCCAGTTTGCCCAGACCGCTGCTGAACGTGACCGGCAGGGCGGTAATCCCAAAGCAGAGCGTGATCTGATTCGCCGTAGCGGTTTGCTGAGTTTATCAATTCCGACAGAATATGGCGGGCAGGGTGCCGCCTGGTCGACTATATTTAAAACGGTCCAGATTTTGGCACAAGCGGACAGCTCCTTGGCGCATGTCTATGCATTTCATCATTTACTGATTGCCACCGTGCAGCTGTTCGCCCAGCCCGCACAATATCAGCACTGGTTGCAACAGACAGTTCAGCAGCAGCTGTTTTGGGGCAATGCCCTGAATCCGCTGGATCGGCGTACCACGGTCACACCGGTTGCAGATTCTGAATATCTGTTTCAGGGCGATAAAAGCTTCTGCTCCGGTTCGGTCGATTCAGACCTGTTGCTCTGTTCCGGTTATGATGCGACCGGCAGGCTTTTGATTGCGGTGATTCCGAGTACCCGGAGTGGTGTCCATTTTCTGGGTGACTGGCACAATATGGGACAGCGCCAGACCGATAGCGGCACGACCCATTTTGAACAGGTGCGTGTTCATCAACATGAATTGCTGCTGAATCCCGGACCGCTAAGTACGCCTTATGCCAGTTTGCGGCCGCTAATTGCACAACTGATTTTTGTGCATCTGTTTTTGGGTGTGGCCGAAGGGGCATTTGAAACAGCGATTCAGAGAGTGCAAGGTCAAAAAGCCTGGTCCAAATCTCGGGTCGAGCAGGCGGTGGATGACCCGTTTATTCAACGGCATTGCGCCGAGTTTTATCTGCAGCTAGAAAGTGTCCGGCTTTTGGCAGATAAAGCCGTGCAGAGTGTGCAGCAGGCTTGGCGCATCGGACCGGAACTCACGGCTGAACAGCGCGGTGAAGTAGCGGTGGCCATTGCTACGGCCAAAATTGCCTCGACCAATACCTCTTTATATATTACCGAGCAGATGTTTCAGGTAATGGGCGCACGGGCCACCACCGCCCAGCTGAATCTGGACCGTTTCTGGCGCAATGTGCGTACTCAGACCCTGCATGATCCGGTAGATTATAAATATCAGGAACTGGGCGAATGGGTGCTGACTGGCAAAGTGCCAGATCTCAGTTTTTATTCTTAGGACTAAAACCGCTTCATTCTCATTTCATTGAGTCAGATAAAATGAAAAAATCCCTCAAGCCGAGTCTTGAGGGAAAAATAAGGGGCCTGTTGTTGTGTTTATTTGATCCGGCATTGCAGCGATGTTTCGCTGCAAGCCTGAATCCGCAGGATCAATGGCCAAGACTACACTCGGAAGAAGGGGATACCAGCGGGTCAGCAGATTACGCCACTTGAGGTTTGACCTTGTTCTGATGCAGACGCGATTCTGCTGCATCCAGACTAGGTACTGCAGCAGAAGGTAGTACTTCATCCTGCTCAATCTGTTTATTAATGCCCAGGTTCTGGTTGGCCTGCTGGGTTTTACTTTTCACCACTTCGGCGCGCTGGCCTTTGGCCGGTGCCCATTCCAGAATGGGCAGGGCGCGTGCCACAGCCAACGTAATCCGGTCACGCAGGGCCTCGCTATGGATGGTGTATTCCGGGGTAAAGTCACGATCTGTGGCATAGACACCAATAGGCAAGGTTTGCGCCTGGAAAAAGCTGAATAACGGACGCAGCTGATGCTCCAGTACCAAGGCATGGCGGTCACTACCCCCCGATGCCGCCAGTAATACCGGTACATCTACCAGCGCAGTCTGTTCGACAAAATCAAAGAAATGTTTGAATAGACCGGTAAAGGAGGCGCGATATACCGGTGTACCGACAATTAATGCATCCGCTGCTTCAACGGCAGCCAGATCATCCTGCACGCGCTGTGGTAACTGCTTGCGGTAAATGGCACCGCCCAGCAAAGGGGCAATTTCACTGAATTTAATAAAATGCACCTGAATCGGGGTGGCTTCGCCCAGTTCATCAATAATGGCTTGCACCAAAGCTTCGGTTTTAGACGGATGATTTAAGCCGCCCGATACTGCGACAATATTGAGCGGTTTGGTTGAATTGAAAACAGACATAGGCTTACCTGAATTGTGGTTGATCTCGGAATGTCTGTTATTAATCAATAGTTGAATTACCCTGTAAAATAAGCAAATACAGAAAAGTTATCTGTTTTTCAGATAACTTTAAAATGAGCAATTAATAACCAAATTTAATGAAATAAATAATTGAAATTTATACTTATATGCGACTCAGATAAGCATCTGAATCAGGCTGATAAATGTTATATCAAAATCAGATTTCCTATCTCAGATTTAAGAAAATGTAAGAAAATATGAATAATCGGACAAAAAATCTCGTTTAAGCCAAAAATAGTTCACTCTTGCATATCCTTAACCGCATTTGTATGGGTAGAATAGGAGCCATTGTGCACAAGATCTCTCACGTCACTTATGAATATTTTAATCGTTGATGATCATCCGCTGTTTCGTCATGCTTTAATTCAGGCTGTACGCTATAGCTTACCGCAAGCTCAAATTCATGAAACTGCTGCAGTCAATGAATTCTATGAACGTTTAGAAAAAGGACCTGAACCTGATCTTGTTCTCCTCGATTTAAACTTGCCAGGCGCTTCGGGTTTCTCGGCGCTGGTGCATGTGCGTGCACAATATCCTTCAATTCCGATTATTGTGGTGTCGGCACATGAAGAAGTGTCGATTATCCAGCGTGCCATTGCGCACGGTGCCATGGGCTATATTCCAAAATCTGCCCACCCAAGCCATATTGGCGAAGCGATTCGTCAGGTGCTGGAAGGGGAAATCTGGTTACCGCCAAACCTGCCGGCCAATGTCAATTTTGACCCGCGTGCTGCCGATGAAACTGCACTGGCAGAGCGGATTCAGTCCTTAACGCCGCAGCAGTTCCGTGTGTTGATGATGGTGGCTGAAGGCTTGCTGAATAAACAGATTGCCTATGAACTGGATGTTTCTGAAGCGACCATTAAGGCACACGTGACGGCGATTTTCCGTAAACTGGGCGTACAAAACCGTACCCAGGCGGTATTGGCGATTAATGCGCTGAATATTGAAGAAAAGAAAATCTAAATATTGAAAAATATATAAAAAGGACATCAAATGATGTCCTTTTTGTTTTGCAGATCGGCTAAGGCTTAAGCCAGACAATCCTGTTTCGGTGTGGCATCGGTACAGAACAGCGGATTCAAAGCGCATTGCAATTCATCAATCTGTTCCTGAGTCACATAGTCCTGAGATTTTAAGTAGTCGGCAATACGGTTATCGCGCAGGCTTAAAAATGCCGGATCATAGACGCCTAAATCGACAAATAGCGCGGCAGTTTCCAGACTGTTAAAACGGTCCAAATAGACATCATTGCCATACATCAGGAAGATATGATCTTCATGGGAATGAATATCCACACCTAAACGCTGTGCCAGTTCATGCGGCGGGGTTTTGATAAATAGTAAATCGGACAGTTCATCAAACTGGCTGGTATCGAGTTCGGTTTTATCGGTTTTGACTTTGCCGAGCCAGGCTTTAAATACCAGGACCGCACCACCGCGCAGCAGCATGCTCCAGATCTGGTGACGGGTGGTGGCACCAAGACAGTCACATTCAGTTTCCAGCGAACGCAGCAGTTTCTGTTCCTGTTCAGACAGTTTTTCAAACAGGCCCAGTCCTTGTGGTTTATAGGCTGCCGGACTAAATACATCAAAATGCAGTTCATCAAAGACCTGTAAGGCCAGCGGTACAGCGGTTTGATAAATGGTATTCAGGGCTTCAATATGCGCATGTTCTAATTTGCTGTGCTGAAACAGGGTTTTCCAGTCGATGGCCGGCAACAGGGCATTGGCGCCATACTGACGGTGAAACTGTTGGTTCTGCTCATGACCTTGCTGTACTGCGCTTGAAAGACTCATCAAAAAACTCCTCTAGGCTGGATGATGATCAGCTCCGGACAGGACGTTCAGGGGCTCATCTCCAGACTAAACACTGATCTTTTCTTTTTAATGTCTTTTTTATGCGCGTATTGCTACATATCAGATATACGACTAAAGTCTAATGTGTATTTTTTAATCAAAAAATAATTTTAAAAATCATAAGATTAAAATTTTGTAACCAGGTGTACAGCTGTACACTGAGATTTTTGATAGCCTTTGCCATAGTAAATAATTCAATGGAATTTTCTGCCAATAGCTGTCAGGCAGATAGCGCCTGTTTTGAGCAGTTTTGCCTAGCGGGCTGCAATAAATCGCCATTTTCAGGCCCAAAATACAAAACCTCTTTGTTACCGAAGCCGCAAAGAGGTTTCAAAATATGTCAGCCTAAGCTGAAATTTTCAGACCGGATAACCAGGCTCGCAAGGAGGCCGGTTTCAGCGGTTTTTTCAGCAACACGATATTCAGCTCTTTTAGACGCTGCGGTAATTCCGGATCCGAATCGGCGGTAATTAATGCCACTGGTACATTTTCCTGACGGTTGGCCAGAATAAAGTCCAGACCGACTTTATTGTTATTTAAATGCTGATCGACCAGCCAGACCTGAATATTTTCCTGCTGGATAATCTCCAGGGCCTGTTCCGGTTCGGTGGCTTTAAAGACCTGATAGCCCCATTTGCCCAATAAGGTCGCCATGCCTTCTAAAATGGTTTCATCATTATCCAGACACAGAATTTTATAGGCCTTGGTTTTCAGCGGTACGGCCTGAACCGGTGCAGCCACGGCTTTAGGTGCATCCACCACCGGTACTTCAATCATGAAGCAGGAGCCCTGTCCGAGAGTGGAATAGACATAGACCGGATAATCCAGCAGGCTGGTCATACGCTGCACAATGGCCAGACCGAGGCCCAGACCCTGTTCACCCCACGGCGAGGTATGGCCGCAACGTTCAAATTCCTGGAACAGTTTAATGCGCTGTTCTTCGGCAATGCCGGGACCGGTATCCCAGACCCCGATGCGGATATGCTGCGGACGCTGTGCAGAACGTAATACCCCGACCACGACTTTGCCTTTGGCGGTATAACGCAGTGCATTGCTGACAAAGTTTTGGATAATCCGGCGAATCCATTGCGGATCGGTGTCAATCCAGAACTGGGCATCATGCACGGCAAACTGGATGCCCCGCTGCGCGGCAATGGATTTAAATTGCAGTTCCAGATCACTGAGCAGGTCATGCAGTGGATAAGGCTGACGTTTCGGCTGAATGGTGCCGCCTTCTAAACGGGCAATATCCAGCAGCGCAGACAGCATACTTTCAGCGCCATGCAGGGCACGATCCAGCTGCTGCAAGGTTTTGCGGTCATCATCCGACTGGATGCTTTGCTCTAGCGCGGTACTGAACAGACGGGCTGCGTGCATCGGCTGTAATAGGTCATGACTGGCCGCGGCAATAAAGCGGCTCTTGGACATATTGGCTTTATCGGCCTGTTCGCGCGCCAGCTGCTGTTCGGCCAGGGCATCGGCCAATTGCTGGGTACGATCCTGCACGCGTGCTTCAAGGACCGCTTCATTTTCACGGAAGGCGGTAATATCGGCAAAGGTGGTCACGAAGCCACCGCCTTCAATCGGATTACCGCGCATTTGAATCACGCGGCCATCTTTACGGATACGTTCAAACTCATGCGCACTGCCGACTTTCATCCAGTGAATCCGTTTACGCACGTGTTCTTCCACCGAGCCCGGGCCACATTCGCCGCGCTCGGCGTTATAGCGGATCAGGTCGGCAATTGGACAGCCGACATAGACAATATCTTTTGGATAATCAAACAGTTTCAGATATTGATTGTTCCAGGCCACCAGACACATGTTTTCATCGACCACGCTCACCCCCTGGGTCATGTGGTCGATCATGGTCATGATCAGGTTCTGGTTAAAGCGCTGCCATTGGGAGGCCTGGTCAAGAATATTGGCGACCTGACCTAGCGCCAGACCATTGTTGACCATCGCCGTGGTGAGCAGGGTTCGCGCCGATGCCGCGCCAATGGTGCCGGCCAGGTACTGTTCGGTAAAACGCCACCACATGCCGTTGGCATTGCTGTTTTCATTCAGCACCACATTATTCTGTTCACTGAACTGCCGGAAGGCCTGCATGGTTGGCTCATCGCCGGTAATGCGTTTGGCCAGCGTAATCAGGTCACCGACTTTTAAACGCGCCACATCCTGATGCGAATAGCTGACTTCATTGCTGGTGGTGTGTGATGGCAGCGGCTTGGTTTCATAGTAGAAGAAACTTTCAGCCTGAATCTGTTCAGCCACACTCGGGCGGAATATGCGCGATACCCAGACATACAGCAATAGGTTCAGACCAAGTGACCAGACCACACCATGTGTCAGCGGCGCAAATGATTCAAAACCTAACAGCGCTTCCGGACGTAAGCCATTAATACCAAATGGCCCCACAGTTAAATAATACTGGGTAATCGCCGAGAACTGTTCTGGCAGACTGCGTAAAACCGTTGGCCAGAGCAGGGTATAGGCCCACATGATAAAACCGACAATCAGGCCGGCATAGACGCCCTGTTTACTGCCGCCGCGCCAGTACAGCCCGCCAATCAGGGCAGGGGAGAACTGCGCTACCGCACTAAAGGCCAGTAAACCGAAGACCGAAAGCTGGTCAATATCATTAAAGAAATGGAAGAACAGGAAGCCAAGCAGCATCACCGCCAGAATACAGATGCGGCGGGTGAATTTCAGCACCAGTGGCAACCGTTTGTCATGACGCGAAATCAGGCCCGAGCGCCACAGCGCCGGCATGATCAGGTCATTACTGAGCATGATCGACAGCGCCACTGAAGACACCAGCAACATCCCGGTTGAAGCCGAAAAACCACCCAGGAAGGCCAGTAAGGTCAGCCATTCCTGATTATAGCTGAGCGGTAAGGACAGCACCGCGACATCCGGAATCATCAGATATTGCGGCGCGGCATGTAAGGCCCAGCTGGCAATTGGAATAATCGCGATGGTGGTTAAAATCAGATAAACGGCAAACCAGCGCCGTGCCCCGCGAATATGTTTTTCATCGCGTAATTCGACCACCGCCACGTGGAACTGGCGTGGCAAGCAGATAATCGCCAGTGCGGCCAGCAGGGTTTGCACCCAGAAAGTTTCCGGTACGCCCAACAGCTGCACTTCATGGAAGGTCTGGGCCACATCATTGCTGATCTGTTTCAGGTTATCGGCCGATTCAAAGACAAAGAAACCGGCCACACAGAGCAGGGCAAACAGCTTGACGAAAGATTCAAACGCCACCGCCAGCATTAAACCGCCGTGCTGTTCGGTGTTGGCAATTTGCCGGGTGCCAAACAGCATCGCCAGAATTGCCAGCAGCGCGGTTAAAAACAGTACACCATTGGTGGTACTTTCGACATGGGTGGTCTGATCCAGAATTACGGCAGCACTTAAGGCAATTGCGCGTAACTGCAGGGCCAGATAGGGAATAATTGCAATGACTGCCAGAATGGTCACCAGCGAGGCCAGGGCACCACTTTTGCCATATCGCGCTGCCACGAAGTCGGCAATCGAGGAAATGGCATGATGTTGCCGGACCCGGCCCAAACGGCGCCAGATGTCATAGCCAACCGCCACGAACAAGAGCGGCCCTAAATAGATCGGCAGGAAGATAATGCCTTCACGCACCGCTGCACCAGTGGCCCCGTAAAAGGTCCAGGATGAACAGTAGACGCCCAAGGTCAGACTGAACAGCAGCATACGACCGCGCGTACTGAGGCGGCTCGCATGTTTTTCACCAAAAAATGCACAAATAAAAAGTAATGCAATATAAAGGGCTAACACCCCGATAATCAGCCAGCTGTTCATAATACCCGCGGTGTATTTATCTCGCGTTATAATACTCTATTCGTGAACGCATCAGTTTGAATTGCTCAAAATTTAACGACCAAAGTCTAAATTACAAGCACCCTACAAACTTGTTAGTTTTCATCATGAATATAATTCGAATTAAAAATTACGCCTAAGGCTGGGCGTTTCAAGGAGTAAAACTATGGATGAGGCTCAAGTAGATCGAATTCTACACAATCCAAAATTCAAAGAAATGGTTGCAAAAAAGCGTAATCTTAGCTGGACGCTTACCGCAATCATGTTAATCGTTTATGTCGGCTTCATGTTGTTAGTTGGCTATAACAAAGAGTTTCTATTATCTTCCATTTCTGGTGGCGTGACGACCTGGGGTATTCCACTGGGTCTGGGCATCATCGTGTTATCTTTCATTTTGTGTGCAGTGTATTCCTATATTGCGAATAACAAGCTGGATCAACTGAATGAAGAAGCAATGCGTGAAGTAGAAGCAATTGCACAACAAAAAGGACAAGACTAAGATGAAATGGACTTCATTGAAGGCGCAAGCTGCTGCAGCTTCTGCGTTGATGATGTCAGGTATGGCTTTTGCCGCACCTGATCTGGGCGCAGCAGAACAACAAGCCACCAACTGGCCTGCAATTATCATGTTCCTGATCTTTGTGGGTGCGACCCTGTTCATTACCAAATGGGCGGCGAAACAAACCACCAATACCAAAGACTTCTATACTGCCGGTGGTGGTATTTCAGGTTTCCAAAACGGTCTGGCCATTGCCGGTGACTATATGTCGGCTGCGTCTTTCCTGGGTATTTCCGCCATGGTGTTTATGTCAGGCTTCGACGGCTTGCTGTATTCACTGGGCTTCATGGTGGGCTGGCCAATCGTATTGTTCCTGATTGCAGAACGTTTACGTAACCTGGGTAAATACAACCTGTCTGACGTAGTTTCCTTCCGTTTATCAGAAAAACCGGTACGTACCCTGGCGGCATTCAGCTCGCTAGTCGTCGTCGCGTTCTATCTGATTGCACAGATGGTGGGTGCAGGTCAGCTGATCAAACTGCTGTTCGGTCTGAACTATAACATCGCAGTTGTGCTGGTTGGATTATTGATGATGGCTTACGTTATGTTCGGCGGCATGCTGGCAACGACCTGGGTACAGATCATTAAAGCGGTACTGTTACTGTCTGGTGCAACGTTCATGGCCTTCATGGTAATGAAAGGCGTGGGCTTCAGCTTCACCAATATGTTTGAACAATCAATTCAGGTGTTCTCGAAGGTACATGACCTGAGCCTGGCTGATGCAGCCAATATCATGGGTCCAGGTAGCCTGGCATCTAACCCGATTGATGCGATCTCACTGGGTCTGGCATTAATGTTCGGTACTGCAGGTCTGCCACACATCCTGATGCGTTTCTTCACGGTAAAAGATGCCAAAGAAGCACGTAAATCTGTTGTGGTTGCAACCGGCTTTATTGGTTACTTCTACCTGTTAACCTTCATCATTGGTTTCGGTGCGATCCTGTATGTGGCCAACAACCCGCAATTCCTGGATGTCGCGAAAATGGCAGTCACTGGCAAACTTGAGCTGGTGGGTGGTAACAACATGGCAGCGGTACACCTGTCTGATGCAGTCGGTGGCGACCTGTTCATGGGCTTCATTTCAGCGGTTGCATTCGCCACAATTCTTGCGGTGGTTGCCGGTCTGACCCTGTCAGGTGCTTCAGCAATCTCTCACGACTTGTATGCCAACGTATTCAAGAAAGGTCAAACTACACCTGAATCTGAACTGCGCATGTCTAAAATCGCAACTTTAGGTTTAGCGATCTTCGCGATGATTCTGGGTATTCTGTTCGAGAAACAAAACGTTGCCTTCATGGTGGGTCTGGCATTCTCGGTAGCGGCATGTGCGAACTTCCCGGTACTGGTTCTGTCGATGTTCTGGAAAGGTTTAACTACACGTGGTGCAGTGATTGGTGGTGTTGCTGGTCTGGTGTCTGCTGTCGTGCTGATCGTATTGTCGAAAGCAGTTTGGGTCGATACGCTGGCAATTTCTGATACACCAGTGGTGCCATTTAACGGTCCTGCAATCTTCGCAATGCCATTGTCATTCTTCTGCTGCTGGTTGTTCTCGATTACCGATAACTCTGCACAAGCACAAGCGGAACGTAAAGCATTCGATGCACAGTTTGTCCGCTCACAAACCGGTATTGGTATCTCAGGTGCATCTGATCACTAAGATGAGCAGATATGCCTAAAAAAAGCCCCGCAAGGGGCTTTTTTATGGCTGCGGTTTTTGCTTGCTGGCCCAGTAGGCCTGTAGTTTGCGATATAGCGCTGATTCTTTTTCAAACCAGGTGGCTTTGGCATTCAGTAACAGCTTGGCGACCAGGTAGGCACCCGTGACCTGACCGACCACCGGTAGACCCAACAGCAGACCAATAAAGGCAATTTTACTGACCTTGATGCCAGATACTTTGGCCGCCATCCATTTAAATTCTGACCAGCTGATTTCCTGCTGCTGATAGCGCCGGAACAGTTCATAAATCGCCAGTGAAACACTGGCCACGGAGATGGCCGGAAAGTAGTCCCAGAAATGTTCATCATTCGGGTCTTTGGCGGTGACAATCACATCAATCGCATCTTCCACGCTCTGGGTCAGCTCTTTGGTGCTGAGACCAGAACTTTCCAGACCCAACTGTGCCGCGATTTCTTCAGTGGCAAGCAACATTTCTTCAGGAGGGGCAGCAATCCAGTCTTTGCCGGTGCCAGTACCTTCGATGGCTTTTAGTTGCAGTTGCCAGCTTTCGCCGCTGTGCTGATCGGCCAGAAGCACATCAAAATCGGTATGGTCGTGCTGGTCCAGATACGCGGCATACAGACTGTCGCCATCTTCATGGTCCAGCCGTACAAACTCCATATCATGCAACATGCCTTTAACCGTCGATACCAGCCCGATCAGCTCCTTGACCCAGTCCAGCGCTTCATTGTCGGTCAGTTTAATGCCGTGAATGGCAGCAATCCGGCTGGCAAAGTAGCCTTGTAAGGGTGTCAGAATCAGAATATCGGCAAAAGGCAGGGGCTGAATGGCGACACCGGCACAGGTGGCACAGGCCAGATGGGTGATTTTGGCAATTTTTTTATCCTGAGAAAGGTCATCCCGGAATTCAATCTGGGTGATTTCTTGACGTACTTTTTCTGTAATTTTCATACAAAGGAGTGATCTGTCTGCGCTTTTAAGCATGCTATGGTAATCAGAACAAAAAAGAAAGTGATGTCCGCATTACACCAAGATACCCAGGATGTGCCCATGCAAGCATTCATTGATTTATGGAAAGGATTCCGGCTGTTGCCTTCGGCCTGGCTGCTGTTAATGCAGTTTTTTATTCTCGTGTTGTCGCTGCTCAGTCATCATACCACCTATCGCGTGCTGATCTGGATGCTGGGTGTGGTGGTATTGCTGTTAATTGCCAAAGTCATTCGCCAGACCCCGATGTTTACTTTTTTAGGGCTGAGCTTTGTTACGGGCGCCTTGTTCTTTTCTCTGCTGATTGTGCTGGGGGTTAACAACCCGACCGTGCTGGTGATTAGTCATGCCTTTGAAGCCGCGGCCTATTTAAGTGCGGCCTATGGTTTGCTGCGTTATATGTTTGAAGACCGTTATCTAACCCGCGATGAACTGTTTGCCGCCGGCGCGGTATTCACCTTAATTGCCTGGGCGTTTGCCTTTGTTTATAACATTTGCCAGATTCTGGATCCTTCCAGTTTTTATCATCCGACCCAGCCGGATTTGCAAAGCTGGCTGGATCTGCTGTTTCTGAGTTTCAGTCTGCAGTCTGCCACTGGCCTGTCTGACCTGATGCCGATTGGTCCGGCAGTACGGGTGATTGCCATGCTGCAAATGTTTTGCGGGGTGATGTATCTGGCCTTAATTGTTTCCCGGCTGATTGCCTTGCAATACATTCGTCATTTGCCCAGAAACAAAGATTAATCATCGGCTTGGGCTATTTTGTTACAGCAGTTCAATAGTGTTTCTGCTGCAAGAGGACTAAGCTGTGCGCGAGTTTAAGCTCACGACACTCATCTTTTGTTCACCTTTGCGGTGAATGCTGCCCGGACCTGAAGCGTCTGTCTATCATCTTTAAAAATAAAATGGGGGAGTTATGCCTTCCGAAAAATTGCCCTGGTGGGGCAATATCAATCCGAATGTATTTATCAGTACGGTCGCGGTTATTGCGATTTTTCTGGCGGTGGTGCTGCTGGCGCCCAATAGTTTTGAACTGCTGACCCAGCGCATGAACCAGTGGATTACCGATTCTTTTAGCTGGTTCTATGTGCTGTCGGTGGCGGTGTTTCTGATTCTGCTGATTTATATAGCACTGTCCGATATGGGTAAAATCAAGCTTGGTCCGGACCATAGCCAGCCGGAATATCATCAGGGTTCCTGGTTTGCAATGTTGTTTACCGCCGGCATGGGCATTGGCCTGATGTTCTTTGGCGTGGCTGAACCGGTGATGCACTATGTTTCACCACCGGTCGGTGAGCCGGCCACCATCCAGGCAGCGCAGCAGGCGATGCGCATTTCTTTTTTCCACTGGGGCATTCATGCCTGGGCCATTTATGCGCTGGTCGGGCTGGCACTGGCTTATTTTGCTTACCGGCACAATCTGCCGCTAAAAGTCCGTTCGGCCCTGTATCCGCTGATTGGCTCAAAAATTTACGGCCCGCTCGGAGATGGGATTGATACCTTTGCCACGCTCGGCACTGTCTTCGGGATTGCCACCACTTTAGGTTTTGGTGTGACCCAGATCAATTCCGGCTTAAATTATTTATTCGGGATTGAGCAAAGCGCCAGTACCCAGATGATCCTGATTATTGTGGTCAGCAGCATGGCGTCTTTATCGGTGTTTTTTGGTCTGGACAAAGGTATTAAACGGCTGTCAGAGCTGAATCTGGTGCTGGCGGTGGTGCTGCTGTTATTTGTATTTATAACGGGGCCGAGTATCTATCTGCTGCAAACCACCATTCAGAATATTGGTCAGTATGCCTCGAATCTGTTTCATATGACCTTCAATTTATATGCCTATCAACCGAGTGGCTGGATTGGGGGCTGGACCATCATGTACTGGGCCTGGTGGATCTCCTGGTCGCCATTTGTGGGACTGTTTATTGCCCGGGTATCCAAAGGACGCAGTATCCGTGAATTTATTGTGGGAGTAATGCTGATTCCGACTGGTTTTACCCTGGTCTGGATGGGTTTTATGGGCAATGCCGCGCTGTATAGCATTTTGCATGAAGCGAATCTGCAATTGATGACCGCAGTACAGCAGGACTCCTCGGTGGCCCTGTTTGAGTTTTTAAGTAATCTGCCTTTTGCCTCCATCATGAGTCTGCTGGCGACCCTGCTGGTGATGCTGTTTTTTGTTACTTCGGCAGATTCAGGTGCGCTGGTCACAGATTTTCTCACTGCAAAAACGGAACATTCTCCGGTCTGGCAACGGCTGTTCTGGACCGTATTGATGGCGGTGCTGGCGATTATCCTGCTATTGGCCGGTGGCCTGAGTGCGCTCCAGTCGGCCACCATTATGAGTGCCTTGCCATTTACCCTCATTCTGCTGCTGATGTGCTGGGGCCTGCTCAAAGCCCTACGGCTAGATGTCACCAAAATGAATGCCTTGCAGGAAGCGCGGATTACGCCGCGCGCCATTCATAATCCACGCAGCTGGCAACAGCGTCTGGGGCTGATCATGCATTATCCGCATAGCCAGGCTGAGGTAGAACAGTATATTCAGGTTCAGGTACAGCAGGCTTTTGAGAATATTCAAAAGGAATTCCAGAAGCGGCATCTGACTGTGTCGATTGATTCGCTGGAAGATGGCCTGCGTTTAAAGGTCGATCATCAGCATGAGATTAACTTTATTTATCAGGTGGTGTCCCGTGAAACTGTGCCGCCGAGCTTTATGCCAGAAGTCACGGCCGATGAACCGTTTTATCAGGCCGAGGTATTTTTAAGAGAGGGCGGGCAGAACTACGATGTGATGGACTGGACCCAGGAAGATTTACTGCAGGATATTCTGGATCAATATGAACGGCATTTATATTTCCTGAGTATTGTGCGTAGTCCGGAATAATCATTTCTTTCAAACAAAAAAAGACGCTCATAGAGCGTCTTTTTTACATCAGTTTCTAAATCAGATTAGAAACGGAATTTAGCATTTAAGCCAACAGTTTGAGTATCTACTGCTGCATTTTCAGCGTTAGCATTTACATAGCTTGCGCCAACTGCAACTGCTGGAGTGATGAAGTAGTTTACGTTTGCACCCCAAGCTGAATCAATTAGGAAATCACCGCTAGTTTCAGCATAAGAAGCACCTACGCTAAGAGCAGGCGTTAAGTAAAGATCAGTTTTCAGGTTGTACGCTGTACTTTCACCGTAAACAAGGCCAGTTTCAAAACCGATTGCCATGTTTGTACCATCAATTGCACCCACGTATTTAGTACGTGCAGTAATAGCATCTTGATCTTCATTGATTGTTAATGCTTCACCAACGGCTTTAACTGCACCATTTGCAAGTGTACCGAAGGCATCAACAGCCATTGTGTCAGCAATGCTGGTATAACCTACAGCAACCAGAAAGTTTGGTGCTAGCAATGCACCCACTTCTAATGCATAGCGGTCGCCATTGTCATCAGCAGTAAATTCATTTTTGCCATCGTTGTGCGTGTGGCTATAAGAAGCGCTCGCATAGGCTGGAACGAATTTTGTCGGAATGTAAGCTTCAGCTTTAGCACCGTAAACATGAGATTCTACATCTGAACGACCACCTTCACGTGGCGCATCGTATTGACCATATTGGTAAGCTAAAGAAAAGTTAGATGCTTGGTTTAAAAATGCAGCTTCAGCTAAAGGCCCTTTAGTTGAATCAACATTTTTGAAGTAGTAAGTACCTTGAACTGCACCAGTAAAGTTTTGATCGTTTTCAGTTGTATCTAGGAATTCTGATTGACCTTGAACTTCAAATTGGTACGCTTGAGCACCGGTCATGGCTAATAATAAAGCTGTGGCTAAACCGAGTTTTTTCATGATAGTTACCAGTTTTGTTAAAAATGGATTAAACAATAGGCATTGTATTGTAACAATTTATTAAGTCAATGAAGACAAAGGAGATTATTTAGTTGAGTAATTACTCTAAAATATGTATAGGCGAAAAAGTAGTCAATTGATAAATCTGTTGTCAACCTAAAAAGTGTATAAAGAACAAGCGGCTAAATCTCATTTGCGAAAGAAAAGTATTTGCTGCCTCACTTTTCTTTATAGTTAATATGAATTGATTCAATATAAATTATCTATAAAAGCAATCTAATAAAAATGTGAAAAGCAGCGCATAAAGCTTAAAAAATGAAACTTAAGACCAGGATTATGTAGCTGAAATTGATAACGCTTTACTTTTTTTCTACGTTTTCTGGTTTTTATAGGTCTAAATTCGCTGACTATTAATACTGGTTAAACTAAAAGTAGACTATTTTAATAGGCTTTACAAAAAGTGTGATAAGTATCATAATGGCTAGGTAAAGTTATACCGTTTGGTTAGCTTTATCGAAATTGTGATTTCGGTCATGATTTTTCTTGATGCAGGACTAGAGGTTAGAGGAACTGCACTGAGATTCTCCACAAAGTTTTACTTTTTATATGCCCAGCTTTCCCCAAGGCTGGGTTTTTTTTATGCCTGAATCCTGTAGTCAGGATTAAAAACCGCTTAAGTATAAATTTATTGTGCACTATGTTGGTGCAATATTTCTTGAATTAAAAAGCGCTATTGAATATATGACCATAAAAAAATCCCGGTTTTCAACGAAAACCGGGATTTTTTAGCCAAAATTTGCGGGAAAATTTAAAATTCTGCTGAGGAATATCTAAAGTCGCCCCAATGCGGTGCATTATGCACTTATTTGATGCAGCTGTAAAATGTTTTCTTTAATTTTTTATACAATTTTTAAAACCTTATTTTTATTATATAAATCATTGGCTTATATTTAATTTTTAAGAGAATGCAATCTCGGTTGCCCTTCAAAAAAATAGAAACTTACTCTAATTTCGTCGGTTTTTATTCAACTTAATCAATAAATTTGTTAACCTTGTCACAATTTTTTAGTTATCTTGTTGATTTATTCGACTTATAGTTGAATGAACGCTACCGCTGTCCTGTTATTTTTCCTCAGCAGTGTGGTCATCCGCTTCAGGTCGTTGCTCTGCCTTTGTTGATTCAATACGTTCAGTTCATGCTCATGGTAGTGAGGTTATAAACATGTCCCATCGCTTGCATTCAGAGAATACTAAGCAGCGTCTGTTTATTTCTATGCTCATTATCATCCTGTCGATTCTGTTTATTTCGGTTCCGGTGACGCTGAAGAGTTATCGCTCTTATCAGCAGTCCGATGTGGTGCTGACCGAAATTTCTGTCTTACGTCATGTGGCCGATCTGGCTAACGAGATTTCACGCGAACGTGGTCCGGCCAATAAGGTTATGTCCAGTACTCCAGATGAACTGAGTGCCAACCTGAAAGAGCTGACCCTGTTTCGAGAGCGGGTCGATCTGCAGATTGAACACACCATGCAATTGTTAAATAGCGCCGGTTTTGCTGCACAGGCCAATGCCTTGACCACCGATTTAAAACCGGCTTTGGCAAAAGGACGTGCTGCGGTGGATGCCTATGCAGCACAACCCTATGCCCAGCGCAGTTCAGCACAGCTGGATCAGGCCATTCAGGCCATGTTTCGTGCCTGGGATGAAGTCTATGAGGTGCTGAAGCATGTCATGATGCAGTCGGAAGGCAAAAAGACCATGCTGTCGGAGTCCTATAGTCTGATTCTGGTACTGGCCGATTTACGTGATCAGGCCGGACGTCTGGCCTCGACGATTATGGCGGCCGTGACTTTTAAAGAACCAATTCCTGAACAGAACCTGGCTTATTCCTTACAGAGCCAGCGGCAATCTTATTATTTATGGGATCTGGTCAACTCGATTCAGCCTGAACAGCACAAAACGCCTGAATACCTGGGACTGCATCAACAGGTTAAACAAAAATATCTGGATCAGGGGGTTCCTATTGTCAGCCAGCTGATTGAAGAAAGTCTGCATGCGCGCCCGTATTCGTTAAGTGGGACTGAACTGACCCTGAATATTGTCGATAAATTTACGACGGTGGTGAATCTGCAGAAATATCTGCTGGATTATAGTGTCTGGCTGGCCCAGCAGGAGCGCCATGCTGCCTGGCAGCAGTTTATCCTGACGCTGTCGGTGTCGATTATTTCCTTGCTGGCAGCGCTGTTTACCATGGTCTATGCGCGTTTTAAGGTATTTAAACCTTTAATTGAAGCGCGAGATCTGATTTTAGAGTTATCTGAAGCCCAGCCGCAGACGGCCACAGCTCCAGATTCCTCACCCACCTCTTTATTTGCTGCACTCAAGCAGTTGCAGGCACGCTTGGCTGAACGGGATTTGCTGGAATTCCAGCTACGTAATATGGCGAATACCGATACCCTGACCGGAGTCTCCAATCGTCTGGCGCTAGAAGAATATATTCAATATCTGAATCAGAATCCGGACAAGCTCCATCAAACCGGTTTAATTATTATTGATATTGATGACTTTAAAGAGGTCAATGATCAGTATGGGCATATTGTCGGTGACCGGGTGATTCAGGGAATTGCCGAAGTGTTAAAACACAGTGTGCGTTCATCTGATCTGATTGTGCGTTATGGGGGCGATGAATTCCTGATTCTGATTGAGCAGATTGATCTGGACGGGGCCTTGAGTATTGCCGAGAAATTACGTCAGGAAATTAGCCAGAATGTTCTGACCCTGCCGGGACTGGACACGCCGTTAAATATTTCTGTCAGTGCCGGGGTCGCCGCAGATGCAGGCAGCTGGATGGAACTGTTTGGCCGGGCAGATCACTCCTTATTTAAGGCCAAAGAGAAGGGGCGGAATAGGGTGGAAAGTATGCTCTAAACCGTAAATTAAAATAGAAAAATATTTTAAATATATATCTTGATATTTTTCAGGTGAATCTAATAATAAAGAAAAGGGCTCCTCAGAGCCCTTTCATTTTATTTTAACATCGGTTTCAGGAATTTTCCGGTATGGGAGGCTTTCACTTTCACCACCTCTTCCGGGGTACCTTCGGCAATAATCATCCCGCCGCCGGCACCGCCTTCCGGGCCTAAATCCACAATCCAGTCTGCGGTTTTAATCACATCCAGATTGTGTTCAATCACCACAATGGTATTTCCCTTGTTGCGCAGCTCATGCAGGATGTCCAGTAGTTTGGCAATGTCATGGAAATGCAGACCGGTGGTTGGTTCATCCAGCACGTACAGGGTTTTACCGGTATCCCGTTTTGCCAGTTCGCGTGCCAGTTTGACCCGCTGCGCTTCACCACCAGATAAGGTGGTGGCTGACTGACCCAGACGGATATAACCTAAACCGACTTGATTCAAGGTTTCCAGACGGCGGTGAATCACCGGAATGGCATCAAAGAAATGCATGGCATCTTCGACCGTCATTTCCAGCACATCGGAAATATTTTTGCCTTTGTAATGCACTTCCAGGGTTTCGCGGTTATAGCGTTTGCCATGGCAGGCATCACAGGGGACATACATATCCGGCAGGAAGTGCATGGCGACTTTAATCATGCCATCACCTTCACAGGCCTCGCAGCGTCCGCCTTTGACGTTAAAGGAGAAACGGCCCGCCGCATAACCGCGGCCTTTGGCTTCAGGCGTCTGGGCAAACAGTTCACGAATTGGGGTAAACAGACCGGTATAGGTGGCCGGATTGGAACGCGGGGTGCGGCCAATCGGACTCTGGTCAATATCCACCACTTTATCCAGGAATTGCAGTCCTTCAATGGTGTCAAACTTTTCCGCGCTGAGCGTGGTGGCGCCATTCAGCTGGGTTGCGGCCAATGGCAGCAGGGTACGGTTAATCAGGGTCGATTTACCCGAACCGGATACCCCGGTAACGCAGGTCATCACACCTAAAGGCAGGGTCAGATCGACATTTTTCAGGTTATGGCCGCAGGCGCCCATCAGCTTGATCTGCTCATCTGGTTTCGGTGGCTGGGTGCGCTGTTTCGGCACTTCAATCTTGAGCTTGCCCGACAGGTATTGACCGGTCAGAGAGTTGGCATTGGCCGCCAGTTCCTGATAGGTCCCTTCGGCAATCACATTCCCGCCATGTACGCCGGCGCCTGGCCCGATATCAATAATATGGTCTGCGGCGCGAATCGCATCTTCATCATGTTCGACCACCAGTACAGTGTTGCCCAGATCACGCAGGCGAATCAGGGTTTCCAGCAGGCGGTCATTATCACGCTGATGCAGACCAATAGACGGTTCATCCAGCACATACATTACGCCCATTAAACCGGCACCAATCTGCGACGCCAGACGGATGCGTTGGGCCTCACCACCCGAGAGCGTTTCGGCAGAGCGTGACAGACTCAAATAGTTCAGGCCGACTGAGACCAGAAAGTGCAGACGTTCACGGATTTCCTTAAAAATCTTGTCGGCAATTTCGCCTTTGGCACCTTCCAGATTTAGGTTCTGATAGTAATGCTCGGCGTCACCAATCGACATTTTGGTAATCTGGCTGATGGTTTTGTCTTTGACTCGCACATGACGCGAAATTTCATTCAGACGTGAACCATCACAGGCATCACAGGCGGCATTGGAGAGATACTGCGCCAGGTCATCGCGGACATAATTACTTTCCGTTTCACGATAGCGGCGTTCCAGATGTGGCAAAATTCCTTCAAACGGCTGTACCCGGTTGTGACGACGACCACGTTCATCGACATAGCTCAGGTCAATTTTTTCCCGGCCACTGCCGTAGAGGAATTTTTTCTGGGTGTCTTTGTCCAGTTCATTCCAGGGCGTATCCAGGGAAAAATCATAATGATCGGCAACTTTTTGCAGCATGCCATAATAATAAGGACGCTGACGGTCCCAGCCACGAATTGCACCCTGGCTTAAAGAAAGTTCCGGATTGGGAATGAGTTTGTCGGCACTAAAATGGCTGCGTGTGCCCAGACCATCACAGACCGGACAGGCACCAAACGGGTTGTTAAACGAGAATAGGCGCGGTTCCAGTTCGGCCACGGCACGGTCACATTCCGGGCAGGAGTGTTTGGCCGAGAATACCCGGTCCGGATGTTCGCCTTTCATCCACGATAAAATCGCAATATCTCCACCTAAACGTAAAGCGGTTTCAAAACTTTCGGCAATACGGTTGCCCAAATCATCCCGGACTTTAAAACGGTCGACCACCACTTCAATGCTGTGTTTTTTCTTTTTGTCCAGTTCTGGTGGCGGATCAATCTCCATAATTTCGCCATCTACCCGGGCACGGACAAAACCCTGGCTTTGCAGCTGTTCAAACAGATGGGTATATTCGCCTTTACGTTCACGTACCACCGGTGCCAATAGCAATAGGGCGGTACCTTCTTCCAGACCTTTAACCACATCGACCATTTCAGACACGGTCTGCGCCACCATCGGCAAGTCATGTTCCGGACAGTAGGGCGTACCCACGCGTGCATAGAGCAGACGTAAATAGTCATAAATTTCGGTAATGGTGCCGACGGTAGAACGCGGGTTGTGACTGGTCGATTTCTGCTCAATGGCAATGGCCGGGCTTAAGCCTTCAATCGAGTCGACTTCCGGTTTTTCCATTTGTGACAGGAATTGGCGCGCATAGGCCGAGAGCGATTCGACATAACGGCGCTGACCTTCGGCATATAGGGTATCGAAAGCCAGGGAAGATTTACCTGAACCGGAAAGTCCCGTAATCACCACAAACTTGTCGCGTGGAATATCAAGGTTCACATTCTTCAGGTTATGGGTACGTGCGCCTCGAATACGGATATGACTTTGGCTCATGCAATGATCCTAGAAAATTCATTTAAAACCTCTATATGATAGCGCATGAAAAATGTTCAAGTGCAGGCTTAAGGTATTTCTACGTCAAATTATGTCGGTTGATTGCAAATAAAGGCCAAGATCTGAAAACGTATAAGGATAAAAAATTGTCAGGAGAAAAAGTACGGGGATCAAAGCACGCAAGAATGAAAGAGAGCTGTCGGCCCTTGTGCAAGTCTGCTGATCTTGCACCAGGGCGAGTGATCAAAGATTAGTTACTACTGTCCAGACCCGGCCAGTTGCGCTGTGCATAGGCGCTGTCCCAGAACAGCCATTCCAGTTCAGCGGCACGGGTATAGGCCTGACGCATTTTCGCCAGTGTGTCTTCATCACAGCGCTCGGCCACGCGGTCAACCGTGGCAATCACATTGCGCACTGCGGTATGGAATTCTTCGCCGGCATAGGTATCGACCCAGGCCTGATACGGATTGTTGGCGACCGAGTTACCGACAATATCTTTACCGACTTCGGCATAAATCCAGAAACATGGCAATAATGAGGCCAGCACCACCGGATAACTCTCCGACCAGGCAGTGGCAACCAGATAACTGGTGTAATGATGGCAGGCCAGGGTCAGTGGCGTATTTTCAAACTGTTCTTTGCTAATGCCAAAATCCTGCATAAAGCCGTTATGGAGTGAACGTTCTACCACAATCGCTACCTTGGCGGCTTCGGCAAACTGGATCACATCATCGGCATCAAAGGCTTTGGCAGCACACACCGCCAGCGCGCGGCCATAGGCCAGTAAATAATGCGCATCCTGAATCACATAGTGGCTAAAGGCCTCACGACTTAGGCTGCCTTGCGCCAGCTCCTGGTTAAAGGGCAGGGCCAGGGTGTTTTGATACAGTTCTAAATTCTGTTGCCACAATTGTTCAGAAAAACGCATGTCCGGTTCCTGTAAAGCATCAAGATCAATGCCCAAAGACTAGCATACTTGCGCCGCAAAGATGAGCCGCTTTGATTTGTATCAGAATAAACAAAAAAGCATACGAAGTGTTTTGGCATCGTCATGAAAAAGCGTCATAATAGCGGCCATATCTCTATCGCCGAGGTCCTGCATGTCTTCAGCAGGATGCACGCGGCGCATTCGGTGTAATTCAAGTTTAATATTTACCGAATTTCTTTATCTAATAATGTCATAGGTCGATTTGTCATGATGAAACATTTTGGTTTCTCTATTGCATTTACGATCGTGTGTCTCGGTTTGTCTGCTTATTGGGGCTATACCCACGGCCCGGAAGCAGGCCTGAAAACCATGTTCACAGCACTGACCATTACGGCCATTCTCGCCATTATGGAAGTGTCGTTATCGTTTGATAACGCGGTTGTTAACGCATCAGTCCTGCGCGGTTGGGACCATTTCTGGAAAATGCTGTTCCTGACGGTCGGGATTCTGATTGCCGTATTCGGTATGCGTTTAATTTTCCCGGTGGTGATTGTTGCCGTCACAGCCGATATGGGCATGATGGAAGTGGTGCAGCTGGCACTGAATAATCCGAAAGAATATTCGGCCAAATTAATGGCACATCATCCTGAAATTGCAGCATTTGGTGGTGCCTTCCTGTTAATGGTGTTCCTGAACTTCTTCCTCGATGATGAAAAAGACACCCATTGGTTCCGCTGGATTGAGCGCCGTTTATCCAATCTGGCCAGCGTACCGGCCATGTCGGTCTTTATTGCGCTGGTGGCCTTGCTGATCATGGCGGCCAATGTGGTCGAAGATAAACGTCTGGTGGTGACCATGGCCGGCATCTGGGGCATCGTGATCTATATTGGCGTACAGGTATTGAGTCATTTACTGGGTGGCGAACCTGAAGTCGATGAAAATGGCAATGCGATCCGTCATGATGAAAATGGCGTGCCGACCGGTGTGGTGAAAGCCGGTATTGGTGGCTTCTTGTATCTGGAAGTGCTGGATGCCTCGTTCAGTTTTGACGGTGTGATTGGTGCCTTTGCGATTACTTCGGATGTGGTAATTATCATGCTGGGTCTGGCGATTGGTGCGATTTTCGTGCGTTCGATGACCATTTATCTGGTAGAAAAAGGCACCCTGGATGCCTATATTTACCTGGAACATGGTGCGCATTATGCGATTGGTGCACTGGCCTTTATCATGATTGCCAGCGGAACCGGTTTACATGTCCCGGAAGTGGTCACCGGTCTGATTGGTGTGGCCTTTATTGTCTGGGCGGTATTTGCCTCAATTCAATATAAAAAACGTCAGGCACTGCACTAAGTTGCAGTCTGATCTAAAGAAGGTGCAAGCAATTGCACCTTTTTTTATGACTGGCAGTTCAGATGCAGAATATTGTGCTGAATATCGCAGCATCTGCAGCATGAATGATGTAGGATATTCGCATACAAAATTGTTGCACTTAGCCTATTGATATGATGAATGCCTTAGAACGCCGTTCAACTTTTGCCTTAAGCAGTATTTTTGCCTTACGCATGTTGGGTCTGTTCATGATTATTCCGGTTTTCTCGGTGGCAGGGCAATCCTATCAATATGCAACCCCGACCTTAATTGGTCTGGCGGTTGGGGTGTATGGTCTGACCCAGGCCATTTTACAGATTCCATTTAGCCTGATTGCTGATCGCTATAGCCGTAAACCGCTGGTGGTGCTTGGACTGTTACTGTTTGCTTTAGGCGGTGCCATTGCTGCAATGTCAGAGACCATTTATGGGGTCATCATTGGCCGGGCCATTGCCGGTGGCGGCGCAGTCTCTGCCGTGGTGATGGCTTTACTGGCCGATGTCACCCGTGAAGAACAGCGCACCAAAGCCATGGCCATGATGGGCATGAGTATTGGTTTATCCTTCGTGATTGCCTTTAGTGCCGGGCCGTGGCTGACCGGACTGGTTGGTATTTCCGGGCTGTTCTGGGTGACCACCATTATGGGACTGGCGGCCATTGCCATGTTGCTGCTGGTGCCTAAAGTCACGCGCCATCATCGTAATTTCCAGCAGGGCTATCTGCCGCAGCTCAAACAGGTGCTAAAAATGGGCGATTTAAACCGCCTGCATCTGTCAGTGTTTACCCTGCATTTACTGCTAACGGCGATGTTTATTTATGCACCACCGCAGCTGATTGAATATGCCGGTTTGCCATTGTCCAGTCACGGCTGGGTGTATTTGCCGCTGCTGGTGCTGAGTCTATTTTTTGCCTTCCCAAGTATTATTCTGGCGGAAAAATATCGCAAAATGCGCGGTATTTTCCTGACCGCGATTGGCGGGATTATTCTTGGCCTGATCGTGATGATTTTTGGTTTTGAATCTAAATATATCCTGCTGATTGGACTGGGCCTATTTTTTATTGCCTTTAACGTGATGGAAGCGCTGTTACCGTCCTGGTTATCGAAGGCGGCACCGATTCAATCCAAAGCCACTGCAATGGGCGTCAATGCCAGCAGCCAGTTCCTCGGTGCCTTCTTTGGCGGCATGATTGGCGGGCAACTGTTACTGCTGAATAACACGGCGATGGGTTGGAGTATTCTGACCGCAGTTGCTATAATTTGGCTGCTGATGAGTTTTGGTCTGGCCCAGCCGCGTTATCTGTCGTCGATGGTATTTCGCCTGCCTGAGGCCAAACAAACGGATGAGTGGACTTCTCAACTTTTGGCCATTCATGGTATTGAAGAAGTCGTGGTGATGTCTGAACAGCAAGTTGCCTATATAAAAGTCGATAAACAGCAAATTGATGATACTGCGCGACAACAATTAACGCACTTGTTGGGTAAAGAGGTAGCCATTTAAGCATAACTCTTATAAAGTAAATAATAGAAACAAATAGGAAGAATACAGCTGATGCGTGGTGTAAATAAGGTCATTTTAGTTGGTACTTTAGGTCGAGATCCAGAAACAAAAACTTTCCCGAATGGTGGCTCGCTTACTCAATTTTCCATTGCCACCAGTGATGCGTGGACCGATAAAACCACCGGTGAGCGTAAAGAGCAAACCGAATGGCACCGTATTGTGCTGCATAACCGTTTAGGTGAAATCGCGCAGCAATACTTACGCAAAGGTTCAAAAGTCTATATTGAAGGTTCGCTGCGTACCCGTCAGTGGACCGATCAGAATGGTCAGGAACGCTACACCACAGAAATTCGTGGCGAGCAAATGCAGATGCTGGACTCTGGTCGTCAGCAAGGTGAGCAGGGCGATAATGGTTTTAGCCAGCCACGTTTTAACAATAACCAGGGCGGTGGTTATAGCAATAACAACCAGGGTGGCTATGCGCCGCAAGCTCAAGGCGGTTTTAACAACAATAATGCTGGTGGTGGCTATGGCAACCAGGGCGGTTATCAGCAACCGAAACCAGCTCCTGCTGCAACGCCTGCACCGGCAGATTTGGATGATGACTTACCGTTCTAGTACACCCTAGAGACCATGTTTTGTAAAGTTTATAAAATTATTCTTTATTAGCAGTTAGTTACAAAAGAAATTTACAGACACTAGAAATAGTTCTGTAAATTTTTTTATTTAATATATTATGATATTTAATACTTAGATATTTTGTTAAATTTAATTATGATGTCTGTTAAAAGATTTGTAATGAGTAGTGGAGAGAGATTTGCTGTTCTTTTGAATAGTGATGGCGTTCCTATGACTTATCCAAATTTATATACGATCATTCATTTAAGAAATCGTGGTCAATCAATCAATACTATTACAGCTATTCTAGAAGATATTAAGTTGCTGTTTCAGTTATTGGATAAGTTAGGAATTGATTTGGAACAAAGGATTAAAAATAAAGATTTTTTAAAATTAAATGAAATCGAAGCTTTAGTAAATTTAACCAGTTTCAATCGTAGCCGATTAAGCGGGACAGCTTCAAAAAAAAAGATCATAAGTTTTCCAAAAAGTAATAACAAAGAGCGAGCTAGAGCAAAATTGGTTATTACTCAGGACTATGTAT
Organism: Acinetobacter indicus; assembly: GCF_009914475.1. Classification (NCBI taxonomy): domain Bacteria; kingdom Pseudomonadati; phylum Pseudomonadota; class Gammaproteobacteria; order Moraxellales; family Moraxellaceae; genus Acinetobacter; species Acinetobacter indicus. Next base: position 2,268,706 of record NZ_CP045198.1, on the reverse strand, counting down.
CCAAACAATTGATATATCGGCGGTTAACTAATTTTGCTGAATATATTGGGTGGCTAGAGATATATTTTCATTCATCAGTAATAACAAGCACAAAAAATTTATTAACATCTCGTAGGCCTTGTAAGCCCATGGATAGTCAGTCTGAATATGTGTCCTTTGATGATGAGCAGGTAGATAAAATTTTAAAGGCGGTTAATCCTGATAATCAGAATCGTATTTGGATTTCAGATTACATAGTTTATAGAAATGAGCTGATTATCTATTTGTTTTTATACTTAGGATGTCGTAAAGGAGAATTATTAAATTTAAAAATTACAGATATAACCCCTCCTCAAGCGGGTACACCTTATCTGACTATTAGACGTAATCCTCATGATGATAGTGATCCTCGGTTATATCAACCTTTGGTAAAGACTAGAAGTCGATCAATTGCACTCAACCAGAATCTAAAGAAAAAATTGGATATCTATATTCTAAATCATAGATCGACAGTGCCTAATGCAGAGTTAACAGACTTTTTGATCTTATCAAATAAGGGGCAGCCGCTTTCAATTAATGCACTAGACAAAATTTTTTCAGAAATTTCTGAAGTCGTTTTATTCAATGTGCATGCACATGCATTTAGGCATACATGGAATGATAAATATACAGATAAAGTTCAGACTTTAATTAAATCTGGAAAAATAACAGAAGATCAGGCTGAGAGAGATCGAGCATATCTGATGGGTTGGATACCAAATTCACAAAGTGCGAGAAGATATTCAAGACGTGCAGAAAATAAGCGAGCTATGGAAGTAGGTTTAAGTATTCAAGAAAATTTTGAGGATAAAAAATGAGTAAACTACCTCAAGTCGATAGTTTAGATAAGTCGAAAAATACTTTTACTACATTCAAAGGCTATCAGGTTGATATTTATGATCATACATGGGTGTTGGATATTAACAACAAAGCTGATATGTCAAATCTTTCGAAATTTTCGGAGGAAGTTAGATCTGACGTATTAAATACTTTTATCAATTTTGCTAAATATAGCTCAAGCACACATGCAGCAGAAATGATCCGTTATGCGCTTAAATATCCTGATTTGACAGGTGAGTCAGAATTTACTTTAAAAGGAATTTTAGAATATAAAAAATATTTTAATGATAAAAAGTATGAATATAAATTAGCAAAGTTCAGAGTCTTTTTAAAAAAACTATACAATTTAGGATACTCTTCAGTAGATGACGAAATCTATGATTTAATGGATTCATGGAAATTAACTGGAAATGAAAAAGGTACAGCTGTTCTTTCTCTTGATCCAGATGAAGGTCCATTTAGAGGTGGTCCCACTTGTTTGAACAACTAAAAGCGTATTTATAAGTGATATTCCGCTCTAGTTAAGCCACCTTGTTTTGTTGGGGTAGCTGATCATAGTAAAACTCATTTGGTGTCATTTTGTCTAGACTCGAATGAGGTCGTTTCAAATTATAAAACTCAAAATATGCACTTAATTGCTTTTTCGCATCTGTGACACTGCTATAAGCTTTGAGATACACCTCTTCATATTTAACGCTCCGCCATAATCGTTCAACCATCACATTATCTACCCATCGACCTTTACCATCCATACTGATTTGAATGCCATTTGATTTCAATACATCAATAAATGCATCACTGGTAAACTGGCTGCCTTGGTCTGTATTAAATATTTCAGGTCGACCATATTTTTCAATCGCTTCATTTAAAGCCGAAATACAAAAATCCACCTCCATACTAATCGATACCCTATGCGCAAGTACCTTGCGGCTATGCCAATCAATCACAGCACATAAATAAACAAAGCCTTTTGCCATAGGGATATACGTTATATCCGTAGACCACACTTGATTACTGCGCTGAATAGCCAACCCTTTGAGCAGATATGGATATTTACGGTGAGCTTGATTAGCCTGGCTTAAATTTGGTTTGCAATATAACGCCTGAATACCCATTTTCTTCATTAAAGTACGTGTATGACGTCGTCCTATATGATGTCCTTGACGATTCAACAAATCACGCATCATACGACTGCCTGCAAAAGGATATTGCATATGTAATTCATCAATACATCGCATCAGCTTCAGATCTGATGCACTCACAGGTTTTGGGCGATAGTAATAACAACCACGGGAGACTTTCAGCAGCTTAGCTTGCTTAGATACTGAAATCTGAAGTGAGTCGTCGATTAACTTTTGTGGTTGAAGCGGCCCAGTTTCTTCAACACACCTTCTAAAAAATCAATTTCTAATGCCTGCTCACCGATTTTTGCATGTAGTTTTTTTAGATCGATGGGTGGTTCTGTTGGAGCTTTTGATTGATCGAAAGCTTGCGAGGAAGCTGAGATCAATTGATTTTTCCAGTCAATAATTTGGTTTTGATGAACATCAAACTCAGCACTCAATTCAGCAAGTGTTTTTTCTGCTTTAATCGCAGCAAGTGCTACCTTAGCTTTAAAATCATTTGAATGATTTCTTCTTGGTCTACGTGCCATAAAATACTCCATATATTGATGTTTATAACATCATTTGAGGAGCAGAATATCACTTATAGGAGTTGTTCAAATTTACGGATCCATCTCTATTTAGTCCATTTGAATTCCAAGCAATTATTACTAGAACCAACGAATATTTAGCAGAAAATAGGATTTCTTATTATGAGGCTGCTTTAATTCGTGTTTTTTGTGCGACAGGTAGACGACCAATACAAATTGCTGGGTTAAAAGTAAAAGACTTATACGAGACCGATAAGTATAAGTTTAAGGATGAAAAAAAAGTTCATGTACTCAATATTCCAAAAGCTAAAATAAGAGGTGCTAGTGGATTTCGTTATGCTTTTCGTGAAGTAGGAATTCGTGAAAGTATCGTACAAATATTGTTTGAGCATACTCGAATTTTAAAGCAGAAATTAAGCAAAGAAATAAAACGAGAGCTATCTGAACAAGAGTTTGCAGAGCTACCGCTATTTTATGATTTTGAGAAATTGGTTAATTTGGATTGGGAAAATCGGCATGAAATTTCAGAAATTTTGCCAAAAGAAATTATTCATTTGCCTACGGTTGAATTAACTCAAAAGTTAAAAGATGCGGTAAGAAAGCTTGGTGTTCGGTCAAGGGAAACAGGTAAGCCAATATTTGTTACTTCTTATAGGTTTCGTTATACACTTGGTACAAATGCTGCTAGACAAAAAGCAGGCGTGATTGTCATCGCAAATTTATTAGATCATCATGATACCCAAAATGCACATTGCTATGTACAAAGTGTGCCAGAAATTGCACAGCAAATATCATCCATCATGGATGAGAGTTTACGCAAATATGCAGATGCTTTTCAGGGGAAAGTTGTAAAGGATGAGATTGAGGCTCAATCACAAATTGAAGATGCTAATCGAATTTCTTGTGTAGAGCAGGATTGTGATGTTGGCTCATGTGGTACACATCAATACTGTAACGATTATGCACCAATCGCATGTTATCTGTGTAGTAAATTTATGCCTTGGGCAAATGCACCCCATCATCTTATTTTAAAACAATTAATGAAAGAACGAGATGACCTAATAACAATGGGGTGTAGTCTTGAAGTTGCTGCCGTGAATGACCGAACAATTATTGCCATTCAGCAAGTCATTGATGCTTGTAAGGAGTTTAATCATGGATAATTTGATTTATTTTCCATCTGACAGAATCCAAACTCCTGACTCTGAAATTAAGCGGTTTATTGATTTTGTTAAGCAGTTATCAGAATTAAATGAAGATATTAGATTTGAAGACCATTATTGGAAAGGCGAAGTAAACTTTGTCAAAATGGGTATTTCATCCAAAGATAGATTACCCGAAAATCTTTTACATCATTCAATTCTAGAATTTGCAAAGGCGTATGTTAAGTATCAAAGAATTAATAGCAAGTTAAAAACTCAAGACACAATTCTTTCAATTCGGGCAATAGAGCAAATATTCTTAGACCGAAATAGTGAAGTTGATTTAACTAAATTGGTTATTGCTGATTTTGACTTGGCTGCTGAAAATGCTAAGAAAAATTACAAAGCAAGCTCTGCTTATCATGTAGGAAGACAATTAAAAATTCTTTTGGATTTTCTACGCCAAATAAAGGTATTAGCTTTGCCAGAGTGGAAAAATCCACTTAAAAAACCTGCTGATAAATCGATTGTGCTAGATGAGGAGTCAGAGGAACATAGAGAGTCTAAACTTCCTGATGAGGATGCGATTTTTGCATTAGCTGATATTTTCTCGCGGAAAGATTCAGAACTGTCAGATAGAGATATTTTTGTCACCAGTGCTGTGGGTTTGCTTCTAGCTGCGCCAGAACGAGCATCAGAGCTATTTTTCTTAAAGCAGAATTGTATCCACCAGGAAGAAGCCCAAACGCTTTCTAAGAGCAGTTTAGGGCTTACAGTAGATGGTTCTAATAGTGAAACTGTATTTGGTATTAGATGGTATGCGCAGAAAAATTTTGGGTACGATATTAAATATATTCCAGGTGTCATGATCCCAACTGTTCAATTAGCAATTAAACGATTAAAAAAAATTTCTGAAAAAGCAAGACTATTTGCATCTCTGTTAGAAAATAGTGATAAGTTTCCTCGACATGAATTATGTCCAGAAGTCTCTGATGAGCAACTGTTAACAAAAAAACAAGTATTGCAAGCGCTAGGTTTTGATGAGTCAAATTATTCGGATACAACAACAGCTAGAACTTCAGGCAATCAATTCTTGGCAGTAAGAGGTTTAGAAAGAAAGAATAATATATATAGTTTGAATGATTTGAATGAATTGATAAGAAGTCGCTTACCTGAAGGCTTCCCATATGTACCGTTTCAAGTGGGTGCTGGCATAGAAATAAAATGGTCTGAAGCGCTTTTCTGTTGCTTTGCAAATCAATTTCATACCCAAAAGCCAACAGTAACTACTGAGCTATGGATGCCACATATTGATACTTTAAATGAAGACTTATCTCCCACCAAAAAGAAGAAAAAAGGAAGTGATGAGTTAGCAAATGTTCAATCTATTTTCCAACGATGGGGATATGGTGACTACAGTGTGTCTACCCATCAATTTAGGCATCTTCTCAATACAATAGCAAATACCAATGGAATGGATAGCATGTTACTCGCTAAATGGTCAGGGCGAGCTGATTTGAAGCAAAATCGAACATATGACCATACTTCGGTTGAGGATCGTAATGATGGCTTAGTTGAAATGCAGAAAAACGAGGTTGGTACAGTAGATACTGATAGTACATATACATTCCAGATCGCTACACCTCGAACTCTACAAGAGTTAAATACCAAAACAACATTGTCCATGCACACTACCGAGTTTGGACTTTGTACACATTCTTATATTGATGAACCCTGCCTAAAATATAGAAACTGTCTTAATTGTACAGAGCATGTCTGTATTAAGGGGGATGAAGAAAAGAAAAAACGACTTCAAGATCGACTTAGAAAAGAAAAAATCTTATGGGCAAAGGATAAGGAGGCTGTTAGTAAAAATGTTACTGGTGCAGCGGTTTGGTTGGATACTAGAGAGCTTACTATTAAACGTTGTGAACAGTTGATAGCCCTACTTGATGATCCAAACATTCTTGATGGAACGCCTTTAAGTTTGCCGCCTTCGGAACATGTGACACATCTTGATTTAGCGTATCAAAAAGCAGGTCGTAAACGTATCCCCATTATTGAGAATACTCAACGTAAAAAGCTTGAAGAGCAGTCAGGTTTACATGATTCTTTATCATTGGATTTATGGAGCTAATATGGCACAGCATCTAACAGATCAGAATGTACAAGATATTGTTGAAATTCTTGATTATTGGTCGCCAAATGAAAAGTTAACGTGGGAGAAGTTATGCAAAGCAATTGAAGTACAACTAGAGATTGTGCCTGCACCAACTCGCCAAACCCTACAAAAATTTGCAAAAATTAAGAACGCTTATGATCTAGGAAAAAAATCTCCAGCAGCATTAGAAATTTTAAAAGCAAAACAGCAAAAACTCCCTGCTAGTCTGAAAATCGCTCAAACTAAAATTGAGGCTTTGGAGGCCAAGAATGCTAGATTGGAAAAAGAAAACGCTATGTTGTTGGAACAGTTTGTGGTGTGGCAATACAATGCCCATAAGTATGGGCTCAGCATTGCTAAATTGAATGAGCCAATGAGCAAAAAAAGTTCGGATTGATTAACAATCGAAGAGCTAAATGAGTCCTTAGTTCAGAAGCAATAGTAAAGTTAAAGAACCAAAATAAACTGGATCTTTAACTTTCAATAGGATAGATAATGCTTTTTAGAGCAAGTTGGTATGCTTTCAACTCAATTATTTCGGACTTACAATTATTTCTAACATATAAAATTTTCTTTTTCATGCTTGGGAAATTAATTTCCAATTGTTTGTAAGCCTCTATTTGTTTTTCAAGGAAAGAAATTTTAAAACTTATTCTAGTTTCTTCTAGTCTCATTTTCGATAAATCTTCACTTTCATTGTTTATGCCTCTAAATATATTAATTTTCTTTGTCTCACTAAATAAAGAAAAGCGAGAGTTTTCATGGTTAACTTTTTTTTCTAAAAAACCTAATTCAACAAGTTTTCGAAGTATTCGATACATTCTTTGACGGTTAAAGCGATTACGTTCCTTTGTTGAAAGTGAGAGTGCAATCCAAAAGTCATTAGTAGTCCAATTATTAATGGAATATTGCTGAATAAGAGGTGGAAATTTTTCGAATAGCGGTAAATTGATAGTTTGCATTGGAAAAACTAAAAAACATAAAAAGAGGATTATAAGCCGTGGATACATAGTCCTCAAATTAGGATAGTTCTATTTTTTGAGCAGTTGATTCAAAACATGTCAGAACTAACAGTCTCTTTTGGTTTACGTGTTCGGGAACAAAGGAAGCTAAAGAAAATATCACAGGAAAAACTAGCTTTTCTTAGCAATATTGATCGCAGTTATATGGGACGTATTGAGCGTGGGGAAGTAAATATAACTATTGAAAAAATATATGAATTAGCGAAATCATTAGATGTGTCAGTGAAAGATTTATTACCAGATGATGTATGATTTGTAGAGTTTATAAATATGAAAAGAGGGTTCCATGAAGTTCACTGGTAATCCCCCCTAAAAATAATAGGATCTAAAAGTAGAATTTTCTCTTAAGATACGAGCAGGAGATTCTGCATGAAAACATCTAAATTTACTGACAGTCAGATCATGTCCATCTTGAAACAGGCAGAATCTGGCACACCTGTAGCGACCCTTTGCCGTGAACACGGCATGAGTAATGCTACCTTTTATAAATGGCGTGCCAAATATGGTGGTATGGATACATCATTAATGGCTCGACTGAAAGAGCTAGAAGCCGAAAATACCAGACTTAAAAAGATGTATGCGGAAGAGCGATTAAAGGCCGAAATCATCCAGGAAGCGATGGCAATGAGCAGCACTGCTGCGCAAGGGTAAAGCCATCTTGCCGGCGTAAGATGGCACAACAGGCAGTTGCCCAGCATGCCATTAGTATTCGTTTGGCTTGTAAAGCATTTGGCATTAGTGAAACCTGCTACCGCTATCAAGCCAAACTCAGCGATGACAATGCACTCATTGCTGAACAGCTCATTGAACTCACTGAGGAAAATTCCGATTGGGGCTTTGGTTTGTGCTTCTCGTATTTACGGCATGTTGAGAGTTGCTGCTGGAATCACAAGCGGGTTTACCGCATTTACTGTGAGTTGGCACTGAATCTGCGTATTAAACCGAGAAGAAGACTAAAACGGCATGCGCCTGAACCATTGAAGGAACCAATCCGAGAAAATCAGGTTTGGTCATTAGATTTTATGCATGATCAGCTTTCCGATGGTCGCAAGTTTCGATTATTGAATGTGATTGATGATTACCGCCGCGAAGGCCTAGCCATTGAAGCAGGGTTCTCATTGCCCACAATCAGGGTTATTCGTACGTTGAATCAATTGCTGGAGTGGAGAGAAAAACCGTTAGTGATCCGATGCGATAATGGTCCCGAATTTATCAGTCACGAATTTGTGCGCTGGGCGACTGAGCACGGTATTCGTATTGAATATATTCAACCGGGTAAGCCACAGCAGAATGCGTATATTGAACGCTATAATCGGACCATACGTTATAGTTGGCTGAGCAAGCATTTATTTGATACTTTGGATGAAGTACAAGATTATGCAACAAACTGGTTGTGGCATTACAACCATGAAAGACCACACCAAGCAAACAAAGGAAGGCCACCTCTAATGGCTGCTTAACCTCTACTTTTAACTTCGGTTATTTATGGGAGGATTACCCTTTAATAAAGCTTTCTTGCAATATATAAGCAGCTGCTTTAGCGATATCACGCTCAGATGTTGGTTTTTTAGTTGGCATATCAAAAACTCTCATAAGTGATAATTTTAAGCATGTTTTTAACCACTGCATAAAAATAGACCAAAAATTAAGCTTTTTTAGTTTTACAGATTCGAAAATAAATAGTAATAATTCATGAATAGTAGCCGAAGCTACCATTCATGAATCCAAATCATACTATTTTAAAAAACTAATTCGATGCCTGCACCATATTTCCATCCCTTTTCAGACTCTGTTGCCTCTTGCATAGAAGTGGCTTTCTGTCCTTTTTCATATTGGTAAGCAACATCAATGAAAGGTTTAATTCGCTTAGTAATCTCATATCGGGTTTTGATACCAGTTTTTAGTTCTGATAAACCTGATTTTGCAGCATAGTTAGAATCATCGCTAAATATTACATCTGCTTCGATATAAGGTTGAGTAATAAGTTTCTGAGTTAAAAGCAAATCACGTTCTAATTCAAAACTTGCTCCCCAAAAATTATTCTCACCGCCATAAAGATATGCTTGTGTTTCAAAGAAATAAGGAGCTAGACCTAATATACCAATAACCCCATCCACTCGATCGCTGCTGCTGTTATTTTTATCTTCACTATATCTTACCCCAGCTTGTACATCCCAAAATGGGGCTACGTTACGGCTATAAAGTGCTGATACAGCATATTCTGGATCATTACTTTCTGACTTTTCCGAATTGGCTTCAATAAATAGACGATTTTCATCTGTCCCAATCAAAGTTTCAAACTTCGTTCCTAGTGTACCCTTACCATCTTCATCAACTATCCATGCATTTTCAAGTTTTGTTGCTTGATAAATTTGTCCGCCATGTTCTTTAAGATGATCATCATGAGATGGGGCTGATCTCTTTCTTGCGGTCAGAATAATATTATCTCCCCCATTTGCATTTTCCATTGAATAATATTCTGGATACAATTCTTGGGGGCTATATCTTAAGCCACCAGACTCCTGTAATAAGACTCTCATACCATTTGTAATATTACTTTCTTGTTCCGAAGTGCTGCTATTAGCAAAAGTTAAGTTTGATATACTTATTAATGCAATTGATAAGACTGTTTTTGAGAAGAAATTCTTAGTGATTTGCATGTGGATTTACTCCCTTCTCATTTATTGGGGGCTGAGCAACAATATTTTTTGAAACACTATCTTTGTCTACTTGGGCTACAATGAGTTTATTCATCATTCCTGCACTCATATGGTAAAGCAGGTGACAATGAATAGCCCACTCACCTAACTCATCAGCTGTGAGTAGAGTGGTTATCGTTTTCCCAGGTGGAACAATTACCGTATGTTTGTTTGGCATATTGCTTGGATCCTGACCATTCTCAAGCTGCATAAACATGCCATGTAAGTGCATTGGGTGAGCCATCATACTGTCATTGACAAATTTTAAGCGAATACGTTCACCATACTTCACCACTAGTGGGTCGGCTTCATTAAATTTTTTACCATTTATTGTCCAAATATAACGCTCCATGTTTCCACCAAGACGGATCTCTATTTCACGTTCAGCTGCACGAGTGTCTTTTTGAGGATCTAACGATTGCAAATCACTATATTGCAATGCTTTATTACCTTCAGGTGTTGAAGCATTTGCCCATCCAAATACGGTATTATCATTCTTGTCTGAAGCCGCCTTAACAGTAGCGCTATTCATCGGCATATCATGATTCATACCTTTCATAGAAGACATATCGTGATTCATGCCTTTCATAGAAGACATATCATGATTCATATCTTTCATTGAAGACATATCATGATCCATACCTTTCATAGAAGACATATCGTGATTCATGCCTTTCATAGAAGACATATCATGATCCATACCTTTCATAGATGACATGTCATGGCTCATCCCCATATCTTCCATAGTTAATAAAGCACGAGGGCGAGATTTAGGCATCTCAATTTGTTTGACTGCTGGGCTGCTTTCTTCATGTAATGTTCCCACTGAAAAACCGGTACGATCAATAGATTCAGCTTCAATTTGGTAATGTGCTTGTTTTGGTTCCACAATGACATCATAGGTTTCAGCAGTACCAATACGGAACTCATCTACAGGAACGGGCTTTACAGGTTGACCATCAGCACTGACTACAGTCATTTTTAGGTTTGGAATGCGTACATCAAAGAATGACATAGCGGAAGCATTAATAAAACGAAGGCGAACTTTTTCACCAGCTTTGAAGTTACCGGTCCAGTTTTGCTGAGGTGTTTTGCCATTCATTAAAAATGTATAACCAGTCACATCGGACATATCTGTTTTCAACATCCGCATCCGATTCCACATAGAGCGGTCTTGCCAAGTTGCCTTTAATCCATCACGTTTAACTTGTTTTAATACATCGAATACTGTTTCGCGACGGTTCTGATAGTAATCTGCTTCTTTTTTAAGATTTTTCATAATTTGATCACTTGTTGAATTATGAAAATCAGAAAGCAAAACAACGTAATCTTTATCGGTTTTTTCAGCAGCTGTTAGTGGAGTTTTATCTTTAGGATAAATAACAAAAGCACCATATAAACCGTCTTGTTCTTGTCCTTTACTATGTGAATGATACCAATAAGTACCATTTTGGCGGACTTTAAACTTATATTCATAAGTTGTATTAGGGGCAATGCCATTAAATTTGTTAAATCCAGGTACACCATCCATAATTCCAGGTAATAATAAGCCATGCCAATGGATTGAAGAGTCCTGATTTTTTAACTTATTGTGAACACGGATAACGGCTTCATCACCTTCTTCAAATTCAAGAAGTGGTGCAACGAATTTACCATTTACAGTAATTCTCTCAACTGGTTTTCCTGTGATATTTACAGTTTGTTCAGCGATTGTTAAATCATATTCTTTAACTGCCGCCATTACCCAAGTTGATGAAAATAAACCAACTCCAATTAAGAGTATATGACTTAACTTTTTTGACATTCTATCTCACCTTTAGAAAGGTCAAGATTGAAGTAATAAAGCAAATATTTAGTATAAACTTTAATACTTCTTTCTCGCTATTTATAAAATTATTTATTGCTACCAGGCATATTCATCTTTGAATGATCCATTTTAGAATGGTCCATATTCATCATAGCATGATCCATTTTTGACATGTCAGATGAGTTAGGAGACTGATGTTGACTATGATCTTGCTGAGTCTTGTCATCTTTTTCCATTTTACAAGGTTTTGTACAAGGTTCCTGTGCTTTTACCGTTTTAGTGGCACTTGAGGTTGATACATCTTTTGCCCAAGATTGAGTACCAGCAATTAAAGTTCCAGCACACATTAAAATTGTTAGACTACGACGCACTACAGTTTTCATAAGTTTCTCTAAAAGTTAATTTCTTGCTACTACAATAAAGTGAAGCACTGAACATCTAAGTGACTTGAAAATGACATTTTTGTAATCTATCTCGATCAGATGTTTTATAACGTTATTATAGTTTTAATGAATGACTTAGGATTCGGAAATGAGAATACTATTAGTTGAAGATGAACAAAAAACTGGTGATTATCTCAAGCAAGGTTTATCCGAAGCTGGCTATATTACGGACTGGGTTACAGATGGGTTAACGGGTAAACATCAAGCTCTTTCTGAAGAGTATGACTTAATTATTTTAGACGTGATGTTACCTGGACTAAATGGTTGGAATATTATCAATGATATTCGTAGCAGCGGTAAAACAATGCCCATTCTTTTTCTTACCGCCCGAGATCAAATCGAAGATCGAGTAAAAGGATTAGAGCTAGGCGCTGATGATTATTTAGTTAAGCCTTTTGCTTTTGCAGAGCTTCTAGCTCGAATAAAAACGCTCCTTAGACGAGGGCAACAAAGAGAAGATAATAATATTATTAAGATTGCTGATTTAGAACTTGATTTGAGAAAACGTCGGGTAACACGAGCAGGTCAACGCATTGATCTGACGGCTAAAGAATTTGCGCTTATGGAGCTTTTTATGCGTAGAAGAGGTGAAATTCTACCAAGAGCACTTATTGCATCTCAAATTTGGGATATGAACTTTGATAGTGATACAAATGTAGTTGAAGTCGCTATTAAACGATTAAGAAATAAAGTAGATAGTAATTTTACCCCTAAGTTAATTCAGAATATTCGAGGAATGGGGTATGTATTAGAGGTAGAAGATGAATAATAAATTATTCAAATCTATCAGTTTTCGTATTGGTATTATTTTCTCATTATCGACTATATGCATTCTCATTATGATGGGGTTTTTCATCCATAAATTAGTGATGCATCATTTTGAAACGCAAGATCGTACCCAATTAGAAGGTAAAATCCAGCTTATTCAGAATCTTCTCCAACAGCATCCTAAAAATTCTCCAGAACTTGATCTATATTTGAAAGATGCTTTAGTTGGACACCATGATCTTATGGTCCAAATAGAACGACCGGCAGGTCAGATTTTATTTAGTTCTACACCTTCAATCATTAATACTCAACAGTTAATCAAGTCAGCAAATAACCCTTGGATTAAATGGAAAATTAAGAATAAGACCTATCATGGCATGATCTACAACACGGATATAAACAAAAATACTGAAATACAATCTGTACGCATTATTGTGGGGATCGATACATCTGAACATCTACATTTTTTAAATGATTTTAAGCGTCAACTTTTTTACATTGGTTTAGCCGGTACGATTTGTTTAATGTTTTTAGGCTGGTTTGCAACCTGGAGAGGTTTAAGACCCGTGCAAAAAATGGCTAAGGTCGCACAAGGAATTTCTGCTCAACATCTTTCAGAACGTTTAGAAGTTGAGCATACACCAACAGAACTAAAATCATTAGCAATTGCCTTCAATGCTATGCTGGACAGACTAGAGTCAGCTTTAGAAAAACTTTCCGATTTTTCATCTGATTTAGCACATGAAATTAGAACACCGATTAATAATTTAATGACCCAAACTCAAGTATGTCTCGCCCGTAACCGAGATATTGGTACTTATCAAGAAATACTATTTTCTAATTTAGAAGAATTTGAACGTTTGGCTCGAATGGTGTCCGATATGCTTTTCTTGGCAAAAGCAGAACATGACTTAAATTTACAGAACTTACAGAATATTGACCTCATTAAAGAAGTTACCGCTTTATTTGATTTCTATGACGCTCTAGCTGCCGAAAAAAATATGACACTTCAACAAACAGGATCTGGCAATGTAAAAGGTGATCCTGCTATGTTACGTCGCGCACTCAGCAACCTATTGTCTAATGCAGTTAAATATGGAAACAAGAATTCTACAATACAGATAAAACTTCAACAGAATTTAGATAACACAATATTTTCAATTGAAAATGAAGGCCCTGAACTCTCTCCTGAACAACTATCCAGGTTATTTGATCGTTTTTATCGAACAGATGCGTCTAGACAAAGAACAGAAGAAGGAACCGGCTTAGGGCTTGCCATAACAAAATCTATTCTTGATATGCTTGGGGCGACCATCCAGGCTGAATCCCTCAATGGTCGAATCATTTTTACCATTGTTTTTCAAAGTGAATCCATGCAAGGGGAATCATTTTAACTCATTTTTTGAACATCTTCCATTTACCCGAGTTGACCTTACATAAAGCTCAAACTGAGAGCCAGAGCTACGCCAGCACCTATCATGGCAATTGTGTAGCCAAATATGATAGCTCGGCCAAACTGTGCCCCCCCTGTCATCCATGCAATTGTCGCTTTGCTTAACATGTTGCTCAGTGTGGCCAGCCCTAGCGCGACAGCAGCCACATTTGTTGTTAAGCCTTCAGTACTATGCAGGCGGGCAAGTGAGACTAAAATAGCATCTACGTCTGCTAGCCCAGAAATAGTCGATAATACGAAGATGCCGCTGGTGCCCAACCATTGTTTTGCTGCCGGGACCAAGACTGCCATGACAGCCAGGAAAACAGCGAAGCTGAATGCTGTCCCAAGATCAAAAGGAGCCATTACTTCTATTGTTCGATCGTTGTTTTCAGCGCTGGTAATTTGGCGTTGTCTCCACAATGCCATACCCAGTAGAAGGATTCCCGCAATCATCATTGCACCACCAAAAGTGCTTAGCAATGCTGGCTCAATGACGCCTATCAGCACAACCATACGAAAAAACATGATGCCACAGGCAGCCAATGTTCCAGAAATAGCAGCACTGACCATGACGGGGTGCTGGCGTGTATAGCGTGCCAGTGCGACAGTTGCAGCTGTAGAAGATGCCAAACCACCCAATAGACCTGTCCAGAATATGCCTCTTTCTGAACCGGTAAGCCGCATGGCAAAATGACCTGCCAGAGAGAGTCCGGCAATCAGGATCACTGCCCACCATAACTGGTAAGGATTTAATGCAGCAAAAGGTCCCAGACCCGTATTGGGTAAGTAGGGTAATATAACGACAGAAAGTACCAGCAACTGCAGGGATGCGGTTAATTCACGATGCTCTATCAAGCGTAGCCAACCGTGTAAGGTTGGCTTGAGATCCAAAAATACAGCGACGATTACAGCCGCGGTTAATGCTAAAGTAACATTACCATGGGATGCATATGCACCTAAAACTAATGTCAACAGCATCGCGATCGTCGTGGTAGCGCTTAGATTACCGGAAAGTTTTGCAGTACGCGCGTAGGACACTGTTAATAATAAGGAAAGCCCTAATACGGCCGCAACTAGCGGCCAAGCTCCGAAGTTTGGTTGTAAATGACCGAGCACTCCTCCGAGCAATCCTGTCAATGTGAAGGTACGTAGACCTGCTACTCGGCTGCCTTCTGGCAGTTCTCGATCCTGCCATCCTCGTTCTAAACCAATGAGCAGGCCGATGGCGAGTGCTGCAACCAGCCCTGATACATCTGGTGGAAGAAAGGAACTCTCTATCAGAACTTTTTATTTCGCAGGCGAAGGGCATTGGTGATGACTGAAGCTGAACTCAAACTCATAGCCAAGGCGGCAATCATCGGTGACAACAACCAACCGGTAAATGGATATAGTACGCCAGCCGCGATAGGGATACCCAAAGCATTGTAAAGGAAAGCAAACATGAGGTTCTGTTTCATGTTGCCGACAGTAGCTTCCGAAAGTGAACGGGCAACAGCAATCCCTCGTAAATCTCCCTTGACCAGCGTAACTTGGGCACTATTCATTGCAACATCAGTCCCGGTTCCCATAGCGATACCGACATCAGCTTTAGCCAAGGCTGGTGCATCATTGATGCCATCACCAGCCATAGCCACGATGCGACCTTGCTTCTGCAATTTGCTGACCAGTTCTAGTTTATCTGCGGGTTTGACTTCGCCATGTACCTCATCAATGCCTAGACGTGCTGCGACTGAACGGGCAGTGGTGAGACCATCTCCTGTTGCCATCACGATACGTAGACCCGCTTCCTTCAGGGTGGCAAGTGCTTCTGGGGTACTTTTTTTGATGGGATCGGATACTGCAAGCAGGCCGGCCAATTCACCATTGATGGCTAGATGCATCACACTTGCACCTTCTGAACGCAGCTCTTCGGCTTGCGGAATCAGCGATTGTACCGAGATACCTAATTGCTCCATCAGTGCTGTGTTGCCCAAAGCTAACTGACGATCGCCCACTTGACCTCGAACACCAATCCCTGAGCCTGATTCAAAATTTTCTGGTGTTTCAAGAGGCAGGCCACGTTCGTGTGCTGCGTTTACAATCGCTTCGGCTAGCGGGTGTTCACTGCCTTGATCAAGACTGGCGGCTAAACGTAATACTTCAGATTCATCGAAACCTGATGCGGCAACCACACGATCGAATACAGGGCGTCCTTCGGTCAACGTACCTGTTTTATCGATGATTAGTGTGTCAATCTTGCGCAGATTCTCAATGGCTGCTGCATCGCGGAACAACACACCATGAGTAGCACCTTGACCCGTTGCAACCATGATAGACATTGGAGTTGCCAAGCCTAGTGCACAAGGACAGGCAATAATGAGTACTGCCACAGCATTGATTAATGCATAAACCCAGCTCGACTCTTCTGGGCCGAACAGTCCCCATCCAAAGAAGGTAAGCAAGGCAATGGCTACTACAGCCATGACAAACCAACCTGCAACCTGATCAGCCATGCGTTGCATTGGGGCTCTTGAGCGTTGAGCTTGCGCCACCATCTGTACGATCTGGGATAACATGGTACTTGAACCAATTTTCTCTGAACGCATGATCAATGAACCATTGGTATTCAGGGTAGCACCAATGACTTTATCACCGATGCGTTTAGTGATCGGTAAAGGTTCACCTGTCAGCATCGATTCATCCACTGAACTACTTCCTTCAGTGATTACACCATCCACAGGCACTTTTTCACCTGGGCGAATTCTGAGTAAATCTCCTACATGGACATGCGTTAGAGGAACATCTTCTTCAGTTCCATCAGGCAGGATTCGGCGAGCTGTTTTAGGAGCGAGCCCAAGGAGTGACTTAATTGCAGCAGAAGTTTGCGAACGTGCTTTTAACTCCAATATTTGTCCCAGTAGGGTCAATGAAATGATGACCGCTGAAGCTTCAAAGTAAACAGCGACACGACCCATGGAAATAAATGAGTCTGGGAAGATTTGCGGTGCAATGGTTGCGACCACACTATAAATAAATGCAGCTCCAGTGCCCAAACCAATCAGCGTCCACATGTTCGGGCTGCGATTCACAACCGATTGCCAACCCCGGGAAAAAAATGGCCAACCTGCCCAAAGTACAATTGGGAGTGACAACACCAGTTCAATCCAGCTCTGAACAGCCATATTGAACAGGTTCATTTGATGACCAAACATCGCCAAAAAAGTCACGATGATGGTCAATGGCAGTGTCCACCAGAAGCGTCGGCGGAAATCACGTAACTCCGGATTCTCATCTTCCTCTAATTCAGGAATGAGTGGCTCCAGTGTCATTCCGCATTTAGGACAGTTTCCAGGATGATCTTGCCTGATTTCTGGATGCATTGGGCATGTATAGATGGTCGTACCTGTTGTGCTTGCCGCATTAACGTGTTGAACAGTCTGATGATGCTGTGTATGTGCATCGGCAGTCGTCGTTGCGGGTTTAGCGATATATTGCACCGGGCTGCTATGAAACTTTGATTGACATTTATCACTGCAAAAAAAGTAAGTTTTCCCCTTAAATTCCTCATGGTATTTCGATTCTTCAGTGACGGTCATACCACAGACTGGGTCTTTCAGTACGTCTGTTGTAGCCTGTGCCATATGGTCCTGGTTATGATTTTTTTGATCTGACATAAATAATTCTCTTATGGAAAAGTGGTTTTATGGCCGAATTTTGGAATAAATCTCGGAGTCTGTTGAGCATAGCTGTCATAGACAGCGCCAAACTGTTTACTCATTTCAGCCTCTTCCTTAATTGCCAAGCGGCTGTACATTAAGAGTAGGATTGGAAACATAATCAGTGTCAGTAAAGTTGGCCATTGCAATAAAAAACCCAGCAAGATCATCACAAAAGCCACGTATTGTGGGTGACGTATACGTGCATAAGGGCCTGTGATCGCTAAAGAATGCTGACGTTGCGCGTTGTACAGCACGTGCCATGACGTTGATAACAGGTAAAATCCATAGCCCAAGAAAACGTAACTGGCGATATGCAAAATGCCAAAATGTGGATCACCTTTTTCACCTAATAGCGTTGACCACAAGTGACCTGCATTATGAGAAAGTAAGTCAAGTTGAGGGAAGCGAGTTTGAAGCCAACCAGATAACAGGTAAATGGTTAAAGGAAAACCATACATTTCGACAAATAGAGCAATGATAAAAGCCGAAAAGGCCCCAAATGTACGCCAATCGCGCGCAGTGGAAGGTCTAAAAAAACTGAAAGCGAACATGATAAAAACTGCTGAGTTAATGATAACCAGCGTCCATAAACCATAAGCCGATTCCGCATGATTCATGAGGGGTCTCCTGGTTCGCTTGATTTTTTATTATCTGATGTGTCTGGATTTTTCTGTTGATGATGGTGATGTCCATGACCACCATGCATAAAAATATGCATGAGTGGGCATGCTAAAAGGAGTAAAAAGGGTAAAACACCAACGACATGGGCCAAATGCTCGGTTAAGAGAAAATAGGCTGCCACACCACCAATCACGAATAGGCCGATGGCATAACGTGTAGACCAAAAGTTAGGTACTGAATTATGTTCTTGAGGTTGATGGTTCATGGTGCTTCCCTCTCTAATTCATGGGTAATTATTTAGTTGTGGAGGGAGGCATACAGTCCATCATCATCTGCATCATGGATTGCATCATGTCCATACGTTTTTCCATCATTTGCTGACGGTCAGCCATATTTGCATGCATGCTTTGGCCGCTCATCTGTTTCATCATGCTCATACCTCCTTGCATGAGTTTCATGTGCTCAGCCATAAGTTTTTGACGTTCTTGAGGGTTTTTTGCAGCCATCATCTTTGCATGCATGGCTTGCATTGCTTTCATGTGCTGGTCCATTGCAGCCATTTTATCTGTAGCAGTGGTGCTGGTAACTGTTTGCTTAATTGTTACTGCAGATGGTGCTGTTTTTTCAGGGTGGTGATCTTTGTGTTCATCGGATTGCTGTGCAAATGTATTCAATGACGCGGCTGCGATACATAAGCCCAAAAAAATGTTTTTGAATTTCATCATAATTTTTTCCTTTAAATAATTTGGAAGTAAAAGCTATGTTTTAGTACTGAACAGAGTCTAGGAATTTGACTACTAAACTGATGAAATTTTTGGTTATTCTCTGTCTCTCTTAAAAATTTTAGCACTATTAATTAATTATTTTTAAAAATGACAAAAATGTAATTTTGAGATCTTCTCGAAATATATAGTCTATGCTGAGATGACAAAAATTTTATTTAATATTAATCTTTTAAAACTATTAAAGTTGTTATGATTTTATGTGCTTAAAAAAATAAAAATGAAATGATTAGATGACTCCAAGGCTAGTTAGAGACACATTCTTAATGTAATTTACACTCTTATTCCTTTAAAGAAAAAATACAGTTGATCAAAATAGTTTTTTATAGAAAAAAGGGTGGATAATTTAATTATTAAACTTATTGGTATATTTATTAGATAGAAGGGGCTTTGTTGCACAAAGATTTCATAACTATATGATTTTAGAAGTTTTGATTATTTTTTGATCCAAAATTAAATTTATTTAAATCAGATGCTTACATATTTATGCAACAAAGCCGATAGAAGGTAAAGAAGATTATTTTTAATATTAGGGTTTATAATCCAAATTTCAGAGTAAGGAATCTACTACTTATATAATAGAGATTCCATCTCCAAAACAGTACTACTGTATGAATGAGTTGTATTCAATGCAGGGAAGAATGTAGATCCTTAATACTAACGGAAAATTATTTTACTGAATTTTCATGTAAAGACTCATTTAATTGATCAATCACTGTCGTCCATTCACCATCAGAGTGTAGTTTTTCTTCTAAAAAATGACGTTGAGCATCAGTCCAAAAAATTGCTTGTGTTAAAAAAACATCTCCAGCTAGCTGATGGCTCTCTATGAATTTTGCAATTGCTTCTTCAGTAGAAGCTAAACCAAGCTGTTCAAATAATTTGGTCATTCTTGGACGTGTTTGAGTCATGTGCTTAGCCCACAAATTTATATTAGATCAAATTAAACATAACATGTTTATATTTAAACTAAAATATAAAAAATTAAATAGCTACTATTTTCTTAGACAAAATGATTACTACATTTCATAAATCAACCACCTGCATAATTTGTTTGTTAAATGATCATTATTTTTCAATAAGATTATTTTAATAGTTAAAGATTTTAAATTTTAAAAATGACAAAAATGTAATTTTGAAGTCATCGCTCTGTTTCTGTCTCTCACTAATAATTGAAATATAAGAGGAGATGATGTGGTCTCATTAAATATAGATTTTATAAAGTCATCTCTAATGAACTAACGAATCAAGAGGAAACGTAAATGAAATTATTTCAAAATAAAATGACTGCTCTACGTAATGTTGTAGTAGCTGCAACAATGATTGTGGCTACTACAACTACGTTCGCTCATGTGAGTTTAGTGAGTGCGATTCCTGCGGAAAATGCATCTATCCTTAGTCAACCAAAGAACTTGACCCTTAACTTTGGTGCAGAGGTTATGTTGATGAATATTAAGTTACTGGATGCTCAGCGAAGAGATGTTCCTTTAAAATATAAAGTTACTCATGACTTAAAGAAATCCTTTGATGTCGCTCTTCCGAAACTGAAAAAAGGTAAATATACCGTTGTCTGGACAACAATGGGGAAAGATGGTCACAACATGAATGGTGAATATAGTTTCACTATCAAATCAACTAAATAAGAATTGATTACCTTTCAACATGTCAGTGAGGTGCTGGCATGTTGTTCTAGAATGGACAAAAATAATGATTTCTGAATATTGGA
Organism: Acinetobacter indicus; assembly: GCF_009914475.1. Classification (NCBI taxonomy): domain Bacteria; kingdom Pseudomonadati; phylum Pseudomonadota; class Gammaproteobacteria; order Moraxellales; family Moraxellaceae; genus Acinetobacter; species Acinetobacter indicus. Next base: position 2,247,890 of record NZ_CP045198.1, on the reverse strand, counting down.
TGTGGGCCACTTGGTTAACTAAGGTTATTTTATATTTAAGTGTAGCTTTTGTCGTTGGTGGAGCCTTTTGCTATTTTTTACTTAGACAATATCTTGAACTAAAAGAATCGATTCTTAAATATATTACAATTGGCGCTGGATTAGGCCTAATTTCCAGTACCTTGGGATTTTTTATTCTGATTGGTAGTTTTGCCAATACTGGTATTACAGGTATGGTGGACCCCACGTATATTAATATATTGGTTAATACTCCGACGGGGTATATATACGTTCTTCGTTCTATTAGTTTTGCTCTTTTACTTCTTCTCATGGTGGTTAAACTTAACAGGAACAAAGGTCATTTTTCTATAATTGAAAGTTCAATATTTTGTGTTTTACTTCTCCCGATTATTTTTAGTTTTTCCCAGCTCGGACATGTCGCTAATTTAACCTTACTTGCTCAAATTTTATTATCAATCCATATTCTAGTTATGTCGTTATGGATGGGGTCTTTATATCCGTTATGGAAAACCAGCCGGGAAATAAGTGGTTTACCTTTAAAAGATCGCATGCATGTATTTGGACGTATTGCTGCTTTCATTGTTGGGATATTAATCGCCTGTGGCGCTAGTGTAGCTCTTCTTTTAATTAAAGATTTTAATACCTTAATCAATACTGCATATGGCTATGGTTTCATGGTTAAAATGTTTTTTGTTATAAGTATTCTACTTTTAGCTGCCTTCAACAAATGGTATTTCACCCCGCATCTTCAACATCCTAAATTTGCTAAACACCTTAGTCATGCCATTTTATTTGAGATGTTATTAGGTCTATCAATTCTATTAACAACAGGCTATATAACCACTGTCGTGGGTATTGAATAAGAGAATTTCAAAATAAGGGAATTGAGGAAATTTAACATTACTGCATTTATCTTTTGTAGCTGAGCAATAAAGTTTCTACTGGACTGTCAACTTACGACAATCAGAACAGTAAAATCGCATCATGAGGCATTATACATAAAGGTAGTCACCGGTTTTTAGCTTATCTTCAACCCATAACGGTCTCATCTATTCAGTTCACTACCATTGATTGAAATAACTAATCTTATAAATTTCAGAGTGATCGTAGATGACAAAAATGTCATTTTAAAGTCACATTAATGTTGGTTAAGTACTTTTACTGTAGTCATTAGAACACTCTTCTTTGGAATACTCTGAAGAAAACTGTAAGGTTGTAAACAGACCAAGTTACAGCGAGTAACTGATTCAGAAAAAGGCTGGTTGTATGGTGAAAGTTTAGAGTTACTGTTCTAATGTTTTAAACAAATGTTTTGTTAAAAAGGAGCAACATATGAAATTTCACATCGCTAATATGACTTGTGGTGGTTGTGCACGCGGCATTACTACCGCAATTAAAGAGCTCGACTCGAATGCCTCACTCGATATTGATTTACAAAACCGTATCGTTGAAATCAACACAACAGTGAGTCAGGATAAAGTCATTGCAACTCTCAGTGAGCGTGGATTTACAGCTGATCCTGCTTAATCTCTGTTAGAGTAACAGTGGGAATTCCTTACCACTTTGGTGGTGTTTCAAAAAGTATGCTAGCGTTAAACAAATCCGTTATTAAGGTAAAAGAAAGTCAAATCAAAGGCTTTAAAATGATTTTCGAGCTTTTTAGAAAAGTTGCAACTTCTCCTAAATCCACGCCTGATTCGATGACGAATTCTACAATTGTTACCTTCAATACCGACGGTAAAAAACTTACCGATCACTTGCTTGCAACATTGAAATGCTGTGATAAAACTATCCCAATATTGTTACTTAGACAGGTAGGACATTTGATTTGTAGCGTTATTTTCATACCTCTATTTTATCAAAAGCCATATTGTTTTTTTCAGCATACTTTTTGAAACACCACCTTTGTTTGTTTTAGAGCGTCGGGGCGCCTCGGCAATTCTGCGTGTTGAAATAGAAAGGAAAATTCATTTTCTGAATGAAGATATCAGGTATGAACTGGTAAAGATACAATCCACGATTCATATTCAATCCCATGACTTTAAAGCGCAAAGCGTGTTGCAGATGCAGCTCTTATTCCGAGGAATTTTACACTGGTATCGCCCGCCGATAGAAACACCAGATCCGGCAGTCAGGACGTAAATAACCATTCCTCCAGTTTAAATAAAAAAACCTGCAGATTCGATGCAGGTTTTTTTTAGAGATAATCAATCGCGTCTTATTTGGCTTTACGCTCTTTTTCAATCAGGTAATTCACCACCTGAATTACTTTGGCATCATTGCCCTGCACAATATATTTACCATTCACGGTCACTGCCGGAACACCACTTAACTGATACTGAGCAGCCAGATTTTTGGCTTGGGCAATTTTCGAAGTGATCGGGAAAGATTTATAAGTGCTGTTAAATTTCGCTTCAGGAATACCATAGCGGGTATAGAACTTGGCCAATTGCGCCTGTTCTAAAATTGGACGCTGCTTATCATGAATATCATGGAATAATTGTAAATGTGCTTTTTGACGCACACCCAGGGCTTCTGAAACATAATAAGCACGTGCAGCCTGTTCCCAAAGCGGGTTCATTGCAGCAGGTGTACGTACAAAACGTACATCTTTTGGTAATTTTTTCAACCAGCCCTGCATATGTGGTTCAAGCGCGAAACAGTGACCACAGCCATACCAGAAGAATTCACGTACCTCAATTTTGCCCGGTTTTTCGACTTTGACTGGTTTTGCGACCACCTGATAGTCCTGACCTGCCACAAAATTGGCCATAGCACTACCTGAAAAGGCCAAAACAGATGCGGCAACAGCTCCTAAAAGGAATTTTTTCATTGGGATTATCGTCCTCTAAATCATTATGCTTAGTGTATGGGTTCACTATAAATCAATTATGCCGGTTCCGTTTTCATGCTGCGAACTTTTGTGCTATCAGAACCGCTACATTAAAGTATGCGACTGATTTTAAGTCAGTTAATATGGCCATTCGACCGCTATGTGTTTTTAGACAATCACAAAAGTTAAACTTTGAGTAATAAAAACGGTTATAATTTCTACGATTAAAAAGTAGTGGTCAAACCTACAGCAAATATTAACTTCTTACTATTCTCTTCAGTAACAGCCGCGTGGCTATGATAATTGCTGGAATTTACAACATAGAACTGAGCAAAAAAATCTTTACTTATAATAATGAGTAAATATATACATCAGAATGACAACAAAATTACAAACTTGTAATTTTGTTAAGGTTTGTTCTCAAAAAAATAAATTAATACTATTTTAAAAAAGATAAATCGTTGCTGAAAAAGCTAGATTGCAATCGAGTTAATTAATTATAAATCAGAAACTTATATTGTATAAAATTAGTAACTCTTTGCTTTCTGCACTTATTATGGCACTGTTGCAAATAGAGATTTGAGTCGATGATGTTCCCTTTAAAAAGTACTTAGAGACCGAAAACCCTGTTGATTAGACACACTTCACCCTGAGGCTGACCATAATAAAATGACGATGCTTGTCCTTTACGTAGTGCACGCATGACTTCAATACCTTTAATTGTGGCATAAGCCGTCTTCATAGATTTGAATCCTAATGTGGCCCTGATGATCCGCTTTAGCTTGCCATGATCACATTCAATCACGTTATTTTTATACTTAATCTGCCTGTGCTCAAGGTCTGGTGGACATTTACCTTCCCGTTTTAACCGTGATAAAGCACGTCCATATGTGGGTGCTTTATCCGTGTTGATCACTTGTGGAATTTGCCACTTCTTCACATTATTTAAAATTTTTCCAAGAAAACAATATGCTGATTTGGTATTACGTCTAGAAGAAAGATAAAAATCAATGGTATCGCCACGTTGATCGACTGCACGATACAGATAAGACCATCGTCCATTCACTTTTACATAGGTTTCATCAATATGCCACGAGCTCAGATCTGTAGGATTACGCCAATACCAGCGTAAACGTTTTTCTATTTCAGGAGCATAACGTTGAACCCAACGGTAAATAGTCGTGTGATCAACATTCACACCCCGTTCGGCCAGCATTTCCTGCAGTTCACGATAGCTAATGCCATATTTACAATACCAGCGCACAGCCCAAAGAATGATTTCGCCCTGAAAATGCCGACCATGGAAAGGATTCATATGCTGCACCTTTAGCTAAAACAGTCTTCAGCTTACCATTCGTGGTTATTTGCAACAGTGCCCTTACTTCAAAGCCAAAATTTTTCGGGCACCATTAAGTACGAATAAAGAAACCAGTATGCCAATGATTAAGTCTGGATAAGCTGATCCCGTCCACGCCACGAGTACACCGGCAAATATAACGCCCATATTTACGACAACGTCATTCGCCGAGAAAATCCAACTGGCTTTCATATGTGCGCCATCTTCTCGATGACCAGAAATAAGATATAAGCATGTCACGTTAGCTATAAGTGCGAGCAGGCCAATAACAATCATGAGCGTTGATTCTGGCTCGCTTCCAAACATGAATCGTCTAATGACATCAACAATCACGATAACAGCAAGTAATAACTGAATCCAACCTGCGAAATGGGCTGCTTTTATTTGATATTTCGCAGCTTTTCCGACGGCATATAGCGCAATACCATAAACGGCTGCATCGGCAAACATATCTAGAGAATCAGCAATCAATCCTGTAGACGCAGCAATAATACCGCTGATGAATTCTATAAAGAAAAGTAGAGCATTAATACCTAATAACAGTTTAAGTACTTTAGCTTGTCTCACAGGATCAGGTTCATTAGGTATATCGCCTGAAGAAAGCTGTGTTTAGAGATGGATCCGTAAATTTGAACAACTCCTATAAGTGATATTCTGCTCCTCAAATGATGTTATAAACATCAATATATGGAGTATTTTATGGCACGTAGACCAAGAAGAAATCATTCAAATGATTTTAAAGCTAAGGTAGCACTTGCTGCGATTAAAGCAGAAAAAACACTTGCTGAATTGAGTGCTGAGTTTGATGTTCATCAAAACCAAATTATTGACTGGAAAAATCAATTGATCTCAGCTTCCTCGCAAGCTTTCGATCAATCAAAAGCTCCAACAGAACCACCCATCGATCTAAAAAAACTACATGCAAAAATCGGTGAGCAGGCATTAGAAATTGATTTTTTAGAAGGTGTGTTGAAGAAACTGGGCCGCTTCAACCACAAAAGTTAATCGACGACTCACTTCAGATTTCAGTATCTAAGCAAGCTAAGCTGCTGAAAGTCTCCCGTGGTTGTTATTACTATCGCCCAAAACCTGTGAGTGCATCAGATCTGAAGCTGATGCGATGTATTGATGAATTACATATGCAATATCCTTTTGCAGGCAGTCGTATGATGCGTGATTTGTTGAATCGTCAAGGACATCATATAGGACGACGTCATACACGTACTTTAATGAAGAAAATGGGTATTCAGGCGTTATATTGCAAACCAAATTTAAGCCAGGCTAATCAAGCTCACCGTAAATATCCATATCTGCTCAAAGGGTTGGCTATTCAGCGCAGTAATCAAGTGTGGTCTACGGATATAACGTATATCCCTATGGCAAAAGGCTTTGTTTATTTATGTGCTGTGATTGATTGGCATAGCCGCAAGGTACTTGCGCATAGGGTATCGATTAGTATGGAGGTGGATTTTTGTATTTCGGCTTTAAATGAAGCGATTGAAAAATATGGTCGACCTGAAATATTTAATACAGACCAAGGCAGCCAGTTTACCAGTGATGCATTTATTGATGTATTGAAATCAAATGGCATTCAAATCAGTATGGATGGTAAAGGTCGATGGGTAGATAATGTGATGGTTGAACGATTATGGCGGAGCGTTAAATATGAAGAGGTGTATCTCAAAGCTTATAGCAGTGTCACAGATGCGAAAAAGCAATTAAGTGCATATTTTGAGTTTTATAATTTGAAACGACCTCATTCGAGTCTAGACAAAATGACACCAAATGAGTTTTACTATGATCAGCTACCCCAACAAAACAAGGTGGCTTAACTAGAGCGGAATATCACTTATAAATACGCTTTTAGTTGTTCAAACAAGTGGGACCACCTCTTTTCATCAAGTTTCGCCCCAAAACCCAGTCCTTCGAGTTTAGCCGTAATTTGCTGAATCCCTTCATTATGGAAGACTTTCAGTTTTCGATTGGGAAGATCAAAAGTAAGACCTTTAACTGCTTCAATATCTGCAAGAGCCATACGGACCATTTGCTCTTCAGCAGAGCAATCCATTTTAGGAATGGTGTAGGTACTTGTTTGCTTAGCCTGTTGATTGCTTATATAAGTTTCAGTCTTCACAAGCTTTGCACCAAAACCCAAAGCTTCAAGTTTGGTGGTTATATTTTCATCTTTTTGATTATGTAGAACCTTTAAAGAACGGTTAGGTAAATCAAAGATGAGTTTTTGAACACCATCAATTGAAGATAGCGCCATACGAACCATCTGTTCTTCCGCAGAACAATCCATTTTGGGAACTAAGTATTCACTCATGTAGTGCGAATCTTTTAAAATATCTTCAGTGCTTAAATTTTCTTTGGGATCAGAACCATAACAGGATTGAGCGGTATCTTCACAACTGTTTGAAGTGTTACAGCAAGGAGATGAAGATTTTTTTTCTTCCTCTTCACCACAACAGCTAAGCGTATTATCACAATTCTTTGAATTGTTTGCTTCTGCAATTGATGGATGATTTTCTTGTTGAGATTTCTTATCTTCGCATGGTGTTTCTTTACTACATCCACAACCACTCATAATTATACCCATTAAAAAAATTATAAACTTTGAATATTAGAATCCCTATAGTTACTATAGAGTCAAGAATCTTTGGAAATACTAACTCAATGCATTTAAAAATTGGTGAACTCTCTAAAAAAACCTCATGTTCAGTATTAACAATTAGGTTTTATGAAAAGGAAGGTTTAATTCCGGAACCGGAAAGAACGGAAGGAAATTACCGCCTTTACGATGTAGGCTATGTTGAGCGAATTAAATTTATTTTGAATTGCCGAACTTTAAATATGAGTTTGAATGAAATTCGTCAATTACTTACCTATAAAGACAAACCTGAGAAAAATTGTTCAGATGTGAATGAATTAATTGACTTACATGTCAGTGCTATCAGAGAAAATATAATCAAGCAACAAAAGCTTATTGAACAACTATCTGATTTAAGAGGTACTTGTGATGGTTTATGTACAATTGACCAATGTGGAGTTTTAAAAAATCTAGCTTGATTATCTAGACCTATGCTTTTTTCAAAAAATCGGCACTGTTGCAAATAACCACGAATGGTAAGCTGAAGACTGTTTTAGCTAAAGGTGCAGCATATGAATCCTTTCCATGGTCGGCATTTTCAGGGCGAAATCATTCTTTGGGCTGTGCGCTGGTATTGTAAATATGGCATTAGCTATCGTGAACTGCAGGAAATGCTGGCCGAACGGGGTGTGAATGTTGATCACACGACTATTTACCGTTGGGTTCAACGTTATACGAATCTAAAAATGGGAGCCTATAGCTCCCATTTTTATTGTTAAACGTTGAATCCTATATGTTTTCCTGTTGGAAGCTCTACATCAATACGGAGCTTCCCACCCATTGCCTCAACATACTTTTTCATGGTTGAAATCTTAAGATCATTGCCACGATTTTCTATTGCTGAAAGCGATGGCTGTTTTATTCCCAAAGTTTCAGCAAGCTCTTTTTGAGAAATTTCGAGTTCTTCACGAATAAGATGAAGCTGATTTTCTAGCAGTAATTCATCAGCCATTTTTTGAATACGGGCTTGGCTCTCTGGAGAGCGGCTAGCTAACAATTCTTGCAGAGTCTTAGCCATTAGATTTATCTCCTAGGGTAGTGAGATGAAGTTGGTATTGTTCATCTGCAATATCCAGCATGTCTTTATAAAAACGCTTTTTACCGCCTTTATCAGCAATACATAGAACAATAGCCTGTCGTAAGGGATCAAATGCGAAGAAAGCTCTTAAGGGTCTACCGCGATGTTGAACACGCAGTTCTTTCATATGGTAATCCTCCCATAAATAACCGAAGTTAAAAGTAGAGGTTAAGCAGCCATTAGAGGTGGCTTTCCTTTGTTAGCTAGATGTGGTCTTTCATGGTTGTAATGCCACAACCAGTTTGTTGCATAATCTTGTACTTCATCCAAAGTATCAAATAAATGCTTGCTCAGCCAACTATAACGTATGGTCCGATTATAGCGTTCAATATACGCATTCTGCTGTGGCTTACCCGGTTGAATATATTCAATACGAATACCGTGCTCAGTCGCCCAGCGCACAAATTCGTGACTGATAAATTCGGGACCATTATCGCATCGGATCACTAACGGTTTTTCTCTCCACTCCAGCAATTGATTCAACGTACGAATAACCCTGATTGTGGGCAATGAGAACCCTGCTTCAATGGCTAGGCCTTCGCGGCGGTAATCATCAATCACATTCAATAATCGAAACTTGCGACCATCGGAAAGCTGATCATGCATAAAATCTAATGACCAAACCTGATTTTCTCGGATTGGTTCCTTCAATGGTTCAGGCGCATGCCGTTTTAGTCTTCTTCTCGGTTTAATACGCAGATTCAGTGCCAACTCACAGTAAATGCGGTAAACCCGCTTGTGATTCCAGCAGCAACTCTCAACATGCCGTAAATACGAGAAGCACAAACCAAAGCCCCAATCGGAATTTTCCTCAGTGAGTTCAATGAGCTGTTCAGCAATGAGTGCATTGTCATCGCTGAGTTTGGCTTGATAGCGGTAGCAGGTTTCACTAATGCCAAATGCTTTACAAGCCAAACGAATACTAATGGCATGCTGGGCAACTGCCTGTTGTGCCATCTTACGCCGGCAAGATGGCTTTACCCTTGCGCAGCAGTGCTGCTCATTGCCATCGCTTCCTGGATGATTTCGGCCTTTAATCGCTCTTCCGCATACATCTTTTTAAGTCTGGTATTTTCGGCTTCTAGCTCTTTCAGTCGAGCCATTAATGATGTATCCATACCACCATATTTGGCACGCCATTTATAAAAGGTAGCATTACTCATGCCGTGTTCACGGCAAAGGGTCGCTACAGGTGTGCCAGATTCTGCCTATTTCAAGATGGACATGATCTGACTGTCAGTAAATTTAGATGTTTTCATGCAGAATCTCCTGCTCGTATCTTAAGAGAAAATTCTACTTTTAGATCCTATTATTTTTAGGGGGGATTACCGGTGGCCTAACTTAAATAAAAAGTCTCCGACAAACCCGGTACGGTTCACTATCTATTGTTATTCTTACCTGAAATTGATGTGAGCTTATAGAGACAAGGTAAATTTGCAAAAGTGCCGGCTATTCAGTGTTCATTGAATGTTTAATTTAATTTATTAAGCTTGACCTTGGAGTGGCTCTAAGCCTTATACTTGGTACAAATTTTTCGATTGTTATGATGATGCGTTCTACTACATGGATTACAGTCTTGGTTGGATTGTTCATGTTCCAAAGCTTTTGGAATGTGGCGGCGGCCTTTTGTGTCCATGAACAACAGCCTCAATCACAGCAGAGTTATCATTTTGGTCATCACCAAAATACCTTGTGTGCCAGCGATAGTCGTCAACACGATCATAATGGACAGTCAGAAAACATAAAAACATTCAGTAGCGATTTAGAAATCGGTGAAGATCATCAAGATCATCTACCATCGATGACGCATTTGATTGTACAAAATGAAAAAGTAGATGTGTTTCATCCAAGCTCTGAAGTTAAAGTGAATCCACAATTTCATTGGAAAAACAGCTATCAGGCTCCTGACCTGTTTCAACAAAGCCCACCTCCCGAATTTTCCCCGCTCATGGTGGGGTAGCCTAAAACATTCCCACCACTTTTATTATTTAAATAAGTGGGAAAAATCATGTCTTCACAATCAATTATACTCTTGCGTCATAGCTTGGTTGCTTGTATATGTACAGCGGCTATGCAATATAGCTATGCTGAAAACGTTACCAGCTTTGAATCCGCTTTAGCAAAAGTACAAAGTTACCAGACTCAAGACAAGCTGTGGCAACAAGTTCAGCAAATATCTGAATTGAATATTCAGCAAAGTCGGTTATGGCAGAATCCAAGTATAAGTTTAGAACAGTCTGGCTTTGGCTCAGGTCAAGAACAGGAATTCAATGTTGGCGTTAGTCAACCTCTAGATCTATTTGGTCAGCGTAAGCTGAACCGGGTGATTGCCAATACCTCGAATCAACAAATCCAATTGCAACAGCAATTATGGAAGGCACAAAGCCAACTGATTGTTAAATTTGCATGGTCGCAATTTGCACTTGCTGAGGTTGAGCAGTCTGCTTATTCAGTACAGTTAAAAACAAGTAAAGCCAATCTGGACAGTGCCCAGAAACGCTATCAGGCAGGCAGTATTGCCCTGGTTGATTTTGAGCGTACCCAAATTGAAGCGCTAGAAATCCAACGACTTTATCAGCAAGCGATGCTGAATAAACAAGCTGCCGGTCGTCAGCTGTCTAATTTGTGGGGGGGAGAAACATCTTCACATCTTCAATTGAATAAAACCGCTATCCCTTGGCCAGAGCAAAGTCTCCAAACTGTGCAACGGTATATTGCTGAAGGGTGGCTAGAAAAATTCTATGCCTTGAACATTCAGCAATCGGATCATCAAATTGAAAATTTAAGAATTCAGGCACGTCCCAATCCGACTTTAAATGTAGGCATGAAACGTAGCAAAACCCCTAATGAAAGCAACGATACGACTTTGGCAATCGGCGTGGCTATTCCACTGAATATTTTCAACCGCCAGCAATATGCGATCCCGATGGTCCAGCAACAGCAAATATTGCTGAACCAACAGCAGCAGCGTGAGCTGAAGCAACAAATACTCAATATTGCCAACAGCATGCATCAGCTCAAAGGTTTACGTAGCCAGTTCGATGCCACAACAGCACAAGTTACTTTGGCGACCAAAGTTCAGAGCCGTACTTTACAAGGGTTTCAGGCAGGGAAACTGTCCATTACCGACGTTCAGCAAGCAACCACCCAACTGCAGAATCTTCGATTGGGTCAATTACAAATTCTACGTCAAGCTTGGCAAACTGCCCTCGCAGCTGAGGCACTCAGTATTGGCACAAGTTATGAAGAAATTAGCCGTTCGGATGCCTATACACAACTGAATAAAAAGGCAGTCGAAGCATCGCAAAATTTAATCAATGGGGGAGCACGATAAAATGAACGCCAAGCAAAACGGAAAAATATCCCAGTCTCTCATGATTGCAATTTTGATTCTGATTACGGTCTTGGTCAGTCTGGTTATTTGGTTAAGTTCAAAAAAAACTGAATCTGAGGGGCATGGTCATGATGAGGGAAATGCCGAACATTCTGATGAAGATAGTTCTGAAGAAGGACATGCTGAAGAAGGCGAAATACAACTGACCAGCCAACAAATGGTTGAACAAGGTTTAAAAGTTGCTGTTGCATCCACAGGATTGGTTGAAAAGCTGACAACCCTGCCAGGTAAATTGGTGGTGAATACCGATCAACAAGCGCATATATCGCCTAATTTTAGTGGTCATGTCGAGCAGGTCAATGTGGCTTTAGGACAGAGCGTGCAAAAAGGACAAACGCTGGCTGTACTAATCGTGCCTGAACTGATCGACCAACAGGCAAATCTGCGTATGGCACAGGTGAATCTGGATTTGGCCCGTAAAGATTACCAGCGCGAACAGCAACTCTGGTCACAGGGGATTTCTGCCAAACAGGATTACCAGCGTGCCGAAAATGCCTACCGTCAAGCGCAGATTACTGTCCAGTCCTCACAAGCACGTTTAAATGCATTAGGTGCAAGTGGCAATAACAATGGGCGTTTTCTGATTAAAGCACCGATCTCTGGGGTGATCAGTCAAAAAGATATTGTGGTCGGTGAAAATGTGCAACTGGCTAATCAGCTCTTTGTCATTGAACAGCTGAAAGATTTATGGCTTGAGTTTAATTTGCCGAATCAATTCTCAGGTCAACTGCAAGCCGGGCAAAAAATTGACTTTAAAGTGAATGATTCAGATCAAATCTATAAAGCTACTGTACAAAGCTTAACCTCTCAGGCAGATGTACAAACAGGGCGTCTGGTGGTGCGCGCAAAACTCGATGCGCAAGCTACTGAGTTGCGTTCTAATGTGTTAGTGAGAGTGTTGATTCCGGAAGCTACAGCAAAATCAGCCCTTCGGATTCAAAAGTCTGCGCTGCAAAGTATTGAAGGTGAAGACAGTATTTTCATCGTAGATTCAGAACAAAAAGGTCAAGTCCACTTAAAAGCACAGAAAGTGCAATTGGGGCAGGCTTCAAGTGATGGACAATGGCTTGAAGTGATTTCTGGGCTGACTGAAGGGCAGAAGTATATCGCTCAAGGCAGTTTCTTGTTGAAATCTGAATTAGAAAAAGACGAGGCAGGCCATGAACATTAATTCTGATCTGCCAAAACCAGAAGGTTTATTCGAACGAATCATTCAGTTTTCCATACAAAATGCGATTTGGGTGTTGCTCTTTGTCTGTACCTGGATTGCGGTCGGGGTGTATAGCTATCAGAAACTCCCGATTGATGCTGTACCCGATATTACCAATACCCAAGTCCAGATTAATACTCAAGCCAAGGGTTTTACTGCGCTTGAAGTCGAACAGCGGATTACCTATCCCATTGAAAATGCCATGGCTGGCATTCCGGATCTGGAGCTTACCCGTTCCATATCCCGTTATGGACTCTCTCAAGTCACCATTGTCTTTAAAGATGGGACTGATATTTATTGGGCCCGTCAGCAGATTAACCAACGGATACAGGAGGCGCAATCTGAGTTGCCTGCACAAATCGCACCGACGATGTCCCCCGTTTCTACGGGTCTCGGTGAGATTTATCAATGGGTACTGAAGGCAGATCCGAATGCGAAAAAGCCGGATGGAACTGCATACACGCCGATGGATTTGCGTGAGATTCAGGACTGGATTGTGCGTCCTCAACTGCAACGTGTTAAGGGAGTTGCAGAGGTCAACAGTATTGGTGGTTTTGAAAAAACCTATGTGGTCTCTCCCGATTTAAACCGGATGCAGCAACTGAATATCTCATTAGAACAACTGCAACAGGCTTTAGCGCAAAATAATGAGAACCGAGGTGCAGGTTATATTGAAGACAATGGTCAGCAACTGACGGTACGTGTACCGGGTACATTCAATGGGCTTTCTGATATTGAGAACACCATGCTGGGTAGCCCAAATGGCAGCCCAATTCGGGTTGGTGATATTGCGCAAGTCTCTATTGGGCATGATTTAAGAACCGGTGGGGCAACCTATAACGGCAAAGAAACCGTTTTAGGGATTGCCATGATGGCGATGGGTGGAAATAGCCGGACTGTTTCTAAAGCTGTGGATGCCAAGCTTCAAGATATTCAGAATAGTTTGCCTAAAGGGGTAGTGATTGAAACGGTGTACGACCGTACTACCTTGGTTGAGAAGGCGATTAAAACCGTTCAGAAAAACTTGGTAGAGGGAGCAATCCTGGTCATCATCATTCTGTTCCTGTTTTTAGGGAATATCCGTGCTGCCTTGATTACTGCCTGTGTCATTCCACTCTCTATGCTGTTTACCTTAACCGGGATGGCACAGAAAAATATCAGTGCCAATCTGATGAGTTTAGGTGCACTCGATTTCGGCATCATTGTCGATGGTGCTGTGGTGATTGTCGAAAACTGTATCCGGCGTTTAGCCCATACACAGCAACTGTTAAAACGACCTCTCACACAAAGTGAACGCTTTAAGGAAGTTTTTCTGGCTGCCCGCCAAGCACGTCGTCCTCTTATTTTTGGTCAGCTTATTATTTTGGTGGTGTATTTGCCGATTTTTGCTTTAAGTGGTGTAGAAGCAAAACTATTTCATCCGATGGCTTTAACCGTTGTTCTCGCACTGGTGGCAGCTATTATTTTATCGATCACCTTTGTGCCCGCTGCAGTTGCTTTATGGGTTAAAGGGGAGATCAAAGAAACGGAAAGCCGTTGGATGATCTGGCTCAAAACCCGATATCAACAGATATTGGATGGAGCCTATCATTACAAAGCGGTGGTTTTAACTTTTGCCATTTGTCTCCTGGTCATTACGGGTCTGCTCAGCACGAAGATTGGCAGTGAGTTTGCACCCCAGCTGAGTGAAGGTGATTTTGCGGTACAGCAATTACGTTCTCCAAGCACAGGCTTGGAAGAGTCTTTACGTATTCAGGAAAATACCGAAAAGCTTTTACTGAAAAACTTTCCCGAAATTAAAGCTATATTTGCCCGTACCGGGACTGCTGAAGTGGCGACAGATGTGATGCCACCGAATATTTCCGATGGTTATATCATGCTGAAACCACGTGAGGAATGGCCAGATTCAAAAGAAAGCCTAGATGCACTTCGAACCCGAATGGAAGCTTATCTTGCGACAATTCCCGGCAATAACAGTGAGTTTTCTCAGCCTATTGAGCTACGTTTTAATGAACTGATTTCAGGTATACGCAGTGATGTGGGGGTGAAGGTTTTTGGTGATGACATGCAGGTTTTGAATACTGAGGCTGCAAAAATCGCGAAAATCATTCAGCAAGTCGCAGGTAGCAGTGCGGTGAAAGTTGAACAAACTTCGGGTCTGCCTTTACTCAATGTAGAGATTGATAAAGCTTTAGCTGCCCAGTATGGCTTGAGTGTGAAATCTATTCAGGATGTGGTGGCTGCAAGTATTGGTGGACAAAGCGTGGGAGAGATTTTAGAAGGCGATCGTCGTTTTGATTTTGTTATCCGTCTTGGAGAGCAAGACCGTAGTGTCGCATCTGTTTCCCAGTTACCTATTCAGCTTCCAAATGGTGGCAGTATTTTATTGTCGGATGTCGCGCAAGTCTCGACCATTGAAGGAATCAACCAAGTCAGTCGAGAAAATGGTAAACGCCGAGTTGTGGTTACAACGAATGTTGAAGGGCGTGATTTAGGGTCTTTTGTTTCTGATGTACAGACACAGCTCAAAGCATACACTTTGCCAAGTGGTTATTGGATAGAATATGGCGGTCAGTTTGAAAATTTGGCTTCAGCCAAAGCACGGATGCAAATCGTGATTCCACTGGCTTTAATCACTATCTTTATTTTACTGATGGCGGTCTTTCACAATGTCAAAGAAAGTCTATTGGTCTTTACCGGGGTACCCTTTGCCTTGACCGGTGGTGTGCTGTTCCTTTGGCTAAGGGATATTCCATTATCGATGTCAGCTGGAATTGGCTTTATTGCCTTATCTGGTGTTGCAGTCCTCAATGGACTGGTAATGCTGACCTTTATTAAGGAATTAAGGTACAAATATCCAGTGCATAAAGCCGTGTGGCAAGGGGCTATTTTGCGCTTAAGACCAGTGTTGATGACAGCTTGTGTGGCTTCACTGGGTTTTGTACCAATGGCGCTGGCAACCGGAACAGGGGCTGAGGTTCAACGGCCACTGGCAACCGTAGTGATTGGCGGGATTATCTCTTCAACATTACTAACTTTGGTGCTGTTACCCGTGCTTTATCGTTGGATAAATGAAAAGAAAGTTTCTTAATCCAATAGATTAGTCGATTTACAGCAGAGATATTGGCTGTTATCCAATATCTCTGCTCATCATAAATAGAATAAGGAAAATATTTTATGTCAGAACATCATGATCATAGCCATGCGGTTGTTACTGAAGAAAATAGTAAGAAGTTAATGGTTGCCTTAGGTTTAACGACTACTTTTTTAATAGTAGAAGTTGTCGCTGCTTTTATTACCCAAAGTTTGGCTTTGTTATCTGATGCAGCTCATATGTTTACTGATGTAGCCGCTTTAGCTATTGCTCTTGCCGCTATCAAAATTGGTAAAAAAGCCGCAGATGATAAAAGAACTTTTGGCTATCAGCGATTTGAAATTTTAGCGGCTCTGTTTAATGCGGTGATGCTTTTTGTGGTAGCAATATATATTGTATATGAAGCTTATCAACGTTTTACGAATCCTGCTGAAATTCAAAGTGTTGGAATGATGATTGTCGCGGTCATTGGTTTGGTCATAAATTTGATTTCAATGAAAATCCTTTCTGCTAGTGCTGAAGGAAGTCTAAATATAAAAGGTGCATATTTAGAAGTTCTTAGTGATGCTCTAGGATCGATAGGCGTGATTATCGGAGGAATAGAGAGGTGGTCCCACTTGTTTGAACAACTAAAAGCGTATTTATAAGTGATATTCCGCTCTAGTTAAGCCACCTTGTTTTGTTGGGGTAGCTGATCATAGTAAAACTCATTTGGTGTCATTTTGTCTAGACTCGAATGAGGTCGTTTCAAATTATAAAACTCAAAATATGCACTTAATTGCTTTTTCGCATCTGTGACACTGCTATAAGCTTTGAGATACACCTCTTCATATTTAACGCTCCGCCATAATCGTTCAACCATCACATTATCTACCCATCGACCTTTACCATCCATACTGATTTGAATGCCATTTGATTTCAATACATCAATAAATGCATCACTGGTAAACTGGCTGCCTTGGTCTGTATTAAATATTTCAGGTCGACCATATTTTTCAATCGCTTCATTTAAAGCCGAAATACAAAAATCCACCTCCATACTAATCGATACCCTATGCGCAAGTACCTTGCGGCTATGCCAATCAATCACAGCACATAAATAAACAAAGCCTTTTGCCATAGGGATATACGTTATATCCGTAGACCACACTTGATTACTGCGCTGAATAGCCAACCCTTTGAGCAGATATGGATATTTACGGTGAGCTTGATTAGCCTGGCTTAAATTTGGTTTGCAATATAACGCCTGAATACCCATTTTCTTCATTAAAGTACGTGTATGACGTCGTCCTATATGATGTCCTTGACGATTCAACAAATCACGCATCATACGACTGCCTGCAAAAGGATATTGCATATGTAATTCATCAATACATCGCATCAGCTTCAGATCTGATGCACTCACAGGTTTTGGGCGATAGTAATAACAACCACGGGAGACTTTCAGCAGCTTAGCTTGCTTAGATACTGAAATCTGAAGTGAGTCGTCGATTAACTTTTGTGGTTGAAGCGGCCCAGTTTCTTCAACACACCTTCTAAAAAATCAATTTCTAATGCCTGCTCACCGATTTTTGCATGTAGTTTTTTTAGATCGATGGGTGGTTCTGTTGGAGCTTTTGATTGATCGAAAGCTTGCGAGGAAGCTGAGATCAATTGATTTTTCCAGTCAATAATTTGGTTTTGATGAACATCAAACTCAGCACTCAATTCAGCAAGTGTTTTTTCTGCTTTAATCGCAGCAAGTGCTACCTTAGCTTTAAAATCATTTGAATGATTTCTTCTTGGTCTACGTGCCATAAAATACTCCATATATTGATGTTTATAACATCATTTGAGGAGCAGAATATCACTTATAGGAGTTGTTCAAATTTACGGATCCATCTCTTAGTTATTTATTTTACCCAGTGGATGTGGGTTGATACCGTAATCGCTGTGTTAATTGGCTTCTGGGTCTTACCTCGAACTTGGACTTTATTAAAACAAAGTATTCATATTCTGCTTGAAGGAGTTCCTGATGAGATTGATATTGAGTCGTTAAGAAATGATTTATTGAAGCTAGAGGGCGTTGAAGGGATTCATCAGTTGAAAGTCTGGGCTATATCCTCAAGAAATATTCATTTAACTGCTCATTTGGTTGCTCCGAATAGCAATACAGATCAACTCTATCAAAAGGCCTTAGAAGTTCTAAAACATAATCATAATATTACTGAAATTACGTTACAAATAGAAAATACGAAATGTAATACATTGAACCAACATAAACACTAATTTGGACTTTAGTCTTCATATAGATGTTTTGTGTAACTTTAAAGTACACCCTAAAGTAACATTTGAAATGCCCCAGAATTTGTGTCTCATTTAAATGAAAAGTGACCATACGTTACATGTAACTTTTAAATATTAAATTTATTTATTACAATAAATAGAAATAAACGTCTGGTAGAGTGCAAAATGAAAGGTCATAAGGTGGGATACGTCAGAGTGAGCTCTGTTGACCAAAATATTGGGCGACAACTTGAAGGAATTGACGTTGACCGGATTTTTGTTGATAAGGCTTCTGGAAAAAACACTGTCCGACCGAAATTTCAGGAAATGCTCAGCTATGTTCGTGAAGGAGACATGATTGTTGTTCATTCCATGGATCGTTTCGCTCGTAGTCTGAAAGACTTAGTTACTGAAGTTGATCAGCTCATAAAGAGGGGAATTGCCATCCAGTTTGTCAAAGAAAATATTACCTTCACCGCTCAGGCTACTCCGATGGATAACCTGATGTTGCAGTTAATGGGTGCTTTTGCCCAATTTGAGCGAGAGATTATCCTAGAACGTCAGAAAGAAGGGATTAAGATCGCAGCTGCTCAAGGAAAATATAAAGGTCGTGTCCATAAATTAAATCCTGATCAGGCTCAAGCCCTGCGACAAGCTTGGGACGAAAAGAAGTATTCATCCAAAGTTGAGCTGGCAAAAGCATTTGGTATCAGCCGGCAGGCTGTGTATCGCTATTTGCAAAACGGATTTTTAAATGCAGCAAGTGATGAAATAAATTAAAGTTCACTGGACCGCTAGCATAATCCTACAAGAAGTTATGCTGGTAGTGGCCAGCATAGTTATCATTCAAGAATATACAATTTAGATTTTTTCTTTGGTATATCAATTTTAGCTAAAGAATCAAATGTTAATTGATTGAAATCATCTTCAGAGATTCCGATTTCATCAAGCATTTTATTCTTATCAAATGAGGGGTGAGAGGCGAGGACAGACATAATTTTTGGAAGCATTAAACTCTCATCACGGTGAGTTTCTTCTGGTTCATTAATGTTGAAACCTAAAGAGTTAATTTTCATTAAATTACTTCGATTAACCCAGTCACTAATTAAGCCCAATTTATGAGCTTTATAGTTAATTGCCTTTAAAGAAGTTCGCCAAACCTTTTTATATTCAATCATATTTTCAAGTGACAAATAACGAGGGGCCGTTGCAAAGAATGCATCTGTTGGCATTAAGAACTCTGAAGAAAATTGATCTGCTTCAGTTTCAAGAACTCTGTTGTCCTTTTCAACACGAATTTTCTTATTATGCGTGTGCATAACAATATGTCCAAGTTCATGCGCACAATCGAAACGTGCTCTTTCAGCTGACTTAAATGTATTAAGAAATATGAAAGGACTGCCAGTTTCATCATCAAAAAATGAAAGTGCATCGATTTCCTTAATTTCTGTAGGCAATCTAAAGACACGGATTCCTTTTAGTTCACACAAAGAAACCACATTATTAATAGGCTGATTACCTAAAGCCCATAAGCCTCTTAGTTCAGATGCTAAATATTCTGCATATTTATGCTGCCCCAAGCACTCCGTAATATCTAGGTCCGGGCGCTGGAATGAAGGCAACTTAACTTTCTGAGTTAAATACTTATTAATATTTACAGCCAAAAGAGTATATGCCTCATTGGATTTTTTATGCTGTGCTTTAATGCGAGCAACGGATCTATAAAATATTTGATCGGTTTCATGAGGTTGCGTGTCATTCCTCATGAAAAATGACATAGGCAAATTTAATGTGCTGCTAATTTCGAGCTGATCATTGTCATTGATTTCTTTATCCACATCTAAAAGTTGCTTTACCTTAGAGATAGAGCAACCTAATTTTTCTGCGAAATCGATATTGCTAAGTCCACGCAGTTCTTTAGCAATACGTAAACGATCTTTATTAAACACATTAACCTCAGATTAAACTACAAGCTGAATATCGAAATCATCTGGTTTGATCTCATCAGATGGCTCCAATACTGGCTTTGGATCAGTTTTGATTGGGAGAGTATTATCTATTTCAAATGCGATTCTGCAAGTGTGGTTGCTTGGCAAAATTGAAATTTTTGACTTGGTTGGGGTCTGTACAAAACTCGTAGGGTAGGCGATCTCAAATGGAATTGTTGGAAGATCACTATCTTTATATGCTGGATGCGAAGCTGAAGGAAAGTAAACAATCCAGGTGCGTAATTTTGTCTCGTCATCGTAGGTAGAATAGTTATCTTTTATATTTTTTAAGGTCATATAACCTTTTTCACAATAGGCTGATAGAACCTGATCTTGATGACCTAATGCTAGGTTACCGGTCATAAAGATAATTTGTATCTTCTTGGCTGTATTCTCAATACGAGGTTGGCTTTCGTTATGGAAAACCCAACCCGGATCAGATTTTCTAAGTAGTAGAGCTAGCTGTTCACCAATTTTACCCCAACGGCTAATAAATCTGGCTTTATTGAAAACTGTATTGGTTCTAAAGTCAGCATCACCAATCATAATAGCTTCTCTTACTAAATCAAGATCAGGTAAACCGAGATTTTTCACTATAAGGTTTGCTTCTGTACCAGTAAAGAAGTCACATGGTGTGGGTTCAGACGGCTGGATCGATTCTTCATCAAGAAGATTAAAATTCATAACGGAAATATCCTAAAGAGTAGCGAATGACCTTTTTATAACATCATTTGATGTTTAAAAAAAGACATTTATTAAAAACTGTGATAGATTTCTCTCAAAACGACATTATTACAATTGAGGGAATGCAAATGAGTAGTTTCTTTATTAATCATAAAAACTGTCCCGAATGTGGGGCAAGAATCAAGGGTTACTATTACTACTGCGGTAAGTGCGGTAATGATGATGTTACTGATTGGAAGTTAAGTGGCCTTACCTTCCTGATTGTAGGTGTCATATTTTTCTTAATAATATATTTTGTAATGCAGAATTTTTGTGAAAACTCTTTTTTTTTACAGGCACCATTTTGCAAATATTGATAAGTTAGATTACCTCCAATAACCTATAGGTGAAATATCCTAAAAAGACGTCAATCGGTTATAGTTTGGATACCTTAAAATATAAGTTATTGATATTAATCTTATTTTTAATAGAATGTATTATGTTTTTTAGGAAAATTAAAAGTTATTACTAATCCATAAGGGGATTAAAAAATCATGTCATTCAAATACGACTTAGATAAATTATTAGATCCTTGTGGAATAGAAAAGCTCCATAAAACTATCACTAGAATTACAAAACCTAGGAATGAATATAGTGCTATGAGTTCTGCTATGGAAGCTCTTGAGAAAGCTACTCAGCCTTGGAACAAAAACAGTGTTATTGGCGCTGCTATGGCCAACGTAGCAGGACCGTGGGATCATAAAAGTGCTGCTATGGAAGCTCTTGAGAAAGCTACTCAGCCTTGGAACAGAAACAGTGTTATTGGCGCTGCTATGGCCAACGTAGCAGGACCGTGGGATCATAAAAGTGCTGCTATGGAAGCTCTTGAGAAAGCTACTCAGCCTTGGAACAGAAACAGTGTTATTGGCGCTGCTATGGCCAACGTGGCAGGACCGTGGGATCATAAAAGTTCTGCTATGGAAGCTCTTGAGAAAGCTACTCAGCCTTGGAACAAAAACAGTGTTATTGGCGCTGCTATGGCCAACGTAGCAGGACCGTGGGATCATAAAAGTTCTGCTATGGAAGCTCTTGAGAAAGCTACTCAGCCTTGGAACAGAAACAGTGTTATTGGCGCTGCTATGGCCAACGTGGCAGGACCGTGGGATCATAAAAGTTCTGCTATGGAAGCTCTTGAGAAAGCTACTCAGCCTTGGAACAGAAACAGTGTTATTGGCGCTGCTATGGCCAACGTAGCAGGACCGTGGGATCATAAAAGTGCTGCCATGGAAGCTATAAAAAAATATGCCTCATCTATAACAATTAATGAATCATTAGGTCTAGAAGCGGATACACAAAAAATTCTAGCAGCAACTACTCTAATGCCAGATTTAAAAACTAAAATTCAAAGTCTTCATCATAAAATTTCAAATGATTTATGGTTAGAAAGACAAAATTTAATAAATAGAGATTCTACTTTTATTCAGAATAATAAAAACATTACTGATAATTTTAACCAGTTATACGGACAAGAACTCCATATAGATAAAGATGCAGCTCAAGCTATAGATTCAGTTATCCATGATACAGATGCACTAAATATAGCGTCTGAACTAATTGATATAGGAATTTTTGATACATCAAGTGGATCAATTATTTATGATTATTTTAAAAACACACCTGAACCACAAAGAAATAATATTTTTATTAATTTTGTTATACCAATAATTTTAACAATAGCTATGTCGATCTCATCAGAAATAGAACTTATTCAATCTAATAAAAATCAGATAGTAAATTCCATAAATAATATTAAAGGTCATGCGGTATTAACATCTAACAGCTTCTTAAGAGCGACACCCGATGGAGAAAATATTTTAGAAATTGAAAAAAATACATTAATTGAAGTATATAAAACTGATAATTTACCTACAGGATGGGTATTAGTAAAATTAAATAAAGATAATATTGATATAAAAGGATATTTAAATATTTCTGATATTAAACCACTTATAGATTAGAGTTAATTATAAGTTAGCTTCCTTTAAAATAATGGTAGTTATATGAATTTTTAAAATATAGTAAAAGGTGGCTTTTAGCTCAACTACGGATATTTATGAAGTTAAAACTTAGAGACATAACGATATTTAATCGTATATTTGGTGCAGAAGGTGGATATCTTCTAGATTTTAGTGATAGAACCCTTATCCATTTCTTTGATGAAGAGTTAAATATTGACATTGATAATGAACAGTACAAAGAAGATGGGACAAGTAAAGCTAAGCGTGTGCGCTGTCTTCTCAAAAAAGTCGATGCAGATACCGCTTTGCATGTTTTAGATAAATTATGGTCATACCGTATGTCTTTAGATCCGTCTAGTGCAACTAGAGATCTAGCTGAATACAATGCTCTGATCGTAAGTATAAAATCTTTAGATAAAAATTTATCAGCTAGATTGCCATCGGTAATTCCACCCAAAAACTCATTCAGTGACATTGATTACACACATTTAATATCCGAAATGGATAGGATTAAACTGTTACCCCCTCATCCTCGTGGATATGCATTTGAACTATGGTTAAATGAGCTATTTAAAGTATTCAAAATGGATCCAAAAGGGAGCTTTAGAAATACAGGGGAACAAATAGACGGTAGTTTTAGAGTGGATGGGGCTTACTATTTAATGGAAGCAAAATGGCATAGTAAAGAAACGCCAGCTAGTGATCTACACGCATTCCAAGGTAAGCTTAATGGAAAGGCTTCATGGACTAGAGGTGTTTTTATCAGTTGGCAAGGTTTTAGTAGTGATGGTTTAACTGCTTTTGGAAATGGTAATAGAATTGTTTGTATTTCAGGTAGAGATATACATCAATGTCTGAAATCAAAGATACCTTTTCCTGTCTTATTGGAGGCAAAGCTAAGACATGCATCTGAAACAGGGGAGTGTTACATTGCCTATGAATATATTAGAAATCTCCCTAAGCCTTAGATATAAGTCACTACAAGGATATTTTTATTATTTAACATAAAATCTCTCGGGCTATGGGGAGATTCATGCCGCGCGGCAGTTAAAAGAAGTCCGCTGTAAAATAAAAAATGCCATTGCAGCAAGCACGGGGGGCAATGTGAGTATGTCGAAGAAAATCGCCAACTTTCTGCCATCGCTCTGGTTACTCATGTGTTTAACAGTAAAGCTGATCTGTATTTATCCCAATTAGACCATGACACTGTGGACCTGTTTATTCAGGCACTACAAGATGACTTTATCCTGATCAATCATTATGGAGAAGCATTCGGTCATACCCGAATTCATGAATCATTTTTAAAGTTACGTTTGGAAGAATTTAAACTTATAGCCCTGGTTTTAGCCTTCAAGGCACAACAACAGACTGGGTCAAGTGAATTTCAACAGCAGAGGGTGGAAGGCTAATACCAGCGATCTATAAAAATGGTAGAAAGAGGGTACTGTTGCAAATAGGGACCTAAGTCGATGATATTCGCTTCAAAAAAGCTTAGACACACTTCACCCTGATGTTGGCCATAATAAAATGACGAAATTTATCCTTTAAGGCCATATGGCTGATCTGATTGTTCACCTTGACTTATTAAAATCGTGGAACATTGATCAAATAGTAAGCGTGGAACGTAATAAATCATAAAAAAGCCCAGATTGGAGAAAAGGGGCTTTAAAGATTGTATTATACCATTGAAAAATAAAGAAAAAATATAAGAATTTCGTATAAGGTGTATTATGTTAATTTTAGAGAAACTACTAAATTATATTGAGTTGTAAATATTTGAAAATTCCGTTAAGATATTTTGGATTAAATTCTATTGCTAGATAGCATTCGTGTTGACTCATCTCTCCAAAAAACTTTGGTTTTGTTTTCTTATGATTTTTGCCATAGGATGGAGTAGTGTGTCTGTTGCATCAGTAAAGATAATGCATATCAATATGCAAACTGAAATGAGCCAAGATCATTGTTTAGATCAAGCACAGCAAGTCACTCAACATGGTATTAATCACGAAGTACAGACGAATACCGATTGCCATAATCATTTAGCTCTTAATCAGAATATAGATCACAAAAAGTGTCAGGAATGTTCTAGCTTATCCTGCCAGACACAGATCTCATGTCTTCATTCTTTGCAAAGCTCGCTAGATCCCCTAGATACCTTCTATTCTATAGATCAGCCTAATTTTTATTACCCCAACCAATATCTAAATGGGTATTGGCAAGAAATTTCACGTCCCCCTAAAGCTTAACCAATTTTTTTAAAATTTATTTATTTTTCAAAAATTAAGGTTAAGTTATGTCTCATAAAATTAGTTCGTACCTATTAGCAGGTATTTGTTTTGCATCGTCGCCTTTGGTTTTTGCCGAAGTGCGTGAATATCAGCTTGTTATTGATGAAGCAGTGGTCAGCCCAACTGGAAAGCCTGTAAAGCGCATTACCGTAAATGGTCAATTTCCTGCGCCTTTGCTTGAGTTTGAAGAGGGTGATGAAGCCATCATTCGCGTGAAAAATAATTTAAAAAACCAAGATTCTTCTATTCATTGGCACGGACTGTTGTTGCCGGGCATTATGGATGGTGTACCGGGATTTAATGGTTTTAACGGTATTAAGCCTCAAAGCGAGTATGTTTATAAATTCAAGATTCGCCAAAGCGGGACTTATTGGTATCACGCTCATTCTAAAGGACAGGAACAGGACGGCTTATATGGTTCTTTTGTGATTTATCCAAAAGGTAAAACACCATTGGCAGCACATGAAAAAGCTGAACGTGACTATGTGGTGATGTTGTCAGATTTTCATGAAAAAACCAGTGATCAAATTCAGAAAGATCTTAAAATTTCAGCTGAATATTATCAAGATCAGCGTGAAACCTTGGGTGATGTTTGGAAGCAGGTTAAACGTGATGGCATAAAAGCGACATGGTCTGACCGCAAAATGTGGAATCAGATGCGTATGCTAAAAACCGACATGTCGGATGTTACAGGTTATACCTTCCTCATTAATGGCAAAACACCTGAACAAAATTGGACAGGAATGTTTAAACCGAATGAAAAAATTCGCCTACGTTTTGTGAATGCATCTGCGATGTCTTTCTACGATGTCCGTATTCCTAACTTGAAAATGACTGTGGTCAGTGCTGATGGTCAGCCTGTAAAACCTGTTGCTGTGGATGAGTTTCGTATTGGCACAGCTGAAACTTATGATGTGATTGTGGAGCCAAAAGGCGGACATTATCAAATTGAAGCTGAGTCAATTGACCGTTCAGGCTATGCGATTGGTACACTGCACAATGAACTAAATCCTATGACACATGGCATTCATATGCCTGCACCACGTCCACGCTCACTTTTGACCATGGAAGATATGGGACATGGTGGCGGTGATCATGCAGGAATGGATCATTCGAAAATGAACCACGGCAATATGCAAGGCATGGATCACTCGAAAATGGATCATTCAAAAATGAACCATGGCGATATGCAAGGCATGGATCACTCGAAAATGGATCATTCAAAAATGAACCATGGCGATATGCAAGGCATGGATCACTCGAAAATGGATCATTCACAGCATGGCACAGCAAAACCACAAGAAAATGATCAAGTGGTTTATGGTTGGGCAAATGCATCTACACCTGCGGGCAATAAAGCCTTGCAATATAGTGATTTAAAATCTTTAGAACCGCAAAAAGATACTCGTGAAGCTAGCAGTGAATTAGTAGTGCGTTTGGGCGGTACTATGGAGCGTTATATTTGGACGATTAACGGTAAAAAATTCAGCGATGCTGAGCCATTAAAAGTGAAGTATGGCGAGCGTATCCGTATCAAATTTATTAATGATAGTATGATGGCGCACCCCATGCATTTACATGGCATGTTTATGCAGTTGGAGAATGGTCAAGAGTCGGTAGATATGCCGAATAAACACACATTGATTGTACCACCGGGTAAAACAGTGACTGCTTTATTAACTGCGGATGAGTTGGGCGAATGGGCAATCCATTGTCATTTGTTGTATCACATGAGTGCAGGAATGATGAACAAGTTGATCGTGGCAAATGTTAGCGATGAACAAGTGTCTACAACGCCAATTCAAGGTACAAATTCGACTCAAACTCACCAAGTAACTGAGCAAAAAGGAGCTGGACATGCACATCACTAATTTTGTATTTAAAGCGTTTTTTTCTGTTGCGGTATTGAGTTTAACAAGCTTAAGTTTGGCGCACGAAGGGCATCATTCAACTGCTCAGACTGATGGAAAAAATGTACCATCAATGAATCATCAAGCGATGTCTGAGATGGATCATTCACAGCATTCTCCACAAGAGCATGCACAACACATGCAGATGATGGGGAAAATGAATCATACTGCACATTCAGCACCGATGAACCATCAACATGCAGGTCATCAGCCAATGCATCACAAATCAACAGAGAAACAGCAAGATCAAAAAGTACAGAAAGGAGATCAACATGCGCACCATTAATCTTTTTTCTAAAACTGTTTTAGCAAGCTCTTTGTTGATGGTCAGTGCAGTGAGTTTGGCACATAATGGTGAAGATCATAGTGCGCCTGAAAAAATGACAGTTGCTACATCTTCTAGTCAAAATCAGCCGATGCAAATGGATCGCTCTCAAATGAACCATAGCCAAATGAATCAGGCACAACATCAGGCAACATCTACGGTTAATCATTTACATCATGTACCAGATGCGAATGCTCAGCAGAGTTCGCATTATGATCATCGCTCAGAACACGGTGCGCAAATTTATGCGATTACGACAGTGGACAATAAGTGGCTTGTCAATGAAGATGGCACAGGTGATTTAAAGTCAGAGTTTGAAACCCGTATTGGCACAGATGAAAATAAGGTTTTTATTAAAATTCATGCCGATAAAGAAGAATCGCATGATGCACATTATGATGCCAAACTTTTATATAGCCGTATGATTTCAGACTTTTGGGATGCACAGATTGGTGCACGTTATCGTAGTGAAAAAGTTGAACTCAATGATCATCGCAAAGACACCGAAGAAAATGTTGATGCGGTGATTGGCTTACATGGTATGGCGCCATATTTCTTTGAAACTGATGCTTATCTCTATGCGGGAGAAGACAATTATGCGGGCTTTAGCCTAGAAACGGAACGTGATTTTCTGATTACGCAAAAGTTGATTATTCAACCTTATTTAGAGTTGGATGCTATCTTTAGTGATGACTCTAAATATGCGAAAAAAACTGGTTTAAGCAGTGCAACCGCAGGGTTTGAAACTCGCTATGAAATCAGTAAAAAGATCATGCCGTATATCGACATTGCCTATGAGTATTCAAAAGGTAATGATGAAACGTCGTGGCAAATAGAATCAAACTCTGAGAAAGGTTGGTTATATGGAGCTGGTGTTAGATTTAGATTTTAATTAATTTAATGATTACTAAATAGCTTTATTTAAATAAAACTCTAGCTTAATGTGGCCGGAAGCAAAATGTTAACTTATTTTGCTTCCTTCCATTTAACATAATGGCTGTTATGCGAAGTCGACTTGTAATGCAATTTGCATTACAATATTCCTAGTACATTAAATACTTGGGAAATATGATGGCTACTGTTAACTTCAGGATCGATGAAGCCCTTAAAGAAAAATCTTATTCAATCCTTAAAGAGCAAGGTATTACACCTACGGATTTCTTCACTAGTATTCTTGAGTATGTTGCTACGACTGGGAAACTGCCTGTCAAAAAAGCTTTGCTTTCAGAAGAAGATGAAGAATTATTAGCTCTTGTCCGTAAGCGCATTAATGATCCTAAAGAGATGTTTGAGGAAGTCACATTAGATGACTTATAAGCTTTTACGTCACAAGGACTTTACAGCAGAATGGGAAAAACTCCCTGTTGCTATACGAGATCAATTTAAAAAGAAACTAGCCAAAGTCATAGAGCAGCCACATATTCCAAAGAATATGCTTAGAGGCGATCTTGCAGGTTGCTATAAAATCAAATTATTAAAAGCTGGTGTCCGACTTGTCTATCAAGTTAAAGATGATCAGGTAGTTATCCTGCTCATTACCGTCGGAAAACGAGCTGATAGCATAGTTTATGACGAAGCGAAAAAGCGAATTAAAGACTAAAAATGGGAGCTTAAAGCTCCCATTTTTGGCTTCGTATAAGGTGTATTATGTTAATTTTAGGAAAGGCTCTAGACTAGCAGAATGATTATGTTAGTCTAGAGCCATATAATTAACATTATTGAAGTATTTTACATGGCAATTTTTCGACATTCTTCTGCACACTGACGGCAAGCCTCAGCACATTTTTTACAATGATCATGTGAATGTTTTTCACACTCTTCCGCACAATATTCACAGATCTTAGCACAAAGCTCACAAATCTCTTTGAGGAAAGGTGAGTTATGTTGTTGCATACGCACACATAACTGACAAATATCTGCACATTCTAGACAACGTTGAATACATTCACGCATCATCTCTAAATCTTTTTCTTTTAAACAAGAAGTTGCACATTCAGTACAAATAAGTGAACAGTTTGTACATGCAGAAATACACTCTGAAAATTCCGTATTAATCATTTTTTACTCTCAATTTATATAATCAAAGAAATAATTAAAACATAATTTTTTTCTACTAATTATTTTAAATTATTAGTAAATGTAATACATAATGTTAATTTATATGAATAATGTTAATTTTACCTAAATCTTATTTATATTCCAAATTATTAAAAAACTGTTTTTAATTAGGATAGGGTAATCCCCCCTAAAAATAATAGGATCTAAAAGTAGAATTTTCTCTTAAGATACGAGCAGGAGATTCTGCATGAAAACATCTAAATTTACTGACAGTCAGATCATGTCCATCTTGAAACAGGCAGAATCTGGCACACCTGTAGCGACCCTTTGCCGTGAACACGGCATGAGTAATGCTACCTTTTATAAATGGCGTGCCAAATATGGTGGTATGGATACATCATTAATGGCTCGACTGAAAGAGCTAGAAGCCGAAAATACCAGACTTAAAAAGATGTATGCGGAAGAGCGATTAAAGGCCGAAATCATCCAGGAAGCGATGGCAATGAGCAGCACTGCTGCGCAAGGGTAAAGCCATCTTGCCGGCGTAAGATGGCACAACAGGCAGTTGCCCAGCATGCCATTAGTATTCGTTTGGCTTGTAAAGCATTTGGCATTAGTGAAACCTGCTACCGCTATCAAGCCAAACTCAGCGATGACAATGCACTCATTGCTGAACAGCTCATTGAACTCACTGAGGAAAATTCCGATTGGGGCTTTGGTTTGTGCTTCTCGTATTTACGGCATGTTGAGAGTTGCTGCTGGAATCACAAGCGGGTTTACCGCATTTACTGTGAGTTGGCACTGAATCTGCGTATTAAACCGAGAAGAAGACTAAAACGGCATGCGCCTGAACCATTGAAGGAACCAATCCGAGAAAATCAGGTTTGGTCATTAGATTTTATGCATGATCAGCTTTCCGATGGTCGCAAGTTTCGATTATTGAATGTGATTGATGATTACCGCCGCGAAGGCCTAGCCATTGAAGCAGGGTTCTCATTGCCCACAATCAGGGTTATTCGTACGTTGAATCAATTGCTGGAGTGGAGAGAAAAACCGTTAGTGATCCGATGCGATAATGGTCCCGAATTTATCAGTCACGAATTTGTGCGCTGGGCGACTGAGCACGGTATTCGTATTGAATATATTCAACCGGGTAAGCCACAGCAGAATGCGTATATTGAACGCTATAATCGGACCATACGTTATAGTTGGCTGAGCAAGCATTTATTTGATACTTTGGATGAAGTACAAGATTATGCAACAAACTGGTTGTGGCATTACAACCATGAAAGACCACACCAAGCAAACAAAGGAAGGCCACCTCTAATGGCTGCTTAACCTCTACTTTTAACTTCGGTTATTTATGGGAGGATTACCACCCCTCATATACTGTAGATAAAGTAGGCATTCCAAATCGTAAGAATATTGCTAAAGCATTAGATACTTACAATGCGTATAGCCCTCAAGTTAAAAAAAACTTACATAGCTATATCCAAACCTTGGGCTTACCTATGGATGCAAATGGTAAATACACGATTACAGACGAAGAGTCCTTAAAGAATTTTGTATATGCCATCCAAGAGCGTTTTTACACAACACAAGCATCTACAGAAAAGCGTTTAGCTCAGGCTTATGTTCCAGTTTAGTATATTTATTTTTCATAGCTTCCGAATTAACACTAAATTTCAGTGAGATAAAAAGTGTAAATTTTTAAGTATTTTTTATTGAATTTTTACAAAATACAATACATAATACATTAAGTTTTTGAAATATATATATTAATTATAATTTGGTATGTATATCCGTTTTGACACACTCTAAAGCAGAAATTGATAAAAACCCTTTGTTTTGGCAAAGGGTTTTTTATTGCCTGTGTGAAAAGTAGGATAGATCAATTGAGGAAAACGATAAAAACTTCAATGGAGATAGAATATTTAAATCTGTATTTCCGATTATTTTTATAAAAAAGTACTGTTTTACCGATTTACATCAGTTTTGTATTCTAGCTTCACAAGATAAGCAATCCCCACAACGCACTGAGGAATACAAAATGAGTTTAATCAATACCCAAGTGAAAGCCTTTAACGCTACTGCTTACCAGAATGGTCAATTCATTGAAGTGTCTGAGCAGGACATGATCGGTAAATGGTCGGTGGTATTTTTCTATCCTGCAGACTTTACCTTTGTCTGTCCAACCGAATTAGGCGATCTGGCTGATCATTATGCTGAATTCCAGAAAATGGGCGTTGAAATTTATGGCG
The DNA here is from genome assembly GCF_009914475.1 of Acinetobacter indicus. Taxonomy (NCBI): domain Bacteria; kingdom Pseudomonadati; phylum Pseudomonadota; class Gammaproteobacteria; order Moraxellales; family Moraxellaceae; genus Acinetobacter; species Acinetobacter indicus. The sequence goes on along the minus strand of NZ_CP045198.1, from coordinate 2,216,498 downwards.
TATCCACTGATACCCACTTCACCCATAAAGCCTGGCACGATACTTCAGACGTGATTGGTAAAATCCAGTATCCGCTGATTGGCGATCCAACCTGGACTCTGGCAAAAAACTTTGAAGTGTTAATTGAGGCTGAAGGTCTGGCTGACCGTGGTACTTTCGTGATTGATCCGGAAGGTACCATCCAGATCGTTGAAATTAACGCTGGCGGTATTGGCCGTGATGCCCAGGAACTGCTACGTAAAGTCAAAGCAGCGCAATATGTCCATGCACACCCAGGTGAAGTTTGCCCGGCAAAATGGAAAGAAGGTGAAGCAACGCTTGCACCGTCAATCGACCTGGTCGGTAAAATCTAATCCAGTTGCATTTATCTTCTGATGAAAATCCAGAACTCCGCTTCTGGATTTTTTTTGTCTGTTGAAAGAGAAACCAAGCAGAATCCGGATGCGCCTGGATGATTCTATTCTTGCAATGCAGTATGCCAGATTTGCGCTAGCTGGCCGCACCGCAAAGGCTTAACATGAAACGATCAATTCTCCTTGCAGGCGCAGGACAGTATGAAAAAAATAATTGGTTTATATCGAAATAAAAACATGCACTGGGTCGGTGATGGTTTTCCGGTACAGAACCTGTTTGCTTATGACCGTTTAGGTCAGGCCATCAGCCCGTTTTTAATGCTCGACTATGCTGCGCCTTATCCGTTTGAGGCAACGACAGCGCAGCGTGGTGTGGGTTCACATCCGCATCGTGGCTTTGAAACCGTGACTCTGGCCTATCAGGGCGCCGTCACCCATCAAGATTCGGCCGGTGGCGGGGGCACCATTCAGACGGGTGATGTGCAGTGGATGACAGCCGGTGCCGGCGTGGTGCATGAAGAGTTTCATTCTGCCGATTTTACCGAAGCCGGTGGACTGTTTGAAATGGTCCAGCTCTGGGTCAATTTGCCAGCCAAAGACAAAATGACCACGCCGCGTTATCAGGCCATTGCCGCTGCCGATATTCCCCGAATTGAACTGGACGATGCCGCCGGGCACCTCCGGGTGATTGCCGGGAACTATTTAGGTCACACCGGGCCGGCACAGACCTTTAGTCCGGTCAATGTCTGGGATGGTAGCTTGCACAAAGATGCGCAAACCTTTGTGCATGTTCCGGTGACTCACAATGTCCTGCTGGTGGTGCTAAAAGGCGAGCTGCTGGTGAATGGCACTCAACAGGTGCAGGACAGTTCTATCGTGATGTTTGCCCGCGATGCCGAGCCGATCATTCAGTTGCAGGCGCAGCAGGAAACACAGTTTTTAATTCTGACCGGTGAGCCATTAAATGAGCCAATTCAAGGCCATGGTCCTTTTGTGATGAACAGCAAACAGGAAATTATTCAGGCCTTTGAGGACTTTCATTCTGGTAAGTTTGGCCAAATTCCGCTGCAAAGCTAAGCATTCAGCGATCCTGCTGCGAAAAGAAAAAAGCCTCTGATAAAAATCAGAGGCTTTCTTGTTATTGCGCTGTTAAGTTTCTTGTTTTATCTCATTTGTATCATTATCTGTAATGATTTTATGTGATGTGGTTGTCATTCTTGTGTGGAGCGTATACTAGCGGAAAGCACGCACTTTGTAAAACAACTATTCTAAAACTGGTTAATTTATACCTATTGTTTTTAAATGATTTTTAAAAATTAATAAATAAAATTTCAGGTATTTCTTATATTTACACGGGGCTTGAAAATACGTTAAAAAATGTAACAGAAGTGGCATTTTAGAACTTTATTACACTTTGTAAAAAGGGTGAATCTGGTAGTTTTTAATAGCTCATTTTGGCAAGGCATGGTTCATAATTTCGGTCAATGTTTTCATTAACGGATAAGACGTTTTGGATATTGCAGTCATCGGTAGTGGCATGGCTGGGCTAGCTACCGCAAGAATTCTTAAAGATGCAGGGCATAACATTACAATTTTTGAAGCTCTGCCTGGACGTGGAATGGACAGCCACAGTACTGAGTTTGAAGGCGGTTTAATTGACGCACCGCTGCGGGTCATGAATCCGCATTTGTGGAAAAACACACTCAGTTTAGCCACCTATCTGGGTATTCCGACCTTCCCGGTACGGACCTATATGGCCTGTAGCTGGTTATTTGAAGACCGGACCGAAACCTGGTTAACCACCTCGCGTACGCGTATCGGGAATTTCCCGATTATCAATAACCGTAAAGGCTTGCAGCAATACGGCTGGCGTCTGGTTAAAGGCATGTTGCAGTTAAAAACGGCAATTGCCAAATTCTTCCGGTCGAAGAATCAGGACATTACCCTGGCTGAGTTCATCAACCAGAATGAAATTGAAGAAGTGTTCTGGCATGGCGCGGTAATGCCGGTGCTGTACACCATCTGTACCTGTAACCCGAAAACCATTGGCGAATGGCCAGCGAAGCCGCTGTTGACCTTCTTGCGTCAATTGACCGATGGTGATGCGCTGTTGCGTATTCAGGGTGGCACTCCGGCGCTGGTGAATAAGCTGATTGAAGGTATTCATATCAAGAGTGGTTCACCCATCACCCATATTAGCCAGCAAGATGATCAGGTCTATGTCAAAAATGCCGAAGGCGAAACTGCGGTATTTGACCGTGTGGTGGTGGCCACCCCAACCACCAATATCGAGAACTTCCTCGATCGTGAACAGTTTGCCGAAGATATTGCCTTGTTAAAGCAGTTCAAGTTTGAACAGGGCGAACTGGTGATTCATACCGATAGCACAGTGATGCCGCCAAAACGCAAAGACTGGTCGGTACTGAGCTATATGATGGACCGCAAGTTTACCCGTCAGCAATTTACTGTCTGGCTAAACTCGATTGAGCCATCGCTGGTCGGTAAAACGCCGGTGTTCCAGACCTGGCGTCCGGTCACGCCTATTGATCCGAAGAAAGTTATTTCTTCTGTCACCCTGACCCGTGCGGTGGTGGATTCAAAAACCGTGGCATTGAACAAAGAATTGCAACAGCGTCATAAAGTGGCTGATCGCAAGGTGTTCTTCTGTGGTTCATGGTCATGTGACGGCTTGCCAATTTTAGAATCAGCCGTGACTTCAGCCATGCATATTGCAGAAATTTTTGGTGCACCGTTGCCGTTTGTGGGCTTAAAACCTAAAGTAGAGGTTGCTCCCCAACTCGGCTACTAATCTATGCGCTGGCTTCAGGCAATTTTTCGACAGGCTCCTTCCCATAAATATGCAATCAATGCAGCGCTTTTGGGAGATCCTGCCGAGTTGCCCTGGAGCAATCTGGGCTATTGGCACTCATCTGCACAGGACTATCCGGCGGCGTGCCAGCAGCTGGCCGATCATTTGGCCGAAGCCGTTCAGTTGCAATCCACAGATCGTCTGCTCGATTTAGGCTGTGGACAGGGCGCCAGCCTGTTGCACTGGCAACAGCATTATCAACTTTCAAATATTACCGCCGTTGAACTGCAAACGACCTGTGTCGAGCAGATTCAAGCGCGCTGGCCAGAGCTGCCCATCTATGCGCAGTCTTTTTTAAATTTAAAAAATCTCATACCTCTGGCGCCATTTGATGTGGTGCTGTGTATTGATGCGGCCTATCATCATGCTTTGAATTCATTTCTGGATGCCGTGCAACCGGTTTTAAATTCAAAAGGCCGTCTGGGTTTTCACACCCTGATATTGTCACCGCAGTTTTTAAAATCAAATACATTACAACAGCATTCTTATCGCGCTTTATTAAAGGCGGCGGATGTGTCGTTGCCGGAACTGAAAACCGCAGTACAACTGGAGCAGTGTTTGCAGGAACGTGGTTTTACCCAGATTCAGATTGAAGATTTATCTGCACCAGTGTTAAACGGATTTGCCGAATATATCCAGCAGCTGCACTGGCCGCAGCACAGTCCAGGTCTGGACCGGATCAAGATTGCCATGACCGCAAAGCTGTGCCGACGTTTATATAAAGATGGCTGGGTGAGATATGTGCAAGTGACCGCACACACGCAATAAAGCAGAAAAAATAGCGCCATAAAAACAACAAAGGCCCACTAAAATAGCGAGCCTAAGAAAATGGTGCCGGCACACGGATTCGAACTGTGGACCTACTGATTACAAGTCAGTTGCTCTACCAACTGAGCTATGCCGGCATTGTGGAGTTGCATTTTACAGATTTTTAATTCGGGCGCAAGCGAAAAAATAAGCAATTAAAAGTAGGCGACAGGCGCTGTTTTATTTTTATCCAGCTCTTGTTTTCGCGCTTAAACATCGTGGAAGAGGCAAGTTTCTGCTCAAGACAACAATAGCTCACGTTCAGGGCGAGCTATTGTTTTGAATTTAAAATAAAGGGGGGTTAAGTGCCGCAGAGGCGTGCTACTTGCTCCTTAAAATACGGTCTAAATCTTGTGCACATTCTTCAAGGGTAAAAGCCATATCGAGTTGCATTTGTGGTTTGAGTTCGTTGGCGAGAGATCTCCACTGCTCAATAAGTTTAAGGGCTTTTTGAATTTTATGTCGATTGAGGTCTTTGGCGATGGTGGGGGTATAACCACCACGTTTGGCATTTTTAATTTGTTTGACATAATTTGCGCTGTTATTCATGCTCGCTCCCGAATAGCAGTTTTTTGACTGATTGGCTTTAAACATCTTTTTTGGCACGATTAAATGAAGAATATTTTTTAAGTTAATAGTTTTAAACAGTTGTTTATTTTGCCTATTGTTCTCCTTGTTCTGTTTAGGTCTGTGTTTAACATAGCACAATGCTTGCTGCTGTAAAGCTTGCGAATTCTATGCCACTTTTTACTGTTTTAGCATGAGATGATGACTTTTTGTTGACATCTGTGGTTTAAAAACAGGTTGGAACTGTGGCAGGCTGTAACTTTCACATATATGCGGGCAGGATGGCATAACCCGAAGATCATGCTTAACAACCCAAGAGATGAACGGGGAGTCAGAAAAATTGATGCTATTTTCAGCAAAGCCTGAGATGGTGCTGGAAAAATAAGCGCTACAAGTCAATGAATTTATCAATATAGTTTTGAATTTGATAGAAAAAGTCTATCTCAGGTTTCCTATTTTATCTGTGTTAAAAACTTGACCATCCATTTAAATTTTAGGGAAGCAGATGCGATAGAGGCTCTGCTTTTTCAACTATAAATTTAAATTCAAAAGCTGATGAATTTAAAACTTAGCGGATGTATTCAGGCTCAAGTTTTTAAATTCAAAAAAATAAAAGTACTGTTGTTATTTTAAAATCTAATCCAGAAACAATCAGATAATTTCACTGTCTGGAACTGAATAATTTTGAAAAAGCAGAAAAGTCGAAGCATAAAAAAAGACCCAAATTTTACAATTTGAGTCTTTTTAAACATTCTGGCGGTGAGAGAGGGATTCGAACCCTCGATACGCGTCAACGTATACACACTTTCCAGGCGTGCTCCTTCAGCCACTCGGACACCTCACCATAGGCCGTGGATAATACCCAAAAAAAGTCACTCTGCCAAGCTGAAACAATTGATTTGCGGAAAAACTTTTGGGCTGGTGCTATTATGCGCAAAAATACGCTCTATCCATGAAGACATTCTATGCAAAGTACTGCAAAAAAAGCCGCCCTGCCTGTGATTACCCTCGCGGCACTGGGCGTAGTTTTTGGTGACATTGGAACGAGTCCACTCTATGCCTTGCGTCAATGTTTCCTGACCGCACATCTGGCCATTTCTGAAGGTAGTGTTCTGGGGATTTTATCGCTGATTTTCTGGTGCATGATGCTGACCATCAGCTTTAAATACGTCACCATCATTATGCGCGCAGACAACAACGGCGAAGGCGGAATCATGTCGCTGCTGGCCTTAAACCTGCGTACCACCCGTATTTCTGAACAGAAGAAAATCTACCTGATTGCACTGGGCTTTATTGGTGCATCGCTGTTTTTTGGTGATGGGATTATTACCCCGGCCATTTCGGTGCTGTCGGCGATTGAAGGGCTGAGTATTGCCACCCCGATGTTTAACCAGTGGCTGATTCCCTTATCTATCGGGATTCTGGCCGGACTGTTTCTGGTGCAGCGTCATGGTACCGGCATCATGGGCACCTTCTTTGGGCCGTTGACCCTGCTCTGGTTCCTGTCGATTGGTGGGATGGGGCTGTGGAGTATTATCCAGACGCCGTATGTGCTGGCGATGGTTAGTCCGCACTGGGCCATTAACTTTGTGCTGGAACAGCCTTATGTGGCCTTTTTAACCATGGGCGCAGTCATTTTGACCATGACCGGTGGTGAAGCGATTTATGCCGATATGGGGCATTTTGGCCGCTTGCCGATCCGGATGGCCTGGTTTGTGATTGTGCTGCCATGTCTGTTATTGAATTACGCCGGACAGGGCGCCTTGTTGCTGCGTGATCCGGATGCGATTACCAATCCTTTCTATCTGCTGGTGCCGGACTGGGGTCTGTATCCGATGATTGCGCTGGCCACGGCTGCGGCGGTGATTGCCTCACAGGCGGTAATTACCGGTGTATTTTCGATGGTCAATCAGGCTATTCAGCTGCGTTATTTGCCGCGTTTATCGGTCAAGCATACCTCAGAAGTGGAACAGGGCCAGATTTATTTGCCGTTCATTAACTGGGTACTGTTTGTATCGGTGGTGATTCTGATTCTGCTGTTCGAAAACAGTGCCAATCTGGCCAGTGCCTATGGCGTGGCGGTGACCATGACCATGCTCTGCGGCACCATTTTAATTTCCATTCTGGCCTATGGTTTCTGGCGCTGGCCGGTGTGGAAAGTGCTGCTGTTTGCACTGCCTTTTTTAATTCTGGATCTGATTTTTGTCGGTTCAACCTCACTGAAAATTGTCGCCGGTGGCTGGGTACCAATTTTAATTGGTGCCATTGTATTTACCCTCCTGATGACCTGGAAAGATGGCCGTGCCTTGCTGATTCATCATCTGGAAAAAGATGCCTTGCCGATTGAGCTGTTTATTAAAAGTATCAGCATGGGCAATGACACCAAATTTGTGCCGGGTGAAGCGGTATTCTTGACTGGTACGCCGAATATCGTGCCACATGCGATGTTGCATAACATCAAGCACAACAAGGTGCTGCATGAGCGTAATATTATGGTCACGGTGGTGACACGTGATATTCCGTATGTGCCGCAAGAAGAGCGGGTACAGATTGAACGGCTGGATGAACGTTTTTACCGGATTTTTATCTATTACGGTTTTAAAGATCAGCCAAATATTCCGCGCGCGTTAAAGCAGGCCTATGATGAATTGGGCTTTGAATTCGACATGATGCAAATGAGCTTCTTTATTTCACGTGAACGCATTATCAGCACAGTCGGCGAAGGCATGGCACCGTGGCGGGAAAAGCTGTTTATTTCGATGCAGCGCAATACCAGTCCGGTCAGTGACTTCTACCAGATTCCGACCAACCGGGTTGTGGAGCTGGGCAGTCAAATCCAGATCTGATGCAACGGCGTGGTCTCAACGCAACTGCAATAAAAAAACCAGAGCATAGCTCTGGTTTTTTTGGAGGATAAAAGCCTAAAACAGGTCTTTAATTGGCTTCATTCAGGCTTGGGGCTTCAGGTAAGGCTTGAACAGGCGCTTGCATTTGCTCGGCGCCAGCTTCAGGTGCGGCCTGAATAGCAGGGTCTGCCATTGGTGCTGCTTCTGGTGCAGCGGCTAAGGCTTCCTGGGTAACATCGGTTTCGGCTTCTATACCATTCACCGGCGCTTCAGCTGAGGAGTCCATCATGGGCGCTGCATTCTGGGCGGCTTCCGCTGCAGGTGCAGTCAACTCTGCTGCGGGTGGTTCAGTAATAGGCTGTGCGCCCTGGGCCAACGGATCAGTTGACTGGCCAGCCGGTACCGGTTGTGAGGTCAGCGCTGATGCATCGGGTGCAACCGCTTGTACCGGAGCATCATGGCCTGGTACCTGGGCGGGTGCATCTGCCGGAATCACATCCAGCTGCGGATTGGTCGGCATCGGCTGAACCACTTGCGGATTGGCTTCAGAGACAATGCGCACCTGACCGCTGGCCACGATATCCTGCAATGAACCCGGCTGACCATTAACCGTGGTCACCACTTTGGCTTTCGATAAGCTTTCCAGGGTATCACCCGGTTGAATGGGAGGTTCGGCAAAGGCAGTTGCACTCATTAAACCGGTAATCAGGCCGGCACCCAGTAATTTGGAATACATAGATTCCTCCATCAAATTTTTATCACACGATTTTTTCGTGAACTACCTTGGCATATAACACTGGCCTGACGCAACGCAGCACACTGAAAGCCATCCAGACTTATCATAAACTGTGTTAAAACTCTGACAGACTGTTACACAGTCACCGCCTGTACAGCGGTTTATTGTCTAATTGTTAAGCGAACAACAGCCAGAACATATACAAGCTGCAGACCCCTTGTTAAGCTCGGCCAATATGTGATTCTTATAGTTTTTAGCAGTGTAATGGCCAGAAAAAAGCGCAGTACAAATCCGCCTCTCTTTCCCTTTTTTCATCAAGGAAGTTTAAAAGTTGTTTTAGGTGTGGTGGCCGCTGGCAGTTTCGCGATTGCCTTTGGACAGGAAAAAATCAGCCAGTGGATGTCCTTGACACCAAGCACTTCGAATAGTGCCTGTCTGGAACAATTTTACCGTGATGTGCCGCCGTATTTAATTAAAGACAGCCTGCGCAAAGACAGTTATCCGCTGTGCTTTAATGGTTTTAACGTGATGTATTCCGGCGTGTCCAAAACCCCGCTGTGGGTGGCTGAAAGTCTGACCCCGGCGCGTTTAAGCCAGAAAATTCCCCGTGAAGACAGTTTCCATGAAGAAGAGCGGGTGAGAGAGCAGCACCGCGCGACCTTAGCGGATTATCGCGGTTCAGGCTATGACCGCGGACATATGGCGCCAAATGCCGATATGTCCAATAAAGCGGCGCAATACGACAGTTTCTCGCTGGCCAATATGGTGCCGCAAGCGCCGAAGAATAATCAGCAGGTCTGGCGTGAACTGGAAGAAGCCACCCGTGCGCTGGTGACCAAGCATAAACAGGATGTGTATGTCATTACCGGGCCGACTTTTAGTGGCAAAAAACTGAAAGCGATTGGTAATGGGGTGATTGTTCCAACCTCGGTGTATAAAGCCATTTACTTACCTAAAACCGGCGCAATTGGCGCCTACTATGCACCGAATGACAATTCCCTGCAGGTCAAGGTGGTCAGCGTCTGTTATTTAGAAGAACAGTTGGGCATTAACCTGTTTCCGCAGCTGACCGAAGAGCAAAAACGCAATACCTATAAATTGCCGCTGACCGCCAACGCGGTAAAAGCCAATAAACCACTGGAATATTCGCATTGGGATGCAGAAAGCCAGTGTGCTGAAGATGTTGCTCCGGAGCAGCTACAGGCCTTACAGCGTCAGTTTAAATCGGGAGGTAGCACGGCCACTGCCAGTGGTACAACCTTGGATGCCGAAACCCAGGATGCCATCATTAAGCAGTTGATTGAGGCCTTGTTGCACTATATCTTACAGTTAATGAATAAAAGCTGATCAGCACATATAAACGGCAGGATGAGCAATTGATCCTGCCACAACAACCAGCATTACGGCCGAGGTGGGTATGTTTAAACCGTTTCAACATGGGACAGAATCTCATGCCATTCATGATCTGACTGTCGAGAATGATCTGGACTGCGTGAATGTCTATGGCAATTTACAGCTCACCAAGGACCAGGCGGGTCTGGCTGCGGCTAAAGCCTTGCAGGCACTGCTGAATGAGGTGGTTGCGGCTCTGGAAAAAGAGCCAAATCTGCCTGAAAAAGTCCAGCGTACCGAAGTACGGGAAATCGAAAATCCTTTTCTTTGACATTCTTCCTGTCTTAGAGGACAGGGTTTTTACGCTCTAACTAATAAACTGTTCATTTAAAATATAAAAAAGCCCACCGAAGTGAGCTTGTAGGACGTGCAGCAAGATTAGTCCTTCTTGCCAACCACTTTATAAATCACCGCGCCAATTACCGCACCAATCATTGGTGCAACCCAGAATAACCAGAGCTGGCTTAAGGCTGCAGTTTCTGCAAAGAACGCTACACCGGTACTACGGGCCGGGTTGACTGAGGTGTTGGTGACCGGAATACTGATTAAGTGAATCAGGGTTAAGGCCAGACCAATTGCAATTGGCGCAAAACCGGCCGGCGCACGCTGATCGGTAGCGCCTAAAATAATAATCAGGAAAAAGGCGGTTAAGACAATTTCAATGATCAGTGCTGAAACGAGTGAATATTGCCCCGGGGATAATTCACCAAAACCATTGCTGGCAAAACCACCGGTGCCGCTAAAACCGGCCTGACCCTGGACAATCAGGTATAAAATCCAGGCCGCGACGACAGCACCCAATACCTGGGCAACGATATACGGGAGCAGTTCTTTGGCTTCAAAACGGCCGCCGGCCCATAAGCCCAGACTCACCGCCAGGTTAAAGTGACCGCCTGAAATATGCCCCAGGGCATAGGCCGCGGTTAAAACGGTTAAACCAAAGGCAATCGATACGCCAACAAAGCCAATGCCCAGTTCAGGGGAAGGCTGCAGCCAGCACGGCACTACCACAGCCGCCGAATACCAGCCAGAAGGTCCCCAGAAATTCTGCACAATATTTATTCATTTTCATGTCTTCAGAATTTTATTTATGTGATGAAAATTATAAAGTGTGAAATATATCACACTATTTTTGTAAAATACTCTTTTTTTATACGCTTCAAATTAAACTAAAAAGATGAAAGATTGATTAAGTTGTTCTGACGCCATTGCTGTGGAGTGTGTTGGGTCCATTGTTTAAAGGCACGCTGAAAGGCACTCTGTTCCGAATAGCCGAGCAGCAGGGCAATTTCCTGCAGGCTTAAATGTGGATCTTTTAAATATTGTTCGGCCAGTAAGCAGCGCACTTCCTGAATCCGTTGCTGATAGGTGGTGCCTTGTTGCTGTAAATGCCGTTGTAGCTGCCGTACTGACAAATTCAGCTGTTGGGCAATATGCTCAATCTGGTACATATTGCGTTGTAAACCGGTCAGAATCGCTTGCTGTAAACGGTGATCAATCTGGGTGGAGTTTGGCAGTTTTTCCAGCAGTGCCTTGGCCTGTTGAAGCAATAAATGCTGTAAGGTCTGATCTCCCTGATAAAAGGGTTTCGACAGTTCCTGCAATGGCATCAGCACCTGGGTTTTTTCCTGGGAAAAACGTACCTTGCAATGAAAATACTGCTCATACAGCGCCACATGCCGTGGCGCCGGATTCTGGAAATGTACTTCATGCAGGCAAATATCCTGAAACTCCATAAAATGTTTCAGGAATTCCACCATCAGCGCAATGGCAATTTCATTGGTCAGTTGCGTGGTCATGGTCGGCGGCAGATCAGCCCAGCGAATGGAGAGATAATTGCCTTGCACTTCCACCTGTAACGGACTGCCGTCATACACCAGCCGGTGAAAGTCATGATAGCGTTGCAACGCTTCACCCAGATTGTCACAGGACAGGGCAATATAGGCAATAATGCCCAGATGTTTGGGCTGCACCAGCGCGGCAATTTCTAGTCCCAACGCCGGACGCTGTAGCTGCTGTTCCAGTTCGGTCAGCAAGTCGCGCCAGAGAATATAATCAAAACGTTCCTGATGTTGAACCTGCTGTAATTTTTCTGGAACCGGCAGCTGTTGTGCTTGATAAAAGTCGTACAGCAACTGGGCCAAGCCGCCATAAATCGAGCCGGTATAATCCTTTATCCGTTGCATAGCTTGTCATTTTATTCTTGTCGTGATTTGTCAATCATATTCAATTTTTCCGTCAATATCTAGCCTGTGCCGACGCTTATAGTGAAGGAAAAGCACAGGAGGACTGGAGCATGTTAAAAGGATTTATTGCAGGTTTATTGGTGGCCAATGCCTTTGAATGGGTGGCACATAAATATGTATTACATGGTACCCATCGGCCGGGGCAGCCGCGTCACAGTCCGGTGCCACGCAGTATGCGTTCGCATTGGGAGCATCATCGTGAGGTGCGGAAAAATCAGTTTAATGATGAAAGCTATGTGATTGGCTGGTCGCACTGGCGCAATAAAAACGAGATTATCTCGCTGGCTGCTGCCGCGGGTGTGTTTGGGCTGGTGTTCTTCCCGATTTCCAAAGGCATGATGGCCGGCAGCATGTATAGTGCCCTGAATTATTACTATATTCACCGCCGTGCCCATTTGGAGCCAGAGTGGGCCAGAACAAAAATTCCCTGGCACTATGACCACCATATGAACAGCAATCAGGACGCCAACTGGTGTGTGACCAAGCCCTGGTTTGACTATATTCTGGGCACCCGGGTTATATCTTCACCGGATTTGCAGGAGCAGAATCCGCTCGGGATTGCCTTGCCACAGCCGCTGTCAGCACTGTTAAACCGCGGCGCGGAAAAATTCTTCCCGGCCAAATGGGTCGACCGGAATGAAAAGCCATCCCCAGATCTTGAGCCACTACCTAAAGCCAGTTAATGAGAGGGTTGTTTATCTGCTGAGCAAATTCATCGTTGATTGGCCCAAAGTCAGTATATTCGCGGAACAATAATACTGGATCAATTATGTGATAGAGATCAAATAAAACTGATTGAAAACAACTGCTTTGCAAGCTGTTGTCGTGAATTGTCAATAAAATTGGCGTTGATGGTCAATATCTGTTCAGGGAAGTTTTCTATAGTAAAGAAGCTGAAGATAGCGGCAGAACTTCTGCCTACATCGAAGGTGATTCTGTTGAAATATGTACGTTTTAATGCCAAGCGCTGTAGCAATTCTTGGTTTATAGGGAGTCTTCAGGACTCCTTTTTTTTATCTTCATTTTTTATTTGTTTTGCTTTGCCGCATAAAAAAAGAGTGTATGACTACACTCTTTTTCAGTTCTGAAATTTTTGAGCCAGCGGGCTTAAAGGCGCATTTCAATACCTTGTGCCGCCAAGTATTGCTTGGCTTCCGGAATGGTGTGCTGACCAAAGTGGAAAATTGAGGCCGCCAGAACTGCATCGGCGCCGCCTTGTAAAATTCCGTCTGCCAGATGCTGTAAATTGCCAACACCGCCAGAAGCAATGGTTGGAATATTGACGTGGTCATTAATGGTTCGCATTAGTGCCAGGTCATAACCGGCTTTGGTACCATCGGCATCCATAGAGGTAATCAGCAGTTCACCCGCGCCGTAATCGGCCATTTTCACGGCCCATTCAATCGCATCAATCCCGGTCGGTTTGCGGCCACCGTGGGTGAAAATTTCCCATTTGTTGTCGCCGGTTTTTTTGGCATCAATCGCCACCACAATACATTGTGCGCCAAAACGTTGTGAGGCTTCCTGCACAAATTCCGGATTAAACACCGCAGCCGAGTTAATGCTGACCTTGTCGGCACCGGCATTCAGTAATAAACGGATATCTTCGACCTTACGCACGCCGCCGCCCACAGTCAGTGGAACAAACACGGTTTCTGCCATACGCTCAACGGTACGGTAGGTGGTGTCACGGCCATGATGGGTAGCGGTAATATCTAAAAAGGTGATTTCATCAGCGCCCTGTTCGTTATAACGACGCGCCACTTCAACCGGATCACCTGCATCACGAATATCCAGAAATTGCACACCTTTCACCACGCGGCCGTTATCTACGTCTAGGCAAGGAATAATACGTTTAGCAAGCATAATTTTTTCCAGTCATTTCAGCTGATTATGAAACTCACCCACACAAGCGCTACACCTTGGCAGATGGACACGCTATTCTATCAAACTTATGTAAGATTTTTCGCAGGTTTTCTATGTCGGTTTATACGCCTTTGACTTTAAAGGAAGTTCAGGATTTTGCAGCCCCTTATGGACTTGAGGTGGTCGATCTGATTCCGATTCAAGGCGGTATTCAAAATACCAATTACTTTTTGGTGGCTCAGGACGGTACACACTATGTGTTGACCGTGTTTGAAGACATGGATGAACAGGCAGCCGGTGAACTGGTGCCGGTACTGGAACATTTGGGTCAGGCAGGTCTGGCTGTGGCGGTGCCGCTCAGTTATGCTGGCAAGGCCATCCACTCGATTAAACAGAAACCGGCCCAGATTGCGCCGCGTTTAATCGGCGAGCATCCAATGCCGGCCAGCATCGCTCAGGTGGAAGCGATTGCCGTGGCACAGGCCAAAATGCATGTGGCCTTAAAAGATTTTCCTTTAAAACGCGCTTTTGTCCGCGATCATGCGTACTGGCTGGCGGTATCCCAGGAAATTAAACCCAGCTTGAGCGAGGCCGATAAAGTCCTGCTCAGCAAATTGCTGGGACTGTATGAAGCGCTTACCGCGATTTATCCGGACCGTCCAAAAGGGTTTATCCATTCTGATTTATTCCGCGATAATACCCTGTTTGAAGGCGATCAGCTGCAGGGCATTCTGGATTTTTACGAGCTGAATCAGGATGAATGGCTGTTTGATATTGCCATTACCTTAAATGACTTCTGTACCGAGTATCCCGAAGTCAGCCTGAATGAAGACAAAGCCATGGCCTTTTTAAAAGCCTATGACCGCATTCGTCCTTTAACCGAAGATGAAAAAGCCTGTCTGGAGCTGTATCTGGCAATGGCTGCTGGCCGTTTCTGGATGATGCGTTTACAGGTGGCACAAAAAAATGCTTTGCAAGGACGCAGCGGTGACGCAATTTTGCAGAAAAATCCGCTCGAGATGCGTAATATGTTGATTGAACGCTTAAAGTTCGTCACAGCTTAAACATAAAGGGTAGGGAAATGCGCGATCAGGGCCGGTTAATTGAATGGTTTGATGACAAGGGCTATGGCTTTATTCAGCCCAATGATCCGGACAAAGACCGCGTATTTTTGCATATCAAGGATTTTGCCCGTCCGGGGCCGCGCCCGATTGTCGGTTGTGCACTGGATTATCAGGTCATTTTAGATGAACGCGGCCGCTATCGGGCCCAGCAGGTGGTGTATTTAAAAGCCTCGCAGGTCAAGCCGCGTGCTGATGTGGTGAGCAAGCCGCGGCAGCGTCCTGCGGCCAAACGTCCGGCCATGCAAATCCTGTGTGTGGCCTATATTCTCGTGCTGGCGGTACTGACCCTGACCGGTTTATTGCACGGCCTGCTGCTGTTATTGATCAGCCTGATGAATGCACTCAGCTATTGGCTGTATGCACAAGACAAGGAAGCGGCCCAACTCGGTTACCGCCGGATTCCGGAACAGAGCCTGCATCTGGTTTCGGCTCTGGGGGGCTGGCCGGCGGCCTGGCTGGCACAGGAAAAAATGCGACATAAAACACAAAAACAACCTTTTCGTAAAATTTATTTTTGTACAATCGGCTTAAACATTCTTTTGATTTTATGGTTTATTTCTCCTTTTAATCTGTTGACGCTCTGAGCATAGCGGGGCGGGGAGTGCAGGACAACAATATGAATACTTCCATTGACCGTGACCCGAATCGTAGTCTGACTTTTATTCTGTATCTTCTGTATATCGTGGCGATTTTTAGTGCCGGCTTGCTAGCAATCGTCGCGCTAATCATCAATTATGTAAAACGCGGCGCGGTACGCGGTTCGATTTTTGAAAGCCACTTTACTTGGCAAATTCGCAGCTTCTGGTGGTATCTGTTCTGGAATATTGTGGCCTTTGTACCGTTCTTTTTTATTTTCTTTATTGATGAAGACCCGACCCGCTTTGCCCAAGTAGTTTTTGGTGCTTCGGCCTTCTGTCTGGCGGTGATTGGCCTGTCCTGGCTGTGGATTGTCTATCGGGCTATTCGCGGTATTATGCGCCTGAATGACAATGAGCCGATGTATTCTTAAATATCTGAATCATCAGACCGATCTTCCCGAAATTTAGTCCGGAAGATCGCTCGCTGCTGGGGTGTGCTGCTGTTTCTGACGCAGAAATTTTGGTTTCCATTCACTGATAATCACGCCCAGCACCACCAGAAAACCACCGACCAAAGCCATAAACGGTAAACGCTCGCCGGCCAGACGGCCAAACAGCGACGCCCATACCGGTTCGCCAGCATAAATAATTGCCGCCTGTGCCGGGCTGACTGCACGCTGCGCCCAGTTCATCACCAGCTGAACCAGTGCACTGGCCAGACCTAAACCGCCCGCCAAGAGCAGCAGCATCCAGGAAAATTGTGGTAGTTGCTGCTCACCGACCAGTGGCATGGCAAGAAAGGCAAACAGGGAGGCGAACAGCAGTTGAATCACCGTGACCCGTTGCAGATTGACCCGTCCGGCAAAATGGCTGATCAGGATAATTTCCAGTGCAATCGCAATGGCGCCGAGCAGGGTAATCAGCTGACCAAAACTCAGCTGTAGCTGCCCCAAACCATTGCCGGTCAGTAAAACCAGCCCGATAAAGGCACAGCTAGCGCCCAGCCAGATCATGATATGCAGCCGTTTCCGGAACAGCAGCCACAGTAAGATCGGCACCAGCGGCACATATAATGCGGTTAAAAATGCCGACTCACTACTGCTAATGGTTTGCAGCCCCACGGTTTGCGTACCATAACCAACGGTCAGGCTGGCCCCAATCAATGCGCCGGCCCAGAGCTCTTTGGCTTGCACAGCGCGTAAATGCGGCAGCGAAATTAGTGCGACTGCCAGTGCAGCGGCGGCAAAACGGCAGCCGACAAAAAACATCGGGCTGGCATAATTCAGCGCCAGCTTGACTGCCACAAAGGTACCGCCCCAGAGCATGGTAATCATGATCAGGGCCAGTTGTGGCGCTTTGCTGTTAAGTGTGGTTTTAAGGTTCACAGGGGCATCAGACATGGCAGATCAGCGAGTATTCGAAAAAAGACATCAACCCGGTGAGGGCATAAAAAAAGAGGCCCGAAGACCTCTTTCTGACAGCAGCACTTAGAGGGCTTGCTCATCCAGCAGCAATTGCGCTTCACGCAAATTCAGGCTGCCTTCATAAATGGCACGACCGGTAATCGCACCTAAAATGCCCGGCTGGCCTTTTAAATTACGGACATCATCCAGATTGGTTACGCCGCCTGAAGCAATCACTGGTAAACCGGAATATTGCGCCAGATTGACAGTCTGTTCGACGTTTACCCCTTGCATCATGCCGTCACGGGCAATATCGGTATACACAATGCTTGAGACACCGGCATCGGCAAAACGTTTGGCCAGATCGGTGGCTTTCACTTCAGTCACGTTGGCCCAGCCATCGGTCGCGACCATGCCATTCATGGCATCAATGCCCACAATGATATGCCCGGCGAATTTTTTGCAGGCTTGTTCGACAAATTCTGGCTCTTGAACGGCTTTGGTGCCAATAATCACAAAAGATACGCCTGCATCGAGGTAATGTTCAATGGTTTCAAATGAGCGAATACCGCCACCAATCTGAATTGGCAGGTCTGGCTGTGCCTTGGCAATGGCCTCGACCACCGGTTTATGGATTGGGGTACCTGCAAAAGCGCCATTTAAGTCGACCAGATGCAAGCGACGCGCACCTTCATTGACCCAATGCTGTGCAGTGGCCACCGGATCATCAGAAAATACGGTATCGTCTTCCATACGACCTTGTTTTAAACGGACACATTTTCCATCTTTCAGGTCAATTGCAGGGATGATCAGCATGCTTTCGCTCCTTGCTTCATCGGTTAAATTTCTTGCCGCCCATCTTAGCAATAAACGAAAATTTTCTAAATGCCATATTTGCATGCAAAAATAAAAACAGCCTGTGCTGTGTCAGGCGGTCAACAAAGGTTCGATGAAGAAAATCCGGCTGTCTGTGCAGCTTGATCTTCAAAGCGGTTTAGGGCGGGGTTTTAGATGGCCGGATTCTGAGTTTGAGCGAGGTATTGGGAATCTGTTTCGGCAACAGGCCCAAACGCAACAATTCTTCAAAGACCAGAACCGGGGCATAGGCATCGGCGGCGGCATATTCCATTTGTGCTGTGCTTAATACCGGATTGGCCCAGTTCGAGGTGCTGAGCCGTTTGCTTTTGGGAAAATAGACCTGAAACAGCAGCGCCATGGCATGTTTTAATCCGACCGGGTTTTTAAAGCCAAAGCTGTGAAAGCATTTGGACAGTTCCAGCACACTGTTCAGTTCTACGCCTTTTTTGCGAAACAGATGGGCATCATTTTTCAGGCCAAAGCCGACTTTAATCTGGTCACGGTTGGCGAAGATTGGCTTAAGAAAGTTCCAGATTTCCTCATTCATCTGAAATAGATAGGCCCGATCTAGTGTGGCCAGCTGAATCAGGTGCGGGCCATCCGACACTTCGCCGCTTTTAAAAATTGGTTTGGATTCCGAATCAAAGCCGAGTACCGCTGCAATATTCAGTTCATGCGCATAGTGCTGACATTCGGCCAGCGTTTGAATCAGATGAATTTTAGAGGGTGGCAGACTTTGAAAGCGCGGCAGCTGTTCCAGCTGGCTGGAAGAGGGCATATGGGGTGATGTTGAAGATAAGCTCATGCCATCTTTTCCTTGGGCTGGCGATAAAAAATAAGGCCTGAATTGTCAGGCCCTATTTTAAGCAAGTGAGACCTTTTAGGCCAGTACTGCACCAAAAATGGCGAAAGCAAATAGCAGCACCAACAGGATAATATAAATCCAGGCCAGCGCCGCTTCCCAGCCAGCCGTGGCACGTGGTGGGCCATAGCTGTTAACACGCTGATCACCCGGGGCGAAAAACAGATACAGCATCAGCAGCAGGTTGGCCACCGGAACCAGCATCAGTAACGATAGCCAGCCGGTATGGTTACGGTCATGCAGACGGCGGATGGTGAAAATAAACATCAGATATAACACCCCCAGATAAATCAGTGCGCCCAGCACCAGTGGGGTGAGCGGAATACCGCCAGCAGGGTCAATATTCATCAGCCCGGGAAAGAGCAGGGTCAAAACCAGAAAAACCGGAATCATTAACAGTGCAATCAGGCAGTTCCAGGCCAGATAGGAGAAACGTCCAAAACGCCCCGCCGCGCTGAGTGCCGAATCTTGTGTCGTGATGTGTTGGGTATGAGTGGTGCTATGCATTTTTGAATTACCTGTTTTATTTTTATTGAGTTGTATAAAAAGCAGTCAAATATTACTAAAAATTGCTTAAAAAAGAAAGAAATAAAAAATAGCTAAAAACAAAGCCGGGACGAACCCGGCTCTATACATCTTGCGCAACAGAGGAAGGGTGTTAAATCTTCCAGTCGACAAAGTTCTTTAACAGTTGCAGACCAGCAGTATGGCTTTTTTCCGGGTGGAACTGGGTCGCGAACAGGTTGTCTTTGTGCAGGGCGGTACAGAATTGCAGCCCATAGTCACAGGTCGCTGCCACAATTGTGCTGTCTTTCGGCTCGACATAGAAGCTGTGCACGAAATAGAAACGTGCATCCTGTTCAATGTTGTTCCACATTGGATGGCTCGGGTCAACCTGATGCACCTGGTTCCAGCCCATGTGTGGCACTTTTAGACCTTCAACCTCCGGGAAGCGTTTTACCACCCCTTCAAAAATACCCAGTGCATCGGCACCGCCATTTTCTTCGGAATGTTGCATCAGCGCCTGCATACCCACACAAATGGCCAGTACCGGTTTATTAAACACCGCCTGACGTACCACGTCATCAATCCCGGCTTCATGCATGCCTTGCATACAGTCGCGCATGGCGCCGACACCCGGAAACACGATTTTATCGGCCTGGGCAATCAGTTTCGGGTCATTGGTGACATCCACCGTAGCACCGACGTGTTCCAAAGCTTTGGCGGCAGAGTGCAAATTCCCCATGCCATAATCAAGAAGGGCAATACGGGTCATTACAGGGTACCTTTGGTCGATGCCACAGTATTTGCAGCACGTGGATCAATTTCACAGGCCATACGCAGTGCGCGCGCAAAGGCTTTAAACACGCTTTCAATCTGGTGGTGGCTGTTTTTGCCTTTCAGGTTGTCGATGTGTACGGTCATTAGCGAGTGGTTCACAAAGCCCTGGAAGAATTCAGAGAATAAATCGACATCAAAACGGCCAATGGTGGCGCGAGTAAATGGCACATCCATAAACAGGCCCGGACGACCAGATAAATCCACCACGGCACGGCTTAAGGATTCATCGAGTGGGGCATAGAAGTGACCATAACGCTTTAAGCCTTTTTTATCGCCCAGTGCCTGTGCAAAGGCCTGACCCAGGGTAATACCACAGTCTTCTACGGTATGGTGGTCATCAATTTCCAGATCGCCATCACAATGAATATCAATATCAAACAAACCGTGTCGCTTGATTTGATCAATCATATGGTCTAAAAATGGAATACCAGTGTTGAGTGTGCCTTGACCGGTACCGTCGAGGTTTAAACGAACTCGAATTTTGGTTTCGTTAGTGTTTCTTACCACTTCACTGATACGCTCTGTCATGGACACGTTCCTCAAAAAACGTTAAAAATGATGGATGTAAAAATGTTTCGCTGCGACGAAGTCCCAGCATATTAGATTGCTCAGGAGGGTTAATCAATGCCTATTACCGTACATGCTTATACTTCACTGGAAAATGATGAAGTGCGCAGCCAGCTTGAGCGACTGTATGACACCAGTCCAGAGTTTGGTGATGGCCAGGATGCGGTAGAGCAACTCGAGCAACATCTGAACCAGTATACCCTACTTTATACCGCAGAATTTAATACAAAATTAATTGGTGCAATTTGGTGTACCGGGCAGGGCGAAAGCAGGACCCTGGAATATATTGTGGTGCATCCGGCCAATCGTGGTCGCGGTGTGGCCGAGCGTCTGGTCAGTGAAGTCTGCCGCATGGAAGAAGCCAAAGGCGTGAATCAGTTTGAACCGGGCTGTGGCGCAATTCACCGCTGTCTGGCACATCTGGACAAGCTCTAAGCGAGTTAAAATGAAATTCAAGAGAGGCTAATTGCCTCTCTTTTTTTATCTGCTGGCCTGCAAATGACTGGAATCATGGGCGTTTCACTTAAAAAATAAGCAGACAGCGTACAAAATGCTGTAAAAGTAAACAAATACTTGAATTTATGCAAAAGCTGCTTGACGGCACCGGGCGGAGATTGTTTAATACGCGTCATCGGCGTGATAGCTCAGTTGGTAGAGCAACGGATTGAAAATCCGTGTGTCCCCAGTTCGATCCTGGGTCTCGCCACCATATTCAAACGTTTAAACGTTTTCAATCCCTGATCCCATCAGGGATTTTTTTTGGATAAAAAATACTCGATTAAATAAAAATGTCATGATTTATATTGACTAATTTCCCCAGATGCGGCTTAATACACGGCATCGGCGTGATAGCTCAGTTGGTAGAGCAACGGATTGAAAATCCGTGTGTCCCCAGTTCGATCCTGGGTCTCGCCACCATATTCAAAAAGCCCCTGCATTGCAGGGGCTTTTTTTTATGGCATTTAAAAATGGCAGCATGATCTTTCATCTTTCATCTTTCATCTTTCATCTTTCATCTTTCATCTTTCATCTTTCATCTTTCATCTTTCATCTTTCATCTTTCATCTTTCATCTTTCATCTTTCATCTTCAAGATTCACTGGGTCTGATCAGATCGGGAACACAGTTACGCTAATAACAGCTCAATAACACGAATCCTGCTGAATAAGATTGCATTCTGGCGCTTAATAGAGAGACATGTTTCATTACTGTTCAGGAGGCCGTGTATGACGCGCTTTCAGATGTTCTCCTCGACTGTAATGATTATGCTGGGAATCGGCTCAACGTCGGTCTGGGCGCAACCCGAGCGTCTAGCAACGCTTCAGGTCATGGCAGAACCTGAACTACGTCAGGAAGTGGGCTTTATTCCGTATCAGGAAGATCGTGCAAAGCGTAAGGCATTACAGCACCGGATCATGCAAATTCAGCAGGACACTCAAAACCGGGTCATTGACCCGGACCCGCCTGTTCTCATTACCATGCCGGCCAAAGAACCGGTCAATATGGATCACCTTTCTCCCGCGTTGCAGCAGCATATTCTGGCGATTGCCGCCGGTCTGCAGTCGGATAACCCGCTACGTGGCCTGGAAACCCTGCTGGCGCCATTTCGTGGCCCGGATGGACAGATCCAGCTTGATTTACCCAATGTTTCGTTAGGCGTGGTCGATTATGAGATGAATCTGGGCAATAGCTTGTTCCCCGATATTAGCTCACAGTTACGCAACCCGACCCGATAATAGATGACGTGACAGGGGAAACTGTCCAGCCATAAAAAAACGCTCCAGAGGAGCGTTTTTTTAGATCTGATTCAGGCCGAGATTAAGCCGTTTTTACCGCTGCTTCTTGGGCCAGCATGTGACCGTTTTCTTCGAAGTTGCTGTGCCAAGCCAACGCTTCACGTAACAGGTGAGGAGTGTGGCCGCCTTTTGCACATGCGCGGTCGAAGTAGTCGTTTAATGCATCACGGTACATTGGGTGTGCACAGTTGTCGATAATCGCACGAGCGCGCTCACGCGGTGCCAGACCACGAAGATCGGCAAGACCCTGTTCAGTCACCAGAATGTCAACGTCGTGTTCTGCATGGTCAATGTGCGATGCAAATGGAACGACAGATGAAATGTCACCGCCTTTGGCAATAGACTTGGTCACGAAGATGGCCAGGTGAGCGTTACGCGCGAAGTCACCTGAACCACCAATACCGTTCATCATTTTGGTACCGCATACGTGAGTGGAGTTCACGTTACCGTAGATATCGAACTCAAGCGCAGTGTTGATGCCGATAATACCTAAACGACGTACCAGTTCAGGATGGTTTGAAATTTCCTGTGGACGCAGAACTAATTTGTCTTTGTACTGTTCTAGGTTGTTAAATACTTTTTCGCCGTATTTCGCAGACAGGGTAATAGATGAACCTGAAGCGAACTTCATTTTACCGGCATCAATCAGTTCGAAAGTACAGTCTTGCAGTACTTCTGAGTACATGATCAGGTCTTCGAAGTTTGATTCTTTCAAGCCGGTCAATACTGCGTTAGCGATTGAACCAATACCTGCTTGTAAAGGACCGAGGTTTTTCGGTAAACGGTCTTCAGCTACTTCTTTTTCAAAGAATGCGATCAAGTGGTTGGCAATCGATTGAGTCTCGTCATCTGGTGCAGTGACAGTTGATGGAGAGTCATGTAATTCGCTGTTAAATACGATACCAACGATTTTTGCAGGATCGATGTTAATTGCTTGAGTACCGATACGCTCGTCAACTTTGGTCAATGGAATTGGTTGACGGGTTGGACGATAGGTCGGGATATAAATGTCGTGTAAGCCTTCAAATGCCGGGCTTAAGTTGGTGTTGATTTCAACAATGACTTTTTCAGCGAAAATTGCAAAGCTTGCAGAGTTACCTACAGAAGTGGTTGGCACAATGCCGCCATCTTCAGTAATCGCAACGGCTTCAATTACCGCTACATCTGGCTTTTTCAGCTGCTGGTTACGCATTTGCTCAACTGTTTCAGACAAGTGCTGATCGATGAACATGACTTCGCCTTTGTTGATGGCTTTACGTAAAGTGTTATCCACTTGGAAAGGCAGACGACGTGCCAGTACACCGGCTTCAGTCAGTTGTTTGTCGAGATCGTTCCCTAAGCTCGCACCAGTAATTAATGTAATTTTTAGAGGATTCGCTTGTGCTTGTTTCACTAAAGCCAAAGGAACAGCTTTCGCTTCACCGGCACGTGTAAAGCCACTCATACCAACAGTCATACCGTCTTGGATGAATTGAGCAGCTTGCTCCGCACTCATAACCTTGTCATGTAGGGAAGCTAAACGGATGCGATCTAGGGACATGGTTTACTCTCGTTTGAAAAATCAGAACTGATGGCGATTGTACCCATCAAAAAAGCCATTTTGCATACCTGTTAGGCTAAGGTCTAATTTTTTCAAAAAATGCAGGTATAAATATATTTGATGCTTTTTATCTTGTTGAAAATTCAATAATAAAAATTAAAAGCCAAATCTTCACCAAGAACTGATTGATCAATGTTTAAGCATGATTTAGAAATGTTCTGTAATACTTTGCTTAATTTTTTCCAAGGTGCTGCTGTTGTTTTTTTCATCATCTGGCTGTTCGGGCAGCGGTAAAGAGATGATGACTTCCAGTCCACCGTGCTCGCGATTGCGAATAATCAGCTCGCCTTGGTGAATATCGACAATCCGTTTCACAATGGCCAGACCTAAACCGCTACCTTGGACGGTACGTGCGGCATTCCCACGCACAAAAGGCTGCATTAAAGATTCAATCTGATCTTCAGGAATACCTTCACCATGATCGGCCACACTAATGCAGATAAACTGTTCCTGCACCTTGGCAGACAGCTCAATCGGTTCGGTGCCATAACGTTTGGCATTGTTAATCAGGTTGCCAATTAAACGTTTCAGCGACAGGCTGCGTGCCTGCAGAATTGGTAATTCTTCCGGGCTAAAGCGAATGTCCAGCGGTTTAAACTGAATCACCAGTTCCTGTAACAGTGCATTTAAGTCGGTATCTTGCAGTTCTTCATCCGAGCCATCACGCATATAGGAAATGAACTGGTCCAAAATGGCGTCCATATCTTCAACATCGTAAATCAGGCCTTCTTTTAAAAAGTCTTCATCCGGCATCATTTCTGCACTCAGCCGAATCCGGGTCAGGGGGGTGCGCAGGTCATGCGAAATTCCGGCCAGCATAATCCGGCGGTCGCGCTCGGTCTGCTCCAGGGTGAAAATCATCTGGTTAAAGGCCTGGTTCACCTGACGGATTTCCAGTGGGCCATGATTGGTTTCTAAATAAGGCGCTTTGCCGGTTTGACTATAGGTGTTGGCCGCTTCCTGCAGGCGGCGTAACGGCCGGTTTAGCTGTCGTACTAGGGTCAGAATAATAATCGCAGACAGCAGCGGAATGCCGAGCAGCCAGCCAAACACCAGTTCCGGACTGTAGTTGGCATAGGTTTTTAATGGTTCACGAACCCAGTGGTCGTTCATTTCCGGGGTTTGAATCCAGATGCGTGGGCTGGGCTTGAACTGGAAATACACGGTTACATCATCGGCTTTGAGTTCATTGGCCAGTTTTTTCTCGATTTGTCGGGTAAAGAATTCGGCAATAACTTTGTCGCGGACATTTGGATATTCCTTGGGATCGGTAATGTATTCAATCCCGACGCGGTTTTTTAGCCAGGCATCGACATCGACTTCGGCATCATTATGGAAAATCCGTAATTCCGGATTGTTTAGAATTTCCAGTTCAACCGCCAGATAACGGGCATGTTGCTGGATTTCCGGCAGATACAGGGTACGCCAAAAGAACCATAGTGACATAAACAGACTGAAAATCACCACAAACAGCACCAGCACGGTGGTCCGCATGGCAGCCGAGCGCGGTTTGATTTTATCCAGAAAGCGTTCCCACGGTGTGCGTTTGCGTTCTGAATAGGTTTCATAGTCGGTAAAGTCTTGTGGATCGATGGGGTCGAGTTTCACTAAGCAATCCTATGCTGTGACCTACTAAGCTAATAATCTATAGCTGGAATTATCACTGCGGCGTCATATATGTTTAGGTTTAGATGCCGGGTTTAACCTTCGGTTCGACCTACTTTTGTTTTGGCAAAAGTAGGCAAAACCATTTTCATTCGCAAAACTCGTCAAATATCTGCACGTGATGAATAGATCGCAGAAACATTAGAGATTGATACCTCCTGCCTCAGACAGTTGCGAATGATTTGTCACGTAATTCAATAACATGAATAGTCTTTAGGAACAATAGGTGAGGTCAGGTATTGGTCTAATCAACTATTGAAATGCAGACTTATTCCGCACCATCTGGAACAAAGACATAACCCACACCCCACACCGTTTGAATATAACGCGCACGTGCCGGGTTTTCTTCAATCAGGCGACGTAAACGAGACACTTGCACATCAATCGAACGTTCCATTGCGCCCCATTCACGGCCACGCGCCAGATTCATCAGTTTATCGCGGGTCAGCGGTTCACGAGGATGTTGTACCAGCGCTTTTAACACTGCGAACTCGCCTGTAGTTAAAGTCACGACTTGACCTTCACGGGTCAGGGTACGGGTCGAAAGATCTAGCGCCCACGGTCCAAAGCTGACCACTTCCATCTGCTGGCTTGGTGCGCCTGGGACTTCACGTACCTGACGGCGTAATACGGCACGAATACGCGCTAACAGTTCGTTCGGGTTAAACGGTTTTGGCAGATAGTCATCGGCACCTGCTTCAAGGCCGGCAATACGGTCTGAGTCGCTGCCGCGTGCGGTCAGCATGATAATTGGCGTATCAATACTGGACTGGCGTAAACGGCGGCAAATGCTCAGGCCATCTTCAACCGGCAGCATGAAATCGAGCACGATCAGGGAAAACAGCTCGCGTTGTAACAGGCGATCCATTTGCGTAGCATCATGGGCAGTTTTGACCACGAAACCTTTATCTTCCAGAAAACGCTGTAACAGCGTACGCAAACGCACATCATCATCGACAACCAGAATGCGTTCAACGCGGTCAGTTTCGGTATGTACGGCATCTGTATTTTCAGCAGGTACAACTAAACTCATGATGTGCTCCTTTATTCTTTATTGTGGTCGTATGCAAAGCTTTCACTGACTTTGAGTATACGATTCATCTGTATGCCTTGACTATGCTCTAAAGCAACAAATATTGCAGTTAAAATCAAGACATAGATACCAAATATATACATCTATGATAGAAGATAAATCCCACAATTTGGGGAAGAAAAGGCCCTGAAATGATGAATTTACCGCAAAAATGTGAAATATCTGCGAATTGGCAAGAATCGCCATCTGTAAATTTCATAAAACAATTGTGGATTTTATGGGCCTGGTCTTTATAATCATGCCATTTAGTACTTATCCTTGTGGGATCAAACACGATGACTGACTTAGTTCAGCAGTTGGCAAAAGAACTTGCCGTACGTCCAAATCAGGTAGAAGCTGCCATCAAACTCATTGATGAAGGTGCCAGTGTTCCTTTTATTGCACGTTACCGTAAAGAAGTAACGCAGGGCTTAGACGATACGCAACTTCGCCAGCTCGATACACGTTTAGCGTATTTGCGTGATTTGTTTGAACGCCGTGAAAAAGTGATTGAATCACTAAAAGAACAAAATAAATTATCTGATGATTTATTGGCACGTGTGAATGCGGCTGAAACTAAAAATGCCTTAGAAGAAATTTATGCGCCGTACCGTCCAAAACGTACCAGCAAATCTTTTAAAGCCAAAGAAGCCGGCTTGGGTCCAATCGCAGAGAAAATCTTTGCAGAAGCGATTGATCCAGTAGAAGCGCTTGCAGGCTTTAGCCATGAAGATTATCCAGACCTGGAAAGCCAGCTCGATGCCATTCAGCACATTTTAATTGATGACTGGGCGCAAAATATTGCACTCACCACAGAACTGAAAGCAACCTTCGCCAAAACCGCTGTGCTGAAAAGTCTGGTGGCCAGTGATGAGAAAAAAGAAGTCGGTAAAAAATTCCGTGATTACTTCGATTTCTCTGAAAGCCTAAACAAAGTGCCATCACACCGTTTGCTGGCCATGCTGCGCGGCCGTCAGGAAAACGTGCTGGGCTTAAAAGTTGATGGTGAAGATGAAGCGCCACTGGCACGTATTGAAACCGAATACAACTTAGATACCGTGCAGCCACAAGCGCGTCAGGACTATTTAAAGCAGACCGCAAAACTGTTCTGGCTGGGTAAAGTTCGCCCGACCATTGAGCATTCCTTACTGACTGAAAAACGTCTGGCGGCTGAAGCAGAAGCAATGCAGGTGTTTGCTGAAAATCTCCGTCATCTGCTGCTGTCTGCACCTGCTGGCGCACGTACGACGCTGGGCGTTGACCCGGGCATCCGTACCGGTGTGAAACTGGCGGTAGTGAATGAATCAGGCGATGTATTGGCACACAGCACTATTTATCCATTTGCACCAAAAGATGATAAAGCCGGTTCATTAACGGAACTGGCGCGTCTTTGCCGTGAATTTAACGTCGATTTAATCGCGATTGGTAACGGTACCGCAAGCCGTGAAACTGAAGCGTTAGTGGCTGAAATGATGGCCGCGAACAGCGACCTGAAACTGACCCGTGTATCAGTGTCTGAAGCCGGTGCTTCGGTTTATTCAGCTTCTGAACTGGCTTCACAAGAACTTCCAGAACTGGATGTGTCGATTCGCGGTGCAGTATCCATTGCCCGTCGTTTACAAGATCCATTGGCAGAGCTGGTGAAAATTGATCCGAAATCAATTGGTGTGGGTCAGTATCAACACGATGTGAACCAGACTGGTTTGGCCAAAACCCTGGAAGCGGTGGTGGAAGACTGTGTGAACTCGGTGGGTGTGGATGTGAATACGGCATCTGCAGCAATTCTGGGTTATATCGCTGGTCTGAACAAATCAATTGCCCAGCAAATCGTGGACTTCCGTAAGGAAAATGGCCGTTTTGATAATCGTCAGGCCCTGAAAAAAGTGCCACGTTTAGGTGAGCGTACTTTTGAACAGGCGGCAGGTTTCTTGCGTATTCAAAATGGTTCTGAGCCTTTAGATGCCTCTGCGGTGCACCCGGAGTCGTATGCGCTGGTGTCTAAAATTGTCGAAGCCAAAGCGACCACAGTCAAAGATATTATTGGCAATACTGAAATTATCCGTCAGGTCAATGCAGAAGAATTTGTAGATGACCAGTTTGGTTTACCAACCATTCAGGACGTGCTGAGCGAACTTGAAAAGCCGGGCCGTGACCCGCGTCCGGAATTCCGTACCGCTAAATTCCGTGATGATATTACTGAAGTATCACAATTGTCTGAAGGCATGCAGCTAGAAGGTGTGGTCACCAATGTCACCAACTTCGGTGCCTTTGTAGATGTCGGTGTACATCAGGACGGTTTAGTCCATATTTCTGAACTGGCCAATGAATTCGTGTCTGATCCGCATAAAGTGGTGAAACCGGGTCAAATTGTTCAGGTGCGTGTTTTAACGGTAGATGTTGAGCGTAACCGTGTGAACCTGTCGATGCGTCCGGAAGGTGCTGCAGCAGCGAAAGCACCACGTCAGCCACGCCGTGACCAAAACGAACAGCGTACTGAACGTAAGCCGCAGGGTAAACGTCCGCAACAGGCGCGTCCGCAGGGTGATCGTCCGCAGGGCAAAAAGCCACAAGCGGCAAAACCACAAGACAATAAGATTGGTGGTTTGGGTGCATTGTTATTGCAAGCCGGGATTAAAGGTTCGAAGTAATCTTTAGCTCTGAAAAAACCTCCCAATTGGGAGGTTTTTTTATTGCCCTATTTAATTGACCATCGGCACAATCCAGCTACATAAAATCAGCATAATACCCAAATGCCCCAGCTTGCGGGTAAAACTCACCAGTGGCGTAGGCGGCTGTTCCAGCTGTTTGGCATATTCCTGCAAACTCAGCTTATTGGCAGCTTTACTGGAAAATAAAAACACACCTAAATCAATACAGATCAGAATCGTGCCCACATCGGCAATCAATTCCATCAGCTCATAATCCTGATGATATAGCGCCATCGCCACCTGATAGCCCAGAAACAGGGCAAAGGCAAAACACCCATATTGCAGAATAAGGGAAAAGGTCCGCATAGTCTTACTTTAACTGTTCAAAATGAGGGGTTTTATAACATAAAAAGACCTGTCATTAGACAGGTCTTTAAAAAGGATTATTTTACCAGTGTTCACCCGGGAACAAACGGGCATACGCTTTTTGTACCCAGTTCAGCTTTTGTGGCTGACCCACCGAAGCCGATGAACTTGGGAACAGGTTATAACCAATCGACATCAGCTTGTTGTTAATATCCGGTGCAATCGCATAAGTAATTGAAGCCAAACGGCCTAAATGTGTGGCAATTTTCTTCGGACGTTTCACAATGGCATAGCAGATTAAATCGGCCGCCTGTTCCGGTGAAAGGGTAGGAACATATTTATACATCTTGGTCGGTGCGATCATTGGAGTGCGCACCAGCGGCATATAAATGGAGGTAATTGCAATATTGTGTGAATGTACTTCGGCCGATAGACAGCGGCTAAAAGCATCCAATGCGGCTTTAGAGGCAACATAAGCCGAGAAACGGGTCGCGTTGGCCAATACGCCAATCGAGCTGATGTTAATAATCTGGCCGCTACGACGTACCATCATTTGTGGCAGGATATTCATCACCAGACGCACGGCACCAAAATAATTCAGCTGCATGGTGCGTTCAAAATCGTGGAAACGGTCTAAAGATTCATGCACGGCACGACGGATTGAACGTCCGGCATTGTTAACCAAAATATCAATATGATCGACAGACGCTAAAATATCTTTTGAAGTCTGGTCAATGGCTTCCCAATCGTTTAAGTCACATGGGAAAATAGATGCTTTGCCGCCTTTGGCTTCAATCTCTGCTTTGACCTGCTCCAGGGTTTCCTGGGTACGTGCCACCAGCAGCACATGCGCTCCCGCCTCTGCCAGACGATAAGCGGTGTTCAGTCCGATACCACTGGATGCACCGGTAATCAGTACGGTTTTTCCATTTACTTTTTTCTTGAAAAGTTTCTCTAGTTTTGCCTTCACACTCGTATCCCTGCTTGATTAAAAGATCAGACTCAATGGTCTTTGTTATTTGAATTTTTGCGCCCAATCTCATTGGTTCGGGCTGTTATGATGGGCATTATAATAACCGAAGTTTAAAAAAAAGCTATAAAATAAGTGATTGAAATTGAAAGTTATTTTAGAGTAATTGCTCTAATGGGGTGTTTTGGTGGATTGGTAAATTCTGCTTAAAATTTTTCGACAAAGCAAGTCCTTGTTTCTATGTTTAAAAAGCAAAAAGTCTGCCATTGCAGCGCAAAAGCAGACCGTTTGTCGTGAAATTGCAATAATTAAACGCTAGCCAGCGCCTGCTCCAGATCGGCAATCAAATCATCAATATGTTCAATACCAATTGACAGGCGTACCATATCTTCACTTACACCCGCCGCTTTCAGCTCTTCATCATTTAATTGTCGATGGGTGGTGGTAGCCGGGTGGCAGGCCAGACTCTTGGCATCGCCAATATTGACTAAACGGGTAAACAGTTGCAGCGCATCAATAAAGCGGGTGCCGCCTTCACGGCCATCTTGCACACCAAAGGATAGAATCGCAGACGGTTTGCCTTTGACATATTTTTGCGCCAGCGTATGTTGTGGATGATCTTTTAAGCCGGCGTAATTGACCCATTTTACTTTAGGATGCTGCTGCAAATATTCCGCTACTTTTTGGGCATTTTCGGTATGACGTTCCATGCGCAGGCTCAAGGTTTCCAGTCCTTGCAGAATCAGGAAAACATTATGCGGGCTAATCGCTGCACCGGTATTGCGTAGTGGCACCACGCGGGCGCGGGCAATAAAGGCCGCTTCGCCCAAGGCTTCGACATAATTCACCCCATGATAGCTTGGGTCAGGGGTATTTAGAGATTTAAAACGTTCAGGATATTTACCCCACGGGAATTTACCGCTATCGACAATAATTCCACCAATCGAAGTGCCATGGCCGCCAATATATTTGGTCAGTGAATGCACCACAATATCGGCACCAAAATCAAAGGATTTTTGCAGCACCGGTGTGGCCACCGTGTTATCCACCACCACCGGAATGCCATATTCATGCGCAATTTGGGAGATGGCTTCTAAATCAATAATATTGCCGAGCGGATTACCAATGGATTCCACAAAAACCAGTTTGGTTTTGTCATCAATTAGTTCGCGTAAGGCTTCCGGGTTCTGATAATCAAAGAAACGGACTTCGACGCCCTGTTTGGGCAACGTATGTGCGAACAGGTTGTAGGTACCGCCATACAGGGTTGAAACCGATGCAATATTATCGCCGGCTTCGGCCAGGGTCTGAATGGTATAGGTAATTGCAGCCATCCCCGAGGCCAGTGCCAGCGCACCAATCCCGCCTTCGAGCGCTGCCACGCGTTGTTCCAGCACTGCCGTGGTCGGGTTCATGATACGGGTATAAATATTGCCTTGTACTTTTAAATCGAACAGATCGGCACCGTGCTGGGTATTGTCAAAGGCATAAGAGGTGGTCTGGTAAATGGGTACTGCCACAGCTTTGGTGGTCGGTTCAGGGGTGTAGCCAGCATGAATGGCCAAAGTTTCAGCTTTATACGTCATTTTTCGTTCATCTTGCGTGAGTTATATTTTGATCAAGTGTAGCAGGTCTATTTATGAAATAAAGAGGGAAATATCTGCAATAATTATCTTTAAATTTCATAAAGACGCCCTCATTTTAAAATTTCAACGGCGGATAAGGCTGCAATGTATGCCTGAATTTTGGGCACTTTAAAGAGTTGTAACAAAGCGTGGAAGATGAGGCCGATCCCTTATCTTTTTCTGGCTTTCAGGTATAATAGCCGATTATTTTTTCGCTCATTTGAGTAGGGGTGGCGGTTTTGCCCCCGAAATTGGTTTTTCTATTGAGGAGTCCTACGTGGCCCAATATATTTATACGATGAACCGAGTGTCGAAGATGGTTCCGCCGAAGCGCGAAATCTTAAAAGACATCTCTTTATCATTTTTCCCAGGCGCAAAAATTGGTGTGCTTGGTCTAAACGGTGCAGGTAAATCGACCTTGCTTCGTATTATGGCGGGCGTAGATAAAGATTTCTCTGGTGAAGCACGTGCACAGCCAGGAATTAAAATCGGCTACCTTGAGCAAGAACCACCGCTCGATCCAACCAAAGACGTTCGTGGTAACGTGGAAGATGGCGTGCGTGAAGCCCTTGATGCATTAGCGCGTCTGGACGAAGTATTCGCTGAATATGCGGCTGAAGATGCAGACTTTGATGCGCTTGCAAAAGAGCAGGAAAAGCTGG
Organism: Acinetobacter indicus; assembly: GCF_009914475.1. Taxonomy (NCBI): domain Bacteria; kingdom Pseudomonadati; phylum Pseudomonadota; class Gammaproteobacteria; order Moraxellales; family Moraxellaceae; genus Acinetobacter; species Acinetobacter indicus. The sequence goes on along the minus strand of NZ_CP045198.1, from coordinate 2,183,680 downwards.
AAGCGATTATTCAGACTTGGGATGCACACAACTTGAATAACCAGCTGGAACAAGCTGCTGCTGCATTAAACCTGCCAGCATGGGATGCCGATGTCACCAAACTGTCTGGTGGTGAGCGCCGTCGTGTGGCACTGTGCCGTTTGCTATTGTCTAAACCAGACATGCTGCTACTGGACGAACCGACGAACCATTTAGATGCTTCATCTGTAGCATGGTTAGAACGTTTCCTGAAAGACTTCCCGGGCACCATCGTGGCGATTACGCACGACCGTTACTTCCTTGATAACGTTGCCGAGTGGATTCTGGAGCTTGACCGCGGACATGGTATTCCATATCAAGGCAACTATTCGTCTTGGTTAGAGCAAAAGAACGCGCGTTTAGAGCAAGAGCAGAAGCAGGAAGAATCTTTTGCGAAGGCATTGAAAAAAGAACTTGAATGGGTTCGTTCAAATGCCAAAGGTCAGCAAAAGAAAAACAAAGCGCGTATGGAGCGTTTTGAAGAGCTGAACTCACGCGAATTCCAGCAGCGTAACGAAACTTCTGAAATCTACATTCCACCTGGTCCACGTTTGGGTAACAAGGTGGTTGAGGTTGAAGGCATCAGCAAGTCATTTGGTGATCGTACCCTGTATAAAGATTTAACCTTCACTGTACCACCTGCAGCAATTGTCGGTATTGTCGGTGAGAACGGTGCAGGTAAAACCACACTGTTTCGTATGATGACTGGTGAAGAGCAGCCAGATACCGGTACGGTAACACTGGGTGAATCGGTTAAAGTCGCTTACGTGGGTCAGATTCGTGACACGCTCGATGACAACAAAACCGTGTGGGAAGAAGTGTCTGGCGGTTTAGACATCTTACGTATTGGTGAATACGAAATTGCGTCACGTGCTTATATTGGTCGCTTTAACTTTAAAGGCCAAGATCAGCAAAAACGTGTTGGTCAATTGTCAGGTGGTGAGCGTAACCGTTTACAACTGGCGAAAATTCTGCAAATGGGCGCCAACGTCATCTTACTCGATGAACCGTCAAACGACCTGGACATCGAAACTTTACGTGCGCTTGAAGATGCAATTCTGGTGTTCCCGGGTACCGTGATGGTGATCTCGCATGACCGTTGGTTCCTGGATCGTATTGCAACACACATCTTGTCATTCGAAGGTGAAACTCCTGAATTCTTCACTGGTAACTATGCTGAATTTGAAGAATACCGTCGTAAACGTGATGGTGATGACCTGATTACCAAGCGTCAGAAATATCGCAAAATTGGTGGTTAATCCCATCTAAATAAAAAACCAGCCTTCGGGCTGGTTTTTTGATGTAGTTTGAATAGAGAGCTATAAAGAGATGGGTATTATCCTGGTCGCGCTATATAGATATAGAAGGAAGGCGTGCAGCGATCGCAGGAAGTGGTGCAATACTTTTAGCACTTCATTGAAGGAGATGATTTTGATCTTTTTATAATCATGGGCTGGCGTTGGGAGCTATCCTGATCAACGCCAGATGCAGCTTTGTTTGAATCAATGAGAAAAATCAGATTTCCCACTCATGGTTGCATTCGCGGCATTTCCATTTCTTCTGGTTTTGCATAAAAGCCTGCATTGAAATTTTAAAATCTGGCAAATCACGATAGAACATGAAGCCGGCAATTAAACAGATCACAAAGACAATTACGGTTGCTGTTTGCAGGGTGGTGCCCGCACCATCCCCAAAAATCCACATGGCAATACTAATCAGCACCAGCAGCAATAAAATAAAAATAGCTGGAATCAGAAATACCAGGCTTTTTGGCACCACCGGACGTGGAGCTGCTTGGCCTGCTTGCGCAACAGGCATGATTTTCGGGCTTTGACACTTCGGGCAACGGTATTGCATTACAACTCCAAAATTCTAATCTGTGGTTTATTTTAATCGGAATACATCAGAAAGCAAAAAAGCACAGCAAAATAAAACAACAGGCAATAAAAAAACCCAAGTCATAATGCTTGGGTTTTTTATCAGATCACTTTAAAAGTGAGCTTAAATATGGCGTCCCTACGGGGATTCGAACCCCGGTTACCGCCGTGAAAGGGCGATGTCCTAGGCCTCTAGACGATAGGGACTTATTGAGGCAACACAATTATGAAACCATGGTGGAGCCAAGCGGGATCGAACCGCTGACCTCTACAATGCCATTGTAGCGCTCTACCAACTGAGCTATGGCCCCAGTCTGTGTGAGCGCTATATTATGAAGATAATGCTCACACGTCAACAAAAAACTGCATTAACTTGCATCAACTGCATCATTTTTCGGCAATTTTAAGCTTTCATTGAGTTTTTCCCAGGCTTTTAGCTCTTTTTTGCTTGGTCCGCCCACAATTTCCAGTGCATGACGCAGACGGGCAAAAGTTAAATCCGGGCCAATGGTAACCATGGTCTGCATCACTGGCGTAGATGCAGTTGAACCGGCAATGGCAATAAAGAATGCCGGCATAAAGTCGCGCAGTTTAATTTCCATTTGTGCGGCCAGGTCCATTAAGGTCTGGCTCACGGTGTCATTGTTCCAGGTGAACAGACTTTCCAGACGCCAGATGGCAAACTGCAAGCTTTGACGAACCTGTTCTTCACACAGTTTTTTACTTTCAAACTGTTCTTTTGAAAGTGTCGGGAAATGGTTGAAGTAGTGCGCAGACCAGTTCACGGCTTCAGATAATAAGTTGATACGTGGCTGAATCGCGGCAGCAATTTCTTCCAGTTTGGCACGATCAGCTTTCCAGGCTAACAAGGTATCCAGCAGTTCAGCCGGAGAAAGGGCTTTAATCCACTGACCGTTGAGCCAGTTCAGTTTTTCCACATCAAAGATTGGACCGCCCAAAGACACACGGTTGATGTCAAAGTGTTCAATCATTTCCGCCAGGGTGAATTTTTCACGCTCGTCTGGCATTGACCAGCCCATGCGGCCCAGATAGTTCAGCAAGGCTTCTGGCAGTACACCGATGTCTTTATAGTAGTTGATTGAAGTCGGGTTCTTGCGTTTTGACAGTTTGGATTTGTCCGGGTTACGCAGCAGCGGCATGTGGCACAGTACTGGCATATCCCAGCCAAAGTATTGATACAGCAACTGATGTTTTGGTGCTGATGGAATCCATTCTTCACCACGAATGACGTGGGTGATTTGCATTAAATGGTCATCGACCACGTTGGCTAAATGATAGGTTGGCAGGCCATCAGTTTTCAGCAAAATCTGCATGTCGACTTGCGCCCAAGGAATTTCCACTTCACCGCGCAGCATGTCGTTAAATTTGCAGATGCCTTCGGTTGGAATTTTCATGCGGATTACATGTGGTTCGCCTGCCGCCAGACGACGCTGAACTTCTTCGGCAGAAAGCTGTAAACCGCGACCGTCATAACGTGGAGATTCGCCACGTGCTTGCTGTTCAGCACGCATCTGGTCCAGTTCTTCTGCAGTCGCGAAGCAGTAGAAGGCATGACCTTTTTCAACCAGTTCCAGGGCATACTGTTTATAGATGTCCATACGCTCCGATTGACGGTATGGCGCATGTGGGCCACCCACATCTGGACCTTCTGACCAGTTCAGGCCTAACCAGCGCAAAGAATCAAGAATCATTTGTTCAGATTCAGGGGTCGAGCGCAGCTGGTCGGTATCTTCAATACGCAAAATAAACTCGCCGCCGTGCTGTTTGGCAAAGCACAGGTTAAACAAGGCAATATATGCAGTGCCTACATGCGGAAAACCGGTAGGAGAAGGAGCAATACGGGTACGAACAGTCATAATCAGTAATGAGTCAGAATGTAAATTGGAATCTATTATAACGAAAAAGCCTGATCACTTAATGCTTTATTCTGCATTCGATGATCAGGCTGCAACAGCACGCGGCTTGAGGGGGAGTCAGTCGCGCGCAGGTTCAGTTCAATCCGGTCAATTAAGACTGGTTCGAGCTGAAGAAGGATTGTACAAAACGGCTAAAACGCTGGTTTTGTGAAGCAAAGAAATTCTGGGTTGGCGCTGCTTTAATTGACGTCATCATTTTCAGGTCATTATCGGCTTGCAGCTTGTCTGTTTTGGTGGTGCCTAACTGTTCTTTTTGCTGCAACAGGGCTTTTTCAATGAGGGAAGGTTTTGCTGGCGTCATTTTCACCGCAGTATGGGTATTTTTAACCACTGCCGTATGGCTGGTTTGCGCCATCAGGCCCAATCCTAAACTTAAACACAGTACATAGACTGACTGTTTCATCCTGATACTCCCCCAAACTGGTTTTGGATTTAATTTTTTTACGTTGTGGCTACTATATAACCACAGATAAAATGTAAAAAGTAAGAACTGCATCACACTTTTTACAAAAATATAAAAAATGTCAGGCTGCTGGTTACTTCTATTCACATTTCGCTGTTGAGTACATGTTTTAGCAAATAACTGTGAAGAGAAAGTGAAGATCAGCAACAAAACTTATCTTATATCATATTTTTTTATATATAATTATGCAAGTTTCGCATTTTATTGATATGTAACTGGGTGTTTTGGTGAATGGATCAAGTGCGGGCTATCTCATCTTAATCTTGCTTTAAATCAGCACGGTTTGCCAAGCGTCTGAAAGCCGGGTTTATTCATATTTTTGAATATCTATTCCATAAAAAGCTATAACCTGATTTTGGCCCATCGGTTATGCTGCTTTTTAAAAGAAAAACAAATGATTAAAAGAAAAAATTGCCCATCTTAAAACGAAAGTAAAAATTTTTCTGAATTGCGATTTATGATTTTATTTCATATAGTTAGCATTAATGTAGATAACCTATTTGTGCTGTCATGAAATCTCAAATTAAAGCTTTATTTTCAGCGGCTTTGCTGGCAACCGGCCTTGCGGCAACAGTCAATTCTGCCCAGGCAGCAGATCGTCAATTTTTAAACGTGTCTTATGATGCGACACGCGAATTCTATGATGAATTTAATGCCTCGTTTGGTGATTACTGGAAAAAGCGCACCGGTTTAAGCGTGAATTTCAAGCAGTCTCATGGCGGTTCAGGCAAACAGGCGCGTTCAGTGGTCGATGGCCTGAAAGGTGATGTGGTGACTTTGGCACTGGCCAACGATATTGAAGAAATCGTCAGATCGGGTCAAATCCAGCCGGGTTGGCAAAAAGAGTTCCCGCATAACTCGGCACCATATACCTCAACCATCGTATTTATAGTGCGTAAGGGCAATCCAAAGCACATCAAAGACTGGACCGATTTAACCAAACCGGGCGTACAGCTTATTACCCCAAACCCGAAAACCGGTGGTCTGCCACGTTGGGTATACCTGTCTGCATGGGGCTATGCATTGAAACAGCCGGGTGGCAATGAAGCCAAAGCCAAAGATTTTGTCAGCAAGATGTATCACAACGTTAAAGTGATGGACTCTGCAGCACGTGCCTCAATGACCACTTTCGCAGAACGCGGCATTGGCGATGTACTGCTGACCTGGGAAAACGAAGCGCTGGTGACCCTGAAAACACTGGGTAAAGACAAGTTTGATATTGTTTATCCATCGATGTCGATTTTAACCGAGCCTTCAGTGGCAATTGTTGACCGTACCGTAGAGCGCAATGGCAACAAGTGGCTGGCAACCGGTTATATCAACTATTTATATTCACCGCTGGGACAGGAAATGGCAGCCAAACATTTCTATCGTCCACGCAATGAAAAGGTACTGGCTAAGTATGCGCATCAGTTCCCGAAACTGAAAACCTTCACCATTGATGAAGTATTTGGTGGCTGGGCCAAAGCGCAGCAAACCCACTTTGCGAACGGCGCCATCTTCGACCAGATTTATAGCAGCAAACGTTAATTGTCTGCATACTGGTTAAAAATAAATTCAAACAGCCTCCTTGTGAGGCTTTTTGAATATTTGGCAAAATCACAAAACGGTTTTCTCTATGAAAAGTAATATTTCTGTACAAAAAGTCGTTTGGAGCTTTGTCAAAACAAGGTAATAATGTGCAGTTAAATTTTGGCTGTATTGATTGAATCCCTATGTCGCATATTTCTGTATTACTCCACGAAACTGTTGATGCCTTGCTGGCAGAACGCAATACAGGAATTTATGTCGATGGCACCTTTGGCCGCGGCGGGCATACCCGTTTATTGCTGTCCAAATTAGATGAACATGCGCGTGTGTATGCCTTTGATAAAGACCCACAAGCCTTAGCGGTTGCAGCAGAACTGGAACAGCAAGATCCGCGGTTTAAAATTATTCATGCCAGCTTTGCCGATTTAAAGCAGGAACTGGCCGCACGTGGTATTGAACAGGTCGATGGCGTGATGGCCGACCTGGGCGTATCGTCTCCGCAGCTGGATCAGGCTGAACGTGGTTTTAGCTTTATGCAGGATGGCCCGCTGGATATGCGTATGGACAACTCGCAAGGTGAAACCGCGGCAGAGTGGCTGCTGCAGATTGAAGAAGAAGCACTGGCCAATATTATTTTTAAATATGGCGAAGAACGTTATAGCCGCCGTATAGCTAAAGCCATTAAAAACGCCGGTTTGATTGAAACCACCGGCCAGCTGGCCGAAATTGTAAAAACTGCCCATCCAAAATGGGAAAAGCATAAACATCCGGCAACGCGAACATTTCAGGCCATTCGTATTGCTATTAATAAAGAATTAGAAGATATTGATATTTTCTTGCCTCAGGCCGTGGAAGTGCTGAAGCCAGAAGGCCGTCTGGCGGTCATTAGCTTCCACTCTTTAGAGGACCGTTTGATTAAACAGTTTATTCAAAAAGAATCAAGCTTGGCAGAAGATACCGGTTGGGGGCTGCCGCAAGTACAACAAGATACCCGCCGTTTAAAAAAGATTGCTCGTATCCGTGCGAGTGAAGAGGAAGTCAAAGCCAATCCGCGTTCACGCAGTGCGTGGCTGCGTGTGGCTGAAAAGTTAGCTTGAACAGGCGAAGAATGAAAACCAAAGCAGTTGAAAACAATACAGAACAGTCACGACTGAAAAAAATGGTCGTCTATTTGATTTTGTTGGCCCTGGTGTTTATCAGTGCGCTCATGGTGGTCTTTCAGGTGTTTGAATATCGACATGATTATCGTCAGCTCAGTTCTTTTATGCGTGAGCGCGATGATCTCAATGCCGAGTGGGGCCGTCTGCTGATTGAACAGCAGACCTTTGGTGCCACCGCCCAGATCGGGACACGTGCCGTAACCCAGTTACGCATGTATTCACCACCCACCGCACAAACTGTGGTGATTTCATTGCCGACGACTTCAGAACAGAAACAATAGGGCTGGCTGTACATGGTAAATTCGCGTAAGAAGCAAACAGGTAAAAAACAGCAGTCTGTTACCCAAAAAAGCAGTTTAAATGTCGATATGTGGCGCTTCTACCTGATGTGGGGAACGGTGCTGCTGGTCTTTGTGGCGCTGGTCTGCCGGGCCTTTTATGTGCAGATTATCAATCATGATTTTCTGCAGAATAAGGCCAATGCCAATATTCTAAGAACTGAAAAACTCAAAGCCATGCGCGGCGTGATTTACGACCGGCATGGCGTGCCTTTGGCGATTAGTACCCCCATCATGAAAGTGGTGATTGATCCGCGTGATTATTTTGAGGCCAAAGAGCTGTATGACGACACCATGGCCGAGCTGGCCAAAGACCCGAATAACCGCAAACTCAAGCGTCAACTGCCCAATAAAAACCTGAATCTGGATGAACTGGCCGATGCGGTGGGCATGGACCGTCAGGAATTGCATCAGAAAATGCATGAGCGTCCGCGTTCGCGTTATCTGGTGCTGCAAAAAGAAGTACCGCCACAGCAGGCGGAGCTGATCCTGAAGCGCAACTTCCAGGGTGTCTATACCGAGAAAAACTATAAGCGTTATTATCCGCAGCCACAGCCGAATGCCCAGATTATTGGCCTGACCAATAGTGAAGGCACCGGGATTGAAGGTCTGGAAATGCAGCTGAACAGCCGTCTGGCTGGGGTCGATGGCGAACAGCAAATTATCCGTGATAAACGTGGTAACCGAGTTAAAGATCCGGAAGTGATTAAAGAAGTCGAGCACGGTGAAAATATCACTTTAAGTATCGACTCGCGCCTGCAATACATCATGTATCGTGAACTGACCGCTGCCGGCGTGGCCAATAATGCCCGTTCTGCCACAGCCATTGCAGTCGATGTGAAAACCGGTGAAATTCTAGCCATGACCAGCTGGCCATCGTATAACCCGAATGACAAAAAGGGCCTGGAGAACAAAGATGCCATGCGTAACCGCGGGGCAGTCGATTCCTTTGAGCCGGGCTCGACCATGAAGCCATTTACCGTGGCCATGGCGCTGGAAAGTGGTAAATATTCGGCCAATACTGTGGTCAATTTAGGGGGTGGTTCGATGCGTGTTGGTAACCATACCATCCGTGATACCCGCAATTATGGCAATTTGACCCTGGCTGGCATTATCCAGAAATCGTCTAACGTCGGCGTGGCGAAAATTGCCCTGTCTTTGCCCTATCCAACCTTGCCCACCTTCTATAAACGCTTGGGCTTTGGCCAGCGTTCGGCTGTGAAATTCCCGGGTGAAAGTGCCGGTCTGATTCTGCCGCCGAGTAAGTGGAATGTCTCTGAAGTCGCAACCATGTCCTATGGTTATGGCCTGAATGCAACCGTGCTGCAGCTAGCCGATGCCTACGCCATGCTGGCCAATAAAGGCGTCAAGATGCCGCTCAGCCTGTTCAAGCTGGAAGAGCAGCCACAAGGCGAACAGATGATTGATCCAAAAATTGCCGAGCAGGTTCTGCTGATGATGGAAGCAGCCACCTTGCCGGGTGGAACCGCGACCCGTGCTGCTGTACAGGGATATCGCGTGGCCGGTAAAACCGGTACCGCGCATAAGCTGCGCGCCGACCGTAAAGGTTATTCGCAAAGTGAATACCGTGCCTTGTTCGCCGGGGTGGCACCTGTGAGCGATCCGCGTCTGGCCATGTTTGTGGTGGTTGAAAATCCGCAAGGTACCTACTACGGCGGTACAGTCTCTGCACCGGTGTTTGCCCGTGTGATGCAGGAATCTTTACGCCTGCTCAATGTCCCGTTGGACAAACCTCTAGAATCTCCCAAAGTCCAGTAAACAGGTGATCAATGTCGATAACATTTGAAGATCTTTACGCCGTTCAAGATAGCGCTGAATGGATGCGACAATCCTTTCAGGGTTTCGAACTGGACAGCCGCAAAGTTACAGCAGGGCAAATTTTTATTGCCCTGACCAGTTTTTCGCAGCCTGAAAAAACCGTCCAGTTTGCCGAAGCAGCGTTGGCACGTGGCGCGTTGGCCATTATTGCAGAAACCGATTTGGGTCTGCCGAATCAGCTGATCGTACCGGAGGTACGTCACTTAATGGGGCAGTGGCAACAACAGTATCTGCATGCCACGCAGCCGCTGCAGGCTGCACGTATTCTGGCGGTTACCGGTACCAATGGCAAAACCACCATCGCCCGTCTGATGGCAGAACTGCTGATGTTACAGCGCAAACCGTGTGCGGTGATGGGCACCACCGGCAATGGCATTTTGCCGAATCTGGAAGCCTCTTCGCATACCACGCTAGATGCCTTACAGCTCCAGCAGGCCCTGCACAGCTATGCCCAGCAAGGCGCTGAATTTGCGGCAATTGAAGCCAGTTCGCACGGACTGGAACAGGGTCGTTTAAATGGCTGTAGCATTGAAATTGCCGTGTACAGCAACTTAAGCCGTGACCATCTGGATTATCATGGTACGCTGGAGGCCTATGCTGAAGCCAAAGCCGCGCTGTTCCGTTTTGCCAGCTTAAAAGTGGCGGTCATTAACCTGGATGATGCCTTTGCTGAAGTTATGCTGACCGCCGCGCGTCAGAATCCGGCACAACCAAAAATCCTGACTTATTCCACCACGCAAGCGGCGGATTATCAGGTGCAGAATATCGAATACAGTCTGGCTGGTGCGCAGTTTGAACTGATCAGCGCCCAGCAGCGTTATCGTGTACACAGTCCGTTACTGGGCCATTTTAATGTGGAAAATCTGGTGGCCAGTCTGATTGCCGTTGAGCAGGCCGGATTTGACTTGTCGGATTTAATTGCCAGCGCGCCACAGCTGCAAGGTGCACCGGGACGGATGCAGGTGATTCGTGATGGCGAACGTCTGTTTGTGGTCGATTATGCGCATACACCAGATGCCTTGAAACAGGTGTTAATTACCCTGAAACGGCATGTATCGCAGCAGCTCTGGGCTGTCTTTGGCTGTGGCGGCGATCGTGACCGCGGCAAACGTCCGTTAATGACCCAAGCCGCGCTAGAGCAGGCCGATATCGCCTTGCTCACTTCGGACAATCCACGGACTGAATCGCCTGACCAGATTTTTGCTGACATGCAGCAGGGCATTGATTTTAGCGGCCACAGCTATCATGAAATCCGTGATCGTCGTGAAGCGATCAAGTTTGCGGTGAAGCAGGCCCAGCCGGGCGATATCGTGGTGATTGCCGGTAAAGGTCACGAAAATTATCAGGAAATTGATGGGGTGCGACACTGGTTTGATGATGTCGTTGAAGTTCAGGCTGCAATTGATGCCCAGCATCATGCTACCAGCTCTGCCTATCCCGCCTAATCAGGAATTCTTATGCATACTTCAACCACCAGTACTGCGGTCCTAACGCCGTGGAGCGCAGCGCAGTTACAACAGGCCACCCAGGGTTATTGGCTGAATGATCGCGCACCGAGCACTGGAATTAAACGAATTTTAACCGACTCCCGTCATGCCGAAGCCGGCGATGCCTTTTTGGCGCTGAAAGGTGAGCGTTTTGATGCCCACGATTTTGTGACGCAAGTGGCGGCCAGCGGCTGTCAGGTGGCGCTTGTCAGCCAGCCGGTCGATGCCGATATTTTTCAGTTGGTGGTGCCGGATACCCGCTTGGCACTGGGTCATTTGGGTGCTTATCGTCGTGCTCAATATCCCGATCTGAAAGTAATTGCCTTGACCGGTAGCAGCGGTAAGACCACCACCAAGGAAATGCTGGGCAGTATTTTATCGCGTCTGGCGCCGACCTTAATTACCCGCGGTAACCTGAATAATGATTTAGGCGTACCGATGATGTTGCTGGAGCTGCGTCCGGAACATCAATATGCGGTGATGGAGCTTGGGGCCAGCCATCAGGGTGAAATTGATTATACCTCACAGCTGGTACAGCCACAGGTAGCCGGGATCATTAATATCGGCACCGCACATCTGGGCGAGTTTGGTGGTCGTGAGGGTATTTGCCGGGCCAAATCTGAAATTTATGCGCATATTGTGGCAGATGGATGTTCGATTGTACCGGCCGCAGATGACTTTGTTGACACAATCCGTCAGGCGGTTCGCACTGAACAGTGCCTCAGCTTTGGTAACGGCGGGGATGTGTTTGCCACCGACATTCAACTCCAACCCCAATCGGCCCGTTTCCAGTTGCATACCCCGCAAGGCGTGCGTGCAGTCGATTTACCGTTTGCTGGTGAACATAATATCCAGAATGCTACAGCCGCAGCGGCGTTTGCGCTGGCGATTGGCATTGGTCTGGATGATATTGTTGTCGGACTGGAACAGGCCCAAGGTGCCAAAGGTCGTCTGAATTTTATTCAGCACGGTGCGCATCTGTTGATTGATGATACCTATAATGCCAACCCGACCTCAATGCGGGCGGCCGGTGAAGTGCTGGCGCAGCAGGAGGGGATTCGGGTCATGGTCATCGGTGATATTGGCGAGCTGGGTGCATCGGCGGCAATTGAGCATTATAAGCTCGGCCGAGATTTGGTGTCGCTCAAAGGCCTGAACTTTGTGGTGGCGGTGGGCGAGTTTGCTCCGGCCAGCCAGGAAGGGGCACGCAGTACCCAATACGGCAAAAAACTCCAGGCCTTCCTGAATCAGGAACAGGCCTTGCCATTTTTAATTAGTCTAGTCGAAACACATCAACCTCAGTCCATGAGTTTCCTGTTCAAAGGTTCTCGTTATACCCATATGGAAACGTTGATGACTGCATTGATGGAGAAACTTTAAATGCTGTTATGGTTGTTTGAACAGCTTGGGGGCTATCACAGCTCGTTTCAGGTGGTTCGTTATTTAACATTACGTTCATTGCTGAGTGTCCTGACAGCGCTCGGGATTGGTCTTTTGCTTGGACCTGTGATGATTCGTAAGTTACAGGCATTAAAATACGGTCAGGCAGTCAGCTCGTTTGCGCCAGAAGGGCATGCTAAAAAAATGGGTACCCCGACCATGGGCGGTGTGCTAATTTTACTGTCGATTGGGATTTCGACCCTGCTCTGGGCCGATCTTTCCAACCCCTATGTCTGGATTGTGCTGGCGGTTATGGTGATCTTCGGTGCGGTTGGCTGGGCCGATGACTGGATTAAAATCCGCTATAAAGACAATGCCGGACTACCGGCACGCAAGAAGTTCTTCTGGACTTCGGTGGCCTCTTTGGGCGCAGGTATTGCGCTGTATTATATTGCCACACAGCAGCCGAACCCGGCGCAAACCGCCGATATGCTGGATGTCTTAATTCCGTTCTTTAAAGATTTCAGCATTCCGTTATCCATGATTCCACTGGGTATTGGCTTTATTATTTTCACCTATCTGGTGATTAATGGTGCTTCCAATGCGGTGAACCTGACTGATGGTCTGGATGGTCTGGCGATCATGCCAATTGTACTGGTTGCGGCCGGTTTAGGTGTATTTGCCTATCTGGCCGGTGATGTGCGCTTTGCCGATTATCTGCATATTCCTTATGTCAAATACGCCTCTGAACTGGTGGTGATCTGTGCCGCCATGATTGGTGCCGGTCTGGCCTTCCTCTGGTACAACGCGCATCCGGCGCAAGTTTTTATGGGTGATGTCGGCGCTTTATCGTTAGGCGCGATGCTCGGCACAATTGCGGTGATGGTGCGTCAGGAAATCGTCTTTGCGATTATGGGTGGCGTGTTTGTGGTTGAGGCGATATCGGTCTTCCTGCAAATCGGCTCACTGCGGATGCGTAATAAACGCGTGTTCTTAATGGCGCCGCTGCATCATCACTATGAAAAGAAAGGCTGGCGTGAAACCCAGGTGGTGATTCGTTTCTGGATTATTACAATTATGCTGGTGGTTTTAGGCTTAATGACCTTAAAATTGCGCTAAGCAAATTGAACTGAAAAGTCGGCGCTTGCCGGCTTTTTTTATGGCAGCAAGCTTGGGAGAAAAACATGAACCTGCTGATGTGTCCTGTCTGTCGTCAGCCCTTAAGCCTGACCGACCGAACATGGCGCTGTGACAACAAGCACAGTTATGATGTGGCCAAACAGGGCTATGTCAATTTGCATGTGGTGCAACATAAGCACAGTAAAAATCCGGGCGATACTCCGGAGTCTGTACAGGCGCGCCGGGCATTTTTAAGTGCAGGACACTATGCACCGCTGCAGCAGGCGGTGGTAGAGAAAATTCGCAGCCTGCGTATTGAAAACCTGCTTGATATTGGCTGTGGGGAAGGCTATTACACCAACGCCATACAGGCTGAAGTGCTGCAATGTGTGGGCGTCGACATTGCCAAAAATGCAGTACAAGTGGCCGCCAAACTGAATAAAGACGTGACCTGGGTGGTGGGAACCGGTGCGACTTTGCCGGTTTTGGATAAATCAATTGATCTGTGTACCAGTCTATTTAGCCCGATTCCAAAAGCGGAAATTCTGCGGGTGCTGAAACCGGAAGCTTATCTGATGGTGGTAACCCCGGGACCGCAGCATCTGTTTGCGATGCGCGAAGCCTTGTTTGAAGAAGTTAAAGTGCATGAACCACAGAAGTTTGTGGAACAGCTAAAAGATGTGTTTGAGTTGGTCAGTGAAGATGTGGTTGATGCAGCAATGTGCTTAAATCAGAGCGATTTAAAACATCTGATTGCGATGACGCCATATGCCTATAAGGCCAAACCGGAACGCCGTCAGGCGCTGGAGCAGCAGGATCAGTTCCCGCTGAATGCGCAATACCAGATATATCTGTTTCAGAAAAAGTAAGTCCTAAAAAAGCCCTCAACTGAGGGCTTTTTGTTGTGCGTTTATAAGACTTCATCAATCAGGTTTTCAATCGCATCAGGGCGAGAATTCTGCTGCTGATTTTGCGCTGGTTGTTGCGGCTGTGCCGGTTGCTGTGGCTGAGGCTGCATTGGTGGTGGAGTCGCCTCATCCGGAATCAGGATTTCCTCACCCGGCAAATCATCAAAATCATGCTGTGGCGCAGGCGCGACCGGTGCCGGCGCAGGACGATACAGCGGACGGGCCAATGGCGGTGATGAACGATAGCGCTGCTGCAACTCCTGGTCCATGCTGTCATTGCTGGCACTATCGCGGCTTAGCTGGTTGCCTTTACGGTCCAGACTGACCCAGGCTTCCGGTGTACCTTGCAGGGCTTTACCCATAAACTCGGTCCAGATCGGCAGGGCTGCGACACCGCCATATTCACGACGACCCAAAGTCGTTGGCTGGTCAAAACCGACCCAGGAAATGGTCACCAGTTTACCATTAAAGCCGGCGAACCAGGCATCTTTGGCATCGTTGGTGGTTCCGGTTTTTCCACCAATATCATTACGGCCAATACGCAGGGCAGCGCGTCCGGTACCGTACTGAATCACATCATGTAGAATATTGGCCATATCATAGGCCGAGCTGGATTTTAAAATACGCTGTGCCTGACGATACTGACTGCGTTCAATCTTGTTGGCTGGCGCTGCATCTGCAGTTTGGATTGACTGATTGGTGACTTCAATCACTTCATCATCTGGCGTTTTTACTTCAGCTGTTTCAGGATTTTTTTCATCTTCACTGATACAGGCAATGCAGGCATATTCAGGATTGGCCTGATAGATGGTTTTGCCATACGCATCTTCAATACGCTGAATAAAATGCGGTTGTACCCGATAACCGCCATTGGCAAAGGTGGCATAGCCGGTGGCCATCTGCACCGGCAGCACCTGTGGCGTACCTAAGGCAATGGTGTAGTTACGTGGAATCTGGTCTTCCTGCAAGCCAAAATCCATAAATAGTTGGCGGGTACGGTCCAGACCGACGGTTTGAAGTAAGCGGACTGAAACGGTATTTCGAGATAAATACAGCGCACGGCGTAAAGGAATCATGCCCAGATAACGGCCATCCGAGTTACGTGGTGACCATTTGCCAATGGTAATTGGCGCATCATTCACCATGGTATGCGGTGTCATGCCGCGTTCCAGCGCCATCGCATAAACAAAGGGTTTGATAATTGAGCCTGGCTGGCGCCAGCCTTGCAAGGCACGGTTAAAGGTCGATTGATAAAAGTTATAACCGCCGACAATGGCTTCAATCGCGCCATTGTTTGGGTTAATTGCAATCAGCTGCCCCTGAACTTTGGGAACTTGCACCAGTGACCAGGAACTTTTGTTCTGGTTGGGGCGTAAACGGACAATATCGTTAACTTTGACAATTTGAGCTGCCCGGTTTGGTGCTGCGCCAACACTATTGGCATTGCGATAGGGACGCGCCCAGGACATGCCAGACCACGGGACAGTGACGGTAGAACCATCCTGCATCAGAGCTTCAAAAGAATTGTTCAGGACTTTGGTGACTTGTGCGGGATAGGTGTTGGCAAAGGCACGAAAGTCACTCAGTGGCTGGTCATGCGCTTCGGCACCGCGCCAGCCATGACGGCGGTCATATGCTTCTAGACCATTTTGCACCGCCTGTTCGGCATAAGCCTGACGTTTACTGTCAATGGTGGTGTAAACCTTATAACCAGAATCAACCGCCTGCTTGCCGAATTTTTTGACCAGTTCAGCTCGGACCATTTCCCCAACATAGGGGTGAATATTACTGATACTGCGATCCGGCATATCCAGGTTAATTGGCTCGGCAATCCCACCCTGATATTCATTCTGGTTGATATAACCGAGTTGCAGCATCCGGCCCAGAATCCAGTTGCGACGTTCTAAGGCACGTTCCGGATTGACCACTGGATTGTAACGTGATGGCGCTTTTGGCAGACCAGCAATCATCGCCATTTGCGCAATACTCAGTTCTTCCAAGCTTTTGTTATAGTAAATTTTGGCTGCTGCCGCGATCCCGTAAGCATTTTTACCGAGAAAGATTTTATTGACATACAGGGTCAGAATTTCTTCTTTGGACAGGTTCTGTTCAATTTTTCGGGCTAGAAAAATTTCAGTCAGTTTGCGTCTTAAAGTGCGTTCCGGGCTTAAATAATAGTTCTTGGCCACCTGCATGGTAATGGTCGAGCCACCGGTTTGCACATTAGAACCGGTCACCGCTTCACTCACCGCACGGCCTAGGCCTTTAAAGCTGATGCCGCTATGTTCGAAAAAGGCCGAATCTTCAGCCGCTAAAAAGGCATAGATAAACTTTTCGGGAATCTGGTTGTACTCGACAGGTACAGAAAGTTTGCCACCATACTCTGCAATTAACTGATTATCCGTGCTATAAACTTGTAAAGGCTTCAAAAGAGGCGCTTTTTTTAGAGTGGTCATTTCCGGCAAAGATGGGGCAATATAGAGATACATGCCATAAAAACCCATCGGAATGGAAACTAACACAATAATTATGAGCAAAAAAAATGGATGAACACGGCCCGAACAAGATAGCTTTTTCATAACAAGTAAGTTTTAATAAGAGCTAATGGCAAACTAATTGCTGGTCAGTATAGCCTTTACCCATACGGATTGTTAGATGAGTTATTGTATCCGTACAAAAATATAGACCACAAAGCAACTTAGTGAATGGCATTTTTTTTGGGGATAAAAAAATAATAGGAAAAACTTATTGTGCGCAGGTTATATCGTAAACCGAGTAAGGGGTTAATAGGTGTAGATATTAGTTCTACTTCTGTTAAGTTATTGGAGCTCTCTGTAAAGAATGATCGTTACTGGGTGGAAAGTTACGCCTTGGTACCGCTCCCAGAGGGCAGTGTGGTTGAGAAAAATATTCTGAATCCTGAAGCTGTAGGGGATGCGCTCGAGCGTGCCTTTAATTTGGCCAATACACCGACAACAGCTGCCGCTTTAGCGATTCCAACCTCAATGGTAATTAGCAAGACCATTGAGATGGATGCCGATATGACGGATGACGAACGTGAAGTTCAAATCCGGATGGATGCAGAGCAATATATTCCTTTCCCATTAGATGAAGTTAGCCTGGACTTTGAGGTGCTGCCTGATCGTCTGGCCAATCCAAACCGGGTCAATGTTTTGCTGGTGGCGACACGACTGGAAAATGTCGAGAGTCGCTGTGAAGCGATTGAACTGGCCGGTTTAACCCCAAAAGTGGCAGATGTCGAAAGCTTTGCCATTGAAAATGCCTTTAAAGTCTTCGCCGATACCTTGCCGATGGGGGTAAATACCATTGGTGTGTTAGACATTGGTCATACTATGACCACGCTGTCGGTACTCAAAGACAATAAAATTATCTATACCCGCGAGCAGGTCTTTGGTGGCAAGCAGCTGACCCAGGAAATCCAGAACCGTTATGGTCTGTCCTTTGAAGAAGCCGGCCGCGCCAAGAAAAGCCGTACCTTGCCAGATGATTATGATATTGAAGTGTTGGAGCCATTCCTTGAGGCGGTGGTGCAGCAGGCGGCACGTTCGCTGCAGTTCTTCTTCTCCTCATCGCAGTTTAATGAAATTGACCATATTCTGCTGGCCGGTGGGAATGCCAATATTCCAGGCCTGGCCAAGCTACTACAGCAAAAACTGGGTTACCGCGTCACCATTGCCAATCCGTTTTTACAGATGGGTTTCTCCTCCAAAATTGATATTAAAAGAATTGAAAGCGATGCCTCTTCATTGATGGTGGCATGTGGCTTGGCATTGAGGAGTTTTGATTAATGGCAAAAATTAACTTACTCCCTTGGCGTGATGAGCTAAGAGAAAAACGAAAAAAAGAATTTATTGCGGTTTGTATTGGGGCTGCATTAATTGGGGTGCTGGCCGTCACGCTGGCATGGTTCTATTACAACCATAAACTGCAGGATCAGGAACAGGCCAATCAGCTGGTGATCAGTACCAATCAGAATCTGGATGTACAGTTAAAGTCGCTGGAGGGTCTGCAAGAGCAGCGTAATGCCATTGTCGAGCGCATGAAGCTGATTCAGGGTCTGCAAAGTCAGCGTCCGGTCGCGGTACGTTTGGTCGATGAGCTGGTCCGCGTTACCCCAAGTAGCATGTATTTGACCAAAGTGGCTCGTATTGGCAATAAATTTACCTTTGAAGGCAAGGCCGAAAGTCCAAACACGGTAGCAGAGTTCCTGCGTAATCTGGAAGCATCGCCATGGTATCGTAACGCCTTCATGAATTCTTTCTTGGCCGTTGAAGAAAATAAAAACAAGGCACCAAGTTCGGTTGTTCCACGGGTAGAAGAAAGCTATGGCAGCTTCGTGGTAACGGCAGATTTGGATGAAATTGCACTTCCAGGCACAGCACCTGCGTCTGGTACTCAAGCAACAGCGGGGGCAGTACAATGAGTCTCGATCAATATGAAGAAATGAATCAGGATCCTGTTGCTGCGCCAAAGAAAAAAATGACGCTGGATAAATTCCTGCAGCAATGGAATACCTTAGATCCGAATAACTATGGCAGCTGGCCGTTTTCCGTCAAGCTGACCATCTGGATCTTTATTATTATTTTAATTGCCTTCCTGGGCTATTTCCTGGCCATCAAGCCGAAGCTGGATGCAATTTCCAATGCGCGTGCACAAGAGCAGAACCTGCTGAATGAGTTTCGTGAAAAAGATTCCAAACTGCGTAACTTGCAGCAATATCAGGCACAGTTACAGGAAATGGAAGCCAACTTTAACCAGCAGCTACAACAGTTGCCAAAAGAAACCGAAATTCCAGGTCTGGTTGAAGATGTCAACGTTACGGGCGTGAATTCAGGCTTAAGATTTAAAAATATCCGTCTGGAAAATGAAATCAAGCAAGAGTTCTTTATCGAGCAGCCAATTTCGATTGAAGCCACCGGTGATTATCATGCTTTTGGTTCTTTTGTGAGCGGTACAGCCGCTTTACCGCGAATTGTGACCATGCATGATTTCACTATTACTGCCGGTGAAAACAAGGAAAAGAAAACCGATATTCCACAAATTACCTATGTCGCGAAAGCCAAGACCTATCGCTATGTCGGGAATACCGATGCACAGGCCGGGAATAGCACGACTCCAGCCACAGGAGCAGCACAATGATGAAATTTGAAAAACTTTCGTTGGTTCTGGTGTTGGGCCTACTGGCTGCAGGCTGTGATTCACGTATTGATGCCGTGAATACACAAATGGCAGAAATCCGTAATCAGCCGCCGTTACCGATTGAACCGGCACCGACTTTTGAGCCGGCACCTGTATTTAACTATGCAGCACATCAGCTGAAAAGCCCGTTTATGCCAAGTTCTCTGGCGGCCGAGCTGAAAATTATGGCGGGTAAACGGGTTTATCCAAACCTGTCGCGCCAGTTGCAGCCTTTAGAAAGCTATGCACTGGAAACCTTAAGCATGAAAGGTAGCATGCGCGGGCAACGCGGCGAGATTCTGGCCCTGATTCAAACTCCAGATGGGGAAATTGAACGGATTCAGCGCGGCAGCTATATGGGCTTGAATCATGGTCGGGTCATCAATATCACACCGACACAAATTGACTTAATTGAGATTATTCCAGATGGTCGCGAAGGGTATGTTGAACGTCCAAGAAGTCTAGTACTGATTGGGCCGGCGCCATAAATTAAAGGAATAAAAATGAATAATACTGTGAAAGATTTTATTTTTGGGGATGGCATTACAATGAACAATTTGTTCCGTCAGTTTTCAATGGGCGCTGTTGCGATGGCCGTCATGCAAGTGGCCAATGCGCAGGTCAGCATTACCAATATTGTACCAATGCAAATTCCAGGACAAGGTACTGAAATTCGTGTCATGTTCAATGGCTTGCCACCTCAGCCTGCAGCCTATCAGCTTGAGCAGCCATCACGTTTGGTGCTGGATTTTGATAAAGCCCAGCAGACCTTAAAACAGGCCAGCATTCCGGTTGCGACTCGGGAAGCCAGCTCGGTTGATGTCAGTTCCGATGCCCAGCGTGCACGTTTAACGGTTAATCTGGCTGAAGCGGGTGCTTTTACTACCCGTGTTGAAGGCAATACTTTTATTCTTAAAATTAACAGCACTCAGGCAGCCGTAACGCCAGTGACGGTACAGCAGACGGCTCAAGGTGTATCGAATATCGGCTTTCAGCGCGGTGCAGAAGGGGAAGGTCAGGTGGTAATTGACCTGGCAGGCAGCAACACCCCGGTCGATGTACAACAGCAAGGCAGTAAAATTATTGTCCGTACCTTGGGCAATAAAATTCCTGCACATCTGGCACGCCGTTTAAACGTCAATGATTTTGCCACCCCGGTATCTACCATTGATGCACAAAATGATGGCGGTAATGGGGTAATTACCATTCAGTCTGCGGGAAGCTATGAATACATGGCGTACCAGGCAGAAAATAAACTGACCATCAGTCTGAAACGTCCGGTAGATAAGAACCCGTTCAAACCGCGTGCAGCACAAAGCTATACCGGCAAAAAGATTTCTTTAGATTTCCAGGATATTGAAGTGCGTCGTGTGCTGCAGTTACTGGCTGATTTTACCGGAATTAACATGGTTGCCGCCGATACAGTACAAGGCAATATCACCTTACGTCTCAAAGATGTGCCGTGGGATCAGGCGCTGGATATTATTTTAAAAACCAAAAATCTGGATAAACGCCGTAATGGCAATGTGATCTGGATTGCACCCGTCGCAGAGCTGATCAAGGCCGAAGAAGAAGAAGCCAAAGCGATTGCACAAAGCGTCAAGCTGGCGCCGCTGCAAACCGAATATATTCAGTTAAATTATGCCAAGGCTGCTGATATCGAGAAACTGATTACTCAGAATAAAGGCGCCTCAAACTCTAGCGGATCAGGCAGTAATGATGGGCGAGAAAGTTTATTGAGTTCTCGAGGGTCAGTTTCGATTGATGCCCGTACCAATACCTTAATTGTGAATGATACTCAAGACTTTATTGATAAAATTCGAAATATGGTGGATTTGCTAGATGTTCAGGTCAAGCAGGTCATGGTAGAGGCTCGTATTGTTACCGCTCAAACTGACTTTTCCCGTGAGTTGGGGATTCGCTGGAGTGCCAATAAATTAAATAATCGCCCGGTATGGGGAGGAGACTTCCAACCAAGCTTTGACTTGGGGGTAGATTTAGGTACAGGCTCTGCGGGGACATTTAACTTTGGGTTATTGAAAATTTCAGATTATATGCTGAATCTGGAGTTAACTGCTTTACAGGCGGATGGGCATGGGGAAGTATTGTCTGCACCTAAAGTCCTGACAGGCGATAAACAGAAAGCCTATATTCTACGAGGTGATCAAATTCCATATCAGACTTGGAGTGCAGAATCTGGAACAACCACAAGTTTTGTTGACGCCAACTTAAAACTTGAAGTGACCCCAAGCATTACTCCAGATGGAAAAGTCCAAATGGAATTAAGAATTGAAAAAGATACAGTAGGGCAGTTGACTCAAGCAGGTTATCTCATCAATACCAATGAATTGGAAACCAATGTGTTAGTCAATGATGGTGAAACTGTCGTGCTCGGTGGTATTTTTGATGATATTCAGCAGAACCAGAATGAGCGGGTTCCATTTTTAGGGGAATTGCCAGTGGTGGGTAACTTGTTTAGAAATAATGTGAAAACCAATACTCAAACTGAGTTGCTGATTTTTGTGACACCACGAATTGTTAATGACAGTGTTTCAAGAAATCATTAATATATTTTCAATTTAACAAAATAAATAGGTGACTCCTTGCCAAGCAAAGAGTTTAACGCCCTGCCAAATATCTATTTGGTGGGGCCGATGGGGGCCGGAAAAACCACGGTAGGGCGACATTTGGCAGAGCTGCTCGGACGCGAGTTCCTGGACAGCGATCATGAAATCGAGCGTCGTACCGGGGCCACCATTCCCTGGATTTTTGAAAAAGAAGGGGAAAGTGGTTTCCGTCACCGTGAAACCACCGTCATTGACGAGCTGACCTCTCGTACTCAACTGGTTCTTGCCACCGGCGGTGGTGCAGTCACCCAGGCCCCGAATCGTGAATTCCTCAAACAGCGTGGTATTGTGGTGTATCTGTATACCCCGGTGGAAATCCAGCTGCAACGTACCTACCGCGATAAAAACCGTCCTCTCCTTCAAGTTGAAAATCCTGAACAGAAACTGAAAGATTTGCTTGCAGTACGCGATCCATTATATCGTGAGGTGGCGCATCATATTATTGAAACCAATCAGGGTGCAGCCCGTGATCTGGCGCAAAAAATCCTGAATGTGATCGTGGCGAAGAAATCAATTTAATTGAGTATAGTGTTTTAAAACCATGCAAACCTTATATGTTGAACTCGGCGATCGCCGTTACCCGATTTTTATTGGCAGTGATTTAAATCCTCAGACCTTACTGGAACCTTATATTCAAGGCAAGCAAGTCATGATTGTGAGCAACAGTACCGTGGCGCCTTTGTATTTAGAGCACTATCAAACTGCCATAGAAGCACTGGGTAAACAGGTGGCAACATGTATTTTGCCCGATGGTGAAAAATACAAGGATATTCAGCATCTCAATCTGATTTTTGATGCCCTGCTAGAGGCCGGGTTTAACCGCGATTGTACCGTGCTGGCACTCGGCGGCGGTGTGATTGGCGATATGGCCGGTTTTGCCTCAGCCTGTTTCCAGCGCGGCGTGTATTTTATTCAGGTACCGACCACCTTGCTGTCTCAGGTCGACTCCAGTGTGGGTGGGAAAACCGGGATTAACCATCCGCTAGGTAAAAACATGATTGGTGCCTTCCAGCAACCGCAAGTGGTGCTGGCCGATATGTCACAGCTAAAAACCTTGCCCGATCGTGAACTGTCTGCCGGTCTGGCCGAAGTGATTAAATATGCACTGCTGGGTGATATTGAGTTTCTGGACTGGCTAGAACAGCATATGGATGCCTTGGTGGCGCGTGATCCGGTTTTACTGGCAGAAGCGGTGTACCGTTCTTGCGCGCACAAAGCCCGTATTGTCGCCAATGATGAAAAAGAGCAGGGCGAACGCGCATTGCTGAATTTGGGTCATACCTTTGGTCATGCCATCGAGTCTTATCTCGGTTATGGCGAATGGCTGCATGGTGAAGCGGTTGCGACCGGCATGGTGATGGCTGCCGATTTATCGCATCGGATGGGCTGGATTTCTGCAGACGATGTTGAGCGTACAAAAAGAATCATTTCTCGTGCCCAATTGCCGATAGTATGTCCTAAAATTCCGTTGGATGATTTTCTCGGTTTTATGGCCCATGACAAAAAAGTGCTGAATGGCCAGTTGCGACTGGTATTAATGCAGCGTCTGGGACAGGCCATCATTACCCGGGAATTTGATCCGGAATTAATGAAACAGTCTATTCTTGCGCATCAGGCAGCATAAATAAGGGATCCCATGGCAGCAGCATCACAAAGCGTCAAACAACGTGTTCAGAATTCCATCTGGTTGGTGTGTGGTGCGCTGTGTCTGCTGCTGGCGATTATCTTCTGGGCCATTAACGATCGTGATGAGCTGGTTGAAGTCGAAAAAGCCCCGGAATCAGAAGTTGAATTACAGATTCAGCCGGCAAAAGTCGCGGCAACCGCGCATTTGGGTGCCCTGATCGACGAAGTCAAACCGCTGGAACAAACCAAGCGTTTAACCGCTTCCGGTTTGCATGAGCCTGAATTTCGCGGCACCAAATTTATCTCCGAGCAGCGTAAAAACCAGACCATTGAGCTGTTTCGCGTGAGCGAAGAAGATATTATCAAGGGCTTTCTGAAAAAACAGGCTGATCGCCAGAATTTTCTTTATATTCGCTTGAGTGGTGAAAACCGCGCCGAGCAATATGTGTTGCTGTATGGCAATTATAAAAATACCAGTCAGGCGCAAAGTGCTTTAGAACAGCTAGCGCTGCAATTACCTGCATCGATCAAACCGGTGGTGACCAGCTTTATGGACTATCTACCGTTTGTGAATGACCTGGGTGCAGAGGAAGTGAGCCTGAACAATAAACTCTATGAAGTGGCTTTAAAGCCGGCCGCGCTGCCGAAAATTGATGAAAGTCTGCTGGCTGCACCAAAACAGAGCGCAACCAGTCCGCAACGCTCCACCACAACCACCACCGTAACCCGCCGTGATCAGGACGGAAACGTAGTGGATGTGCAAAAATCACAAAGTGGTGTCGCTCCACCTGCACCAGCATCGAATAACACCACCACAGAACAAGAAATTAGCGATCCTTTCAATTAAACTGCCGTTCTAAAATAGCGCAGGCTGGTGTATAAAAATAAAGATATGCACAAAAACAGTGCGTATAAAATAAGCGAAACTTCCCTGAAAGCGCACCGCTCTCACTGAAACTTGCCCAAATTAAGTCATTTAAAAATAGCACAATAAAGTTGGCATCATTTTTGCATTATTGGTGCATCAATTGAGTTAATGTCCCTATTTTGGAGCAAGAAAGATTCAATGATTGTGCGAAATCGTCAAATGTTTATGCTTGATTTAAGTGCGTAAAGGCAGTCACGGTTTTCCTCAGCTTGTCATCTTGATCACTCAAGATCAAAGCCAGGAGAAATGAACTTGCTCAACATGGATCTTAAGCTAAGTCAGTCGGACCAGGTCGCAAAAGAAAGTAGATTGTTAATGCCCAGCAAGGGCGCGTTGAAAGAAGGGTACGCTATGCACATGCCATCGCCTAATACTGTAGCTCCCGCTCAAGGTTTATACCAACCGGATGAGTTTAAAGATAACTGTGGTTTCGGTTTAATCGCCCATATGCAGGGTGATGCAAGCCATAATCTCGTCAAGACCGCCATTCATAGTTTGAGTTGTATGACCCACCGTGGTGGTATTGCCGCAGATGGCAAGACGGGCGATGGTTGCGGTCTATTGCTTGCCATGCCAAAGCAGTTCTTCCGTGAAGAAGCCAAACGCTTAAGTGACATTACCTTAAGTGAAGTGTTTGCTGTGGGCACCATTTTCCTGAGCCTCGATCCGGCCTTAGCTGCGCATGCCAAACAGACATTGACCAAAGAAATTGAAGCAGAAGGCTGTAAAGTCATTGCCTGGCGTGTAGTGCCAACCAATAACGATGCCTTAGGCTCAATTGCCATGCAGTCTTTGCCTGCCTTTGAACAGGTCATCGTGAACTGCCCGATTGGCGTGACTGAAGTTGAATTTAACCGTAAATTATTTTTGGCGCGTCGCCGTGCCGAGCAGCAACTCAACAATGATCCGTATTTCTATGTGACCACGTTATGCTCAACTGTGATCAGCTATAAAGGTCTGATGATGCCAGCTGCGATTGCTGACTTCTATACCGACCTGGCTGATGAGCGTTTAGCGTCACATATCGTGGTGTTCCACCAGCGTTTCTCGACCAATACCTTGCCACGCTGGCCGCTGGCGCAGCCGTTCCGTTATCTGGCGCACAATGGTGAAATCAACACCATTACGGCAAACCGTAACTGGGCGCTGGCGCGTACCCCTAAATTTGAAAACCCGTTATTGCCGGGCTTAACCGAGCTGAATCCAATTGTGAACCGTACCGGTTCGGATTCATCCAGCCTGGACAATATGCTGGAAATTCTGGTGGGTGGCGGTATGGATTTGTTCCGTGCGCTACGTATGCTGGTACCACCAGCCTGGCAAAACGTGGAAACCCTGGATGCAGACCTGC
Organism: Acinetobacter indicus; assembly: GCF_009914475.1. Lineage (NCBI taxonomy): Bacteria > Pseudomonadati > Pseudomonadota > Gammaproteobacteria > Moraxellales > Moraxellaceae > Acinetobacter > Acinetobacter indicus. The sequence continues at coordinate 2,157,893 of NZ_CP045198.1, read as the reverse complement.
GTGCCTTCTATGAATTTAACTCGAAACACATGGAAGCCTGGGATGGTCCGGCAGGTCTGGTGATTCAGGATGGTCGTCATGCCATCTGTATGTTGGACCGTAACGGTTTACGTCCGGCACGCTGGGTCATCACCAAAAATGGTTACATCACCTTGGCTTCTGAAATTGGGGTTTGGGGTTATGAACCGGAAGAGGTGGTGTCGAAAGGCCGTGTCGGTCCGGGTCAGATTCTGGTGGTGGATACCATGACTGGCAAAGTGCTGGATACCAGTGATGTAAACCAGCACCTGAAAAAAATGCGTCCTTACCGTGAATGGTTACGTGAAAATTCAATTCGCGTTCAAGGCAGCCCGGAATTAGAAGAATATTTATGTGATCAGGGCTTAAAAGGCGATGGCCTGAAAGCGGCACAAAAAATGTTTATGGTCACTTTTGAAGAACGTGACCAGTTACTGCGTCCAATTGCAGAAAGCGGTCAGGAAGCGGTTGGCTCGATGGGCGATGATACCCCAATGGCCGTGTTGTCGCGTCAGGTGCGTCATGTATCGGATTATTTCCGTCAGCAGTTTGCACAGGTCACCAACCCGCCAATCGACCCGTTACGTGAATCAATTGTGATGTCGCTGGAAACCTGTCTGGGCCGTGAGCAAAATGTGTTTGAACAGGGACCGGAACATGCTGATCGTCTGATCATTTCCAGCCCGGTACTGTCAAACTCGAAAATGCACCAGATTCGTACTTTAGGACGTAAAGGCTATGAAATTGCCGATATCGACCTGAACTATGCTGAAACTGAAGGTCTAGAAGCGGCAATCACACGTATTTGCGAGCAGTCTGCGCAAGCGATTCGTGATGGCAAAACCTTATTGGTACTTTCCGATAAGAAAATCCGTGAAGGCTATCTGCCGGCCAATGCGGTGATGGTGACTGGTGCGGTGCATCACCACCTGATTAATACTGGTTTACGTACCGATGCCAACCTGATTGTGGAAACCGGTTTTGCCCGCGATCCGCATCAATTTGCAGTGTTGCTTGGTTTTGGTGCCACCGCGATCTATCCATATCTGGCTTATGATGTGATCAATGATCTGGTGGCTAAAGGTGAATTGCTCGGTGATCCGGTCTATGCACAATCGAACTTCCGTAAAGGGATTGAAAAAGGCCTGCTGAAAGTCCTGTCAAAAATGGGTATTTCAACTGTTGCTTCGTATCGTGGTGGTCAGCTGTTTGAAGCGGTCGGTTTATCTGCCGAAGTGGTGAATACCTGCTTTAGCGGTGTACCAAGCCGTATTCAGGGCGCGACTTTTGTTGATCTGGAAAATGACCAGAAAAAACTGGCCGATACCGCGTGGAAAGCGCGTAAGCCAATTGATCAGGGCGGTTTGCTGAAATTCGTATTTGGCAAGGAATATCATGCCTTTAACCCGGATGTGATCAACTCCTTACACAAGGCGGTACGTTCAGGCAATTATGCCGATTTCAAAGAATACGCCGAGATTGTGAATAAGCGTCCAATCGCGACCATTCGTGATTTATTCAAACTGAAAACAGACAATTCGATTCCACTGGAACAGGTGGAATCAGTTGAAGAGATTTTACCGCGCTTCGACTCAGCCGGGATGTCTTTAGGTGCCTTATCACCTGAAGCGCACGAAGCGATTGCAATTGCCATGAATACCATTGGTGGTCGTTCAAACTCGGGTGAGGGCGGTGAAGATCCAGCGCGTTACGGTACGATTCGTAACTCGAAAATCAAACAAATTGCATCGGGCCGTTTTGGTGTGACGCCTGCGTATTTAACCTCTGCAGAAGTCCTCCAGATTAAAGTCGCGCAAGGTGCAAAACCAGGTGAAGGTGGCCAGTTGCCGGGCGGTAAAGTAAACGGTCTCATTGCGCGTTTACGTTACTCTGTACCAGGTGTAACCCTCATTTCGCCACCACCGCATCACGACATTTACTCGATTGAAGATTTATCACAGTTGATCTTCGATTTAAAACAGGTGAACCCACAGGCGATGGTGTCGGTGAAACTTGTTTCTGAGCCAGGTGTCGGCACGATTGCGGCCGGTGTTGCGAAAGCTTATGCCGATTTCATTACCATTTCTGGTTATGATGGCGGTACAGCGGCTTCGCCACTTTCTTCTATTCACCATGCCGGTTCTCCGTGGGAGCTCGGTCTGTCTGAAGCACATCAGGCACTGCGTGTGAATGACCTGCGTGGTAAAGTTCGCGTACAAACCGATGGTGGTTTAAAAACCGGTCTGGACGTGGTGAAAGCGGCCATCCTCGGTGCTGAAAGCTTCGGTTTTGGTTCTACCCCAATGATTGCTTTAGGTTGTAAATACCTGCGCATCTGCCACCTGAACAACTGTGCGACCGGTGTGGCGACGCAGCAGGATCACTTGCGTCAGGAACACTATATTGGTGAGCCGCAAATGCTGATCAACTTCTTCACCTTTATTGCTGAAGAAACCCGTGAATGGCTGGCGGCGCTGGGTGTATCCAGTCTGAAAGACCTGATTGGTCGTACAGACTTGCTGGAAATCCTGCCGGGTGAAACCGACAAGCATGCCCATCTGGATTTAAGTGCCTTGCTGGAATCGCATCCTGCCGCGGAAGGTAAGGCGCAGTACTGTGAAGTACAGGGCAATGAGCCGTTCGATAAAGGTGTATTGGCCGAGCAGATGGTTAGCGAGATGCTGCCAGCCATTGAAGCCGGTACCGGTGGTGAATTTAATTACACCATTGGCAACTGTGACCGTTCAATCGGTGCGCGTATTTCTGGTGAAATTGCCCGCCGTTATGGCAACCTCGGTATGGAAGCCCATCCGGTGAAAATGAACCTGACCGGTACTGCAGGTCAGTCCCTGGGTGTCTGGAATGCCGGTGGCTTACACATCAAGCTGGAAGGCGATGCCAACGATTACGTCGGTAAAGGGATGGCTGGTGGTCGTCTGTCGATCTTCCCACCAAAAGGTTCGCCGTTCCAGACCCAGAATACCGCAATTATTGGGAACACCTGTCTATACGGTGCCACTGGCGGTAAACTGTTTGCAGCCGGAACTGCAGGTGAGCGTTTCGCGGTGCGTAACTCGGGTGCCTTTGCTGTGATTGAAGGCGCAGGCGATCACTGCTGTGAATATATGACCGGTGGTATCGTAACGGTACTGGGTAAAGTCGGACACAACTTTGGTGCCGGGATGACAGGTGGTTTTGCTTATGTACTTGATTTGGACAACGACTTCGTTGACCATTACAACCATGAGCTGATCGAGTTAAACCGTATTTCTACAGAGTCGATGGAAGAACACAAAGAGTTCTTGTCACGTATCTTAGATGAGCATATTCAAGAAACGGGTAGTGCCTGGGCGTACAAGATCCGCCATGAGTTTGATTACTACAGCCGCAAGTTCTGGCTGGTAAAACCAAAAGCAGCCAACTTGCTGACTTTGTTAAAGACAACTCAAGCTGATCCTCAATAATTCCACGACTGCAGAAATGAAGCCAGATGCAAGGCAACTGTGAATCCCTTGCATCTAGCCACGGAGTAAAGACATGGCAGAACGCCTAAGTAATGACTTTCAATTCCTGGATGTTGCACGCCAAGACCCAGAGAAAAAAGAGATTGACGTCCGCAAATCTGAGTTTGTGGAAATTTATAAGCCATTTACCGCAGAAGTGGCGACCAACCAGACCCATCGCTGTTTAGGCTGTGGTAACCCGTACTGTGAATGGAAGTGTCCGGTACATAACTACATTCCAAACTGGTTAAAACTGGTTTCAGAAGGCCGTATTTTTCAGGCGGCAGAACTGTGCCATCAGACCAATACTTTGCCAGAAGTTTGTGGCCGGGTTTGTCCACAAGACCGTCTCTGTGAAGGCGCCTGTACCTTAAATGATGGCTTTGGTGCCGTGACCATCGGTAATGCAGAAAAATACATCAATGATACTGCATTTGCGCTGGGCTGGCGTCCAGACATGTCACATGTCAAATGGACCGATAAAAAAGTCGCGATTATTGGTGCGGGCCCGGCAGGTCTGGGTTGTGCCGATATTCTGGTGCGTAATGGTGTAAAACCGGTGGTGTTTGACAAGCGTCCGGAAATTGGTGGTCTGCTGACTTTTGGTATTCCAGAATTCAAGATGGAAAAAGATGTGATGAAACGCCGCCGTGAAATTTTCACCGGTATGGGCGTAGAATTCCGTTTAAATACTGAAATTGGTACAGATGTCACCATTGACCAGTTACTGGCTGACTACGATGCGGTATTCATGGGCATGGGTACTTATACCTACATGAAAGGTGGTTTTGCCGGTGAAGACTTAGATGGTGTGTATGATGCGCTGGATTTCCTGATTGCCAACGTGAATCGTTGTCAGGGTTGGGAAAAAGATCCATCAGAATACATCTCTGTGGAAGGCAAAAAAGTGATTGTCCTGGGTGGTGGTGATACCGCGATGGACTGTAACCGTACCTCGATCCGTCAGGGTGCCGAGTCGGTGACCTGTGCCTATCGCCGTGATGAAGCCAATATGCCGGGTTCACGTCGTGAAGTGACCAATGCGCGTGAAGAAGGGGTTGAATTCCAGTTTAACCGTCAGCCAATTGAAATTGTTGGCGAAAATGGCAAAGTGACTGGCGTGAAATTCGTGACCACTCAACTGAGTGAACCAGACAGCCGTGGCCGTCGCAGCCCTGAACCAATTCCGGGTTCAGAAGAAATTCTGCCGGCAGATGCAGTATTGTTGGCCTTTGGTTTCCGTACCAGCCCAGCCGACTGGTTTGCCGATGTGAACATCAACCTGGATGGTTCAGGTCGTGTGGTGGCTGCAGAACAGCAGGAATTTAAATTCCAGACTTCAAACCCGAAAATTTTCGCCGGTGGTGATATGGTGCGTGGTTCTGATTTAGTCGTGACAGCAATCTGGGAAGGCCGTCAGGCAGCAGAAGGAATCCTGGATTATCTGGAGGTTTAATAGTTGAAAATTCACTGAAGTCATTCAAACAACCCGCTACGGCGGGTTTTTTATTTTTGGATATTGTCTAACTTAAAAGAGGCCATTAAAAAAGATTATAAAAAGTAACAAAACTTTAGAAAATACTGTTTAAAATCAAATTAATTATATAAATATTAATAAAGAATTGAGGACAAGATATCATGCGTGTATTCAAACAATCTCTTATCGCCTTGATGCTGGCCAGTACCTTAACCCTGAGTGGCTGTGGCTATAACACTTTGCAAGTCAAGGATGAAGCAGTAACGGCAGCCTGGTCTGAAGTACAGAACCAGTATCAGCGTCGTGCCGATCTTGTGCCAAATCTGGTGAATGTCGTAAAAGGTTATGCCGCGCATGAAGAGCAGGTGCTTACAGAAGTCACTCAGGCACGAGCCAATGTAGCAGGCCTCAAAGTCGATCAGGAAGTACTGGAAAATCCTGAACTATTCCAGCGTTATCAGGAAGCACAGTCACAAATGACCAGTGCTTTGTCACGTTTATTGGCGGTCACTGAAAATTATCCAGACCTGAAAGCTAATCAGCAGTTCCGTGATTTGCAAGTACAGCTAGAAGGTACAGAAAACCGGATTGCCGTAGCGCGTAACCGTTATATTACCACAGTACAGGACTTCAACTCTTATGCGCGTCAGTTTCCACAAGTCATGACCGCCAAAGTGATTGGAATGGACACCAAACCGAACTTTAGCGCCGAGCAAAGTGCACAGAAAGCTCCAACGGTGTCTTTTGAATAACTTATAACGTATAAATAAGTGAGGAATCAGATGTCTGAGATGCTGCTGAAATACGGTGCTGGTTTAATTCTTATGTTGGGCATGGGAATGACAACACTTGTTTCAGCAGAAACGGCGACGGCTACAGATACTGAAGAAGTCATCGTAGCTCGTGAAATCTTACAGCCTAAAACGAATCAAAATACTCCGGCTCAAAATACAGAAACTGCAGCATCACAGCCACAAATTGCCAATGATATGGCAGAAGGGCAGCTTCAGCGCGATTTACCGAGTCTGAATGAACCGGTGATTGATCAGGCGAACTTGCTTAGTACTGCTGAAAAACAGCAACTCAGTCAGCGCATTCTAAAACTTTATAATGAAGGCAAAGGACAAATTGGAGTCGTGATTGTGCCGACCACGGGGCAAGAAGATATCTTTAGTTATTCTATGCGCGTGGCTGAGGCCTGGCAGTTGGGTTCGGCCAAACGTGATAATGGTTTATTGATGACCATTGCGATTAATGATCGCCGCATTCAGATTTTGACCGGTTATGGTCTGGAAGGTGTGTTGCCTGACATCGTGGCGGGTCGGATTATCAATGACAATATCACTCCGTATTTTAAACAGGGACAGTATGCTCAGGGCATTGATTCCGGACTAACCGAAATTGAAAGAATTTTAAATTTAGATCCTGAAATTGCAGCACAGGCGGCGGATGAACTGAAAGAGCGTCAGGAGCAGGCTTATCAGGCACAAAAAGCCAGTAAGGCGACGTTCAGTAGCGTGCTGTTTATTATTGTCGCAGGTGTCGTGGGATCCATGATTTTCGGCAGAAAACTGAGCGCTGTGACTGCCGCAGTTGTAGGGACGGCTGCAGGTCTGGTCAATGGCATGGGGCTGCTTGCAAGTTTGATGATTGGCGCAGGTATTTTCTTTTTATTGATCACTTCTATTGCCCAGCTGATTTTACATGCCTTCCTGGCTGGTGGCGGCCGGGGTGGTAGTAGTGGTCGTGGTGGTTTTGGCGGCGGCTTCGGTGGAGGCGGTGGTGGTTTTGGCGGGGGAGGAGCATCAGGCTCATGGTAACAACTACAGATACGACAGAAATTGTCACACAGCCCAAGCTCGTAGAACATGCACAGCCGAGTTTTAAGCGCTGGCTCAAGCATTTCTTTTATATGCCGGCAACCAAGCGCTTTTTTTCCAAGCAGGATCAGCATGCAATTGCGCTTGCAGTTGAACAAGCCGAGCATGGACATGTCGGGGAGATTCAGGTAGTGATTGAAGGCTGTTTGCCTTCACGATCTGCTTATTATCAGGATACACTTTGTCGTGCCCGGCAACTCTTTGCTGAAATTGGGGTTTGGGATACCGAATATAATAGTGGGGTATTACTTTATTTGAATCTGTGCGAGCACAAGGTTGAAATTGTGATTGATCGGGGAATTAAGAATGCAACCACCCAGCAAGTCTGGGATGAAATCTGTCAAAGCATCATTCAAAATCTGGCTCAGCAGCAGTATAAAGAAGGTGTCATTGAAGGGGTTAAGCAGATTGGAGAGGTTCTAGATCAGTACTATGATCGTAAAATAGATGATTTAAATAATGAATTAGGAAATAAGCCAATTATTCTGGGGTGATTTTAGTCAACTAACTGACAAAATTTGTCAGTTATTTACACAAAATAAAACACAAAAATTACAAAAAGAAAAATATTTTTTTAAAGTGCTGTTTTTTCTCTCAAAATTATTATAATAAAACTTGGCATACTTAGTGCTAAATATAAAATTAAGCTAAATGAGCTTTGTCTTTAGGCTTATAAATAAACAAAAACATTTGTGGAGAATGTTATGAAATCAGTTCAAAAGGGTTTTACTCTTATCGAATTAATGATCGTTGTTGCGATCATTGGTATTCTTGCAGCGATTGCGATTCCTCAATACCAAAACTACATTGCGAAGTCTCAAGTAAGCCGTGTAATGTCTGAAACAGGTGCAATCAAAACTGCGATTGAAACATGTATGATGGATGGTGTTGCTCCAGCTTCGTGTAATGTAGGTTGGACCAACAGTAATATTCTTGGTGGTGAAGACACTCCTGCTGCTGAAGGTGGTGAAGGTGAGATTACAAACCTTCAAACTGGTTTAACAGCGAAATATGATTTAGATGAAAATACAGCAGCTATTACGGCTAAGTTCGGTGGTAGTGCAGCGTCTGCGGTGCGTGGTGAAACACTTTCTTGGGGTCGTAATTCTGATGGTATTTGGAGCTGTGCTACAACTGTAGACCAAAAATATCGTCCAGCAGGTTGTGCAACATCTGGTTCAGCAGCAGCAGCTCAAGATGCTGGTGATGAAGCAGCAAAAGCTGGTGCTTAATTCCTAAGTATCGATAAGAGGGCATATGCCCTCTTATTTTTTATCTCGCTTTTATTTTTATAGATGATTATGAACGATAATTTTAAAAATATTCTCATTTGTGTGCTGATTATTGCCATTGCCAACTTTTCAATTGCTACCTTGGCATGGTGGACAGGTACTGAGCGTTCAATTATTAATATTGATTATTTTTTACCCTTATTGGGTTTGTTTTTTAGAAAAAAAATCATTTATATTGTTTTATTTTTAATTGTTTATTTCTTTGATTTTTTAATGGTTTTTGCGCAAATCTTTCCATTTATTCGTTTAGAGGATATTGCCTACCTATTAAAATTTTCTTTTATATCTTCTAAAAGTTATCAGCTCTATTCAGTTCTATTATTTGTGTTTGTAGCACTTGAAATTTGGTTGATTACAAAATTATTCAAAGAGCAACAGAAAACCTCTCTGCTGTGTGCATTTAATATTCTTATTTTTTTATTCGCCTATGAGGAATATTTTAGAGATTATATGTCCAATGGCTTCTGGAAACCTTATGGTGAAAGAGTGGTTTATTCACAATTGTTGCAGTACAGAGACTATACCAATAAAGCCTTTCTTGAAACTTATGATATCGAAGGTGAGGCTTTTCAAAAAGGTAAAACCCAAAGTGCAACTCAAGATTTATTTAAAAATCAAAAACATGAAAAAGTACTACTCATTGTCAATGAATCTTGGGGAGTGCCGTTTGATGACAATATTAATCAGCAGATGATGAAAGGTATCCGTGAAAATAAAAATGTCATCAACTACCAATATAAAACCTTAGATTTTGAAGGCTATACACTGGCTGGCGAATTAAGAGAATTGTGCCAAAAAGCACCGATACATTTTAATTTAAGAGAACAGCAGAAAGGTTTTGAACATTGTTTACCAAATATTTATAAACAACGCGGTGTTGAAACCGTAGCGGTACATGGGGCACTAAGTATTATGTATGATCGTGCTTTTTGGTACCCAAGAGCGGGCTTTAATACTTTAATGTTTAGAGATGTGAATTTAGATTTGCCTGAGTCTAATTGCTATTCTTTCCCAGGGAATTGTGATCGAGATATTGCAGTGAGGGTTGCTGAACAATTTGAAAAAAATGACAAATTATTTTTATATTGGTTGACCTTAAATACACATTCTATTTTTGACTTAAGAGATCTAGAAGTTGATGTGTTCGATTGTAAGGAAATGGGGGTAAGCGTTCGAAGTGCTGCATGCAGAAACCTGAAACTACAAGCTCAATTCTTTGACACGCTGTCTAACTTGATACAAAAAGAAGAATTCAAAGGTACCAAAGTGATCGTGGTAGGTGATCATGATCCACCAATTATTGCGAGCGAGGATAGTACATTTTTTGAGTCACAGATTCCAATAATTGAATTTGAAATTGCAAAATAAATTTTGCATGGCTACACAGTGGTTCAATTTAAGTGCCATTTTTCATAAGCGCATTTTTGTGTGGGAATACCATGAATTTTCTCGGTTGGTCTGCCATGATAGAATCGCTTCGACATAGGAAAAATATTGCAGTGAGCATGAATTGAAACATTCTATGATGCAGTTAGATGATTTTTATTTTAAGGATTTGTAAATAATATAAAGGTGTTCAATTTTACTATGTCTCAGCGAATTCGATATTTTTTAGCTCATTTATGCATATCTACTCTTGTAGGTTTGATGCTAATCGGAATGGTTTTTTTTGTTTGGTATCCATTCCCATTGGCGAAAGCTGTGGGCGTGACACAGATTATTTTAATTTTGATTACGGTGGATGTTATTATTGGTCCATTATTGTCTCTTTTGGTCTACAAAGTTGGTAAAAAAACCTTAAAAAAAGATTTACTCATTATTATTCTGCTGCAAATCACAGCACTTATCTATGGCTTATATAATATTGTCTCATCAAGGCCATCGTGGATTGTGCAAAATGGCGATGTCTTTGAATTGGTAAGATATAACCAAATCCTTATAGATGAAGATCATCAGATTGCTGACGAATATCAAAGCCCTCCATGGTTTAGACCGCAATGGGTGGCAATTCAATCACTTGCTCAGAAAGATGAATCTTTTGTTCAAGATGCTATAGCAGGTATTCCTACGTCTATAAAGCCGTATAGATATACGTCTTTATCACATGAGTCAGCACGTTTACAAGAATATTCACAAGATTTAAAGCATCTGACTCATTTTAATCCACCCAATGATATTAATACGACCTTAAAGCAGTTTCCAAATGCAGGTGCATGGATGCCATTAAGAACAGGTGGGATTGATATGGTGGTGCTCATTGATAAAAAAAATGCAGCGGTGCTTGAGATCGTTGACCTCCGTCCATGGAACTAATTTGACGCATAGCTACAGTGAGTTAATAAGACTTTTAAATCATAAGTGCTGAATTTGTTTAAATAGACCGAATAATTTAAGCATAGTGAGAGGAATGGATAAGATTGGCATCGATTGAAAATAAATATTCTTATTTAATGGATAATTTTAGAATAATTGCAATTTTTTCATTTCTATCGAAATAATTTTTTTCTATTTAGAGTGGATTATTCATTCTTTATTAAATTTTAAAGGGAGATTTTGTTTTATATCGTCGTTTAAACTTTTATTTTGAATAAAAAATAAGTCTTTTATTATCATTGGTTGCTTAAAGAGATCGAAAAGAAATGAGGCATAATCCAGCCTTAGATGGTCTGAGAGCAATTGCAATATTATTTGTTTTTATCGGACATATTTTCTCAAGCTACTTACATGTGGCTTGGACAGGTGTAGAAATTTTTTTTGTTTTAAGTGGTTATTTGATTACAGGGACACTCTTACAACATAACGATTATGTCTACTTTTATAAAAGGAGAGCATTACGAATTTTACCTGCACTCTTTATTTTTCTTTTTGTATTTTTGATTGTCAGCTATTTATTAAACATTGCATATAGCAGCCCTTTTTTATTTGCTTCAGTATTTTTTTACTCCAATTGGATCTTTGCTTTCAATATTGAGCCCAGTAATTATCTTACTCATCTTTGGAGTTTGGCTGTGGAGGAACAGTTTTACCTTGTTTTTCCTTGGTTATTGATTCTTTTTGCCCGTTATCCAAGAGTTTTATTGCTGTGTTTTATACTGTGTTTTTGTTATAAATGGCATTTTTTTCATGTAGAGTGGTCTTTTCGACGGATTTACTATGGTACTGATACAAGAATGGCTTCTTTTTTATTAGGTGCTATTTTATATTTTATCCATATAGATAAAATCCGCTGCAAAATTCCTTTTAAGCCTGTTTATGTACACTATTTATCAGGCTTAGCATTTTTACTTTTACTGCTTATTTCACTATACGGTATCAATAAAAATAATTTTTACTGGGCATTTTTGAGTAATTTGTGGATTGCGATTCTCATTTACTTTTCGTACGATCAGCATTTGGTTGTAAATCGTATTCTGTCCTGCAGAATACTACGTTGGATCGGACAATTGTCTTTTGGTTTGTATCTTTGGCATTATCCTGTTGTAAGATTTCTTAGAGCAGATTATCCGTGGTACGTCGTAGTAGGTGTGGGGCTACCACTGACCTTTTTATGTGCTTATTTATCTTATCGTTATATTGAAAAGCCATTGTTACAACGTGAGAAAAATAAATTTTTGTCTTAACTGAGCACTTTACTGATTTTTTAAATACATATTTTAAATATTGAGATGTGCTGTTTCATACCGAGTCAGTAGCATCAATTTAAGGGGAAGTGGATGTCTACTAAGTCGATGAAATTACAAAAAAAAGATGTTCTAATTTTATTGCTGCTAATCATCTTGTTGGTGGTGGGTACTTATTGGTGGACGAATTACCCATTAAAAGTCGAACGGGCATGGTATTGGGTGCAATATCCGCTCATCAAACGTAGCATACACTGTTCAGATCAAGCGCCAAGTTTTATGCATGAGATAATGCTTGATACGATCAAGCAACAAAAAACCATGTCGAATCAAGTGGCATATTTAAGTCCGAATGGACAATTGCATCATTGTGAAAGTGGTTGGGAAGATGGTTTTATGGGCGAAAGAAAGATTACAGATCATTCACGTTTTCTCTACGCCAGTCTCACGAAAGTGGTCACTTCGGCAATGATTCTAGACTTAATTGATCAAGAAAAAATTCATTTGGATCAACCAATTTTAGAAATTTTACCTGTACCAGAGCCACCACAAGATCCACGCATAGAACAAATTACAGTGGAAATGTTATTGCAGCACAGCGCTGGATTTGATCGTCAGAAGACGCTTACCCCAATGATGAATATGGGCCAAAAACCTTGGTGCCCAACACAGTTGAATGAGTTGGCAAATGTTAAACTCGACTTTGAACCTAATACCCAATTTAAGTATTCTAATCTTGGCTATTGTTTGTTGGGCGCGATCATCGAAGAAGTGACTGGATTGTCGTATCGAACTGCTGTCGAGCAAAAGTATCAACTGTCTTCGTATCAGATGAAATTCATCAACAATGATTTTTTGCCAGACGAAATTCAATATGATTATCGCAATGAAAATTTCTATACTGAGTTTTGGCGTTCAGAATTTGACTTTAAAGATTCCTTATCTGCAGTAGGAGGATTGTCAGGTTCCGCAACACAATTGTTGCGTTTAATCAAAAAGATTTTAGACCAGCAAAATGCCAATATCTTGCAACATAGTAAAATACCATGTGCTAATCATATTTGGGATGGGTGTTATGGCTATGCTATGGATCCTTACCAAGCGACAGGGCAGACTTTTACAGTCTATCATCGTTCTGGCTATTTCCCTGGAGTAGGGCATGATCTATTTGTCGATGATCGTGGTGGAGTATTGGTAATTTTACGCGGTGCGACTACTGCAAAACATATTAGTTTAAATGCGTCTAGAGAGCAAATTTATAAACAGTTGTTAAAGTATTATAAAACTAAACTCTAACTAGTTGAGGCATATCAGCATGCGCACGATTTTATTGGATATTGGCTGACTTGATGAGCAATGTGAATGGGTAGTGAATACTTAACCAAGTAAAATAGCCACTAGGTCTGAGCATGCGATCTATAAAGCTATAAGTTTGAACCGGTTCTCTTACAGTTAAATAAGCTAAGGTGTTTAATAGCACAAAATTGAAAGAATAAGCAGGTTGATTAAGAGGGAGCGAGTTAAGTTTTTTAAGATCGTTAACTTACACCTTTTGAACTCACCATGGGTTAGTTAACTAAAAAGCAGATTACCCAATAATCTACTTTTTGATTATCATGTGCTAAATTTTTATGATTCATTGACCACATGAAATTCACGCTCGCCCTCATCGCAGCACTTCTTATCTCCATTGCATGGCTCATGCCCGTGCATTATAGGCCTTGGGTCACCTATACCGGCGAGCTATATGCTTTTCTTGCGCTGTTCGCTTTAGCGGCTATTTTTCTAAAAGAAAAACTGACTCTTCCAAAAATAAGCCTGCCTTTGCTGGCCTTAACCGCTGTCCCATTTATCCAATGGGCTTGTGGTTTGCTATTCTTTTTTGATAAAGCGCTATTTAGCAGTCTGTATATTTTTGGATTCTGGCTGGCAATCGTATTGGGCTATAACCTGACCTTAGATGCCGCGCAGCGAGAAAAAATATTTACGGGTTTAAGTTATGTCTTTGTAGGTGTCGGTACCCTAACTGGTCTCATGGCTATTTGCCAATGGCTCACCATCGACCAGTATTTCCCGTTTATGGTGGATATCCGTACCGATCAGCGTCCTTATGCCAACTTTGCCCAGCCGAACAATATGGCGACCTTTCTAGTCATGTCCTTGATGGCCTGTTTATATCTATATGAAAAACAGAAACTGAAAACCATGCTCTTAGTTGTAGCTGGTTTGGTGATCTTAAGCGGGGTAGTGCTGAGTCAGTCGCGTACCTCTTGGGTCGCCTCGCTGTGTATTCTGGCTTATCTTGGTTATCAGCAATACCAAGGCTATATCCGCCTGAAATGGTTCTATAGCGTGCTCTGGTTTGCAACTTTTGTTGGTTTGATCTTTATTGCACCTTCCGTAAGTCAGCTACTCTCACAAAGCGCAGATATAGCGGTACAATCTCGTGATGTGGTACAGCGCGCTACCGGTGATATGTCACGATTGGCAATCTGGGAGCAAATGCTACACGCAATTGCTCATCAGCCCTGGTTTGGCTATGGCTGGCATCAGACCAGTGTCGCTTACACCACGATTAGTGAATTTTTCCAGGGACCGGTATGGATTCGTAGCGCCCACAATGTGGTGCTCGATCTTCTGCTCTGGAATGGTCTGCTGATTGGCCTGCCATTATTGGCTTATCTGGTCTATTGGGGCTATCAGCTACATCGGCAGGTGAATTCAACTATTTCGGTGATTGGCCTGTTGATGCTCGGTGCCTTCCTGATTCATGCCATGCTGGAATTCCCGCAGAACTATGCTTATTTTCTGCTCCCCACCGGTTTTATCTTGGGGATTGTACAATCACAACGTCTAGGTGCTGGCGTGCAGTTATCGCCAATATTCATGCGGGTTGGCTTTGGCGTGGGCTTAGTCCTGCTGCTGCTAATTTATCGTGATTATGAAGTGATGGTGCCAAAGCTGAATCAATCGGTGCGTTATGAAAAGACACCGGAAAAAATCACCAATCAGGATCAGATTTATCTGCTCGAGGAATTTAACCGTCGTATTGCCTGGATTCGTCTGAATCCGTATAGCCAGCAAAGCCCGCAGCAATTACAGCAGATTCATGAAATTGTGCTGAATTATCCAACCCAGTATGACCTGCTTAAATATGCCCGGGTGCTGGCATTTAATGGCTATGAAGCAGAAGCCAAACAGCAGCTGGAGCTGTTAAAGGTCTTGCGCAAGGTCGAGGTGGATTATGACAGCTTGCTGGATGGAGTAGAAATCAGACAGGAACCATAAATCATCTTATGATTTTTAAGGCTGCTGTTTGGGATTTTAAAGAAATCCAAGAAATAAAAAAGACCGGACTTCCGGTCTTTTTTATACAGTTAATCTTTTTAATTGAGCTTAGAGCTGACTCTGAATATAGTTTTCAATACCGACAGATTCAGTTAAATCCAGTTGCGTGGTCGCCCAGTCCAGATATTCTTCTTCTTTTTCCAGAATTTCCTGAACCAGATCACGGGTCACATAATCCATTTCCTGTTCAGCCAAAACGACGGCTTTCTGAATGGCTTCAATATTTTCTTTGACTTTACGGACATCACAGTTCAGCACTTCAACCGTGTGCTGACCAATATACAGTTTGCCCAGATGTTGCAGATTCGGCAGACCTTCTAGAAATAAAATCCGCTCGATAATTTTATCGGCATGTTTCATCTGACGAATTGATTCTTTGTATTCCGCCGAACCGAGTTGCTCAATGCCCCAGTCATTAAACATGCGTGAATGTAAAAAATACTGGTTAATAGCGGTTAAATGATGATACAGCACCTGATTCAGCTGATTAATCACCTCACGATTGCCTTTCATTGCACTACTCCATCTCACAATTTCTGCCCTAAACAGTTTTAAGGCAATCTAGAGCTTTATCTTAAACAAGATGATGGACGATGGCGAGTAATTTATTGAACAGCAAATGAAAATCGTCATCAATGCGATTCGGCAGCAATGCCCGGTCGGGCAATAAAAACCCGCCTGAGTCAGAAGCGGGGGAGGAGAGTCGGCCCACGGACCGAAGGATTTATTCTTATTGGAATTAGGCAGCAACTGCGAGCCGACCGGCAAGCTCAGCCACTTCATCACTAATAATGGCACGTGCTTCAGGGGCACAGCGGCCACAGCAGGTTCCCAGATCCAGCAGGTCACGAATTTCGCGATAGCTTTCAGCACCATTCGCTACGGCGTCTTTAATGTCTTGATCTGTAATACCACGGCACAAGCAAACGTACATTGATACAACCATGAAGAATTAAATAAGATAAGTGTTATTATTGATAATTATTATCGTTTGTCAATAAAAATCATTTGAAAATTCATTTGTTGTGATTGGGTTTTTGAATAAAAAAATACCATCTTATCGATGGTATCTTTTTTGTGCAGCTAAGTTATTGATTAACAATCACCACGCCATCCATTTCAACCAGTGCACCTTTGGGTAGGCTGGCCACACCTAAAGCGGCGCGTGCTGGATATGGCTGGGCAAAATATTCACCCATAATCTGGTTCACCAACTGGAAATTGGATAAGTCGGTCAGGTAGATATTGAGTTTGGCAATATCAGCCAGCGTGCCACCTGCGGCTTCACAAACGGCTTTCAGGTTGTCAAAAACACGGCGGATTTGCGCTTCAATGCCTTCAACCAGTTCCATGCTGTAAGGATCAAGGCCGATCTGTCCTGACAGGTACACGGTATTGCCAACTAAAATGGCTTGAGAGTATGTACCAATGGCAGCAGGCGCATTTTCAGTATGGATTACTTGGCGGGACATCGATTTCTCCTTTTATAAGTATGGACAGCATAAACGATTAGCCGGGCAGGCTCAGGCCTATCGTATCATGATTAACAGGCTTTGGATGTTTCGGCAATATTGGGCGGCAGTTCCAGACGGATAATCCGCGGGAAACCAAAATGCATGCGCAGGTCGCGAATAATCTGGGCAATCTGCTTACGGTTATTTACCACAATATTGACATAGGTCTTGGCATCGTGGCTACGGACCATTTCCACCCCGGTTTTGGCTTTACGGCATTGATAGATCAGGTCAGAAATCTGCTCATCATTCATTTCAATATCAATGCATAAATAGGCGGTGAAGCTGACGTCATCGACATCATCCGAGTTCCACTGTAGCGGCATGATATTTTCCGGATGCAGATGCTGTTCATGCAGCAGGTTATGGCAACGCGCGCGATGCACAATTAAACCACGGCGGGATAAATGGCCCTGAATCGGATCGCCAAGCACCGGATTACAGCAATGCGCATATTTAACATCAATGCCTTCGGTGCCCTGAATCAGACGATCCGAAACTTCCGAGCTGCTGTCCTGTGAATAGAGATGGTTGGCCACCAGTTGCGGTAACAGGTCACCGACTGCAATCTGTTCAAACAGGCGTTCTTTACTGTCGATATGACGCCATTGCAACAGGTTAATCCAGTCGTCTTCGCTTAAATCTTTAATCGAACAGTTAAACAGTTTTAAGGCACGGTTAAGGGCCTGCTCACCCACCAGACGCTGCTCGTCAATATCCTGATCACGCAGAATGTTTTGCAGGGCACGGCGTGCTTTCTGGGTGTTAATAAAGCTGAGCCAATCTGGGTTTGGGGTGGCCAGTACATCGGTAATCACTTCTACCACCTGGCCGCTGGTCAGCGGAGTAGAGAGCGGTTTGATTTCTCCATTAATTTTGGCACCGACCGCATGGTTACCGAGGAACAGGCTGGCCGAATAGGCAAAATCAACTGCGGTAGCGCCTTGCGGTAATTCATGCAGATGGCCATGCGGAGTATAAACCCAGATTTTTTCCTGATGCAGATAATCCAGCAGTTCGCTAAAGGTGGTTTTGGCACAGGCGCCATCAATCAGCACGTTTAGGTTTTGCATCGAGGCCTGAATCGCCGAGCGGCAGGCTTGCGGTGCATTCTCACCGAGAACCACGCCAAAACGGGCTGCTTTACGCATCAGCTCGGTTTGAATGGTTAAGGATAAGGTGGTTTCTTCACCTTTCAGCCGCAGCATCAGCGACTGGTTGCCACCCGGTAAGGGCCGGCGAATATGATCGGCAAAATGCAGCACCTGAAAATGTTCACGTAAAATATCGGCTAAGCGGTCACAGTCGGCGATGCTTTGCAGAATAATTTCAAAGGCGTGGCTGTGAGTCAGCTCTTGCAGATCGATGTCGTTTTTGACGAAATAACGGAGCAGTTCGATATTGTTATTTTTCTTTTTAATCCGGCCGCTAATTTGATGATATTGCAGCAGCTCGGCCAGGTTCTTTTCCCATTTGGCCTGATATTCACAGCGTTTCGGCTTGGTTTCTAGCAGGGCGGCCTGAACATTATTGAACATATCTAGGTCAAGATTCTGGTAGCACAGATGTTCCAGGTTGTCGGCCATTTCATTCATACCGACAATACGCGCCATCGGCACAAAAATATCAAAAGTTTCCTGGGCAATGCGGGCGCGTTTATCTGGACGCAAGGCATCTAGCGTGGTCATATTGTGATAGCGGTCAGCCAGTTTAATAATGATCACACGCGGGTCTTGCAGGGTCGCTTGCAGGATTTTACGGAAGGACGCGGCTTTATTATATTCTTTATCACTGGAATGGCTGAGTTTGGTGACGCCATCGACCAGCTCGGCCACGGTTCGGCCAAATTTCTCGGTAATATCTTCTTTGCTAAATTCGGTATCTTCAATCACATCATGCAGCAGCGCCGCCATCAGGGTTTCGGTATCCAGACGCATATGCGCCAGAATGCAGCTGACTGCAATCGGATGCAGAATATAAGGCTCGCCGCTTTTACGGGTCACGCCATCATGCGCCAGATCGGCATAGTCACAGGCCGCAAGCACGCGCTCGCTATCGCTTTCACTCAAGTAAGCGTCGATAATCATATTTAGTTGCTGTTTGGCTTGGCTGACCTCTGCGCCTGGCATATACCACCTTTAACTACAATGCTCGTAACAATCACAAAAACTGATCTTCTAATGAAAAACATATTGCATGACTTGTCAATTTTTTTCACCGAAAATATCGAAATAAAAGCTCGTTGTAATTACGAGTTCCGATGCTTATGTTATAACGGTTATTGCGCAAATATTAAAGTTCAAATAATAAAAAAGCCTAGTAAAAAACTAGGCTTTTCAGGATGTATTTTCTTATTGGAAAGAAAAACCATCTAAATTCAAGTTATTTGCTGAAAGTGCAAGGTCAAGGCTAGAGGCTTGGTAGTCCTGATCGCGTTGTTTCAAAATGTCTTTAGAAACGTGGCCTTCTGCAATTTCACGTAAAGCAACAACGGTAGGTTTGTCGTTGTCCCACTCAACGGTAGGTTCAATTCCTTGACGTGCCAATTGACGCGCGCGTTTGCTTGCCACTAGTACAAGCTCAAAGCGGTTGTCTACATGGTCTAAACAATCTTCAACGGTGACGCGTGCCATAAGAGTTCTCGTTTGAATGGTAAATTTAAACAGACTGTGCAGTATAAGGTGCTTTGCCTGAAGACTCAAGTTTTAATCAGGGTGCTGTAGGGGTAATCAGCTTCTGGATTAACTCCTGATGACGGTTGGCCTGCTGGCTTAACACCAGACGGTTGGCAATAATCACGGCTTCCAGGTCATGCAGGGCTTTATTAAAGTCATCATTGATAATCACATAGTCAAAGTTGACATATTGCTGCATATCTTCTACTGCACAGCTTAAGCGATGTTCAATTACATCGACAGCATCGGTGCCGCGATTGGACAGGCGCTGGCGCAAGTCAAACTGGCTTGGCGGTAAAATAAAAATCTGTTTCGATTCAGGAAAAAGTTTGCGCACCTGCTGCGCACCTTGCCAGTCTATTTCCAGCAGGACATCGTGACCTTTGGCCAGTTGCTCTTTGACCGTGGCTTGGGCTGTTCCATAATAATTGCCAAAGACTTCGGCATATTCAATAAAACCGCCTTGTTGCACCAGGTCAATAAAATCCTGTTTCTGGGTGAAATGGTAATGAACGCCGTCCAGTTCGCCAGGACGTTGACCACGGGTCGTGTGGGAAACAGAAACGTGCAGATTGTTAACACGTTCAAGCAGGGCTTTAACAAGGGATGTTTTGCCTGTTCCTGAAGCTGCAGAAACGACAAACAAGAGACCCGACATGATATTTTTCCTGATATGATAAAATATCTTCTCTATTTTAGAGCAGAGCTGGCTTAAACAAAATAGTTAAGCATCTATTTGTTTGCATTAATTTCGCATCTGTCTGCAAAAGTTGAAATGAATATCGAGGGTTCTATGGAAATTGTATTGGCTAATCCACGTGGTTTTTGTGCGGGTGTGGACCGTGCAATTGCGATTGTGAATCGTGCCCTTGAATGCTTTAATCCACCAATTTATGTACGTCATGAAGTGGTGCATAACAAGTTTGTGGTCGATGATTTACGTCAGCGTGGTGCGATTTTTGTAGATGAGCTGGATGAAGTGCCAGACGACAATATTGTGATTTTTAGTGCACATGGCGTGTCGAAAGCAGTCCAGCAGGAAGCTGAGCGCCGTGGCCTGAAAGTGTTTGATGCCACCTGTCCGCTGGTGACCAAGGTGCATATTGAAGTGACCAAATATGCCCGTGAAGGGGTCGAGGCGATTTTAATTGGACATGAAGGCCATCCTGAAGTGGAAGGCACCATGGGTCAATATGACAAGAAAAATGGTGGTGAAATTTATCTGGTGGAAGATGAAGAAGATGTTGCGGCTTTAAGCGTGCGTCATCCTGAAAAAGTCGCGTTTGTTACGCAGACCACGCTGTCGATTGATGATACTGCCAAAGTGATTGATGCCTTGCGCCAGAAATTCCCGCAGATTCAGGGACCGCGTAAAGATGATATCTGTTATGCCACCCAGAACCGTCAAGATGCGGTGCGTGATTTAGCTAGTCAGTGTGATGTAGTGCTGGTGGTCGGGTCGCCAAACTCGTCGAATTCGAACCGTTTACGTGAACTGGCCGAACGCATGGGTAAACAGGCGTATCTGGTCGATAATGCCGATCAGCTGGATCAGGCCTGGTTTAATCCTGAAACGAAAATTGGTGTGACTGCCGGTGCGTCTGCTCCGGAAATTTTAATTAAACAGGTGATTCAGCGTTTGCAGGACTGGGGGGCAACCGCACCTGCCGAGCTTGCTGGTCGTGAAGAGAACATTACCTTTAGTTTACCGAAAGAGTTACGTATTCCTGTAACTCAGGCTTAAACTGAGAAGTAGATAACAGTCTAATTTTTCTTTTAAAAATAAGCAGATGATTGTGATATGACAGTCATCTGCTTTTTTATGCCTTTTATCTGTTCTGTGTAGTTTTTGTAACTTTAATAAGTATGATTTTAACTGGGCCAACATTTTTGCCTAGGGGGAGAGCATGCGAAAAAGTCAGGGATTTACCTTAATTGAATTGATGGTCACGATTGCAGTACTGGCGATTGTGGCGATGATGGCGGCGCCTTCTTTTACAGATATGTTGCAAAAACGTAAATTAGAAAGTGAAGTTAAAGATCTTATCCATATTTTAAGTCAGGCAAGAAGTCAGGCTGTTTTATTAAAAACTAATATTGTGGTGGGGCTTAATTCATCTTCTTCGAATACTGCAACAAATTATTTTTGGAAGCCTCAATCTGAAGGAATTTTGATTAAGAATATACCTGATGGCCATATTGCTCCTCCAGATATTGTATTTAATGCACAAGGTATATATATGCCTCGTCATTTTGTCAAAATGAAGCGAGAAACAAATTCTGAGGGTGACGAAATTTGGGTAGCTGACCAGATCAATATCGATGGCAGTATGGTCGATCAATTGGAGAGTTATTCAAGAAATATTATTTTATGTTCTAAAAAACTAAAAGTATCTAAAACAATTAATTACTCTGTCATTGGGACTTTTGATTCTATTGAGGAAGGGGTATGTTCATGAATACAGCTTATCAACGTGGTGTTGGGCTAATGGAAGTCTTGGTAGCCCTTCTCCTCTTAGCAATAGGTGTGTTGGGTTATACCGCATTGCAAGTACGTGCGGTTGAGGCGAGTACGGAAGCAACCCAAAGGTCTCATGCTTTATTTGTACTTAAAGGGTTGGCTGAGAGCATTCGTGCAAATAATACAGGAAGGACAGCCTATCAAAATTTAGTAAATACAGCTCAGGAATCGGTGCATGCGAAAGCATGTATTAATTCTAATAACTTATGTACGGCAGAAAATCTCGCTCGAGCAGATGTGGCTCAAGCGCAAGCTAATGCTGGAAACTTTGGGATGCAGTTACGCATGGAGGTATGTCCAGGCGTAGCCAATGTGACGGGTGAAGAGACACGTATGTGTCTGTATGCAGCTTGGGGAGCAACAAATATAACGGCGAATACAACAGCATGTATGAATGCAACAGGTGTCTATGTGGTTGGATCAAGCTGTTTGATGATGGAGCTATACTAATGAAAATATTCCATAATCAAATACAAAAAGGCTTTACTTTACTTGAGCTAATGATTGCATTGGCTTTAGGGTTGATCATTACAGCGGCAGCTATCCAACTGATCTTAGGTAGTTTTATTACCACTAAACTTCAAGATGCGAATGCTCAAATTCAAGATAGTGGCTTATTTGGGCTGGAGTATATTGTTAAAGATATTCAATTAATTAATTATGGTAATGATAATAAATTTGAAATTAGAGCAAATACAGAAAATGGCGGTTTAGTTTTAAATACTGCGAATATAGTTGCAACAACTGTGAATGGACTTCCAGTTGCTGATTTAGTGAGTCAATCTAATGGGCTATCTAATATGGAAGAGATAGAGAGTGATCAGCTGACTATACAATTTGTAGCACCAATACAAATGTTAAATTGTGAGGGGGTAAATGTTCGTGCTGGAGATCTAATTGTTCAGCGTTATTTTATTCGGGATGATACTACACATTTATCATTAGTATGCGATGCGAATATACCAACTCCAGCACAAATAGATGAAATAATTGTCAATAGTGATGGTAGTGAAGAATCAAGAAAAATAGATAATCCTCCCCAAAAAAAACCCACAATATTGAATGGGTTGGGGGTAAATGCTCAAGTCGTTATTCCTCGTATTGACCAGTTTAAGGTGTTGATAGGAGGTATGGATAATAATGGGGCTATTGCTTATTACGATATCCCAACTTTTAAAACAAAACCTAATTTAAAAGCAGTAGCAATTAAATTAAGTGTTTTAGTCCGAGCGGAGAATATAGTCTCGAGTCAAAATATTAATCCTGCTCAGGAGTTTAATTTATTCGGTATTGAAAGCTTAAGTGGATTTTCCGGGTCCTTGTCAGATCAAACAGCAGCAAACCGTATTCCTCGACAGGTTTATATCGCAACGGTGGCTCTTCGGAATGGATTAGGGGAAAATGATGACTGAGCAAACGATACATATAAATATTCATAAAGAGCAAGGCTCAACATTGGTAGTGGTTTTATTTTTGTTATTGATCATTATGATTGTGGGAACATATGCAATTAAAACAGGGATAACGTCATTACGTATCTCAACTAATGCACAAATAAACCAGTTATTAACTCAGGCTGCCGATACGCCATTAAATAAATATCTCAATACCGTGGATTTAACACGCTTAATGAGTTATTCAACTGCAGTAGGTGCTGCAATTGATGAAAAAGCACCCAATCGGGAATTCATTTTCTGCTACAAACCACGTGTAGGGCGGGTATTTGGCTCAATTGTAGATACTTCTGTCATTGCCGCAAATGAGACTGAGGATGGGGCTAGATTGGTTGATAGTGGTATCAATGGTCTCTGTGATTTAACTCAAGATTTTGGTAGTGCTCGTCAGGCTGTAGTAACTCAAGTGGCAATTACCATACCTCGTGAAAGGGACCCTACAAAACAAGTAGGATCTCATTTAGTGCGTGGTACAAATTTAAGCATAGGCTCAGGTCTACCTAAAAACCTTATTTCAAGTCAAGCAATTCGAGTAACCACTACGGCATTTTTGCCAGCTTATGCCAATACTACAATTACAAATTTGCAAGCCGCTTGTTTATCGAGCAATAACGTTTTTATTTCAGATAATTTAAGCGCAGAAATGAGTACTAAGCGAACATTAAAAGACTGTTTGATGGATTTTAATGTACCAGTAGTGAGCCAAGTACAAGAGTTTAACTTGGCTTCTTTTCTTGAACAAACTGTCGCGCCATAAGTTGAGGATATTATAATGCAACTCAGAAAAATTCAAATATCTGTATTGAGTGCAGCATTGACCGCACTTATGTGTAGTTCAGTTGTACAGGCAAGCGATTTACAGATTTATGCGATGCCAACAGCAGGTCAAAAAACGATTGTAATGATGGTGGATGTTTCAGGGAGCATGGCCTGGACCATGGGTGGTAGCACGACTAATAACGATAGTTTAAAGCGTATTACACAATTAAAAAATGGGATCCGTGCAGTATTGGATAGTGATGATCCAAAACTTGAAAATGTGGTGATGGGTTTAGGTAAGTTTCCTAGAGCAAGCGGTAGTAAGCAGGGAGTTATTCTTGTTCCTGCTGCAAAACTTGGTGCGCCTGCACGAAATGGACAGCCTGAATCTGCACAGCGCCAAGCTCTTCGTTGGGCTGTTAATAACCAGCTTGCAGCGGTAGGTGGTACACCAACTTCTCATGGTTATGCAGAAGCTGCATCATATTTAATGGGGACTAGAACAAATTCTTATATAGAGGAGCAGCAAGCGGATGTGTATAGAGAAAATTTACAACGAACTGGTAATTCATCTAATAGAAAATATAATGAATGTACTTCTTATAGCTCTAATATAAGTAGAATTGGTTCGTACTATTATCAAGAGTGTTTAAATTTTTCGCCAATAACTGCAACAGCATTCGAAGGTAAGAGCTATGATTTTTATACTGACCAAAGTAATCCACGTTCCTACTTCATTAAAACAAATATCAAGACACTTATAAAAGTAGAAAAAAATCAGAGTAATACAAGTGGTTTTTCTAACTCAGTTTTAGATAGCAAAACTACAACTAATGAAATAGAACACTACAAGTCTCCTTTACCAACGAATAAAGTTTCTTGTGATGGTCAAGGTGTATATGTTTTATCGGATGGGGAACCTAATGACTCTTCTGATGCTGCGGCTCAAACTCAAATGATAAATGCTTTGTCATCTCCAGTTCTTAATCCGCCGGATACAAACTTTTCTTGTAATGTGAGTTCTTCAAATTTGACAAATCCATTAACTGGTGGAAATAGTGGTGGTGCTTGGAAATGTATGGGAGAGTTTGCTAAGCGCTTATATTCAGGAGCTAATCCAGCTGGTGTTAAAATTCAAACAGCATTTGTTGGTTATAGTAACAGCTTTAACAATCTCTCTAATGATGATGTAAGAAATGCATGTAAGTTGGGCTCTAATTTAAAAGGTGATGCTTGTTCATACTATCAAGCCGATGGCTTAACACTCAATCTTAATGCAACTCGGCGTAATCCTGAAAGTGGTTACGGAAATGGTGGATTTTATACAGCAACTTCGGCAAATGATGTTACCAAAAGTGTATTAAACTTTATTGATAATTTGGGAACGGATCCTCTATCTCCTCTACCGACAGGTGCTTTGTCTGTTCCGATTGATGCCTTAAATCCAAATGGATTACAAAATGTAGGTTACTTGCGTATGTTAGAGCCTAATCCGGCTCAACCTAGCTTGTTAACTTGGGCGGGAAATCTCAAGAAATATACAATGAAAGATGGCGTCTTGGTCGATCGTAATATTAATATCTTTGATGCAATTGGTAATTTCGCAACCAATACTAAAAATTTGTGGGGTTCATTATTACAGAATGATGGTGGTTTGATTCAAGTTGGTGGGACATATGAAATGTTGCCTATGCCAACTGAAACTAAGCAATCGACATTACGTAACTTGGTCACAGATGTAAAAGATGTAAATGGTAATATCTTGGTTCCATTAGAAACTCGAGATGAGACTACAGGAACAGTGACACCTACTCCATTACTTCGAGTGCCGAATTTGGATACAGGAATTTCTAAAAATACTGTTTTAAATCAATTTAGAAGTCAAAGTGTGCTCTCACAATTTCCAGTATCTGTGCGACTTAAGTTACTTAACTATTTAGGATTTAAAGTAGATACAGCGTTAGAAGAATTACCTGAAAATGATGAGGTGAGTTATGAAGGATCTCCATATATCAGTATGGGCGGCATTATTCACTCTTTCCCTGTTCAAATGACATATTCAGGCGTGATTTCTAGTTCTGGTGAACTATTAACTCAAGATATTCCATTGGATGATGGGAATTTTGTGCGAGCACGTCAGCAATCGGTTTTATATGGATCAATGGAGGGAGGATTGCATATCGTTGATTCTCTTACTGGTGAAGAGCAAATGGTATTTGTTCCTGCTGAAATTTTAAATGATGAAAGAGCTTCTAGTGCTTTAGTTCAAAAAGGATCTGGTACTCCAGCACCAGCACATGGTGTAGATGCACCTTGGGTGGTTGATGCAACTTATCGTACTTCAGGAACTCATCCAAATGCGCAAGTTGTGGCGACAAAAATGAACGTATATGGTGGTTTAAGGATGGGAGGGAACAGTTTCTATGCTCTGGATGTTCTTAATCCTAAAAAACCAAAGTTGAAATTTAGAATTGGTCCAGACTTAAGTGATTTTAGTCGTATGGGGCAATCTTGGTCCAAACCTACATTAATTAATCTTCGTATAAATGGAAAGCCTAAAAGAGCCATGGTTGTGGGTGGTGGTTATGATATGTGTTACGAAAATCCAAGATTTAAACTAGCTTCAGCTGCAACTGAAAATGATACAGATAACTGTTCTACTAAGACTAGGGCTAAAGGTAACGCGATTTACGTGGTAGATGCCGATACAGGAGAACGCCTATTCTGGGCAAGTAATAATGATTCAGATGCAGATAATACTCATATGAAGCATAGTATTGTCTCACGTGTCAGTGCTTTGGATCGCGATGGTGATGGTTTTGAAGATCATCTGTATTTTGGTGATTTGGGTGGGCAAATTTTTAGGATTGATCTAGATAATTATCATGAAAAAGCAGGTGAATCTTTTGGTGTACGCACAACAAGACTTGCTAATTTGGCAACAAATACAGATGGAACATCAATTACCAATGGTGATAACCCACGTTTTTATGAACCAGTGACCTTAACAATTCATGATGAACAAGGTTCTACATCAAGTAAGACATTTATTGTAGTAGGTGCAGCATCAGGTGATCGTAGTACCCCATTAGATGTTGCTCCAACAGAGGGGCGAGATGGATTGTCACCGAATATTGCACTAAGCGGGCGTCCAGTAAATAAAGTTTACGGAATTTTTGACTTAGATTTTATTAATGACAGCCTGATTACTAATAGAGAGTTAACTACTGATTACACTGCAACTACAAGTGAAGAGGATGTACCTTTATCGAACCGTTTGCTTACCCGTGAATTAACCCTTAAAGACTTATTATCCAATCCACAGGTAGCATTAACAGAAACCAACACCGCATATAGTCAATATTTTAATGAGACTGCACCAAAATTTGGCTGGTACCGTTCGCTTTCTTGGAGTTGGGATACTACAGCTAATGGTGCTGAATTAGCCAATGGAACATTTAGAAAGCCAGGTGGTCTTAAAGCATTTGAAGAGCCTTTAGCGATTGGAAATAATTTGTTTATTCCAGTTTATGATCCTGAAGGTACTGGTATTACACCACAAGACCCATGTTTGCCAAGGGTTGTCGGTGAGACAGATCGACAACAATATTGTTTACCATTTGGAGTATGTGTCACAGATACAGGCGCTATTGATATAATGCGTGAAAAGAAAACAGGGTTTCGTGTTGAGCGTGACGGTGCAGGTTGGAAAAATGCAAATGTCATTGGCAAGGGGATTCAAGGTATTGCATTAGCAAACAATGGTGGTACAACAGGAAATAATAGTTGTGGAAACTTTACTCTTGCGAGCAATACGAGTGGCATTGGTAATTGGCAATGTACACGTAAATTGAATCCGACTCGTTGGTTTGAAAAGAGGTAGGACAATGATCAAATATAACGGTTTTACGTTAATCGAATTGATGATTGTTGTCGTGGTAATCTCAGTAATTGCTGGGATTGCCATTCCTTCGTATCAAAATCAAGTCCGACGAGCTGCTGAGGCAAATGTTACTGAAGAAATGCTGAAGATCTCAGAGCTTCTTGAGAAACATAAAGCTAAAAATTTCACATATCGATGCTTTGACTTGGCAGATTATTATGGTGGGGCAGCAAATCGAACATCGCTAACACTTCCAATTGGGGCGACAGGGAATGAAATTCGATATACGATCAGTTTAATTCAAATTGGAAACCCTGCTCAGCCCTTGGTCACGGGAGCTTGTAGTGATCCACAAACGCAGACTCTTGGCAGTGTTAATACATGGAGTATGGTTACGACTAAGAATACCAATAATAAATTGGTTGGCTCCAGAAGCTTTAACTATTTGATGAATAGCGAAGGGCTTAAGTGTAAAAATCAAGCGAATAATCTGACAACTAATAGTTGTGGAATAGGGGGGGAGTTATGGTGACTAGAGGATTTACACTTATTGAAGTTATGATTGTGGTTGCAATTATCGGGATTTTAGCTGCAATAGCATATCCTTCATATCAAAATTATGTTCGCAAAACAAAACGAGCAGAAGTCAAAACAGAAATGCTTGATGTTGCGAGAAAACTCACAAATTATAAATCTGTTAATTATAGATATACCAATGCCAATCTAGCTGACTTAGGAGTTTCTAACTCTTTTCCTCTCAATGAACCTTTATATAATATTACAATTAGTCCAAGTAATGCTGGTGTACTAACATCTGATTCGTGGACTCTATTTGCTAGTCCACGGGTAAATACAACTCAAGCAGGTACAGGTGTGTTATGTTTAGATCATCTAGGTCGAAGATTTTGGTCAAAAGATAATTCGACTACGGTACTTTGTGAAACTGGTTTATCTGCAACATCAAGCTGGGATGAATAAATTCAAAACTGCGGATAAACACTTTTTGATCTTTCATTCAGGGCAAACTTCGCGTAAAATACTGCCCTCTATGAAAGGGGTTTGAAATGTATCGATGGTCGGTACAGGGATAATCCGTAAAAACTATAAGGTTGTATCATGGTAGTTATTCGTCTTACTCGCGGTGGTGCTAAAAAGCGTCCATTCTATCAAATCGTTGTAACTGATAGCCGCAATCCACGTGACGGTCGTTTCATCGAACGTATCGGTTTCTTCAACCCTACAGCGCAAGGTAAAGCAGAAAAACTTCGTTTAGATGCTGACCGTTTTGCTCACTGGGTAGCACAAGGTGCTCAACCTTCTGAACGTGTTGCTTCTTTAGCTGCTCAAGCGAAGAAAGCTGCAGCTGCTGCATAATTTTAAAGAATTAAGTAGTAGGTAGCCCATGACACCAACACAGAATGTACCCGAAGATCGTATTCAGATTGGACAGCTACGTTCAGCATATGGATTAAATGGGTGGCTCTGGGTCTATTCCAATACAGAACCTATGAGCAACATGTTTGACTACCTGCCTTGGTACATTGAGACCAAAGCAGGTTGGCAAACTGTCGATGTAAAACGTTGGAAACCACATGGCAAAGGCCTGGTTGTCAGCTTAAAAGGTGTGAGTGATCGCACTGCAGCAGACGGTCTGGTTGGTGCAAATATCTGGATTTCAAAATCGCAACTGCCGCAAGCAGGTGTGGATGAGTATTACTGGTCTGATTTAAAAGGTCTAACCGTGTTAGGTCTGGATGATGAGGAACAGGAAGTCAATCTCGGTCAAATCCACGAACTGTTTGAAACAGGTGCTAACGATGTGATGGTGGTTCGCGCAACTGCCGACAGTATCGATGGCGAAGAGCGTATGATTCCATGGCATAAAGATGTGGTACAACGCGTTGATCTCGAAACAGGTCGTATTTATGTCAATTGGGGCGTAGATTACTAATATTTTTGGAAATACGGGAGTCTGCGATGTTTTTTGCAGTCATTACGCTTTTTCCTGAAATGTTTGAAGCGATTACACGTTTCGGTATTAGCGGGCGCGCAGCACAACGTGAGTTGATGCAAATTCATTGTATCAATCCTCGCGATTATGCTGAGGGTAACTACAAACGAGTGGATGAACGTCCATTTGGTGGTGGTCCCGGTATGGTAATGATGGCTGAGCCACTGGCAAAAGCAATCCGCCGTGCCAAAGAACTTGCTCATGAAGCAGGTGCGGTCAACGTACCCGTGGTGTATATGTCACCACAAGGTCAAACCTTAAATGAACCCGCTGTACAAGAATTTGTCCAATATGACGGATTAATTGTGCTGTGTGGCCGTTATGAAGGTGTCGATGAACGTTTAATCCAGAAATATGTCGATCAGGAATGGTCGATTGGGGATTACGTGTTATCGGGCGGTGAACTGCCTGCGATGGTGTTATTAGACAGTATTATCCGGAGACTTCCGGGTGCCATGTCTGATGAACAATCCCATGTACAAGATTCATTTGTGGATGGTCTGTTAGACTGCCCACAATACACAAAGCCTGACCATTTTGAAGGTTTGGATGTGCCTGAGGTACTGAAATCAGGTCATCATGCAAATATTGAAAAATGGCGTTTTTTGCAGCGTTATCAGCGTACACTTGAGCGTCGGCCTGAACTGGTTGAACAAGTGGAACTGACCAAACAGCAGAAAAAATGGCTAAAAGATTTGCCAGAACATAAATCTTAATTTATGCTTCGGGCGCAATGAAAAGCTTGGTCTTTAGACTGAGTATTTAAATAGGCTCTTTATGTCTTGAAGCGGTCAAGCATAAAGGGAAAGTTAATCGGGTCTATGCGCTTTAGCCTCTAGCCCCAGTGGATCTCAGACCTCTTCTGACCCACACATATTGGAGATACCCCATGAGTGGTAAGCATCCTTTAGTTCAAGCTGTAGAAAATGCTCAGCTTAAACAAGACATCCCAGCTTTTGCACCAGGTGACACAGTAGTTGTTCAAGTAAAAGTTAAAGAAGGTGACCGTGAGCGTCTACAAGCGTTCGAAGGCGTTGTCATTGCGAAGAAAAACCGTGGTCTGAACTCTGCGTTCACCGTACGTAAAATTTCTAGCGGTGTTGGCGTTGAGCGTGTATTCCAAACTCACTCTCCAATCGTTGCTAAAATCGAAGTGAAACGTCGTGGTGACGTTCGTCGTGCTAAACTTTACTACCTACGTGAATTGTCTGGTAAAGCTGCACGTATTCGTGAAAAGTTACCAGCGCGTAAAACTGAAGCTTAATCAGTTTTATCTCGTTGAAAAAATGCGCCCCATGGCGCATTTTTTTATGGCTGTAGACTGGTTTATAGACCTTGCAGTTTGAGCCGGTTGGCATGCTGGCGATAGACCGCGACCGGGTCTGGAGCAAAAGTACCTTTTAAACCGAACAGTAAATTCACTTCATCGAGATGATTCCATGGAAAATCATCCCGAATGGTTTTACCAAATTTGGCGCTACAGACCGAGACAATGCCATCATTTGCACTTGCTTTAGAAGCAGAGATCAAATCCAGTGCCTTCATCGCGGCATCACTGAAATCTAATGCATTGGTCATTTGTTTGTTGCCCATAATTGAATATAGCGCAATACCTTGATCGTTATATTTGCCTTCACCATAATGCTTTAAAGATAACCCAAGCGTAAAACGTTGATTAAATTCAGCGGTGCCTTCAATAGAAGTGCTATGACCTGCAGCTAAAGCGTTATGCGGAAAAGCATGTGCATCCAAACCCTGTGCCCACATAATCACAGCGCCAAAACTACTAATCAGGGTATTTAGTAAATCAGAGATACCAGTTTGACTGGCAAATTTCATCACATCCGATGCCACGATTGTGCCTTGATTGGCGCCACCGACTGTCATAACAGAAGCGACATGTTGTGGCATGACTCCTGCTGCATAGCGCACTGCATGGGCACCGTGGCTATGTCCAATTAAATTGAGTTTTTTAGCACCCATAATTGCCATACTTCTTTGAGCTGTTCGACATATTGTTCGCCACGGACTTCTGATGAATTAAAAGGTGACATGCGGGCAGCAAAAGCGGTTGAACCATTACGTGCTAAATCAGGCAAAATTTGATGCCAATAATCCATGCCCAAAACATCCATAGCAATGCGATTAAAGCCCATCATGCCATGTGCAAATACGAGGGGGTATTGCATTTTGGCATAGTTAGAGATCACGTTTTTACTTTGTGCTTTTTGTAAATTTGAAGCAGTACCGAATGAGCTAAAGAGTAGGGCAGCTATGGTGAAGTATATTGTTTTAATTTTCATGCAATATCCCAATCATGAATGCAAAGAAAAGCCCTGCAATGCAGGGCTTTAATGAGTTGAGCTTTATAGCCCTTGTAGTTTTAAACGATTCGCATGTTGACGATAAACATCCACAGGGTCTGGAGCAAACATGGCTTTTAAGCCAAAGACCATATTGACTTCGTCTAGGTGGTTCCAGTTGTAGTTATCACGAATGGTTTTACCGAATTTGGCACTGCAACGCGACACTAAGCCATCATTGTTTTTGCCACCATCAATCAGTAGTGCAGTCACTTTGAGCGCAGAGTCAGGATCTAGTAGATTCGTCACTTGACCTACGCCTGTGAACGAATAGTTATAAATGCCTTTTTCTTGATAGCTACCTTCACCACAACTCGTTGTTGGCATACCAATTGGGAATTTTTGGTTAAAGGCTGCGGAACCCGCAGCAGTTAAACTGCGTCCACCTTCAAGTGAATTGTGAGGGAAACTATTTGGATCTAAGCCTTGTGCCCATGTGATGGCTTTGGATACAAGGTTCACGCCACCTACCAATGGACCCTCAACAACAGTGCCTTCAGCTTTTAAAATTAAATCGGCAACGGGTGAGCCTTTATGTGGTCCACCGATAGAAGTTAAAGATGCAACTTTATTTGGGATGACACCTGCCACATAGCGAATCGTTGGTCCACCATGTGAATGGCCGATTAAGTTGACTTTCTGTGCGCCGGTAATCGCCAAAATTTCTTCCACTTGTTGTTTCAACTGCTCACCACGAACTTCTGAAGAGTTAAATGGCGAAACACGTGTTGCCCAAACATTGGCACCATTACGCGCTAAATCTGGCAGAATTTGATACCAATAATCTAAACCGAAAGGATCGCTACCAATTTGAATAAAACCTGCCATACCATGACCAAATACTATTGGATATTTGGTTTTGGCATACTGTGTCGATGCTTTGGCAGTATATTGTTTGGCTTGCGTACTGTTGGCTTGAGCCGTCGTCATGGTCATGGCTGCGATACAAGCAGCAGTGATTAATCCATATTTCATTGTTGTTTCCTCTTGTTGTTTTAGGCAGTCAGAGATGGATCCGTAAATTTGAACAACTCCTATAAGTGATATTCTGCTCCTCAAATGATGTTATAAACATCAATATATGGAGTATTTTATGGCACGTAGACCAAGAAGAAATCATTCAAATGATTTTAAAGCTAAGGTAGCACTTGCTGCGATTAAAGCAGAAAAAACACTTGCTGAATTGAGTGCTGAGTTTGATGTTCATCAAAACCAAATTATTGACTGGAAAAATCAATTGATCTCAGCTTCCTCGCAAGCTTTCGATCAATCAAAAGCTCCAACAGAACCACCCATCGATCTAAAAAAACTACATGCAAAAATCGGTGAGCAGGCATTAGAAATTGATTTTTTAGAAGGTGTGTTGAAGAAACTGGGCCGCTTCAACCACAAAAGTTAATCGACGACTCACTTCAGATTTCAGTATCTAAGCAAGCTAAGCTGCTGAAAGTCTCCCGTGGTTGTTATTACTATCGCCCAAAACCTGTGAGTGCATCAGATCTGAAGCTGATGCGATGTATTGATGAATTACATATGCAATATCCTTTTGCAGGCAGTCGTATGATGCGTGATTTGTTGAATCGTCAAGGACATCATATAGGACGACGTCATACACGTACTTTAATGAAGAAAATGGGTATTCAGGCGTTATATTGCAAACCAAATTTAAGCCAGGCTAATCAAGCTCACCGTAAATATCCATATCTGCTCAAAGGGTTGGCTATTCAGCGCAGTAATCAAGTGTGGTCTACGGATATAACGTATATCCCTATGGCAAAAGGCTTTGTTTATTTATGTGCTGTGATTGATTGGCATAGCCGCAAGGTACTTGCGCATAGGGTATCGATTAGTATGGAGGTGGATTTTTGTATTTCGGCTTTAAATGAAGCGATTGAAAAATATGGTCGACCTGAAATATTTAATACAGACCAAGGCAGCCAGTTTACCAGTGATGCATTTATTGATGTATTGAAATCAAATGGCATTCAAATCAGTATGGATGGTAAAGGTCGATGGGTAGATAATGTGATGGTTGAACGATTATGGCGGAGCGTTAAATATGAAGAGGTGTATCTCAAAGCTTATAGCAGTGTCACAGATGCGAAAAAGCAATTAAGTGCATATTTTGAGTTTTATAATTTGAAACGACCTCATTCGAGTCTAGACAAAATGACACCAAATGAGTTTTACTATGATCAGCTACCCCAACAAAACAAGGTGGCTTAACTAGAGCGGAATATCACTTATAAATACGCTTTTAGTTGTTCAAACAAGTGGGACCACCTCTGTCCCAGCCTGATTTCAATCTAAACAATCCACGTAGGTTTATGGTTGGATATATGTAATGCTTGTTTATAAACCTTGTAATTTAAGACGGTTGGCATGTTGGCGATACAAGGCCACAGGATCTTGTGCAAAAGTGCCAATAATGCCGAAGAACTGATTCACTTCATCAAAATGATTATGTTGATAATCTTGACGGATAATGTGTCCATAGCGTCCGCTGCAAAGAGGCAATGCACCATCATTGGGGCTGACTTTCAGGAAACTACCACCCAAGGTAACGACGGTGGATTCAATGACATCGACTGCATTGGTGACTTGGCGATTGCCCATCCATGAGTAATGATGAATCCCATTTGATGTGATTTTAGTCCCTTGGCTGTTGCAATCTTTCGGAATAGCACTCGAACCATACAGCGCATTAAAGCGTTGTATTTTTTCTGGATGCATTGCATCTAAAGCCGCGGTGATCTCAACAGGATATTGATTCTGAGTAAGAACATTCATGCTATGCCCGAGCAAACTACTAAAGCCATGTGCAAAGACAATAGGATACTTCGTTTTCGCATAGCTAGAGAGTACAAAAGATGCTTGATAGGCTTGTAAGGCAGTGCTGGCTTTTGTGGATGAGATTGCACCCACCCCTAAAGCCAATGCCAAGAATGGAAATATTTTCATTGTTCATCCTGAGGCGAGCGCAATAAAAAAACAATGCCTTTATATCGCGTAATATAAAGGCATTTTGCTTATAAACCTTGTAGTTTTAAGCGGTTGGCATGTTGGCGATACATCGCGACAGGATCTGGTGCGAATAGACCTTTTAAGCCAAACATCATGTTGGCAAGATCGGTGTGATTAAGTTTGTAGTCATCTTTAATGACTTTACCAATGAAGGCGCTGCAACGTGCCACCATGCCGTCATTGTCTTTACTGCCATACGACAATGGCCCAAGTTGCATTAAAATCGTATCAATGTCTAAGGCGTTGGTCGCTTGCGCCACACCTGTCCATGAATAGTAATAGATGCCTTTACTGTCACGTGGTTTTAGGTTTTTATTACAGTTTTCAGTCGCTGCTAAAACGCCATCTTTCACGGCATTTTGTGCAACCGTTGCATTAAAGGTTTTTGAACCTGTTTGTGTGAGGGACTTCATCGATGCATCAAAGTCAATTTCCAGTTCAGGTTTGAGCTGACCTAAGGCAATTAATGGTCCAATAATATAATCACCTAGAATATTAAATGCTGTACGGGTCAGCGTATTATTTTGGATGTCATCTGCAACTTTAGAGCCATGATAAGTTCCTGCAACCCCAGTGATTGAAGCAATTGCATTTGGTTTTACTTGTGCTGCATAAAGGACTGTAGGGCCGCCATGCGAGTGACCAATCAGATTCACTTTTGGCTGACCTGTGATTGCCATGACATCTTCAACTTGGGCAATGAGGGCTTCACCACGATGTGCAGTAGTATTGGCAGGTGAAAGCTGAGCTGCAAATACAGTAGAACCATTGCGTGCCATATCTGGCAGAATTTGATACCAATAATCTAAACCAATGGTATTGGTACCAATGCGTTCCCAACCGAGCCAGCCATGAACCATTAAAATTGGGTATTTGGTTTTCGCATAATTTGAAGTGACTTTTGCTGTTACTTGGCTTGCACTACCTGCTGCTTGAGTATGCATGCTGAGCCCAATCGCTAGAGTCGACAAAGCAAGTGCCTGTGTTGTTCTTATGAAGGTTTTCATAAACAATTCCTATGTTTTATATTCTTGTTTTCTAGCCGATGCTCATCCGCAAGGGCATGTTATTTAAGCCACTTATTACAAATAAAAAGTGCTTGTTTTTGGAGCAGTTATTTTTTCATGCTAGGGCTTAAAAACCATGTCATTTTGGGACAGTAACGAGCATTTCGATGAATGCTAAAATATTGTTTTATATACAAATGTATATAAATATTTAACGCTTTGATTTTTAATGAATTTGAAAAACTGCACTTGAATTGAGAAAAATTTGCATACAAAAAAGGGACAATTTATGTCCCTTTTTTAAAGTTATGAATTAATCTGCAAAGGGCAGTTTGCCTCCTTGATCATGTACTTGCTCAAACGTTTCAGCACGTAAGCGTTCTTCTGGTGATTTAAAGTGTTGTTGGCGTAGCTTTTGTACGGCTTGCTGTTTGGCTGCATCACTCATGCCGCTTTTCATAATACCATCTCGTTCCGTTAAGTAGTTATTAACACTAGACTTCCAGTTGGCACGTTCGCTATCTAGGTTTTCTAAACGTTGTGTAGCTTCAGGACCTACCAGATTCAGACGCATTTGGCGAATTTCTTCACTTGAACCACCACGGGCTTTAATGTCTGCAGTGAGTTTACGCAAATCATCCAATTTATTCAGTTGTTCTAGATTTTCTTGCCAATCTTCGGGTAGTTGTTCAAATAAATCTTTTAGCCGTTGTGCTTTTTCAGCTTCGCTCAATTTCTTGTCAGCAAGAACTTGCATGCGATCAAGTGTGTATTCGTGGTACGTATCTTCTGTGCCAAATAATCCTTCAATTTCATAGGCCGAGAAAAACTGCTGACGCAGGTTTTTCATGCTAGTAAAAATGCTGCGATAATATTGCGGGCTGTCCGGATCCAGTTGTGGCGGCTGCAATTCCCCTAGGCGCTCACGATAATCCAGATAGCGCTGCCATAAATCCAGAATTTGTCCCAAGGCCGGCTCCTGATGGGTCTGGGCGATATAACGCTGAAAATCCTGATGAATCTGCTCCAGAGTTTTCTCGCCATATTGGGTAATAAAATATTCAAAACAGTTACGGGTCTGTTCATTGACCATCAGCCGGTTACCTGAGTCGAGCTGTAACTGGCAGTTAATTTCAGTATCCTGCTGACTGGGACTTAAAAAGGACAGGGTTGCAGAGCTGTTTGGACTGCTCACGGGTAGAGACGAGGTTGCAGATGTACGCGCTGTGGCGGCCTGTGCATGACCGGGGGATGGTGGTGAATGGGGAATTAACCAGTAAATAATGCCCATCACTGCCACGGTAATCAGGCCCAACCAGAGCCATAATTTATGTTTTTGCATTCCTATGCACCTGTTTTTCCATTGTATTTATTTTAGGTTTTCAGTTCGCCCTCAATATGCCATAAAAATGACATTGTTTTATAGAAAAGTTGTAAAGCTTGTGCTCAGATTGCTACCATGGCGCAGTTTAGAATTGTCCGATTTTTGCCATGAAAGCATCTTCTCCTAAAATTCAGCGTCGTCCTGTGCATGGCGTATTTTTATTGAATAAACCCCTGGGTATCAGCTCCAATGCTGCACTGCAAAAGGTGCGCTGGCTGTATCGTGCGCAAAAAGCCGGACATACCGGTGCTTTAGATCCGTTGGCCTCTGGTTTATTACCAATCTGTCTGGGCGAGGCGACCAAGTTTTCGCATTTTCTTCTGGATTCAACCAAGCGTTACCAGACCACCATTCAATTGGGACACAGCACCACCACCGGTGATGTTGAAGGTGAAGTGCTGTTAGAGGCTGCGGTACCGGCATTGACTGAAGAAAATATTTTAACCGTCCTGACGCAATTTACTGGCGATATTCAGCAGGTGCCACCGATGTATTCAGCGCTGAAAAAAGAAGGCCGTCCCTTATACGAGCTGGCCCGTAAAGGCATTGAAATTGAACGGGATGCGCGTCCCATCAGTATTTATGCGCTGGAGCTGCTAGGGTTTACTGACAATAGTATCACCCTGGATGTGACTTGTTCCAAAGGCACCTATATTCGTGTACTCGGTGAAGATATTGCCAAGGCGCTCGGCAGCTATGGGCATCTGACCTATTTGCACCGTATTCAGACCGGGCATTTTGATCTGATCCCAAGCTACACCCTGGACTATCTGGAAAGCCTGAGCGAAGCCGAGCGTGAAGCGCTGTTGCTGCCGGTTTATGCCCCGATTGAGCATTTTCCACAGGTACAGGTGCCAGAAGGCCGGGCCGAATATTTTTGTCGCGGCATGGAAAGTAATATTGACCATGCGGCGGCAACTCAGGTATTGGTATTTGAGGGCGAGAAATGTTTAGGGCTGGCGGAAATTACCGATAAAAAACGTCTGGTACCAAAACGGGTCTTGAATCTCTAATTTTCATCTGCACTGAGGCCACAGGATTGCCCCGATATGGATATTGAAATCGTCATCAGCCTCGTGATTTTTGCCTTCTGTGCCGGTGCAATTGATGCCGCGGTTGGTGGTGGCGGCCTGATCCAGATTCCGGCGATTATGGGCGCAATGCCGCAACTGGCGCCGGCCACGGTGTTTGGCACCAACAAACTGGCTTCCATTTGTGGCACTGCTTCGGCGGCCTTTTCTTTTTTACGCAAAGTGCAGCTGTCCTGGAAATTGCTGGGCGTGATCGGGCTATGTGCCTTTCTCAGCTCTTTCGTTGGCGCAGCCTGCGTGTCAATGATTCCGACCGATATTTTGCGGCCCTTTGTGCTGCTGATGCTGATCGTGATTGCCATCTACACCTTCATGAAAAAGCAGTTTGGCCAGCTGCATGTGCAGCAGACTTTAAACCGCAAAATGTTGCTCCTGGCGGCGTTGGGCAGTGTGCTGATTGGTTTTTATGATGGTATTTTTGGCCCCGGCACGGGCAGCTTTTTTATTTTCTATTTTATTCGTTATTTACAGGTCGATTTTTTGCATGCCTCGGCCTTGTCGAAAATTGCCAATTTTATGACCAATCTGGCAGCGCTGAGTTTCTTTATTCCCACGGGGCATGTGCTGTTTATGGTCGGGGCGATGATGGCGCTGGCCAATATTACCGGTTCTCTGGTCGGGGTGCGTCTGGCCTTTAAATATGGCAGCGGCTTTATCCGGATTGTATTTCTGATCCTGGTTAGTGTGCTGATTGTACGCATGGCCTATCAGATGTTCTGGTTGTAAATCATTCTCATTATTAAAATTTCCCATACAAATTGCTGCAGGAACCGTCGCACGGGCTTGGCGTATAGTGAATGCTTAGCCTGACCTGTCTGCTTAACAATAATGATGCAACCCGTTGTCGGGTGTTTAAATTTTGGCATTTGAAAGGGTAATAACAACATGAATATTTTTGAAGCACTGCGTGAAAGCCATGAAATACAGCGTGATCTGGCCGAGCGTTTAATCCAGACCT
Organism: Acinetobacter indicus; assembly: GCF_009914475.1. Lineage (NCBI taxonomy): Bacteria > Pseudomonadati > Pseudomonadota > Gammaproteobacteria > Moraxellales > Moraxellaceae > Acinetobacter > Acinetobacter indicus. Next base: position 2,118,111 of record NZ_CP045198.1, on the reverse strand, counting down.
CGGGGGATACACCAGAACGCCGCGAGCTGTTTGATCAACTGAAAAATGAATTATTCGCCCATGCTGTGGCCGAAGACCGTTATTTTTATATTCCACTAATGATGACCGATTCCGGGCTGAACATTACCCGGCATGCGCTGGCAGAACATCATGAAATGGATGAGCTGCTGGAAAAACTGACCGAAACCGAATTTAGCAATCCGGGCTGGCTGGCGATTGCCAAGCAGCTGTCTGAAAAAGTGCATCATCATTTGCAGGAAGAAGAACATGGCTTTTTCCAGCAGGCTGGGAAAATTTTGGAAGAACGCCAGAAAACCGAGCTGGCCAAACAGTATTTAAATGAATACGGCAAATATAAAGCCATTCAAAAAGACAGTCTGGTCTAAATTCAGGACTTAAAAAAGATGGCTCTCTTGGCCATCTTTTTTTATTCATCTTGTTTGATCTTTCTTTTTGCTTAAGGGCTGATGGTTTTTTTGCGGCTGGCTCTTAGAGTCACGCCTACGGAGGCCAGCATCACACAGAACAGCGCGACCCATTGCAACAGGCTGATCTGTTCACCGAGTAACACCAGGCCGGTTAGCGCGGCCAGTGCCGGCGATAAACTGGACAGGGTGCCATAGCTGAGCTTGCTTAAATGCTGCAAGGCTTTCAGATCCAGTGCATACGGAATGGCGGTGGCCAAAATGGCAATGGCGATGGCTTTGCCCCAGTACTGGGTATCAACCAGGGCCGCGGCATTGTGATACAGACCAATGGGTAACAGGGTCAGCGCAGCCAGACTAATGGCAATGGTGAGGGCATGCATGCCAATATTCTGCTGTACCACGCGCTGCCCGAAATAAATATAGAGGGCCCAGCAAAAGCCGGCACCCAGCGCACAGAGGGCACCAAAGACTGAAAAATTGTCACTATTGGCCTGTCCCCAAGGCACCATCAGCGCAATTCCCAAAATCGCCAAAAGCACCCAGATATAATCACTGCGCTGTTTAATCGAGAGCAGAGCCAGTCCCAGCGGGCCAATAAATTCCAGACCAACCGCAATCCCTTGTGGCAATTTGCCCAGCGACATATAGAACAGCACATTCATCAGACATAAAGCGGCGCTATAGCAGAGCAGATCCCGCCATTTTAAAAAGGACAGCCGGGAAATAATCTTCCAGGAACGGAACATCAGGCAGATAATAATGGCGGCAAAGCACAACCGTAAAATGGTCACGGTAAGCGGATCGAGCACCTCAAACAGTTGTTTGGCAAAGGAGGCACTAATCTGGTACGAGGTCATGGACAGCACCATGAACAGTACCGACAGCAGTTGAGCATTTTGCATAAGCGCACCACCAACACCGGAAGGTGTCAGCATATTGGGGAGATGCTGCTGATTATAGCAATTTGCTTAAATTTTGATGAGTAGCCGGTCAAAATAAATTCCAGCACTACACAGCAGGAGGCTCAGTCTGGCCAGATCCACTCTACTTAACTGGACTGCTGTTTGCGCTGCTGCACGGTATAGGTACAACCAATGGAGGCGGCAATAATGGTGCTTAAGGCCTGCCATTGATTCCAGAGCAACTGTTCGCCCAAAAAGACAAAACCGGAGAGCGCGGCAATGGCCGGTTCCATGCTCATCAGTGTACCGAAACTGAGTGCGGTCAGGTTGCGAAGTGCAATCATTTCCAGACTAAAGGGCAAGGCGCTGGCCAGAACTGCCAAGGCAATAAAATAGATGAAATTGCCCGGTTCAAATACGCTAACAGGCAGGCCATCCCATAAAGCAATGGGTAATAAAATCAGGGTACCGACCAGCATACCTAAACAGACCGTATGATTCCCGGATACACCCGATGGTTTCTGTCCGGCCACAATATATAAGGCCCAGCAGGCACCGGCGCCTAAGGCAAACAACACGCCCAGACCATCGAGCGGCTGCGCGGTCTGATCAAAAGGAAACAACAGCACCAGCCCAACAATGGCGAGGCCGACCCAAATAAAGTCGAATTTGCGCCGGGCATAAAACAGCGCCACGCTTAACGGCCCGATAAATTCAAATGATACCGCAATGCCCAGCGGCAGGCGGTCAATCGCCAGATAAAACAGCATGTTCATACCGGCCAGTGCGGCACCGTAACTGAAAATCGCTGGCCAGCGAATGGCTTTGGGCTGAATTTTCCAGAGCTGAAAAATCAGCATCAGCACCAGCGCGCTCAGCAGCAGCCGCATGGCTGAAACGGTCAGAATCGGAAACTGATCAAATAGCAGCTTGGCCATCGAGCCACTGCTTTGCAGGCTGAGCATGGCAATCAGCAACAACAGCACAGCGCGGAGATGCGGCGCATTTTGAAGTATCGACATAACTGAAATGGGCTGGTTGGGAGAGTAGGGCGATCATCAGATCAATAGCCGCTAGCATAGCATGAACAGATGACGCTTCCATGTCGTGACTGCGTAAGTGGCCAGCAGGTAAAACAAGGCTCATGCACGATTTCAAAAGAACATGAAATAAGGATTGCGTATTGTTTTCAAAGCGGGAAATAAAAAAACCACAGCGCAAGGGCTGTGGTTTTGGGTGTTACTGTCTAATTGAAATTAGAACAGAACACGTACACGGATAGTGCCTTCAACATCATGCAGCATATCCAGTGCTTCTTGTGATGCAGTTGCATCCACATCCATCACCAGATAACCGACATCACCTTTGGTCATTAAAGATTGACCCGAAATGTTGATGCCTTGCTCAGCAAACAGGTTGTTGATTTTAGACAATACGCCTGGAATGTTTTTATGAATGTGCAGTAAACGGTGTTTACCTTCAGTCAATGGTAAGGCAATTTCAGGGAAGTTCACTGCAGACAGGGTCATACCCTTGTCAGAGTAAGCCACAAATTTCTCAGCCACTTCCAGACCAATGTTGGCTTGCGCTTCCATGGTTGAACCGCCCACGTGTGGGGTCAGGATCACATTGTCCAGACCACGTAGTGGAGAAACGAACTCTTCACCATTGGCTTTCGGCTCTTTCGGGAATACGTCAACCGCAGCACCAGCCAGATGACCTGATTTAATTGCATCTGCCAGATCTTCAATAATGACACAGGTACCACGTGCCGCATTCAGGAAGATCGCGCCTTCTTTCATTTGTGCAAACTGTTCTTTGCCCATAAAGTTACGGGTCGATGGAACGTCTGGCACGTGTAGCGATACCACGTCTGCATTGGCCAGCAATTCAGCCAAAGAACCGACCTGGCGTGCATTACCCATTGGCAGTTTGGTCACTGCATCATAATAGATCACATGCATACCCAGGCTTTCAGCAAGCACAGACAGTTGCGAACCAATTGAACCGTAACCCACAATACCTAAAGTCTTACCGCGTGTTTCAAAAGAACCCGCTGCAGATTTTTCCCAGCCACCGCGGTGACATGATGCCGATTTGGCTGGTACGCCACGAAGCAGCAGAATCAGTTCAGCAAGGACCAGTTCCGCAACAGAACGGGTATTTGAATATGGTGCGTTAAATACTGGAATACCACGTACCATGGCTGCATTTAAATCGACTTGGTTGGTTCCGATACAGAAACAGCCAACCGCGATCAGCTTGTTCGCAGCTTCAAAGATTTCTTCAGTTAATTGCGTACGTGAACGAATACCAATGAAGTGTGCATCTTTGACCGCTTCTTTCAGCGCTTCACCCTCAAGCGCAGTTTTACGGTAGTCGATGTTGGTATATCCGGCAGCATTTAACGTGTCGATGGCATTTTGGTGAACGCCCTCTAACAACAGGAAACGAATTTTATCTTTAGGTAGTGAAAGATGTTGGCTCATTACGGCTCCGCTACAAAGGCCAAATTTAGTGGCAGTATCATATCATAGGAGCGGGCAGGAGATACATTCCATTTATGGCTGATCGGTCTGCTATTTCTGTAGAAAATATAAACGCAGGATTCATTTTTGGTTGAATTAACTCTGTATTTTCAAAGCTATATTATCAAAATGATGGTTTTTCTCAGGTTTTACAGAAAAATCGCTTATAATAGCCCCAGACGGCAAAAACCGGCCTCAGGCTGTTGGTTTCTTGCCCGTTTTTTATCTTTTACTGTGCTTTGGCATGACTTTAAAATGTACAGCACCAGTCTGGATAAATCTCTTCTTGTTTAATTCTTGCCAGGTCTGCAAACGATGAATGCTCCAGTCGCTTTAACCCCAGAGTTATTGACCCAATTGACTGCAATTGTAGGTGAAAACCGTATTAAAACTGATGCGGACAGCCTCCAGAATTGGGGTCGAGATCATACCAAGCACTTTGATCCAAACCCATCCGTCATCGTTTTTCCATCGAGCACTGAGCAGGTGCAAGCGATTGTGAAACTTGCCAATCAGTTCAATGTGGCAGTCACGCCATCGGGCGGTCGTACCGGTCTTTCTGCGGGTGCGGTAGCGGCCAACGGTGAAATCGTGGTCAGCATGGACAAGATGAACCAGATTCTGGAATTCTTCCCGGCAGACCGCATGGTACGGGTACAGGCTGGTGTGGTGACTGAACAGCTGCAAAACTATGCCGAAGAGCAAGGGATGTATTATCCGGTCGATTTCGCCTCTGCCGGTTCATCACAAATTGGCGGTAACATTGGTACTAACGCTGGTGGTATTAAAGTCATTAAATACGGCATGACCCGTAACTGGGTGCTGGGCTTAACCGTGGTGACCGGTAAAGGGGATGTGCTGCGTTTAAACAAAGGCATGATCAAAAACGCCACCGGTTATGCACTGCAACACTTATTCATTGGTGGTGAAGGGACTTTAGGCCTCGTCACTGAAGCGGAAATCAAGCTGGAACGTCAACCGCAAGACCTGCAAGTGATGGTGCTGGGTGTACCGGATTTTGATGCAGTGATGCCTGTGCTGCACGCTTTCCAGGCCAAAATTGATTTAACTGCATTTGAGTTCTTTGGTGAACTGGCAATGCAGAAAGTACTGACCAATGGTCATGTACAGCGTCCGTTTGAAACCGAATGTCCATTCTATGTATTGCTTGAATTTGAAGCGCCATTTGAACCGATTATGGACAAGGCAATGGAAATTTTTGAGCACTGTATGGAACAGGGCTGGGTGCTGGACGGCGTACTCAGCCAAAGCCTGGATCAGGTCGAAAGCTTATGGCGTTTACGTGAAGATATTTCGGAATCGATTGCGCCGTTTATTCCATACAAAAACGATATTTCAGTGCTGATTACCCACGTGCCGGCATTTATTAAAGAAATTGATGCGATTGTGGCCGAGAACTATCCAGACTTTGAAATCTGCTGGTTCGGTCATATTGGGGATGGTAACCTGCACCTGAACATCCTGAAACCTGCCGATTTAAGCAAAGATGAATTCTTTGCCAAATGTCAGGTGGTGAACAAGTATGTGTTTGATACTGTGAAAAAATATGACGGTTCAATTTCTGCAGAGCACGGTGTTGGCATGACCAAAAAGCCATATCTGGAATACTCGCGTTCTGCTGAAGAAATCGAATATATGAAAGCCTTGAAACAGGTCTTTGACCCGAATGGGATTATGAACCCGGGTAAATTATTCGACCTGTAATCAGGCCAATAGAACGAAAAAGCGCATCTCCGGATGCGCTTTTTTTATGGCACTTATCATGTGCACTCTCGCTCAAATTACATTCTGTGCATAGTGTTAAGCGCAAAAAGCCGGCATCATTTTTACAGTGTTGAATCAGTTTGGATAGAGTTATGTTTCGTTTCGCTGCAATGGCAGGACTGGCAATTGCTGTTACAGGATGTGCCACCACCCAGAATATTGTGTCTAAAGTGACACCATCTGCCGAAACACCGTTGGCACAGGTGTTAAAAGAGCGTCCAGATTTACGTAAACAGCTGGCGACAGTCGAGCTGCGTCAATTCTTTAATAATGTCGAGTCACCGACTGCGGCCCAGGTTAAAGTGACTGAAACCGGTTTAATGGATGATTCGGTACGCTCGATTCGTACCATTTACAGTTTTAAACTGGTCAATGGCGACTGGGAAAAAGTGAAAACTGAAAAGAGCTATCAATGTCTGCGCGGCAAAAATACCAAGACTTTCCAGAAGGCTGTATGTCCTTAATCCGCTTGAATCTTTTAATGATTTTGATTGAAAAGCGTAGCTAAACCCTACGCTTTTCTGTTTTTAAAACCGGGGATTTATACTGGTTTCGTTCAGCTGCTTTAGCTAAGTGTTGCTGCCGGAAGTTCAGCATTTCCCCATCAGAAAAGTCACAGATTTTAAAAATAAACTCTGCTACACTGCGCCCATTGTTATGATTGCAGCCTGCTGATCTGGCAGGCTTTTGAGCGCTATGCAAACCACTCCAACTACAACGCTCTCCCGCGCCACCTTAATGTTTCCGCTGGCTTTGGTGCTGTTCGAATTTTCTGTCTATATCGGCAATGATCTGGTACAGCCGGCCATGCTCGCCATTACCCAGGATTTTGGCGTCAGCAGTTCCTGGGCAGCCTCTTCGATGTCGTTTTATCTGCTCGGCGGTGCCTGTGTCGCGGCCATTTTAGGCCCTTTATCGGACCGTTTAGGCCGTAAAAAAGTCCTGCTGGGTGGGGTACTGTTTTTTGTGGTGACCTGCCTGCTGATTTTATTGACCCAGAACATCGAAAGCTTTTTATTGCTGCGCTTTTTGCAGGGCTTTGGCCTGTCGGTAATAACTGCGGTGGGCTATGCCGCCATTCAGGAAAGTTTTGCCGAACGCGATGCAATTAAAGTCATGGCACTCATGGCCAATGTATCGCTGCTGGCGCCGCTACTGGGGCCAGTGTTGGGTGCGTTTATGATCGAGCATGTGTCCTGGCATTGGGGCTTTATCGGGATTGCGGCCTTGGCGGCTGTAAGCTGGCTCGGACTGAAAGCCAAAATGCCGGAGCAGCAGCTCAGTATTCCAAAACAGCCGATTGGCTATATCTGGGATGATTTTAAACAGGTACTGAAAAACCGCCGTTTTCTGACCATGACCTTTGCCTTGCCGCTCTTAAGCATGCCGCTGATGTTATGGATTGCCTTGTCGCCGGTGATGCTGGTGGAACAGCTCGGTCTGAGCAGTCTGCAATATGGTCTGGCCCAATTTCCGGTCTTGGGCGGGCTGATTGCCGGGAATCTATTATTGTTGAAAATCATTGACCGTTTTGCTTTGGGACAGACTGTGCTGATGGGCTTGCCACTCATGTTGGTCGGCACCTTGCTGTTAATTCTTGGTCTGCTCATACCGGATTATTTGATCTGGTGTCTGATTCTGGGTATGACTTTAATCAGCTTTGGCGAGGGTATCAGTTTTTCAATTATTTACCGTTTTGCCCTGATGTCGTCCGAAGTGTCGAAAGGGACGGTGGCCGCAACTGCTTCTGTGCTAATGATGCTGAGCTTTTTTGTGGTGATTGAACTGGTGCGCATGCTCTACAGTCATTTTGAACTGTGGACTTATAGCCTGTGCTGTTTTGCCCTAATTGCCTTGTGGTTTGCTTATCCGCGGCTGAGTCTGAAACAGATTATGCGTGAACGTGCCGAAAGCGGTCAGTTTTAAGCGGGCTGATCATCTGGCATTTATCAATAGGATAATGTGGTTAAAAGGCCAAAAAACAAAGGCATCCAGCAGATAGTAATCTGGTGAATGCCTGATTGATCGATGAGTCTGGAGTTACACTTCGACCTGCGGCTGTGCCATTTTCTTCAGTTTGGCATCAAAAATAAACGGGCCAAACGGTAAAATTGAAGCAATCACGCCCATTAAAAACACCTGAATTGACCATTTCTGTTTTTCACAGACCACGAACAGCACCACCAGAAAGGCAATAAACAGCACACCGTGGCCCATGCCGACGTATTTCACCAGAATTGGGTTACCCCATATATATTTCAGTGGCATGGCAATAAACAGCAAGGCCAGAAAAGATAAACCTTCTAAAAAACCCACCACGCGCAAGCTTTGGATGTTCATACTCTGCAATTTCTCCATAGATCTAGTTGCAGTGTAGCGAATATTGGCGCAGAGGGCCATGCTTTTTAGTGCACGGCCCGGTTTTAAGTTTTTGTTTTTTAATATAAATCGGACTGTAGGACTTGGTTTTTGCTAAGCTGTTGATGTTGAAATAAAAGCCTGATAATTAATCTTGTAGCCTCAGATTGCTATTTAATCTAGGCATAGAAAAAGGCACTCATCGCTATGGATAAGTGCCTTAAAAATCAGAAAACTGTGGATAAGTCGGGATTTATCCGCATCAAGGTTTAGATCACGCCACAGGCAATCCGGTCACCACCACCGCCTAACGGTTTTGGCGTATCGGCATAGTTATCGCCACCGGCATGAATCATGAGCGCCAGACCTTGTACATCCTGTAATTTCAGACGCGGCGCCAGTAGGGTGACACGTGCCGTGCCATCGGCTGCCACATTCAGGACCGGTAAATCACCAAGATGGCCGCTTAATGGATTGCCATGGTTGGGTGCCTGATTCGGGTTAAAGTGGCCACCTGCGGCCAGTGCAGCCTGCATTTTACCGTCTTTTTCTGCTGGGGCGCAGGAGCCGTTTTCATGAATATGGAAACCATGTGGACCCGGTGGTAACTGGGTCAGATTGGTACGGATAACCAGACCTGCAGCACTATCGGTCAGTTGGACTTCACCGAGCTGGGCGCCAATGCCTTGGGCAGAGACCGCATTAACGGCAACGTTTTTACTGGCGCCAATCACGGTATCGGGTGTGGTGGTACAGCCGACTCCGACCAGCGCGGTAAACGCACATAAAGCACCAAGTTTAAAAAGTGGGGTCATGGTTTGCATCCTGTCTTATTCGAATATGTGGCTTCATTCAAACAAGGCTCAGGAGGCAACACAATGCAGTTTGCGTACAGGCGTGTATAAGTTTCTTAATGAAATTTAGCCTTTTGGTGCAGCCGGTCCCTGATCATCGGGCAGGTCATAGGCCATGGTGGTTTTTGGCATCATCATGGCCTCGGCTTCATTGGTTTCATGCAGCCATTCACGCCAGATTGCCAGCAAGACTGCCAGAATCACCGGACCAATAAACAGGCCAATCAGACCAAAGCTGGCAATACCGCCCAGAACCCCGAACATGATCAGCAGGAATGGAATCTGGGTGGCGCCGGAAATCACCAGCGGACGAATCACGTTATCTGCGGTACTGACCACACACACGCCCCAGGCCATTACGCCAATTGCTTCAATGGTTTGTCCTTGAGAGAACAGCCATAGCGCCACCGAGCCATAGGCCAGCGGTGGGCCAAACGGAATCAGGGCAAACAGGAAAGTGACAATGGTCAACACCATCGGGTTCGGCACCCCGGCCACAAAGTAGCTGACCCCGGCCAAAAGTGCCTGGGCAATTGCAGTCAAGCCAACCCCGTAAACCACCGCACGGGTGGTTTCAGAAATGGTATCTAAATAATGGTGTACACGTGGTCCGATCACCATTTCCAGCGCTTTACTGACCTGATTTAAAATGGTCTGGCCATCACGATAGAAGAAGAACAGCGACAGCATGGCAAAGCCGAGTTTAATTAAATTGCGGCTAATTTCACTGAGCAGGAAACGGCCATAATTCAGATGGCCCTGAATCCAGACTGAAATCGAATTAATGATGCTGTTCGGATCTTCATTAATTTCACGTAAGGAACGGCTAATTTCTTTACCGACAAAGGGCAGATCGCGGATAAAATCCGGCACATTCAAATGTCCGGAAAAGACCTGTTTCTGTAATTCGTAATACAGGTTACGACCTTCGTGCTGCAAGATAAAAATCGCAAAGGTCAACGGAATACCGACTACCAGTGTCACCAGAATCATCATAATTGTGGCACTTAAGGTCGGCCGTGGACCGCACATACGCTGTACCGACTGATACAGCGGCCAAGTCATATAGGCAATAATAGTGGCCCAAACTACAGGAACAATAAAGTATTTGAGGACATGAAAGCTCAAAAAAATCAGGACAAAAAATAGTCCAAATAGCAAGACTTTTTGTAAAGTGGGCGCGTATTGTTGCACTGAGTTCACTGGCTCATTCCTAAGGTCTTGAAGCATATTAACTGAAAACCCAGCGCTCGCAAATGAACGCTGCGTAAGTTCTGTTAAATATTGAAGCGGGAGTGGAAAGGCAAAAGCCGTTTAATCGCTTAGGCGCTTAGAACCATTGGGCCGGATCATCAATAATCGCATTCAGGACAGGTTGCCACTGATTTTGAATGGTCAGGTAATTTTTCTGGGTTTTATCAAATACGCTTAAGCCCTGCATCGCCAGTTGACCATAGGCAGCACGTTCAGAAATCCAGGCCACCGGTTCCTGTTCAATTTTTTCAAAGAAATCACGAATTTCTTTGGAGCTGGCACTGTTGGCCTTGACCCGGTTGGCCAGCAGTAAAATCTGAACCTTGCCTTTACGAATCCGTTTAATTTCCTGCAAATGCTTTAAAAAGCGACGGGTCGAATCAATATCGAAGAAGGAGGGCTGCAGCGGGGTAATAATCGCATGTGCTTCACTAATCAGCTGCTCGGCCTGATCACCAGATAATGCCCCCGGCGCATCAATAATCAGGTATTCGATATTTTTAGGCGCATCACCGACCGATTTTTCATGACGCCAGTCCAGACTCTGAATGGGAGCGGCGCTTTCTGGACGCTGTTTTAACCATTGTCGTGCAGATTTCTGGTTATCGGCATCGGCCAGGGCGACTTTATATCCTTTTTGGGCTAAGGCGGAAGCTAAACTGATGGCGGTAATGGTTTTTCCACATCCACCTTTTTGATTGGCGACTAAGATTGTTTTCATGACCCTACTAAAGATTTTATTCTGCTCATCCCTAGCATATCATTGTTTGATGTGCTGGAGATGACCGTTGACAAAAGTCGTAGCGCTGCTTGCAAATTTTAAAAAATCAGGAAAACCCCATGTCGATATGGATGGCAATGCTTATAGGCGCTGCAATAGGAGTGGTGCTGACCACCATCATTTTAAGTCATAGCCGCAATGGCCGGATTAAGGCCGAATATGAACAGTATATTGCCGAGCTGGAGCTGGAACATCAGCAGGCACTGGCGCAGGCCCAAAAGCGCAGCGTCAATACCAGCCGCGCGGTGCTCAAAGGGAAAATGGCCGAGCAGATGGCACCAATTATGCCGCAATTTGAATACTTGCCCAGCGATGCCAAATTTCTGGGCGATCCGGTCGATTATATTGTGTTTGATGGCTATACCGACTTTCGGGATGGCGATGGCCGGGCTGAGGATATTCAGGTGGTGTTAATTGATATTAAAAGTGGCGGCGCGCGCCTGACCAAAGGCCAGCAGGCCATTGCCGAAGCCATTCAGCAGGGACGACTGCGCTTTGAAACCATCCGAATTGATTTCGAGGATTAATTTTTTGATGACCGAACTTTCTTGTGAATAAAATACTGCTCAGCCTGGCGGGACTGGCCCTGATGATCTGGCTGTGGTCGGAATATTTTCGTGCCATCCCACATTTACAGCAGTCAGGGGTGTTAAAGAACTTTGCGCTGGAAACTGAAGGACATTTTTCCGGGCAGTATCAGGTCGTGGCAAAACGCTACTACAGTCCGGACCGGCGGGTGATTCATCCGGCTGCGCCGGTGGTGGGACATTTTAATGATCTGGCCTATGTCAGCAATATTGATCTGCTGCTGGCCAAAGACGTGTTTAGTTCATCAGAGCAGGCCCAAACGGTCGATTTTGAACAGACCCAGCGCTGCTATCAGTTTCAGGTGGCGTCCACTAGCCCGCTTGCAGCACAACAGGTGATTGCCAACACGCTCAATATCAGCGCCATTGCTGCCAGCGAACAGATTGCTCAGCGCCTGCGCCGTGTTAAAGCCGGGCAGCGTATAGTGCTGCGCGGCGAGTGGGTCAAGGTGCGTTCAGTCAGCACGGGGCAGTATTTTCAGATCAACCATTACCCGCTACCAGCGAACAATTGCCGGATAGTACGGGTGCAGCAGCATGAACTACTCGGAGCTAAAGCAACCGAGTTTCCGTAGTGCAACCTAAGTTGCACACATCTCTTTTGACGCTTCATTGGTACTGCGAAAAAGGGCTTTAACACCCTTAGTCGTCTTACGAACACCTCTGCGCCCACTAGATGACAAATGATTGTCATCCAACAGCGTTCCACTGTCTAAAATTAAATTAATCGCCCTGTTCTTAATAACAACTGATGCATTGTGATCTGCATTGTCAATGTGTCCACAACTCACGCATTTAAACTTGTCTTGGCTTTTGCGATTGTCGGGGTGAGTGTGACCGCATAAAGCGCACTCTTGACTTGTATAAGAAGCATTGATGGTAAATACCGCTTTACCTAGCTTAACTGCTTTGTAAGCTAGGAATGATGCAATTCTATGCCAACCCACGTTCAGGATAGATTTGTTTAAGCCTGCTTTGGCTTTAGCCTTATTAGGAATAAATCGACCTGATTCATCGATCTTTGGTAAAGGCTTTTTAGTCATGCTCTTGGTATTTAATTTTTCAAAGATAAATACCTTAGCTAAACCATTAACTAGGCTATGACTTGTCTTATGAGCAAAGTCCTTGCGAATATTGGCTTTCTTAGAGTGATGCACCGCAATTCGATGTTTAGTAGAGGTGGTCCCACTTGTTTGAACAACTAAAAGCGTATTTATAAGTGATATTCCGCTCTAGTTAAGCCACCTTGTTTTGTTGGGGTAGCTGATCATAGTAAAACTCATTTGGTGTCATTTTGTCTAGACTCGAATGAGGTCGTTTCAAATTATAAAACTCAAAATATGCACTTAATTGCTTTTTCGCATCTGTGACACTGCTATAAGCTTTGAGATACACCTCTTCATATTTAACGCTCCGCCATAATCGTTCAACCATCACATTATCTACCCATCGACCTTTACCATCCATACTGATTTGAATGCCATTTGATTTCAATACATCAATAAATGCATCACTGGTAAACTGGCTGCCTTGGTCTGTATTAAATATTTCAGGTCGACCATATTTTTCAATCGCTTCATTTAAAGCCGAAATACAAAAATCCACCTCCATACTAATCGATACCCTATGCGCAAGTACCTTGCGGCTATGCCAATCAATCACAGCACATAAATAAACAAAGCCTTTTGCCATAGGGATATACGTTATATCCGTAGACCACACTTGATTACTGCGCTGAATAGCCAACCCTTTGAGCAGATATGGATATTTACGGTGAGCTTGATTAGCCTGGCTTAAATTTGGTTTGCAATATAACGCCTGAATACCCATTTTCTTCATTAAAGTACGTGTATGACGTCGTCCTATATGATGTCCTTGACGATTCAACAAATCACGCATCATACGACTGCCTGCAAAAGGATATAGAGATGGATCCGTAAATTTGAACAACTCCTATAAGTGATATTCTGCTCCTCAAATGATGTTATAAACATCAATATATGGAGTATTTTATGGCACGTAGACCAAGAAGAAATCATTCAAATGATTTTAAAGCTAAGGTAGCACTTGCTGCGATTAAAGCAGAAAAAACACTTGCTGAATTGAGTGCTGAGTTTGATGTTCATCAAAACCAAATTATTGACTGGAAAAATCAATTGATCTCAGCTTCCTCGCAAGCTTTCGATCAATCAAAAGCTCCAACAGAACCACCCATCGATCTAAAAAAACTACATGCAAAAATCGGTGAGCAGGCATTAGAAATTGATTTTTTAGAAGGTGTGTTGAAGAAACTGGGCCGCTTCAACCACAAAAGTTAATCGACGACTCACTTCAGATTTCAGTATCTAAGCAAGCTAAGCTGCTGAAAGTCTCCCGTGGTTGTTATTACTATCGCCCAAAACCTGTGAGTGCATCAGATCTGAAGCTGATGCGATGTATTGATGAATTACATATGCAATATCCTTTTGCAGGCAGTCGTATGATGCGTGATTTGTTGAATCGTCAAGGACATCATATAGGACGACGTCATACACGTACTTTAATGAAGAAAATGGGTATTCAGGCGTTATATTGCAAACCAAATTTAAGCCAGGCTAATCAAGCTCACCGTAAATATCCATATCTGCTCAAAGGGTTGGCTATTCAGCGCAGTAATCAAGTGTGGTCTACGGATATAACGTATATCCCTATGGCAAAAGGCTTTGTTTATTTATGTGCTGTGATTGATTGGCATAGCCGCAAGGTACTTGCGCATAGGGTATCGATTAGTATGGAGGTGGATTTTTGTATTTCGGCTTTAAATGAAGCGATTGAAAAATATGGTCGACCTGAAATATTTAATACAGACCAAGGCAGCCAGTTTACCAGTGATGCATTTATTGATGTATTGAAATCAAATGGCATTCAAATCAGTATGGATGGTAAAGGTCGATGGGTAGATAATGTGATGGTTGAACGATTATGGCGGAGCGTTAAATATGAAGAGGTGTATCTCAAAGCTTATAGCAGTGTCACAGATGCGAAAAAGCAATTAAGTGCATATTTTGAGTTTTATAATTTGAAACGACCTCATTCGAGTCTAGACAAAATGACACCAAATGAGTTTTACTATGATCAGCTACCCCAACAAAACAAGGTGGCTTAACTAGAGCGGAATATCACTTATAAATACGCTTTTAGTTGTTCAAACAAGTGGGACCACCTCTATATTGCATATGTAATTCATCAATACATCGCATCAGCTTCAGATCTGATGCACTCACAGGTTTTGGGCGATAGTAATAACAACCACGGGAGACTTTCAGCAGCTTAGCTTGCTTAGATACTGAAATCTGAAGTGAGTCGTCGATTAACTTTTGTGGTTGAAGCGGCCCAGTTTCTTCAACACACCTTCTAAAAAATCAATTTCTAATGCCTGCTCACCGATTTTTGCATGTAGTTTTTTTAGATCGATGGGTGGTTCTGTTGGAGCTTTTGATTGATCGAAAGCTTGCGAGGAAGCTGAGATCAATTGATTTTTCCAGTCAATAATTTGGTTTTGATGAACATCAAACTCAGCACTCAATTCAGCAAGTGTTTTTTCTGCTTTAATCGCAGCAAGTGCTACCTTAGCTTTAAAATCATTTGAATGATTTCTTCTTGGTCTACGTGCCATAAAATACTCCATATATTGATGTTTATAACATCATTTGAGGAGCAGAATATCACTTATAGGAGTTGTTCAAATTTACGGATCCATCTCTAGTCTTAGCTCTTCGGTTTGAGCCTTTTACTTGTCGAGCGAGTTTTCTTTGCAGTCGCTTAATGTAGCGATCTGCTTTTGTTAAATGATTCTTTTGTTCTTTAGAGAAATCAAATTCTTCATAGCCTGCATGAACAGGAATGGTGACACCACGATCTATACCAACCACTATTTTTTGTAGTTGTTCTTCGTCCATGCCCTGCAAATGATCTAACTGTCTTTTGGCGTATTTTTTAGCATCGAATTTCTTACCGTCAAACTCTTGAATCTCAACACCATCTTCATAGCAGAAAGAAACGAAATATTGACCACGCTCTTTGCGAATATAAAGGGATTTCGGTTCTTTAAAGTTAGCATGAGCCTTAAAACTTAATGAGCCTATATTAAATTTTTTACCACCGATATATAGCTTGCGCTTATTTCTTTCCGTGCGAAACTCGAATAAATCAGAGGTTAAATGAATCGAACCTTTATCTGTCTTCTTTTTACGTTTTGGTCGCCCACATAAACCTTTAATAGATTTTTTGAGTGTGTTGTACCAATTAACGGTTGAGTTCTTTTGTATTGTACTAGGGCAGTTTGCAAGCCATGAACTAATCTCATCTGATTTAAAGTGAGCGTATTTTTGATCTTGGGTTTCATAATAGTGATCAAAAGTTGCAAACTTACGGGCAAATCCTCGAAAGTATTTATCCTCATCGCATTTGGCATTCCAAACGAAACGAGCACAACCCATCCACTGACTTAAAATCAGCTTTTGATGTTGTGTTGGGTATGCTCTTAATTGGATGCCTGTTAGCAATTGAAAAACCTCTAGGTGTTGAGGTTATTTTAGCTTAAAATAAGGTTAAAGTAAATCTAGTATGAGGATAAGATGTACGAGTGGAGAACAGGTAGATCATGCATTTATAAAAACATTGTTCATTTAGTATTTGTTACGAAATACAGAAGAGATGTATTAACAAAAGACATGCTTTCCTCCCTAAAAGAGATTATGGAAGAAACCTGTTTGCAAATGGATTGTGAGCTTATTGAGTTTAATGGTGAAGATGATCACATCCACCTGCTTGTAAGTGTTCATCCAAAGCACTCAGTTTCCAACCTAGTTGGAAAACTGAAAGGGAAAAGTTCTTATGTTTTAAGGCGTTCATTTTGGGATGAAGTTAAGGAAAAACTATGGGGCAATCACTTTTGGTCGCCTAGTTACTGCGCTGTATCCTGTGGTGGCGCAAGTTTGGATGTAGTGAAAAAATACATTGAAGAACAAAGAACACCAACGTCAGAAAAAAATGCTAAAAAGTCCATGTCATTAAAAAAGAGCTAACTCGCCCTTAAAAGAGCGAGAATGCGCTCTTAGTTTTGTTCAAAACCGGCCTGCTGTAACAGCAGCGCCAGATCGCGGTTGAGATGACAGCCATCCGCCAGCCGTTTTTGTAGCGGCGTGAGTAGATGCTGCAAGCGTTGAATATATAAATTTTCAGGATGCAGCACATGCTCGACCAGATGCAGGCAACCATCCGGTTTCAGTACCCGATAAATTTCGGCCAGACACTGTTCAATCTGTTGCACGCTGCATAAGGTCCAGGTTGATACTACATGCTCCAGACGATTATCGGCAAAATCCAGCTGCTCAGCTTTGCCAGCCAGATGCTCCACCAGAATGGCACTGTCACGAATCCGTGTTTCGGCCAGCTGGAAAATCTCCAGGTTTGGCTCCAGCGCATAGACTACATCGACATTTTGGTAAAAGGGTAAATTCAGCCCGGTGCCAAAGCCAATCTCCAGTACCTCACCCTCAATTGGCAGCAGCAATTCACGGCGTAAATCCATCAGGCTCGGCGTCTGCATCACCTGATTCAGCAGGTGTGGGAAAATATGCTGTTGATAGAATTTATAAAGCATTGAAATCACATATTTTTATTTAATCTATGTTTATTTTAACTGAGCCGCGCAGGCAAAGACAAAAATGAGACCAAAGATAACCATTTTCTTACCATTTCTTTATTTTCTGCTGATCAACATCGATTAATATCAAAGATATATCTGTTCTGACTGAAGGATCTGAGACTCTCATGAAGCTGCGCTTTGGACTTATTTCGTTTATGACGGCCGCCTTGTTACAGACCAGTGCCATGGCATCGGTCGACTATAATATTGCCAAAGGGTTAGCGCCGGCATCTGCCGATCAGTCGATTTCGGTCTTGCAGTCCTTTCGTGGCGATTTCCGGATTTTAGGTTCAAAAACCTATACCGATGATGAGCAGGCCAAGTTTTCTCCGATTGATTATGCCGTGAGCTGGGGCCTGTTTGCAGAGCCGGAAATTGCCCGGCATATTACGGTAAATCAGTACGACCGCTATTTAAACTGGAAGATGGATCGTTTGCCGGTGCCGGCAGAGCAGGCCATGCAGATGGTTTCCAATATGCACATCATTCCAGCCAATCCGAACATTGCCAAACAGATTAAACAGGTCAAACGTGGTGATCTGGTGCGTTTAAGCGGGGAACTGGTGGAAGTTAAAGACAAAGATATGGTTTGGACGTCGTCACTCACCCCGACCGATACAGGTGATGGTGCCTGTGAAGTGTTTCGGGTCAGTTCAATCCAGTGGATTGAAAAAGTAAAACGCAGTTAATGTGGCCTGACCGGTAAAATGTAGCACCAGGGGAATGTTGATGAATCATAGGTGGATGAATCATAGCAAGACACTCATTCTCTGTAGCTGGCTGGGGCTGTTGGCCCTCAGCGGTTGTGGCAGCGTCAGCACCCCGGTCGATGGTACTCATGTTTATCATGCCGATCAGCAATGTCCGGCACTGTTAAACTTAAAGATCGGGGAAACCCTGGAATTGCGTCTGGCAGAAAATCCAGCCACCGGCTATCACTGGTCGGTGATGCAACATCCGTCCATCTTTAAGCTGGAAACCTTGTATCTACACGCGGATACAGAAAATGCTCAGCATGACTCCGCGCAGTTAAATGCCGCTGGAGAAAAAACCTTTCGTTTTCGCGCGGTTCAGGTGGGTGAAGGACTCATTCATTTAAAACAGGCTAGGGCGGGAGAGCCGCTTCCCTTGGCAGAATGGAAATGCCGGGTGCGCGTAGCTTAAAACCTGAACATCAGACATAAAAAAACCTCTGTTTTAGAGGTTTTTCGTTTTAAAGGCTTATTTGGCCGTCAGCGCTTCGCCTTCAAACTGTACACCAGCCCAACCTTGCTGCATAAACTGGCGGATATTCTGGTGATCGGTGGCTTCAGGCGTGGCCAGTACCGCCGCATAGTGTTCAGCAAACAGGCTTAAGGTTTGCGCATGATCTAAACCATTTAATTTGGCAAAACTCAGCACTTTGGCGCTGCCCTGGTTTTCAGTGGCCGCATTGTGTTGCTGGCCATTGCTAAACGCAGTTGGCGTGTGGGTATAACGTGCATCAATATAGGCAATTACATCGGCAAAGTTCGCTTTGCCTGCATGCAGCTGGGCCAATAAATCTTGAGCCATCATGTTCTCAATCCATAGAAAAAATTGGTAAAAGCCCTGCGACAATAGCATGTTTTTTCACAGGGGTTTAGCCTATTTCGGCCTCAATTTTTGCACCCGGCAGATGAAAAAATCTGCGCTTTGGCCCAACTTGTGGATAAAATGGCAGTTATACACATGGGAATCAACACGACATGAATTGGCTTTGGGTGGCATTGGGTGGAGCAATTGGGGCGAGTCTGCGCTATGGCCTGAGTCTGTGGCTATTTAAGCCCGGTGTGTTATTTCCCTGGCCGACCTGGTCGGTGAATCTGCTTGGCTGTTTTGCTGCAGGAATATTTTTTGCCTTCAGCCAAAAGTTCCCGGTACTACAACAGGAGCTGCGACTGTTTCTAATGGTCGGGATTTTAGGTGGCTTTACTACCTTTTCCAGTTTTGGACTGGAAACTTTTCAATTGCTGAAACAGGGACACACCAGTGTGGCATTAATGTATGTGATCTCAAGTGTGATTTTGGGTGTGCTTTGCCTGGTGGTGGGTTTTTATCTGTTTCAGGCGCTATTAAATACGAAATAAAAAACAGGGAAATCAATTGTATAAAATAAAAAATGAAGCCTAGCTGGAGATAAAGGTCTAGACTTCATAAAAGATGTGTATGCCAATTTTTTTCTACTGCGTGGCTTAGTCCTTACTGCGTTTAAAACGGGCAAAGCGTTTATTGAAGCTGGCAACACGGCCTTCATTGCTGGCCTGACGCTGCTCGCCGGTATAAAACGGATGCGAAGCACTGGAAATATCTAAGGTCATATAGGGATAGATTCTGCCCTGATATTCCTTAGTCTGCTGCGGTTTCAGGGTGCTGCCAATAATAAAATAGGCATCGGCATTGGTGTCGTGAAACAGCACTTCCTGATATTCGGGATGGATCTCTGGACGCATAACAATTCCTCATGTTTGCTGAATAATGTAATGTTATAACGTAACAAATAAAAAGTAAAGTCAGCCCGAATGGGTCATTCGGGCTCAGTGTGGTTTTTAATATATGGTTTAAGCGTGTGGTGGAACCAGTTCTTCAAACAGATCATTTAAATTGTCATGCACTTTTAAATGAATCAGGTTCCAGTAATGACCCGACACCGTGCGGTTGACCATTAAGGTATCGGGTGATGGCTTGAATACATCCCAATATTTTAACGAGGGTTTCATCAGTTCCATACCATCATGATGGGCCGAGTTTTCGGCAAAATCATAATCGGTGGTCAAAGGGCGCATCAGCACTTCCAGCCAGGCCTGATACAGTTCTGGCGGGAATTTGCCTTGCTCGGACAGGGAGTGCAGGGCAGTCAGTTCCTGTTCCATTAAGGCAATATTCTGGGCACGGCCGGCCTGAATCAGCGCTTTAAAATGCTGCACAATGTCATTGGACAAGGTCTTCACACCGCCGTAATCATAAATAATCACGCTGCCATCTTCACGGAAGGCAAAGTTACCCGGATGCGGGTCACAGTGGAAACGCTTGAGATAGAAAATTTCCTGACCAATAGCGCGAAACAGCCGGCGTCCCAGTTCATTCCGGGTCGCCAGTGGCCACTGGCTGGCGGTTTCAATACTGTCACCCTGTTCCAGACTTAACGTTAAAATATGCCGGGTCGAATAGTCCTTAAAGACCTGCGGAATAATAATTTTACTGTCCAGCGCCTGATGGAAGGTACGCGCCACTTCCAGGTTTTGTGCTTCAATCTGGTAGTTCAGCTCATTGTCCAGACTGTCCTGAATTTCCTGGAACAGTTTGTCCTGCAATTTGCGGTCAATTTTTAACACACCCATTAAACGCAAGGCCAGACGCACCTGTTTCAGGTCACTTTCACAGGCTTCATCGACACCCGGATACTGGATTTTCACTACCACCTGTTCACCCGTCGGCAAAATTGCCTTATGTACCTGGCCAATGGACGCGGCGGCAAATGGGGTTTCATCAAAATGTTGGAAAATCTGCGCGAGGGGCTTGCCCAGTTCTTTTTCGATTTGTGCCTGAATTTCGGCAAAAGGCATCGGCGGTGCCTGACGTTGTAATTTGCTGATGGCCCGTGCCACTTCCGGTGGGAAAATATCTTTATATTGCGAGGCAATTTGCCCCACTTTCATGACCGCGCCTTTCATTTCTCCCAAGGTATCGGCAATCTGGATGCCAATATCCTGAAACAGTTTGCTGCGTGCGGCATTTTTCTGCTCATCATCGGCAGAAAAGTTTTTAATTGAATTGGAAACAGTTTTGGTGGCGATACTGGCGGTCATACTGGCCAGTTTCATAAAGCGACGACCCGGTGTACTAGCCGTTTTTGCCATGCGAGGTTCCTTAAGATCATCTTGACTATCTGCCTTGAGCATACCGGCAGTTGGGTGAAAAGCCTACTTTAAATTGTTAATAAGCAAATTCACTAAATATTGCACATCAAAAAGCCGGCGGTAATAGCCGGCTAAAGATGATGAGAGGCGAATCGCTTAGCTGCTTTGACTCAGGCGCTGGTTGTTCATATACAACCGGATCAATAACAGTACACAGGCCACGCTCAAGCCGACAATCAGGCCGACCCAGACCCCGGCGGCGCCCATGCTGCCAAAGCGGGAAAAATACACCCCGACCGGAAAGGCAATGACCCAGTAGGCCAGCATGGTAATCCACATTGGGCCTTTGGTGTCCTGCATACCGCGCAAACAGCCGGCTGCACTGATTTGCCAGGCATCCATCAGCTGATAGGCAATTGCAAACAGCAGCAGATACATCGCCACCTGTGCCACATCGACATCCGAGGTATAAATCGAAATAATTTCCGGACGGAACAGCCACATAATACTCATGGTCATAAAGGCCAGCAGGGTTGCGGTAATCAGCCCCAAATATTGTACACGGCGCATGGCAGCCCAGTTCTTTTCACCATAATAGGTGCCAATGCGGATGGTCAGTGCAATGGCCAGAGACATTGGAATCATAAACAGCTGTGAGGTCACCGACATGGCAATCTGATGCGCCGCCACCAGTGTTTCCCCTAAGGGGCTAATCACAATGGCCGCGGTACTGAAAATACTGACTTCAAAGAAAATTGCCAAACCAATCGGCAGGCCGAGCATTAAAATCCGTTTCATCCAGTAACGGTCGATGGGTTCCCAGCGGGTGAAAATCTGGGTGCTTTGGTAGGCGCTGCTTTTGGAAATGTACAGCGCCAGGGTAATAAACATCAGCCACTGTAAAATGGCCGTGGCAAAGCCGCAGCCGGCACTGCCCAGTTCAGGCAGCGGCCCTAAACCATACATAAAGATCAGGTTCAGTGGCACCAGTACTACCAGCGCCAGCAGACTGATGACCGTTACCGGCCGTGGATAACCCAGCGCCTCGGAATAGCCACGTAGCGCAGCATACATGGTCACCGCCGGCATACCAAACCCAATGGCATGCAGAAACAGTCCAGCTTTCGGTTGCAGGCTTTCTGGTACTCCAAGCAGCGGCAATAACAGCGGTGCCAGCTGTAAAATCAGGCAGGCAATCCAGCCCAAAATAAACGCCACCCATAACGATTGCCGGGCAATGGTGGCAATTTTTTCCGGTGTACGCGCACCATTGGCCTCGGCCACCAGCGGCGTGGTGGCAATCATGATGCCGCTAAACAGCAGCATCACCGGAAGCCACAGCCCCACACCGACTGCAATTGCGGCTAAATCGGTCGGTGAAAACTGACCGGCCATAATGGTATCAATTAGCCCCAGACCGGCCTGGGCAAATTGCGTCACCAGAATCGGAATCATTAAACGGAACAGTTGTTTTAATTCAAAACGTGTGCTGCCAAGCGTAGCCACAGTTATTACCCATATTCATCATGTGCTTAGAACAGAGCGATTAGCGTTGTAAAGTGAGAAGCACACCTATAAAAATCACCACGCCACCCAGAAGACGTTGCCAGTTGATGGGTGCTTTTTCTGTGCCCAGGACACCAAAATGATCGACCAGCATCGACATGGCAATCTGACCAAACAGGATTAAACCGGTCAGGGTGAGATAGCCGAGTTTCGGTGCTGCATAAATACTTAAACTGATGGCATAGACCCCTAACACACCGCCCAGCCACATATACCAGGGCAAATGGACGATCTCGTGCAGATTGGGTTTGGGAACCTGTTGAAAAAACACCAAAATAGCCAGCACTATTGTACCAACCAAAAACGAGAAAAGGGCAGCCTGCAAAGGAGAATATAAATATTCGCGTAGCTGGGTATTGATGGCGGTTTGCAGGGTCATGGCAATCCCGATCCCCATGGCCAGCGGCATTAAAAGCAGTAATTGCGAAGATATTTTCATCATTCTAACACGCTAATTCTTCTGTAATTTTTTCTAGTGTAGCGGTATTCGCTGTGAGATTTTATCGGTGTCCTGATGCAGTCATGTTAAAATATGCATCTTCCTTTGCTGTTTTTGAGCTTGTTCCTTGGCTGAATTGAATCCTGCGTCTGTGCCCTTGTCCCTCTATATTCACATGCCGTGGTGCGTGCGCAAGTGTCCGTATTGTGACTTTAACTCGCATGCCGTCCCGGATGGCAAACTGTCACTGGATTTGGAGCAGCACTATTTACAAGCCTTGGTCGCCGATTTTAATACGCAGCTGGAATTTGCCCAGGGTCGTGCAATTCACAGTGTGTTTATTGGTGGGGGGACGCCATCGCTGATTTCAGCAGCTGGCTATCAATGGCTGTTTGCACAGCTTAAAGCGCTGTTGCCGTTTCAAGACGATTGCGAAATTACCTTAGAGGCCAATCCGGGCACCATTGAACATGATCCTTTTGCCGGTTATCTGGCAGCGGGAATTAACCGCCTGTCAATTGGGGTACAAAGTTTTAATAGCGATCATCTAAAAAAACTGGGCCGGATTCATAGCCAGAGCGATGCGCTTTCAGCGATTCACTTGGCGCGTGAGGCCGGCTTTCAGCGCATTAACGTTGATTTGATGCATGGTTTGCCGGAGCAGACTTTGGAACAGGCTTTAAATGATTTAAAGCTGGCGGTTGGGCAGGGCGCGACCCATATTTCCTGGTATCAGCTGACCATTGAACCGAATACCGTATTTTTCCGCACCCAGCCGGTTTTACCGGTCGATGAGGTGCTGGAAGCGATTCAGGAACAGGGTGAGGCCTATTTAAAGGCCAATGGTTTTATCAATTATGAAGTGTCGGCATGGCGGAAGGAGCGACCTTCGGCACATAATTTGAATTACTGGCAATTTGGCGATTATCTGGCGATTGGCGCTGGCGCACATGGCAAAGTCACCCGACCAGATGGGGTATACCGTTTCCAGAAAACCCGTCTGCCAAAAGATTATCTGGCCAAGGTGCCGGCCGAGCATGGACAGTTCAAACGGATTACCGTTGAGGAGATGCCGTTCGAGTTTATGATGAATGCACTGCGCCTGAATGCCGGCGTCGATGCGAAACTTTATGCAGAACGTACCGGTTTAAGTCTGGATGATTTGGCACCGGTATTAACCTCACTACGTCAGCGCAAGTTGCTGGTGGAAGATGCCAGCCGGCTGGTCTGTACTGAACAGGGGCATGTGTTTTTAAATTCGGTGCTGGAAGAGTTTTTATAACAATCCAAAACCTTCGCTTAGGATATTCACTGTTTTTACAGCATCCATAAAAAAGACCGCTTGCGCGGTCTTTTCTTTTTGGGGCTTTGACTTAGTAGTCGAAGCTAAAATGTTCTGGTGCTAATGCAGTCATGGTTTTAGATGGATTGACCATCGCTTCGGCATGACCTTGGGTACGTGGCAATAAGCGTTCAAAGTAGAAATCTGCCACTTTGATTTTCGCTTTGTAGAATTCTGGGGTTTCTGCGCCATCATTCGATGCCAGTTTGGCCGATGCAACGGCCGCCTGCTGTGCCCAGAAGTAAGCCATCATCACATAACCCGAGAACATCAGGAAGTCGACAGAGGCACTTGAGACGATGTCGCGGTCTTTACGTGCCGCCAGCATGATGCGTACCGTCAGGGCATTCCACTGCGCGCATAGCTTGGTTAAGTCCCAGGCAAAACGGCGCATGTATTTATTACGGGCGTGCTGACCACAGAATTTCAGAATTTCTGCGGTATAGTCACGAATCACTTTACCTTTTGAGGTCAGCAGTACTTTACGGCCAATCAGGTCAAGCGCCTGTACACCGGTGGTGCCTTCATACAGGGTTGAGATACGCGAGTCACGTACAATCTGTTCCATGCCCCATTCTTTGATATAACCATGACCGCCATAAACCTGCATGCCGTGGTTGGCGGCTTCATAGCCCATTTCAGTCAGGAAGCCTTTTAGAATTGGAGTATAGAAACCGAGGTGATCATCATGCTGTTCAAAGGCAGCGGTATCGCCACGCTCCAGTGCATCGGTCATTTTGTCGGCAATTTGTGCGGCATGATAAATCATGGCACGACCACCTTCAGCAATAGCTTTTTGCGTCAGCAGCATACGGCGCACATCGGCATGGTGAATAATGGCATCGGCCACTTTTTCCGGATCTTTTTTACCGGACAGGGCACGCATTGACATCCGTTCTTTGGCATACGGTAAAGCACCCTGGAAGGCCAGTTCCGCATGACAGATCCCCTGAATCGCGGTACCAATACGGGCAGTATTCATAAAGGTGAACATGGCATGCAGGCCTTTGTTTGGTTCGCCAATTAAATAACCCACCGCATTGTCAAAGTTCAGCACCGCGGTTGCCGACGCGCGAATCCCCATTTTGTGTTCAATTGAACCACAGGTCACTGGGTTACGCTCACCCACGCCACCGTCTGCAGATGGCAGGAATTTCGGTACGATAAACAGGGAAATACCTTTGGTACCGGCCGGAGCATCCGGTAAACGCGCCAAGACAATATGGACAATATTTTCGGTCAGGTCATGTTCGCCGGCAGAAATAAAGATTTTGGTGCCTGAAATGGCATAAGTACCATCGGCTTGCGGTTCCGCTTTGGTTTTCACCTGACCTAAGTCAGTACCACATTGTGGCTCGGTCAAACACATGGTTCCTGACCAGGTGCCTGCCACCAGATGCGGCAGATAGGTATCTTTTTGTTCGTCTGTACCGTACTGGATAATGGTGTTGATACAGCCCACACTTAAACCCGGATACATCTGGAATGACCAGTTGGCTGTGCCCATCATTTCAGATTTGATCAGGTTTAACGACATTGGCAGGTTTTGACCGCCGTACTGTTCAGGATAAGATAGACCTTGCCAGCCGCTTTGCACAAACTGGTCATAAGCCTCTTTAAAGCCTTTTGGCGTTTTCACTTCGCCATTTTCAAAATGACAGCCTTCCTGGTCGCCGGTCTGGTTCAAAGGAGAGAGGACATTTTCACAAAAATCAGCCGCCCCTTCGAGAATCATGTCGACTGTTTCTGGATCTGCTGCTTCACCGTTAGACAAAGTTTGATAATGTGCTGGATAGTCAAACACTTCATTCATTAAGAAACGAATGTCGTGTAAAGGCGCTTTATATGCTGGCATAACATTAATCCTGATTTAAAAATAGTTTTGGATTATCTGATCGGATAGTTTGATTATTCACACTGCGCATCAAAATACATTGATGTTGAATTCAGTTAAAAATGTCAGAAAAGCGAATCAATAGAATCTTATAGACGTGGGATCAGTTCTAATTTAGGAGAAAATCCTGCCCTTGTCACCACTGTTTTTTGTATTCTATTTATTTAAATTATAACAAAATAAAACATAAGTGAGCATGATCTAGGACCAAAGCCTAATGGCCGGCAAGGTGTTTAAATCTGGGCAAAACGGTTGCCATATTTGTGTCATTAAATCCAATCATAATGCGGGTTAATTGTGCAGCCTAAATCTCAGCCATAAAAAAGAACCGTGCAAGATCGGTTCTTTTTCCGGGAAAAATCGCAGATTTTAAAGAAAATCTTTTAAATCGGGTTTGACCCCATTCCAGATTGAAAACGATTCAATTGCCTGTCCAACCAGCATGCCAAAGCCTTCCGAGGTTGGAATCTGACGGGCCTTGGCCTGTTCCAGAAAACTGGAGGGCTTGCCATAAGCCATTTCATAAGCATGTTGAAATTGCAGCGCATCCGGCAGGATTAAGGCATCGCCACTCAAGCTGGCCGATGTCGCGTTAATGACAATGTCAAACTCGCCAGCCAGGGCATCCAGACCAATGGCAGACAGTTCGGCCTGTGGTACGGCTTGCTGCAAATCAGCCACCAGCTGTTCGGCGCGCGCCAGAGTACGGTTGGCAATCACCACTTTTTTGACGCCGGCCTGAACCAGCGGATAAATCACGCCACGGGTGGCGCCGCCGGCACCAATAATCAGAATTTCGGTATTGTTCAAATTCCAGTTCAGCGCCCGAATGGCATCGACCAGCCCTTGGCCATCGGTATTGTCCCCATGCAGCTGGCCATCTTGCATCCATAAGGTATTTACAGCTTTGGCGGTTTTGGCCCGTTCACTGAGCACATCACACAAGGCAAAGGCCTGTTCTTTAAACGGCACGGTGACATTCATACCCACCCCACCTTCGGCAAAGAATTCACGAATATTGGCTTCAAAACCATCCAGCGGTGCCAGGCGTTTGCGATAGACCAGATCAACCCCGGTTTTTTCGGCAAAGGCATGATGCAGTTCTGGAGAGCGGGACTGTTCAATCGGGTTGCCCACAACGGCAAATTGTTTGCGCATTTTCACATGATCCATGTGCTGAAATGCTCATCAATATACGCCAAATCGGGCAGGGGCTAAAGCCTGTAAATGATGAACAATTGGAATAAATCCAATAAGCAAAACGACACAATCGGGTGTCGGGCAGGGAAGGGGGGATAAGGTAAAAAAAGAAGAGAAAATTGAATAGAGAAAAATAAAAAGATCAATAAAGCAGTCTGATCTGTAAACCTGTGACGGCTTAAGGATTACAGATATCGAGAATGGTGTCTAAAACCAGTAAGACCGAAGTAAAAACCAGAGCAATCAGGGCAAAAACACTGGCCACAATCGACAGGCTGTCACTTAAAGGATGTTCGAAAATAAAGGTAATGCTGAGAGAGCAGACTAGAATACTGAGAATCAGCCAGAACAGCAGGCCTTTGTGTTGAGCAATGAAATTTTGCAGCATGGGAGCGTTCCTTAAATCGATACTGGCTCAATTCCATCTTTTGCCAGACACATTAAACCAAGACTATAGAGTCTACTCGCTTTAAATGAAAGTCTTATGAAGAGTTGGCGAAAAAGTGTATGCAAATATATTTAAATGTATGCACCTTGCAAGCGTGTGTTGCAAGAAAAAAGCTACCGCTATTTGCGGTAGCTTTTTAGAAACTTATTGTAGTTCGCGTAGCCAGTCATGCGGCTTTAAATAATAGTCGGTGAGTTTTTTCTCTGCGGAATCGGCATCCCATTCCGGGCGATAACTCCAGCCGGCCAGGTTGGGCAAGCTGACCAGAATGGATTCAATTCGGCCGCCAGTTTGCAGGCCGAACAGCGTACCACGGTCATAGACCAGGTTATATTCCACATAGCGGCCACGACGATAGAGCTGGAATTCACGCTGCGCTTCGGTATAAGGTTTATCCTGATTGCGTTTAAAAATCGGCAAAATCGCTTCCAGATAGCCATTGCCCACCGCCTGAATATATTCAAAACAGGTGTCAAAATCCCACTGGTTTAAATCATCAAAAAACAGGCCGCCCACTCCACGCTGTTCATCGCGATGTTTCAGATAGAAATAGTCATCACACCACTGTTTATGTTCGGCATAGACCTGCTCGCCAAAGGGCGCACATAAGTCATGTGCCGTCTGATGCCAGGACAGGACATCTTCATCATTCGGATAAAACGGGGTCAGATCAAACCCACCGCCAAACCACCAGATCGGGTCCTGACCTTCGGGTTCGGCCACAAATAAACGCACATTGGCATGTGAGGTTGGGACATTTGGATTTTTTGGATGAATCACTAGAGATACACCCATGGCCTGCGCTTTGGCACCGGCAATGCCAGGATGGCGTTCGGTTGCTGAGGCAGGTAGTTTGGAGATATTGATATGCGAGAACATCACCCCGCCTTTTTCAATCACGCTGCCATTTTGTAAGACCCGGGAACGGCCACCGCCCCCTTCAGGGCGCTGCCAGTCATCAATCACAAATTCAGCCGTACCGCCGCCGGCCCGTTCCTGTTGTTCTAACGCGGCACAGATGCGCGCCTGTAAATCGAGAAGAAATTCACGTACGCGTTGAATATCAGCGGAGGTTGGATGCTGCATGATGACACTCATGAATAAAAAAACAATAAGTACATCAAAGCACAGATTGGTAAAAAAATTAAGAGGGGAAGGGCTGCTGTACGCTGCGCATGGCTGATCTAAGTAAAAAGGCAACAGCATGAGCTTCCCGATTCCCGACCAAAAGGCTAGGTTGAATTCCTGTTTTAAGCTCCGCACAATAGTGAATATGGGCCTTGTGCCTACCTCATAGGGTCAATTGCAGTGGAGCAATGTAGATGTTGAAACCGGCCAGTTCTCTCGTACAAAAATACAATGTTCCGGGACCCCGCTATACCAGTTATCCGACCGTACCGTATTGGGAAGAGGCCAGTTTTTCTCGTGAGGCCTGGCAGCAGAGCCTGCAACGCGCGTTTGCTGAATCCAATGCCAGCGAAGGCATCAGCCTGTATATTCATCTGCCCTTTTGCGAAAGTTTATGTACCTTTTGCGGTTGCCATAAGCGCGTGACCAAACGCCATGAAGTGGAGCAACCGTATATTCAGGCGGTGCTGAAAGAGTGGGATTTATATTGCCAGTTGCTGCCAGACCAGCCGATGATTAAAGAAATCCATTTGGGTGGCGGCACGCCGACTTTCTTTTCTGTAGCCCATTTACAGCAGCTGATTCAGGGCATTCTGGGCAAAGCCACAGTGGCGCCCGAGCATGAATTCAGTTTTGAAGGCCATCCGAACAATACCACTCGTGAACATTTGCAAGCGCTGTATGATCTGGGCTTTCGCCGGGTCAGCTATGGCGTGCAGGACTATAATGAAAAGGTCCAGAAAGCCATCCACCGGATTCAGCCTTATGAACATGTGCAGCGTGTGACCGAATGGGCGCGTGATATTGGCTACACGTCAATTTCGCATGATCTGGTTTTTGGCTTGCCTTTTCAGAATCTGGACGATGTTTTAAATACCATTCAGCAGACTACCCGGTTAAATCCGGACCGTCTGGCCTTTTATAGTTATGCACATGTGCCGTGGATTAAAGGCAATGGCCAGCGCGGTTTTAAAGATGATGATGTGCCAAAAGATGAACTGAAACGTACCCTGTATGAAGAGGGCAAGAAAAAACTGCTGGCGCATGGTTATCATGAAATTGGCATGGATCATTTTGCCCTGAAAAGTGATGCCATGTATCAGGCTTTTCAGCAGGGCAGTCTGCACCGTAACTTTATGGGCTATACCGCTTCCAAAACCCAGCTGATGATTGGCCTGGGATTGTCTTCGATCAGTGATAGCTGGTACAGCTTTGCGCAAAATGAAAAGACCCTGGAAGATTATTATGCGCGACTGGAACAGAATGAAATTCCGGTATTTCGCGGGCATGTATTGACCGCTGAGGACCTGATGATTCGCCGGCATATCCTGAATTTGATGTGCAGCTTCCAGACCTCATGGGCCGAGCCAGAGATGCAGTTCCCGGAATTGCCTGAGGTGCTCAAGCAGCTGGAAGAAATGCAGGAAGATGGCTTGTTAACGCTGTTTGAGGATCATTTACAGGTTACGGAGCAGGGCAAACCGTTTGTACGTAATATCTGTATGGCGTTTGATTTGCGTTTAAAACGTAAAGTACCGAGTACCCGTATTTTCTCAATGACGATTTAATTTTTATCTTATCCAATTCAGCATTCAATCACATGACCCGGCGACAGGGAGGTCGCCATTTCACTGTATGGCAGGGATGCCATATCAGTGAAATAAAGGGGTTTGGTTGCTTTGCCCCGTCAAAGTAACAAAGAAAAACCTTCGTGCAGAATGCAATGTTATTGATACAGGTAGTCTGCTGATTTGAAATGGTTTAAAAAAGAAGCCATTTAATCGAGATAAGCGGAAAGGCGACCTCCCTGTCGCCGGTCATCTAAATCAATATCGGGTATGGGATTCCTTAGATCTGAGAAGAATTGTTTTAAAACTAAAAAGATGACTTAGAAGTCATCTTTTTGGTACATATGTGCCATACGCTCATGTTTGGTCTTTAAATACTGCTCATTAAACGGGTTTAAACCCACCGTTAATGGCACGCGATCCACCACATTAATCCCTTGCTCACGGAGCGCTTCAATCTTCAGCGGGTTATTGGTAATTAACCGCACCGCTTTGACTTGCAGATGATCCAGCATAATGCTGCACATATCATATTGACGGGCATCGGCAGGCAGATTCAGCATTAAATTGGCATCTACCGTGTCATGTCCCTGATCTTGCAGGGCATAGGCGCGAATCTTGTTGGTCAGGCCAATGCCGCGTCCTTCCTGACGTAAATATAAAATCACCCCTTGTCCGGCTTCATTAATCAGGCGTTGGGTGGCCTGTAATTGCGGGCCGCAGTCACATTTTAATGAAGCAAAGGCATCCCCGGTTAAACACTCGGAATGGACACGAACCAGTACCGGTTCGGTCGGGGCCTGTTCCAGACCTTTAGACAGTGCAACATGCTCTTCGCCAGTTTTCGGATCTTGAAATACAGTAATTTTAAATTCACCAAAAGCGGTTGGTAGTCTTGACGTTGCGACAAATTCTATAGGCACAGTTTTACCCGTTAAATTGTTCATGAATGCGTTAAAGTATAGCCTAATGCTCAGACATTAGTAGAATAGGATTGCTGAATTTCTGCAGAAGATTTTCTTTTTTGTAGAAAGCGAACGATAATAGTTGATAAATAGCAAGGTTATTCAGGATAATCTACGCCACCTAAACACTGCCCGACTGAAATCATTGCTCAAAACTACATCGCTAGAAATGTGGCTGATTGAAGATGGTACAATTCGACTATATGATCGAGTAACTCCCCCTTGACCTAGCTTAGGTTTTGCCAGGCTTTAGAAGGCTTTGCCACATATGTTGTATACAGAAATACCGACTCAACGCCCTGTAACACCGTTGCTGGATAGCATAGATCATCCACAACAATTACGTTTACTCGCGCAAAGCCAGTTAGCACAAGTGGCAGATGAGTTACGTCAATTCATTTTGTATGCAGCAGGGCAAAGTGGCGGGCATTTCGGTGCCAATTTAGGGGTCATCGAACTGACTGTGGCCTTGCATTATGCGTTTAATACGCCACATGACCGTCTGATCTGGGATGTCGGTCATCAGGCTTATCCGCATAAAGCCTTAACTGGACGCCGTGAACAGCTGACCACCATTCGAGCCAAAGATGGTCTGGCCGCGTTTCCGGCCCGTGAAGAATCTGAATTTGATACCTTTGGCGTCGGACATTCATCCACCGCGATTTCTGCCGGTTTGGGCATGGCGCTGGCTAGCCGTTATCAGCAGCAGCAGCGTGAAGTGGTGGCAATTATTGGTGATGGTGCCATGACCGCCGGCATGGCCTTTGAAGCCATGAATGATGCGGTGGCGCATCAGGCCGATTTAATGGTCATTTTAAACGACAATGATATGTCAATTTCCTGCAGCACCGGTGGTTTTGCCAAACATCTGGCGGCGCTGTGGCAGCGCGGCGAAAGCGTGCATATTGATGCTGCTGGCGAGGCCTATATCCAGCCACATCCCGAGTGGAACTACACCTCACGTTTGCATTGTGCTGCAACCGATGCGGCTGATAATTTATTTAAAGCGATTGGTTTTGATTATTTTGGTCCTTTTGATGGCCATGATGTTGATCAGCTGGTCAATGTATTCCAGGCACTGAAAAAGCGTAAAGGCCCGCGTTTAATCCACGTTTATACCAAAAAGGGCAAAGGCTTTGCCCCGGCAGAAGCGGACCAGATTAAATATCACGCAATTAGTAAAATCAACAGCAGCGCGTCTGCAGCAGCGGCACCTAAATATTCCGATGTTTTTGGCCAATGGCTATCCGATGAAGCTGCACAAGATTCACGTCTGCTGGCGATTACCCCGGCCATGTGCGAAGGTTCGGGCATGGTGCAGTTTGCCAAGCAATATCCGGAGCGTTTCTTTGACGTAGCCATTGCTGAACAGCATGCCGTGACCTTGGCCGCCGGAATGGCTTGTGAAGGTTTAAAACCTGTGGTCGCAATTTATTCGACCTTCCTGCAACGTGGTTATGATCAGCTGATTCATGATGTGGCGCTACAAAATCTGGATGTCACCTTCGGTATCGACCGGGCTGGTCTGGTCGGTGAAGATGGTCCAACCCATGCCGGTGCCTACGATTACGCCTATATGCGCACCGTACCGAATATGGTGATTATGGCGCCAAAAGATGAAAATGAATGCCGCCAGATGCTGCACACGGCTTATCATTATCCGGGGCCGGCAGCGGTGCGTTATCCACGCGGTAATGGCGTTGGAGTCGAAATTCAGCAGCAATTGAACCTGATGGAGATTGGTCAGGCAGAAATTGTGGCGCGTTTTAATGAACAGTCGGATGAGCAGATTGCCATTTTGGCCTTTGGTAGCCGGGTCTATCCGGCCATTGAAGCAGCACAGGCATTTGCAGCCCGGCATGACATTGCCGTGCAAGTGGTGAACATGCGTTTTGTGAAACCGCTGGATGAAGCCATGATTGAACGCCTGGCTGAAAACACCCAGCTGTTTGTAACCGTAGAAGAACATGCAGTGATGGGCGGCGCGGGCAGTGCCGTCAGTGAATATCTGGCCAAGGCTCAGCTGGTCAAGCCTATTATTCACTTAGGCCTGGATGACAGCTTTATGCAACAGGCCACACATAGCCAGATGTTGCAGCAGGCCGGTCTTGATGCCGCCGGTATCGAGCAGGCCATGACCCAGGCCTGGAACAAGCTGACCGAGAGCGTTTCATCCTGAAGCAATAAATTTTAGAAACATTTATTCCCCAAAAGCCCCAATATTTGCTAAAATGTTGGGGCTTTTATGCATTATTCTTTATCAGTATCTTCAAATTTGTAGTGGGTGTTCAATGGAACCTATGGTGGTGATGGCTGCGCGTGCGGCTCAAACAGTTGGTCAAGAGCTTTTAAAAGCGCATCAGAATCGTCATAAACTCGATCTACAAGTCGAAGAAAAAGGAATTGATGGTCCAGTAACGCGTGTTGACCGTTACCTGGAACAGTTGACCATCGATACCCTACGTAAAAGCTATAAAAATCACAGTTTCTTGGGTGAAGAGTTCGGTCTGCAAGAAGGTAAAGGTCATGACGCCGATTGGTGCTGGGTGATCGATCCTTTAGACGGTACGCTTAACTTCATCAACGGTTTTCCGCATTTCTGTATCTCTATTGCTGTTCAGCACAAAGGCGTGACTCAGCACGGCGTGATCTATGATCCAGTCAAAGACGAATTGTTCTCTGCCAGCCGTGGTCGTGGTGCCATGCTTAATCAGCGCCGTATCCGCGTGAATGTTAAAGACAGCCTGGAGAATACGTTCCTGGCTGTGGGTCATGCTTACCGCGCCAAACGTAATGGTGAAGTGGTGTCGTATGCCAAAAACCATTTCGAATCATTATTGAACGTGACTGAAGCTGGTGCGCAATATCGCCGTGCAGGTTCTGCTGCGCTGGATCTGGCTTATGTGGCAGCTGGCCGTTTAGATGGCTATTTCGAGCTGGGCCTAAAACCGTGGGATATCGCAGCGGGCGAGTTAATCGTCAAAGAAGCTGGTGGTACTGTAGTGGATGCACGTGGTGGCAGCGATTCTATGGACAATGGTCAGGTACTTGCGTGTTCTATGAAAATGCTGAAGCCTTTAATGAAGGCAGTAGTACCTGCCTGGGGCGACGCGGCAAAATAATAGACGCATTGAGTGAAATGACAAGGCTTGCTCCCAAGCCTTAAAAAACAGCCCGCCCAGTCGGGCTGTTTTTTTTGCCTGTTATTTGTGCTTGATTTAATTCAAGTTTAACGACTGGTACAGAAATTAACGCAAAAGTTGATTAAATTAGATGACTTTTAAAATAATCCTGCTATAATCCGCCCACGCACTTAATTTCCGTTCATTACCTGAACATTTCTCTTCTAATCATTGTGTATGCGCGTGCGGTCCAAAGAGAGGACGATATCTCGCGCCCCAATCGCTAAAGCGATTCCTTCAGGTTAAGCCGTAATCATGCGTGCGTTATATCAACATCGTCGTTACTCGGATCGCCGCTGAATTCTTAAATTTTCAGCGTTCAATGCTGTGCCGCTTTTTGCCGATGTCCATTTGACTTTATTATTATGGAGCACCCAATTCTCGGGTGAAATACTCTATGAGCAAAACTTTTGCTGATTTTCCTCTACACGAAACTTTACAACAAGCGTTAGACGCTCTTGGCTTTACTGCGCCTACGCCTGTACAGGAACAGTCAATTCCTGCGGCATTAGAAGGTAAAGATCTTCTTGTATCAAGCCAAACCGGTTCGGGTAAAACTGCAGCGTTCCTTCTCCCAACGCTGAACGCACTTGCAAACCAGGACACATTCGTTCCGTTTAAAGAACGTATGAAAGCCATTACTCAGCCATCTATTCTGGTACTTTGCCCAACACGTGAACTTGCTCAACAGGTGAGCCAGGACGCGATTGCATTTGTACGTCACATGAAAGGTGTTCGTATTGCTGCGATCATGGGTGGTATGCCTTTTGGTAAACAAATTCAACAGTTAAAAGGTGCACAAGTGGTTGTAGCGACGCCAGGTCGTCTACTTGACCTTGTCAACCGTCGTCAAATCAAACTCGACAAAGTTAATGCGTTAATCGTTGACGAAGCTGACCGTATGCTGGACCTGGGTTTCTCTGAAGACCTGGAAGCAATCAGTGATTTGGCTGCAAACCGCGAACAGACCTTAATGTTCTCTGCGACATTTGCACCACGTATCATCACGCTTGCTGAACGTATGATGAATGAGCCAGAACGTATTGCGATCGAAACCGGTCACTCTACCAATACGGACATCACTCAAACGCTGCACTGGACTGATGGTTTCGAGCACAAGAAAAAACTGTTGACGCACTGGTTGAGCGAACAGGATCTTGATCAGGCCGTTGTATTCGCTTCTACCCAAGAAGATACCGATATGCTGGCTGAAGAACTGGCTGAAGCAGGTCACTCAGTTGTTGCGCTGCATGGTGCAATGCCACAAACCGTTCGTAACCGCCGTTTACGCAGCATTCGTGAAGGTCGTGCCAAGATTTTAGTTGCAACTGACGTTGCAGCGCGTGGTCTGGACGTACCGACTATTTCTCACGTGATTAACTTCGGTCTGCCAATGAAGAACGAAGACTATGTACACCGTATTGGCCGTACTGGTCGTGCCGGTCGTACTGGTAAAGCGATTACTTTGGCGACTTACCGTGAACGCGGTAAAATTCGTGCGCTTGAAGATTACTTAGATGCACGTTTAGAAGTATCTGAAATTGAAGGTTTAGAGCCATCTCCACCTCCAGCACGTCCACGTCGTGACGGCGGTCGTGGTGGTAAACGTGACGGTGGTCGCGGTGGCCGTGGTGGTTTCGGCGGTGGCCGTCGTTTTGAAGGCGAAAGCAACTTCAAACGTCGTGAAGGCGGTGATGACCGTCCACGTCGCAGCTTCGATGACAAACCACGTGGCGAGCGTCCATTTGGCGAAGATCGTCCACGTCGTGAATTCAACAGCGATCGTCCGCGTCGTGAAGGTGGCTTTGGCGACCGTCCACAGCGTTCTTTCGATGACCGTCCACGTCGCGAATTCAACAGCGATCGTCCACGTCGTGAAGGTGGCTTTGGCGACCGTCCACAACGTTCTTTCGATGACCGTCCACGCCGTGAATTCAACAGTGACCGTCCGCGTCGCGAAGGTGGTTTCAATGAGCGTCCACGTTTTGACAGCAATGATGACAACCGTGGCAACCGCGTAGACTACAAACCGCGTCGTGAAGGTGCTTTCGGTGACCGCCCTAAGCGTGATTTTGGCGACCGTCCAGCGCGTTCATTCGGTGAAGACCGTCCACGTCGCGAATTCAACAGCGACCGTCCACGCCGTGAAGGTGGTGACCGCCGTCGTAAATTCAACGACTAAGTTGAACTGAGCGAATTCAGAAAACCGGTGCTTGCACCGGTTTTTTTATGCGAGAAAATTTGAATTTTGGTGAGGAAAATGTATACTGGTTCAAGTTTATTTAAGAATATATTAAGCGATGTCTCATTATCATTCGCACAAACTGCCCGGTGTGTCATCTATGAAAGAGGTGCTTATGCCATATATTTTTTTGGTTTTGCTGCTCTGTAACCTCATCTTTTTTATTTACAGAACTTTTGCCTAAGCTGCATCTCTTTGTTTCTACGCTCAAATTAGACCATAATAAAATCGTACAACTTGTACACAGTTTAAAAGAATTTCATAGATAACAATTTGTTCTCCAATCCTTTATAGTATGCATGCTGAAAAAATGCAGGAAAATCCTCAGCTATGAATAATCAGACACCTCTACAGGCGCCAGCACTGATTGAAGTCAATCACCTGAGCTTTAAACGAGGGGAGCGGGTCATTTACGACAATGTCAGCTTAAAAATTCGACGTGGGCAGATTACTGCAATTATGGGACCGTCAGGCACGGGTAAAACCACCTTGCTGCGTTTAATTGGCGGGCAGCTCACTCCGGATCAGGGTGAAGTGCTGCTCGATGGCAAGAATATCGGGAAAATGTCACGTCAGGAGCTGTTTGCAGCACGGGCGCGAATGGGCATGCTGTTTCAAAGCGGTGCCTTGTTTACCGATATGACGGTTTATGAAAACGTGGCCTTCCCGATTCGTGCACATACCCGTTTACCCGAACATCTTATTGCCGAACTGGTGGCTTTAAAGCTGGAATCGGTGGGTTTGCGTGGTGCCGAGCAGCTCATGCCGTCTGAACTGTCTGGCGGGATGAACCGTCGTGTGGCTTTGGCGCGTGCCATTGCGCTGGACCCGGAACTGA
The DNA here is from genome assembly GCF_009914475.1 of Acinetobacter indicus. Taxonomy (NCBI): domain Bacteria; kingdom Pseudomonadati; phylum Pseudomonadota; class Gammaproteobacteria; order Moraxellales; family Moraxellaceae; genus Acinetobacter; species Acinetobacter indicus. The sequence continues at coordinate 2,080,255 of NZ_CP045198.1, read as the reverse complement.
TTATGTACGATGAACCTTTTGCCGGTCAGGACCCGATTGTGATGGGTGTATTGACCCGTTTAATCCGTTCATTGCGTGAAGCGCTGGATTTAACCACCATTATTGTGTCGCATGATGTGGCTGAAACCTTCTCCATTGCCGACTATATTTATGTGGTGGCGGAAGGGAAAGTGCAGGGTGAAGGCACCCCAGAACAATTAAAGCAGCATGCCTCGCCTTTTGTACGTCAGTTCTTAACCGGTTCAGTTGAAGGCCCGGTCGACTATCAGTTTAGCCATCAACCCTATTTAAGTCATGAGGTGCATTCAGCATGAATGCGATTGCTGCATTAGGACGCCGTGTGATTGAGCGGGTACGTGGTATAGGCGTTGCCACATTAATGCTGCTCCAGATTTTATTTTCCATGCCAACCTGGATTGGCGTGAAACTGTTTATTTACCAGATGTACCGCGTCGGGGTGATGTCACTGCTGATTATTGTGGTGTCGGGTTTATTTATTGGGGCGGTGCTGGGCCTGCAAATGTACAGCATTCTGGTGACCTTCGGCAGTGAAGCCATGCTGGGTACTGCTGTGGCCTTAACCTTGCTGCGTGAATTGGCACCGGTGGTTGCGGCCCTGTTATTTGCTGGCCGTGCCGGTTCTGCTTTAACTGCTGAAATTGGCCTGATGAAAGCCACCGAACAGTTGTCCAGTATGGAAATGATCGGGGTGGATCCTTTAAAACGGGTCATCTCGCCACGTTTATGGGCCGGTATTTTCAGCTTGCCGATGCTATCCGTGATTTTTGCTGCAGTCGGCATTATGGGCGGTAAATTCGTTGGGGTAGATTTTTTAGGCGCCGATGAAGGCTCTTACTGGAGCGGTATGGAAAGCACCGTGCAGTTCTATAAAGATATCTTTAACGGCACCATTATTAAAAGTTTTGTTTTTGCATTAATTTGTACCTGGATTGCGGTCTACCAAGGCTATGCCTGCGAGCCTACGTCTGAAGGTATCGCGACATCTACCACGCGTACCGTGGTGTATTCATCGCTTTGTGTTTTAGGTTTTGATTTCGTATTGACTGCGGTCATGTTCGGAGGTGTTTAATGAAATCACGTACTAGTGAGCTGGCCGTCGGTGTTTTTGTCATTCTGTTTGGTATTGCTTTATTCTTCCTGGCGATGCGGGTCAGTGGTCTGGTGGGCACCACCATTCAGGACAGTTATTCCATGACTGCAACGTTTGACAATATTAACGGGATTAAACCACGTGCCAAAGTGGCCTTAAGTGGGGTTAAAGTCGGGCAGGTTGAATCTATTACTTTAGACCCGGTGACGCGTCTGGCCACTGTGACCATGATTCTGGATGGTGAGCTGACCACCTTTAATCAGGAACAGTTACAACAGGTGCAACAATATGCTCTGGAAGAGTTGCGTTACAGCAGCGAATACAGCGAAGCCGATCCTGCGCAACAAAAAGCAATGGAAAAGCAACTATTGGATAACATGACCTCCATCACCAATATCGATGAAGATGCTTACATAATGGTAGCAACCAATGGTCTTTTGGGTGAGAAGTACCTGAAGATTGTACCGGGTGGTGGTCTGAATTATTTAAAACGTGGTGATCAAATCAGCAATACCCAAAGCACCATGGAAATTGAAGACCTTGTGACCAAGTTTGTAACCGGCGGCGCAGGCAACAAGTCATCATCCGATAACCCGGCAGATGAGACATCCGCTGAAACAACAGATGCAGAAGTGTCATTTGTTGAGTAATTGAGAGGAGAAATTTTAGTGAAGACATTGTTCAAACAAACCTTGACCGCAAGTGTTTTGGCCACGCTGGTGGCAGGTAGTGCATTTGCTGCACCAACCGAAACTCCTCCCGCATTTATCAAGAAAGTGGCGGATGGCCTGATTTCGCGTTTAAAAGCCGATCATGCCAAACTGCAAAATAATCCGGCCTTGGTGAAAACCATTGTGCGCCAGAACCTTGATCCGTATATCGATTCGCAAGCCTTTACCCGTATTGTGATGGGAACCTATGCGACCAATCAGTACAGTTCGGCTGCCCAGCGTGCCCAGTTTGAAAAGAATTTCCGTGAAACCCTGATTGAAAACTACGGTTCAGCCTTTGCGAAATTCAGCAACCAGACTTATACCTTACGTCCGTATAAAGCCAGCAACAGCAAGAACCCGGTAGTGACCATCGACTTTAACAACAAAGGCGAGAAAATTCCGGTATCGTTCCAGCTGGTCGATAAAGGCAATCAGTGGAAAATCCGTAACATCAACGTATCCGGGATTGATTTAGGTCTGCAGTTCCGTAACCAGTTTGCAGCCAACGTCAAACGTAATGGCGGCAATATTGATAAAGCGATTGCGACCTTTAAACCAGATGCAGAAGCTGCGGTTGATAAAAAATAATAGGACGTGCTGTGATTGAATATGTAAATCAGGAACTGCGAGTTTCCGGGAAAATTGACTTTAACAATGCCGAGCAGTATTACCAGCAGGGCTTGCAGCTGATTCAACAGCAGCCCGCCCCGGTGGTGGTGAATCTGGCCGAACTTGAGCAGGGCAGTACCCTGGCACTGGCCGTGCTGGTACGCTGGTTAAGACAGACCCCGGATGCGCAAGGGCTGGTCTTTAAAGCCGTCCCGGAAAAAATGATGAAGATTATTCAATCCTGTCATTTGCAGGATGATTTACAGCTCAGCGCTTAAACAAAAAGCACCTCAACCGAGGTGCTTTTTTTATGGCATTAAGTTTCTCGCTTGACTCAAGGGAGGTGAGGAGGGATAGAAGATTAGCGAAACCAGCCCTCTCTCTAACTCTCTCCCTCAGGGAGAGAGGACGTGTCGCATTAAATCCATTTCTTCCATCTGAAGTAAATCAGCGGCCCGATAAAGAAGCCAATCAGGATAATACTGACAATAATAAAACTGGTGGTGCCTTTGGCAAAAGGCAGTACGTCGGTGTTCATGCCATAAACACTGGCCACCAGCATTGGCGGTGCCAGCATACTTGGTAAAATCGAGAAGCGACGGATGGTGTCATTCTGTTCGGTGTTAATGAAACCCGAAGTAGTATCGAGCAGGAAGCGTACTTTCTGGAACAGGAAGGCGTCGTGTTCGACCAGCGAGCGTACATCTTCACTCAGTTCACGGATATCGGCATCATAAATATGACTGCCCAAAGCACGTGGACGGGCTAAAAAGGTCAGTACTCGGCGTAAATCAATTAGACAGAGCTGGGCTTTTCCAAGCATATCTTCCAGTTGTGCCAGCCGGGTAATCATGTCATCAAGGTCTAAAATCATTTCCCGGTGGCGGTTATTCAGCACTTCGGTGGAGTATTTTTCCAGGTCCTTGTGGATATCTTCCAAGATATCCGCAAGTTCATCCAGCTTGGCTTCTAACAGCCCGAGCAGCACCCAGGTCGGGTCTTTATAATCAATTTCATAATCATTGCGTCGTGCACGGGCCCGAAAAGCACGAAAGGCCACCAGTTTTTCACCGCGCAGGGTTAGCAGACGGTCCCGGTTTAAAATAAAGGCAACGGTTTGTACCGTGGCGAGAATACTGGAATTTTCTTCCGATTCATCATCGACCTGATAGTTTTTATTTTTCGTTAAAAAATAGGTGCTGATGTGTAAAACCCCATCATCATCACGGTAAAATCGGGCAGATGAGGAAATGTCTTCCAGGGACTTTAAGGTGGGTAAATCCTGCCGGTAGGCGTCCATGACCCACTGTTGTTCTTCTTGTGAAGGGGCGATCAGGTCAATCCAGACCAGTTCTGGATGCAGGTCGAAGCCGCCGTTGATGGTGGCATCTTCCAGACTACCGCGCTCTGTGGCGTAAAAGGCTTCAAGCATTAGTCTTTTCTCCCTTGCGCAGTATGGGTTTTATTGATGGGTGTATTTTAGACAAGGATTTGATTAAAAACACTGTTTGAAGTGCTAATTTATTTAAAAAACCAGCTCAAGGGTATATTTGCGGCATCATAGCCGCTGAACATGGTGAAAAAATGACAAATTCAATTGCAGTCTTCTGTGGCTCGGCTTTAGGTTCCGATGCGGTTTTTGTGGACACGGCGCAGCTGGTCGGGCAAACGATTGCAAAACAGGGCAAAACCCTGGTCTATGGTGGTGGTCGCTCCGGGTTAATGGGCGTGGTCGCAGACAGTGCCTTGCAGGCCGGTGGTGCCGTAATTGGCGTGATTCCGGAGCCGCTGGTTGATCGCGAGCTGGCCCATCCCGGTTTAACCGAGCTGCATGTGGTAAAAAATATGCATGAGCGTAAAACCAAAATGTCAGAACTGTCCGATGCCTTTATTGCCATGCCGGGCGGTGCCGGTACGCTGGAAGAAATTTTTGAGCAGTGGACCTGGGCCCAGCTGGGAATTCATTTAAAACCGAATGCCTTTTTAAATGTTGAAGGTTTTTATGATGATCTGCTGTGCTTTATTCGCATGACTACTGACAAGGGCTTTACCCATGCACGTTTTACCGAGGCGTTAATTGTGTCTGATTCTATGGATGAGATTTTAAGCCAGTTTGAACGCTTTCAGGCACCTGAACCGAAATGGGGTATGGCCGACCGTCAGGCCTTGGTGAAATAAATATGAACACCATTACCGTAGCTGCGGCCATTATTCTGAACGAGCAGCAGCAATTGCTGCTGGTACGCAAACAGCACACCCAATGTTTTATGCAGGTTGGCGGCAAGCTGGAAAGCAATGAGCCACCGGAGCAGACCATCTGCCGGGAAATTGCGGAGGAAATTGGCTGTCAGGCCCAGATTAAACAGTTTGTTGGCCGTTTTGAAACCGCTACAGCCAATGAGCCGGATCATCGTCTGGTCAGTTATGTCTATTATGTGCAGCTCGATCAGGACCCGCAGGTTCAGGCAGAAATTGCGGAAATGAAATGGATTGAACTGGAGGATAAGACGACACGTCTGGCACCGTTAACCACAGAAGTGGTGATTCCCTGGGTGAAACAGCATCTGTTACAGTCGGCTTAAGGCTGGCTGTTTTTCAGATGATTTAACCATCGGCACTGGCAATACACACCGCATAGACCTTGTGACAGCCAAGTTGCTCCAGCTGCTGTTTCAGTGCACGAATTGAGCTGCCGGTGGTGACCACATCATCGACAATTAATACCCGGCGATAAGGCCGGCCGGCATCGGGTCGCAGCTGGAATTGCTGGTCCAGATTTTCCAGTCGTTCCAAGCGGCTTAAGCCTTTTTGACTGTGTTGATGGCGCCGTACAACCGGTTGCCAGATTGGTAGCTGTAAATGGCGTGCCAGCACCTGAGCCAGCAGCAGGGTATGATGATAGCCACGCTCTGCCAGTCGCTCGGTTGCCACCGGCATCGGGACAATGGCCTGTACCCGTGGATAGGTCAATTCACACAGGCTGCCCGCCAGTAAAGACTGATAATGCAGTTGCTGCTCATATTTGAATTGCTGAATCATCCGGTCGACTGGATAACGATAATGACAGGCCACCTGAATCTCGGTTTCCTGCCGGTAGACGTTTGCTTTTAACCATGGCAGTTGCTGCAAGCAATCTGCACAGACCCGGTACTGCTGCTGGGCCGCACTGCCACAGAGCTGGCAGGGCAGTAATTTTTGTAATAGCGTACGGCTATGCGCCAGCAGCTTAAACATAGGCATAACGTGGTGCTTCCGGCAGCCAGCGTTTGAGCAGGGCCTCGGCCTGCTCGGGATAATCTTTCAGCATCTGCTGGGCCACATAATGTGCCTGATTCAGCAGATGATCATCGCGTTCCAGCTTGGCCACCCGAAAGCCCATATCGCCGGTTTGTTTGGTGCCCAGCAACTCCCCGGGGCCGCGCAGTTCCAGATCTTTTTCGGCAATCACAAAGCCATCATTGCTTTCTCTTAAAATCCGCAGCCGTTCCTGGCCGTTTTGCGACAGCGGATGCTTATACAGCAGGGCACAGAAACTGGCTTTGGCGCCCCGACCGACCCTGCCACGCAGCTGATGCAATTGCGACAGCCCTAAACGCTCGGCATTTTCAATCACCATAATTGAAGCATTCGGGACATCGACGCCGACTTCAATCACGGTGGTGGCAATCAGCAATTGTAGCTGGTTGTCTTTAAACTGCTGCATCACCGCCTGTTTGTCATCAGCCTTCATTTTGCCATGCACCAGACCAATATTCAGTTCCGGAAAGCGTTCCTTGATTTCAGCAAAAGTCGCTTCGGCAGCTTGCGCATCCAACGTTTCTGACTGTTCGACCAGGGTGCAGACCCAATAGGCCTGTTTGCCTTCGGCACAGTTGCTGGCAATACGCTGTAGTACCTGTTCGCGCCGGTCCAGTGGAATGGTCACGGTCTGAATCGGGGTACGGCCCGGCGGCAGCTCATCAATAATGGAAGTGTCCAGATCGCCATAGGCGGACATCGCCAGCGTACGTGGAATTGGGGTGGCGGTCATCACCAGCTGATGCGGAGTCATGTGATTCAGGCCCTTGTTTCTTAAGGCCAGCCGCTGATCGACCCCAAAGCGGTGCTGCTCATCAATAATCACCAGTCCCAGCTTGGCAAATTCGACATTGTCCTGAAACAGCGCATGGGTGCCGACCACCAGCTGGGCGCTGCCATCCTGAATAATCTGTTCGGCGCTGGCGCGGGCCTTGCCTTTCTGTTTGCCAGAGAGCCAGGATACGGTCAGTCCCAAAGGTTCAAACCAGCGTTTAAAGTTTAAATAATGTTGTTCAGCCAGAATCTCAGTCGGTGCCATCAGCGCCACCTGCCAGCCTTCTTCCAGTGCATGACAGGCCGCCACCGCCGCCACCAGTGTTTTGCCGGCGCCGACATCACCTTGTACCAGCCGCAGCATCGGCTTGTTTTGTTTCAGGTCCTGGATAATTTCCTTGGACACTCGTTTTTGTGCGCCGGTCATGCTAAACGGTAAGCAGGCCAGTAACTGCTTGGCCAGATGTTGGCTGGGCGCAAAAGCTGGCGCTTCAATCTGCTGAATATAAGCACGGCGGGTCAATAAACTGACCTGATGTGCCACCAGTTCTTCAAAAATCAGCCGCTGCTGGGCCGGATGCGAACCCTGACCAAGCTGCAGCATATTGGCACTGGTTGGCGGTTCATGGATATATTCCAGCGCCTGTTTCAGTGCATAGCCGTTGGTAAATTTTTCCGGCAACAGTTCCGGCAGATCATCACTGTGCTGTTTCAGCGCCTGTTTGACATAGTCGCGCAGTTTGGGCTGGGTCAGCCCTTCGGTGCTTGGGTAAATCGCCGTGAGTTGGGTTTTCGGCAGCGGAGTATGCTCGCTGATCAGCTGGATTTCCGGATGATACATTTCCAGACCACGTGCGCCGACCCGGACTTCACCAAACACGCGCAGGCGGTTGCCGACTTTGGCACGGTCGGTTAGGCCTTTATAAATATGATAAAAACGTAAGGTGACTTTGGCGCTGTCATCATCCAGCAGAATTGCCATCGACTTGCGTTTGCCGGGTGGGAAATCGACCCCTTTGACAATGCCTTCCAGTAAATAGCTGCGGCCGACGTTCAATTGGTTCATCGGAATGATCGTGCTACGATCTTCATAATCACGCGGCAGATGAAACAGTAGGTCATCTGTGGTGAAAATATTCAGTTTTTCCAGTAACGCGGCAGCAGCAGCGCCAACGCCTTGTAATTGATGGACTGCGGCCATGTCCCCTCAACAATGGTAATGAGCAAGTGGGTTATGCATATTTTATTTATCGGTTATGGTAAAACATCTGCACGTGTGGCTAAACAACTATTTCAAGCCGGCCACCAAATTACCACAATTAGCCGCAGCCGGAAAAGTGATGTGCATGCAACGCATCTGATTCAGGATGTGCAGCAGCTGGATTTAAGCCAGCTGGCGCCCATTGACTGGGTCTATGTGCTGCTCAGTCCGGGGCAGAGTACGCCGGAGGCCTATCAGCAGACCTATCTGGATTCGGTGCAACCAATTGTAACGGCGCTGGCAGCGCATCCGGTGCGGCGCATGGTGGTGGTGTCATCGACCCGGGTGTATGGACAAAATGCCGGGGAATGGATTGAGGATACCACACTGCTTCAGCCGCCAGATGCACAGGCAGACATTCTGCTCAAGATGGAGCAGGCCTATTTAAGCGCTTATCCGGAGCGTTGCACCATTATCCGGCCCAGCGGTATTTATGGCAGCTCAATCGCAAGGATGGTCAAGCTGGCGCACACGCTCACTGAATATCCAAACCGGCACTGGTCTAACCGGATTCATATTGATGATCTGGCGCGTTTTCTGGCACAGATGATTCACGTGGAACATCTGCAGGAGAGTTATATTGTCAGTAATGGTCAGCCGCAACTGCTGCATGAAGTGGTGCAATGGTTTCAGCAGCAGCTACATCGGCCGTTATTAACCCTGACCAGTCCGCACGAAACCGGCAAGCGGATTCGACCGAAACGGATGCAGGACAGTGGTTTTAAGTTACAGCATGATGACTGTTTTCAGGATTATCTGGCCCTGTTACAGCAAGCGGATGTGAACTAAGAATTTTTAATTTTATTGAGGATGGCTTATATTTCCCGCACCTTTGCACGAAGGCAAAGATACGGGTTATGGACGGTTTTTTATTTCTTTTTACGTTTTAAGCGACGTTTGGCTTGCTGTGCGGCTAGTGCATCTAGTGCATCTTTCAGTTCTTCATCGCTAAAGGTGGTGATGTGTTGCAGCATTTGCAGGGTTACATCATCCAGCACCAGATTGGCATACTGCGCCACATTGCTAAAGTTCTCATCAAAGACAATGGCATTGTCGCTGTTGGTGCTGATATAGCCTTGCTGGGTCAGCACTTTAATAAAGCTCTGGAACAGGGCCTTATCGAAGAATTCCGGTGAGTTGAACTCATACAGCACCGATAAACGCTGACCCACCAGATGACTCAGTTCTTCAACCTGACGGGCGGAAATATTGCCCGAACCACGCTGGGTAATCAGCGCCAGGGTCATGTAGTAGCGTTCCAGGCTTTGCATCACCGGCGCAGCCAGCACCACCAGTTGGTTATGATCTTCACTGTTCGGTGCCGGAGAAAGCAGATTCCCTTCAGCATCTTCACTAATCAGCTTGGCCTGAATTAGCCCATCGGCATAGGCACAGATCTGCTGTTTCAGTTCTGCTTCATTCCATTTCAGGAACAGCTCGGCTTTCAGGAACGGATACAGCGTGCGAATTACATTAATCAGATCGCCGCGCTTGATCGAACCATTGTGTTCAACCAGTGCCGCTACCAGAGATGGCAGGACAAAGGCATGCAGAATATTGTTGCGGAAGTAGGTCAGCAACACCGCCTGATTGTCTTCAATGGCAATAATATCGCCCAGAACGTGTTGTACACGTTTGATCAGTTTCAGCTTCAGACCGTAGGCAATAATTTCCTTGCCTGAAAGCGGGGTGATGTGGGTGCGCTCATCGTAAGGCAGGGCAGTAAGCAGGTCACGATAGGTATCCAGCTGCTTGATACAGATCGCTTCATCTAAGGTATGTTTTGGCGTGCCCAGCAAAATCAGCGATAACAGCGATACCGGGTTAATTACCACGGCGCGGTTAATGTTTTCCAGAATCGCATAGGCCGAGCTGTTTACCGCATCGGATACTTCCTGCGGAATCGGATCGTCATTTTTTTCGATACTGATCTGCTCGGCGCCATGCTGTTTTAGCATGTCATCTAAAAACACTGGCTCGCCAAAATTCACATGCACCTTGCCAAAAATACGCTCGATTTTTCTCAAGGTTTTCAGAATACCGACAATGGATTCGGCCTCTTTCGGTTTACCCTGCATTTCACCGACATAGGTCGAACCTTCCATCAGGCGTTCATAGCCAATATAGGTTGGCACAAAGGCAATCGGTTTGGCGCGGCCACGTAAATGTCCATGTACGGTCATGGCCAGCATACCGGTTTTTGGTGGCAACAAGCGGCCGGTACGTGAACGGCCGCCTTCAATAAAGTATTCCAGCGGCGTGTTGCGCGACAGAATGCTGTACAGATATTCCTTAAATACGGTGGTGTACAGGCCATTGCCACGGAAAGTCCGGCGAATAAAGAAGGCTCCGCCACCGCGTAATAACTGACCGACAAAGGGCATGTTCAGGTTATCGCCAGCCGCAATATACGGCACCATCATGCCGCGTTTATAAATCACATAAGACAGCAATAAATAGTCGATATGACTGCGATGGCACGGGGTATAAATAATTTCGTAGTCTTTGGCCAGTTCACGCACGGTGCTGAAATTATGCACCTCGACGCCATCATAGAGCTGGGTCCATAAACGGGTTAGCGCCGTTTCAGCAAAGCGGATGGCGGCATAGGAATAGTCCGACACGATTTCATTTAAATAGCCAATGGCACGGCGCTCGGCTTCAATCATGCTGATTTTACTGCGGATGCTTTCGCGGCGAATGGCTTCTTGTACATCCGGCGCTTTAATCAGACTGTGCATGACGTTACGGCGATCCGATAAATCCGGACCTAATACCACTTCGCGCTGGCTGTCTAAATAATTATTTAAGGTATTAATAATACAGGTCGCCGGCGACAGGTTTGGTGCCTGCATCTTGGCGGTCTGCACCATCGCTCTTAAAGACTGTGCCTCATGAAATTCCAGATAGGATTGGCGACCATGCAGGCCAATATTGACCAGCTGCTTGACGGTGCCCGGCGTGGCCCAGGTATCGGTCAGGAGCAGTTTGAGCCAGGAATCTTCTTTATCTGGCGCGCGGCCCCAGAGGACCGTGACCGGAATCAGCTCAATATCCAGTTCCGGGTGCCGCTCCAGCAGCTCAATCAGACGCAGCAAACGCGGCGGAAAGGCGTGCGGCGGCGGATTTAGCAGATTGTTTTCATCATAGTGCTGTAGAAACAGAATCGAAGCTTTTTCCTTGTGCTGGCCAATCTGCATCGGGTCTAATGCGGGCGGCAGCTTTAAGCGGCGTGTTTCACCATCAAGGACCAGGGCATTGCTGCGGGAATGGTTCTGTAGCACATAGCAGACAATTTTCTGGATCGGCTGTTCTGAATGGTCTGTCGCTGCTGCTTCGGCAGGAACCTCGCCCAGTACATGCGGGGTTACCACCAGATCAAGCAGTTTGCTTGAAAGCTGACGATAAATTTGACCAAAACCACTCTTGGACATACCAACTCCTAAATCAATGACCAGTACCGCAGATTATCTGAGGGAAAAATAATGAATCTAATTGTAGCGAAAAATAGCCTGACATTTTCTGACAAATTCTATCTTTAGTGCTCAATTTTATCGTTAAAAATCGTATTTTTAGTGCGGTGCATTATACGGGAGCCGTGACAGGGCAGTCAGTTAAACTTTAGTGTTTTAGTCGACAAATATGGCAAAATAGGCAAGATTGAGCTGTTTCTATTTTGCTTGTTTTGATTTTTAAATATCCCGACATAGGTTTCCCCGCATGAATGCACTGACTCAGGAACTGGTTGAACTGCTTAGCCTGGAAAAACTTGAAGAAAATATCTACCGAGGCATCAGCCGCAATCTGGTCGGTAAGCGCGTGTTCGGTGGACAGGTGCTGGGCCAGGCGCTGCGTGCGGCCTCGTATACCACCGACCGTCCGGCGCATTCCTTACATGCCTACTTCCTGTTTGGTGGCGATGTCAACGCACCGATCATTTATGAAGTGGACCGGATTCGTGAAGGCAAGAGCTTTGTTAGCCGTCAGGTACGAGCCATCCAGCATGGCCGGACCATCTTTATGTGTATGGTATCTTTTGCTGCGCCAGAAGAAGGGCTGAATTACCAGATTTCCGAGCCTGAATATCCGGCACCGGAACAGTTAAAAAATGAAGCAGAACTGGTGCAGAGCATTGTCGAATTTATTCCAGAAAACGTTCGCGCCAGCTTTACCCGTGACCGTCATGTGGAAATCCGCCCGGTGAATCCAAGCAATCCGTTTCAGCCGCAGCCGGAAGCGCCGTCTTATGCGCACTATATCCGTACACATAGCCCGATTGCAGCGGAGCAGGATGAAATTGCCTTGCATCAGGCCATTGCTGCCTTTTATTCAGACTTTACCCTGATGACCACCGCGCTGCGTCCGCATGGCCTGAGTTATCTGTCGCCAAGTCTGCAATGTGCCAGTATCGACCATGCCATGTATTTTCATAAGCCATTCCGGGTCGATGACTGGATGCTATATGACATGGAAGCCACCATCAGCAACAGTTCGCGTGGCCTGAACTTTGGCCGTATGTGGCAAAACGGTGAGCTGGTCTGTAGCACCACCCAGGAAGGTTTAATTCGCCTACGCGAAATTGAAACCCAGTAAACCAATATCAATAAAAAAAGCCGAATCAGTCGATTCGGCTTTTTTTATCCTACCTTCAATGGCAATGCGGCAAATCGCTTGGTGCATGTTTATGGCAGCCTTGTGCCTTGCTGTTGCCCGAAGAATGGGCAAAAACCTGAGAGGTGCTACAAATTAGTGCAAGAATAAGGGCGAGTTTTTTCATGAGGTTACTCTTTTAGTCTTAAAAACAAGGTAATGCACTGATAAAGCACATCTTATGCCAGTTTTTCTGGCACCGGGCTTTTTTCCTGAGCTGGATTTGCTTTTGACAAAATAATGCTCGATTCAGCGCAGCTCGCATGGCATAGTGCCAAGCAAGATGACATCACAATATATGCACCCATGAGCTTAAATACACAAATTCTGGTGGCCGCAATTTTAGGGGTTCTATTCGGGTTTTTGTTGAACCTGTTGCCGGGCAGCGCATTTTATGACGGCAGCTTATATGGCCTGAGTATTGCCAGCAGTATTTTTATCGGCCTGCTGAAAATGCTGCTGATTCCCCTGATTTTCAGTTCGATTGTAGTCGGGGTATCCAACCTGCAGGCTTCTGGCCAGCTGAGCCGGGTCTGGAAAATTACCTTGCTGTGCTGTGTTACCACCACCACATTGGCACTCATTTTAGGTCTGGCCTGTGCGCATCTGTTTGAAGTCGGCAAAGGTGTAGATGTGCGTTTATTCCAGGACGCGATGAGCCAGCATCAGACGCCAGATACCTTAACGCCGTCGTCTTTCTTCACCAATTTTATTCAAAACACCCTGATTAATCCGTTTAAGGCCTTTGCCGAGGGCAATGTGCTGGCGGTGGTGGTGTTTGCCTTATTTGTCGGGGTGGCGCTGGTCAAAGGCGGTGAGCAGTTCCGGACTGTGCGCCGGCTTAGTCATCAGTTTTTTGACATCATGATGCTGATGATCGGCTGGGTGATGAAACTGGCACCGCTGGGGATTTTTGCGCTATTGGCCAAGCTGATTGCCACCGAAGATGTGACCGTGCTCAGCCGTCTGGCTGAGTTTGCCGTAGTGGTAACCGGCACCACGATTTTTCATGGTCTGGTGGTACTGCCGCTACTGCTATGGCTATTTGGAAAAATGAATCCGGTGACCTTCTTTAAAGGAACCCGCGCTGCTTTAATTACTGCATTTGCCACCAGTTCCAGTTCGGCCACCATGCCGCTTTCGATGAAATGTGCCCAGGAAAACCTGAAGGTGCGCCCGCAAACAGCTGGCTTTGTAATTCCGCTGGGGACACAGCTGAATATGGATGGCACAGCCTTATATGAAGCCGCTGCGGCGCTGTTTATTGCCAATTTAATGGGGCTGGATTTGACCTTGGGCCAGCAGCTGGTGGTCTGTGCCACCGCCATGATTGCCTCCTTGGGCGCGCCGGGAATTCCAAGTGCCGGCATGGTCACCATGATTATGGTGCTGCAATCGGTCGGTCTGCCGGCAGAAGCAATTGCCATTTTACTGCCGATTGACCGTTTGCTGGATACCGTACGTACCGTAGTCAATGTCCAGGGTGATATGATGATTAGTGTGGTGGTTGACCGTTATACCCGCGATGATCAGATCGCAACTCAATCCTGAGTATCTTCCCAGCACGGATTCCAGACCACTTCCCAAAGATGGCCATCGGGGTCCTGAAAATAACCGGCATAACCGCCATAAAAGGTGGCTTGTGCCGGTTTGACAATGGTGGCACCGGCACGCTCGGCCTGCTGCATCACCTGATCTACGTCCAGCGGACTATGCACATTATGCCCCAGACTGATTTGGGTCGGGCAAAAACGGCTCAGGGGCAGGCCGCTATCCTGCGCCAAGGCAGCCTGTGGCCACAGTGCCAGTGTCAGGCCTGAATCCAGTGCGATAAACGCCACCGCGCCCTGTTCAAATTCCTGCCCAACGATCCCTTCACTCTGCCAGCCCAAACCTTGCTGATAAAAGCGCAAAGCTGCGTCTAAATCCTGCACAGCCAGCGTGATCACACTCAAAGATGCGCGCATTGTTCCTGCCTTTTTGCTCAAGTCTGATTTTTATCTTAGCGGAAATCTGGCTCGACACAGTGCTGCCTGTGTCGGGCAATTGTATCTCTGCAATTCTGCACCAGGTGGATGCTTTACGCGACTTTAAGCTGGGCGCGCTGTGCCGCCGGGGAGGCTTGCAGATAGGCCAGCGCATCTTCGGTTTTGGCTTCATGCAGCGGGTCATACCACGGCATTAAATAACCCAGCTGCTGTGATACCAGCCAGAATGGTGAGGGCAATAAGCCGTTATTGGCCTGTGCAGTGCGGTACCATTCCCGCCAGATCCACGGTTTATACAGGGCCGGCCGGATTGATGCATAACGCGGGTCCTGACGCATAATATGCGCCGCGCCATCGACCCAGAGACCAATTACTCCAGCAATCACCAGCAGGCTCAGATAATAACGGGCCAGATAACTGCCACCCAAATGCCGGTACAGGTCAAAGGCCACGGTGCGATGCTCGATTTCTTCTGCGCCGTGCCATTTGACCAGATCCAGCATGGCCGGGTCGGCACCCTGACGCTGCCATTCGCGGTTATACAGCGCATATTTACCCAGCACGCAGGTCATGTGTTCTACCGTGGCAACAATGCCTAAACGGAACAGATCCCAGTGCCGTTCGCTCCATTGCGGCAATTGCAGACCTAAAGGCCGATCGGCCAGTAACTGGTTAAACAGTCCGTTCATCAGGCTGATATTGCGCTGAATATCAATCTGGCGTTCGCTTAAATAATCCTTGTTGGCCGAGTTATGCGCCTGGGCGTGCATGGCTTCCTGGCGGATAAAGGCCTGCACATCCTGTTTTAGTTTTTCATCCTGAATCTGCGGCAAAACCTTGTTGTACAGCCGGCAAAACCAGAACTCGCCGGCCGGCAGAATCATGTTAATTTCGTTAATAAAATAACTGGCAAAAGGCTGCTGCGGAATCCAGTCGATGGGGGTGTCCTGCCATTCAAAGCGGACTTTACGCGGTTGAATAAAGTAGCCAATGGATGAGCCACGGGCAGCACGGCGAAAACGTGCGAGGAGTTTTTTCATGCTGTATTGCACCTCTAAAA
Organism: Acinetobacter indicus; assembly: GCF_009914475.1. Classification (NCBI taxonomy): domain Bacteria; kingdom Pseudomonadati; phylum Pseudomonadota; class Gammaproteobacteria; order Moraxellales; family Moraxellaceae; genus Acinetobacter; species Acinetobacter indicus. The sequence continues at coordinate 2,064,792 of NZ_CP045198.1, read as the reverse complement.
TGTGATGCGGTTCAAATTATGCTCAGCATGAGTATGAAAAAAATATCCCCCATTGAAACTAGCAATAGGGGACATTCCAATATCAATAGATGTAAATTATTGTCAGACAGTTTTGAGTTGTTGCAAAGCTTATGGCTCTTTGGCGGCCGTTTCAGTCAGCTGTTCAACAGCTTCTGTATCCGGCAGCTCTTCTGCTTCCAGTTCATCTGCCGTGGCTTCCGGAATGCTGGCCAGATCAAACTGCTGCGATTGTTCCAGGGTAAAGTTCAGACGACCGGCCATTACACTGGCCAGTTCTTCCAGACCCTGACGATTGAGTGAGGAGAACAGTTGAATCGAGAAATCCAGCTTCATCTTTTTCAGCTGCTGTTTTACTTCCAGCAGGACTTTATTGGCCGGGCCACGATTCAGCTTGTCGGATTTGGTTAGCAGAACATGTACAAACAGATGACGGGAATAAGCCCATTCCAGCATCATCACATCAAAATGCTGCAGTGGATGGCGAATATCCATTAGCAAGACCAGACCCTGTAAGCTCTTGCGATGAATCAGGTAGTTTTCTAGTTCTTTTTGCCAGACAATTTTCATCGATTCGGGTACCGCAGCATAACCATAACCCGGTAAATCGACCAGACGCTGCTCCGGATTGCCCAGACTAAAGAAGTTGATCATCTGGGTACGGCCCGGTTTTTTCGAGGCACGTGCCAGCTGTTTCTGGTTGGTTAGGGCATTAATCGCACTGGATTTGCCAGCATTGGAACGTCCGGCAAAGGCCACCTCATAGCCGCTATCTTCTACACAGAGATTCAGCTTTGGCGCACTCATCAGGAATTCGGCTTTACGTAGCCAGTTCAGGGCACGAACGGCGTATTCGGTAATCGCAGGATCAGCCTTTTTCTCATAGCTAATCTTTTGCTTCGGCGCATTAGCGGCCTTAGTGTTTTTCGATTTTCCTCTGCTATGGTGCATAACTTAACTTCATCACTGCTTTTACAAAGCGGTATTATAGATCAACTCGCGCAGACACGCGAACTTTGCTGTAGCCGTGTGCAAAAGTTATCTGACTCAGAGATTGATCAGCTGAATTGGCGATTGTGTGCTCCACTGTGCCGGTGCAGGAGTATCTAATACGTCGGACAGGGTGTACTGGTCCAGACTCTGATAAAACTGTTCCAGTGCCTGATCTAAAATGCCCTTTAAACCACAGCGACTGCGCAGCACGCACGGCGGGGTATTACATTCCACAATCTGGGTTTCACGTTGCAAGATACGCACGATCTGGCCCAGCTTCAGTGCCCGTGCATCCGGATTTAAACGCAGGCCGCCCCCTTTACCGCGGGTGGTAATCAGCCATTCCTGTTTGCCCATGAAATGCACAATTTTAACCAGATGGTTTTGGGAAACATGCAAATCCTGCGCAATTTCCGCAATCGTATACGGCAGATCTCGCGGTGGGGAGATATACAGCAGAATACGTAATGCATAGTCGGTGAATTTATTTAATTGCATGATCGCACAAATATTTTTTCAAAGTTGAAATACAAGAAGGCTAGTCTACCATAAGCAGACTAGCCCTCCTATGTTTTACACGTGTGGGGTTTTAGTGACGTACACCACCCGTACCAAACGCTTCACTGTGAATCTGTTCGGCTTTAATACCACGTGCCAGTAAGGCTTTTTGCTGCTCGGCCATGAATGGCATTGGGCCACACAGGTAGTAATCAGCATTTTCCGGTAATAAGGCAGCATCCATGGTGCTCAGGTCCAGACGACCGGCCACATCATAATCCTGACCTAACACATCTTCGGTATTCGGGAATTCATAGGCTGTAAAGGTATGAATACGTGGATATTTGGCCTTGATTTCCTGAATATGCTGTTTCATGGCATGTACCTGTTTGCTGCGGCAGGCATGAATGAAGGTCACCGGTTGTGGCACATCTAAAGTGACCAGCTGGTTCAGCATCGCAATCATTGGGGTTAAGCCAACACCACCACTGATGAACACATTACGTTTGTTGCTGTCGATCAGGTAGAAGTTTCCGGTTGGCGCTGAAATTTCAAGTTCTGCACCTTCTGGCAGCTGATGCAGCGCATTAGATACCCAGCCTGCAATCTTGTCGGCGCCATTACCCGGTTCGCGTTTCACTGAAATACGTAAGTAGTCTTGCTGCGGGCTGGTTGACAGCGTGTATTGACGTGGTTGTTTCAGGTCCAGTTCAGGGACAAAAACACGTACTGAAATGTATTGGCCGGCTTCATATTTTGGTAAGGCACCACCATCGACCGGTTCAAAGTAGAACGAGGTAATTTCGTCGCTTTCTACCACTTTCTTGGCGATTTTGAAATTACGCCAGCCTAACCAGCTGCCTTGAGTTTGCTGATGCTGCTCGTAAATGGCACGTTCGGTATTAATAAACACTTCTGCAAGCTGGCCATACGCGGCGGCCCAGGCATCAATCAGTGGATCATCCATGGAAATATTCAGCACTTCGCTGATGGAGTGCAGCAGGTTTTCACCGACAATATTATAGTCCGGAGCTTGAATATTCAGACTGACATGCTTGTGTGCGACCAGTTCAATTACTGGCGCCAGTACTGATGGATCTTCAATATTTTCTGCATAGGCCAGTACCGCACCTGCCAGTGCCTGCGCCTGCGCACCACTGCGTTGATGACCCAGGTTAAAGGTTTCTTTAAGGTCCGGATTATTCCCCAACATGCGGTTATAGAAATAGCTGGTCAGGGCCACACCATTTTCACGTAGAACAGGAACAGTTGCTTTTACAAGGTCAATTTGCTGTGGAGTCATGGCTGATCTCTCATGGCTGGTTATTTATAAGATGTATTTAAAATACATTTTATAAAACGCCAGTGCAAGCACTGTTTTTAAAAAACCATAAAAAATTATGGGATATAAAAATATCCCATAATGAAAGCTGTTCCTATCGGTTTTTTGATTATTTTCGGCCAAACAGGGAGCCTAATAATCCGCGGACAATTTTCTGTCCGGTGCTGCCGCCTAAGGTTCGGGCTGCACTCTTGGCAAAGGTGCCGACAATATCCTGAGTCAGCTTTTCACGCTGTCGTGCAGTGCGTTCAGCTTCTTTTTGCTGTTCGCGGTCCAGACGTTCCTGTTCCCGCGCCTGCTGTTTGGCCAAAGCAGCCTGTTCTTTGGCTTGCTGCTTGGCTAAAGCTTCCTGTTCTTTGGTGCGTTGCTGTTCTAGCGCGGCCTGTTCAGCCTGTTGCTGGCGTTCCGCTACTTTCTGTTGCAGCATTTCATAGGCACTGTCCCGGTCCAGACTCTGCTCATATACACCGGCGACAATACTCTGGCTCATCAGTGCCTTGCGCTGTTCAGGGCTAATCGGGCTAAACGAGGAGTAGGGCGGCATCACCCAGCCGCGCTCTACAATCTGCGGCGTGCCTTGTTCATCCAGACAGCTAATTAAAGCTTCACCGACGGCCAGTTCGGTAATGGCCTGTTCTACCTGAAACTCCGGATTGGCACGGAAGGTCTCGGCAGCGGTTTTGACCGCTTTCTGATCTTTCGGGGTAAAGGCGCGCAAGGCGTGTTGCACCCGGTTGCCGAGCTGTCCCAGTACACTTTCAGGCAAATCCAGCGGATTCTGGGTGACAAAATAAATTCCGACGCCTTTGGAGCGAATCAGGCGGACTACCTGCTCAATTTTCTCCTGCAGGGCCGGGCTGGCATTGTCAAACAGTAAATGCGCTTCATCAAAGAAGAACACCAGCTTGGGTTTGTCCATATCACCAACTTCCGGCAACTGTTCAAACAGCTCTGATAGCATCCACAATAAAAAGGTCGCATACAGTTTCGGGGTGTGCATCAACTTGTCTGCAGCCAGCAGGTTGATGTTGCCGTGTCCCTGGGCATCGGTCTGCATGAAATCCAGAATATTCAGGCTGGGCTCGCCAAAAAACAGATCACCGCCCTGATCGGCCAGTGCCAGTAAATTGCGCTGAATCGCGCCCAGACTGGCTGGAGATAAATTGCCATAGTCGGCCTTTAACTCTGCCGCATGTTCGCTGACATAGCTGAGCATGGCTTTCAGGTCTTTAAAGTCAATCAGCAGGAGGCCCTGATCATCGGCAATCCGAAACACTGCCGACAGTACACCTTCCTGGGTGTCATTTAAATTCAGCATCCGGGCTAGCAGTAGCGGTCCGATTTCGGAGATGGTGGTGCGAATTGGATGGCCCTGTTCACCAAATAAATCCCAGAACACCACCGGCGAGGCAGCAAAGGGAATACTGTCAATACCCAGGCTTTTAATCCGTTCATCAAATTTGGGATTGCTGGAACCAGCCTGCGCCAGACTGGAAACATCGCCTTTGGCATCGGCCAGAAAGACTGGGACACCAATGCGGGAAAAACTTTCTGCCAGTACCTTTAATGTTACGGTCTTGCCGGTACCTGTTGCCCCAGCAATCAGGCCATGACGGTTGGCAAGCTGGGAATGTAAGACTATCGCTTGTGTGGTATCACGGGTTTTTTTGGCAATGGTAATTGGTGTACCCATACTGTACTGATCCTCGTTGTTATTCGTTTTTATGCTGCTTTAAATGTTGTAATGCTTGCGCTATATCTTGAATTAAATCATCCGGATGTTCCAGTCCTATACAGAAACGCACCAGCAAACCTTGTTTTAGGTGTTTATGCTCAAGCACACGCATCTCTTTAAGGTTATACAGCATTACCAGGCTGACCGGCCCGCCCCAGCTAAAGCCCAGCTTGAACAGGGTTAATGCATCACAGAATGCCCGAATATCGTTTAAATTGTATTGCGCATCAAAAATCACACTAACCAGTCCGGCGCTGTGACCGTCTTTGCAGATGTCCTTCCAATATGCATGACCGGCACTGTCCGGATCAGCCGGATGCAGGACCTGAACCAGCTCTTTTTGCTGTTTTAGCCAGTTCAGCAAGGTCAGTGCTGATTGTGACTGTTGCTGGTAACGCAGCTGCATGGAGGCCAGACTGCGCTGGATTTGCGCCGTATCATCTCCGCTGACACAAATCCCCTGAATGGCATGCATCCGGAATAATTGATGATGGAGCTTCTGGTCACGCGTCACCACCGAGCCCATTAAAATATCGCCACCCCCGCTTGGATATTTGGTTAGCGCATGCACGGTCAGATCTACGCTTAAGTGGTCCTCGCCAAAATCAAAGGCATTAAAGGCCAGTCCTGCGCCCCAGGTATTGTCCAGCGCAGTCAAAATATTATGGGCTTGGGCTTTTTTTACCAGACCAATTAAGTCCGGAAACTCCAGTGTCACCGAACCAGCCGCTTCGAGCCATAACAGTTTGGCTTTATCGCTTGGGCTAAAGCTTTCTACCTCCAACGGGTTATAGACCTTGACGGCAATGCCATAACGCTGCTGCAGATTACGCAGATGCTCCATATTCGGACCATAAATATTGTCCGGAACCCAGACCTCATCACCCTGGCTTAACAAGCAGGAATTGACCAGATTAATCGCAGAGAGGCCGCTCGGCGCCAGCAGGTGATACAGACCGCCTTCGATCTGCGCGATGTGATCACCTAACGTAAAGGTCGTCGGCGTGCCATGCGTGCCATAACTATAGTCATAGGCATCAGTCCAGTGGCGATTAAACAGTGCATCGGTGTTGTTAAAAATAATCGTCGATGCACGATAGAGGGGAGGTTGAACCGTAGAAATCAGTTGAGGGGCTTTTCGTGGTGCATGAATCAGTTCGGTTTGCGGATTTTTTTTCACGACTTCGCTCAAATCAGGACAATCAATTGAATTTAGCTTAAGAGAAAAGGATCAGTTGTGCCATATCTGGCTGTATTTATTTGACTTTGAACACTCGGCGCTAAAGTTGGCTTCATTTTTGCAAAACCTAAAAGCATAGCTACAACAACAGGTTTCAGCGCATGGCGTCGCATTTAAAAGTACATTATTTTCAGCATATTGCTGGTGAAGGATTTGGAAGTTGTTATACGCATTTAAAACGGTTAAATGCAGAGATCAGTGCCACAGAATTTTTTGCCTTGCCGGTTGATTCAGCACTGGATATTGAAGCGCTGCCGCAGATCGAGGAGGTCGATTTGTTAATTGTCATGGGCGGCACCATGAGCGTTAATGATGAAGCCAATTTCCCCTGGTTAAAAATGGAAAAACGCTGGCTCAGGCGTTATTTGGCCATGGGAAAACCGGCCATTGGTCTGTGTCTGGGTGGGCAACTGATCGCCAATGCGCTGGGCGCGGCCGTCAGTCGCAATCCTGTACAGGAGCTGGGCTGGCACGAGGTACGCAAGGTTAGTCATGTGCCACCAGACTATTTTCAGTTGCCGGAGCAGTTTAATGTCATGCAGTGGCACAGTGAAAGCTTCGAGATTCCCAAAGGGGCTGTGCATCTGGCCGAAAATGATGCCTGTCGCAATCAGATGTATCAGATTGGCAAAAATGTACTGGGCTTTCAGTTTCACCCGGAAACCACGCCAGAAAGCCTGCAATTATTCCTGGAAGATGAAGAAGAGCTGGCCCTGTTTCAGGGACCTTATGTGCAATCGGTAGAGCAGCTGCAGCGCGCCAATAAAAATAAATTTATTCAAGGAAATCAGATATTAAATCAGGCGATAGATTATGTGTTACAGCAAACTGCAGCGCAGCGGTGGGCTGTATAATTATTAAACAATTGATTTGTCGAAATATTTGAAAAATGATGTAAAAAGCCACAAAAGGATTTGCTTATGCATTAAACAATCGTTATAATGGGCGACCCTTTGATATTAAGGGGGTTAACCGCGAAGAAAGTGGTTAACTATCGTTACAGTCGTGGCATCGATCACGACCTTAGTGATATTTCACTGCTCTTGACACTTGCCTTTATTAGTGGGGTGAGATGCGTCAAGAGTGATTCTTTATATATTTTGGCTTGGAGTTAACTGGTATGTCTAACCAGAGAATTCGTATCCGTCTTAAGTCTTTTGATCACCGTTTAATTGATCAATCTGCTCAAGAGATCGTAGAAACCGCTAAGCGTACTGGCGCACAAGTGTGTGGTCCAATCCCGATGCCTACTCGCATCGAACGCTTCAACGTTCTTACATCACCGCACGTTTATAAAGATGCGCGTGACCAATATGAGATCCGCACTTACAAACGTTTGATCGATATCGTTCAACCTACAGACAAAACTGTAGATGCATTGATGAAATTAGATCTTGCAGCTGGTGTTGATGTTCAGATCGCATTGGGTTAAGGCTTTCGGTTAATTAACGCTCTAAGTTAATTAAGCCGCTTTTTTAGAGGTTTATGCACATGGCTATTGGTTTAGTCGGTCGCAAGTGCGGTATGACCCGTATCTTTACAGATGCTGGTGTTTCTGTACCTGTTACAGTGATTGAGGTTGATCCTAACCGCATCACACAAATCAAAACGCTTGAAACTGATGGTTATCAAGCGATTCAAATCACTACTGGTGAACGTCGCGAATCTCGCGTAACTAACGCTCAGAAAGGTCACTTTGCGAAAGCGGGTGTTGCTGCTGGTCGTCTGGTTCAAGAATTCCGCGTTACAGAAGCTGAGCTTGAAGGTCGTGAAGTTGGTGGTACGCTTACTGTAGATTTGTTCACAGTTGGTCAAATCGTTGACGTAACTGGCACATCTAAAGGTAAAGGTTTCCAAGGTGGTGTTAAGCGTTGGAACTTCCGTACTCAAGACGCTACTCACGGTAACTCTGTTTCTCACCGTGTTCTAGGTTCTACAGGTCAAAACCAGACTCCTGGTCGCGTATTCAAAGGCAAAAAAATGGCTGGCCATTTAGGTGCTGAACGCGTAACTACACAGGGTCTTGAAATCGTTGCAATCGACACAGAGCGTTCAGTTCTAGTTGTTAAAGGCGCGGTTCCTGGTGCTACTGGTGGCGACGTAACTGTTCGTCCTACTATCAAGGCCTGAGGGGAAATAACGTGAATTTAAAAACTGTTTCCGGCTCTGCTGTTGAATTGTCTGAAGTAGCTTTCGGCCGTGAATTTAACGAAGCGCTTGTACACCAAGTTGTTACAGCTTACTTAGCTGGTGGTCGTCAAGGTTCTAAAGCTCAGAAGTCACGTGCAGACGTTTCTGGCGGTGGTAAAAAGCCATTCCGTCAAAAAGGTACTGGCCGCGCTCGTGCTGGTTCTATTCGTAGCCCAATCTGGGTTGGCGGTGGTAAAACTTTTGCTGCTCGTCCACAAGACTGGTCTCAAAAAGTGAACCGTAAGATGTACCGCGGTGCAATGCAATGTATCTTAGCTGAACTTGTTCGCCAAGATCGTCTTGTATTAGTTGAAGAGTTTGCTGTTGAAGCGCCTAAAACTAAAGCATTGCTTGCAAAACTGAACGACTTGAATGCAACTCGCGCATTGATCGTTACTGAAGCTGTAGATGAGAATCTATACCTTGCAGCTCGCAACCTTCCACACGTTGATGTGGTTGACGCTACTGCAATCGATCCTGTTAGCTTGATCGCGTTCGATAAAGTTGTAATGTCTGTTGCTGCTGCTAAGAAAATTGAGGTAGAACTCGGATGAACAACGAACGTTTATATCAAGTCCTACAAGGACCTGTATTCTCAGAAAAAGCACAAGTTTTAGGTGAAACTGCTGGTGTTCAAGTGTTCAAGGTTGCATTAAATGCAAACAAGCTTGAAATCAAAAAAGCAGTGGAACAATTATTTGGTGTAGAAGTTGTTAAAGTTAACACGACTATCACTAAAGGTAAGACTAAACGCTTTGGTAAAACTATCGGACGTCGTTCTGATGTTAAAAAAGCATACGTCACCCTGAAAGCTGGCCAAGATGTTGAAATGGCTGACTTGGGCGATACCGCTGAAACCGCAGCGGAATAAGGACGAAAATTATGCCTATTCAAAAATGTAAGCCAACGTCTCCAGGACGTCGCTTTGTAGAGAAAGTGGTTCATGATCACCTTCACAAAGGCGCGCCATATGCTCCGTTGGTAGAAGCTAAAAAACGTACTGGTGGTCGTAACAACAACGGTCACATTACGACTCGTCACGTTGGTGGTGGCCACAAACAGCACTACCGTATCGTTGACTTCAAACGTAACAAAGACGGCGTTCCTGCTGTAGTTGAGCGTATTGAATACGATCCTAACCGTACTGCACACATCGCACTGCTGAAGTATGCTGACGGTGAGCGTCGTTATATTATTGCGCCTAAAGGCTTACGTGCTGGTGATAAAGTACAGTCTGGTAACGATGCTCCAATTCGTCCAGGTAACTGCTTGCCACTTCGCAACATGCCTATCGGTTCTACACTTCATAACATCGAACTTAAAATCGGTAAAGGCGCGCAGTTAGCTCGTTCAGCTGGTACTTCAGTTCAGTTGTTGGGTCGTGACGGTTCTTACGCTATCGTTCGTTTACGTTCTGGTGAAATGCGTAAAGTACACGTTGAATGTCGTGCTGTATTGGGTGAAGTTTCTAACTCAGAAAGCAACTTGCGTTCACTTGGTAAAGCAGGTGCTTCACGCTGGCGTGGCGTTCGTCCTACCGTACGTGGTATGGCGATGAACCCGGTTGACCACCCACACGGTGGTGGTGAAGGGCGTAACAAAGGTATTCAACCTGTAAGCCCATGGGGTCAAAAAGCTAAAGGGTACAAGACACGTACCAACAAGCGTACGACTAAGATGATTATTCGCGACCGTCGCGTTAAGTAACAAGTAAAGGAATCTGACTAATGCCTCGTTCATTGAAAAAAGGCCCATTCGTCGATGCGCACTTGTTCGCTAAGGTTGAAGCGGCTGTTGCGAGCAACTCTCGTAAGCCGATCAAAACTTGGTCGCGTCGTTCGATGATTCTTCCGGATTTTGTTGGTCTAACAATTTCTGTACACAATGGTCGTAACCACGTTCCAGTAATCGTTACTGAACACATGGTTGGCCATAAACTAGGTGAATTCGCGCCAACTCGTACCTATCGTGGTCACGGTGTTGACAAGAAGTCTAAACGTTAATAGGTGCTATGATGGAAGTAACTGCTAAATTACGCGGTGCCGCTATCTCGGCACAAAAGGCACGTTTGGTTGCAGACCTTATTCGCGGCAAATCTGTTGCGCATGCGCTTAACATCCTGAACTTCAGCAACAAAAAAGCTGCTGTACTGGTTAAAAAAGCGTTGGAATCTGCAATTGCAAATGCTGAACACAATAACAGTTTAGATGTAGACGACCTTAAAGTTTCTACGATCTACGTTGATGAAGGCATGAGCCTGAAACGTATTATGCCACGTGCTAAAGGCCGTGCAGATCGTATTACTAAGCGTACTTGTCACATCACCGTTAAGGTAGGGGTTTGATATGGGTCAGAAGGTTCATCCAATCGGTATCCGCCTAGGTGTTGTGAAACGTCATAACGCTAACTGGTATGCGAATCCGAAACAATACGCTGAATACTTGCTTAAAGACCTTCAAGTTCGTGAGTTTTTAACTAAAAAACTTAAGAACGCAATGGTAAGCAATATTCTTATCGAACGTCCGACAGGCGCTGCTAAAGTAACTATTAGCACTGCTCGTCCTGGTATCGTTATCGGTAAAAAAGGCGAAGACATTGAGAAATTACAGCGCGAACTTACCAACATTATGGGTGTTCCAGCGCAAGTAAGCATCAACGAAATCGATCGTCCAGACTTGGACGCACGTCTGGTTGCTGAAGCAATCGCTTCTCAATTAGAAAAGCGTGTAATGTTCCGTCGTGCTATGAAGCGTGCGGTTCAAAACACTATGCGTGCTGGTGCCAAAGGTATCAAAGTTGAAGTTTCTGGCCGTTTAGGCGGTGCTGAGATCGCTCGTACAGAATGGTATCGTGAAGGTCGTGTACCTCTACATACACTTCGTGCGGACATCGACTACGCGACTATGCGTGCTGAAACGACTTACGGTACGATTGGTGTTAAAGTTTGGATCTTCCGTGGTGAGATCTTGGGCGGCATGAAACAAGTCATGAACCCAGCTCCAGCTGAAGAACGTCCAGCTAAACGCGGTCGCGGTCGTGGTGAAGGTCAAGAGCGTCGTGGTCGTCGCAATGATCGTTCTGCTGAAAAAGGAGAATAATCCATGTTGCAACCTAAACGTACTAAGTTCCGTAAGGTTCAAAAAGGCCGTAACACTGGTCTAGCGCACCGTGGTAGCACTGTATCTTTCGGTTCTATCGCACTTAAAGCGACTGAACGTGGTCGTATGACTGCGCGTCAGATCGAAGCTGCGCGTCGTACAATCAGCCGTCGTGTTAAACGTGGTGGTAAGATCTTTATCCGTGTATTCCCGGACAAACCAATTACTGAAAAACCATTAGAAGTTCGTATGGGTAACGGTAAAGGTAACGTGGAATACTGGGTTTGCGAAATCAAACCAGGTAAGATCCTGTACGAAATGGAAGGTGTGAACGATGAATTAGCAACTGAAGCATTCAAGCTTGCTGCTGCTAAACTTCCGTTTAAAACCACTATCGTGACTCGGACGGTAATGTAATGAAAACTAAAGATCTACGTGAAAAATCGGTAGAAGAGTTGAAAGCTTTGCTTGATGAGCAACAGCTTAACCAATTCCGTCTTCGTATGGCGAAAGCAACTGGTCAATTGGGCAAATCGCACGAAGTGCAAGTCGCTCGTAAAACTATTGCTCGTATTAAGACACTCCTTACCGAAAAACAGGGGAACGGACAATGAGTGATAAAACAGTCCGCACGTTAACCGGCAAAGTCGTAAGCGACAAAATGGACAAGTCTATTGTTGTGCTTATTGAACGTCGTGTTCAACACCCGTTGTATGGCAAATCAATCCGCCGTTCAACAAAATTACATGCTCATGATGAGAACAATACCGCTAAAATCGGTGATGTTGTAACCATCAAAGAAAGCCGCCCAATTTCTAAAACTAAGTCTTGGACTCTAGTTGAAGTTGTTGAAGCAGCTGCTGAGTAATTAACGTTCTTGTTGCATCATCGGTCAATTTCGAGTACTCTTTGAGCCTTTCGAAATTGTGACCGGTGATGCTCGGTTTTGGAGTAGGGCAATGATTCAAACCGAAACGATGCTCGACGTAGCAGACAACAGTGGTGCTCGCCGCGTACAATGTATTAAAGTACTTGGTGGTTCACATCGTCGTTATGCTTCTGTTGGCGACATTATTAAAGTTACTGTAAAAGAAGCAATTCCACGCGCACGTGTTAAAAAAGGTGACGTGATGAATGCTGTAGTTGTACGTACAAAATTCGGTATCCGTCGTCCAGATGGTTCTGTGATTCGTTTCGACGATAACGCAGCCGTTATTTTGAACAACAACAAAGCGCCGATTGCTACTCGTATTTTCGGACCAGTGACTCGTGAACTTCGTACTGAACAGTTCATGAAAATTATTTCATTGGCTCCTGAAGTTCTATAAGAGGCAATCATGGCTAAGATTAAAAAAGGCGATCAAGTAATCGTGATCGCAGGTAAAGAAAAAGGCAAACAGGGTACTGTTTTGTCAGTTTCTAATGACCGCGTTAAGGTTGAAGGCCTTAACCTGGTTAAGAAGCATCAAAAGCCGAACCGTGTTACTGGCGCTGAAGGCGGCATCGTAACTCAGGAAGCTTCGCTTCATATTTCAAACGTGGCAATTTTTAATGCTACAACCCAAAAGGCTGACCGTGTTGGTTACCAAACGATTGACGGCGTGAAAACTCGCGTTTACAAATCAAATGGTGAATCAGTGGCGGTAGCGAAGTAATAGGTTGAAATAGGCAATGGCCAGACTTAAAACACGTTACAACGACGAACTTAAAGCTCAATTACAAGAACAATTGGGCATTAAGAATGTGATGGAGATCCCTCGCATCACTAAAATCACTATCAACATGGGTGTTGGTGCAGCTGCTGCTGACAAGAAACTCCTTGATGGTGCTCTTTCTGATATGCAAGCTATCGCTGGTCAAAAACCAGTTCTTACGTTAGCTCGTAAATCTATCGCAGGTTTTAAAATCCGTGATGGTTGGCCGATTGGTTGTAAAGTTACTTTACGCGGCGAACGCATGTACGAATTCTTAGACCGTTTGATCTCTATCGCGATCCCTCGTATCCGTGACTTCCGTGGTTTCTCTGCGAAATCATTTGATGGTCGTGGTAACTACTCTATGGGTCTTAAAGAACAAATCGTTTTCCCTGAAATCGATTTCGATAAGATTGATCGTATTCGTGGTATGGATATTACCATCACTACGACTGCTCGCACCGATGACGAAGGCCGTGCGCTTATGCGTGCATTCGGCTTCCCGTTCAAATAAGAGGTCGATATGGCTAAGAAAAGTATGATTAATCGCGAATTGAAACGCGAAGCTACTGTTGCTAAATACGCTGCAAAACGTGCTGAATTAAAAGCTGTTATTGCAAACGTAAATGCAAGCGACGAAGAGCGTTTCGAAGCGATGATGAAGTTACAAGCATTACCACGTAATGCGTCTCCAGTGCGTCTTCGTAACCGTTGTGGTTTAACTGGTCGTCCTCATGGTTACTTCCGTAAGTTCGGTTTAAGCCGTAACAAATTACGTGACACAGTAATGCAAGGTGATGTACCTGGCGTTGTTAAGGCAAGCTGGTAAGGAGCGACTAGAATGAGTATGCAAGATACCGTTGCCGACATGTTAACTCGTGTTCGTAACGCACAAATGGCGAAGAAACAAACTGTTTCTATGCCTAACTCTAAGTTGAAAGTTGCGATTGCAAACGTACTTCAACAAGAAGGTTACATTGCCAATGTAGAAGTTGCTGACGTTGAAGGCAAAGCAACTCTTACTTTGACATTAAAGTATTTCGAAGGCAAACCAGTTATCGAAACTGTGAAACGCGTAAGCCGTCCTGGTTTACGTCAGTATCGCGGTAAAGATGCACTTCCAAGCGTTAAGCAAGGTTTAGGTATTGCAATTGTTTCTACAAGCAAAGGCATCATGACTGATCGCGCTGCACGTGCTGCGGGCGTTGGTGGTGAAGTTATTGCTTTTGTTTCTTAATAGGTGATTCCTCATGTCTCGTGTGGCTAAAGCCCCAGTAACTGTACCTAACGGTGTAACAGTTACTCAGAACGGCCGGCAGGTCGAAGTGAAAGGCAGCAAAGGTACATTGTCTTTCAACCTGCATGCGCTGGTCGAGCTAAAACAGGAAGATGGTACTCTTCAAGTTGCTCCAGTAAAAGAGTCGAAAGACGCTTGGATGCAAGCTGGTACTGCTCGCGCTGTATTAAACAACCTTGTAAAAGGTGTGAACGAAGGTTTCGAACGTAAGTTACAACTGATCGGTGTTGGTTATAAAGCTGCGGTTAAAGGTACTGTTGTTAACCTTAACCTTGGTTTCTCTCATCCAATCGATTACAGCCTTCCTGAAGGTGTAACTGCAGAAACTCCTACTGCAACTGAAATCATCCTGAAATCTGCTAACAAGCAATTATTAGGTCAGGTAGCAGCTGAGATCCGTGGTTACCGTCCACCAGAGCCATATAAAGGTAAAGGTGTTCGTTATTCTGACGAAGTTGTACTTCGTAAAGAAGCTAAGAAGAAATAAGGCGCGAGGTTCTTATGAACGAAAAGAAACAATCCCGTTTGCGTCGTGCGAAAAGCACACGCTTGCACATCCGTGCATTGGGTGCGACTCGTTTGTGTGTAAACCGCACTCCGCGTCACATCTATGCTCAAGTTATCTCAGCAGATGGTGGCAAAGTTTTAGCGCAAGCTTCTACTTTAGATGCTACTTTACGTGCTGGTACAACTGGTAACGTTGAAGCTGCCAAGAAAGTTGGTGCTTTAATCGCAGAACGTGCGAAAGCAGCTGGTGTAACTAAAGTTGCATTTGACCGTTCTGGTTTTAAATATCATGGTCGTATCAAAGCCTTGGCTGATGCTGCTCGTGAAAACGGCTTGGAGTTCTAATCATGGCTAAAGTTGAACAAAACGAAGGTCTTGTTGAAAAGCTGGTAGCCGTTGATCGTGTTGCCAAAGTTGTTAAGGGTGGTCGTATCTTCTCTTTCACAGCATTAACTGTTGTGGGTGACGGTAATGGTCGCGTAGGTTTTGGTCGTGGTAAAGCGCGTGAAGTTCCAGCTGCTATTTCTAAAGCACTTGAAGCTGCTCGTCGCAACATGATTACTGTTGACCTTGTTGACGGTACTGTTCAGCATCCTATTCATGCTCGTCACGGTGCAAGCCGCGTTTACATGCAACCTGCTTCTGAAGGTACTGGTGTAATTGCTGGTGGCGCTATGCGTGCAGTTCTAGAGGCTGTTGGCGTGCGTAACGTATTAACAAAATGTTATGGCTCTACAAATGCTGCGAACGTAGTAAACGCGACTTTCAACGGTCTGCGTGATATGACTTCTCCTGAGAAAGTCGCTGCGAAACGTGGTCTGACTGTAGAACAAATTCAAGGGTAATCAATCATGAAAACGATTAAAGTTACCCAGACTAAATCTGCATCGCACCGCTTGAAAAATCACAAGCTTTGCCTGAAAGGTTTAGGTCTGCGTCGTATTGGTCATACTGTAGAAGTGCAAGATACGCCTTCTAACCGTGGTATGATCAACCAAGTCTACTATATGGTTAGTGTAGAGGAATAAGCCATGACTCTGCGTTTAAATGAACTTGCACCTGCAGAAGGTGCTAAACGTGAAAACCGTCGTCTGGGCCGTGGTATCGGTTCTGGCGTAGGTAAGACTGGTGGCCGTGGTGTCAAAGGTCAAAAATCACGTAAGAGCGGTGGCGTACGTCCAGGTTTCGAAGGCGGTCAAACTGCGTTATATCGTCGTTTACCTAAATTCGGTTTCACTAGCCAAATCGCTTTAAAAACTGCTGAAGTACGTTTATCTGAGCTTGCTAAAGTTGAAGGCGACATCGTTAGCCTAGAAACTTTAAAAGCGGCGAACGTTGTGCGTAAAGACATGATCCGTGCGCGTATCGTACTTTCTGGTGAAATTACTCGTGCTTTCACTGTTCAAGGTGTTGCATTGACTAAAGGCGCTAAAGCTGCTGTTGAAGCTGCTGGCGGTAAAGTCGAGGAGTAATCTCCAGTGTCTATGTCTCCTAGTTCTTCAGGTCATGTACATATGATGAAAGGCCAACCATTTCACGTGAAATATCGTGAAATTATTCGCCGAATGATGTTTCTCATTGGTGCGTTATTGGTATTTCGACTAGGAGCGCATATTCCAGTACCAGGCATTAATAATGCCGCACTTGAAAATCTTTTTAATGCAAACTCAGGTACTATCCTGGGTTTGTTTAACATGTTTTCGGGTGGTGCATTAGAGCGAATGTCGATTCTTGCTCTCGGGATCATGCCCTACATCTCTGCGTCGATTATCGTGCAGCTGATGTCAACCGTGGTTCCTTCGCTGGAAGCTTTAAAGAAAGAAGGCGAGCAGGGCAAGCGTAAGATTAATCAATATACGCGCCAAGGTACCTTGTTCCTTGCCTTAGTACAGGCAATCGGGATGTGTGCAGGTCTGATCAGTCAAGGGATTACCTTAACGTCAGGTCTTGCGTTTTACGTTCCGGCAGTCACCTCGCTGGTGGCGGGTACAATGTTCCTGATGTGGTTGGGTGAACAGATTACCGAACGTGGGGTGGGCAATGGTATTTCCATGATCATCTTCGCCGGTATCGTTGCCGGATTGCCAAATCTGATTTTGCAATCGCTATCTTCAGTCGATAATGGTCAAACCAGCCTGATTGGTCTGGTGATTTTTGGTCTGTTGTCACTGGCGGTACTGGCAGCCATTGTGTTTATCGAGAAAGCGCAACGTCGTATTCCGGTAAACTATGCTCAAAAACAGCAAGGTCGTCGTGTATTTACTGCACAGCAAACCCATTTGCCATTAAAAATTAATATGGCAGGTGTGATTCCGGCAATTTTTGCCAGCTCTCTGCTGTTGTTCCCGGCCAGTCTGGGTCAATGGGTAGGAAGTGCGGATCCTGATGCAGGGATTATCAAGCGTAGCTTGCAAGATCTGGCACTCGTATTGTCGCCTGGACAGCCATTGTATTTGGTGCTCTTTGGTGCGTTAATTATCTTTTTCTGTTATTTCTATACCGCGCTAGTTTTTAGTCCGAAAGAAGTGTCAGAGAACTTGAAACGCAGCGGAGCTTATGTGCCTGGTATTCGCCCAGGTGAGCAAACTGCTCGTTACTTAGATCATATTCTCAATCGTTTGACCTTTATTGGTTCGATTTATATCACAGTGGTCTGCTTGATGCCGATGGTATTGCAGAGCTCGTTTGGTATTCCATTCTATTTGGGTGGTACCTCATTATTGATCGTTGTGGTAGTCGTGATGGACTTTATGGCTCAGCTTCAAGCACATCTCACCTCGCACCAGTACGATAATCAAACGTTAATGAGAAAAACGACTGCTCATCCTAAGGGATAAGCGCACTTAGAGGTTTCATCATGAAAGTACAAGCTTCTGTAAAGAAAATTTGTGGTAGCTGTAAAGTTATCCGTCGTAATGGGGTTATCCGCGTAATTTGCAGCGCAGAACCTCGTCATAAGCAGCGTCAAGGTTAATCTGATCAAGACCTGTTGATTTCAGTAGGCTAATTAGGTTATTATCCGCCCCTCAAGATTTTTGTGGGGCGGTTGATTATCTTAACTGCCTTTTTGGAGAAAATTGAATGGCTCGTATTGCCGGTGTAAACATTCCGGATAACAAGCATGCTGTTATCTCTCTAACGTACATCTTTGGTATTGGTCGCCACACTGCTAAGAACATCTTAGCTGCTGCTGGTATCGCTACTACCACTAAGATCCGTGAATTAGATGACGCTCAGCTTGATGCGATTCGTGCAGAAGTTGCTAAGGTTCCGACCGAAGGTGACTTACGTCGCGAAATTTCCATGAACATTAAACGTTTAATGGATTTAGGCTGCTACCGCGGTCTTCGTCATCGTCGCAGCTTGCCTGTCCGTGGTCAACGCACCAAAACTAACGCACGTACCCGTAAAGGTCCGCGCAAACCAATTAAGAAATAAGATTTCTGGAAGCTAAAAGATGGCTAAAGATACTCGCACACGCAAGAAGGTCACCCGTACCGTCTCTGAAGGTGTTGCACACATTCACGCTTCTTTTAATAACACCATTGTGACTATTACCGATCGTCAAGGTAATGCACTGGCTTGGGCCACTTCAGGTGGACAAGGCTTCCGTGGATCACGTAAATCAACTCCGTTTGCTGCTCAGGTAGCTGCTGAAGTTGCTGGTAAAGCTGCTTTAGATTACGGTTTGAAAAACTTGGACGTCCTTGTAAAAGGTCCTGGTCCAGGTCGTGAGTCTGCGGTTCGTGCATTAGGTGCAGTGGGTTATAAAATTAACAGCATTACCGATGTGACTCCAATTCCTCACAACGGTTGCCGTCCACCTAAAAAACGTCGCGTGTAAGGAGAAACATTCATGGCTCGTTATATTGGTCCAAAATGCAAACTCTCTCGCCGCGAAGGGACAGACCTGCAACTAAAATCTGGCGTTAAACCATTTGACGTCAAAACTAAAAAACACGCTAAAGCTCCTGGTCAACATGGCCAAGCGCGCGGCAAACAATCTGAGTATTCACTACAATTACGTGAAAAACAAAAAGTACGTCGTATGTACGGTGTTTTAGAGCGTCAATTTAGTAATTACTATAAAGAAGCAGCTCGTGTTAAAGGCGCAACAGGTGAAAACTTGTTGAAATTGCTTGAAAGCCGTCTTGATAACGTCGTTTATCGCATGGGTTTTGGTTCTACACGTGCAGAAGCTCGTCAGCTTGTATCTCACCGTAGCATTACTTTGAATGGCCGTCGTGTTAACATCGCGTCTATCCAAGTTAAAGCTGGTGACGTGATCGCAGTTCACGAAGGTGCTAAACAACAATTACGTATCAAAAACGCAATTGAATTAGCTGCTCAACGTGGTATCCCTTCTTGGATGGAAGTTGATCACGCTAAATTAGAAGGTACGTTCAAAGCTGCACCAGATCGTTCTGATTTACCTGCTGAAATCAACGAAAGCTTGATTGTAGAATTGTATTCTAAATAATCCTTGAGGTAGCAATAATGACGCGTACTGCAAATGAGTTTCTAACTCCGCAAGCGATCAAGGTCGAAGCGGTTAGCGGGACCTCGGCAAAAGTTATTCTGGAACCATTAGAGCGTGGCTTTGGTCATACTCTTGGTAATGCTTTACGTCGCATCCTTCTTTCTTCTTTACCTGGCGCAGCTGTGGTTGAAGTTGAAATTGAGGGTGTTGAGCACGAGTACAGTACCTTAGAAGGCTTGCAGCAGGACATCGTCGAGCTCTTGCTGAACCTGAAAGGATTGTCTATTAAGCTATTCGATCAAAATGAAGCTTATTTGACATTGGAAAAACAAGGTCCAGGTGACGTTACTGCAGCTGACCTTCGTTTACCGCACAATGTTGAAGTGGTTAACCCTGAACACTTGATCGGCACTCTAAGTGCATCAGGCGCGTTAAAAATGCGTTTGAAAGTGGCTCAAGGCCGTGGTTATGAAACATCTGACTCACGTTTCCCAGAAGGCGAAACTCGCCCAGTGGGTCGTTTACAGTTAGATGCTTCTTATAGCCCGATCAAACGTGTGTCTTACATCGTAGAAAATGCGCGTGTAGAACAACGTACTGACCTTGACAAGCTGATCATTGATCTTGAAACCAACGGTACTGTTGATCCTGAAGAAGCAATCCGCAAAGCGGCAACAATCTTGCAACAACAAATTGCAATCTTTGTTGACCTTCAGAAAGATCAGGCACCTGTGGCTCAAGAACCTCGTGAAGAAGTTGACCCAATTTTGCTTCGTCCAGTAGATGATCTAGAGCTTACTGTTCGTTCTGCTAACTGTTTGAAAGCAGAAAATATTTACTACATTGGTGATCTTGTACAGCGCACCGAGGTTGAGTTACTTAAAACACCTAACCTGGGTAAAAAATCGCTTACTGAGATCAAAGATGTTCTGGCATCGAAAGGCTTGCAGCTCGGCATGCGTTTAGAGAACTGGCCACCAGCTAGTCTCCGCATGGACGACCGCTTCGCTTATCGTAGCCGTTAATTAAGTAGGACTATTCACCATGCGTCATCGTAATAGTGGTGTGAAATTAGGCCGTACCAGCAGCCACCGTAAGGCGTTGTTCCAAAACTTAACCAATGCTTTAGTTGAGCACGAGTTAATTAAAACAACTTTGCCTAAAGCGAAAGAACTTCGCCGCGTTGCTGAGCCTTTAATCACTTTAGCTAAAAACGATACAGTTGCAAACCGTCGTTTGGCGTTTGCTCGTACTCGTAATGCAGCAACTGTTGGTAAATTATTTACCGTTCTTGGCCCTCGTTACAAAGAACGTAACGGCGGTTATCTACGTGTTCTTAAAGCGGGCTTCCGTGCAGGTGATGCTGCACCGATGGCTTACGTTGAACTTGTAGATCGCGAAGTTAAATAATTTCGCAAGAGCAGTTCAGTTGTTCTAAAAAAGGTCGGTTTTTTAAACCGGCCTTTTTTTTATGGCCAGTTGTCAGACAATTTTTCTGTTGTGTCCCGAATTGATATAAATTTTATCGCTTTTTATTAAACTTGACATTGAGTATTGTCAAATTTGTGCTTTAATAAAAACAGAACGTTGAACAGGTATAAAAACAAAATGGACAAGCATGTTGATATTCTAATTGTGGGTGCGGGCATCTCTGGTATTGGTCTGGCCGCGCATCTTTCCAAACACTGCCCGCAGCGCACCTTTGAAATTATCGAGCGTCGTGAGAGCTTTGGTGGCACCTGGGATTTATTTAAATATCCAGGTATCCGTTCCGATTCGGATATGTCGACCTTTGGCTTTAATTTCAAGCCCTGGACGCAAGACAGTATTCTGGCTGATGGCGCTTCAATTAAGAACTATCTGTCAGAAGTGATTGCAGAGTATCAACTGAAATCCAAAATTCATTTCCAGCATCGGGTACTGTCTGCCAATTATGATAGTCAGAGCCAGAAATGGTCTGTCGTGATTGAAAATGCACAGGGCAAAAAACAGACCTGGATCGCCAATTTTGTTCTGGGGTGTACCGGCTATTACAATTATGATCAGGGCTTCCAGCCGGATTTCCCGAATCAGTCGGCATTTAAAGGTACTTTTATTCATCCACAGCATTGGCCGGAAAACTTCGATTATTCTGGTAAAAAAGTGGTGATTATTGGCAGTGGTGCTACCGCTATTACCTTGGTGCCTGCAATGGTCAAAGGCGGTGCAGCGCATGTCACCATGCTGCAGCGCTCACCGACCTATATTGCTTCCATTCCATCGGTAGATTTTATCTATAACAACATGCGCAAGGTGTTGCCGGAGGAGCTGGCTTATAAGCTGACGCGGGCACGAAATATTGGTATGCAACGCGGTGTGTATGCGCTGGCACAGAAACAGCCGAAGCTGCTGCGTAAATTTTTATTAAAGTCAATTGAGATGCAGCTGAAAGGCAAAGTGGATATGAAACACTTTAGCCCGAGCTATAATCCATGGGATCAGCGTCTGTGTGTGGTGCCAGATGGAGATTTGTTTAAAGTGCTGCGTGAAGGGCAGGCCAGTGTTGAAACCGACCAGATTGAAGCCTTTACCGAACAGGGCATCCAGTTAAAATCTGGCAAACATCTCGACGCAGATGTGATTGTGTCGGCTACCGGTCTGCAAATTCAGATTTTAGGCGGGGTTAAAGCCACCATTGATCATCAGCCTTTGGATACCTCGAAACATATGCTGTATCAGGGTGTGATGGTCAGCGATGTGCCGAATATGGCCATGATTATTGGCTATATCAATGCCTCCTGGACTTTAAAAGTTGATATTGCTGCGGATTATATCTGCCGTCTGATTAATCATATGGATCAGCAAGGCTATACCGAAGTGATTGCGGAAGGTGATCCTTCAGAGTTGATGGAAGACACTGTGATGGGTAGTTTAACTTCGGGTTATATTGCCCGTGCCGCGAATGTGATGCCAAAGCAGGGTAAACATGCGCCTTGGCGGGTGAGCAATAATTACCTGAAAGACCGTAAGGATTTAAAACAGGCTTCATTTGCTGATCCGGTGCTGAAGTTCCGTAAAGCAGTCAGTGAGTCTGCACGTAAACCTAAACTGGTGTCTTAAGCACACATCATCATGATCGTGCAATGAACAAAGGAAGCTCAATTGAGCTTCCTTGTTGTTTATATCGGGTTCTACGCTTGTAATGCGTTATAGGGAGCGGGAAATCAGCTCTTTCATAATTTCATTGGTACCGGCATAAATCCGGTTGGCGCGATTGTCTAAATACGCACGGGCAATCGGATATTCCAGCATATAGCCATAGCCGCCATGCAATTGCAGACATTCATCCACCACTTTGGAAAACAGCTCCGAGATTTTGTATTTGGCCGCCGCTGCTGCATCAACACTTAGCTGATCTTCGAGCTGCAGTTCCATACACCGGTCCAGATAGGCGCGGCAGAAATCAATTTCAGTGCGCATTTCCGCCAGTTTAAAGCGGGTATTCTGAAAGGCGCCAATCGGTTTGCCAAAGGCTTTACGTTCTTTGGTGTATTGCAGGGTATGCGCAAAGGCTGCTTCGGCACCAGCCTGGCAGATAATCGCCACAATCATGCGTTCCCAGGCCAGCTCTTTCATCAGCATGATAAAGCCCATGCCTTCCATGCCGAGCAGGTTTTCTTTGGGTACCCGGACATTGTCAAAAAACAGCTCGCAGGTGTCCTGACCTTTCATGCCAATTTTATTCAGCGGTTTACCTTTGCTAAAACCGGCACGATCTGCCTCGACCATAATCAGCGACAGGTTGGCAGAACCTTTGTCACTATTGCCAGTTTTACACACCACAATCGCCATATCGCATAAATAGCCATTGGTAATAAAAATTTTAGAGCCGTTAATGACGTATTCATCGCCCTCTAAAACTGCCGTGGTGCGTACTGCCTGTAAATCTGAGCCTGTGCCCGGTTCGGTCATGGCAATGGCGGTGACCACTTCACCTGTCGCCATTTTCGGCAACCAGTGCTGTTTTTGCTGTTCGTTGCCAAAATTATGAATATAGTTGGCGACAATATCGGAATGCAGCGAGAAGCCGGTGGCCGAGTCGCCGGCATAGGCCTGTTCTTCAATCAGGATCATGCTGTAGAGGCGATCTACTCCAGAGCCACCATACTGCTCTGGCATGGTGGTACACAGCAGTCCCAGTTCACCGGCCTTGTTCCATAAATCGCGGTCTACATGCTGTTGCTGTTCATATTTTTCCGTATTCGGCAAAACTTCCTTTTCATAAAATTTGCGCACCGTATCGCGGAATGCCTCATGCTCACTCTGAAATAATTTTCGTGGCAACATGTTGTTGAGTGGGCGAATTGCAGCAGATTGCATGGTTAGAGTTCCTTCACTTATTTTTATGCCTTGAAACTAAAGCAAACTGAGCCGGCAGTACAATGTGCAGAAACATCATTTCTGGCTTTTTGCTGGCGGTTTTGGTCAGTCCGATAAATTCATCGAAACTTTTTCTGGGCTGGGTTAAACTAATTGCGATATCAATATGATGTGGACAAAACCATGAGTGAAGACATTAGCTTAGAAGAGCGTAAAGTGATTTATCGTGCCCGTCGCGGTTTAAAGGAAATTGATGTCTACTTTGATCCTTATGTGAAAAACTATTATTTAACCGCTGATCCGGAAGAAAAAGCCACGTTTGCGGCGCTGGTTGAACAGGAAGATCCGGATTTACTGGACTGGTTTATGGAAGTGTCTGAACCGCCACGCCCGGAAATGCGCGAGCTGATCCGTAAATTAAAACACTATGTCCACGGCTAAGCGCGACTTTCAGCTGAAACCGAGCCGTCTGGCGCTGCTGTTTCAGCTGAGCCTGCTGATTCTATTTTCTGTTTTAAGTTTTCAATTATTACATCCGCTGCTTTGGCTGCTAGGTCTGCTCCTGGCGGCTGTCAGTTATTACGGGTTTCAGCGACGCTCCCAATTAACCGCCTTGGCGCATTTAGATGGGGCAGAGTGGAGTCTGCAATTTAATTCTGGCTCCAAGATTCAACGCGGTCTGCTCGAGCATATTCTGGATCATCAGCTGTATCTGGTGCTGTATTTTCATCATGCACCGGTCAAATCTGCAGTCATCTGGCGTGACCAAGTTTCGTTTGCAGAGTGGAAAGCCTTAAAAACATTGGCAAAAACCATCTAATTGTCAGACAGTTGTATATTTTAATATAAAAATAAGATATTGATTTTAAATAAATTTATAAAGTCTATCATTTTATTTGTCCTACACAGTCACGGTAAATTGGCAAAAAATACCGATTGTTGGACAAAAGCCTCTTGTGTTTGAAAATTATCCAGATATATTAAAGACACCAACAGCAAACAGGGAAATCGCCAGGGTGATCGCCACGTGAATGTTTCTGGTCATCGCAATTGTGTTCAATTGTGGCTGGATGATGAGGAAGCTTGCTGAAGGAACGAATTGCACCAATAAAATGCCCGTAATTGGGTTCCAGTTAATAAGTAGCATGTGCTGAACCGTCGCAATGCTACTTTTTTTTGCCTAAAATTTGGCTTTCCTGCAAATTCAGTCAATTTTCTTGCCCGCTTTTCATGTCAAAGTACAGCTCTCAGATTAGAGTAAATGCTCTTTTATTCAGATAATGCATCTGATATGTTTGTTGCCATGGACATAAACACAATTATAGAGGACAGGAAAATGTCGCAAGTCCAAAAAATCTGCCAGGGTGTGGCGGTTATTGCATTCACAACAACACTTCTTTCCGGCTGTTCACAAGTGGTGAAAACCGGTGCCAATGTGGCTTTAGGTTTTACAGAAAAACATATTGTTCCTCCCATTCTGGCTATGGATGATGCCGAAATGGTCTGTAGCAGTGGTAATTCCCTGACTCCTGCAATTATGGCCACCAAAGATATGGGTGCAGACCCGACCCGGGTTGCGGTGCTAATGTATTCAGCCGCCGGTATCTGTGCGGAAAACCGTGCCCTGGATGCCGAGCTGCGTTATTTGCGTGCTTCAAAAGCCGGACAGGTCAGTGAAGCGCAAGATGCCCGGATTGAACAGAAACGCTGGGCGGCCATTGCGGCACAGCGCCAATATACCGGTTATCAGTTATTTCAGAATCGCTGGGAAAAGAAATACAGAAAACCACTGGGTGAAGGCTGCCCGAAAATGAATAGCGATATTGATCAGACCGTATATTTGCTTGGCATGATCAGCGGTTTACAGGCCATGACCAATGATATTAACTCTGGCGGTGCGGTGCATGTGCCTAAAGATATTGCTGCCGTGGTCGAGCGTGGCATGACCTGTCTGAACAATGAAAAATTCTGGGGTGCACCACAAGCCACCCGTGCCGTGATCTGGACCTTGTTGCCAGGTGCGGGAGATGGCAAACCGGAGCCGTATCAGACCCTGAAACAGTCGATGCAAATTGGTGAGCAGAAAGGTGTGCGCCTGTCGCATGCCCTGTATGCAGTGGCCGCGCAGGCCAGCGGCGATGATGCCAAGATTCGTGATGCGCTAAAATCATTTGCGGCTGCACGCACCGAAGAAAAACCAATTAACCCGCAATTCAAGCTAATTGACAGCATGGCTGCCACCATGGTGCAGGGGATTTCAGACCGTTACTGGACTGAAAATACCGGGGTACGTACTGCCGATGATGGCATGAGCCGTTTCTGGGATGAGCAGGACAATGCGTCTGAACTGGATGATTTATTTGGTGAAGATACAAGCGCTGATCCAGATACGGAACTCAACAATCTGTAAATAGTCGCTACGAGGAGGACGCTTTATACTTAAAAGATTCAACAGGGACAACGACATGACACTTCATTTTTTCAGTAAGAAAATTATTTTTATTGCCGTGTTTATGTCGCTGGCGGCCTGTTTGCAGGTGTTTGCGGATCATTTTATTTATTGGCGTCCTGCTCTGTTACAAGAATTCTGGCGCTTGTGGACAGCGCATTGGGTGCATGTGGGCTGGGTGCATTATCTGCTGAATATTCTGGCCTTTGCCTGTTTGCCTTTTATTTTTCCGCGGGTCAAAACCTGGCATTTTGTCAGCCTGTTATTACTATTACCTCCGGCCATCAGTTTCAGTTTCTATGTCCTGTTTCCACATATTGAAGCCTATGCCGGCCTGTCTGGGGTGCTGCATGGAGCCTATATGGCGGTGGCAGTAGTGCATCTGCTTGATGCTCAAGAACGCCGGTTTGCTGCGCTGGTATTGCTGCTGATTCTGGCCAAACTGCTGTGGGAAAATACCTTTGGCAGTAAGGAAACGGCCGAGCTGATTGGTAGCCCGGTACTGGTCGAGGCACATTTGCTGGGCGTGATCTGGGGTGCGGGATTGGCGATAGTCTACCTGATCTATACCTACAGCTTGAAAAAGTGATCCGGTTGACCATTTCTACCAAAAAGAAAATGAATATTGTCATTTTAAATGAATGTACTTTGATGCACATTCGAAAAGAATGAAAACAAGATTTGAATAGCAGCAGGATGGCTGCTTGCTACAGGATGCGCGAAATACGGCCCTGTTGCCGTTTCCGAAAATAAAAAAACAGGAAAAAATATGTCAAATCAAGGACAACGCAGATCCGGACTGGATCTGCTCAGATATATATGGACAGAATGGATTTCTGCCTTTGTGATTCTGGTGCTGCTGCTGCTGACGCTGATCATTGGAACCGGTGAGATGATTCACGGCCAGCTGTTGCGTATGGGCGAACGTCTATACGGTGATCCTGCCACTGGTATGCAGTATTCATTCTTGCGCGCTGAACCAAGTGCCCCTGACTGTGACCGCAACCCGGATATTGACGGCCAGGTGCAGGCACAAATGAAAGCCAATGCGGCCGATGAATTTGCTGATATTTTTGGAACCCCGTCTGAATCGGATGTGCGTGCCTCAATTATGGCCGCGCAGCAGGTCTGTGAAGAAAAATATGTGTTCTATGACCAGGCTGTGCAGCATATGCAGGCGCATCCAAGTTTACGCACCTATCGCAGTGTAGAAACCACCTTCTTTGGCATCTTTAAATTTGGTACTGAAAACCGTGCCTTGCTGCTGGTGTTGATGGTGGTGTTTGCCGCGATTAGTGCCACTTTAAAAACCCATCATATTGGTTTGCGTGGGCCTGCCACACGAATTGATTATCGGATATATACCACCTGCATGACCGTGGCCAATGCCTTTCTGGCATTCTCGGCCTATAGCCAGTATCGTTCGGTGCTGAATTCCGGGGTACCGATGACCGGTGAAATGCAGATCATTTACTGGTTGTGGATGATCCTGTTTAGTGCGCTGACCCTCATCAGTTTATGGCAGTTTGTTCGTCCGCCTGCACCAACGCGAGAAGGCGGCAGTCTAGGTCTGGCTTTTCTGAGTGTACCGCTGTATGCCTATATGGCCATTATTACCGGTATTGCCTTTACCTTCTTCATGGATTATCCAATGGGGCAGGGGATTTACCTGGGCCAGCTGGTGGAATTCTCCAGCATCTTCCTGAATCTGGCGCTGTTTATCTGGGCCGGTATGCTGCTGAAGCAGACCCGTGTGGTGGATAAATTCCTGAACATCATGCGGCCATGGAATCTGGCACCAGAAACCCTGACCTGGTTAATCCTGATTGGTGCAGCATTACCGACAGCCTATACCGGTGCCTCGGGGATTTTCGTGATCGCGGCCGGTGCCATCATTTATAAAGAAGTCTGGAATGCTGGCGGTCGCCGTCAGTTTGCTCTGGCAGCAACGGCACTGTCCGGTTCGATGGGGGTGGTATTACGTCCATGTCTGCTGATTGTGGTCGTTGCCTCTTTAAACAAGGAAGTCACCACCGATGTGCTGTACCACTATGGCGTGTATGTATTCCTGCTGACTACAACAATTTTCCTGGTGGTATCGCTGTTCTTTGCTGAAAGTAAGTTCCGGATTGCTTCACCAGCTGTGGCTGCACCACGATCTTTACGTGCCATGGGTGCGGTGGTGCCGTATGTGATTATTTTCGTGCTGATCTGGATGTTCTACAAATATGCGCTGGACACCAACCTGAACGAATTTACCGCGCCGGTGATGATGCCTGTGATTCTGCTGTTAATTGTCCTGTTTGATAAATTGCGGCATGAACCGGCGCCAATTCCACCAGTAGGTCATTGGGATGAAAGCCTGACAGCAAAATATACCGATTCATCGCAACCGGCGCTGGCGACCGCCAGTGCAGTCAGTGGTGTGGAATACCGCGATGGCGTACATACTGCAACTGAGGATACTGGCATGTCGGCGGATCATAGCGTGGCGGTGTCCGAGCCGGAGCGTGAGGTTGGCTTCTGGAAGTCGATGCACATTTCCATTAGTGAAACCGTGGGGCATATTGGCGCGCTGGTGATTCTGATGGCCTTATCGGTCAGTGTCGGCGGCTTCCTGGAACGGATTGAAATCATGGAGGCTTTCCCGACTGATATCAGTAGTACCTTTATTGTGATTAGCCTGATTGTACTGGTGATGGTACTGGTCGGCATGATTATGGACCCGTTTGGTGCGGTCATCCTGATTTCTGCCACGGTTGCACCGGTGGCCTACCAGTATGGGATTGAACCGGTGCATTTCTGGATGATTACCCTGATTGGCTTTGAAATGGGCTATATCACCCCGCCGGTCGCGCTGAACCACTTGCTGGCGAGGCAGTCGATTGGCGATGAAGAAGTGGCGGCGGCAGATGCCGAAGTGCGCCACAAATCCTTCTACTATCGTTTTGAGCGCTGGATTCTGCCGATCTTGGTGATGCTGCCAGCGATGCTGATGATTGCCTATGTACCATACTTCTTTAAACTGTTTGGCTGGTATCAGTAAGCCAGCCGTTCAACCGTGATGATGACCATACCCTGATCTTTTGCGAAAGGTCAGGGTATTTTTATGGCGCCTGTGTAGGACTGGCTTTTTTAAACAGCGGGCTGCACAGAGTAAAATCGCAATTAAAATCAGGCCAAAGCCGAGCAGGCTGGACAGATCGGGCAATTCCTGCCAGAACAAAAAGCCCCAGATGCCGGCAAAAATAATCGCAATATAATTTACCGGCCCAATCTGACCAGCGGGCGCCAGACTATAGGCCCGCGACATACAAATCTGGCTGATATTGGCCAGCACCCCGGCACTGATCAGCAGGCCCAGTTCACTCCATTGATAGCTTCGCCATAGCCAGAACATTGGAATGACTGAAATCAGGGTGCCAATCAGGCAGAAATAAAACACAATCCGTTCTGGTGGTTCGGTTTGAGTCAGGGCGCGCACAGTGACAAAGGCCATTGCAGCCAGAAAACTGGCACCCAGACCAATAATCGACAGATGATTGAACAGGCCGGCATCCGGTTTGGCCACACAGAGTACGCCCATCAGTCCAAACAGGGCGGCGATCAGCATGGCTGCACTGACTTTTTCTTTCAGGAATAACCAGGCAATGAGCGGAATAAAGATCGGGGAAGAATAGGTAAACACCATCGCATTGGACAGTTTAAGCTGGGCAATGGCATAGAAAAAGCCATACATCGCCAGCAGACCGACCACACTACGCCAGGTATGCATCCACAGACGCCGGGTTTTAAAAAAGCCGAGGCCTTTATTGAACAGCAGTGGCAGAAAAATAAACAGGCCAATAAAATTACGGAAGAACACAATAGTGGCATTGTCGACCGTATGCGAGGCGTAGCGGATACACACGCCCATCAGCGAAAACAGAAAAGCAGAGAGGGTGAGTAAGCCAATGGCTTTGATCAGATCATGCTGAGGCGTGGAGGCAGTCATCATCAATCCGGGCGAGGAATAAGGATGTATTCTAGCCGATTTAACGCAGACTGCCGGTCATAATTATTGCTGTTTGAGCTGGGCTTCGAGCAGCTGAATCTGTTCTTCTTTCAGGCGAATCAGTTCATCAGCATCGGCGTGCTGGGCATTGAGCAGCGCGGCCTGATCATCCAGCTGTGCCTGCAGATCTTCCAGTTTGGCCATTTCTTCTTTGGCCAGGGTCGCGTTGGTAGCAACCGGCTGTTTCAGAATATCTTCACTCACCAGTTGCTGTGGTACTTCTTCCAGCTGCACCGCTGGTTCTGCTTTGGCTTTAGCCGCAGGTGCGGCCGGCTGACTTAGCAGCTCGGCTTCAGGTGTTACCTCTGCACTCTGGTTTTGGCTCATCCATTGATAAGACAGCACCACAAGTACGATTACGATCAGGCCCCCAATAATGGCCCATAATAGTTTTGAGCTATTTCTCTGATCAAGCGTCATGAATAAATGAACCTTAATTTTTTTACTTAGGATGACGTGGTTTAAATTGAATCACACCCACTTCATCAGGCGCTGCCGGTGGCTGAGGTTCATCGACATGGGTTGGGCGATTTTCGCTATAGCCACAGTCGATACATTCAATCCATTCATCATCACCTGAGGTCAGCATGACCACCCGATCCATAGCCTGGCATTTTGGACATTTTGCGCCTGCAATGAAACGACGTTTGATGGTCATCATACTGATCCTGTGTTCAAATTAAGGCCCTAGTTTAAGCGTTTTTAATTGGCTTCGTCCAACCTTGATGACGCAATAATGCATCTATTTTTGGCTCGCGTCCGCGGAAATTGATAAACGCGTCAAGTGCTGAATCTTTTCCGCCAACTGCTAGAATAAACTGCCTGAACTGCTTTCCGGTGTCGGTGTTAAATACTCCTTCATTTTCGAAGCGATCGAAGGCATCGCTGGCCAAAACTTCGGCCCATTTATAGGAATAATAACCGGCCGCATAGCCCCCGGCGAAGATGTGACTGAAGCTATGCTGGAAGCGGTTGTAATCGGTGGTTGGCACCACCGCATATTTATACCGGATTTCATTCAGCACATCCTGAATCTGGCTGGCGGTCAAGGCCGGAGTCATGCGGTGAATATTCAGGTCAAACAGGGCAAATTCCAGCTGGCGCAGGGTCTGCATGCCGGACTGGAAGAAGCGCGCATTCAGCAGCGCCTGCAGTAAATCATCCGGCAGGGTGGCCTGTGTGTCGATATGCTGACTGAGTACATCCAGGCTTTCTTTGTCCCAAGCCCAGAATTCCATAAACTGGCTTGGCAGTTCCACCGCATCCCAGGCTACGCCGTGAGTGCCGGCCACCGCAATGTTGTCGACTTCCGTCAGCATATGATGCAGGCCATGCCCAAATTCATGGAATAAGGTCAGTACTTCATCATGGGTCAGTAAGGCCGGCTGATCCCCCACGGGCGGGGTGAAGTTACAGACCATATAGCAAATTGGCTGTTGCAGGCCCTGGCTTTGCTGCATGCGCGAACGGAAACCGCTCATCCAGGCGCCGCCGCGTTTGCCCTGACGGGCATACAGGTCAAAATAGAAACCGCCAATTACCTGACCCTGATCTTGCAGTTCAAAATAACGGGCGTCTGGATGCCAGACCGGTGCTTCACGCTCGATAATATCGACATCGTATAGACGCTTGACGATGCTAAATAAGCCGTCAACCACTTTCGGCGCCGGGAAATACGGTTTCAGTGCTTCCTGAGACAGATTGAACTGGGCCAGTTTCAGTTTTTCTGAATAGAAACTGGTATCCCAGGGTTGCAGCTGCTGAATGCCATCTGCTGCGGCAATGGCTTTCAGTTCGGCAATTTCCTGTTCAGCTGGCTGACGGGCATGTTCGGCCAGCTCAACCAGGAACTGCTCAACTGCTTCGACACTTGGTGCCATTTTGCTGGCTAATGACAGTTCGGCATAGTTGTTAAAGCCGAGCAGCTGGGCCATTTCCTGACGCAGGCTTAAAATTTCTTCCATCACCGCGGTATTGTCAAAGGCCTGATCGGCCGACTGGTCAGAAGCACGGGTGGTATAAGCCTTATATAACTCTTCACGCAGGCTGCGATCTTCAGCATAGGTCATAATGGCCAGATAGGACGGGAAATCCAGCGTCGCAACCGGCTGCTCCAGCTCACGTTGCTGGCCATACTGCTTGAGTAATTCCACACTGCTGGCAGGCAGGCCGGCTAGTTGTGCTTCTGTGAGCGGTTTAAAGTAAGCCTGTGTTGCATCCAGTACATGGTTGGAAAAGTCAGAGGACAGCTGCGACAGGCGCGCTGAAATTTCCGCATAGCGTTTTTTCGCTTCACCTTCCAAGGCCACACCTGACAATTTAAAGTCACGCAGCGCCAGTTTAATTGCGCTTTGTTGCGCTGCGGGTAAGTCATTAAACGTCACTGCATCATGAACCTGCTGATAGGTCTGATACAGCACCGTGTGCTGACCGAGCTGGGTATAGTATTCGCTCAGGCCGGGTAACAGTGCCTGATAGACTTCACGGGTTTCGGCATTGTTCATCACCGCATTCAGGTGCGAGAGTACGCCCCAGCTTTCGCTCATCTGGTTTTCCAGATGATCGACCTGTGCCAGAACCTGCAACTGTGCATCGCTACTGGCTGGAATGTCTTGGAGTTGCTGTAAAAAGGCCTGCCCTTGGGCAATGGTCTGTTCAACCTGTTGTTTTAATTGGGGCAGCGTAATCTGGTCAAACTGGGATACTGGCAGGGTTGCCTGTTCTAATGTCATTTCTTTTTCCATGTTGAAGTCCTGTCTTAGCAATAGATGTAGGGCCTCCAGCGTGGGAAATCAAGCGGTGTGTACAGAATTGCTCAACTTCATACAAAAAAGAGCGCCGTGGCGCTCTGTTTCTGATCGGGCTGCTTAGTCCAGCTTGGACTTGGCATTGGACTTTTTCTTTTTCACTTTGGCTTTTTTCTTGACCTTGTCTTTGCTTTCAGCCTTGGCGGTGACTTTTTTCGCCGGCTTTTTGCCATAAGAACTCGGCTTGGATTTGGCCTTTTTCTTCTTCAACGGCTGTTCGCCATCTTCACTCACGGCAAGCTTGACTGGACGATCATGA
Source organism: Acinetobacter indicus (assembly GCF_009914475.1). NCBI lineage: Bacteria > Pseudomonadati > Pseudomonadota > Gammaproteobacteria > Moraxellales > Moraxellaceae > Acinetobacter > Acinetobacter indicus. The sequence continues at coordinate 2,031,772 of NZ_CP045198.1, read as the reverse complement.
AAGATTTCTTCGGTGGCTTCAGCACGCGGCGCGGCTTTGGCCACGCGTGGTGCACGGCTGCGGATCGCACGACCGGCATGGGTCAATTGTTTGACCAGCTCGAAATCAATCTTGCGTTCTTCCAGGTTGACTCCGGCCACCTTGACTTTGACTTCATCGCCCAGACTAAAGGTCTGACCGCGTGACTGACCGACCAGTGACTGGCTGGCCTGATCAAACATAAAGAAGTCATCGCCCAGCTGGCTGACGTGAATCATGCCATCGACATACAGATCTTTCAGCGTGACAAACAGACCAAATTCGGTCACGGCAGAAATCACCCCGACAAATTCTTCGCCTAAATGCTGCTGCATATAATGACATTTCAGCCACATGGTCACAGAGCGGGAGGCTTCATCGGCACGGCGTTCAGTTTGCGAGAAATGCTCACCGGCATCATCCAGCGCGGCACCCGAAATCGGATAAGGTTTCTGGGCCAGATGCGCCTTAATGGCACGGTGCAAGAGCAGATCCGGATAACGACGAATTGGTGAGGTGAAGTGGGTATAGGCTTCATAGGCCAGACCATAGTGGCCGGCATTGGCCGCGCCGTAATAGGCCTGCATCATCGAGCGTAACAGCACCGCATGAATACTTGGCGCATCAATGCGGTCTTTGGTGGCATCAATCACGGCCTGATAATCGGCCTGGGTTGGCTGTTCCGGGAAATTCAGTCCCAGCAGTTTTACAAATTCACGAACTTTCTGAATCCGTGAAAACTCAGGTGGCTCATGCACACGGTACAGCATCGGAATATCATTTTTGAGCGCAAATTCTGCCGCCGCCACGTTGGCCAGCAACATGCACTCTTCAATCAGTTTATGCGCATCATTACGGGTTCGCGGCAGGATTTCCTGAATACCACCGAGTTCGTCGAAGGTCATATAGGTTTCGACAGTTTCAAATTCCATGGCATGACGCTGGGCACGTAAACCTTTGAGTACCTGATACAGCTGGAACAGGGTATTCAGCGATTTGCGTACATCCCGGTCTTCCGGAATGGCAGCGCTGTCGCCGTCAAAATATTGCGCCACCTGGGTATAGGTCAGACGGGCTTTGGAATGCATTACCGCGGGATAGAATTCGAATTTGGTTACCCGGCCGGCACGGGACAGGTTCAGGTCACAGACCATACACAGACGATCTACCTGCGGATTCAGCGAACATAAGCCATTCGATAAGGCTTCTGGCAACATCGGCAAGACAAAATGCGGGAAATAGACCGAAGTGCCGCGTTCCTGGGCTTCATCATCCAGCGGTTTGCCCGTGCGGACATAGTGGCTGACATCAGCAATCGCGACCACTACGCGGTAGCCGCCCCCTGGACGTTTTTCTGCATACACCGCATCATCAAAGTCGCGGGCATCTTCACCGTCAATGGTGACCAGAGCTAAATCACGTAAATCGACCCGGCCTTCACGGTCTTTGGCTGACGGTTCTTTAAAACTGTCGGCATCTTTTAAGACATTGTCCGGAAATTCATATGGTAAACCAAACTCTAAAATAGTCTGGGGAATGATGATTTCGGTATCGGCTTTATCGGCCATCGACTGTACAACATGGCCGGTGGCAAATTCTTCACGGCTTGGATAGTCATCAATGGCAACGCGAACTGAATCGCCCAGATTCAGTTTGGCGTGTTCAACCAGCTCTTTTTCTAAAGTCACCGGCTGATGGCTGTTCGGATTGCCCGGCTGAATAAAATATTCACCGTCATACATCGACAGTTTGCCAATGATCTGTTTCACACGGCGCTGCTGGACTTCGGTAATAAAGCCCCAGGCTTTGCCTTTGCGATCGACCGAGGTCTGGCGCACTTTAACGCGGTCGCCATTAAACACCAGACGCAATTCACGCTCGGGTAGCAGGATGTCATTTTGTCCGTCAATATGGGCAGAACCGAGACCCTTGCTATTAATGTAGACCGTGGCTTCATGGGTAGGCTGCTCGGCGGCAAGCTGGAACTTGAATCCGTCTTTCATGAGCTGGCCATCACGCACCATGGCAATTAAGCGGTGGCTCAGGGCATCAATACTTTTCTGATCGGCAATTTCAAAATATTCAACCAAGTCGGCATGCGACTGGGCCTGTTGCAGTTTTTCAATACTTTCAAGAATCAGTGTGCGACTTGGAATCGGATTATCGTAACGTTCGGCTTCAGCTTTTGCTTCAGGATCGACCCAGTTTTTCATCATGTCTTTGGCTTCAAGTCAGAAGATAGGTTTAGCATAAGTCATGCAGCGTCAGACTGCACGTAAATGATTGCAATAATGTGTTTTAAGTCTTTATTTTAAGATGATTGCGAGTAGATAAAATCACATTCCCCATAAATTTGCAGAAAATGCCAGGCTAGAAGCAATAAATTGTTTAAAAAATATTTAATTGAGCAAAAAACTGCAAAAAATAGAGTGACTGCGCTTGCAGTGCTACAGTTAAATTTGTATTATGGCGGCACGTTACGGTGAGATGGGTGAGTGGCTGAAACCACGTCCCTGCTAAGGACGCATACGGGCAACTGTATCGAGGGTTCGAATCCCTCTCTCACCGCCACTTTACTTATGTCGCGCTCATAGCTCAGCTGGATAGAGCACTTGGCTACGAACTAAGGGGTCGGGAGTTCGAATCTCTCTGAGCGCACCAATAAGTAAACCAGGAAATAACGCAGTCTAATATAGACGACACAAGTGACGCGCTCATAGCTCAGCTGGATAGAGCACTTGGCTACGAACTAAGGGGTCGGGAGTTCGAATCTCTCTGAGCGCACCAACTTGAACAATTAACCGCACATGTTGCGGTTTTTTTGTGCCTGCAATTTGGCTACTCAGCTGCATCCGCTGGCTTCCTTATTTGTTACAATTTCAATTGCAATTTAAAACCTGTATAAAATCAGCGCACAAATACATGATTTGTCCAATATCTATCCATTTGGTTGCATTTTTATGAAATAAGACTTAACAAATACCGAAAAGCCCGTATAATGCACCCCATCAAGACGTCGCGCTCATAGCTCAGCTGGATAGAGCACTTGGCTACGAACTAAGGGGTCGGGAGTTCGAATCTCTCTGAGCGCACCAATCTTGATAAAGAATTCTGAAAAAACCGCACATGTTGCGGTTTTTTTGTGTCTATAATTTACTAAAACATTCCCGCATTATTTGATCTTCTGTTGAATCTTTAAGGTCAGCACGGTATTGCCACCCAAGGCCGGCAGCAACTCGTGATACGGCATACTGCGCATGGCGCGTAATAAAAACGGTGCCTGCGCATCAATGTTCATGGCGCTGGTCACATTCAGTAAACTGCCCTCGGCTTGCGGCAAAATCTGCATGCCGCCTTGCACATAGCGTAAATCTCCCCCCACCGCCTGAAACTGCTGCTCCAGAGCGCCTTGTGCCTGAAAACGCAGTTTAAAATCAAACGGAATCTGAATCACGCCCAGTCCGACCGAAATTTTATAGTCGGCATCCAGCTGCCGGGCAGAGGGCTGCTGAATATGAACTTTTTTAATTTGCCGTGGAAACAGGTGCTGGTAGGCCTGCGGTTCAAGCCAGGGTTTTAGCTTGCTGGCCGGCTGGGCATAGTACTGATAGCTGCTGCTAAAACGCATGATTTCCTGCTTTGCACCATAGGACACCTGATAGGCCGGTAAAATAAAGGATACGGGTTCTTGTGATTTCTGGCTGATCTGCCGGATTTTGTTCATCTGGCTGACACTTAATTCAGGGGCTGGTACGTCGCCGGCGGGTAAGGCTCGGGGTGTTGTGCTTTTAAATTTACGTTGCAGTGCTTCCAGAATAAAGGCATTGGTGCCGGCCGGCAGGCCCAGTTTGGCATCGGGCAGGGCATTCAGGATGGTACGAAATAAAAAGCCTTTGGGCTGCGCCAAATCTCCCCAGTGCGTGACCGTGACCAGCGTCTGATGGGCCGACAAGGCAAACCATTCTATTTTTCCGGCGCCATACGGAATGGGTGCGTCAATCACCAGGGTTTCAATACTGTTGTCGGTGAGCTGATGTTGCAGGATCACATCGTCTTTAAAGTTCAGCACCGGAATGGGCGTGGGAATATGAATCCGGTATTTGACCTGACTGATGTGCTGGCGCTGCTCCAGCATCTTGGCGCTTTTTAAGGTCGGAAACAGCTGGGCATAGCCTGAATAATCACTGAGCAGCGCCGCAACTTTGTGACTGGGCACTGGCAGCACCACCGCAGCGCTATAAAATTTGCCACGTTTTGTAGATGCGAAAGTTGGCAGCTGAATCGGTTGCGCGGCATGCGCATAAATCAGAATTCCATCTCCGGTCAGCGCGGCCAGCTGCTCGGCACTGCTGCCATAGCCTTGTAAACTGCCTGGCATTTTTCCTGTCCAGCGAACTAAACTGGCCCAGGCAGAAACCGGCAGCAGCAGACTGCAAAGCAGGGCGATCAATCGGGTGTGCGTCTGTGGCATAAAACATCCTGTTTTTGCTGTGGAGGTGAGCGAATCATCCCGTTTTGAATAGGGTTATTTTTTGAATGGTGGTTGCAGCATCATCATGACAGCACTGGCGAGAAAAAGAATAAGGAAATCACCTATTCTGGTGTAATATTTAGCGTAATTTAACTGATTTGATGATGAGCCGATGTCGGAACTCAAGCCTGCCTTGTCGCTACGTTATTTTTTAAATCTGGAAGAATCTCAGGATGGCTTTGCTCTGGCCACCTTTGGTAAAAAACAGTTTACCCGTTTTATTACTCCATTAATTAGTGTCGGGATTATTGCCTGGGGCATTTATTTGGGCCTCGATGGCGTGGGCCGTTACTATCTGGCATTGGGGGTATTTTTTCTGGTGCTACAGATGCTGATGCGTTACTGGTTCCTGCCAATGATGTTTAAGCGTCAGTTTGTCAAATACCAGTTTGGAAAAAGCGAACAGGGCATTGCGCTGTATCAGGATTATGCCGAGATTTCTGCCAATGGCCGTGACAAAGTGGTGCACTATAACGAAGTGCAGAATTTTGCTTCAGGCAAGCTGACCTATATGATTGAGCTGAAAAACCGCATGGTGATTATTGTGCCAAAACGCGTGTTTGAAAGCACAGCCGATCAGACCCTGTTTGAAAATACCTTTAAAAAATAAGCCTGTTAAAACCATCACATCATAAGAGGGAAGATCATGAATACACGTCCATCGAAAATTGTCTGTGTGGGTCGCAGTTATGCGGATCATGCCAAAGAACTGGGCAATGCGGTTCCTGATCGTCCGGTGCTGTTTATCAAACCGCCGAGCAGCCTGCGTCCGTTATCTGCCGGGATTGCCTGGAATCCGGCCTGGGGCAGCTGTCATTATGAATGTGAACTCAGCCTGCGTATTGACCAGCCCTTAAAGGCAGAAACCGATCCGCAAAAAGCCTTGCAGGCCGTGGGGGCGGTGACTTTGGGGCTGGACCTCACTTTGCGTGACTTGCAGGATGAACTGAAACAGAAAGGCCATCCATGGGAACGAGCCAAAGCCTTTGATGGGGCTTGTGTACTGGCAGACTGGGTCGATGTTGCAGAAATTAATGACTGGAAAGATGTGCACTATACGCTGCATATTAATGACGAACTGCGTCAGCAGGGGCATACCGCGCTGCTGATTTTTGAAATTGGTGCGCTACTGGCTGAAATTAGCCACAGTTTTAGTTTGGAGCCGGGCGATGTGGTAATGACCGGTACTCCGGCCGGGGTGGGTGCCTTAAAGGCCAATGACCAGTTAAGTATGCGTTTGCAGGGCAAAACCCGGGAATTTGTCTGGAGCACTTTTGTTCAGGCTTAACCGCCTCCCCAGACGACAAGGACTGCAATTGCAGTCCTTTTTTATTGAGCTTTTCGAGCCTTCCTGGTTTCAGTCTTTGAGTAAATCCTGAAACTTGCTATGCAGCTTCATCAGTTTGGGTGGAATTACAAAGTTGCAATAGCCCTGAGTCGGGTTATTGGCAAAGAAGTTCTGATGATAGGCCTCTGCCGGATAAAAACGCGGTGCAGCGGTCACTTCGGTGACCACAGGGATGCCTTCTGCCTTGAGCTGCTGGATCATCTGTTCGGCCTGTTGCTGCTGCTCCGGATTTAAATAATAAATCACCGAACGATACTGGCTGCCGACATCATTGCCCTGACGGTTAAGCGTGGTCGGGTCATGGGTGGCAAAGAACACATTTAACAGCTGGGTATAGCTGATTTGACTGTCATCGAAATCAATCAGAATGACTTCAGCATGGCCGGTATCACCATTGCACACCGCTTCATAATTTGGATTGTCCATCTGGCCGCCGGCATAGCCACTCACCACTTTGGCCACACCGCGCAGTTGGAGAAATACCGCTTCGGTACACCAGAAACATCCACCACCAAAAATTGCCTGTTGCATAGGGTCAGCCTTCTGTTTTCAATCGTTCATAAAAAAGGTCTGCAAAGGTGCAGGCCGGTGCAGTATTAACGCGGTTGTACGGCACTTTCCAGCTGAATCAGCAAATTGCCATAACGATCCAGCAGTTTCAGGGTTTTACCAAAGACCTGATAATGGGTCACTTTGGCCAGTGCTTCATTGAATTTCTGATCAATGCCATTGCTGTTGAGGCAGGCCATACGGGTGCCAGCCATTTGGCTTAGCGTTAGCGTGTCACGGCCGGCGCTGTAGCTGCCCATAATCCGGTTACAGCCATCGGCACCGCTAACGCGTTGGGTGGCGCTATCAAATTGCAGGCTTGGAATATTGTGGGCAGTCGGTTCGGTGCGAACCGCGGTATTGCCAATCTGGGTCACAATCCAAGTGCGGTTTTGCAGCTGGACAAGATTGGCAGTTTCAACGGTAGCACCCGGGGTTGGTAAAGTTTCACAGCCGCTAAAAACTAGGGCTGAACCTAAAAGGGCAACGGCAGCAAGATGTTTAAGCATATGGATTTCTCTTTATTTTAAAGCTGATGGATGTATCTAAACCAATTTTAAATTTGATCGCCAGTTAAAATTGTATCATTGATTTGACGGAGCGCCAGGAGCGGATGGCGCGGGCAAACCCTGCCGGATTAGTGCTGAAAATTGTGCACTATCCAGCTGGCCCGGCTGTTCCACACGCGGATTGATATAAGCGCGCTGATACCAGCTTTCAATGCTCAAGCTCTGATCAAGCGCCTGTAAATCATACAAATAATTGGGTAAATAACCCGAAGCTAGCAGGCGATAATCGGTGGGCAAGGTCTGGTTGGATACTGCCTGCACCATGTCAAAGACCAGGGTAGTGCAGTTACTGGTCAGGGTGTTATACCATTTGGGCTGTTGTGCCAGTTCATCGGCTTTGGTCAGATATTCCAGAAACAGGGCTTTTTGCATTTCTTGCGGCATCTTCAGCGGGAAAAAATAGACCTGTTCACCGCGAATATTACTGCGGGTATAGATAATATCTTTTTCATCCGCCGCCACCAGACTCAGTTCATATTTGCGGAAGAATCCGCCCAGCGAAGAAAATTCTTCATGGCGTTCTTTGCGGATTTCAATCGAAAAAGTCAGCGGTGCGGCATTGGCAAAATCGAAACTGACCAGGGTGTGGGCAATTTGTGGTCCCATCCAGTAGGAAGTGATGATGTTGACGCCCCGAATCTGGTTCAGGTCATAATGGCGACTTTCCCAGCGCTGCTCGTAGGAACCATCGCTGTGCCAGTTAAAGTTACGCACATTGTGCAGAATGACCTGATCGCCGTGACGCTCGGAATGTAACAGCTGCGCCACTTCGGGATTCCAGTCGCGGTCCTGGCGAGGTGGCAGGCCAAAATACCAGAGCTGGCTGCACAGAAACACCAGCAGATAAATCAGCACATCCAGTTTACGGCTAATCAGATGCCGGCTGATATAGATGCCCAGAATGCTCATGGCAAAGGCAATCCACAGGCCAATCAGGATCCGGCTAAACAGCAGTCCAAACGGCTGCTGAAACCACAAAATCAGCACCAGCCAGATCGAGCTGCCAATTACAAACAGGCTAAACAGGCCATGCAAACTGCCTTGAATCAAACGCTGTGCCAGTTCGGGCTGTTGGGGTGTCTGCATGCTGATGAATTCATTCAGAAAAATAAGCTTTATTTTCGGTAGCTGGCAAACTCAAATGCAATGCCAGTTTTGTCATCCAAATGTTGCTCGGCACTGACTTTCTGGAACGCTGCCGGAATTTCCGGATAATGTGCATCGCCCTGTACATCCAGCTCGACATGGGTCAGTTCCAGACGGTCGGCAATATCCATGGTCTGTTTAAAGATTTCACCACCGCCAATAATAAAAATACTGTCCGGCTTTTCTGAAGCCTGCACATCAGCCACGGCCTGAGTTAAAGCTTCTTCAATTGAATAGGCGACTTTGGTGCCCTCAAAGGCCCAATTTGGATCTCGGGTAATCACCCAATTGACACGTTTCGGTAAGGCACGACCCATTGATTCCAGGGTTTTACGGCCCATCACTACCACGCCGCCCTGGGTAATTTCCTTAAAATGTTTTAAGTCGGCAGAAATATGCCATGGCAAATCATTGGCTTTTCCAATACAGCGCTGCTGATCCATGGCCACCACGTGTACAACTTCTAAACCTTGAAATGCCATGCTGTTTCATCCATATCTCATGCGAAAAATTAACCCTATTAAAATGTAAAATCCCCCTCGATGAAAGGGGGATGGGGCATTTGTCCGGAATTAATTGGCTTTAAACCGCTACCGGGGCCTTAATTGCCGGATGTGACTCATAACCGACAATTTCAATATCTTCAAATTTAAACGCGAACAGATCTTTGACGTCCGGGTTCAGTTTCAGCTGGCACAGCCCCAGCGGTTCACGACTGAGTTGCAGTTGTGCCTGTTCAAAATGGTTGGCATATAAATGGGTATCGCCGCCGGTCCAGACAAAATCACCAACCTCTAGATCACATACCTGGGCAATCATATGGGTCAGCAGCGCATAGCTGGCAATATTGAATGGTACACCCAGGAAGACATCGGCACTACGCTGATACAGCTGGCAAGAGAGTTTGCCGTTATGAACAAAAAACTGGAACAGGGTATGACAAGGTGGTAATGCCACCTGACCGGCTTCCTGCGGATTCCAGCCCGATACAATTAAACGGCGTGAATTCGGGTTGGTTTTAATCTCATTGATTAGCCAGGAAATCTGGTCAAAACCATCCTGATTATAGCTGTTATCGGCATTTTTGCTGGCGCCAAAGTTACGCCACTGATGGCCATATACCGGACCAAGCTCGCCTTCAGGACGGCCGAAACGCGCCGTCTGTTCTGCCGTTGACCATTCATCCCAAATCGTAACTTTGTTGTCCTGCAGATACTGAACGTTGGTATCACCTTTCAGGAACCATAACAGTTCAATCACAATTGAACGGAAATGCACTTTTTTGGTGGTTAACAGCGGAAAACCCTGAGACAGATCAAAGCGCATCTGATGACCGAATACAGAACGGGTTCCCGTGCCGGTACGGTCGCCTTTGTCGCCGCCGTGGTCAAGGATATGTTGTAACAGGTCAAGATATTGGCGCATGAAATTCTCTCAATCAAATAGTGATGTGGCTCCTGTGTCGACCTTCATTGCAGCGCAAAAGGCTGGCTGTATTGAAGATCTTGGCTTTAAATGAGCACATAAAAGTGCAGCCATCATAACATTGATGCCGGGCCGAGATGAATATTCATCATCATTAAAAAAGGCATCTTAAAAAAGATGCCTCAGCAAAATAGCGGCAGCTTATGCGGTTGGCCGACCGGTGTGCGGGGTGTAAATCAGATCACTCAGGTCATAACCCAGACTTTTGGCCTGCGCCAGATATTCATTTTGTGTGGCTTCATCCAGCTGTGGATGACGATGCAGCAACCATAAGTATTTGCGGCTCGGGTCACCGACCAGTGCGGTCTGATACTCCGGATCAAGTTTTAAAATCCAGTAATCACCTTTGGTAAACGGAATCCAGCGCAGGCCTTCTGGCAAGAAGCTGACTTCCAGCTTGCCATGTTCAGCATCGACCGGGGTGGCTTCACCAATCGATTCATCTAGTTGACCCTGACCATCCAGACGGCGGTTTTGCACACGCACTTTGCTATCTTCATTCAGGCTGTAGGTGGCGGAAATATCGGTACTGTCTTCGGGTTCATGGCGCATTGGCAAACGGGCAATTTCGTACCAGGTGCCCAAATAACGTTGCAGGTTAAAACCGGAAATGGTGTTGAGTTCTGAATTCATAAACAACTTCCTGAATTATTTTCATAAAGACTGCAGTTATTCTAAGCAGGCTGAACGGGATTCGGGTTATTGTTGTTAGCGCTCCTGTTTCGGCATGTATGCAGTGTAAATTCAGCCCGGTTTTCTGTGCAGCAACTGCTACACAGGTTATTAAAATGCAAAAAATTGGACAGGAAAATAAAGCTTAGGAGTCAAACCGTTTGGCACGTTGCTGGTAGATCGACACCATAAACAGTCCTACCAAGATAAAGCCGAGTGCTTGCAAGGCCATGGCCCAAAGTTGCATTTTCGGTAGAAACAGCAGCAATACGGCCAGCAGGAGCAGCGGTGCCAGATTTAATCCCCCGTACATCAGCCTGCGCTGATGTCCTGGCCAGGAACGACTGTCGATCCATTGATACAGCAGATGTAAGCCCATGCCCAGAATCAGACTGAGGATGACCCAAAATGACGGCAGCTGTGCCTGCGTCGAAGCCAGATAAATCAGCAGACAGGTGCCAATACAGATCATCAGTTTGAGCTGACGATGACAACGCGCGGAATACCAGAAACTGAGCATTTATGCCTGATCCTGATGTTGATGCAGCAATGACAGTGGCGAGAACAGACAAATTGCCAGAGCCATAAAGCCAAGTCCTTGTGCGCCCGGTAATAAAATTTCACCCTGTTGCATATTCATGAAAATTAGTGCCAACAGCAGGGCAATCGGAATCCAGGTCAGCAGACGATACAGTAAACTGGTGGGACGTTGTGCCGCAAAATGAATTTTGCAGTAACGGCAAATCAGAAAAATAATTCCGGTGCCCATAAACATCAGGATGGCATCATAGGCCAGCGGTTGCATCCAGTATAAAACGCCGGTGACCACTGCAATCAGAATAAACAGCATGAGTTTTTGCAGTACGGATACGTTGGGATTAAACCAGAATTCGAGCATAGCCCACCAGATGAATTGTGCAAGGGTGCATGCACTTTAGCAAAAATGGCATAAAAAAAGCGAGGCCAATGCCTCGCTCCGGTTTAACTATTTTTCTGTGGGCCCCAGTCATAGATTTTTTTCTGGTAGGCGTACCACATCATCCAGAGACCGACCAGAATCATTGGCAGACTCAGGAATTGGCCTTTACTCATCCAGGCAATAAATAGCTGACCATTGTCCGGTTCGCGGAAGAATTCCACCACAAAACGCGCCAGACCATAACCAATCAGGAACAGTGCCGAAACCGCCATACGTGGACGCGGTTTGGAACTGAACCACCACAGCAGAATAAATAACAGCAGCCCTTCAAACAGCGCCTGATACAACTGTGATGGATGACGTACCAGCTGTAGTGGATCGGTCGGGAAAATCATGCCCAGTGCAAAGTTCGGATCACTGACCGGACGGCCATATAACTCGCCACCAATAAAGTTGCCGATACGTCCAAACATTAGCCCGGTCGGGACACAGGGTGCAATAAAGTCCAGGGTTTGGAACCAGGTCATCTGGTATTTTTTACACCAGAACAGCATAGCCAGCATGACCCCAAGGAAGCCACCATGGAAACTCATGCCCCCGGTCCAGACCTGAAACAGCCACACCGGATTGGCCAGAAACTGCTCAAAGCCATAAAAGAACACATAACCGACGCGGCCGCCAATGACCACACCCAGCGCGCCGTAAAAGATCAGATCCGAAACCATGTCCGGTGTCCAGCCACGCTGCTTGGCGCGATAGGTGGCCAGACCCCAGGCAAATAAAAAGGCCAGTAAATACATTAGTCCATACCAGTGGACTTGTAAGGGACCCAGCGATATCGCCACCGGATCAATATTTGGATAGGTCAGCATTCCTGTTCCTTGTCATTCTGTTTTGCACAGATTTTAGCTGAATAAGATGAAAAATGTTGTACATTCAATGTGTAAAGATAGCGAGCAGGAAATTATGTGTATTGTGGCCTTTGCCTGGCAGGTTCTGGATGAGCTGCCTTTATGTTTAATTTCAAACCGTGATGAGTTTTATCAGCGTCCGACTGCGGCGTTGCATGCCTGGGAAAATAGCCCGATTTATGCCGGACAGGACTTGCAGTCGGGTGGCACCTGGATGGGCGTGACCGCCAGAGGCCGCTGGGCCATTGTTACCAATTTTCGTAATGGACAGGATCAGCACAATTATCCGACCTCACGCGGCCATCTGATTCAGGATTTTCTGGAATCTGAATTAAGTCCAATTCGCTTTGTACAAGCCTTGGAGCCGCGCCAGTGTGACTATGCCGGCTTTAATTTATTTGTCGGCGACCGGGAACAGGCGGTGTATATGAGCAATCGAGGGGAAGCGCCGCAAGTGCTGGCCAAAGGGGTACATGTAGTGTCCAATGGCTTAATGGGTGAACATTGGGAAAAAACCGGGCATTTGCGTAAACGCTTTACCCAGGAATTTTTACCGATGTTACAGCAAGCCCGGATGCCAGAAGTAGATCTGCAGCATGCTGCCTGGGATATTCTGGAAGATGAACGCAAGGTGATTGCAGATTTATTGCCAGAAACCGGTATTTCTGTCGAGCTGGAAGAGTTATTGTCTTCGACCTTTATTCAGAGTCCGGCGTATGGTACACGCTGTTCCAATATTTTAAGATTAAATGCTCAGCAATGGCACTGGTTAGAGAAAAGCCAGCAGGGTGAAACCGCCGGACAGATCGTGGAGCTGAATATTCCATTACAGAAATAAAAAATACCGGCATTAAGCCGGTATTTTTAAGTGTAAGAAGGATTAAGCTTTAGATGGTTCTAAAGTTTCACCTGCAATGACACCACCATCTTTACGTGTGATTACAACTGTTGCAGAACGTGGTCGTGAACCTCGGCCGGTACTGATCAGATGACCCGGCTGGTTTGCAGGCCAAGTACCGCCTGGGTGCTGTACGTTGACAAAGATCGCTTTGTAGTCAGGTGTCATGGTTACCCCGGTAATTTCACAGCCTTTAGGCCCAACCAGGAAGCGGCGTAATTTTGAATCATCTAAAATGGCACCTGTAGGTGTTTTTTGAGTTCCATCTCCAGACTTGGCATTCTGTACAGAACCATCACCCACAGCACCTGGTAACGATGCCAGCATCATACAGTTTGTAGTATCTGTATAAGCACCATCATCAGTCTGAATCCAAAGCACACCACGTGGGTCAAACCACATACCATCCGGACTAGAGAAGTCATTGGCATCAGTTAAGCCAGAAAGGTTAACGCCTTCGATAGAGTCAGACTCTGCACCGAACAGGTAGATATCCCAAGTGAATGTTGTTGCGGTAACATCAGCATCCGGTTCACGGAAACGAATGATGTGACCATTGATATTGCCACGTAAGCGACCTGATGCATCATCATCATCGGCATAACGGCGTGGGTTTGCTGCATCTGTTGGATAGCTGCTGCCACGTGAAGAGTTATTGGTCAGAGTAACATAAACTTCGCCATTTTCTGGATTTACTGCAACCCATTCCGGACGGTCCATTTTGGTTGCACCAGCAGCATCGGCAGCAATACGTGCGTGAACTAAAATGTCAGCTTCGTCTTTAAACTTATAACGGTCATAAGCCGTGATACTTGGGTTAGACATAGAAAGTTCTAACCATTCACCCGTGGCTTCCCCCGTTGCTTCATTAAAGTCAAATTTAGCAACGTAGAATTTACCTCTGTTCATATATTTGTCGCCAGCGGCATAACCACCGTTGACATCTTTAGGATCCCATACTTCATCTGATACGAATTTATAGATATATTCGCCAGTAGAGTCATCACCCATATAGAAAGCAAGTGGCTGGCCAGGAATCGCGCGGCTGACACGGCAGTCTTCATGCGCAAAACGACCTAAAGCAGTACGTTTTACTGGACGTTGACGGTTGTCAAATGGATCGATTTCTACAATCCAGCCAAAAGTATTGACTGTGTTACGGAAGTCACGTGTTGCACTGGTGCCACTGACGATACTGTTCCAGCGACTGAATAACGTTTTGTCTGCGGTCAGTTGCGGATCAGTAATACTTTGCCAGTTATAACCTGAAGCATTTGAACCTATACGGTAACGGGTACCAATTGCATATTCAGTTTCAGCATCACGTACATCGCCTTGACGAGCGATATATTGGTTGAAGTTTTCTTCTGTGGTCAGGTAAGTTCCCCAAGGTGTATAACCATTACCACAGTTATTAATTGTACCGCGTGTCGATGTACCATCAGTACTAAATGCAGTTTTTACCAGATCAGTACCACGTACTGGACCGGCAAAATCAATTACAGTTGCGGCAGTAATACGGCGGTTAAATGATGAAAATGGTGAGTCTAAATCTACACTAATTGCTTGGGTTACCGGGTTTTTATTGATTGCAACAATAGATACACCATGCGCATTCACTTCACGGAATACTTCATCTTCAGTAATGCTTGAGGCACTGAAGCTTGAACCACGAGGGTGAAGGTCAGAACGCTGGAGATATTCATGATTCATAACCAATAAACCTTGGTTTGATTCATTGGCATCATATTTTAAGGTAGATGGATTCATACCAAAGAAGGTCATACCGTCATGGTTATCACCTACACGGCGGTCATAAGAGATCCCGCTTGGAATTCTGTTTTCATCCCAGACTGGAAGACGTGAATTCAGTGGATCGCCTACCGCATGAAGAATTTTAAAATCATACCCATCAGGTACTGTAAATTCACTGCGAGTATGTTTTTCAACTGGCGTAAACGAAAGTGATGAAGGACGCGTCGTTAAATCTACATCCGGATTCGGTGCTCCTGTCGCTGGAGGTACACTATTGTTGTTATCGTTATCATCACTACCACAACCTGTTAAGCTTGCAGCCAGTGTCATTGCGACAGCCCCACCTGCAGTCTTTTTAATTAAATCGCGACGATTCATTTGTTTGTTTAATAATTCAAAGAATTCTGGGTTCCCCGAATCGTTCATATCATAATTTTCATCAAGGTAATGTTGATCAGTCATGTTGTTCCCTAGCAAAATTAGCTGAGTTGTTTTAAAGTTGCTAACAACTTAGCGAGTCAATATGACAGTACCTTGAAGAAAATATTTCAAAAAAGTTAAATGAGAACAATGTTTTATTAAAATAAAAAAGAGCAGCCGGAGCTGCTCTTTTTTAATCAGGCTTGTAAAAACCTATTCTGCAGTCAGCCGACGCTTCTCAATCAGCTTGCCAGCAAATAAGCCCAATTCGAATAGCATCCACATTGGAATGGCCAGCATAATCATCGACAGCGCATCCGGTGGGGTAACAAACATCGAAACAAAGAAACAGCCGACAATAATAAAGCGACGTTTTTCGACCAGCTGCTGGGTACTAACCACACCAATTAAAATCAGCAATAGGGTAATAATCGGAATTTCAAAGGTAAATCCGAACACCAAAAATAGCTTCAAACAAAAAGTCAGATAACTATTAATATCGGTCATCGGGGCAACTGTTTCCGGTGACACACTGATGAAAAAGTGCAGAATTGACGGCAGTGCAATAAAGTAAGCAAATGAAATCCCAATATAGAACAGGGCAATACTGCTTATGAGCAATGGCAATGCCAGACTTTTCTCTTTTTCATATAAGGCCGGTTTTACGAAAGCCCACAGCTGATAAATAATAAACGGCATCGCAATCATCAACGCCACAAAAAAGTTCAGCTTAAACGGTGCCATAAAGGTGGCCGTGACATCGGTAGCAATCATGGTCGATGAAGTCGGCAACTGCGCACGCAGCGGTTCAGATAAAATCTGATAGGTGCGATTGGCAAAAGGCAATAAGCAGAAAAACAGTGCAATAACCAGGCCCACAATCTTAAATAAATGCTTGCGCAGAATCACCAGATGTTTGGTGATCGGCATTTCTTCTAAAGCAGCTTGCTCGCCCACTGTCGCCGCTGGCAATTGAGAAGGAGAACTTTGACTCATACAGCCACCTTATAATCGGTAAATTGTGATGTGGTCGGAGGGATAGCTTCAGTCGCGGTTAGCGGTTGATGCTGAGGACGCAGCAACAGCGAAGGTTGCGGGGCAATAAAGGTATAACGCGTCGGCAAATTTTTATTATCCGTTGCAGCGGTCTGGTTCGGTTGTTCTTCCGCGAATATTTTTTGTTGTTTTAGCTCATGCATCTGAGACTGCATTTTTTGCTCAAGTTCCTGAATACGTGCCATTTCCTGTTGCATCTGTTCACGCAGTTCAGAAAGTCGAAGTTCCCGATCAATATCATTTTGCACATTGCTGATGGTACGTTTAATTTTGCCGTACCACTTTCCAACAAAACGTGCAGCTTCAGGCAGCTTTTCTGGACCCAGCACCAATAATGCAATGATGCCGAAAAACAGCAGCTCCGCCATTCCAATATTGAGCATAACAAAATTACCTGAAAAATTATTGTTTTACAGTCGTGTTAACATCAGATGATGTCGCTTGATGTTCAATGGTACGTGGCTCGTTTAGGGCCGCAGTGGTCGTTTCATCATCTTTAATTGATTTTTTAAAGTCTTTAACCGCACCGCCCACATCTTTGCCTAAGTTTTTCAGTTTAGATGTACCAAACAGAAGAATCACCACAATTGCAAAAATCAGAACGTGCCAGATCGATAAACCAGCCATAATATTTACCTCTTTTTAATTCAAGACATATCTCAACAGGTCTAGATGACAGCGAGGTGACAGGAATATTGCGATTCAAAGACAGCAGATGGGCTAAAAGCATGTTGTGCCATCAATTATGTTAGGATAATCACCACTTTTCTGCCTTCCTGTGTACCCGCATGGCGCTGCTGCTTCCGTTAATTTCATTTCTGATTGGATACTTCGGGGTCGCGTATTTAAAGCCGTTGCGTTCGGTGCTAGCGATGTTACTGGCCCGGCTGTTTATTCCGTTACTGATTATCTACAACATGGTGTTTTATCAGGACGGCAGCTTGTGGCTGATTGGTTTTAGTCTGATCAGTTCCATCCTTTTCTTTGCAGTCTTTTATGTCTTGCAAAAAGATAAACTGATCGCACTGTGCTTCAGTTATTTAAATGGGGCCTGGCTGGGTTTTCCCTTTGCCTTGGCCCTGTTTGGACCTGCGGCCAGCAGTATTATTGTGGCGCTGTATATTGGCGGATCCTTATTTGGCAATGTCTGTGCGGTGATGGCGGTGAGCCAAACCCGGCAAGAATTAAAGTTTATTGTTAAAAATGTGCTGCTTTCACCGCCGGTGATTGCCCTGAGTCTGGCGGGTATTCTATCTTTTTGGGATGTGAGCCAGTTTGAACATCAGACCTGGGTACAAGTGATTTACCAAAGCAATAAAGTACTGGTGACCTTTGCCGGCATGTGCGTGCTGGGGATGTGGCTGAGTAAAGTTCGGATTGGCTGGGCTGACTTAAAGCGTAGCCTGGGTTTACTGGTCGCACGTATTCCGCTGGCCTTGTTGCTATGTGCTGTGGCGTACTGGTGTTTACCCATTCCGCAGCAGACCTTGATTTATGCCGTCATGCTGATGTTTTTCCTGCTGCCACCGGCTGCCAATATTGTGGCACTAGAAACCCATTATCAGGGCACCGGTGATTCTGCCAAATATATTGCCTCAGGAACGATTGCCAGTGCGATTTTGATTGGCGTATATGGCGTGGTGGTGCATGCGGTGGTGCCGGGTTTATAAATCAAAAAGTTCTCTCTCCCTTTGGGAGAGAGTTAGAGAGAGGGTATAAAAGTTTTTGAAAGTCCCTCTTTATTAAAGAGGGGGATTTACGGAAACCCTTTGTAGAAATGAGCAATATTTTAGCGTCAGAAGAAAGATGTATAGAAGAATCTCTCCCAGCCTCCCTTTTTCAAAGGGAGGAGTTTTAAAAGGATGTTACTTCTCCAAACTTGCTTTAAACAGCTGCATCGCCTGACCTCGATGGCTGATCTTATTTTTTTCTTCCTTGCTCATCTCGGCGCTGGAAATACCCAGCTCCGGTAACCAGAACAGTGGATCATAACCAAAACCATTTGCACCACGTGGTGCATCCAGAATTTCACCTTGCCAGATGCCCTGGAAAATTTGTGGTAAAGGATCTTCGGCATGCTGCACCAGGGCCAGAACACAGACAAACATGCCTTCAATAGCGGTTCCGTCTTTACGTAAAGGCTGTAAGTCTGCCAGCAGTTTTTCATTATTGGCAGCATCGTTGCCATGTGCGCCAGCATAACGGGCAGAGTAAATTCCCGGTGCGCCGCCCAGTGCCGGTACGCAAATCCCAGAATCATCAGCAATCGCAGGCTTGCCAGAAATTTTAGAGGCATGACGCGCTTTAATAATCGCATTTTCAACAAAGCTCAGACCATCTTCAATGGCATCTTCAATATTGAGCTGGCCTTGCGGGATGACATCAACCGGTAAATTCAGTTCTGCAAACAGTTTTTCAAATTCCGCAATTTTGCCTTTATTATTGCTGGCCAGAACCAGGGTGCCTTGAGAGAGCCAAGCAGGTGCAGTCATCTCGAATTACTCATGATTGAAAACATGCCGGCTAGTTTAACCGAAAACCACCAGACTACAGGCATGAAAAAAGCACCCGAAGGTGCTAGTGTTTTTGAACCTGGCTTATTGTGCCTGAATCCATTTGTCGGCACGGTCACGTGCCTGACGAATCTGTTCTTGGGTCAGGTTGGCGGCCAAGGCCGTTTTTTTGCCTTCAGATAAAGAAATTACTTTATTGTCGAGCATGCCATCACGGGTAGACAGTTCATACCACTGATAAGCGCCCATATAGTTTTTCTTTTTCTCTTCCATCATCGCCAGGTTAAAGCTGGCACGGTTATCACCGCGACTGGCCGCTTTTTCAAAATACTGACGGGCCAGGACTTCATCTTTTTTGGTGCCAATGCCATCAGCCAGCATACGGCCTACGTTCAATTGGGCTGAAGACAGTCCCTGATCGGCAGCGGCTTTATACCAGGCAAAGGCTTGACGTTCATCTTTAGCGACATCTTGGCCATGCAGATATTTGGTTGCCAGATAGAACTGCGCACCAGCCTGACCGGCTTTGGCGGCTTTAATCAGCCCCTGAATGTCCATCACCGAATACTGGGCGGCCTGGCTCGATACCGAGCTGCCTGGCGCCACGTAATCTGCATGCGCCTGCAGGCTAAAAAGTCCAACCAGTAGCGTCGTGCTTAATAATAATTTTTTCATAGAGCGCTCACTCGATAAATTGCGACTTCACCAAACAGATTCGGGATATGTTTACTGAGTAAACTAACTTGTTGATCCCCATTCACAGCGAGTCGATTAATAATACGGATATTGTTTTCAGCACAGAGTGCTTCGAAATCACGGAAAGTACAGAGGTGGATGTTCGGGGTGTTGTACCACATATACGGCAAAGCTTCTGAAACCGGCATTTTCCCTTTCAGTGCCAGGAAAGAACGGGTCTTCCAGTGGGCAAAGTTCGGAAAGGTAATAATCGCCTGTTTTCCGACACGCACCATATCACGCAATAATACGTCAGGTGCATCTACAGCTTGCAAGGCTTGTGCCATGACCACATAGTCAAAAGACTGGTTGGCAAAGCGGCTTAAACCGAGGTTTAAGTCTTGTTGGATGATATTTAACCCCCGACTGACGGCAATTGCAATCTTTTCTTGGTCAATTTCCAGGCCGTAAGCACGAATATTGTGCTTTTTACTCATGTGGGCCAGCAGTTCACCATCACCACAACCAAGGTCTAAAACGCGGGAACCGGGTTTAATCCACTTTTCGGCAAGTTGCTGATCAATACGCATTACACAGCCTCCTGCGGGGTCGCCTTGAGGTGTTCAGCACCTCCCAAAAATGCTCTTAAAGATTTGACATATAAAGGAATCGGGAACAGGAAGGAGTCATGGCCCTGTTCGGCATCAATGTCTAAATAGCTGACTGGTTTATGGTTGCTAATCAGCGCATCGACAATTTCCTGCGAACGCGAAGGCGAGAAACGCCAGTCGGTGGTAAATGAAATCACCAGGAACTGACATTGGGTATGGGCCATGGCCTGTACCAGCGACTGTTCGTATTCACGCGACGGATCAAAATAATCCAGCGCCTTGGTCATAATTAAATAGGTGTTGGCATCAAAGTTACGGCTGAACTGTTCACCTTGATAGCGCAAATAGCTTTCCACCTGAAACTCGACATCGAAACCGTACATGAATTTGCCCAGTTTCAGGTCACGGCCAAATTTCTGCTTCATGGCTTCTTCAGACAGATAGGTGATGTGTCCGACCATCCGCGCCAGAATCAGGCCACGTTTTGGATAGCTGTCATGTTCCAGATAACGGCCATGATGAAAATCAGGATCAGAAAGAATCGACTGACGCGCGACTTCATTAAAGGCAATATTCTGTGCCGACAGTTTTGGCGCACTGGCAATAATCACACATTTTTCCAGACGGTCCGGATAATCAACCGACCATTGCAAGGCCTGCATGCCCCCCAAAGAACCGCCAATCACTGCATACCATTTTTGAATGCCTAAGCGGTCTGATAGCATGGCCTGGGTTTTGACCCAGTCACGCACCGTCACCAGCGGGAAATCCGGACCATAAGGGCGGTTTTCATTTTCCGGGTTGGGTGAGGTTGGACCGGTCGAACCATGACAGCCACCAATATTGTTCAGTGCCACCACAAAGAATTTAGAGGTATCAATGGCTTTGCCCGGACCAATACAGCTGTCCCACCAGCCAGACTTTTTATCATCTTCATGATGATAGCCCGCCGCATGATGATGCCCGGACAGGGCATGGCAGATTAAAATGGCATTGGATTTGTCGGCATTCAAGCTTCCGTAAGTTTCAACCATCAGTTCAAAACGTGGCAGAATGCGTCCACATTCCAGCTCTAACGGCTCTTCAAATTGAAACTGTTGTGGCGTTACGACACCCACAGAGTTAGCAGGGAAAGACACAGGAATAATTCGCCTTAGAATCTTTAGAATGAATAAATAAAAAGGATACCACTTGGGGTATCCTTTCTAAAGTACTTTATGTGCTTAAACGGCAGCAGCAACCAATTGTTCTTTGCTTAATACGCCCTGATCAATCAGACGGTTAGTGCTGGCAATAATGGCTTCAATGGATGAAGTCACAATGTTGTCATGCACCCCGGCACCAAAGGCAGATTTACCGGTACCTTTCACCTGCAACTCAACCAAGGCCAAGGCTTTGGCATTGGCACCCGAGCTGATGCCGCGTTCTTCATAGTTCAAGACATCAATTGGTAACTGCAAGGCATCCAAAATGGCCGAGATCGGACCGTTACCTTCACCGCGCAACTGCTGTGTCGAGCCATTCACCACCACTTCAAGTTCAATCACCTGTTTGCCATTGTCATCAGACAATTTATAGCCCTTGGCAGAATAATGTGAATCTTTGGCATCGATATAGGTTTGCTGGAACAATGACCAGATTTGCTGTGCTGAAATTTCAGTGCCTTCTTCATCGGTCACTTGCTGTACCACTTGCGAGAACTCGATTTGTACACGACGCGGCAACACCACGTTGTAGTTCGATTCTAACAAGTAAGCAATCCCGCCTTTACCTGACTGCGAGTTCACCCGAATCACGGCATCATAGTCACGGCCCAAGTCTTTCGGATCGATTGGCAAGTAAGGCATATCCCAGATTTCTTCGTTTTTCTGGTATTCAAAGCCTTTTTTAATCGCATCCTGGTGTGAACCCGAGAACGCCGTGAAGACCAAATCACCGGCATATGGATGACGTGGATGCACAGGTAAACCGGTACATTCTTCTACGGTCGCAATAATTTCGTTGATGTTAGAGAAATCCAATTCTGGTGCCACGCCCTGGGTGTACATGTTCAAGGCAATTGCTGCCACGTCAACGTTACCGGTACGCTCGCCGTTACCAAACACACAACCTTCAACACGGTCTGCACCGGCCATAATCGCCAATTCAGAGGCAGCAATACCACAGCCACGGTCGTTATGACAGTGAACAGAGATGATCACTCCATCACGACGTTTGATGTTGCGGTGCATCCACTCGACCTGGTCGGCATATACGTTTGGAGTCGAAACTTCTACAGTCGCAGGCAAGTTTAAGATGACTTTGTTTTCAGGAGAAGCTTCCCAGATTTCAGTCACGGCGTCACAGACGTCTTTAGCCACTTCCAATTCGGTTGCGGTGAAACATTCCGGGCTGTACTGGAAAATCCAGTCGGTTTCAGGATATTGCGCTGCGTATTCTTTCACTTTTTCAGCGGCGTTAATGGCCAACTGTTTGGCACCCGCGACATCAACATTCAAGACTTTTTGACGGAAAGTTGGCGAGTTGGAGTTATAGATATGCACAATCGCGCGTTTTGCACCTTCCAATGCTTCAAAGGTACGCTGAATCAAATGGTCACGTGCCTGAACCAAAACCTCGATATACACATCATCTGGAATGTGGTTTTCTTCAATCAATTTACGGGTGAAATCGAAGTCAATTTGTGAAGCAGACGGGAAGCCAATTTCAATATGCTTAAAGCCAATTTTCACCAACATCTGGAACATTTTGAACTTCTGTTCAATGCTCATTGGTTCGAAAATTGCCTGGTTACCATCACGCAGGTCGGTGCTCATCCAGATAGGCGCTTTTGTAATTTCGTTGTTCGGCCATTGACGGTCTGGCAAGTCAACACGTTGATACATGCGACGATATTTTTTACTTGGATCAGCCAACATCATGAGGTAACTCCTTGTGAAGCATGGGTTGCTTAAGCTTATAAAAAAGCAACGTACTACTTATATAGATGGTATCTATGGTATCAATTTACAAGCGTATTTCCGGAAAATATTAGGATCAGTCCACATTTTCAGAAAGAGTTGCTACCTGGCTGGTACCGTTCGCGGTCTTGCAAATTCCTAAGATAAATATAAGCCAACTGAAGTGGAAATTATTCTCTTAATTTGCATCATTAAAGGTTGTGGAGATAAAAAATTTCACTGGATCTGGTTTTTGTGAAAAATATAGCGACTATTGATCTCTTGCAGGCGCGCCGTTCCCATTAAAGCCATGGTCACTTCCAGTTCTTCCCGCAAAATTTTAATCACATGCGCCACACCTAACGCACCGGCTACTGCCAGACCATAAATATACGGCCGGCCAATCAGCACGGCGGATGCGCCCAAGGCCAGCGCCTTAAAAATATCGGAGCCGCGGCGGATGCCACCATCCAGCACTAAGGGAAAATTTGCCGGCAGTTGTGCGCGTATCATCTGTAGAGCTGTCAGTGGGCTAATGCAGTCATCTAGCACCCGGCCACCATGATTGGAAATGACCAGTCCCTGTACACCGTATTGCAATGCCAGTTGAGCATCTTCAGGATGCACAATGCCTTTGAGCAGCACCGGTAAAGACGTTTGCTGTACCAGCCAGGCGATATCTTCCCAGGTCGGTGCCTGTTGCATCAGACCATCAAACAGGGGGTGTTGCCCGGGTGTGAGGGTGGGGGAGGTAAAGGAAGATAGATGCGGATGAGGCAGATGCGCCGGCACTTGAAAACCGGCCCGACGTTCACGGTCACGAACGCCGCTATGCGGTGAATCGACGGTCACCACAATGGCTTTAAACTGTTGTTGCTCTGCCAGTTGCACCAGTGCCAGCGATTGTTCGCGATTGCCTTGCCAATACAGCTGAAACCATTTAAGAGAGGTTGTTGGCGCAACTTCACGCAGATCGGTAGTACTTAAATGACTCAGGACCAGATTACTGCCCACTGCTTCTGCTGCGAGGGCAGTGGCAAGTTCGCCCTGTGGATGAAACAGTTGCTGATGGCCAACCGGGGCTAGAAAAATTGGATGGGGAAATTCCTGCCCGAACAGTTCGCAGCGGGTATGGCCTTGGCTTAGGTCACGCAGCATTCTGGGCAGCAGTTGCAGCTGCTGAAACTGGTCCAGATTCTGTTGCAGGCTGCGCTCATCCATGGCGCCGCCTTGTAAATAGTGCCAGGTGGCCGGCGTTAAATGTTTGCTGGCCTGAGCTTCATAGTCAGCAATGGTTTGCAGATAGGCTGGAATCTGGGTAAGTGGCGGCAGTGGCTGGGCAGATGTCATAGTTCGCCCCATTGACGCAGCAGATTATGATAATGCGCGGTCAGTTGCAGCACTTGTTCATTATCGCCAAGTTGCTGACGCAGTTGGCCAATGGTCATATCCAGATTAAACAGCATGCTGCGCTGCCAGTCATCGCGAATCATGCTTTGTGCCCAGGTAAAGGCGGCAATGCGCCGCCCGGCAGTGACCGGTTCTACCCGGTGCAGGCTGGTGGCGGGATAGAGAATCACATCACCGGCATCCAGCTTGACTTCATGAGCCCCGTAAGTGTCTTCAATCACCAGTTCACCGCCCTGATATTCTTCCGGTTCAGACAAAAATAAGGTCATGGAAACATCAGTACGAATCAGCTGCTGATGTGCAGCCGAATAATGCACGGCGCTGTCGACATGATTGCCATACGTCCCTTGCTGCTGATAGCAGTTAAACATTGGCCGCAGAATATGTTTGGCTAAGGTCGCAGATTGTACCAGCGGATGCTGTCTCAGTGCCTGTTCAATCTGTTCAGCCAGCGCTGGATACACCAGATGCTGTGGGTCAAATTGCAGATTGTGTTTGCTTTTTTTTGCCTGTGGCCCGGCACTGTGCTGGCCATCAATCCAGGCGGTATGCTGGTTAAGCTGCTGACGAATATCAGCCACGGCCGCTTTACTGAGAACTTGAGGAACATGCAGCATCATGAGACTTGAATCATCCTTCAGACAGAGCGCTGTCTGTCATCATATAGCCAAATAAAAAATGAAGCAGCATTTCAGATAAATGCTGCTTCAACAGAACAAAATAAAACTTAGAACTTATAGTTAAAGGTCAGGCTGGCACTGCGCTCCTGACCAAGCGTCATACGCGAACCGCCGTTGTTCAAGGTGCTGATGTATTCTTCATCTGCCAGGTTATAGACATTCAGGTTCAGTGAGGCATTTTTATTGAACTGATAACCGGCCATGGCATCAAATACCACATAGCTTGGAATGCTTGGCATATTGGCTGGAGCAGTGCTGTCGGTGACGACACGTTTTTGCTCATCGACATAACGTGCACCCAGACCCAGTTTAAAGCCGGCAATGTCATAGGTGGTCCATAATGAGGCGGTCCATTCCGGTGACCAGCGCACGCTATCGGTACGGGTCATGACATTGTCACGGAAACTTTGCTGATCTTCCTGTTTGGTTTTCATATGCGCCACACCGGCAGAAATATTCCAGGCATCGGTAATCTGGCCGACTGCACTCAGCTCAACCCCATCGACAATAGTTTTACCTTCCTGGATGGATTCCTGGGTAATCGCATCCTGGGTAAACTGGTTTTCATTTTCCGTGCGATAGACTGCGGCATTGAGGGCTAGACGACCATCAAGCAGATCCCATTTGCTACCCAGTTCATAATGATGGGTTTCTTGCGGTTCTGCCGCTGCACTGTTAATGCCCGACTCAGACATCACAAAGTTGGTGCTGCCCGGTGGGGTTAAGGATTTGCCATAAGAAGCATAAACGCTGCTGTAAGCAGTTGGTTTGTACAGACCGCCAAGTTTCCAGCTCAGCAGGGTGTCATGTGCACTGATATCTGAAGCTACAAGGGCATTTGTGCCGCGAGGTAAGGATAGGCCTTGATAGTCAGTTTCGTAATAATCTACCCGTACTCCACCGTTTAACTGGAAGCGTTCGCCAAATTTTAAGGTGTCAAACAGATAAGCCGCAGCCGTCTGGGTTTCACCATCGCTATAAGCACCGTTATAGATCAGGTCGGCCATTGGATCATTGGGGTTTGGGTTATACAGGTTGGCTTCAGTGGTGGATACTGCAGGCTCATCCGGCATTTGGGTGGCCAGATTGCGGGTGTATTGCTGCTCTTTTAAAAATTCCAGGCCAGCTACCACATCATGTTCAATAGCACCGGTTTTCAGGTTCAAATTTAAAGTGGTCTGGTTGGCCAGAATTTTATTTTCCTGATCAACCCCCTGACGTGAACGGCTGATGGTCCAGTCGGCTGGATTGGTCGAATCATGTGCAGAAATGGTGTTAATCCCGGTCAGGACTCGGTTCATCTGGGTTTGACCCAAACGGGTGATATTAGTCAGTTTTAGATTATCTGCCAGATCACTTTCAATTTTCGCGGTGAACATGTCGGCATCGACATCTTCGTAATCATCTACATGGCCATAATAGTTTTCACGATTAACCTTGCCAGCTTGGGCAATATCCGGATTGGCATTCCAGAAGCCTTCCATACCAATGGTTGGAATACCGCCATCAGGGATATTACGTTGACGGACGTGCTGTGAATATAAATACAGGCGGGTCGGAGTATTCAGGCCAAAGGCAACAGATGGGGCAATGGCATAGCTATTGTTTTCGAGCACATCACGGCCTTGCACGCCCCCTTCTTGTCCCATGACATTGAGACGAAAAGCGGTATTGTCATTGATGGCTTGGTTGATATCGGCCGAGAGGCGGGCATTTTCTGCGGTATTGTAGCTGGCAGAGACTTCGCTACTGTTTTGCAGATGTGGCAGTTTGCTGACCAGGTTGATATAACCGGATGCCGAACCACGACCGGCTTCGGCACCGGCCGGGCCTTTCACGACTTCAACCTGTTCCAGGTTAAATACATCGCGGCTGACTGCGCCCAAATCACGGATGCCATCGACATAGGTAGAGGTTTGGGTAGAGAAACCACGCATCTGGAAGGTATCACCAGCGCTGGTATTGCCGTTCTCACCCATTTGTAAGGTAATGCCCGGGGTATTGCGTAGCGCTTCGACCAGTGACGTCGCGCCTTGTTCTTTTAATAAGGTTTGATTAATAACAGAAACTGTTTGTGGGGTATCGACCAGTGGCTGGGTCTGTTTCGCGGAGCTGAGCTGATTGGTTTTATATTTATTTTCAGCCTGAGATTTCACCGTGATTTCAGGAAGCTGGGTGACTTCTTCGGTTGCTGTGGTTGCATGTGCCATGAGCGGCAGGGTGGCTGCAAGGGCAACGAATGATGCAGTGCGTTGATGTTTTCGGCTCTTAATCTGTGCCATGGTGGTGTATTTCCTGATATGAATGACAAAATTCCCTTACCACAATGATTTGAGTGCGCAGTTCAAATGCAGAGTAATGATGGACTTATTGTATGTTGTATGCGTTCAATAAGTAATGCGAATTTTAGTGATAATAATTCTCAGTAACAATATGGAAGTTGGTTAAAACAAGCTAAACAATCAAGAAAATATTTATGGATTGCTCGCATTTAATGAAATAAATCAATAAGAATATTTGAATAATCGTATTTTTGATTTAATTTGATCGGTTTTTGGAATTAAAAAACCCTGCCGGGGCAGGGTTTTGGGTTCTTATGTGAAATCAGGATTAGAAGTCATAAGAAATAGACAACCAGTAGTTGCGGCCTGGGAGGTAAGTACCAGACATACCAGAGGCAATGTCTAAGTATTTGTAAGCAGTTGCGCTGGCGATAATTGGATTACCGTTCTTATCAGTTGAATCATATTGGTAGGTTTGATTGTCTTCAGTAAAATCTTTGTCTAATAAGTTATTTACCGCCATATTAATTCGGATCTGATCATTCACTGTATAACTTGCACCTAAGTTAAACACGTTATAGCCTGCAAATTTATCTCCAAAAATCAAAGACTCTTGATAGTCTGAAGAACCAAGTCCAGATGCTGGTGTTTTGGGTTGGGTCTGGAATCGGTCTTTACTTGAACGATATTCGTGTTGTAACCAGATATCTAAAGCAGGGTTAATATGCCAAGTCGAGGTCATATTCAGCGCGTGTTTTGGTACGTTGCTGAAGTAAGCGCCTTTATTTTTACCTTTGGTGATCTCAGTTTCCATCAGCGTATAGGCTGTTTTAATATCCCATTCTGGCAATATTGAATAATTTAGGCTAACTTCTAAACCCTTTGTTTCAGCTTCATCTGCATTGGCACTTTGTGTGTATTCGGTCACACCTGTAGCTAAATTGGCACATTCAGGAGAGGCCGGGCAGTTGAATCGTGAAGATATAATTTTGTCTTCAATTTGGTTAAAGAAAGCTGTTGCAGTTAGATTTAATTGATCACTAGGTTGGAAATTAAAACCTAATTCATAGTTAATCGAAGTTTCAGGCTTTAAGTTTGAGTTGCCTAAAGTCGGAGTTTCACCTTGTCCGCTGTAGTTAATAATTCCGTCATGTAAAGCTTTTGGAGATGGAACTTTATAACCTGTACTCACACCACCTTTCACAGTGAAGATATCGTTGGTGTTCCAAACTAAGTAAGCACGTGGACTAAATTGTCCACCAAAACCTGAGTGATCTTCGTAACGTCCCCCAAAGGTAAAACGGAGATTATCTCGTAATGCCCACTCATCTTCTGCGTATAACGACCAAGAATCTTTAGAGAATTCTTGGCCAATACCTGCAATATCATCAGCAACTGTTGCATCTTTATATTCAGCACCTGCAGTCACGGTGTGATTTGCCAAAGGCATGACAATGTGTGAGTCAACAACTAAGTCTGTATTTTCTAAAGTACGATCTTGACCTTCATATGCATTGTTTGGGAAGGTGCCATTAGGGATCGTACGGCCTATAGTTTCTGTTTCAGTATGGCTAACATAAGTTTTCCATTGACCAAAACTATAGTCACCATCATGTCCTACAGAAACTTGTGTACGGTTAAACTCTAATTCATCTTTATAGCCATTTGCTTTGTTAGGTTTATCAATATTACCTAAACGGTTGTCTTCATTTTTATATTTTTGACTGGAATGGAAGCCGTCTATCCATAAAGTATTTGTATCATTTAACTGGTAAGTAAGCTTAGCACCTGCATCATAATTGTCTGCTTTACTTGGGCGTGGATCACGACCTGTTGAGCCAGGTACTCGCTCTGAACGTTGACGGTCTAAATATGAGCCACGTAGTTGCATACCAAGTCGATCATTGATAATCGGACCATTAACAACAACGCTAGTTTTCCAGGAATCAGCTTCACCATTATGTTCCATTGCATTGCCACTAACCGTGACATTGCCATTCCATTCATTACTGACTTTTTTGGTGATGATGTTGATTACACCACCCATCGCTTCTGAGCCATAGCGGGTTGCCATTGGTCCACGGATGACCTCAATACGTTCAATTGATGAAAGAGGCGGTAGGTAACCATTTGATGATTCACCAAAACCATTAGGCGCAACATCAGAAGAGGTGGTTTGGCGACGTCCATCAATTAAAATCAAAGAATATTCGTTACCTAAACCGCGCATTTTAATATTTAAGCCGGAGGTTTTGCCTACACCATCACGAATATCAATACCAGGTACATCAACTAACAAATCAGCAATACTGGTGGCATTTTTCTTTTCAATATCTTCTTTTGTGACCACACTAATAGAAGCAGGTGCATTTTTAATATCTTGTTCAAAACCCGCCGCAGAGACCACAATCGTAGATAATTGATGTGTCGGGTCGGCTGTAGTTTCAGTGGTTGTATTTGCAAATGCGGAACTAGCAGAAATTCCAAGAATCGCGAGCGAAAGCGGGCGAAGGTTAAAGGTGCGCATAACCGAATTCCAGTATTGGGATATAAGAAGAATAGTTAAAAATATGAGTTAAAAACCATTGAATATTAATGATAGTACTTATCATTTGCAACAAATATTAGACAATAGATAAAAATAGCGAAGGGAATATGAAGAATTTAAGCCGAAAAATTGTTCTGATCGCTTGTTATTTTGTATATCTTTAAATGTTGTCATATAATATGGCACTTTTTTAAAAACTGTTATTACTAAATATCGAGGAAGCCATGCAAGTAACTTCTGAAGCGGTTTCGGGCGTTGCCCGTCGTTTAAATGTATCTGTACCGACGAGCCGTATTAACGAGCAGTTCGAAGCTCGCTTAAAACGCACAGCTAAAACTGCGAAGATTAACGGCTTCCGTCCAGGTAAAGTGCCTGTAAACGTTGTACGTCGTGAATATGGCGCGGGTATCTATCAAGAAGTTGTAAACGACATCATTCGTGACACCGTATTTGAAGCAATCCAACAAGAAAAAATCAATGCTGTTGGTATGCCAAATATTGAAAAAACTGAAATGAAAGACGACGCTTTAGTATATGAAGCGACTGTTGAAGTTTATCCAGAAGTTGAAGTGAAATTCGAAGGTCTGGAAGTTGAGCGTAAAGCATCTGAAGTTAGCGACAAAGATGTAGATCAAATGATCGAAAACCTGCAAAAGCAGCGCGCAACTTGGGCTGAAACCAAAGGCATGGCGAAAAAAGACATGCAAGTGACTTTTGATTTCGAAGGCACAGTAGATGGCGAGAAATTCGAAGGCGGTTCTGCTGAAGACTTCAAACTGGTATTAGGTTCTGGCCGTATGATCCCGGGCTTTGAAGACGGCATCGTGGGCATGAAAAAAGGCGAAGAGAAAGTTATTGATGTAACTTTCCCGGAAGACTACCAAGCTGAACAGCTGGCAGGTAAAGCAGCTCAGTTCAAAATCAATGTAAAACTGGTTGAAAAACAAAAACTTCCAGAAGTTGATGCTGAATTCTTAAAAATCTTTGGTTTAACTGAAGAAGAAGGCGTTGAAAAGTTAAAAGCTGACGTTCGTAAAAACATGGAACGTGAAGTGAAAAACGGTCTTCGTAACCAGGTGAAAGGTGCAACGTTTGATGCACTGGTTGCTGCGAACGAAATCGAAGTTCCAGAATCTATGGTTAAGCAAGAAATTGACCGTCAACGTCAACAAATGATCCAACAGTTCACGCAGCAGTTTGGTGCGCAAGGTGCGAAAGCATTTGACTCAAGCATGCTTCCAGACGAACTGTTCAAAGAACAAGCTGAAAAATCTGTAAAACTTGGCGTATTGGTGAGCAAAGTTTTAGCAGACGCGAAACTTGAAGTGGATGCTGCACGTGTTGATGCTTACATCGAAGACATGGCATCTTCTTATGAAGATCCAAATGAAGTAATTGAATACTTCAAAAATGACAAACAGCAACGTGCTCAAATTGAAGCAGTTGTGTTAGAAGACCAGGTGGTTGATCACATTCTTGCGGCTGCAAAAGTGACTGACAAACAAGTCAGCTACGAAGACTTATTGAAAGAGCAACAAGCTCGTCAACAAGGCTAATTTCAGCTGAAGTAAAAAAGGCGCCTAAGGCGCCTTTTTTATATAATATAAAAACTTGGATGGTTTTAAAGTTTACAAAGCTTATGCAAAAAATATCCATGAATTGTGGGTGAATATTTTGCAATTTAGATGATTATCCCTCATATTGTGATCATGGGTGAACTCACAAGAATTTAGGAATAAATAAACGTATGTATGTTCCATCAATTGATAACGCATTGGTTCCAGTAGTCGTTGAGCAATCATCTCGTGGTGAGCGTTCTTTTGATATTTATTCACGTCTTTTGCGTGAACGGGTGATTTTTTTAACGGGTGAGGTTGAAGACAACATGGCCAACTTGATTGTGGCGCAAATGTTGTTTTTAGAAGCAGAGAACCCAGATAAGGATATTCATTTATACATTAACTCGCCAGGTGGCTCAGTCACAGCCGGTATGGCGATTTATGACACCATGCAGTTTATCAAGCCAGATGTGGTGACTTACTGTATGGGTCAGGCAGCGTCCATGGGTGCATTCCTGCTGAATGCCGGTGCCAAAGGCAAACGTTACTGCCTGGAAAATGCCCGGGTCATGATTCACCAGCCTTTAGGCGGTTTCCGTGGTCAGGCTTCTGATATTGAAATTCATGCGCGTGAAATCCTGTTCATTAAAGAGCGCTTGAACCGTTTGATGGCAGAGCACAGTGGCCAGGACTATGAAAAAGTGGCCAAAGATACCGACCGTGATAACTTTATGACTGCACAGCAGGCCAAAGAATACGGTTTAGTGGACGAAGTGTTATCTAAGCGTCCATAAGTTTTAAAGATTTAAATTGGAGAGAATATGTCCGAACATCCTCAAGGACAAAAACATTGTTCATTTTGCGGTAAAACGCAGTCTGAAGTCGGGAAGCTGATTGCAGGCGAGGACGCATATATCTGTAATGAATGTGTGGACGTATGCCTGGATCTGGTTCAGACCAGTCAACAAGTTGAGTCGAGTGACTGGGCCGCCCGTCCGTTGCCAAAACCGCATGAAATTCGCGCTGCACTGGATCAATATGTGATTGGTCAGGACCTGGCGAAAAAGACCTTATCGGTGGCAGTTTATAACCACTATAAGCGTTTGAAAGTCACGCATAACGGTCAGAAAACCAATGATGCAGTCGAAATTGCCAAAAGTAATATCCTGCTGGTGGGTCCAACCGGTTCGGGTAAAACCTTATTGGCACAGACCTTAGCGCGTTTGCTGGATGTTCCGTTTGCCATGGCCGATGCCACCACCTTAACCGAAGCCGGTTATGTGGGGGAAGATGTAGAAAACATCGTGCAGAAGCTGCTGCAAAAAGCCGATTACGATGTCGAAAAGGCGCAAAAAGGCATTATCTATATCGATGAAATCGACAAGATTACCCGTAAGTCTGAAAACCCGTCGATTACCCGTGATGTATCGGGCGAGGGTGTGCAGCAGGCCTTGCTGAAAATGATTGAAGGCACAGTGGCGTCTATTCCGCCGCAGGGTGGCCGCAAGCATCCGCAGCAGGAATTTATCCAGATTGATACTTCCAACATCCTGTTTATCTGTGGTGGTGCATTCTCGGGTCTAGAGAAAATTGTGCAGCAACGTCAGGAAAAAGGTGGTATTGGCTTTACCGCTGAAGTACGTAACAAGGATGAAAGTAAAAAGCTGTCTGAACTGTTCCGTCAGGTTGAAGCAACAGATTTGGTGAAATTCGGTTTAATTCCGGAATTTATTGGCCGTTTGCCAGTCATTGCAACGCTGGATGAGCTGGATGAAGACGCATTAATGCAGATTCTGACCGAGCCGAAGAATGCCTTGACGCGTCAATACGAATATCTGTTCGAGATGGAAAATGTCGACCTGATCTTTGATGATGCCGCATTACGTGCAGTGGCGAAAAAAGCCTTGGAGCGTAATACAGGTGCGCGTGGTCTGCGTTCAATTCTGGAAAATGCCTTGCTTGAAATCATGTATGACTTGCCAAGTCGTAGTGATGTAGGCACGGTCATCATCACTGAAGCAGTGATTAATGATCAGGCCAAGCCAGAATTAAAAGCGGAACGTCAAAGCAAAGAAGCTGTGGTAGAACAGCCGAAAGCCGATTTAAAAGTCGTGAATTCAAAAACGGCTTAAGACGCTATTCGTCAGAAACGTGCGGAAATCAACGGTTTTCGCACGTTTTTTTATTTGAAAAAATAAGACAGAGTGCTAATCTCTGCATCAGGGCCTGGATGCCCAACCCAATAAAAATATTGAAAAAGTGTTAAGTGTAAAAATAAAAA
This sequence comes from Acinetobacter indicus, assembly GCF_009914475.1. Lineage (NCBI taxonomy): Bacteria > Pseudomonadati > Pseudomonadota > Gammaproteobacteria > Moraxellales > Moraxellaceae > Acinetobacter > Acinetobacter indicus. Next base: position 1,997,997 of record NZ_CP045198.1, on the reverse strand, counting down.
CGAAGGAATGAGGGATGTTCATGCGTGCTATATCAATCGTATTTCTGGCTGTCGCATTGGCTGGCTGTCATGGGAAGTCGTCAACCGAGGCGCAGCTGCCGCCCACCTCTACGTTAAAAGCTATTGATCAGAACGAAAAGCCGAGTTTGCTGGAACAGTACCGCTTTGGCATGTTTACCATTGGCGGTTGGGTCAATCAGAAATTAGGCCAGCGCTTTCAAGCCATTCAGCCGCAGCATGATCAGGCCGCTGTGGTGTATTTATATCGTCCGGATTCACGCTGGAACCGTCAGGAAATTGTAGCCTCCAGCCTATTTATCAATAGCGAACGCATTCCAAGCCTGCTGCATAATCATTATTACTGGATTGAATTGCCAGCCGGGGATTATCGTTTATCTACCAGCCGTCCTTTAGGTGTGCAGCATTTCCAAAAGCCGAAGTATCTGGATTTTTCCGTTGAAGCAGGCAAGTCCTATTTTATTAAATATGATGAAGAAAATAGCAGTACCCGCCGCACGATTTCTGGTCCCTTAATCATGATGCCGGAAACGGTAGGCCTCAATGAAATTGCTTTTACTCAATTGAAATCGCACAGTTATAATTTTGTGGCTGAAGACCAGAGCACCGGTAAAATTCGCTCTAAGGCACAAAAAATCAAACATGCCGATTATGACCCGGCCAGCGATGTGCAGTTGACTAAGCCATTTAAATTGTGGGACCCACGCACCTGGTAAAAATGCTTGAATCGAGAAATAAAAAAAAGCACCCAGATTTGGGTGCTTTTTTAATCGCTTCAACAGCATTCATTAGCCAGCAGCGGCATCAACCACTGGAATCTTGCCAATTTTAGCTTGCCAGATTTTTGGTGCAGTCGCGTGTACAGAAGTACCGTTTACGTCAACTGCGACAGATACAGGCATGTCTTTTACTACAAACTTGTAGATCGCTTCCATACCCAAGTCTTCAAAAGCAACTACTTCAGCTTCGCGGATTGCTTTAGATACCAGGTACGCAGCACCACCGACAGCCATCAGGTAAGTTGCTTTGTTGTCTTTAATCGCCTCAATGGCAGCAGGACCACGGTCTGCTTTACCAATCATGCCATAAAGACCAGTCGCTTCTAACACCTGACGAGTGAACTTGTCCATACGAGTCGCTGTTGTCGGACCTGCAGGGCCAACCACTTCATCACCCACTGGATCAACAGGACCTACGTAGTAGATGAACTTGCCTTTTAAATCAACCGGTAATTCTTCACCGTTGTTGAGCATGTCAACCATACGTTTGTGTGCAGCATCACGGCCGGTATAGATGGTACCGTTTAGCAGCAGTGTATCGCCTGGTTGCCAAGAGTTCATTTCTTCTTGGGTGATGTTGTCGAGGTCAACACGTTTAGACGAAGATGAGTCCCAAGTAACTTCAGGATAATCTTCAAGACGTGGTGCCTGAATATGGGCAACGCCTGAACCATCTAAAGTGAAGTGTGCGTGACGTGTTGCAGCACAGTTCGGAATCATACCGACTGGTTTGCCCGCAGCGTGGCAAGGGTAATCTTTAATCTTGATGTCAAGTACAGTGGTTAAACCGCCCAGACCTTGTGCACCAATACCGAGTGCGTTTACTTTTTCGAAGATTTCAATACGAAGTTCTTCAAGTTTATTTTGTGGACCACGACGAAGCAGTTCGTCCATGTTGATCTCTTCCATGAGTGCTTCTTTGGCAAGCATCATGGCTTTTTCAGCAGTACCACCGATCCCGATACCGAGCATACCTGGTGGACACCAGCCTGCACCCATGGTTGGAACAGTTTTCAGTACCCAATCTACAATTGAGTCAGATGGGTTAAGCATTGCCAGTTTAGATTTGTTTTCTGAACCGCCACCTTTGGCTGCAACAGTAATGTCGACTTTGTTGCCTGGAACCAGTTTGTGGTAGATCACCGCAGGGGTGTTGTCTTTGGTGTTCTTACGACCAAATGCAGGGTCAGCAAGTACAGATGCACGAAGGACGTTTGAGTTTTCTAGGTAACCTTGACGCACACCTTCATTAATCGCGTCGTCTAAGCTCATTGTTAAATCAAATTTAACATCCATGCCCACTTCAACGAATACGTTGACGATACCGGTATCTTGACAGATTGGGCGGTGACCCTCTGCACACATACGAGAGTTAATTAAGATTTGTGCAATCGCATCTTTTGCAGCTTTGTTTTCTTCACGGTCATACGCACGGCTCATCGCTTGGATGAAATCTTGTGGGTGATAGTAAGAAATGAACTGAAGCGCATCTTTAACCGATGTGATCAAGTCATCTTGCTTGATAATAGTTGTCATATCAAAATTCTCTTGAGCGGGCTGATAGCTAGCGGGCTAAATTATAAGACAAAATGACGGCATTGTGGGCGTTTTAGAAGTGGATTGGCCGAAAGTTTATAGTGGTGCTTTTACACGGGATTTTGGGTGATTTTTACTGTATTTGGCGGGTGGTTTTGTCATATTTGAGCTGAAATTAATGTCATATTACAGCTTAAGTTTAGATGAAATTTTATTAAGTTGTTGAATTTTAATTATTTAATAAAATTTAAATATTTCAGCTTTGTCATATAACTGTCATAAAACTTTCGCATAATTGTCACATCCAAAAACGAGACCTTAAAGATGACAACAGGTATTTTGATGGTTGCGGGCTTTTGTGTATATATCGCTGCAACTTGGATGTATGGCCAAAAAGAAGATCAAGCTTAAGCTTTATCTTCTTTTTTCATTTTAGGCTGATAAAAATAATATTTTTCTCAATTCTCAATTCTCAATTCTCAATTCTCAATTCTCAATTCTCAATTCTCAATTCTCAATTCTCAATTCTCAAAATTTGTTTATAGCTTTGCTTTATCCTCCTTTAAAGAAGGCAAGTTCTAAAGCTCGATATGCTGAAATCTGATAACCCACTTTGTCTTGCATTAAACGATAAAAACTTTCAAAAACCGCCTCATTTTTTAATTCGTCCAGAAGCGTTAGATATTCCAGATAAGTTTCAGGACGTTTAAATGCGAAGTTATGGGGTTCGTTGCCGCTTAAGAATCTAAATACACGGCTATCCCAAATCGCATAGTGTTCAGGATGAATAAAGTGCAACAATTTAGATACACCGACAAGAGAGTTATTGAATGCACTTTTGAGTGTTTGAAGTTCTGGTACTGTTAATTGATGACCTTGTTTTGCTTTGTTAAATATTTTGATCAGATCATCTGCTGCAGTTAAATCAATTTTTTTCAAAATAGTCGGCATCCACGAATAGGTAAAGCTGATGCCGATAACAATGTCATCCAAGGTAAGTACATCTGTTTTTTTGAAATAATTTAAAAAATGGGAATACGCAATGAGATAATTTTCTTGCTCTTTGTCAAATTGATTGGCGATTTCAAAGATCTGTTTAAAAACTTCGTTGTTATTTTTTAATGTTAAAGGCATGTGATTACCACCTAACCTATACAGAAAATGAGATGTATTTGATACGTCTGGTCTAAATTAAAAAACCACCCTATCTTTCGACAGGGTGGGTGAAGCGGAGCTTGTTAAAAACAGTTGTTTAAGCAGACTGCTGTTCAGCCTGAATTGCAGTTAGAGCAATGGTAAACACAATATCATCGACCAATGCACCGCGTGACAGGTCATTTACCGGCTTGTTCAAACCTTGCAACATTGGGCCAACACTCACCACATTGGCAGAGCGTTGTACTGCTTTATAAGTGGTATTACCCGTGTTCAGATCAGGGAAAATAAACACATTGGCACGACCAGCCACCTGAGAGTTTGGCGCTTTAGAGCGACCAACACTTTCAACCGATGCAGCATCGTATTGCAGCGGGCCATCAATCAGCAGGTCTGGACGGCGCTGTCTGGCAATTTCAGTCGCTTGCGCTACTTTTTCTACATCGGCACCGGCACCTGAAGTTCCGGTTGAGTAAGAGATCATGGCAATACGCGGGTCAATACCAAAGGCTTTGGCCGAGTCAGCAGATTGAATGGCAATTTCAGCCAGTTGTTCTGCATCCGGGTCCGGGTTAATCGCACAGTCACCATACACATAAACTTCATCTGGCAGCAGCATAAAGAATACTGAAGATACCAGTGAATATTCAGGTGCAGTTTTAATCAGCTGGAAGGCCGGACGTACGGTATTGGCCGTGGTATGTACTGCACCTGAAACTAAGCCATCAACCTGATCCAGTGCCAGCATCATGGTACCTAAAACCACCGTATCCTGAAGCTGTTCGCGTGCCTGTAATTCGTTAAGTTTGCCTTTACGCAGCTCAACCATTTTCTCGACATAGTTTTCGCGAATCAGATCCGGATCAATAATTTCTAAGTCATGCGGCAATTCAATACCACGGGCTTTGGCCACTTCAACTACGGCTTCAGGTTTGGCCAGCAAGATACAGTGCGCAATACCACGCGATTGGCAGATGGCCGCAGCCTGAACTGTACGTGGCTCATCACCCTCAGGTAAAACAATGCGTTTTTTCGCTGCAATTGATTTTTGTACCAGCTCATGACGGAAGGCAGAAGGCGATAAACGTGGGCTATGCGCACCGCTAATCAACGAGTTTAACCATTCCGGATCAATATGGCTGGACACAAAACGGGTCACCTGTTCGGCACGTTCAATATCATCGACCGGAATTTCGTTACCGAAAATCGAGAGCTGTTGCGCAGTTTCAAAGGTGGTTAAAGGGGTATGTAATACTGGCAAACCTTGCTTGATGGCAGTTTGACAGAAATTTAAGGCCTGTTCATTCGGTTGATGCTGCTCGGTTAAGACTAAGCCTGCTAAAGGAATGCCATTGCTGTTGGCCAGACTGCTGGCCAGTAGTACATCGGTACGGTCAGCTGCGGTAATAATCAGTTCACCGGCCACAAACTTGTGCAGTTCATGCTCGATATTCGAAGTAATCAGGCTGCTATGTAACACACGACGTGTATTGGCTTCGCCTTCATGAATCCACTGGGCAGAAATATGCGCTGCTAGATCAGACAGGCGCGGCACACTCAGGGTGTTACTAAATGGCACCAGACCAATCACTGGCAGTTTTTCTGTGCCAATGTAGCTATAAGTTTGCTGAATACTGGCCACAAACTTGCTGGTGTCTGACAGTAAGCGCAGGTTTGGATCAATCGTCACAGGAATTTGCGCAGAATCTTCTGGCAAACCTTTGGTACGCATAAACAGCACACCACGTAAACGGTTCGATTCTGCACCACCGAAGTTACGAATCTGGTGTTCAATTCGTTCAGCAGAACGAAGCGGATTGTTGATGTCGGCACCGCTAACAATCACTACCTGTGCATCTAGGGCTTGAGCCAGCAGGGCATTCAGGTCATCTGCGAAGCTGTCACGGAAATTCGGTAACAGACCTTCGACAATAATCAGGTCATGCTGTTTGGCCACTTCACGGTGTAAACGAACCGCTTCTTCCAGCAATTCATCTTGCTGGTCATGGCTCAGTTGATGCACCACCTGTGCATAAGGAATGGGTTGAACCGTTTTGGTTTTAGAGACATGCTCAAACAGCGCTGTCGTCCGTTCGTTTTCAGGCTGTAATTCTTGAGAGAAAGGTTTGACGAAACCGGGTTTAATGCCCTGGCATTCCAAAGCATACACCAGACCTAAACATGCAGATGTTAGACCAACACCTTCTCCAGTCGGGACAAGTAGAATTGTTTTCATAAGGTATTATTCAAATCAGCCAAAAGTAAACAGGGTAAAACTGCGATTGCTTAAGCAATCGCAGTTTCTAATTCAGACTTTTTTGCCGGAGTTGCTCCCAACTCAGACTCCACCACCGCGCTGGTTTCTTTGGCGATACGGCCTTCTTCATCGGTTGGAACCACCCAGATTTGTGGACCAGTACCGTTATCGATACGACCTTCGGTGCCACGTTTCAGGCTGTCATTCTTCTCTTTGCTAAAGTTAAAGCCGAAGTGTGGTAAGTAAGACAGAGTTTTTTCACGGATATAAGCCGAGTTTTCACCAATACCACCTGTGAAGAACAGGCCATCTAGACGCGGTAAGCCACAGCTTAAGGCTGCTAAAGATTTCGCTAAACGGTAGCAGAATACTTCAATCGCCAGAGCTGCATCTTCATTGCCTTGTTCAGAAGCTTCAATCAGGGTACGCATATCGTTAGAGAGGCCAGATAAACCGAGTAGACCGCTTTGGCTGTTCAGCATCTTGTCAATTTTGTAGATATCCCAACCCAGGTTGCTGGCCAGGAAAGTGTGTAAAGATGGATCTACATCACCACTACGGGTACCCATCACCAGACCTTCAAGTGGGGTAAGGCCCATAGAGGTATCTACACTTTCACCGTTCCAGATGGCACAGGTCGAGCTACCATTGCCCAGGTGCGCTGTTAACCAGCCGCCTTGTTTCAGGCTGCCGGCCAGTTCTGAACCACGTTCAGAAACATAGGCATGGCTGGTGCCGTGGAAGCCGTAACGACGTACGTTATGATCGGTGTACAGGAATTTTGGCACAGCATAACGATAAGCATGTGCTGGCATGGTCTGGTGGAATGCGGTATCAAATACAGCAACCTGAGGTAATTCAGGGAATAAACGCATGGTCGCTTCAATGCCTACCAGGTGCGCCGGGTTATGTAACGGTGCCAGTGGGGTTGCTTCACGAATGCGTTGAATAATCTCTGGGGTTAAGCGCTCGGCTTTGGTCAAGCTGCCGCCATGTACCACACGGTGGCCAATCGCTTGAGGATTGTATTGTGACAAGCGCGATAAAATGGTTTCTAAGGCTTTTTCATGATCTGCGTGCGGAATAGAAAGTTCGAGCGGTTCACCTCCGACAGTGATCCCTTTAATACGTGCCTCGGCAGATCCTAAATTCTCAGCCAAACCAAAAATACGGTCTTCGCGACGTTCAGAAACAAGCGCGTATTTAATTGAAGAAGATCCGCAGTTAATTACTAATACAGTTGTAGACACGTTGTTTTACCCGAATTCTAATTGAAATATTTGTATCCCGTATTGATCTGCACCTGTTCCAACACGGTGCAATCTTGATCAATAACTAATTTTTATCATGGGATGGGTATCGCTTCTAGATAGACTTTAGGAGATTAGACTTAAGCACTATCGACCCTTTCGGGAATAATAACTAAAATTTATCGGTTGATAGATTTCATTTATTAATAAAATAGTAGTCATGTCCAGTCGCGTTGTTCTTCTGTTTACCATAACACGCCTTGAATCAAAGCATCTGACAGAACTGTTTGAAAATATTTCTTATTCCTTCATATTCAAGGTTTCTGATACTTCATTTCCGACCAGCGCACAATCACATAGGCAAATAGCGCCACCATAAAAAATACCAGCATCATCCAGGCCAAGCCTTGCAGGGTTTCAATTAAGGTGCGGTAAATTTCCAGAAACCAGCGTTCCTGCGTCAGTTCAATAATAATTTTCTGGTCGTTTTCGCTATAGGTGAGCGGGGTAATGTATTTTTCCATGTCATAAATCCGGATTCCGGAGGATGTTCCAACCACCATGCCGGCAAATTTGGTATATCTGGCCCAGGCTTCATGAATCGGATCATGAATAATACGCGCCAGAATACGGTTAATGGAACTGGAAAAAATACGCATCACCACAAATGACACCAGCAGTGCCAGAACAAATGTGGTCACAATTAAATAATAGAACATTGTCCACCTCTTATTCTCATTCTTAAGACAGTGTACGGTGGAATAGACAGGGAAAACAGCAGAAAAATGTTCAGCCTCCGCAAAGGCTGAACATTCATATCTTTAGAAAAGTGAGTTATTGGCGAATCTGGCCATCTCCAAACACCACCCATTTTTGCGAGGTCAGACCTTCCAGACCGACTGGGCCGCGGGTGTGGATTTTATCGGTAGAAATACCAATTTCCGCCCCTAAACCGTATTCAAAGCCATCGGCAAAGCGGGTAGAGGCGTTAATCATCACTGAACTGGAATCAACACGGGCCAGGAACTGACGCGCCAGACTGAAGTTTTCAGTAATAATGGCATCGGTATGATGCGAGCCATATTTATTGATATGGGTAATCGCTTCATCCAGACCCGATACCACTTTAATGGCCAGAACCGGACCAAGATATTCAGTATACCAGTCGTCTTCGGTAGCCGTTTGAACGCTGTCGCCTAAAATACGCTGGGTTTCGGCGCAGCCACGGAGCTCGACCTGTTTTTCCGCATACAGCTCGGCAATGCGCGGTAAAAACTCATCTGCAATGGCTTCATCCACCAACAAGGTTTCCATGGCATTACAGACGCCATAACGATGGGTTTTGGCATTCAGGGCAATCGGTAGGGCTTTTTGCAAGTCAGCCTGTGCTTCGACAAAGACATGACAGTTACCATCCAGATGTTTAATTACCGGAATACGGGCTTCATTGGTGATGCGCTCGATTAAGCCTTTACCGCCACGTGGCACAATCACATCGACATATTCCGACATGGTAATTAACTGGCCTACAGCAGCACGATCTGGGGTATTGATGACCTGTACCGCCGTTTCTGGCAAGCCTGCAGTTTTCAGACCGTGCTGAATGGCTTCGGCAATGGCTTTATTCGATTCCAGCGCTTCTGAACCGCCACGTAAAATAATGGCATTGCCTGATTTTAGCGCCAGCGAAGCTGCTTCTAAGGTCACGTTCGGACGTGATTCATAAATCATGCCGACCACGCCCAAAGGTACTCGCATTTTGCCAATCTGGATGCCCGACGGACGATAGGCCATATCGGTAATTTCACCAATTGGGTCAAGCAGGCCAATTACATCTTTCAGGCCCTGTAACATGCCTTTAAAGCGCGGGGGAGTCAGTTCTAAGCGATCAAGCAGGGCGCTATCCAGATTGTTGTTGCGACCTTTGGTCATATCAACCTGGTTGGCAGCTAAAATTGCTGTTTCACTGTTTTCAAGTGCAGTGTAAATAGCAGATAAAGCATGGTTTTTTGTTTGGGTAGAAGCACTTGCCAGAACTGCGGAAGCTTGGCGCGCTTGTTGTCCTACCGTTTGCATATATTGTTCAATAGACTCGTGCATAGCGGTTTGATCACTTAGAAATTTCTCCTCGATATTAACAGTCTAGGTCGGGACAATGAAGCAGTTTGATGGAATTTTCCGCAGGAAAGCCGGAAAAGCGCTAAACATTTTGAAATTGTTTCCTGTTTAAAAGCAGACAAGTGGTTGCAGAAGAGGTTGCGTGTCAAAACGACACCTGTATAGAATGAAACACGATGGACATTGAAGTCATACAAATAACAATGAAAGAGCAGGATGCGATTTTTGCTCAATTTTAGAAATCATCTCTTGCACAATAAAAATAAGCGCGAGAATGGAGGAAAGGAATATGAATTCCATTATCCAAATGGACTCGGAAGTCGGGCAGTCAAGTGCTCACTTTGGTTTTTTTGATCTTTACGATAAGCACAGTTTCAAACAGCCAGCGCGTACAACCTGGATTGACGGTTGGAAGATTGAATACATGGCGATTGCTCGCCCAGACACCTTGCACATGACGCCGATGGTGATTATCGGGGGCGCTTTTCAGAATTTTAACTCCTATAAATACTGTGTTGAACAACTGTTTGATGCCGGCCCGATTATCCTGATTGATTTACCTTCCATGGGCGCCAACCAGCAAATCAGCAATGTCGATACTGGCATATCTGCCGGTACGCTGGAGCTGGAAGATCTGGCAGCCATGCTCGGTCGCTGGCTGGATATCGTTGGCTTGAGTCAGGTCGCGGTATTGGGCATGTCCCTTGGTTCGGTGGTGGCATCTTGCCTGGCGCATCAGCGTCCGGAACTGATAGACCGCATGATTCTGATGGGTGTCATGCAAAAGACCCGGAAAAGCTGGCGTATGCTGCTGGAAGAATCGCTGCATTTAATGAAAGAGCAGCGTATGGATGAGTTTGGTCAGGCGGTGATTTTATATCTGGTCAATCATGCCAAGCTGGAAGCGACCCGCATGTCGCCAACCGCCAAGCGGCTGTTCTTCCGGCAGATGGCCGAGTTCACCGCCACCGAGCAGGAACGCTATGATATTAATTGTAATCGTCTGCTGCGCCTGACTCACGTTCCTATTCCGCAGTGCAAGGTGCTGGTGGCCTGTGGCCAGTATGACAGTTTTACCTTGCCACATGAAAATGCCAATTTTGCCCTGCAATGTCCGGACATGGAGTTTGCCATGATTGCCAATGCTGATCATGTGCCGCAGTTGCAGCGCCGTAAAGAAACCATGCGCCTGTTTGCCACCTTTTTAAGAGATGAGCCGATTCAGTCGTTAGAAGGTATTATCCCCATGACCCGTGCCCAGCTCTTGACCATGGAGCGCCGTGGAGAAGAACGCATTGCTGTACAACAGCCATTTAGTCAGTTAACGCACCGTCATTCCGATTTAAGCTTTGCCACGGAAATTGTCGATCTGAACTTTTTTGGCGTATTGCTACGTTTTGAAGACGGACAGGCAGAACGGGCTGCGCAGTATGAGCGTGATTTGGCCCTGACACTCCAAGATGAAGAGGGTAGTTTCCAGATTGAGTGCCTGATTTTTGAAGTGCAAGATCAGCAGATTCGCGCCTTGTTAAAACATGGCAGCTTTGATATTGCCGAGCGTTTGCTGCGTTATATCCAGCGTCAAAAAGGCTGTCTGGCAGCAATTGCCTAAATTGAGATGTGTAAAAATAAAACAGCGCAAAGGCGCTGTTTTTTTATGGGCTGATGAGGCTCAGAACTCTCTTTTAGGCACTGGGCTGTTTATGGCAGGCGTGCAGCACCCAAACAATATCACCCAAATGTTCTTCAGGGGCGGGCAGGTCCGGAGTGTGGAAATAGTGCTGTGGTTGCAGAATATCGACCCGCTCAAAACCGCTGGCTTTGACAAAATCACGAACTTCGCCCGGACTTTGAAAATGAAAACTAAAGGCACTGCGAGACATGACTTTCAGTAATTTACTGCTGGTCCACATAAAGCTGGCCAGTTTATTTTTCACCGGTTCAGGATAAATATCACTCAAGTAGTGCAGTTCCTGAAAATGTTGCCCATATTGATAAATCCCATGTAGCAGTTTGCTGAGCATCGGCTTGTCGAAATAATTGATTAAGCCTTCACTAATAATCACCAGCGGTTGCTGCGGGTCAAAATGCTGAAAAATCTGGGCAAATTCTTCACTGAAAATATCGGCACTCAAGACTTCCGGCGCCTGCTGGTCTAACTGTTGCAGGGCGGCGGTTTTTACCTTGGCCATATCCGGTAAATCCAGCTCACGGTAATTCAGTTCCGGATATTTCTGGCGGAAATTCCAGCTCCGCGGGGATAGGCCACAGGCAATTTCCAGCACCTGAGTGCGAGGGTTGCGGGCAATCAGCTCGGTCAGTTGCTGGTCAATAATGGTGTGACGTTCTTTCAGGGTGGTGCGCATGCTGCCACCGACATATTTTTCGGCCCAGCTTTCCAGCGGATGGACCAGTTTGGCCAGAAACTTGCCTTTTGAGGTGGCAAACACCGGATGCGAGATGCCCATTTGAAACCAGATATAGCCGGTATAGTGGGCAGTAAAGGATATATGGCGATGTTCGGAAAGCGGTTGGCTCATGCAAGGTCCTCTATTCTTTTTATTTATTCGGGGGATTGGATTTATGTATTTGCAGCATAAAGAAAAAGGAACAGCTTGTCCTGTTCCTTTGTCGGTATTACTGGCCGCTGTCTTTAAAGCGGACAATACGGTCGCGTACTGCCTGCCATTCCGGGCCGAGCTCCAGTACATCACCAATTTGAATTTCTGGAATCTGGCCGCGCATACGTGCTAAACGGGCCTGATTTGGTAACGGTAAATTCTGAATCCCTTCCAGTGCCAGACAGGCGGCGGCACGGTCATTACAGACCAGTCCCATGTCACAACCGGCGTTTAAGGCCGCTTGAATGCGGGCATCGGCACCACCTGCCACACAAGCGGCTTGCATGCTTAAATCATCCGAGAACAGCACGCCATCAAAATTCAGCTGTTGACGTAGCACGGTCTGAATCCAGTACGGAGAGAAACCGGCCGGGTTCGGATCGACCTGATCATAAATTACATGCGCAGGCATTAGGGCATCCAGTTGGGCTTGCAGCTGGATAAAGCTTTGCATGTCTTTTTGCTGAATCTCTGCATAAGAACGTGAATCAATCGCAGCGGCCACATGCGAATCGGCCTTGACCGAGCCATGACCGGGGAAATGCTTGCCGGTGGTGGCCATACCAGCGCGCTGCATGCCACTTAAGAAGGCGCGTGCCAGTACGATAATATCGTCCATATTGCGGGCAAAACTGCGGTCGCCAATGACATCGCTGATGTCATTTAAATCCAGCACCGGGGCAAAACTGAAATCAATACCGACCGCTAATACTTCGGTGGCCATCAGCCAGCCGCACTGTTCAGCCAGCTCGACCGCCAGTTCCGGCTGCTGCTGATACAGCTCGCCAAAACGGCCCATGGCCGGCAGTAGGGTGAAACCCTGTTTTAAACGCTGCACCCGGCCGCCTTCCTGATCGACTGCAATTAAAATATCCGGACGTACCTGACGCATATGATCGGTCAGGGCGCGTACCTGCCGCGGTGATTCAATATTTCGACCAAATAAAATGACGCCACCGACTTGCGGAGCTTGTAAGAGTTGAATATCTTCTTGAGTAAGTGCTGTGCCAGCGATGTCGAGCATCAATGCGCCAATCATATCGGTTCCGGATTCAAATTTTTATCGAAAAACAATACCTGAATTCTGCAATGATTTGCTACATTTTGTCAGCACAGAATATGATAAAACTACACGACATAAACAGATTAAGTTGTTTAAGATTTTGAATCTGCTTGATTCGTCGCTAAGCAACCTTGTACTACTGGTCGAAAACCAAGGAAATACACATTATTTATGAAACTTCAAACGATAGCTTGTGCAGTTGCCGTGGCAACTGGGGGATTCTTCTTTAGTCACGCAATCAACGAAGCCATTGCTGCCAATAATACTGCTGCTGTTTCCAATACCATTGTTCCAACCCGGGAACAGGCCTTGGTGTCACGCCAGTTAGCGACCTTGGTTGACCGTCAGCATTACCTAAACCAGCGTTTAGACAGCAACACCTCCAATCGCATTTTTGATTTCTATATTGACAGTCTGGACCCGGAGCACACCTTGTTCCTGGCCAATGAAGTCGAACAGTACAAGAAAAAATATGGCGCCAATTTTGGGGCCGCCTTAAAAGCCGGTGATTTATCGGGCCCGTATCAGATTCATGCGCATTATCGTGAACGCATGCAGGCCTTCTATCAGTTTATGCTGGCCGAGTTGAAAAAACCGCAGAATTTAAAACAGCCGAATGTCACCATTGAGCTGGACCGTGAAAAAGCACCGTTCTTTAAGACCCAGGCCGAGCAGCGAGCCCACTGGCAAAAAATGCTAGTGTCCCAGCTGATTAACCTGACTATCAGCAAAGAAGAAGAGCAGGCCAAACAAAAAGCCCTCAAGGAAAATCCAGAACTGGCCAATGGGCAAGATTTATCCGGCCCGGAAGATATGACGCCGGTGGAAACCCTGACCAAGCGTTATACCCGTCAGCTGGAACGCATGAGCCGCCTGAAAAGCGACGATGTGCTGGACAAAACCTTAAATGCGATGATGCTGACCTATGATCCGCACAGCAACTATTTCCCGCCTGTTGATGCAATGGAGCTGAACCGTCAGACCACCTTGCAGCTGGAAGGGATTGGGGTGTCGATTCGTCCGGATCGCAGCAATGAAGATTACACCAAGATTGAAACCATTGTTGAAGGCGGACCGGCGAGTAAATCTGGTCAGGTCAAATCTGGCGACCGGATTATTGGTGTCGGTCAGGATGGCGAGAAAATTGTGGATGTGATTGGCTGGCCAAGCAATGAAGTGGTCGGTCTGATTCGCGGTAAACGTGGCACCAAAGTGACCTTGCGTTTACTCGGTCCGGGTGCCTCGATGAGTCAGGCACGTACCGTGACGTTGGTACGTGACATTATTCAGGAAGAAGATGCCGGGGTGCGTAACCGAACCGCGCAAATTCAACGTGATGGCAAAACCTATACCTATGGCGTGATTGAAATTCCATCATTTTATCTGAACTATCGGGCGCGCCGTGCCGGAGTGGAATACCGTTCGGTATCGGAAGACACCAACAATGCCTTGAAAACGCTAGCTGCCAAAAATGTCGACGGGATTATTGTCGATTTACGCAATAACCCGGGCGGCTCACTTGAAGAGGTGGCACGTATGCTGGGTCAGGTGATTAAATCGGGTCCGGTAGTACAAATCCGTGATGGCAATGGCAACGTGAGCGTGTTTGAAGACAATGATGGCGGCGAACAGACCTATGCCGGCCCGCTAGCAGTCCTGATTAACCTGGCTTCGGCTTCTGCCAGCGAGATTTATTCAGCCGCGATTCAGGATTATGAGCGCGGTATTGTGATTGGTAGCACAACCACCGGTAAAGGGACAGCACAGGTGCAGCTGGATACCTTGGCCTATGGTCAGGCCACGCTCACCCAGCGTAAGTTCTACCGGATTACCGGCGGCAGTACCCAGAACAAAGGGGTGATTCCGGACATTAAACTGGTAGATATCTACAATGAAGAATTTGGTGAGCGTAAGGCCAAGAATGCGCTGAAGTGGGACACCATTGCCACCGCACCATTTAAACGTGAGGGCGTGGTGCAGTCTTATGTGCCGCAACTGGCCAAATCTTCGCAGACCCGGGTCAGTATTGATCCGCAGTTCAAGTATCTGACTGAGCGTAAAAATATTGCCAAACAGGCCGAAGAGCGCAAAACGGCGGTACTGGATTTAGATCAGCGCCGTGCCGAGCTGATTGAGCTGGAACGAAAAACCTTAGCTGCTGAAAACATGCGTCGTCAGGCGACCGGTTTGGCGCCGTATCCAAACTGGGAAAGCTATCAGGCCTCACTGGAAGCGCAAGCCGAGTCACGGGCCAAAATGAAAGCCAACCAGCGTCCACCACTGCCGGAAGAAGAAGTCTTTGTGAGCGAAGCGGCCAATGTGTTACTGGATTATAGTCAGTTACAATCAGGCACAGCCAAATAAGACCTTGGGTGTGAGAAAAAGGCCGGTAGATGTACTGGCCTTTTTTGATGCGCTTGAGTTGAATGGCTCAAAAGGCAGATGAGCCGGCAAATCAACATGAAAAATGACGGTTTTCAGGGCGGAAAAACCGCATTTAGGCTTGACCTCAATGCGATAGTATAAGATTCTAGTTTGAGTTTTAATTCCTTGTTTTATTGTTATCTTTTAAAGCGGAAAATTCATGAGTATTTAGCGTTGAGTATAGTAACAACAAAAAAATAACCTATACGGAAGCTTTTTATGGTTCATATTCACTATGACTTTAGCCTGGTGGTAGGTTCAATTGCGGTTGCAATTCTGGCCAGTTATCTGGCTATTTCAACCCAGCAGTTCCTGCTCGGGGGAATCCGCCAGAAATCTGAAAAAGCCATGCTCTTGCTCAGTGGCCTATGCCTTGGCGTTGCTATTTGGGGCATGCATTTTGTCGGGATGCTGGCTTGCCAGTTACCAGCCAATTACGCATTTAATCTGCCGCTAACCATTTTTTCTGGCGTTATTGCCTTTATTGCTTCCACCTTTGCCATCTGGCTGACCACCAAACCCACCCTGCCTTTTGCCCGTCTGGTGATTGGGGCGGTGTTAATGGGACTCGGCATTTCCGGCATGCACTATACCGGTATGCTGGGCATGGTCGTAGAGAATCATCGGACCTATTATGATCCGCTACTGGTGGTGTTTTCGGTGCTCATTGCCATTAGTGGTTCCGGCCTGACCTTCTGGCTGGCGTTTCGTTTTAAAAATACCTTGCTTTACCATCGTCACTATAAGGTGATGATTGCCATTATGATGTCGCTGGCCATTGTCGGGATGCATTATACCGGCATGGCCTCGGTGTCTTACTATCCGATTGATACAGAACGTCTGGATGCGATCTATAAAACCGGTAATGGCATCTTGCTGTTTACCGTGATTTTTGTGACCAGTCTGGTGATGGTTGCCGCCTTTAGTGTGGCCGTGCTGGAGCAGCGTCTGGAAGAACGTAACCGCCAGCTGTCGCTGGTTAACCGTGAGCTGGCCAATCAGGCGGTGCAGGACAATCTGACCAAATTACCCAACCGTTTATATCTGGCTGAATATGCGCATTTGCTGTTTAGCGCCCAGCGCATCAATCAGCAGAATGTCGCGTTTTTATATATTGATCTGGACCGTTTTAAGGCGGTGAATGATGTATTTGGCCATCATGTTGGTGATCAGTTGCTGATTCAGCTGACCACACGACTGCATCAGCAGCTCAAATCACAGGAAAAATTATTAAGAATCGGCGGTGATGAATTCTTGCTGGTGCTGGAGCAGGCCACGGTTGAGGATGCGATTCAGGCGGCAGAAAATGTGCTGCACAGTGTACAGGACAGTTTCCTGATTGCCGGCAAGAGTATTAATATTTCGGCCAGTATTGGTATTGCTATGTACCCGGAGCACGGCAACAACCTGCAAGATGTACTGATGAATGCCGATGCCGCCATGCTGACTTCAAAATATCAGGGCCGTAACACCTATTCGGTGTTTAATTACAGCATTGACCAGCAGGAAACCAAAAGCCAGACCAAGCTGTTAAATGATTTATATAAAGCTGTCGATGAACAGCAGTTTATTCTGTTTTACCAGCCCAAATTTACCACCAGCACCCAGCAGATTTGTGGCGTTGAAGCATTAATTCGCTGGATGCATCCGGTGCATGGTCTGCTGACCCCGAATATGTTTATTAAAGGTGCGGAGAAGTCCGGCCTGATTATCCAGATGGGCTATTGGGCCCTCGAGCAGGCCTGCAAACAGATTCAGCAATGGGAACAGCAGGGACTGAACCTGTTTCCATTGGCAGTCAATCTGTCGGCGGTGCAGTTCGAGCATAAACATTTGTTTAGTACCTTGGAAACCTTATTCTGCCGTTATGCGATTGACCCGAGTCATCTCATGATTGAAATTACCGAAACCACTGCCATGCATCATGTGGAATCGAGTATTCGCAGTTTTAGGCGCTTAAGAGAAATGGGCGTGAAACTGGCGATTGATGATTTTGGCACGGGCCATTCCAGTTTCCTGTATTTAAAAGACCTGCCGGTGGATGAGCTAAAAATTGACCGCGCATTTATTAAAGACCTGTATCGCGATTCCAAAGAAGAAATGATTCTGGAAAGTATTATCCAGCTGGCGACCAAACTGGGATTGACGGTTACCGCAGAAGGGGTGGAAACGCCATTACAGGCCGAAATTCTGGCGCGTTTGGGTTGTCAGCAATTACAAGGTTATTTGCTGTCGATGCCGGTTGAGGTCGAGCGTTTGGAAGACTTGCCGCAAGTACAAAATGAAATTATCGGGTCTGATTAAGGTACTGTTTTTAGATAGCCAGATGTTTCAAAAATCACGGTCGATGGTGCAAGAAAAAATGGTTTGAAAATGGATGCCAGATGACATCCATTTACCCCACATATTAAAAACGATAACGAAGCGCGAGCTGTGCATTCAGTGGGTCGCCCATCATATTGGAATCGTTCCCCTCACCATGTCCTGAGACAAAATAATCACGGTCAAACAGGTTGTTCAGATTTAGTGTTACATCATACTGCGCGGTCTGATAACCCAGCGCGGCATTGAAAACCGCATAGCCTGGCAAGACATTTTTATTGTCCGGCGCACTAAAGCGGGAGGATTCTGCCCGACCACCCACGGCAGCAAACCAGTGTTCATCCAGTTGATACTTTAACCAGAGATTGGCGCTGTTTTTGGGCGTTAATGCGGCCTGTTTGCCGGCCAGACCGATGGTCGATTTTTCAATTTTTCCATCCATATAGGCATAACCCGCCAACAGGGATAATTGATCGCTGAGCTGACCGGTCAAGGACACTTCAACGCCTTGCGTGCTTTGTTCCCCAGCCAGCATCGCCAGCGGCGGATTACTGTCCGGAATTTTATTTTGGATATTGCTCTGCGTCATTTCAAATACGGCCAGGGTCATATTCAGCCGATCATTGATGTCCCATTTGGTCCCGACTTCCAGGTTTCTGGTTTTGGCCGGTTTCAGGTCGGCACTGTTGCTATAAAACACGAATGAATCTGCAAGTGGCTGAAACGACTGATTATAGGCGGCATATAAGGATAAATTTTTGGTCGGTTGATAGACCACGCCCAGGCGAGGGGAGAGGGTCTGGTCATCGCGCTGGATGCTGCTGTTATTTTTCTGATCATGCCTGTATTGGGAAAGATGATCATAACGTACCCCGGCCAAAACCTTGAGCTGTTCATTCAGGCTGATCAGGTCTTGTACATAGACGGCATAATTTTCAAATTCGCTGGCGGTATTGACTCTTGGAGTGGCGGAGGTATCGACCGGTGACCAGTGCGGCAAGACCGGATCATACAAATCGGTCGTGGCTTTTGACCCTAACCAGAATATTTCATCTTTGTGCTGCTGGCTGTATTCCGTGCCGATTAAGGTGTCGTGTTTGATTTGACCAGTATGAAAGACGCCAGATAATTCATTCTGCAAGAAGATGCCATCTTCATCGCGCATGCGTTTAATCTGGCTAAGCGTGATCTGATCTGCTGCTGGACTGGCGTTGCTGTATTCCCGGTCCAAGGCATAATTATAATGCCGGGCGACACCGCGATATTTCAGCTGATCATTGAACTGATGTTCTAGCGTAATCGTCTGGCTGGATACTTCAGTATCGACATTGCCCACATCTTTTGCGTTGGAGGCACCATAGAATATTTTTGGATTGGTACGTGCCGGTCAGCGGGTCCATGGGAAAGCCTTGGTCGGCCAAACGGTCATCGTGCAGATAATCGGCTTGCAAGAGCAGAGTGGTTCGATCTGAAATATCCCATTGTACAGACGGTGCTACAGTTTCCCGATTGACGAAACTCTGATTGCGGTAGCCATCTGAGTGTTCAAGTGCACCGGTCAGGTGGACTTTGATTTGGTCATTGAGGACCTCGACCAAATCAAGTTCGGCACGTTTTTGCCCCAGGCTGCTGCCGATCAGGCTGATTTCATGCAGTGCTTCATCCAGGGTCTTTTTATTGATCCGGTTGATCAGCAGGCCGCCTGCTGAACCTCGGACATATAACACCGAGCCGGGCCCTTTTAGCACTTCCACCCGTTCTACTTGACAGATCACGATAATACAGCGCGTCATCGCGTACCCCATCGACATACTGATCGGAAATAGCCGAAAAGCCGCGAATCATGACCTGATCACGCTGGCCATCTCCGACACTAAAACTTAAACCGGTCACATTCTGCAATGCGCCTTGCAGGGAGGTCACATTCTGTTCTTTTAAGACTTGTTGCGGAACCTCATTCACAATTTGAGGAATATCTTTCAGTGGTACCATACCTTTGCTGGCGGTGGAGGCTTGCTCTACTTGCGTTTTCAGGCTAAGGCTTGCGCTGTCATCAAGCTGAGTGAAGACAGCAAAAAAAGAGAAGATTTCATAACATGCTCTGGATGGACCCCGAAAAAAGTGCATGCAGTGTGGGGAATAAACAGTCTGCTGTAAATGATATTGAATATCACTCTTTATTGATAATAATTGTTATTTAATTGGCTTTAATGAGATATTTAAATCAAAAATATCCGCAGAGAGGATGCTGATTTTCCCTGATTTTTCCAAATGATAAAGAAATATGGGGAGTTCTGTTCTGCGGTGAAAAGCCTAAGTCTTTTAAAACTAAATAGATGGTGATTTTGAAAACTTTTATCGCAAAGTCGCGATCTCCAGATACTTTTATTTTCCACTTAAAATTTAAACCGATTCCGGCCCAAGTGCTCTAATGATTGTTGGCTGAAATCTGCTACAATTGCGCCAATTTTAAGTTATCCCTTCACGGCTTGGATTCACATGAAAATGTGTGTCGCAAACTGTGTATATATTGAAGATTTCCCTTATGTTTAAAGATCAACTCGCGAAAGAAGTCGCGGCGCGCAGGACCTTTGCGATTATTTCCCACCCCGATGCCGGTAAAACCACCATGACAGAAAAACTGCTGTTATGGGGGCAGGCGATTCAGGTGGCGGGGATGGTGAAAAGTCGTAAATCGGATCGGGCGGCGACCTCGGACTGGATGGAAATGGAAAAAGAGCGTGGGATTTCGATTACCACCTCGGTCATGCAGTTCCCGTATAAAGACAAGATGATCAACCTGCTCGATACCCCGGGGCACGAAGACTTCTCGGAAGATACCTACCGGACCTTAACCGCGGTAGACTCGGCACTTATGGTGATTGACGGGGCCAAAGGTGTCGAAGACCGGACCATCAAACTGATGGAGGTGTGTCGTATGCGTGACACGCCAATTATCTCTTTTGTCAACAAAATGGACCGTGAAATCCGTGAGCCTTTAGAGCTGCTGGATGAAATTGAAAACGTCCTGAAAATTAAATGTGTACCAATTACCTGGCCGCTGGGCACCGGGCGTGATTTTGCTGGCGTGTTTAACCTGCTGGAAGAAAAATTTTACGTCTATAAAGCCGGTTTTGGCTCGACTATTCCTGAAATTGAAGTGCGTGATGGCTATGACCATGCTGACCTGCGTGAAAAAGTCGGTGAACTGGCCTGGGCGGCATTTGAAGAATCTTTAGAACTGGTGCAAATGGCCAATGAACCGCTGGATCGTGCAGAGTTCCTGGCGGGGCGTCAAACCCCGGTACTGTTCGGAACCGCACTGGGTAACTTCGGGGTTGACCATGTCCTGAATGCTTTTAGCGACTATGCGCCACCACCAAAAGCACATCCGACTCAGGACCGTGTGGTCGAAGCGACTGAAGAAGGTTTCACGGGCTTTGTCTTTAAAATCCAAGCCAATATGGACCCGAAACACCGTGACCGGATTGCCTTTATGCGGATCTGTTCAGGCAAATATGAAAAAGGTCTGAAGATGAAGCATGTGCGTATTGGTAAAGACGTGCGTATTTCTGATGCTTTAACCTTCCTGGCCGGTGACCGTCAGCATCTGGAAGAAGCATGGCCGGGCGATATTATTGGTCTGCACAACCACGGTACCATCCAGATTGGTGATACCTTCACCTCAGGTGAAAACCTGCAGTTTACCGGTATTCCGCACTTCGCACCGGAAATGTTCCGCCGTGTACGTTTAAAAGATCCGCTAAAATCGAAGCAGCTGCAAAAAGGCTTAAAAGAGCTGTCGGAAGAAGGTGCGACCCAGGTATTTATGCCGCAAAACAGCAATGACCTGATCGTGGGTGCGGTCGGTGTGCTGCAGTTTGAAGTGGTGGCCTATCGTCTGAAAGAAGAATACAAGGTCGATTGTATTTACGAGCCGGTCAGCATCAACACGGTACGTTGGGTCTCTTGTGAAGATGAGAAGAAATTCAACGAGTTCAAGAAAAAAGCCCATGACCAGTTATCGGTGGATGGTGGTGGTCATCTGACTTATCTGGCGCCAAGCCGCGTCAACTTGCAGTTGATGCAGGAGCGTTATCCGGACATCGTGTTCAGTAACACCCGCGAACACTAAAGGGTTATCGCCGTTAAAACAGCTTCTTCGTGAAGCTGTTTTTCTAGGATGAGGAAAATTTCAGGAAGAGAGATCAACAATGCAAACAAAAATCAGTTTTATTGCTTGTGCCGTGCTGGCACTGTCTTTGGGTGGCTGCGACTCATCTTCCCAGAACAATGAATCGGCTGAAGATGCACGTCCTGAAAAAAATATCTTCCAACAGGAAAAGGCTGAGGTGCTGCCATTCCTGCAGATTAAGCAGCAGCCGGCAGAGATTGCTTTGCCATTTTGTGAAAAGAAAAACTGTATTGATCTGGATATTCAAACCATTCAGACGCAGGATCCATGGCTGAACCAGTGGATTGCCAAAAGTCAGGCCAAGGTGATTCAGGACCAGATCGGGCTGAAACAGGACATGAGCCTGCAGCAGGCGGTGAATGCCTATGTGAAAAAATCTGATTCCTGGCAGGCCGAGTTTGCCAAAAATCCGGCCTATGAACTGGCGCTGTATACCCGGCTGGCCTATCAGCGTAACCAGTATGTGTTATTGCAGATAGGGGTGGATAGTCATCAGGAAACGGTAAAAGTTAAAGAGCGTTATTATTTTTTCGTGGCTGATCGTCAACAGCAGCAGGCTTTAACCGCACTGGATATTATTCAGCCCGAGCAGCAAACTGCGATGCATGCAATCGTGCAGCAGGCCTATCAGCAATGGCTGAAAGAACAGAGTACAGAGGTGCAAAATACCGCACCGAAAACCTTATATTGGGGACAGGCCGACTGGTTCTTTGATCATGAAGGTATGGGGCTGCATTATCGCACCCATGAAATTGTGAAAGATGGAACACAGCTTGATATTTACTTAACGAAAGCACAAACTCAACAAGTTGTAAAAGCTGAAATTTATTCGCGCATGTTTTAATAATCAGAACATCCGCTTTGAATCTGGGATGCACAAAAGGCAATAAAGGTTATTCAATGTTAAAGCAAAAAACAGCATGGGTGATGAGTGTCTTGGCCGTGTCCATGGCATTGACCGCATGTCAGCCCAAAAATAATGAACCGAAACAGGAACAGCAGGCGCAGGCCGCAGAAGTTGAACAGCAGGCGCTAAAACTGATTGGCGAGCCGGAAAAGCTGCAGCTGAACTTGCCGGAATGTGAAGGTAAAAACTGCCCCGAGCTTTCTGTTGAGCGTTTGCAGAGTAACCAGCCTTTTGTCGATGAGCAGATTGATCAGTACATTCTTAAAGAACTGAACCAGACCCTAGAAATTGCTCCGGCAGATAAACCTCTGAATGTTGAAGCACCAGCCTCTGCGGCAGAGCCAGCTTCCTCGGCACAGGCACTGACGCAAATTCCAACGCCAAAACAGAAACTGGAACAGCAGGTGCAGCCCTTTATTGCGGCCTTCTTAAGTCTGGATCAGGAAATCAAGGCATTGAGTGCCAATCATCAGATTAGCCTGATGATTAAACCAAAAATTTTAAATTCGGAAGGGCCACTGGCCACCGTGGTGGTAAATAGCAGCAGCTATCTGGGCGGTGCACATGGCGCTACTGCGCAAACCTATTTTAATTTTGATCTGGAGCAGAAAAAGCAGGTCAAACTGGCTGACATCTTGCAGCCGAAGCAACGAGCCGCTTTGGAAGCTGCCGCCTATGACGCCTTTAAGCAATGGGTGGTAGACAGCAAACTGGCCAATAATGTTGCCGAGTACGAGCAGGCCTGGAAATTCAAGCTGTCGGATAATTTCTATCTGGGGCAGCAGGGCCTGATTCTGCAATATGCTGAATATGAAATTGGTCCGTATGTGGTCGGTTTGCCACGGCTGATGATTCCTTATACAGAGCTACAGCAGGTATTGAAAAAACCGTATTTGCCGGCACCCGAAGCGCCAGCCAGCGAAGCCACTACAGCAGCTGCGTCCAGCGCTGACGCGAAAACCATCTAATGGCATTGGCACTGTTTGATACCCATACCCACTTTGATGTGGCGGATTTTGATGCCGATCGGGAGCAACTGGCCTATCAGGCGAAGCAGGCGGGTGTCGAACAGCTGATTTTAATTGGCTTTGTGCAGTCGCGTTTTCAGCAGTTACTGAATACCCATCAATGGCTGAACCGTTTAAGCCAGGCGCCGCGAAGCCATCTGGCACCGGGATTACATCCGTTTTATATCGAGCAGCATCAGCCGCAACATCTGCTGGATTTAGAACAGTTATTGCGTGAACAGGACTGCGTTTCGGTTGGTGAAATTGGCCTGGATACCTTTTTAAAGCAGCATAAACAGCCCGAGCTGTATCAGAAACAGCAGAAGTATTTTACCGCCCAGCTGGAGCTGGCACGGCAGTTTCAGCGTCCGGTATTGCTGCATATTCGTAAATCCCATGCCGATGTGCTGGCGCTGCTAAAACAGCAGAATTTTAGCTATGGCGGAATTGCCCATGCCTTTAGTGGCGGTGTTGAAGAAGCCAAAGCCTTTATCAAACTGGGTTTTAAAATTGGCGTGACCGGACAAATTACCAATCCGAATGCCAAGAAACTGCATCGGGTGGTGCAGGAGCTGGGCCCAGAACATCTGGTGCTGGAAACCGATTGTCCGGATATGACACCGCTGTGCTGCCAGTCCTCGACCGAGCAGCGCACCCGCAATACGCCGGCCAATTTGCCTTATGTACTTGAAGGACTGGCGCAAAGCCTGCAGATGGAGCAGACAGCACTGGCTGAGATGATCTGGCAGAATTCGTTACAGGCTTTACATCTGGCCTAAAATTTAAATCTCTCGCTGATGTTGCGCCGTGCAAAAATCCTCCAATCTCACACGCCATGTGAAAAAACCGTTAAAATAAGCCCTCCTGTATAAGATTTGATTGTGCAATGACTGAACTGCTCCAAGATGATGAATATGACCGCCGTTTTGCCGGTGTTGCCAAAATTTATGGTGAGGACAGCTTTCAGTATTATGCCAACAGTCATGTCATGGTGATTGGTATCGGCGGGGTCGGTTCCTGGGCGGTTGAAGCCTTGGCACGAACTGGTATTGGTGAGCTGACCCTGGTGGATATGGATGTGGTGGCCGCTTCCAACATCAACCGGCAATTACCGGCCATGAGCAGCACTTTGGGCCATGAAAAAATTGAAATTATGGCCGAGCGTTGCCGTGCTATTAATCCACGCATCAAGATCAACCTGATTGATGATTACCTGACCCCGGACAATGTCAAAGACCTGCTGGCGCATACGCCCGATGTGGTGCTGGACTGTATTGATGATGTCAAAGCCAAGCTGGCGCTGATGCTGCATTGCCGCTTTAATAAAGTGCCGCTGATTGTGTCTGGTGGTGCCGGCGGCAAACTCGATCCGCTGAAAATTCGTGTGGCCGATTTATCTAAAACCGAACAGGACCCGATGCTGGCCAAACTGCGTGCCCAGTTGCGTAGCAAAGGCATTTGTAAAAAGCCGAAAGAGAAGTTCGGGATTACCTGCGTCTATTCAATTGATAATCCGTTTTCCAGTGCCGATGTCTGTGCCAGTGCCGGGCTGCGCTGTGGTGGCTATGGTTCGGCGGTGGTGGTTACTTCCAGTTTTGCGATGGTGGCGGTGGCCGAAGTTTTGAAAAAACTCGATCAGCTAAAAGCCAAACAGGCATAATCCGGTTACGATCTGATTCTAAAAAAAGCCCTCAATTGAGGGCTTTTTGTTGATCTTTTAAGGCTGAACAGCGTGTTCCTGCAGATAGTTTTCAGTACGCTGCATCGCGGCCTGAATATTCTGAATGGCCACTTCCACATCTTTTAAGGTTTTGGCATTGCCGCCACTTAAGGCCTGACGCCATTTGCGTGCGCCTGGCAAGTTCTGGAACAGGCCCAGAATATGACGGGTGATAATCGACAGCGGTGCACCTTCAGCCACGCGCTGTGCGATATATGGCATCATCTGCTGCATAATCTCGAAACGGTCCGGGAGGGGCAGATTCCAGAAATGTCCCAGTTCGGCCAGTAAATACGGATTGTGATAGGCTTCGCGGCCAATCATCACCCCATCGACATGCTGTAAATGTGCCTGTGTTTCTGCCAGGGTTTTAATGCCGCCGTTAATTTCAATGATCAGCTCCGGGCGATCCTGCTTTAAACGGTAAACATCTTCATAGCGTAAAGGCGGCACTTCACGGTTTTCTTTGGGTGATAGGCCTTGTAACAGTGCAATCCGGGCATGCACGATAAAATTATTGCAGCCGGTTTTGGCAACGGTATCGACAAAATGCAGCATTTCTTCATACGAATGCATGTCATCAATCCCGATCCGGTGTTTAACCGTCACTGGAATATCCACCGCATGACGCATTGCTGCGATACATTCTGCCACCAGATCAGGCTCGGCCATCAGGCAGGCGCCAATTTTATTGTTCTGCACGCGGTCGCTTGGGCAGCCGACATTCAGGTTAACTTCATCATAGCCCCAGTCTTGCGCCATTTTGCTACAGGTGGCCAGATCTTGAGAATTGGAGCCGCCGAGTTGCAGCACAATTGGATGTTCTTCCTGATTAAACTCCAGATGGCGTTTGGCATCGCCATGAATAATGGCGCCGGTGGTGACCATTTCTGTGTATAAAATCACGTTTGGATTAAACAGACGCGCAAAGAAACGATAATCCCGGGTGGTCCAGTCCATCATCGGGGCAACACTGATTCTCGGAGATTGAGTGTTTTCAATGTTTTTGTTAATAGTCATTAAAAATCATACCTTTAATCTATATTCTGCAACCTGCGAGAATCTGTTTGAACCTGTGTTTAGGTGGGTGAATCCGTTTTCATTTACACCAAATTTTACACCATAATAGGAAAAATAGCTTTTGGTGTAAATTATGGGGTCAATTACAGCAAGGAAAGGTGCAGATGGTAAAGTTAACTATCGTGCTGCGATTCGAATCACTCGAAAGGGCTTTCCTGCTTTTTCTGAAAGTAAAACATTTCACTCAAAGAAATTAGCTGAAAACTGGATTAAGAAACGAGAAGTCGAAATTCAAGAAAATCCTGATATTTTGCTTGGCAAAGAAAAGTTGATTGATCTGACCTTATCAGATGCCATAGATAAATATTTGGATGAAGTCGGGAGCGAGTACGGAAGGACGAAACGCTATTCTCTGCTCTTAATTAAGAAGCTGCCAATTGCGAGAAATATTATCACAAAAATAAAATCAGTACATTTGGCTGAGCATGTAGCTTTAAGAAAAGCGGGTATACCTAGTCTTGGGCTAGAGCCAATAGCTACCAGTACACAACAACATGAATTATTGCATATCCGAGGAGTCCTTGCTCATGCTGCGGTGATGTGGGAAATGGACATTGATTTAAATAGCTTTGATAAGGCTACTGCTCAGTTAAGAAAAACACGTCAAATATCCTCCAGTCAAAAAAGAGACCGACTGCCTTCAAGAGATGAATTGATTGCATTGACGAAGTATTTTGCAGAACGATGGAAGTTAAATCGTTATGGCTCTAAATACCCAATGCATTTGATTATGTGGTTTGCAATTTTCTCATGCAGACGTGAAGCTGAATTAACACGATTGTATCTTCGAGATTATGACCCACATCATTCAACGTGGAAAGTGCATGATCTAAAGAATCCGAATGGCTCTAAAGGCAATCACAAATCATTTGATGTTCTTGATTCTTCTAAGGAAATAATTAAGAGATTAAAGCATTCAGAAGTCCGTGACCGGATGCTGAAGCTTGGACATAATGAAAATTTGTTATTGCCTTTGAATCCCAAAAGTTTGGGTAAAGAGTTTAGAGAAGCTTGTAAAATTTTGGGGATTGAAGATTTACGATTTCATGACTTGAGACATGAAGGCTGTACTCGATTAGCTGAACAGAGTTTTACTATTCCTGAAATTCAGAAAGTAAGTTTGCACGATTCTTGGGGGAGTTTACAGCGTTATGTATCAGTGAAAGCGAGAAGAAATATATTACAGTTGGAGGAGGTGCTACGCCTCATCGATGAAACGTAGCAAAATCTTTGGATGCCTCTGAATATTGCTTATCAAAGACAGCGAGGGTGTAAATAATTCTGTGTAAATACAGTTTTAAAAATACTTGGTTACACGCTCTTCAAACATGATACTAAAGCGATTCATGGCAGCTTTCCAATTCTGAATAGGCATCGTCCATTTTTTGCTTGCTGCCATAATTGCTAAATATACCACCTTTTTCACGGAATCATCAGTTGGGAAGATTTTTCTTTTCTTGGTTGCATGGCGGATAACGCTGTTCAATGATTCAATCACCTCTGTTTTGTATAAGCCATTCACCGTTTCAGCCAGAGCATTATCGTATGAATCACCAGTTGTACCGACTGATGCTCGTAAATTTGCAGCTTCTAAACGATTGGTATAGCGAATAGAAAGATATTGAACACCTCTATCGGAATGATGAATCACATTCTTTGGCATGCCTCGATCGTGCAATGCTTGCTCAAGTGCATCGAGTACCATATCTGTATTCATCCGTGTAGATACTTTCCATCCAACAATTGCTCGTGAGAACACATCAATAATAAAGGCGGTATAGACCCAGCCTGAATTTGTTTGAATATAGGTAAAGTCAGCAACCCACAAGTGATTAGGCTGATCAGCTCTAAAATTCCGTTTCACCAAGTCAGGTGCTCGTTTTTGGTCATCTCGGCTACGGGTCGTTTGTTTATTCTTACCTCGCCAAACACCTTGTATACCTAGCTTTTTCATTAATCGAGCAACAGTACAGCGTGCAATCACATAGCCTTCACGTTTCAGTTTTTGCCAGACTTTACGTACACCATACCGACCTGAACTTTCTTTCCAAATACGTTTGATTTGCTCTGCATGATGTAAATCATGCAGAGCACGTTTCGCTCGATGTTCTGGGTTATCAACGAGATCTAAAGCCCGATAATAGGTCGAAGCTGCAATTGGTAAAATTCTACAAATCGCTTCAACACCATATCGATCTTTATTGTTATGGATAAAATCCACCATTATTTGTGTGGGCGGTCGAGCTCCGCCTGGGCGAAAAAAGCGGCTGCTTTACGTAGAATTTCATTGGCACGTTTTAATTCTTTAATTTCACGTTCCATTTGCTTCATTTTTTCTTGGTCAGATACCTGTTGTACTTTGGCGGGATTTTGTTGATCTAAGTATTTTTGATACCAAACACGTAGTGTTTCAGGAGTACAGCCAATTTTAGGACCAATTGCGGAAACTGCTGTCCAAGTAGAAGGATAATCTTTTTCAGATTCAATTAGTAATTGAACCGCTCTTTCTCTAATTTCGGGGGTATAGTTTGGTTTTTTCATCGGAATAGTCTCTCAGAATATTGAGTCTCCGACAAACCCGGTACGGTTCAGTCAATATCGTCCCGTACCAAGTTTTTAAGGCGAAGCGAGGTGAGTTTATTATCGCTTGCGGTAATGACCAGCAGTTTCAGATGTTATGTGACAGTATTGGCTTGCCAGAACTTTCTCAAAATCCAAAATTTGTAAAAAATAAGGACCGTGTGACCCATCGTGAAGAAATTACTGCGTTATTGCAGCAGCATTTTATGACTCAACCCGCACAATATTGGGTTGAACGTATTCACGCGGTGAAGGTTCCGGTTGGTATGATTAATGATTTAAAGCAAGCATTAGAAGAAGAGCAGGTGATATCCCGTAAAATGCTCGTCAGGATGGAGCATCCATTAGGTTCCGATTATCTTTCGATTGGTTTACCCATTAAATTGTCTGAAATACCAGTCCAATATGTTAAAGCACCTCCTTTATTGGGGTGAGGATAAAGATAAAATTTTAAACCGTTTTGTTTCTGAAGATGAATTGAAAGCTTTAAAGCATAAAAATATCGTTCAACAAGGCTAAAGTAAAAGGCACCTTATGTGCCTTTTAATCTTCTGATTTTAATCACAGAAAACAGCAAACTCTTCGGCAGGAACACGCGGTGTATGTAATTGATTCACTGCTTGAGTTTGATCTGCATATCCCAATGCCACAGCGCAAACCAATTCTTCATTTTCCGGAATGCCAAGAACCTTGGCTACAATTTGATGAAATGGATTCCATGCGGCTTGAGGGCAGCTATCAATTCCACGTGCTTTGGCTGCGATCATGACATTTTGAATCATCATCGCAATGTCCATTTTTGAGCCAGTTTCTAAAGTCGTGCTTAAAGTAAAAAATAGGCCTACGGGAGCATCAAATAGCTGATAATTACGTAAATGTTGCTGCTGCATTTTCTGCTGTTCACCTTTTTTAATATCTAGCAAACCGTAAAGTCCCCATCCGTTTTCACGGCGGCGCTCAATAAATGGCGACGTCCATTGCTCAGGATAATACTTAAACGTTTCTTGATAAAGGCTCGCAATTTCAGGCTGTTCAAAAATCTGGCTTTGTGCTGCACAGACCTGCTGAATCAGCTCATTGCGTTTTTGGCCAGTCACGACATACACTTTCCAAGGTTGAATATTGTTGCCTGAGGGTGCACGGCAGGCGATATTTAAAATATCTTTGATGGTCTGTGTATCAAGTGGGGTATTTTTAAAAGCACGTACAGAATGCCTTGAGGTAATGGCTTGATCGACCAAGGTATGTTGCTGCATTTGAAACTCCTTTTAATCTTCATATTTTGATTTTTTTTAACTTTTTAAATTTTATCAGTCCAAAGCCTTAGGCATCGCTAGAAATAAAAAATCCTACTCATTCGTGTCAGCATCAGGTTGTGCAAGGTGGATCTGTTTGAGGCCCGTATTCAACTTGTTGAGTAAGTGGATTAAACTGGCTAAATCATCCAAGGCAAAGCCAGACATGGCTTGATGATAGAACTGAAAAAATTGCTCCTGTAAGCCAAGCCAGCTTTGTTGTCCGGATGGCGTGAGCGCTACATTTTTAGCCCGTTTGTCTTGATGAGAGATGACACGCTGTACACTGCCTTCACGCTCTAATCGTTTTAAAACATTATCTAAACTTTGCCGGCTAATCCCTAAATATTCGGTTAAATCAGAAAATGACATGCCTGCATCATTGAGGTGCGGGCGCGAAAGTGCACCCATCACTGCCCAATGCACGGGTGAAATACCGAGTTCATTTAAACATTGGCGATCGAGACTATTACCTACCTGAAATAATCGAAAAAACAGCCGATTATGAATCGTATATAAAGATGGATCGTAAATTCCAAGTTTTGAATCAGACATGGTGATTAAGCACATTTTCTATTGATATTTGCAGCTAGTATATCGGCTCAGAACATAAGTACAGCTATTTTTGAGCAAAATTCGCTGCCCGTTTTTCTAAAAACGCCTGTATGCCTTCAGCAGCATCAGCGCTTTGGCTGCATTCTACAAAGAGTTCAGCTTCCAATTCGAGCCCCTGATGGATATTTAAATCGGATGCGGATTGAACCGCTTGCATAATTTGCTGAATCGCTGCTGGAAATTGCATTGCCAATGAATCTAAATACGTTTTTCCGCTTTCAATCGGATCTTGCATTTCGATGATTTGATTCACCAAGCCGATGTTATAGGCTTCTTCTGCAGACACAATTTTGCCGCTGGCAACCATTTCAAGCGCTTTTGATACGCCAATTAAACGCGGTAAGCGCTGTGTTCCGCCATAGCCAGGAATTAAACCGAGTTTTATTTCAGGAAGCCCAAGACCGGCAGCAGGGCTGCAAATCCTAAATGTACAGGCCAAAGCCAGTTCAAGTCCGCCGCCCAAAGCCATGCCATGAATACTGGCCAGTGTTGGAAATTTTAATTCGTGTATTTGCTGGAATAAGGCCTGACCCGTTTGTATTTTATGCAGATGTTCTGCGGGACTTTTATTCAGTAATTCTGTGATGTCTGCACCTGCGCAAAAGGCTTTGCCTTCACCCGTGAAAATGGCTGCACGCAGATTCAGTGCTGAAATTTCGGATACGATTTCCTGTAATTTTTCAATCATATCTGCATTCAATGCATTTCTTGCCTCAGGGCGATTCAATCGAATAACCGCAATATTGTTTTCATAGTGAAGTTCAGCAGGCATGTTCCATTTCCTTGGAAAATCAGATTTATAAAAAGCATAGGCTGAATCGCTTTTATGTCAATATCTAAATATAAATAAATTTAAAATAAGCCATTTATAAGGGTTTTATATTTATATATATGTAATAGCATTGACATAAAAAAAATCATTCATTAATCTGATCTGGCTGTTTATTCAACAAGTTCGGGTTTTGATTTCTGTCAGAAATATCCAGAATGCAATTGGATGTGTATGGCTGACAGAGTGCTAAAAACAGTAATGAACTAAAACAACAATAACAATCAAGGAGTTGATTGATGAGTCAAGTCGATATGCAGAGTTTAGCGAGTGAAGCTAAATTCAACGGTTTTCATGCCAAAGTTTTAATGTGGTGCATGCTGATTATTATTATCGATGGATATGATATTTCTGTTGCAGGTGCAGCTTTACCTTCGATTATGGAACAAATGAATGTAAGTGCTTCAACGGCCGGATTTATGGCGAGTTCAGCGCTATTTGGAATGATGGTTGGCGCTATTTTTTTTGGTGGTCTCGCCGATAAAATTGGCCGCCGCCTCACCATTGCCATTTGTGTATTTTTATTCAGTGCTTTTACTGCGATAGCAGGTTTAACTGATGATCCTGTGACATTCAGTATTGTGCGTTTTATTGCGGGATTAGGCATTGGTGGCGTAATGCCGAATGTGGTTGCGCAAATGACGGAATATTCACCGAAAAAAGTGCGTAATGTCATGACCTCATTGATGTTTTCGGGTTATGCCGTAGGCGGAATTTTAGCGGCGGTTTTAGGCAAGCAGTTCATTGTGCAATATGGCTGGCAGGTGGTGTTCTATGCGGCAGGTGTACCGGTCGTTTTGCTGCCTTTTATCTTAAAATCTATGCCAGAATCTGTGGTTTATTTGGTGAAGCACAATAAACAGGCCGAACTGCGTAAGATTGCAGAGCAAATTAAACCGCAAGCACAATTCCCTGCGGATGCGGTTTTTGTCAATGGTTCATCAAATAGTAATTTAAAACCGACAGTGGGGCTGTTATTCAGTGACGGACGTGCTTTTAGTACGCTGATGTTTTGGGTGGCATTTTTTACCTGCCTGTTTATGGTTTATGCGTTAAGCACCTGGCTCACCAAATTAATGGCAATGTCAGGCTACTCATTGGGTTCAGCACTTACTTTTGTAATCGCTCTGAATATTGGCGCAATTGTTGGTGCAGTTGGCGGCGGTTGGTTAGCAGATCGCTTCCACATTAAATGGGTACTGGTCATTATGTATGCCTTGGGCAGTGTTTTTCTGTATTTAATGACCTTGCCTATGTCGACTAGCATGCTGTATTTCATTATTGCCGTTGTGGGCGCTTGTTCAACAGGGGCGCAAATCGTTGCATATTCATACTGCGGTCAATTTTATCCAAGCGTGATCCGTTCAACAGGAATTGGTATGGCATCAGGTGTTGGGCGTTTAGGCGCAATTGGTGCACCGCTATTAATTGGTTTTATTGTGGCTTTAAATTTACCGATTCAGCAAAACTTCTTTGTGATTGCTTTAGCAGGTTTAATTGGCGCTGTGGCTTTATCTCTGATTAATAATAAGCGTGCAGATATGGTGCAAGTACAGAGTAAAACCAATTTTAATTTAAAAGCTGAGGAAGCGTAATATGAAAGCTGTGGTTGCTGTAAAACGTGTGGTTGATGCCAACGTTAAAGTTCGTGTTAAACCGGACAACAGTGGTGTTGACTTAACTAACGTTAAAATGTCAATTAATCCATTCTGTGAAATCGCAGTGGAAGAAGCGGTTCGTTTAAAAGAAAAAGGAACTGTTTCAGAAATCATTGTTGTTTCTATTGGTCCTAAAGAAGCGCAAGAACAAATCCGTTCTGCAATGGCGCTGGGTGCTGACCGCGGTATTCTGGTTGAAGCTGATGACAGCCAACTAGGTGCGCTGGAAATCGCTAAAATTCTGAAAGGCGTTGTAGACGCTGAGCAACCACAATTGATCCTTCTGGGTAAGCAAGCAATTGATGATGACTCGAATCAAGTGGGTCAGATGCTTGGCGCTCTAATGGGTGCTGGCCAGGGTACATTCGCTTCTGAAGTAAAAGTAGATGGCGACAAAGTACAAGTAACACGTGAAGTAGACGGCGGTTTACAAACTGTTGAGCTGACACTTCCAGCAATCATTACCACGGACTTGCGTTTGAACGAGCCACGTTATGCGGCACTTCCAAACATCATGAAAGCGCGTAAAAAACCGCTGGACACTAAATCTCCTGCTGATTATGGCGTTTCTGCTTCAACTAAACTGAAAACAGTGAAAGTTGAATCACCTGCAGAGCGTAAAGCTGGCGTACAAGTGAAGTCTGTAGACGAGCTTGTAGAAAAATTGAAAAACGAAGCGAAAGTGATCTAATACAGAAGGATAAAAAATCATGAGTATTTTAGTTATCGCTGAGCACGACAATAAAGCACTTAACGGTGCAACACTAAATGTTGTAGCTGCAGCACAAAAAATCGGTGGTGATATCACTGTATTGGTTGCTGGTTCAGGCGTACAAGCTGTTGCTGACCAAGCAGCAAAAGTTGCAGGAGTAAGCAAAGTATTACTTGCTGACAATGCTGCATATGCAAACCAATTGGCTGAAAATGTAGCGAAGCTTGTTGCTTCAATTGGTACAGGTTATTCACACATTCTTGCGGCGTCTACAACGACGGGCAAAAACGTACTTCCACGTGCTGCAGCACTTCTTGATGTTAGTATGATCACTGACATTATCGCTGTTGAAGGTCCTAAAACTTTCAAACGTCCAATCTATGCAGGTAACGCAATTGCAACCGTAGAGTCTGGTGAGTCTGTTGTTGTTGCAACTGTTCGTGGTACAGCATTTGATGCTGTAGCAAGCGATGGTGGTGCGGCTAGCGTTGAAGCTGCTGCGTCTACTGGCGATGCGGGTCTTTCTAAATTCATTTCAGAAGAAATTGTGAAATCTGAACGTCCAGAATTAACCGCTGCACGCATCGTGGTTTCTGGTGGTCGTGGTGTGGGTTCAGGTGAAAACTATCACAAGATCCTTGATCCGCTAGCTGACAAGCTGGGTGCTGCTCAAGGTGCATCTCGTGCAGCAGTGGATGCCGGCTTCGTTCCTAACGACATGCAAGTCGGTCAAACTGGTAAAATCGTTGCGCCTGAGCTATACATCGCTGTTGGTATTTCTGGTGCGATCCAGCATTTGGCAGGTATGAAAGAGTCTAAAGTGATCGTTGCGATCAACAAAGATGAAGAAGCGCCAATTAACGCAGTAGCTGACTACTGGTTAGTGGGTGACTTGAATACTGTAGTTCCGGAATTGGTGTCTCATATTTAAAGATATTTGATGACTTAAATTAAAAAGCCAGTCTGTATAAACAGGCTGGCTTTTTAATGGGTTACTATTCATTCAATTGAGCTAAATAAATGTATATAGACTGAGGTGAGTCAAATCTTAGTCTCGAGTGATCTCACTTACAGAATGACATCGCTAGATTAAAAAAGCCTTTTTAAAGCGCATTTAACGCATCTTCAATATTTTGAACCATGTAAATTAGACGTGGCCCAATTTCATTTTCAAGCTTTTCTTGATTAACCAAATAGCTTGGCGCACCGCAGTTAAAGACCAGTAAACCATGAATTGGATGCACCATAGGTACAGCAACAGAATTGACTTCTTTATGCCATTCACTCAAGGAAAGGCAATAACCATAGTTTTGATAGTCGTGAAATGCACGTTCTAGACCACGTTTCATCATTGGCCATTCATCTGGATGGCGTTTTGATAAGGCTTCCATAATGAAATTGCGTTCGTTTTCAGGCAGTGCAGCCAAACACGCGCGGCCCATTGCAGTATTGTGTAAAGGGATTGTTGAACCAATCGGGCGACGCATGGTCAAATTCGATTCTGCCTGTACCACCTCTAAATACAGCATGTTTAAACGGTCACGCGTTGCCATCGCTACCGGCGCTTGCGCATATTTTGCCATTTCTTCCATATAGGGACGGGCATGGATGCGCGCAGAGATATTTGACAAAGATGCATAGCCCAGTGCCAAAACACCAGTATCTAATGTGTATTTGGTTGAATTGGGTAATTGTTTTAAATAACCAAGGGAAACCAGTGTGTTGGTAATCCGTGCAATCGTAGGCTTGGGTAAGCCGGTTAATTGTGAGAGTTCTTGATTACCGAGAATTTGAGTGGTTGCGGTAAAACAGCGCAGAATTTCTAAGCCGCGTGCAAGAGAGGCAATAAATTGGGGATTATTTTCACGATGGATATGTGAAATTGGATCAAGGCGAATTTCATCTAAATTGATTTTTTTTTCTAATTGCTCAGGAGCAATCTCATCTTGATGATTCATAGTGTTTCATTCATTAGTCAAATAATATATTACGTATAATAACAATAAATTTCGCTATACAAAACTTTTTCAAGATTTGACTTGAAGATAGCTGTATAGCGAATTCTGTTATTTAGCCCAATGTCTATTTTAAAAATGCATTTAATTCAGCTGGGTATTTTCAATCACCATAGCCAAACCTTGTCCAACGCCAATACATAAGCTGATCACAGCATATTTTTTGTTGCGGCGTTTTAATTCACGCGCTGCGGTTAGGGCAAGACGCGCACCCGAGCAGCCCAATGGATGACCAATCGCAATAGCGCCACCATTCGGGTTGACCCGCGGATCATCAAACTCGACATTTAAACCTTTCAGACATGACAGAACTTGCGGAGCAAAGGCCTCATTAATTTCAATAATATCCATGTCATCTAAGCTGAGATTGGCACGTTTTAAAGCTTTATTGATGGCTTGAATAGGACCTGCACCCATGATGCGCGGCTCGATCCCTGACGATGCAGAGGCTAAAATTTTAGCCAGAGGGCGAATACCGTATTTTTCTTCGACACTTTCATTACCAATCAGCAGGGCTGCCGCACCGTCATTCACTCCGGAGGCATTTCCAGCAGTCACGACACCACCTTCAAATAAAGGCTTTAATTTTTGCAAAGCTTCAAAGTTGGATGCAGGACGCGGATGTTCATCTTCATTGACAATTTTCGGCGGCGCTTTACGGCCTTGCGGAACTTCAATCGCTAAAATTTCATCTTTAAAAAAGCCGTCCTGTTTGGCTTGTTCATATTTGGCCTGTGACGCTGCTGCAAAGCGATCGGACTCTTCACGGCTGATGCTATACGTTTCTGCAACATTGTCACCTGTTTCCGGCATGGAGTCATTGCCATATAGTTTGGTTAAGATCGGATTCGGAAAACGCGCGCCTATGGTGGTATCAAAAATTTTCGCCTCACGGCTATAGGCCGATTCAGCTTTGGCCAATACGAAAGGCGCACGGGACATGCTTTCGACACCGCCGGCAATATAAAGACTGCCTTCGCCGCAGTGTATGGCACGGGCTGCATCAACCACTGCGGCTAAACCGCTGGCGCACAAGCGATTGACCGTTTGCGCTGCAACACTGACCGGCAGCTCCGCCAGCAATAAAGCATGACGCGCTACATTTCTGCAATCTTCACCGGCTTGGTTGGTGTTGCCTAAAATCACTTCTTCGATATCTGCAGCATCTATGCCTGTTTTTTGCACTAAGGATTTAATCACCAAAGCAGCCAGATTGTCAGGACGGATGCTGGCAAGACTGCCTGCATGGCGGCCAATTGGGGTGCGTAAACCATCGTAAATATAAGCGTTCATCCTATTCTTTCCTTGAAGTTTTAATTTAAAAATTTATTGTTGATGCATCAGTGATACATTTAGTTTGCAGCGGCGCTGTAACCATGGGCTCGGGCGATAGCGCGGGTCGTGGCTAATGCTGGAGATGCGTTCCAGAATCCGTAATATTTTTTCTTTGCCAATCACATCGCCCCATTCAATCGGGCCAAATGGATAACCCAGTCCAAGCTTCACCGCAGCATTAATATCTTCAACCGTGGCGATTTGCTGCTGTGCCATATCGCATGCCAAATTGACTACCATGGCAAGCACACGCTGCGAGACAAAACCAAGGCTTTCATCAATCACAAGGGTTTCGCAGTCTTGCTGGCTAAATAGATCCAGCGCAGCCTCAATCATTTGCGGTTTTGTGATGAGGCTAGGCATTAAAGTACGGCATTGTTCAAAATTGCCCAGCATATCAATGCAAACCACCTGTTCAGGATTGACCCCTAAACGCAGCGCACTGTGTGTTGCATCGTCACCATAATTGGCGATTAAAATTAAATCCTCGGCATCGGGTTGGATATTTGGATTAATCTGAATATTTTGTTGCGCTAAATATGCAGACAGCTTTTCAAAATCATCGTTAAATTCAGTGCTGAGCCAAACCGTTTTTAGGCCATGACGATTTGCTGCGTATTTTTGAATAACAGGAAGTTCTTGTTTGACTTGATCAATATATTTATAAAATCCTTCGTTTGTTTTACGCCCTAATTTTTTTCCGATCAGCATTTGCTGTGTTAATACATTTGGGCGGTAACGCGGCTCTTGATAATACTGGTTGTAAATCGACAGCATCACAGGATGAGAAACGTCTAATCCGGTGAGATCAAGCAGCTCAAATGGTCCCATTTTAAAACCCAGTGATTTTTTCAAAATCAGGTCAATTTCAGCAATTGAAGCGACATTTTCAGTTAAAATTTTAAGCGCTTCAGTGCCATAAGCCCGGCCTGCATGATTGATAATAAAGCCTGGAGTATCTTTAGTGCGTACCGGGCGATGTCCCATATTGCGGGCAAGTTCTGAGAGCTGTTCTATAATCTGGGTATCGGTATGTAAGCCTTGAATGACTTCGACCACTTTCATTAAAGGGACAGGATTGAAAAAGTGATAGCCAGTCACCCGTTCCGGGTATTGGCATTCAGCGGCAATTTCAGTAATGGACAGGGACGAGGTATTTGACGCCAATATACATTGCGGACTGACAATGCTTTCAAGCTGTTTCATCAGCGTTTGCTTGATGTCCAATTTTTCAATGATGGCTTCAATAATCAAGTCACAAGCATGCAGCTCTTGAATATCTTCGACAATATGTAAGTTGGATAAAGCTTGCTCACGTTCAGTTTGAGAAATTTTATTTTTTTCGACCAGTCGGCTGAAGGTCGCGGTTAATTTTTCATAAGCATTTTTCGCCGCATTGGGCTGTGCATCATATAAGTAAACCGGATGATTGGCTTGAATGGCAATTTGAACAATGCCAATTCCCATGATTCCTGCGCCAATTACGCCAATGTTGTTGATTCGTGCTTCCATGTTGACCTCAATCGCGTTTAATCAATGTTGCGCTGATGTTTGTTATTTACCTTGATAGTACGGTTTACGTTTTTCTAAAAAGGCTGCCATGCCTTCTTTTTGATCTTCAGTACTAAACAGCAATTGAAACGCTTTACGTTCAAGGGTCAGCCCAGCATGCAAAGGCACATCTTCACTGAGTAAAACCGTTTCTTTAATTTGCTCCAGGGCAATTGCAGGAAGCTTGGCAATTTGCTGCGCCATTTTATAAGCTGTATTTAAGGTCTCGGTATCCGCTGTGACTTGAGAAACCAGTCCCATGGCGAAGGCTTCATCTGCAGATACCAAGCAACCCGTCATAATCATGCGCATGGCTTGAAATTTGCCGACTGCACGGACTAGGCGCTGTGTGCCGCCCGCACCGGGCATAATGCCGACTTTAATTTCAGGCTGACCAAATTGTGCACTTTGACCTGCAATAATAATGTCGGCATGCATTGCCAGTTCACAACCACCGCCCAAAGCAAAACCGTTGACTGCGGCAATAATCGGTTTTGGGCAATTGGCAATGGTTTGCCAGTAGCGTTCGGTTCGACGTAAATACACGTCCATTGAACTTGCTTCGGCAAGTTCGGTTAAGTCGGCACCAGCAGCAAAAACATCATCGCCGCCCGTTAAAATAATCACGCGGATATCGTCATTTTCAACCTGCTCGGCAACAGCCTCGGCAAGCATTTTACGCACTTGTGTATTCAGTGCATTTCTTGCTTCAGGGCGGTTAATTTTTATTGTCGCTACTGCAGGAAGTGCATAATCAATCTGAACAACTTTATTTTGATTCACTTTTATAAATTCCGTATAGCAAAATTAAATTTACAAAACAATTTAAGTCAAATTTGTTCGTTGTTCAATCAAAATGGTAGTAAAAAATAAATCATCTTAAAAAAATCGAATTTTTGTAATTATTTTTATAAATATACACAAATTTAATTGTCAGAACAGGGTAATATTGATAATGTATTTCGCATAACGAAATTTAATACCTGTTTTGATAATTAAAGGAAGTCTCATCCTAAAAATGGACTAGGAGAAAAAATGATTCGTGACGAACAGATGTTAGAGCAATTGTTATCGACGCTTCGTGATTTTGTGAAAAATGTATTAAGACCGCTAGAGCATGAAGTTGATGAAACAGATGCGATCCCTGAACATATTGTGCAGCAAATGCGTGAAATGGGGCTTTTTGGTTTAACGATTCCAGAAGAGTTTGGGGGGCTTGGTATTACCATGGAAGAAGAAGTTCGTGTAGCTTTTGAGCTTGGTCATACTTCTGCTGCATTTCGCTCTTTAATCGGAACAAATAACGGGATCGGTTCAAGTGGTATTTTGATCGACGGTACGGAAGAACAGAAACGGAAATATCTGCCGCGCTATGCAAGCGGTGAAATTATCGGTTCATTCTGCTTAACGGAACCAGATTCAGGTTCAGATGCCGCAGCATTAAAAACGTCAGCTGTGAAAGACGGCGACTATTATGTATTAAATGGAACAAAACGTTTTATCACCAATGCTCCGCGTGCACAAACTTTTACTGTTATGGCGCGTACAAATCCTGAAATTAAAGGTGCTGCAGGTATTTCAGCGTTCTTGGTTGAAGCTGGCACTGCAGGTTTGTCATTGGGTAAAATTGATAAAAAGATGGGTCAAAAAGGCTCTTATACCTGTGATGTAATTTTTGATAATTGCCGTGTACATAAAGACCAATTGATTGGCGGTGTTGAAGGCGTGGGCTTTAAAACGGCGATGAAAGTCCTTGATAAAGGACGTTTGCATATTGCTGCCTATAGCGCTGGTATGGCGGAGCGAATGCTTGATGATGCTTTGAATTATGCCATTGAACGTAAGCAATTCGGCCAGCCGATTGCAAATTTCCAGCTCATTCAAGGTATGTTGGCTGACTCTAAAACTGAAATTTATGCAGCCAAATGCATGGTATTAGATGCTGCGCGCCGCCGTGATTTAGGTGAAAACATCAGTACGGAAGCATCGTGCTCGAAAATGTTTGCAACAGAAATGTGTGGCCGTGTTGCAGACCGCTGCTTACAGATTCATGGTGGTGCAGGTTATATCAGTGAGTATTCAATCGAACGCTTTTACCGCGATGTACGTTTGTTCCGTTTATACGAAGGTACCACCCAGATTCAGCAGATTATTATTGCACGTGACATGATCAAAGCAGCGACTGCATAACATGATAAATTGAGGAAAAACAAAATGAAAAATACAAAGTTTAACTGGCAAGACCCGTTTTTAATCGAACAGCAATTGACCTCAGAAGAGCGCATGATCCGTGATGCAGCGGCGGCATACTGTCAGGACAAGCTGATGCCACGAGTACTGGAACAGTTCCGTCATGAGCAGACTGATCCTGCCATTTTCCGTGAGATGGGTGAGCTTGGTTTGCTTGGCCCGACCATACCTGAACAGTACGGCGGTGCAGGTTTGAACTATGTCAGTTATGGTCTGATTGCTCGTGAAGTTGAACGTGTCGATTCAGGTTATCGTTCAATGGCCAGTGTACAAAGTTCACTGGTGATGGTGCCGATTAATGAATTTGGTTCTGAAGAGCAAAAACAGAAGTATTTACCAAAATTAGCCACCGGTGAATACATTGGTTGTTTCGGCCTGACGGAGCCAGATCATGGTTCTGATCCAGGCAGCATGATTACCCGTGCTAAAAAAGTCGATGGTGGTTACCGCTTAACTGGCGCAAAAATGTGGATTACTAACAGTCCGATTGCTGATGTATTTGTGGTCTGGGCCAAAGAAGTCTCTGCTGAAGGCAATGTCGGTGACATTCGTGGCTTTATTTTGGAAAAAGGTTGGGAAGGGCTTTCTGCTCCAGCAATTCACGGTAAAGTGGGCTTGCGTGCCTCGATCACTGGTGAAATCGTGATGGATAACGTTTTTGTTCCTGAAGAAAATGCTTTCCCTGAAATACGTGGATTGCGTGGTCCATTTACCTGTCTAAACAGTGCCCGTTACGGTATTGCTTGGGGGGCGATGGGTGCTGCAGAATTCTGTTGGCATACGGCACATCAATACACTATGGATCGAAAGCAATTTGGTCGTCCCTTAGCTGCGAATCAGTTAATTCAAAAAAAACTGGCCGATATGCAAACTGAAATCGCTCTTGGCTTACAGGTGGCTTTACGTTTTGGTCGTATGAAAGATGAAGGCATTGCATCAGTTGAAGGTACGTCTTTAATTAAGCGTAATAACTGCGGTAAGGCACTGGATATTGCACGTTTGGCACGTGACATGATGGGTGGTAACGGGATTTCTGATGAGTTTGGTGTAGCCCGTCATCTGGTCAACCTGGAAGTCGTGAATACCTATGAAGGTACACATGATGTGCATGCATTAATTCTTGGGCGAGCGCAAACGGGTATACCAGCATTTTGTAATTGATCCGTAAGGGGGTACTTTTAAAAGAACACAGCAATCCATTGTTTAAATACACAATGGGTAGTTGAGTGTTATTTTTCAATCTGTTTTTTTTAAAGGCATTACTTTCGTTGTAGTGCCTTTTTTATGCCAATTGGACAGTTTAAAACATTTTTATTATAAAAAATAT
Organism: Acinetobacter indicus; assembly: GCF_009914475.1. NCBI lineage: Bacteria > Pseudomonadati > Pseudomonadota > Gammaproteobacteria > Moraxellales > Moraxellaceae > Acinetobacter > Acinetobacter indicus. The sequence continues at coordinate 1,955,378 of NZ_CP045198.1, read as the reverse complement.
TAAATTTCATTATGCGGAATATTTTAATATTTGAGTCAAATTTTAAAACTTATATGCATAAATAAAGACGCTATTTTTAAAGTTTAATTATTTTGAAATTAATAACATCCAGATATGTAACAAAATATTGCAAATAATAACCTTTATTTTGAATAATAAACATAAATAACAATGAGATATGTTTCTATGAATGGAATTAATTAAGTTTCGTATAGCAAAATATAACAATGAATAATTGAAATTAATTTTCTTTTTGTCTATGTTAGATTTATCGATGAGAAGATCATAATTCCGAATAACACGAAGAAAGGATACTGGTATGAAAGGCCTAAAAGATAAAGTCATTATTGTAACAGGCGGTGCTGGCGGTATCGGCAGTGCAACATGTAAACGCTTGGCGCAGGAAGGCGCAAAAGTTGCGGTATTTGACATGAATATTGACGCTGCGCAAAAGGTGGTAACGGATATTCAAAATGCAGGCGGGAATGCACTCGCAGTGCAGTGCGATATTACCAATAAAGAAGTTGTTGATCAGGCGATTGTGCAAACAGAAGCCGAGCTTGGCCCAATCAATGGTCTTGTAAACAATGCAGGTTGGGATATCTTCAAACCATTTATTAAATCTGTTCCTGACGAGTGGGAAAAACTGATTCAAATTAATTTAGTCGGCATGCTGAACATGCACCACGCTGTACTCAAAGGCATGGTTGAGCGCAATCAAGGACGTATTGTGAATATTGCATCAGATGCAGCGCGTGTGGGCTCATCAGGCGAAGCGGTATATGCAGCGTGTAAGGGTGGATTGCTTTCTTTCTCTAAAACTTTAGCGCGTGAGCATTCGCGCAATAACATTACGGTCAATGTCATTTGTCCAGGCCCAACAGATACAGCACTTTTAGCTGGCGTAACTGAAGGTGCATCAAATCCTGAAAAACTTCGTGAAGCATTTACTCGTGCTATCCCGCTAGGCCGTTTAGGTCAGCCGGATGATCTTGCTTCATCTATCGCATTTTTCTTAAGTGATGACGCAAGCTTCATTACAGGACAAGTCCTGAGTGTTTCTGGTGGTTTAACCATGAATGGTTAAGTGGCTTGCAACGCGCCGAGTTAAGTACTGAGCGATGGACACTACTGAATGTGCAAGTCCTAAAAAAATATATGAAGTAAAAAGTTAAAAGCAGTTTTCAAGGAAAGGAAAAGATCATGAATTTTGAAGATATTTTATACGAAGTAAAAAATGGCGTGGCATGGATCACCATTAACCGCCCAGAAAAAATGAATGCTTTTCGCGGACAAACCTGTGATGAAATTATCCGTGCACTCAACAAAGCCGGCTATGACCGTGAAATCGGTGCCATCGTACTGACGGGCGCGGGCGAAAAAGCCTTCTGTACTGGTGGAGATCAATCTGCACATGATGGTAATTATGATGGCCGTGGCACGATTGGCTTGCCAATGGAAGAATTACATACTGCGATCCGAGATGTACCGAAACCTGTGATTGCCCGCGTACAAGGCTATGCGATTGGTGGCGGCAACGTTCTGGCAACGATTTGTGACCTGACCATCTGTTCAGACAAAGCTATTTTTGGTCAGGTAGGCCCGAAAATGGGTTCGGTCGATCCTGGCTATGGTACTGCCTACTTGGCTCGTGTGGTCGGTGAGAAAAAAGCCCGTGAAATCTGGTATATGTGCCGTCGTTATAGCGGGCAAGAAGCAGTTGAAATAGGTTTAGCCAATAAATGTGTCCCAGCCGATCAACTGGATACCGAAGTACAGGCATGGGCTGAAGAAATCTGTCAGCGTAGTCCGACTGCGATTGCCATTGCCAAGCGTAGTTTCAACATGGATACTGCGCATCAGGCAGGTATTGCAGGCATGGGCATGTATGCACTGAAACTGTATTACGACACCGAAGAATCACGTGAAGGTGTTAATGCACTGAAAGAAAAACGTCAGCCCGAATTCCGTAAATTCTTTAAGTAAGGAGAAACAAACCATGAGTAAAAATCCTTACATCTCTGAAGATTTAGAGTTTTTAGCCGAAACTGTTGAAAAATTTGCGCAAAAGTATATTGCTCCAGGTTTTTTAGAACGTGATCAAAGCCGAATTTTTGATCGTGATTTAGTTAAAAAAATGGGTGAAATGGGCTTTATTGCACCGGAACTTCCAGAACAATATGGCGGCCAAGGTATGGGGCGTCTGGCTGCGGGCGTTATTCATGAAGCGGTGGCCAAAGCAGATTTAAGTTTCTCCTATATTAATTTGTTGGCTTCTTTAAATGGTCAGATTCTGGCAGAACATGGTCAACCGGACGTGGTTGAACCGTGGCTCAGAAAACTAACGGCGGGTGAAGCCATCTTTTCAATCGCCCTGACCGAGCCACGTGGTGGTTCAGATGCAGCTAATTTACGTTTAAAAATCGAACGTGATGGCGATGAATATGTGATTAATGGCGAAAAGACTTCCATTTCTGCGGCTGATCAGGCTGATGCATCTGTGGTATTTGGTCGTACCGGTTCAATTGAAGATGGTGCACATGGTGTAACGGCTTTACTGGTACCGATGAATTTACCAGGCATTAGTACCACGCGTTTTGACTGTCATGGGCAGCGTGCGATTGGTCGCGGTTCAATTTTCTTTGATAACGTTCGGGTTCCAGTCAATCACCGTCTGGGTGATGAAAACAAGGGGTTTGTGCAAGTCATGCAAGGTTTTGACTTTTCACGTGCCCTGATTGGTTTGCAGGTTTTAGCCGTGGCACGTGTCAGTCTGGATGAAGCCTGGGAATATGCAGCACAGCGTGAAGCTTTTGGTCAGCCACTTAGCGCATTTCAGGGAGTATCTCATCCATTAGCCGAGTATGAAACCCAGGTTGAAGCAGCTCGTTTATTGTGTTTGCAAACCTTATGGTTGAAAGATAATAACTTGCCGCATACCTCTGAAGCTGGCATGTGTAAATGGTGGGGACCAAAACTGGCCTATGACGTGATTCATCAATGTTTACTGACCTTTGGTCATGCCGGTTATGACCGCGGTGTAATGGAACAGCGAATGCGCGACGTACTGGGCTTTCAGATTGGTGATGGAACAGCACAGATCATGAAAACCATTATTGCGCGTAAAAAGGCTGGGCGTAAAGCTGTTCCAGCTTGATGTAAACCGATGACGTGGATGCGTGATCAATCCTGCAGATGACACAAATAGAAGTTTGAGTCATCTGCATAGCAGAGTTTGTATCTGCAATTTTCGGGCTGACGACGATTGTGCGGTCTGACCAAGAGAACAGGTAGATAATTATAAAATTGGAGTTATAGAATGGATTTCGATGCGGTTCTTTTACCCCCACGCCGGGAAAAAATGTTGCAACAAGGTTATTGGTTAAATAAGACCATTCTTCAATCATTGAATGAAGCGGTACATCAACATCCTGATAAAGTCGCCTTGGTCAGTTATAAAACTGAAGATCAGTCTGAAACAAGCTTTAGCTACCGGGAAATGCTGCATACAGCCAATAAAATCTCTTTGGGACTGAAGCGTTTAGGCGTGCAGAAACAGGATATCGTTTCTTGCCAGTTACCCAATTGGTGGGAGTTTACGCTATTGTATATTGCGTGTCGTCGGATTGGTGCCATCCTGAATCCGCTGATGCCGATTTTCCGAGAGCGTGAGCTTTCATTTATGCTGAAACATACGGAAAGTAAGGTCTTTATCGTACCGAAAGTGTTCCGTAAGTTTGACCATGAAAAACTGGCCGATCAATTACAGAAAAATATTGAGAGCCTGGAACAGATTATTGTCGTCGGTGGTGAAGGCGAGAACAGTTTTGAAAATTTATTGCTTAACCATGGACTGGATCAAGATCCACAAATCCTGAATACCCTGAATGATGTCACCATCACAGCCGATGATATTGCACAACTGGTGTTTACCTCAGGTACCACAGGTGAACCCAAAGGTGTGATGCATACTGCGAACACTTTATTTTCCAATATCGTACCTTATGCCAAGCGTTTGCATTTAAACCAGAATGATGTGATTTTCATGGGATCACCGATGGCACATCAAACTGGCTTTATGTATGGCCTGATCATGCCAGTGCTGTTAAAAGCCAAAGCGGTATTGCTGGATGTCTGGGAGGTCAATACTGCCATTGATCTGATTCACAAGCATCAGGCGACCTTCACCATGGCTTCGACGCCATTCTTAAATGACTTATCTGAAGCGGTACTCAATAGTCACAAATCTTTAGATAGTTTGAAAATATTCCTGTGTGCAGGCGCACCTATTCCAAGCACGCTGGTACAAAAAGCGCGTCAAAACATCGGTGTGAAAGTGATTTCCGCTTGGGGCATGACCGAGTGTGGTGCTGTGACTACGACTCGTCCGGAAGATGATGATGAGCGTTCATTTAATACTGATGGTCTGCCACTTCCTGGTGTTGAAGTCAAAGTGGTGGGGGATGATGGCGAGGAATTAGCACCGCATCAATCAGGCACACTAATGATCCGGAGTTGTTCGAATTTTGGTGGCTATCTGAAACGCCCGCATTTAAATGAAACCAGTGAAGATGACTGGTTTGATACCGGTGATATTGCCTACCTGGACGAGCAGGGTTATATTCGCATTGCCGGACGTAAAAAAGATGTAATTATTCGCGGTGGTGAAAATATTCCGGTGGCCGAAGTTGAATCGTTGATCTACCTGCATCCAGATGTAGCGACCGTGGCATTAATTCCGTATGCAGATGAACGGCTGGGTGAAAAAGCCTGTGCCATTGTGAAGCTGAAAGAAGGTGCACCGCATATGGTATTAAAGGATCTGATCGATTTCCTGAAATCCCATAATCTGGCAATCCAGTATATTCCAGAGCGTTTAGAGGTCTGGGAAGAAATTCCGATGACCCCATCGGGGAAAATCCAAAAATTCAAAATCCGTGAATTATTAAAGAATTAACAAATACATAGACGTATTTCATTCAGCAAAATCCAAACAAGTCTATTCGATAAATATCATTTTTATATTTATCAATGGCTTTGTTTGACCTGAAAAAATTGTGTGTATCCAGAATTAAACATTTGGGGAATAAAGGGATTTCTACCATGAAAAAAAATGTACAGCTTTTTGCTAAAAGCACTTTGACTTTATCCATATTGGTTTTCACCTCATTGGCTCATGCTAACGTGAGTCTGGAGCAGCAAGTTGCACAATTGCAGCAGCAGGTTCAAGCTCTGCAGGAATTGGTGCAACAACAGCAAAAAGCCAATGATCAAAAATTCAATGAACAAAAAATGGCAGCCGCATCTGTATTGGTTGAAAATGGTGCACAACAAAAATCAGTCGTACCTGTTTTAAAACATACGACAAAGGGCGGTGCTGAATTTGAGCTCTACGGCAATGTGCGCGCGGACATGAGCTATCAAATGAAAGGTCCGAATACGATGTATAACTTAATCAGTGCTGTACCGCTGGAAGGAACAGAGGCTGAACACAAAAACTCGGATAAATTTCAAAGCACCTTAAATGCCACACGTTTCGGCTTTAATTTTAAAACACCTCAACTTGGCGAGCATGCTATTGGAGGTAAAGTGGAAATGGACTTTTTTGGCGGAGCTGGGCGCGATACCTTCCGTATTCGTCATGCCTATATGACGTATGATCAGTGGCTTTTGGGTCAAACATGGTCTAACTTTAACGCTGTGGAATATTTCCCTGAAACAGTAGATGCATCACTTTCTGTCGGTGGGTCATTAACCCGTGTACCGCAAATCAAATATTCGGTCCCTGTGAATCCACATCTGAATTTGGCCTTTAGCTTGGAAGATTCGAAAGCTGAAACGGTGACACGTACAGGTACGCAGAATTTTACAACTGACCCCGATGCGAAATTAAAACTGCCATCAGCAACCGGACGCGTGAATTATAAATTTGATAATGGTTCAGCGCTTTCTGGACGTGCTTTTGTGACTCAAAAAGCGACCAATCATGAAGGCAATGATGATTTCCTGGCTTGGGGTGTAGCATTAGGCGGAAAATATCAAGCTGCGGAAAATACCTTGGTTCGCTTTGACTACAATCATATTAAAGGGGACACCAAAAACTTGCTTTGGTCTAATATGGCATATGTGTTTGATGACAATAATAAAATGCGTGCTAATCAGTTCGATGCCATTAGTGTCGGTTTAACCCAAAAAATTACGTCTAAAATCCGCTCAACATTAGGTTTTGGCTATATGAAGGCAGATGATAATAATAGCTTTGCACAGCTGGTACGTAATGATGAAACCCAAAATTCCGAGCTAAAAGAAGGCTGGATTAACTTATTCTACAATCCAGTGAAACCGGTGAATTTTGGTCTGGAGTATATGTATGGTGAACGTAAAACATTTAATGATAAAAAGGGTATAGATAATCGACTGAATTTCACAGCAATTTATGATTTTTAAAACAATTTTATGTAGATGTGGCTTTGTTGCATAAATATGTAAGCATCTGATTTAAATAAATTTAATTTTGGATCAAAAAATAATCAAAACTTTTAAAATCATATAGTTATGAAATCTTTGTGCAACAAAGCCATTTTAAGTTATGAATTCCCTGTCTTTGCTACACATTTTGAAATGTGTAGATATTGAAGATTTAACCTATTTTTAAAGATCAATTAGCTAAAGAAGTCGTGGCTTGTAGGACTTTCGCTATTATTTCCCAACCTAGTTTTCTTTTATTTGTACTCTACTAACTTTCTTATAATAAGCGATTTTTTACACCATTTTTACACCTTATTATTTTTAATTAAATTTAAGTTTTTGTATTTTAATATTTATTTTATGGTGTCCAATCCATCATGGGGGCCACGGAAATTCTTGGCAGTTGGATATTTTCAAGCGTATTTACATTTGACATTCAACAGCAAACCTTGCAACGACGGGAAACAAAACTGAGGCGCTATTCGCACAGATCGGGCAGCACAGGGTAGAGGGTTTTACTCACATCCACCGGGCGTGCAGGGGCGAGATAGTAGCACAAAATCCGGCTGACGAAAAAAGATTGTTATTGGCTGTCCGCAGGCGTGCGGGTGAATATCCATATTTTAGCTTGCTGCTATTTTAACTGTTATATTGTTAAAATATAAATTATAATTATTGATATTAAGTTTAAGTTATTTTATAAATTAAATGAATACTCCCGAAAATGATCTTTAAATTCAATTAGAATATATAATCAAAATACATATAATCCTCTTAAGCAAAATAAAAATAATAAAATTAATTCACTGGAAAAATTGACAATCAGTTCGCAAATTATAGTTATTCTTTGATTTGTTTAAAAAATATGTAATTCCAATGTAACAAGACGCGCTTTTCTTGCAAAATATCTATTAAATACTACATAAAATTACGTAAAATCCTTCAATATCACTATATTCAGAATAATAAATGGATGATCGTATGCCCCAGTATATTAAACTTTCTGAAATAATCTATAGAAATGTCGAGCGAAATAAGGACTTTAGAGGAGATATTATCAATGATTTAAATATGTTAATGATTGAGCTGCGTGCTGAAATCAAAAAAACACGTCTTAAATTATTGGTCAATTGCATCGACTTTAATGAGCTGATGGTCAACCCTTTATATGCCAACGAGCTGAAACTGGACTTGAGCATTGTGCCGAAAAGCAGCAATAAAGAAGAGTTTATACTCTGGTTGGCGACATTTATTCAGAAAATTACCGTTGATGAAGATCAGCCGAAGACCCCAAAGGGAAAGAAGATCAAAGTGCCCTTAATGAGCTTAGAACCGCTGGATATTGCAGCCCCTCCACAGATCTCGAGTGACAAGGAGCTGGAGCGGTATCAAACGGCGCAGATTGCAGATTAAGGTGAGAGGAAAGCACTATGTACATCAAGTTTTAATCTGAATCTCATCCATCTATTCAAACAAAAGGGAAGCCATTGGCTTCCCTTTTGTTGATTCAGCTTGTATGAGTGCAGGACAATTAAGCCGGAATAGATTCTGCAATGGCTTCACGTGCCCAGACCCGGTTATGACGAATCGCTTCTTTAAAGCCTTCCGCCACATTCTGGAAACTGGCATCGCTAAATACGCCTTCATCTGGTGGTAGACGCAGATGCTCCAGCAACTCGGCTTTATCCCCTAACAGTACCACCGGTTTCAGATGCTTATAGGCTTCAATCACATAATGGCAGGCCACACCATCGCGCTTAAAGGCATCCAGATTGTTGCCATCCAGCACAATCACTGCATCATACAGCACTGAGGGTTCGGCCTGCTGCATCCCATCAGATGGAATCATGTCATCTTCAATGGTGGTGGTTGGGGCAGGGGTGGGCGTCAGAAAATCCAGCATCACATTTTCTTTTAAGGCCCATTGATGAATCGGCTCAATATTGTCGGTGGCGGCATGGGGATGTACCAGTACCGCGATTTTACGGCCTTCAATATTCGGCGGTAAAAATGCCGTCATGGATAACTTGGCTGAGGTTTTTTCCTCGGGTAGATCAGGCGGCAGCTGGCTTTCATCTAGTGCAATGCCGAGTTTATCGGCGACCATTTTGGCCAGATTGGCATCAATATTGGCCAGCATATTGTGCACCACACGCTCACGGATAGGTTTGCGCTGCACTTTACTCAGCTCAAAGACATAGGCATCGACCACGTGTTTCTGTTCAGGCAGGCTCAGGCTTTTGAAATACAGACGCACCTGCGAAAAGTGATCGCTAAAGGATGGACTGCGCTGACGGATTTTATGCCCGTCAATGCGTTCCTGATAGCTTTCAAAACCGCCACCTTTGGCTGCGGGTGGGGTTTCTCGTGGCCAGTCATTGTCAATCGAGTTGGGCTGATACGCCGCCTGACCGCGATGAACCCGGCTCTGATGGATGCCATCGCGCTGGTTATTGTGAAACGGACACACCGCCTGGTTAATCGGCAGCTGATGGAAGTTCGGACCCCCTAAACGGCTGAGCTGGGTATCGGTATAGGAGAAAATCCGCGCCTGCAGCAGTGGGTCATTGGTGAAGTCGATTCCCGGCACAATATGCGCCGGACAGAAGGCGACCTGTTCGGTTTCATCAAAGAAATTGTCAATATTGCGGTTGAGCACCATCCGGCCAATCGGAATGACCGGCACCAGTTCTTCCGGAATCAGCTTGGTCGGATCAAGCAGGTCGAAGTCAAAGCTCATTTCATCTTCCTGCTCCACAATCTGCACACCCAGTTCCCATTCCGGATAGAAACCGTTCTCGATGGCCTGATACAAATCGCGGCGATGATAATCCGGGTCTTTCCCGGCAATTTTCTGTGCTTCATCCCAGACCAAGGCGGCCATACCCTGTTTCGGGGTCCAGTGGAATTTCACAAACACCGATTTGTTTTCGGCATTAATAAAGCGGTAGGTATGTACGCCAAAGCCCTGCATACTACGGAAGTTTTTTGGAATACCACGGTCGGAAATGGCCCAGATCACCGCATGTGAGCTTTCTGGCACCAGCGAAACAAAGTCCCAGAAGGTGTCATGTGCACTGGCACCGGTTGGAATTTCGGTATCCGGTTCCGGTTTTAAGGCATGCACAAAATCCGGGAATTTCATGCCATCCTGAATAAAGAACACCGGGGCATTGTTGCAGACCATGTCATAAATGCCTTCCTGGGTATAGAACTTGATGGCAAAGCCGCGAATATCGCGTACCGTATCTGCCGAGCCGCGCGGCCCTTGTACGGTCGAGAAGCGTACAAAGACTGGCGTTTTATGTTCTGGGGTAGTTAGAAAATGGGCTTTGGTATATTTTTCATTGCCCGGATAGGCTTCAAAATAACCATGCGCACCGGTGCCACGCGCATGCACAATACGCTCCGGAATCCGTTCATGGTCAAAGTGGGTCATTTTTTCATGAAAAATAAAATCTTCGAGCAGGGTGGCCCCGCGAATGCCAGCTCTGAGGCTGTTCTGGTTATCGGCAATTTTAACGCCCTGATTGGTGGTGAGCGCCTGTTGTGTCGCATCACTGCGATACGGGTCTAATTGAACGGATTTATCATTACTGTTCTGTCGGTTTGCCGCATCTGCGCCGGCCATTTCACTCGGTTGTTGATCTTTTTTCATTGTTGCTGTTCTCCGTAATTAACTTTTATGATGCATTGGGTCGAGCGCCTGCGACAGCGCCGGGAAAAGGGCCTGGCTGTATTGCTGGGTACACCAGCGTCCGGCATCGCTGGCAGATTTATGCGGGGCCAAATAAGGCAATAGCTGCCGGATTTTGTCGTCAAAAGATGAGGCCTGGGCGTATTTGAGCTGAATTTCTTCCAGCTCCAGCTCGGCCATATAATTAAAGTGGTCGCTGGTTTTAAAATGGTCCGACGTGCTTTGCAGCGCAGATGGGGCAGGATGCTGTACTGCGGCATCTCCCAGAATCCAGTCATAAATAAACTGCTGTTCGGTACGGTTAAACAGCCCGAACATCTGGCTTTCCTGCTGATGAATCAGACGCCAGAATTTACTCTGCTCCGGGTCCTGACCTAAACGGATCCAGTCGGTTTCCAGCAGCTGCTGGATAAAACCATCCACGCCTTCGACGGTTTCCAGCCATTGGTTGATGCTGCGGTTGGTAAAAATACATTTATTGTCATGAATGAATTTGCCCATCAGGGCTTTATGCTGGAAAATTTTCTGGATAATGTCGTGCAGATGCAGCCGCTGCAGGATTTTTTCTTCGTTCATGCCTTGCTGGCTTAAGGCATAGCCCAGCTGAATCAGGCGCAGATATTGAGCCTGCTGTTTTTCGTCCGGGGCCAGACTGGCAATGGCATGTAGCACAGGCGTATGCCGTGATGTTGAACGCTGCTGTGGCTGAAAACAGCGGGTGTGAATACCGAGTTCTTTTAGTTCATGCGCAATGATCAGCTGATGCAGCGAGCACAGGTGTTTGCCAATATGAAACCCTAAGGTCAAAGGCATGAAATCGGCAGGGCAGTACGCCAGTGCCAGCTGAATTGCAGCCTGATGAAAATAGCCATCTTCCAGACCGAGTACAAAGTTATCTAGCTGCAGGGTTTCAAGCAGTGCATTGAACTGATACAGCTGATGCTGCTGCGTGTGACCATAGGCCAGAGCTTGCAGATACAGCTGAATCAGCTCGGTATAGCGCCGGTCATCCCAGTGCTGGCTAAAACTGTAGAGCCAGGCTGCCTGCGCACGCTGGGTCGGGGCAATCTTGATCAGAAACTCATAAGCATCGGACAGGCAGTGAAAATATTCGCGTGGCTGTCCCCAGGCACGGCGCTTTAAATAATATTCAAATTCGAGCTGGGCTTGCTGTTCATGCTGGATCATCCAGTGCTCCAGCTGATCCAGCTGGCGAGGGAAATCGGGTAGGGCCAACGGCAGGGTTTCAATTTCATGTTTTAAACTGAACAGGGCTTTTTGTTGTTTGGCGGTGGGAGCAATATCGGCATCTAAATAAAAGGACACCAGATCAAAATAGGTTTCAGGCACATCATTGAGTATGTCTAATAATCTTTGTTTGACGACCGTTGGCATTATTCTGCTCCATGATTTAACCCTAGAAAACAGTAATCTAGTTGGCTGTAAACTTAAGCCTGAGTTGTGTGCCTTCATGTAAAGTATGTATATGGGCAATTAACCTATAGGTATAAAAATCAGAGGGTTATATTTTTAGTTTTAAAAAATAAATGAAATGTTACTTTTCAGAAAAAAGCACTGAAAAAGAGCTATGTTTAAATCGGAAGGAATAATTATATTCAGGATGGGTATAAATGAATAAATGCTGCCAGTTACTTGCCAAAAAGAAATTAAAAGTCACCTTTATTGAAAGTGCTTCGGCAGGGTATCTGGCCTATCGTTTTTCATTAAATAAAAATTCAGGCGATATTTTAAATGGCAGCTTGGTTTGTTATGACGCCAATTTAAAAGTCAGTATTTTAAAGATCTCAAAGAAATTCCTGGAAAAATACTCTCCAGAATCTGCTGAAGTAACGGAGCAACTGGTTTTAAAAGCCAAACAGATCATTGATTCTGATATTTTTGTTGGCTGTACCGGTTTATTAAAACGTGGTGGCTCTGAAACTAAGGAAAAACCGGTCGGAACATTTTTTTACTGTATTTCGTATCAGAATAAACTGCATCATTATCGCTGTGTATTTAATGGCACCAAAAAGAAAAAACTGGAACAGCTGTCGCGAGCAATTAGTCAGAGTATTATTGATGTGGTCAAGCAAAAATAATAGGGATATATAAATCAAATAGACAACCCAAAATAAAAAATCTGCAGAGATAAAACCCACAGATATAAAAAAGTTATAGGTCATAATGACCTATAACTCTGAACCGTATCAGAACCAGACTGAGGGCAATCTAGTTTCTATCCCAGGCATCTTTAATCGCGTGCTTGGCCTGTTCCCATTTTAAGCGAGAATCTGCTTTAAACTCTTCCCAGCGCTGTTTCAGGTCGCCTTCAGAACTTTCAAAGTCGCGATCTGTGCCATATTCACTGCGGGCACGTGTACCGAGGTCATAAGCAGAAGATAAGTCCCGATCATAATCAATATCTGGGATATCTCTTTTAAAATCATTGTAGTAAGGACGGTCTGCATGGTTGTCACGCCAGTACCCATGTGGATCATTTGCATTGTTGACCATGATCATCTCCTTCGATTATTTATAATAAAAATAAGTGAAAAACAAAAAATGGTTTTACATATCTTCATCATCTAAGAGATTGTTTTGCTGCTGCGCATTCTGGTTATGGCGTTGTTGACCATATTGCTGCGGTTGTTGCTGTTGCTGCTGGCGGTTTTGTTGCTGGCCAGGCTGTTGCTGTTGTTGGCGCAGCTGATCCTGTTGCTGATCATTTTGCTGGCGCTGTTGCTGGTTTTGTTGTTGCTGCTGGTTGCCCTGATGTTGAGGCTGTTGCTGCTGTTGATCTTGCTGGCGTTGCTGATTGCCTTGTTGCTGGTTATTTTGCTGTTGTTGAGGTTGCTGTTGCTGCAGACGGTCTTGTTGCTGCTGCTGATTGCCTTGCTGTTGAGGCTGCTGTTGCTGTTGGTTTGAACCATTGTTTTGATTTTGCATTTGAACACCTCTTTTATAGATATCGACGCTATCGCTAGCGCGCTGAAATCATCTGAGAAAAACAGATAGCTTCTTTTTAACATGAAACATCTCATGAAAAACCCTGGCTCTGTTACATCTTATTTAGTTGTAAGCGGTGATTTTAAGCCAGTATTTTTAATTGGCTGTCCTACATAAGATTTTTAAGAATGTAATCTTTTGTGTAATTACATTTTTCGTGATTTTATATATAACTTTACATTTCTTTATTTTAAGTAGCTGCTAGATAAAATGTGTTTTAAATATATTTTAAGCTTTCAGATTTTTTATTTATTTTATTTAAATAAAAGGAAAATACTCGGATTTATTTGTGCTGGAAAATAGACGGGTAATAAATAAATTGAAGGATCAAAAGGTTGAGACAAAATAAAAAAACCATTACATTGATGCAGTAAGACAAGAAAAAGGATAACAAAGATGCTGGTGGTTGAGGAAATTTACCGCAGTAAAAAGAATGAAAATTCGGTGCATTTTAATCTGAAAATACAGCGCAGCCTGAGCTGGTTTAAAAAAGCCCTGAGTCTGGATCAGGAGCTGGATTTCAAGTTTATGAGTTTATGGATTGCCTTTCAGGCCATTTACCGTGAAGATGCGGCCAGTCCACCCGCTGCGCAGTTACAGCAGTTTTTTCAGCTTCTGCACCAGCAGGATGAAACCCGAAAAATTGATTATGTGTTATGGGAAAAATACCAGCAGCAGATTCAGGCCCTGTTGGCGCACCCGTATACCCATCCGGAATTCTGGGCCTATCAGCATTTACAGCTCACGCGCGATGAATGGCAGCAGCGCGCTGCCCAAGAGCAGATTGATCTGCAACAGACCTTGCAAAATAAACAGTCGGTGGCCTTGCTAATGGCGGTGTTTAAACGTTTTGACAGTCTGCGTCACCAGTTTGCCAGCGGCGGTGCCAACTATAACAGCCTGTTAAACCGTGACATTCTGGCTGGGGCAACCAGTATATTTGCTGCCTTAATTCCATCCTTTATTCAGATTCTGCTGGAATATCCGGCCAGTATTGATTCGGCCCAGCCGCATTATCCGATGGTGCAGGTGTCTTAAACCTGCCTGCACGATTTATACAGTTTTAAGCCAGTTGCTGGCGGCGCAGATGTTGCTGATCTAACCAGGCAAAACAGGCCGAGCAGAGCACCAGGGTTAAACCAACCAGACAGCTCATGCTCCAGCCGCCATGATGCCAGGCGTAAATGCCCAGTGCAGAACCGCAGGCGCCGCCAATAAAATAGCTGGTCATATAGACTGCATTCAGGCGTGATTTGGCATCGGGGCGTAAATGGAAAATCACGTTCTGGTTACTGGTATGCACACTGGCCAGTCCCAGGTTAATTAGGCCAAAACCAATAATATAGCTCCATAAATACTGCGCGCCGAAATACAGGAAACTCCAGCTGACCGCCAATAAAGAGAGTCCGGCCCAGGTGATCAGTTTGCCATGACCCCGGTCGGCAATTTTGCCAATTTTTTTGGTAGAGAGTGCGCCAAATACCCCAATTAAGGTGACTAAACCGACTGCGACATCTGGCAGGCCAAAAGAGGAGCCAAGTAACACCGCAATGGTGGAAAACAGCACGCTCATGGCGGCAAAGGCACTGGCACCAATCAGGGCGCGATAGACCAGCCGTTTTTCCTGGCGGATCAGTTGCAGCATCGAATGCAGGATTTTGCCATAGGCCATGCGCACCGTCGGAATATGTGGCAAGCGTTTTTTCAGAATAATCGCCAGTCCCATCATCAACACGCCACTGATGATATAAATCAGCTGCCAGCCATATAAATTGGACAACAGTCCGGCCAGACTGGTCGACAGTAAAATCCCGACCAGTAAACCACTCATCAGTAGTCCGACCACTTCGCCCATTTTATCCGGCTTGACCGACATGGTGGCAAACGGAATCAGAATCTGCGCGGCCACGGAAAATAGTCCGGTCATGATGGTGCCAATCCAGAGCATTGGCAGATTCACTGAAAAAGCACATAGAAACAGGCCAAACGCGGCCAGAAACATCAGCAGTGGAATGAATTTGGTTTTATTGACGGTATCGCCAACCGGCACAATAAATAACAGCCCCAGCGCATAGGACACCTGGGCAAACGTCACCGTGAGCGCGACTTGGGATTCCGGCACCTGAAAATAAGTATGAATCGAGTTAATCAGCGGCTGGCAATAATAGTTGGCCCCTGCACATAGACCACAAGCCAGCGCCATAAGCCAGAGCAGGGTTTTATCCTGACTAATATCGGGAGAGGTATTCATACAAGGTCCAGTTCAGGTTAATTCATTCAATCGCATCTTCGGCAATACTGAGCATGACGGCCAAAGACCACCATTTGCAACATCCTTTTTGCATGTGCAAGACACATGCACAGCAGTCCGGAACAGGCTGAGCTGACTGATCATGGATCAGGCCATCAGCTTTTTCTTGGACAGGCTAATCATCATCACCCCAATGATATTGAGGGCGCAACCCAGCCATTGCCAGGCATTTAAATATTCATCTAAAAACAGGGTGGCCAGCACAATGGTCAGAATCGGGCCGATAGAGGCGATCATGGCCGAATGAGCGGCTCCCAGGCGTTCGATACTTTGCATTAATAAAATGGTTGGCAACACCGTGACCAGAATACCCAGTCCAATGCCATAGGCATAGACGCTGCCCGGTAATTGACTCAGCCGTTGTAGTGGCTCCGGTACGGCCAGCAGATAATGCAGTAAGGTGCCGAAACAGGCCACACTTAGCGCCAGGCCGGTAAAATTCCAGCTGCCAAATTTCTGGATCAGCCGCGGCGTCACCAGTAAATAGGCGGCAAAAGCCACCGCACTGGCAAATACCAGACTGGCACCAAGCCAGAAGGAATGGCCATCTGGCATGTTTTGCTGTTCTTGTAACATCACCAGTACCGTTCCACCATAACTGAGCAGCAAGGCTAGTATCGTTTTCAGGCTTAAGCGCTGCTTGTAGATCAGGCTGCTGGCTAGAACGGTTAAGGTGGGATACAGAAACAGGATAATCCGTTCCAGTGAGGCGCTAATAAACATGAGCCCCAGAAAGTCGAGCCAGCTGGCAAAATAATAGCCGAGCAGCCCGGCAGCCACGAGCAGTATCCATTCGCGCAGCTGAATCTGGGTATTGCGATGCCGGTTAAACCAGCAGATCAGCAGGAAAAACGGCAGTGCGCTGGCCATCCGCAGGGTCATTAAGGTGGTGGCATCCACCAGAGGTGAAAGTGCGTAGGCTTGCTTGATAAAAATAGCTTTGGTGCTAAATAAAAAGGCCGCGCATAGTGCAAACAGTGAACCTAACTGCGTTCTGGTCAAGGAAATGGACATATTCAGAGCAATTTAATCAATAGGGTAGGTGTCACCAGATTTTCATGCGTTGAGTATAAGCTGTCTGCTCGAAGAAATGAATGTGTAAAGATAGGCTTTATTCTCATTTTATGAAAATTTTAAGATGGTTTATTTCAGGCAAAGATCTATTGATGTCTTGCGGGCAATTGTTGCACAAAAATAGTGCAAAATACGCAAATTTAAGCAGTTGCGCTGCTTTATTCATCATCAGGCAAAATGATCAATAAAAAAACTTTTAATTTTTTATCGCGCTTTCACAGCCAGATGTATGGGTTAAGTCCAGATCAGCGGGCAGGAAATCATTTAGCCAATCGGTGCATTTGCCGCAGGATTTACTTTTCTGCCCGAACATTGGGCAGTTTTGACCAATTTCTCCCGGATTCTTCTGTGATTAAGATGTCATTTTAGTCAATCATGAACTGGATGTTCATTTTTTGCGGCGAAAAAGCCGTTCATTATTGGTATTTATCAGCCTGTTGTAAGCCGGCACTACACGATAAGATTTGTCAAAACAATCAATTTTAAGGAAAGAAAAAACAAAACAGGACGCAATTCGCTGTAAAAAGTCAGGAGCTGTGCTGAAAATTTATACACCTTATTTCCAGAGCGGCGCCATGAAGAATAGAAAGCTAAACTGATCAATTATATCTGCCACCCTTCTTTTTATGAATCATCAGTTCAAAATATGGGTATTTATTAAATAAATATTGGGTGGTAATTTAAAAAAGTTCAATTAGAATCCAAAAATTCAACAAGGACATAACCTGAGGGGAAGCATCGTTTTGGCGATGTTTACTTAAGAAAAATTAGCTTGAGGAACGCTCATGCAGATCGGAATCCCAACCGAAACTGTCGTCGGTGAAAATCGTGTCGCTGCAACGCCAGAGACAGTAAAGAAGTTGATCAACGCGGGTCATAGCGTGGTTATTGAACGTGGTGCAGGCTTAAAAGCTGCCTATATCGATAGCGCCTATGAGCACGTGGGTGCCAAAATTACAGATGATGCCTATACCGGCAGTCAAATGATTTTGAAAGTTCGCGCGCCGAAAGGTGAAGAAATTCAAAAACTTGCTCCTAACTCTACCGTAGTGGCAATGTTTGACCCATACCGCAATACTGAACTTGACCAATTTGCTGCACAGCAGGTGTCTGCATTTGCTCTGGAATTATTGCCACGGACCCTGTCCCGTGCGCAAAACATGGATGTGCTGTCCTCACAAGCCAACCTGGCCGGTTATAAATCGGTATTGCTGGCTGCAGCTGAATACCAGCGTATGTTCCCGATGCTGATGACCGCAGCAGGGACAGTCAAACCTGCCCGTGTCGTGATCATGGGGGTGGGGGTTGCCGGTTTGCAAGCGATTGCGACCGCAAAACGTCTGGGTGCGGTGGTAGAAGCCACTGACCTGCGTCCAACTGCCAAAGATCAGGTTGAATCTCTGGGCGGGAAATGGCTAGACGTGCCGATGTCTGAAGAAGAACAGCAAAAAGCTGCTGATGCTGCTAAAAACGGCTATGGCTGGATGCCGGGCGAACAGTACATCAAAGATCAGGCCATTATTGTCGATAAAGCCGTTTCCAATGCTGACATCGTGATTACCACAGCGCTGTTACCAGGTCGTGATGCACCGCGTTTAATCAAGGCGGAAACTGTGGCCAAGATGAAACCGGGTTCAGTCATTCTGGATATGGCGGTAGAAACGGGTGGTAACGTTGAAGGTTCTCAATGTGGTGAAACCGTGGTGACTGAAAATGGCGTGAAAATTCTCGGTATTCCAAATATTCCGTCAACGGTCTCTACTGAAGCATCGGCGCTGTATGCACGTAATGTGCTGAATTTTGTGGAAACCCTTTTTGATAGCGAAAAGAACTTTGCCATCAGTCAGGAAGATGAGATTCAAAAAGCCCTACTGGTTACGCACGGCGGCCAAGTGCTGTTGAAACGAGGTTAAGGAGAACAGTCATGGTTGAAACAATTACAATTTTTGTCCTGGCCATTTTCGTAGGTTACTACGTGGTTTGGGGGGTTACACCTGCATTGCATACGCCACTGATGGCAGTAACCAATGCGTTGTCTTCGATCATTATCGTGGGGGCGATGATTCAAACGGTCGGCTTGCCTGTGTTAGGTGTGGATGCCAATGTGCAGTTCCAGAGCATTAACGTGGTGAGCGTACTTGGTGCGATTGCAGTATTCCTGGCCAGTATTAATATTTTCGGTGGCTTCGCAGTGACTGCGCGTATGCTGGAAATGTTTAAACCAAAACAAAAGAAAAAAGAGGGCTAATTGATGGAATTTATTCGAGACTATGCGGATTGGTTCTACCTGATTGGGGCTGTCCTCTTTATTTTAACTTTACGAGGCCTGTCTGGGCCAAAAACGGCGATTGCTGGTAACCGTTACGGCATGATCGCCATGGCGATTGCCGTATTGACTACCTTCTTTGTGGCGGATCATCCGGTTATCTGGATGATTGTGGGGGCGATGATTCTGGGTGCCATTGTCGGGATTGCCCGTGCGCGTACCGTACCGATGACGCAAATGCCAGAAACCGTAGCACTGATGCACTCACTGGTCGGTCTGGCAGCGGTGTTAATTGCAATTGCAGCGATTATTCATAACAACAAGCTGGTTGAACTGGGTCCAGAGCTGTTGGCAGCCAATGGCGTCAGCTTCCATGAAATGAGCAAAGTGCATTTGTTTGAATTGTTCGTGGGCTGTTTTGTTGGTGCGATTACCTTTACTGCATCGGTATTTGCTTACGGTAAACTGGCAGCGAAAAAATGGGCCAAGACCATTTCGGGTGGCTGGGTTAAACCGGTTCAGGCACTGATTTTCATTGCCATGCTGGGCTTTGGGATTCACTTCTTCTTAAGCGGTAGCATGACCTCGTTCTGGGCCATGACCGCACTGGCTTTAGCCTTTGGCTGGGTCTGGATTGCCCCAGTCGGTGGTGGCGACATGCCGGTGGTGGTATCACTGCTCAACTCCTTCTCGGGCTGGGCGGCAGCAGGGATTGGTTTTACCTTGGAAAACAACATGCTGATTGTGGCGGGTTCACTGGTTGGTTCATCAGGTGCAATTCTGTCGTACATCATGTGTAAAGCCATGAACCGTTCAATCATCAACGTTTTGTTTGGTGGTGCGATGGGTGGGGCGGCAGCGCCTACCGCAGGTGCGGGTGAGCAGGTACAGCGTAACTACCGTTCAGGTTCTGCAGATGATGCTGGCTTCTTAATGTCCAATGCGGACAGCGTGGTGATTGTGCCGGGTTATGGTATGGCACAAGGCCGTGCGCAAAATGCGGTGAAAGAACTGGCCAACTTGCTGAAAGAGCAGGGTGTAACGGTGCGTTTTGCGATTCACCCGGTGGCGGGTCGTATGCCAGGTCACATGAACGTCTTGCTTGCTGAAGCCGACGTGCCGTATGAAGACATTCTGGAAATGGACGAGATTAACTCGGACTTCCCGGCAACGGATGTGGTATTGGTGATAGGTGCCAACGACGTAGTCAACCCGGCAGCCAAAGACGATCCAAACTCGCCAATTTACGGTATGCCAATTCTGGAAGCACATAAAGCACGTACCATTATGGTGATCAAGCGCTCAATGGCGACTGGTTATGCAGGTCTGGACAATGACCTGTTCTATAACGACAAGACTATGATGGTCTTCGGTGATGCCAAGAAAGTGGTTGAAGACATGACCAAAGCGATTAACGGTACGGGTCACTAAGACGTCCGATACCCGCGTTCAAAATCCCCCTCGATTGAGGGGGATTTTTTAATATCTGTGACTAAATAGAATCTTTTATTACATACGATTCAATCTTTGGGTTGGGGGAAGATCGAGAAGCACTGCCGAGAGGTTTAAGTTCAGCTATTGGGAAGTGGAAAAATCAGTCGGTGTCTGGATTCAGCTGTGATCAGTCCTGATTTTAGCTCAATAAAAAAGCGACCTTCAGGTCGCTTTTTGGGAAATCTTAGTTTACAGATTCAGGTGCTGTACGCCATAAGCTTTCTAGGTCGTAGAACTTACGGGCAGTTGGAAGCATGACATGTACCACCACGATACCCAGATCAATCAAGATCCATTCAGCATCGCGTTCACCTTCCATACCAATCGGGCGGAAGCCTGCTTTACGTGCTTCTTCAGCAACGTTATCAGCAAGAGATTTAACATGACGGGTTGAGGTGCCGCTAGCAATCACAATAGCATCTGCAACATTGCTGATGCTGCTAACATCAAGCTCAACAATTTCTTTGGCTTTTACATCTTCAAGGGCATCGCGCACAACTTGCAGGCAAGCGTGTACGTCATTGTTTGGGGAAGTCATTGCGAGATCGTGAGAATTAGAAGCGCCGGGCGATGGTTCTAAATTCATAAAGGGTATAATTTCCTGACAATTATTCATTGTCTAATATAGCGGCTTTGAGCCTAAATTTCAAATCTATGACAGTGCCGAATTATTGATATTCGGCAAAGTATTTGTTTTTCCACGCAAAGGAATTTGCTGAATCTTTGCTCGGTCGATATTCCGCCGCCACATAGCCTGCATAGTCACTGTGTTTGAGCCAGTCAAACACTTCCGCAAAGGCAATATCGCCGGTATCCGGTTCATGACGACCCGGGCAGTCGGCAAACTGGATATGGCCAATCTGTTGGATATTCTCGATCAGTCCTTCCAGTACGTTTTCACCCATCATGGCCATGTGATAGCAGTCATACTGCATTTTTAGCGCCGGATGTTGCACCGCTTCAAGCATCTCTTGGGCCTGGGCAATGTTCTGTACTAAAAAGCGCGGCATGTCGGTGCCATTAATCATTTCCATTACCGGCTGGATCTGCTGGCTGCTAAGCATATGGCTGGCCATTTTCAGGTTCTCGGCCAGTGTTCTGAGGCAAGGCAGCAGATCGGCATCCTGGGGCTGTTTGCCGGCCAGAATATTGACACTTGGCACTTTGAGTGCAACCGCGTATTCAATGGCCTGTTCAACGGCATGACGAAACTCGATTTCCTTGCCCGGCACACCGGCCAGCCCGTTGCCGCCTTGCATTAAATCTCCGGCCGGAACATTAATCAGGCACAGCGTCAGTTCATGCAAGGTTAGCTGGCTTTGAATCTGCGCAATGCTCAGTTCATACGGAAACTGGATTTCAACATGCTGGAAGCCGTGTTGTCTGGCCAGTGCAAAGCGCTCAAGTAGCGGCACTTCAGTAAAAATCATAGAAAGATTTACGGCAAGTTTCGTCATAAACAATGTCCTGCATTCCCTGTGCAAAGGGTGAAATTAAGTGGTCTGTTCCACCTGTTGAATGACCGTGGATAAATCTGCTTCCGCAAAGCCTTTGGCCTGATGCGCTTGCAGTTGTTGCAAAGCCTGCTGTGCCACCGGAATATTCAGCTGATAATGCGCGGCCAGGGTCAGGGCATTGTTCAGGTCTTTAGACAGGGTCTGGACTTTCCACTGCACCGGTTCAAAGCTATGACTGGCCATGCGCGGGGTTAGAATCTGAAATGGTTTGGAGTCAGCAAATCCACCAGCCAGTGCAGGTGCCAGTAAAGTGGTGTCTACCCCAGCTTGAGCTGCAAGCGCGACAGCTTCGGCAATCAGGGTACTGTTGGCCGCGACAATCAGCTGATTACAGATTTTGGTGGCCTGTCCGGTGCCACTGGCGCCCATACGGGTCACGCGCTGTGAGAGCACATTATAAATCAGGGTCAGTTTTTCAATGGTGGCGGCATCACCGCCGGCAAAGATAACCAGGGTGCCTTGTTCTGCGCCCGCTGTGCCGCCCGACACTGGTGAATCAATCCACTTCACCTGCTGACGGGCTGCCTGTTCAGCCAGTGTCAGGGTTTTATCCACAGACAGGCTGGAGAAATCCACAATCACTTGCTTGGCCTGTAAATGCGGCTGAATCTGCTCAAAAACGGCTTGGACTGCATTGTCATCGGCCAGGCAGCTTAAAATTACCGGATATTGACCAATCTTTTCTAGGGCCAGTGCTTCAGCACCCATGTCCAGCAGTTCCTCACAGGCAGCAGCAGTGCGGTTCCAGACCGCGACCCGAAAACCGGCATGAATCAGACGTGCTGCCATGCGTGTGCCCATTAAGCCCATACCCAGAAAGGCGATGGGCGTATTGCGATCAAAACTCATGCTTCTCTTCCCGATCTTGATGCTCTGTGCTTAGTTAAATTGACGCGGTAAAAAACTGGTGTCAGGTTGCTTGTCTTTTTTACGCGCCAGTTGACTGTTTTTGCCAAGCAGTAATTTCAGCTGCCAGATTTTTTCCAGACGTAAGGATTTTTGTGGATTATGTTCCATGGCATCTAGCACCTGTTTGGCCGCAGCCAGCGCATCCGGAGAACGCTGCGCCAGTTCCTGCGCCAGAATCTGGGCATGATCCAGTGGTGTGTCACTTAAGTGGGTGACTAAGCCAATTTCTTTGGCATATTGCGCTTCAAAAATACGGGCGGTGAGGGTCAGTTCTTTGGCCAGGTCCAGGCCAATCAGGCCTTTTAAAGAGCGGCTCAGACCCATATCCGGTACCAGCCCCCAGCGGCTTTCCATAATTGACATCTGGGTTTTAGGATGGGCAATACGAATATCTGCTGCCAGTGCCAGTTGCATCCCGGCTCCAAAACAGTAACCTTCAATCGCAGCAATCACAGGGACGGGCAATTCCTGCCAGATCAGAAAGGCTTTTTGAAACAGGCTCTGGCCGGGTTTGAGTAATTCCCAGGCGGCAAAGGCACGATTTTGCGGATTGTTTAAATCGGCCAGATCAATACCGGCACTAAACACTTCGGCTTCACCAGTCAGAATGACGCAGCGCAAGCTACGGTCTTTTTTTAGCTGCCTGGCAGTTTTGACCAGCTGTTTTAATAATGCAAAGCTCATGGCATTGCGTTTTTCCGGGCGATTCAGTCGCACAATGGCAATGCCGTTATTTTTTTCTACCTGTACTATGGTCATGGTCTAAACTCTTATTTTTCCTCTGTTGAGCATAGCATGCAGATACGCATGATACATGACAGGGCAGTCACATCCATCTTTCAAGACCCTGACTTTAGTCGAGTCAGACTACTGCGTGTGCTTGTTTAGAATCTGCTCGGCGGCATGTTCAACCTGAGCAATCACGGCTTGTAATTCATCAAAGCGTCTTAGCACTTCCTGAATAAAGGCATCATCGGCTTTACGGCGTTCTTTACGTAAGGTCGAAACAAACTGCTCAAAAGAACCGGTGGCTTCCTGCAGGCTTGGGGTGCCGACATAACGGGTGGCGCCATACAGGCGATGCAGCACATGCTCCAGTTGCGGGAAATCTTCCAGTTCAATCAGCTGCTGCATTTCATGCAGTTCGGTGGCAAAGCTGTCGAGCAGCATACGCAGCAGATCCAGTGCCAGATCTTCCTTGTTGGCGGCCAGCATCAGGCTTTGCTGCCAGTCAAGAACCAGCGGATCAAGCGCTTCAATTACCACGGCTTTTTCCACTGCCGGCACCTTGTTAAAGTTTTCAGTGGTCCAGTGGGTCAGAATCTGGATGATCTGTTCAATCTGGATTGGCTTGGTGACGTAATCATCCATGCCGACTTTCAGCAGGTTCTGTTTTTCATCGGCCAGCGCATGCGCGGTCAGGGCGATAATTGGCAGGCGTTTATGCTTGTCGAGGGTGGACTCCAGCGAGCGGATGGCGCGGGTGGTATCAATCCCGGACATCACCGGCATCTGAATATCCATAAACACCAGATCAAACGGTTTGGCATCCTGTTCAATCCGCTCTTGCAGGATATTCAGGGCTTCCTGACCGCTCAGCGCTTTGGTGGTGGTGACATTCAGTTCACCTAACAAGGCTTCTAAAACAATCAGGTTTGGCAAGTGGTCATCTACCGCCAGCACATGCAGCCCCTGTCCATCAAAGACTTCGGTGCCTGTATCTTCAAACGGATTTTCATTGTTTAGTAACTGGATTAGCGCGCCACGGCTTAAAGGCTGATACAGCGGGCGGGTGCGATATTCATTCAGCATGCTTGGATCAAGCGCCATCTGGTAGCCGTAAATGGCCAGATTGCCCTGATAGCGGCTGCGAATTTCTTTCAGTAAGGCTTCGGTGTCACCGCTATGATCGACAATTAACCAGGTGTCTTCTTCCGGTGTAGACAGGTGATTGAGTCGGCTGAATAAGTCCAGAATCGAAGTGGTTTCGGTATGCTGGACCTGATAATTTTCCAGATAGTGACGCAGCACATTGGCGGTTGCCGGATGCGCCAGATAGGACACCACATGCTTGTTGGCAAAGCGTGGGTGCACAATAATTTCATCCTCATCAATGCTGAATACGGCAGTAAACCAGAAGGTCGAGCCTTTTTCAGTCGGTGCGCGTTCCTGGTTGTCTTCAAAGCCAATCTGGCCCCGCATTAAATGTACCAGCTGCTTGGAAATCGCCAGACCCAGACCGGTCCCGCCAAACTGACGGGTCACAGAAGCATCGCCTTGCGAGAAGGATTCAAACAGTTTTTTCCGGTCGGTGCCGCTTAAACCAATACCGCTGTCCTGCACGCTAAAATGAATCATGCTCTGACCGATATCTTCATGTTCAATGCGCGCACGTACAATAATTTCACCATCCGGGGTGAATTTAATGGCATTGGAAATCAGGTTGGTCAGCACCTGCTTAAAGCGCAGGGCATCGCCAATCACATGCTTTGGCACGTTGTCAGCATAATAAAAGGCCATCGCAATCTGCTTCTGCGCGGCCAGCGGCGACAGCATGTCCATTACATCATAAATGGCTTCTTCCAGATCAAAAGGTGCGGTTTCCAGTTCCAGTTTGCCGGCATCAATTTTCGAGAAATCCAGTACATCGTTAATCAGCGCCAGCAGATGCGCCGAGGATTTGCGAATGGTTTGCAGATACAGGTTCTGCTCATTGCTGAGATTACCCTGGCGCAGTAATAAATGGATAAAGCCATCAATACTGTTCAGCGGAGTACGTAATTCATGGCTGATATTGGCCAGGAAGACCGATTTGGACTGGTTGGCTGAAATCGCCTGGTCACGTGCCTGACGGTAAGTAATGTTCTGGACTTCCAAGGTATCTAGGGTGCGGCGCAAGTCATCTTCGGTCTGTTCGGTATGTTCTTTTAGTTCCAGAAAGCTGAAATGTAGACGCTTGACCACATTGGCAATATCACGCTGCAATAAACGCAGCTCGCCGGTGCTGTTAATTACCATGTGTTGATCCAGTGTGTCGGCATTCAGGCGTTGCAGTTGCATACGGATTTCGTACATTGGCGCAATCCAGCGACGCGAATAGAAATTCAGGCACAGCAACAGCAGCATCAGGGTCAACAGGCCAGTGGCAATCAGCACGGTCATGACCCGATAACGGGCAATTTCCAGAGGCTGATTGTCCAGCTCGATTAGCAGCCAGGCATACTGGCTCTGGCTTTCATCAATACGTAAACCATAGACATGGCTGTCTTTATGCTGAATGGGGCCAAAGAAGGCGGCATCGCGCGGAAAACTGGGCCAGCCGGCCTGATCCTGATAGCCCATACTCAGGCGGCTACGGCCTTGGGAATCAATAATGGCAGTCCGAAGTAAATGCTTTTCATTGAGCAGGTCCTGCATATAGCTGCGTGCCTGTTCATATTGCCAAGGAAAGGTGTTGAGCTGCTGTAAGGCCACTTCAGATGGCATTTCATAGCGGGTTAAAATCGCAATCGCCATCTGCTTTTGCTGGGCGCGCGCTGCATTCGAGGTTTCGGTCAGAACCAGCCCTGCACCGACCGCCGCCAGCACCATAATGGGCACAAATATCAGGGCAATCAGTTGCCCATAAGCATGATTTAAATGTAGGCGCTTAAATAACTTTTTATTGATATTTGACATGGTTAAAGCAGTTTATTCGTTCTGCCGAGCAGTTTAGCACGCTTTATTTTAAAACTGACTGTGCTTTAAGCACTTTCACGAAAAAGCTGGTGAAAAGAGTGCAGGCGGGTGGTTTTTTTCATACAATATGCGTACCTAGAGAAAGGTGCAAATAATGAGTAATACCACCCCTGATTTCCAAGCCGATGAATTTCTATTAGATCATTATGTGGGCAAAACACCATTGGTACGCTTGCAGCGTCTTGCAAGTCATACCCAAGCCACGGTGTTGGCCAAATTGGAAGGCAACAATCCGGCAGGTTCAGTCAAAGACCGCCCAGCGTATAACATGATTATGCAGGCGGAAAAGCGCGGTCAGATCAAACCGGGTGATACCTTGATTGAAGCCACCAGCGGAAATACGGGGATTGCACTGGCCATGGTGGCTGCCATGCGTGGTTATCAGATGAAACTGATCATGCCGAATAACATGAGTCAGGAACGTAAAGATGCCATGCGTGCCTATGGCGCCGAACTGATTGAAGTGACCAAAGAACAGGGCATGGAAGGAGCACGTGACCTGGCCCTGCAAATGCAGGCCGAAGGTAAAGGTCTGGTACTGAACCAGTTTGGCAACCCGGACAATGTCGAAGCGCATTACTTGACCACCGGGCCGGAAATCTGGCAGCAAACTGGCGGTAAAATTACCCACTTTGTCAGCTCGATGGGGACCACCGGCACCATTATGGGGGTATCCAAATACCTGAAAGAAATGAATCCGGATATTCAGATTGTCGGTTTACAGCCTTCAGATGGTTCCAGCATTGCCGGTATTCGCCGCTGGCCGGAAGAATACTTACCAACCATTTTTGACCGCAGTCGTGTCGACCGGATTATTGATATTCCGCAAATTGAAGCCGAGCGGACCATGCGTAAACTGGCACAAAAAGAAGGTATCAGTGCCGGGACGTCATCGGGTGGTGCGGTCTGGGCTTCGCTGAAACTGGCAGAAGAAAACCCGGGTGCGGTGATTGTCTGTATTATCTGCGACCGGGGTGACCGTTATTTATCGACCGGTTTATTTTCCGTTCAAGATCCTGAATAAACCGCCGTCAAGCTGTAGAGAAAATTATGCGTCTACCTGTGTTGGTATTTGATATTGAAACATGGACCGACCTGAAGTCGGGGGCGCATCTGTATGGTCTGGATTTGCCTGAGGCAGATCTGGAGCAGGCACTGATGAAGCTGCGCCGTCAGGAATCAGGTATGGATTTTCAGCGTTTGCCGCTGCATGAAATTGTCTGTATTTCCGGCCTGTGGATTGATGAAACCGGCTTAATGACCCTGTTTTCTTTTAGCCGGGAACAGTATACCGAAGCCGAAATCCTGAAAAAATTCCTGTCGATTTTTGACAAGCGTCATCCGACCCTGGTGAGCTGGAACGGTTCGCAGTTTGATTTGCCGGTGATTTTATATCGTGCCATGTATCATGGCCTGTCTGCGCCAAGTCTGTTTGATCAGGGCGAAATTGACACGCAAAAGCGCTATAATAACTACCAGAACCGCTATCATCAGCGGCATATTGACTTGATGGATGTGATGGCCATGTTTAATGGCCGGAATTTCCAGAAACTGGATGATATGGCGCATCTGCTGGGTTTTCCGGGTAAACGCGGTGAAGCCGGTTATCATGTGCCGGAATATATTCGCGCCGGTGAATGGCTCAAACTCACCAGCTATTGTGAAGGTGATGTGCTGAATACCTGGCTGATCTATCTGCGCTGGCTCTTGCTGAAAGGGCAGTTGCAGCTGGATGATCATCGCCTGTGGGTTCAGACCACCATCCAGTATTTATCCAGCCTGCCACAGCATGGCGAGTTCCTTGCAGCCTGGCGCCAGAATGCACAAGCCACAGACTTTACTGTTGCAGATTTCCCATCTTCCACACTTTAGGTGCTCATGAAACATCGTCCATCCGCTCGTCCAGCTCAACCCCTGATCCATACCTTTCAGGTTGAGTCGCTGTCCCATGAAGGGCGCGGGATTGCACACTATGGTTCACAGCCTGAGCATCCGCAGGATAAACACGGCAAGAAGGTGTTTATTCAAGGCGCCTTGCCGGGTGAAACAGTCAAAGCACGGATTCATCATGTCACCAAACGGTTAGAAGAAGCCGACTGTATCGAACTGTTATCTGCACCTGCCGAGATGCGGGTCGAGCCGCCGTGTCCGTATTTTGGTGTCTGTGGCGGCTGCAATATGCAGCATATCCAGCTGGATGAGCAGATTCGTTTAAAACAGGATGTACTCAAGTCGCACCTGCAGCATTTTGCCGGCATTCAACCGGATGAATGGCTGACACCGTTACGTTCAACCCGGGAGGATTATCGCCGCCGTGCCCGGATCGGGGTGCGTTATTTCCCGAATAAAGACAAACTGGTGGTCGGTTTCCGGGAACGCCAGAGCAACCGGCTGACCTCAATTGACCGCTGTCTGATTCTGGACCGTGAACTCGGTTCAATCACCCGCCTGAAACAACTACTCCAAAGTCTAAAAGGCAAAGCCGACATTGGTCATGTAGAATTGGCAATGGGTGACACGGAAATTGCCCTGTTGGTCCGGCATACGGAAAAATTATCTGAGTCAGATGTCAACCAACTGCTCAAATTTGCGTTACAGAAACAATGGCAACTGTATCTGCAGCCTGCGGGACCAGACAGTGTGCAACGTGTAGATCAACCTGATCAGGCCATGCGTCTGCATTATGCACTGCCGGAATTTGAGCTGAAATTTGCTTTCCATCCGCTGGATTTTACCCAGGTAAATTCCACCGTGAATCCGCAAATGGTCAAGCTGGCATGTGATTTGCTTCAGTTGCAGGCAGGTGAGCGTGTGCTGGATCTGTTTTGTGGATTAGGCAATTTCTCTTTACCTTTGGCGCGCTGTGTCGGCGAAAACGGTACGGTGGTTGGCGTGGAAGGTTCAGATGAAATGGTGCATCGTGGTGCGGAAAATGCCCAGCTGAACGGGTTAACTCAGGTGAAATTCTTTTCACAAGATTTAACAAAAGATTTTTCGCATCATTCTTGGGCAAATCAAGGATTTGATGCATTATTGATTGACCCTCCGCGCTCCGGTGCCGAGGAAGTCATGCATTATGTGCCCAAATTTGGTGCGGCAAGAATCGTTTATGTGTCATGTAATCCGGCTACACTTGCAAGGGATGCGGGGATGCTGGTGCAACAGGGCTATCGTTTAAGCAAAGCCGGGGTGATGGATATGTTTAGCCATACCGGTCATGTAGAATCGATTGCCTTATTTGAGCAAGAAAAATCAATAAACGATTTATAGAAAATGAAGTATATAGAGGTAGGAGTAGGGTATGGTCACAGTACGTGAACAACTTCCTGGACGATTAAACGAATTGTCTGAGGAAACGACTGTAGAACATGCCGAGCAAGCACGACAGGATCTGGCAGAATGGCTGGACCGGGTTCGTGACATCTTAGATGGGGCAGCATTAGCAAAACTCGAAGAAGTTGCCACCTATACGTTACAAAAAGAGCTGGAAACGACAGTCAAGCACCGGTCCAATACCTTGTATACCGGAATTGAAATGGCCGATATTCTGGCGCATTTGCATGTCGATGAAGATACCTTGTCGGCTGCCATGCTGTACCGCAGTGTGCGTGAAGGGGTGATGACCCTGGAAGAAGTGCGTGAGCATTTCGGTGACAGCGTACATACCCTGGTCAAAGGTACCCTGTCGATGGGTAAGCTGTCCGAGCTGATTGAAAAGAATAAACGGCTGGAAGATCACTTCAATAACAACCAGCGCGAGCATCTGACCGGCATTTATAAAATGCTGATTTCAGTCACTGAAGATGTGCGTGTGGTGCTGATCAAGCTGGCCGAGCGTACCTATGCCTTACGTGAACTGACCACTGCGTCCAAAGAGCGTCAGGAACGGGTCGCGCGTGAAATTCTGACCATTTACTCGCCGCTGGCGCACCGTCTGGGCATCGCCCAGTTAAAATGGGAGCTGGAAGATCTGGCTTTCCGTTATCTGGCGCCGGACCGTTATAAAGAAATTGCGTCTTTACTGAATGAAAAACGGCTGGAACGTGAGCAATATATCCAGTTTGTAATTGATAAGCTCAAGAGTGAACTGGCGGCGCATGGCATTGAGTCGGAAATTACCGGCCGGGTTAAACACATTTATTCGATTTATCGAAAAATGAAGAGTAAAGACCTGAGCTTCGACCAGCTCTATGACATTCGTGCGGTGCGGGTACTGGTCAAAACCATTCCGGAATGTTATCACTCGCTCGGTATCGTACATCAGCTGTGGCGGCATATTCCGCATCAGTTTGATGACTACATTACCAATCCGAAAGCCAATGGTTATCGCTCGCTGCATACTGCAGTGATTGCTGAAAACAAGTCGCTGGAAGTGCAAATCCGTACCATGGAAATGCATGAAGAAGCGGAACTTGGCGTGTGTTCGCACTTTAACTATAAAGAAGGCAGCAAAACCACCGATCATTCCTTCAATCATCGTTTGCATTCTTTGCGTGCGGTGCTGGAACATTATCAGGAACGTAATGATGCCAGTGCGCATAAGTCCGATGATGAAACTGAAAACTTCGAGCAGCTGCAAGAGTTTGAAGATTTTGAAAAGATTTATGTGTTTAGCCGCGATGGGGATATTAAAGAATTACCGCGTGGCTCGACCGTGCTGGACTTTGCCTACCATGTACATACCGAAGTCGGTAACAAGTGTTATGCCGCGCGGGTCAATCAGCGTTATGTGCCGCTGACCTATACCTTAAAAACCGGTGAACAGGTCGAAATTCTGACCAAGAAAGACCGTGAACCAAACCGTGACTGGCTGGTGAACTCACTTGGTTATATCAAGACTGCGCGGGCGCGTGACAAGTTACGCCACTGGTTCAGACAGCAGGACCGCAGCAAGAATCTGGAAATTGGCCGTGATATTCTGAATAAGGAATTGTCGCGTCTGGCGATTCACCCGAAAAGTATCGACCTGAATGATTACTGCAATCACTTTAATGTCAAACTCGGTGAAGACATTCTGATTGGTCTGGTCAATGGTGAAATCAGCCTGCATGCGCTGATTAACCAGGTTAACCGGCATATGCATCTGGATCAGGATGAACCGGAACTGGTATTAAAACCGACCCTGAATCCGCGTGCCAGCCATACCTTGTCGGCGCATGGCATTCTGATTGATGGTCTGGATAACGTCGAGCTGCATATTGCCCAGTGCTGTCAGCCGGTACATGGTGAATCCATTGCTGGTTATATTACCCTGAATCGCGGTGTCAGCATCCATAAGGTGGCCTGTCCGGATTATGTACGCATGATCAGCCAGGAGCCGGAACGTGCGGTGGAAGCCGACTGGGAAATGCAGCCAACCCGTGGTCAAAGCGTGCAGATTGTGGTGGAAGCCTATGATCGCCGTGGTCTGTTGAAAGACCTGACCCAAGTGATTTTCTCCGATCAGATTAATATTCGTCAGGTGAATACCATTTCCGAAAATGATGGTATTGCCAATATGAAGCTGTTAATTGAAGTCAAAGGGCTGGCGCAACTGTCACGTCTGCTGGCACGTTTGGAGCAGCAGCCGGGGATTATCAGCGCACGTCGTTTGGTACAGGGCAATTAAACTTTCTTTCTTATCTTTGAAAAAAACAGTGATCTTGATCGCTGGTTTTTGTTTATGCATGGAATGCGTGCACATATGAGCGCACAGATCATTTTAGAATTGGCCCGTCTGGCACAGATTGCACCGCAGCAGCCGGCGCTGGAGCGTAAAGCGTACATCCAGCAGCAGAAGCAGGCCATTTATGCTTTTCGTAACCAGCGCCTATCGGCCTATTTAAACGCGCCAATCTGCTCGGAAGATTTTGACCGTACTGCGTATGGCAAGCCGTTTTTGCCTGCGTATCCGCAGTTGGCCCTGAATCATAGTCACAGCCGTCAGCATTATGCACTGGCCTATAGCGAGCAGCTTCAAGATGTTGGGGTGGATGTTGAAGATCTGGATCGCAAGGTGCGCTTTGAGAGTCTGGCCAGGCACATGTTTCATCCGGCTGAATGGGAATTGTGGCAGGCTTATGGCCAGGAGACAGATTACTGGTTTAAGGTCTGGACCACCAAGGAGGCTGTTCTGAAAGCGTCAGGGCTGGGTATTCGCATGAGCCTGAACCAGCTGAATAGCGGGGTTCATCCGCATCAGCAGGGTGGATTCTGCCATCATGAGGGCTTGGGTACGTTTGCCTATCAGCATCTGAAGATTGGTGGTTGTATGCTGACCGTGGCCTGGCGTTCTGAACGTTCCTGTAAGGGATTTCAGTTTCCTAAGCTGCAACTGATTCGCCATTAAAAAAGCCCATCCGGAGATGGGCTTTTATGGGTACAGAAAGGAAAAGAATTAAGGAATTTCTTCCTCTTCAAATTCCGGCTTCACCTGCACAATAAAGTCTTGACGGTTCAGACCACGCCACAGTGCAAAGGCGGTACCAATATAAATCGAAGAATAGGTTCCGACAAAGACACCGACAAACATGGCAATCGAGAACCATTTCAGGCCATCACCACCCATCAGCATCATCGCCACCACCACCAGTAACAGCGTCATCGAGGTGTGGATGGTACGACGTAAGGTTTCGGTTAAGGCAATATTGACCACTTCCAGCGGCGAAGCGCCACGAATTTTACGGAAGTTTTCACGAATACGGTCCGAGACTACAATGTTATCGTTGAGCGAGAAGCCGATAATTGCCAGCAGGGCTGCCAATACGGTCAGGTCAAACGGCCATTGCATCATCGCAAAAATACCCACAGTCACGATAATATCGTGGAACAGGGACAGCACCGCACCCATCGCCAGTTTAAACTCGAAGCGGATGGTGACGTAAATCAGCATCAGGATCAGTGCCAGTGCCACGGCACCTGCAGAACGCACATACAGCTCGTTACCGACCTGACCGCCGACCACATCAACCTTGGTCACATCGGCGCTGTTGCCCGGCAATTGTGCCGCTGCGGTAATGGTCTGGGTCAGGTCTTCGACTTCAATCTCGTCCTGCACCGGCATACGCACCATCAGGTCACGTTCAGAACCCAGGGTCTGTACCACCGGATCACGGAAACCGGCCTGCGTCAGGGCAGAAGAGACATCGCTGGCTTTCACCGGATTGCTGTAGTTCAGCTCTGCGGCAATACCGCCGGTAAAGTCCAGACCCAGATTTAAGCCTTTGGTGGCAATAAAGAAGATGCTGGCCGCGGTTAAAATGATCGAAAGCAATGCCGCCGGCAACGCAATCTTCATAAACGGAATGACGCGCTCATCATCCGGACGGCCGTATTTTTTCGGATTCAGTTGAGTATTCTCAGTCATCATCGATCTCCTTAAATGCTCAACTTTTTCAGGTTACGGCGTTTGCCATAAATGATCTGTACAATCGCACGGGTTACGGTAATGGCCGTAAACATCGAGCAGACAATACCAATCATTAAGGTCACGGCGAAGCCTTTAATCGGGCCGGTACCAATTGCGAACAGAATAAACGCCACCAGGAAGGTGGTTAAGTTCGAGTCGAAAATGGTGTTATAGGCCCGGTCATAACCGGCTACAATGGCCTGTTTTGGTGAGGCTCCCCATTTGATTTCTTCCCGTATTCGCTCACAGATCAGGACGTTGGCATCGACCGCCATACCAATGGTAATCACGATACCGGCAATACCCGGTAAGGTTAAAGAAGCACCAATCCATGACATCACTGTCAGGATCATCGCCAGGTTAAACACCAGCGCGAAGTTGGCAATCACACCAAACAGACGGAAGAA
The DNA here is from genome assembly GCF_009914475.1 of Acinetobacter indicus. NCBI lineage: Bacteria > Pseudomonadati > Pseudomonadota > Gammaproteobacteria > Moraxellales > Moraxellaceae > Acinetobacter > Acinetobacter indicus. The sequence goes on along the minus strand of NZ_CP045198.1, from coordinate 1,921,104 downwards.
CACCACCATCCAGATCGCAACCAGAATAAAACCGATCTGGGTCGAGGTTACGCCCTTGTCGATATTTTCCTGACCCAGACTAGGACCAATCACACGTTCTTCAACGAAGTACATTGGCGCAGCCAGGGCACCGGCACGTAGCATTAATGCCAGTTCAGCCGCTTCTTGCGGTGAATCCAGACCGGTAATCCGGAACTGTGAACCCAACACTGCCTGAATGGTCGCGGCGTTGATCACTACAGATTCTGTATATGGGGTACGCACTTCAGTCTGGACGCCGGTTTCCGGATCGGTCACATAGCTGATGCGCTGCTTGTTCTCAATGAACAGAACCGCCATACGTTTACCGACCGCATTACGGGTCGCGTCTGCCATCAGCTTACCGCCTGCAGAGTCGAGGGTAATATTTACCTCGGCACCGCCAGTATCCTGACTAAAGCCACTCGATGCATTCTGTACGCGCTCACCGGTTAAAATACGGCTACGGTTCAGCAGCAACTGACGGCCACTGTCGAGCGATTCAAAGGCAAAGGCTTCAGTGCCCGGTGGTAAGGTCTGGCTGCTGAGCTGACCGGTATACGGGTCAATATGCTGATCATTCAGATCAGAGACCAGACGGAATTCCAGGTTCGCAGTACGACCCAGAACACGCTTGGCTTCAGCGGTATCCTGTACACCCGGCAATTCCACCACAATACGGTTGCTGCCTTGGGTTTGGACCAGCGCTTCGGCCACACCTAACTCGTTAATACGGTTACGTAGCGTGGTCAAGTTCTGGTTCACGGCATAGGATTCAATTTCCTGCTTGCGCGTGTCGGTATAGGTCAGGCGCAACATGGCACCATCTGTGGTGGCCAGTGCCTGCTGGTTAAACTCGTTGCCGTTACGGCGCAAGAAGTCCATTACGGCTGAGCGGTCATCATTGTTGGCGAACTGCACGGTAATGGTGTTGTTATTCAAAGACAGGCTGTTGAATTTCAGCTTGTTGTCGCGCAGTTGGCGACGCAGGTCAGTCGCAGAGGTTTCCATGCGCTGGCTGATGGCCTTGTCCATATCCACTTCCAGCAGGAAGTGAACACCACCACGCAAGTCCAGACCCAGTTTCATTGGCTTGGCGCCAATTTTCTGTAGCCATTCAGGAGTGGTTGGCGCCAGGTTGAGGGCCACGACATAATCATCACCCAAGCCCTGACGTAATGCATCTTTGGCTTTAAGCTGTGCTTCGCTTGAGTCCAGACGCAACAGGGCTGCGTTATTGGTAAAGCTGTTGTCATGGCTGGCAATATTTTCTGATTTTAGAATTTGCTCTGCTTTTTGTACGATGCTTTGGTCAATTTGGGTACCGGCTTTGGCCCCAGAAATCTGAACCGCAGGTTCATCTGGATACAAACTTGGCAGGGCATATAATGTACTCACCACCAGAACCACAAGGATGAGTAGATATTTCCATGCTGGGTAACGCATTTAATTTTCTTCTTAAAATGAAAAAGTCGTGCGGGCGCACGACTAATTTTTGATTAAAGGTTGTTTAATGTGCCTTCAGGCAGAACTGAAATCACACTGGCACGCTGAATTTTTACTTCTACGCCGCGGTTCAGTTCAACCACTGCAAAATCACCTTCAAGTTTGGTGATTTTACCCATCAGGCCACCAGCAAACACCACTTCGCTGCCTACGCCCAGGCTGTCGATCAGGGCGCGGTGTTCTTTGGCACGTTTTGATTGCGGGCGCCAAATCAGGAAGTAGAAAATTGCAATAAATACTGCAATCATCAAAAGGTTAGCAACCATGCTTGGTTGTTGTGCAGCTTCACCTGCTGCGTGAGCAGTAGAAATAAAAAGGCTCATTTCATTTTCCTAAACTAAAAACTGGAATCAATAACATTGATAATAAATTGACTTGTTCTGCAATTTACCCTGTCTTTTTCTTCAGCGCAAATACTGAAAAGATTAATCTTGCGGACAAGGCGGCACATCCAGACCGCGACGGGCGTAAAAGTCCTGTACAAAGTCATCAAAAGTGCCATTGTCCAAGGCATTACGGATATCTTGGGTAAAGCGTTGGTAATAGCGCAGGTTATGGATGGTACCGAGCATTGAACCGAGCATCTCGCCGCATTTTTCCAGATGGAACAGGTAGGCGCGGGTAAAGTTCTTGCAGGTATAGCAGTCACAGTGCGGATCGAGCGGGCTCTGGTCATGACGGTATTTACTGTTACGAATCCGTACCAGACCATCGGTCACGAAATAATGACCATTACGGGCATTACGGGTTGGCATTACGCAGTCAAACATATCGACACCGCGGCGAATCCCTTCCACGATATCTTCCGGTTTGCCGACACCCATCAGGTAACGTGGTTTATCTTCCGGCATTTTGTTCGGCAGATAATCCAGTACCTTGATCATTTCTTCTTTTGGTTCACCGACTGACAGACCGCCAATGGCATAACCATCAAAACCGACTTCTAGCAGACCATTTAAAGACTCATCACGTAAATCTTCATACATCCCGCCCTGAATAATCCCGAACAGGGCATTTTTATTTGCAAGGACATTGTGATGATGTTCTTTACAGCGTTTGGCCCAGCGTAACGACAGCTGTAAAGATTTCTGTGCTTCTTCATGGGTCGCTGGATACGGCGTACATTCATCAAAAATCATGACGATGTCTGAGTTCAGAACCTTCTGGATTTCCATGGAAATTTCTGGAGAAAGGAATACTTTGGAGCCGTCAATCGGTGAACGGAAAGTAACGCCTTCTTCTTTAATCTTGCGCATGGCACCCAGACTAAAGACCTGGAAACCGCCAGAATCGGTCAGAATCGGCTTGTCCCATTTCATGAATTCGTGCAGGCCACCATGTTCTTTAATGACATCCAGACCCGGACGCAAATACAGATGGAAGGTGTTGCCTAAAATAATTTGTGCTTGAATGTCTTCAATATCACGCGGGAGCATGCCCTTAACGGTGCCATAGGTGCCGACAGGCATAAACACAGGGGTTTCCACCACACCATGTTCAAGAGTTAAACGACCACGACGGGCGCGCCCCGACTGACCTAATTTCTCAAACTTCATATATGTTCCAAATCAAGGCGAAAAAACAGTTCGCTGATTGTTCATGCTAAAAGTGGACTATTTTCCTAGATTATGCACGGAATTACCAGTTGAGATACGTTTTCCTTGGTAAAAATTACGAGTGAATCTTTTGCTCAAATTCATTGTGCTTATATGGCGTAAATTTCTGAATATGCGGGTAATTTCTTCTTTATTGGTTTACTTTATTTTGATTTTATATTGTGAGTAAGTTTTATTTATTTTTGCTCAACTACATGGTTGTGTCAAAGCTGAAGAAGAAAATGTCAATAAGACAGAACAAATTGTAGTCAAAGCTCACTTAAGTTGTTACATTGTAATTAAAATAAATTCATAGGGTGGGCTATGAGTGAAATAAACAGTGCATTAAAAGAAGCCCAATTCTATAAAACGCTTTTGGAAACCACGAATGCAATTCCCTGGCAGATTAACTGGAAAACCAAAGCTTTTAGCTACATCGGTCCACAAATTGAGCTTTTACTGGGTTGGACGCAAGACAGTTGGAAAACTGCACAAGATTGGATTGATCGGATGCATCCTGAAGATCGAGATAAGACCGTAAATATGTGTGTGAGTTTGTCTGATCAAGGTACAGACCACGAAGCTGATTATCGTGCCTTAACCGCTACAGGAGATTATGTCTGGATTCGTGATGTGGTGCATGTGATTCGTGAAAATGATGAAACTGTAGCGATTATCGGGTTTATGTTTGATATTTCTGCACGTAAACAGATGGAGTTGGAACTCGAAGCATTGAGTCGTAAAAATCTGGCTTTGAGCTTACAAGACCCGCTGACCTTGGTTGCTAATCGAAAGGCGCTCAGCGAGTGTATAGAGAATGAATTTAAACGAGCTTCACGTCATCAACATGCCTTGTCTATGCTGTTTATCGACATCGACCATTTTAAGCCTTATAACGACAATTATGGGCATTTGCAGGGTGATCACTGTTTGATTAGCGTGGCGCAGTTGCTTAAACAACACTTTGCGCGTGCATCTGACTTTGTGGCTCGCTTTGGTGGTGAAGAATTCGTGGTGCTATTGCCTGAAACGCCGCTGGCAGATGCCGTGCAACTTGCTGAAAACTTTAGGCAGGCAGTATATGCACTGGAAATTCCACATACCAAGACGGGGGAAATCACCCAAGTCACTGTGAGTATTGGCGCAAATAGCTATCATCAAAATCAGCAGTATCACAATGTGGTCGATTTTCTGCATTCAGCCGATGAATTATTGTATTTGGCAAAAAATAAGGGGCGTAATCAGGTGCAGTATCTGACACAGTCAAGTGTTTAGTTGAAATCTGAAAAAAACAGCAAGCTTCGTGCTTGCTGTTTTATTGACCTATCAAAAATAACTTAAAAGTTTGGACGATAATCAAAACTTTGCGCTGCACTGTTATCACGAAAAGCGCGCACTGGTTTTTTGGCTGTGGTTGCCGTATTGATCATGTTGTTAGGAAAGACCTGAATATAATTATTAAATAGTTCGACATTGCGGTTATAAATAGTAATTGCAGCACCGACATTTTCATTCTGCTCATCAATTTCATGCATCATTTTTAAATACAGTTGATCGGCTTTTAACTCAGGATAATTTTCGACCACCACATTCAAGCTGCGCATCAATTCTTTGCTTAAGGCTTCAACACGTTGTAATTGATGAACATCAGCATTGGTGATGTTTAGGTTCATAATATTTTGACGCAGTTCAGTCACTTTTTCTAAAGTACCTTTTTCCATGCCTGCATATTGTTCGACCACTGGCGCAAGTTCTTCGAGTGTTTTTAATTTCTGTCGTTCAAAACTTGTCACATCTGCCCAAGCGCGGATAGTAGCGTTGTGGTGGCGTACGATATTGTTACGAATCATGATACCTAGAATCACCAATATGATAACAACCAAAAGAAAAATTGCGATACCCATGCTTTGCCCCAAGATGATTTTCTTAGTCTAGAAAATCGACCAGATCTGTCTGTAATTGTTCTAAATAAGGTAATTTAAAAGTGCGTAAGTGTCCACGCAATGCGGAAATATCTTGAATATTTTTTGCTCTACTGGAAATTTCAAACAGGTTGCGATTGCCTAAAAAACACAGCGTGTTACGCTCAGGGTGAAATAACAAATCACCTTGTTGATGCTGAAAAAAATCATCTAGTTTTAACACCATTGCAGGGCTGAGCGTACGCGCCAGTTGAATTGCATCACTACCAAAAAAATTGAGTTTTTGATTTAGACAAATATCACTGGTATGCCACGGCACATGATAAGGCGCACCAAAGGATTTATTGTTTGAGGTCACTGCTAAACCTTGTAGTTGCACATCAAAGACAAATACGCCCGATAAATAGCGCACGACTTCACGAACTTTGTAGTCATTGCCATTTTGATCTTTAATGCGGGTTTCGCTGACATAGCGATATTCAAACACCAAAACCTGATGCTGCTTGCCTTGTTCATCTTGCCAAACAGTACTGGCGTAACGGCGAATTTCATTAGACAGATTCCCTAAATTAAATAAGGGAAACAGACTTTTTAAATGAGCAATCAAATAAACGGGTTGTAAGGTGCGGGAAAGATGTTGCGGCGGTTGCTGCCATGCCAGTTGATAGCGTTGCGCAATGCTTTCCTGTTCTAAAAAAGTGATAACTTCTTCAATGGGGTCGTCTTGCTCATAGGTAATAAATGCCCAAAAAATACAGACTACACCAATCAGTAAACAAAATTGCAGCCAAATATTGCTCGGTTGAATCAAGAGCAATAAGCAGAACAACACCCCTATAATACCAAGCAAAATAGGCAAAACATTTTCAAACTTGAGGGTGATGTCATCTTGCCAAGGGTGCAAACCATCCAAAATTTCTTGATGGCTTTGCGCTTTTTTTCCTATATCCCATAACCGAGCGATATTGCGAAATACCCGCTGATTCTTCTTACGTCGAATATGAATGGAGTGTTTCACGGTATCGAGCGGCATGGCGATATCTTTTACAGTTTGAAAATTAAGACTGAGCTTGATCAATCAGCATGGCATCGCCATAACTAAAGAAACGATAGCGTTCAGCCACAGCATGTTGATACGCCCGCATGACATTTTCACGACTCGATAGGGCCGACACCAGCATCAGCAGGGTTGATTCAGGCAGGTGGAAGTTGGTGATTAGACGGTCTACCACTTTAAATTTATAGCCCGGATAAATGAAAATCTGAGTATCACCGGTCCAGGCCGCCAGTGTGCCGCCGTGTGCCTGTGCTGCACTTTCGACTGCACGGGTGGCCGTGGTGCCAACTGAAATGACTTTATTGCCACGTGCTTTGGCCTGCTGGATCATCTCCACAGCGGCGGCTGGTACATCACACCATTCGCTGTGCATGATATGGTTTTCAATATCAGTAGTACGTACCGGCAGGAAGGTTCCAGCACCGACGTGCAAGGTTACAAAGGTTTTTTGAATGCCTTTGGCTTCAAGCTTGGCCAGCAGTTCGGCATCAAAATGCAGGCTGGCAGTCGGGGCAGCGACACTGGCCAGTTTGGTCGGATCATTAAATACGGTTTGATAGCGCTCGGTATCAATCGCTTCTGCTTCACGGTTAAAGTAGGGTGGAATAGGTAGGGCACCGTAGCGATCCAGTACTTCTAGAATAGGCTGGGAAAACTCGACAATAAACAGGTTCTCATGCCGGCCTTGTACCGTGACTTTTACTTCATCTGGACCAATGAAGAGTTCAGCACCGGCTTTTGGTGAATTGCTGGCTTTAATATGGCAATGCGCAATAAACTGATCTTGCATGCGTTCAACCAGCACTTCCACAGCGCCGCCGGTAGCACGTTTACCTTTCAGGCGGGCTTTCATGACTTTGGTGTCATTTAAGACCAGCACGTCGCCAGCTTCAAGTAAATTGACAATATCGGTAAATTGATGGTCTTGATACTGACCTTCGGCATTGACATGCAGCAGACGCGAGGCGCTGCGCTGTTCCAGCGGGTAACGGGCAATCAGTTCATCAGGGAGATCGAAATTAAAATCAGAAAGTTGCATGGTTAAATAAATGCGCAAAACAATAACAGGATTGGGCGTAGTATATGCGTTTTTCGGTTTTATCGCTGAAATTGCCTAATTATAAGACAAAAAAAATCGGGTTGATTTATTTTTAAACAAATATGGGGGACGAGCGTTGACAAGCGGGTGAAAAAGTTTATTATACGCATCAACACCTTCCCGAGGTGGTGAAATTGGTAGACGCGGCGGACTCAAAATCCGCTGTCAGAGATGACGTGTCGGTTCGAGTCCGACCCTCGGGACCACAGATTTTAAAGAACCCCAAGCATATTCAGACTTGGGGTTTTTTATTGCCTCAAATTTATGGATAGCTATCTCATATCGCTTTGTTATTCGATACTGTATTTACAATCAAAAAATAAATGACTAATCGAGTATTTTGATCAATCCTGATTGCATATTTTAAGTTTCCTCCATAGCCGGTAAGACTCTAGGAAAATTTGTCGATGTGTTTTCCCTGTTTGATGTGAGTCCTCTTTTAGTTGAAGATATTCTGCGTAGTCCATGGTGACAGATACTTGTTTGCTTTTGCCAATATTAATTTCAATTTTTTGCATATAACAGGTGCTTGTTCAAAACGAGTAATAAGCATAATTTAAAATTGTAATTTCTATTGTAGGTTATTGAATACCAATGAGTTCACGTACGTACGCATGAAATATTTAAAGAGGGAAAATAGGTATTGGTTCAGCTTGTAATGAGTAGTGAGATAAAAAAACCGGCGCCTTAGCACCGGTTTTTTTATGAGTTGACTAACAAAGGTCAGTCAAATCCAGTTTAAGCTTGTAATGAAGCCAGCGTTGCATTCAAGGTTTCGCTTGGACGCATCACGGCATTTACTTTCGCTTGATCTACCGCGTAGTAACCGCCGATATCTACTGATTTGCCTTGGACTTCTGCAAGTTCAGCCACGATTTTCTCTTCATTTGCAGCTAAAGCTTGTGCAAGTGGAGCAAATTTCGCTTTCAGTTCAGCATCTTCGTCTTGTGCAGCAAGTTCTTCTGCCCAGAATTTTGCCAGGTAGAAGTGGCTGCCACGGTTGTCCAGCTCGCCAGTACGACGTGATGGAGATTTGTCGTTGTCCAGCAGTTTGCCTGTTGCAGCATCTAAAGTCTTCGCCAGAAGTTTCGCTTTCGCGTTGTCTTCTTTAATGCCAAGCTCTTCTAGAGATACCGCCAGTGCCAGGAACTCACCTAAAGAATCCCAACGTAAGTGGTTTTCTTCAACTAGCTGTTGTACGTGTTTTGGTGCAGAACCACCGGCACCTGTTTCGTACATACCGCCACCAGCCATTAACGGTACGATTGACAGCATTTTCGCAGATGTACCTAGTTCCATAATTGGGAACAGGTCAGTCAGGTAGTCACGTAAGATGTTACCGGTTACAGAAATGGTATCCAGGCCACGAGCAACGCGCTCAAGCGTATAACGCATTGCACGGACTTGTGACATGATCTGGATGTCTAAACCGTCTGTATCGTGATCTTTCAGGTATTTTTGTACTTTCTTGATCAGTTCATTTTCGTGTGGACGGTACGGGTCTAACCAGAAGATGGCTGGCATACCAGAGTTACGTGCACGTGTAACAGCCAGTTTCACCCAGTCGCGGATTGGTGCGTCTTTCACCTGACACATACGCCAGATGTCGCCTTCTTCCACGTTTTGAGACATCAACACTTCACCTGTTTCCAGATCCGTGATGTTGGCAACACCCGCTTCAGGAATTTCGAAAGTCTTGTCGTGTGAACCGTATTCTTCCGCTTTTTGCGCCATCAGACCAACGTTAGGCACAGTACCCATGGTACGTGGGTCGAAGTTACCATTCCATTTACAGAAGTTGATCATTTCCTGGTAAATACGCGCGAAAGTCGATTCTGGCATTACTGCTTTACAGTCGTAAGGCTTGCCGTCAGCACCCCACATTTTACCGCCAGAACGGATCATTGCTGGCATAGATGCGTCAACAATTACGTCGTTCGGAGAGTGGAAGTTAGTGATGCCTTTTGCAGAATCCACCATCGCCAGTGCAGGACGGTGTTCTTGACACGCGTGCAGGTCTTCGATGATTTCTTCACGTAAAGAAGTTGGCAGGGTTTCGATCTTCTCGTAAAGACCGGCCATACCATTATTGACATTAATGCCTAACTCGTCGAACAGTTTGCCATGTTTTTCGAAAGCATCTTTGTAGTAAATTTTCACACAGTGACCGAATACGATCGGGTGTGAAACTTTCATCATGGTCGCTTTTACGTGTAAAGAGAACAGGATGCCGGCTTCTTTACAGTCATCCAATTCTTTTTCATAGAAGTCGCAAAGCGCTTTTTTGCTCATGAACATCGAGTCGATGATTTCACCGTCTTGCAGCGCAACTTTTGGCTTCAGAACAATGGTTTCACCTGACTTGGTGATCAGTTCCATTTTCACGTTACGCGCGCGGTCTAAAGTCATGGACTTTTCGCCATGGTAGAAGTCGCCTTCGTCCATGTGAGAAACGTGAGTTTGTGACCACTGTTTCCACTCGCTCATTGAGTGCGGGTTTTTCTTCGCGTAGTTCTTTACTGCAGTTGGTGCGCGACGGTCAGAGTTACCTTCACGTAATACCGGGTTTACTGCAGAGCCCAGGCATTTGCCATAACGGGTCTTGATTGCCTTTTCTTCCTCAGTGGTCGGGTTTTCAGGGTAATCAGGAACCGCATAGCCTTTAGACTGAAGTTCTTTGATACATGCAGTCAACTGAGCAACAGAAGCACTGATGTTTGGAAGTTTGATGATGTTCGTATCTGGATCTTGTGTAAGACGACCTAGCTCTGCGAGGTTGTCAGTGACCTTTTGCTCGTCGGTGAGGTAGTCAGAAAATTCTGCGAGCACGCGTGCGGCCACGGAGATGTCACTTTTAACGATCTCTACGCCGGCCGGCTTAGTAAAGGTCTCAATAATCGGCAGCAGCGAATAAGTCGCCAGTAATGGCGCCTCGTCAGTCAGTGTGTAAATGATGGTTGACTTTCCACCAGCCATATATAGCCCCTTGCGTTGATTGAGTTTTGAGGGGGTGAAAGTGATGAATCAGCCCCTGCGAACCGGTTTGCTTAAGTAAAACCTTGAGAGTATCGACCCTCAAGCCTTTTCAGTCAACGTAATATCCGTGATAACGACATTTCGCTGAAAAATGATGCATTTTAATTCGTGATATTTGTGCCTGATTTGAATCCACACTTGCCTGTTTGGGGAAGAAAAACACTCAAAGAGCCGCCTTTTTTCCTTCAAACTCGATCATTCCATCCAGCACATCTGCGTATTAGATTTGAATGATTAACCTGATTTTTTCAATACCAATAAGACAGATTGATCATGTGATGATGATTCACTGATCAGGCGGATATATTATCGTCCAAAAACATGAACAGAAGATGTAAAACTAAAGTAACGGGGTAAACCCATTATCCGGTGAAAATTGACCCGGAAATTCCCTTAAAAATCCGATGAATTTACAGAAATCATACCTATCATAACACTGAAAAAAGTGTATAAAATGTGCCAATTTATTTTTAACCAAAATCAGTTAATAGCTTGCTGTTTAAAAAGAGATAAACAAAAAGTAGTGAATTTATTTAATAAATGTAATGAAAACATACCTTTTTTTAAAATTTTTTCAGGTTACAAATTAATGAAGGAGTTTGGTTTATTCTTTTGGGTTTGGTGTTATATTCTCTGTTAAAGTTTGTTAACCGGGCTGAGCAATCGGCTTTAAAAATGGCCTAAATATTCTATAAGAATGGATCTCGGATGAGCAGATATGAAGTTGCAGTTGCTTGAAATAGGTTCAGAAACTGAACAGCTGAGTGCATGCAGGTTGTCTCTGTTATTGGGGGTATTTACTGCCACCAATCAGATTGAGCGTTTTTTATCATCTGCCCGTAAAATTTTAGGGGTAGAGCGTTCCGCACTGGCCTTCGAGGGCGAACCCTATTTATGGTATGCCCATCAGGACTGTTTTAAAGCCTTTATTGCACCCGATCATATCCAGATTGTCGAACTGTTTGATGGTCAGGACTGCATTCATACCGAGCATCCTCACTATATACAACTGGTTGAGCGTATTAGCTCTTTAGGTGTAGAAGCAAAACGCTTTATGGCCTTTGATCTGAAAATGTCCGATGGTCGCTCTATTGGACAGATCCTGTTTTTCGACCAGAACGAGCAGCCTTTTTCGCTGCAGGCGATTGAAATTCTCAGTGATCTGGCCACCAATTTGGTGAATTATCTGGAGTTAAAAGCCGACCATGCCGAGCTAAAAGAAATGTATGAGCAGCAGGCCGCGCTGAATTTCAGTAAAACCAAATTTTTCCAGATTATTGCGCATGACTTAAGAGCGCCGTTTCATGGCTTGCTCGGTTTTTCCGAAGTTCTGGCACAAGAACGCGAAACGCTAGATGATTCCAGTGTGCAGAATATTGCCGACTATTTATATGATACTGCGCAATCGACCTATAACCTGCTGGAAAGCCTGTTGAATTGGGCCATGGCAGAGGGCGGCCGCTTTATCTATCATCCAATTAACTTCAAGCTGCAACAGTCATCGAAAATTGTCTGCGATGTGCTGAACAGTCTGGCGGTGAAAAAGAATATTCAGCTGATTAACCAGATTGATGATGATATTAAAGTCTATGCCGACATTAATATGATTACTTCGGTTATCCAGAACCTGGTGTCGAATGCGCTGAAATTCACCCCGATAGATGGTACCGGCAAGGTGACTTTACGCGCCGAACAGGCAGATGATGGCGTACACATCTATATTCAGGATACTGGTCTGGGCATGAGCCAGTCGCAAATGGAACAGCTGTTCCAGGCAGCGGTTACAGCCAGTAGCAAAGGTACAGCCGGTGAAAAAGGTACTGGTCTGGGCTTAGTATTGTGTAAACGTTTTGTCGACCTGAACAAAGGCGAAATTGTGGTGGAATCCAATGAAGGCGAAGGAACCACCTTTATTGTGACCTTGCCGCAGGCCACCAGCGCGCATCAGGCTTTAATGCCGGAAGATATACAGTTCGAAAAAGTAAAAATGTAGAAAACGCAATTTTCTTTTCCCCTCTAGCCAGACTCCTGATATAACTAGAAAAAATAGTCAGCTTTGGGTGTGTGAATGAATACGGAACAATTGCGCAAAACCTTAGGTGCCAGTCAATATGCAGAACAGGTATTGGCCAAGCACCAACCCCTCTTAGAACAAGATTATGCAGTTGACCGGTTTTTAACCCCTTTAAGCACCCAGCAGATTCAGCACACCGTGCAAATAACCTTGCAGGATATTCAGGATGAAGCCGAGTGGATGCGTAGTCTGCGGATTTTACGTGCCCGGCTGATGTTTCGCTGGATCTGGCAAGATGCCAACCAGTTAACCGATGTGGTCACCCTGACCCGTGAACTGTCCGATTTTGCTGATGTCTGTGTAACAGCAGCAAAAGATTTTGCCCGGGCTCCCTTGGTGGCCAAGCATGGCGAGCCGGTAGGCTATAATGGCAAGGTGCAGGACTTGATCGTAATTGCCATGGGTAAACATGGTGCGCAGGAACTGAATTTATCCAGCGATATTGACCTGATTTTTGCCTTCGATGAGCAGGGCGAAACCAACGGCCGTAAATGTATTGATGTGCAGCAGTTCTGTATTTTATGGGGACAGAAACTGATTTATCTGCTCGACCATATCACCGCCGATGGCTTTGTGTTCCGGGTCGATATGCGCCTGCGTCCCTGGGGCGATGGTTCGGCCCTAGCGATTAGCCATGTGGCGCTGGAAAAATATTTAAGCCAGCACGGCCGTGAATGGGAACGCTATGCCTGGATCAAGGCACGCATTGTCACCGGAGGCAAAGAAGGGGATGAACTGCTGGAGATGACCCGGCCGTTCGTATTCCGCAAATATGTCGATTACACCGCCTTTGAAGCCATGCGTGAAATGAAGGCCATGATTGAGCGCGAAGTGCAGCGCCGTCATCTGGAAGATGATATTAAACTTGGTGCTGGCGGAATTCGTGAAGTCGAATTTATTGTGCAGGTGTTTCAGTTGATTTATGGCGGGTCCAAGCTGGAGCTACAAGACCGGCAATGTCTGGTCAGCCTGAATCATCTGGATGAAGCTGAATTGCTGGACAGCAAAGCTGTGGCCGAACTGGAAGATGCCTATTTATTTCTGCGCCGGGTTGAACATGCGATTCAGGCGCTGAATGACCAGCAAACCCAGTCCTTACCGACCGAGCCAGAATTGCGTCAGCGTTTGATTAGTACTTTAGGCTTTGCGAGCTGGCCGGATTTTATGGCTTTTCTGGATGAAAAGCGTGCCAAGGTTATCTACCAGTTTGAGCATTTAATTAAAGAAAAAGAACCAGACCCGCTGGTCGAAAGCTTTAGCCAGTTGGAACAGCGCCTGAATGAGGTGCTGGATGATCAGGCTAAAAATCTGGTGCATGAATTCTGGTATGGACATGCGCTGAAAAAATTACCGGCCAAAGCGGTGCAGCGTCTGAAAACCTTCTGGCCGCATCTGGTTGAAGCGGTGTTGCAGTCAGATATGCCACAAGTCGCGCTGGTGCGACTGATGCCGCTGGTGGAATCGGTAATGCGCCGTACCGTGTATCTGGTGATGCTGATTGAAAGCAAAGGCGCATTGCAACGTCTGGTAAAAATGGCCACCGTCAGTCCATGGATTTGTGAAGAGCTGACCCATTATCCGGTGTTGCTAGATGAATTTCTGTCGATGGATTTTGAATTGCCGAAACGTCAGGATCTGGAAGATTCCTTGCGTCAGCAATTGCTGCGGATTGAGGTCGATCAGGTCGAAGACCAGATGCGGGTACTGCGCCTGTTTAAAAAATCCAATGTACTGGCAGTGGCAGCCAGTGATGTACTGGCCGAAAGTCCGCTGATGAAAGTCTCTGATGCGCTCACCGATATTGCTGAAGTGTCAGTCAATGCTGCCTTGCATCTGGCTTATCAGATTACCGCGAAAAAGCATGGCTTCCCGCTGGATGCTGAAGGCCAGCGCTGTACGCTGGATCATATGGCTTTTACCGTGATTGGTTATGGCAAGGTAGGCGGGATTGAACTCGGTTATGGCTCAGATCTGGATCTGGTCTTTATTCATTATATGGATGAGCAGGCCGATACCGACGGGCTCAAACCCATCAGCGGTTTTGAGTTTGCGATGCGGGTGGGGCAAAAGTTTGTGTCATTGATGACCACTCAGACTTTAGATGGCCGCGTTTATGAAGTCGATACCCGGTTACGTCCGTCTGGGGAAGCAGGATTACTGGTCACCAGCCTGAAAGCCTTTGAGCATTATCAGCTAAAAAGTGCCTGGCTGTGGGAGCATCAGGCGCTGGTACGCGCGCGCAGTATTGCCGGTGAACGCTGCCTTCGGGACAAGTTTGAACAGCTACGCTGCCGGATTTTGACCCAGCCGCGTGAACAGGCGCATGTGCGTGCCGAAGTGCTGAAAATGCGCCAGAAGATGAAAGACCATCTCGGTTCATCAAATGAGCAAAAAAAAGATGGAATTTTTCATTTAAAACAGGATGCAGGTGGTATCGTTGATATCGAATTTATGGCACAGTATGCGGTGTTAGCGTGGAGTGGGACGAATAAAGATCTCGCCCATTACTCCGACAATGTACGAATCCTTGAGGATGCCGCAAAGACAGGTTGCTTATCCAGCAACGATGCGACTGCTCTGATTCAAGCTTATCTCCGTGAACGCGCAGAGAGCCACCGCTTAGCCCTTGCAAATCAATCCATGCAAGTGTCTGCAAGCGACTGGCACGATACCCGAATGACCGTTTGCAAGTTATGGCAAAGACTGATTGATCCAGCTGCAGCATTTGCGCTGGAGAGTGAATAATTGTGAAAAATTGGAGTTTATGGCATGAATTTGGCTGATCGTGATGGTTTTATTTGGCAAGATGGACAACTGGTTGACTGGCGTGAGGCCAAAACTCACGTGTTGACCCATACCCTGCATTACAGCATGGGTGTGTTTGAAGGTGTCCGTGCCTATGAAACCCCGAATGGAACGGCTATTTTCCGTCTAAAAGAGCACACAAAGCGTTTGTTAAATTCTGCAAAAATTTATCAAATGAAAGTGCCGTTTGATCAGGCAACTTTAGAGCAAGCACAAATTGATGTGGTGCGTGAAAATAAACTGGCATCTTGCTATTTACGTCCAATCATCTTTATTGGTTCTGAAAAACTCGGTATTGCGGCAACAGACAACACTATTCATGCCGTGGTTGCAGCGTGGAGCTGGGGTGCTTACCTGGGTGAAGAGGCAATGGCGAAGGGTATTCGCGTAAAAACCTCATCATTTACCCACCATCATCCAAACGTGACCATGTGTAAAGCCAAAGCGTCTGGTAACTATACGCTGTCGATTCTGGCCCATCAGGAAGTGGCGCATTCAGGTTATGACGAAGCGATGCTGCTGGATCCACAAGGTTATGTGTGTCAAGGTTCGGGCGAAAACGTATTCCTGGTTAAAGATGGTGTGATTCATACCCCAGATATCGCTGGTGGTGCGCTGGATGGGATTACCCGTCAATCGATTATTACCATTGCTAAAGACTTGGGTTATGAGGTGGTTGAGCGCCGTATTACTCGTGATGAATTCTATATTGCCGATGAAGCCTTCTTTACGGGTACGGCTGCAGAAGTAACGCCTATCCGTGAATACGATGACCGTCAGATTGGTGAAGGTGTCCGTGGTCCAATCACCACGCAAATCCAGAAAGCCTACTTTGATGCAGTGCAGGGCAAAGATCCGAAATATGCACACTGGTTAACTTATGTAAAATAAGTGCAAACTGTAAAAAAGGACTCAGCTGAGTCCTTTTTTATTGGCTGGGAAAATGTTCTTAATCATCCATACCAAAAATATCGCGGCTATAGACTTTTTCCAGCACATCCGCCAGCTCATCGGATTGACGGTTGGCAACAATCACATCGCTATAGTGTTTAAATTCATTCAGATCCTGCATAACTTTGGAGTGAAAGAATTCATCTTCCTGCAAGGTCGGCTCGTAAATCACCACTTCCACGCCACGGCCTTTGATGCGTTTCATCACCCCCTGAATGGCCGATGCTCTAAAGTTATCGGAACCACTTTTCATGACCAGACGGTAAATACCGACCACTTTCGGGTTGCGTTGCAGGACGGACTGGGCAATAAAATCTTTACGGGTGGCATTGGCATCGACAATGGCCTGAATTAAATTGCTCGGTACATTGTGATAGTTGGCCAGCAACTGTTTGGTGTCCTTGGGTAGGCAGTAGCCGCCGTAGCCAAAGGACGGATTGTTATAATATTTGCCAATCCGCTGATCCAGACAGACGCCGTCAATAATCTGTCGGGTATCCAGCTGAAACAGCTGTGCATAGGTGTCCAGTTCATTGAAATAGGCCACGCGCATAGCCAGATAGGTGTTGGCAAACAGCTTGATGGCTTCGGCTTCGGTGGAACCGGTAAAAAGTACCGGGCAGTCTTTTTTGATGGCGCCTTCGAGTAGCATATCGGCAAACAGTCGGGCACGCTCCGACTGTTCTCCGACAATAATCCGTGAGGGATACAGGTTGTCGTGTAGGGCTTTGCCTTCACGTAAAAACTCCGGTGAAAAAATGATGTTGCCGCTGCGATATTTCTGTTTGATTTTTTCAGTAAATCCGACCGGAACGGTGGATTTGATGATCATGGTGGCGCAGGGATTAATTGACAGTACATCCTGAATCACGCTTTCAACACTGTCGGTATTAAAATAATTGGTCTGCGGGTCGTAATCGGTAGGCGTGGCGATAATCACATAATCAGCATCCTGATAGGCATCGGCCTGATGCAGGGTGGCTTTAAAATTCAGGTCTTTATTTTTCAGGAAGTCACTAATTTCAGGGTCTTGTAGGGGAGAAATGCCATAATTCAGCAGTTCGACTTTTTCAGGAATGATATCGAGCGCCACCACTTCATGCTGCTGCGCAAAAATCATGGCATTGGAAAGGCCAACATAGCCGGTACCGACAATACTAATTTTCATAATCTATTGTTGTTCTGCGATGAGTTCTAATCTGCATCTTGAATGTGCAAGTTCGATGACGCTTTTCTGACAGTTATTTTGCAGTGGCTTTTCTTTGCAGCCATTCTGCTAATTTGTAACTCTGTGATATGATGGCGCCATTGCTCAGGTGGATCATGCGGCATGGCTTTACATGAAACAGAGATGAACTCTCAATCTTCTTTAATGCAGGAACAGAATGTTGTTCTGTGCATGAAATGGGGAACCAAATACGGTTCGGAATACGTTAACCGTTTGTACAATATGGTCAAACGCCATACCACAGTCGACTTTAAAATGGTCTGCCTGACTGACCGTACTGAAGGCATTAATCCGGAAGTAGAATGTTTTCCGATCCCGCCTTTAGCTTTACCAGAAGGGGCGCCTGAGCGTGGCTGGAACAAGCTGTCGACGTTTGAGCCAGATTTATATGGCTTGACAGGCAATGCGCTATTCCTGGATTTAGATGTGGTCATTGTCGACAATATCGACGCATTTTTTACCCATCCGGGTGATTTTCTGATTATTCATGACTGGAAACGTCCATGGCGAATTACCGGCAACAGTTCGGTTTATCGTTTTAAACTGGGAGCTTTCCCGGGATTATTGCCGTATTTCCGTGAGCATTTTGATGAGATCCGTCAGAAGTTCCGTAATGAGCAGGCGTATTTGTCTTGGTATGTCGATCAGGAGAAAAAATTAAGCTACTGGCCAGAGAGCTGGTGTAAAAGTTATAAATATCATTGTCTGCAAAAGATTCCGATGGCCTATTTTAAGCCGCCAGTGAAACCGGAAGGTGCCAAAATTATTATTTTCCATGGCGAAATTAATCCACCAGATGCAATTCATGGCGGTGGGGGAAAATGGTATCGCTATGTGTTGCCGTCGGATTGGATTAAAGAGGCTTGGCAGTAAGTACACATGACTGAAAATAGCGAAGTGTCACGTGTTTGACGCGTTCAATTTTATAAAATGATATTCATTGTTTTAAGGTTTTAATAGATGCGTGTTTTTGTAATTAATCTACCTCAGTCAGAAGACCGTCGTGTATTCCAACAGCAGCAGCTAGAACGATTGAACTTGCCTTATCAAGTGCTTGATGCAGTATCTGTTCATGATATTTCTGAAGATCAATACGGTAAAGAGGCATTTGGTTGGCAGCGTCCATTAAAAAAAGTAGAGTTGGCCTGTTTTCTCAGTCATGTAAAAGCTTGGAATATGGTATGGAACAGTAATGAACCTGCTTTAATTATTGAAGATGATGCAGTGTTGGTAGAAGACATTGCAACACTTTTACATGATATTGAGCGACAATTTTTAAGTTTAGATCCAGAACTGATTAACTTAGAAGTACGGAGCCGAAAAAAAATTTTAAGCAAAAGACCATTGTTTAAGCTTAATAATGGTTATCAATTATTATCGTTATTTCAAGAGCGTACGGGAACTGGCGGGTATATCTTATTTCCCGCTGGTGCGCGTAAATTATTAGATAAAGCACAATCTCATCCTGCTGCTACTGCAGATGCATTTATTTTTAGTACCTACCAATTAAAGGCTTTTCAAGTTGAACCAGCAGCCTTGATTCAAGAGGATCAACTGGAGGCCTATGGTTTGGGGGGGAATAAAGGTTTTGTGTCAACGATTGGCCGGTCGGAGCACTTTAAACCTGAATATAGGTCGACTGCAGATAAAATTGGCTTTAAAAGTAGGCGGATGATTGGGCAGTTTAAAATGGCATATCGCTATTTGTCCGTGATTTTGAAGGCGACTAAGCGTTATGTGGCACTTGATAAAGCGAAATTTAAAATAAAATAAAAGATATTTTCAGCTCTGACCTTGGTGGGAAAGAGCTGATGTATTTTAGCCAAAAATTTTTCTTTTCCACTTTTGTAACCAATTTTTGGGTGGGGGATTGGCAATACTACATTCTTCGCCAATATGGTGACAAATGCCATCTTCAAGGAATAGGGCGTATCGGTTTTGTTTTCTGAACATACGTGAAATATGACGCTCTTTTTTATAATTTGAAAAGCCACCGTCTAAACTTTTCCAGAGTTCAATTGATACAATATGAGGGTTAAAAGTAAAAGCATGCCATTGGTCATGTAGTGGATCTAAGCGTACGACATTGAGTGGGTCTTGCTGTATAAATTTAATTTTTGAAATTTCATGATCGGTAAAATCAAAATCAGTCCATTTTCTTAAGCATAGCAGCGTTGCATTTTTATCATTTTCTAAGCTTTGAATACAGGTGTCGATATCTAAAGCTTGATCGAATAGCCAATCATCTTCGCAATGTAAAATATAAGGTGTTTTTACTTGTGCATACATAGTATCAACGGCTTTATGATGACCAACTTGTTCTGGTAGGAGAATAAGTTGACCATGAGGGCAAAGTTGCTTAAACATTGCATTTGTAGGTTCATCGCGAAAGTCATTGATTGCGATAATATGTTTAAAATCTACTTTGTTTAACAAGCTTTCTAAAGTTTGGCGAAGTAATTCTGGGCGTTTGCCAATCGTTAGACATAGCGTGATTTCTTTTTTACTCAAAGTTCGAATTCCAAGTGACAATTAGAAAAATTATAACTTATAATAGTTGTGAGAAAAATCATAGTTATATTTTGTGTAAAAGGTTTTTAGAGGTGTGAGTTGGACAGCCCATTTTTATATATAATGTTACCTACATTTAATAGACCGGAATTGGTTCTAAGGTCTGTTAAATCAGTAATGAATCAGAAATATGAAAACTATAAGTTAATTATTTTTAATGATGGTTCGACTAAAAGCTATTCTGATTTGGAGAATCTTATTGAAGGTGTTGATAATATTGAATATATTAAGAGTCATAATGTTGGAGTAAATAAGTCTCGGAATATTATTCTGGATAAAATTTTTTCAGAAAATTTTAATATTAGTAACAGTTATTTTTTTACTTTAAGTGATGATGATTATTTAAGTGAAGATAGCTTGGCTATAATATCAGAGAGTATAAGTAAAATAAAAGGTATATGGTATTGTTTTAATTGTGAATCTCTTTCAGGTCATCTTTTTAAAAATAGTGATTTTGAGAGTTATGAAGTATTAAGTTATAATAAATTTTATAATAATTATAAGGGTGATAAGCATTTTGTTTTTAAACTAGATGCTTTTAAAAAAATAAGATATCCAGAGAAATTTTTTAAAAATGGTTATGAACATATTTTTTATTATCAAATACCATTTAATATTCAAATAATTCCTAAAAAGGTTAAAGTAATAGAGTATTATGATGATGGTTTATCTCTATCAGATTTATATGAAAATAAACATACCTTTAGAATTTTAATAAAACAAATTAGATCTGCTCCTAATAAGTTTGTTTTCTATAAGATGTTGATGAAACATATATTTTTACCTAAGGATATTATTAAAAATCTAATATCTAAAGACAAATATTATGATTTAAAGCGAAAGCTTGGTTTAAAGGTGCGAGATAGGTAGCTTATTTATATATGGATTTCAGGCCTTCTAATTTCCTAAACCTTTTATACCCCCACAAATACTGTTCTGGAGCGACATTAATCATGCGCTCCATTTCTTTATTAAGCGTATCGACTGAAAGCTGCAAATCTTTGGCATTAATCTCTGCAGACAAAGTCTGCACATGCAGCTCAAAGCCACTTAAATCTTCACGGCGTAAACAGCTTAAGCCAATCACTGAACACTGGGTCTTGGCTGCCAGTTTAGAGAGCAGGGTAGAGGAAAGTGCATTCTGACCAAAGAAAGGTGAGTAAATACCACCCGACTCTTTAGGCACATGATCTGGTAAAATTGCGGCAAATCCACCTTGTTTCAAATGTTTAAATAAGGCACGTACCCCCGTTTCATCGGTGGGTACCAGTGTGGCATTAAGGCGCTGCCGTGCTTCCAGCATAAACCGGTCTACATCCGGATTTTTGCTCGGTTTATACATAATGACCGGTGCAGTATGTAAATTCACCCAGGCATTCATCAATTCCCAGGTGCCAAAATGCGGCACCACTGCCAAGGTCCCATTCGGGTTTTGCAGGGCGTCTAAAAAAATATCTTCTCCATGCACGACCTTGATCTGTTCAAGGGCAAACTCCGGCGCAGAACCCCAAATCTTGACCGATTCTGCATAGGTCATACATTGGCTTTTCAGGCTGCGCCGCGTGAGTTGCTCCCGTTCTGATTCAGATAACTCCGGATAAGCAGACTTTAAATTAATTTCTGTCACACGTCGGGCGGAGGAGTTGCTCACATACAGCAACCAGCCCACAGATCGGGCGGTGACCTGAATCAAGCGCAGGGGGAGTTTGGAGAAATTTTTAAGAAGGGAATACATGAATCAAGCAAGAGTCCGCGCAATTATGGTCGATCTGCATTGCCTTTTAAGACCATATAAATCAGTCCGACAAAAATCAGCAAGGCGCCGATAATACTACTCAGGCTGAAATACACAATACGGTCATTGGTATCAAGCGCAAACAGGTTATTCGCCAAGATATAACGCATGAACAGCCATTGTACAATCGAAAAGACAATGAGCATGATGCCACGGTTACGTACTGCAGGACGCATTGCCATTGCTGAATCACCTAAGAATGAAAACTGCAGTTATTATGCCATTGCTCGGCAGTGATCTCAATGTAATAAAAAAGCCCCGCAAGTGCAGGGCTTCTTTAGAATGACAAGCTATTATTCTTGAGATTCCGCTTTTGGTTTTTCACGTAAGCGAATACCCAAATCACGCAGTTGAGTCGCTTCAACTGGTGCTGGTGCTTGAGTCAATGGACATTCAGCAGTCTTGGTTTTCGGGAATGCAATCACATCACGAATAGACGCACCGCCGGTCATCAGCATCACTAAACGGTCCAGACCGAATGCTAGACCACCGTGTGGAGGCGCACCGTAACGTAAAGCATTTAGTAAGAAGCTGAATTTCTCTTCAGCTTCTTCTTCACCAATACCTAAAGCTTCAAAGATGGCTTTTTGCATTTCCAGGTTGTGAATACGCAGTGAACCACCACCGATTTCAGTGCCGTTCAATACCATATCGTAAGCGACAGACAGCGCAGCACCCGGGTTGTTCTTCACGTCTTCAACGCTTGATTTTGGCAGCGTGAATGGGTGATGCACAGAAGTCCATTTGCCATCGTCAGTTTCTTCGAACATTGGGAAGTCAACTACCCAAAGCGGAGCCCATTCGCACGTCGAAAGATTCATGTCGTGACCAATCTTGACACGAAGCGCGCCCATTGCGTCATTCACAACTTTGGCTTTATCTGCACCGAAGAAGACGATGTCACCATTTTCAGCACCAACGCGTTTTAAGAGATCCAGCACGATTGGCTCGATGAATTTCACGATTGGCGATTGCAGGCCTTCGATACCTTTTTCAAGTTCGTTCACCTTGATATACGCCAGACCTTTGGCACCGTAGATGCCCACGAATTTGGTGTATTCATCAATTGCACTACGTGGCAGTGAGCCAGCACCCGGAACGCGAAGTGCCACAATACGGCCTTTCGGATCTTTGGCAGGGCCAGCGAATACCTTGAACTCAACGTCTTGCATTAAATCTGCAACATCAATCAGTTTCAACGGAATACGCAGGTCCGGTTTGTCGGATGCATAGTCACGCATCGCATCGGCATAGGTCATACGCGGGAATTTTTCGAATTCAACGTTCAGAAGTTCTTTGAACATCTTCACGGTCAAACGTTCCATCAGATCCATGATGTCATCATCGCTCATGAACGATGTTTCAACGTCGATCTGGGTAAATTCTGGCTGACGGTCCGCACGTAAGTCTTCGTCACGGAAACATTTGGCGATTTGGTAATAACGGTCAATACCACCCACCATCAATAACTGTTTGAACAGCTGTGGTGATTGTGGCAGTGCGTAGAAGCTACCGTTAGACACACGGCTTGGAACCAGATAGTCACGCGCACCTTCAGGCGTTGCACGAGTCAAAATTGGAGTTTCAACGTCTAGGAAACCGTTGTCTTCGAAGTAGTTACGAATCAGGTTGGTCAGTTTAGAACGGAAACGTAAGCGTTCTAACATTTCTGGACGACGGATGTCCAGGAAGCGGTATTTCAGACGGATTTCTTCAGAAATATTGGTGTTTTCATCATTCAGTGGGAATGGCGGCGTTTCAGATTGAGCCAGCACTTCAATTTCTTTGCCCAATACTTCAATCTGGCCACTGACCATATTGGCATTTTCAGTACCCGCATAACGGCGGCGTACACGGCCTGTAATTTTTAATACGAATTCAGAACGAGCTTTATCTGCTGTGGCAAACGCTTCTGGGGTATCCGGGTCGATAACCACTTGTACCAGACCATCACGGTCACGCATATCCAGGAAGATCACCCCACCGTGGTCACGGCGACGATGTACCCAACCACACAAGGTTACGGTTTGGTCGATTTGAGCTTCGGTTAAAGAACCGCAGTAATGAGTTCGCATCATAGCGTAAAAAATCCAACTATATGGGTTAATGACAGCGCATACGTAAACAGCGTACCGCTTGAAGTAAATGTTGGATTATGCCTCTTTGCAGGTTTTGTCACAAGAACTAGCGTGAAAAACCCGGCAATTTCCTGCTATTTCGAGTTAACCGAACTCATGATTGCGGTCCAGAATCTGAAATAAAATACAGCCCGTGGTTAAAATGATTAAGGCACCCTGACTAAACTCATTAAAAGCCCGGCCCAGAAAATAATAACGATGGCTATACCACAGTTCATCACTGAAATAGCGGGCATAATCCCAGACCGAATAAGCACCTAGCAAAATGGCCAGGCCAATCAGGATGGCTGCCGCTTGTTTGACCCGTCGGCTCACTGGCCAGTGCTGACGATAGCGCTGATAATAACGCCAGCACATCCACAGCAAAAACGGCAGGGCCAGAAGCGAACTGCCAATCTGCAAAATAAAATGCAGTGGATAGGTCTGGGAGAACCAGGACACCGGCTGGCTTAAGACGTTATGAAAGGCAAAAGTGCGAAAGTCGACGTGAGTTAAACCATCCCAAATTAAATGGGTGGCATTGCCCAGCAATAGCCCGAGGATTACCGCAAGTAAAAAACCAAGGGCCGACTTGAACGAATCCAGATTGAGCTCATGTTGTATGCCTAGCGCCCGATACAGCACCGGACGATAAATCAGATACCACGCCGCACAAAAAGCCAGACCCAGCCATAAATTTGGATGAACAATTGAACTCCATAAATGATTCAAGCCGCCCTGATCGGTGGTAAATAATCGGCTTAAATCGGGCAGCATACAGCCAATGGCAAGGGCTGCAACGGGAAGACGATGACCTGTCAGCTGGGCAATGGGAGGTGCTAAAACCGCATGAGATAAGGTAAAGGGCATACAGGCGTAGACAATAAAAACAGAAAAATCCGTGAGGCCCTATAGCTTAACCAAGCAAAGATGAATTTTATGTTTTTTATTGCAAAACAGTTGAAATGTTATATTATAACATTATTCAAATTTGTTACTCTGAGCCTGAGTCATGTCCTTCCATAAGAATTTAATAACACTGTCTATTTTTGCTGTTGTGACCCCTGCAGTTTTTGCAGATGAGGCGAATCTATCCAATGCACAGCAACTTGAAACCATCCAGCTAAAAGCCCATCCTCTGGTTCAGACTGCAGCGGACTTTGCGGTAGCAGATCAGGTGGTGGAACAGAAAGTATTGGCTGAACGCCCAACAACCATTGGTGATGCACTGGCTGATGAACTGGGTGTATATTCAAATCAGTACGGCACAGGTTCAAGCCGTCCCGTGATTCGTGGTCAAGATGGCCCGCGTGTCAAAGTCTTACAACACGCATCTGAAACTGCTGATGTATCGACTTTATCTCCAGACCATACAGTTACAGTAGATCCAATTCTGGCAAAACAGGTTGAAGTGATTCGTGGTCCATCGACTTTACTCTATGGTGCCGGTACCGTGGGTGGCTTGGTCAATGTAACCGATCAGAAAATTCCAACCCAAATCCCAGCAGATGGCTTAGAGGGCACCGTCGGCGTGCGCTATAACTCGGGTAGCGATGAGAAGCTGGCCAGTGCGGGGGTAACAGCAGCAATTGGTGACAACTTTGCCTTACGTGTAGAAGGCTCCAAACGTAAAGCAAATAACTATATTACGCCGGATTACTGGGTAGAGCATCATAATGATGAAGCTGGCCATGAAGATCATGGACATGATGATGCACATGAGGGTGATGAAGAGCATGAAACACATTTTGATAAAGCCCGTCGTGTAGACAATACCTTTGCTGAAGGCCAAACCGTGAATATTGGCGGTTCATGGATTCATGAACGTGGTTTTGTCGGGGTGTCTTATAGCAACCGTCAGGACAAATACGGTTTACCAGGGCATAGTCATGAATATCATGACTGCCATCCTCATGGTAATGAAATTCATTGCGGCGGACATGGCGTTTCAGCTCCAGATGAAGACGAGGGCGAACATGCTCATGGTGGTCCATGGGTCGATCTGGAATCACACCGTTATGATGTCCGTACAGAACTGGATCAGCCATTTGCCGGTTTTGACAAGTTACGTGCCCATGCCAGCTATACCGATTATGAACATGACGAGCTGGAAGAAAGTGAAGTTATCAGTAATTTTAAAAGCAAAGGCTATGATGCCCGTTTAGAGTTGGTTCATAAACCAGTCGCGGGTTGGGAAGGGGTCTTTGGTACCCAATATAGCCAACAGAAAATTAATCTTGCGGGTGGTGCGGAAGAACATGATGGGCATTCTCATAGTGGCGTGCTGATGGCAGACACCAAGACCGAAAAATATAGCCTGTTCGGTTTAGAACATAAGCAGTTTGGTGATGTGCATGTGGAATTGGGTGCACGTGTAGAACATCAAAAAATTGATGTAGATTCAACTCAAAAAGACTATTCGGATACCGGTGTGTCAGGTTCAGCAGCAGCCAATTGGGAATTTGCTCCAAACTATAAGCTTTCTGTGGTTGGCTCGCATCAGCAACGTTTACCACTGGCACAAGAGTTGTATGCGGACGGTATTCACTTTGCCACCAATACCTATGAGCGTGGAAATGAGGATCTGGATGTTGAGAAGTCAAATAACCTTGAGTTAGGTCTGCATTATGAAGGTGCGAAACTCGACTATCATGTGCATGTTTATCACAACTGGTTTGATAACTATATTTATGGCTCAACAACCGACAGCGAAGGAACATTCCGTCTAGTTGATTATAAACAAGACAAAGCCCGTTTCTACGGTACAGAAGCGCAGTTAGGCTATGCCATTAACGATGCTTATAAAGTTAGCCTGTTTGGTGACTATGTGCGTGGCAAAATTGATGGTGAAAATGCCCCGCGTGTACCCGCAGGCCGTTTAGGTACCAAAGTAGAAGCCGATTTTGCTGATGGCTGGTCAGGTCTGGCAGAGTACTATCATGTCTTTAAACAGGACCAGATCGCCAGCAATGAACAGGAAACCCAAGGCTATAACATGGTCAATGTCGGTCTGGCGTATGCAGGTGCCATGGCGAATAACCAGGACTACCGCGTGTTCTTTAAAGCCAATAACCTGCTGGATGATCAGGTTTATTCACACACCTCATTCCTGTCCAACATTCCGCAAGTGGGCCGTAATTTTACCGTTGGTTTAGAATATAACTTCTAAGCAAAACTTAAATTTATTGCCAAAATCAAGAGGATGTCACGGAAATCCTCTTGAAAAAAGCCTGAAGAAAACCTAGCCTGAGCTGATTGGGTTAGGTTTTTTCTTATGCGTATCTTTCAACGAATTCACAATAAACTGAACTGGTCACCACGGCGTTATCTGGGCGTGATGATGGGCCTGCTGGCGTTAAGCTATTTATCCTCGGCACTGTATCATACCTATAAGCCCTTACCGGATGGTTTGAATTATGCGGGACCGCTACGTCATGCCGAAGTCAAATTTCTGGCCGATCAGACCTATCTGGATGCACAGGGCCAGCAGCATTATGATCATCAGATTTTTAATGAAATGCTGCGCCTGATTGATGAAGCACAAAGTTTAATTGTGCTGGATATGTTCCTGTTTAATCCGCAAACCGGGGCATCACAGGCCCAGCATCAACCGCTCAGCCAGCAATTAACCGATGCACTGATTCAAAAACGCCGTACCCAGCCGGATATTGAAATCAAGCTGATTACCGATCCGATTAATTCGGTTTATGGCGGGCTTGCGCCAGAGCATTATCGGCAACTGTGTCAGGCCGGGATTGATGTGATTGAAACCAATTTAACCCCGCTACGTGCTTCCAATCCGATGTGGTCCGGATTCTGGTACATCTGCTGTCAGGGCATCCGCAATAATCCGGATGCCGGCTGGCTGGCCAATCCGTTTGGCGAGGGCAAAATCACCCTGCGCAGTTATTCCGAGCTGCTGAATTTTAAGGCCAATCACCGTAAAACCATTGTGGTTGATACCCCGGACGGCTGGGAAGCTTTGGTGACCTCAATGAATCCGCATGATGCCAGTTCCCATCACTCCAATGTGGCGCTGGTGGTCAAAGGCAATACCGCGGTAGATATTCTGAAAACCGAGCAGTCGGTGGCGCTCATGTCCGGCAGCAATATTCCCGGGGTGATTGTCGGTGAGTTTCAGGCCGCTGCTACTGAACCGCAGGTGCAGGTGCTGACTGAAAAAGCCATTTATGATGCGACTTTAAACCTGATTAATAGCGCCAAAGCCAATGAACAGGTCGATCTGGTGATGTTCTATCTGTCCGAGCGCCAGATTATCAAAAGCCTGCTTGCAGCCCATGAGCGTGGGGTGAAATTGCGGGTGTTGCTCGATGCCAATAAAGATGCGTTTGGTCTGGAAAAGAATGGCGTACCGAACCGGCCAGTGGCAGCAGAATTACATCAGGCCGGCATTCCACTGCGCTGGTGTAATACCCAAGGCGAGCAATGTCATAGCAAAATGCTGATCAAGCGCAATGCCCAGCAACAGGAGATGATTTTAGGTTCGGCCAATTTCACCGCACGGAATTTAAAAAATTATAATCTGGAAACCAATTTACGCGTGTTAGGCCCGGCTCAAGCTCAGGTGTTTCAAGATGCTCAGCAGTATTTTGATACCGCCTGGTCAAACTTAAATGGCCGTCAGATGAGTGTGGATTATGCCCAGTATGCCGATGAATCGACGCTGAAATATGGACTGTATCGTTTGATGGAATGGAGTGGCTGGTCGACGTTCTAACCTCCCTCATTCCAAGCTTCTGTTTGGGAGCCGTGGCTTCTGCTTATAAGAGATGTTTGGAAGAATGAGTTTTCTTCCACCTTTGTAAGAGAAGGTTAGGGAGACACGCTTTTCCTTAACCTTCTAGGAGAGAATCGGGGAGAGGTCAGTATTAAGGTTTGACGCTTAGTTTTGCCCCGGATTCGGTGGTACCAGTTCATCCAGATCTTTATCAGACAGCTCATCCAGCTCGCTCAGGTCGGTTTTAATTTTCCACTGGCTTTCATCTTCAACCGGATTCGGCAAACGCGCTTCCAGCCAGTCGCAGACCACATCGGGCGGGAAATCGGCATGGTTACACTGGATTACCCAAGACAGGAAATCTTTGGCTTCACCATTCATATAAGGTGGTGGCGATACCGGTAAAAACTGCGTTGGCAAACGTTCATTCTTGGAAATATAGTTCAGCACATGACCCAGTTCCTGTACGGTTTGCCAGGCCAGTGGGTGTGCTACATTAATCTGAAATTTAAACCACCATGCCTGAGCACCATCTGTGCCATAGGCATCGATCAAGTTTTTTTGAACACTGGGTACTTTGCAGAAATATTCATAAAGACGATCAAAACTTAAATCAGACACAAGCATGAACCTAGTATGAAAAAAAGCGAGTGTAGCATAAAAGTAGGCCATTATTTTCACTGAGAAATATGGCCGATCTACCGCCATTCATCTAAAAAACTTGTATAAAGCATGCATGTTCATTTTTTATCCTTAATCCTGTTTTATAGTAAAATCAATAGGCTGATGTTTGGGAGTCGGGTAGTGAAAAGAATACAAGCAGGTTTATGGTTAGGCATTGGATTGTCTGCCATCTCGACATTATCCCTGGCCGATACCAATCGCTGGGCCAGTTATCAGGGTGTGGAGCGAAAATCGCATGCGCAGCATTATCCACAGCATCGCCCGTCTTATCCGCAGCACAGGCCACCACAATATTATCCGCCCCGTCCGCAATGGGGCCATCAACCGGTACGTCCGGGCATCAGTATTCAATATCAGGCGCCCACCACCATTTACCAGAATTCGCAAAGTTATAGCTGGGTCAATGGTGACCCGAATGTGGCCCGGATTGAAAGCAGCACGCAGACCATCATTACTGACTGGCGCCGTTTAGGTTTGCCGGCTCCGCCAAATGGCAGCTACTGGATTTATGAAAATGGTCGTTATATTTTGGTGCCAAACCGTTAGATCATCCGGAGCGCTCCAGCGCTAAGGAAAACTATTTGAACCAAACTGATGATCCGGTGAATCTTCACTCAAAAATCAGCGCGCCGTAGTGGTATCCAGGCGCGCTTTTTGTTCTTCAGATTTGAATGATGGATGTGATTTTGGTGTTTAGGCCAGTTCATCATCTTCCGGGCGTGGGGTCTTGCCTTGTGGCAACGGTTTTTCACTGTGTTTATCCCGAATTACCGATGGATAATTCCAGGAGGCAAAACGTACCACCAGAATCGCAAAGGCTAGAATCAGAATCGAACCGGTAATAATTACTAGGTCAATATCCGCTTTATGGTCGTGCTGGATATCGGAAATCAGCAGCCGGGTCAGGGCGGTAATGGCAATATAAATCAGGAAGCGTACTGGCATGTGGTTGGTTTTAAAGTAAATACCCACCATGGCACCGAGCTCCAAATAAATGAACAGCAGTAAAATATCATCAATCGTGGCATATTGTTTGACGGTCAGAATATCGACCACAGTATGGCCGGCCGACCAGATCACCATACAGCCAATCACGAACAGGGCAATATAGTGAAAACTTTCAACGGCCAGATTACCCAACCGGTCGAGGAGGGTTTCTATTTTTTCTACTTTGGGATGCCGTGCTGTCATATGCTCCTCCTGATTCTGCTGAATGAATAAGAAAAACTCATGCAAAAACTGTGCACAACTACAGGAAAAGTGGTGTAAAAACAGCAGGAAAACATGGATGCTATAAAAAAACGCCTGACAGTGCAGGCGTTTTTGAGAGATAAAAAGCTTAAGCCTGATGAGTGAAATAATCTTCCGAGAATTTCATGATCACATCGGAACCGGCTTTGATACGGGTAATTCGCATTTCCAGTTCTGGCAGAATGCGTTGTACAAAGTACAGACCCAGCGCCAGTTTGTTCTGATAGAACTCACCCTGTTTGGCCTGTGCCGCTTGGGCAATACGGGCAAACATATAGGCAAAGCTGAGCAGACCAACCGCGTGTAAATAATCGACCGCTGCGGCATTCGGGAATTCCGCATTTTCAGACGCCGCATTCAGAATGTATTGTGTTACTGATTCGACTTCTGTAGCTGCATCTAAGGTCGCATCTTTAATGAAGTTCAGATCGGCATCTAACTGGTTGGCAAAGTCACGGATTTCAGCAATATATTCTGCAATATAGGCACCCTGACATTTAATGGTTTTACGGCCAATTAAATCTTGTGACTGTACGCCATTGGTACCTTCATAAATTTGCGCAATACGTAAATCACGTACACATTGCTCCATGCCCCATTCACGGATATAGCCATGACCACCGAAGCACATTTGCGCATCCAGTGTTGCCTGGAAAGCGGTATCGGTTAAATAGGCTTTGGCAATAGGCGTTAGCAGCGCCACACGGTCATTGGCTTTTTTCACCGCGTCTGCATCAGTCGAGAATTTGGTGATGTCCAGCTGTTGGCCGACATAGACTGCAAAGGCACGTGATGCTTCGTTGTTGGCACGCACATTCAAGAGCATACGACGTACATCGCCATGTACTAAAATACTGTCAGCCGGTTTGTTTGGTGATTGTACACCTGAAGCACTGCGGCCCTGTAAACGGTCAGTCGCATATTGTGCTGCATTCTGGTAAGCAAATTCAGAGGCACCTAAACCCTGAATACCCATTGACAGACGTTCATAGTTCATCATCACGAACATGGCTGCCAGGCCTTCGTTTTCTTTACCGACCAGATAGCCTTTGGCACCATCAAAGTTCATGACACACGTGGCAGAGGCTTTAATCCCCATTTTGTGTTCGATAGAGCCTGGGCCAACGGGGTTACGTTCACCGAGTGAACCATCGGCATTGACCAGGAATTTCGGTACGATAAACAGCGAAATACCGCGTGAACCGGCAGGCGCATCTGGGGTTTTGGCCAGTACTAAGTGAATGATGTTTTCAGCCAGGTCATGGTCACCACCGGTAATAAAGATTTTGGTCCCGGTAATGTTATAGCTGCCATCTTCGTTGCGTTCCGCTTTGGTTTTAATAATACCCAAATCGGTACCGGCATGTGGTTCAGTCAGACACATGGTGCCAGACCATTCACCTGAATAAATTTTTGGTAAATAGGTTTCTTTCTGTTCCTGAGAAGCATAGCTGCTCAGTGCCATACCCGCACCAACTGACAGCAGTGGATACAGCATGAATGACGGGTTAGTAGCAAAAATCATTTCATCTGACAGAACGGTCAGCATTTTTGGCATGCCTTGACCGCCCCATTCTTCATCGGCACCCAGGCCAATCCAGCCGCCTTCGGCATATTGCTTGAATGCTTCTTTAAAACCGGCCGGTGTAGTTACGCTGCCATTGTTATATTGGGCACCTTCTTCATCACCAGTGCGGTTTAAGGGCAGGGTAACGTTCTGGGTAAATTTGGCCATTTCTTCAAGAATAGCTTCTGCGGTTGCAGCATCGAGGTGGGCGAGATTTTCGTTATTTTGCCAGAATTGTTCTGCTTGGAAGACATCATTCAGGATGAATTTCATATCGGCAAGCGGTGCGTTATAAATTGGCATAGTTCATTTCACCTGTTTCTTGTTTATTCATAGTGATCAGGTCAGTCTAAACGATGAGATTTCAATTGATTAGACGACGAAAGGTTAATATAGCGCGATAAATAGAGAAAAAGGACCGCCAACAGCTGGCCGTCCTTTTTACATCCATTACAAGTTACTACACATCACGTGCATTAGAAGGCAAAGTGTTCAGCATCAAGTGCCATCAATGGATCCAGGCCAGTCGCAATCACGTCAACATGCGAGCGTACACGTGGCAGGATCTTCTTGAAGTAGAAGCGTGCAGTGGTCACTTTGGCATTATAGAAGTCGACATCGGTAGTACCCGCAGCCAAGGCTTCTTGTGCAACCAGTGCCATACGTGCCCATAGGTAAGCCAGTGTCACATAGCCAGAGAAGTAGAGGTAATCGACTGCTGCAGCACCGACTTCTTCAGGGTTTTGCATCGCACGCATACCAATTTGCATGGTCAGGTCGCCCCATTCTTTGTTCAGCGCGGCCAGCGGTTCAACAAACTCTTTCATGCCGGCATTGTCTTTGTTGGCTTCTGCGAATTTGTGAATGATCTTGGTGAAATCTTTCAGCATCGCGCCTTGTGTACCCAGAACCTTACGGCCAAGCAGGTCAAGTGCCTGAATTTCAGTAGTACCTTCGTACAGGCAAGAAATACGCGTATCACGTACAATCTGCTCCATACCGTGCTCGGAAATAAAGCCGTGACCACCAAACACCTGTACACCGTGTTTTGCAGCTTCTGAACCGGTTTCGGTCAGGAAGGCTTTGGCAATTGGTGTCAATAAAGACAGGATGTTGTCGGCAAATTTACGGTCTTCTTCCTCAGCAGCCTGCTCAACCACATCTGCATATTGAGCCAATAAGTAAACCAGTGCACGGCCACCTTCAGCAAATGCTTTTTGGGTCAACAGCATATTACGTACTGCTGGATGCACAATAATCGGATCGGCTTCTTTTTCTGGCGCTTTTGGACCAGACAGTGAACGCATAGCCAGACGGTCTTTTGCATAGGCCAAAGCACCCTGGAATGAAGATTCAGATGCAGACAGACCTTGTACTGCAGTACCGATACGCGCCGTGTTCATGAAAGTGAACATACAGTTCAGACCACGGTTTTCAGGTCCAATCAAGTAACCTTTGGCGTTGTCAAAGTTAATCACGCAAGTCGCGTTACCGTGAATCCCCATTTTGTGTTCGATCGAGCCACAACGCACTGCATTACGCTCACCGATTGAACCATCGGCATTCAGGTTGAATTTCGGTACGATGAACAGTGAAATACCTTTGGTGCCTTTCGGTGCGCCTGGTAAACGCGCCAGAACGATATGGATGATGTTCTCGGCCATGTCGTGCTCACCAGCAGAGATAAAGATTTTCTCGCCAGAGATTGCATAGCTGCCATCCGCATTTGGTTCTGCTTTGGTGCGGATAATACCGAGGTCAGAACCGGCATGAGATTCGGTCAGACACATGGTCCCGGTCCAGACACCTGATACCAGATTTGGCAGATAGGTATCTTTTTGTTCTTGCGAACCGTGGTGCTCAAGGGTACGTACTGCACCATGAGACAGACCCGGATACATACCCCAA
Source organism: Acinetobacter indicus (assembly GCF_009914475.1). NCBI lineage: Bacteria > Pseudomonadati > Pseudomonadota > Gammaproteobacteria > Moraxellales > Moraxellaceae > Acinetobacter > Acinetobacter indicus. Next base: position 1,887,182 of record NZ_CP045198.1, on the reverse strand, counting down.
GCCCAGTTTGCGGTACCGACCATTTCAGAAATGGTAATGCCCAGAGAGTTTGGTAAACCCTGACCGCCGTACTGTTCTTCGGCAGATAAAGACGGGAAACCCAGTTCGATATATTTTTGATACGCTTCTTTAAAGCCAGTCGGCGTGGTGACTACACCATCGTTCCAGGTACAGCCTTCGCGGTCGCCCACCTGGTTTAAAGGAGATAATTCATTTTCACAGAAGTCAGCAGCAGCTTCTAAATATTGGTCAACCAACTCACGGCTTACGTTTCCAGAGAATGCAGGGAGTTTTGCATAATGTTCTTCAGCATTTAATAATTCATGCAAAACAAATTGCATATCACGTAGTGGCGCTTTGTATTGTGGCATATCGGGTTCCTCAATACTGGTTTAACCAGCGGTTATAATCCTAAATCAGTGAGTTCACGCGCCTTCACAGGCGCATCTTGAATGTTTTAATCGTGCAACATCTTCTAATTGGGTACAAGCATTTCAATGGCTTTTCTTGGTGACTGTAAAGTCAAAGATTTTTAACTTGAAATAGCTAAGTGTATTGAGTGTAAACAGATTTATCGGTATAGGAAGTGGACAAATAGTCAAAAACGTAAACAGATATGTCCAATAAAAAAGGCGCACCATGCGCCTTTTTTATTTGCTGACTTCGCTTAAGCCACTTTGGCCGGAATGGTCACAGCGGTATTCGGTTTAAAACGCAGGCTGCATTGACCATTGACCGATTTATCCCCCAGTTTAATCTGGACAGTCTGACCGGCTGTTTTGCCGTTACAGGCATTGGCCATAGCCTGTTGACGGGCCTGACGCTGTGCCAGGCGCTGATCATACTGTTTCACCAGTTCGGCACGTTTGGCATCGGTTAAGGCACCCGTCTGAGCAGCATGCTGTTTAAACTGGCGTACATCGCCACGCATTGGACGATGTTCACGGCTGTGTTTAAGCTGCTGGCGTTCCGGCGTAAATATTAGGGTACAGGTCCCATTCACGGTTTTTTCACCGGCTTTGACCTGAACCACCTGTCCGGCAGCTTTGCCTTCACAGGCCGTTTTGATCTGCTGCATCATCTGGCGGCGTTCAGTACGCAGCTGCTGCCATTGTTCACGCTGTTCCGGGCTTAGGCGTGCATGTTTGCCGTGCATGGAATGAGCCATACGGCCTTCACGTTCCGGCGTTGCTGTACTATTGGTTGACTGACAGGCTGTCAGTGTCCCGACACTGAGTAAACCCACTGAAACAAGCGCAATTTTTGTCATCGTTTTCATGATTATTGTCTCCACACAGAACCGCGATACAGTTATTTTTACCTGCGACAAGAATAAATAATAAAGATGAAGAAACAATGGAGAGTTTTTTCAAACACTGTTCGCTACAATAGTGAAATAAAAGAAAAATTGAGATGAGTGTTTTGAAAATACGCCGGATTCCAATCGCCCTGCGCCTGTTTTTGACTGTGCTATTGACCGCGCTGGTCATTTCCACGGTCAGCCTGTGGGTGCTGCACTGGAATATGCAACGCAATTTCACCAAATACGTGGCCGATGTCGAAATGCAGAAGCTGGATCATGTGATTCATAATCTGGCCGGTGTGTATGGCGTCTATCATGATTGGGGCAATGCCATTCAGGCACAAATCCTGCAAATTGAAGGGCAGGCCGGCCCGGAAGATTATGACCGCCTGTCGCGCTGGTGGTTGCGCCGTCAGTACGATATTGCCTTGCAGCAGCGTTATTTTGAAGAACATACCTTAATGAATGTGGCGCCAACGCTGGCTGAACCAGATCCGCAGAAACGCCAGGCCTCGCAGGAGGAACTAAAATGGCTGGAAATGAATCTGCCTTCCGAGTACCGTCCCTTTGAAGGCCTGAAATTTCCTTTAAGCGCGCAGCAGAATACCACCCGGGTTAATCAGGGCAGTGCCCAGAATCCGCGTCCGAATCAGCCACAATCGGATGGCAAAAAACAGTTTATTTCCATGCCGGACCGTTTGGGTCTTAGCTCGCGTCTGGCTTTATATGATGCCAAACGCCAGTTTGTGGTCGGTGAGCCAGCAGAAGGACAAATGTCGTATCGCCCGATTTTAATGAACAATCAGGTGGTCGGCTATCTGGGTTTAAAACCGGTGCTGGATCAGGATGATGCGCTCAGCATTAATTTCTTTAGCGAACAAAAGCGTTATCTGCTGCTGATTTATGGTCTGTCCTTTATTGCCAGTTTACTGGTGGCCTGGTTATTGGCGACCTATTTTAAAAAGCCGATTCAGCGTCTGCTCAATGGGACCCGTGAACTGACCAAAGGCAATTATCAGTATCAGGTGAAAGTAAACCGTAATGATGAACTCGGTGATTTATCTACAGAGCTGAATCAGCTGGCAGTCATTTTAGATCAACATGAAACCTCACGCCGGCAGTGGGTGGCTGATACCTCACACGAATTAAAAACCCCACTGGCAGTGTTACAGGCCCAAATTGAGGCTATGCAGGATGGTATCCGTAAAGCCACACCGGAACACTTAGATGCAATGATGCGTCAGGTCAGCAGCCTGAAAAAACTGACTCAGGACCTGGCTGATTTAGCCCAGGCCGAAGCCATGCAGCTGAAATTCTATCTGGCCTCAATCAACCCTTGGCAGGTGATTGAACAGGAAGTCGAGAATTTCCGGCCGAAGTTTGAACAGGCCGAGTTAAGCGTGCGTCTAGAAGGTGAAGCTGTGCCTTTACAATTAGATATAGACCGCTTTAAACAAATTATGGTGAACTTGATTGCGAACAGTATTCGTTATACTGAGGCCGGTGGGCAGGTTCATATTCATAGTGAGCAGACGGCAACAGAATGGAGTGTCTATGTCGATGACAGTCCATTTGGCCTGACCGATGAACAGCTAGCCCGTTTAGGCGAGCGTTTTTACCGGGTGGATGATTCGCGTACGCGGAGCACTGGCGGTACCGGTTTAGGTCTGGCGCTGTCTGCTAAAATTGCGCAGGCCATGGGTGGCCAGCTGAGTTTTGCGCATTCGCCATTGGGTGGCTTGCGCTGCAAACTGACTTTCCCGATTCCGACCAAACAATAAAAGGAAAAGATATTCATGAAACATGTCATGCTGGTTGAAGATGAAGTTGAACTCGCTCAATTGGTCCGCGACTATCTTGAAGCTGCTGGGTTTGAGGTCAGTATGTTTCATGATGGACAAGAAGCCTATAACAGCTTTTTGCAGCGTAAACCGAGCCTGATGATTCTGGATCTGATGGTGCCACGTATGGATGGGCTGACCATTTGCCGTAAAGTACGTGAGCAGTCTGATTTACCCATTATTATGGTTACGGCGCGTACCGAAGAAATTGACCGGGTATTAGGCCTGAATATGGGTGCAGATGACTATATTTGTAAGCCATTTAGTCCGAAAGAACTGGTGGCACGTGTGCAGGCAGTGCTGCGTCGCTTAGACCGCAAGGCTGAACCGGAAACCAATGATTTATTCCGGATGGATAAAGCCCAGCAACGGATCTGGTATCAGCAAAAAGCACTGAACCTGACCCCGACCGAATTTCGTTTACTGGAACTGTTTTTAGAGCATGTTGGGCAGGTTTATTCCCGTGCCCAGTTGCTGGACCATATTAACCCGGACAGTTTTGATGTTGCAGATCGGGTGATTGACAGTCATATCAAAAACCTGCGCCGCAAGATTTCCGAAGCGGCAGAAACCGGTAATCGTCATGAGTGGATTCAGGCAGTCTATGGGGTTGGCTACCGTTTTGAATATCCGGAAGATTAATTTCATGCGGAGTGAAAAAGCGAATAGATATGTGCCTATTCGCTTTTTTTATGAGAGTAGGTTGTGCAGTATTTAGGGGCAGGATGGTGATAAATCAACAGACTGATCAAGCATAAGACCAAGATAAAAGGGGGGGATTTCTAATATTATAATTTTTAAATGAATTTAATTTTTAACAAGAATATTTTGTAAATTTTAATAAGCCTGAAAATTGAAGTAAATAAAATTCCGGTATAATCCGCAGCCCGCTTTTGGGAATTTTTCTATGCACGTCAATACTGAGCTTGTCGCACGCTTAATTCAGCGCAATATCACCCCCGCGATACACTATTTTGAACAAACCCAGGATAGTTCCCGCCTGGAACATCAGATCAACTTCTGTGTACAGCAGATTATTGTCTGTTTAAATTCCGATACAGTGGCCACCATCAAAGCACTATTGCAGTATTTAATTGCAAAAAGCCAGCACAGCAGTGAACATTCAGGGTGGCGCAAAGCCTTTGAGTTGTTCAATGATAAATATAAAGTTTAATCGCTGATTTTACATACGAGAGACAGGATTAAACTGTGGGCACGATTTATCTCTGTGTTTTTGCCCGAGCTAAACACGCGAGCCTACAGTTTTGAGTAACGCTATACGTTGTCGATCCAGTTTCTTGAGTTTGGACACCACCAACGCATAAGAATTCAGCACTAAATCTTCGATTAAAGCTTCATCCAGCTCTTCATCTTCATACACTGAAATCCAGTGCTGTTTATTCATATGCCAGCCGCTACGAATATACGGATAAATATCACGCAGCATGGCACCATGATCTGGCGCTACTTTTAAATTAATGGCCGCTTGTCCGTGCAGATGAAACTGTAACATAAAGACTTTATCCTGCACTTTAAACACATCACAACCCTCACCAAAAGGCTGGGTCACTGTGGCTTCAGGCAGGGTAGTAGCGACTTTTGCCGCAAGTGGATGCAAAGCCATACGCAATTTAGGTTGAAGGGCACTTTGTGGATAATGCTGAAATTATCCACAATTTACCAGGCTAATGTGGATACTTTAAGACGAGCAGCTGACCATCACTTCAGGCACATCGCTTGGCAGCGGCGCTAAATCTTCCGGTTTTTCCAGCGCAGTCTGTCGGGTATAGGGTTGACTGAGCAGGCGAAATAAACGCTCGACTTCAGAAAAATCATCCCGCTCGGCCAGTTCAATTGCTTTTTGCGCCATATGGTTGCGCAGGATGTAATGCGGATTGACGGCGGTCATGGCGGCATCCAGTTCATCGGTATCCTGATGTTCACGAATACGCTCATATTGCGTCAGGAAGGCTTCAAACTGACGACGGTCTAAGCAGTCATCTTTAATCGTTTCATAGTCTTTATGTTGCAGGCGAATAAAGCTCTGGGTGTAATCCAGCTGCTCGCTTTGCAAGATTCTTAAAAAAGCCATCGCACAGTCAAAGCTGTCTTTATGGAAGCTGGGTAAGCCCATTTTCTGGTTTAAACCATGCTTGTAGTGTTCCAGGAAGGTCGGTTCAAAATGGGCCAGACATTGAGCCAGATCCGTTTTCCATTGCTCTTGGTCATCGTCTGCCGGACAAAGTGGAATCAGGTTGTTCAGCCAGGTCCACAAGTTCCAGTGCCCAATACTCGGCTGCTGCTGATAGGTATAACGTCCCTGATAATCGGAATGGTTGTTGATCCAGTTCGGACGGAAGCGCTCCATAAAACCGTAAGGGCCAAAATCCAGGGTAGAACCGGTGATATTTAAATTATCGGTATTCATCACCCCATGGGCAAAGCCGACCAGTTGCCATTGGGCAATCATCACTGCGGTACGCTGCACCACCTGTGTGGCAAAAGCTAAAACAGGCTGCTCGGCCTTCAGACATTCCGGATAATGCCATTCGATACATTTCTGGGTAAATTCAGGCAGTAAATCTGGCTGATATTGATTGATCCATTCAAAATGCCCCAGCCGAATATGACAGTCCGAGGTACGTAACATCATTGCACCCGGTTCCAGTTTTTCACGCTGTACCCCTTGGGTGGATGAAGTAAATCCCACCGCATTACTGGAAGGTACGCCCAAGGCATTTAAGGCATGACCGGCCAGATATTCACGAATCACCGAGCGTAACACCGCGCGACCATCGCCCATCCGTGAATAGGGAGTGGCACCGGCACCTTTTAAATGCAGATCAATGGTCTGCTGATGCTGGTCAACAATCTGGGCAATCAGTAAGCCACGTCCATCACCGAGCTGACCGGCCCATTGCCCGAATTGATGCCCGGCATAAACCATAGCCAATGCCGGAAATTCAGCAAATGTTTTCTGGCCGCTACAGATTTCGACCCACTGTGCTTTGTCTTCATTTGACCATTGCAGTTCATCGGCCAGTGCTGCATTGAAATGCCCGGCTTTGGCGCCTTTTAAAGGCAGCGGTTGTTGCTGGTGATACAGACGGGAAGGCAGGGTAGGATAGCGCGAGTTAAATTGCATTGCAGAACAGCCATTCAGAACAGGCCTTCACTATAACAAACTTGGCTGGAGAAAAGTGTCGTGTTTCCGAATAGAAAAAGCCTCCATCAGGAGGCTTTTTGCAGGGCTTTGGTATTATTGTGAAACCGGATTCTTTTTCAGGTTGCGCATCAGAATGTTCAGGGTTTCCCGGTGATGGGTTAGACGCTGTTCCACCAGCTGGAATTCAACTTTCAGCTTGTCATCCATTTGATGGATTTTTTCTGCCACTGCCGATTTCTTGGCCTGAATTTCCTGCTCTTTTAATTTGGCCCAGTCATTTAAGGTGTGGGTAAAGGCTTCATATTCTTGTGCCAGACGCTGTTTGACGCTGCTGATGTCGTCATTGACATTGTGACCATATACTGCCAGGTCCTGCTCGGCATATTTGAACTTCATGGCCAGTTCCGCTTTTTTAATATTAAAGCTTGGAATACGGCGCAGGTTCTTTGCCAGACCCAGTTTCGAACAGCTCCAGATTAACCATTTGGTCGGGTCATATTGCCACCATTTCACGCCATTACGGTAATCGTACTGGAAGATATGGTGATAGTTATGATAACCCTCGCCCCAGGTGGCAATAGCCAGCCAGAAGTTGTCACGTGCCGTATTTTCGTCAGTATATGGACGTTTGCCCCACATATGACACAGCGAGTTAATAAAGAAGGTCACATGGTGGCTCAGAATCAGACGCATCAAACCGCCTAATAGCAGAACACCCCAGATATCGCCAACAGCCCAGCCAATTGGGAGTAAAATGCCGACATGCACCAGAATCACTAACGGTACATAGTATTTATGCTGGAACATCACCAGTTTGTCATTCAGCAAATCTGGCGCATTTTTATAATTCGGTTCTGCTGCCGGATAGTCGCGCAGCATCCAGCCTAAATGGGCGTACCAGAAACCGTTATTGATCGAATACGGATCTTTATCGACATCATCGACATGACGGTGATGGGTACGGTGACCTGAGGCCCAGAACAGGATACTGTTCTGCACGGCAAAGGTGCCCATAATCATTAAAATGATTTTCAAAGGTAAAGTGGCTTCATAGGCACGGTGCGCCCATAAACGGTGATAACCTGCTGTAATACCCAAGCTGCTAACGCCAAGTAAAACAAACATGCTGATCCAAGCCGCAAGGCTAAAATCATGGTGGTAAGCATATAACGGGATGGCAATGATTGCGACAATTGGCAAGAACACCAGAGCAAAAACGGCAACCCAGTTAATTGGGGCTTTGGGTAGGGGAGCATTCATCTCCAACAGTACTCCTGAAAGCTGGGGAGGTGTAAAGAAGTGCTTAATCCATTACTTTTTGTATGGAATAAGATTTGAGCATATTAGCATGCGCGTTTCGGCGTCACTAGCATTATTGTACAGATGTATTGTACTAAACAGTAACAGAATAAGATTGAAGCTTCATTGATTTTATCGAAGGCTGCGGCATGATAAAGATAAATCCTTGATCAATGCGAAATCAATCACATGAGATACCGTAAAATTAGTTTAATTTTGCCGTATTTGATCGCGGTGGTTTTCATTACGGCCTGTCAAAGCACACCGCCGTCTTCTACAGCCTCCAAAGTCCAGTCACAGCCACGTGCGGTAAAAGCACCGGCAGCGGTTAAACGCAGTAGCGATGGTCTGCAGGATATTCGCTGGGAAATTCAAACCATTCAGGGGAAAAAGGCACGTTATTTTCATGCCAGCCCGTATTTGATGCTCAATTCCCGTTTTCAGAATCTGCAGGGCAATACCGGCTGTAATTCTCTTTTCGGCCGCTATCAGCTGCAGTTCAGTCAGGGCCGTTTAAGCCTGAACAGCCGTGCCACGCATAATAGTTGTGATCATGCGCTGGCGCAGGAAGCTGACTTGATGGATGCCTTGCAACGGGTCAAACGCTTCCAGTTACAGGGTAAAACCTTATATTTGCTGGATGAGCGCGGGCTAATGCTGATTCAGGCCAATCAACGCTAAATAGAAGTTCAATCAATATAAAATCAGCCTGTAACATGCAGGCTGATTGAGCGTCTATTTTTATTAAATATGCTGCATCATTAGTTTTGGAAAATCGGTAATTAATCCGTTAATGCCTAAATCTTTCAGCTGTTTGGCACGTTCTACTTCATTCACCGTCCAGACACTGACCCCCAGTTGTGCTTGCTGGGTGGCCTGAATCATACGCGGGGTCGCCAGTTCATTCATCCAGCCAATCTGGCAGCAGCCAAAGTGCAATGCCTGTTCAATGGCCTGTTCCTGAATATCTTCTTCAATCAGTAAACCGCGCTTAAAGGTCGATTGCTGCGCCTGTAAGGCCTGATGAATTTTCAGGTCAAAACTGGTAATCACAGCAGAATGTTCAAAGCCTTTGAGCTGCTGGTGCAAGGCCAGGGTCAGCTGTTCAGCCTGTGCCTGGGTTTCTACCGCTTTAATTTCAACTTCAATATGTTCAAAGTTCTGGATTAGGGCCAGGGTCTGGTTTAAATACGGGGTGATTTCAAAATTCGACCAGTTTTTCCAGCCATAGGCCTGATTATAATGATGTAAATCTTGCGTGCTGCATTCATACAGCGGACGGTCCTGACCGGTGGTCCGGATCAAATGATCATCATGCATAATGACCAGTTGATGGTCTTTGAGCTGACGTACGTCAAATTCGACAGCGCGTACGCCTAAATCCTGAATATACTGAAAACCGCCCAGGGTATTTTCCGGGGCTTCGCCGCGGGCACCACGATGTCCAATTATACGCATAACAGGCTCAGCGTTTGGAGAGGAAGTTTCATTGTGAGCCTTTAAGATGACCAGGATGTGACAGCGCTATTGTGCGCTGATCTTAAATTTATACAAGTCAGATCAGCGCATATTTTCATCAATTTTTTATATGAAAATGACGGCTTTATTCAATCGTTTCGTTAATGTTTTTTTGCCACAGCACTTCAGCGCCACCTTCACTGCGTTGCAGGGTGCGTGAAGCCACAAATAACCAGTCAGATAAACGGTTTAAGAGCTGCAAAGACGTGGCCTGAATATTCTGGTCACGGCTATGCACTGACATCACGCTACGCTCAGCACGGCGGCAGACAGCACGGGCCTGATGGGCATAGCTACACGCCAAGGTGCCGGCAGGCAGAATAAAGTCCTTAAGCATGGGCAGGGTTTCATTCATCCGATCGATGTCGTTTTCCAGAAACTCGATTGATACCGGTTGTACCAGAGTAAAGCCCGGAATGCAGACTTCACCGCCTAAATCAAATAGCCAGTGCTGAATCAGGCTTAAAGATTTATCCCAGCTGGCTTTGTCCTGAATGGTGCTGGCGGCAATCTGTGCGCGCAGTACGCCAATGGTGGCATTCAGTTCATCGACATCGCCGAGTGCAGCAATGCGTAAATCATCTTTGGCAACACGTGAACCATCACCCAGACCGGTGGTGCCTGAGTCGCCAGTACGGGTATAGATTTTACTTAAACGGTGGCCCATAGCTGTTCCTTGAGTTTTTAATCATGTGAATATAAAAAGGATCATGCCACAGTCACGACATGATCCTCAAAATTTATATGTCCTTTGGGGTGTTTAATATTTAACGGTTACGCCGACAGAGGCGAGGCGGCCCTCGTTGACATACCAGCCATCACCAAAGTTATCTGCAATTTTGTAATTAACGTCTCCGATATTCTGGATATTACTAAATAGCTTCATATTGGGGTTCAGATTCCAATACATATTGAGATCAACTGTCGCATAGCCAGGAGCCTTAACCTTGTTTGCTGTGTCAGTATAAATATCTGATCGAGCAATTAAAGAGGCACTAATGCCATAAGCGGCATTCTCTAAACCGGTTGATAAGGTAAAGGTTTGCTTTGGTCGGTATACGAGGTTGTTATTGGTTTTTTTATTTTTTGAATCCGCATACGCATATTCTGTGCTCAAGAATAAATCCTGATTCCTCCACTTCAAGCCAATTTCACCGCCATTAACCTCAGATTTTTCTACATTCGCAAAACTTGATTTATTTTGACCAAGATAGTCACTCACAATGAGATTTTTTATATGGGTCTGGTAGGCAGATAAATAAGCAGTTAGTTGATCAGTGATGATTTGGTCGACACCAATTTCATAAGATATGCTCTTTTCCGGTTTTAAGTCAGGATTGCCATACGTTGGATAGAAGCCTTCAGAAAAATAGTAGAGTTCTGTCAAAGATGGAGCTTTAAAGGCCGAGCCAACATTCGCATAGATACTTGTCGCTGGTAGAATCTGATAGCGAATCGCACCTTGACCTACTGTATGAGTGCCGAAAAGTTCATTGTCTTCTGCACGGATCCCGACTTGGGTATTTAGCTTTTCAGATGAATACTGGTGTTGTAAATAATAACCAAGAGAGTCAATGTCCTGTTTCTTATCTTTTATAGAATTACTTTGAAAATCAGACTTCAGATAAGTACTACCTAACAAAATACTCTGCTGTGGTGTAAATGCCCAGCGAAGATTGACATCTCCCTCTTTATTTTCTGTATCAAATGGACCTGGTTCACTATCCTGAACATATTGATGATCAATAAAGTTTGAGAAACGTGCGGCAAGCGTCAAATTGTCAGCAATATCGTAGGCAATATTTGAGTTAATTAAACGGTTTTCGAAGAAACGCAACGCATCATTTTGGCCTGTCATCCAGTTATAGAACTGGTTAACACCTTCATTTTGGCTAATAGAGATACTTGCTTTTAAACCATCATTCTCATAGCCAACTTTTGCACCATATCCTTTTTGATCAAAACTGGCTTTTTGATTTTTATTCTGGTTGTCGAGGATTCTTGTGCCATCCGTTTCTAATCGTTGTCCACTAACCTGAGCATAAAATCCGTTATCAGTAACTAAATTGGCCTTGGTAATTGCCTTATATGTTTGATTCTCGCCATAGATCCCCGTAATTTCGGCGCCGGATTTTTCAGGTTTCTTGGAAAGCAGCTGGACGACGCCACCAATTGCATCGGTGCCATATTGTACAGAGGCAGGACCTTTTAAAATTTCAACTTGCTGAACATCTGTGGTATCTAAAAAAGTCGGGTATAACGGGCCATAATGATTTTGGCTATTTAAGCGAGCACCATCTTTAAGCACTAAAGTATGGGCTGCATTGGTACCGCGGAGTCTAATTTCTGAAATTTGTCCAAAGCCACCACTTTGCTTGATGTAAACAGAAGGATCGCGTTGAATGAGTTCAGAGACATTAAGAATAGGGTTTGATTCAATCGTCTTCTGATCAATGACCGAAATTCGCGCAGGCACATTGCCAATCTTCTCTTCAGAACGAGTAGCTGTAACCACCAAGGTATCCAGGGCCGCATTGACGGCAGGTTGCTCTTGAGACTCCGTAGCAAAGACAGAAGTTGAAAACCCCATCGCAAGAGCGATTGCACCTACCAAGGCAGTAGGTTGAAATTGAATAGACATGATATGTGCTCCATACATTCACCCCACGTGAATGATTGAGTTAAAGGGCACAACAAGCAGGTATCCGGACTTCAATGTGGCGCCAAGCATCTTGATGATGACCTGGACCTATATATCCACCTTCCCATATCTGAATACAGTGGTGTAAATCGCATGATTTAAACTGATATATGTTTCATTGTTACCGTTGCGGGGGCAGTGTTGGATTTTCACCAATTTCCCTAAAGCCAAGGCTTAAACTTGCTGTGAAACGGGCGCAGTATAAGTGCCGTATGCATTTTAAACAACTTGTGCAAGAATTATCAGGCTGAACTTTACTCAAGTGAAAAAATTTGCATTACAATGAGCCGGCCCCATATTTATAGATAGGCTATAAAGCGGGCATTACGAGAGCCAAACAAGTTATGCGAACCCGTGCCAAAATTTGCGGCATCACCCGGGTTGAAGATGTACATGCCGTCGTCAACAGTGGTGCAGATGCAATTGGTTTTGTATTTTATCCTCCAAGTCCGCGCAGTGTGAGCGCAGAACAGGCCAGCGTTCTGGTACAGGCCATTGCGCCTTATGTGCAGGTGGTGGGTTTATTTGTAAATAGCTCAGCCCGTGAGATTCAGGCCATTCTCAATACAGTCGCGCTGGACATCCTGCAATTTCATGGCGATGAAAGCCCGGAACAGTGCCAGTCAATTGCACAGCAGGTTGGACGTCGCTGGTACAAGGCGATTCAGGTTAAACCGGGCCTAGATGTGGTGGCTGAAATTCAAAAATATCAGCAGGCTGGTGCTAGCGCCGTACTTTTAGATGCCTGGCATCCTGAATTAAAGGGCGGAACCGGGCACAGCTTTGACTGGAGCAGCTTTCCCCAACTGGATATTCCACTGATTTTGGCCGGGGGATTAAACCCTGACAATATTGAAGACGCCATTCACACCACAGCCGCGTTTGCTGTAGATGTGAGCGGAGGCGTAGAATCCGCAAAAGGTATTAAAGACCAACAACTCATAGAACGCTTTATGCAAGGAGTCCATCGTGGATCAGCAAACTGTTAATACAGAAAAACAGGCAATTGACTATACCCAGTTCCCTGATGCAAAAGGGCACTTCGGTATCCATGGCGGACGTTTTGTGTCAGAAACCCTGATGGCGGCTTTAGAAGACTTGGAAAAGCTCTATTTTCGCATGAAGAATGATGAACAGTTTCTGGCAGACTTCGACCGTGATCTCGCTTATTACGTCGGTCGTCCAAGTCCACTGTATTATGCTGAGCGATGGTCGAAAGAGTTGGGTGGTGCACAGATTTACTTAAAACGCGAAGACCTGAACCATACCGGCTCGCATAAAGTGAACAACACCATTGGTCAGGCGTTATTGGCCAAACTTTCAGGTAAAAAACGTATTATTGCCGAAACTGGTGCCGGTCAGCATGGTGTGGCGACAGCAACCATCGCGGCGCGTTTAGGTCTTGAATGTGTAGTGTTCATGGGTGCGGAAGATGTGAAGCGCCAGGCCATGAACGTGTATCGTATGCGTTTGCTGGGTGCCAAAGTCGTCGCGGTAGAAAGTGGCTCTAAAACTTTAAAAGATGCCATGAATGAAGCGATGCGTGACTGGGTCACCAATGTCGATTCAACCTATTATGTGATCGGAACTGTGGCGGGTCCACATCCCTATCCGCAACTGGTGCGTGATTTCCAGTCCATTATTGGCCGTGAAGCACGCCGTCAGATTCAGGAACAAGCCGGCCGTCTGCCGGATGCACTTGTGGCCTGTGTGGGAGGTGGTTCTAATGCTATGGGCCTGTTCTATCCATTCCTGAATGATCAGGAGGTGAAAATGTACGGTGTTGAAGCGGCGGGCTTAGGCATTGAAACGGGGAAACACTCTGCGCCATTGAATGCCGGTCATGTCGGTGTCCTTCACGGCAACCGTACTTACCTGATGTCAGATGAACAAGGTCAGATTATTGAAACCCATTCGATTTCTGCTGGTCTGGATTATCCGGGTGTGGGTCCTGAGCACAGCTTCCTGAAAGATATGCATCGTGTGGATTATGTGCCAATTAATGACCAGGAAGCTTTACAAGGTTTCCGTGACCTGACCAAGATTGAAGGCATCATTCCGGCATTAGAAAGTTCACATGCGATGGCGTACGTGACCAAACTGGCGCCGACCATGTCGAAAGATCAAATTATTATTGCAACGGTTTCAGGCCGTGGTGATAAAGACTTGATGACGGTAGCGCGTATTGATGGCGTGGAAATGGTGGATATGTAAAAAATCTCCCTAACCCTCTTTAAGAAAGAGGGAATAGCCCTCCTTAGTAAAAGGAGGGTTGGGAGGATTTAAATCGCATTCAAGCAATTGGGTGCGATTTTTTTTATTGTTGTAATGAAAGTTCCCCACTTTTTAAAAGGAGGGACGAGGGGAGGATTATTATTCAGATCCTATTTTTGACACAAATTCAGACAATCGTAATTCATTTAGACTTTCCCTTAGTTTGGAAAAGCCCAAAGTAAGCAAAGGCTTTTGTTGAGCAGATCTGACGTCCCTGTCATGCTGCTCAACAGGCGACATCCCGATCGCCAACGGGTATCATATTGCTGATTTATCTTCTACCTGGTTAAAACCCTCTTCTGGAGTCTTCCATGCCAAGTCTGTTTATTGTCATGTTGGGCGGTCGTCATGCCCGCGCCAATACCGAAGTGCACGATGTGGTGCTTGCCGTGGGTAACACGCTGGAAGAGACTTTCCCTCAGCTAAGACAGGCCTGGTTTGGTGAGCAGCAAGGCTTACATATTGATGCCTGGGCGCAAATCAATGGGGTGGAATTTGAAGGCCAACAATATCAGCTGCAATTTAGTAATGCGGCCCCGAATCAGGCGCATGAAAGACTCTGGCTGATTAATTTGGGCGGCTACGATGCGCGTGAATTTGGCGAATTGCATCGCTATGTTCTGGTGGTTGCACAAAATGCCATGGTGGCCAAACAGCGTGGCAAGGCATATTTTGCTGCACACTGGCAAAAGCAGCATACCGACCGGGTGCTGGATGTCGATGACTGCATCGCCATTGATCAGGTGCATGGCCGTTATGTGCAACTGGTGGCCGGGGAATTTGCCGGAAACCGCTGGGAAAATACCTATTTGCCTATTGCCGAGTCCTGACTGTAGCAGACTTAAGCAAGTGGTTTGGCTTGGATATTGTGAAAGAAAGCAATCTATGTTTTTGTTATTGTTTAGATAAAATAATCTTATTTTTATTTTTCTGGCCAGATTTTATAGGCATAATAAAGCGGTAGCTACAGTGTCTCAAACCACATGGAATGTCGTACATGGATTTAATACAACAGAATGGACAGCCACGTTACGGACGTTTTAAGCAATTACCGACCAGTATCCAATACCATCATTATCAATATAAAAGCCCTTATGGTGATGTGCTGTCTGGGTGGCGTAAACGATTAAAATATAAAAAGTTTAAATTTTGTTGTATTCAGCATGAGCATTATACCATTGGCCTGGCCATTGTTGATATTGCTTGGGCCGGGCATGGTTTTGTTTATATCTACAATCATTTGACCGGTGAAGTGCTGGAATGGGATGCGATCAGTTTTCTGGCCCGGCATACGGTGCTGGACGAGCAGCCGCTGTTTAACCATAGTCATTTTCATAAAGCCGGTTATCAGCTGGATATTCAGCATGCCAATGGAGTGCGTTATATCCGGGTGACTAAATACGGCGAACTGCGTCTGAGTGCGCGAATTTTCTGTGCCGGCACTGATCCATTAAGCATGTGCAGTCCGAATGGGATTAATGGCTGGACCTATACCCAAAAGCTGACCACGCTCGGCTGTGAAGGTTTTTTTATTAACAAGCAGGGACAAACCATCCAGTTTCATGACAAAACTTTTGTTTCTCTGGATGATACCTGTGGTTTTTTACGCCCGGAAACGGCCTGGTTCTGGCTGTCCTGTAATTTCTGGGATGCCCAGAACAAGCGGGTCGGCATTAATCTGGCTTCTGGCGTCAATGAAAGCTTTGGCAATGAAAACTGCCTGTGGGTCAATGGCCGCCTGTATCCGCTGGCAGATGTGTTATTTGAGCAGCAGTCAGATAACCAGTGGAATATTGTCTCGCTGGACCAAAGCCTGAATTTAACCGTGACCACCGGCTGGCGCCGTTATGAAAATCTGAACCTGCGCCTGGTGGGCAGCCAGTTTAGCCAGTGGCAGGCCAAAGTCAGCGGTACCATTGTGCAGGATGATCAGGAAATTGTGTTCCTGAATGAGTATGCCTTGCTGGAACAGCATTATGCCAAATGGTAGATCTTCGTCGCTGCTCCTTCTCACCAAAAAGCTACAACTCATCCACTCAATAAAAAAGCTGAACCTGACATTCAGCTTTTTTAATCCATCATAACTTTTCTTTAATCTTTAGCCGCCTGCCAGAAGGCTTCACCGGCCTGAATCGGATCATTGGTCTGTTCCAAGGTGTTAATCCAGACTTCATACTGGGCAATAATCGGATGCTGGCTGGGATGAAAATCTTTTTTAAACCAGTCCTTATATAGCCGGCCCATCCGGGTCAAGGTGCCTTTTTTGCCAAAGAACCACGGCAAACCTTTGGCATTCAGTTGCAGACGCTGCCACAGACTAAAGCCATCCTGTTTTAACATGATATTGGCCCGATAAATGGTAAAACCAAACATCAGGAACGTGGTCCAGACCAGGGCAAAATGCCGCATCGCTTCAGAAACTTGGGCCACATCACGCATTACATCAAAGGCCACATCCCGATGTTCCATTTCTTCAATCGCATGCCAGGCAAACAAGGCGCGTACATACGGATGTGCTTCAGCTAACGTCGAGCGATGGGCATAAAAGGTTTCAGCCATGAGGGCGGTCAGGTGCTCGGCTGCTGCCGTGGTGGCAATATTGTATTCCGGTGAGCGTTTTTCCAGTTCAAATTTAAAAATCCGGTTGAGCTGGCGGATAAACTGATCCACCGGCATACCCTGATTTTTCATTAGCTGGTTCATTTTGTCATGCGCGATGCCATGCTGGGCTTCCTGGCGGATAAAGTCGGCCACGCGTTGCTGCAGTTCTGGCTGCTGAATCTGCTCGCGGTACAAGCGTACCGACTGAATAAAATAGCGTTCCCCATCGGGAAAGGTCAGGCTTAAGGCATCAAACATGCGGGTCAGAAAAGGATCTCCACCAAACCAGAAGCGTGGAATCTGTTCCAGCTTAAAGTCGAGATTGCTGCGCACCACTGGTTGCGCCTGATATTGGACTATGGCATTCATCTTGTTTTACTTCATCTAGTCGTTCATATCTGCAGTATGTCGGGCTTTAGCGGCTTTGTTTTGACAAGTCTTGCCAGTTTTTATACATTTTACGCCATAGTGAAAATAAGAAATGTCAGGATGACAACTTACCCGAGTGATATTCAGATTCCAAACGGCTATGTACACTTGTGGCAGTCCTACCTGCAGGCACAAGGTGTGCAGCCGCAACAGCTCGAGCTGTCAGACAGCTTGCAGCAATATGTGCAGCATGTACTGAGTTTGCCGATTGATGGCCAATCTTCCTGTCAGGCTTTTATTACGCTGCTGGAACAGACCCGGCAGCAGCTGAACACAGCCTATCTGGTGTTTGAACTGGCGCGTTTTATCCGTCCGGAACATTTTGGTGTGCTCGGCTATATGGCCTCGCGCAGTAATAGCGTGGCCGAGGCCTTGCAGTATATTGCCCAGTTTAGCCGGCTGGTGATTGATGCTAACGAAGCGGTTCCCATGCAGATCCAGCAGCAGGATGATCTGCTGATTGTCTCCTGGCCGAATCCGCAGGATCAGAGCACGCTGATTCACGAAATCACCTTTGCCTGTATGCTGCAGCTGGCCCGGCAGATGTTTGCGGCCGAACACTTTCCCTTGCGCCGGGTTCATTTTGCCCATGCTCCGCAAACGGCGCTGTATCAATATCAAAAGTTTTATGGCTGCGAAGTGTTGTTTGATCAGCCGGATTATCAGCTGGTGCTGAGCATCGACAGCCTGCAGCTGCAACCACAGCAGCCTGATCCAACTTTAATCGGGATTTTAAAAAAACAGGCTGAAGAAGCGATGGCGGCCAAACCTTTGTTGGAAGGGCTAGACCAGAAGCTGCGTCATTTGATTGCCGATTATTTAAGGCTGCAGCAACAAGCACCCAAGCTGGATGAGCTGGCTGTCGAGCTGTGTATGTCCAGTCGCACTTTGCAGCGTCAACTGAGTGAACTGGGGACCTCATTTAAACAGCTGCTGGACATGGAAAGGATCAAACGCTGTGAGTTGCTATTACCGCAAAAGCTGAGTCTGACCGAGATTGCCAGCCAGCTCGGTTATTCCGATCAGTCGGCTTTGGCGCGTGCCTATAAAGCGCATTGCGGCCAGACCTTAACCGAGCGGCGCCGGGTACTGCGTCAGCAACAGACCACCAATAAAAAGCGGCTGAATAGCCGCTTGGAAAATTAAAAAGTACAGTCTTAAGCCGTGCGCAGTTTAGGGAAACGCAAGGCAATAGCGGCAATCGCAAAAATCGCCAGCACCCAGCAATAATAGACACTGCCAATCAGCTCTACCGGTGACATTTTGGCAATCGAGCAGGCCAGCAATAACTGGGCGCCATAAGGAATCAGGCCCTGTACCACGCAGGAGAAAATATCCAGCAGGGCGGCAGCGCGTTTCGGATCGACGCCATATTCCTGCGCCACTTCCCGCGCCATATCTCCAGACAGGATAATCGCCACGGTATTGTTGGCCACAAACAGGTTGGAAAACACCACCAGAAAGCTAATCCCCAACTCACCAGCACGTTGCGCGCCAACCTTAAACAGGCGAGTTAGCTTGTAGATGCGTTGAATCAGCCATTCCAGGCCGCCTTCTTTTTGCATAATGGCCGATAAGCCACCCAGGAACATCGACAGCAACGCCACTTCAAACATGCCGACAAAACCGTCATAAATAGCACCATTCAGCTTGAGCAGATCAAACTCAGGCAGCATCAACAGTCCCATCAGTGCCGAGAGTAAAATCCCGATGGTTAACACTGCCAGTACATGCAGGCGGGAAAAGGCCAGCACAAACACCGCCACATAAGGCAAGATGAGCCAGGCGTTATACTCCTGATAGGCAATGGCCTGGGTATTCTGGTTAATCAGCATATAAATCAGCACAGTGATCAGTGCGGCCGGTACGGCAATCCAGACATTGACCTTGAACTTGTCACGCAGCTGTACTTTCTGGCTGCTGGTGGCGGCAATGGTGGTGTCAGAAATCATCGACAGGTTATCGCCAAACATGGCACCGCCAACCACCGCACCAATGGTATAGACCGTGGCAATTTGCGTGGCTTCGGAAAAACCAAAGGCAATGGGTGCACAGGCTGCAATGGTGCCCATTGAGGTGCCCATGGCGGTGGCAACAAAGGCTGAAATCAGAAACAGCATCGGCAGTACAAATTCAGGCGGGATGATCGACAGGCCCAGCTGTACCGTGGCATTGACACTGCCAATGGCGCCACTGGTGCTGGCAAAGGCACCGGCCAGCATAAACACCATAAACATCAGGATCAGATTGGGATGGCTGGCGCCCTGCAAAAATTCTTCAATGGCCCCGTTCAGCTGACCACGATAGAGCAATAATGCCAGGATAATCGCCGGAATGGCCGCCACCGGCGCCTTGACCTGATAGAAGGCAAACTCGGTCCCAATCAGGGAATGGTAAATGCCACTGCCTAAAAAAATGGCTAAAAATACAATAAGTGGCAACAGCGCAAGCCCGCGAGCGTGCACTTTTGCCTGGGAGTCGGAAATCATAGAAATAAGAAAAAGTCTGAAAACGGCGCTAGTATAAAGCAGCTTTTGCTATTTCTGAAAACTTTAAATGTAAATGCTAACTGTCCTATTTTTATCATCTTTTTTGCTCAGTCATTGGGTTTTTCTAACTGCTTGAGATTGCTGGGAATAGCGAAATTAGGCATCTTTGATCATTGAGAAAAAAACCGAAATATCGGTAAATGTAGCTTTCGGGTTGTTCTGGAATTCGCGCTTTGCTGATGAAATCGGGCATCGACCAGCTGTGCTCTGTTCAATGAGCAAAAAATAGCGTTACAATGCGATGTCCTGTATTTCGACAATAGCAACTTATCAGTTTTGAATTATTCAAGGAAAGCACAGCCCTATGTCACGTTTAGCCACCCGATTTGCACAGTTGAAATCTCAACAACGTAAGGCCCTCGTATCTTATGTCATGGCAGGTGACCCACAGCCACAGGTAACGGTACCGCTGTTACATCAAATGGTTGAGGCGGGTGTAGATGTGATTGAGCTTGGACTGCCATTCTCTGACCCGATGGCCGATGGTCCAGTCATTGCCTTGGCTGCAGAACGTGCATTGGCAGGGGGAACCAATACCCTCGATGCACTGAATATGGTCAAGGAATTCCGCCAAAAAGACACGGAAACACCAGTGGTGCTCATGGGTTATTTAAACCCGGTTGAGGTCATTGGCTACCAGAAGTTTGTCGCCTATGCGCATGAATGTGGGGTAGATGGTGTCTTGCTGGTGGATCTGCCGCCAGAAGAAGCTGCCGATTTAGACCAGATCTTACAGCAGTACGATATGGACCAGATTTTCCTGCTGGCACCAACCTCTACCGATGAGCGTATCCAGCATGTAGTGAAACAGGCCAGCGGCTTTATTTACTACGTGTCGCTCAAAGGCGTGACCGGTGCAGCCACTTTAGATGTCTCTGAAGCGGCGCAGCGGATTGAGAAAATCAAGGCAGTCACCGATGTACCGGTTGGTGTCGGTTTCGGTATTAGTGATGCGGCGTCTGCCAAAGTCATGGGTGCCGTGGCAGATGCAGTCATTGTCGGTAGTGCTTTCGTAAAACAGTTTGCCAACCTCGAACCAGAACAAGCCGTGGTTGAAACGGTTAATAAAGTCAAGGAGCTTCGAGCCGCGCTCGATGAGTTAGTATGAGTCAAGAAGTCAAGCCAGGGAAAATCTTAAGCCCAACTACGCCGTGGACAGAACGCGGCGTACCGGGAATTCATGTACCGGATGAGCAGCAAGCCTTAAAGGCGACATTCACCGAACCAACCATCGAATGTCCGGAATGTCATGCACTGGTGACTCGTACAGCCATGTCTTTCAATGCCTATGTCTGCCCGCAATGTGACGAGCATTTACGCATGAAAGCGCGTGACCGTTTAACCTGGTTCCTCGATCAGGTCGATGCCGAACTGGGTCAGGAATTTTCTGCCAAAGATCCACTGAAATTTGTGGACAGCAAGCCGTATCCGGACCGTATGGCCGAAGCACAAAAGAAAACCGGTGAAACTGAAGCTTTACTGGTCATGCAAGGTTTATTAAAAGGCGTGCCGGTAACCACCTGTGCCTTTGAATTTGACTTTATGGGCGGCTCTATGGGCACGGTGGTCGGTGACCGTTTTGTGCTTGCAGCGGAACGTGCCATTCAGCAACGTCAGCCGTTAATCTGCTTTGCCGCCTCAGGCGGTGCGCGTATGCAGGAAGGCATGCTGTCTTTAATGCAGATGGCGCGTACTTCAGCAGCCATCCAGCGTTTAAAAGAAGCGGGCTTACCATATATCGTGGTCTTAACCCATCCGGTATATGGTGGCGTAACGGCATCGTTGGCAATGTTGGGTGATGTTCATCTGGCAGAACCAAAAGCCATGATTGGCTTTGCCGGTAAGCGTGTAATTGAGCAAACCGTACGTGAAAAACTGGATGAACCGTTCCAGCGCGCGGAATACCTGCTTGATCATGGTGTGGTCGATCAGATTGTTCATCGTCATGCATTACGTGATACTGTATATCGCATTGTCACGAAACTGATGAATTTGTCTTGAATACAGCACCACTTGCAACCGACTCTTTAGAAACATGGCTCAATTATTGGAGCCATGTTCACGTTACAGGGATTGATTTAGGTCTGGAACGGGTGATTCCTGTGGCTGAAAAGCTGGGCGTCACTCACCCGGACGCAAAAGTGTTTACCGTCGCGGGCACCAATGGCAAAGGTTCCACCACCACCACCTTGGCCGCGATTTTAAATGCTCAGGGTTATCAGGTGGGGCTGTATCAGTCGCCGCATATTTACCGTTTTAATGAACGGGTCAAACTGGGCGGCGTCGAGGTCGATGACCAGCAACTGATTGAGGCCTTTGTACAGGTCGATCAGGCGCGTCGTGACTGTAATTTAAGTTTATCGTTTTTTGAAGCCACCACGCTGGCGGCTTTTGTCATTTTTAAACAGCAGGCCTGTGATGTCTGGGTGCTGGAAGTTGGCCTAGGTGGCCGTCTGGATGTGGTTAATGTGGTACATCCCGATATGGCCGTGATTACCAATATCGGGCTGGATCATACCGACTGGCTGGGCGATACCATTGAAAAAATTGCCTTTGAAAAAGCCGGCATCATCCGCCCGAATATTCCGGTGATCTTTGGCGGCGTGCAGGAATTACCGCAAGCCATTCAGGATAAGGCAGCACAGTGTCAGGCCCCGCTGTATGTCGCCAATCGTGATTATTTTTATCGCACCGCTGCAGATGGCCAGTCCTGGTTATTTGCCAGCAGTGGCAGCACCTTAAAATTACCGCTTGGCACGCTGGCGCTGGAAAATATGTCGACCGCAGTTGCCGCCGTGTTACTCAGCGGTCTGAACATCCAGCAGCAGGCGATTGCCGAAGGCATCCAACAGGCCCAGCTCCCGGGCCGTTTTGAAATTCGCCAGATTGCCGGCAAGACCGTAATCTTTGACGCCGGGCACAATCCGCACGGTGTAGAGTTTTTGTTAAAGCAATTGCGAAATTATTTAAATTACAATAAACAGTACACCGAAGTGATCAGTGTGTTTTCCATGCTGGCCGATAAAGATGTGAATTCTGTCGTTGCCTTATTGAAAGAACATGTTTTAATGTGGAAAATTGCACAATTAAATGTTCCTCGTGCGGCAGACATCACACAACTGGATGCGGCTCTCGAGGGCGAAACAGTACAGCACTTTGATAGTGTTCAATTAGCTTTTAAATCAGCGCTGGATGAAACGAACAATAATCAGCTGATTTTGGTATGTGGATCATTTCATACCTTAGAAGCGGTATGGGAGTATTTGGAAGAATGTCAATGAATAACAAACAGCGCTGGATGGGCGGCGTTGTTTTATTGGGTGGTGGTGTGTTATTGGCAGCATTACTCCTGAAAGGCCAAGAAGAAATACATCAAAATAATGTCAAAACGCCAGAACGGGTCGAACAGTTACAGCAAAATACTGTGCCTGAAGCCGAAATGATTCAGCTACAACCTTTAACGGTAGATGTAGAAACTGAAAAACGTCTGCTGGAAGAGCAGCGCCGTGCCCGTGAAAAAGCCGTGGCTGAACAGGAAGCGCGTGCAGCTGAATTCCTGGCCATGCAGCAGCAGGCAGAAGCTGAAGCCGCCCGTAAGGCTGCAGAAGAATATGCGGCCTTAAATGCACTACGTAATGGCCAGCAGCAAAGTTCCGACAATATTCCGCCAGAGCTGGTTGAAGATGAGCAGGCCAAACAAAAACGTCTGGCTGAAGAAAAACTGGCTGCCCAGAAAAAGCTGGAACAGCAAAAAACAGCTGAAGCCAAAAAAGCTGCCGAGCAGAAAGCGGCCCAGGAACGTACTGCTGCCGAGAAAAAAGCAGCAGAACAAAAAGCTGCGGAAGAAAAACGCTTAGCTGAAGAAAAGCGTCAGGCAGAAGCCAAACGCAAGGCCGAGCAGGAACGTAAGGCTGCTGAACAGAAAGCTGCAGAAGAGAAGCGCAAAGCTGAGGAAAAACGTCAGGCAGAAGCCAAACGTAAAGCCGAAGAAGAAGCCAAAAAGAAAGCTGAAGCCGAGAAAGCACGTAAACTGCTGGAAGGCGAAGATGATGGTAAACAGTGGATGGTGCAGGTGGCACTGGCCGCCAATGAAGCCAATGCCGATGCACTGGCCGCGCGCTTAAAAGCCAAAGGCTATAAAGTCACCAAGAGTCCGACCTCTAAAGGGATCCGGATTATGGTGGGGCCATCTAAAGACCGTGAAAGTGCCGATGCAGCACGCAAGAAAATTGCAGCAGATGCCAGCCTGAACATGAAATCGGCCTGGGTGATTGACTGGGTGCCGTTAGATAAGCGGAACTAGTTGTAAGTATCCTTCGGTATTTTGCCCTTAGTTTTAATCTGATGGATTTGACAGTTGCTGTCGAATCCATTTTATATTTTCAGGACGAAATAAGGCATCAATATTGACCCAGATCGGATGGAAGCCAAAGCCGCCATATTTCATTTCTGCCAGCGCCTGTTCCACCGGCCAGTGTTCAAACATAATCCGGTACATGGCCACACTGGCCCCGGTCCGGTCTGCACCATGATAACAATGAATCAGCACTTTCTGCTGTTGGGCTTGGGCGCTTTGAATCTGCTGCATTACCTGCAATAAATCTTCCCGATCAATGGCCCAGGTATGAATCGGTAGATGCACCGATTGCAGTCCATGCTGCTGTAGCGGTTCAGCATCTGTCGCTTTGGGGCGTAGATTAATCACTACATCAATCTCATGCTGTTGTAACAATGCTGCCAGCTGCTGATCGGGCTGTTCGCTGCGAAACAGCATCGGGCTGACCTGATAAAAATTATGCTGTGCATCCAGCGGTTGAGCCCAGGCACTCGGGCGCTGCTGTTCAGGCAAGGCCGGTGTAGTCATACAGCCCGTGCAACAAATGCAGGTCAGGACCAGGGCAAGCAGATTTTTGGGCATAGTGTTCTAATCGGTTGTGCTGGACCATCCCAGTGTAGCACGGCTGAGGTGCTGACCTTGTACCATGAAAAATGCCCGTCCGAAGACAGGCATACAGGAAGATGAACGGACCTTGATTATTTAGTCACGATTCGGCTGCGGGGTTAAACGCAGGTATGGTTTCACTGCGGTATAGCCTTTCGGGAAACGCTGTTTTAATTCGGCTTCATCTTGCAGTGAAGGCACAATCACCACATCTTCACCCTCTTGCCAGTTGGCCGGGGTGGCCACTTTATAGTTGTCGGTCAGTTGCAGGGAATCGACCACGCGTAAAATTTCATGGAAGTTACGCCCGGTAGAGGCCGGATAGGTAATAATCAGACGCACTTTTTTATTCGGATCGATAATCACCAGGGAGCGTACCGTCAGGGTTTCGCTGGCATTGGGATGGATAAAATCATATAGCGTCGATACTTTACGGTCCTGATCGGCAATAATCGGAAAATTCACGCTGGTGTTCTGGGTTTCGTTAATGTCATTAATCCAGCCTTTGTGTGACTCGACATCATCGACCGACAGGGCAATGGCCTTGACGCCACGTTTTTCAAATTCCTGTTTGAGTTTTGCGGTATAGCCCAGTTCGGTGGTGCAGACCGGGGTGTAGTCGGCAGGATGTGAAAACAGGATGCCCCAGCTGTCGCCCAGAAATTCATAAAAGTTCAGGGTGCCTTCGCTTGATTCCTGAGTAAAGTCGGGTGCGGTATCGCCTAATCGTAAACTCATTTTAACTGCCTCATATCGTTGTTGTATTGGGGGATGGAATTGACTATGGCGCAATTCTTTTAGCATTGAAAATACTTTTTTTGTAATTCTTTATGAATATATGGAATAAGTAGTTGCATGAAATGCTGAAAAACATGCAGTCATATTGTCATGCTTTGACTATATCATCCGATTAAAATTTGCTACATTATTTTGCCTTAGCTTCGCTGTACGGATAGAAATCATCAGAATTTTTTGATGGGTTGTGTGCAAAACCCTTGTACTTCAAATTTCTAGCACCATAATAACGACTGAGAACAAATTATTCTTTTGACAAGCAAGATTTAGAGAGTCTATTCATGTTGGCAAGTCTGATCGGAGGAATCTTCGGTACCAAAAATGAGCGCGAACTCAAACGCATGCGTAAAATCGTAGACAAGATTAATGCGCTCGAGCCGACGATATCAGCCTTAAGCGATGCAGACTTATCTGCAAAAACCGAAGAATTCAAACAACGATATAACAAGGGCGAAAGTCTAGATAAGTTATTGCCAGAAGCGTTTGCAGTCTGCCGTGAAGCCGGGAAACGGGTCATGGGCATGCGCCATTATGATGTACAGCTGATTGGTGGTATTACCCTGCACGAAGGTAAAATTGCAGAAATGCGTACCGGTGAAGGTAAAACCTTAATGGGGACTTTGGCCTGTTACCTGAATGCCTTAAGTGGTGAAAGCGTACACGTGATTACCGTGAACGACTACCTGGCACAGCGTGATGCCGAGCTCAACCGTCCACTCTTTGAATTTCTGGGTTTAAGCATCGGCATTATTTATTCGATGCAGGACCCGACCGAAAAAGCGCAAGCCTATCGTGCCGATATTACTTACGGGACCAACAACGAATTTGGTTTCGACTATTTGCGTGACAACATGGTGTTCTCGCTGGCAGAGAAAAAGCAGCGTGGCCTGACCTATGCCATTATCGATGAAGTCGACTCGATCCTGATTGATGAAGCACGTACCCCGCTGATTATCTCGGGTCAGAGCGAAGACTCATCACAGCTGTATGCAGCGATTAATACCATTCCGCCTAAACTGCATCCGCAAAAAGAAGAGAAAGTGCCAGATGGCGGTCACTTCTGGATTGATGAAAAACAGCGTTCGGTTGAAATGACCGAAGTCGGTTATGAAACCGTAGAAAATGAGCTGATTCAGATGGGGCTGCTGGCAGAAGGGGAAAGCCTGTATTCTGCTTCCAACCTGAATCTGGTACATCACGTGTCTGCGGCCATTCGTGCCCATTTCCTGTATCAGCGCAATGTGCATTACATCATCCATGATGGTGAAGTGATTATTGTCGATGAAAACACCGGCCGTACCATGCCGGGTCGTCGCTGGTCTGAAGGTCTGCATCAGGCAGTTGAAGCCAAAGAAGGTCTGGAAATCCAGCCTGAAAACCAGACTCTGGCCACCACCACCTTCCAGAACTACTTCCGTCTGTACAAAAAACTGTCCGGTATGACCGGTACTGCCGATACTGAAGCGGCAGAAATGAAAGAAATTTATGGTCTGGATGTGGTAATTATTCCAACCCACCGTCCAATGATCCGTCAGGACCATAACGATTTAATCTATTTAAATCGTGAAGGCAAATACAATGCGATTATTCAGGAAATCCTGCGCGTGCAGGAATCTGGTGTCGCGCCGATCCTGATTGGTACTGCCACCATTGAAGCCTCAGAAATCCTCTCGGACAAACTGAAAGAGGCCGGTATTCATCATGAAGTTCTGAACGCCAAACAGCACGAACGTGAAGCCGATATTATTGCCCAAGCCGGTGCACCACGTGCGGTGACCATTGCCACCAACATGGCGGGTCGTGGTACCGATATTCTGCTCGGTGGTAACTGGAAAGCTCTGCTGGCCAAAATTGAAAACCCGACACCTGAAGATGAACAACGTCTGAAAGAAGAATGGGACCAGAACCACGAAGCGGTACTGGCCTCAGGCGGTTTGCATATTATTGGTTCTGAACGCCATGAATCACGCCGTATTGATAACCAGCTGCGTGGTCGTGCCGGTCGTCAGGGTGACCCGGGTGTGTCGCGTTTCTATCTGTCACTTGAAGATGACCTGATGCGTATTTTCGCCGGTGATCGTGTGGTGGCCATGATGCGTGCCATGGGCCTGAAAGAAGATGAAGCCATTGAACACAAAATGGTGTCGCGTTCGATTGAAAATGCCCAGCGCAAAGTTGAAGCACGTAACTTCGATATCCGTAAGAACCTGTTGAAATACGATGACGTCAACAATGAACAGCGTAAGATTATTTACTCACAGCGTGATGAAATTCTTGCCGCAAACTCATTGCAAGATTACATCGAAGAAATGCACCGTGAAGTGATTCAGGGCGTGATTGCCAACTATGTACCACCAGAGTCGATTCATGATCAGTGGGATATTGACGGTCTGGAGCAGGCGTTACGTGAAGATCTGGCTTTAGATCTGCCAATTAACCAATGGTTAGAAGAAGATCGCCGTCTGGATGAAGAAGGTCTGGTCGAACGTATTTCTGATGAGCTGGTGGCTCGTTATAACAGCCGCCGTCAGCAAATGGGTGATGAATCTGCAGCCATGCTGGAGCGTCACTTTATGCTCAACTCGCTGGATCGTCACTGGAAAGACCATCTGGCGGCAATGGATTACTTGCGTCAAGGCATTCATTTACGTGGTTATGCGCAAAAGAATCCGGAGCAGGAATACAAGAAAGAAGCCTTTAACCTGTTTGTGAACATGCTCGCTGTGATCAAGTCTGATGTGGTGACTGACTTGTCTCGCGTACACGTACCAACAGCTGAAGAACTGGCTGAACTTGAAGCACAGAAACAGGCACAAGCCGAGGCGATGCAGCTGAATCTGTCTCATGCCGATGTGGACAGTCTGACCGGTGAAACTTTCGAAGCCGATGCGCAGCAGACAACCCCAACCGAAACGGTGTTTACGCCACCGGCAAGCCGTAATTCACCATGTCCATGTGGTTCAGGTCTGAAATACAAGCAGTGCCACGGCAAAATCTAAGCCATTCAAAACATCTCGCAAAAAGCAGAATTTCGATTCTGCTTTTTTTTATTCCGCTAAGTGTTTGAATAGTTTTGCAAGATGTGAATACAGATTGCAGTGCAGGAAATTAAATGGTATTTAGTTGCACATTGCACACCGAAAAGTGGAAAACACAATGAAAAAAGTATTACAACCTTTACTGATTGTTGCTTTAGCAGCACCTGCTTTGGCTTTTGCCAATACCCAAACCACCACGCCGGCAAAAGTACAGGCCGCAGTCGGTGTAAGCACCACCCAAGCAGTGGTCAATAATGACCAGGTGACGGTTGCAAGCCCACGTACCGGTATCCGTTATACCTTTGCCAACCCGAATAAACGTCCGATTGTGCTCCAGACTGCAGCCATTGCACCGGCCAATGCCGCCAATGCCGATCGCATTGTTGCTTCTAACCCGGCATTGTCTGCAGAAAGCCAGCAAAAAGCCAAACAGGCTTTATTAAACGAAGCTGCGCAACTGGCCAAAAACTAAGGGTCAAGCACACAACACTAACCAGCCTGAGGGCTGGTTTTTTATTGCACGGCAGTTGAGTCCGGTCACAATTTTGTGGATGACGGGTTCTGCTCGATTTTTTCCTGATTTTGTTCTAAGCTGTGCACACTGAATTATTAACTGGTTGGACGTTTTAAAAATGGCAGTAGGTGACGTTTCTATGCCACAGATGCATGTGGTCAAAGGGGTGAGAATTGGGACAGCAGAAGCCTATGTTCGTTATAAGAACCGACGTGACCTTGTTATTTTTGAACTGGCCGAAGGTGCCAATGTCGCCGGTGTGTTTACCCAAAACGCCTTTTGTGCAGCGCCTGTGCATATCTGTAAAGCGCATCTGCAGGCGGGTAATCCACGTTATTTAGTGATTAACACCGGCAATGCCAATGCCGGAACCGGTAAAACCGGTATGCAAAATGCAGCAGCAACCTGTGCCAAGCTGGCTGAACTGGCAGGTGTACAGACCGCCGAAGTATTGCCATTTTCTACCGGTGTGATTGGCGAGCAGTTACCAATTGAGCGTTTAACTGCGGGTTTACAACCGGCCCTAGACAGCTTGCGTGCTGATGCCTGGGACGACGCTGCCCGCGGTATTATGACCACAGATACCACACCGAAAGGTGCATCTGAGCAGTTTGAACTGGATGGCATCACTTATACCATGACCGGTATTTCTAAAGGTGCCGGCATGATTCGCCCGAATATGGCGACCATGCTTGGTTATGTGGCCACTGATGCTCCAATCAGCCGTGAACTGGTACAGCAACTGTTGAGTAGTACGGTTAATGTCTCGTTTAACCGCATCACTGTCGATGGCGATACCTCAACCAATGACTCCTGTATCTTCATTGCAACTGGCCAAGCCGGTGGTACAGAAATCAGCTCGACCGAAGATCCGCGTTATGCCGTAGTATTAGAGGTTTTAACCCGGGTGATGACACGTCTGGCGCAGCTGATTGTGCGTGATGGTGAAGGCGCGACCAAATTTATTACCGTTGCAGTCGAAGGTGGACAAAATACCCAGGAATGTTGCGATATTGCTTACAGTATTGCTCATTCACCGCTAGTAAAAACCGCTATTTTTGCCTCAGATCCAAACTGGGGCCGTATTCTGGCGGCCATTGGTTATGCGGGCGTGCCAAATTTAGACGTTGAAAAAATTCAGGTTTGGTTAGATGATGTACAAATCTGTAAAGATGGCGGCGCCGCAGCGGACTATACCGAAGAAGCCGGCGCACGTGTCATGGCGCAGCAGGAAATGACCATTCGTGTAGATTTAGGTCGTGGCCAGGCTCAAGATACCGTCTATACCTGCGATTTATCTTATGATTATGTCAAGATTAATGCAGACTACCGTTCTTAAGTCCCTGATGTATTTCTGAAAAAGCCTCCGTTGTGAGGCTTTTTTACAACGCTGTATTTTTAATGATTGGTCAAGCACTGACACTGACCAATTGCTGATGTAACTGCTTGTGCAAACAAGCATTTCGATAGAGAAGACGCTGTTATGAATGATGCGACCAATTTAATTGCCAATGAAGCAAAGTCGATTGTGCAGGCGCATTTAGACCGTTTGGGTGAACCGAAAGAAAATCATTTAACTGAAGAAGCCAAGCAGGCCAAATTTGCCTTAATTCAGGCCGAACTTAAAAAACGTGATGCAGTACTGGTGGCACACTATTATTGCGATCCTGAAGTGCAAGAGCTGGCAGAGCTGACGGGTGGTTGTGTATCGGATTCACTGGAAATGGCACGTTTTGGTCGTGATCATGCAGCGTCAACCTTGGTGGTGGCCGGGGTGAAATTTATGGGCGAAACCGCCAAAATCCTGTCACCTGAGAAAACAGTGCTGATGCCGACGCTGGAAGCCACCTGTTCACTCGACCTGGGCTGCCCGGTAGATGAATTTACCCAATTCTGCGATGCCCATCCTGATCATACCGTAGTGGTGTATGCCAACACCTCGGCTGCTGTGAAAGCCCGTGCCGACTGGGTGGTAACCTCAAGCTGTGCGGTTGAAATTGTCGAGCATCTCGATAGCCTGGGTGAAAAAATTATCTGGGCACCGGATCAGCATTTGGGGCGTTATATCCAGAAAAAAACGGGCGCAGATATGCTACTCTGGGATGGTGCCTGTATCGTGCATGAAGAATTCCGTGCCCGCGGGATTGCACAAATGAAAGCGCTTTATCCGGATGCAGCGGTGCTGGTGCATCCAGAATCACCAGAATCGGTGGTGGATGTTGCTGATGCAGTCGGCAGTACCTCGCAATTGATCAAGGCTGCCCAGACTTTGCCACATGAGCGTTTAATTGTGGCGACCGACCGCGGGATTTTCTACAAAATGCAGCAGGCGGTACCGAACAAGATTCTGGTAGAAGCGCCGACCGCCGGTGAAGGCGCGACCTGTCGTTCATGCGCGCATTGCCCGTGGATGGCTATGAACGAACTAGATGGGATTTTGCAGGTTTTACAGCAGGGTGATCAGGAAATTTTTGTTGATCCTACGCTGGCAGAACGCGCCAAATTACCGCTCGATCGCATGTTAAACTTCAGTGCGCAGCTAAAACGCTAAAAATTGATTGAAAAATGTCTAAAATGCTTGATAAATAAGCGGTTGAAGAGATTTTTCATATTTTTTTAAAGATAGGTGTTGACGTCCACGGGCGTCGCGCCTAGAATGCACACCGTACCGCACGATGTGCGATACACGAAAAGCTGAGATGAAACGGAGCATAGCACAGCCTGGTAGTGCACCTGGTTTGGGACCAGGGGGTCGTAGGTTCGAATCCTACTGCTCCGACCAATTTCTCAAGGCAACGATGTGTTTTTGGTATCATCGGTTAAGCGCTTGTAGCTCAGTTGGATAGAGCATCCGCCTTCTAAGCGGATGGTCACAGGTTCGAATCCTGTCAGGCGCGCCATTTTG
Source organism: Acinetobacter indicus (assembly GCF_009914475.1). Taxonomy (NCBI): domain Bacteria; kingdom Pseudomonadati; phylum Pseudomonadota; class Gammaproteobacteria; order Moraxellales; family Moraxellaceae; genus Acinetobacter; species Acinetobacter indicus. The sequence continues at coordinate 1,855,307 of NZ_CP045198.1, read as the reverse complement.
GTGGCTTGGTATTGTAGAACTAATTGATGGTGGATGTAGCTCAGTTGGTAGAGCCCTGGATTGTGATTCCAGTTGTCGCGGGTTCGAATCCCGTCATTCACCCCAACTTTTAAAGTTGAACATCGGAGCATAGCACAGCCTGGTAGTGCACCTGGTTTGGGACCAGGGGGTCGTAGGTTCGAATCCTACTGCTCCGACCAATTTCCCTAAAGTTGAAAGATAAAAGATACCGCGTTAAGCGGTTTTTTTATGCCTGAAATTTGAGTCTGCGGATCAAATCTCCCCATAAAAAAAGCCTCTGCAAGAGGCTAGTTCTACAAAGTGGCAAAATACTTAAGGCACAATCACCACATTTACACGCTGGTTCATCGCCCGGTTTTCAGGAGAGGTATTGGGCACCAGTGGTTGTTCTGCACCGCGAGGAATTACCTGTAAATGGTTTGGTCGAAAGCCTTGTTGCATAAAAATCTGTGCGACATTTTCAGCGCGTTCTCCGGACAGCTTCAGGTTATAGGTCAGGTCGCCGACATTGTCGCTATGTCCAATAATTTTGACTTTATCTAGTTTATATTTCAGCAACTTGCTCGAGAGTTGCTGTAAGGCTTGCTGGTTATGCGCCTGGATCTCGGCCTGATCAAAACCGAACAGCAGTTTTTCTGGTAGGCCTAAGCTCCAGCCCTCGCTGGTCAGGCTAAAACCTTCCTGCTTGAGCATGCGGGCCTGTTTGTAATTGAGCTGCCCCCAGACTCATGCAGGCACTGAGGGTAGTCAGTGCAAGCAGCAGACAAGCAGTTTTAAAAATATGTTTTAACATGAATAAACTAACCTTTGGCCATGCGCCCGTGCTCTGCAAAAATGTACCAGTGTTGTGCGAGCTGCTTGGCCTTATACATGGCCATATCTGCATTATTGATCAGCATTTCAGGAGATGATGCTGACTGCGCGAGTGCGATGCCAATACTAAAACTGAAATAAATAGGATGATGATTAAAAATTAAAGGCTGGCGACAGCAGTGGAGTAAATTTTCACTTATTCTAATTAAATCATGATGATCTTCAATATTTTTTACAATAATTGCGAACTCATCACCACCGAGGCGGGACATAAAATCATGCTGGTTTAACGCTTGGCGCAAGCGTTTGGCCATTTCCAGCAGCACGGCATCACCGGCGGCATGGCCGTGGCGATCATTAATTTCTTTAAAGTTATCGTTATCAATAAACAGCAGGGCAATGCTGTCTTGCGTACCTTGGGCAAAACTCTGTGCCAGCATTTGATGGAAATATTCACGATTAGGAAGTTGGGTCAGTCCATCATGACGGGCCTGATGCGACAATTGATGATTTTCATGTTGCAGGGCCCGGGTTGAGGCTTCAATTTTGTCCAGCAGTTCATTTACCACGCGATTAATTTCCTGAAACTCAGAAATTTCAGACGAGGGCAGGCGTAGCTGATAATTTTTATTGGTGCTGATGGTCTGGGTGGTCTGTACCAGTGGATTGACCGCTTTCATCAAATGTCGGTAAACCGCATTTGCCGACCAGAACAGTAAGGCCAGCAGTAAAATAAAGCTAATGGTCAGCGCCAGTAGAATGGTGTAGAAAAAACTGACATGGGTGGAGGCATTGCCATAGACCACCAGTTGTCCAAAATTTTGCTGCTGATGCTGAATCTCGACTGTCACCGGCTCACGAAAATACAGCCAGTCCAGTAAATACTGAATAAACGGTAACGCATTTTGATGATGATGAATGGTCGACAGGACCTCACCATTGGTTGCGATGACTTGAATCGAATGAATCGGATATTGCTCGGCATATTCAGTCAGAATCTTCTGAATTGTATAGGTGTCATGAAAGACCACAGCGGGCTGAATCCGCTCTGCCAGAGAACCGGATAAAATACTCAAACTCTGTTTGGCATAACTTCCAGGGTGTAATTAGACACCACACAAAAAATACCTAGGCATAAACCAAAGGTCAGAATAAAAATCACCAGCTGGTAGGGACGGAAAATACGTCGTAGCGATACTGCTTTGGGCTTATTCATGCTTTAGGCCCCCGTTTTTACCCAGTAATAATACCCGGGGGTCAATATGTACCTGCGATTGCGTCAGACTTTGCATATTCACCCTAAATGAATACTGCTGATTTTTCTTCTGGTAAAGGCAAAAGACACTGCCCAGTTCACAGGCTGAATTGGTAGTGCTAATGCTTAAGGCGGGATAACGCACTGCATTGTTCAGAATATTCTGTTCTTCACGCGGGCTTAGGTTAGAAAAGACAATGGCCTGACAACTGGTCTGTTTTAAATCGTCTAATTGTAGTGGGCTGATTTTATAAACATGCTGTGCGCTACGCTGGCTTTTAAATTGTTGTGCCAGTACAGGATTATTCACAATACAAATATTCGGCGTGTTTTGCTCCCATTTGGCATAACTTAAAATGGCATACACCATTTGGGGTGCACCAGCGGTTGGGCTATTGGCATGGGCAGGGTGCAAACATAAACACAGCAAAAAACACAGTGTTTTGTGTAAGGGGAGAGAAGGCATTTTTATAAAAAATTAAAAATAAAATTATGGCCGCAGTCTAACTAAAATAAAAATGAAAGAAAAGGATGAAAAATAAACTAAAAAACCTGAAATTGATCATAAAAAATACAGTTAAAATATATTTCCCAAAATAATTAAAAATAGGGGTTGCGTCAGGTTTTATTTGCTCTATAATGCACATCCATCGGCGGTGATGTTGATAAAAACTTGTTGATAAACAAGGATTTAGCTAAAATGGTTGAGTTCTGGTTTAGGTGGTAAGTTTAGAAATAAAATCAACATTGCATGTTGACTTTCTAAAAATAGAGAGTAATATAGCCGACCTAGCTTGATGCTGACGAAGCATCGAGAAGATCATTAAGAGATTATGAAGAACAACTTGTGTGGATTTTTACTGGTTGATTGATCGAAATTATTTTCATTGATTGAATGGTAGAAATTACTCGAAGTTTATTTGAGAAATATTTGTCAGAAAATTGATGAGCCAAGTTTAAGAGTTTTACTTATAAAACTCGAAATGATTTTAACTGAAGAGTTTGATCATGGCTCAGATTGAACGCTGGCGGCAGGCTTAACACATGCAAGTCGAGCGGGGAAGGTTGCTTCGGTAACTGACCTAGCGGCGGACGGGTGAGTAATGCTTAGGAATCTGCCTATTAGTGGGGGACAACATTCCGAAAGGGATGCTAATACCGCATACGTCCTACGGGAGAAAGCAGGGGATCTTCGGACCTTGCGCTAATAGATGAGCCTAAGTCGGATTAGCTAGTTGGTGGGGTAAAGGCCTACCAAGGCGACGATCTGTAGCGGGTCTGAGAGGATGATCCGCCACACTGGGACTGAGACACGGCCCAGACTCCTACGGGAGGCAGCAGTGGGGAATATTGGACAATGGGGGGAACCCTGATCCAGCCATGCCGCGTGTGTGAAGAAGGCCTTTTGGTTGTAAAGCACTTTAAGCGAGGAGGAGGCGCTCTAGGCTAATACCCTAGATGCGTGGACGTTACTCGCAGAATAAGCACCGGCTAACTCTGTGCCAGCAGCCGCGGTAATACAGAGGGTGCGAGCGTTAATCGGATTTACTGGGCGTAAAGCGCGCGTAGGTGGCTAATTAAGTCAAATGTGAAATCCCCGAGCTTAACTTGGGAATTGCATTCGATACTGGTTAGCTAGAGTATGGGAGAGGATGGTAGAATTCCAGGTGTAGCGGTGAAATGCGTAGAGATCTGGAGGAATACCGATGGCGAAGGCAGCCATCTGGCCTAATACTGACACTGAGGTGCGAAAGCATGGGGAGCAAACAGGATTAGATACCCTGGTAGTCCATGCCGTAAACGATGTCTACTAGCCGTTGGGGCCTTTGAGGCTTTAGTGGCGCAGCTAACGCGATAAGTAGACCGCCTGGGGAGTACGGTCGCAAGACTAAAACTCAAATGAATTGACGGGGGCCCGCACAAGCGGTGGAGCATGTGGTTTAATTCGATGCAACGCGAAGAACCTTACCTGGCCTTGACATACAGAGAACTTTCCAGAGATGGATTGGTGCCTTCGGGAACTCTGATACAGGTGCTGCATGGCTGTCGTCAGCTCGTGTCGTGAGATGTTGGGTTAAGTCCCGCAACGAGCGCAACCCTTTTCCTTACTTGCCAGCATTTCGGATGGGAACTTTAAGGATACTGCCAGTGACAAACTGGAGGAAGGCGGGGACGACGTCAAGTCATCATGGCCCTTACGGCCAGGGCTACACACGTGCTACAATGGTCGGTACAAAGGGTTGCTACACAGCGATGTGATGCTAATCTCAAAAAGCCGATCGTAGTCCGGATTGGAGTCTGCAACTCGACTCCATGAAGTCGGAATCGCTAGTAATCGCGGATCAGAATGCCGCGGTGAATACGTTCCCGGGCCTTGTACACACCGCCCGTCACACCATGGGAGTTTGTTGCACCAGAAGTAGGTAGTCTAACCTTAGGGAGGACGCTTACCACGGTGTGGCCGATGACTGGGGTGAAGTCGTAACAAGGTAGCCGTAGGGGAACCTGCGGCTGGATCACCTCCTTAACGAAAGATTGACGATTAGTAAGAATCCACAACAAGTTGTTCTTCATGACGATGTATCTGAGGGTCTGTAGCTCAGTTGGTTAGAGCACACGCTTGATAAGCGTGGGGTCACAAGTTCAAGTCTTGTCAGACCCACCATGAGCGAGGGTCAGCGAAACATGTTTCGCCCGAGCGCAAGACGAGAGCTATGCTCGAGTTAAGCATTCGCCTTAACACAGTCTACAATACATCGAATCACAAATGATAAGCTGGGGACTTAGCTTAGTTGGTAGAGCGCCTGCTTTGCACGCAGGAGGTCAGGAGTTCGACTCTCCTAGTCTCCACCATAGATTATAGAGCTTAGTAAGTTTATGCTTATTAATCTCTGTGATTTATCACAGTTGACTGCAGTCCGACGAGGATGTAGTGAATCATTAACAGATTGGCAAAATTGAGTCTGAAATAAATTGTTCACTCAATCAATATACGTTAACGCGTTGTTATGACGGGTTGATGAACGTAGATTGAATTGAGAACTAGCAAATTAACTGAATCAAGCGTTTTGGTATATGAATTTAGATTGAAGCTGTACGGTGCTTAAGTGCACGGGACTTCGAACTGTAGATTAAATAGATAATTGATTATTTATTTAATTGTCTTAATCCTACTTGTAGGGATTAACGACTGTTTGGGGTTGTATAGTCAAGTAATTAAGTGCATGTGGTGGATGCCTTGGCAGTCAGAGGCGAAGAAAGACGTGATAGCCTGCGAAAAGCTCCGGGGAGGCGGCAAATATCCTTTGATCCGGAGATGTCTGAATGGGGAAACCCACTTACCATAAGGTAGGTATCAATACATGAATACATAGTGTATTGAGGCGAACGAGGGGAAGTGAAACATCTCAGTACCCTTAGGAAAAGAAATCAATTGAGATTCCCTCAGTAGCGGCGAGCGAAAGGGGAACAGCCCATTAAGTTATGTGTGTTTTAGTGGAATGCTCTGGGAAGTGCAACCATAGTGGGTGATAGTCCTGTACACGAAAGGGCACACATAATGATGACGAGTAGGGCGAGGCACGTGAAACCTTGTCTGAATATGGGGGGACCATCCTCCAAGGCTAAATACTCCTGACTGACCGATAGTGAACCAGTACCGTGAGGGAAAGGCGAAAAGAACCCCTGTGAGGGGAGTGAAATAGATCCTGAAACCGCATGCATACAAGCAGTGGGAGCCACTTCGTGTGGTGACTGCGTACCTTTTGTATAATGGGTCAGCGACTTACATTCAGTAGCAAGGTTAACCGCATAGGGGAGCCGTAGGGAAACCGAGTCTTAATAGGGCGTATAGTTGCTGGGTGTAGACCCGAAACCAGGCGATCTATCCATGAGCAGGTTGAAGGTTGGGTAACACTAACTGGAGGACCGAACCCACTGTCGTTGAAAAGCCAGGGGATGACTTGTGGATAGGGGTGAAAGGCTAATCAAGCCTGGTGATAGCTGGTTCTCCCCGAAAGCTATTTAGGTAGCGCCTCGGACGAATACCATTGGGGGTAGAGCACTGTTTCGGCTAGGGGGTCATCCCGACTTACCAAACCGATGCAAACTCCGAATACCGATGAGTACTATCCGGGAGACAGACTGCGGGTGCTAACGTCCGTAGTCAAGAGGAAAACAATCCAGACCGCCAGCTAAGGCCCCAAAATCATAGTTAAGTGGGAAACGATGTGGGAAGGCATAGACAGCTAGGAGGTTGGCTTAGAAGCAGCCACCCTTTAAAGAAAGCGTAATAGCTCACTAGTCGAGTCGGCCTGCGCGGAAGATGTAACGGGGCTAAAACTATGTGCCGAAGCTGCGGATGTATACATTGTATACGTGGTAGGGGAGCGTTCTGTAAGCCGATGAAGGTGGATTGAGAAGTCTGCTGGAGGTATCAGAAGTGCGAATGCTGACGTGAGTAACGACAAAACGGGTGAAAAACCCGTTCGCTGAAAGACCAAGGGTTCCAGTCCAACGTTAATCGGGGCTGGGTGAGTCGACCCCTAAGGCGAGGCCGAGAGGCGTAGTCGATGGGAAATTGGTTAATATTCCAATACTTCAGTGTAATGCGATGAGAGGACGGAGAAGGTTAAGTCAGCCTGGCGTTGGTTGTCCAGGTGGAAGGCTGTAGGCATGCATCTTAGGCAAATCCGGGGTGCTCTATGCTGAGAGCTGATAGCAAGCTAGTTTACTAGCGAAGTGGCTGATACCATGCTTCCAGGAAAAGTCTCTAAGCTTCAGTTACACTGGAATCGTACCCGAAACCGACACAGGTGGTCAGGTCGAGTAGACCAAAGCGCTTGAGAGAACTCTGCTGAAGGAACTAGGCAAAATGGTACCGTAACTTCGGGAGAAGGTACGCTGTTGACGGTGATGGGACTTGCTCCCTGAGCGGTTGACAGCCGCAGAAACCAGGCCGCTGCAACTGTTTATTAAAAACATAGCACTCTGCAAACACGAAAGTGGACGTATAGGGTGTGATGCCTGCCCGGTGCTGGAAGGTTAATTGATGGGGTTAGCGTAAGCGAAGCTCTTGATCGAAGCCCCAGTAAACGGCGGCCGTAACTATAACGGTCCTAAGGTAGCGAAATTCCTTGTCGGGTAAGTTCCGACCTGCACGAATGGCATAATGATGGCGGCGCTGTCTCCAGCAGAGGCTCAGTGAAATCGAAATCGCTGTGAAGATGCAGTGTACCCGCGGCTAGACGGAAAGACCCCGTGAACCTTTACTGCAGCTTGACATTGAACTTTGACCTTACTTGTGTAGGATAGGTGGGAGGCTTTGAAGTTGGAACGCCAGTTCCAATGGAGCCGTCCTTGAAATACCACCCTGGTAATGTTGAGGTTCTAACTCTGTCCCGTGATCCGGGACGAGGACCATGTCTGGTGGGTAGTTTGACTGGGGCGGTCTCCTCCTAAAGAGTAACGGAGGAGTACGAAGGTGCGCTCAGCGTGGTCGGAAATCACGCGTAGAGTATAAAGGCAAAAGCGCGCTTAACTGCGAGACCCACAAGTCGAGCAGGTACGAAAGTAGGTCTTAGTGATCCGGTGGTTCTGTATGGAAGGGCCATCGCTCAACGGATAAAAGGTACTCTGGGGATAACAGGCTGATACCGCCCAAGAGTTCATATCGACGGCGGTGTTTGGCACCTCGATGTCGGCTCATCTCATCCTGGGGCTGAAGCAGGTCCCAAGGGTATGGCTGTTCGCCATTTAAAGAGGTACGCGAGCTGGGTTTAGAACGTCGTGAGACAGTTCGGTCCCTATCTACCGTGGGCGCTGGAAATTTGAGAGGATCTGCTCCTAGTACGAGAGGACCAGAGTGGACGAACCTCTGGTGTACCGGTTGTGACGCCAGTCGCATCGCCGGGTAGCTATGTTCGGAAGGGATAACCGCTGAAAGCATCTAAGCGGGAAGCCTACCTCAAGATAAGATTTCCCTAGGAATTTATTCCTCTAAAGAGCCGTTCGAGACTAGGACGTTGATAGGTTGGGTGTGGAAGCATAGCGATATGTGAAGCTGACCAATACTAATTGCTCGTGAGGCTTGACTATACAACACCCAAACAGTTGTTGTATCAAGCTGAATTCTAAACTAATCCTTGATTTAGTTAATGCGACACAATAAAATTCAGACCCAATGGCCAATCCGTTAATAACTCATTTGGAACAAAGTAAGGCATTACATGCAAAAGCATCAAGCTTAAGCAAAGTAACTAAGACCCGAACAAGTCCATAACAGTTGTGCTGGCGACAATAGCAAGAGTGAACCACCTGATCCCTTCCCGAACTCAGAAGTGAAACCTCTTAGCGCTGATGGTAGTGTGGGGTTACCCATGTGAGAGTAAGTCATCGCCAGCTCATTAATTCAAAATCCCCCTAGCTTAAACAGCAGGGGGATTTTTTTTATGCTTTTAATAAAGCTAAAGAATTATAAGTCCCAGAAAAGTATCTAAGCATCATGATCAAATAAATAGAAAGACAAGTATTCGGTCGCAAAAACCGGTCTTTAAATTGTCACTGAATCATCCCAACACTGTCATTTTTTCTTGTTTGAATGGTTTCCCCAATTGCTATTTTTAAACTTTATGAAAAAAAGATCTATTGGCCTTTTTATGGCCGCTGTGTTGGGCTTGAACGGATGTAATGATTCTGATGAAAAGACGCAGGTGACGCCTACACCCTTGATCAATGAGCCAACTTTGGTGGCTTTTGCAAAACTGGATGTGGCCACCTATGCAGAAGGACCAGATTCCGGTGCATATGTGACCGGTGCAAACGGAATTTTGCCGCCATTTTCTGGGCAGCCTGTGCAAGGTTTTTCGGCTGCTTTAAAAAATAATGATGGGACTTATCTGGTGATGTCTGACAATGGTTTTGGCACGCAAGATAACTCGGCTGACTATCTGCTGCGTTTGCATGTGATTCAACCGACCTTTAGAACAAAAACAGCAACTAACGCTGAAGTAAAGCATTTAAGTTATGTGCAGCTGCGTGATCCGAATAAACTGATTCCCTTTTCTATCGTCCATCAAGACACGGTCGAACGATTATTAACTGGTGCCGATTTTGATCCGGAATCGATGCAACGCGCACCGAATGGCGAGATCTGGATTGGAGATGAGTTTGGACCCTATTTACTGCATTTTTCTGCTGAGGGTGTATTACTGAGTCCACCAATTCCATTACCGAATCCACTGAATCCGGCGCAAGAGCTGCGTTCACCTCAGAATCAGTTCAATAAAGAACAGCTGAATTTTGTTGAGCCATTGGTACAGCGTAGTGGTGGTTTTGAAGGCATGGCGATCTCTCAAGATGGAAAATATCTGTATCCGCTGTTGGAAAAGCCATTACTGAACGATAGTTCTAATCGTTTAATCGTGTCTGAATTTGATTTGGCAAAAAAAGCCTATACAGGCAAATATTATTATTTTCCATTGCATACTAGCGCTACCGCGATTGGTGATTTTCAGCTGTATAGCCCGACGGAAGGGATGATTATTGAACGGGATGATAGTGAAAACGATCTGCTGGGCTATAAAAAGCTGATTAAAGTCACGCTCAGCACCGCTGGTCAGAATATGCAGAGAGAAGATCTGGTCAACTTGATGGATATTGCCAATCCGGATTTACTTTATGGCACTGCGCGAGCGGGTGATATTGCGACCGGTGAGCGTTTTGGTTTTCCGTTTCAGACCATTGAAGATATTGTCATTGAAGGTCCGGACCTGATTACTGTGCTGAATGATAATAACTTTCCTGGTTCAAGCGGGCGAAATGCCAATCTGGCCGATGATAATGAAATTATTCAGATTCGTTTGCCAAAAGCATTGTTCTAAATTTATCAGCAATTACAGAAGGTCACCACGGGTGGCCTTTTTTTATGAAATTTTTTTTGTATATTTTTTAATAAAAGCATGCTATAAAAATTAAAACAGGCATAAAAATTGCTTATAAAATGCGGTATTAAAAAAGGTGGGTAGTATGAAGTTATCAGTGGGATTAAAAGTTGCCAACTCCCTGTCATTGACACCCCAGTTGCAACAGGCCATTCGTTTACTTCAATTATCAAGTTTAGAACTTGAGCAAGAAATTCAATTACAGCTCGATAGTAATCCATTATTAGAGAAAGTTGAAGAACAGGCCGATGTTGAGAGTCTGTCAGCGGCAGATACAGATCGTGATCAAAAAGATTTAACCAATGAATTAAATGCCGATCATCTGCCAGATGATTTACCGGTCGATACCGACTGGGATGATGTCTATACCCATCAGCCGACCAGTTTGGGTACGCCAGAATATGAAGAGCGTGAAGATAACCGTCAGGGTGTACTGGGTTTAAAAGAGCATATGCTGGAGCAGATTAACCTGCTGCATTTTTCTAAAATTGACCAGCTGATTGCTTACTGCATTATTGATTCTCTGGATGATAAGGGTTTTCTGGAAAGCGATATCAGCGAGATTACTGCTTCAGTCCAGCATCTGCTCGATTCGATGGAGTATGAAGACAGCATCGAAGACGATGAAGTGCTGGTGGTATTGAAACATATTCAACGGCTGGAGCCGGTGGGGGTTGGTTCGCGTCATCTGGCGGAATGTCTGTTGATTCAGCTGGAAAGTCTGCCGACAAATACCCCATGTCGTCAGGATGCTATGCAGCTAATGACCCATTATGAGTTATTAATCAGCAATGAAATTCCAAAACTACTCAAGCAGACTGGTTTAAATACCGATCAGCTGAAATGTGCGGTCGAGTTGCTGAAAACTTTGAAACCGCATCCGGGTATGGAGTTTGAAGATAAAGAGTCGGATTATCAGATTCCAGATGTGGTGGTGATGAAAAAAAATGACAGCTGGCAGGTACAGCTGAATCCGGATGTCATGCCAAAGCTCCGGGTTAACTCGTTTTATGCCAATATGATTCGTCGTGCCGATCAGAGTGATGACAATCAGTATTTACGCAATCAGATGCTGGAAGCCAAAAACTTTATCAAGAGTATTGATGAGCGGCATAAAACCTTACTGAAAGTGGCAACCTGTATTGTTGAGCATCAGCGTACTTTTCTGGAAATTGGCGCAGAAGGCATGAAACCTTTGGTGCTACGCGATATTGCTGAAGAGGTGGAGCTGCATGAATCTACGGTATCCCGTGTGACCACCAACAAATATATGCTGACCCCGCGTGGCCTGTTTGAATTGAAATATTTCTTTTCAAGTCATGTTGGCACTACATCGGGTGGTGAAGCATCGTCAACTGCGATTCGTGCCAAGATCAAAAAACTGATTGCTGAAGAGAACTTACGTAAGCCTTTGTCTGATAACGCAATTGCTAATATTTTAAAAGAAGAGGGGATTGATGTGGCGCGACGTACGGTTGCAAAATATCGCGAATCTTTACATATTCCATCTTCTTCTGAAAGAAAAGTCTTGATCTAGTTTTGAAAATCTGCCTATTCTAGAGATTCATTATGACAACATAATGAATCTTTTTTTTTATGAGGATGAGTCAAAATGATTGCATGAAGGTATCACTGAGCAGCAGTTCTGGTCCTGTACGTGAATCATTTTGATGATGACTCGTCTAATCCTAACGAAGGTGAGGGATAGAATTATGCAAATAACAATTCGTGGCCATCATTTATCAATTACACCTGCAATTGAAGAAAATATAAAAGCAAAGTTCGCGCAAATGACCAAACATCTGGATCAGGTCAATAGTATGCAGGTGAAGCTCAGTAAAGATCATCAGATCGATAAGCATTCTAAAAAAGGCAGTGCCAACCATATCGCAGAAGCGATTATCCGTTTACCTGGAACGGAGCTGTTTGCCCAGGCCTGTGCTGATGATATGTATACATCGATTAAGAAAATGTCAGAAAAATTAAAACGCCAATTAGACAAGCATCGCAAAATGCAGCTGGTTTATCAGCCTGTCGCGATTTAGCTGAAACAATCGGCAAAAAGAGGTTTTTAAAAAACCTCTTTTTTTATATATATAATGTATGTGACTAATGAATTATTTTTTTCATTTATAGTAAAATGACCGGTTTTACACCGTTGGTCCTATAAGAGGTCTTGTGATGAATAATGAACAGCTCGCTGAAATTTTAAAAGCTGCTTTTCCAGAGGCAGATGTAGTCGTTAGTGGGCAGGGTGGTAAATTTGATCTTCGTATTGTCGATGATCAGTTTGAAGGCAAACGTCTTGTTGCACGCCAACAGGCAGTGTATGCGCCGATTAATGCTTTGATCGCCAGCGGTGAAGTTCATGCGGTAACAATTAAAGCAATGACCAAAGAAGAATGGCGTAAAGCAAGCTTATTCGGAGCTTAATAAATTAATGGATAAATTTTTAATTCAGGGCGGTATTAAGCTCGAAGGTGAAGTGCGCATTTCTGGTGCAAAGAATGCAGCATTGCCATTACTGGCTGCCATGATTCTGGCCGACTCACCTATTACCCTGACCAATGTGCCTAATCTGAAAGATGTAAACACACTGGTTAAACTCATTGCGGGCCTCGGTATCACCATGTCTTATGAAGGCGATACTGTGGTGGCCGATACCTCAACCCTGAACAACCAGTTTGCACCGTATGAGCTCGTTAAAACCATGCGTGCGTCTATTTTGGTGCTTGGGCCGCTATTGGCGCGCTATGGCAGTGCACAAGTATCACTCCCGGGCGGCTGTGCGATTGGTTCGCGTCCGGTCGATCAGCATTTAAAAGCTTTAGAAGCTTTAGGTGCAGAAATCCAGGTCGAAAATGGCTATGTACATGCCAAAGTCGATGGCCGCTTAAAAGGCGGCGAAGTGGTTTTTGATATGGTAACCGTAGGCGGCACTGAAAATATTTTGATGGCTGCCGTGCTGGCGGATGGTGTCACCACCATCCGGAATGCTGCGCGTGAACCGGAAATCACCGATCTGGCACAAATGCTGATTAAGATGGGTGCCAAAATCGAAGGCCTGGATACCGATACTTTGGTGGTAACTGGTGTAGAAAGTCTGCACGGCTGTGAATATGCGGTAGTGGCGGACCGGATTGAAACCGGTTCCTATCTGGCGGCGGCAGCCATTACTGGTGGCAAGATTAAAACCACGCATACCGATCCGGCCCTGCTGGAATCGGTGCTAGACAAATTTGAAGAGATGGGCGCAGAAGTCACCCGTGGGGATGACTGGATTGAACTGGATATGATGGGTAAACGTCCGAAAGCGGTCAGCTTCCGTACTTTGCCACATCCAGATTTCCCGACCGATATGCAGGCTCAGTTGATGGCAGTGAATGCCGTTGGTCGTGGTTTTGCCACCATCTCTGAAACGATTTTTGAAAACCGTTTTATGCATGTTCCTGAATTGGCACGTATGGGCGCCAATATTCAGGTTGAGGGCAATGATGCTGTGGTAACCGGTGTAGAAAAATTATCTGCAGCACCTGTCATGGCTACAGATTTACGTGCTTCGTTCTCTTTAGTGTTAGCAGCTCTGGCGGCTGAAGGGGAAACACTGATTGACCGTATTTATCATATTGATCGCGGTTATGAAAATGTCGAAGCGAAGTTACAAGGTTTAGGTGCCCAAATTAAGCGAGTAAGTTAATGAGCGATATGAGAAACGATGATCCAAACTTTGACGTAATGGGCAATTTTGATCATGGTTTAACTTTAGCATTAAGTAAGGGACGTATTTTAAAAGAGACACTGCCGCTGCTGGAAACAGCGGGCATTAACTTGCTGGAAGATCCTGAAAAATCCCGTAAGTTAATTTTTCCAACCACCCATAAACAGGTGCGTATTCTGATTTTACGTGCTTCTGATGTGCCGACCTATGTGGAAAATGGCGCAGCAGATTTAGGTGTGGCAGGTAAAGATGTCTTGATGGAACATGGCGCACAAAATGTCTATGAACCATTAGATTTAAAAATTGCCAACTGTAAACTGATGACAGCGGGTAAAGTCGGTATGGTTCGTCCAAAAGGCCGCTTAAAAATTGCGACCAAATATGTGAACCTGACCCGTCAATACTATGCCAGCCTGGGTGAACAGGTTGATGTGATCAAGCTTTACGGTTCGATGGAACTGGCACCGCTGGTCGGCCTGGGTGATTACATTGTCGATGTGGTCGATACCGGAAATACGTTACGTGCCAATGGTTTAGAACCACTGGAAGAAATCTGTAAAGTATCTTCCCGTTTAATCGTCAATAAAGCCAGTTTTAAACGTAAACAGGCGTTGTTAAATCCGATTATTGCCCAGCTAGAACAGGCTGTGGCTGATCGTGAACAGGCCAAACAGGCGTAAGTTGTTCAAATAAAAGACCGCTCTTGAGAGCGGTTTTTTATGGCGGTCTATGAGAACAGTCCTGTTAATACTTTTCTTCAATTTGAGCAAAAGTAATTTTCCATAAAAGTCCGTGGCCCAATGCGCGATTGATACCCACAAAAGCCTTGAAAACAGGTAAACTAATCTTTTCCATATCAACCTTGTGGGTAAATTGATGCGACGTTTATCGACTCAAGATCAGAACTTCAAGCAGGTGTTTGCTGACTTGTTGGCTTTTGAAACAGTGAGTGATCCAGAACTGTTAAAAACCGTAGACCAAATCATTGCTGATGTCCGTCAGCATGGTGATGCTCATGTTCTTAAATTAACTCAGCAGTTCGATCGACATCCCGCGCATCAATTTTCAGATCTAGAACTGACCCAGGAACAGCTTAAGGCCGCTTTTGATGGATTGAATCGTGAGGTGCGTGAGGCACTGGAGCTGGCTGCAGCACGTATCCGTGAATTCCACCAGGCGCAAAAGCAGGATGGCTGGACCTATGTTGATGCCTTGGGCAATACCTTGGGTCAGAAAGTCACGCCACTGGACCGCGTGGGCATTTACGTGCCGGGTGGTCTGGCGTCTTATCCATCTTCAGTACTCATGAATGCTGTTCCTGCGCATGTCGCGGGTGTGCCTGAAATTATCATGGTGGTTCCGGCGCCGAATGGTGAGTTGAATCCACTGGTTCTGGCGGCGGCCTATTTAGCGGGCGTGACACGTCTGTTTACCATTGGTGGTGCACAAGCGGTCGCGGCGCTGGCCTATGGAACAGAAACCATTCCATCGGTCGACAAAATTACCGGCCCGGGTAACCGTTTTGTCGCAGCAGCAAAACGTGCGGTATTTGGTCAAGTCGGTATTGATATGATTGCCGGCCCATCAGAAATTCTGGTCTATGCCGAAGGTGAGAATAATGCAGAGTGGCTGGCGATGGATTTATTGTCACAAGCCGAGCACGATACCGTCGCACAAGCAGTATTCATTACACCAGATGAAGAATTATTGAATGCTGTTGGTGGCTGGATTGAAAAGCACCTAGAAGCATTGCCAAAAGCTGAGATCGCCCGTACCTCGATTGAAAACCGTGGTGCATTGGTATTGGTGAAGGATCGTCAGGAAGCGATTGAGTTGATTAATCAGGTGGCACCTGAACACCTGGAATTATGCATGGATGATCCGCAAGTGATGGCAGAAGATATTCGTCATGCCGGGGCAATCTTTATGGGACGTTATACCCCTGAAGCGATTGGGGATTACTGTGCTGGTCCAAACCACGTGCTGCCAACCTCAGGTACTGCGCGTTTCTCCTCACCGCTGGGTGTGTATGATTTCCAGAAACGTTCTAGCCTGATCATGTGTTCGCAAGAAGGGGTGAAAACTCTGGCCAAAACTGCGGATGTATTGGCGCAGCAAGAGAACCTGGATGCGCATGCGAGATCAGCACGTTATCGTTATCAGTAATTAAAGAAATAGAAAACCTCTCCCTAGCCCTCACTTGCGCTTCATTTTAAAGCAGTGCTTTAAAGCTTGCTCAGGAGAGGGAACTTTGAGAATTTAAAAATGAATATCACCACCGAACAAATGCGCTTCTGGAGTCCGGCAGTACGTGAATTAGAACCGTACGTACCGGGCGAACAACCGAAAATCCAGAATTTACTCAAATTGAATACCAATGAAAACCCGTATCCGCCATCGCCAAAAGTGGTGGAAGCGGTGCAGAAGGTACTGGCAAACTCGGCGGATGCGTTACGTTTGTATCCAGACCCGGATGCTTCCGAGTTAAAACAGGCCATTGCCAAACAGCAGCAGGTACCGGTTGAGCAGGTTTTTGTCGGCAATGGTTCTGATGAAGTGCTGGCACATATCTTTAAAGCCTTCTTTGTTCAGGATCTGCCGCTGTTGTATCCGGATATTACCTATAGTTTCTACCCGGTCTATAGCCAGTTTTTTGGGGTTAATACCCAGGTCATTCCTCTAAATGACAATTTTGAAATTGTGGTGGATGATTATAAGCAGCCAAATGGCGGCATTATTATTACCAATCCGAATGCACCAACCAGTATTGATATGGGCCTGGCTGCCATTGAGGAAGTGCTTCAAGCCAATCCAAACTCAGTTGTGGTGATTGATGAGGCCTATGTGGACTTTGGTGCCGAATCTGCGGTCAGCCTGGTAGAAAAATACGAGAATTTAGTGGTATGTCAAACCACATCTAAATCGCGTTCTTTGGCTGGTTTACGGGTCGGTTTTGCGATTGCCCAGCCACATTTAATTGCTGCGCTGGAAGCGGTGAAAAACAGCTTTAACTCTTATCCAATGGATCGTTTCGCAATCGCCGCAGCGGTGGCGTCCTTTGAAGATCAGGAATACTTTGAAGCGCAGAACCAGAAAGTGATTGCGAGTCGCGAAACACTGGTGGCACAGCTGTCTGAGCTGGGTTTTAAGGTATTGCCATCGAGTGCCAACTTTATTTTTGCTTCACTGCCAAGTAAAGACGCGGGTGAATTGGCAGCTGAATTGCGTGAACGTGGCATCATTGTGCGTTATTTTAACAAACCACGGATTAACCAATTCCTTCGGATCACCGTCGGTACCGATGAACAAAACCAGCGTTTAGTGGATACTTTGAAAAACGAGATTTTGGTTTAAGTGAATCCACCCTAACCCTCCTTTGATAAAGGAGGGAACTCTTCCCTCTAGAAAAGGTGAGAAACAATGGTTCTCAAGGGGAGGGATTCATAAAAAAGAGACTCAATTGAGTCGCTTTTTTATTTATTCAGGTGTGTACCAGGTATTGAGTAAATCCAGCATCGCCGAAACCTTATCAAAACATTCCTGATATTCTGCATCACAATCAGAGGCAATGGTAATACCACCACCGGCCCATAACGAAACTTCGTGTTGATATTTTTGAATTGAGCGAATCAGAATATTCCAGGAACCGGTACCATCAAAATTAAAATAACCCATTGATCCGCAATAGGCCCCGCGTGGTGTGCCTTCCAGCTCTTCAATAATCTGCATGGCGCGAATTTTAGGGGCGCCAGTAATCGAGCCGCCCGGAAGTGCAGACAGCAATACATCTAGTGGATTGATCTCTGCTTTTAACGTCGCGGTGATTTCACTCACCATATGATGTACTTGTTTAAATGATTCAATATTGAATAACTTCGGCGTTTTTACTGAACCGGTTTCGGCATAGACACTCAGATCATTACGCAGTAAATCGACGATCATCACATTTTCAGCTTGATCTTTTTCAGAATTTTTTAAGGTCTGTTTAGATTGCTCATCTAATATTGGGTCTGTATAACGTGGCATGGTGCCTTTAATCGGTTTGGTGAGGAGTTGCCGATGAGGCAGAAAATCAATAAATAATTCAGGTGAACAGCTGAGTAATTCAAAGTCATTTATTTTTAAATAACCGGCATAAGGAGCATGGGTTAGCGCCCAAAAATCTGTAGCGGTATCTAATAATAATCCTTCCGCAGAACCTTTAAATTCCTGGGTTAAATTAATCTGATAACAATCACCTGCAACAATATAATCCTGGACTTGATTAAAGGCCTGTTGATATTCAGTTTTATTCCAGCGTGCGGTACAGGCCTGAGTTAATTTAAATGAATTCTCCCGTTTTTGAGCCAACAAATTTTGAATATAAGTTAATAAAAATTCGGCTTGCTGCTCATCGCTGGTGAAATACCAGTGCCCATTTTCCAGGGTTAGAAAACTGTGAAATTGTCCTAGAAATAAACACGGTTGAGCTTTGCTTTGAGTATGAATGTGCTGTTGGGCGGCATAATCGTAGCTGATAAAACCGATCAGTCCACCTTTAAAATAACTGTCGCCAATACAACCAGTTGGCTGCAAAAAGTCATCTAAAGAAGGCGCTGCTGTTTCTTCAAGATAATGATTAAAACTGTGTTGCTTAAAATACTGCCATTTATTTTGTTGAATAAGGTAGTAATGTGTTGCTGATAAGCCAATAATCGGTTGGCCATTATTTTCTAAATAAACAAGATGTGAGAGTGAACCCAGCGCCTTTAAAATTTCTGCTGGGGTATAGGAGGATTCACAAAGTACTTGTTTGTAGAAAGATGAGGTGGCCATAAATTTGGAGAAAATCAACAATAAATATCTATTTTACCTGATTCTGCGCCAAGAAAATGCTTATGACCGTTTATCGGCAAGCTGAAAAATATGATCAATAGCAGTTGAACAAAAATTGACAGGGGGATAACTTTGTTAGTGCTATCCAGCCGCTCAAGGAAATACGTAGCAGGTTGCTAAAAACAAATAATCAACCCGCTGCACAAGAGTGGTAACAATCAAAAAAATAATACTCTTGGGAGAGTAAATATGAAAACATTTACTAAACTAGCTTTAGTATCTTCAATGGCATTAAGTGCAAATGCATTTGCAATGCAGGCAATGGATGATTCAGCACTTAGCGCAACCACAGGTCAAGATGGTTTATCGATTGGTATCGGTATTTCAAAAATTGAAATTGAAAAGCTCTTTATCCATGATAATGATGGTTTAAAGACTGCTAATGGTGCTGGTACTGCTGGTGCGATTGTTATTCAAGGGAATGGTAAATCAATTCTGGATGACCAGGGTAATGAAACAAATGCTGTGAAAGATCACGGTGTTGTGATTGGCGCTAACTATGATGATAATGGCGCTTATCTCCTTGCATCTCGTAACTTGGCTGATTTAACAATTGACTCCGATGGCGGTGCAGGTGGTGGTAATACAGCCTTTATTAACATCGCAGCTGAAGTTTCTGGTCTGGATATTAAAATTGGTGAAATTGGTGTAACTGCTTCGGGTGTACAAGGTAGCGCAAGCACAACCTCGGCACTTCGTCGTGGTGGTACCGAAAATAATTATAATGCCATTTTATCTGGACTAGAGCTCAAAACAGGTAAGATGGATGCGAATATTCAGTTAGGTGCTGCACCGCAAGGCGCAATGGTAAAACTGAAAACAACTATGGTGGGTGGTCTGGAGATCAAAAACCTAGGTATTTTAGATAACTCTACTAAAGGGGTTACTGTTGGTTCAGCAGACCTTAATGGCACAGCTACTGCTGTTGCGACTAAAGAAGCTGGTGAAATCTTTATTGAAAGTATTAAAATTACCGATGCAAATGGTAAAGATTTAACATTAGATCAAAATATTCAAGTATTTAACAATGCATATGTTGGTGGAAGTGATACCGTTGGTAAGGCTGCACATATCCGTATTGTAAGTAATGATACTGGTTTTGCGAAAGATCAATATATTAAAGGTATTCATTTAGGTAACCGCGATGCGGCATCAATTGGTGATATGGAAGTCCAAGGACTTCAGACTTATTACAGCACATCACCACGGGATTATATTAAGGGTGCGGTTATTTCTATTTCTGGTCACTAAGTTCTATATTAAAAAAGCGCGTGTTTTCACGCGCTTTTTTTTACAAAAAAACTGTAAAAGTTGGCAAAAAGATAAAAAAGTACTGTTTTTTTTTAAAAAAAAAGGTATCTTGCTAAATACATGGAAGTAGAGTTCTTACTCTAAAAATAAAAAATGAACTGGCAGAGCTGCCTGGAACTTGAAAAGTAAAAAATTATGTTAGAGATCGCATTAGGCTCGGCATTGATGTATTACGCTGCCACACAAGCCTTCGACTTAAAGGAACAACATCCGGAAACCGTACGCTATACGGAAACACTGGATTCCCGCAATTCTTCTTTTACCCGTATGCATCGTGAGCCTGTACGTATTCAACCTGCTTTACAAGATCAATTCCGGGGCATTGTACGTCAGGCTTATGACTATAGCTGTGGATCGGCCGCTTTAACCACGCTGTTAAATGGTTATGTCGGAACCCGATTGACAGAGCAGCAGACCATGAGTGGTTTGCTACGTTATGGGGAGTACGAGCGCATTATTGAACGGCGTAGTTTCTCTTTGCTGGATATGAAACGTTTTGTTGCTGCATTGGGCATGGAAAGTGGCGGCTATCGTGGGGAATTTTCAGATCTGGTCAAGCAGGGCCAGCCCGCAATTGTGCCGATTTCCTATGCCGGTTTTAAGCATTTTGTGGTGTATAAGGCCTATAAGGATGGCCGGGTCTATGTGGCTGACCCGGCACTGGGGAATATCAGTTTTGATGAGCAGCGTTTTAAAGAGGTGTGGGAAAACAATACCTTGTTCCTGATTAATGTGGCGCCTGAATATCGTAAAGACTTCCTGGCTTTACAGGATAGTGATATGCGCCATGTTGAAGATGCCACTGTTAACCATCATGCCTTTGTCAATATTCAATATCCGCAATTCTATATGGACAAAATTGCTGATAAAGCCTCGACCATTCGTTTAGAACGAAACATGAATCCTGAGTCAGAGAATTTCGGCGAACATCAGTACAACTTTTTAAGACTCTATTATAAAAGTAAGTAAATATTTACTTTAAAAACGAAAAAAAATTAAAAATTGGAAGGGAAGAAGATGAAATCTAAATGGATGAATAAAACCGTATTGGCTATCAGTATCCAAATGGTCTGGGGAGCAGCTGCTTATGCTGCAGAAGAGCCACAGTTAGGACAATATGAAACAGTAGAAGAGCAGCAGCTTGCGTCAGAAGCCACAGCTCCAGCAGAAAACTCAAGCCCTGAAGAAGTTAGCACTGAAGCAGTTGCTGAGGCCGATATTGAAACAGCAACAGCGACTGCACCGAGTGTTGAGCAGGCTGCATCAACTGCGTTACAGCAGCAGGAAGGGGATGCTACCAAAGAAGCCAATCTGGAAGAAGTCTTTACCTCCAATGAACGCCAATATTCCTTAATCAAAAAAGGCAATATCTCATCTTATTACGATATTGATTATACCTATTATCGTGATACGCAAATTGATATGGAAATGGCGCAAGGCCAAATCTATCAGTTGCGTGTTCAGGAAAATGCATCGCATGCATTGACCAACACCTTCACCGTTCAATATGGATTATTGGATAACCTGACCTTAACCGCCTCTTTACCTTTGGTGGCCAAGACCGATCAATTAAAAGATGCGAATACCGCGGGTCTGGGAGATATTTCTTTAGGCGCACGCTGGGAACCTTTTCCTTTAAAAGCCGGCCGTTTGCCACTAATTTTATTCGGAAATCTTTCTACCAAAACCGGTGATAGTCCGTATGAAATTAATAGCACCACCGAACTTGCGACCGGTAAGGGCTATTATTCTGCAGGGATTGGAGCCAGTACCCGTAAATATATCGACCCAGTGGTGTTGTTCGCTTCGGTCTCCGCCAATTATGGTTTTAAGGAGTCGGGCTTAAACCAGATTCGTGGCCCACGTATTATTGAGGAATTTGAGCCGGGCATTAGTGGTGGTTTCGCCTTTGGTTTTGCCTATTCCTTTAACTACGATGTTTCAATGACCATGTCGTATCAGCAGAGTTTTAATACTGGCGCTGAATTCCTCTATCACACCGGCGAAAGCTATTCTCCGGCCGATCAGACCAGTTCTACCCTGGCCATTTCTTTAGGGGTGCGCGTTTCTCCTGAAACGATTGTCAATGGTACTGTTGGTATTGGTTTGACAGAAGATGCACCGGATGTGTCTTTAGGTCTGTCTTTCCCACTCGATATTCTGGGCTTTGGTAAGAAACTTCGCTAAGAGGCTGGTCGTATGAAAATAATTCGACTTCGCCCGTTAGTGTCTGCGCTGATCTTATCGGGCTGTTCGAGTGCTGCTTTTGCACAATTGGGACAAAACCTATCTGTCGATATCCGTTCCTTGACCATGGGCAACGCGGTCACGGCAGATCCACCGGGCATTAGTGCCATTCATTTTAACCCGGCAGCCTTAACTAAAATTGAAGGCTTGCAAACCGATGTACAAGGGGTGCTGGCGCACTTTGATGTACAGCGTGAGTTTTCTGCGCCAGCCGACTATAACGTATTTGGTTATTCCGATGATCCACTGGTCTGTCATGATGGACCGGAAATTCTGGCTGACTTTTGTACCGACTTTAAAGGTGAAGTATCGGGTGATGTGGAATATGCATCGCTGTATGTGCCGGTACTGAAAAAGTTTGTTGATCTGGGTGAAGGCATGCCACTGGCCGCACCAACAGCAGGGATTGCCTACAATCCGCCGGGGTCTAAAACCACCTTTGCTACTGCGATGTATGCGCCGTTAATTGCCGGTTTTGGTGCTGAAGATGGCAACCCAGGTAACTTCATGGGGCAGCAGGTGGCACTGGAACGGATTACCTATCTGTCACCGTCAATTGCCTATCAGGTCAATGATGAGCTATCAGTCGGGGCATCGGTGGGAATGTCCTACCAGGCCATTGCCATGAATACCGACTTGCGTTTCCCGAATGACCTGATCGGGATGCTGCGGATGATTGATGAAGTCGTCTGTACCCCGTTTAAAGAAAACTCCGATATTATTACCGATATTCTGTTGCTGGGGATTTGTAACGCACAGGAAGGCATGAATCCGTTTGGTCGTTTTGGACAAATGGATCTGGCCGTCGAGCAAAGTCTGAGCCCAAGCTATAACCTCGGGGTGTTATGGGAGCCACGTGAAGATTTCAGCTTTGGTATGGTCTATCAAAGCTCCGCCAAAATGCGGCTCAAAGGTAAATATCATATTGATAATGCCAAGGCGCCGAGTGAGCTGATTAAAGGCTTGATGTCTTCCCCAACCGGGCAAATTTTGGCGGCAATTTTAGGCTTCCCGAACTATATTCCGGCCAGTGAGTCAGGGCTGGTGGCGATGGATTTTGAATATCCAGCGCATTTCCAGGCCGGGATTAAATACAAGGTAATGCCAGATTTACAGGTGAACTTTGATGTCGGCTGGACCGATTATGCTGCTTGGGACAAGTTCAAGTTTGAATTTGACCGCCAGATTTCTGCCCTGAAAATTGCCAAATTATTGTCTGAACATGTCTCTGACAGCTCACTGGCCTTGCCGATGGGCTTCCAGTCACCATGGAGTTGGGGCATCGGGATTGAATATTCTGCTACCGACCGTTTAAAGCTGCGTGCCGGTTATGAACCACGAACCAGTGCGATTCCAGATGACAAGCGTAATACCATGGTACCCATTAATAATGCACGTCTGTTTGGTTTAGGTGTGGGCTATCGTTTTGATGCCGATACTGACCTGGATTTATCGATCGGCTTTCTGCAAAGCCGGGACAAAATTCCAGCCAATACCAGTAGCCTAGCCAACAAAGAAGGGGTGAATAACTTATTACTCAACCCGTATGCGGGACTGAATGTCAAAACCGCTAGCAACATTACAATTTTAGGTCTGAGCTATAGAACACGATGGTAAAAGTGACAAAGCGTTTATCTGGCTTGATTTGCCTGTCTTCACTCTGGGCGCTGTCTTTGGGCTCGGCCAGTGTAAGTTATGCCAATGAGTTTTATACCATTATTGGCCCGGATGGCCGGCCGATGGTGGTACAGCGTAAGGCCGAAACCCGGCCGGCCGCGAAAAAAGAAGCTGTGCCGGTAAACAAAACGCAGGCACAAAGTAGAGCATCCTCTGCTTTGAATCCGGCGCAGCCGCAAGCGCAAATTCCCGTTTCTGAACCTGTCAGAGCTCCTGCTGTTGCAGTCGTACCCACAGTTAGTACTGTACCGACTCAACCAGTCACTACGGTAAAACTCACAGAAAGTATCCCACAAAAAACACCAGATACAGCAGTTGTGGAACAGCCTGTCGTCACACCAGTTGTATCGGCAACCACAAAACCGGTATCAGCTTCATCATCTCCAACGATTACATCTGTCATCCCGCAAACTGAATCTCAGAAAGTATTGAAGACTGTGCAAGCTGATCAACCAGACCGTACTTCATCTTCCGGTTTTACCGAAATGGAAGGGGAGCAGTACGTCAATAATGAATACCTGGAACACAGTGAATTTAACCTGGAGGGGAAAAAGCGTTTTTATATGATGCCGGAAGGCGTAGTTGACAGTAAATTGGGCGGTGGTGCGACCCGGGTGCAGGTGGTAGAACGTGAAAAAGGAGTCGGACAATCGGTGCTGGATCGCCTGTTCAAGAAACGCCAGCCAGAAAGTGTCAAGCCAATGGTGCTGTCATCGACTTATTATCGTATTGCACAGGCCGATGCCATCAGCAGTTTAGGCCAGTCCTGTTTTAACAATAAAAAAATTAAACATGCCAAGACCCTGGCCGTACAGAAAGACGTCAATCTCTGGCCACGTGCACCATTAACAGATGAATTTGATTATGAGGTGGTGAAGCTGGAGGGAGATTTACGCCATCTTCAGGTGAATTCATACGCTTCTAAAACCCGGCAACCTACATTTTACTGGCCTTTTGCCGTTTTTCTGGATGCGCAAGGCTGTGTGATTGAAGGTGCAGGCGGCTACAAGAGCCAGGATACTCAATCCACCTTATTGCAACATGAGCAGGTGGAAGGGGTGATTCAATTGCCGGCTCAAACCCGTTATCTTCTTTTAACCCCGCTGGCATCGGCAATCGATATGGAAAACCGCCAGTTAAGTAATCAGGGCCAATTGAAAATTATTGCCTTAGATCAATAAAAAACATGAGACATCAGGATGAAGAAATCAAATATTTTAGCCTTGAGCAGTACCGCCTTGATGATGGCACTCAGTGGCTGTGGTGGTGAAAGTGCCAATGTCATTCCAGAGCCGAATATTGTGTCGGAAATTAATGGCAGTTGTGTTAGCGGGCAAAACTGTGTGGAGTTTGCCCTGGATTATCCGGTGGATGGCCTGAATTTCACCTGTAGCAGTGATCCAAGCAAAACCTATATTACCCTGATTGCGCCAACCACCAATGCCGCCACCGGTAAATGTAGTGCCGGTGATAAAGTCCATTTCTTTATTCAGGAAAAAACAGAAAAATCAATTAATCTGGGGACAGTAAGCCTAGCTGATATTGGTCTGGCCAATTCGGTCAGTGCCAGCTTGCCGCGTTTAACCCTGCTGGATATTGCCCGTGGCTTAACCGGACAGGCCGCAACCGAACTGACCCCATCGGATTCAACTGTTCAAGTGGCACAGGCAATTACACGTATTTTACAGGCTTTATCAATTGAAAGTTCCAAGAACCAAGAACGGCCGACCATTGCCGGTGATGTGCAGCCACTTTATATTTCTGCGCTAAAAAAAGAACAGCTGGATGATATTTTGGGTTCGGTGACGCTGGAGGATTACCGTTCCGGTGCCTATGTCAGCAAGTTAAGTCCTTGGGTTGACTTGAGCACCGTCAGTGATGCGCAGGCCTTTGACGCGCTGAAAACCCTGGTTTATATGACCAACTCTGCCTCTTATCAGGCCAACTATCCGGTACTGGCTGTGGAGGGTTCGACCTTACCACAAGGTTTATATGGCTGTAATCAGGATGATTGTAAACAGAACTCGAATACCTTAAGACACCTGATTGGCCAGTTCCAGTTGATGACCGATCGCTCGGGTTATACTTTCGGTTATGGCATGCAGTGGCGTGGAACCATGTCGACCAGTAATGAAAACCCGTTATTGACCATTACGGCCGATTTCTTGAAACGTGTCCGTCCGGAACTGATGACCGCAGCGGCACAAAATAACTGGATTAATCCACTGAATGAAACGATCCAGGGGCCTTATCGTTTTAGCATCAACAGTAACCGGACTGAAGATTTTACCGTGACCCAGGGGAAACTGTATAACGATTATATGATTGCCGGCACCGAAGGCATTTATAAAACCCTGACCAAGTTCCCGACAGGAAAGCCGGAAGAATATGGCCGCTGGACCCAGACTATTGGCACGGATCAGTTTAAGGGCTCACTGGATATCTATAAATATTTTCAGGTGAATTTCCTGGATAACCGGATTTTTACTTCGGCGAAAAATGTGGCCTTGGGTGAGCGTTATATTTTCCCGTTATATGCCACTCTGAATTTCAATTTTGCTAATAATGCCGCGCCAGCAATGAAACTCGGGATTGTGCTGGATGAGCAGGGCAATATCCGTACCGATATTGGCCCAAATCCGACCGCAACCGATCTGTCGGGAAGCTGTGCAGTCGCTACAGATAGCAGTACGCCAGAGATTGTGGATAGTAATAATGTCACGCAATATCGTATTGGTGTGCTGGGAGCAACTGATCTGAGCAATCAGGCGATTACCCTGCGGATGATTCTGGCGAATCCGGTTTTTAATCAGCTGAATGGTGCGGTAATTGGCCTGAATACCCGGGTTGACAATACCCAGGGCGAGCAGGCCATGGTGGTAGGTGGTGCGCGGCTGAATATGGGTAATCTGGTCAATCATACCTCGACCCGGATTAGCCTGAGTGACTTCTCCGGCAACAATACCGTGTCATGGAGTAACCTGTATACCTTGCAGCTCAAGACTTTTACCAATCAGGATAGCAACAATGCTACGGATGCCGATAAAGAACTGGCTAAACTCACCGGTGGAACCGTGAGCATCGAAGTGGCGGACTGTTATAACCCGGAACAGGTGCGTATCCAGTAACAGCAATATATTCATTAAAATACAAAAGCCCATCTACGGATGGGCTTTTTCTTGGCGGGGATATTTATTGTTAACCCGTATGATCCAAACGCGTACCCAAGGTTTCCAGATGAGTCGGGAAATGCTGGTTTTTGCGGTCTTCAAAATAATGTCTTAAGGTATGTTCCACGCTTGGGAAGGCTAGTTCTGCCCATGGAATTTCATCTTCGCTAAACAGACGCGATTCAATAGTTTCTTCACCCGCCCCAAATTGACCTTCAATCAGCTGCGCTTTAAACAGCACATAAATCTGGCCAATCCGTGGAATGTTGTACATGCAGTACAGCTGCTCAATCTCGATTTCCGCTTCTGCTTCTTCACGGGTTTCACGTGCCGCGCCTTGTTCCATGGTTTCAAACAGTTCCATATAACCGGCAGGTAGGGTCCAGAGTCCATAACGCGGTTCAATGGCACGGCGGCATAATAACACCTGATCTTCCCACAGCACCAAAGCACCGCAAATCACTTTCGGATTCACATAATGAATACTGCCACAATGGCTGCAAACACGGCGTAACTGGTGATCGCCTAAAGGAATTTTTTCCGTTGTTTTATGTCCACACGTTCCGCAAAAGTTCATATTCAGCATCAACGATAAAGTTGCTGATCAGCATAACTGAAAAAATGAACTTTGGCATCATTTCTATCCTTTTGCCCAGAATTTCAGCTATGATGAAAGTCAGGCAATCAGGATAATAAAAGATGGTAGAGCATTCATTGACACAGGAATTGCAACAGCGCTTACGCTTCTCGCGAAGTATGCGTGAGGCGCATGCGGCCGTGTTGATTGCGATTACCGATGAAGCTCAGCCGAAAGTCCTGCTGACCCGCCGTTCGGCCTATTTAAACAGCCATGCCGGTGAGGTGTCTTTCCCGGGCGGCAAGCGCGATCCACAGGATACCAGTAATATTGTGGTGGCACTGCGCGAAGCACAGGAAGAAACCGCGCTGAATCCTTTTGATGTGGAACTGATTGGCGATTTGCCAATGCAAAAATCGCGTAATGGCATGCTGGTCAAACCCATTGTCGGCCTGATTCCACCCGAGGTGCAGCTGTCAGCGCAACCGACCGAAATTGACCGTATTTTTTTCGCCTCTTTAAAAAATCTGATTGAAGCGCCGCCGGTGCCATATGAGGTGCGCTATGCCCATCAGTCCTTATATTTTCCCAGCATGCGCGTTGAAAATGAGATTGTCTGGGGATTAACTGCACGGATGCTGGTGGCTTTATTTCAGTATGGGCTGGATTATCAAAAAGAATGGCCATTTTTACTGAATTCACCGACGTTTCGATTTAAATCATCTAAATAGGGAATTTTAATGTTGTATAAATTTCAGGGCATTGCCCCAAAAGCATTACATCAACCATGGGATGGTTGGGTCGCCGAAACCGCAACGGTCATTGGTCAGGTCGAGCTGGGCCGGCAGGTGAGTATCTGGTTTGGCGCGGTGGTGCGTGGCGATAACAGCCTGATTCGTCTTGGAGATTTTAGTAATGTCCAGGAAAATGCGGTGCTGCATACCGATGCGGGTATTGAGATGCAGATTGGTAACTATGTCACTATCGGTCATCAGGCCATGTTGCATGGCTGTACCATCGGCGATAACAGCCTGATTGGTATTAATGCGGTGGTGCTGAATCATGCCGTGATTGGGAAAAACTGTATTATTGGCGCCAATGCGCTGATTCCGGAAGGCAAAGTCATCCCGGATAATTCGGTGGTGATGAGTTCTCCCGGCAAGATTGT
Organism: Acinetobacter indicus; assembly: GCF_009914475.1. NCBI lineage: Bacteria > Pseudomonadati > Pseudomonadota > Gammaproteobacteria > Moraxellales > Moraxellaceae > Acinetobacter > Acinetobacter indicus. Next base: position 1,826,535 of record NZ_CP045198.1, on the reverse strand, counting down.
AAAAACCCTGGATGAAGCAGGGGCAGCCCGCCTGAAACTGAGCGCCTTACATTATGCCGAGCACTTCAAGCATTTCCAGCAACTGGAAAAAGTCGAACTTTAAGATACCTAAAGGCCAGTTTGAAACTGGCTTTTTTCTGTGTGAAAGCCGGTGAAGTTCTCGCCTAGTGTCTAGGAGTGGAGTATGATAGCGGCCAGTTTTTAAAATTTAATTTTAAGGTTGTGCATGAAGTTACTGGCATTGGAAACTGCCAATGAGCAGTGTTCCGTTTCGATTGTAAATGACACGCAGGAACTGTTTTTTCAGTTGGATGAGCGCGCCAAGGCACAAACCCAAACCATTCTCCCGATGATTGAGCAAGGTTTTGCTCAGACCGAAACGACCACTGCCGATTTAACCGCAGTGGCCTTTAGCCGTGGCCCGGGCTCGTTCAGTGGCGTGCGGATTAATGCCGCGGTGGCACAGGCACTGGCCTGGTCACATGATCTGCCGGTCATTCCGGTATCGACCTTGCAGGCACTGGCACAAGCGGCTTATCGGCTAGCAGGTTTAAGCGCGGTAACAGCAGTGCTGGATGCGCGGATGAATGAAGTCTATATCGCCAGTTTCCAGTTAGATGCAGAAGGCATTATGCAGCCGGTGAGCGAAGAACAGTTATTGGGCTATAGTGATGCGGCGGCCGTAGCGCAGTCCCCATTAGTAGGCTCAGGTTCAACCTTATTGCAACAAGAACAAACACAATACAAAGACTTAAGTGCAACGGCGCAAGATATTGCTACCATTGCACGCGTATTGGCCCAACGTGAAGCATGGGTCAGTGCGGAATACGCATTACCGGTGTATTTGCGGGATAATGCTTGGAAAAAAATTCCAGAACAAGGCAAATCATAACTAGGATTTTCTATGGATTTTTTACTGCTGCTGAAAGCGGCAATTATGGGAATTGTTGAAGGAATCACAGAATTCTTACCAATTTCCAGTACCGGCCATTTAATTTTGGCTTCAGAACTGATGAACTTCTGGACCAAAGAAAAAAGTGATGTTTTTGTAATTGCCATTCAAATGGGGGCAATTGCAGCAGTGATTTATGAATACTGGACCCGGCTTTGGGGCGCAGCCACCGGCATGTTCACCGGCGAAGAAACCGGACGCCGTCTGGGCTTTGGCCTGATTCTGGCCTCGCTGCCGATTATTCTGATTGGTTTGGCTTTCGGGCAAACCGTGAAAGCGATGTTGTTTAATGATATCGCCGTGGCTATTGGCCTGATTATTGGTGGTCTGATCATTATCTGGATTGAGAAGCATCCACCTCAAGTACGGGCGCAGGAAGTTGAAGACCTGACCTATAAAGATGCGATCTGGATTGGTCTGATTCAGGTACTGTCTTTAATTCCGGGCACTTCACGTTCGGGCGCGACCATTATTGGGGCGATGTTCCTGGGCGTATCACGTAAAGCGTCGACAGAATTCTCGTTCTTTCTGGGAATTCCGGTGATTATTGGCGCAGGCTTGCTGGATTTATATCAAAGTTATGATGTCTTCCAGACCACGCAGGACTGGACCGTACTGAGCGTCGGGATTATTGTTTCCTTTATCTCCGCATTAATCTTAATTCGCGCGCTGGTGGCGTATGTGGCCAAACGCGACTTTATGATTTTTGCCTGGTATCGTATTGTGTCAGGCCTTCTGATTTTACTCTTTGCATATACAGGCTGGACCTTATGGTAAGCGAACTTCGCTGCTATACCGAACCCGCATTTCTCGAGAAAGCACAGCACTATCAGGCTGTGCTTTCTTCACGTGGGGTTACCCTTCAGATTGACGTCATCGACAAACTGAATGCACGTTTTTTAAGACTGCATCCAGACATGGCGCTGTGCGTTGATGCCGATGGCCTGTGGCTATGTGCGCTGGGCATGAAAATGCAGCCAGACTGGCAGGCTGAAATTCCGCGTTTAAAACGCGCGTCATTAAAGTCAGAAATGCTGGCCCGTGCCTGTAACCTGGCGGAAAAACCGCAGCTGATTGATGCAACTGCAGGTCTGGGCCATGACAGTTTGCTGATGGCGCATTTGGGGGCTGAAGTAACGCTGGTAGAACGGCATCCGATTCTGTTTAGTTTATTGGAAGACAGCTACCAGCGCGCCCTACAGGACCCGTTTTTAAGCAAGGTTGCCGCACGCATCCACTTGGTCTTTTCTGATTCGGCTGATTACTTAAAAGCGCAGGCAGAAGCAGGGCAGGCTGTTGATGTGATGTATCTGGATCCGATGTTTCCACAGCGTGACCAGAACCAGCAGGCGGTAAAAAAACAGGCACAAGTCAAAAAGCAGATGCAGCTGCTGCATTTGTTATTGCCGGAACATGGTGAAATGGATTTGGGCGATGCCTTGCTACCGCTGGCGCAAAAAATCGCCAAACGTGTGGTGGTTAAGCGACCACGTCTGGCAGTATATCTGGCCGGGCAAACACCGGATCATCAATGGACCGGAGATGCCTGCCGCTTCGATGCCTACTTCCAGCAGGACGCGACCAAAGTAAACGGGTAATCGCTTCAAAACTGGGCAAAGATTTGTTATATAGTTAAAAAAGAGCATTGATAATTATGACATCAGGCATAAACTAAGTCTGCACAAAGCGAGCCACTGCTAACGACAATCTTATGATCGACTTTAAACCCTCCATCAATTTTTGGCATGATTTTAAAAGCAACCAAACAGCGGGGATGTGGTTATTTTTTGGTTCGCGCCGATCTTTACAGATTGTCCGTCCTTCCATTCTGCAACTGATTTTCTGGGGCATTTTAGGCGGTCTGGCCAACACTTTATTTAGCTGGCTCAGCGCCGGTGAAACCGGTGATTTTAACCCGCAAGGTCTGGTCAGTTATGCCTTGTGGCCGTTTATTGCCTTAATTGTCGGGATTTTCCTGTCCCAGCGCGTCAATAATCCACGCCTCATGCTGGTGCCGGCTTTACTGTGGCTAGTGTTAGATACTCACATCGCCTTATTGCAAAGCCTGATTCAATATCTGGGCATGATTGATGTGCTGCCCTATGTGTTCTATGACTATCTGCCGCTGATTTTCATGGTGCTGTTTGTCTGGCAGAGTCTGGCCGTGGTCTGGGTATTTTCCCGTGAACTGAAATGGCCGTGGTGGGAACGTGCGCTGATTGTTCTGGCCACGCTGTTTACCCTGGTGGTGTGGCAAATGTCGGTCAAGAGCCAGCCAATCTGGAAGGTGGAAGAGGTCCCGCCGACGTTTAGCGAAGAAGCCTTTTATGCACAAAGCAAGATACTGAATCAGGCGCTGGAGAAGATTCAGTATGGTGAATTTGCGCAATCACACTGGTATTTTCTGGGCGTTGCTGGTGCCAGTTATCAGGATGTGTTTATGTCCGAAGTCGAACGGATTCGGGAACAGTTCGATACCCGCTTTGGGACCTTTGGCCGCTCGATGATTCTGGTCAATAACCCGATGACACGCAATGTCACCCCGATTGCCTCACGCACCAGTATGGAACTGGCACTGCGCCGTATAGGCCAGCAGATGAATCCGGAAAGCGATGTGCTGTTTTTATACATGACTTCACATGGCTTGCCGAACCAGTTTGAAATGGAAAATGCGCCGCTGGAACTGCAACAGGTTGATCCAAAATGGCTGCGCGATGCGCTGGATAAATCCGGTATCCGCTGGCGCGTAATTGTGATCTCGGCCTGTTATTCGGGCAGTTTTGTTTCGGCCCTGCAAAATGACAATACTTTGGTAATTACCGCATCGGCCGCAGATCGCGCTTCATTCGGCTGTTCCAACGAAGCCGATTATACCTATTTTGGCCGGGCTTTCTTTGATCAGGCCATGCGTGAAAATAACAGCTTTGCCGAGGCTTTTGCACAGGCCAAGCTGACCGTGGCAAAATGGGAGCAGGCACAAGGTTTTGAACCATCTGAACCGCAATGGTCGATGGGCAAGAACATGCAGCTGATGTTGCCGCAACTGGAGCAGCGTTTATTCCCGCAAGCCATGGTGGCGCAGCCAAATGAAATGCCTTTAACTTTAGACAGCCCTTAAAACAGGATAAGACGATGGAATTAATACAGAACAATCGATGCTTTGATGGCGAACAGCGAATTTACCATTTTAATTCCAGCAGCTTAAACGGGGAAAGCCGTTTTGGTATTTTTCTGCCGGCACAAGCCTTGGCCGGTCAGGACTGTCCGGCGCTTTTTTACCTGGCGGGTTTAACCTGTACCGAAGAAACTTTTGCAATTAAAGCGCATGCCCAGCGTCTGGCGGCACAGTTGGGCTTTATTCTGATTAGCCCGGACACTTCACCTCGCGGTGAGCAGGTGGCGCAGGGCGATCACTGGGATATCGGGCAGGGGGCAGGTTTTTATATTAATGCAACCCAGGCACCCTGGGCAGCGCATTACCAGATGGAACAGTTTGTTGCAGAAGAGCTGTATGCGCTGGTGTGTGAACAGTTTGCGGTGCAAACCGACAGCATTGGTATTTTTGGCCACAGTATGGGCGGCCATGGCGCTTTGACCTTGGCCTTTAAATATCCGGAAAAATTTAAATCAGTTTCTGCCTTTGCACCAATTTGTGCACCAAGCCAGTGCCCGTGGGGCGAGAAAGCTTTTAGTGCCTATTTAGGTGAGGATCGTCAAGGCTGGCAAGCACATGATGCCACCGCACTGGTCCAGCAAAAAGGCAAGCAATTTGCCGATATTTTAATTGATCAGGGCCTACAGGATCAGTTCTATAGCCAGTTGAATCCGGCGCTGTTCCAGGCCGCTTGTGCACAGGCCGGACAGCCGCTGAGCTTACGTGAACATGCTGGCTATGATCATGGTTATTACTTTATTCAAAGTTTTATTGATGACCATCTGCAATTTCATGCAGTCCAATTACAATCCTAATATAATCCATCACGCAGAACACCGCTTTTGACCTGTTGCAGGGTGAAGGCGGTCTGTGATTTTTTGTTTTTTAATTTTTAACCGTGTCTTTATTTTAAAAAATAATTATAAGGCCTGATATGCAAAACCAAGATATACATCCGACTTTTACCGCAGAGGAACAGACCCAGCTGCCGCCAGCGCTTGTCGTTGATTCACCTGAACCGCAGCTGCTTGGACAGCGCCACCCTTTTCATTTTTATGGCACTGCCATGGAATATTTCGGCATCTGGATTGTCAATATTCTATTGATTATTGTCACGCTGGGACTGTATGCGCCGTGGGCCAAAGTACGCCGCTTGCGCTATTTTTATGGCAATACCGAATTTATCCAGCGCCGTTTTGACTTTACCGGTGTGCCGAGCAAGATTTTAATCGGGCGGCTGATTGCGATTGGCCTCTATCTGGCCATTTCGCTGTTATCCAACTACTCGGTGCGTGCTACCCTGATTGGGGTGCTGATTCTGTATCTGGCCGTGCCCTGGCTGATTCGGGCCACCATCCGCTTTAATGCACGTAACAGTAAATTTGGTAACAGCCGCTTTTTCTTTTCCGGCACTAGCAAGAAAGCCTATATCGAATTTTTAAAAGGGATTCTGGTGTATATCTTGACCCTGGGTATATTTTTCCCGGTGCTGATCTGGCTGTATAAGCGTTATTGCCTCGATCATCTTTATGCGGGGCAATTGCAGTTTAAATTACAGGCCGACTGGCCGGCCTATATGCGCGCCATGTATGTGCCGCTGTTTCTGTTTATCGGCTTGCTGGGGGCGGCAGCGCTGGTACTGGCCTTGCTGGCCGATTTTTCCAGTCTGAGTGCGGTGCAGTATGTCTGGATTTTTATGGGCATCTATCTGCTGGCGGCTTTATTCATCTGGCCGTTAATGCTGGCGCGGATTTTTATGACCAGCTGGAACAATACCACCCTCAGTCGTAGCCAGTTTCAGACCAGTTGCAACCAGTGGCGCTATGCCTGGATTGTGCTCAGCAACTGGATGGTGAAAATTTTAACCCTCGGCCTTATGACGCCGTGGGCGGCAATCCGTTTATATCGCTATCAGGTGGAGTCTTTAAGCCTGCATTTAAACAATGATCCGGACCTGCTGATGAACCAGTTACAGGGTGATCCAAGCGCGATTGCGGAAGAAATTAGCGATATCTTTGATATTGATGTGTCTTTATAAGGAAAGCACTGATGCAACAGATGACGGTTGAAGCCGTGTTTTATGATGGTCAGAGTGCCAAGCCTTATACTGCTCAGGTGTTGGCAGCCGATGCGGACAGTATCTGGGTTCAGTATGGTGAAAACTTTGCCTTGCAGCGCCGTTATCGTTATCAGGACATGCTGCTGATAGGCGCATTGGGCCGTATCCAGCCGGTAATTGAACTCCAGGATGATGCACGTCTGGAGTTTCAGCAGCCTTTACCGGACTGGTTTCAGCTGCAGCAAAAGAATATTTATCAGTCGATCTGGAAGCTGGAGCGTACCCCCAGCCTGATTCTGTTTAGCACCATTTTTATTGTGGCGCTGGCCTTTGCCACGGTGAAGTGGGGCATTCCGTGGGCCTCGCATGTGGTGGCCAATCAGTTACCGGAAACCACCCTGAACAGTGTCGGCAATGAAGCAGAACACTATGTGCTGGAGATGACGGGTCCAAGCCGTTTAAGTGCGGCGCGCCAGCAGGCAATTTTACAGCAGTATCAGGCATTGGTGGCAGAAGACCGGCCGGCGAAACTGCTGTTTCGAGAAGGGAATCGGTTGGGTGCCAATGCGGTGGCGATTCCCAACAATACTATTATTCTGACCGATGAACTGGTTGAACTGGCACAGGATGACCGGGAAATTCTGGGAGTACTGGCACATGAGCAGGGCCATCTGGTTGAGCGGCATAGTCTGCAACAAGCCCTGGCCAGTTTAGGCTTTGGGGTCATCCTGATTGCGATTACCGGTGATGGCTCCGATTTAATGACCAGTCTACCTCTGGCTTTGGTGGGTGCCAGTTATTCGCGTAATTTTGAAGCCGAGGCCGATCATTATGCCTTAACCACCATGCAGCACAAGCAGGTGCCAACCATCCATTATGCCAACCTGTTACAACGGCTGGCAGATGAAAGCGGTGAAAGCGAGCAGGGTAAGTCGCTCTGGGATTTCCTGCAAAGCCATCCGGCCACACAGGAACGTATTGAGGCGGTGAAGGCCTTTGAAGCCAAGCAATCTGCCGAAGTAAAATGAGCAGATCTAAGTAGGTTTAATCGGCCTGCTGCCAGTCAGCACTTAACTGTTCCTGTCCCATGCGTTGCAGATGATCCAGCACCACCTGTTCCAGCCGGTTCAGGTCGGTGTGTTCATCTAAAGCAATAATTTCGGTATAGAGCGCATCAGATTGTGACTGTAACACAATGGTCGCGCTTGGCATCAAAATACGCAGTTCCTGTGCTGTTTCCTGTACTTCAAATTTGTGTTTCCAGTGGTTACCCAGGCGTTTGACCAGACGGGCCGCTTGTGTGGTGGCAATATGACTATAACGTTTCATGAAAAATCCTGTTCAGTAAGCCTTAAGCCTAAGAGAAAAGAGCGCCCAGACAAAGCCGCGTGTTGCAACACAGCGTTGTAGATTTGCAATCTTGCCGCAGGTGGCCATCTGCCGCCCCAGAGCCGGGGACAATTTGTTATAATGGCGCAGTCACTCAAATACTTAGCCAGGGTCTCCCATGTCCAAGCCATATTTAATTGCGCCTTCTATTCTTTCTGCAGACTTTGCCCGTTTAGGGGAAGAGGTAGAAAAAGTGCTTGAAGCCGGTGCTGATGTTGTCCACTTTGATGTCATGGACAATCACTATGTACCCAACCTCACCTTTGGTGCAGGCGTATGTAAGGCCCTGAAAAATTATGGGATTCAGGCGCCAATTGATGTGCATTTAATGGTCTCTCCGGTGGATCGCATGATTGGCGACTTCTTGGAAGCCGGTGCCGATATTATTACCTTCCACCCGGAAGCTTCGGACCATATTGACCGTTCGCTGCAACTGATCAAATCGGGCGGTGCCAAGGCGGGTCTGGTTTTTAACCCGGCAACGCCGCTGCATTATCTGGATTATGTGCTGGATAAAGTCGACCAGATTTTATTGATGAGTGTGAACCCGGGCTTTGGTGGCCAGAAATTTATTCCTATGACCCTGGAAAAATTACGTCAGGCGCGTCAGATCATTGATTCCTCAGGCCGTGATATTCGCCTTGAGGTTGATGGTGGTGTTGGCCCGGCCAATATCCGTGAAATTGCCGAAGCCGGTGCCGATATGTTTGTGGCTGGTTCAGCGATTTTTGGCAAACCGGATTATAAAGCTGTGATTGATGAGATGCGTGCCGAACTGGCCAAAGTCGGTGCCGTGAATACCTAATAAAACTGGATAAGTTATCGGCACCCTGTGGATAACTTTGTGATTAACTCTATGGATATCTATGTTGATAACAGTATGGATAACCGGATTAATTTATAAACAGTTGTGCATCAATCGTTTGCCAATTAGACGTAAAATGTATAAAAAGGACTCAAATGAGTCCTTTTTATTTGAGCAAAAGCCCTAAAATTCCTGCTTTTTTATTCAGCTCTGCTTAAGAGTTATACTGCACAATAAATAACTTTATTATTTTATTGATATGCAAAACAATCTTCCCGGCAGCAGCAATTTAAAATTTAAAGCATTGTGTATAACTGTGAATTTCTCTATGCTGGTTTGCACAGGCGTTTAGCTGTTTTAAGCAGCTTCAACGCTGGGGTTTGGTCTTATGGGGTGAGGAAATCCTGTTGTATACACAGCGCAGACAACCGGTGTGGTTCAGCTATCTGATGGCATTTGTCATGGGATGGAGCAGTCTTGTGCTGGCGGTTGTACAACCAGCGCATGCGGCCATGCAACTGTCCAACTCTGCCGCGATCACCAGTGCGAAATCATCCCTTTCATCACCTACACCTTGTCATGCTGAAAAGGCAGATTCTCCTGTAGAACAACATCACCCAAGCCATCATAGCACCAGTCCATCTGCACAGTTACCCGACTGCGAGCAGGTACATCATCCAGAGCAGCATTTAAACTGTCAGGATTGTCCACCCCTACATTGCCAGCCGGGTCTGAGCTATCTCAAGATTGCGCTCCCTGTGCTGGAACAGGCAAGCCCGACCTTTGAGTCTGAGCCGCACTTTCATCTCTATCATGCCCAGCATTTACCCGGCTACTGGCAGGAAATCCTGCGTCCACCGAAAACCTTATCCTGACTTTAAAAACTTTTCTTTTTTTATTGTTTTAAGGATAAATCATGTCAATTCAATTGCGTCAGGCCATCGTGCTTGGCTTATGTCTGTGCGCATCGTCCTGGGCGATGGCCGCAGTCCGGGAATATCATCTGTATATTGATGAGCAGCCGGTCAAGCTGACCGGAAAAACTGTCAAAAAAATAAGTGTGAATGGCCAATTCACAGCCCCCTTGCTTGAATTTGAGGAAGGTGATGAAGCGGTGATTCATGTGCATAACCAGCTTCAAAATCGCGATTCTTCCATTCACTGGCATGGTCTGTTATTGCCGGGTGTAATGGATGGCGTGCCGGGCTTTAACGGCTTTCAGGGCATTGCGCCGAAGGGACATTTTACTTATCGCTTTCAGCTACGGCAGCAGGGCACCTACTGGTATCACGCCCATTCCAAAGGTCAGGAGCAGGATGGGCTATATGGCCCGCTAGTCATTTATCCCAAAGGCAAACAGCCTGTGGCTGCGCATGAGCAGGCCGAGCGGGATTATGTGGTGATGCTGTCCGATTTTCACGCATCTTCCAGCGACACGATTTTAAATAATCTGAAAAAGTCGGCCGAGTATTATCAGAACCAGCGTGAAACCCTGGCCGATGTGTTGCAGCAGGTGAAACAGCAGGGCCTGAAACAGACCTGGCAGCAACGTTCCATGTGGAACCAGATGCGTATGCTTAGAACCGATTTGTCGGATGTCACCGGTTATCAGTTTTTAATCAATGGCAAAACACCGGAACAGGCCTGGACCGGGCTGTTCCGACCGAATGAAAAAGTGCGTTTACGTTTTATTAATGCCTCGGCCATGTCGTTTTTTGATGTACGCATTCCGCAGCTCAAAATGACCGTCATCAGCGCTGATGGCCAGCCGGTCCAGCCGGTGCCTGTAGATGAGTTCCGAATCGGGACGGCTGAAACCTATGATGTACTGGTGGAACCAAAAGCCGGCCATTACCAGATTGAAGCAGAATCAATTGACCGTTCAGGCTTTGCCATTGGTAGTTTATTGCAACAGGGCATGCAACCACCGCCACTGCACATGCCAACCGCACGACCACGTGCGGTATTGACCATGGAAGATATGGGACATGCTGCTCATGGTGCAGAAAGTACTGCGCCACATGCGGTACATAGTGCGTCATCCACATCTTCGACCCTGCAGCATCCAACGATGACGCATGCTGCCATTAAAGAGACTGAATCTTTAACGGTAGCCGAAGATCATCCTGCAGTGCATTCATCGCATGCAACGCAGGCGCAGTCAAAATCTTCGGCCAGTTCGGTCCCTCAAGGTTGGGCCAATGCCTCAACACCCGCCGGACATAAAGCACTTCGCTATGCGGACTTAAAAGCCTTAAAGCCGCAGCCGGATACGCGCGCGCCGGTGCAAGAGCTGGTGATTCGTTTGGGCGGCACGATGGAACGTTATATCTGGACCATCAATGGCAAGAAATTTAGCGAGGCTGAACCGTTGCAGGTGGCCTATGGCGAACGGATTCGGCTGAAATTTATCAATGATAGCATGATGGCGCATCCGATGCATTTGCATGGCATGTTTATGCAGCTGGAAAATGGCCAGGCCGCTGCCGACCTGCCAAATAAACATACCCTGATTGTACCGCCTGGAAAAACCGTGAGCGCGTTATTGACCGCCGATGAGCTGGGGGAATGGGCAATCCATTGTCATCTGCTGTATCACATGAGTTCGGGCATGATGAATAAGTTAGTGGTGGCACAGGTGATGCCAGAGCAGACGGCTTCATTACCCGCAGCTCCATCTGCGCTGCCAGCTGCTGTTCAGTCTTCGGGAGATGCACATGCACATCACTAATTTTGCCCGTTTCAATCTGCTGGGAGCCATGCTGTTTGCGACACCGATGTTATCGGCGCAGACACAGCACCCATCTTCTCACGCTACAGAACATGAAGTTGTACCGCAGACGTCAGTAAAATCTGTCGATATGCATGCACAACACGAGCAGATGATGCAGGCTGAACATCAGCAACATCAGCAACATCAGCAACATCAGCAACATCAGCAACATCAGCAACATCAGCTCATGAGCATGCCTCATCTGGTGGAGAAGGCTGCAACGGCAACAACGCATGATCACCGACAGGAGCATGGCGGGCAGTGGTATCAGTCCAGTATGCTGGAATCAAAATGGATGCAGCATGCGGGTGGACGCGGAGTGTGGCAGTCCGAGCTGGAAAGCCGGGTCGGAACGGATGAACACAAGCTGTTTTTCAAACTGCATACCCAGCAGGCCGAGTCGCAACAAGCTGAATATGAGGCACAGGTTTTATATAGCCGGATGATTTCTGATTTTTGGGATATCCAGGCTGGTGTGGCCTATCAGGAGGATCAGACTTCCGCACAGCAATGGCGTGGTGTGGTTGGCCTGCATGGGCTGGCGCCGTATTTCTTTGAATCTGAGGCCTATTTGTCGCTTGCCGAAGATCAGCAGGTGCTGCTGAGTCTGGACACTGAGCGGGATTTTTTACTGACCCAGAAACTGATTCTGGCACCTTATTTGCAGGCCAAGCTGGTACTTTCAGATGAATCGGTGCAAGCGCAGAAAACTGGTTTAAACCAGCTGCAGACCGGGCTACAGATGCGTTATGAAATCAGCAAAAAAGTCATGCCGTTTGTAGATGTGGCCTATGGCTATCATAAAGGGCTGGCCCAGACAGCTGAGCAGGATGCGACAGAATCGGAACAGGGCTGGCAATATGGCGCCGGGTTACGGTTGAAGTTTTAATCCGATCCAGCGTTTATCCATACACCGGATGGGCTTTGGTTCATCCTTTTGTTTGCTGGAGAAACGACCTATGCTCCAGCAAGCAATTTATTCACTTAAGTGAATAAGTTTGAATCGCCTTATCTGGGTTGTGATTTTCAGTCCCTCTTGAGCTGAAGCTTATTCCCCTTCAACGGCGTTCTACTGGCAGGCGGTGGATTTTTGCTATACTGATACCGTAATTTTGGAGGAACGACCTCCCTTAAAGACGTTGTCTTTAAGAAAAATCGTCAGGACGGCCTGACTCTATCTGAATAATGGAGGAGGGCGTGATGGCCTGGATCGTATTAATTTTTGCCGGTATTTTTGAAATTGTCTGGGCTTATTTTATGAAGCTTTCAGATGGTTTTACCAAACTTACCCCAAGCATTCTGACCATTTTCTTTATGGTGCTCAGTTTTGGCCTGCTGGCCTATGCCATGCGCAGTCTGCCACTGGGCACGGCCTATACCATCTGGACCGGGATTGGCGCGGTCGGTTCTTTTCTGGTGGGTATTTTGGTACTGGGCGAGCCGGCATCGGCCATGCGTATGCTGGCGGCAGTGTTAATTATTTCTGGTCTTGTGCTGATGAAACTTTCATCGGCATAATCAAGCTAGACTAAAACTGAACAGGAGAAGGAGATGAAACTTGCATTTATGTATATGCCTTCTCCGGTCGGGCGTTTAAAACTGGTGGCTACAGACAGCGCGCTGGTCGCCGTGATCTGGGACAATGAAAATCCCAAACGGGTCCGGCAGGCCGAGCTGGTAGAGCAACTGGATCATCCGATTTTACTCGACGCACAACAACAGCTGAATGAATATTTTCAGGGCCAGCGCCAGACTTTTGAACTGCCTTTAGATTTTGAAGGCACAGAGTTTCAGAAAAAAGTCTGGCAGGCGTTGCTGAATATTCCTTTTGGCGAAACCCGAAGCTACCGGCAAATCGCCGAGCAGGTCGGCAGTCCCAAAGCGGTACGGGCTGTCGGTGCGGCCAATGGCCAAAATCCAATTTCAATTATTGCACCCTGTCATCGGGTGATTGGCAGCGGCGGTAAACTGGTTGGCTTTGCCGGCGGATTAGACAATAAAGAGATTCTGTTAAAACTGGAACAACAACAAAAATAAATATAGATATTTTATGGTGTTGCATCGCTTAGTTCAGGCCAATAAACAGCTTAAATCAGTAAGCATCCGTTGATTAAAAAAATAGATCACTATCCAGATTGAACATCTTCAGGTAGATGGGATCTTTCTGTATCCACCTGATAATGAAGATTAAACCAGCATTATCATTCCTGAATGGAACGCCGTTTTATGTTAGATTTGGGCCAAGATCATCACTATTAAAATAAAACCGAAATGCATGATGTAAATATTTTGAGTATGTTGATTTCACAGCTGTGGTGGCTGTTGCTGATTCTGCTGGGCTTGAGCCTGCTGCGGGTGTTTCTGCCGGATTTAAAAGGCAAAATTGGGGAGTGGGCTGTTCTGCGACAGGCCAAGCAACATCTGGATGAGCGTTATATTTTACTTAATGATTTGACCTTGCCCGATCAGGATGGTGGCACCACACAAATTGATCATGTGCTATTAAGTCCTTTTGGCATCTTTGTGATAGAAAGCAAAAACTATAAGGGCTGGATTTTTGGCAGTGCGCGGCAAAAAATGTGGACCCAGAAAATTTATAAAAAGAGTTATAAATTCCAGAATCCCTTGCATCAGAATTACAAACATACTCAGGTGTTGAGTCATTTGCTGGCTGATCTGCTGGAGCCGGAACATTTACATTCAATAGTGGTATTTATGCCGGGCTGCGAATTTAAAACAGAGATGCCAAAGCAGGTATTTCAAGGGACAGGCTGGGTAAATTACGTACAGGAGTTCCAGACCGAAGTCATCTCCGCCATGCGCTTAAAACGTTTGCAATTACGACTGGAAAAAGAAGTACTGGACCCGTCCTGGCAAACCCGGCGCGCGCATGTGGCGCAGCTTAAATCCAGACATCATCAAGACTGAACCCAAGTATCGTGTTGAGCTGAGTCGTCTACGCTTACCAAACTCTCCTGAACTGTTGAATAAGCACTATATTTTTCTGGCTCTCAGCTTGCTAGATTGGTGGATATTAGCCAATTTTTGCCAGATGTTCAGGCCGGAACAGGAGCGTTCACGATGTCAGAGCCGTATCTACCGTATACCCCGCAGGTTGAACAGGAACAGCCGAATGAAAGCCGCTTGATTGAAGATATTATCGAGCATATGGCCCAAGCCCGACAACAGGTGTTTGACAAGCATCGCCATGCAGTCCGCGATGCGCATGCCAAATCACATGCATTTCTGAAAGGTATTTTGACCGTGCCGGTGTTGCCGCCGCATTTGGCGCAGGGAATTTTTGCCGAGCCAGGACATTATGATGTGATGGTGCGTTTATCGGCTGCGCCGGGAGATTTACGCAGTGACCAGGTGCCAGTACCGCATGGCTTTGCCTTAAAAATCCTGAATGTGCCGGGCGCACGCTTACTGGCCGATGATCCGAGTGATGGTAAAAACCAGGATATTCTGATGGTGAATATTCCGGTGCTGGCCTTTGGCACGCTGCGTAAATACCAGCAGATGCTGCCTCTGGTGACACGCGCGGAACAGGCGCCCGATCCGATGTTAAAAGGCATGCGCAGTATGGCGCGCAGTTTAAATACACTGGTAGATAAAGCCGGTTTAGAAGTGCCGGTGACTTTAAAAGGCTGGGCGCGCAGTCAGAACCATATTCTGGGCGAGACCTATCACACCATGGCCGCGCTGCGTTATGGCGACTATATGGCAAAACTCAGTGTGGCGCCGGAATCGACTTCGGTACGCCAGCTGACCAATATCCCGATGCAGATTAGTCATGACTCCAGCATCCGGGATCTGGTCCGCGATTTCTTTAAGCACCATAGCGCCGATTATGTATTGCGTGCGCAATTGTGTACCAGCCTGGAGCGAATGCCCATTGAAGATGCCTCGGTGTTATGGCCGGAAGAAGAATCTGCGCATCAGACCATTGGTACCTTACATTTTCCCAAACAGGACAGCTATAGTCCGGAGCGGCGGGTCTATGCCGATGATGTGCTATCGTTTAACCCGTGGCATGGCGTGCAGGCACATCAACCTTTGGGTTCGATTATGCGGGTACGTAAACAGGCTTATGAACGTTCCGCCTCGTTCCGGCACCGGATGAATACCCAGCCGCGAGCCGAACCGCAGCAGCTGGATGATATGCCGGATTAAAGGGCTTCAGATTCAGGTCGAAAAAATACCTGCCATGGGGCAGGTATTTTTTATAGCAGGTATTTTTTATATTAAGGATTAAAAGCGTTTTGGAATCTTCTGACCATTCGGTACCGGACTTTCTGCCTGTTTTAGTACCCCAAACAGCCAGGTTTCAGCATAATTCACAGCGGCTTGCAGTTCATCACCTAGTGCTAAACGGCCGGCAATAAAGCTGGCCAGCGAGCAGCCCGAACCGTGGTATTCGCCTTCTAAACGCGGGCAACGGGTTTCTGAAATCAGTTCACCATCTATATATAAAGCATTGCGGATGTGATCCGGGGTATCTTCATGGCCGCCTTTAACCAAAACCGCCTTGGCACCCATCGCAAACAGTTTCTGGGTGGCCAGTTCCAGATCATCTTCACCGGTCAGGGCACGCAGTTCTACCGTATTCGGGGTCAGTAAGGTTGCCAGTGGAATCAGCTCGACAAAGGCCTTGACCAAAGTCGCCTGATCACCCAGAGAGCCACCGCTGTTGGCGACCAGAACCGGGTCCAGCACATAGTAATAGTCCGGATGTTCTCTCAAGAAATCTGCCAGCGCTGCAATATTGTCGGTGGTGCCGAGCATTCCCGATTTAACACAGCGAATTGGCAGATCGTTCACCACGGCATTGGCCTGGGCCAGTAGCAATGCTTTGGAAGTGGCTTCAAAGCCAAACACCTGCTGCGAGTTTTGCACCGTGAGGGCGGTACAGGCAATGGCCGCATGTGCGCCACTTTGACCAATCGCTTCAATATCAGCCTGTAAGCCCGCGCCCCCAGAGGGATCTAAACCAGAAAAGCAAAGTACCGTTGGACGCACATCCATATCCTTCAATCATGAATTTACGTTAGTATAGGCAACTTTGAATCAAGTCTCGAGTGTATTTCACGGTCGAAGGGGGAGAAAAATTCATGATTAAACATCTGCTGATTGATTTGGATGGCACCCTGACCGATCCAAAAGTGGGTATTACCACCTCGGCGCGTTATGGACTGGCAAAAATTGGTCATCCACTACCAGAATCTGAAAATATTGACTGGATTATTGGTCCGCCACTGAAAGCTTCACTGGCAAAAATTTTACAGGTTGAACCGAATGATGTGCTGGCGGAACAGGCACTGATGGGTTATCGCGAGCGTTTTGCCGTGACCGGTTTATATGAAAATAAGGTTTATCCGACTGTGGCGGAAACCTTGCAAACCTTGAAACTCCAGGGCTATCAGCTGTTTTTAGCCACGGCCAAGCCGACCATTTATGCACGGCAGATTCTGGAGCATTTTGAGCTGGAACAGTATTTTACCGGCATTTATGGCAGCGAGCTGAATGGTGATCGGACCCATAAAGATGAATTAATTGCCTATATTCTGGAGCAGGAACAGCTGCAGGCCAGCCAATGTCTTATGGTCGGCGACCGGGAATATGATGTGCTGGGGGCGCGACATAACGGGATTGAAGCGGTCGCGGTCGAATATGGTTATGGCACGATGCAAGAGCTGGATCATGCTGCACCAAAAGCCCGTATTCAGCAGTTTTCCCAGTTGCCGAATGTGGTGGCTGACTTAAATAGTGCATTGGCATCCTGTCAGGCTTAATATAAAAAATCCATTCGGCTGATGCTGTATTCATCAGCCGGTGGCTGGATTTTCCATGCGCCTAATCACATCGACGGATCTATCGACTCTCTGAAACATCAGCCTTCAATATTTAAATACAGACTTTCTTTAACTTCTTCCATTACCACATAACTGTGTGAAGAGGCTGAGGCCGGCAATTTTTTCAGTAAATCGCCAAGTAAACGCCGGTAGGCGCTCATTTCTTTGAGCCGTGCTTTAACCAGATAATCAAACTCGCCGGAAATCAGATGACACTCGAGCACTTCCGGAATATCCACCAGATCTCGCGCCACCTGATCAAACACATCGCCCGATTTGGCCGACAGTTTAATCTCCAGAAATACCAGCAGTTTCTTGTCCACCAGTTCAGGATTCAGGCGGGCATAATAGCCCATAATAATGCCATCGCGTTCCAGCCGTTTAACCCGTTCCGAGCAGGGCGTGGTGGATAAATTGACCTTGGCCGCCAGCTCACTAATCGCAATCCGGCCATTGTTTTGCAGGATGTCCAAAATCATGCGATCAATCCGGTCTAATTTACGCATCTAAAAATTCCTTTATTCCAAAAAATATCCTGAAAAAATGGGCGGATTATCTGAAAATACCCACTAAAAATAGCAAAATTCACTATTGATCCGAAAATATACTAGTTAAATAAACTGGAATGTATTTGAGGTCAAGTCTATGCGTGTAATTGTGTTGGGAAGCGGTGTCATTGGGGTGACCAGCGCATATTATCTGGCGCAGCAGGGTGCAAGTGTGACGGTGCTGGATCGTCAAACCGGGCCGGCGGAAGAAACCAGCTTCGGGAATGCCGGACAGGTTTCACCGGGCTATTCAACGCCGTGGGCAGCGCCGGGGATTCCATTTAAAGCCGTGAAGTGGATGTTCCAGCATCATGCACCTTTGGCCGTGAATTTGGATGGCAGTATGTGGCAGTTACAGTGGATGGCGCAAATGCTGAAAAACTGTAATGCGCAGCACTATGCTATTAATAAAGAGCGGATGGTGCGGGTAGCCGAATATAGCCGCGATTGCCTGAGACAGTTACGCCAAGACACCGGAATCAGCTATGAAAACCGCTCTAAAGGCACGCTGCAGCTGTTCCGTAAAGATGCCCAGCTCGATGCCGTACAGCGTGACATTGAAGTATTAAAAGAAAGCAGTGTGGAATATGAGCTGTTAGACCGTGATGGTCTGGCCCGGGTTGAACCGGCTTTGGCTGCGGCCAAAGATAAACTGGTTGGTGGCTTGCACTTGCCTAATGATGAAACCGGTGATTGCTATCTGTTTACCAATGCGCTGGCCAAACTGGCACAGGAGATGGGTGTCGATTTCCAGTTTAACCAGAATGTAGAAAAACTGCTGGTTGAAGGCGACGAGATTAAAGGCGTGCTGGTCAATGGCAAAGTACTGACCGCAGACCGTTATGTATTAGCCTTTGGCAGTTATTCACGTGAATTCCTGAAACCGCTGCATCTGGACCTGCCGGTCTATCCGGTGAAAGGTTACTCGCTGACTGTGCCAATTGTCGATCCAGCCATGGCGCCACAATCAACAGTTCTGGATGAAACTTACAAGATTGCCATTACCCGTTTTGACCAGCGGATTCGTGTCGGTGGTATGGCTGAATTAAGCGGCTTTAACCTCGGTCTGAATCAGGATCGTCGTGCCACGCTGGAAATGGTCACCAAAGATTTATTCCCGGGTGGTGATTTACCGCAGGCCAGCTTCTGGACCGGTTTACGTCCAATGACGCCAGACAGCACCCCGATTATTGGTGGCACCCGCTATAAAAACCTGTTCCTGAATACCGGTCACGGGACTTTAGGCTGGACCATGGCCTGTGGTTCGGGCAAGTTAATCAGTGATCTGGTGATGCAGCAGCAACCGGAAATTAGCACTGAAGGCTTATCGTTACAGCGTTACGCTGCTTAAGGTATTGATTCAAGGAAGAACGATGTCCAGACCAATTCAGGCGGTGGTGCATCTCGATGCACTGCGCCATAACCTGCAGATTGCCCGGCAGTATGCCGGGGACAGCCAAGTTTATGCCGTGGTCAAGGCCAATGCCTATGGTCATGGCATCGAGCGGGTCTATCCGGCTTTTAAGTCCGCCGATGGCTTTGCCTTGCTAGATCTGGCCGAGGCGCTGAGATTACGCCAGCTGGGCTGGCAGGGCGATATTCTGTTGCTGGAAGGTATTTTCTGTCTGGAAGATTTATTTGTCTGTCAGCAACATTGCTTGAGCTTTAGCATTCACAGCGCCCATCAAATTGACTGGTTACAGCAGTTCCAGCGCCAGCATCCGGAAGCACGTTTTCATGTCTATCTGAAAATGAACAGTGGCATGAACCGTCTGGGTTTTGCACCCGCCACTTACCGGGACGCCTTCGCCCAGTTACAGGCATTGGAAATTATCGCCTCTATTACCCACATGATGCATTTCTCCGATGCCGACGGCGAACGTTTTGGCGCGCCGGGCATTGACTATCAGCAGCAGTGTTTTGAACAGACCATTGCCGGCCTGCCTGGCAAGCGTTCGCTCTGTAATAGCGCGGCGCTGCTACGTCATGCGCCGGCCCTGCACAGCGATGTGATGCGTAGCGGCATCATGCTGTACGGCAGTTCCCCCGATTTTCCACAGCACACAATTCAGGACTGGAACCTGAAACCGAGCATGAGCTTGCGCAGTGAAATTATTGCTGTCCAGCAGCTGAAGGCTGGAGAAAGTATTGGCTATGGCTCCAGCTTTGTCGCCGAAAAATCCATGCGGATTGGCGTAGTGGCCTGTGGCTATGCCGATGGCTATCAGCGAATTTCTCCAAGCGGTACACCGGTACTGGTCAATTCGCAGCGCAGCCAGACGCTGGGTCGGGTCAGTATGGATATGCTGGCGGTCGATCTCAGCCATCTTCCTGATGCCGATATTGGCGCTGAAGTGGTGCTGTGGGGCTATTCCAGCAGTGGTGCCATCTTGCCGGTCGATGAGGTCAGTCAGGCAGCCGGTACCGTTGGCTATGAGCTGATGTGCGCCATCACCGCCCGGGTGCCGTTTGTGGTGGAGGCATAAAATTTTATTCAACAGGATCACAACATGAGTTCTCAAGATATTCAACGTATTCACAGCACTGAAGTGATGAGTGCGGCAACGGTATTTAATCAGGTGGTCTATCTGTCGGGTCAGATTCCGAAAACCACTGCCGGGCAGGACATCACTGCGCAAACGCAAGAAGTGCTGCAGACCATTGATACGCTGCTGGCCGAAACCAATAGCGATAAAAGCCGGATTTTATCTGCGCAACTCTTTTTAAAGAATCTGTCCGATTTCCAGACCGTGAATGCGCTCTGGATTGAATGGTTGCAGGGCCATGCCACACCGGCACGCGCCACCATTCAGGCGGAACTGGTCAACCCGGACTGGCTGATTGAAATTGCAGTGACCGCTGCACAGAAATAAGCCGTCTGGTTTGGTTTTCTCTCCCAGCCACTGACGCTGCGTACAGCCCAAGATAGGATTTGTTGGGGTGTACAGGACCATCATTGCAGGATGACGTATGCACAGCCTGCGCTGATGGCAGGGTCAGGGCACAATAAGGATATTGAACATGACTTCCTCTCGTCACGATGACGTTCATTCGTCGCCACATGAATTACAACGCAAACTCTCCAACCGGCATCTGCAGTTAATTGCCATTGGCGGCGCTATTGGCACCGGACTGTTTATGGGCTCCGGCAAAACCATTGCCTTGGCTGGCCCGTCCATCCTGTTTATTTATATGATTATTGGCCTGATGTTTTTCTTCCTGATGCGCGCATTGGGTGAAATCCTGCTGTCCAATCTGCACTATAAATCCTTTATTGATATGGCGCATGAGCTGATCGGGCCGGGTGCGGGCTACTATATTGGCTGGTCCTATTGGCTGGGCTGGATTCTGGTCGGAATTGCCGATCTGGCAGCCATCATCAATTATCTCGGTTTCTGGCTGCCACCAGATACCACGTTTACTCCCATGGGGCAGGCGCTGATCAGTGTTGGTTGTGTGCTGTTTGTACTGGGACTGAATTTACTGACGGTCAAGCTGTTTGGTGAAATCGAGTTCTGGTTTGCCCTGATCAAGATTCTGGCCATCTTAGGCCTGATTGGTATTGGTGGCTATATGGTCTTTAACCAGTTTGCCGCGCCAGATGGCACCACTGCCAGTTTTCAGCATGTCTGGTCACATGGTGGTATGTTTCCACAAGGCGGTAACGGTTTTCTGGCCGGTTTCCAGATTGCGCTGTTTGCCTTTGTCGGGGTGGAGCTGCTGGGCACCATGGCGGCTGAAACCAAAGATCCGGAAAAGAATTTACCCAAAGCAGTCAATGCAATTCCGACCCGGATTATCCTGTTTTATGTGCTGTCTTTATTTGTGGTGATGTCGGTGACGCCGTGGAACCAGATTCCGGCAGACCGTAGTCCGTTTGTGTCGTTGTTTTTACATGCCGGTATTCCCACCTCTGCGATTATTATGAATCTGGTGGTGTTATCTTCGGTGATGTCTTCCATGAACAGCGGTGTGTTTTCGACCAGCCGCATGCTGTTTGGCCTGGCGCGTGGCCGGCAGGCGCCACAGGCGTTGGCGACCTTGTCAAAACGGGCAGTACCGGCCAAAGGTCTGCTGTTCTCCTGTCTGTTTATTATGGCCGGTGCAGCCTTGCAGTATTTTGTGCCGAATACCGTTGAAGCCTTTACCTTGGCCAGCTCGCTGTGCGTGATTCTGTTTATTAGCATCTGGGGCATTATTATGGTGTGTTACCTGCGCTATCGTAAACTGCAGCCGCAGTTACACGCTGCTTCACGCTTTAAAATGCCGGGCGGGGTGCTGATGAGCTATGTGGTGTTGGCCTTCCTGCTGTTTGCACTGGTGATTCTCAGTCTGGAGCCGGATACGCTGAAAGCACTGCTGGTCAGTCCGTTGTGGCTGGTGATTTTAACCGTGACTTACTATGGTCTATATAAACCGCGGCTGCGTAAATACCAGCAATATGCCCAGACCGAGCAATATGCCAAGTCAGAAACCCTTCGCTAGCCCACAAAAAAGCCTCGTATCAAACGAGGCTTTTTTTATCTGTTCTTCGATGGAGCTAGAACACAGGTTTCACCACCACCAGAATCACAATTGCAAATAACAGCACTGTCGGCATTTCATTGAAAAAGCGCCAGAACTTGTGTGACTTGTAATGGGCATTGCCAATCAGTTTCAGACGGTAATAACCGCAAACCAGATGGTAAATCACCAATAATCCGACCAGTGCCACTTTCAGGTAAAACCACAAGGCATCGTGGTAGTTCCGGGTGGCATCACCCCAATCTACCAGAAAGTGGGCGGTAATTAGGGTGGCAATCATGGAAGGCCACATAATTCCGCGGTACAACTTGCGTTCCATGACTTCAAAACGCTGATGACTGACCGCATCTTCACTCATGGCATGGTAAACATATAACCGTGGCAGATAGAACAGTGCAGCGAACCAGCACACCACGGCAATAATATGTAATGCTTTTACCCATAAAAAAGCATCAGAAGGTGCATCCATCGAAAATCCTATTTAGGGATTATGCATCCCATTTCTTGAAAATCAGACAAGCGTTTACGCCGCCAAAACCAAAACTGTTACTCATCACAGTATTCAATTTTGCGTCACGTTTTTCAAGTACGATATCAAAGCCTTTCGCGCCTTCATCCAGCTCGGTCACGTTGATGTTTGGCGCAATAAAGTCGTTTTGCATCATCAGGACAGAGTAGATCGCTTCCTGTACACCGGCAGCACCCAGGCTGTGACCGGTCATAGATTTGGTCGAGCTCAGGGCTGGTACCTGGCCTTCACCAAAGGCACGTTCCATGGCTTTCAGTTCAGTCACGTCACCTGCAGGGGTAGATGTACCGTGTGTGTTCACATAGTCAATCGATTCAACACCATGCTGTTTGGCTTCATCCAGCGCCATCAGGATACAGCGTGTTGCACCTTCACCGCTTGGCGCAACCATGTCAGCACCATCCGAGTTGGCTGCATACGCGACCACTTCTGCCAGAATGTTGGCACCACGTGCTTGTGCATGTTCCAGCGATTCCAGTACCAGGAAGCCACCGCCGCCGGCAATCACGAAACCATCACGGTCTGCTGAATATGGACGAGAAGCAGTTTCTGGGGTGTCATTGTATTTGGCACACAGCGCACCCATCGCATCAAACAGCAGGCTTTGTGACCAGTGATCTTCTTCACCACCGCCAGCCAGCATAAGATCCTGTTTACCCAGTTGAATCAGGTTGTAGGCATAACCAATCGCATCGGCAGAAGTTGCACATGCGCTGGTAATCGAGTGCGCAACGCCTTGCAGTTTAAAGGCAACGCCCAGGTTGGCCGTAATGGTGTTTGACATGTTACGTGGTACAAAGAATGGGCCAATTTTACGCGCGCCTTTTTCTTCCAGTAATTCCACCATTTCAACCACAGATGCAGTCGAGTTGCCGCCTGAACCACCGGCAATACCGTAACGCGGGTTACCAGCTAAATCTTCAACTTTCAGGCCGGCATGTTCAATGGCTGCTGCCGCTGCGTTATAGGCATACATTGCACACACGCCCATGAAGCGTTTTAAACGACGGTCGATATTGTCAAAATTCTGTTCTGCAGCTGCACTGACATGGCTCTTAAAATTCAGTTCAGCATAAGTCTGGTTAAAACGTGTGCCTGAAATACCATTTTGCAAAGAGTGGGTTACATCTTCTAATGTATTACCAATGCACGAATTAATGCCCATGCCAGTGATTACAACACGTTTCATCTACAGTTCCCTTATGGTGATATTATCGGGTCCAACCCTGGAGACTGTCGGCGCAAATGCCGGTGTCCAGCGCATTTCCCAAGTTTTTCAATTGGATTCATAATAACAGAAAGAATTTTGAATTCTTATGGCAAATCCTATGCCTCTTTGGGAATGACCAGATTTGGGGAGCAGACTACGTGAACATAACCAAAAGAAACACAATAAGGTTGAGATAAACGCAGACTATACCTAGTATTTAGCAATAAATCTTAAGAAAGAAAATGAGGAGCAAGAATGACAGATTCTAATAATAAGCAATCAGGCGGATTCCTCTCGAGTGCGTTTGGAGTGGCTAAAAAGCTCAGTCATACCGGCATTGACCTGGTTCAGCATGTGGCGCCCGGTTCGACCAGTAAAGAAGAGGCGGGTAGCAGTCAGGGGCGGGTGGTGGAAGGCAGTGCCAGCCCGGTATTCGGCCGCCATTCATCGCGTTATGACAATCCGCAGCAGGTACTGAAGGCACATTTGCCGCAGGTCTCACGTCAATTGCTAGGTCGTCATTATAATAAGGTCAATAATCTTGCCCATTTTGTGGCGCCTCAGTTTTCTGACAAGGTGTCGGATTACTTCTTTCACCAGCTAAATACCTTTACCTCCAATATCAGTTCGGTCGATGCAGTTCTAGATGAAGCCGGGGTACGTGATCTAGAAGAACTGACCCAGGATGTGAACCGTTCCAAACGCATCAGCCAGGCGCTGGCAGAGCAGAATAAATGGCTGGCCTCGATTCAGGGCGCGATCACCGGGGCTACCGGCGTGATTGGAACCGCGGTAGATGTGCCGGTTTCGATGATCATGTCGTTACGTACCATCTATCAGGTTGGGCGTTCGTATGGCTTTGAGCTGAATAAAGAAGAAGGCCAGGCCATTGTGCAATATATTTTCAAACAGGTTGATCTGGGCCTGATTGCCGAAAAGCAGGCGGTCTTGCTGGGCATTAAAAGCGTGCTGAACATGCTGCAAACCCATGATGTGCATCAGCTGCAGCAGCTGGTTGGTTCCAGCAATGACATGGAAGCGCTACGCAAATATCTGGTCAATGAGCAGGGCGAAATGAAATGGCAATGGATGAACTCAATGCCGAAGTTCTCGCTGTTAAGCAAATTAACCCCGGTAGCGACAGCCTCGGTCAGTGCCGCCTACAGCTGGAAGCTGGTCGAGCATGTGCACCAGAAAGCGCAGGAAGTGTTCTCGCATGCCCGTGAATATCTCATCCAGCATAAGGGCAGTCAGCTGTCCCCGGTCGATGCCTATGAAAAAGCCGCAGCCTTACTGGCACAGGCCGTACCAAAATTACTGGAACAGCCAGCTGCGGCTACACCGGCCGTCGATGAGCTGAAGCTGGATCAGGATATTGAGCTGCAGCAAAACAGCACCATCTCCAAGGTGAAAATCCAGAAAAAATCGGCAGAGGAAAAGCCGGAGCCGGAACAGATCGATCAGGATATCCAGCAGGGCCTAGAGCAGCTGGCCGATAAAATGGTTGAACCGAATGCTGCGGTAGAGCCGCAAAAACCGGCAATTCCACCGGAATCGATTGAGCCGGAACCTGAAGAGGATGACGAGTTTGACGACACGCCACCGGCAGTGGAAGAGCCACCTGAAACGGAGGCTGAACCGCAAAAAGCAGACGCTGAGAAACCGGTAGCGAAGAAGGTTACAAAAAAGCAAAAAGCGCAATAAGGTGCTAATACCTTAAAAAGCAGTAAAATTAGCCTTTAATGCGGGAATGGTCAATATTTGCCGGTCTGTCGAATATTGACCATTTTAGTATCTTGACTTACAATTGCATGCCCTCAAAAAGTAGTATGTTTTTGGGGCTTTTTATTAACGGGAGAATTGCCACATGGCAACAACAAATCAGTTGATCCGTAAGGGTCGTACGACTTTAGTTGAAAAATCTAAAGTTCCTGCGTTGAAGGCTTGTCCACAACGTCGTGGTGTTTGTACACGTGTTTACACAACTACACCTAAAAAACCTAACTCAGCAATGCGTAAAGTTTGCCGTGTTCGCTTAACTTCAGGTTTCGAAGTTTCTAGCTATATCGGTGGTGAAGGCCATAACCTGCAAGAGCACAGTGTTGTTCTGATCCGTGGTGGTCGTGTTAAAGACTTACCAGGTGTACGTTACCATACCGTTCGTGGTTCTTTAGACTGTGCTGGCGTGAAAGATCGTAACCAGTCACGTTCTAAATACGGTACTAAGCGTCCTAAGAAATAATCTTTCAAGATTAAGCTCTTAGTTCGTTAGAACTGCAATCCTTTATCGTCTCGCTTGTCTGATTTCTGCATTTATTTTGTGAATATTCAAGCGACGTATAGTAAGGCCAGCGAATGCATACGACACTTTATGCTACTGCTGGATTAACCTGAAGTGTCATATTTATAGGTAGTTTTAAAATGCCAAGACGTCGCGTAGTCGCTGCTCGTGAAATCCTTCCGGATCCTAAGTTCAGCAGCCAAACAATCGCTAAATTCATGAACCACGTAATGCAAGATGGTAAAAAATCTATTGCTGAAAGTATCGTTTACGGTGCTTTAGACCGCGTTCAAGAAAAAAACAAAGTAGACCCAGTTGAATTTTTTGAAGCTACGCTTGAAAAAGTTCGTCCTATGGTTGAAGTAAAAGCACGCCGTGTTGGTGGTGCTACTTATCAAGTTCCTATGGAAGTACGCCCATCCCGTCGTACTGCTCTAGCGATGCGTTGGTTAGTAGATGCTGCTGCTAAGCGTTCTGAAAAAACTATGGCTTTACGTCTTGCTGGTGAGTTGCTTGATGCAGCTGAAGGTAAAGGCGCAGCGGTTAAAAAACGTGAAGATGTGCACCGTATGGCTGAAGCCAACAAAGCCTTCTCTCACTACCGTTTCTAAGCGGATAAAACAGGACCTAATCAGGAGGGTGATGAATTTAGTTGTCACTAGTTTGTCATCAAAGCGCTTTAAGTTGCTATGCAGCTTAAAGCGTCCTGTTTTAAACAACAAAATTTAGGAATGCTAGAAATCATGGCACGTCAAACCCCAATTTCTCGTTACCGTAACATTGGTATCTCTGCGCACATTGACGCAGGTAAAACAACCACTTCTGAACGTATTTTGTTCTACACAGGTGAGAGCCACAAACTAGGTGAAACTCACGAAGGTTCAGCAACAACTGACTGGATGGAACAAGAGCAGGAACGTGGTATTACCATTACTTCAGCAGCTGTAACATGCTTCTGGAAAGGTATGGCTAACCAGTTCGACCAACACCGTATTAACGTAATTGACACCCCGGGACACGTTGACTTCACAATCGAAGTTGAGCGTTCTATGCGTGTTCTTGACGGTGCGTGTATGGTTTACTGTGCTGTAGGTGGTGTACAGCCTCAGTCTGAAACTGTATGGCGTCAGGCGAACAAATATAAAGTGCCTCGTATTGCGTTCGTAAACAAAATGGACCGTACTGGTGCGAACTTCTTCCGCGTTGTTGAGCAAATGAAAACACGTCTTGGTGCGAACCCAGTGCCAATCGTTGTTCCAGTGGGCGCAGAAGACACATTCACAGGTGTTGTTGACTTAATCGAAATGAAGTCAATCATCTGGGACGAAGCTTCTCAAGGTATGAAGTTTGAATACGGCGACATTCCTGCTGATCTGCAAGATACAGCTGAAGAATGGCGTACAAACATGGTTGAAGCTGCTGCTGAAGCATCAGAAGAACTCATGGACAAATACCTGGAAGAAGGCGACCTTTCTAAAGAAGAAATCGTAGCTGGTCTTCGTCAACGTACTTTGGCTGGTGAAATCCAACCAATGATGTGTGGTTCGGCGTTCAAAAACAAAGGTGTTCAACGTATGTTGGACGCAGTGATTGAATTCCTTCCAGCGCCTACAGACGTAGAAGCGATCAAAGGTATCCTAGACGACAAAGACGAAACTGAAGGTTCTCGTGAAGCGTCTGACGATGCTCCGTTCTCTGCGCTTGCGTTCAAAATCATGAACGACAAATTCGTAGGTAACTTAACGTTCGTACGTGTTTACTCAGGTGTTCTGAAAGCAGGTAGCCCTGTTTACAACCCAGTGAAAATGAAACGTGAACGTATCGGCCGTATCGTACAGATGCACGCAAACGACCGTCAAGACATCGAAGAAATTCGTGCGGGCGACATCGCAGCGTGTGTAGGTCTTAAAGACACAACTACGGGTGATACACTGTGTGACGAAAACAACGTAATCACACTTGAGCGTATGGAATTCCCAGAGCCAGTAATTCAATTGGCTGTTGAACCTAAGACCAAAGCTGACCAAGAAAAAATGTCAGTTGCGCTTGGCCGTTTAGCGAAAGAAGATCCATCGT
This sequence comes from Acinetobacter indicus, assembly GCF_009914475.1. Classification (NCBI taxonomy): domain Bacteria; kingdom Pseudomonadati; phylum Pseudomonadota; class Gammaproteobacteria; order Moraxellales; family Moraxellaceae; genus Acinetobacter; species Acinetobacter indicus. Next base: position 1,798,380 of record NZ_CP045198.1, on the reverse strand, counting down.
TCCGCGTATTCACAGACGAAGAATCTGGTCAGACTATCATCGCTGGTATGGGTGAGCTTCACCTTGACATCATCGTTGACCGTATGAAGCGTGAATTCAACGTTGAAGCGAACATTGGTAAACCAATGGTTGCTTACCGTGAAACGATCAAGAAATCAATCGAACAAGAAGGTAAATTCGTTCGTCAAACTGGTGGTAAAGGTAAATTCGGTCACGTATACGTACGTTTAGAACCGCTTGATCCTGAAACTGGTAAAGACTACGAGTTCGCTGAAGAAGTTGTTGGTGGTGTAGTACCTAAAGAATTCTTCGGTGCGGTTGACAAAGGTATCCAAGAACGTATGAAGAATGGTGTCCTTGCTGGTTATCCAGTCGTTGGCATCAAAGCGACATTGTTCGACGGTTCTTACCACGATGTCGACTCTGACGAATTATCGTTCAAAATGGCGGGTTCTTACGCATTCCGTGACGGTTTCATGAAAGCAGATCCTGTTCTTCTTGAACCAATCATGAAAGTTGAAGTAGAAACTCCAGAAGACTACATGGGCGATATCATGGGTGACTTAAACCGTCGTCGTGGTATGGTTCAAGGTATGGACGATTTACCTGGCGGTACTAAAGCAATCCGTGCTGAAGTTCCACTGGCTGAGATGTTCGGTTACGCGACTCAAATGCGTTCTATGTCTCAAGGTCGTGCGACTTACTCTATGGAATTTGCTAAATACGCTGAAACTCCACGTAACGTGGCGGAAGGCATCATCGCTAAGTTCCAAGCTGGCGGTAAAAAAGGTGACGACGAGTAATCTTTCGATTACTATATTGCCTAACTAATTTTATAGTTAAAATCTAATGCTCATGCAGTGATCCTGCATGAGTAATCTACAAAGGAAGATGAACATGGCTAAGGCTAAGTTTGAACGTAATAAGCCACACGTTAACGTGGGCACAATCGGTCACGTTGACCATGGTAAAACAACTTTAACAGCTGCAATTGCAACTGTATGTGCGAAGAAATTCGGTGGTGAAGCGAAAGATTACGCTGCAATCGACTCTGCTCCAGAAGAAAAAGCACGTGGTATTACAATTAACACTTCTCACGTAGAATACGATTCTCCAACTCGTCACTACGCTCACGTTGACTGCCCAGGCCACGCCGACTATGTTAAAAACATGATCACTGGTGCTGCTCAGATGGATGGTGCGATTCTTGTTTGTTCAGCGACTGATGGTCCAATGCCACAAACTCGTGAACACATCCTTCTTTCTCGTCAGGTAGGTGTACCTTATATCGTTGTATTCTTAAACAAATGCGATATCGTAGATGACGAAGAGTTAATCGAATTAGTTGAAATGGAAGTTCGTGAACTTCTTTCTACTTACGACTTCCCAGGCGACGACACTCCAGTAATCCGTGGTTCTGCTCTTGCAGCACTTAACGGTGAATCAGGTCAATATGGCGAAGACGCTGTTGTAGCTCTTGTTGAAGCGCTTGACACTTACATTCCAGAGCCAGTACGTGCAATCGACCAAGCATTCTTAATGCCAATCGAAGACGTATTCTCTATTTCTGGTCGTGGTACAGTTGTAACTGGCCGTGTAGAAACTGGTATCGTTAAAGTAGGTGAAGAAGTTGAAATCGTGGGTATCAAAGATACAGCGAAAACAACTGTTACTGGCGTTGAAATGTTCCGTAAGCTTCTTGACGAAGGTCGTGCTGGCGAGAACTGTGGTGTTCTTCTACGTGGTACTAAGCGTGAAGAAGTTCAACGTGGTCAAGTACTTGCTAAACCAGGTTCAATCAAGCCGCACACTAAATTCGACGCAGAAGTATATGTACTTTCTAAAGACGAAGGTGGCCGTCACACTCCATTCTTAAATGGTTACCGTCCACAGTTCTACTTCCGTACTACGGACGTAACTGGTGCGATCCAGCTGAAAGAAGGCGTTGAAATGGTTATGCCAGGTGACAACGTTGAAATGTCAGTAGAATTAATCCACCCAATCGCAATGGACGCTGGCTTACGCTTCGCGATCCGTGAAGGTGGTCGTACTGTAGGTGCTGGTGTAGTTTCTAAAGTAACTGCATAATCACTTCTATAGTGTGAAAAAAGCGTCCCAAAGGGACGCTTTTTTTATCTTTGCAGATTAAATTGTCTGACAATTTAACTGCAAGCTGTCCTAAACTGATATTCGCCTGACCTTAACTGCACTTATCTCCATATCAGAACCACGTAAGATAAGGCTGAAGAAAATAAATAAAAGTTTCAGGTGAGACGCTTCACTTGAAAGGAGTTGAGGTCATGAATGCTAAAGTAAATATTACCAACCGCGCAGGTGCCAGTTTCCCTGTGCGTCGTATGGCGTTTGAGTTTGATCAGGTTCCAGAATACTGGATGCAAGGTTCGGCTGGCCTGACGCATTTTATGACCGCTTTATCCGCCCTGTTTCCAGCCGGTGAAAAATTCTTTATTGATAGTGTACGTGCAGTGCGTTACCACCCGGCAATTAAAGATAATCAGGAACTGCAAAAAGAAATTTCAGCCTTTATTGGCCAGGAAGCCATGCATACCCAGGAGCATGTTGGCTTTAATGCCTCGGCACAAAAATATGGCCATGATGTAGAACGTTTAGATCGTTATACCGATAAAGTGATTCAAGGTGCGCGTAAGGTATTTGCCGGTGTCGGTAAACCCTTTGGCATTACCCAAGAAATGGTTGATTTGACTGCAACCACCGCACTGGAACATTTTACCGCGACCATTGCCACCCAGTTGCTGCGTAATTCGCATATTCAGGAACTGATGAGCGATGACACCATGAAAACCATGTGGCTGTGGCATGCGATTGAAGAAAACGAGCATAAAGCGGTAGCTTATGATGTGTTTGAGGGTGTATTCGGCCAAGGCACCAAAGCCTATTTACTGCGCACCAGCTCACTGGTTGCCGCCATGCTGACCTTATTTGTGGTGCAAAACTATTTCCTGTTCCGTCTGTTAAAAGAAGACAAACAGCTAAATCTGGAGGCGTTCAAGGCCATTTATACCTATGCTTATAGTTCCTCTAAGGGCATTATTACCGGTATGGGCCGTGAGATGCTGGCATATTTCCGCCCGGGCTTTCATCCGAACGATTTAGATACCGTCAGTCTGCTGGACACATGGAAAGCCAAATTGGGCTTCTAACGGTGTTGACTCTTGGGGCAATGAAAATTGCCCTTTTTTTTGCTCGATTTTTTATCCAGAGCTCTTATAATGCGAACTTTGTTTTGACCGATGATGAACGAAGATGATTCGTTTAATGCAACACGCTGATATTCATAGTGTATTTAACATTGAGCAACAGGTACAAAGCCATCCCTGGAGCTTGAAACAGTTTGCTGAAGCGGTAGACAGCTATCAATGTACCATAATCGAGCAGCAAGGACAGCTGGTCGGGTTCTGTATTTTGCAGCCGGTGCTGGATGAAGCCAACCTGTTGCTGATGGCGGTTGCGCCTGACCAGCAGGGGAAGGGACTAGGTTATCAGCTGTTGGAGCATTCGATTGAGCAGTTGCCGAATCAGCCGGTACAAATTTTTCTGGAAGTGCGTGAAAGCAATACCGCGGCTATCCGTCTGTATGAAAAAGCTGGCTTTCATCAGATTGATGTGCGCAAAAATTATTATCCAAATCCGGATGGCACACGTGAACATGCGGTTATTATGGTTAAAGCCTGTAGTGATGATTTTGCCGCGCTCTTCTCATCACCTTAATTTTTAAAATTATTGGGTTTTATTTGATAATCGAATTATTCCAACCACTGGGCAGAGTGGTCATGAGAGAGTTTCCCAATTGCCGGATTTCTTCGCTGCTTAAGCTGCGGTTGAGCCGGCGCCATTGGCCATCAATCAGCAATTCCAGCGGTACATACTGCGATTTATAATTCATTTTATTGGAATGCGGCACCCAATAGCCTAAATAAACATAAGGCAGTCCGAGTTTCTGGGTGTGTTCAATCTGCTTTAAGATCGCAAATACGCCCAAGGAGCGGCGGTTTTCATCCGGATCAAAGAAGGTATACACCGCAGACAGGCCATCATCGAGCAGGTCGCAGGTCGAGACCGCAATTAGCCGGTCTTGGTGCCAAAGCTCTAAAAAGAAACTGTCGGTGCAGCTGTGAACCAGAAATTTTTCAAACTGATCCTGACTTGGCGGATACATATCGCCATCGGCATGGCGTTCATTAATATAACGCTCATACAGCGCATAATGCTGTTCATTGGCTTCTTGGGTAGAGCGGATGGTGACGTGCAGGTCCTGATTGCGTTTCCAGGCTTTTTTCTGGGTGCTGTTCATTTGAAATTCGTGTACCGGCACGCGCGAAGACAGACATTGACGGCATAAATGGCATTCCGGCCGATAGACAAAGTCACCGCTACGACGAAAGCCCATGCGTGACAGTTCAGACAGGGTCACCACATCAATCCGGTGCGCCGGATCTAAAAACACCATGCGAGCAGATTTATCATCCAGATAACTGCAGTTATGCGGCGGCGTAATATAATATTGTAATTCGTTGAGCAGGGATTTCGGTTGATATGAATTCATGGCAATCCCTCTTTATTTATTCATCCAGTGAGTCGTTTTGCGCTATTGTTTTACTTGAAAATACACCCTCCTGGTATTTTTTCCAATCTATCGCCGGCTGTTTTACAACATCTTGTAACGATTTTAAGTATGCTTGGCGAGTTATTGTACAGGCGCCCAGACTTAATAGATGGTCATTGACCAGCTGGCAGTCAATCCAGGGCAGGGCGTTGTCGCGGCCAATCAGCATTAAGGTATAAAACGCCATTTTAGAGACATCTGTGCGCTGGCTAAACATTGACTCGCCAAAGCAGCCGCGGCCAATGGTGACGCCATACAAACCACCGACCAGCGCATCCTGCTCCCAGACTTCGACACTATAGCCATAACCGGCCTCAAACAGGTCAATATAGCCCTGAATGATGTCTTCGGAAATCCAGGTGTCATTGGCATAGGCCCGTGGCAGCGAACAACAGCGAATCACCCGTTCAAAGGCCTGATTGATGCTAATCCGGTAATCACCTTTTTTCATGTTACGCAGCAGTGACTTGCTTGGATGATAATCCTGAGGGCGGATAATGCAGCGCGGCTCGGGACTCCACCAGCAAATCGGATCACCGTCGGAAAACCACGGAAACAGGCCGTGGGTATAAGCTTCAAACAGGGTCGAGGGGGACAGGTCTGCACCAATACAAATCAGTCCTTCACCCTGTGGATCAGCTTCATCAGGATGGGGGAAAATAAATTGTGAGGGTGCAAGTGCGGTCATACAGCTACTCTGAATCGAAACAGATCTCTATCATACATAAAAAAGCCGCCCGGATTGGGCGGCTCGTGCTTTAGGCAAAATTATTCACCTAGGGCATCCAGATATTTTTCAGCATCTAGGGCTGCCATACAGCCTGAACCAGCTGATGTAATCGCTTGACGATAGACGCTGTCTGCCACGTCACCGGCTGCGAATACGCCCGGTACAGAGGTTTGGGTTGCGTTACCGGCAGTACCACTTTGAACCTGAATATAACCATCACGCAGGTTTAACTGGCCTTCGAACATGCCCGTATTTGGCTTGTGACCAATCGCCACGAACATACCAGATACATCTACATTCTGGGTTGAACCATCGACAGTAGATTTCAAACGTACGGCAGTCACACCAGATTGTGCATCACCCAGGACTTCATCGACCTGGTTGTTCCAGAGAATGCTGATTTTGCCTTCTTTTTCTTTGGCAAAAATATGATCTTGCAGAATTTTCTCTGAACGCAGGCTGTCACGGCGGTGTACCAGGGTCACGTGAGAGGCGATATTGGAAAGATACAGCGCTTCTTCAACTGCGGTATTACCACCACCGACTACCATCACGTTCTGGTTTTTATAGAAGAAACCATCACAGGTGGCACAGGCACTAACACCTTGGCCCATGAATTTGGCTTCAGACTCCAGACCGAGGTATTGAGCCGTAGCACCGGTGGCAATAATTAAGGCATCACAGGTGAACTCTTCCATATCGCCTTTAAGGACGAATGGACGCACACTTAAATCGACTTCATTGATATGGTCATAGACAATTTCGGTCCCGAAACGTTCTGCATGGGCCTGCATACGTTCCATGAGCGCTGGGCCTGTCAGACCTTCCGGATCGCCCGGCCAGTTATCTACTTCTGTTGTCGTCGTAAGTTGACCACCGAGTTGTAAACCTGCAATTAAGGTTGGTTTTAAATTGGCACGTGCAGCATAAACGGCAGCACTATAACCTGCAGGTCCTGAACCTAAAATAATCAAACGTGAATGACGAGCACCCATCTGTAGCATCCTTTTATTATTGAGCAATTTATGGAATTATACGTGAAACTGTATAACAGTTGTGTGAGATTCAGTGGATATTATTGATCATAGAAATCGATTTAAGCTATATAGAAAAAGTTAACAACTGACTTCAATAATCTTGCATCTTTTTTGCTGCAACAGGTGCATAATATCTATTTTATGGCCATGCCAAACTGGCGGGTTGCACAAGAACATTTATGAAAAATTGGTTACAGGACAGTATATGACTGCGGTGTCGGGTGCTTATGCACAGCGCTTAATAATGACATTATTTTTGGTTTCATTCGGGATTTATCTGTTCCTTGCGACAGTCACCTATACCCCTTTTGATCCGGGCTGGATGCATTTGTCTAGTGATACCCAGCAGGTGTCCAATGCCAGCGGGGTCGCCGGCGCATGGATTGCCGACCTGTTGTTCGGCTTTTTGGGCTGGGCCAGTCTGCTGATTCCGCTGTACCTGTTTATTGAAGCCATTCAGGTGTGGTGGCCGCGTAGTTTCCTGAACCGTCCTTTCCGTTATGCGGCGCAGTTCTTTATTTTGCTGGCCACTGCCAGTCTATTGTATTTGTTCTGGCAAGTGCCGGCCGATACACTGGAAAATGCTTCTGGCGGGATTATTGGGTATGAACTGGGGCAGAGCCTGTCGCAGCTGCTCACTATTTATGGTGCAGCTTTTTTCCTGCTGGTGTTCTGGGGTGTCCTGTTTACACTGGCCTTTGGGATTAAATGGAACCGGACCTGGGTGACTTTAAAAGCCACGCCAGCTTATTTACAAGACCTGTTTTACCGTGATGTGCCTAAAGCTGATCAACCGGCACCGGTCGTTAAAAAAACAGTGGTGGCCGCTGCACCGGCTGCAGCCGAAGTGGTTACGCCGGCACCAGAACATCGTGAAGTCGAAGAAGCTCCGGTGGCACCAGCGGTGTCCCGTCATGAACAAGTGGCCGAGCGTCTGTTTGATGATATGGTCGAGCGTGAACAGCAGCGTTCTGCAGAGCAGGATCTGCTAGATGAAGAAGAGCAGGCCTTTGAGCAGACGGTCGAAAAAGCCCATCGCCTGACCCAGGACAGTCAGCGTGTGGTGGCAACCGGTGAAGTCTGGCGCGCCCTGAATGATGATGCTGACCAGAAGCACAGTCAGGATATTCATGAATTGTTGCGCGCCTCTCAGGACCAGATTCCGCACGCACCGAAAGATCATTTTAATGCAGTGGTCCAACCCGTGCATGATGCACCGCCTGCATCGAATACGCCGCAGTCTAATATTGACTGGGATGATGATGAAATCTTTGATGAATTGCTGGCTGCTGTACCGAATGGGAAAGCTGCTCAGGATCTGCACAGTCCGTTTAATAGTCAGTCGCAGCCTGAACCCGCGCCGCACATTCAGCCGGTGCCAGACGCACAAGCAGTTGAAATGCCATCGGCTGCCACAGCGCAGTATGCAAGCCCGAAAAACCGTCTGAGTGATGAAGAATTTGAAGGGCTGGATGATCTGTTGGTTGATGATCTGGAGCCAGAAGCACCTGCTCCAAGAACTACCAGCAGTTATGCGCAGTCTTCGGCCTTTGTACAGGCGCCAATCCAGCATCAGCCTGCGACGACCGCAACAGCGGCTGCACCAGTGGTCAATGACGCGGTGAAAGAAGCCTTATCGAAAGAAGAATTCATTGAGGCGTGGCATGAAACTGCCGGCAAACCGCAAGAAGAAGATGAATTTGACTTTGATGCGCCATTAACCGATGCCATGGGCCGTCCAATGTCGCGTGCCATGCAGGTCGCAGAGAAACGTCGTGATTTATCACCATTGCCAGGTCTGGAGCTACTGGATAAGGTCGATCCAAATAAAAAGGTCAACTTCACCGCAGAGCAGCTGGAGCGTTTATCTGAACTGCTGGAAATCAAGCTGCAGGAATTTAATGTCAAAGCCAAAGTGGTGGAAGCGCAGCCGGGACCGGTAGTTACACGTTTTGAGCTGGATCTGGCGCCGGGGGTAAAAGCCTCGAAAGTCACCAATATTTCCCGTGACCTGGCCCGTTCCATGTCGATGGCTTCGGTGCGTGTGGTCGAGGTGATTCCGGGCAAACCGTATATCGGTATTGAGGTGCCAAACAGTACCCGCGAAATGGTGCGTCTGATTGAGCTGGTGCAAACCCCGAAATTTGAAGATCAGGATGGCATCCTGTCGATGGCGATGGGTAAAGATATTTCTGGTAATCCGGTGATTACCGAACTGGGCAAAGCGCCGCATATGCTGGTTGCGGGGACCACCGGTTCGGGTAAATCGGTGGCGGTGAACTCGATGATTCTGTCGATGTTGCTTAAATACAAGCCGGATCAACTGCGTTTAATTCTGATTGACCCGAAACAGCTGGAACTGGCCAACTATAACGATATTCCACATTTGTTAACGCCGGTGGTAACTGACATGAAAGATGCGGTCAGCGCCCTGAACTGGTGTGTCAATGAAATGGAACGCCGTTATAAGCTGATGTCATTCCTGAAAATCCGTAAACTCAGCGACTATAATCGCAAGGTTGAAGAAGCACTGGCTAATGGCGAGGACCTGATTGATCCGACCTGGAAACCGGGCGATTCAGCAACCCAGGAACGTGCACCGCGCTTGACGCCGTTACCATCAATTGTGATTGTGGCGGATGAGTTTGCCGACATGATTATGCAGGTCGGTAAAAAAGCCGAAGAAATGATTACCCGTCTGGCGCAGAAATCACGTGCAGCTGGGATTCACTTATTGCTGGCTACCCAGCGTCCATCGGTGGATGTCATTACCGGTCTGATCAAGGCCAACATCCCGACTCGCGTGGCCTTGCGCGTGAACTCAAAAATTGACTCACGGACTATTCTGGATGCTGGCGGGGCAGAAGACCTGCTCGGTCATGGTGACATGCTGTTCCTTGGACCAGGTAAAATTGAACCGGAACGTGTGCATGGTGCCTTTATTTCCGATGATGAAGTCAACCGGATTTGTGATGCCTGGCGTGAACGGGGTTCACCGGATTATGTCGATGAAATTCTGACTCCATTTGATGAAGAACCAGCGTCACGTGGTTTTGAAGATGGTGGTGATGGCGGCTCAGACCGTGATGCGCTGTATGACCAGTGTGTGGCCTTTGTGCTGGAAACCCGTAAAGTATCGGTATCGTCTTTACAGCGTAAGTTTAGCCTCGGTTATAACCGTGCGGCGCGTATTGTCGATCAGATGCAGGAGCAGGGTATTGTCAGTGAACAGGGTCCGAACGGCAAGCGTGAAATTCTGGTTTAAGCTGTTCTCGATCTTTATAAACAAAGCCCACCAATAGGTGGGCTTTTTATCGGCAGTGCGACTTAAGCAAATTTTGCCAGTACTGCCAAGAATTCTGCGCTTTGGCGCGGGAATTCTGCAATCACGTCATGAATGCGCTGTCCTTCAGGATTGGTGGCATTTACATCACGGCCATCGGCAACAAACTGGGTCAGTAAGCGCTCATAGTCTGTTGGGCGCATATGTTTAAATGCATGGTAAAGCACATGGAAATCGGCATTCACACCATGAGGAGGAAGCTGATTCAGGTAGGCAAATACACGCTCATCTGACCATTCTTCATTGAATGTTGCTGGTTGAGACAATGCCATCGCAATCTCCTGGAATAGTTTTTCGAAATGAAAAAAAGGCAAAATATGAGTTCGCAAGAGGCAAAGTGTCTTTGTGCACTTTATCTTGAAGCACAGCTTCTCGTCTTGCGGCTGGGCAAATCCTTAAAGCAATGCTTTAAGTTTGCTATTTCCGCCTCATATTCTGCCTTGATTCAATTTGCTTGACTAATCAAAAATCAGATTATCGCTCTTCAGGCAAATTGATATTCATTTCAAGCATTTCAATGTTGGCTTCAGAACGTACCGACATTTGAATGTGCTGTTCATCGACACCGCGGACATAGCGGTTCACGACCTGCATGATTTCTTTTTTCATCTGGTCAATTTTGTCCTGGCTCAGGCGGCGGCCTAAACCATTTTCAGAAGCAACAATGACTTTTAAACGATCCTTGGCGGTTTGAGCACTTGATACTTTTTCTTCGCTGCTAAATAATTTACTCCAGAATCCTGCCATAATTACGCTCCAAATAATCGTGCTAACCAGCCTTTAGGTTTAGCAGTAATGTGACGGTATGGACGCTCTTCACCCAAGAAACGTGCCACCAGGTCATCATACGCCTGACCCGCTTCAGTTTCGCTATACAGAATGACTGGCTTACCTTCGTTAGATGCTTGCAGAACGCTTTTACATTCTGGAATTACACCTAAAGTTGGTACACGTAAAATATCTTTTGAAATATCGTCAATGGTGAGCATTTCCTGTTTATCGGCACGTTCCGGATTGAAACGTGTGATACATAAATGCTTACGGATACGTCCTTCGTTTTGTTCTACTTTTTTGGTTTTGCTGTCGAGCATGCCAATAATACGATCCGAGTCACGTACTGAAGAAATTTCAGGGTTGGTCACAATAATCGCTTCATCGGCATGGTACATGGCTAAAATGGCGCCACGCTCAATCCCTGCTGGTGAGTCACAGATAATGTAATCAAACTCTTGAGCAAGCTCATCCATGACACGTGCCACACCTTCATCGGTCAGGGCATCTTTATCACGAGTTTGAGAAGCAGGTAAAATATAAAGGTTTTCAATATCTTTATCGCGAATTAATGCTTGTTGTAAACGCGCTTCATTATTTAAAACATTCACAAAATCATAAACAACGCGACGTTCACAACCCATGATCAAGTCCAGGTTACGCAAACCCACGTCAAAATCGATAACAACAGTTTTGTGGCCACGTAGGGCTAAACCTGTTGCAAAAGATGCACTCGTTGTAGTTTTACCTACGCCACCTTTGCCTGATGTTACGACAACAATTTTCGCCACCGAATCCACTCCTGTTATGGTTTAAATCCCCCTTTTGTGTATGGGGTTTTTTGGTGTTTATTTATACATTAAAATTCCAGAGCTTCAAATACAAGCTCTTGGTTGTCATTTAGGTAAATATGTACCGGTTTTTTCGTTACGTGCGGGGGAATATCGTCCGCCACACAGTAAGTGCCTGCAATAGATACCAATTCTGCTTCTAGGGAATGACAGAAAATTCGTGCTGAACTGTTCCCACCTGCGCCGGCAATGACTCTACCACGAACGCTACCATAAATATGTATATTTCCTGAAGCAATCACTTCCGAACCGCTGTTAATACCAGCTTTCAAGATAATATCGCCCTGGTTCTGGACCAGACATTGACCGGTACGCAGAATTTCATCGTGATAAGAGGTCACATGCGAAATTCGTGCCGCTGCAGCTTCTACCACCGCGGCTTCTGCGGCAGGCGCTTCAGGTTCTGCCGGAGTTTCAATGACCTGTTCCTGGGTGGCTTTGATCTGTTGTAACTGACGATCTTGCGGAATTACCGGGAACTGGATGGCACGCGCCTGTTCCGACAGAATGCCTTCTACCACGGCCAGTGGCTGTACATTCAGATCAATCAGCAGTTGAATCAGGGCAATTAATTCCTGATCTACCGAACTTTCAATCACCGCCGGAATTTGGGGTGGAAACCCTTTTTGTAACATTGGGCTCAATTGCTGGCGGATCGCATCATGATCATCTGTATCTAAGCTAATGCGAATCGCATTGACCATTCTGCCTTTTATCCGTATGTCAGCCATAATGATTCCTTAAGACTTCTGACCTGTTCATTGTTGTCGAAGTAAATGTTGTAAATAGAGCAAATCCTAGAACAATTCGGCCGAATACTCTAGCCGAAGGTTTAAATATTTTTATTGCTGGCTATTCTTTGTCAGTTTCCTGCTCATTCAGGATCTGTTGCCACTTTTTCACTTTGACCTGTTTGCGAATAGCTTCCAGGGTTTCAAATACCGCAGATTCTACCAACGCATCAATATGCGGATTATGTTCAATCTCGATCTGGCTGACTTTGTCAGCAATATGCGCATAGGCCACATTATCTGGCAGGGTGTCATGATGGGCAAAAGGCTGAATCAGCCCTTGGGTAATATTTTCACCCAAACGTTGGCCAATGCTTTGAATCTGCCGTTCCATACGTCCGCCGACAATTGGCAGCAGGCGCAGTAACTGGGTCAGCTCCGGGGTATCTTCAATGGCCTGACTCACCACCTGACCGACATTTTCGGCAATGCTCTGACGCTGGCTCTGCAATTCTTTACCCAAAGATTGCTGCAAGATGTCGGCCAGTGCTGCGGCCAGCAGTTTGCGGTGCTGCTCGACCAGATCATCAATAAACTGGCGATGACCAGTGCTGCTGCTCAGTTCACGTTGCAGGTTATTGACAATGGTCAGCACAATCCGGCTCGACAGTTCTTCCATCACCAGGTTGTAATAAAAGTTGGCACGTCGGAAGATGCTGTCCGGGATGACCTTGTAGCCATGACTATATAGGTTGTAGCCAATTGCCACGGCACGTAATAAACGCAGAAAACGCAGCTGTGGCAGAATCGACAGCACTTCATACCAGTGTACGAAGGGGAAGAACCACCAGCGGGCATGATGCCGGAAAATAATCGCCAGGCCCCAACGTACCAGCAATTCGATAATCAGGAAGGTGGTAAACCAGCCTTCGGTAATAATGACCCAGGGACGCAGTTCCGTGCGATAAAACTGCAATACCTCCGGCAACTGAATAAAGTTGAAAAGCCAGTCACCAAAATCACTCATCAAAATGGCATTGGCACTCAGGCAGAACAGGTTGATGAGAATTAACGCCATCATAAAGATGTCGTATACCAGCACTACTTTCCAGCTCCATGAGTCCTTTCTGACAAAGTGAAAGGAAGATTTGATCACCGGCTCTTCGCGTTTCTTCATAATGCTTTTGGTACTCGCTTACTGCTCAGCAAATTTCTGTTTCATTTCATGAATGAGCTGATCTTTCTCTGTCCAGAGTTGATGCACCCAGTCCTGAAAACGTTCCCGATATGCGGCATCTTCTTCATAGTCACCACCCAAGACCCAGTCTGGAATGTCAATTTTTCGCAGATTGACCGCAATACGTGGCACTTCACCCAGCCAGAATTCACCATAACCCGGTGCGCCGTCCGGATACACAATGGTCATATCTACCAGCGCATCAATTTCATTGCCGAGAATATTCAGCGCCAGCGCCAGACCGCCAGCTTTGGGTTTCAGCAGATGCTGATACGGTGATTGTTGCTGATCATGCTTTTCCTGGGTAAAGCGCGTGCCTTCCAGATAGTTGAGCAGGGTAAATGGCTGGCTGAGCAGTTGCTCGCAAGATTTACGCGCTTCCAGCATATCGCGGTCTTTTAGCGCCGGATTTTTGGCAATCTGTTCTTTGGTGTGCCGTTTCATCATTGGAAAACCCAGAATTTTAAAGGCTTGTCCGACAAAAGGAATAAAGATCAGCTCCCATTTGGTAAAGAAACGGGTCAGTGGCATACGGGTTAAACCGAAATACTGGTTGACGGTGGTATCGACCCAGCTCTGGTGATTACAGGTCATTAAATAACGGCCCTGCATGCTCAGTTCCAGACCATCTTCAATACTGATGTCCCAGTGGGTATTGGGTAATACATGGTCAATCAGCCAGTTGTTGACACTCAGCCAGCTGTTGGTAATCTGGATATTGGTCTGGTCGACCTTGGCCGATTTCTTGAACAATTTGGTCAGGCCCAAAGCCAGTACCGGCGGTCCATGTAAAAAAGTGCTGCCGGTGATCACTGAGCTGACCGTAAGCCCTTTTGTGATTTTTTTTAAGAGCGGTTGCTTATTGGTTTTAGATGACATAAACAGTCCTGAATATAAAAACAACTTATACGAAGTTCTGCCCAATATAATTGTTGTTTTTAAAATAAAAAAGTGTTGAAGTGAAACTGTGTAGGAATTATGGTGAACTTATGCGTAGAACAACATGAGATTATTGCAAATTGTAAATAAAAGTTTATTTATTAACAAAAAATCAATGGTCTAAGCACTTTATTTCATCCAAACTTTCCCATATACGAAAAACACAAGTAAGGAGGCATGCGATGCGTGCACTAGCAATTTCAGCAGTAGTCGGGGCAATGGTATTAACAGGTTGTCAAACCACTGGTAATAACCTGGGCGGCGTAGAATATGACAAAACCGCATTAGGAACCATTATTGGTGCGGCAGCAGGTTATGGTATTTCTAAAGGGAACGCCAATACCAGCGCACAAAACAACCGTGCAGCAGCAATTGGTGCGGTACTCGGTGGGGCTGCAGGTATCTACTTGGACAATAAAGAGAAAAAATTACGTCAACAAATGGCTGGTACCGGTGTAGATGTTAACCGTAACCCAGATGGTTCTGTTGGCCTGATCATGCCAGGTAACATTACTTTTGATACCAACAAGTCAAACATCAAGCCAAACTTCTATGCAACTCTAGATAAAGTGGCGCAAGTCCTGACAGAAGATAACAAGAGCGGTATCTTGGTGACAGGTTATACTGACAGCACCGGTAATGACTCTATCAACATCCCGTTATCTCAGGCGCGTGCACAATCTGTAGCGAGCTACCTGGCATCTCGTGGTGTATCAACTGCACGTATTAATGCCCAAGGTCACGGTTCATCAAACCCGATCGCATCTAACGCAACTGCAGAAGGCCGTGAACAAAACCGTCGTGTTGAGATCAGCATTTACGCGATCCAGTAATTCGGTCCAGAATTCAAAAAACCACCTTCGGGTGGTTTTTTTTATGACCAGAAAAGCAGCATTTTAGATTAGGCAACTGTGGTGGAGATGACTATAATCGAGCTCGAACCGAAATAGAGGAAACACTATGTCACTGGCAAGTCAACTCAATGACAAGCAACTTGAAGCCATGAAATATACTCAAGGACCCTTGTTAGTGCTTGCAGGTGCAGGTTCAGGTAAAACCTCGGTGATTACCCGGAAAATTGCCTATCTGGTGCAGCAATGCCGTATTCCGGCGCACCGGATTACCGCCATGACCTTTACCAACAAGGCTGCGCGTGAAATGAAAGAGCGGGTTGGTAAGTTGCTGTCGCGTGAAGAAGCCAAAGGTCTTTCGGTCTCGACCTTCCATACGTTCGGTTTAAATTTACTGCGTTTAGAGCTGAAACATACCCCGCTTAAAGCCAACTTTTCGATTCTGGATGCCGACGACTGCAAACGCATTCTGATGGATCTGATGCATCGCGACAATTTATCGGGTGCAGAAAGCAAAGAGCTGATTGCGCGGGCCATGAAAATGATTTCGGACTGGAAAAATGACCTGATTCCACCGGAGCAGGCACATACCACCTGTGAAACGCCAGAAGATATCCAGATGGCGCATTTATATCAGCTGTATGAGCGTAATTTACGTGCCTATAACGCAGTCGATTTTGATGACCTGATTGTGATGCCAACCCGGTTATTGCAGGAAAATGCTGAAGTCCGCGATAAATGGCAAAACCGGGTGCGTTATTTGCTCGTCGATGAGTATCAGGACACCAACACCGCGCAGTATATTCTGGTCAAACTTCTGGTCGGGGTAATGGGACAGTTCACCGCCGTAGGGGATGATGACCAGTCCATTTACGCCTGGCGCGGCGCCAAACCGGAAAATATGGCGCTCTTAAAAGAAGATTTCCCAAATTTAAAAGTGATCAAGCTGGAGCAGAACTACCGCTCCACCAGCCGGATTCTAAAAGCGGCCAATACTGTAATTGGCAATAACCCGCATATTTTTGACAAAAAACTCTGGTCGGACAAAGGCCATGGTGAAGTCATCCGGGTGATTACCTGCCGCAATGATGATGATGAAGCAGAGCGCGTGGTCAAAGACCTGATCACGCATAAACTGATGAACGGTAAAAACTGGAAAGATTATGCGATTTTGTATCGCGGTAACTTCCAGGCGCGTATTCTGGAAACCCAGCTGCGCCAGATGCAGATTCCGTACAAGCTGTCAGGAGGTCAGTCTTTCTTCGCCCGGGCAGAAATTAAAGATGTGATGAGCTATTTACGGCTGATTATTAACCCGGAAGATGACAGTGCTTTCCTGCGCATTATCAACACGCCAAAACGTGCCATCGGCCCGGTGACCTTGGAAAAACTGGGCTTATTTGCACAGGAAAACCATCTGTCCTTGCTGGCGGCAGCAGGTGATCAGCGTTTGACCATGGCCATTCCGAAAAAAGCCACGACTCAGCTGGCCGAGTTTGCCGACTTTATCCAGAACTTTACCCGTGAATTGCTGGAAGATGATGAACCGGTGCCAATCATCCGCCAGATGATGAACGAAGCTGGTTATATCGACTACGTCAAAGAAAGCGCCGCCACGCCTGCGCAGGAAAAAACCAAGCTGGACAATATTGAAGTGCTGTACAGCAGTATTCAAAGCCTGATTAACCGCGCTGAAGATGTGGACGAAAAAAATATTGAAAGCGTGATCCGTAAAATGGTGCTGCTGGATATGCTGGAGCAGCAACAGGAGGAAGAAGACACTGACAAGGTCAACTTATTAACCTTGCATGCCTCCAAAGGTCTGGAATTTCCGTATGTCTATTTAATTGGACTGGAAGAGGAAATTCTGCCGCATAAAAACTCGATTGTGGCTGAGACGGTCGAAGAAGAACGCCGTTTGATGTACGTGGGCATTACCCGTGCGCGTCAAGGCCTCACCATTACCCTGGCCGAGCAGCGTAAGGCTGGCGGGCAGATGAAACAGATGACCCCAAGCCGCTTCCTAGATGAAATGCCACAAGATGAGCTGGAATGGCTGGGTCGCAAGAAAAAGCTGGCTGGCGATATCGATCCGAAACTGCAGGCCCAGCATTATCTGGAAAATTTACGTGCGTTAATTAAACGCTAAACCATTCATTGATATAAACAGGAATTACTGATGAAAGTTCAGGTAAAAGTGCTTGATGCACGTTTGGGCCAAGAATGGCCAATGCCAACCTATGCCACCTCTGGTTCGGCAGGTTTGGATTTGCGTGCCTGCGTGCATGAGACCACTGTCATTGAGCCGGGTCAAACCGTATTGGTGAAAACCGGTCTGGCGATTTATATTGAAGATCCGCATTTTGCCGGTTTAATTCTGCCGCGTTCGGGTCTGGGCCATAAACACGGTATTGTGCTCGGCAACCTGGTTGGCCTGATTGATTCTGACTATCAGGGTGAGCTGATGGTGTCGGTATGGAACCGTGGTCAGACTGCATTTAGCCTGGAACCAGGTGAGCGTCTGGCGCAATATGTGCTGGTGCCGGTGGTACAAGCCCAGTTTGATCTGGTTGAGGAATTTGAAGCCACCGAACGTGGTGCTGGCGGTTTTGGCCATACCGGTAAAGCTTAAAATCTGCTTGAATGATAAAGCCTAAACATTAGGCTTTATCACAACACGCTAGAAAGTAACGCAACAAACACTTAAAATTACATTTTGTAGCGTGAATTCTGTTTTCGGCCGCATAGAATCAGTTCTTATATTAACTTATATTAAAAAGCCTAAAACAATCATTCTCCCTATTCATATATAAAGTAGTTCTGCCATGGATATTCAACAGTCCAGTTTCCCTTTTCAGGTTTTCCGTGCTTACGACATTCGTGGCAAGGTGACTTTGCTGACGCCTGAACTGGTGCAAGCGGTGGCGTTGGGTTTGGCCGTACAAATTAAAAACACGGGCAGCACACGTGTGGTGATTGGTTATGATGCCCGTCTCAGCAGTCCGGCCTATGCCGATCTGATCATGCAGGTGCTCCAGCAGCAGGGTTTAAGCCCGACCTTAATGGGCTGTTGTTCCAGTCCGATGCTGTATTACATTGCCCGCCAGTTTGATGGCAATGGTATTATGGTCACGGCCAGTCACAATGCCAAATCTGACAATGGCATTAAATGGATTCTGGGCGGTGAACCCCCGACGCCAGACAAGATCCAGCAGGTGGCGGCTCATGCCAGCAACTATTTTCTGGCGCATCGGCAGCAGCCTGTGGCTGAACAGCTGCATCAGATTTATCCGGAATTTTGCCTGCAGTATCAGCAGGCGCTACTCGATGATATTCAATTACAGCGCCGTTTTAAGGTGGTACTCGATGGTCTGCATGGTTCAGCCGGCCGCTGTGCCGCGCTGGTCTTGCAAAAACTGGGCTGTGAGCTGATTACGATTCGTTGTGAAGCCAATGGGCATTTCCCCGATCATGCCCCAGATCCCTCTCAGGAAAAACATTTAAGCAAGCTGAAACAGGCGGTACAGCAGCATCAGGCAGATTTAGGCATTGCACTGGATGGCGATGGCGACCGTCTGGTTCTGGTCGATGAACAGGCCAAAGTGATTGGTGCAGACCGTTTGCTGGCATTGTTTGCCGAAATGTGTTTACAGCAACATCCACAGCATGAAGTGGTGTTTGATGTGAAGTGTTCGACCATGGTGCGTAACACGGTACGCGCGCTGGGTGGCCATCCGGTAATGATTCGTACCGGCAGCACCTTCCTGCGTCAGTATCTGGCGCAATCAAAGGGACACGCAGTGTTTGGTGGTGAATATGCCGGGCATTATGTCTTTAATGACGGGCGCGGCTTTGGCTATGATGATGGCCTGTATGCCGCGCTGCGGGTGATGGAATATTTAAGCCAGCGCCCGGAGCGAAGCCTGTCTGAACTGCTGGCCAAATATCCTGAACGCTGTTGTACTGAAGATACTTATATCAGCACTCACAACATTGCTTCAGCGCATGTTTTACATGAGCTTGAAACCTTAAGTCAGCCATTGGCCGCACAATTAAGTAAAATTGATGGCGTTCGACTTGATTTTGAAGATGGTTTTGGCATTATTCGAGCATCGAATACGGGCGAATATTTTACAGTACGTTTTGATGCCGATAATCCGGCACGATTAGCGGATATTCGTCATACCTTTGTTTCCATGCTGAGCAACCGTTATCCGCAGATTGCTCAAGACATTTTAGATGCTCAATAAGGAGAGGCGCATGCCACAGCAACAGACTGGCATCGACAAAGCACAGATTCTGACAGAAGCTTTGCCGTATATTCAACGTTTTATGGGTAAAACGCTGGTCGTGAAATATGGTGGCAATGCCATGACCGATCCTGAGCTGGAAAGTTCATTTGCACGTGACATTGTGCTGCTTAAAACGGTCGGTTTAAACCCGATTGTGGTGCATGGCGGTGGTCCACAGGTCGATTCCTTCCTGAAACAGCTGGGCCGTGAATCTGACCGTATTGATGGCATGCGCGTGACTGATCCGGCGACCATGGAAGTGGTGGAAATGGTGCTCGGCGGTAGCGTGAATAAATCTATCGTCAATTTAATTAACCAGCATGGCGGTCGTGCCATTGGTTTGACCGGTAAAGATGGCAACCTGATTCGGGCCAAAAAACTGCTGATGGAAAAAACTGCAGAAGATGGCTCAGTACAGAAAATTGATTTAGGCTTGGTCGGTGAAGTGGTCGGCGTGAAAACCGACGTACTGGAAATGTTTACCCAAAGCGATTTTATTCCGGTGATTGCACCGTTGGGCGTCGATGAAGACGGTAATACCTATAATATTAATGCCGATCTGGTCGCTGGTAAGGTGGCTGAAGCTTTGGGCGCAGAAAAACTGATTCTGTTGACCAACATTACGGGTGTACTGGATGCCAACAAGAATCTGCTGACCGGTTTAACCACTCAGGAAGTCGATCAGTTAATTGAAACCGGCGTAATTTATGGCGGTATGATTCCGAAAGTAGGCTGTGCGCTGGATGCTGTCAAAAATGGCGTGGTCAGTGCGCATATTGTCGATGGCCGTGTGCCACATGCCTCTTTGCTGGAAGTCTTTACTGACCATGGAGTGGGCACTTTAATTACCAACCGTGCCGCCAAACACTAAGAGTTAAAACAACTCAAGGTCTCTAAGGAGGCCTTTTTTTATGGCTGATTTTTGGTCATTGAATTGTCATCTGCATCGCCTAGTGTATAGGCAGAACATTAGGAGTGCTGATCGATGTTAGCCAAACTCAATCAATATCGACAAAATTTGAGTTTTCCTTTAAGCAAAAAAAATCATACCAAATATGATTTTAAAACCACAACAAAAACAGAATACAGCTTTGAATGGGTTGAAAATTTAAAACAGTTAAAAGAAGTACAGCAATTTCGTGCCGAGCAGTTTGCCAACCAGTTCGGTTTGCAGTTTGAGCATGGACTGGATCAGGATGTTTACGATTTTGGCTGCGAACATGCCGTATTAAGGGATAAGGCCAGTGGGGAAATTGTGGCCTATACCCGATTAAAACTGTTTCAGGGGTATGAACTGGCGCAAAGTTATAGTGCCAGCGAATTTGCCATTGAAGAGCAATTAAAGCATCTCAACAATATTGTGGAAATTGGCCGTACCTGCGTGCATCCACGGCATCGGGCCGGTAAAGCCTTATCCATTTTATGGCTGAATCTGGTGCCCAAAGTACTGTGGAGCATGAAAGCCCGCTATTTGATTGGCTGTGTTAGTGTGCGTTTAGAAGGCAATGAAGCGCGTGCCTATCATACCCATCAGTATATCCAGCAGTTAAGCGAACAGCAGCGCTGTAGCATTGCCTCGAAACAGGCGTATATTCCGCAGGCCTCTGAAATGACTTCGCTGAAACAGGGCCGGATTCCCAAGCTGTTTGATATTTACCTGAAAATGCAGGGCAAGCTGTCCACCGAAGCCTATTATGATCAGGAGTTTAACTGTCTGGATTATTTTGTCTTTGTCGAAATGAACCAGGTGCTAAAAAAGATGGTACTCAAGAAAAATACCCGCCACATTGTGGAATAAATAAAACTTTGCAGCGATTGTGATTTGCATGGCCTGACAGAGTCATGCACAATAAATGCAGTTTTAATCAGATGTTGAAGTCTTGTATGTGCCAGTTACTCGGAATGAATTGTGCAACACCTACTGATATTACCTTTTCATTTCGTGGTTTTTCACAACGTGCTGGCATAACTTCCGACCATAGTGATGGCTTTGGCATCGCCTTTTTTGAAGACAAGGCCTGCCGCTTATTTGTCGATAACCAGTCGGCAGTGGAATCACCGATTGCCGAGCTGGTACGCAACTATCCAATTAAATCACGCAATGTGATTGCGCATATTCGCAAAGCCACGCAAGGCAAAATTACCCTGGAAAATTCCCATCCCTTTATTCGGGAGCTGTGGGGACGCCACTGGATTTTTGCCCATAATGGCGATTTACACCATTTTGATCCAGCCTTAAGCGGTCATTTTACCCCGGTGGGCAATACCGATAGCGAGCGGGCATTCTGTTATTTGCTCGATCAGATGGTACTGAAATTCGGTTTTGTGGAACCGTCTTTAGAGCAGCTCTTTGAACTGCTGACCGAAATTTCCCCGAAAATTGCCGAGCATGGCACCTTTAACTTCTGTCTGTCTAATGGTCAGGCGCTGTTTAGCTATGCCACCACCAAACTGCACTGGCTGGTGCGTGAATACCCGTTTAAACCGGCACAATTAATTGATATTGATGTCGAGGTCGATTTTAGCCAGGTTACCACACCGGAAGATCGGGTGGCGGTGATTACCACTGAACCGTTGACTCAAAATGAAACCTGGCAGGCTTTTAGCCCCGGCGAAATGATTTTATTCCAGCAGGGACAGCCGATCAGAAAACAGCTGACTTATATTGAACGTTTGGAAAAAGAACGTCTGAATCCGGAATTAAAACGGATTACCCGCGCCGATCAATATTAATCTACTGTTGTATATTTTATTTTAAATAGTGCCGTATTTTATTTAAGTCTAAAAATACGGCAGAAAATAATAAAACGGTTAAATAATAACTGACTCTTTTGCTCAGGTTAAAATAATATAAACATTATAAAACAAGGATTTGTGTGAATTTGTTGGCAGAAATAGGAATCCCAAGTAAATCACTTCATTTTTATTTTAAATTAAATATGGCTACTATGCTCAAAGCTTATAAATCATTTGAATCAGGGGTGGTCGTATGAAAATGAAGTGGATTCCAGAATATAATACTGGCATCGATGTGATTGATGACCAACATAAACGTATTCTTGATTATATTAACGAAATTGTCGAGATTGGTGAAAATACCGATCGTGCCCGTATTAAACAGATTCTCGATAATATTATTGACTATACCCAGTCTCATTTTACCTTTGAAGAATCTTTACAAGAAGAAGCCGGTTATAAATACCGCGTACCACATAAACGCGTACATGACTTATTTATTAAAAAAATCGAGTCGTATCGTGAACGCTTTGAAATGGGGCATTCCATTGAAGGAGAACTGCACGAAGTGTTGTCAAAATGGTTAATTAACCATATTCAGCATGATGATGCAGATTATGTTGGCGCTGTAAAAGAAAATATGATGGGTATTATTCAGGAAAAAGAAAAGAAAAAAGGTAAAAACTGGTTTGCCCGTTTCTTCTCATAAACAGAATAAATTACTGCACAATTAATAAAACCAGAGAACAACAATATTGGACTAAAAACTAGCGCAGCAAACCATTGATGGCAATGGTTTGCTTTTTCTTTTTTAGTTTTTGATTTTCCCGGGTGACAAGGGCAAAATAGCGATAGATTTTTATTAGGAAAGCATCATGCAGGACAATGCTATGTCACGATGGTTATCGCCGCTGATGGCATTTTGTTTATCATTTATTCTGATTGCCACACTGGCACCGGTCACTGGCATTCAGCTGGAACGTCAACTGGACTTCTGGCTGCTGTGGTTGGGTACCATGCTGGTGCTGGCCTTGCCATTGACCTATATGGAAATTGCGCTGGCCAAGCGCTCAAAAACTACAGCCTTGCAGGCTCTATCCAGTTTGACCCGTGATGCCGATGCCTCTGCACAGTGGCGTCTGGTGGGCTGGCTGGCCGCGGTGTTTATTCCATTTTTAGCAGGCGCGATGCTGTTTAATGTCAGCCAAATGCTGACCCAGCTGGCACTGCCAACGATTCTACCGTTGTGGATTTTTATTGGCTTGGCACTGGTTGCCCTGGCATTGTCTTTTATTTCGCGTCTGCTGCTGCTTGGCCTGACTGCGGTCGGTGTGATTGCTGCCTTTATTCTGGCGCAAGTGATGGGTGCTCCGGTTGCTGAATGGCAAATGACCGCGCTTGAGTTTGGCGAGTGGGGCAATGCCACAGTACTGGCGTTGGTGGCCAGTGGCCTAGGTCTGGGTCTGTACTGGCAAACCAGTTTGCCGGCGGTACAACAGCAACAGGTGGCGACCAAAACCGTGTTCCCGATCTGGCTGGCGCAATTACTGGCCGTGATTGCCTTTGCTTTCTTTGCCGCGACTGCTCAGCTACCCGCTTTTGCGCTGGCTTTTGCTGTGGTGATGGCTGCTGCGCTCATCCTGCAACTGGCACGTGAACAGTTGGCACAGCGTCAGATTGCAGTGGCAATTCAATGGATCATTCTGCTGGCAGCCACGTTGATCTGGGCCATTCCAGGTCTGGCCAGTGTGTTAAATCCGCTGCTGATGATCTGGGGCCTGGTGATTTGTCTGATTTATGCGATTTTCGCCGGTTGGATCATGAAAATCAGTCATTTGCGTAAATCCATGAACTTCAGCAGTGAAGCCTTTTATAACCTGTGGCGTATTGCCATCCGTATTGTCTTGCCACTGGCAATTATTGCTGCGCTGCTGGCCGTGATTGGACAAATGTTCTGATGACTGCGCAGTATGTCTGGGTGGCTTTTGCCTCAGCCGAACAGCAGTTTCATCTGGCAGTGCCGTATCAAAATGGCATGACTGCGCTGGATGCGATTCAGCAGAGCGGGATTAGCGAACAGGTCAGTTTGCCTGAACCGCTGCAACTGGGAATTTTTGGTAGCCGTTTAACCGATGCGCAGCAGCCACTGCAACCGGGTGACCGGGTCGAGATTTACCGGCCGCTGACCATTAATCCGAAAGATATCCGCCGCAAACGAGCAGCGAAAAACCCGGTGGGCCGCTATGCCAAAGGCAATCGCTTTAAGCAATTGAGTTCATAAGAAAAACCCCTCACTGAGGGGTTTCTTTTTATCTGAAAGGGGCTATAGTGGGGGCGCGGTTAAAATTGCTTCTTTTGAACCCGGTAAGCCTGGTTGCTGTTCAGGAATGGTTTCTAAACCTTCAATTTTCTGCACAATACCGGTTTGATCGAAGTAGATTTTTAAGTGTTGACCTTGTGCAGCGGGAATCTTGGCTTTTTTAGCATAGGTTCCTGGGATATAATGGTAAATATAGTCCCAACGTAAAGGATTCATTGGATCTGAAATGGTTGGGCTACCCAGCAAAAAGCGGACCTGTTGGTGGCTCATGCCGACCTGAATTTTTGCAGCTTGTGCTTGGGTTAAGGGGGTGCCTTGAGGAATATCTACTTTATAAACGCCCAAGGTCGAACAACCCATGAGCAATGAAGTGACGAATAACGTCAACATGACTTTTTGCATTTTGCTACACTATCCCAATTAATTATTGATGCATTCGATCCAAGCATAGATCATACTGCATCTTAACTTTGTTGCATATTCCAACTTTAATTTTGTTGAGAGACCTTTTTTCATGCCTATTTCAAATCAAGATCTACGCAAAGCTGGCCTTAAAGTTACACTTCCACGAATTAAAATATTGGAATTATTAGAAAATTCAAGACAACATCACTTAAGCGCGGAAGATATTTACAAGACTTTACTCGAACAGGGTGAAGATGTGGGTTTAGCAACTGTGTATCGCGTGTTAACACAGTTTGAAGCCGCGGGGATTATCGAGCGTCATAATTTTGAAAATAATCATTCGGTTTTTGAAATTATGCAGGAAGATCACCACGACCACCTGGTATGCCAGAACTGTAATAAAGTGGTGGAATTTACCAACGACGTGATTGAACACGAACAGCATGAAGTGGCGAAAAAGTTTGGTTTTGAACTGACCGGTCACTCACTGAATTTATATGGCTACTGCGATGCGCCGGAATGCCGCGAAGCGTTCCGTAAAAAATAAGCGCAAAATAGCCAATCAATAAATCAACTCATAAAAAAACAGGCTGAAGATCAGCCTGTTTTTTTGTCTAAAATTATTGTCCGTCGAAGGTAATATTTGAAGTGGCATGCATTAAACGCTCGCCGCCTTCTTCCGACAGCTTGATTTGCAGACGCAAATCGTTTGGCGAGTCGGCATGTTTCAGGGCATCTTTGTAGCTGATCTGCTTGGCTTTATATAGGTCATACAAGGCCTGGTCAAAGGTTTGCATACCCAACTCACGTGAACGCTTCATCAGGTCTTTAATTTCGTGCACATCGCCTTTACGGATTAAATCGGACACCAGTGGCGAGTTAATCAGCAGTTCAATCGCGGCACGACGTGAGTTGCCATCAATAGTAGGAATCAGCTGCTGTGCCACAATGGCTTTCAGGTTCAGTGATAAATCCATAAACAGCTGGCCATGACGGTCAGCCTCAAAGAAGTGGATAATCCGGTCAATGGCTTGGTTGGCGTTGTTGGCGTGCAGGGTGGCAAATACCAGGTGACCGGTTTCGGCAAAGGCAATTGCATAATCCATGGTTTCACGTGAACGGATCTCACCAATCAGGATCACATCTGGGGCCTGACGCAAGGTGTTTTTCAGTGCCACTTCAAACGAATCGGTATCAATGCCTACTTCACGCTGGGTAATAATACAGCCGGCGTGTTCGTGCACAAATTCAATCGGGTCTTCAATGGTGATGATATGACCTTTGGAATTCTGGTTACGATAACCAATAATTGACGCCAAAGAGGTCGATTTACCGGTACCGGTTGCCCCGACAAAGATGATGATGCCACGTTTGGTCATGGCCAGATCTTTTAAAATCGGTGGCAGTTTCAGTTCTTCCATGGTCGGAATTTTGGTTTCAATCCGACGCAGCACCATGCCCGGTTCATCACGCTGCTGAAAAGCGCTGACACGGAAACGTGCGCTTTTATCACGGTTGGTGATGGCAAAGTTACATTCACGGGTATCGGCAAATTCCTTGCGCTGCTTGTCGGTCATAATCGAGTTGAGCAGCTGGCCGACAATTTCCCCGGTCAGTTTGGATTTGGCCACTGGCACAATCTGGCCGTTAATTTTCATGGAAGGCTCAACATCGGCCGTAATAAACAGGTCCGATGCTTTTTGCTGAATCATTAAATTCAATAAATCATTAAAGTCCATAGCGCTGTCCTGGCTTCCTGCACACGATTAGAGGAACGATTCTGGCTGTTTCGCCACAGTACGCGCGGTCTGTGGACTGATCACGCCACGGCTGACCAGGGCTTTCAGGCTCTGGTCCAGCGTACTCATACCGTAGTTGGCACCGGTTTGAATGGCCGAGTACATCTGTGCAACCTTGTTTTCACGAATCAGGTTACGGACGGCCGGAATCCCGATCATGATTTCATGCGCCGCCACACGGCCACCGCCATTTTTCTTGAGCAGGGTTTGTGAAATGACCGCCTGTAAAGATTCAGACAGCATGGCACGCACCATATCTTTTTCTTCGGCCGGAAAGACGTCAATCACACGGTCAATGGTTTTTGCCGCCGAGGTGGTATGCAGGGTACCAAAGACCAGGTGACCGGTTTCTGCCGCGGTAAGTGCCAAACGGATGGTTTCCAGGTCACGCATCTCACCGACCAGAATAATATCCGGGTCTTCACGCAGCGCCGAACGTAGTGCTTCATTAAAGCCGTGGGTATCACGATGCACTTCACGCTGGTTGACCAGACATTTTTTAGACTGATGCACAAATTCAATCGGGTCTTCCACGGTCAAAATGTGGTCATAGCGGTTGTCATTGATATAGTCAATCATTGCCGCCAGGGTGGTCGATTTACCCGAACCCGTCGGCCCTGTGACCAGCACTAGACCACGTGGATAGTCACAGATATCTCTAAAGATTTGACCCATTCCCAAATCTTCAATGGTCAGCACTTTAGAGGGAATGGTACGAAACACCGCGCCGGCACCGCGGTTCTGGTTAAATGCGTTAACACGGAAACGCGCCACGCCCGGGACTTCAAACGAGAAGTCGGTTTCCAGGTTATCTTCATAATCACGGCGCTGTTTGTCGTTCATGATGTCATAGACCAGCTTGTGGACTTCTTTATGTTCCAAGGCGGGCAAATTGATGCGGCGTACTTCACCATCCACACGAATCAGTGGCGGCATGCCTGCCGACAGGTGTAAATCCGATGCCCCATTTTTTGCCGAAAAGGCCAATAGTTCTGTAATATCCATAAGTTCCCCGAGATCATATAAATCTTAATTATTTTGTTAGAATAATACGGCTTTCCCTCAGCTTAACCAACACCTAGCACGAGGGCAAAGTAAAAAAGATGAATGAAAATGAGAACCGCATCAATGAATAGCCTGCAAAAATCGCGTCAACATGTGTTAGAACAAATTCAGCATGCCTGTCAGCAGGCGCAGCGTGACCCGGCAGAGGTCCAGCTGCTGGCGGTTTCCAAAACCCATCCGAGTGCTGTGCTGCAGGAAATGTACCAGACCGGACAGCGAGCCTTTGGCGAAAACTATTTACAGGAAGCGCTGGAAAAAATTGAGGCGCTGCAGGATTTAGAGATTGAGTGGCATTTTATTGGCCATGTGCAGCGCAACAAAACCAAACATCTGGCTGAAAAATTTGCCTGGGTGCATGGGGTAGACCGGCTGATTATTGCTGAGCGCTTGTCCAATCAGCGCAGCGATCAGCAGGCGCCACTGAATATCTGCCTGCAGGTCAATATTGATGGACAGGATAGCAAAGATGGCTGTAGCCCTGGCGAAGTACCGGCGCTGGTCGAGCAGATCAGTCGGTTGCCGAATTTACGTTTACGTGGCCTGATGGTGATTCCGGCACCAAATAACACTGCCGCCTTTCAGGATGCCAAACAACTGTTTGATACGGTCAAGGCGCAACATGCACAGCCTGCAGATTGGGATACGTTAAGTATGGGCATGTCCGGTGATTTAAATGCAGCAATTGCCGCAGGTTCGACCATGGTGCGGATTGGTACGGCATTATTTGGTGCGCGCGATTATTCGAAATAATGCTGCATCACAATATTCAGCTTATTGTTTGACATCACAGTCCGCTTAGGACAAGTGTCGTTCAATCCGGCGTGGTGGCTCCAGTTTTTGCGCCACCAGCCAGGCAAAACCAATCAGCACCGCCATTGTGATAATCAGGCTGAGCAGAGCTACTCCTAAACCGTGCTGCAGCGTAAACGGAAAACAGCCCAGGATAAAAATCAGCAACGGGAAATGGGTGATATACAGGGTATAGGAAAACTGCGCGGAAGCCGGCCAGATCACCTGAATCTGCCGTTCACCACGCGCCAGTTGTAGCAGCCAGCAGGCCGCTGCAATCCCGATACACAGGTTAAACAGCCTGAAATTTTCGCCAGTATAGTACTGCGCCAGATAAATGGAGTGAAACTGGTAGGCATCAAACAGGGCAATCAGCAGCGCCAAGAGCAGAAAACCGGATTTAAAATAGTGCAGTTGGGCGGCTGGAATCTGTTTGCTCCATGCCGGACTGGCAAAAGCAAAAGCCAACAACCAGACCAGAAAATAAATCAGGAACTGGATATTGAGCAGGCTTAAGCCAAGCAGCAGGGTTAAAAACAGCAGGATGCTCCCAGGTCTGAATGTCACCAGACAACCGGCCAGAACATAAAACCAGACTTCATAACTCAGGCTCCAGAGGGCAGCATTGGCCGATACGGTCGGCGTTACAAAACCATTGACGAAAAACAGTGAACCGAGAAAATCGGCTGCACTAATGTCATAGCTGTGCCGGATCATAAAGCTTTGGCTCGCCTCAATGTTATGGGAGCCGGATGCAAAGAAATAGGGCGCCAGTGCATACAATAACAAGGTCAGCAACATGGCAAATAAAAATGGTCCCAGAATACGCTGGCAGCGTTGCCGGCTATAGGCCAAGCCTGAAAACTGTCGATGGCGATGGATATTGTGACGGGTGGAATGTCCAATCAGATAACCGCTTAGAACAAAGAACATCATCACTGCGGCTTGTCCGAGCAGACGCACACCCGAATAGAGGGTTTGATCCAGCGGACCAATAAAGGCCTGAAAACAGTGGCTGAACAGCACCAGAATGGCACTCCATCCGCGCAGGCTTTCCAGCTGCAGGCTGAGCTGCGGCGAGAGCGG
Organism: Acinetobacter indicus; assembly: GCF_009914475.1. NCBI lineage: Bacteria > Pseudomonadati > Pseudomonadota > Gammaproteobacteria > Moraxellales > Moraxellaceae > Acinetobacter > Acinetobacter indicus. The sequence goes on along the minus strand of NZ_CP045198.1, from coordinate 1,768,753 downwards.
ACGATAGTGCCAGAACATGGTCTAGCCTACGATCTGCAGGGTACTGGCCCCAGCACCAATTGGTTTGACCTGAATTTGGACCGGAATCCGTTCGTGAATTTCCTGAATATGGGAAATCAGCACCACTTTACGGCCCTGGCTTTGCAGCCGGTCGAGCGCATTCATGACCATATGTAGCGAGGCCGGATCGAGCGTCCCAAAGCCTTCATCAATAAACAGCGATTCCAGTTTCATGGAGCCGGAGGCCATATTGGCAATGGCCAGTGCCAGCGCCAGTGATACCAGGAAGGTTTCACCCCCCGATAAAGACAGTACCGGCCGGATTTCGCCATTCATGTCATGATCCAGAATCGCGAGGCCCAGACTGTTGGGAATACGTTGTAGCTGATAACGCGGCGCCAGTGGCTGCAGTTGCTGGTTGGCATGTTCCACCAGAATATCCAGATGATGTTCCTGGGCAATTTTCTGGAATTTGGTGCCTTCCTTGCTGCCAATTAAATCGGCAATCCGGCCCCAGCGATATTCTTCAGCCTGAATTTTTTCAATCTGGCTCTGGAATTTGGACAGTTGTGCCTGCGCCTGTTGCTGCATGCGTAACTGGGTTTCCAGCTGGTTAAACTGCTCCTGCAAGCTGTTTTTTTCTTGTTCCAGCTGTTCCAGTTGGGTGGTCACCTCATCATAGCTGGCAGTTGGTTGCTGGGCCTGATGCTGCTGGAATTGCTCCTGCAATACATCCAGCGCACTTTGTGCACTGAGCATGGCTTGCTGCTGTTGCTGGATGGCCTGACGCATGGCCTGCCAGCTGGCCAGATCAATACCCAGACACTGCTCAATCTTCTCGGCAGTGAACTGTGGATGCTGGCTTTGCCACTGCTGAATGTTGTGCTGTAGCTGCTGTACACTTTCCAGAAGCTGCTGCTGGCGTGTATGCAGGTCTTGCTGTTTCAGCTGCGCCTGCTGGAATTGCTGTTCCAGCTGACGGCAGTGCAGGTGTTGCTGTTCTACCTGCTGCTGGAGTTGTTGCTGCTGCTCTCGTAACAGCTGCTGCCAGGCTTTGCCGGTATCCAGCACCTGTCCAGCATGTTGCTGGCTGAGATCACGTACCTGCTGGCGCAACTGGCTGCCTTGAGTTTGTGCATGGGTAAGGTCATTGCTCAGCTGTTGCTGTTGCTGCTGATAAAACTGTAGTTGCTGTTCGCCGTCTTTGATCTGGCGCTGTAATTCCTGCTGCTGTTGCAGGCATTGCTCGCGCTGTTGCAGGTATTGAGTCCGGCTGCTCAGCAGGGCAATAAGAGTCTGACACATCTCGGCCTGGTTCGCCCATTGCGCTTGCTGGGCCGGTTCCAGTGCCTGGGTAACCGGTTCAATCAGTTGTTCCAGCTGCTGGAATTGCTGACAGAGTAACTGCAGGGACTGAATCTGTTGCTGCAAATGTTGCAGCTGCTGGGTCTGGCTTTTCAGCTGTTGCTGGCGAGTTTTTAGCTGCTGTAACTGCTGTTGCTGCTGATTTAGCTTGTGTTGCAGTGTGGTCTGCAAGGCGGTCAGATCGTGTGCTGTATCATCCAGCTGTGTGCTTGGGCTGAGCTTTTGAACCTGCTGCAGTTTCTGTTGCACACTGTCTTGAAGCTGGCTAGAGCGTAGCTGTTTCTGTTCCAGCAGGGTTTGCTGTTTGGAATGTTGCAATTGTAATTGCTGGAGCTGCTGCTGGCACTGCTGTTCCTGCTGCTGGGCCTGTTGTAACTGGGTGTCCTGCACCGACTGCAGTGCAGATTCCAGCAAATCCTGATGACTGACAAATGGATGCTCAGTGCTACCGCAGACCATACACGGCTGTTCTGCTTGCAGCTGCTGACGCAACTCCTGCACACTTTGTGCCTGCAATAAACGCTGCTGGGCAAAAATCTGTTCCAGCTGTTCACGTGCCGTCTGGGCATTCTGGTAGTGCTGCTGTGCTTCAGTTTGCGCCTGTTGCAAGCTGCTTAGCTCGGCCTGAAGCTGGGTCATGTGCTGCTGTAATTGCTGCTGTTCCTGCTGCTCGTTCAGCATGTGTTGTAACAGGAACAGGGCTTGTTCCAGCTGCTGGCTGTGTTGCTGGTATTGTACCTGCTGCTGTTCCAGTTCTGTGGCTTGCTGTTCCAGTTCAGCCATTGAGCCGGCCTGCTGGAGCGCATCGGCCTGTTGCTGTTTTACATCATCTAGCTGCTGTTGCAACTGGGCCAGTGAACTGTGCGCATGTACCGGTGCCTGCTGCTGTAGCTGTTGCTGCAGTTTCTGGAATTGCTGCAAGCGTTGCAGAATACTGTGCGGCTCACGGTCAAATACTGCCAGAAAGGCATGCTGGACCGATTGCTGTTCCAGATGTTCTAATTGCGTATGCAACTGCTGTAAGTGCTGTTGCTGGCCGTGCTGCTGGGTGGTTAGTGGCGTAATTTTTTCATGTTGAATCTGTTTCAGCTGGGCATCGGCTTCTTTATAGCGCTGAATCAGATGCTCAATCTGGCCATCCAGCTGTAGTGCCTGTTCTAACACGGGTTGTAACTGTAGCTGTTCTTTCTGCTGTTGTTGCGCGCTGTGCTGCAATTGTTCCAGCTGCTGCTGTGCCTGCTGATGCTGCTGTTCACAGTGTTGAAATTCCGGCTGGAATTGCTCAAGTTGCTGCGCCAGCTGTTGCTGTTGCAACTGTTGCTGGCGCTGCTGCAGATACTGTTCACGGATTTCCTGAAACTGGTCCAGCTGCGCCAGCAGGTCACGCTGCGGCTGCATTTTCTGGTTGGCATCGACCTGCACCAGATAAAATTCTTTTTTGGCCTGAATTTCACTGTGCAGACGATGTTGCTGCTTGTACCAGCTTAAATCATTCAACAGCAGTTTTTCGCTTTGCAGTTTTTCATGCAGACTCAGTTTGCTCTGGGCATGCTGCTGTTGTAGGGTTTGCAGCTGCTCATCACTAAGCAACTCAATATGCCCCATCAGTTGTTGTAACTGTTCTTTTTCGCTGCGAATCTGGCGGATTTTTTCAAAGGCTTTCTGACTGACCAGACTGAAAATATGGGAATTGGTCAGATATTCCAGCAAGTCGGCGCGGTCCTGATCTTTGGCCTTTAAAAACGCACCCACTTCAGACTGGGCCAGCAAGACGGCGCGGGTAAACTGCTCAAAACTCAGGCCAATCAGCTTTTCAACAGTCGGGGTGCATTCCGAAATTTTCTGGGTCAGCACGCGCTGATCTTCCACAGCGGTAATCGCGCGTTCGACTTTTAAATTGCCATCGACCTTGTTACGGGCGCGGCGCACTTCCCAGCGTGCCAGATAACGCTTTTGATCCAGCGCAATAAATTCCAGTTCGGCAAAGCCTTGGGTACAGCCGCGGCGCAGAATATTTTTAGAATCTTTAATCGAGATGCCCTGACCGCTGGCATCTTTAAGCGCCCCGGCAGCGCCGTTTAAGCGCGGAATCTGGTCATACAGCGCCAGACACATGGCATCGAGCAGGGTCGATTTACCGGCCCCAGTTTTTCCGGTAATCGCAATCAGGCCGGCATGAGCCAGCGGTGCGCTTTCAAAGTTGATGTCCTGGGTGCCGGCAATAGAAGCCAGATTATTCAGACTTAAACGTAAAATTTTCATGTCTGATCCTTATGGCTGTTCTTGTTCAAGGCTATGCTGCGCTTCAATCAGCAGCTGCATAAAATCTCGCTCGACCGAGGCATCCGGCTGATAGCCCATTTTGCTCCACAACTGTTTGAATAAGCTGTCCGGTGTGGGCGGGGCCAGATCAATTTTGGACTGATCTGCGGCCTGATCTTCCTGTGGGGTGTAGACCCGGCAAATGCGTAACAGGCGATAGCGCTGTTCCGGTAAGGTCTGTTCAATCTGCTGGCGTAAATCGACCGGTGGTGGTACATCGGTGCTGTATTCAATTTCCAGATAATCACGCTGGCAGATGCGTTCCACCGTACCTTGCGGGAGGGCTTTCAGTTGCTGAAACACTTCATCCAGACTGCCGCGAATACGGTGCAGCTGTACACTGCGCGGAATCAGCAGTGAGCCCAGTTGCAGGCGCTGTTCGGGCGCAGCCTGCGGGTCAATCTTGACCTCGAGCACCTGATGCTTGTACTGGATTTCACTAAAAGACAGCGGAATTGGAGAGCCGCTATAGCGGATATGTGAATGCTGGACTTTTTGTGGTTTATGCAGATGGCCCAGCGCGACGTAGTCAATCACATCATCAAACAGGGCAGTGGAAAGTGCTTCTTCATGACCAATAATGATCGGCCGTTCTGAATCTGAAGTTTCGCCGCCTTGCATATGCGCATGTGACATCAGGATTAGTGCCTGATCTTCCGTTTTACGGCGTTTGGCTTCGGCAATCAACTGCTGATGTAAATAGGCAATCGCATTCTGGGCGTTCTGGGTCTGCTCATTCAGTCCGGTAATTTCCGCAGTGCGCAAAAACGGCAGGGTCAGACACCAGGCAATAACTTTGTTTTCGGCATCATAAATTGGTACCAGTAAACGGTCGAGATCCAGCTGGTTGTCGGCATTGCGCTGAATCACCCCAACCGCCTTGGCCTTAAACTTGGCCAGCAACGGTTCCACCTGTTCAATGCGGTAGCCGGAGTCATGGTTGCCGGCAATCATCAGGGTCTGCATGTGCGGTGCAATGGCGTGGGCATCGGCCAGAAACTGGTACAGCTGGCGCTGCGCGCTGGAGGCCGGGTTAATCACATCAAAAATATCCCCGGCAATAAACAGGGCATTCGGCTGTTTTTCCTGGATTTGTTCTAATAACCAGTCTAAAAACTGTGCATGTTCATATTCACGATCGTGGTTATGGAAAAATTGCCCCAAATGCCAATCTGACGTATGAAAAAAATGCACTGCCATGTCATCAACCTGTTTTGCTTTAGGCAAGCATACTATAGCTGAGGGCGAAATTTAAAATTCTGTACCGGTATAAAACGCTAAGGTTTAATCTTTATTGTCCTGAAGATGAGTGCTGCTCACCAGCAAAGGCCAGACAAATAAAAGCCGACGATTCGAGTGATGATAAATCGTCGGCCAAATAAAAAGTGCGATGAACAAAGCATTTGGCTGCTATACAAAAACTTGATTCACATTCGCTTATTGCTTTAGCAAAGCTTCCCGAAAAATTTGTGGATGCCGTTACAAATTCGCCGGAGATGAAGCTTGTGCCCTATATAACGCCTGTTCGGGCACAACGGTTGACAGGATCATGCAAAAAAAATTAATTTTTTTTATACTAGTTGCTTATGGCTCAGGTAGACAGTTTAATGATTTCTCTAACACGTTATTTTCTCTGGTTTTTATTTTTCTGTCTGATCTTTACCTGTATCTGCGGGGTACTGGCTGCATTGTTACCGGCAGGTGTGGGCGGCATTTTAACCGCAGTGCCTTACTTGGTTGCCATGATCTGGGTGCTGTTTAAATTTTTAAAACAGCAGCAGCGCGCACCGTCTCAGGCCGAGCGTAAAAAGCTGACCTTAGGTTTTAGCCTGATTTTCTGGGGCTATAATCTGGCCTTTTTATTACTCGGCATCTGGATTTTTTCCCGTCAGAATCCAACCATCTGGCAGGATTTTCTGCTGTATTTACAGCAGCCGCAATTTTTAAGCGTGGTGGTGATTATGTGGTTATTAATTGCCATTCCGCTGTATCTGCTGACGTACTGGTTTTATGGCAAACAGGCGCAGCGGATGGCGGCGAAAATGTTTGGTTCATAGCATCAGGGCTAAATCATCTGACGTATTTTCCCTTCGCCTCATCTCGGGTAGGGGAATTGTTCCAATCTTAACTGGCCAGGGCAGCGCGCTGTAAACGGGCCGGACTATAAGCCTCAGGAGATACATCCGGGGTCTGGCCCAACAGCAGTTGACGTAGCAAACGCGCAGAGGCTGGTGCCATACATAAGCCATTGCGGAAATGACCAAAATTGGCCCATAGATTGTCAAACTCCGGCATCAAGCCAATATAGGGAATACCGCCGTCTGGTGAGCCCGGGCGTAAACCGGCCCATTGCTTGACGATCGGCAGGTCTTTTAAAGCTGGCACCATGGCATAGCTGGCCTCCAGAATATGGGCCGTGGTATCGGTATTCAAACGGGTATCAAAGCCCTGTTCTGCCATACTGGAACCACAGACAATATGGCCGTCCTGACGCGGAATCAGATACATGACTTGATTCATGCACATGGTGGGCAGCCAGTTTTCCGGAGTTTTAAATAGCACCATTTGTCCATGCACCGGACGTACCGGAATCTGTACATCAAGCTGCTCGGCCCAGCGCGCTGACCAGGCCCCGGTGGTCAAGACATAGTCATCGGCCTGATAACGCTGTCCGGCCTGATCGACAATAGCGCATACCTGCTGACCGTGCAGTTCTAGGCGTTCAATCGGGCAGTGTTCAAACAGCTGCACCCGTGGATGCTGCTTTAAATAGCACAGAATTGACTGTAATAAACGCGGATTACGCACATTGGCCAGCTGCGGGAAATAGATGGCCTGCTGGAACTGTGCGGAAATATGCGGATTCAGCTGATGCAGTTCGGCGCTGTGCAGATGCTTTGCCTGCTGCATGGGTTGCTGAAACTGCTCGGCAAAATTCAGGCCAATGTCAAAATCGCTTTCATCAAAAATCAGCATGCCGGTTTCATGGATCTGAAAATCAATACCGGTGTCAGGCTGAAGTTTAGCATTCCAGCGCAGATATTCAGTCTTGGCTGATTGCGCCAGCACATTTACCGCAGCCGGATAACGCCACGGATACATTGGAGAGAGAATACCACCACCGGCCCAGGAGGCTGCCTGACCGGATTGCTGCTGATCAAAAATACTGACCGAGCAGCCCTGTTCCAAGAGCTCCAGCGCCGACATCAGTCCACTAATGCCGGCGCCAATCATGGCAATGTGCTTCATTGCAGTGGCAATATCCTTATTTCATGTCTTTGAGTTTGAGTGCGGCTTCTTCTGCAAAGTAGGTCCAGATCCCATCGGCACCGGCACGGCGGCAGCTCATCAGCGATTCAATGATCACGCTGTCGGATAACCAGCCATTTTGAATGGCAGCAGCCAGCATCGCGTATTCGCCACTGACCTGATAAACAAAGGTTGGCACAGCAAAGGTATCTTTGACTACACGGACAATATCCAGATACGGCATACCCGGTTTGACAATGACCATGTCGGCGCCCTCCTGAATATCCAGCGCGATTTCATGCAGCGCTTCTGCACGGTTGCCAATATCCATCTGGTAATTGTATTTATTGCCGCCTTTTAAATTGCTGGCCGAACCGACGGCATCCCGGAACGGGCCATAAAAGCTGGAAGCATATTTGGCCGAGTAAGCCATGATGTTGGTATAGATATGACCTTGTGCTTCCAGTGCCTGACGGATAGCACCAATACGGCCATCCATCATGTCGCTTGGTGCCACCACATCGGCACCAGCTTCGGCATGGCTTAAGCATTGCTTGATTAAGGCTGCTACGGTTTCATCATTCAGCACATAACCGCTGTCATCAATAATGCCGTCCTGACCATGAGTGGTGTACGGATCGAGGGCGCCATCGGTAATCAGCACCATCTCCGGGAGTTCTTTTTTCAGTAAACGGACCGTACTTTGTACCAGGCCATCTTCGCGCCAGGCGGCTTCGGCGGTCAGGCTTTTATCTTCTTGTGGGGTGACCGGAAACAGCGCCAGTTTAGACACGCCCAGTTCCAGCAGGCGTTCGGCTTTTTTCAGCAGCAGATCGGCCGACAGGCGCTGAATGTTGGGCATGCTTGGAATATCTTGGGTCTGGTTTTGACCGGGTAAAACAAATACTGGATAAATGAGATGATCAACCGTGAGCTGGGTTTCTCGCACCATGGCACGTAGCTGGTCATTTTTACGGATACGACGCATACGAGTGGCAGGAAATGCGGGACGATTGAACGTATAAGTCATAACAATCTCACTGATCAGTATTAAACTAGGCAATATTGTAGACCCATAAACAGGATTGTGGGGCAAAATACATGCGTTTTTTCTCAATTTAAGGTAATTGGCCAATTTATGAGCGATATGGCAAAAAAGTGGACCGGAGGCATTCATTTGGGTTCGAAAGTAGATATTGATGTCGTCTTACAGCAATTGTGTCAGGCCTTTAACAGTTCACCATTTTTCAAGCATAACGGCATGCAGATGCGCGTGGTGGATCAGCAGATTGAAGCCTATATCGAGATGCAGCCGCAGCTGATTGGCAATGTGGCTTTCCAGATTTTACATGGCGGGGTTGCTGCGACAATTCTGGACAGTGTGGGCGGGATTGTGGCGATGGGCGAGCTGTATAAGCGCACCGAGCCGGAGCAGTTACCTGATACCATCAAGAAAGTGACCCGATTGGCCACGGTGGATATGCGGGTGGATTATCTGGCGCCGGGGCGAGGCAAATATTTTACGGCCCGTGCTGAAACCCTGCGTTTGGGCCGTAAAGGCTGTACCATGCGCATGACTCTGGTTAATGATGAACATAAAGCTATTGCCACCGCAATTGCGTCTTATGCTTATTAATCCAAATGGATTGATTGGCAGATAAAAAAAACAGGCTCAATCGGGCCTGTTTTTTATTTGGATCAGTCGCGGTGAATAGCGTAAAAATCAAGCTTGAGCGATTTCGCGGGGCGTGTGCCGTTTAAAGATCGGAACGGGCACGTTTTAGCGCCTGTTGCCATTTTTGCAAATGTGCCTGACGCTGATCTTCTCCCATGCCGGGTTCAAACGCGCGTTCCAGCTGCCAGTTATCAGCAATATCATTCAGGCTGTTAAACACCCCGGATTTAAGCCCGGCCATTGCCGCTGCGCCCCAAGCGGTGGATTCTCGCATTTGCGGCCTTAACACTGGCACATTGAGCAGATCGGCCTGAAACTGCATTAGCATATCATTACAGCTGGCGCCGCCATCGACCCGTAATTCTTTGAGCGGTTGCTGAATATCTGACTGCATCGCGCTGAGAACATCGGCCACCTGAAAGGCAATTGCTTCAAGCGCTGCCCGGGCGATATGGGCTTTGTGAGTGCCACGCGACATACCGCAGAGCAGGGCACGTGCATCACTGTCCCAATGCGGCGCACCTAGACCGGTAAAAGCCGGCACCAGCACCACGCCATCGGTATCGCGGACCTGACTGGCCAGCTGTTCGACCTCGGCACTCTGTTGAATGATGCCCAAACCATCGCGTAGCCATTGCACAATCGCACCGGCCATAAACACACTGCCTTCAAGCGCATAATGGGTCTGGTTCTGGCATTGCCAGGCCAAGGTGCTGAGCAGTTTATTCTGGCTGTATTGCAGTGTCGAACCGGTATTAAACAGCATAAAGCAGCCGGTGCCATAGGTGTTTTTGGCCATGCCCGGCTCAAAGCAGGACTGGCCGAACAGGGCCGATTGCTGATCGCCCAGAATGCCGCTGATTGGAATTCGGGCGCCGAGTAAGCCGGCAGCGGTATCGGCCACATAATGGTCGGAACTGATAATTTTCGGTAAGACCGAAGCGGGAATCTGAAAAAGTTGCAGCAGTTCTTCATCCCAGCTTTGGGTTTGTAAATTCATGAGCATGGTGCGTGAGGCATTGCTGACTTCAATTACATGCTCGGCGCCTTGGGTCAGGTTCCAGATTAGCCAGCTATCGACGGTACCAAAGGCAACATGACCTTGCGCTGCCAGTTCGGCCAGACCGGGAATATGCTTAAGCAACCAGACCAGCTTGCCGGCACTAAAATAAGGGTCAATTAATAATCCGGTGGTCTGCTGTATTTTTTGTTGCAGTCCCTGTTGCAGCAGCTGATTACACCAGTCGGCTGCGCGCCGGTCTTGCCAGATGATGGCCGGAGCCAAGGGCTGGCCATTGCGTTTGTCCCAGACGATGGTGGTTTCCCGCTGGTTAGTGAGGCCAATGGCATGAATATCTTTGGCCAGAATCCGTGCGGACGCCAGCGCCTGTTGCACCACAGCCATCTGGCTGCTCCAGATTTCCTGGGCATCCTGTTCCACCCAGCCGGATTGCGGGGTGTTGATTTGGGTTTCGCGTTGCGCGCTGGCCTGAACCTGCCCATGTTCATTAAAAATAATCGCGCGACTTGAGGTCGTGCCCTGATCCAGGGCGAGTAAATAAGTCATAATTTATACTGTTATCTGACTTGAAATTTAAAATATTAGCGCAATTATGTTATTAAGCGCAGATCTTGCGGTGAATAGTTGTGAAATGATCTCGTAATTTTCAACTTTTATGCTATGATGGCGCTGTAGTCTGGGGGTGTTATTGGCTTCGACGCTGATGATGAAACTCATAGATGCATGCCGAGAGCGCATTTTCTCTCGTAAATCAAATTTGCATTTAAATAGTCGCAAACGACGAAACTTACGCTCTAGCTGCCTAAGGGCCGCTTGTCCGCTTCACTGAATACTTGTGGTCAGTGAACCCGACCGAAGCGAACGCACACAAGTCCGTATAGAGCCAAGCCTCGGGGCTTTATACCAAATTTAGAGGATCGCACTTTGAACCCTGTTCGTCGGGTCTTAAAGTGTTAAAACAATAGACGATATCTAAGCATGTAGTATTCTCGAGCGTAGTGTTGGCGGACGCGGGTTCAACTCCCGCCACCTCCACCAAAATTCTTTCCGAAGTAATCCATCGGAATCTAAAAAAGCCTTTAAACTCAATGTTTAAAGGCTTTTTTTTATGCCTGTTTGTCCGATATTATCTGATCCTATTTGACCCCATATTTGCTCTTTGCGGGTAAATATTGGGAAAATTTACCCAGAAATTAATACATCAATTATGGGTAATCGACATGCCACTTACAGATACTAAATGCAGAAAAGCACAGCCGAAAGACAAACAGTATCGTCTTTCAGATTCTCATGGTTTATCTCTAATCATTACCACCAAAGGTCAAAAATATTGGAATGTGCGCGTCACTGTCCATGGTGAGCGTAAGTCTGAATCGCTGGGCCCATATCCAGATTTAAGTTTAAAAAAGGCAAGGGAACTTGCATACGAGCTTAAGCATCGATACTCACGTTCAGTATTGCATGAAGACTTAAAGCCCTATTTCAAAGAAGTTGCAGAAGATTGGTTCAATAATCAAAAAGAAACCTGGTCATCCAAACATATCAGTAATGTACGAGCTTCATTGGATGAGCTTTATATTGCTCTTGCTAATAAGCGTATTAATCAAATTCAGGCTCCGGAGATTCTGCAGATCATTAAGAAGATCGAAGCTAGAGGCTCGCTTGAAATTGCAAAACGGACCTTATCTCGTTGCGGCATGGTCATGAAGTATGCTATTGCGCATGGCTATCGTTATGATAATCCGGCAGGTGATCTGGTTTATGCTCTTAAGAACAAAAGAGTCAAAAACCTGGCTTCGCTTACAGCCTCTGAAATGCCTGAATTTTTAAGAAAGATAAGAGCATACCCAAGTGATGCTCAGACACATCATGCCATTATTCTGATTATGCTGACAGGGGTTCGGGTTAGTGAATTGCTGCAAGCACGTTGGGAAGAATTTGATTTAGAAGGACGTAAGTGGGATATCCCTGAAGAGCGGATGAAGAACCGTCTTCCGCATCGTGTACCGTTGACGGACATGATGATTGCTGAGCTAAAGGCTTTGAGGCTTACCCATAATCAGGAACTGCTATTTCCACATCGTTTAAATAACAAAGAACCTATGCGTAGCGAGTCTATTTTGGCTGTGATCAAACGTTCAGGCTATGCGGGACGAATGACCACACATGGTTTTAGATCGCTATTCAGTACAGTTATAAACGAATCGAATCTGTTTAATCCAGATGCCATTGAACGCCAGCTTGCACATGTGCCCCAGAATAGAATTCGCTCGGCATATAACCGAGCGCAATATTGGGATGAGCGGGTGAGATTGATGGAGTGGTATGGAGAGCAGGTTAAAATATGGATAGAATATTGATATTAATTTATACAAGACTAAATAAACTGAAATCCCCCTTGAAGCATATTGGTTCAAGGGGGATTTTTTATGTCTGATAGAAATATTGGTTGGTGGAAATACTTGTCTAGCATGTTGTAATTGAGTGCAATGATTATTGTAAGTTATAAAATTTGCTGTTGTATCTGTAAAAAATTGCTGCGATAAAAACCTGAGTTTGCTGTAGTAAAAAAAGAGTAAATGATTCATTATAGAATAATAAAACAATAACTTAGGGTATTTCAGCGTGTCTAATACTACTTATTTGAGCAATTCTTCCTTCGTGCGGAGCAGTGATTTATTTAAGATTATGGAACTCCGCTATTCACATTCTATTTTTGATAAGGATGGTTGTTTTAATATCATCTCATCACCAGTTTCAAATTCCTTAGAGTTGATTCGATGGTATCGTAATTGTGAAGATTATTTTTACCAATTGTCCGTCGAAGCTACGCCTCCTTCTGTAAATGATTTTGCGTCCTTTCAAACAGAATCAGATAAGTTAATAGTCAAAGATGAAGTGCTTGGAAATTTTGGAATAACAGAATACTCACAAGATTGTAGGAAGCTATACTCTGATTTGAGGTTACGTGAATATCGAAATTTGGTACTAAAAAAATATGGTGACAATGAACTGACCCATTGGTTAAAGGAAGTGTACCCCGTACGAGAACAGCTAAAATTATTAGCCAAAAATGAAGCGCGATTTGATGTAGATTTAGAATATCAATATCAATTTGAAGACGTACAGCTATTTTTAAAAAATACCCAGAGTGCATACTTTTTAGCATTTGATATTGAAATTGAAGCGGATCAGTTCAAAGGGGATGCGATTGAAAATTGGCGAGAAAATGCTGTTTTGTTAAAACCTCTATTAGAGAATGCGCTGAATGATATTCTGAAACAACAGTCGGATACTTTACGATTTTATGTGAAGTTTGAAGATGATGGGATATATGGCTTTCGATTCCATGTAGTCATTTTTTTGCAATCTTTGACTTTGACTGAATCATCGTAGCTAGCAGAATTTAATGAAAAATTGCAACATAGATTGTCTGATAAAGTGTTGTTAAATGAGTGGTTGAATCCACTTTACACAAAAAAAATAAACGAATGGCGTAATCATAGGGATTTAAATGAATTATGTTATTCCAAAGAAGATTTGGATAAGATTGAGCAAAGTATCCATTCCACTTTTCAAGACTATCAGCACGATATTATTTTTAAAATTATCAATTGGAATGAGCAATTAAGAAAGCTTCAACCTGAATTAAAGTTTGGAATAGATGATTCTTTTAGTAATGAAGACAGGCAAAAATTAGAGTATTGGGGGATTAAATACTTATTTATTTCTAGTAAGTATCTATATTTCCAGAAACATCATGAGGATTTACATCCATCTATAGTAAGCTTTGTTTATCGATCATCAACCTACCCTAAAAAAATTCAGACTAAATTAGCAACACCTGAAAAACAGGAAAAATATAGTCGCTGTAGGGGTGAACAGAAGACAGAAAATTCAAATCAGTCAGGAAGAAAAAAATCTCAAGTGAATGAAGGGCCTGTAACATATCAAAGAAGGACTGAGGTTAACCAAACTTCTTTCTACAGTGAAAAATTTGATATTACCAATAATTTACCTTTGGCTGACATTGTTGAATCAAAACCTAGACCAAAATTTCAAAGTAAACCTATTTTCAAAATAGAAAAGCTTCATGTTGGTGCACCTAAAGATGAAGATCTAATAAATCCATCAAAAATCCCCATTTTGAAAGACTTTATTGATTACGTCTTGGATGAGAAAAATGGCATATGGAAAACTGAAATTAAAAATAAGCAACGTGTCACTTGGGCTGAAATATTATTTAAAAATGAGATTCTTGATGCAGAACTTCTAAGTTTTCTGGTCAGGTTTGAACATTTTATCGATAATTTACTAAGTGCTTCAAATCCCTATTTTGCAGTAGTACCAAAACGAGAATGTAATCCTGAAGAAATGTCTGTTGTTGGGGGGCAGTATCTTTCTTTACTTTATGACTTTCATACACAAGATATTGAAAATAAGTTAAATGAGCTGAGTATTCAATCAGGTTATTGGATTTTGGTTACTAAGATGTTTGAATCTCGTCCTAATGAAGAATATCAGTCCGATCTTTCACAATTGAAGATGCATCACCAGCAAGTTCAAAAGCTTAATGACTTGATGAAAAAGGCGCGAGTATTGGTCGCAGAGTATCAAAAGAAAATGAAGCAACCTTTAACATATCTAAAGTATGCAAATGCAAAGTTGTGGCAAAAGGCTTTTGATCAAGAACGCATTCTTATGCGTTGGCAATTTAATCTGCCAAGTGACTCCAATGTAAAAGAAGGATTAATGTCACTTTTTAATAAATTTAAAACGAGGTTATCAGGTAAAGAACGTCACTTTAAGGATGTTCAACATATTCTATTGGAATGTAAGAAGCATCAAAGTGTTTCTTTGGATGTTGTATTGATTTTTGATAGTGCTGAATTAGCGGAAAATCAAAATAAGCTCAGTGAGCATGTTGTAGAATTATGGACAAAAACTGTAGAAGCTGAAATGAAAAAGCGAGGAAACCAAATGAATTTTGGTCAGCTTGAAGATTTAGCACATAGTATTAGCTTGATTCCAAAACATGAACAATTGGCAGTGAAATATCTATTTATCAAAAATAGTAAGATGGCTAATGACAAATTAGTCATTTCTGATCTTATTCCATTTTTTATTTCGCAGGCTATTTTTTTACAGGATGTCTCGTCCAATCAAAGATACAAACTCAGCATGAGTCAATATTTAACAAACTTGTTTGTTAAAAAAGAGTCTGTGAGTAAGAAAGCTTTAAGATCCACAGTTAAAAAAATGCCATTGAAACTGGAAGAACATACAACAAAACTAAGCTTAACAATTGACGAATCAGTGACTTAACTTTAGCTTAACTCAACCACCCCCATATAGCCCGTAATATGGGGGTATTTAAGAAACACCGCCCTTGCCACTAGGAACTATTGAGGTGTCTTTCTAGTATGTCTTATTCGGTAGTTTATAATATAAACAAATAAAGCTTAGGATTATCAATAACTCACAGAAAGAATAAAACACATTTATCTGATGATACCGTGATTTCAATAAACTATACGATTTCAATTGCATCAACTAATGATAGTGAACACATATTCATCTATACGTAATCGGAGCAATCATAGATTTATTCAAGCCTTCAACCCAAACTCATAAAAGTAAGTGAATTCAATACCTGACTGAATATTGGTACAACAAGATAAGATAGCTTTCAAAATAAAAAAATACATAAGTGACTGATGAGATGAACCAACTAAAGGAAATTCACACAATGACATCTCAACGACAAAATCAACCACTTTCAGAAAGCCAAATTCTATTGGATATTGAAAAATTCACACAAGAAATTATTAGTTGTGGACTTTATTCTGAACAATTGACGTACTTCAAATACCTTTTGGAGCAATTTGATCTTATCTATGATATAGATTTGTTTTACTGCGATTACCTACAAGCATTCATCAAGCTGAAATTAATACTAGATGGGATACGCTATAGTCCTTTTCAACCTATAGGATCAGATGATCAAACAGCTGATAACTATGACTTTGTACTTTCACTGACACCTGAACAATTACAGGAACTACTGCAACAGGCTCAGCTTTGTAAGAGCAGTATCTATACAGATATTCAGCAGTTTCATTTACAGGAAGTTGATAATGCAAAAAGTCTTGCGGAATATCTCACGAAGCTTTTTAAGCATTATTCACGGATACTAGTGGTACGGGTGGATTTGAAATATACAAAAGAAGCTCAGACAGACATCAATATTAAACAGTTTTATCAGCATTTTGAGAAGATGCGAAATCGCATATCAAATCAAGATACCTGTTTTGAAAATCTACATGGTTACGCTTGGGCAATGGAGCAAGGAACAGAAAATGGTGGTTATCACGTACATTTGCTATTGATCTATAGTGCGGATAAACATCGTAAAGGTTCATATCTGGCACAGCAAGTTGGTGAGAAGTGGATTGAACTGACTAACCAACAAGGGACTTATTACAATCTGCATAATAGAGCATATATCAACCAATTGATAATGCAGGGTAATGAGATAGGCATTGGCACACTGTCACGGGAGGTGGAAGGCGATTTGGAGAAATTACTCACAGTTGGCTTGTATCTCACAAAGGAAACCAAAGAAAGCCAAAGGTTGAGGGTAAAGACTACTAAGGGTATGCAAACTTTTGGGCATGGAAAATTTGAAATAGACAGCAGACGAGGGATCAAAAAAGGCTGAAC
This sequence comes from Acinetobacter indicus, assembly GCF_009914475.1. NCBI lineage: Bacteria > Pseudomonadati > Pseudomonadota > Gammaproteobacteria > Moraxellales > Moraxellaceae > Acinetobacter > Acinetobacter indicus. Next base: position 1,752,398 of record NZ_CP045198.1, on the reverse strand, counting down.
ACAGCACTTTTGATTTATACATTATTACTCAAAAAAGCCATCTTGAATAAACCGCAAAAGTGGTTTTAAACGCATCATGCGACTACCGCGAGATGAAAGCTATGCTACTAGCATCATAAGATCTAAGTTTCCTAAGACTGATTGAAACATATTTCAGTTATATAACATCAATATGAATCAATCAGGAATTGGATTTATCAAGTGATAAGTCCGTTCTAATTACATCGATCAAATAGAAGACTGCTCGATTTCATTCCTGATAAAGGGAGTGAGATTGAGCAGTCTTTTTTGTTTATAAGGACTAAAACTATGGCACATCAAATTGAACAAATGGCTTATGTTGGTGATACCCCTTGGCATGGCTTGGGTAATCAACTGACCCCTAATCAACCGATTGAAATCTGGGCACAACAGGCAGGGATGGACTGGCGCATTGAATCCTCTAATGTCAGCTACATGGCACAGAATGAACGTGGACAGAGCATCATCCTGCCTTATGAAGAACAACGGGTACTCTACCGTTCTGATACCCATGCCCCCTTATCAGTCGTTAGCCAGCGTTATCAGGAAGTACAACCTAGAGAGATTCTGGAGTTCTATCGGGATCTCACTGAGCAATCCGGCTTTGAGCTGGAAACCGTCGGAGTACTCAAAGGTGGTAAGAAATTCTGGGCATTGGCACGTACAGGGCAATCTACTGCACTCAAAGGTAAGGATGTCAGCAATGGCTACATCCTGTTGGCAACCGCTTGTGATGGCACCTTGGCAACCACGGCACAGTTCACTTCGATTCGTGTGGTGTGTAACAACACTTTGGCAATTGCCTTACGTGGGCAGAGTAGCAGTGCTGGTGTAGTCAAAGTTCCACATAGCACCAAGTTCGATGCCGAGAAAGTCAAACAGCAATTGGGTATTTCCGTGCGTGCCTGGGATGAGCACATGTATGAAATGAAACAGCTCAGTCAGCGTAAAGTCACTCAGGGTGAAGCCGCTGCCTTCTTTGATGCTGTGTTCAATAACACAACCATGAGCGTACAAGACCAGGAGGATAACATTATCCAGTTCTACCGGAATGTGGCAGCACAAGCCAGTAACTCCACAAGTAATAAAACTGAGCCAAATGGACGGGCCATGAGTAAAGTCATGGAGATGTTTAACGGACAGGGACGAGGGGCAGAACTTTCCTCTGCCAAAGATACCGCCTATGGTTTGCTGTGTTCGATCACTGAATTTGCAGACCATGAGCGTCGAGCCATGAGTACCGATCACCGACTTGATTCCGCATGGTTTGGTGCAGGCGCAGCACTCAAACAGCGTGGACTGGAACAGGCCTTGAGATTGGTTGCTTAATACAGTTTTATTTACTGGCTTAAGTTTTATTTAAGATCGAGAACTTAATCTACTATCAAGGTTAAATTCTCCATGAACCTCAAAACTACCCTTTGGCCACATCTCCCCGGATGTGGCTTTTTTTATGCCGCAAATTTGTAGATTCAATGATCAGGAGATAAATCATGAACAACGTCGCTCAATTATCAAATCTATCTCACCCATCCCTGTTGCCATTACAACCATTGGCACAGCAGCCAGCAGCATCAAATAAAAACAACCGTAGTATGGCAGCCAAACGATTAGCCAACACCAAAGATCTCAATCATCAACAGTGGTTAGAAGTACGTAAACAGGGTATTGGCAGTAGTGATGCAGCCACTGCATGCGGACTCAATCCGCATATGTCGATGCTGGAACTGTGGATGATCAAGACGGGTCGGGTACAGCAAAACATTCAAGATGAAAGCTCAGGCCATGCACCGCTATATTGGGGCAAGCAGCTTGAACCTTTAGTCGCCGAATACTACAGCATGCAGACCAACAATAAGGTGCGTCGGGTCAATGCTGTGTTGCAGCACCCTGATCCGGATAAAGCCTTTATGCTGGCCAATCTGGACTATGCTGTGGTCGGTAGCGATGAGGTACAGATCCTTGAATGTAAAACCGCAGGAGAGTATGGCAGTAAACTATGGCGGGACGGTGTTCCACTCTATGTTCTGTGTCAGGTACAGCATCAACTGGCCGTAACCGGTAAACAGGCTGCGCATATCTGCGTCTTGCTGTGTGGACATGAAACCCGGATTTTTAAAGTCACCCGCAACGAAGCGTTGATCCAACAGATCATCCATGCGGAACGCTACTTCTGGGAATGTGTACAGCGTGATATGCCACCGGCAGCAGATGCCAGTGAGTCGGCAGCACAAGCCTTACAGCAACTCTATCCTGAGCATCAGCCTTTAACGGTAGAAGATCTCAGTCAGCTGGAATTTGCTAATCAGTTATTCGATCAATTGATTGAGGAGAAGAACCAGATTGAGCAACACCAAACTCAGTTTGATGAACTAAAGCATCAAATACAGGCCTTAATGAAAGATGCAGAACGAGCTACGTTTGCAAACGGTTCAGTGACCTGGAAGAAAAGTAAGGACTCTGTCAGCTTGGACAGTAAGGCCTTGCTGAAACTACACCCAGAAATGCTGGAACAATTTCCCCTCACCCGTGCAGGTACACGACGTTTCCAGATCTATAGCAATCGTTAATCAACAACAACCAAACTTAACCTAAGCCTATACCGATCCCATGCCCCAGCGCATGGGATTTTTTATTTCTTTATTCAATATTTCTAGGAGATTCAACATGATTAAAGGTCTAGCAATTACCCCGCCTGTACTTGGTCGTATCAGTATTGGCAAGGTGGTCGAAAAGAATGGTAAACGCCTACCAGAAAAAGATGACCAGTTCACCATCACCAGTCAGATTCAGAGTAAGGACGGCTGGATCAAGCATCCACTGGATGAGCAGCTACGGGCCAAAGCTCCCAATCAAAAGCTGCGCTCCATTCCAGTCAGAATGATCTTCAATGACCCTGATCTGAATCTGAGAGCAGAGTACAGCATGTTTGACCGACAGACGGGACGACCGATTTGTGTAGGTAACGGACAGACCTGCCAGCGGTTGACCAGTCAAGGCGTCGAACAGCATCCGTGTCCATCGCCAGATCTCTGTTCGTTGGCACAAGGTGGACACTGCAAGCCTTATAGGCGTTTGCATGTCAATTTGGATGAATCGGATGAACTGGGCACTTTCATCTTTAGAACCACTGGCTTTAACAGCATCCGAACCTTGGCTGCACGTTTAGCTTACTACCATGCGGCATCGGGAGGGTTGTTGTCATGTCTGCCCCTACAGCTGACTTTAAGGGGAAAGAGTACTACGCAAAGCTATCGCCAACCCGTGTATTACGTGGATCTGACGTTAAGGGAAGGGATTCAGTTACATGAAGCCATTCGTACAGCGACACAGATTGATGAACAAAGTAAACAGGCAGGTTTTTATCAGGAGGCTTTGGATCATATCGCACGACAGGGTTTTGCGAATGCGAAGTTTGAGGTCAATAGTGAGGAAGGAGTAGATGTGCTGGAAGAGTTTTATGCCAGCACAGAAACTAAGCCTGAATCTGGTCAGACGGATGTGATGGATTACATACAGGAGATTCAGCAGGGGCTGCAACAAAGTGTCAGTGCGGTAAATTAGATTGGCTTGGATCAATTTGGAATAAATTTCTACAGAACGTCCTGATCATTTGAGCAGAAGACAGCTCGCTTAAATGATCTTAGGAGAACTCGTCATGAATACATTTGTCGGTCAAACTTTTCAAATGAATCAACTCATTAATATCAAACAAGTCATAGAGTTTACTGGCGTTTGTCGATCAACTATTTATGAGATGATGGATGAAAATTCACCTTATTACGATGAAACTTTCCCCAAGAAAGTGAAAATCACAAAAAACCGTATTGGTTGGTCAGCTTGGGAAATCAATCAGTGGATTGAAGCCAAGTTGGAAAGCCGGTAATGGATGGGAGCTTCGGCTCCCTTAATTTTTTTGTTATTCAGGAGTGATTATGCAGGCTTCAAAAATAGCGATCAGTCCATCTAACCGGCAGTTGAATCCATCAATATTGGCCTGAATCCAGACTTCCTTATTGTTAATTTTACTCCACTGTACCCCATAGCCGCAGTGAGCAAGTAGGTGTTCAAAGAAGATACGCTGGGTGCGTCCATTGCCTTCACGAAATGGGTGAATCACGTTGAGTTCACAATAAAAATCGGCAATTTTTTGGATAAGCACTGGTTTTGCTAAACCTTGAAAATAGTGCTGATGCTCAAGTTGCTTGAAGAGCTTATTGGCTTCAATCTCAATACGCGAGAAGGTACAAAAGCGGGTATCACCTTTGGCAATATCCACTTGTCTTAGTTCACCTGCCCAGGCATACAGGTCTGAAAAGAGCTGAAAGTGAATGGATTGCAGGTATTTGAGATCGTAAGGTGGCTCCGCATACTCAATTCGTGTGCTGGCATACTCAGTCAACTCCAGTTCTGCCTGTTGCAGAATTTCTGCATCCTGAATGTTCAGCTTGTTTTTGAGTACGTCCGAGTCGGGGTAACAGTAAATGCTGTCACCCATTTCACCATATTTATCCATAAGGAAACCTGATCACGATTCCGAGGTCTGTGAGAATTTCTTATATTTCTGCAGGATCTGAGCTTTACTTAATGCCGGTGCAGTTGAGGACGGGTTAATGCCTTCCAGCTTTAAACTGGCCTGATAGTTTTGCAAGCGCGTTGCTTGGATATATTTTTTTTTCTGTTCGAGGGTAAGGAGCATAGTTCAAGTTCCTTTAAACAAGGGAGTATAAATTGAGTTTAGCAGATCGAGTCGGCTTTGTTGCACAAAGATTTCATAACTATATGATTTTAAAAGTTTTGATTATTTTTTGATCCAAAATTAAATTTATTTAAATCAGATGCTTACATATTTATGCAACAAAGCCTCTTTTTTTATTATTTCAATATTGTGAGCAATCCACTTTACTTCTGACATATGAAATTCCTTTACCTTGCTGTTAAGTCTTAATTCATTGATTTTAAAAGATGTTGAATAAAATAATTAATTTAATAATGGATGTCTAATCTTTGTTATTCGATTGGAAAAAATCAGATAAATTTTTATGGTAGAAACATTGAATAGCCTACGTCCATGTTGACCGAATTTCAGTCCTTGTTTTTTTAATAGATAAGGAGTGATCACATAAAGCAGAGGAGCGGGCTTATGCACAAGTTATTAAAAATAGTTGTAATTTTTTAAAAAATTAAATTAAAACAATATATTGAACGAATCTGGAGATAAGTTTACAGTAGTTTAAGTTAATATTTAGTTCCTTACCTATATAAGTTTTTATAAAAAAATAAAAATAGTTTTACTAAAAACAATTGACAATTTGATCTGGTGTGGCTGCTATCTGCTCATGGATTGAAAATGGTTTTTATAAAAACAATTTTGAGGTAGCTATGAAACTAAATGAATTATGTTCGAGTATTATCGTTGGTATCAATAAGTTTAATGATGCCAAAGCTGAAAATCTTGTGGAGGCATCTTTGCTGACTGGGCAGAGCCTAAATGACAACGGTTTTCTTAATGTAAATACTGACACAACAAAAGCTGTATTTGTTGATCAAGACCTTATCGAAAAAAAGAAGCTAAAAGCAGGTGATATTGTCTTCTTATCAAAAGGAACAAATTTACGTGCTGCAATTGTGACACCTGAACAGGAACAATTAAATTTGTTGGCTCCTGCAACGTGCCTAGTAATCAAGGTGAACTCGACAACTGTTTTACCTGAATTTTTAACTGTGTTCTTGAATAGTGAATATGGTCAAGCGGTACTCACTAGCCTAAATAAAGGCACTGTAATTATGAATATCCCTGTCAGTGGCTTAAAGGATATTGAAATCAATTTACCTGACCTTTCTAAGCAAGAAATTATTGCGCAAGCATTTTACCAACATCATCAGGCATTGATGTTATTGGAAGAGATGAAAAAAGCGCACTTAAACGTGATGGAAGCAACAATCCAGAAGCTGATTGCTTAGGAGGTTAGAGAATGAATATTTCAAAAGATATTTTTAAATATGTAGATTTACTACGTGGTGAAATGCCTGTACAAGAATCAGTGCAGCTGTTTTCAGTCATCGCTTTCATGGTAAAAAATGATATAGATGGTATCAGTGATTTATTACGCTTAAATAAGCAAGACACTGTTGAACAACTGAAATTAAAGACAGCATCAGATGAAAAATTACAGTGGTTTAATTCAAATTTATTTACCGTTAGTAGTACGCAATTACAAGAAATTATTAAGTTTTTTTTAGATCTTCACAGTTCTAATTCAGACTATGATCTTCAAATGTTAACGATGCTGACGGAGCTATATCTTTCATTAAAATTTGAAAGTATAGATTCTGAGGTGATTCGCAATATATTTAAGAAGATGGTTGGTTCGTGCAAGGGTAAAACCTTATATGACGGAGCTTGTGGACTTGGGATTACGCCAATTGCATTACAAGCTGAGAAAACAATTTTACGAGATATTAATACCACGACTATTGGTATTGCTTCTATCTTAGCAGACTTGGCTGGTATCGAAGTTGATATTAAACGGTCTGATTCATTGGTTGATAATGAAGCCTCACATGGTGTTGATCTTGTTGTAAGTAATCCACCTATTGGCGTACGAGTACAATCGCAATTGGTGTCAGGTAATGAATATCTAAAAGACCAATTTATTCAGGCAAAAATTCCCTCAAGTGCATCTGAAAGTCTATGGATTCAGCAGGCACTTCATCAGCTCAATGATCAAGGTAAAGCATATTTACTTATTATCCCAGGTTGGTTATTCCGAGGGGGATATGATGCTGAACTACGTGAGAAGATAGTTGAAAAAAACTTGGTTGAATCGGTAACGCTTTTACCTGCTGGTACGCTTTTAAATTCAGCAGTGGAAATGAGCATATTGGTTTTGAATAAGGCGAAAGACTCACATGACATTCGTTTAGTTGATGGTCGAAATTTAGGTGTCAAAAGACGAGGCAAACTTGTACTCACTGATGAAGAAATTCAACACATTGTCAATTTAATTAATGGACATGATACCGAATCGAATTTGGTGAAAGATGTCTCGATTCAAGAGGTTCGATCAAAGAAGTATAGCTTGCACTGTTCTGAGTATTTTGAGCATGAATTGAATTTAGAAGAACTGGATTTGGGTGAGGAATTGAAAGCATTGAGTGCTTTGCAAAATGAATATTCAATCACTCAAGCGAAACTCAATCAGTTGCTGAGCCAAATTTAAAGGAGAAATATCATGTACGATACCAAGCATGTTCAAAAACGAGCACAACAGCGTGGCATTACCAAAGACATGATCAACTTTACTTTAGATCATGGTGTCATCCAAGGTGATCGATGGTTCCTGAATCGTAAGTTATTGAATGAGACAATTCATGAACTTGAAGCACAATTGAAAGTTGCCAAGCGACTCAGAGATAAAGGTGGGGTGGTTGTGGTCGCAGATGGAGAGGCTTTGCTGACGACCTATGATTTTGATAGCCGAAAGATGGCATATTAATGTGCAGTTAAAAGTCTTAAGTACAGGAAATTTTTAGAATTAATGCTTAGCGACATTTATTGTCGCTAAGCGGAAAGATAGTCATTTGCTAGCGATTATTCAAATGTAGAATAGGGTTAGTTAAATGCAAGTTATTATAAAATTTATATTTTTAGGTTAATACATGGATCACTCAGTTCACAACAAATTAGTTTCTTTTATCTGGTCAATTGCAGACGATTGTTTACGTGACGTATATGTACGTGGTAAGTACCGTGATATCATTTTACCGATGGTCGTGTTACGTCGTTTAGACACCTTATTAGAACCAACCAAAGATGCAATTTTAGCTGAAGTTCAGGATCAACAAGCTGAACCTGACTTTGTTGAATTGGATGATCTACCATTACGACATATTTCAGGCTATGTGTTTTATAACAGCTCACAATGGACCTTGAAGAGTTTATTTGAGACAGCGACCAATAATCAGCAGATTTTATTGGCAAACTTTGAAGATTACTTACGTGGCTTCAGCGACAACGTTAAAGAAATTATTGATTGCTTCAATCTATTTGCTCAAATCCGTCACATGGCAAACAAAGACGTATTGCTCGACGTTTTAGAAAAATTTGTTTCACCATACATCAACCTCAGTCCATTTGAAACACAAGATCCGAATGGCTATAAGCTCGGTGGCCTGTCTAACTTGGGTATGGGCTATGTTTTTGAAGAACTCATTCGTAAGTTTAACGAAGAAAACAACGAAGAAGCAGGGGAGCACTTTACCCCTCGTGAAGTCATTGAATTAATGACACACCTAGTCTTTGACCCAATCAAAGACCGTATTCCGTATGCTTTATCTGTATATGACCCTGCCTGCGGTAGTGGCGGTATGCTCACAGAAGCGCAAAACTTTATCGAAGAGCGTTATAGCGATGAAGATCGTGACATCTTCCTCTACGGTAAAGAAATTAACGATGAAACCTATGCGATTTGTAAATCGGACATGATGATTAAGGGCAACAACCCTGAAAACATTCGTGTCGGTTCGACTTTGGCAAGTGATGAGTTTGCCTCAACACGTTTTGATTTTATGTTGTCAAATCCTCCTTATGGTAAAAGCTGGGCATCAGATCAGAAATATATTAAAGAAGATAAAAAAGTCATCGACCCACGTTTTAGAGTCGAGCTTAAAAACTATTGGGGCGAACTCAAAGAAGAACATGCAACACCAAGTTCAATTGATGGTCAGCTTCTCTTCTTGATGGAAATGGTCAGTAAGATGAAATCGATTGATGTCAGCCCGATCGGTAGCCGTATTGCTTCTGTCCATAATGGTTCGAGTTTATTTACAGGCGATGCAGGTGGTGGAGCTTCTAATATTCGCCGATATATTATCGAAAATGATTTGTTGAATGCCATTATTCAATTGCCAAACAAATTGTTCTATAACACCGATATTAGTACATATATTTGGTTGTTATCGAATAACAAGCCTGAATCACGTAAAGGCAAAGTACAACTGATTGATGCAAGTTTACTTTACCGGAAGCTGCGTAAAAACTTAGGGGAAAAGAATTGTGAGTTTGCACCGGAGCATATTGAAGAAATTTTAAATGTGTACCTGAATGGGCAAGATGTTGAGCGTGGTTTTGATGCCAATAACGACCCGATTGGTTTAGCATCTAAAGTCTTTAATAACAGTGATTTTGGTTATTACAAAGTCAATATCGAACGTCCTGACCGTCGTAAAGCGCAGTTTAGTTTGGCGCGTTTACAACCATTACGTTTTGATAAGTCATTGCTTGAGCCAATGGAATATATGTTTGCTGAATATGGTGATGAGCTCTACCAAGCAGGTAAGCTCAAAGACGTGGAAAAAGACGTTTTAGATTGGTGTGAGAAGCAAGAGATTAGCTTAAATACCAAGGCGAAAGCGAAGCTATTTGATATCAAGAATTGGACATCACTCAAGACGTTGTTTGAATCTGCTCAAGCGATTATGGCACAAGTGGGAGAAGCTGAGACAAGTGACTTTAATGTGTTTAAAGACAACGTGGATAAAGCCATTAAAGCCCTTGGTCTAAAGCTGTCTGCTCCTGAAAAGAACAGCATTTTAAATGCCGTAAGCTGGTATGACGAAACGGCTGAAAAAGTGCTGAAAAAAGTGCTGAAACTGAATGGCGATAAGTTAGCAAAGTTGCTTGAGCATTTAGGTTGTGAAGAGTCTGACTTAGCCGACTTTGGTTATTTTGCAACAGCGAAGAAAGGGGAATACATCACCTATGAAACTAATGCTGATATTCGTGACAGTGAATCTGTGCCGTTAAATCAACGTATTCATCAATACTTTTTAGATGAAGTGAAACCACATGTCGATGAGGCATGGATTAATTTGGATTCTGTGAAAATTGGTTATGAGATCAGTTTTAATAAGTATTTCTACCAACATAAGCCGTTACGTTCGCTTGAAGATGTGGCTCAGGATATTTTAAGTCTTGAGAAGCAAGCTGATGGTTTGATTGCACAGATTTTGGGTCTTTAAGGGGAAGCGGAATGTTTAAAAAATATGATGCTTATAAAGATTCTAAAAATGTGGAACTTCCTATTGTTCCTGCTGATTGGAAAGTAGATAGAATCAAGTACGAGATAAAATTACTTACAGGTTATCCATTTAATAGTGCTAAATACATAGAAAATGGTATCAAGCTTGTTCGTGGAATTAATGTGAAAGAATCTGTTTTAGACTGGAAAGATACAGCTTACTGGTCTGAAGTGACTCCTGACTTAGCCAATTATTTATTAGAGAGTGGCGATATTTTAATTGGAATGGATGGTTCCAAAGTAGGGAAAAACTTTTGTCAAATTACTAAACATGATCTGCCTTTGTTACTATTACAACGGGTAGCTAGATTAAGAGTTAATGAACAATTGAATGCTAGATTTCTTTTTTGGAATATTGCTAGCAAAAGATTTTTAAATTGGATTAATCGATCTAAGACAGATCCGATGATTCCACATATGGCTCCTAAAGATATCAAAGATTTTGTGATTGCTTTTCCTCCTAAAGAAGAGCAGGAGTTGATAGCAAAAATCTTAGATCAAATCACCTCTCAAATAGACCAAGCTATTGCCATTAAAGAACAGCAAATTGCATTACTGAATGAACGTAAGCAAATTGTGATTCAAAAAGCTGTGACGCAAGGTTTAGATCCAAATGTTGTGATGAAAGATTCGGGTGTGGAATGGATTGGACAGATTCCTGAGCATTGGGAAATTTCTAGAATTAAGCACTTAGGTAAAATTTTAAACGGCTTTGCTTTTCCTAGTGATAGTTTTACAGATCAGGGGGTTAGAGTTTTAAAAATCTCAAATATTCAAACTATGACCCTTGACTGGCAAGATGAATCTTATATTGATGAAAAATGGAAGAAAATTGCTACCAATGCTTTGGTGTATAAAGGTGATTTAGTTTTTGCTTTAACGCGCCCTATTATTTCTACAGGTCTCAAGGCAACTATAATCGATAGCGATGAAACAATGCTTTTAAATCAAAGAAATGCTGTGCTCAGACCTAATAATAAAGTGATTAAGGAATGGCTTTATTATGTTTTATTAGCTGATGGATTTGTTCAAGAATTTGAGAAGAAGATAGATATTACAGGGCAACAACCAAATATTTCAACTGTATCAATCGGTAATTTGCCTTTAGTGTATCCAAAGAGGTGGTCCCACTTGTTTGAACAACTAAAAGCGTATTTATAAGTGATATTCCGCTCTAGTTAAGCCACCTTGTTTTGTTGGGGTAGCTGATCATAGTAAAACTCATTTGGTGTCATTTTGTCTAGACTCGAATGAGGTCGTTTCAAATTATAAAACTCAAAATATGCACTTAATTGCTTTTTCGCATCTGTGACACTGCTATAAGCTTTGAGATACACCTCTTCATATTTAACGCTCCGCCATAATCGTTCAACCATCACATTATCTACCCATCGACCTTTACCATCCATACTGATTTGAATGCCATTTGATTTCAATACATCAATAAATGCATCACTGGTAAACTGGCTGCCTTGGTCTGTATTAAATATTTCAGGTCGACCATATTTTTCAATCGCTTCATTTAAAGCCGAAATACAAAAATCCACCTCCATACTAATCGATACCCTATGCGCAAGTACCTTGCGGCTATGCCAATCAATCACAGCACATAAATAAACAAAGCCTTTTGCCATAGGGATATACGTTATATCCGTAGACCACACTTGATTACTGCGCTGAATAGCCAACCCTTTGAGCAGATATGGATATTTACGGTGAGCTTGATTAGCCTGGCTTAAATTTGGTTTGCAATATAACGCCTGAATACCCATTTTCTTCATTAAAGTACGTGTATGACGTCGTCCTATATGATGTCCTTGACGATTCAACAAATCACGCATCATACGACTGCCTGCAAAAGGATATTGCATATGTAATTCATCAATACATCGCATCAGCTTCAGATCTGATGCACTCACAGGTTTTGGGCGATAGTAATAACAACCACGGGAGACTTTCAGCAGCTTAGCTTGCTTAGATACTGAAATCTGAAGTGAGTCGTCGATTAACTTTTGTGGTTGAAGCGGCCCAGTTTCTTCAACACACCTTCTAAAAAATCAATTTCTAATGCCTGCTCACCGATTTTTGCATGTAGTTTTTTTAGATCGATGGGTGGTTCTGTTGGAGCTTTTGATTGATCGAAAGCTTGCGAGGAAGCTGAGATCAATTGATTTTTCCAGTCAATAATTTGGTTTTGATGAACATCAAACTCAGCACTCAATTCAGCAAGTGTTTTTTCTGCTTTAATCGCAGCAAGTGCTACCTTAGCTTTAAAATCATTTGAATGATTTCTTCTTGGTCTACGTGCCATAAAATACTCCATATATTGATGTTTATAACATCATTTGAGGAGCAGAATATCACTTATAGGAGTTGTTCAAATTTACGGATCCATCTCTCAACGCTAGATGAGCAAGTACAGATTTGTGAAACGTTGGAAAGAATTTGTCAAATTATTGATGAAGCTATTAATGTTGAAAAGAAATCTATTCATCAACTTAAAGAATATAAAACCACGCTGATTAATGATGCTGTTACAGGCAAAATTAAAGTAGCTTAATTCTTCATCTAGCTTTTTTAAAAATACAAATCACCAATGCATGTAAGAGGGGTAACTGTGAACAAAAATTTAAACGAATTGGCTTTAGAAAAAAATATCGAACGTGCATTGGTCGGTATCTGTAAAGAAGACCTTGCTCAAGGCATCGCTCAAGCCCATACGGGTTTGGGCTATGTCATCGGGCAAGTGTCTGACTTTAATACAGACTATGCCATTGATGAAAAACTATTTTTTCAATTTTTAGAAAGCACTCAAAAAGATAGCTTAGATGCCTACAAAGCCTATAACAAAAACGACTGGAAACAAAAAATTCTAGGGCGTTTTGACAAGCTGATTAAAAAACATGGCATTGCCTATATGCTTAAAAAAGGCATGGCACTCGATGAGCAACATTTTCATTTTATGTATCCATGCCCATTGGCAAGCAGTAGCCAATCGGTTAAACAAAATTTCGCGTCTAATATCTTTAGCGTGACACGACAAGTACAGTATTCACTAAAAAACCGTCGTGAAGAAATTGATATGGTCATCTTCCTCAATGGCTTGCCATTAGTGACGATGGAACTTAAAAACGCATGGACGAATCAAACAGCACGTTATCATGGTCAAAAACAATATCGTGAAGATCGAGATCCAACACAGCCATTACTGACGCCTGCACGTTGCTTGGTGCATTTTGCTGTGGATACCGATGAAGTCTATATGACCACCAAACTAGAAGGCAAAAAGACGTACTTCTTGCCATTTAACAAAGGTACAGCTTCAGGTGGACAGGGTAATCCTGTTAATCCGAATGGCTATAAAACAGCATACCTATGGGAAGAAATCTTTGCTAAAGAAAGTTTAGTAAACATCGTTCAGCACTTTGTCCGTTTAGATGGTAAAGATACAGATCAACTCAGTAAACGAACATTGTTTTTCCCACGTTATCATCAGCTTGATGTGGTGCGTAAAATCATTTGTGATGTATCACAACATGGTGTAGGCAAGCCTTACTTAATTCAACACTCAGCAGGTTCGGGTAAATCGAATTCGATTACTTGGGCAGCTTTTCAGCTCATTGAAGCCTATCCAAACAATGCATTGGCAGCCGGCAAACGAGCATTGCATCAGCCATTGTTCGATTCTGTCATTGTGGTCACAGATCGTAAAATTTTAGATAAACAGCTTCGGGATAATATTAATGATTTCTCTGAAATGAAGAATATTATTGCGCCTGCGATGAATAGTGCTCAGCTAAAAACTGCTTTAGAAACAGGTAAAAAAATTATTATCACTACCATTCAAAAGTTCCGCATCATTTGGGATAGCGTGACTGATTTAAGTGATAAAAACTTTGCCATCATTATTGATGAAGCACATAGTTCACAGTCAGGCGAAGCGCATAACAGCATGAACCGAGCAATGGGCAATGAAGCTTTAAAAAATGCGGATGATGTTCAGGACATGCTTGTGGCAATGATGACCACACGTAAAAAACGTGAAAATGTTTCGTACTTTGCTTTTACAGCAACGCCTAAAAACACCACTTTAGAAAAGTTTGGTCAGCAAGATGCAACAGGTAAGTATGTACCATTCCATCTTTATGGCATGAAGCAAGCGATTGAAGAAGGTTTTATTTTAGATGTATTGGCAAACTATACGACCTATAAGAGCTTTTATGAAATTCAAAAGTCGATTGAAGAAAATCCTGTTTTTGAATCTAAAAAAGCCCAGCGTATTTTAAGAGCTTATGTGGAAGCATCACAACAATCCATTGATGCCAAAGCCAGTATTATGCTTGAGCACTTCATTGATAATGTGGTCAATAAGAAAAAGCTCAAAGGCGTAGCAAAGGGCATGGTGGTGACACAAAGCATTGAAGCTGCGATCCGCTATTACTTGTCACTCAAAAAATTGCTAGATCAAAAAGGCAATCCATTTAACATCATGATTGCGTTCTCAGGTGACAAAGAGGTTGATGGTAAAACCTATACTGAAGAATCGCTGAATGGCTTTAATGACGCTAAAACCAAAGAAAAGTTTGATTTAGATGAAAACCGAATTTTGGTGGTGGCAAACAAATACCTGACAGGTTTCGATCAACCCAAACTGACCACGATGTATATCGATAAAAAACTGACAGGGGTACTGTGTGTGCAGGCATTGTCACGTTTAAACCGTGCTGCGCCAAAATATAATAAACGCACAGAAGATTTGTTTATCTTAGATTTTTATAACGACGTTGATGACATTAAAAAAGCCTTTGATGATTTCTATACCTCTACTTCATTGTCGAATGCGACTGATGTCAATGTGTTGAATGATATCAAAACGGCATTGGACGACACAGGCATTTATGAATTACATGAAGTGGTGAAGTTCAATGAACTGTTCTTTAGTGATGCGTCAGGCAGTGATTTAAGCCCTATCATCGATACGGTTGCAGCACGATTTGACGCGGAGAGAAAAGGCTCGTGGGAGCATGAACAACGAGTTGATTTTAAGGTTAAAGCAAAACAATTCGTTAAAATTTATGCACAAGTATCTTCAATCATGCAGTTCAATAAAAAGGAATGGGAGCAACAGTATTGGTTTTTAAAATTCCTCATCCCAAAATTGAATGTACAGGATGGTCGCTTAAATGGTATTGATGACCTGTTGGAATCAGTCGATTTAAGTACTTATGCCTTAAAGCGTGAGCATATCAATAAAACGATTACACTTGATGCAGAGGAAACAGTTGTAGAACCACCAAATCCAAACCCTCGTAATCCAAGCGAAGAAAATGATGATGAGACTTTAGATTCGATCGTTGCCAAGTTTAATGAAAAATGGTTTCAGGATTGGAGTGCAACACCAGAAGATCAACGGGTGATTATTATCGATTTGGTGAAGCGTATTCAGCAGCATCAAAACTTTATGAAGAAGTATAAGCAGACGCAAGATCCACAAAACAGAGCACTCGTGTTTAAAAAGATGCTCGATGAAATTATGGTGGTACAGCGTAAAAACATGGTGGATTTATATAATCTTTACCGTAAGGACTCAGCATTCCAAGATACGTTTAGCCAGACCTTGGAAAACTTGATTGAGATGGAAGAAGTTTGATTTTCTAAATTTGGTCATTGGGTATCAGTACCCAATGACCTTTTGTTTTGTTGGTTTTAGATATTTTGAGGGGCGTCTTAATGGCGAAATATTCAGTACATCAGCATCCAATTGATACATTACTCTCTTGGATAAAATCAGGTGAAATCGCAATTCCTGAAATCCAGCGACCTTTCGTTTGGTCGAGTAGTAAAGTGCGGGATCTAATGGATTCGCTATATAAAGGTTATCCTGTCGGCTATATCATCACATGGCGTAACCCGGATATTCGTCTTAAAGATGGAACCTTATCCGCAGGAAAAAAGGTACTTATTGATGGACAGCAACGTATTACTGCATTGACTGCTGCTGTTGTTGGGCAGTTGGTGTTAGATAAGGACTATAAAGAAACTAATATTCGAATAGCGTATAACCCAACTGCTAAAGATGATGAGCCCTTATTTGAAGTATGTAACACAGCTATCGAGCGTAATCCAATCTGGGTCAATAATATCGCCCCAATTTTAAATGGGGATATTTCAATATCTCAGGCTAGACGTGCATATATGGGATTGAATCCAGATGCAAATGAAGATTTCATTGAAGATAAGCTTGAGCAGTTAAAAGCAATCAAAAATCGTCAGATTGGTATCATTGAACTAGATTCATCTCTGGATATCGACACGGTTACTGAAATTTTTATACGAATCAATCAAAAGGGTGTAGTACTCAGTAATGCAGACTTTGTTATGTCAAAGATTGCATCAGATGAGCAATTTGGTGGAAATCGATTACGTAAAATGATTGATTACTTTTGCCATCTTTTGAAAGATGGTAGTTTTAATAAAATCATTAAACAAAATGATAAAAATTTTGCAGATACGGAGGACTATAAAAAAATTAGTTGGATAGCTGATATCAAAGATGATTTGTATCAACCTAACTATATAGATGTTTTACGTGTGGCATACACGTGCCAATTTAATCGTGGAAAATTTAGTGATCTTGTGGCGTTACTTTCTGGCCGCGATTTTGAAAATAGACGTAATATACAAAGTATTGCTGAAGAAAGTTATCACAAGTTACGTCAAGGTTTAGAAGACTTCTTCAACCAGACAAATTACCAACGTTTTCTAACGATCATCCAATCAGCGGGATTTATTGACAAAAAACTTATTAGCTCAAAGACTAGCTTGAATTTTGCTTATGCGCTTTATTTGCAGCTTAGAGCATCAAAAATGCCTGAGCCACAAATTCAAAATCTTGTAAAACGCTGGTATGTGGTTTCATTACTGACAGGGCGTTATTCTGGATCTTCAGAATCAGCGATTGAGCGTGATAGTAAACAAATCTTAGAAAAAGGTATCGAAGGATACTTAGCTCAAATCGAGCAAGCAGATTTAGATGATGGGTTCTGGAATTACCGTTTGGTAAATGAGCTGGATTCTTCAAGTACTGTTAATAATGCATACTTGTGTTATCTAGCAGCACAATGCAAATCAAATGAGCAATCCTTCCTGTCTGGTAGTTTAACTGTACGAAGCTTAATAGAGCAAAGAGGGGATGTACATCACGTTTTTCCAAAAGACTATTTAGCTAAAAATGGGTTTAAGAAAAGTGAATATAATCAAGTAGCTAATTATGTTTATACAGAGCAAGCAATCAATATTAAACTAGGAAACGCTTCTCCAAAAGTGTATATGGAAAAAATCCAAAATGATATTAAGTTGGATAAGAATGAAATAACTTCTCTGAAAAGTATTGAAGGTTTAGACCTGAATTTACAGACTCATTGCATACCAAGTAATTTAAACCAGTTAGATGCTGATCAATATACTGAATTTTTGAATGAGCGTCGTAAGCTCATGGCACAAAAAATTAAGGAATTCTATAAAGGTCTATAATTCTTATAGATGGTTACAGGCTGTGCTTCATGCACAGCCTATTCTCTTTCTGAGGTTGATGGGTAAATATGGGTAATAGATAGTGGGTAATATTGTTTTAACTTCATGTTTAAATTAAATTTTCAATATGAGTTGTTTTGTCACCATCTCAAATTCTAGTTGAAGTGTTATTGACAAAAAACTAGATATTTCATATTCTTTCAATTAAGCAAAAATGCCTAGGTTGAGTTTTAACCTGCGGTTAAGAAGTCATACTTTCTTAAACAAAAATACTCATCTTATCTTCATACATAAGACAAAATCCGTTACTTCGTTAGTATGCTGCTGAATCATAAGGTTTAGTTGAGGCTTTTTATTTCTTATCGAAATACGACGGATTTTACCATGTTCAAAGGGTAATCCTCCCATAAATAACCGAAGTTAAAAGTAGAGGTTGAGCAGCCATTAGAGGTGTTCAATATCTTTCTATTCGCTATACCAATCGTTTAGAAGCTGCAAATTTACGAGCATCAGTCGGTACGACTGGTGATTCATACGATAATGCTTTGGCTGAAACAGTGAATGGCTTATACAAAACAGAGGTGATTGAATATCTAAAAGCAGATTGGCAAGGTTTAGCAGATCTACAACTTGCGACACTAAACTGGGTAGATTGGTTCAATAAAAAGCGTGTACACAGTGCACTGGGTTATGTATCGCCTTTTGAGTTTGAAGCAATGTACTATGATAAGATTAACCCGTTAGGTCAGGTGGCCTAACTTAAATAAAAAAGTCTCCGACAAACCCGGTACGGTTCACCTTTATTAAAACCTTTAAACGGGACTATGTATATTTAAGTGATATCTCAGATGCAGAAAAAAATAGTCATGAAATATTTACCTATTTAGATGGAAGACTATAATCGTAATTACCCGCATAGTGGTTTAAAAATGAAATCCCCTCGGGAATTTCGCTCGCTAAAATTAGCAAGTTAACTGTCCGTTTTTACAGGGGCTAATACATGAAACTTTTCAAATATTCTTTCGCAATTCTCGCCGTCATTTCTGTTTCAGCGTATACCATGAGTGATCGTCAATCCTCACAATTTCAAGTTAAAATGCAAGTTACAGAAATTTGCGATATTGGAACAGGCAGTACTTCGGATATTGATTTTGGAACAGTGACTCGTAATGCACAGAATGTGCAAGCGACAGGAAGTTTAAATGTTTATTGTACCAATGGAACACCCTATAACATTGCGTTAAACAGCAATGGCAGTTTAAAACATAGTAATGATATTTCTATACAAATTCCTTATCAGCTATACCAAGATGCTGCCATGAGTAAAGAATGGGGCAATATTGCAGACAATCGTTTGTCTCAACAAGGTACTGGGCAAACGCAAAATATTACCATTTGGGGAAAAGTCCCCAATGCTAATGTTCCTGCAGGACAATATAGTGACAAAGTGACCGCAACCATTACCTATTAAGCTGAAAAGGAATAATGAGCAACTTAGTAAGTTAAAGTGACTGTGATTGTGTCGGAGTATTGCCCAATACTTGTGATCGTTTGAGCTGGAACAGCTGCATACACAGGAACACTCTGGTTATCTACAGGATAAAAAACATTCGCCTGCCATATTTGTGAACGGCTAACATCTTTATATAAATTGTACTGAATATAACTTCCAACTGCATTTCTCATTCGTCTTTGGCTTCCTTGCGCATTTACGCCATTATCCAAACTAACTTGCATACTGGTTCCTGTTGGACAAGCCAAACGAATAAGTCCTGAACCAAATAATGGGGTGTTTAATTGCTCAACAGCTCCAAAGTCAATATCCGTAGCCGATTGGATTAAACAACTATTTTCATAATTGGAGTTAACGATGAGGTTATTATTTCCTGTATTTGAATTTGCAAAAACCTCTTCATTGCTAGGTGTTGCAGAACCATAACGAAAAGCAGAATAAAGTTTCAGATTTACACTATTTGTGGTGTAACTTCTCGCAGGAACCACTTGCCCAGCGAGCACTTGTCCATATATTTTAATTTGAGTACTTGCATTCGCCTGCCCAGCCTCGACTTGAAAAGTCTGGCACTGTGCCTGATTTTTACGGTCTGAACTTGGAATTTTGTACGTTCGCGCAGCATCATAGTACAAATGATAATTGAGCAGTGTTTCAGGATTATAGCTAATCATACTACGAGGATCATTCCCCGAAGGAGATATACTATCAATTGCTAAACACATTTTATATGTGACTGGCTGCCTCCAATTAGAGTTACAGCTCACCGTGACGTCCGTTGAAGCAGTAGAAGAGCCTTGAGCATTTGCAGTACCTAAACTGAGAGTTGCTCCCCCAATCCAGCAGCTTTCTGCATGCACAGGCGAATAGATCAGCCCACAACTAAGGAGCAACAAGCCAATACAAGCAAAATACTGGCTAGAATAGTTCATTTTAAACCAGTGACTGTAGTTTACTGACATACGATTTGCCCCAAATCACTATAACCATTTAAAGTTTCAAGATCTGGCAACTTTACTCTGCACTGCTTGAGCTGATCACCTATATATAGGGTATTATTTTTTACATTATCCAAATACACCATACCATCATGCGCCACAATAGTCGTCGGTTGAAGTTGCTCATTTGGTTTTTCTTGCCAGACAGAAGTTCCTACCGAAAGGTTATTTCCTTGCAAATCGACCACTTGAAGTTGTACTGATTTGACCTGATACATCGGGAACCGAATAAATACCCCACTCGACTGCCGAGGAACTGCATCTTGCTGGGTCGTTTCAATTTTTAAATTGATCGGTAAATCCAAAGTATCTACAGCCACACTGTTATGCTGATATGGATTTAAATAATCAAGCAGTAAATAACCTTTCCGATTTGTTTTACCAATTAAACGATTTTCTAAACGTACAGGTACATCTGCAACTTGATCTGTTGAAACAACTGCAAATGAACCATTGCCCAGACGTTTAGCTAATACTGTATCTTTTAAAATCACCAACCCACCACTCACAGAAGCATAAGCACTGGTATTATTTTGTTGATCAGATTCGGTATGTTGCACATTAAATTGAGCCAAACCATAACGTCCTAAATAATCCAACTGCCCCTGAAATTGTGAATATTGCTCAGTATGGTTGGCTAAAGCTTGCCAACCTAAACCACCTTGGTCTTGATCCACAGAATGTAAAACATTCAGACTCATTTGGTTTTGGTCATTGCTACGCTGAGCGGTAAGTGTCGCAGAATTACGCTTTGCCCATGGTAAATTTAAAGATAGATAATAACTATTCTCTTTATTTAACAAGTCACGGCTATAACTCAAACTCAAGTTCATTCGTCGCGGTAAAATATAAGACCAGTTGAGCAAGACAAAACGATTACTCGCTTGATCTATGTATTCCTGCTGAATATAGCTACCGCCAAATTGTCCAAATTTAGTATTTAGTCCCATATAAAATTGATCGGACTGGCTTGCAAATGTTGCATCGTTTAAGCTTGCAATATCATTAAACTGTCCGAACTGACGTAGGCCATTATAGTTTAGACTGAGCAATGCGGAGTTCCAGCTATAGCCAAAACCCAACAATTGACCTTGTTGCTCGGATGTATGGCTATAAGCATAGGAAACATTGATTTGCCCTGCGCGCTTGCCTAATTGATAAACTGTTCCTAAACCTGCTTGTTGCAATTGTTCCGTAAGCTCGGCATGCGTTTCAACTGTGAAAGTATTGCTTAGCCCATAACGATAATTTCCACTAAAAGCGGGATCATTCGCATAATCAAAAGAAGATAGACCATAATTAAGCTTAGGATAACCCAAGTTCAAAGACCAATCATTTAGTCCCTGTGCCAATAAATGATTGGCACGATACAAAGAAAAACTTTGAACTTGCTGCTGACCATTGATGTCGGTAATGACCATCTGGGCATTTCCAGCCCCCGTAATACTCGGGATGGTTTGGATATCAAATTGCCCCGGTACCACATTTTGTGAAGATTGCTTGATCCCATTAATAATCAGATCAATTTGAGAGGGCAAAGTCACCTGCCCCTTAAAACTCATTAAGGGCGTGGTTACCGTATAAGGCTGTAATGCAAAGTTTTTAGATATACTCAAACCGCTCAAACGCGTTGAACGTGTCCATGTAAGCGCATCACTTTGAGCATCACCTAAACGCAATCGAAGTAATTGATTTGGAAAATCTTTTTCCCAATACGTATCAAGTATTTGACCATCAGTCGCGACATGATCTCGATACTCATAATTTCCTGACAGACTTAAAACGCCATCATATAAGCCAAAATAGCGTAGCTCATTCCAACCATTAAATGAAAAAACATCATCATTTTGTTGAGCAAATGCCGTGTAGTTAAGTAACAACCCCTTTTTTTCTTGTAATGGGTTAATACTGGCGGCAGGTAAAGCTTGATAACCATATTGGTTTTGTCCGCTTAACAACTCAACGGGTACTTGTATTGATATTTTCTGATTCAAATCATCATACTGATAGCTCAGCCCGTTAATTTGATCAAGCGCAATATAAGTCGCTTGATCAATGAGCATTTGCGGAGCATCCGCATGAATGGCAAAACTATCTAAAGATGCACGGTCTATATAAAGCTGTTGACCTCGTTGCAGGAAATGACCAATTTGTGGCTGAACAGACTGATTAAGTTCGACATCCAAGTATAAGTCTTGCTGGATTTCACTTACTTGCTCTGGGGAGTCCGACTCTGCAAAAACGTGAGGAGCAATAACAATAATTAGCCCTGCACAGAGTAAATGACCGACTCGAACGTTAAATGAAGAAACTCCTAAAGACATACAATATCAAGGAGATATAGGAAGTTCTTGTTCCCGAACATCCATATTTACAACTGCTACAAATTTTCCATTAGGTTTGACATTTATCGTAGCAGGAATAGGCCATTGCATACTTTGACCACTCAGCACATAACCCATGAGTCCTTTTTGGATGGGTGTTTTTTTCCCCTGCGCATCAACATAGGCAAACTGGCTAAAACGTTTATAGTGCGGAGACAGATTAGTAACCGTTAATTTGTTCGCATTGTATTTAAATGTCATGCCATTGAGCGAGGTTACACCTTGTTGAATGACATCAGCGCTTGAGGCCTTAAAAAATACAGGAATTGAATATTTCAGCAACAACTGAAGACCACTTTGCTTTTCTGCTTGAGGGTTCGGTAGCTCATCAACAATCAAACGATAAGCTTGCTCAGATAAGTTATTGCTTGCAGTACTACGAATAAGACGAACCAACTGTCTTTGGCCTGCGGGAATCGTCAATACCATTGGGCTTGCGATCAGATCTTTAGACGGGGTTAAAATATCTTGATTATTGGTTTGCGTCCAAGCATTTACCCGAACTTGACCTTGGATGGCTTCATCCCCAGTATTGGTTAACCAAAGTTCTTTGACTTTTTCTTGAGGCGAAAATTCCAATAAAATAGGCGCAACCTGCAAACTGGCAGCATGCGCCTGTGTCAAAAAAATACTCGTTGCCAATATACCTAAGCTACACTTACGCAGTACATTTGACCAACGCGACGTATTTTTCATGCCGATACCCTTATTCGTGAAGAATATCCTTACGATAGCAAAAATTAATACGTTACTGTAGCGGTAACCGTGTCGATATATTTACCTGCTCGAACATTCGTTGAACCAGATACTTTTGCAACAACAGGAATAGCCTGTACGCTACCTGAACCTACACCAGAGTATAGATTACTATTATTATCCCACTGGCTTTTGTCACTCGCATTTTGGAATAACTGATATGCGATGCTAGATGAAGTATCTGTCTCATGTGTCATTTTCCCACTGCCTGCTAAACCCACTTTATATGGTGTTTGGCTTGTACAAGTAACATTTAATGTTCCTGTTTTATCATTTGCAGCCACAGCACTGTTTACACTACCAAAATCAATATCAGTGGCATTGATTGCACAAGTAGAAAGCACTTCAATTTTCACTTTAAAGTCAGCAGTTGCCGTTTTTGAAGTGGTAGCCGCATTTGCCTGTCCAGCTAAAATTAAACCAGCAGAAGCCAATAATGCAGTAGTAAGAAAATTTTTCATATAACGACCTAAAACTATTAAATTAGATAATCAAAAAGCAATCGCTATGAATACATTGCTTTTTTATAGACGCTTTTTTATAGAGAAATGCTCGTGTATAAAAAAGCAGGTGCAAACTATATCACATTTTTCAAAATTTTCAATAGTTATGTTGTTTTTTTGTATATGAGCCGTACCCCAAATTAAGCAGAAATTGGAAAAGAGGGCTTTAGCTTCGTGAAACAGATAGAGGCCCCTGCACAAATGACTGGCTAGATAGGCCATATGCAACAAAACCTGCGTCTTTATTTCCAATGACCAGAAATATACATTATTGGTGATTTACATAATCCCAAAGGAGACAATCTCACTATTGATGCCCTAAATAGAGGAAAAGAATCTGTCGTTTATTTTATTCGATGATGTCCATATGAGATTACTTATGGAATGTTCATTTTATATGGACACTTATGGAGTAAATATAATTGTAAGTTAAAGACCTAAAACCACCTGATACGGTTTAAATCCTTCGATCACCGCTTTAGAAACCAACTGGATAAATGCTTCAGTTTTTCCATAAGCCATCCACTGATCTAGGGCTTCATAGTAGGCTAATCGATTTTCAACTGTTATTACACAAGGTGGATAACCAGCTTTAAGCAATTCGAGATTCATCAATAGACGTGATGTACGTCCATTGCCATCAATGAATGGATGGATGCCTACAAAATCTGCATGTACTTTAGCTGCAAGTTCAATGGGATGAAGCTTATGTGCCTCTGAATTGTACCAATCGACTAGCTGAGTCATTTTGTCATTGAGCAATGTATAGTCCGGTGGTGTAGTTGTAGCACCTGAAATCAATACGTTTTGCTGGCGATATCGGCCAGCATTATCATCGTCAATATTCTTTAAAATGAGTTGATGGATATTGCGAATTTGCCATTCAGAAAAAGGTTCTTCCTTTCTAATAATGTCTTCAACGTAATAAATGGCATTTCTATGGTTAATTGCTTCGAAGTGCTCTCGTAAAGCTTTTCCACCGACAGTTATGCCTTCTAACACAACTTTGGTTTCTAATAGAGTAAGTGTATTGCCTTCAATAGCATTGGAATGATAAGTCCATCGTACAATAAGGTCTTCTTGTAAATTTTTTACTATTGCAGGTGATAGGGGGCGATGCTGATCTAATTTCTTTTTTAAATCATCAATAATTTCAAACATTACCTTGTCCCTGAATATATCTAAAAGAATGATACATCAAAAAAGAAAATCAAAGAAATGATATGTTATAGTATATCATTTTATAGTGTGATCGATGTTGGTATAATCAGTATGCCACTTCAAATCCTGAATTCGGATTTGAACAAGATTTTAAAGTGAATTCAATGCACTAAATCTAATTTGGGTCAAAATTGGGTCAATGAATTTTTTTATTCAATAAAATGGCTTTAGAATGAATAGGTTAGGTTTTGAGTTCAATTGACGCCACCTCCACCAGAATTTATTTTATAAATCAGCCACTTATGTAAGTGGCTTTTTTATTTGCCACATTTTTATTTCAACAAGTAGAAATATCAGTGGCCTTATGCTGTGTGTGCCACGCTTAATTTTGCAATTTCTTGCTTGTTCTTATCCCCATGCAGCGGCTACTGGTATACATTTGCCAAAGAAAATTCACGTCAATATTTTAAACAGGGAGATATCTTTCCTGATTTTAAAAGTGATTGGGGGATTGTATTCTGGCAGTTTGATGGTGAAGAATAATAGAATGTACGACCGCTCTTTTAAGAGGAGATTTTTATTTCTTATTAATTTGATTTAAAAAAAACAATAAATTAGACCGTCATGAAAAATGTAAAGGACTAGATAAACCAAAGTGTACACGGACAGTGACTGCATACGATATTAAGTTAGAGTTTGTTTTACCTAATGAGGTGTTGGAGCGATAAGATAATGTTCATATCGGTGAATGATCAATAAATAGATTGGCAAAAATGATTGAGCTTGGACATAAAAGATACAAGTTTGTTTAGAGATAAAAAGCATAATAGAAGATTACAATCGACATATAAGCCCTATAAATTGAATCCGCGTACCATGCTTTTATAAAGCAGAATAAAAATTGCAACTCTATTTTAGAGTGATGGAGCCTGTAAATAATTTTGTGTAATTGCTTTTCATCAATTTAAAGGTGATTGCTTAAGCGGTCACCGAATTCAATAATAAAGCGGCTCATGGCTAAACGCCAGTCGCGAATAGGCATATTCCACTTTTTAGACGCTGCATCAATTGCCAGGTAAATCACTTTACGTACAGAATCATCCGTTGGAAAGACTTTACGCTTTTTGATCGCCTGACGTATTACGCTGTTTAATGATTCGATCGCATTGGTGGTATAGATGGCTTTGCGTATCTCGGCTGGATAAGCAAAGAAGGTATTTAGATTCTCCCAGTGTGTACGCCAGCTTTTGCTGATCTGTGGGTACTTGTCATCCCATGTTTGGGCGAATTGATCCAAGGCCATCAAGGCTGCCTCTTCAGTAGGTGACTGATAAACGGCTTTTAAATCCTGAGTCACCGCCTTGTAATCTTTCCATGATACGTATTTCAAGCTGTTACGCAGCATATGGATAATGCACAGCTGGATATGGGTTTGCGGGTATACGCTGTTAATGGCATCAGGAAAGCCTTTTAGTCCATCCACACAGGCGATCAGAATATCCTGCAACCCTCGGTTTTTAAGCTCAGTCAGGACATTCAGCCAAAACTTTGCACCTTCATTCTCAGCCATCCACATGCCGAGCAGTTCTTTGTGTCCATCAAGATTAATGCCTAAGGCAAGGAATACAGCCTTGTTGATGACACTGCCATTATGACGGACTTTAACCACAATACAGTCCATATAAACGATGGGATAGATCACATCCAGCGGACGGTTTTGCCATTCAGCAACCTGCTCATTGAACAGCAGTGCTGTTCGCCTTGGAAATGAGCGTTGGAGATACATCGGCATCGTACATTTCCTTGAAGGTAGCAACGATTTCACGGGTGGTCATGCCTTTGGCATAAAGGGATAGAATCTGGCTATCCATTTGCGTGATACGGGTCTGATTTTTCTTAATCAACTGAGGTTCGAAAGTGCCATCACGATCACGTGGTGTGGGCTTTGTTGCATAAATATGTAAGCATCTGATTTAAATAAATTTAATTTTGGATCAAAAAATAATCAAAACCTTTAAAATCATATAGTTATGAAATCTTTGTGCAACAAAGCCCGTGGTGTGGTGATCTCAATCTCCCCATCATCGCTAAGTACAGTCTTACTAGAATAACCATTGCGTGAATTTGAGCCAGATTTACGGGCATTTTTTTCATGTCCGAGATGTTCGGTAAGTTCGGCATTAAGAGCCGTTTCAACAGTGAGTTTGGTCAACAATCGGGTGAATTGGTTGAGATCGTCTTCTGTTTTGATTCCTTTAGTAAATTCTGCTGCAAGGTCTTTTAGTTGTTGTTCGTTCATCATATTGCCTGACTCCGTTGTGAATATGAACATAGCAAATTCAGGCAATTACACAATTTAATTTACAGTCTCGAGTGATGAGTAATTGCACTTCTGGATTTTTTTAGTCAGCACGATAAACTCCAATTTCTTTTTAAAAATCCTCAAATTGGGGTAAGATGTGACAACAGATTCTACCGTTGAGATCACAATGAGCTTTTTAAAAAAGAAAAATAGCGCGAGTTTTGTCTTCTTTATTATTACGCTGTACTCATTGATTGGTTTTGGTCTGGGCTATGTGATTTGGGAATATCTGTTGTAACATTTTCTTATTCGCTTTATCCAATAATTATTGAATCATCAGCAAGTTCTTAAACTTGCTGACCATCACTGTTTTTTATTCTTTCTCTAAAGCCGACCCATCATCCAGATGATCAGCTTTTATATGTAAGGATAAATTTTTTACGCTGTTTTCTGTGCCAATAATGTCGCAAAGCGCTGTTGAATACGCTTGCCCTGTTCATCGACACGGTGCAGTTCACCCACATTTTCATTGTATTTCAGCAAAGTCCAGCCTTCATAATAAGCTTTTAACTCACCGGCTTTAAAGCTAAAAGGGAAGTCCGGTTGAATCGGATAATCTTCACTATCCATCGCGCAAACAATCAGGTTAAGGCCACCAGCTTTGGTGGCCTGCTGCATCTGCTGAATCAAAGTCGGGATGGTGTCCGGTTGTAAAAACATCATCACCACCGTGCAATACACAAAATCGTATTGGCCCTGAATCTGCGGATTAATATTTAAATCCCGTAGCGTGGTATGAATGCTCTGAATCTGTTCCTGCTGAATAATCTCGTTCAGGCGCTCCAGACTTTGGGCATTGACATCCCAGGCATCGACCTGAAAACCGTGCTGACTTAAAAACAGCGCATTACGACCACTGCCACAGCCAACATCCAGCGCCGTGTTGCCCTGTAAAGATGGCTGTGCGGCCAGAATTTCTGAATGGGTCGGGGTCAGTTTATATTTTTTGGCAAAGTAGTCATCGGCTGTGCAGTAGAAGCTGAGCTGACATTCAATATCGGCACTGGCTGAAACAATCTTGTGCCACACCTGCGGTTCAAGCATGGGCGGTTGCTGCTCCGGGCTAAACAGATGTTCAGACAACAGCATGCCTGCTTCATCGAGCAAGGCAAAACGCAATTCACCTTTTAAAACCTTCAGTTGGGCCCAAGTGCCGGCTTTGGTATTGTGCTGGCGTAAAAAGCCGGGCGGGATAGTGTTTTGTGTCCAGATCGGTAGCTGTTTATAGCATACGAGCGTTTGCATCTTTTCTCCATGTGCACTTGGGGGCAGATTTTATTAAACCCTAAGCCTGCACAATATGCCAGAGAGGGGAGGGTAACGGGCACGATTTCATCTGCCAGAACTACAATGCGTCAGAGGACTTAATTGATGCTATTTTAGCGGTGAATCTTCAGGTCAAAATGATCTCCACATTTCCATTTTTGCAGATGTATTAGCGTTTTGAAAAATACTTCAGTATCAAATGGTGAGAATTTAAAATTGAAAACCAGATCACATTTTGGGCTTATAAAAGCGTCTACCCTTTAGAAAATTATCAACTGACCCGTTGGCGGGTGGCTAAAAAATAAGTAAAACTAAGTGAATGATATAAAATCATAAATATTTTATTGCTTTATTTTGAAAGCAAGGGCAAAAAGCAAAAAAACGGGATTAATTAACAAATGTATACACAAATAATAATAAAATAATGGTTGAATCTGCGCAATTGCTCGAATGTAGCATCGTATCTTCTTGTCTGTACCATGAATTCCGCGCGCCTTATGTCTCCTCTATTTCAGTTTATTAAAGCGGTCCAGATTTTTGTTTTCTTTCTTTGTAGTATGCTCATGGGTTGGGCGCAGGCGGGAAATGAAATGAAAAACTTGACGATCCTTGCCTACCACGAAGTCACTTCTGAACCACAGCCGTTAATGCCTGAGTATGCAATTGATCCTGAACAATTGCAGCAGCATCTGGACTGGCTGGTGCAAAATGGCTTTCAGTTTATTGGCAGTCAGCAACTGTTAGAGGCGCAGCAACAGAATAAAGCGCTACCGGAAAAATCAGTCTTGCTGAGTTTTGATGATGGCTATCAAAGTTTTTATCAGCATGTCTATCCTGTTTTAAAACAGCGGAATATTCCGGCCGTGTTGTCGGTGGTCGGGCGCTGGTTAGAACCAGCAGAACACCAACAGGTTAATTTTGGCGGGCAACTGGTGTCACGCCAGCATTTTTTAAGCTGGGCACAGTTAAAAGAATTACAGGCCAGCGGTCTGGTGGAAATTGCCAGCCACAGTTATGACCTGCATAAAGGCATTATGGCCAATCCGCAGGGCAATGAATTGCCGGCCACCGTAGCACGTGCCTATTTTCCGCAGCAGCAGCGTTATGAAGATAACAACGCTTATCAGAAACGTATTCAGCAGGACTTAAAGGCCAATCAGCGTCTGTTGCAAAAACATGGCCTGAAAGCGCCAAAAATTATGGTCTGGCCCTATGGTCGCTATAACTTGCATACGGTAAAAATTGCTGAAAAACTGAAGATGCCAATCAGCCTGACGCTGGATGATGCCGAGAATCAACCTGTAAACAGTTTTTCCAGATTGCCGCGAATCCTGATTCAAAAACACATGGATGCAGCGCTACTGGCCAAAGAAATCCAGAAACATCAGCAGCAGCGCACGGACAATGATCGTCCGCAAAAGATCATGCATGTCGATATTGACTATATTTATGATCCGGACCCGCAGCAGCAGGAACGTAATTTAGGCTTATTGCTGGACCGGATTCAGCAGATTGGCGTCAATACCGTATATTTGCAGGCATTTTCTGATCCGGATGGCAATGGCTCGGCCGATCTGGTCTATTTCCCGAACCGTTATATTCCAATGCGTGCCGACCTGTTTAACCGTGTGGCCTGGCAAATCCAGACCCGGACTCAGGTACGTCGTGTCTATGCCTGGATGCCGGTATTTGCCTGGGAATTACCGGTCTCGAATCCGGTGGCCCAAGATCTGGTGCAAACCGAGCAGCCGCATAGCGGCAAGCATCTGAACATGGGCTATCACCGTTTAAGTCCGTTTTCGCCGCGCGCTCGTAACACCATTAAAGGCATTTATGAAGATCTGGCCAAATCGGCGCAGTTCAACGGCATTATTTTCCATGATGATGCCACCTTGTCCGATTATGAAGATGCCAGCAGCTGGGCCAAAAAGGCCTATCAGCAGCAGGGCTTAGCGACTGATCTGGCACAACTGCGTGCTGATGATACTGTCTTGCAGAAATGGACAGCTTATAAAGTCAAAGTGATTGATGATTTTGCCATGGAGCTGGCCGATACCGTGCGGCAGTATCAGCCTTATTTGCAGACCTCGCGTAACCTGTATGCGCAGGTGGCACTATCGGCCTATTCAGAAAACTGGTATGCCCAGTCGCTGGAACAGTCGCTAAACCGTTATGACTTCACCGCGATTATGGCCATGCCATATATGGAACAGGTCGATGATCCGGCGCAATTTTATCGGCAGCTATTGAGTCGGGTGCAGCAGTATCCGCAAGGGCTGCGTAAAACGGTGTTTGAATTGCAGGCCGTCGACTGGCGTAATGGCAATAAAATTCCATCTGCGGAAATTGCGGAAACAATTCAGAAACTCTATCAGGCCGGTGTGAAGCACATTGCCTATTATCCGGATGATCCAATCCAGAATCATCCTGATCCGGCTGTGCTGCGTCAGGCTTTCCAGTCTCAGCCAGCATCAGCACCGTAACCGGCTAGAGGAACAACCATGTTGCAAGAACTCTGGCAATCGGTGCTGAACTTTGTGTTTTATTATCCGCTATTCATGTCCTATTTATGGATGATGGGCGCGCTGATTTTCTATGTCAAAGAACGCAAAGATCCGGCCTTTACCCAGCCACCGGTTTTACAGGAATATCCTTTCGTGGCGGTGCTCATTCCGTGTTTTAACGAAGGTGATAATGCCGAGGAAACCATCACCCAGGCACTGGCATTAAAGTATCCCAACTTTGAAGTCATTGCGATTAATGATGGCAGCTCGGACAATACTGGCGAGGTACTGAACCGTCTGGCGGCCCAGCATCCACGGTTAAGGGTGGTGCATCTGGCAGAAAATCAGGGCAAGGCCATGGGCCTGCAAGCCGGCAGTCTGGTCACCGATGCTGAATATCTGCTTGGAATTGATGGCGATGCCTTGCTCGATCCACATGCGGCCAGCTGGATGTTACGCCATTTTCAGCGTGATCCGGCGGTGGCCGCCGTTACGGGCAATCCGCGAATTCGCAATCGCTCGACCTTATTGGGCCGGGTCCAGGTCGGAGAATTCTCCTCGATTATTGGCATGATTAAACGTGCCCAGCGCACCTATGGCCGTATTTTTACTGTTTCCGGCGCGATTACCGCCTTTCGTAAAAGCGCGGTACATCAGGTCGGTTACTGGTCGCACGATATGCTGACCGAAGATATTGATATTTCCTGGAAACTGCAGCGTGCCGGCTGGAAAATTGAATTTGAACCGAATGCACTGGTCTGGGTACTGATGCCGGAAACCCTGCAAGGCTTATGGAAACAGCGTTTGCGCTGGGCCATGGGTGGGGCGCAGGTGTTAAATAAAAATATTGATGTAATTTTTAAGCCCAAGCTGAATTATTTGTGGCCGCTGATTCTGGAAATGATGCTGACTCTGGTCTGGTCATATCTGCTGCTGTTGCTGTGTCTGCTCTGGATGTTAAGTTTCTGCCTGCCTATTTTACCGTTGCCGGAACTGCAATCGCCGTTTTTACCGCAAGGGGTGGGTATTGTGCTGGGCGCGACCTGTTTGTTCCAGTTTATGGTCAGCAAATGGATGGACAGCCGCTATGAAAAAAATCTGGCCAAAAACTATTTCTGGATGATCTGGTATCCGTTCATGTTCTGGCTGATTACCGTATCGGCCAGTATTGTGGCGTTTCCAAAAATGCTGCTGCGTGGGGAAGGGAAACGTGCACGCTGGATCAGTCCCGATCGTGGAATTAAACGTGACAGCTAACTGTCGCGATGTGATGTGTTGAGAGTAAAGTTGTGAAAGCCAATACTTTAATTATTGATTATCGCTATGAATTGCCGTGGCAAAAGCGTTATGCCTCGAACGTGTGTACCGCCGGCTTATGGCTGACCTGGGGCCTGTTGTGGCAGCCGGTTTTAAGCAGTCTGGGTTTACTGGATTTGGAACGGGATGCACTGATTCAGCAAGTGGCCCAGCTAATGCTAAGTATTCTGCAAAATGGCTTTAGCGCGCTGGTGGCTTGTGGCTTGAGTTTATGGCTGTGGACCAACTATATTCCGGCGCACTCCATCCAGACCATGCAACCGGCACCGCTAAACCAGTTTGCCGAGCATTTTCAGCTGGAACCGGTGATGTTAACGCAATCCCGTCAGGCCAAAATTGTCACGGTCTATCATGATCAGGAGGGCAAGATTGTCGATTTACAGGCACATTCCCAGCACCCTGTATCTTAAAGGTTGGCTGGAATTTGGCTGCTCTGGTTTTATATCTGCAAAAAACAGGCAGCCTGATAAGCTGCCTGAATGGAGATAAGAATCGCGCTTGGAATGAGGACTAAAGCTTGCGCCAGACCTTGTTTTCATCTTGAAATGAAATGGTGAAATTAAATTCAGTGTCGGCGGTGACCAGATACGCTGTTGGCGTGGTCATCAGAACTTTTAAAATAGTGCCTGTCTCAAAATGGATAGGTGGGCAGTTCTCTTTCTCAAGTACCAGAGGCTGAATAAGTTCAACAGCTTTCACTTCCATCATGATTTCCCTCAAAAATGTATTATGTATCACATATTTATCTTAGCATTGTCTGGTCGGGAATATGGGTTTTATTTGTCAGATTATAAATAAGTAATTGATATTTTAAAAAATAAAGTTAAATTTTTAGTCTAAAAATTGTATTTTAAGCTCTTGATTTTTTATTGTTTTACTGAAAATAGTCAGGGGGAGTATTGGGGTTTTATATTGCTTTAAATACTGGTCAGCGGAAAAATCGGTACTGAAAAGTACATGCGCTGTCGGGGAAATCTTGTATATTGCTCATGTTGAAGTCATCGCGTGGCGCATTGCGTGCTGCAATGTTGTAAACGCGGCTTTTCAACGTCTTGAAAAGAATAAAGGAAATAGAACACTGCATGTTTAAGTCATTTTTTCCACATCCGAAATGGTTTTTTAGTTCGCTGTTACTCTGGTTCATCTTTAATCTGGTGCTGTGGTATTCCGGTGGACACGGCTGGGGCACCCTCATCGGTTTGCCTGAAGGCTATCATGAAGCAGAACTCCCGATTGGGGTTAGCCGTTTCTGGTCACCGGCATTTCTCTGGTTCTATCTCTGGTATTTTCTGGCCACAGCCATTTTTGCAATTTTCTGGCGGATTCAATCGGATAATCCCTGGCAGCGCTGGTCGGTATGGGGCTCATCTTTCATTCTGTTTAATATCTGGTTCTGGGTGCAGGTGAGCGTGGTCATTAACGCCTGGTACAGCCCGTTTTATGACCTGATCCAGCAAATGCTGAGTAATGGCGGCGGTGATGTGAATAACCTCTATGCCGAGATCATGACCTTTTTGTATGTGGCAATTGTGGCGGTCACGGTTTCGGTATTTAACCTGTTCTTTGTCAGCCACTATGTATTCCGCTGGCGAACGGCAATGAACAATTATTACACCGCCTACTGGGACCGGTTACGTCATATTGAAGGGGCATCGCAGCGTATTCAGGAAGATACCATGCGCTTTGCCCGTACCACCGAAGGTCTGGGCGTCAGTCTGATTGAAGCACTCATTACCCTGATTGCCTTTTTACCGGTTTTGGTAACGCTATCGAGCCATGTGAAAACCCTGCCAATTCTGGGCGAAATTCCTTATGCGCTGGTGTGGGCGGCAATTGGTTGGGCGGTGTTTGGTACCGTACTACTGATGGTGGTCGGTTATAAACTGCCAGGACTGGAATTTAATAACCAGAAGGTGGAAGCGGCTTATCGTAAAGAACTGGTCTATGGGGAAGATCATGCCGAGCGTGCCGATCCGCTGACTTTGAAAGAGCTGTTTAGCAAGGTTCGTCTGAACTATTTCCGCCTGTATTTCCATTATGCCTATTTTAACCTGGTACGAATCTGGTACATGCAGCTGGACAATATTTACGGTCTGTTTGTGCTGTTCCCGAGTATTGCTGCGGGAGCGATTACCCTCGGCCTGATGATGCAGATTGGTAACGTGTTCGGGAAAGTGCGTGAATCGTTCCAGTATTTAATTGCCTCCTGGCCAACCATTATTGAACTGCTGTCGATTTATAAACGTTTAAAAGCCTTTGAATCGACCCTGGATGATTAAGTCATTCCCAACTGACCCGCTGTTAAGGTGGGTTTTTTAATGATCGGATGAAAGTGTTAAGGCGTTCAGGTTTCGTTGTTAAAACTCTGGATATTTTGTATTTATCAGATGATAGTGCGGGGCAGTAGTAATAAATAAACGAGAAATATCAAGTAAAATCAAGCGACTAGATTTGTTATTTGCGCCTATTTGAGCTATGTTTTGAGTGGGGAAAAATAGAGAATAAAGACGTGAATGTCAAAACCTTCATGATGTTGGCTGGGGTCGGTGTCGTCTTTTCGGGCTGTGTCAGTGTAGAAAGTTTTAGTCCAGATGCCTTGAAGCACTTTGCTTCGCCACAAGAGCTGATTGCGAAAAAAAATCTGAATCAGGCCAATGGTTCAGCCAAAGCCTATGTGTATGACTGGGGACCACAGCGTAAAGAGCTGGCGGCAGAATCGCTGATTCCTCGCAAATATATGGGCAGCTATTGTCAGTCGCAGCAAGGACATTTAAAACTGGCCTATAAAAGTACGATGTCGATGCTGAAAAACAGTTGGTCCAAAAAACTGTTGGCGACTTATCGTGATGTTAATCAGGGCATTGGTGCCTATCGCTGTGTCAGAAAAAATGGCCCGGACTGGATTGTTTCAATCGAGCCGGTCAGCGAGCGTAAACGCGATGGTCAGGGTGAGGTGCGCATTGTGCATTTACTTACTCAAGTCATGACGGAAGATGAAGCACGGCGTTTTTATCGTTCGGCATCTTCCAGCAGCAAGAAGGCTAATACGAATACCAATCGGAATAATAAAAACACTAAAGCTGTTGCCAAAGAGCCGGAACCCAAAGAAACACCGGAACTTCCAACCGAGAAAACCCCAGCACCCGTAAAAGCAGCACCTGTGGTGGCTGCAACCCCACAACAGCAGCAGATGAAATATTATGTCGCTGCCCGCCGTGATTTAAACAGCGGCCGCAATGAGTTAAATGCCTGTAACAGCGCACAGCGGGCCTATAATTATGGTCGGTTGCAGGGCACCAATGCGCGGAATGTCTATGCTGAATCGGGGATTTTACTGGCGCGTTGCTTAAGCGCTGTGCCGAGTTTTAGTAACCGTTTTTCCCAGCCCAAAGCCCGAGCCAAACGGATTTTGCAGGAGCTGGCCAACCAGCATAATCATGCCGGTGCCAAGCGTATGCTCAGGCAAATGAAATAGTCAGTATAAGTAACAAGGAGAAGCACATCACTTCTCCTTTTTTTATGCGCGTTACACAGTCATAACAGGTGAGATTGCTGCTTGCATGCTACAAATAGGCTATTTCTGGTATGAGCCGATGTTCGAGAGGTATAGCATGATGCAGTTGAGTCTAAAGCAGCTACGAGGATGGGGCCTGGCGATTGCGCTCTTGGGTTGCTCACAAGTGAGTACGGCTGGTCCGGCCGTTGATCAGTTGAGTGACTGTCTGGTGAAGTCGACCACGGTAACTGATAAAACCGCGGTATTACAGTGGACCTTTGTAGCGCTATCTGCACATCCGGATTTGAAACACTTGAGTCAGGTAACGCCAGAACAAAAACAGGCTTTAGATCAAAAGCTGGCAACCGTTTTGCAGCGGATACTGGTAGAGCAATGTTCTGCGCAGGCCAAAGCGGTGATTCAGGCTGAGGGCATCCAAGCGGTCGGCAGCAGTTTTCAGGAGCTGGGACAAATTACCGGTGAAGAACTTTTAAAGACGCCTGAAATTAAAAGTCAGCTGAGTGGTGTACTGCGTTATCTGGATTTAAACAAGTTGATGATGACCTTTTTGACGCCAGATGTGTGGAATAAGTTGGGGGTGATTCGGGGGGAATAATTTTACCTCTCCCTAGCCATCATCCTTTTTTGCGCTTCGTGTTAAAGCAGTACTTTAAAACTTCTTTAGGAGGGCGAGCCTCGCGTATCAAATTGATCACATGACAAAGTCTCCCTTTCTTAAAGGGAGATTTAGAGGGATTGTAGCTATCACGTTTAAAGAAAGATTTGGAAAGTAGAATACGTTCTAAGTCTTCGAGTTTAGTGATAGAAGATACTTCTTAGTTATCATGTACTTTAAATTTCCTTTATTTCATGAGAAAATATAAATATTCTATATATTTATTAAAAATCATGAATTTTTATATCATTTCAAATAGCGAGCAAGAAAATTTAAAAAAGTATCAAGCCCCATACTTTTTGTTTAGAATTGATCTTTGGAATGACTATAGTTATAGAACTCAGTTTTATGCGAGTTTTATAGATGAAAAATATAATAAACATGATTTTGGTCATATTAAGATTATTTTTGATAATGAATTAAAAGAAAAGCTGAATCCATCTGAGCATTTTAATTATGTGGATTTTATTCCTAAAGAATTTTCAAAATTAAATGAGGGTTTTTATAGTATAGGGAATTTATATTTTTATAAAAGATTAAAAGAAATTTTCCCTGTAGATCAAATAAAATTAATTCTAAATTCATTAAGCGATATAGCCGTGGATTTGAATAGATTAGATAAAGTTTTAAGTAAAGATTTGAGTGTGGTGAGAACTTCTCTATTGAGGGACTATAAAGAAGAAGAAATTAGAAATAAGCTTCATAGAATGGCAAATGGGGGAGTTGAATTAACATCATATAATTTTAGTTTTAATTATTCTTTGAACAAAGAAAAATCTAAAAAATTAGATTTCAAAGTAGTGCCTAACTCACTGCCACCTACAAATATTCATGTTGTTATCGGTGGAAATGGAGTAGGAAAGACAACTTTTTTAAATACTATCTTAAGAGAATACTTCGAAGGAAATAGTGAGTATTCAATAACATACCGTTCTAATTTAGACGTATTATTGAATTTAGTAGTAGTTTCATATAGTCCCTTTGATAGATTGTTTAAAGATATTGATCAGCATAAGATTCATTCAAAGTATTATTCTTATATAGGTTTAAGAGAAGATCCAACGGTCCATAAAACAGAAAATTATAAGAATATTACTAGTACTAACAAGGATTTTATTATTGCGCTATTAAAGTGTAAATTTTCAGAGATTCTGAGGAAAAAGTGGTTGAATTTGATAGAGATTCTTGAAATTGATGGTTATTTTGCTAATAGAAACTTATCAAAACTTATGGATGATGTTGATACATCTATTCTGAAGAAAGAGAATTTTAATATTAATAATTTAACTGCTTCTGAAGTAGAGGACATCTTAGAAAAAAACCAGAAATTGATAAAAAAATTTAATGATTTTAGTAGTGGTCATAAAATTATTTTGTTGAGTTTAACAAAGCTAGTTGTTGAAGTAATCGAGAAATCATTAGTAATTTATGATGAGCCAGAGACATATTTACATCCTCCTCTAATTTCTGCCTATATTCGTGCTTTGTCATGGTTAATGATAGATAGAAATGCAGTAGCGGTTATTGCAACACATTCTCCTGTGATTTTACAAGAAGTTCCAAAAAAATCAGTCTGGATTATTTCAAGAGAGGGTGATGAGTTTGGAGCTGATCGTCCTCCCATTGAAACATTTGGTGAAAGTGTTAGCACTTTGACTAAAGAGGTTTTTAATCTCAGAAGCAAGAAAAGTGGTTTCTATACATTACTTGAAGATATTACAAAAAAAGTCTTTGATGAACATTCAACTTTAAACTTAAGTCAGCTCTATGATTTGGTAGTTGAGAAATTTAATGGTGAAGTAGGAGATGAGGCACAAAGCATAATAATTTCACTTATTAATAAAATTAAAAAAGAGAAAGTTTAATGTTCAAGAAGCCATTACCTGATTTTACTATTCAAGACACTTATCCTGTATGTATCAACTATATTGACGATGCAGGTATTAAGCAATATATGGCTGATATGCAAGACCATGTTTATTCTCAAAGTGAAAAATATTTAGACTTAATTCATCAATCTAAATTAGAAGAATTAGATATACCAACTATATTTAATATACCTAGAGATGCTAATGGTAAAAGAAATAAAACTCATGAAAATAATTGGTTTGTAAAATTATATAAATATTATTTCAGTAAAAATGAACAAAAATATGTAGATGCTAATCAATTTTATAACCGCATAAAACTTTATGGGGTTGTTAATAATAATAGTAAAAGGTGTTGCTATTGTAATAATAACAAAATTGAGGTTGTGGATCATTTTCTACCGGAAAGTAAATATATCTTCTTAGCAGTAAATCCAATCAATTTAGTTCCTGCATGTGAAGAGTGCAATGACAATAAACTTGCTTATAGTCCTAGCAGGACAGAACCGGTTTTAGTGCACCCATATTTTGATGTTATAGATAATATTAGTTGGTTAGATGTAAAAATTGCTGAAAGAGTGGAACTTAAGGATGAAAAAAAATATATCTATGTGTTCGAATATTTCGTCAAAGACTTAGCTGAATGTCCTATAGATATTCAGCGAATTAAAAAAACTTTTGAAAAACTTAAGATTAACGACAATATCACTTTTGATGCACAAAATTTTTTTAATACAGAGTTAATTTACGATTTAAATGATCCTGAGGAGCTTGGTGAGTTAACTGATCAAGCTTTAGCTTTGCATTTTAGTAAAAGATCTCAAAAGTTGATTGTACAGGGCTATGGTGTAAATCATTGGAAAGTAGCTTTATATAAAATGTTATCTAATTTTTCAAATTTTTCATATTTTAAAGAAAACCCGCTTTAAAGCGGGTTTTTTTTCAAAACTGATTAAATTAGCCAATCAATTTCTTCATCAATTCATTCACTTGAGCAGGGTTCGCCTTACCACGTGATGCTTTCATCACCTGACCAACCAGACCGTTAAAGGCTTTCTCTTTACCAGATTTATACTCTTCAACCATCTTCTCATTGGCAGCAAGAACTTCCTTAATAATTGCTTCGATCGCGCCTGTATCAGTTTCCTGTTTCAAGCCTTTCTCAGCAATAATTTCGTCCGCAGTTTTGCCTTCTTCCCACATAAAGCCGAACACTTGTTTCGCGATCTTACCGCTGATGGTGTTATCGACAATACGTGCAATCATACCCCCAAGTTTTTCAGCAGATACAGGAGAGTCAGCCAATTCCAAGCCTGCTTTATTTAAAGCACCTGAGAACTCACCCATCACCCAGTTTGCAGCAATCTTACCTTGTGCAGCACCGCCAGCAGCATTGACTACAGCTTCGTAAAACTCTGACATTTCACGAGTAAGTGTCAGAACGTGAGCATCGTATTCAGTCACGCCAAAGTCAGCCACGAACCGCGCACGACGTGCAGCAGGAAGCTCAGGCATAGTTGCCTTAATTGCTTCGATTTGCTCGTCTGCAATAATGACAGGCAACAAATCAGGGTCAGGGAAGTAGCGGTAATCGTTCGCTTCTTCTTTAGAACGCATTGAACGCGTTTCCATCTTCACAGGGTCGAACAAACGAGTTTCTTGGTCGATGGTGCCATCCCATTCCAAGATTTCCATTTGACGTTCAATTTCAACATTGATCGCTTGTTCAATGAAACGGAATGAGTTGAGGTTTTTCAATTCACAACGTGTACCAAATGGTTGACCCGGACGACGTAAAGACACGTTACAGTCGGCACGGAAAGAACCTTCTGCCATGTTACCGTCAGAAATACCTAACCAACGCACAAGCGTATGAATCGCTTTAATGTAGGCAACTGCTTCTTCTACAGAGCGCATATCGGGTTCAGATACGATTTCTAAAAGGGGTGTGCCTGCACGGTTTAAATCAATACCTGACATACCCTCAAATTGGTCATGGATGGATTTACCTGCATCTTCCTCAAGGTGCGCACGGGTTACGCCAATGCGTTTGGTGGTGCCATCTTCAAGCTGGATGTCAATATGACCGAGGCCCACAATCGGGTTGTCCATCTGGCTAATCTGGTAGCCTTTAGGCGAGTCCGGGTAGAAGTAGTTTTTACGCGCAAATACTGACGCTTGGTCGATGTAGGCATCAATCCCCAAACCAAAGCGAATCGCCAGATCAACCACTTCTTTGTTCAGTACAGGCAGTACACCTGGCATGGCTAAATCTACAAGGCTGGCCTGAGTATTTGGATCATTACCAAACTCGGTTGATGAACCGGAGAAGATTTTAGAGTTGGTCGCAAGCTGGGTGTGAATCTCGATCCCAATGACAACTTCCCAGCCATCAATCAGGTTAGATTTTGGTTTCGCGTTATTCTTCGCCATTATGCGTTCTCCTCAGCAATTGCCGCACGTTGTGTATGCCAATTGGTGGCTTGTTGGTACTGGTGCACCACAGACAACAATTGAGATTCTGACCAGTAATTACCAATCAGCTGTAAGCCAACTGGCAGGTTGTTCTGGTCAAAACCAACAGGGGCATTAATGGCAGGCAGACCGGCCAGGTTCACCGCAAGCGTGTAAATATCACCCAGATACATTTCTACCGGGGTCAGGTCAGCACCTACTTTATAGGCGGTAGTCGGTGCAGATGGCGCAGCAATCACATCGACCTGTTCAAAGGCTTTCAGGAAGTCTTGCTGAATTAAGCGGCGAACTTTCTGCGCTTTTACATAGTAGGCATCGTAATAACCGGCAGACAGGGCATAGGTACCAATCAGGATACGGCGCTGTACCTCGGCACCAAAACCTTCTGAACGGGAGCGTTTGTACAGGTCCAGAATATCTTTTGGATCTTCACAGCGATAGCCATAACGTACGCCGTCATAACGTGACAGGTTTGAAGATGCTTCCGCTGGCGCAATCAGGTAATAGGTTGGTACATAGGCTTCAGTCATGTTGAGATCAACCTCAACCAGAATGGCACCCATCTCTGCTAATTTTTTCAGCGATTCTTCAACGCGCGCTTTTACATCTGCGGCCAGACCGGCAACATTAAAGTACTGTTTTGGAATACCAATACGTAAACCTTTTACCGATGTACCGTTCAGGTTCGCCACGTAATCATCGACATCTTTCTCGACCGACGTTGAGTCTTTGGTATCATGACCCGCCATCACGTTCATCAGATATGCACAGTCTTCCGCAGAGCGTGCCATTGGACCGCCTTGATCCAGTGATGATGCATAGGCAATCATACCGAAACGCGATACACGGCCATAAGTCGGTTTCAGACCGGTCAAGCCACAGAAAGAGGCAGGTTGACGAATCGAACCACCGGTATCGGTACCGGTCGCAAATGGCGCCAGATCAGCCGCGACCACTGCAGCCGAACCGCCTGAAGAACCACCCGGTACACGATCCAGTGCCCACGGGTTTTTGGTTGCGCCAAAGTATGAGCTTTCCGAGGTCGAACCCATTGCGAATTCGTCCATGTTCACTTTACCTAACGTGACTAAGCCAGCAGTTTTACCTTTGGCAACCACCGTAGCATCGTAAGGTGAAATAAAATTATCCAGCATTTTAGAACCAGCGGTGGTTTTAATGCCTTGGGTACAGAAAATATCTTTATGTGCAATTGGCACACCGGTCAGCACACCAGCGCCGCCAGCTTGACGCAGCGCATCGGCAGCATCGGCTTGGGCCAGCGCCTGTTCCGCAGTTACGGTGACATAGGCATTGACCTGGGCATCAATTTTTTCGATGCGTTTTAAATAATGTTCGGTCAATTCGCGAGCAGAGAATTTTGCATTGGCTAAACCCTCAGTCAGTTCACGAATGGATAAGCGATGTAAATCTGTCATGAGAAATATTCTTTACCTGAATTCAACAAAAAGATGAGCGCTGAAAAAATTATTCAATTACGCGTGGTACCAGATACAAACCGTCCTGCACGGCAGGTGCAACGGCCTGATATTCCTCACGATGGTTATCTTCAGACACCACATCTTCACGTAGCGGTTGAGGGTGGTCAAATGGGCTTTTGAGTGGCTCAACGCCATCGGTATTGATGCCTTTTAAGGTTTCCATCATGCCTAAAATTTTATTTAGACTTTGAGCATATTCAGCAGATTGCGTATCATTGAGCGACAACCGAGCAAGATTGGCGATTGCTGAAACTGTTTGTGCATTTAAATCTGCAGAATGCTGTGCATCCGATGTAGACATAACATCACCTAATCAGTATTAAAAATTTTCAAAATATCGTGCGTTATAATAAGCGATTGACTTGTCCAAAGCATCACATTTAGTTAAAGTTGCCAACTTGCGTCCACATAAAGTTTAATCGAGAACGACTCCGTGATTCTAAAACGACTAATTGGCTTGTTTTCGCCAGATCTAGCCATTGATTTAGGTACAGCAAATACACTTATTTATGCGCCAGGACGAGGCATTATATTAAATGAACCGACGGTTGTGGCAATTCGTCACAGCGGTTCACAGAAAATCGTTGCCGCAGTCGGTCTGGATGCTAAACAGATGCTGGGTCGTACACCTGCCAATATTTCTGCCATTCGTCCAATGAAAGACGGCGTCATTGCCGACTTTGAAGTGACTGAAACCATGCTGAACCAGTTCATCAGTAAAGTGCATGAAAAGCGCCTGTTTCCGCCTGCACCGCGCGTGGTGGTGTGTGTGCCATGCAAATCGACGCTGGTTGAACGTCGCGCCATTCGTGAGGCAGTGTTTAATGCCGGTGCGCGTGATGTCCGTTTAATTGAAGAACCGATGGCTGCAGCAATTGGTGCCGGTATGCCGGTTGAGCAGGCGTGTGGTTCGATGGTGGTCGATGTGGGCGGTGGTACAACTGAAATTGCGATTATTTCGCTACAAGGTTGTGTCTATGCAGATTCACTGCGTATTGGGGGCGATGTGTTTGATGAGCAGATCATCAACTATGTCCGTAAAGCGCATGGCTGTGTGATTGGTGAAACCACAGCAGAAACCATCAAGAAAGAAGTGGGCATGGCAGTTCCGGAAGAAGGTGCGAAGCCTCTGGAAATTGAAGTACGTGGCCGTAACCTGGCCGAAGGGGTGCCACGTGCCATTACCGTGACTTCTGATGAAATTACCCAGGCGATTTCTGACCCGTTACAAAATATTGTGTCCGCAGTAAAATCGGCGCTGGAACAAACACCACCAGAATTATCTTCAGATATCGCCGAGCGCGGTATTGTCCTGACCGGCGGTGGTGCCTTGCTGCGTAATCTGGACAAGCTGTTGGCCAAAGAAACCGGCTTGCCAGTGGTCGTGGCTGAAGAGCCTTTAACCTGTGTCACCCGTGGTGGTGGCAAGGTGCTGGAATTCTTTGATAATCCAAACCATGACATGTTATTTGTAGGCTAATCAAAAGGACCCGGCGGTGCAATCACATCTGTTTTCCAGACAACCGCCATCTTTTCGCTCCTTTATTATTGCGGTCATTACATGCTTGGTGGTGCTGTTTTTTAACTGGCGCATGCCGCATGTAATTCAACCGGCAAGGGATCTCTTGTACGCGGCATATAATCCGATTTATGCGCTGGCAAGTTATCCGGTGTTGTCGCGAGAATGGCTAAGTCAACAAAGTAAATCTGAAGCCCAGCTGCGTCGTGAAAATACCGCGATGCAGGCTGAGCTGCTTCAGGCACAGGTACGCCTGCAAAAACTCTCCGAACTGTCTGCCGAAAATACCCGTTTACGTGGCCTGCTCGATACGCCACTGATCATTGACGGACGCATGGAAATTGCCGAAGTGATTGGGACCGATGCCGATCCGCTACGGCATATTATTGTGATTAACCGTGGTGCCAACCGTCAGCTCAAAGTCGGGCAAACCGTGCTGGATGATCGTGGCATTATGGGCCAGATTGTTGATGTCTATCCGCATAGTAGCCGGGTAATGCTGCTGTCCGATAAAGAACATTCGCTGTCGGTACGTCTGGAACATACCGGTATGCGCGCGATTGTTTCGGGTACGGGTGATCTAGGCCGTTTAAAAATGGAATATGTGCCGACCAGTGCCAATATCAAAGTCGGTGAAAAAGTCTATAGCTCCGGACTTGGTGAACATTTCCCGGCAGG
The DNA here is from genome assembly GCF_009914475.1 of Acinetobacter indicus. Classification (NCBI taxonomy): domain Bacteria; kingdom Pseudomonadati; phylum Pseudomonadota; class Gammaproteobacteria; order Moraxellales; family Moraxellaceae; genus Acinetobacter; species Acinetobacter indicus. The sequence goes on along the minus strand of NZ_CP045198.1, from coordinate 1,707,790 downwards.
CTATCTGGTCGGAACTATTTCCAAGGTCAGCCGGCATAACTCAGGCGAGTTTGCGCAAATTGATGTGATTCCTGCTGCACAGCTGGCCGGTGGACATCATGTGGTGGTGTTATTCTCTGAATCCTTATCGCGGGAGCAGCCACATGCCAATCGCTAAACTGGGCCAGCGCAAACCCAAAGATCCTTTATTCCCGATTATCTTCTCGGTCATTATTGCCTCGGTGCTGCTGGTTTATCCCTTGTCTTATGGCTTATCGGGCTGGCGTCCGGTATTTATGATGATGGTAATGCTGTTCTGGGTCATGAGCCAGCCGACCTGGTGCGGCGTCTGGTTTGCCTTTGGCACCGGCCTGTTTGCAGATTTGCTGCTGGATGCACCGCTGGGCATGAATGCCTTAAGTTTTGTATTAATTACTTTCGTGGCGCGATTCTTGACCCGTGAACGGCGGGTGATGACTTTTGCCAATTTATGGGTGATTGCCAGTATTGCCGTTGTGGTCCATCTGGCGCTGATCTGGCTGTTACAGGTTATGGCCGGTATTGAATTTCCATTTGCCCGTCACTGGCAACCGGTGCTGTCCAGCATTCTGGTCTGGCCGGTGCTGTATTATCTGCTACGAAAATGGCGCAGCGTATAATTCTGGCCTCCAGCTCACCTAGACGCCGTGAGCTGCTTGAACAGTTGGGGCTGCAATTTGAGATTTACAGCCCGGACATCGACGAGTCTATCTTGCCAGATGAGCCAGTCGAGCAGTATGTTGAGCGGCTGGCCTGTGCCAAAGCCGATGCCGTGTTGGCACGTTTCCCTGATGCGATTGTGATTGCCGCCGATACCAGTTTGGGTGTTGATGGGCAGATTTTAGGAAAACCAGAATCCAAAGCGCATGCCTTTGCCATGTGGCAGCAGATTTCCGGTCGAAAACATGATGTATTTTCAGGTGTTTGCGTACGCACAAAAGCAGAAAAATACAGTATAGTGGTACGTACCCAGGTTGAATTTCAAGCGCTGAGCCAAGCTGACATGGAGCGTTATTGGGCCAGTGGAGAGCCGCTGGGTAAGGCGGGAGCCTATGCCATACAGGGCATTGCAGCACGTTATATCCCGCGTATTGAAGGCAGTTATAGCAACGTGGTGGGATTGCCGCTGCATGAAACCGTACAGTTATTACAGACAGTTAAGGCACTAAATTAACTGCTGCTACAAGAATTTTTATAAGGCTTTGAGTTGTATTATGTCTGACGAGTTGTTGATTAACGTCACGCCTATGGAATGTCGTGTCGCGTTAATTCAAAACGGCACGGTCAATGAATTATTTGTTGAACGTACCGCCAAACGTGGTTTAGTAGGAAATATTTATAAAGGTAAAGTGGTACGGGTGCTGCCAGGTATGCAGGCCGCCTTTGTCGATATTGGGCTGTCACGTACCGCTTTTTTACATATCAATGACATGGTCTGGCCACGCAGCCAGCCGACCCCGAATGTTTTCGAGCTGTTACAGCCGGGGCAAATCCTTACCGTGCAGGTCATGAAAGACATGCTCGGTACCAAAGGTGCGCGCCTGTCGACCGATCTGTCAATTCCTTCGCGTTATCTGGTATTGATGCCATTTGGCAGTCATATTGGCGTATCACAGCGGATTGAATCGGATGAAGAGCGTGACCGTTTACGCTCGATGATTGAACGGATTCAGAAACAGCATAAACTGCCGGGCTCGGTGATTGTCCGTACCGCCGCAGAAGGGGTGGAAGAGGCCGCCATTGCCCAGGATATGGCCTATCTGGCCAAGCTGTGGGAGCATATTCAGCGTAAACAGAAAATTATTGCGGTGCCGTCTTTAATTTTTGAAGAGCTGCCTTTGCCGCAGCGCGTGATTCGTGATCTGGCCAATGAAGAAACTGCCAAAATCTATGTCGATTCACGTGAAATTTATGCCAAGCTGAAAGACTTTGTCGATGAGTTTGTGCCGAATATGCAAAACCGCTTGTTGCATTATCCGGGCGAACGGCCGCTGTTCGATTTATACAATGTCGAAGAAGATATCCAGAAGGCGCTTCAAACCCGCGTGGCGCTGAAATCGGGTGGCTATCTGATGATTGATCAGACCGAAGCCATGACCACCATTGATATCAATACCGGTTCTTATGTCGGCGGGCGTAGTCTGGAAGACACGGTCTTTAAAACTAATATGGAAGCCACACAGGTGATTGCACGTCAGTTGCGACTGCGTAATCTGGGCGGGATTATCATCATTGATTTTATTGACATGCAGGAAGCACAGCATCGTGAAGAAGTGATGGGCCAGTTCGAGAAAATGCTGGAACGCGATCATGCTAAAACCAAAATTACCCAGGTGTCTGAACTGGGTCTGGTGGAAATGACCCGTAAGCGTACCCGTGAATCTCTGGAACATTTGCTGTGTGAGTCTTGTCCAACCTGTCAGGGCCGCGGTTATGTGAAAACAGCCGAGTCAGTGTGTTACGAGATTTTTCGAGAAATTATGCGCTATGCACGTGCCTTTGAATCTCAGCGTGGCTTTACTGTCGTTGCCCATCCATCGGTGATTGACCGGCTGTTAACCGCAGAAGCACCAGCCGTCGCGGATCTGGAGCATTTCGTGAATCGTGTCATAAAATTCCAGGTTGAAAATTTATACACGCAAGAGCAATACGATATCATTTTAAGCTGAAATTGTAACAGGATATCGTTAAACAGTTGTTACATCTGAAATTTTACTTTTTTAGGTAGATTCACAATACTAAGCATACACCAGAGCCAAAGCCGTAATCTCCCTTACGGTTTCAGCAAAATGAGGTCTATCATGGGTATGAGCGAAGTCGTGATTAATAAAAGTCTTAAAGTTTTAGAACCAAAAACTGTACACAGTGCGGCGTATATCGTAGATGAGCAAGGTAAAGAAGTACAAATTACTACCGCCATGATTCGCACCGTCTGTCAGCAATTATTAAAACAATGTCGAACCATTAAAAGTTAAGGGGCCTTTTGAAAGCCCCTTAATTTTTTCTCTTATCATTATATCTCTTTCATAAATCAAAAAACGATCTTCTTTTTGGTTGATATTTGCACTCCAGATTTCTTGGCATTCATGCATAATCTGCGGATGAAATACATCGATTCAAACAAGCTTTCTGATCCTCAGTTCAAGCGATACACGGGCATCTCATGGTCAACCTTTGATTTAATGGTTGAGCAATTGAAGAAACATGTCCCTGCCAAAGGCAGACCGCCCAAGTTAAGCCTGGAAGACCAGGTTCTGCTCTGTCTAAGCTATTGGCGTGAATACCGAACATTGTTCCATGTCGCAACAAGTTATGGCGTGTCAGAGCCCACAGCCTCAAGAATTGTCCGTCATGTTGAAGACTGCCTGATTCGGTCCAATCTCTTTAATTTATCCAAAGATTTACCCGAGGGCGAAGGCATCGATTGGAATGTTGTGATCGTGGATGCCACAGAAATTCCAATCCAAAGGCCTAAAAAAACAGAAGAAAAGCTATAGCGGCAAGAAAAAGACCCACACCTTCAAAGTACAGGCCATCATTCATTATCAAACTCAAAAAATCCTGAGTTTATGTACGAGTCGTGGTGCCGTACATGATTTCGAACTCTTCAAACGTAACTTGAATCAGATTCCTGCAGGTGCATTTATCCTTGCGGATAAGGGTTATCAGGGAATTTATACAGTGTATCCAAATAGCTTGTTGCCATTAAAAGCAAAGAAGCGCTGTAAACTGGATTCCGAACTAAAAATCTATAATCAGGAAATCAATAAAAGAAGAATTGGAATTGAGCATGTATTTGGCAGTTTGAAAACCTTCAAAATTCTTGCTGAGCGATATCGCAATCGAGGCAAAAGACTAGCATTAAGATTCAATCTAATTGCTGGAATTTATAACTTGGAGCTGAGTAAAAAATGACTTATGAAAGAAATCTATTACAATTTTAAAAAAGAGATTCATACTTTTCGTCTGAATCTCGATATTCTTCCGGCCTGGGCCGAGTCTTTCAACTGACTTTTTGTTCCACCTCGTCCAAGGTCACATCTACCGTTTCAATAATCCGTTCAAAACGCTGAATTTCATCTTCCAGATGCTGTAACAGGTTCTGCATTTTTGGCAGGGCATTGCGACAGGCCGTTAAACCGACTTCCAGCTTGTCCTGATAACTAGTCATGGTGATATTCAGCGCTTGACCATCCAGCACAATTGAAGCCGGATACAGTGCTTCGAGTTTGGCACCATTCCAGTACAGCGCTTCACGCGGTCCCGGTACATTGGAAATGACCAGGTTAAAGGCCTGACGTTTTGGCATTAAACCAGACACAATGTTTAGGCCGGCGGCGCTATAAACAAAGGCGCTATAGTTCAGAATCTGGTTGGCATTCATGCGTTTAAAGCGTTCTTTGGCATTTAGTACGCTGCGACGAATAATGCTGAGACGTTCCAGTGGATTGTCCTTGTGCGTCGCCAGATTGGCCAGAATCATGGTAATCCGGTTGGATACATCAGAATCATCGCTCCGGACTGACGCGGGTACCATGGCAATTAGTGGTTTTCTTGGCAGGGCATTCTGGCTGAGTAAATATTCACGTAAGGCACCTGAACAGATGGCCAGCACAATGTCATTAATCGTCACGCCCAGGGCCTTGGCAATTTTATGCAGACGGGCAAACTCATAGGACTGTGCAGCAAAGCGGCGTGAAGAACTGACGCGCTGATTCAGAATTGAACTTGGCGCCTGGAAGCTGGATACATAATCCGGATTACGGCCCATATCTTTCATTACGGTTTGTGATAACTCGTACATGACTCGCGGTGTGGCTTCCAGCTGGCTTTTCAGGCCTGCTGCAATATTTTTAAAGCGGCTGGCTTTTGGCTCTTTCAGGCGTTTGGCGCGGCGGCCTTCTACACACCAAGGCGGTACAATACTTTTGGCATCTGGATCGTGTGAGAGCGATTTTTCCAGTAAGCGCATGCCGGCAATGCCATCAACCATGGCATGATGGATTTTGAAGTACATAGCAAAGCGGTTGCCTTCAATGCCTTCAATAATATGACAGGTCCACAGCGGTTTGGCGCGGTCAATCAGCGCGCTGTGTTCTTGAGAAATATAGGTCAGTAATTCACGAATTCGTCCCGGATGAGGCAGGGCGATATGACGGAAATGGTGGTCCAGATCAAATTCAGGATCTTCATCCCAGAATAGTCCATTTAATTTATTATTAAATGGTGGAATCGGCATCGATTGAGAATTACGGATGTCTTCGACCAGATCTTGAATAAAGGTTTCAGGTGCATTCTCTGGAATCTGAAATAGGAATAACCCCCCAACATGCATCGGTTGCTGGCGTTTTTCTAAAGACAGAAAGATAAAATCAATCGGATGTAATGGACGCATAGCGTTAATTGCCTCACTGCAATATGACCGACCCTCATTGGAACGGCTTTTTAGAATTATAGGTGAACTGACTTAGTATATAGTGTTTATCATATAAACGCGGAACTTTGTTTATTCTGTTGCGTAAAAAAATAAACCACTGCTGGGCAGTGGTCTAGCGTATTTATTTTTTCAGATTTCCGGCGTGAAGTCCACATTCTTTATGGGTTGCATCTTCCCACCACCAGCGGCCTTCGCGTTCATGCTGGTTTGGTAACACCGCACGGGTACACGGTTCACAGCCAATCGAAATAAAACCTTTTTCATGTAATGGATTATATGGAATTTCCATTAAACGGATGTAATTCCAGACATCACTGCTGGACCAGTTGGCCAGCGGATTGTACTTGATGAGCTGTTTGCCAGGACCAGAAAAACCCGGGTCAGCCTGAACCACTGGAATTTCATTGCGCGTGCCCGGACTCTGGTCTTTACGCTGACCGGTAATCCAGCCATCTAGCGTGGCCAGCTTTTTACGCAGCGGCTGAACTTTACGGATGCCGCAGCATTCCTGATGACCATTGGCGTAGAAACTGAACAGGCCTTTTTCATTAACCAGTTGCTGAATCGCTTCAGTTTCGGGGAAACAGATTTCAATTGGAATATTATAGTGCTTGCGAACGGTTTCAATAAATTGATAGGTTTCGCCATGCAAACGGCCGGTATCCAGGCTAAAGACACGAAAAGGCAGACCCAGATTGGCCGCCATATCAATCAGCACCACATCTTCAGCGCCTGAAAAGGAAATCGCAATTTCACCTGGCTGGCTGAGTGCCAGTTTTAGAATTTCACTTGGAGATTTATCTGCATATTCGGCGGCAAGCGCGTCAACGAGATCAATAGTGGGAATGGTAGTCATAATATTCCTGGCTATAGGCTTGGAGATGACAAAACCTATATTAATTTATTTCGGCTGTATTTTAATAGAAATGCCAAAACCGACTTATCACTAAAAAATCAATGCTTATGAAAAAAATAGATTTAAAAAAGAACAAGTCAAAAGCACGATCTTGGTCTATGATAGAGCAAATTTTTTTTCAATGACAGATATGGGGAGCATTCATGGAAGTTGTATGTCTTGATCTTGAAGGTGTGTTGGTTCCAGAAATTTGGATTAACTTTGCAAAAAAAACTGGGATTAAAGAGCTAGAAGCGACAACCCGTGATATTCCTGACTATGATGTATTAATGACACAGCGTTTGAATATCTTAAAACAGCATGGTTTGGGTTTAAATGATATTCAGGAAGTGATTGCCGATATGGGTCCTTTTCCGGGTGCTAAAGAATTTGTGGAATGGTTGCGTACCCATTTCCAGCTGATTATTCTATCTGATACATTCTACGAGTTTGCCCATCCGCTAATGAAGCAACTGGGCTGGCCAACCATTTTCTGCCATAAACTGGAAACTGATGAAAATGGCATGATCACCGCGTACAAGCTGCGTCAACCTGACCAGAAGCGTCAGGCGGTAAAAGCATTACATGGTTTGAATTTCCGTGTGATTGCCGCAGGCGATTCTTATAATGACACCACCATGCTTGGCGAAGCCGATGCCGGTTTCCTGTTTGATGCACCTGAAAATGTGATTGCAGAATTTCCACAGTTCCCGGCCATTCATGGCTATGAAGCGCTAAAAGAAGCGATCCGTAAAGCTTCTGTGCGTGATATTCCAGCTTAATCTGAAGTTGAATATAACAAAGGGCATCATTTGATGCCCTTTGTTATACTTGGTTTTGAAAATTTAGAAGCGGTAGCCAATTTTTAAGCCATAACCTAATGCGTAGTTATCGGTAAATTCACCCACGATATTGCCACCCGTTTGAGCATGAGCATCACCTAACCAAAAATATTTTACGCCAGCTTGAATAAAATAGTTTTCTGCTGGGCTATATTGACCACCTAAGCCAACAGTCCAATAACCTTCTGTTGGACCTAAAGTGGTGACAGGGTTACCCGCACCAGAGTCATAACCTACAGAAGCAGAACCAGACCAATGACTGTTAAACTTGCGACCCACGCCTACGGTTGCAGACCATTGATCATCTGAATAGTCAATAAGGTTATTGCCAGAAGCTGCATTTAAAAACTTTGGTGTGACCGCAAATTGATCCCAATGTGCCCAACGGATATTGGCAAAAGCTAAAGTGTTGGCTGCAACACCTGTTTGAAAATCAATGTTTACTGATTGCGGAGTTACAACTTCAGTGAGTGCATTTGGTCGTTGAATTGCACCAAACCCAAAAGTTTCAGTAGTATCAAGTTCATGTTTGATTTCTGAACGATAGGTAACCGCAGTTTTTAACGCGATTTCAGGAATTTGATAAGCAAAACCAGCAAGCCAACCGTATGCTTCATCTTCTTTTAAATTAATGTCGTAGCTGCCAAGTTTAGTAGCACCACCGTATGCAAATCCACGTAAAGATACTGTACCTTGTACGGTTTGATAAACAGGACCTGCGTAGAAATTCCAGTTTTCTGTAGGTTGGTAACCAATTAAAGCCGTGAGATTGTGTGTTTTCACTTCAACTTTGGTGCTTTCTCCATTAAACCCAAATGAGTCTGTGTTTGGAGCATAAATTGCATCTGCGCCAAATGGTTGATCGTATAAAAGACCGAGAGAGATTTTATCAGTGGCTTGTACTTTAATTGCTGCAGAAGGGAAGTAGTAATCTTCTGCCATATCGTTGATTTTTTCATCTGTGAGGTCAATATTTAATGCCTCATTTTTTATTGTAGATTGTCCTTTAACCGTTGGATCTAAAATAGAAATACCTGCTTCTGCATAATTACCCGGTTGTAAAAATGCAGCAATAGATTGACCAGAACGGTCTAAACCAGCAGCAAGCGCAGGTGTAAGTGGGAGAGTGCTAAGTAAAATAGCCGAATAAATTTTATTGAGCTTCATGGTCGTTCCCTGATGCTTTATGTAACAAAAAGTGCAGGAAAAGTAACATATTTGAAAAAAGAGTAAATGCTCAACTTCGCAGAATAAATGAACTGAATAAGTTATAAATAGCAGTTGATTAGAGTAAAAGTACTATTTTTAGATCTTAAGTAATTGAATTTTATTAAATAATTTTTTTAGGGTAATGTTTGGGTAAATACGAGTTTAATTGCTTTAAATTTAAACATTTGGTTAACACTTGTATAAAAACTAGAGGTTTTTAGTGCAAAAAAACCACCCCGAAGGGTGGCTCTATTGAAAAATATTGAAATTAGAAGCGGTAACCGATTTTTAAGCCGTAGCCCCAAGCATCGTTATCTTCAAACTCGCCTACATTCGGGTTAGCTACAGTGAGGGCTGTTGCATCACCTAACCAGAAGTATTTAACACCACCCGCAATGAAGTAGTTTGGAGCCGGTGAATATTGAACACCTAGACCTACGTTCCAGTAGCCTTCAGTTGGACCAAGAGTAGTTACAGGATTGTCTACACCAGAGTCCCAACCTACAGAGACATTGCCTGCCCACTTGTCGGTAAGTTTACGGCCTACACCAACCGTAGCTGACCATTGCTCTTCATTATATTCAACGAGGTTGCCACCTTTTAAACTTGCTAGTGCAGGTTATAATGGAGGTGGAGCCATTGGTGAAGCTGCAGCTAAACCATCTAGAGTTTTACCAAAAGCGGGTGGGCGAATACTGAAGTCAGACCAATCTACCCAACGTACGTTAGCAAAAGCAACAGTATCTGCCATAATTCCTGTTTGAAAATCTAAATTAACAGACTGTGGAGTTGTTACCTTGGTATTTCCTGTTGGTGTAAGAGGCATTGCTGGCTGAAGCACCATCCCACCTATACCTAGTTGGGGTGTTGCTTCTGTAGTTGCTAACTCATGCTCAATCTCAGAGCGATAAGTTAAAGAAGCTTTAAGTGCAATTTCTGGAATTTGGAAAGCTAGACCTGCTAACCAACCAATTTCGCTGTCTTTTTTCATGGTGACATCGTAACCATGTAATAGACTATATGCTGCACCACGTAATGCAGCATTACCTTTAGCTGTTTGATAAACTGGACCCGCATAAATATTCCAGTTTTCAGTTGGTTGGAAACCAAATAAGAAGCTTAGATTTTCAGTTGTTACTTCCGCACGAGTACCGTCACTTCCTGTCGGATTAAATGCTGCTGATTGAGCGGTATATTCAGCTTCTGCACCGAATGGCTGGTCATAAATAACACCAAAAGAGAAGTTATCTGTGAGCTGAAGTTTTAATGCAGCTGATGGAAAGTAGTAATCACTTGCCATATCACCTGTTGGCTGTGAAGGAATCTGTTGACCTGTAAGCGTCGTCATAGGCGTGCTTTGACCAGATACAGAAGGATCTAATACAGATAGTCCTGCTTCAAAATAGTTGCCTGGTTGCAAAAAAGATGCAATAGATTGGCCAGAACGATCCATTGCTGCGGCAAAAGCACCCGTCATTGGTACTGTCGCCAAAATCATTGCTGCGCTAAGCGTTTTTAATTTCATTCTTCATTTTCCCTTGATGCACAAAGTTTTAACAAAATTTTCTGATGCTTGTTTGTTTGTTGACTCTGGAGAGATCAGTGTTTTATCACTGAAATCCTTTGTTACTCCATGTGACAAAAATAGCACAATTAAAATAAGAGTAAATGCTCTACATGAACTATTGAGTATAAAATCCAACCTCATTAGAGCTTAAACTCTAAATTAATCTTATTTTTTTATTGTTATTTATTGATAAATAATAAAAAAATTATAAAAAGAGATGTTTTTTTAATATTTTCAACTGATTTAAATTTGATCAATTTTAATGGCTGAAAATTTGATGCTTATTTCTTTGAAACTATAATTTTTGAGATTTAATTCAAAATTTTAGAAACCGGCGTGCTCTTAAAAATCAGGTGATTAGTGGGTTAAAAACAGAAGCAGCTATGTGGCTGCTCCTGATCTGTGGAATTTAAGCTGCATCTAGTCCTGTTGTGATTAGCTTAGCCCCTGTAGCAGCCTGAATTTGTGCAACAGTCACATCTTTGGCCAGTTCTACGAGCTTTAAGCCCTGTTCAGTCACATCAATCACGCCGAGATCACTAATAATCCGGTTGACGACGCCTTGACCGGTCAGGGGTAGACTACATTCGGAAAGTAGTTTTGGGCTGCCATCTTTGGCACAGTGTTCCATGAGCACCACGACTTTCTGTACCCCAACCACCAGATCCATGGCGCCGCCCATGCCTTTGACTTTTTTACCTGGAATCATCCAGTTAGCCAGATCGCCACGTTCCGACACCTCCATGGCACCTAAAATGGCAATATTGACATGCCCGCCACGAATCATAGCGAAGGACTCTGCGCTCGAGAAAAATGATGCACCCGCTTGTGCGGTTACAGTCTGTTTCCCGGCATTAATTAGATCGGGATCAACCGTGTCCTGAGTCGGAAACTCACCAATGCCCAGCAGGCCATTTTCAGACTGTAGCCAGACGTTGATATGTTCTGGAATATAGTTAGCAACCAGGGTGGGCAGGCCAATCCCTAAATTAACATAAAAGCCATCTTGCAGCTCAAGCGCAGCACGCTGGGCCATTTCATTTCGCGTCCATGCCATGGTTTAAGCCTCCGCCTTTAAGGTCATCTGTTCAATCCGTTTTTCGGGTGTGCTGTTCAGTACCACACGGTTGATATAAATTCCAGGCAGATGGATCTCGTCCGGGTCCAGCTCGCCGATTTCCACAATCTGCTCGACTTCCGCAATGGTAAATTTGCCGGCCATGGCACATTCAGGATTAAAGTTACGGGCAGTTTTGCGGAATATTAAATTTCCGGCTTTATCTGCCTTGTAAGCTTTAATTAATGCAACATCGGCAGTTAAGGCGTGTTCCAGAATATAGGATTTTCCTTCAAATTCACGAACTTCTTTGCCTTCGGCAATCAGCGTGCCGACCCCGGTTTGTGTATAAAATGCCGGAATCCCCGCACCGCCAGCACGTAATTTTTCTGCCAGTGTGCCTTGAGGGGTTAGTTCCACTTCCAGTTCACCACTTAAATACTGGCGTTCAAATTCCTTATTTTCACCAACATAGGAGGAGACCATCTTTTTAATCTGTTTGGTCTGTAGCAGTTTGCCCAAACCAAAATCATCGACCCCAGCATTGTTGGAAATACAGGTCAGTCCAGTCACTCCGGTATTTTTTAGCGCTTCAATTAAGGCTTCAGGAATGCCACAGAGGCCAAAACCACCTACCGCGAGCGTTTGATGATCGGCCACCACATCGGCCAACGCCAGCTCAGCAGTTGCTACTACTTTATTCATCTGTTTTAACCTGCTTGTTTAGCTGTCGACTTTGGCACTGCCAGCGTTGTTGTCTAACTCGGAGGCATGCAGGAAATGGGTATGATGCGGCGCGCGTTTGGTTTTGCTCCATTGCTCCAGCATTTCATGCTTCATGTCTTCGGTAATCAGGGCGATTTTTTCTGGCGCAGCTTCATCATCGTAGGCCAGTTCCAGACGATGGCCATTCGGATCAAAAAAGTAAATTGAATGGAAAATGCCATGATTGGTCACGCCTAAAACCTCGACACCATTGGCTTCCAGATGCGCTTTGGCTTCGAGCAGTGCAGCGCGGTCTTTGACTTTCAGGGCAATATGCTGCACCCATTTCGGGGTGTTTTCATCACGGCCCATTTCTGGCTGGGTCGGCAGTTCAAAAAAGGCCAGTACATTGCCATTGCCGGCATCCAGGAATAAATGCATGTATGGGTCAAAGGCTTTGGTCGACGGTACATAGTCTTCGGCAAAAGCCAGAATAAAGTCCATATTCAGGTTTTTTTTGTACCACTCGACGGTTTCTTTGGCATCTTTACAGCGATAGGCAACGTGGTGAATTTTTTCAATTTGAATGGTCATGGTTCAATATCCTTATTGATGAATCTTAAGCGGCATCTGCCTGTGCTTCGGGTGCGGCCTGTTGAAATGAAGGCAGAGTGAAACAATGGCTATAAATCGCGGCAATTTTTGGAAAGTCGGTTAAATCGACATGAAAGCGCTGGGCGTTATAGACCTGTGGAATCAGGCAGCAGTCTGCAAAAGTGGGCTGATCGCCAAAACAGAAACGGCCTTTGGAATCGGTCAATTGTGCCTCCAGACTCTGAAAGCCCAAAGTCACCCAATGCTGATACCATGCCGTTTTCTGTTCATCGCTGAGTTGTAGCGTGCCGCTTAAATATTGCAGCACGCGCAGGTTATTAATCGGATGAATATCGCAGGCAATGCTCTGGCAAAAGGCGCGGATTTTGGCGCGTTGCTGTAGATCGGCCGGTAACAGGGCTGGCTGCGGATATTTTTCTTGCAGATATTCCAGAATGCTCAGCGACTGGCTCAGCTGAAAATCATCCTCCACCCAGGCCGGAATCAGGCCGCTTGGGTTGATTTGACGATAGGCAGGCTGATGCTGTTCGCCGCCATTGTTTAGCAAATGTACCGGAATAATCTCAGCTTTTAAGCCCTTCAGGTTCAGCGCAATCCGCACCCGGTAAGCAGCTGAACTGCGAAAATAACTATACAGTTTCATGGGCAGCATCCTGCGCTTCATCTGTGGCAAAGTTAAATTGCACTGCAGGCAAGACGGTGCCGCTGACTTCACCAAAGCCAATGCGCAGGCCATCTTTTTCACAGTAGCCTTTCATGATTAGCGTGTCGCCATCTTCTAGGAAACCACGCTGTTGACCGTTGGCCAAAGTTAACGGTTTGCTGGTGTTCCAGGTCAGTTCCAGCAAGGAGCCATAAGAATCCGGCGTTGGACCAGAAATGGTGCCGGAACCCATTAAATCGCCAACCTGAACATTACAGCCTGAAACAGTGTGATGGGTCAGTTGCTGTGCCATCGACCAGTACATATATTTAAAGTTGGTCTGGCAGATCACATCGCTCTGTTCCGATTGTGCGGCTTTGAGCTCAACCGACAAATGGATGTCATAGCTGTTATCGACCTGTTCTTCACGTAAATAGGCCAGGGGACGTGGCTCTTGCACCGGGGTACGGGTTTTAAACGGTTCCAGCGCCTCCATGGTCACAATCCATGGTGAAATGGATGAAGCAAAGGTCTTGGCATTAAACGGCCCTAAAGGCACATATTCCCATTGCTGGATATCACGTGCTGACCAGTCATTGAACAGCACCATGCCAAAAATATGCTCCCAAGCATTCTCAATTGAGATTGGTTCACCCAGTTTGTTGGGTTTGCCAACAATAAAGCCGGTTTCCAGTTCAAAATCGAGTTTACGGCAAGCCGAGAAAATTGGACGTTCGGCATTTGGTAACTTGATCTGGCCAGATGGGCGTACCACCGGTGTACCACTCACCACCACAGAACTGGCGCGGCCATTATAACCGACCGGTAATTCTGACCAGTTCGGTAATAGCGCATTTTTTGGATCGCGGAACATGCAGCCGACATTGGTGGCATGTTCTTTAGATGAATAGAAATCGGTATAGCCCGGAATATGTACCGGCAGATGCATATGCACTTCTGCCTGAGCGAAGAAAGCCTGTGCACGTAAACTGTCATTGTCACGTAATGTCGGGTTGTCGGCAGACAGCAGGCTTTGTAATTCCTGACGGATTTTGCGCCAGTTGTGTTGACCCGATTCAATAAATTTATTCAAGGTCGGCTGATTAAAATAACTTTCGCCGGCCTGAATGCTGAGAAAACCGTTCGCTTCCAGCATGGCCAAATCCACCACCCATTCACCTAAGGCTACACCAATACGGCGATGGCCCGTTGGGCTTTCGCTAAATACGCCATACGGCAGGTTCTGAATCGGGAAATCTGAATGTGCTGCAACGTCTACAAATGCTTGCTGAGTCATATGGGGTTCCTGCATATCTCGATGAAAACGGTCCAGTGTTTTCGATCTGGGGAGTGATCTGGATCACTTGATTTTTGTCATAAATCTCATCATACTCATTTTTATTAATTACGCAATGGTTAATTAAATTATGAATATCGTAAAAATGTAAATAAAAGAATTCTGCAGAGATGCATTTATAAATCAGAACAGCACGCTAAAATGCTCGGTGTTTACAGGAGAGTAAAATTCTTATGTCAGAAAAGAATCAGGTGGGCGTGCAATCTTTAGAGGTGGGTTTAACCGTGCTGGATGCGCTGATGACCTATCGTCATCCGGTCATGCTCAAAGATTTATCTGAAAAACTGGCCATGCATCCGGCCAAGGTGCACCGTTATATGGTCAGTCTGGTACGTATGAATTATGCCAAGCAGCTGGAAGATGGTCGTTATGCACTGGGCGATCAGGCTTATCGTTTTGGTCTGAGCTGTATCCAGCGCAGTGACAGTCTGCAGGCGGCACAGGCACAGATTAATGAACTGCACCGGCATTTGGATTGTGGTTTGCAGATTAGCAAATGGACGGCGCAGGGCCCGCTGATTGTGCAGTGGTTAGAGCCGAATCAGCCGGTATCAGTAATTACCCGTGTCGGTTCGATCATGCCGATGCTGAACTCGGCCACCGGCCGGGCTTATGCTGCGTTTATGCCGGAAGCGCTGGTGCGACCTTTGCTGGAAAAAGAATGGCAACAGCATCAGGCACAGCAAAAACGGGTCTATCCACAGAACTGGGATGAATTTTTAACATTAAAACAGCAGATTCTAAGTGAAGGTGTGGCCACGGTCGCAGGCGATTTGCTGGCCGGAATTCATGCGATTTGTGTGCCGGTATTAAATCAGCACCATGAAATTGAATATGCGATTTCGGTGTTGGGCACTGCTTCGGATTTGCCGCTGGATATGCAGCATCCAAAAATCCAGTATTTAAGAGAGATGGCAGCACGTTTAAGCGCACAGTTACAGCCGATTTAAAATGGTGTGGGAATTCGCCAAGGCAGCTACGCGAGTTGCTTCATCTCGGTGAAGTGCTGAAGATAAAAAAGGAAGGAGGTGCGCCTTCCTTTTTTATAGATACGATGGTGTGCCCTGCGGGACTCGAACCCACGCCGGTCGCTTAGGAGGCAACTGCTCTATCCAGTTAAGCTAAGGGCACAAAACGCCCTTAATTTAGCTGAAAAAAAGCTGAAAAAAAAGTTATTACCGAAGTAATAACTTTTTCTTTTGTCAGTAAAAATAACTTAGCTGTTTTTTTGTTTTAGCAATTTAAACAGACCCCACATCAGCACAATCCAGACCGGAATCATATACACCGATTCGCTAAAGCCTTGGGTCCACATAATGTACAGGATGGTGGCAATAAACAGCAGCACAATCACGTTACCCACAGGTGACCACAGTGCAGGGAAAGAGGTGGTTTGACCTGAGTTTTTCATGGCCTGAATAAACTTCAGGTGAGTCAGGGTAATCATGGCCCAGTTCAGTACCAAGGCACCGACCACAATATAAATCAGGTGGCTTAAAGCATCTTCCGGTACAAAGTAGTTCAACAATACACAGCCAAAAATCAGCAGGGCAGAGAACAGCACCGCAGGAATTGGCACGCCTTGCTTGTTCACTTTCAGGAATACTTTTGGCGCATTGCCTTGTTGGGCCAGACCGAACAGCATCCGGCTATTGGCATACATACCACTGTTATAAACCGACAGCGCCGCCGTTAAAATAATAAAGTTCAGCAGATGTGCCGCCCAGCCAATGCCTAACTGGCTAAAGATCATCACGAATGGGCTTTTATCCAGACCGCCCAGTTCCAGCTGATTCCATGGCACTAACGACAGTAAAATCGTCAATGAACCAACATAGAAAATCAGGATACGGAACACCACCTGATTGATGGCTTTGGGAATGGTCTTTTTCGGATCCTGCGCTTCTGCTGCTGCCATACCAATTAGCTCGATCCCGCCAAAGGCAAACATCAGGAAGGCCAGCATGAAGAATAAGCCTTCAAAGCCGTGCGGGAAGAATCCGCCATGGCTCCAGAGGTTGCTAAATGAAGCAGTCGAGTTGGCATCTGCGGTCAACAGGAGGTACAGACCAAAAATGATCATCGATACTACTGCGGCCACTTTAATAATTGCCAGCCAGAATTCTGATTCCCCATAAAATTTTACATTGCCGAGGTTGATCAGGGTAATGACAATAAAGAAAAACAGGACCGAGGACCAGGCCGGAATATGCGGCCACCAGTAGTTAATATATTTGGCGACAGCGGTGAGTTCGGTCATGGCGACCAGAATATATAAAATCCAGTAATTCCAGCCGGCCAGGAAGCCAGGGAATTTCCCCCAATAGCGATAAGCAAAATGGCTGAAAGAACCTGCAACCGGTTCATGAACAATCATTTCGCCCAGTTGGCGCATAATTAAAAATGCAATCAAACCCCCAATCGCATAGCCTAAAATAATAGAGGGACCTGCGGATTGGATGACTTGAGCGGAACCTAAGAATAAGCCAGTACCAATCGCGCCGCCCATGGCGATGAGTTGGATATGACGGTTCTTTAAGCCACGCTGAAGTTGAGAAGACTCGTTGTTCAAAGTGTTCAGCCCGACAATGTATAATAAGTGGCTCGATTGTAATAGATAGTTGCAAATTAGCCTAGTAGATCACCAGTCGCTTCAGAACAGCTCATAAAATCGAAAAATGGTCATTTTGTTGAAACAATAATTGAATCAAGATATTAATTTTATTGGCTATATTTTTTTAGGCTTGAAAATTTCAAGTCTACAGCCCAAGATTTGGGTAAATTTTATACTTAAGTCCAGTTCGCCTGATTTTTTAAGTAAAAGACGTTATCATTTAAAGCAAGCAAAAACCTTGCTTTGGATTATGTAATACAACGAAAAATCAAAGGATTAGATAAGAATGCGCTGCGCTCCACAAATTAAAATTGCAGCCACCTATATGCGTGGCGGTACTAGTAAAGGTGTCTTTTTCAAATTAGATGACTTACCAGTCGAAGCGCAAGTGCCTGGAAAAATTCGTGATCAGCTACTGCTACGGGTCATTGGCAGCCCGGACCCTTATGGCAAGCAGATTGATGGCATGGGCGGCGCCACTTCCAGTACCAGTAAAACCGTGATTCTGGCCAAAAGCAGCCAGCCGGAGCATGATGTCGATTATCTATTTGGTCAGGTGGCAATTGATCAGCCTTTTGTGGACTGGAGCGGTAACTGTGGCAACCTGACTGCTGCGGTGGGTGCTTTTGCCATCAGTCAGGGGCTAGTGGATGCCGATAAAATTCCGGAAAACGGTCTGTGTACCGTACGCATCTGGCAGAAAAATATTCAGAAAACCATTATCGCGCATGTGCCAATCACCAATGGTCAGGTGCAGGAAACCGGTGATTTTGAGCTGGATGGTGTGACTTTTCCGGCAGCAGAAGTACAAATTGAATTTTTAGATCCGGCCGATGATGGCGAAGAGGGCGGGGCCATGTTTCCGACTGGCAATGTGGTGGACACCTTTGTGGTGCCGGATGTTGGTACTTTTCAGGCGACCTTTATTAATGCCGGTATTCCGACCATCTTTTTAAATGCCGATGAAATTGGCTATAGCGGCACCGAATTGCAGGATGATATTAATAGTAATCCAGAGGCGCTGGCACGTTTTGAAAAAATCCGTGCCTATGGTGCTAAGCAGATGGGGCTAATTGACGATATAGCAGAAGCGGCAAAACGTCAGCATACCCCGAAAATTGCTTTTGTTGCGCATCCGCAGAACTATACTGCATCAAGTGGTAAAAATATTCAGGCTGAAGATGTCGATTTGCTGGTGCGTGCCTTGTCGATGGGTAAACTGCATCATGCCATGATGGGCACCGCTGCGGTGGCCATTGGGACAGCTGCTGCCGTGCCGGGGAGCTTGGTGAATCTGGCTGCTGGTGGTGGCGAGCGTGAAGCGGTGCGTTTTGGCCATCCTTCCGGGACTTTACGCGTCGGCGCGCAAGCGGTACAGGAAAACGGTCAGTGGCAGGTGAAAAAAGCGGTGATGAGCCGTAGTGCGCGGGTGCTGATGGAAGGCTGGGTACGTGTACCGGCCGAGGTGCTGGAATAACGCTGACTTGATTTTGCCTGAATTAATGAATTCGCCTCTATGTTCAATAGGGGCGTTTTTTTATGGGTTGAGATTGAAAGCTGAAAAATTGAAATATCCGCTTGTCTGTAGTTAAGGCTTAAAAAAACTTAAATTAGAGGTACAATGCGGACAGGGGGTTGGCCAGTGACGGCTAACAATCTTATAGAACAACCAATTCGAGGCAAATGTGTCATCTCTCACTGACGTCCCTGTAACCGTGTTGACTGAAGCGCAACAACGTATCCAACAAGATTTATTGACGGCCTTAGACGCTTTTGCCATTCCTGAGCCTTTAAAAGGGGCGGTCTATCATGCGGTGATGCTGGGTGGAAAACGTGTGCGTCCAGCCTTGTGTTATGCCACAGCAGCCTTAAAACCGAATACCAATATGGCGGCAGTGCGCCGTGCGGCGGTGGCGATTGAGCTGATTCACTGCTATTCGCTGGCGCATGATGATTTGCCTTGTATGGACAATGATTTGCTGCGCCGTGGCCAGCCGACCTGTCATGCTGCTTTTGGTGAAGATACGGCACTGTTGGCCGGTGATATTTTGCAGTCAATGGCCTTTGAGGTATTGGGCAGCCGTTTGTTTGATCAGGGTGCGGCAGTAGATGCGACAATTGTGCTAAAGCAGATGCAGATTCTGGCGACCGCGTCTTCTAAGATGGTATGCGGACAGGTGCTGGATTTACAGGCCGAAGGTAAGCGGGTTGATCAGGCTGCGTTAGAAACGATTCATCGCAATAAAACCGGCGCTTTAATTTCTGCGGCGATTATGATGGCGGCGGTAGCGATTTTTGAGGGTACCGATCGCGCGATTCCACAACTGCGCGAATATGGGCAGGTGATAGGTCTGGCCTTCCAGGTCCAGGACGATATTCTGGATATTATTTCTGATACCGAAGTGTTAGGCAAAACTGCCGGGAAGGATGAACAGGTGGAGAAATCGACATATCCGGCATTGATGGGACTAGAGCAGGCACAGGCTTATGCCACAGATTTGCATGATCAGGCCCTGCAGGCACTAGACTATTTTGCTGAAGATGCCGCTGCATTAAGAGCCATTTCACAATTTTTGTGGCAGCGTAAAAGTTAATTAAAAAAGCGTGTTGTCAAAACACGCTTTTTTTTGTTTTATTCCTGGATTTTGGCATCCGGAGCAATCAGGGCTTTGCCTTTTTTAAGGCCTTCCAGTGCAGCCTGATTAAAGTCAAACAGCAGCTTATTGTCTTTGGCATCAATATTGTAACGGCTAATCAGTTTCTGGTCACCGTCCAGGGTATCCACCGTGTACTCATCAGCAATATTTAAAATACCATCGAGGTTAATACTGGCTGAGGCTTTGTCCTGACGGAACAGCTCGTAAATATCACGTAAATCGAAAATGGCATTGTTTGCGTCTGGATGTTTCTCAATATAATTTTCAATATGACGCATAATTAGCTGGGCAAAGAGAAAGTACTCAGGATGATGGGTAAATTTTAAGCTCATGTATGTACTCCTTATTATTGAAATTTATAGTTCTTCTTAGGAATACCATAAGCCTTCAGATTGATGAAGCCTTAAGCGCTTTAAATTGCAAAAATATACAAATCACGCCGGCATTCAGGCGCAGAATAAGATCATCATTTTAATTCGGTGTAAATGAAGCCGAATACGGCTGGCAGGATTGGCCATTGCAAATTTAGTGATCAATAGCAGCGACTCATGCAAAATTTTGGAAAAATTAATAAATAAACACATCTTGATTTAGTAAAGCGATTATGGCCTGTAGGGGCCAACAGAATGGTGCTCTGGCATTTGTTTCGCGGAAAAATCATCCGAAAGACTAAGGCTTATAAGCTAGCAAGTGAAATCATAAATCAGGTACAATTGGCGGGATTAATTTTGTGTTTGGTGTATTTGAAGGCCAATACATACATTCTTTGTTAATAAATAGGCCTGCCAGGAGTTATCCCCGCATGAGTGCCATTACTCCATACGAATGGGCAATTATTGCCTTCGTGATCGGCGTTACATTTTTATGCGTCTTTATGCTCACTGTCCCGTTACTCCTAGGGGGTAAATCATGGGGCCGTGCCAAGCAGGAGCAGTTTGAGTCAGGTGTTGTGAGTGCAGGTGGTGCACGCATTCGCTTGTCTGCCAAGTTCTATTTAGTTGCGATTTTCTTCGTTGTGTTCGACTTAGAAGCCCTCTATCTCTACGCATGGGCAGCTTCTGTTCGTGAAGTAGGCTGGGTTGGTTTTGCAACTGCTGCTGTATTTATTTTAGTTTTACTCGTTGGTTTGATTTACGAACTGTCAACTGGTGCACTGAACTGGGCTCCATCTGACAAGCGTAAAGCTGCAGGGATTAAACCTAAAATCGGTTCACCAAATATGGATCTTGCAGAAATTACCCGCTTTAACTCAATTGAAGAGCTGGTAATCGACCCTACTGGTCAAATTCCTGCTCAATCTGCTGGTCATGTGAAAAAATCACAGGCTATATCATCTGATAAGGAGTAACTCGGGATGAAATATACCTTAACCCGTGCGAATCCGGATGCTGATCAATATCCACTTCAGGAGCGCCAGATCGTTACCGATCCGCTTGAAGAAGAAGTGAATAAAAATGTGTTCATGACTCGTTTAGAAGACTTGGCACATACAGCAGTAAACTGGGGGCGTAAGAACTCAGTTTGGCCGTTTAACTTTGGTACATCTTGCTGCTACGTAGAGTATGCAACGACTTTAACCGGCGTGCATGACTTGTCACGTTTTGGTGCCGAGGTTATTCGTGCTTCACCTCGTCAGGCCGACCTCATGATTGTCGCCGGTACCTGTTTCGTGAAAATGGCCCCAGTAATCCAGCGTTTGTACGAGCAAATGCTTGAGCCAAAATGGGTCATCTCAATGGGTGCATGTGCAAACTCAGGCGGTATGTACGATATTTATTCGGTTGTACAAGGTGTGGATAAAATCATTCCTGTCGATGTGTATATCCCAGGTTGCCCACCACGTCCTGAAGCCTTAATTCAGGCATTAATGTTGTTGCAAGACCAAATTCAATTAGAGCGCCGTCCGCTGTCTGCGGTGATTGGTGATGATCTTAAGCCAGTGTATAAGCCAAAGATGATGCCAGAACGTGACCGTAAGCAAGCACAGCGTATTGCGGTGAAAAACCTGCGCTCTATGGATGAAATTAAATAATTTAAGCGACAAAATCGTGGTGCACCCGTTATGGGTGTAGTTGTCGTTTAGGTTGACTGAATTTGTATTAAATAGGAAGCCAAGCCAATGGCTGAAACTGACATTGCTATGCCAGAATCAACAGCAGTTGATTCCCGCCCAGCATTTGCAATTGTAGAAGAGCTCAAAACCAAATTTGGTGAGAACTTCTATGTGCAAACGACTTTTGAAGATTTTCCAACGGTCTGGGTTGAGCGCGCACGCGTACAAGAAGTCTTGATGTTCTTGCGTACAGTGTTACGTCCATACGTGATGCTGTTTGACCTGTCTGCGGTAGATGAGCGTTTACGTACGCACCGCGACGGATTGCCTGCATCTGACTTTACCGTGTTCTATCACCTGTTGTCGTTAGAACGTAACAGCGATATCCGTGTCAAAGTTGCGCTAAATGAGAACGATCTGAATATTCCGACTGCGACCAATATCTGGCCAAATGCCAACTGGTACGAGCGTGAAGCTTACGATATGTTCGGCATTAACTTCGAAGGGCATCCAATGCTCCGTCGTATCTTGCTGCCAACCTATTGGGAAGGTCACCCGCTGCGCAAGGAATATTCTGCACGTGCCACTGAATATACCCCGTATATGCAGAACCAGGCCAAGCAGGATTTTGAACAGGAACACTTGCGTTTTGTACCGGAAGACTGGGGTCTGACCCGCGGTAACGAAGACGAAGACTTCATGTTCCTGAACTTGGGTCCTAACCACCCATCTGCGCACGGTGCGTTCCGTGTCATCTTGCAGCTGGATGGTGAAGAAGTAAAAGACTGTGTACCCGACATCGGCTATCACCACCGTGGTGTAGAGAAAATGGCTGAGCGTCAAACCTGGCACTCATTTATTCCGTATACCGACCGTGTCGACTACCTCGGTGGTTGTGCGCAAAACATGCCGTATGTGATGGGTGTGGAGCAGCTGGCCGGTATTCAGGTGCCAGAGCGTGCACAATGTATCCGTGTGATGATGTCGGAACTGTTCCGTATCAATAACCACTTGCTTTATATCGGTACAGCAATTCAGGATGCCGGCGGTATGACCCCAGTATTCTATATGTTCGCCGACCGTCAGAAGATTTATGACGCGATTGAAGCCATTACTGGTTACCGTATGCACCCAGCCTGGTTCCGTATTGGCGGTACCGCGCATGACCTTCCAAACAACTGGCAGCACCTGATCCGCGAGATTCTGGAGTGGATGCCAAAACGTCTGAAGGAATACCACACTGCAGCGCTGAAAAACTCGGTGTTTGAAGGCCGTACCCGCAATGTAGCGCAGTACGATGCAAAATCTGCATTGGCCTGGGGTGTGACAGGTACCGGTTTACGTGCAACAGGTATCGACTTTGACGTACGTAAATACCGTCCATACAGCGGCTATGAAAACTATGACTTCGAAGTGCCGGTGGAGTACGAAGGTGATGCCTATGCGCGTGTCATCGTTCACTACCGCGAAATCGAACAGTCTTTAAAAATCATCAAGCAGTGCTTGGATAACATGCCATCTGGTCCATATAAAGCGGATCATCCTCTGGCTGTTCCACCACCAAAAGACAAGACATTACAAGATATTGAAACCCTGATTACGCACTTCTTGAGCGTGTCTTGGGGGCCTGTCATGCCGGCAGGTGAAGCATCTGTAATGGCAGAAGTGGTGAAAGGGGCGTCGAACTACTACTTGACTTCAGACAAGTCAACCATGAGTTATCGTACCCGTATCCGTACACCAACCTTCACGCACTTACAGCAAATTCCTTCGGTGATTAACGGCAGTCTGGTCTCTGACTTGATTATTTATTTAGCGACAATTGATGTCGTAATGGCTGACGTGGATCGCTAAGGGGTAAACGCATTATGATGATTTTGACTGATAAAAAGCCACGTGTGAATGTTGAAGGGATTTTAACTGCGGATGAAATCCACGAAATCGAACATCACATTGGTCACTATCCGTACCCACGTGCAGCATCTCTAGATGCGCTGAAGTGTGTACAACGCCGTAATGGCTGGATTGATGACGCACAGCTCAATGCGATTGCTCAACTGCTTTCAATCAGTGTTGCTGATTTAGAAGGGGTAGCAACGTTCTATAACCGTATTTACCGTCAACCGGTAGGTCGTCACGTTATTCTTTTGTGTGACTCTATCGCGTGCTTCTTGATGGGGGCGGAAACTTTGGCAGAAGCGTTCCAGCGCGAGCTTGGTATTCAGTTTGGTCAAACGACTGCAGATGGTCGTTTCACTTTGCTGCCAATCTGCTGTCTGGGCAACTGTGACAAAGGTCCAACGTTAATGATTGATGAAGATACTCACGGTCTGGTTGAAGTGACATCAATTAAACAGTTATTGGAGAAGTATGTATGAATACCGAACCAAAACCAATTTATGGCGACGGTAACCCAGAAACTCATCCATTAACTTGGCGTTTGAGTAAACAAGAGCATGTTCGTAATGCAGATGATTACGAAGCGCTTGATGGTTATGCCGGCTTCAAAAAAGCCATTAGCATGACACCGGCTGAAGTGCTGGATGTGGTGAAAGCTGCAACCGTTAAAGGTCGTGGTGGTGCAGGCTTCCCGGCAGGCATCAAATGGTCGCTGATGGCGCCAAATGACAATTCAGGTCCACGTTACCTGATCTGTAATGCCGACGAAATGGAACCGGGTACCTTCAAAGACCGTTTGTTGATGGAAAAACTTCCACATCAATTGATTGAAGGTATGCTGATTGCAGCTTATACACTGGAAGCGACTCACGGCTATATCTTTATCCGTGGCGAGTACATCGAAGCTGCACAATACTTAAATGAAGCAATTGAGCAGATTCGTGCCAAAGGTTACCTGGGTGACAACATCCTGGGTTCTGGCTGGAACTTCGAGCTGTATGTGCACACCGGCGCGGGTCGTTATATCTGTGGTGAAGAAACTGCACTGATTAACTCGCTGGAAGGTCGCCGTGCCAATCCGCGTACCAAACCGCCATTTCCGCAAGTTGCAGGGGCGTGGGGTCGTCCTACGATTGTCAACAACGTAGAAACCTACAACAACTTGCCAGCTATTTTGTTACGTGGTCCTGAATGGTACATCGGCTTATCTGCGGGTAAATCGAAAGATCCAGGCACAAAAATCTACGGTGCATCAGGTAAAGTTAAATTCCCTGGTCTTTGGGAACTTCCATTCGGTACCACTGCACGTGAAGTGATTGAAGAACATGCCGGTGGTATGCGTGATGGCCTGAAACTGAAAGCTTGGTTACCAGGTGGCGCATCCACTGACTTCCTGGCAGCTGAACATATTGACCTTCCTATGGATGCGGAAAGCATCATGAAAGCAGGTTCACGTCTGGGTACGTGTTTGCTGATGGTGGTTGATGAAACTCAATGTATGGTTTCAGCAACACGTAACCTAGAAGAATTCTTTGCGCGTGAATCTTGTGGCTGGTGTACACCTTGCCGTGATGGTTTACCGTGGGCGGTAAAAGCACTGAAAGCACTCGAAGATGGTACGGGTACGAAAGAAGACATCGATCACTTACAGGAACTGACCCGTAAGCTTTGGATTGGTAAAACTTTCTGTGCACACGCACCAGGTGCGATGGAACCGTTAATGGGCGCACTCAAATATTTCCGTGGCGAGTTTGAAGCGAAAGTGGTGAATGCCGCAGCTCAGACCAGCAACGTAGAACAAGCTTAAGGAATTCGACTATGGCTACAATTCATGTCGATGGAAAATCGTATGAAGTCAACGGCTCAGAAAACTTGCTGCAAGCTTGTTTAAGCCTTGGCATCGACATCCCATATTTTTGTTGGCATCCATCCTTAGGTTCTGTCGGTTCTTGCCGTCAATGTGCTGTGACGCAATACGCGAATCCTGAAGATACGCGTGGTCGTCTGGTCATGTCATGTATGACGCCTGCTGCTGACAATACCTACATCTCGATTGAAGACAAAGAAGCAAAAGATTTCCGAGCTTCTGTTGTTGAATTCTTGATGACCAACCACCCGCACGACTGTCCGGTCTGTGAAGAAGGTGGTCACTGTCATTTACAGGATATGACTGTAATGACGCAACACGACCGTCGTCGTTACCGTTTCACCAAGCGTACGCATTACAACCAGGAACTGGGTTCGTTTATTGCGCACGAGATGAACCGCTGTATCGCCTGTTACCGTTGTGTGCGTTACTACAAAGACTATGCTGGCGGTACCGACTTTGGCGTGTATGCCAACGCATCACGTGTGTACTTCGGTCGTCCAGAATCAGGGACTTTAGAATCTGAATTCTCGGGTAACCTGACTGAAGTCTGCCCAACAGGTGTATTCACCGACAAAACTCACTCTGCGCGCTACAACCGTAAGTGGGACATGCAGTATGCGCCTAGCGTATGCCAAGGCTGTTCTTCAGGCTGTAACATTTCTCCAGGTGAGCGTTATGGCGAACTGCGTCGTGTAGAAAACCGTTTCAACGGTGAAGTGAACCAGTACTTCCTGTGTGACAAAGGCCGTTTCGGTACCGGTTATGTGAACCGTGAAGATCGTCCGCGTCAGCCACAATTCCGTGATGGTCAAAATGTCACGACTGTGTCTGTCGATCAGGCATTAGACACCGTGATTGAGAATCTTCAAGGCAAAAAAGTGCTGGGTGTTGGCTCACCACGTGCCTCGCTTGAATCGAACTTTGCACTGCGCGAACTGGTTGGTCAGGACAACTATTCAACCGGTATGTCGCAAAAAGAGCAAAGCCTAGTGGAACTGGCGGCATCAATCATGCAAACCGAAGGTGTTTACAACCCGGGCATGCGTGAAATTGAAAGCTATGACGCCGTGTTAATTCTGGGTGAAGATCTGACACAAACTGCACCACGTATGGCTTTATCTGTTCGTCAAGCAGCGAAAAACAAAGCCAAAGAAATGGCGGCAGAGCGTCGTACTCAAGAATGGCTGGCTGAACCGGTACAACGTATTGCGCAAGATGCAAAATCTCCGATTTACATTCTGGCTGCAACTCAAACCCGTCTTGCTGACGTGGCAACTGGTGAAGTGGTTGCATCTCCAAATGACATCGCGCGTTTAGGCTTTGCCATTGCCGCTGGCGTAAAAGGCGAAGTGATTACCGGTTTAGATGACGATGCCAAAGCATTTGCGCAAACCATCGCAGATACCTTAAAAGCGGCGAAGAAGCCTTTAATCATCTCTGGTACAAGCTTACAAGACGCTGCCATCATGGAAGCTGCTGCACAAGTGGCGCAGAATCTGGGTAATGCAGGCTTAACATTGACTGTTCCTGAAGTGAACTCAATGGGCTTGGCGATCTTTGGTGGTCAGAGCTTGGAGCAAGCCTTTGCACAAGACTATGACACCGTGATTGTGGTGGAAAATGACCTTTACCGTCGTTTACCAGCGGCTCAGGTCGATGCTGCACTTGCAGGTAAAGACATTATTGTGCTGGACCACTCTGAAACTGCGACTGTAGCGAAAGCAGACATCGTACTTTCAGCAGCAAGCTTCGCTGAAGGTGATGGTACTGTAGTCTCGCAAGAAGGCCGTGCACAGCGTTTCTACCAAGTGTATGACCCAAGCTACTACAAGCCGGAACTGGCGATTAAAGAATCTTGGCGCTGGTTACACGCCCTTGAAACTGGCATGAAAGGTAAAGCGATTTCATGGACCTTGCTGGATGATGTGATCGAGTCTGTAGCGAAAAATGTACCGGCATTAGAAGGTATTTTAGACGTTGCGCCAGATGCGGGCTTCCGTGTTCATGGTCTGAAAGTGGCACGTGAACCACGTCGTTACTCAGGTCGTACTGCAATTCGTGCACCGCTTTCGATTCACGAACCAAAACAGCCGACCGATGTCGATTCTGCATTAACTTTCTCGATGGAAGGTTATGTCGGTAATCAGACGCCATCTGCACTGGTGCCATTTGCGTGGTCTGCAGGCTGGAACTCGCCACAGGCCTGGAACAAATTCCAGGACAACGTGGGCGGTCACTTAAAAGGTGGTGATTCAGGCGTACGTTTATTCGACCGTTTACCAAAACGTCCAGCACGTAGCTTCGTAGCACCAAGCCCTGTATTGGCCAATCCGGACAGCTTCCGTTTGGTGCCAATGCATCATATTTTTGCGTCAGGTGAATTCACCATTAAAACACCAGCGATGGAATCACGTATTCCTGAAGCCATGTTTGCCGTGGGTGAACAGGATGCAAGCCGTTTGAACCTGAAAGATGGTCAGAAGATCACTGTGAAAGCAGGCGAGACTTCAATTGTTCTTCCAGTTCAAGTGATTGAATATTTACCTACAGGTTATATTGGTTACCCAATTGGTCTAGCACCGACGGTATCTCTTGCTGAGCCTGTGTCAGTCGCGGTAGGAGTATAATTCATGGAACAAGAATTAATGCGTCAAACACCGCTTTGGGCTGAGAACTGGCCAATTGCCTATTCAGTCATTCAAGCGATTGTGATCTTGCTGGTTGTGGTACTGGTTGCAGCATTAATGTCATTTATCGAGCGTCGTCTGCTCGGTTTATGGCAAGATCGTTATGGTCCGAACCGTGTAGGTCCGGGCGGTATGTTCCAGATTGTCGCCGACATGCTGAAAATCATGTTCAAAGAAGACTGGACACCAAAATTCGCTGACAAGCTGACTTTCCGTATGGCACCTGCAGTTGCAATGGCAACTGCGGTACTGTCGTTCATGGTTATTCCTGTATCACCGTATTTAGGTGTGGCAGACATGAGCATCGGCCTGCTGTTCTTTATGGCAATGGCGGGTATTGCAGTCTATGCGGTTCTGTTTGGTGGCTGGTCATCAAATAACAAATATGCATTGCTGGGTGGTCTACGTTCTGCAGCGCAAACCATTTCTTATGAAGTGTTCCTGGGTATTTCCCTGATGGGTGTGGTGGCAATTGCCGGCTCATTCAACATGCGTGAAATTGTAGAAGCACAGCAAGACGTCTGGTTTGTAATTCCTCAGTTCTTGGGCTTCTTGATTTTCGTGGTTGCAGGTGTTGCGGTAACGCACCGTCACCCGTTTGACCAACCAGAAGCAGAACAGGAATTGGCAGAAGGTTATCACGTCGAATACGGCGGTATGAAATGGGGGATGTTCTTCGTTGCGGAATACGTCAACGTGGTGCTGATCTCTGCGCTGATCGTGACGTTATTCTTCGGTGGCTGGTTAGCGCCATTCGGACTTGATTTCTTACCTCCAGCATTCTGGTTCATTATCAAAACAGCATTCTTTGTAATGATGTTCGTTCTGGCACGTGGTTCTTTAATGCGTCCACGTTATGACCAGGTAATGAACTTTGGCTGGAAAATTTGCTTGCCATTAGCGTTGGTGAACCTGCTGGTTACTGGCGCGGTTATCTTGTGGTAAGGGCAGGGAGAACAAAATGTATAAGTTTCTAGCTGGATTTGGGTCAATCGTGCGCTCGTTGTGGATGGTGTTCAGCCACGCAACCCGCAAACGTGACACCATTTTATATCCGGAAGTGCCAGCCGAAGAAATCGTACCACCGCGTTTCCGTGGTCGTATCGTGCTTACACGTGACCCAGATGGCGAAGAGCGCTGCGTTGCCTGTAACCTGTGTGCCGTTGCATGTCCAGTGGGTTGTATTTCACTGCAAAAAGCAGAGCAGGAAGATGGTCGTTGGTATCCGGAATTTTTCCGTATCAACTTCTCTCGCTGTATCTTCTGCGGTATGTGTGAAGAAGCCTGCCCGACAACTGCAATTCAGCTGACACCAGACTTTGAATTGGGTGAATATGTTCGTCAGGACCTGGTCTATGAAAAAGAACATTTGCTGATTTCAGGTCCGGGTAAATATCCTGACTATAACTTCTACCGTGTAACCGGTATGGCAGTTACAGGTAAAGACAAAGGTCAAGCACAAAAAGAAAGTGCACCTGTTGATGTACGGAGTCTATTACCATGATGTGGCCGTTTTATTTGATGGCACTCGTGGCCATTATCTCTACTGTTCGTGTTGTCACCAACACGAACCCAGTACATGCGTTACTGAGCTTGATCGTGTCATTACTTGCTGTTGCAGGGATGTTCATGATTGTGGGTGCACCGTTTGCCGGTGCCCTGGAAATTATTGTGTATGCCGGCGCGATCATGGTGTTATTCGTGTTCGTGGTGATGATGTTGAACTTGGGTCAGCAAACTGTTGAACAAGAGAGCAAATGGCTCAACTCATCTGCATGGGCATATCCAGCATTAATGAGCTTCTTGATGGGTCTGGTTCTGGTATGGATGCTTGCATCTGATTACTCCAGCACGCCAGCTGTCATGGGAACCGAAATTGTTGGTCCTAAAGAAGTCGGTCAAGCACTCTTTACTCACTATTTATTATTGGTTGAAGTTGCCGCGATGTTATTGCTAGCAGCCCTGGTTGCAGCATTCCACTTAGGTAAACGTGAACCAGGTGCAGAAGAGGAAAAACAATAATGGGCAACATCCCTTTAGAACATGGTTTGATCGTTGCAACCATTCTTTTTGCACTGGGTTTTTACGGTGTAATGGTGCGACGCAACCTGTTATTCATTTTAATGAGCCTTGAAATCATGATGAACGCAGCAGCACTTGCGTTCGTTCTGGCGGGTAGTGCCTGGGTACAACCAGATGGCCAGATCATGTTCATCTTGATTCTGACGCTGGCTGCGGCAGAGGCGTGTATCGGTCTTGCGATCGTCCTTCAGTTCTATCATCGCTTCCATCACCTGGATGTGGATGCTGCTAGTGAGATGCGCGGATGAGTTATTTATATTTAACAATTTTGTTCCCGCTAATCGGTTTTATTTTATTAGCGGCAGGGCGTCACAATCTTCCTGAGAAAGTTGCGGCGATTATCGGGGTAGGGGCAGTTGGTCTATCGGCATTATTTGCCCTGATTGCCGGCCTTGACTTTGTCAATAACGGTAAAGAACTTTACGTTCAGCATTTGTGGACGTGGTTTAGCGTGGGTGATTTTGCCCCAGGCATCAGTTTGCAGCTTGACGGCTTATCGTTGCTGATGATGGGCATGATTACCGGTGTTGGTTTCCTGATTCACATCTTCGCATCTTGGTATATGCGTGGTGAGGAAGACTTCGCACGTTTCTTCTCTTACTTCAACCTGTTCGTGGCCAGCATGTTACTGCTGGTACTGGGCGATAACCTGGCGTTATTGTTCCTGGGTTGGGAAGGTGTAGGTCTGTGTTCTTACCTGTTAATCGGTTATTACTACCAGAACCCGGCCAACGGTTTTGCTGCCATTAAAGCATTTACCGTAACGCGTGTTGGTGATGTATTCCTGCTGATTGCACTGTTCTTGCTGTACCAACAGTTCGGTACCCTGAATACACAGTATATCGTTGAGAATGCTGCTGCGGTTATGACCCAAAGCTCATCAATTACCATCTGGACTGCCTTAATGTTGTTCTTGGGTGCTGCTGGTAAATCTGCGCAAATCCCGTTACAAACCTGGTTGGCAGATGCGATGGCAGGTCCGACGCCAGTATCTGCGTTAATCCACGCGGCAACCATGGTGACTGCGGGTGTTTATCTATGCTGCCGTATGTTCAGCGTATTTGAACTTGCACCAGAAGTGATGATCTTCATTTCTATTACCGGTGCGGTAACCTTGCTGGTGGCTGGTTTTGCAGCGCTGGTTCAAACCGACATCAAACGTATTCTGGCTTACTCAACCATGAGTCAGCTCGGTTATATGTTTATGGCCGTAGGTGCTGAAGCGTACCAGGCGGGTCTGTTCCACATGCTGACTCACGCATTCTTCAAGGCATTATTATTCTTGTCTTCAGGTGCGGTGATTCTGGCTTACCATCATGAACAAAACATCTTCAAGATGGGTGGTCTGTTCTACAAGAACAAATTCCTGTTTGCATGTTTCGCGATTGGTGGCGGTGCCTTGGCAGCCATTCCATTCCTGACCATCGGCTTCTTCTCTAAAGATGCGATTCTGGCCGCGGTGTGGACACAAAGCCATTTAGCTGGCGTACCAGTCTTCAATACACTGTATTGGGTGGGTGTTGCAGGTGCGTTCTTAACGTCTATTTATACTTTCCGTTTAATCTGGGTAGTATTCTTCGGCAAAGAAAACACGCCTTATCATGAAATCAAAGGCATTACTTACTGGGCTCCACTGGCAATTCTGGCAGTGCTTTCAACGGGTCTGGCGATTGTGCTGAAAGCACCAGTGATGAGCATTCTGGATGCTGCACAAATTCCAGCCTTCATTATTCCTGAAGCGCTTGAAGCCGGTGCACATGGTGCTGAATACATCGCGATTGGTGTTGCTTTGGCAGGTCTTGCTGTTGGCGTGGTGCTGTTTGCGTTTGCTTACAATGCCGTGAAAGGCTTTGCTCAGACTTCTCTGGGTTCAGGTCTGGCCAATATCTGCCGTAATGCACTTGGTTTCGATGCGTTGTATGACATCGTATTCGTGAAGCCTTACCTGCTTATCGCTAAAATTTTAGGTCGCGATCCGATTGATGGCTTGTGGCTGGTGCTTCCTGCAATTGTTAAAGCAGGCAACAGCTTTACCAGTTCACGTCAAACCGGTTCATTGCGCGAATACGCCTCTAGTATGGCCCTCGGTGTTGTTGTTTTACTGCTGGTCGTGGTCGTGACTCAGGTCGTGGGGAAATAAGATGGAAGCTCCAAACAATATCATTTTACCCGCACTGATCCTCGTTCCGTTCATTGCAGGTTTTATTTGTTGGATCGTCGACAAGCTCGACGACAAACTGCCGCGCTATATTGCGCTGGTGGGTATGCTGGTAACGCTGGGTCTGACCCTGGCGTTATGGCAATCAGGTACGTATCAATATGAATTGGGTGCACAGGTTCCAAGCTGGGCTGCCCAATTCCAGTTGCCTTGGATTCAAACCCTGGGCATTAACATTCACTTGGCGGTAGATGGCTTATCATTACTCATGGTTGGCCTGACAGCGCTGCTGGGTATTTTGGCCGTCGGCTGTTCTTGGGGTGAAATCCAGAAGAACGTGGGCTTCTTCCACCTGAACCTGTTATGGTCTTTAGGTGGCGTAATTGGTGTATTCCTGGCGATTGACCTGTTCCTGTTCTTCTTCTTCTGGGAGATGATGCTGGTTCCAATCTACTTCCTGATTGCGCTTTGGGGGCATAAAGGGGCAGATGGTAAATCGCGTGTTTACGCAGCAACCAAGTTCTTCATCTATACACAGGTTGCAGGTCTGATCATGCTGATCGGTATCCTGGGGCTGGTGATTTACGGTTACATGCTGTCAGGTACCATCTCGTTCAACTACCACTATCTGTTAGCGGTGGCGAATACGCTTGATGCACAGTTACCGGCAGTGGCTTATGCCTTCATGATCTGTATGTTCATCGGCTTTGCGGTAAAACTTCCAGTTTTCCCGTTACACGGCTGGTTACCAGATGCCCACGCACAGGCACCAACAGCAGGTTCTGTTGACCTTGCAGGTATCTTGATTAAGACTGCAGCGTACGGTTTACTCCGTTTTGTGATTCCATTCTTCCCGGCGGCTTCTGCACAGTTTGCAGACATCGCGATTATTTTCGGTTTAATTGGTATTTTCTACGGCGCTTGGTGTGCCTTCCAGCAAACCGATATGAAACGCCTGTTGGCTTATACCTCTATTTCGCACATGGGCTTTGTGTTACTGGCGATTTACGCAGGTAATATCCTGACTTACCAAGGCTTAATGATCATGATGCTGGCACATGGCTTGTCATCTGCTGCATTGTTCATTATGTGTGGTCAGGTCTATGAACGTGTGCATACCCGTGACATGCGTCTGATGGGTGGTATTCGTGGTCAATTCCCGTATCTGGCCTTCTTCCTGATGTTCTTCGTGGCAGCATTGGTCGGTATCCCGGGTCTGGGTAACTTTATTGGTGAATTCCTGATTCTGATGGGTTCATTCAACCAGTTCCCTGTATTTACAATCATTGCTGCAGTGAGTCTGGTGTTTGCAGGTCTTTATGGTCTGATCCTGATTCACAAAGCATTATTTGGTACACCAAACGAAGAGCAAAAACAGCATTACAGCAATCCGTTAAAAGATCTGGATGCGCGTGAAATTGTGATTCTGTTAATTTGTGCCGTTGGTCTGTTATGGCTTGGTCTGTATCCACAAAGCTTCCTTGATATTTCCAATTCAAGCATGGCGTGGTTAGCAAACAGCTACATTCCAGTTCAAGAGCTAGTTGACGTGACCGAACAGGTAAGCACTCAACTCGAAAATGTGGAGATCCAATAAGTCATGAACTTCACAATGTCATTTTCCGAGCTTATGCCATTAGCTCCTGTGATGATCGTGGCTTTAACTGCGATCGTCGTGATGATTCTCACCGCAATCAAGCGTAACCATAACCTGATTGCGACAGCATCTGTAGTGGGCTTAAACCTTGCTGCAGCGTATATTCTGCTCTCATTATTCGGTGGTGCTTTTGCACCAGCGAATGTCATGGGCATGTTTATGATTGATCAGTTCACACTGGTTTATCAGTTACTGATCCTGGTTGCTGCACTGGCTTGCTGTACCTTGTCACATGCTTATATTGAAAGCTATAAAGACAATCGTGAAGAGCTGTACATCCTGATGTTGTCCTCAGTTGCAGGCGCAATGCTCATGGTGGCAAGCTCGCACTATGCTTCATTCTTCATCAGCCTGGAATTGATGTCGATTCCGGTGTATGGCTTGTTGGCCTATACACATCAGCGTTCGAAGTCTTTAGAAGCAGGGGTGAAATACCTGGTACTTTCAGCAACCGCATCTGCGATGTTGCTGATGGGTATGGCGTATATTTATGCCTACACCGGTTCACTGTCATTCTATGACTCTGTACAGGCGCTTATGCAGAACCTGCACCAGCCACTGGTCATTTTAGGTATTGCCTTAATTATCTTTGCGGTTGCATTCAAACTGTCTTTGGCACCATTCCACAAATGGACACCAGATGTGTATGCGGGTGCTCCAGCACCAATCGCGACCTTCCTGGCAACGGCTGCCAAAGTGGCGACCATTGGTTTGTTCGTACGTTACTTGCTGACTTCAGGTGCCATCCTGCAAGAATCAGTTATTACACTGCTGACCATTATCGCCGTACTGTCGATTGTGGTCGGTAACTTCCTGGCGGTACGCCAAGTGAACTTGAAGCGTGTCCTGGCATACTCTTCAATCGCACACTTCGGTTATCTGCTGATTGGTCTGATCAGTCTGACTTATGCCAGCTTGGGTAATGTGACTGTTTATGTGATTACCTATGTATTAACCACGATTGGTGCTTTCGGTGCCGTAGCGTTAATGTCGAGTCCATATAACAACACTTCAGAAGCAGAAAGTCTGGCTGAATACCGTGGTCTGTTCTGGCGTCGTCCAGTGCTGACTGCTGTATTAACCGTGATGATGCTGTCTCTGGCCGGTATTCCACTGACTGCAGGCTTTATTGGTAAGTTCCTGATAGTCATGGCTGCGGTAACAACCCAGCACTGGTTCCTGGCAGCGATGATTATTGTCGGTTCGGGTATTGGTCTGTATTACTATTTACGTGTGATGGTGGTGATGTATATGACTCCGCCAGAAACACCAAAAATGGATGCAGTCGATCACTGGGGTCAACGTGTTGGCGGGATCATGGTTCTGCTGGCTGCACTGGCGGTATTGGTGATTGGTGTTTATCCGGATCCAATTATCCAGATGGCGCTTGAAGCCGAGATTTTATCTCCAATTCACTTCATGCTGTCTCAGCAATAATCTTGAAAAAGAGAATTGTCTAGCAAAAAGCCCTCAATATTTGAGGGCTTTTTTGTTTTTATCAGGGTCAAAAAATGATTATAATAGACGGAATTTTATCTTAACCTTTTAGGTGTTCTCCCGTGGCTATCCATGAAATTCGTCATCCGCTCATTCGTCATAAACTCGGTTTACTGCGTCGTGCAGATATCAGCACTAAAAACTTCCGCGAGCTGGCGCAAGAAGTGACCATGCTGTTGACCTATGAGGCGACCAAAGATTTGCCAATGGTCGAGCATGAAATTGACGGCTGGAATGGTGCGGTCACGGTAGACCGTATTGCCGGTAAAAAAATTACGGTGGTACCAATTTTACGTGCCGGTATTGGCATGCTGGATGGTTTCCTGAACCTGATTCCAAGCGCCAAAGTGTCTGTACTGGGCTTAGAGCGTGATGAAGAAACGCTGGAAGCACGTACCTACTACAAAAAACTGGTACCGGATGTACAAAACCGTATTGCCATGATCATTGACCCAATGTTGGCCACCGGTTCATCTTTAGTGGCGGCGATTGATGTGTTAAAAGCCAGCGGCTGTAAAGATATTCGCGTGATGGTGCTGGTGGCTGCGCCAGAAGGCATTCAGCGTGTAGAAGCAGCGCATCCGGATGTGGTAATTTTCACTGCCTCTGTGGATCAGGGCCTGAATGAAAATGGCTATATCGTACCGGGCCTGGGTGATGCCGGTGACAAAATTTTCGGTTCCGTGCAAAAAGACTGATTTTGCTAGTGAACAGAGAAGGGGCTTTTATAGCCTCTTTTTTATATACTAAGCTTGAAGCGCAAAAGGGGGACAGGTCGATGAGCAACGAACAATATCAGGGTAAAGTTAAGCAATACAACGCAGACAAGGGTTACGGCTTTATTGCCTGTCCGGAAGGCGAAGTGTTTTTTCATATTTCCGATTTCCCGGCCGATGGGATAGAACCGAAGCGAAATGACCGGGTGAAATTTAATGTGGTCAAAAACGGCAACAAGTTTAAAGCAGTGAAAATTGAGCGGGTTGAAGACCAGTCGGCCAAAGCCAAAAAATCCAAAGTGGCCGCCCATAACCAGTCGATTACTTCTTCCCTGCTGTCCAATTTCCGACGTTAGTACTGAGGTAGAATTTATATATTCTGCTTAAGTCGAGTATAAGAATAGAAAAGAGGCTTTTTAGCTTCTTTTTTATTACAATTATTAAAAATATCAAAGATAAGAGCGCATTATGTTTCAAGAGGGGAAAATCAAAAGCTAGCATGAAGATCGTGGTTTTGGTTTTATTCAGATAGAGAAAGAGTCAAAAGATTTATTTTTCCACATCAAAGATTTTCTCAATAAGAATGTTCCACCTAAAATCGGTGAAAATCTAAAATTTATAATTGTTGAAGATGCAGGAAAATTTAAAGCCGCGAATATTGTGCGCTTAGACCTAAAAGTATCAGAGCCTGCTGAACAGAACAATCTACGATACAGAAATATCGAGGGTAAAGTTTCGTCAAGAGATAAAAAGAAGTCTTCATGGCTTAATTCAAAGATCATTACTGTATTAGGCTTAATCATTATTTTAGGATTAAGTATTTTGGTATATAAGAAATATCAAGAATATCAAGCTCAGAAACAGCAAAAACTTGAAGAACTGATGATTGCTCAGCAACAGATCGTAGCTGAGCAAAGAGCGGTACATGGCGAATTACCGGAACTTGGACTTAGTGAAAAAGGGAAAAAGAATTTAGAAAATGTCCAAGAGAATGTAGAGTAAGCGCTGCCGGTAAGTAGCAGCTCATCTGAACAATTTAAATGTGATGGCCGCGAGCATTGTAGTCAGATGAAGTCTTATGAGGAGGCTTTATTCTTTATTCG
This sequence comes from Acinetobacter indicus, assembly GCF_009914475.1. Taxonomy (NCBI): domain Bacteria; kingdom Pseudomonadati; phylum Pseudomonadota; class Gammaproteobacteria; order Moraxellales; family Moraxellaceae; genus Acinetobacter; species Acinetobacter indicus. The sequence goes on along the minus strand of NZ_CP045198.1, from coordinate 1,670,452 downwards.
TAATTGCCCAAATACCAAAATGGATGGTGATGGCGACGGGATTCCATGTGAAAGCCAATTTCGATAAGGTATGAAAAAAGCGCCTGCAGGCGCTTTTTTATGGATTAAATACAGTCTTATTTGCTGTCACAGAACTTCATAAAGGCTTTCAGACCTGGACCCTGGTATTTCTGACGATGCACCAGCATAAATAAAGGCCGCGCCAGTTGCCAGAATGGAGTGTCTAAAATCACCAGCTGGCCTTTTTCACGTAAAGGCTCAATCGCCAGTTTTGAAATACAGGACATGCCTAAGCCGCCGGCCACAATTTTCAGAATGGCTTCATTATGACCCAGGGTTAAACGGATTTTGGCATCTGGCACATCTTTTAAAATGGCGTTATCAAATACTTCACGGGTGCCTGAACCTTCTTCACGTAAAATCCATTCCACCTGTTTAAAGTCTTCTGCGGTTAAGGCACGGTCTAGCTGCGCCAGCGGATGATTCGGTGAACAGCAGACCGCCAGTTCATCATCACGCCAGTGGATACATTGCAGCTGCGGCAAATGACAGGAACCTTCAATCAGGGCTAAATCGAGCTGGAACTGGTTGACTGCTTCAATCATTTGACGGGTATTGCCGACCTGCAGCTGTAAATGCGCCTGTGGCTGAATTTGTAGGAAGTTGGCCATTAAATCTGGCATCAGATAATCGGAAATGGTCAGGGTCGCGCCCAGGCGCAAATCAATGCTTTGCAGCTCGCCTTTGGCGGCCTGTTCAAAGGCTTCACAGCGGCCTAGAATTTCAAGCGCCTGCGGGAGTAAAAAACGGCCCAGATCATTCAATTGCAGGCGTTTACCTAAACGGTCAAACAGGGGTGCGCCTAAACCATCTTCCAGATCTGCTAAAGCCATACTCGCCGCACTTTGCGTCAGTTTGACGGCATCACTGGCCTTGGTTACTGTGCCTTCTTGAGCGACTGCTACAAAAACAGCCAATTGGCGTAAAGTCATGCGCATGAATATAGCCTTAACATTTAAAAAATATTAATAAATTATGCTGCCATGCTACCATGAGCGCAGTCTTTCATGCCACGTACAAATTATGTCAATTGAAAAATTTAGCCTAGAAACGGTGTTATCTGTACATCGCTGGACCGATACCTTGTTCAGCTTTACCATGACGCGTCCAGCCCACTTTAAATTTACTGCCGGACAATTTGCGCGTATTGGCCTTAAAGTCGGCGATGAACTGGTGGTGCGGGCCTATTCGGTGGTGTCGTCACCTTTTGATGAAACCCTGGAATTCTTTTCAATTGTCGTACCCGATGGGGCCTTTACCTCCAATCTGCAACATCTACAGGTTGGCGATGAGCTGTATCTGGAAAAAGTCCCCTATGGCTTTTTAACCTTGGCGCGTTATCAGTTGCCTTTGCCACAAGACTTATGGCTTTTGGGTACCGGCACCGGACTGGCACCATTCCTGTCGATGCTGCAAGACTTCGACACCTGGAATAAATACCAGCATATCCATCTGGTCTATAGTGTCCGTACTGCCGCTGAACTGGCCTATGTCGAGCGGATTGAAGAAATTGCAGCGACTTTTGGCGAAGGGCATACAGGTTTTAAATTTGTGCCGATTATTACCCGTGATCCGAACGCACCTTTGCATGACCGTCTGCCGGTGTTAATCGCCAATGGCGAGCTGGAAAAAGCTGTGGGCCTGTCTTTTAATCCGGACAGCAGTCATGTGATGCTATGTGGTAACCCGCAAATGGTGGAAGATACCAAAGAAGCCCTAAAAGCGCGTGGTCTGAGCATGAATCGCCGTGGAGAAGGCAATATTGCAGTAGAAAACTACTGGTAAGCTTGAGTGCTACAGGCTTACTTCAATGGTCTGCTGTTCTCAGCCTGGTTTATTGTTCTGTGAGGATGTGATGCAAGTGTTTCAATCCATGCTTATGGCCAGCGTCGCGCTGGTGGCGGCAACTACGCTGCAGGCAAATATCACAGGCACGGAAACAGAAGTGACGGTACAAGAAAATGTGCTGATCTATACTGGCCCGCTCAGCCAAGATGCCAATACCCGTGCAGCTGCCTTGTTAAAGCAGTTCCCGCAAGTACAGACCCTGAAAATCACCAGTCAAGGGGGTGAAATTGGTCTGGGAATGGATTTGGGTGATCTGGTCTATGCGCATCAGCTGAATGTAGAAGTCGGGCAATACTGTTTTTCCTCCTGCGCCAATTATGTGTTTCCGGCCGGAAAGATCAAATATCTGAACTGGCGCAGTCAGCTGGGCTGGCATGGCGGCGCCATGCAACCAATGCAGTTTGATGATGCAGACATGGAGCAGGCCTATCAGCAGTATATTGGCCCGATGCGCGCCAGAGAAACCGCGTTTTTCCAGAAAATTCAGGTCCAGCAGGCATCGACTACAGCAGGGCAAGCGCCTGAATATGCGCGCTATCAAGATTGTATTGGCTGGCGCTATACACGCCAGAAAATGCAAAGTTTTGGAATAGATCAGGTGCGCTATAAACAGCTGATCTGGCTACCCAAATCCAGTTTTAAGCAGCAGTGTATTTTTACCATTCGCTAGCGGATTAAATGAAACGTATATTCTATTAAAAAACCTCATCTGTATGATTCAGATGAGGTTTTTTTGATGAAGTGTCAGTGCCGCTTGAATATACTTAATGCACAAACATATCCATAAAATGACGGATTTCCTGAATCGCTGTTTCTGTATCAGTAGTCAGCCAAGTTGGTTCAAAAAAGCCGGCATAGTGTTCGACACGGTCTGCAGGGACCACCAGACGCACTGGACATTCTTCTTCCAGTAAGCGCCATGGAATAATCGGCACTTCATTATCGAGCCAGGCCGCGACATTACGCACATCAATCACCATGGCATTAATGCAGTCTGGAAACGGCATCACTGAAAACTCTTCAGTACGACGGCGGAAATATTCCAGATCGCCCCATTTCAGAAGAAAGCTCGGTTTACTGAACTCAATAATCCCGATTAAATGCTGATCACGCGTGTAGTGCAAAGCACATTGATGTGTGACGTCAGTGTCAAGATCAAGCGTTACACTTTGTTGACGATACGCCATAAAATTCTGGAGCATGAAAAAAAGAGTGACGTATTATAGCGCATTTGTATGCGTTAAGGCAGCGCTTGTGGTGGGCGATCTGAAGCAAATTGTTACCTGGCATTTTGCTGTATTAAGCAAGGAGGGGCTGATCAGGACTGGAGGATGCTCAGGCTGCTGATTTTTTCCTCACATCTAGGCGGCTCTATATTCCTTTTCATGTGCTTATTCTTCTAATTTTGCATCAGTTACTCCGTCTGCTAGGAGGGGCTAAAAATTACGTAGAATTTACCAGCTGCTGAACCCGGCTTGCGTCAAAATTTTGAATAAAATGAAAGCAGTAAAAAACTTCATTTTTTGTAATTACATTTTTCACCATCTCACAATGCTTTGTCACACAACACAACAATGCTTCTTGTTAGTATAAAAATTCGACAAGCGAATAGAAAAGAAGTGAGGGAAACATGAGCCATGATTTTAACAAGCCACCTCATGTCACAAGCGCAGAAGAAGTACAAAAGAAAAAACGTATGCCAGTTTTTATCTTGATTGCTGTGGGTGTTTTTCTGCTGGCACTGGTGGTGTACATGTTTGCGGATCGTGATCCTAAACCGAGTGAGGCACCACCTGGGCATCCGAATGCCAATGTAGAACAGGCTACACCCAATAACAGTACGCCTGCAATGGCTGAAGAAGGTGTGGCGACCACAGGTGTGGATGGCGACATTGGCACCGCTGTAGATGGTGATTCAGCCACTGCCACTGATGGCGATACCGCTACGGCCACCGCTCAATAAGTCTGAAGATTGCATAAACCCTGACCGTCAGTTCAGGGTTTTTTGCGATAGCCGTGCATTCTTACACGCTTGGTACTTCATAAAAACACGGTACTTAAAAATACAAAGTACTTAAACCTTTCATTTTTACCATGATCAAGATGCGCATCTTTTGCCATGAACAACGAATGTAGAAAGTCATAACAAGAGGGCAAGACATATGAATGATTATTTTGATGGAAACCCGAGAGGTGCAGGCTTCGATGCCATGTACTACTGGGAACAGTTTCATCCCATTTTATCGGCGATTGCCATACTTATTATTGGTTGGATTATTGCATTAATTGTCGGTGCAGCCATTAAAAAAGGCTTAGAAAAGCTGGGCATCAACCAGAAGCTGTCGCATGCCACCGGGCACCGTCCCAATGTAGAAAGTATCCTGTCCAGAGTTGCCTTCTGGATCATCATGATTATCGCGATTATCGCGGCGCTGAATGTGCTGAACCTGACCAGTGTCAGTGGGCCGTTTAGCAATATGATTCAAAGCTTCCTGGTCTTTATTCCCCAATTGCTGGCAGCCATTGCGGTCGGTTTTATTGCCTGGATTGTCGCAACGCTGGTCAAAATGGGCCTGCAGCGCGTACTGAACCGTACCCAGCTGGATGAAAAGCTCAGTGCCGATGTCGGGGTTAGCCCGATTAGCCGCAATATCAGTGATATTGTGTACTGGTTAATCCTGTTACTGTTCTTGCCAATTGTGCTGTCGATTCTGGGCTTAAACGGCCTGTTGTATCCAGTACAAAACATGGTGACTGAAGCCATTTCTTATCTGCCGAATATCTTTATTGCCGGCGTGATTATTTTTGTCGGTTATATTCTGGCTAAAATTGTCCGTGGTATTGTCGAAGGTTTAATTGGTAGCCTGAATCTGCAACAGCAGGCGCAAAAAATTGGCCTGTTCAAGAACTCTAACTTGCCGAAGCTGGTCGGTTCTTTTGTTTTTGCCCTGATCATCATTACTGCATTAATCATTGCATTTGAAGCCTTGGGTATTGAGGCGATTTCTCAGCCGGCAACCGCCATGCTGCATGAAATCATGTATGCAATTCCGCATATTATTGCCGCCGGTTTAATCCTGATCATTGCCTATGTGGTGTCACGTTTCGTGGCCAATCTGGTGGTTGAAATTATTTCAGGTACGGGTGTCGATGAAATTCCGGCCAAACTGGGCGTACAGCGTTTCCTCGGTACCACCAAAGTATCGACCATGGTTGGTTGTCTGATCGTGTTCTTTACCATGCTGTTTGCCGTGTCTGAAGCGGCCAATCGTCTTGGTTTCGAGCAGGTAAGTGGTCTGATTTCGATGTTCATTTACTTCGGTGCCAATATTCTGCTGGGCGCGGTCATTCTGGTGGTCGGTTTCTGGCTGGCGAATGTGGTGGCCAAAGTGGTCGAGCGTGGTGAATACAACAGTTCACGCTGGTTAGCGACGCTGGTACGCGTACTGATTATGGGTCTGGTCGTAGCAATGGGCTTACGTGCCATGGGCATTGCCGATTCTATTGTGAACCTGGCCTTCGGTTTAACCTTGGGTGCAGTTGCGGTGGCCTTTGCTCTGGCCTTTGGTCTGGGTGGCCGTCAACCGGCAGAACGTGTTTTAACCGATCTGATTGATAAAGCCAAACGCGAAGCCAAGCAGCCGAATCCGTTGAAACAGGAGCAGGACAGTGCGGCCAATAGTGGCTTTACGACCCCAGGAGTGAATCCAATGAACAAACAGGACCCGTCACAAGGGACAAATACCCCCATGACTACGGATTTGTCGAATACCACACCGGCAACGCTGACCACTGCACCACAGGAAGATGAAGCATCCGGTGCAGATCAGGTTACACCTGATACGCTGAAGGTAGACCCGGCGCATCCGGCCAGCAATAATCCGTTTGGTTCAACTGGTGAAAAAGAACCGGATGTCGATGCACATCAACCACGAAAAGATGATCCGAAATAACCTGTCATCTATCTACAAGGTCGATCAAACTGAGTGTTGATCGACCTCGTTTTTTGTTGAAAACTGGAGAAGCAGAATGACGAAAAAGAAAGCGCCTTCCAATCTTTTTGCACCCGTAGTGATTGCAGGGATTACCCTTGGCTTTTTGGCCAGCGCCTATAAATTTATTTTTGCCAAAACTCAAAACCAAAATCAAAACCAACCCGCCCAGAGCGCTGATGATTCGGGCGATACCGGGCAAGCTGCGACCAAAGTCGATGATGTTGTATAAATGAACAATTTTTTGTTATAGTAAAGCTTCATAAAAAAGGAATAAATATTTCATATATTTTAGATGCTTATATTTAATCTGTATGAAATATTCAGGGAATAAAATCGACGAAAGTCTATTTGGGGAAGACCTTATGTTAAAAATTAGCTTAAAACAATCAGAACAGCCGGCAGTACTACCAAAGCATGTTCAGTGCGCCGTGGTGAAAATGCAGCAGACTATTTTACGTGTACAACGCCAGAATCATCTGTGCTTATTGCGCACAGATTATCTGGAATAATTCATCCACCAGTTTTATAAACCATCAGACATATTGGGCGGCGGCATGCGCTGACGCCCAGGCCCACTGGAAGTTATAACCACCTAAATGGCCCGTCACATCCAGCACCTCACCGACAAAATACAAGCCTTTCTGCTTTTTACTTTCCATGGTTTTGGAAGAAACTTCAGTGGTATCGACGCCACCTAAAGTCACCTCTGCGGTACGGTAGCCTTCGGTACCTGACGGTTTGACTTCAAAGCTGTGCAGGCGCGCTGCAATCTGCTCCAGTTTTTCATCACTCAGCTGTCCGATGGCGCTTTCCGCCTGTTCCGGCCAGATCAGCTGTTGCAGCTCTGCCACCACACTTTTCGGTAAATGTTCGGCCAGTAAGGTACGTAACAGCACTTTCGGCTGGCTGGATTTTTTGGCTTTAAAAAACTCGGCTAAATCCACGGCCGGCAGGAAGTCGATATGAAAACTTTGGCCGACATCCCAGTAATTGGACAGCTGCAGCGAACTTGGTCCGCTTAAACCGCGGTGAGTAAACAGCAAGGCTTCGGTAAAGCTGTTTAGCGCATTGGAAAGTGTCGCTTCTACAGCATTACCACTGAGGCGGGTGGTGACTTCTTTAAAACTGTCGGAAAAGGTAAACGGCACCAAGCCGGCACGGGTCGGATAGACATGATGGCCAAACTGCTTGGCAATTTCATAACCGATTCCGGACCCTCCCAGCGTCGGAATGGACAGGCCGCCACTGGCGATCACTACAGATTCTGCCTGAAAATAACCTAAAGTGGTTGCGACCTGAAAACCCAAATCATCTATGGCGGTCATGGCTTTGACTTCACAGCTGGTTTTAATCTCGACCAGACCGGTTTTGTCACACTCGGCCAGCAGCATATTCAGAATGTCTTTGGCGCCATTTAAGGTAAACAGCTGCCCATGTTTACGTTCTTCATAGTCAATGCCATATTCGCAGACCAGCCCGATAAAATCCCAATTGGTATAGCGGCTGAGCGCGGAAATCACAAAATGCGGATTATGTGAAATATAGTTGCTTGGCTCGACATAGAGGTTGGTGAAATTGCATTTACCACCGCCCGACATCAGGATTTTCTTGCCAACTTTATTGGCTTTTTCCAGCACCAATACTTTGCGTCCGCGCTGGGCAGCCATATAGGCGGTCATTAAACCAGACGCACCGGCACCCAAAACTAGAACATCGTATTGATTTGCTGTTGCCATGTTGCACCGAGAGAAAATGAAAGCGGACTATTATAGACTTTATCGTTTGATGATGCCGCATTTTCCAGATTGAAATGTGCGCAGAATATTTACTTTTCCTATAAAGCAGGAATGGTCTATCAATAAACCAAATCATCGTTAGTAAGGCCACATTTTACTGTTTTAAGGTGATTTTTTACGCGGCAAAGTCGTGTTTATTTGATCTGGTTTTATTTTAAAGTTGTTTTAAATCAATAGTTTAGTATTTATTAAAGGGGCATTGTTGTTCAGAATAAATAGCAATTTTTAGACATATTTTTTATGTCATGACTTTGTCTCTTGGGGAACACAATGAATAAAACATTATTAAGCCTGGCGGTAATTTTGAGTATGGCTCTCACTGGCTGCGGTGGCGGCGGTGGCAGTGACAGCAATACGGCAACATCTTCAAATCCATCTGCACCGGCTCCTGTGACGCCAACTTCACCTGGTTCAACACCTGATACCACGCCTGTCACTGCCAGCTTGATCAATGACGTTCGCTTTGCAGATCTGGTCACCGAATTTAGTGCCCAGACTTTTGGTCTGGACAGCTGGAATCCGAAAGCGATGGTGGTGCATCAGGATATTTTGTATGTGGCCAATGACAGCGCCGAGGCAAGCATTTTGCGTTATGACCTGAAAGCCAAGCGAGTCTTGAGTTCGATCCATGCCCAGAATATTTCCGGCATTGGTCGGCCGTGGAATCGGTTGTTTGATTTAAGTGTACATAACGACCGCTTATATGCGGCTTCTTATTCGTCTAACCGGGTCGATGTCTTTGATTTAGGCTCAGGCGAACCACAATTTCTGATGTCGTTGGGAACCGGCAGTTGGTCGGGTGATCAGCACAATACCGTGGTTGTGCATCCCATGTCGGTGGCAGCAAATGATCAATATGTATTTGCCACAGATACGCATAGCCGGATTAATGTCTGGAAGCAAAGTGAGATCAGTAGCACCAATCATTTAAAAGCCAAAAAATATGCACGTTTGTCCTTGCCGAACTGTGGTTATAACTGTAGTGCGCGTTTGGAAGCTGTCGGTAATTTGCTGTATGCCAGTTTTAATAAGGGTATGAGCTATGTATATGACCTGACTCATCTTGAAGAAGGCGCAACAAACGTGGCGGCGACACGACAGGAAAATGTGGGAACACGGGTATTTCATGCCGCGGATGACCAGCGTTTTTATGCAGCCCATACTTCAGGCCGGATCGACAGTTCAGCTTTACCAAATACGCAAAATCTACAGAATATTTTTCCAGCCGCAGAAGAAAGTTTTTATAAATATCGTACGGCAGGGGCGAGTACCGATCAGCAACTGGCCGGTGCCTTAGATATTCAGGTTAGTCAGGAACATTTATTCAGCCTGTTTAACGGCAAAATTGTCATGATGCCGCTTAAGCGATTGCAGCAGTTCCAGTCCAATACTGCTGCCACAGTCACGGCACTCAAGCAGCAGCAGGCCCAAAGCCGCAGTTATGTGCTGCAAGATGGGGAAAGCTGGGAAACCCTGACCAATGAAAACCTGCGCCATTTTTATATGGATAATATTTTATCGGCAAATTTACAGCATCTGGGGCAAAATTACTCCAGCCTATGCGCGTGAATGGGTGATTATGATTACCAATTTTGCCTATCTGGTGAATAGCCCTGAGTTTAAACACATCTGGTTTAACCATAAAGCGGTCATGGGGCATGACTTCTTTGGCAACAAGGGCCAAGTGGTCGGAGATGGCGGTTACTTTACCGCAGCGGAGTATCAAAAATATTATGATGAGATTATGAACCGTGGCAAAGTGACGCTCGGGGTGACCACCGTGGGCGGCGGTTTAGGCGGACGAAATGTGCTGGGAGTCGATACCTGGCTGTTCTATGCGCATTATTTTAATACCAGTATTGGCATTGTGGGCCATGAGTTCGGCCATCACTGGGGCAGCCACGACAGCGCCTGGGCCAAAGGCGGCTACGGTTTACAGGAAATTAATCAGCAATTGCATCAATATTTACAGCGTAAACAGCGCTTACCGTATATGGACCCAGAGCTGAATAAATTCCACTTAACGCCACGGGCTGAGCTCTATAACGGGGTCGCAGAAAATATGCGCCGGCCACGTCCGGATTCACATGTGAATCATCTGGAGCGCTATTTTGCCGCCAATCCATTGCCAGAGACCAATCAGCCTTAAGTTTTGATTTTCCTTCCATCCAGTTGAAACTGTATCCGCTGGATGGAAGCCCGATTGAGGACGTCACAACAGATGAACTTTGAATTTCACAGCACATACAGATCATCAACAAAACTTTCATCAGACTTTTTTATGATCTGTTTATATTAAGGTGTCGAGCTTCAACTTGACGCAGTTACACTTTGATTTGCTTAACAATAAACAGAAATGTCGGCTAGGCATCTACATCTGGTATCGGACTTTATAAAAAAGGAAAAAATCAATGAATCAAACCGCGGGGCTGGATCAGCTCAAACAATACAACTTGATCACCTATATTCTGTATATCGTCGGCTTTTTTGTCGGTGTTACGCCAATTATTGCCATTATCATGAATTATTTAAAACGCGCGGAAATGCGTGGTACCTGGCTGGAAAGTCATGTGAACTGGCAAATCAAAACCTTTTGGGTGACGCTGATTGCCTATCTGGTCGGTGCGGTTCTGACCACCATTCTGATTGGTTTTATTGTGCTGTTGCTGGCCTTTATCTGGCATATCTACCGTTTGGTGAAAGGCCTGATGGCGCTAAACAATAACCAGCCGGTATCATAAATAGACTGCACTTGAAGCTAATGCTTTAAAACGCGCGTCCCTGTAGCCCGCCAGTATGGATCAGTAAAATTTTCTGGTCTGGCCCAATTTTATCTTGATCAATCAGATCAAAGATGCCGCGCAGCATTTTGCCGGTATAAACCTGCTCCAGCGGAATATTATAACGCTGCTCAAACGTCTGAATAAACTGGATTAATTCGGGTGTGGTTTTGGCATAACCGCCACAGCAGTAATTATCCAGAATACGCCAGTTGCGTTTGGTCGTGAGCTGCGCGACCTCATGAGTTAAAAAATCACCTTTTAAGGCCGAAAATCCCAGCAATTGCTGATGTTGCTGGCTGGCCTCAATCAACCCGGCAAACGTGCCACCCGTACCGACGGCACAGCAGATTAGATCGAATTGCGCATCTTCCGCTGTCAGAATTTCCCGACAGCCTTGAACCGCCAGCGCATTGGTGCCACCTTCCGGAATCAGATAAAAATCGGGATATTGCTGTTGCAGGTGCTGCAAAAAATCGGGCTGATCTTTCTGGCGATAGGCATTGCGGGAGATAAACTCCAGCTGCATGCCAAATTGCTGCGCCGTAGCCAAGGTTGGGTTTAGAGGACGCTGCGCCAGTTCTTCACCGCGAATCATGCCTAGACTCTGAAAACCAAACTGGTGTGCGGCAAAAGCGGTTGCAGCAATATGATTGGAATAGGCTCCGCCAAAGGTCAGTACTTTTTCAAACCCCTGTTGCCGGGCGGCCAGCAGGTTGTATTTCAGTTTAAAAAACTTGTTGCCCGAAATCTGTGGATGAATCAGATCCAGCCGCTTGATGCTGATGCGCTGGTGGCGATATTCAATGTGCTGATAAGGCACCTGCTGGGCAATAGAATCAAACATAGACAGAACGGAACGTTTTTGACAATTCTAACTGAAAACGGGGCGCGGTCAGTAAAGACATTTAAATAATCTCTCACGATAAAAGCCGGATCCGGCTTGCATAAAAATAGTAACTGTGTAAAAAATAAACATATAGACCTTGCAGAAAGGGAGAATAATGATGAAAAGAATCATCTTCCTGCTTATTTTAATCCAGGGTGCTTTACTGGCGGCTTGTGACCCGACCAGAGATTTAAACCAGCCGAAAACGGAAGAAACACGCAGCATGATTATTGGTGGTGTGCCAGTGCATGATCAGGATTATCTGCTGCCCAAACAAGAATCGAGTGTGAGGCCAGAGCATGCTGATTCATCACAGATTCATTAATATTGTATTTAATTGATCATATTGAAAAGCGCTCAGGCCATGCTGGTATCTGGGTGCTTTTTTATGGCAAGCAAATTTCAGCAGATTGATTAAAATACGGAGTGAATTTTATAAGGTCAGTATAAAGATCTATAGTGAAAAATATCGTGAAAATCAAAACAACTGGTAAAAAATAGGAAGATATTCAAAGCACTTGCTTGTAAAATTCCGGCAGATCATTGTATTGGATAGGACTGTGGAATCCGTTTTTATTTTGGGATCAATTGCGCTGGCATTGATGTTGGGGGCCATGAGTCCGGGGCCAACATCAATTTATGTGGCGAAAAACTCGATTGCGATTTCACGTCAGCATGGTCTGTTTACCGCGCTGGGCACCGGTTTGGGCGCAGCCATCTTTGGTTTGCTTGCGGTGCTGGGCTTACAGGCCTTTTTACTGGCTGTGCCATCGGCTTATCTGGCCTTAAAAATTTGTGGCGGTTTATACCTGCTGTGGCTGGCATTTAAAATTATTAAACATGCCAAAGACCCGATTCAGGCCGATCATGCTGCCGGCACGCAAATGTCCTTACACCGTGCTTTTATGACCGGTCTGATTACCCAATTGTCGAATCCTAAAATTGCCATTGTGCTGGCCAGTATTTTTACCGCGCTATTACCCAAAGAGATTCCGCTGTATTTTTATTTTGTCCTGCCTATTCTGTGTTTCTTTATTGATGCCGGCTGGTGTTCCTTGCTGGCGGTGGCACTATCGGCGGAAAAACCGCGCGCAGTCTATTTAAAGTTTAAAAAAGTGTTTGATCGTGCGGCCGGTGTGGTGATGACGCTATTGGGGCTAAAACTGATTTTTGGTATGAAATAGATGGTTTAAATTGTGTTGATCGTTGATCAATATATCTCAAAAAAGCCTCCGTTTTGTCGGAGGCTTTTTTATCTTAGAACATATTTTCTTCAGAATTGGCAGAAATCCGGTGGATGGATAAATCTGCGCCATTAAATTCTTCTTCCTGACTTAGACGAATCCCCATCAGCAGTTTAAGCATGCCATAAATCAGGAAACCACCGGCCAGTGCAATCAGAATTGCCAGCGCTGTGCCGAACAGCTGGGAGATCAGGGATACGCCCCCCATACCACCAAGCCATTGCTGCCCAAAGATACCGACTGCCAGTCCACCAAAAGCACCACATACGCCATGCAAGGGCCAGACACCAAGCACATCATCAATCTTGAGTTTATTTTGGGTATAGGTGAAGAGTTTGACAAACATAATCCCGGCGATGCCGCCAATCACAAAGGCACCGAGTGGATGTACCACATCGGAGCCGGCGCAGATGGCCACCAGACCGGCAAGCGGACCATTATGTAAAAAGCCCGGGTCATCTTTACCTGCAATTTTGGCGGCTATTGTGCCCCCGACCATCGCCATTAAAGAATTGATTGCCACCAGTCCGGAAATGGCATCCAGACGCTGTGCGCTCATGACATTAAAGCCAAACCAGCCGACAATTAAAATCCAGGAACCCAAAGCCAGAAAAGGAATAGACGAGGGCGGATGCGCACTGATACGACCATCTTTTTTATAGCGCCCATAACGCGCGCCCAGCAGAATCACCGCGGCCAGTGTAATCCAGCCCCCCATGGCATGTACCACCACCGAACCGGCAAAATCATGGAAACTGGCACCAAAGCTGTGTGCTAGCCAGAGTTGCAGACCAAAGTTGCCATTCCAGATCATCCCTTCAAAAAATGGATAAATCAGCGCCACCAGAAATAAGGTCGTCAAGGCCTGCGAACGCATTTTGGCACGTTCGGCAAGCCCACCAGAAAATAGGCCACCGCAGAAATGGCAAAGTCCGTGAGAATCTTGCTTAGGGCATTGACCTGATTTTTATGCCGAACGGTGCCGAGCTCTAAAAATGCAAATCCGGCATGCATGGCCAGCACCAGCACTGCACCAAGAAGGAGAAATAATAAGTCGATATTTGGCATTGTGCGTTCCAATTGAGTGCACGGGATCAGGAAAAGAAGCTCAGTATATCGAGGCGAATAGATTGTAAAAGAGGGGCAGACTGCGGAAATTTTGATGAAGAATTTCGTGAAATGAATAAGACTCGATATAAAGCACAGTGCGGTTTTTTGCACCAAATCAAGTCTTTTTTGAACGCTGTAAAATTCAATATTATTGGCTATTTTTGAAGGATTTAAATTGATTGATACAAAGATGTGCAGCAGTTTGTATGTTTACGGTGCATTTTGAAACAGGCTGGACTGTTTAGAAAATTTTAAAAATTAAGGTGAAAATTGCTGCGAGGGCTAATGTGGTTGCGTGTAGGAACAGAAAAAACGAAAAAAAATGGCAAAAGAGTACTGGGTTTAAAACAAAAGAACCCCATTAGCGGGGTTCTGTTTATAAAAGTGACTTAGCTCAAGAGAACTGAATTAATCAGTAAAATGTACTGGAATCCATTGATAGCTTTTACCATCTTTTGAATAAATATGGCCGATGCCCGGGAACGGTAAATGCGCGGCCGCAATAGTCTGACCGTCTTTGGCATATTCAGCAAAATGCTTTAAGCGAGTTTCGACTGCTGCTTTCGGGTCAATATCGAATTCAATGGCGGTTTCAGGTTTATCAAACTGAATGGTATGCGAATGCACAATATCGCCAATAAACACCAGTTCCTGCTGCTCATGCTTTAATTTAAAACTGTAATGTCCCGGTGTATGCCCGAATGATGGCTTAAATTGAATATCACCAAATGCTAAAGATTTGTCTGAAAAGACTTTAATATTTTTCGCTTTTTCATAAGGTGCTAAAGCCGCTTTGATTTTTTCCACCGTACCCAAAAAGCCAGCCTGTTTATCTTTAGGCAGTTTTTTTACAGTATTGGGGTTGAGCCAGAAATCATATTCAGTTTTGGCAATATGCAAGGTCGCATTTGGATAATTGGCTACACCATTATTTGAGATGCCACAGACATGGTCAGGGTGTAAATGTGTCAGGAAAACGCCATTCACTTGTTCAGGCTGATGGCCTGAGGCTTTTAAATTGTTATAGATTGAACCTAAGTGATCGCCAAAACAGCTGGCTGCACCGCTATCAACCAGATAAAGCTGGCTGCCGGTATTCACCAGAAAAGCATTGACGGAGGTCTGGATGCCTTTGGCTTGATCGGCATAGTATTTTTGCAGAATCTCGCTAACTTCCTGATCTGCCGCACCTTTAAATTGTGAGCGGTTGAGATAGTTGGTGCCATCGAGCAGGGCGGTAATTTGGTAAGGCCCAAACTGATGCTGATAATAGCCCGTGACCTGTTTTTGTTGAGGGATGGTTGGCTCAGCCGCTTGGACTGTGGTGAAAGTTGTAGTGCTTAGGGTTAGAGCGAGAAGGATTGGTTTTAAAGTTTTCATAGAGTTCTTATAAGTTTTAAAGTGATACATCTTTTTATCATATTTATTGGTGAAATTTACAACTAGTTGAAAGCTTCTTCTCTTGCGCCATAGATGACTCAGGGAGAAGGTTGGGATGAGGATTATAGCTTTTCGCCTTACTTTTGTCGGGGCAAAAGTAACAAAACCCCTCTGTTCGTTAGAGGGCACGTCCATGTGCCCCTAACGAACGGGCGACATCCATGTCGCAGAGCAAATGAATCAATATTCATCTTCTTCAAAATCGATCGAGGAAAAATATATTTTAGGATCGTATCCTTCGCAATAATCATATGGAATATTTTTAATTAGTCCATATTTTTCAATGAAGTTGTTCTCAATCCACTTTTTTCCAAATCTTGAGATAATATTAAAAAAGAGAACATATAATTCAGGGTTGGAAAGTTGAGCACGTAGTATTTTGATTAAATTTTTCTTTTCTTCTAAAGTTAAAATATCGCTTTCATCGATCATTTTTATTGCATTATACATATTTCTAAAATAAGAGCTTAGATATGTTTGATTTGCTCTTAAGAATTTATTGGTTCCGTTGGATTTGGTCTTTAGCTCACTTTGAATCTCTTTGATTATTTCTAAAGTTAGAGTGTTATATCTACCTAATTTATTATGAATAAAATTAGTCCAAGAACCTTCGAGTCCATAATAAAAAATAATATAGCTAATATCTGCTAACTCTTGTTTTGAAAATTTTAAATTATGCTTTGAAAATATATCATTTACAGTTTCTAGAGGCTTTGTTGCATAAATATGTAAGCATCTGATTTAAATAAATTTAATTTTGGATCAAAAAATAATCAAAACTTTTAAAATCATATAGTTATGAAATCTTTGTGCAACAAAGCCGTTTCTAGAATGTTTTTAAATTGAATTTTAAATTGAATGAAAGCTCTTTTACCTTCCACCATGCCTTTGTCAGGATTAAGGTGAGGAATACAGATGTAGTTTAAATGCTGATTATGATAATCAAGCATTTTAAAAAAAATATTCTCTAAATTGTTTTTTTGAGATTCAATGTTTTGGTGAAATATTGTATAGATTAAAAGAAAAACACTTGATGCACTAAGTATCGTTCCAATGAATCCCCCATATAGATTTCCAAATTGGGCTGATAAATTAGGGTCTATTGTGTTAGAGCTCCCAATATTAAAAGTCTGATTTGAGAAAATAAATATGCTTCCTAGAATGCTTATTCCAATGAGTACTAGAGGTACATATAAGCCTAAGTATTTAATAAATTTATTCATTTTATTAAGTTTTTGAAATTTAATAAGAATATAACAATTTTTTTGCTTCCTGTCTAAAGTGTAAGTTAATTAAAACAATAAAAAAGCCCCTACATCAGTAGAGGCTTTTTTTTACAACCAAAAATTATTTTTTACATTCTGGCTGTGAACGGTCAATCACCTGTGTACCTTCAACACGGTAACCGATCTGTCCTACAATAAATGCTTGATTCAATTGAGTAATAACAACATCAGATAAAGCCACAGCACAACGATCCTTTTCAATTGCACGATCTACCGCTGTTTTGAAGTTAGGAATACCTAATGGGAATAAAACTACCGGAACCTTATCTTCACCTGTGACACGTTGACCTTTCACAAATTGGTTTGAGTTCAAGTTATAGTTCTTTGTAGAAGCTACGGTCATATCCGCCATACGAACTGAACAGCCTGTAAATGCAATTGTTGACATCGCTAGAACTGAAACTAGTAATTTTTTCATGCTTACCCCGAATAGTTATAAAAAATAAAAAGCGCTTTGATTTTATCGATATATTTTTTTAAAACAAGAAAATAAATTATATAAATGGTATAAAAAAGCCCCTACATTAGTAGAGGCTTTTTATTTAAGACCTACATCTTAAGACACTTTATCACCCGGTTTAGCACCAGTTTCAGGCGAAATCACCCAAACACCTTCGCCATTACCCGCAGCCAATACCATACCGTTAGAGATCCCAAAACGCATCTTACGTGGTGCAAGGTTTGCCACCATCACCACCAATTTGCCTTTTAAGTCTTCAGGTTGGTAAAACTCACGAATACCGCTAAATACGTTACGTGGTTCAGCTTCACCGACATTGAGCGTTAACTGAAGAAGCTTGTCAGAACCCTCAACGTGAGCTGCTTCTAAGACTTCAGCCACACGTAGGTCAACTTTCATAAAGTCTTCAATGCCAATAATTTCAGCTTCACCGACTTTCGGTTCAGCTTTCTTCTCTTTGGCTTTCTCTTTTTTCTTTTCAGCTTTTGGTGCTTCAGCAGGCGCAGCTAAAGAATCTTTAGATGCATCGACCATTGCAGCAACAGCTTTTGGATCTACACGTTGCATCAATGGTTGGAACTGTGCAATTTCATGTGCAAGCAAAATTTGCTGACGCGATGCAAAGTCAAAGCTGTCGAGTTGTAAGAAGGCTTGAACTTGTTCAGCCAATGTTGGCAATACAGGCGCCAAGTAAACCGCCAATTGACGGAACAGGTTAATCCCGACAGAACACACATCATGCACTTGCTGTTCTTCGCCTTCAATTTTCGCAAGCGCCCAAGGCTTTTTCTCATCAATGTATTGATTGGCTTTATCAGCAAGCGCCATGATTTCACGAATCGCTGTTGAGAATTCACGTGCTTCGTATGCTTGCGCGATTGAATCACCAGCGTCAATAAAGCTTTGCACCAGTTCAGGCTCGGCACAGGTTGCACTTAACTTGTTATCAAATTTGGTGTTGATGAATTTGGCACAACGGCTGGCAATATTCACTACTTTACCCACCAAGTCAGAGTTTACTTTCTGCACAAAATCATCCAGATTCAGGTCAGAATCTTCAACTTTATCAGACAGTTTAGAGGCAAAGTAGTAACGTAAGTATTCCGGATTCAGATGCTGTAAATAGGTTTCTGCTTTAATGAAGGTACCGCGAGATTTCGACATCTTCTGGCCGTTTACAGTCAAGAAACCGTTTACAAATAAACCGGTTGGGGTGCGGTAATTAGCACCTTCCAACATTGCTGGCCAGAACAGCGCGTGGAAATAAACAATATCTTTACCAATGAAGTGATAGACCTCATTGTCAGAATCTTTTTTCCAGTAATCATCAAAATTCAGGTCTGGACGTTTGGTTTTGACGTAGTTTTCAAAGCTCGACATATAGCCGATAGGTGCATCGACCCAAACGTAGAAATATTTGTTTGGTGCATCCGGAATTTCAAAGCCGAAGTAAGGTGCATCACGGGAGATGTCCCAATCGTTCAGGCCATTGTCAAACCATTCATCTAACTTGTTGGCAATTGATACCGGCAAACGGCCTTCATCACGGGTCCATTTTTGCAGGTATTCACCAAAGTTTGGCAATTTAAAGAAGTAGTGATCCGATGATTTTTCAATCGGCGTGGCACCGCTTAACGTCGATTTCGGATTTAACAGTTCAGTGGCGTTATACGTGGTTCCGCAGACTTCACATGAGTCGCCGTACTGATCTTCGGCTTTACATTTCGGGCAGGTGCCTTTAATGAAACGGTCCGACAGGAACATGCCTTTTTCCGGGTCGAACAGTTGTGTCACAGGACGAACGGCAATATTGCCGGCATCACGGTTCTTGAGATAAATTTCTTGCGCGCGCGCCTTGTTGGTGTCGCTATGGGTGGAATCATAATGATCAAAATCGACCTTAAAGCCGGCAAAATCACGCATATGTTCGGCCTGAACATTGGCAATCTGCTGTTCTGGTGAAATACCGTTGGCTTCAGCACGTAGCATGATGGCGGTACCGTGAGCATCATCCGCACAGACATAAGTCACTTCATGGCCCATTGCACGCATGGCACGAACCCAGATATCTGCCTGGATATAACCGAGTAAGTGGCCCATATGGATTGGACCATTGGCGTATGGAAGGGCGTTGGTGACTAAAATTTTACGCACGGATTAACTCTCTCATTCGTATTCATTATGCAATGTCCGCGATTTTACCTTAGATGATGCAGGCTTGCACAAGGGAATCGGTGAATTCTTTTCAGGACCGGATAAAATCTGCATTTCTGTGCCGAAAAAACAGAAAAAACCAAGTCTTTGACTAAGATTTATAATTCCTGTGGCTGCACTGGCTTAACCTTCGTTTAAATACCCGTTAAACTAGGGCATTCGGTTGTATATCCAGATTTGGAGTAACTTTATGTCGTGGCTTTCTTCACTAAAATCGGTCTTTGCTCCTGCACAGGAGGTGAAAGAGGAAGAAATCCAGAAGGTACTGCAAAACTATGTACTTCCTGCTTCCCAAAACGCACTCAAAGAGCGTATTTCTCAGGTCAATGTACAGGGACAAATCCTGCAATTAACCATCAATACCTATCCGGAAGAAAAACAGTATTTACAGCAGATTCATGATGAACTGGCTGATGCACTTGAGCAATGTGGCATCAAGGAATTGAACCTGCATGTGGTACAGCAAAAAACTGGGGCGAAAAAAGAGGGTGGCTGTGGTCATAACCATGCCGAAGGTGAAAGCTGTTCCAGCAAGCCACAGGCTACAGCAAAATCCAATCTGCCACCCGTGGTGGATGCTTCTGCAAGTCCAGATGCGCTCAAGCAAGCCAATGCCAACTATCAACCCCAGCAAGAAGAAGCGCCAATTCAAAAAGCCGCACCGCAGCAGCGTGATGTGCCAAAACATCCACGTATTCAAAACGTAATTCTAGTGTCGTCCGGTAAAGGCGGGGTTGGAAAATCAACCACCACGGTCAATCTGGCCTTGGCGATGCAACAGCTGGGTCTGAAAGTGGGTGTATTGGATGCCGATATTTATGGCCCGAGTATTCCAACCATGCTCGGCAATGCCGGCCAAACCCCGATGATTGAAGCCGAGCATTTTGTGCCTTTAGATGCTTATGGGATGGCGGTGCTGTCGATTGGTCATTTAACTGGTGATCATAATACCCCGGTGGCTTGGCGTGGACCAAAAGCTACGGGTGCCCTGATGCAGTTATTCAATCAGACTTTATGGCCAGATTTAGATGTACTGGTGATTGATATGCCGCCGGGAACCGGTGATATCCAGTTAACCCTGGCGCAGCGTATTCCGGTCACGGGTGCCGTAATTGTCACTACACCGCAAAACGTAGCCTTAATGGATGCGACCAAAGGCATTGAGCTGTTTAACCGTGTACAGATTCCGGTGATAGGTGTGATTGAAAATATGTCGACGCACATCTGTTCTAACTGTGGTTTTGAAGAGCAAATTTTTGGGACCGGTGGTGGCGATCAACTGGCCGAGCAATACGATATTCCATTACTGGGCCGTTTGCCGCTGAATGTACAGATTCGTGAAAATGCCGATGCCGGTAAACCGTCTGTGATTGCCGAAGATGATGCAGCCGACAGCTATCGGGAAATTGCCCAGAAAATCATGGATAAACTGCCAAAAGCAGACAAAGACCAGAACCGGATTTTTTAATTCTGTAATGTAGTGAATAGAAAAAAGCCCAATCTTCAGATTGGGCTTTTGTTTTAGGCAGATGATAAACCGGATGGCGTCGATTTTTGCTTTCTGGCTTGCAGCACATTAACAGCCACTGCAATCACCACCATGATGGTACCGGCAATATCGGTATAGGTTTCCGGAATAATCATCATTAAGGCACCCACCCCCATGAAAATTCGCCAGAACCAGTTTAAACCGGTTTTGAAATAGCCCTCGACCGCCGCGCCCAAGGCTAGAATCCCAATAACCGAAGTCACGGTAATGCTGACAATGGTGGTCCAGGCCGGGAAGGCAAATTCACGCGCATTAACGGCCACATTGGTGGTATCAATCATCAGCATGGCCGGGTTATATACAAACAGGAACGGCACAATAAAACCGGCCAGTGACAGTTTCAGTGCCTGAAAACCGGTCCGCATCGGGTCACCGCCAGCAATCCCGGCACCGGCAAAGGCGGCCAGCGCCACTGGCGGGGTGATATTGGCAAACAGACCAAAATAGAACACAAACATGTGCGCTACCAAGGTCGGAATATCAAAATGGGCCAAGGCTGGTGCAGCCATGGTCGCGGTAATGATATAGGCCGGAATCGAAGGCAGGCCCATGCCCAGAATCATGGAAGCCAGCATGGTAAAGAACAGGGTCAGGAACAGGCTGCCCGCACCAATACTCATAATAGATGAGGTCATGACGGTACCGAAACTGGTCAGGCTGACCACCCCAATGATAATCCCGACCACCGCACAGGCCGCCATCACCGATAAGGACTGCCGGGCACCATCGGCCAGGGCATCCAGAATCTCCCGAATTCCCATGCGGGTGGATTTTCTAAAGGCTGCCACAATAACCGTAAGCACAATGGTATACACCGCGGCATAACTGACCGGAATTGACTGGAACAGGAAAAACACCAGCGCCACAATCGGAATCAGCAAATGCCCGCGCTCTTTCAGCACTTCTTTAACCCGGGGCAAATCTGCTTTGGGTACTCCTTTTAGGTTGTCTTTCCCGGCACGAAAATGGACTTGGGCCATCACGCCTAAATAATACAACAGCGCCGGCAGGGTCGCGGCTAGGGCGATGGTGCCATAACTGACGCCGGTGGTTTCCGCCATAATAAAGGCACTGGCGCCCATCACTGGCGGTAAAATCTGTCCGCCGACTGAAGCACTGGCTTCCACCGCGCCGGCAAAATTTTTGTGATAACCAATCTTTTTCATCAGCGGGATGGTAAAGGAACCGGTACCGACCACATTGGCCACTGCCGTACCATTAATACTGCCCATAAAGCCACTGGAAATAACCGCCACCTTGGCCGGGCCACCCTGTTTATGCCCGGCCAGGGCCATGGCCAGATCATTAAATAATTTGCCCATCCCCGATTTAGCCAGAAAGGCGCCAAATAAAATAAACAGGAAAATGAAAGTCACCGATGCGCCAATCGCCGATGAATACAGGCCTTCGGTTTTCAGATACATCTGCCCGAAAATATCACTCACGGTATAAGGCCGGGTCAGTAGCCGTTCCGGCATCCAGTTAAAATGACTGATAAAAGGATAAGCCAGGAAAATCAGCCCGAGAATCGGCAGCATCCAGCCCATGACCCGTCGTGCTGCTTCGACCACCAGCACCACGGTCATAATTGAAAACACAATATCCAGCACATTGGGAATCCCGCCGCGGGTGGTCATAATGGCCTGATATTCTTTCCATAAATATAAAAATGAAGCGAGAGAGGCGAGGGCCAGAATCCAGTCGAACCAGGCCACATGCTGGCGGGAACTGGACTGTCGTGCCGGATAAAGCAAAAATACCAGCACCAGACCAATGGCCACGTGCGCCGAGCGTTGTAGCAGCTCTGGAAGCGGGTTAAAGGTAATAAACAGATGAAACAGCGAATAGCTGATGGCAATCGCGGCAATAAACCAGCTGACCGATTTGCTGCGAGGCTGACGCGTGACCGATTCCCGGTCAAATTTTTCCAGCAGGGCCTGCTGTTCTTTTTCATCCAGCTGTTCAATGGTTACTTTTTCTTGTTGTGTCATACGCAGTCTCCTTGACCCCACCATTTCCAGAACGGTCGTTGCTGTACCGAAAAATGCACCACCGTGTAATCAGGAAAATCTTCGGCTATGGGCCAGCGTTTCTGATTGATCTGGAGCTGTCCTTGCATACGGCGTGAAATGGTCCAATGTAATTCTTTTAAATGATGATTGACCTGCATACGTACCTGGCCATTGGCTTGGCGCAGCACAGGATAATGATCCGGTGTACCGGCACCAAAGGACACCAGGTCGGTATGCGTTAAAATAAAATGCTGATCTTCACGCTGATAATGTTCCTGCCAGCGGGTTTTTTCTACCGAATGTTGCCACTGCAACTGAAACTGTTGTGAACGAATCACACAGCTGGTGTTATGGCCTTTGTGACTCTCTTCAATCTTGACCAGGGTATAACTTTGCGGAAACCACAGGCCGAGCAGGATGACCAGCATCAATAGAAAAAGTGCAGCCCAAACTGCACTTTTATAGCTGAACATTAAGGTGCTGCCACCTCATCATAATAACGTTTCGCCCCCGGATGCAGCGGTGCAACCAGGCCTTGCTGGGCTTTTCCCAGGCTAATATCGGTAGCAGCCTGATGGGCATTGGCCAAATTGTCTAAATTTTCAAAAAAGGTTTTGGTCAGTTTATACACATCATCTTCAGACAGGTCGGAACGTACCACCAAGGCATTCATAATGGCCGCGGTCTGCACATCTTCTGCATTGCCATACGTGCCTTTTGGAATCACCATCGGCAGGAAGTAAGACTGGTTCTGGGCAATCTGTTTGACTTTATCTGCATTAATACTCACCAGTTGCAGATCAAAACTCTGTTGTAGTTCCATCAATGATGAATTTGGAATACCACTGGTCAGGAAGGCCGCATCCAGTTTTCCACCTTTTAAGGCATCGGCGGCTTCGGCATAACCTAGGTAATCGACTTTGACATCGTCATAGCTAATCCCAAAACCATTCAGCAGGGTACGCGCATTAACTTCCACCCCGGAGTTTTGTGCACCCACGGCAATACGTTTGCCTTTTAAATCTTCAATAGAGCGAATCCCGGATTTTTTTGAAGCCACAATCTGCACATAGTTAGGATATAAAGCCGCAATTTGCTGCACATTGCCAATTTTATCTTTAAAGCTGCCTGTGCCCTGAATGGCTTCGGTCAGACTATCACTCATCACAAAAGCCATTTCGACTTTATTCTGTTTTAGCAGGTTCAGGTTTTCAACCGAAGCGCCGGTGGTCTGGGTTTTGGAGTTAACGCCGTAGGTTTTGTTATACAGTTCGGCCAGACTGGTTCCGATCACGTTATAGGGACCGGAGGCACCGCCCGTGGCAATACTGACAAAACGGGTTTGCAGTTTGTCGGCAGCAGCGGCACTGCTTTGTGGATCGGCCTGGGTGTTATTCTGGCCCGGATCATTGGAACAAGCACTTACACCAGCTAAGGCCAGCGTCAGTAAGGTCAGTTGCGTCCATTTTTTCATTGACTTCTCCTGTGATTATTATCGTCATCCATTGTTGAAATATTGAAAGATTTCAAACTTAAAGCTGGTTCTGGTTATTCTGATTAAGGCAGCTTGTTGAGTTAAAAATTAACCGAATAATTTGAACTTGAACAGTTTTTTTACGCATTTATACAATTAGAGGTGGGTAAAAATGGACTAAAAACTCTTGATTTATTGGAGATGAACGGCCCAGTTTTGATGACTGTTATATATTCTTTAATATGTTTTTAAGCTTATGATAATTAATAATAAATATATTGTAATTGACTGTGTTTTTAGTTGAGGAATTCCTCTGTTTTGCTGCACAATGAGGCCAGTTACAATTTATTTTTTGCCTATGCCTTGCAACTCCATTACATTTGCAGCATTCGCGCATGAGGCTGGCTATGATTTCATGGTTTTTTATTGGTTTGGTGATCACCATCTTGTTGACACCTGGTCCAACCAACACCTTGCTAGCCTCTTCCGGAATTCAGGTTGGCATCCGTAAATCTTTTCATTTAATTCCCGCCGAAGCCTTTGGTTATCTGATTTCCATTACTCTATGGGGCATGCTAATCGGGCAGGTGTCGAGCCAGTTACCGTTATTGCCCACTGTGCTAAAACTGTTTAGTGCGGTTTATATCATTTATCTGGCCATCAAGTTGTGGCGTACTGCCAATGTCGAACAGCAGTTTCAGCAGCCGACCATTCGCGCGCGTGAACTGTTTGTGGCCACTTTACTAAATCCGAAGGCCTTGCTGTTTGCTTCTGCAATTTTTCCGGCCATCGCCTGGACCAGCGCCGCACATTATGTGGCACATATTCTGATGTTTCTGATCCTGATTATTCCCATTGCATTTTTCTGGACCCTGATTGGTTCCTTTTTGGCCAGCAATAAAATCCGCTGGCTTAATCCGGCCAATCTGCAAAAAACAGCATCCTTGCTGCTGTTCAGCTTTTCAATTCCGTTAAGTTATTCGGCGCTTTTAAGGCTTTAAATGACCCATCTACAGCAGGCGGAAAAGTCGACTTCATGCCTGCTTATTTCCATTGGTGCCGATTTCAGTTAAAGTACAGCGCAGTAAAACATTCGCTTTTGGATAGAAATAAATGGCAATTAAGTCTGATCGTTGGATTCGCGAAATGAGCGAAAAACACGGCATGATTGAACCGTATGCACATAATCAGGTTCGATTTGATGAAAATGGCAACAAACTGATTTCCTATGGCGTTTCAAGTTATGGTTATGACGTCCGTTGTGCCCGTGAATTTAAAGTATTCACCAATGTCCATTCTGCCATTGTTGATCCAAAAAACTTTGATGAAAAAAGCTTTATTGATATTGAATCGGATGTCTGCATTATTCCACCAAACTCGTTTGCCTTGGCGCGTACAGTTGAATATTTCCGTATTCCACGTAATGTTTTAACCGTGTGTCTGGGCAAATCGACCTATGCGCGCTGCGGTATTATTGTCAATGTCACGCCGCTCGAACCAGAGTGGGAAGGGCATGTGACCTTGGAATTCTCTAATACCACCAACCTGCCTGCACGTATTTACGCGGGTGAAGGCGTTGCACAGATGCTGTTCTTTGAATCAGATGAAGTGTGTGAAACCTCCTATAAAGATCGTGGTGGTAAATATCAGGGCCAAACCGGGGTAACCTTACCGAAAGCCTGATAGTGGAAACTTAAAATAAAAACAAGCGAGCCGTTGTGCTCGCTTGTTTTTTCTCCAATTCATTCATCGGAAAAATGGGCTTTTTGGCCCGTATTTTTTTGCAATTGATAAATTATTACGCATAATGAACAACAATTATGACTTGGTAATCGCATGTTTTTAAGGATAAAAACACATAAATAAATAGCCAAGTTCTGGATAAATAAAAGAATGATGCGGAGCATCTGGGAATAGGATGGTCGAGATGACTGAATATGGAATTGGCCTAAATTTTAGAAAAAGTTGCTTAGCTGCCTTGGTCGGGATGTTGCTAAGTTCTCCTGCATATGCTTTACAGAATCTATCCGATGAACATCTGGCAAATACCACAGGTGAAGGGATTGCCTTGCTTCCTGAAAATTTCAAAATGGTATTTCAGCGCCCGAATGATGTGTCTGCGGCATCAAGTTATACCCGTAATCTCGATAATCCGGAACAATATGACACCGGTTTTATTCGCATCATTCCGGTAGGTGAAAATTACGATAATTTAACCCTCAGTCAGACTGATGCTGCCAATCAGAGAACCAAAGCGGATATTTTTATTTATGGTCTGGCGCTCTCTGAAACCAATAACAATATGAACCAGCGCTATAGTAATCAGGGGTTTGATTGGGGCAGTGCTGCGAATCCCTGGTTATTTCGCGCTGGTACAGCCGAAAATATCCGTCAATTTGACAGTACGAATGCAGCGGCCGATATCAGTTATATTTCTTTAGAAGCTCCTTTGGCCAAAGTGGATGCTGATGATCAGGACAATAATATTAAACTTGGGCTTTGGTTAGATGCTTTTTCACGCAGCTGGAACTCAAGTAACAAGGTGGACCCAATTACGGGGGCACCTGTCACGACCGATGCGGTCAATGATCCTGACTTATTAAAAAATCAGCGAATTCGTTTGCAATTGGTGGCCAATGGTCTAAGCCTAAGTGGTTCACAGGTTCGACTGTTTCAAACCATGCCTTCTACCAATGCGGTAGAAAGTCAGACTTTAGGTATGGCCAGTCTTATCCGTCTGAATACCAATGATAATCCTGAAGCTCTAATTTATGAAAATACCCAGGCCAATAAAGAACTGCTCAATGCCAGAGGTTTGCGTATAAGTACAGCAACCCTCAATGATGGTACCGCGGTTACGCCTGCACTCGACCGTTCTTTAGCCCCAATTTTCCATGCTGAAGAGGGTTTGTATTTGTATAGCCCTAACATCAATTTAGTGCTCGGCAATATGCACCAACCGTTTATTTTGGGTTCGGAAGGCCAGAATATTATTTTAGAAGTGACCCGCATTCCGAATGTCCCTGAAATTTATAAACAGATTTATACCTATTATGCCGATATTGATGGCGATAACACCGAGATCAACCCTGCTGACTATAAAGGCTCAACCTGTAATGTTGCTTATTGTGGCTCTAATATTTCCCAAGTACTTTCAGGGGCAGGAACCACCAACTACCAGGGAACCAATGCAACACATAGCAGTATTTCAATTGGTAGCGTGACACGTGATCCGACCACGAATCTGTTAAAAGCCAACACTGCGAGTAATTCTACCGGTGTGGTATTTAGAAGCCCGCATGCAACTGCAGCACCTGTAAACTTGGGCTCGGTGGCAATTGATGGCGTGCTGATCCAGCACTTGAAGTTTAAGACCACGGGACTATAAGAGGGAATTTGAGATGCTGAAAAAAATCTGCTTTCCACTGGCTCTTTGTGTCAGCACATTCAGTTCTGCTCAACTGGTCAGTTTAAATCAAGATGAACTGTTAAATACGGTCGGGCAGGGCGGTGCCGATTTAAGCTGGACGCTTTCTTTAAACCATAAATATGCCAATGACATGAGTCTCAAGAATATTTCCGAACTCAGTAGTGGTGAGGTCACTACGGCAAATTATCAGTATGAATGTAGCAATGATGTGTTATGCCGTTTTGCTTTTTCTCCCAATAATCATCGTGATGAAAATGGTCAGAAGTGGCTGGTGTTTAAACAGATTCAAGGCACGATTCAGATTGATAAATTCTCCTTGGAAGGCACCACCATTATTAATAAGGATAAAAATCCACAAACAGCGATGCTGCTTAAATTTTATGATCAGCATCCTCTGAAAATCAGGAATCTAGGTTTTGCGAGTCTGGCGGTTGAGTCAGGTAATGAAGGTTATTTAAACAATACCCGATATACCACCTATAACAATGGTTCTCAGGTTCCTTCATTTGATCAGGGACAGGAACAGGGATTTATGGGACTGAATGTTCATGGCAACTTGCATCTGTCAGGAGATATCAAAATTTTCAGTTATAACTGCTCAGGAGCTGCAACCAGCCGCTGTTAAGCGTTGGGATTTCAAAAGGACATTGAAATGAATAAAACAATAAAATTAAATGTACTTGCCTTATCTATCTGTTTAGCTCAGCAGGCATACGCACTACAGCCTATTTCTGATCGTAGTCTCAGTCAGGTGACAGGGCAGGATGGTATTTCTATTACCCATGAAGTTTCGAAGGTGACAATTGATCAATTGAACTGGGTGGACTATCACAATACCGGAAGTATGAAACTGGGGATGCATGATATTGAAGTGCTCAGCTCGGGGGGGCAGAATATTAAAAGTACCCTTGATGTTGACGTTGGTACCACAGCAAATGGTGTCGGCATGCATATCCAGGCGAGTATTTCACCATTTAAATCTACAGTTAAGAACATCATGCTCATTTGTGAGCCGAACTGTGGTGATAACCAAACGGATCAGAACCTGGGGTCTTTAAGCTTTCATACTATTTCACCGCTACGTTTTAACCTAATTACCAGTAATGGATTATTTAACCGGAATGATCTGGCTCATTTAGATTTTGAGCTTAAAAATGCCAGTATTTCTTATGGTCTAAATGGCCAGAACCTGACCTTAAAAGATTTTAACTTTAACCTGTCTGCAGATGGATATATGTATCTGGATCAGGATGAAGGGATTGTGCTGGCAACTAAAAACAGTCCTGCTGGCCAAGACCATATTGTAAATTTAGGGCGGGTAGAAGATCTGACCAATGTATCCGATAACCGGTCAGGAGCAACCAATCCAGGGGTGAATATCGATTTACGTTATGGTCCAGAGGGAAGCCAGAATAACCTGATTCGTATGGGGGCTTCTGGAGCAGTGACCAACGGTAAGCTCTTTATTAATGCTAACCAGGCTGGAATTGGAAAGTTTAATACGGTTAGTCGTAATTCAAGCGATTTGACCGAAACAACACGGCAAGCCGGTGGTTATGATATAGCCGGCCCGGGTGGTTTACATCTGGGGATGTCTGCCGAATTTACCCGAGAAGGCAACCCGCTACTCAATGGCAGGGCTCCGACTACACTCGAGATTGGGCATACAGGTACAGGCAGCTATGCAATTGAATTTTCTAACTTATCGCCACTTGCAGTACGTGATAGTAATAATGTTGATGACTTGACTAAACGAAACGCCTATATTGATTTTGGTGATATTTTTATTAATACCGTTCAGGCCAAATCTTTAAACTTTATTATTAATGAGAACATGCAAAAGGTGCTGGGCAGTAATACTCTAGAATTGATTTATAACATTAGCCCTGATCAGAATGCACAGAATTTAGCGCTTATTGCGGTGCGAGGCATGGACTTTCAGGCCATCGCGCGTAAGGCCAGATTCATTTCAGATAACTCGATTGATGCCATTACCGCAACTTCTGGCGAGTGGGGGATTGGTATTCCAATCTTTAACTTAAATACCAACCTGGCTTTGTATGCAAAAAATTATAGTCGTAATGGTGTTGACCGTTCTGGTTTAGGCTATAACCTGGCACTTTCGACGGAAGGCTATGGTATTGACCAGAAAACAGGCGCACCAAGTACAACCTCTATTCTGATTATTGATGGTGCGACCGGTAAATACAGTGGTGAAGAAGTCAACTATTATGCGGGCCTAAGAAATATAGATGCGTACCTGAAATCGGATGGGGTGATTGGTTTTGAAGAAGATGGCATTTATGTCAAGGCAGATAACTTGCTGCTGGCT
Organism: Acinetobacter indicus; assembly: GCF_009914475.1. NCBI lineage: Bacteria > Pseudomonadati > Pseudomonadota > Gammaproteobacteria > Moraxellales > Moraxellaceae > Acinetobacter > Acinetobacter indicus. The sequence goes on along the minus strand of NZ_CP045198.1, from coordinate 1,640,533 downwards.
GCAAAAGCTGAAATTGCAATTGGTCAGTTGCCTGGCTCTTTATATAACTGTGCTGAAGTGGAGTGCCAGAACCGGGTAGTTCCTATCGATAACTTTGCCAGAAAAGATGACATCTTGGCTTCTTTAGCCTTCAAGCTTGATGGTAAAGGTGAACTTATGATTATTCCTGGTCTTGAGTCCACGAATGCCACACCCGATACTAATTTTTTATCTTTAAAAGCAAATTTTGAATTTAATCCGATTGCAGAGACAGATAAAGATAATCCAAGTGTTTTGGGCAGTTATATCAGCCTGATTAATGAAGACCGGAATGGCGTCGGGACTAAAACCTCCAGTGTAAATTTAAACAAAATGCAAGGTCATGTTGGTTTAGATGCCCGTGTTCTAGTGAAACAAGATACGGTGGTCTTAGATAATCAGGTGAACTTTAATTATAAAGCGACAATGCAGTCTGGATTGGGACAAGCTTTTAAAGCAGAAATGGCGATGTCTCCATCTGGAACGATGCAAAAAATTGCTGATTTTACCATTCCTGGTGGCAATATGCGTAGCACTTTAGGGATCACACCACGCTAAGTAGATGAAATTGGCTTAAGGATTTGAGTATGAAAAAAACAATAATGTGGGCTCTTATAGGTTCAGCTTTATCCATGACGAACACAAGTCATGCCTTATCTGTGCTTGAAGATGCTGAATTATCGGATGTGACAGGACAGGCTCTATTTTCTGTCGTGAAAGAAACAGATGCTAGTCAAGGTTTAGATTTTTTTAAACTGGGAATTGATGCTGAGTTATCACTAAATGCCAATATTAAATCCTTGCAACTTGGCTGTGGCGGTGAAAATGGTGCGGGTGCTTGTGATATTGATATCTCTGCACTGTCATTGGGCTGTGTGGTGGGCGCGAGTGGAAATTGTATTACCTTACCTACCAATATTGCAGGACAGCCCAAAGGCCAAGATTTTGATAACAGTTTAAGTAATCAAAAAGAGTTAAGAGATTTTGTCTTAACGAATCCCTTTTTCCAATTTGCGATCAAAGGAGGCGACCAAGCTGCAACTCGTGAAGTGGTCGGGGTAAGAGTGGGTGCGGATAAAGCCCAAGGCCCGATGAGCATTGGTGCTATGAATAATTTTAGTGGTTATTTAACTGGAATCAATAATTTATATATTCAGGCACAAACCAATGTGGCGGTTACCTGTAAGCAGGGAACTGCAAACTGTTCCGATGCAGATGCTTCAAAGTATTCTCAAGATTTCGTTGGTGATTATGGTATTCTTGCTGGTGGGAAAAAGCAACAATATGAAGCAAGTGCATATTTAGGGGTTAAAAATGCTGAAATCCTTAATCTTCTTTTTGGTGCTGTAACTGTGGAATATCGTGACCAGACGATTAATACAGCAGCAGCTCAACGGGAAAACTTAGGTATTGTCGCAAACGGAAATCGTATGACCCAAGTACAAATCCATGGTTTGCAATTAGGAAGCTTGGTCGATGAAGTTGTACAAAATCTGACAATTAACCAAATGTGTACCGGTCATGATCCTGGCAAGTGTAGTGCTATTGGTACAGAAACGATTGGAAATACGTTATTGCCTTTATTACGTACAGGAATTCAAATTTATATGAAACAGGAAACATTAAAAGGTTTAAATCTTCCTGTTCCTGAGCAAGGTACTTTGGAGCTGGATGGTGCTTATAGTACTAAACTCACTACTTTATTAAATGCCTATGTCTTGCCTTATAATTTAGGCAATGTACATCAAATTGATGTTGACTCTAACTTGTTTGGTATTGCCTTAACTTCTTTAGGGAATGGTATTCGTTTCCCTGGTTTTGCTGAGGATGCAAAAGCAACCAAGGGATGGTCAATGTATTTAGAAGATGCTTTTACGATTAATATTAATCAGCCTTTAACTACCTTAATGTCCAATATTGTACAAACCGGTTTGGCTGCTCAAGGGAATATTACAATGCTTGAGCAACCATACCGTAATTGCTATGGCAGTATGAAATTCTGCTAAGCCTTAAAACTAAAAAATCCCGCTGAAGCGGGATTTTTTATATACAAAGACTTATTATTTTGCGAGCTTCGCCAATAACTCATCTTTGCTTAAGTTGGTTGATTCAGCATCACGGCGACCTTTATATTCAAAAGTACCCGCATCTAAGCCTTTTTCACCAATCACAATACGGTGTGGAATACCGGTTAACTCCAGATCAGAGAATTTCACTCCTGGGCGTTCATTACGGTCATCCAGTAGTACATCATAACCGGCAGCACTTAATTCTGCATATAAGGCTTCTGCAGCTTCTAATGTGCGCGGTGACTTGTGTGCATTCATTGGTACAATTGCGACTTCAAATGGAGCAATGGCAGCTGGCCAGATAATCCCTTTCTCATCGTAATTCTGTTCAATTGCAGAAGCCACGACACGGGTCACACCAATACCATAACAGCCCATGGTTACTACAAATGGTTTGCCATCTTCGCCTAACACTTTACAGTTCAGTGCTTCAGAATATTTTTGACCCAGCTGGAAAATATGGCCCACTTCAATTCCGCGTTTAATTTGAAGTACACCTTTACCATCTGGAGATGGATCGCCTTCCACCACATTACGTAGGTCATAGACCTCAGTAAACTGTGCATCACGCTCCCAGTTCACACCCGTAGCGTGTTGATCTGCGGCGTTGGCACCTGCAACAAAGTCAGACAAGACAGAAGCAGCACGATCGACAATCACGGTCATGCCTTTTTCAACTAGACCTTGTGGGCCCACAAAACCAGTGGTCAGGCCAAGCGCAGCAATTTGCTCTTCAGTGGCGAAGGTTAATGGCGCTGCAATTAAAGGATGCTTTTCAGCTTTAATTTCATTCAGTTCATGGTCGCCGCGCAGGAACAGGGCAATCACCGGAACAGTGCCATTTTCATCGGCAATGCCTTGTACCAGTAAAGCTTTAACAGAATGTGCAGGATCCGTACCGAGGAAGCTTGATACATCCGCGATGGTCTTTTGATTTGGAGTATCTACAACAGTTAAGGCTTGGCTTGGCGCTGCGCGCTCACCGACCAGAATCGCTTCCGCCATTTCAATATTGGCTGCGTAATCTGATTCAGTCGAGAAGGCGATATCATCTTCACCGCTGTCTGCCAGAACGTGGAATTCATGGGAACCTGAACCACCAATTGAACCGGTATCGGCCTGTACCGGACGGAAATCCAGACCAAGACGGCTAAAGATACGGCAGTAAGTGTCATACATGACATCATAGGTTTCTTGCAAAGAAGCCTGATCAACGTGGAAAGAATAGGCATCTTTCATGATGAATTCACGTGAACGCATTACCCCGAAACGTGGACGGATTTCGTCACGGAATTTGGTCTGAATCTGATAGAAGTTCATTGGCAGCTGCTTGTAACTTTTCAGTTCAGTACGTGCCAGATCGGTAATCACTTCTTCATGGGTTGGGCCCAGCACAAACGGGTTGTTGTGACGGTCGGTAAAACGCAGTAATTCTGGACCATATTGCACATAACGGCCCGATTCTTCCCATAATGATGCAGGCTGGGTCACTGGCATAAAGGTTTCTAAAGCGCCGGCGCGGTTCATTTCTTCACGGACAATCGCTTCGACTTTATTTAATACGCGTACCCCCATCGGCAACCAGGTATACAGACCTGAAGCCAATTTACGGATCATCCCCGCACGTAACATGAGCTGATGTGAAATCACTTCAGCATCATTTGGGGTTTCTCTTAACGTAGCAAACAAAAAGCGACTCGCGCGCATGGAAACTGTCCTGATAATTAATCGTGAAAGCAGAGATTATACGATAAAAAAATGAGGTGAACATTCGGAATGTCACCTCATTGTGTTTTCTTCTGGCTCAAGACATCAGTTTGCGGCTTTGGCGCAGCATGAAATTCTTGAAATCATCCAGATAGGTGAAGATGACGGGCACCACCACCAGCGTGAGCAGGGTCGAGGTAATCACCCCGCCAATTACCGCATGGGCCATGGGGGCACTCTGTTCGCCGCCTTCACCCAGACCGAGTGCCAGCGGGACCATGCCCATTACCATGGCAGACGTGGTCATTAGAATCGGGCGTAAACGGGTTTTACCGGCCTGAATAATCGCCTCATAACGCGGCTCACCTCTGTTCATGGCCTTTTTAATAAAGTCGATCAGCAGGATGGCGTTCTTGGTGACCAGTCCCATCAGCATGATAATCCCGATAATCGAGAACAGGTTCATGGTGGAGTTCAGCAGGAACAGCGCCAAAAACACCCCAATCAGCGACAGTGGCAACGAGGCCATAATCGCAGCTGGGTGAATAAAGCTGTTAAATTGCGAGCCCAGCACAATGTAAATAAACACAATCGACAGGGTGATGGCGGTCAGTGCATAACCCGCAGATTCAGCCATATCGGCATTGGAACCTTGGGTATCGAAGCTGTAACCCGGTGGCAATTCAAAGTTGTTTTGAATGGCTTCAATGTCCCGGCCAATATCACCAGCTGGGCGACCTGCGGTATTGGCTTCGACCAGAACCTCACGGGCCAGATCACGACGGTTAATCTGCGAAGCACCAAGATTTTCTTCAAAGCTGGCCACGCTGGCCAACGGCACCAGAATGGCTTGACCATTGGCATCGGTTTTTTGTGAGGTCAGCGACATCTGATGGACATCACCCGGCAGGCTGCGGCGGTCTTCAGTCAGACGGACATTTACATCATAGGTTTCGCCGTTTTCATCTTGCCAGGTGGTGACATCATCGCCGGCAATCAGCGGACGAATCACGTTGGCAATCTGGTTCACAGACAGGCCTAAATCACTGGCCAGTACCCGGTTGATTTGCACTTCCAGTGTCGGTTTCGGTTCTTTCAAGGAGCTTTCCAGATCGACAATACCGTCTACCTTGGCAATTTCCAGTATAAAGCGGTCAGAAATCTGTTGTAGCTGGTTTAAATCCGGCCCTTTAATCGAAATCATCACCGGTTTTTGCCCGCCCGATACGGTTTCATCTGCCGAGGCCACCGAAGTAACGCGAATGCCAGCCACGGTTTGCAGGCGTTCACGGAATTCATTGTTCAGCTCGGTCAGGGTTTGTTCACGCTCATTTCGCGGTGTAACCCGCACGCGTAAATTGACATGGTTTTTACCGCGGTCAGTCAGGCTGTTGACCGAACCATAGGTAGAAATGACCTGTGGATGCTGGCGAATAATCTGATCGACCTGTTTCAGTTTGGCTTGTGAATATTCCAGCGAGGCATCCACCGGAGTTTCAAACTTAATCCGGATTTCACCTTTGTCCGGTACCGGTACAAATTCGGTACCAATCAGTTTGGATAAACCGAGTGCGCCAAATAACGAGGCTACGGCAATCAGCAGGGTAATCAGGCGGAAGCGTAAGGCCAGTTTCAGCAGCTTTTCATAGACATGACTAAGATTGTCCAGTTTGGTGGAAATCCAGTTCAGAAAACGTTTCACCCGGCCTGGCTGTTTGTTGGGGTTCTTACGCTCGGCCCAGTGTGCCGACAGCATCGGGTCCAGGGTAAAGCTGACAAACATGGAAATTAAAACTGCGGTACTGACCGTGACCCCAAACTGATAGAAGAAACGGCCAATAATCCCGCCCATAAAGGCCACCGGCAGGAATACCGCGACAATGGTCAGGGTGGTGGCCAGAACTGCCAGACCAATTTCTTTGGTACCATCCAGCGCTGCGCTAACATGATCTTTGCCCATGTCGGCATGACGGACAATATTTTCCCGCACCACAATCGCGTCATCAATCAGCAGACCAATACTTAAAGACAGGGCCAGCAAGGTCATCATGTTGATGGTAAAACCAAAGGCCCAGATAAAGGTCAATGTGCCGAGCAGGGCAATTGGCAGGGTCAGGCCGGTAATGGCGGTGGAGCGGAACGAGCCTAAAAACAGCAGGACGATCAGTACTGCCAGTGCTGCACCTTCAATAATGGTGCGGGCCACATCACGGATACTGCCGCGAATGCCTTTGGAACTGTCGACCACCACTTTGGCTGTGGTGCCCTCAGGCAATTGTTGCTGAAGGTCATCCAGCACTTTATAGGTGTTATCGACCACCTCAATGACATTAGAATCTGAACTGCGCAGAATATCCACCGCAACCGCAGTTTTGCCATCTAAAAAGGCACTGGACTCTAGCTCGGCCTGGCTGTCCTGAATGTCAGCGACCTGTTTCAGATAAATCGGTGCGCCATTTTTATTGGCAATAATCAGGTCCCCAAAGGCCAGCGGATGGATGACCTTGGAATTAATTTCAACCACCAGTTCGCTGTTGGCCTGTTTCAGGGTGCCGCCCGGCACTTCAACATTTTCTGCTTTTAGGGTGTTGATGACCTGATCTACGCCAATCCCGAAACTTTGCAGTTTTTCCGGTTGTACTTCAATCCGGATCTGGCGCTGTGCATCACCGAGTAAATTGACTGTTCCCACCCCCGGTACAGTGCGCAGTTGCGGCACAATGCGTTGGTCCAGATAAGCACTTAAATCACGCAGTGACATCTGCTCGGATTCAAACACAATCGACATAATCGCGTTGGCCGTCGGGTCGTAACGCTCCACCACCGGGTCCTGGATTTCATCACGGAATTCGGCGGTGACACTGGCAATTTTATCGCGTACATCCTGCGCTGCTACGGCAGAAGATACCTCCAAGTTGAACTCGGCAATAATGGTGGAGAGGCCCTCACTGGACTGGGAAATTACCTGTTTGAGACCGGAAATGGTGTTGATCTGATCTTCCATTTTCTTGGTAATTTCAGATTCAACCGTTTCCGGCGAGGCGCCCGGATAGTTGGTATAGACCACCACAAACGGGAAATCGACATCCGGAAATTCTTCAACGCCCATACGCTGCCAGGAAGCCAGACCCAGCACCATCAGACACAGCATCATCATGACCGTAAAAACGGGATATTTGACACTAATTCGGGTAAACCACATAGTTTTCTATCCTGAGGCGTTTTCGGCGGTCTGGCTGATGCTGACCGGTTGCTGTTCATTCTGCGGACTAAACTTGACCCGACTCACTAAATCGCCGGCCTGCAATCCGCTTACAATGGCGGTATTGTCACTATAGCGCTGCTCGAGCACGTGAATATCGATCCGGACAATCTTGTTCTGGCGAATGGCCCAGACATAAGGTTTGTTTTGTATATCCTGAATGGTGTCTAAAGGAATCAGCTGACCAGAAATCGAGTTGGATGAAACAATATTGCCTTCAACAAAGGCACCGATGCTGAGCGAGTTGATGGATTCATTGGGTGTGGCAAAAAACTCGATCTGACGACTGGCCAGATCGGCAATCGGAGATACCCGGCTTAAGGTGGCGGTCAGTTGGGCCGGATTGCCCTGAATTTTATATTCAATCTTTTGGCCGACCTTGAGTGCAGACTGCTGGTCACTTGGCAGTTTGGCCTGAATTTCCAGCCGGTCCGGATTAACAATTTCAAACAGGGTCTGGCCGGCAGAAACCGTCTGGCCAGGTTCGACCTGACGCTGGGTAATCACGCCGTTAATCGGGCTGAGAATGGTGCCATCGCGATCGGCTTTTTCGGCAATATCGACATTGGCCTGCTGGGCACGGACATTTTCCAGCTGGGCACGATAATCGACCTGACTTTGTTCATATTCAACTTTGGAAATAAAGCCCTGATTCAGCAGGCGACGTTTACGCTCCATCATCACCCGGGCCTGATTGGCTTGTGCCTGCGTGGAGGCAAGGTTGGCGCGTGCTTGCGCCAGACGTGCGGCATTATCCTGATTGTTTAAACGGACCAGCACCTGACCTTTGCTAACCCGCTGACCCACTTGCGCATTGACTGCACTGGCGGTGGCAGTGACCTGTGCCTGAATGCTACTGTGTTGTACGGCACGAATAGTGCCGGTAAAGGCAGATTTGGACACCGAGTCGCCGGTTTGCACGGCCACCACATCATCCTGAATCAGTTCAATGGTTTCTGCTTCGCTACGGGCCTGTTCCGGTTCTGAGTTCTGGCAGGCGGTCAGCAGCAGGCACAGGCAAAGTGTACTGAGGCCGAGTAGGGGCGTACGAAAACGGGTAGAAGTATGTGATATACGCGGTGCTGGTCGCATGCATATTTATCCTTATTTTTCTTGTCACATGACAATTCAATTAAAAACTTCACTTTATTCAAGTGCTTTTAAGCGAGTAATAATTCTGTCGTATTCTGCCTGTGTTTTTCGATAGCTCGTTTGTAACGATTGAATCTGCTGTCTTTTCTGATTTAAGTTGGTCAGGTTGTTGTTTAAATTGTTTTTCAGCTGTTCCGGGACCGGTTTGACTTTGCGCAGATATTCCATTTCCTGACGTTTAAACACAATCCGGTCATTCTGTAATTGTTTTAACTGTTCCTGCTGAAAGGCAATCTGCTTTTTAATATGTGCCAGCGCATTGTCACGTTGCTGGGTAGCAATATGACTGTTGGTATAGGCCTGTTTTAGTTTTAAATCCTGCTCGCGCTGACGGGCCTGCGCGGCACGTTGTGGCGCCTGACGGGCATCGGTTTCGCTATTATAGGGACGCGCACGCTGAATCACCTGCATGTTGCGGTCCAGTGCTTCATAGCCATAGCGGATATGGTTTGGCGTAACATTGCTGCTGATATTGGCCACGCCGTTTTTATCGTAGTAGCGATACCACGCCGGCTTGTTGTCGGTATTGGCAGACAGCTGTCCTATCTGTAAAGCCAGCAGCAGGCCCAGCAACGATTTACTGAACAATGATGTATGCGCCCTTTTTGTGAGAGCTTTTTGAAAAAAAGTACGCACAAGCTTCCCCGAGATAAAGTTGACTAATTTACTTATTTTTAAGTCTTTAAACTGTTATATTAGACCAGAATCAGAAATTTAAAAAATACAATAGACAAAAAAAAATCAATGGTCATGGAAAAGTGTGAAGCAGTTATACAAAGTTTCTATAAAGTGTAGGTTTGGGCAAAAACTGTTCATTGAAACCTAAAGTAAAGATATGTTAAAAATAACCATAATTATGTAAATAAAATTCTACTACACCGAATTGCTTGTACAAACAAAATGGGAAGGGTCATTAAATGGACGATAAACTCCAAAATCTAAAAGTCATGGTGATTGATGATTCAAAAACCATTCGTCGTACAGCTGAAACTTTATTACAGCGTGAAGGCTATGAAGTGGTCACTGCCGTCGACGGTTTTGAAGCATTGTCTAAAATTGCCGATGCAAATCCGGATATCGTTTTTGTTGACATCATGATGCCACGTCTAGATGGCTATCAAACCTGCGCATTAATTAAAAACTCGCAAAACTACCAGAATATTCCAGTCATCATGCTGTCCAGTAAAGATGGTCTGTTCGATCAGGCCAAAGGCCGCGTGGTGGGTTCAGATGAATATTTAACCAAACCTTTTAGTAAAGATGAGCTTTTAAACGCGATTCGTAATCACGTAAGCGCATAACTCGGGGAATATAAAGATGGCACGTATTTTAATTGTAGATGATTCTCCAACAGAAACATTCCGCTTCAAAGAAATTCTGACCAAGCATGGTTTTGAAGTGCTTGAAGCAGCCAATGGTGCAGACGGGGTGACCATGGCACAGGCCGAGCTTCCTGACTTGGTGCTGATGGATGTGGTGATGCCGGGTGTAAACGGTTTCCAGGCGACCCGTCAAATTGCCCGTGGGGATACCACCAAGCATATTCCAATTGTGATCGTGAGTACCAAAGACCAAGCCACTGACCGCGTTTGGGGGAAACGTCAGGGTGCCAGCGATTATCTGACTAAACCTGTAGATGAACAACAATTAATAGATGTTATTAATCAACACCTGAATGCAGGATAACTTATGGCCGCAAATGGATTTATCGAATTACTTCGGTTGTCTAAACGGGGAAATAAAAACTACGTTACAACTGAAAATGAAGTAAACCGATGGTCTGGCATTGCGTTTGAGATGATGGGGCAATATTTCGTTGCCCCGTTGGGGGAAGTCACTGAGGTTATCTATCCACCAAAATATACGCCGGTACCCAACACCCAGAACTGGGTCATGGGGCTGGCCAATATCCGGGGCCGATTACTCTCAGTTTCAGACTTGGCACATTATGTTTCTGGACATAGCAGTGCTTATTCACCGACTCAAAAAGTAATGTGTATTAGTCATCAAGACCATTATGTCGGTTTGGTTGTAGATCAAGTTTTGGGGATCCAACACTTTAATAAGAAAAGTTTCTTTTCTAAACACAATGATTTAGATAGTAATTTACAAGAATATTGTCAGGGGTATTTCCACCAGCATAACCAGCAATGGCATATTTTCTTATTTAGTCGTTTATTGCAAAACCCAAAATTTATGAACGCATCTATAAAATTTATAAATTAACTATCGCGTACGCATATATAAAGGCGAAAATCGGGGAGAAGCTGCATGGGCTTTAAACTTAAAAAGAAAAACTCAGGCGATGGAACCAACCGCAAAAGCGGTTCGGCATCGGTCGCAAAATTACAGACGCAAATTGACCAGTTTGCGCGTGTATTCGGTGATACCAATAAATCAAAGCCACTTATTTTCATTGCCGCAGTTGCGCTGTTGGTCTCGATTATCAGTCTTTTGTCTTTATTCTATAGCGTACCGCGTACCAACCAGTTAACCCAGAGTCTGGGTGAATTACGTTTGTTATCGCAGACCATTTCACGTCAGGCCACTGAAGCCACTGCTTCAGGCACCAAAGAATCGATCCAGAAGCTGACCCAGTCACAACAAAGCTTTAAAGAAAATCTGGAAACGGTAAAAGATATTGGCAGTAACTCGGCCGAGCTGGAAAAAGTCGAAGCCGACTGGGCCAAAGTTTCTCAGAATATTGATGCGATCAGCTCGCAACAGGCTATTATTAGCAAACTGTATGACACCAACATCGCGATCAGTGAAACCATTCCGGGGATTCAGGCCGAATATAACCTGATGGTTGACCAGATGGCACGTCAGGACATGCCAAGTAGCCAGGTGGTTATTGCCAAGAACCAGGTGTTCATTGCAGAACGTATCCTGCGTTCAATCAGCTCGGTATTAACCGGTTCAGAAAACTCGCGTGAATCTGCTGATGACTTCAGTGCCGATACCGAAACATTCGGTGCTTACTTGAATGCCCAGCTGAACGGTAGTGCAGAGCTCGGTGTACAGCGTATTGCGGACCCAGGCCTACGTGAAGCTTTAGAAGGCATCCAGTTTGAATATGATGACGTTTTAAAATCTGCATCGGCAACGGTATTAAATAACTCGGCGCAGATTGTACGTGTACGTCAGGCTGCATCGGACATTTTTAGTCAGTCAGATGAGCTGTTAAACCAGTTAAATAAATTATCTAGCGGTGCAGGCCCGGCAGTCATTATTCCGGCCGTACTGTTAATTGCCAGCTTATTGGTCTTCCTGGTACTGGTATTCAAATTACTGACTTTACGTGGTCAATCCGATAAACAGCGTGTAACCCGTCTGCAAGACGAATATGACCGTAACCAGAACGCGATTTTACGTTTACTGGATGAAATTGCCGACCTGGCGGATGGTGACTTGCGTTCATACGCGACCGTATCGGAAGACTTTACCGGTGCGATTGCCGACTCGATTAACTTCGCAATTGACCAGTTACGTGACCTGGTATCGCGTATTCATGAAACTTCTCACGAAGTAGCGCGTTATACCGCCAATACTCAGGAAATTACCAACCAGCTGGCCGAAGCATCTGAACACCAGGCGCAGGAAATTGCCGGTGCATCTGCCGCGATTAACGAAATGGCGATGTCGATTGACCAGGTATCTGCCAACGCCGAAGAATCTGCAGCGGTTGCGGAACGTTCAGTACAAATTGCATCGAATGGTGCGGAAGTTGTAAACCGTTCAATTCAGGGTATGGATATCATTCGTGAGCAGATTCAGGAAACCTCGAAACGTATTAAACGTCTGGGTGAATCTTCGCAGGAAATTGGTAACATCGTTGCCCTGATTAACGATATTGCCGACCAGACTAACATTCTGGCTTTAAACGCAGCAATTCAGGCGTCGATGGCCGGTGAAGCAGGTCGTGGTTTCGCGGTCGTAGCCGACGAAGTACAGCGTCTTGCGGAACGTTCAGCATCTGCAACCAAGCAGATTGAAACGCTGGTTAAAACCATTCAGACCGATACCAACGAAGCGGTAATTTCGATGGAACAAACCACCTCTGAGGTTGTTCGTGGTGCGAACTTGACCAAGGATGCCGGTGTGGCACTGGATGAAATTCAGACGGTATCGAATAACCTGGCGAAACTGATTGCCAACATTTCTGACGCTGCGAAACTGCAGTCGGCTTCGGCGGGTCATATTGCGACCACGATGAACGTCGTACAGGAAATTACCTCGCAAACCACAACAGCAACCTTCGATACGGCACGTTCGGTTTCTGAACTGGCCAGCATGGCAGAATCATTACGTGAATCTGTAACCGACTTTAAACTTCCGGACTAAGGAAGCCACAGAGAGCTTCTTTCGGGAAGCTCTCTGTTTTACACAGATCAAGCCAAGCATCGACAAGATCAGCTTAACTTCAGGGTTAGGTTACACGTGATGGTTACAATTAAGTTTGAGTGCCGCTGGGCGCTGAAAACATAAGAAGCCTTAGCTATGAAAGAAATATTAAAAAATTTAGTTGAAACGACTGCGCTTCCTGAAGATAGTTATCTTGATCAAGATGCAGAAATTCTAGAAATTTTTGTTGAAGAAATTGAAGAAATCTTCGTTGAGCTAAAAGACCTGTTGGCTCAATGGGCCACGCAGCCTAACGATCAGGAAACGCTAACCACCATTCGCCGTCATTTTCATACCTTAAAAGGTTCTGGACGCATGGTTGGGGCCAAGTCGGCAGGAGAGCTGGCCTGGACGGTTGAAGATACCTTAAACCGGGTCATTTCCGGTAGCCTGACCCTGTCAGCGCAGGTGCAGCAGTTTGCAACCGCGGTGGCGAACGTCTTTGAATACAAACTTTATCCAAGCTTTAAACATGCTCAGCCGATGGCACTAGACCTGCGTCCATTGGTGCTATTAGGACAACAATTACAACAAAATTTAAGTCCTGAACCGGCTTTAGAAGAGCTGTTACAACTGGCAAGCAGCCTAAGGTCCAGCGACAGTATCACCGGTCTGGAGTTTGATACAGCAAGTACTGATGAGCAGGTTGCTGCAGACACCGAGCTGGCTGTGGCTGATAGTGTTGAAGAAGATCCGCTAGCAGCTGAAACACTGGCCATCTTTATTGAAGAAGCGGAAGAACACCTGTTAACGGTGGACCGCTTCCTGGCACATGATGAGCTGAAAACTCAAGATTACAATGGCCTGATTCGTGCCCTGCATACCTTGCGCGGCAGTTCATCCATGGCACACATCGAGCAGATTTTTGATGCCAGCTCCAAGGTCGAAAACCTGTTCAAGACCCTGTTGCAGGATGAAATTGAATCGACCTCTAAAGAAACCGCACTGTTGCTGCAATATGCTGAATTTGTGCGGGATTATCTGCATCTGTTGCCGCAGAATGACAGTGCCGGCATGGACCGGATTTATCAGACCTTCAATACTGCATGGCAGAACTATGGCTTTAGCCTGGAAGATGTTGATGAATCAGTGAATCCGCAAGGTCTGGTATCCAAGCTGATTGAACTGAATATTGATCAGTTGCTCGATGCTGAGTTCGAATTTGACCAGCGTGCGCAGGCTGAATATCCGGAATATATCCAGACCCTGAGCCATCAGGCGAAGCTGCTGGTAGAGCGTACCGATAACCGCGCCTCTCAGGGTATTCATGATTTTACCCAGGAATTACAACTGGCCTATGCGGCCTTGCTGGACAAGCCAAGCCTGCTGCATAGCGATTATGCCTTTGAATTATTTGGACAGGCGCATCAGGAATTTATCCATCTGTTTGATACCCTGGCTGCCGGGCAACGCGTCAGCTTAAGCGAAGATGCTCAGCAGATCATCAATAACCTGAGTGCCTTTGTACAGCAGGATATTGAAGCACTAAGCCCAGAAACTGATACCACAGAAGCTGTAACCGAAACGGTTGAAGCCGGTGCTGGGCTGAATCTGGCCGTATTGTCACAGCGTCTGGAAGCTGACCGTCAATACATGGATAGTGCTGAAGCCAACAAGGACTTTGATCCAGACCTGCTGGACATTTTCCTGGAAGAGGCCGAAGAGTTACTTACGGGTATTGACCAGGATGTTAACAGCTGGAGCCAAGACCCGAGCAATACTGCTGCGCTGAACAATCTGATGCGCCATTTGCACACCTTAAAAGGTGGTGCCAACATGATTGCAGCCAGCCATATCGGTCTGATTGCGCACCATTTAGAAACCATTTATGAGCGCATCATTAACCGTCAGATGAGCGCATCGACCGCATTGATTCAGATTATCCGTTTGGTTCAGGACAATATTGCGGACCGTATCCAGACCATCCGTGAACAGCAGGTCGATTATCCGGCGCAAGAATCACTGGCGATTCTGGAAAATATTAGCGAACTGGCCCAAGGTCAACTGGTTGAAGCTGAATCGCTGGCAGTGGCGGCTGAAGCAACCTCTAGCGCAGATGTACAACAGTCTGATGCATCTGCACTTGAGTTTGAACTGGAACAGCCAGCACCTGCAGAAACAGCCTATACTGCGCCTGAAGATGAGCAGCCAGACACCAGCAGCGAACCGGTACTGGAAGATGCACCGACCCTGGCTGAGCAAACCATCCCTACAGATGCGGTATCTACTACTGAAAATGACGGTGAAGACAATCTGCATTCGATTGTGGAAGAAACCTTCCTGGAAGAAGCTGAAGAGCTGCTCGACACCACAGAAAGCCTGTTAAAGCAGTGGTTTGACCATCGTAGTGACCGAAGCATTTTGCTGCAGTTACAACGTGCTGCGCACAGCCTGAAAGGCGGCGCGCGTATGGCCGAAATCGAGCCGGTGGCCGTGATTGCCTATCAGCTGGAAAATACCTTTGAACAGTTCGCGGTGCATCAGTTTAATTCCAATGCCTATGATGCCTTGCTGAACACCACTGTGGCCTGGTTAAAAGAAGCCATCTTCCAGCGCGATTACAGCAATTTTGATAGCCTGAAAGCCAGCCTGGAGTCGATTGAATACGTCAATGCGACGGCGCAGCTGCCAGAACGCTTCAATACCGCCGATCTGCTGGCGCCAAGCAAAACCTTCGAATTTGTGCAGGGTGATGGTGCCGAGCCGCCATCCATGCAGGGTGAATGGAGCGAAACCGCACAGCTGGATAACAGCAATGAGATGATCCGTATTTCGGCTGATCTGGTTGAGAAGATGATTGACCTGTCGGGTGAAAACGCGATTAACCGCTCGCGAATCGAGATGGAGCTGGGTCAGCTGGGCGGTACCCTGAATGAAATGGAACTGGCGATTAAACGTCTGGCCGATCAGTTACGCCGAATGGAAGGCGAGCTGGAAAGCCAGATTATTGCCAAACATGGTGATGAACATTCACGCTATACCGACTTCGACCCGCTGGAGATGGACCAGTACTCCTCCTTGAACCAGCTGTCGAAATCGTTGGCGGAATCGGCGTCGGACTTGGTGGACTTTAAGACCACGCTGGCGGACAAGATTCGTGATGCTGAAGGTCTGTTACTGCAACAGTCGCGGATTCAGGCAGAAATTCAGGAAAGCCTGATGCGCACCCGTCTGGTACCGTTCTCGCGCATGTTGCCACGTTTACAGCGGATTGTGCGTCAGACTTCATCGACCTTAAACCGTCCTGCCGAGCTGGTGGTACACAATACCGAAGGCGAGCTGGACCGGACTATTCTGGAACGCCTGATTTCACCATTTGAACACATGCTGCGTAATGCGGTGGACCATGGTCTGGAAGATGCCGCTGTACGTAAACAGGCAGCGAAGCCGGAAGTGGGCCAGATTGAGCTGAACATTGGCCGTCAGGGTACCGATGTACTGATTAGCTTTACCGATGATGGTAAAGGTATTGATGAAACCAAAATTCACGCCAAAGCCCTGAGCCTTGGCCTGATTCAGCCAGAGCAGCAGCTGGACAAGAAAGAAATTCTGCAGCTGATTTTCCATCCGGGCTTTAGTA
The DNA here is from genome assembly GCF_009914475.1 of Acinetobacter indicus. Lineage (NCBI taxonomy): Bacteria > Pseudomonadati > Pseudomonadota > Gammaproteobacteria > Moraxellales > Moraxellaceae > Acinetobacter > Acinetobacter indicus. The sequence goes on along the minus strand of NZ_CP045198.1, from coordinate 1,624,341 downwards.
CCGCACAAGCCGTGACCCAGATTTCAGGTCGTGGCGTCGGTCTGGACGTGGTGCAAAGCGAAATTAAAGCGCTGGGCGGCCATGTCGAGGTCGATTCTGAACTCGGTAAAGGCACTACTTTCAGTATTCGCGTACCGACCACAGTGGCGGTATCCGATGCCTTGATGGTAAAAGTTGGCGATCAGCAGTTCGCAATTCCATTGGCGCAAATTGACCGTATTGTACGAATTTCACCTTCTGCGCTGGAAAGTTACTTCAGCAGCAAAGATGACTACTTCAAGATTGATCAGCAAAACTATAAGTTGCGCTATCTGTCCGAGTTTGTTGCCAATCAGCCATTGCCGCGTTTAAGCAATATCGCGCATTCATTGCCGGTGCTGCTGATTAAAGGCAATACTGGTCAGACCATTGCCTTACTGGTCGATCAGCTGATTGGTTCACGTGGCCAGATTGTGATGAAACCGATTGGCCAGCAGTTCTCCAGCGTGGGTTCGATTGCCGGCGCGACCATTCTCGGTGATGGTCAGGTCTGTCTGATTCTGGATGGTCAGAATATTGCCCGTCAGATTCAGGCAACCCAGCGCATCAAGCATGTGATGGAGCCGCGTGAAGTACAGCGTCGTGATACCCGTCGTCTGGTGATGATTGTGGATGACTCGGTGACCGTACGTAAGGTCACGTCACGTCTGCTCGAACGTCAGGGCTTTGATGTGGTCACGGCCAAAGACGGTGTCGATGCGATTGAGCAGCTGGAAAATGTCAAACCGGATCTGATGCTGCTGGATATTGAAATGCCGCGTATGGATGGCTTTGAGGTGACCAACCTGGTACGCCACCATGACATCCATCGTGACTTGCCAATTATCATGATTACCTCGCGTACCGGTGAAAAACACCGCGAACGTGCCTTTAGCTTGGGGGTAACGCACTATATGGGTAAACCGTTCCAGGAAGCAGAATTGCTTGCCAATATTGAAAACATTTTGCATAGCAGTGAGGCTAAAGCATGAGTCAAAGCAACAGCACCAGCAAAATCGACCAGATTAGCCAGCAGGAACTGCAACATCTGATTACCGTTTCGACCGGCTTTATTGATGCCTATATTGTGGAATGTCATGATCAGGAAGATATGCTGATTCCGCAGAATATTGTCCTGTCGGCGCTGGACAGTTCTACCGCGGTCGATCATGTCGAGTGGCATGATCTAAAACTGCCGGTATATCGTGTTACCCATCCAGAGCAAAATCAGGGCGTTGCCTTGGTGATTGAAGGTGATGAAATTGATCAGCGCTTTGCCCTGATGTGCAATGCCATGCCAAAAACCATCCGTCTGCGTATTTCGGAAGTGGTTGATGATGAGCGTGAAGGCCAACATCCGGCGGTATTCCAGTATGTGCGTATGGGTGAGCAGGTATTCCATGTCCCGAATCTGGCACATATTCAGGCCAGTCTGGGTTTGAATAGCTAATTTAACAGTTGGCAACAGACACAAAAAAAGGAACTCCGCGGAGTTCCTTTTTTATGCAACAGCAAAAAATTAAGTCAGCAGGCCTTCAAGAATCTGCTCATAAATTTCAGCCAGTGGTTCTAAATCATCAATATTCACGTGTTCATTGATCTGGTGAATGGTCGCGTTCAGCACACCGAGTTCCAGCACTTGTGCACCGGTTGGCGCGATAAAGCGGCCATCTGATGTTCCGCCCGAAGTAGACAGTTCAGTCTCAACACCAGTCACATTGCGAATCGCATTTTTGGCGGCATTGACCAGTTCACCGACTGGGGTCAGGAATGGTAAACCGGACAGTGTCCATTGAATGTCATAGTTCAGTTGATGACGGTCCAGAATTTCCAGTACCCGGGCTTTGAGCTGCTCAGCAGTCACTTCAGTCGAGTAACGGAAGTTAAAGGTCACGGTCATGGTGCCCGGTACCACGTTGGTTGCACCGGTACCGGCCTGAATATTCGACACCTGGAAAGAGGTGGCCGGGAAGTATTCGTTGCCATTGTCCCAAACAGTTTCGCACAGTTCAGCCAGCGCTTTAGAGGCAGTATGAATCGGGTTAATTGCCAGATGTGGATAAGCCACATGGCCCTGTTTGCCTTTCACGGTTAATACCGCATTTAATGAACCACGACGGCCATTTTTGACAATATCACCCAGACGATGGGTGCTTGATGGTTCACCGACCAGACACCAGTCCATTTTTTCATTACGTGCTTCCAGGGTTTCAACCACCTTTACGGTACCGTTAATGGATGGACCTTCTTCATCTGAGGTAATTAAGAACGCAATTGAGCCTTTATGATCTGGATGTTTGGCCACAAAGCGTTCTGAAGCCACCACCATGGCTGCCAATGCCGTTTTCATATCGGCACTACCGCGGCCATAGAGCTTGCCATCACGAATTTCTGGAGCAAACGGGTCAGAATGCCAGGCATCTAAACTACCGGTAGGGACCACATCGGTATGACCGGCAAAACAGAACACCGGGCCTTCTGTGCCTTTACGCGCCCAAAGATTATCGACATCTTCAAAACGCATTGATTCAATATTAAAGCCAATCTTTTTTAAGCGTTCCGCCATGATGTCTTGGCAGTTATGATCAACAGGTGTTACGGAAGGTTGACGTAATAACTGTAAGCTGAGCTCGAGCGTATCTGAGTGGTTCATGGCTTTGGAATCATGCAAAAAATTTGCCCCTATAATAGGGGAATCATGCCGAGAAGGGGAGTTTTTAATATAAAAAAACCTTATCAGGAGATAAGGTTTTTGCCGGGAATTTGCATTGAAATTTGATTATTGACGGATTTCATCCTGAGTTTTTTCAGCCGTATTACTTACCGCATTACCTGCTGAAGAGACATCTTCACCTAGACCTTTTACTGTATTACAACCAGTCAGAACAAACATCATTAGTAATGAAGTCGCTAGAATTTTTTTCATCATCATCTCCGTATCATTAAGCATAAATTATTCTGATGTGAAAATTAGAGTAAGAAATATACAGCCAAAAAAATATAGTGCTTTGATTGTGGTTGAGTAATTAAATGTTGTTCAAAGATAGGCTTTTAGTCCAATAGTGCTGATAACAGGCATCCATCAGCACCGGGTTACGATACATATAAAATGCTGACTGCTCCTGATTCAGATATAAGCCATTGCTCCAGAATGCGTTGGCTGAACTGCTTGGACTGGCATGTGGGCAAATCCATTCATGCCGTTGCAGTCGGTAAAAATCCTGATGATTTTTCGGCAAATGCTGGCCCCAGGTGCCAATTCTGCGCTCGGGATTGACCCAGTCAGGAAGAGCCTGTGCAGTAGCATGTTCAGGCAGATACAGCTGGCCTTTTAACACGGCAAAGCGCTGTTGAATGGGATGACCTTGGGCCTGCTGAAACTGAAACTGCTTTTGGGTAAAGTGGGTTAACTTGCGTAATAAGGTGTCGCTGCGGTTCAGCCCATACCAGTAGGGCAGACTCAAATCACGTTCGGCCAGATAATATTTGAGCGCCACTTCCCAATGTTCAACTTGCTGGTGGTCATGGTTTAGCAGCAGAAAATCGAGTTCGCCCGTGGTGCGTGGTCCATCAATTATCTGAATGCTATGTCCGAGCAATTCATAAGGATGATAGTCACGCTCGGTCAGCCAGAACCAGAGCAGCATTTCAAACCGCAGCCCTAGCCGGGTACTTTTGAGCTGGCTTAAAAAATCTTCCAGTGCAGCCGGATGCTGGTCTAAATGCTTCAGCCGGCTTTGATAATGATCAAAGTGCTGCAACCAGCAATCTGTAGGATGAAAATCAAAGCCATAACGCTGCTCCAGTGCTGGTGGCAGCTGCTGTAAAATGTTGGGACTGGCCACGCTAAAGGCCAGTTGCCGCACCAGCGGATTGCGGAAATTTAACCAGGGTTCAGCAGAAATATCAGTAAAGGTGTTAGGCGACATCAGTAAATCCATGGTTAAACAGCAGAATTACAACGAAGAAAAGTTTAAAAACGCTTTATACTAGCGCAATTCGACGGGTAGGGTTGCGGTATGAGAGTATTGTTTTGGCGAAGTTTGGTGGTGATTTTTGTCATCCTCGGCTTCATTGGTGCAGTGTTGCCCGGTATGCCAACAACAGTCTTTCTGATTTTAGCGGCCTGGGCTGCATCCAAAGGCTGGCCGCAAATGGATGCCTGGTTGTTGAACCATCCCAAATATGGCCAGACCTTAAGAGACTGGCGTGCCAATGGCACCGTACCGCGTAAAGCCAAATGGTTTGCCACCATCATGATGCTGATCAGTGCCTGCATCATGTTATTTACCACGGCTCCGCTGGCAGTCAAAATTTTTACCAACCTGACCATGTTTGTGGTGGCAATCTGGTTATGGCTACGCCCTGAACCTGTTGTTGTCACTCCACCAAAGGTAAAGCAAGAATGATCTACCCTCTACATGCTGCGGATATTCTGGTTGATTTATCTGAGCAGACCTTATATCTACCAAAACACAATAAACTGTATGTGGTGTCTACCGGTGAAAAGGGCATTGGTGAAGCAGAAAATAGTGGCAAAACCCCACGTGGCTGGCATCAGGTGGCCCTCAAGTTTGGTGCAGATGCGCCGGAAAATACCGTGTTTATTGCCCGTCAGCCAACGGGTGAAATTTATGATGATGAGCTGGCCGAACAGTTTCCTGAACGTGACTGGATTTTGTCCCGTATTTTATGGCTATCAGGGCTGGAGGATGGTTTTAACCAGGGCGCTGGCTGTGACACCTTTAAACGTTATATTTATTTGCATGGCACGCCAGATACCGAACCGATGGGCATTCCCAAGTCACATGGCTGTATCCGGATGCGCAATCGCGACATTATCGAGCTGTTCGAGCTGATTCCAGAACAGGCATTGGTGTATTTGTCTGAAAAGCGGCTGGATTTTAGCCCCTTGGCCATTGAACCACAGCCATAAGACTTAAGCCTGAATTTTACTGGCATTTTTCACAGGGAAAAAATAAAAATGTGCAGGCGAGCAGGGGGGTAATTGCAAGAAATTTCTTCTATTCCCTAGTGGGCTAAAAATAAAATTTTTTGAATAAAGTCAAATAACATACAGAATTTGTTTGTTTTTCTAGTGAATCACTTATTTTTTAATCACTCAGTCATAAAAAAGTGAAAACTGGCAGAAAAGCGTTTGACAGGCGGTAAAGATTCTCTATAATGCACCTCACAAACGATGAAGACGTTAAGGGCGCTTAGCTCAGTTGGTAGAGCGTCTGCCTTACAAGCAGAATGTCGGCGGTTCGATCCCGTCAGCGCCCACCAAGCCTTTACGTTAAAGATTCTTACGTGCAGCGGTAGTTCAGTTGGTTAGAATACCGGCCTGTCACGCCGGGGGTCGCGGGTTCGAGCCCCGTCCGCTGCGCCACTTAAGCTTCTTTAATATTCGTTTGAACCACAATAGTGACTTTGTGTAAGTGCAGCGGTAGTTCAGTTGGTTAGAATACCGGCCTGTCACGCCGGGGGTCGCGGGTTCGAGCCCCGTCCGCTGCGCCATTTACATAAAACGCTTTTGAGGGCGCTTAGCTCAGTTGGTAGAGCGTCTGCCTTACAAGCAGAATGTCGGCGGTTCGATCCCGTCAGCGCCCACCATGATTCTTTTGCGATGCAGCGGTAGTTCAGTTGGTTAGAATACCGGCCTGTCACGCCGGGGGTCGCGGGTTCGAGCCCCGTCCGCTGCGCCATCTCAAAGAATAGCCCTATAAGTTTCCTGAGCTTATAGTGGACTCAAGATTGACAATCTTAATCAGGGCGCTTAGCTCAGTTGGTAGAGCGTCTGCCTTACAAGCAGAATGTCGGCGGTTCGATCCCGTCAGCGCCCACCATATTCAAGCTGTAAAGCTTAAAAGACCTTAATTGCTTACGCAATTACCGTTGCAGCGGTAGTTCAGTTGGTTAGAATACCGGCCTGTCACGCCGGGGGTCGCGGGTTCGAGCCCCGTCCGCTGCGCCATTTTTCATGCCCTGATGTGAAAAATGTGATCAATTACCAAGACTACACACTTCGTTGGTCTTGCGTTGTAAAAAATAATATATTATTTTTTACTCTTCAGGGCGCTTAGCTCAGTTGGTAGAGCGTCTGCCTTACAAGCAGAATGTCGGCGGTTCGATCCCGTCAGCGCCCACCATATCTTTCTTGCCTAAATCTTAAATATTCCATAGAATCCCAGCATTATAAAACAATAAAATGGACTGGATGATCTATGCGCAATCCATATCAACGCAAGGCCGCGTCTAAATCTCAAACTTCAAGCTATAACGTTCAAGATATTTACAAACAGTTTATTGAAATCATGGTCAGCCAGGGACAAGTGTTTGCGCTGTATCATGACGGCTGGGCCTTATGTGCCACACCCACCGGACAGCGCGCTTTTGCGGTCTGGCAAAATAAAAGTCTGGCCAAACTGCTGGTCAAAGACAACTGGGAAAATTACGATATTCAGGAAGTCAGCTTTAAAGATTTTATTGAAAAAGTCCTGCCATTTTTAAGGCAGGAAAGCACACTGGTGTCGATGAATCTTAGTCCTGAAGGGCAGAATGTGCTGGTAGCACCGGAAAAGCTGCTGCTGGATATTAAAAACTATCTTTACCAGATTTATTTGCAAAAACCTGAGGTCTATAAAAACCTGCAACTGCCTTCGCCACGTTCCATTCGCCTTAATTAAGATTTATTGGGTATTAATATTCATTGAGTAGCCAACCACTTACATAAGCAAAATATTCGCGTAACCAGGAGTTATAGCGAATATAGAGTGGTGTAGGAGCGCTATAGGGCAAGGGCTGCTGATAGCCCTGTTTGCGGGCAATGGCCAGCGCACGCGGTAAATGAAAATCACTGGTCACCACGGCAATCGGATCACTGAGCTGAATATCGTGTTGTACCAGCAAGGCCTTGGAATTGTGGAAATTCAGAGCGGTACTGGTACTGCGTGCTTCCAATAGAATTCGTGTTTTCGGAAGATGATGCTGCTCTGTTAAATAGTGCGCCATCACTTCGGCTTCGGTCCACTGATTCCCAAAAGCGGCGCCACCACTGACGATAATTGGAATCTGCGGCAGCTGCTTGGCTAACGCGGCCCCGGCATCCAGGCGTTTGGCCAAGGTTGGCGTTGGCTGGTTGTGCTGGATTCCCCCGCCTAAAATCAGAATCGCCTGCGTATTCGGATTGGGCTGGCTATGCAGGCTTTGCCAGTGTAAGTAGCCAAAGAACAGTACCACACTGAGTAGCCAGACCCAGAAAGCACCCCATACTAAACGCCAGCCTTGTTGATAGATCGGGCGCTGTCGAATCCAGCGCTGTAGCGGAACATAACACAAGGCATAAATGAACAGTGCTGCACCGAGCAGCATCGGCAGCAGGGTACCAAAGTGAAAGCTGTTCAGGCTGAGCAACCACAAACCATTGGCCAGCAGTAGAACTGCAGCCATCAGGCTAAAGATACGTTTCAGTGGGGCGTGGCTGTGACTCTGCATGGCGGAATAATCATAAATAGCGTGATGTATCTACAGATTATAAAAGATCAAGATGAAAAAACCGGACATCAAGTCCGGTTTTTTCAGTTTTAGTTTTCAGCAAGTTAGCAAAACTTAGTAGACATCACGGCGGTAACGGCCTTCACTGCGTAACTGATCCACCGTAGCTTCACCAAGCAGTTCAATCAGGGTCTGGTCAACATCGCTGGCCATGCCATCAATACTGCCGCAGACATAAATCACGGCACCTTGCTCAATCCAGCGTTGCAGTTCTTTGGCCTGTTCACGCAATTTATGGTGTACATAGACTTTCTGTTCCTGATCACGCGAGAAGACCACATCCAGACGCTGCAACATGCCGGTGCTTTGCCATGCAGACACAATATTTTCATAGAAAAAGTCATGTGCGCGCTGACGTTCACCGAAAATCAGCCAGTTCTGGGTGTAGTCATGACGGATGCGCGCCTGTAATAGACTCATTAGCCCGGCAATACCAGTCCCGTTACCAATACAGATGATTGGACGGTTGTCATCAATCAGGTGGAACGATTCATTGGTGCGAATGCGCAGGGCAATACTGCTCTGTAGCGGCGCATGTTGGGTGAGCCAGCCCGAACCAAGACCCAGTTGACCTTGGGCATCGGATTGCTGGCGGACCACCAGACGCAAAATCTGCTGCGATGGAATGCTGGCAATCGAATATTCACGTGCAGGCAGGGTCGGTAACTGTTCCAGTAAATGTTCCAGATTGGCAAACGGCTCGATTTCAACCGTCAGATCTTTGTCCCAGAGCGCCTGTTCAATCGGTTCACCGGTCGAATCTAGCAGGGTACCCGGCTGAATCTGATGCTGTTGCATAAAGGCTGCCAGACGATCAGGACTGTTCCCCGGCTGGATTTCGGCAATATCACCGGCTTCCCAGTGCGCTTCGTGTTGCGGTGCCAGTTCGATATTATAGGCCGGTGCCCCCAGACTGTTCGGATTGAGCAGATCACGCTGTTTCAGAATCCAGCTGTCAAAGGTCTTGTGAATGTCCATGCCTTGCAATTCAAGCTGGGTGGTTTGGGCCAGTGCCGCATTCCAGCGCTGGATATCTTCATTGCTGGCATTATCCACTTCAATGGTGGCAAACAGAGGCTGCGCCTGATTGCGTTGTAACCACTGATCAATTTTATGACCAAAGCTGCAGTAGCTGTCCAGATATTCCCTGGAGCCCAGCGCCAGTACCGCATAACGAAGATGCTGTAAATTGGCCGAGCTGCTCAGGATTTTCTTGTCAAAGCTGGAGGCTAAATCAGGTGCTTCACCGGTACCATAGGTACTGGCTACAAACAGCACCTGTTCTACCGATTGCAGATCTTCCAGACTCAATTGCTGTACCGGTTTCACGGTCACTGGTTGACGCGCTTCCTGCAAACTGGTCGCAGTACGCCAGGCCAGCTGTTCAGCCACGCCGGTTTGGGTGGCGTAGGCAATCAGCCACGGTTTGGCATTTGGATCAACCGTGACGGCGCTTGCGCTATTCCGTACTGCCTGGGTCAGTTTCTTCTGCTTGCGACGTTTCAGATACAGCATCCAGCCGGTGACAAAGAACAGCGGCATCAGCAGGGAAGCGACCATGGCAAAGAACTGGTACACCGGACCAAAGAAGCTGCCACGGTGAACCGGTAACATGCTGCTCATGATTTTTTCATTGAGTTTTTTATCTTCATACAGGCTGATGTCGGTGAGGCTGGCCGTCTGATAGTTATAGGTTGCACTATTGCGGGCACGTTCATGCTGCGGTACTGCATCGACAAAGTTCAGGCTGACTTCACCATTGGCCTGTTTGGGCAGGTTCAGGGTCATGGTTGAGTAGTCACGTCCCAGTTGTGCCTGTACGCCAATCCAGGTTTGGTTCAATACCGCCTGCATTTGCAGCGAATCCAGTCCTTCTGCACGCTCACCACGACCTTCACGCGCAGCACCTTCGCCACGTTCACGGCCTTGCGGCGCACCACGCTGACCTTGCGGCGCGGCATTGGCCTGCATTTGCGGTTGTGGACGCTCTACGCCCAGCACCTTGAACATGCCATTACGCCACCAGTCATAGGACCAGTACAGACCGGTACAGGCCAGAATCAGGTAGAAAATCACCACCCAGGTGCCGACAACGGCGTGTAAATCCCAGATGAAGTTCCGGCCTTTAAGTTTCGGCTTCACAAAGAACCACTGTTTTACCGAATGCTTTTTCGGCCAGCGTAGATACAGACCACTCAAGACAAAGAAAATCAGCATCAAGGCACAGGCGCCGGTAATCTGCTTTCCGACCGGGCCAACGGTCAGGTTACGGTGTAACTGCTGGATAAACTGGAAAAATTCACGGCCTTTAATCTCGGGTAACACTTCTGCGCTGTAGGGGTTAATCAGCACATTCTGGCCGCGACGTGCGCCTTCTTTGGCAATATTGACACTCGAAGATGCTGCCGGATCGGAGGCGATAGTAATGCTATTAATTTTGGTTTCAGGTTGAGTCAGCTGAAAATGCTGATAGATTTCCGCCGGGGTGAGCTTGGCCCGGTTTTCGACCTGCACGGTATAACTGTCCGGATTCATCCATTTTAGAATTTGTTGTTCATAGGAATAAATCGCACCGGTAACACCCATCAGTGCGAGAATCAGGCCCGCACTAATTCCAAGGAACCAGTGCAGCTGGAAAAATATTTTTTTAAGCATAGCAATACAGCAGCAGTGTGAAGAGAACAATGGGCGAAATTATAACTGAAGAATAGCGAGATGGAATAGAGTTTGAATATAATATTTATTCTCATTATCATTTAGATTGGTACAAACCGGATAAAAAAACCTCCAGCAGGGTGGAGGTTTTTTTGAGCTTACAGGCTTAAAGCTGTTTTGGCTCACCTACAGATTCAAGCAGGTGCTTACGAATGGTTTTAAAAGAAAAGTTTTTAGAATCCAGACGTTTTGGCAAGATATAAGCGCCTTGCTGACCTTTGACGGTAAAGTTCACCAGAATGAAATCCGGGGTAGAATACCATTCATAAATATCTTTCCAGCTAATCGCGCCCATGCCTTCTTGCAGGCCCATTTGCTGACGCATGATGATGCCGTGCGGTTGTACGCCTAGACGGATGCCTTTAATTTCCTGTACCGGAAATTCGTTCATTTTACGTTTGGCATACCATTCCAGACCGAATTTACGGATCAGGAAGTACAGCACTACACAGACCAGAGCCACCCAGCAGAAAATGGTGGAATAGTTCTTGATCAGGATAATCCCCAGAATAGACAGGGCCGTAATAATGCCCATGATCGCCCAGGCTTTGGTGCCAATTTTGTTGGTGCTACGCCAAATTAAAAGCTGGGCATGACGTTGCTCGGCTTCGCTAATGTCGTAGTTCACAGGCTGTAAAGTATAAGCGTATAAATTTTTCGCGGTCATAGTGGAACTAACAAATTTCAAACTCAGAAAAGTTTAGCATTAATTACAGCATTTCAGGAGTCTATTGTTGCAAAATCATCCGAATTATAACGAGGCCAGTTCGGTGGCATCCTGATCACGGTCATGGCTTAAGCTCTGTTTTAGCTGACTCAGTTGATGCAGGATGGTCAGCATCAGCGATAACTGCTGCAAAATAATCAATCCCTGTTGATCTTCCTGATGATTTTGGCTTAAACGCTGCCGGATGGTATGCAGCATATTTTGCGAAGACAGATCGGGTACTTCATCGTTCAGCAAGGCACCGCGAATATCTTCCAGCGCTTTATCCAGCAGGGTTAAGATCTCCGGATCTTCAATTTTTTCCCGGTGTGCGCCCAGCGCGGCAATATAGCTGATAAAGGTATGATTCAGGCACAGCAGTTCAAAGGCTTGAGCTTTTTGCGAGGCATCAAAATCCGGCTCAGTGGCCAAGGTAGAAATGAGCGAAGCTAACTCGGCATCGGTATTATGCGCTGCACGGCGTACCACGCGATAGGTCAGGCCGTTATTGCGCCCGGTTTTGTATTGTTCAACCACTTCGGTCAGATAATCACACTGCGCATTTAAGGCACGACGGATGGTGCGCGGCAAACGGCGGAATTTCCAGTCCGGGAAAATAAAGCTGACGCCAAACCAGGCCAGTGCACAGCCAATTAAAGTATCAATCATACGCGGCAGGGCGGCGGCAAAGCCCATACCATCGAGGTTAAAGTTAATCAGTGCCAGAATGGTAATAAAGGCGGTGGCCTGGGCATACTGCTTACTGCGTAATTCAAAGAACAGAATTCCGCTGACTACCAGCAGCAACAGCTGACCTTCGACCGATGGAATAAAATATAAGATGCTATAACCGACCAGAATCCCGACCAGCGTACCGACAATCCGCAGGCGTAAGCGGCGTTTGGTGGCGTTAAAGTTGGGTTGGGTCACAAACAGCGCGGTCAGTAAAATCCAGTAGCCGTATTCAATATTGGTAACCTGGACAAAAATATAGCCAATCAGCAGCACCGCCGATAATCGAATGGCATGCCGGAACAGCACCGATTCCGGAGTTAAATGCTGCTTGATCCGGATGACCATATCATCCCAGCCTTTCAGGTCATCATCTTTAAGCTGGTTTTCAATATGTTTGGTTTTATCCAGCTTGATATAACGCTCGGTTTCCAGGTTGCGTAACTGCGCGTCAATGGATTTAAGATTCTGATACAGGGCAAACAGGGCATTGACCCAGACCTGATCATACTGCTGTTCGCTGCGCAGCTTTTGCAGCGAATGTTTCAGGTTTTCAAAAGCATGTTTAAAGCGTTTGCTGTGAATATAGGGTTCACGCTTCAGGATGCTTTCGCTTAAATCTTTACAGGCTTTGCCCTGAATCGCCAGAATGCGCTGGAAACGGAACAGGATGTCGCTGTGTTCAAAAATTTTGGCCAGTTTCTGATAGTCAATATGCGCGGAGTCGGCGCGTTCATGAATATCTTGGGCAATAAAATAATACTGCAGGCTGCGGCGGGTATCTTTCTGGCCACGGTCACCTTTTAAACGGGTCAGTAGCGCGGTTTTCAGTTCATTAAACAGGCCAATCAGCTTGCCATTTTCCATTGACAGGTCAATCAGGCTTTGCTGATAGCTGCCGGGTGTCATATCGACATCAAACAGATTGGATTTGCCAAACAGGAAATCGCCTAACGAGGCATAGCTTTGCGAAAGTTTGTCTTGTAGCTGCCGTACCGGAAACAGTAAAAAGCTGATGGTGGAAATCAGCCCGTACCAGACTGCACCAACCACCAGCAAGGCTGGCTGGGTGTACCAGTCTTCAAACAGGTCCACGCCGAGCATGGCATAAACCGAAATCACCAGACAGCCATAGGCAATGGTGGCATAACGCCGGCCCAGAGAACCAAGCAGAATCAGGCCGATACAGGAGATAATCAGGCCAATGGCAAACAGCACCGGATGTGGAAACAGCAGCTGAATGGAGGCGGCGGTAATAAAAAAGCCGATATAGGTATAAGTCTGGTTCAGGATTCTTAAAGAGAAGCGGTCATCAATATCGCTTAAACCGGCTGCGACCACGCCCAAGGTTAGCGGAATGGTGGCCAGCTGATAGCCGAGCAGATAAGGAACAAAGGCGGTGCCGGCAAAGGCGATCATCATCCGGATGTTATAGATAAAGGCCGTGTTGTAGGCAAAGTGTTTGAGACGTGTGAGCCAGGATTTCAAGACTGTTCCTTAAACGAAGCCAGATGCTATGCAGCGGGCAGCAATTATGTGAAACTTCACTTTCAGTACCCTGAAATAATACTATGGACTGTGTACTTTGTCTTTAAATCAGTCATTTAAAAAAGAAATATGAATATGTCCGATTCCCATGCCAGTGCAAGCCCGCAGCAGTATCCATCTTCCTGGATTTTACTGCTGGCTTTGCTGACCTCGCTTGGTCCGCTATCAATAGATATGTATCTGCCGGCCTTGCCTCAAATGGCAGATGATTTTGGCGTCAGCACGCAAATGGTGGCCAACAGTCTGCCGGCTTATTTTCTGGGGCTGGCGATTGGACAGTTAATTTATGGCCCTTTGAGTGACCGGATTGGCCGTAAAACCCCACTGTATTTTGGTCTGGGACTGTATTTTCTGGCCAGTCTGCTCTGTGTTTATGCCCAAGATGAATGGAGCCTGATTGCAGCGCGGGTGTTGCAGGCCTTAGGGGGCTGTGTCGGGGTGGTAATTGCCCGTGCGGCAATTCGTGACCGGCTGGATATGCAGGCCTCCGCGCAGGCTTTTTCCAGCATGATGATTGTGACCGCAATTGCGCCCATTATTGCGCCGGGTCTGGGGGCCATCGTCCTGAGCTTTTTTGACTGGCAGGCGATTTTTGTCTGTCTGGCCATCATGAGTTTAGTCTGCTGGTTATGTGTTCATTTTTTCTTTCAGGAAACCTTGCCGCCAGAGCGCCGTCTGAAATTGAATTTCTATCAGGTGCTGACCTTATATCTGGCCATTTTTAAAGACCGCAGTTTTTATTTACCGATGATTGCCGGCTGTTTTACCGGTGGGGCGATGTTCTGTTATATCAGCAGTTCTGCCGCTGTTCTGATGGATGGTTATGGCCTGAACCAGCAGCAGTTTTCGATTGCTTTTGGTGCCAATGCGGTCGGTATTATGCTGGCCTCGACCTTAAACAAGCATTTGGCAACCAGCAGCTCTTTAATGACCCGTTTAAAAATAGGCGGTACGGTGCAGGGCACTGGCGCGCTAATTCTGGTCATCGCCGGGCTGATGAGCCATGCGCCGATTGTTGTGGTTTTTGCCGGGCTGTTTTTAGCTGTGGCCGGAATTGGTTTTACTGGCCCCAATGCCATGGCGTTGGCAATGTCGGAGCAGGGTGCCCGTGCCGGTACAGCCAGCGCGATTATGGGCAGTATGCAATTTAGCTGCGGTTTAATTGGCGGCTTAATGCTGAATGTGCTGATCTGGGATGCTTTATTAAATATGGGCAGTGTGATGTTGCTGTTTATTCTGATTGGAGTGAGTGCGATGTACATCATGCATCGGGAGCGGAAATTAAAAACCGCCTAAACCCGATCCATCTTTAAAATAAAAAACAAGAAACCCGGGCGGTTTCTTCTTTGCTCTTTAAGCTGTTGCAGCGTGAGGGCCAGAGCTAAACAATTATTCTACAAATACGGCAAATTCTTCGACCGGTACCCGTGGGGTAATAAAGCTATTTACAATATGCTCAGGATCGGCATACCCCAGGGCCATACCACAGACCAGTTCTTCATCGGCCGGGGCGTTTAAGACCTCTAACACAATACGATGAAAACTATTCCAGGCCGCTTGTGGACAGGTGTCCAGCCCGCGTGCCTTGGCGGCAATCATCACGTTTTGCATCATCATGGAAAGATCCATTTTCGAACCAATTTCCAGGTCACGATGCAGGGTGAAAAACAGGCCTACCGGTGCATCAAACAGCTGAAAATTACGCAGATGCTGCGCGGCCATCTTCTGTTTTTCGCCTTTTTCAATATTGAGCAGGCCATACAGTCCCCAGCCATTTTCACGGCGCCGCTCAATAAACGGCGAGAACCATTGTTCCGGATAATAGGAAAAGGTGGCCTGATAATCGGCCGCACGTTCAGGATGCAAATACAGTTCAGTTTGTGCCTGACAGACCCGATCAATGAGTTCCTGACGCTTTTGACCGGTCACTACATACACCTTCCACGGCTGAATATTGGTGCCGGATGGTGCGCGGCTGGCCACGCTTAGAATATCTTTAATCATTTGCGGATCGACCGGCCGATCTAAAAAGGCGCGCACCGAATGACGCGAGCTAATGGCCTGATCGACCAGTTGTACTTGTCCTTTATCCATGAAAAATCCCTTAAAATGTTTATGTTCTAATCAACTGTTGCTATATACAATAGTCTAATATTTAACCGGGTAGGCAGCTTTTACTTTTTAATAAAACCATGATAATTCGATATTTTTGCAAATGAGAATTAGAAAAATTGATCAGTCCTTTATCCTTATACGTTAAAAGTGATTTTAATAAAATAAATTAATTGTTAGATTGAAAGCATAAAACGATTACAGTTTTGTGTAATTCTTTATCGATAAGACTTTTAATTATTTGATAAATAGCAAAAGTGTGATGATTAAATGACATTTAAATCAGGGATGCTTGCCATCTGAGTCAGTATTTAAAATGTCTTAAAAGAGCACGGATGAGCATTATTTTTTACTCTGGAGAAACTCATGGATCGTAAAATCCAAACTTCACTTATCACAAAAACATTAGCGGTCGCAATTACAGCAGCAATGGCCTCTACGGTACAGGCAGCAAGCACTGAACAACAACAAATTCAAGAATTACGCCAGGAAGTACAAGCACTCAAAGCTTTAATTCAACAGCAGCAACAGGCTCAGCAACAGCAACAAGTCCAGATCCAGCAAGTTCAGGCGCAACCGGCACCTGCAGCAAAATCGGCTTCACCATTTTCCTTAAAGTCGAAAGGTGGTGCTGAAGTCAATCTGTACGGTTTTGTGCGTGGGGATGCCAACTATATTGTTGAAGGTGCAGACAATGACTTCAACTCGGTACATACCAGCACAGGTGCTGCTAAAGACAAATTACGTGCAACCCCAAAAACTACACGTTTAGGTCTCGATTTCTCTTCACCAGTAGGTGACCGTAAAGTGGGCGGTAAAATTGAAGTTGACTTTGCTGGAACCAACGATGCATTACGTATCCGTCATGCATACTTAACGCTGGACAACTGGTTATTGGGTCAAACCACCTCTAACTTCCTGTCAAATCATGCACCAGAAATGATTGACTTTGGTACCAACGTCGGCGGCGGTACTACCCGTATTCCACAAGTGCGTTATAGCCACAAACTGGCACCGGCGACTCAATTGTTGGTTTCTGCTGAAGAAGGGAATAGCTCTGCTCAGGCACTTAAATTAAATGATGACGATGAATTAGCAACTGCTGGTTCAGATGTGACTTACCGTTTACCTGTATTAACCGCTAAATTGACTCAAGGTTTTGCCGAAGGTAAGGGGGCCGCATCAGCACGTGCATTAGTTGAACACTATAAGGCTGAATCAGGTGATGACAAAACAGGTTGGGGTGTAGCAGCAGGTGTGAATTATCAGGTTGCAGAACCGCTAAAAGTATCGGCTGATGTTTCTTATGTTCAAGGCAACAGCAATTATTTATACGGTAGTAACTCTGCATTCTATGTTAATCCAGAGAATGGTGACATTGAACAAAACGAATTTACTGCTTTCCAGGTCGGTGCGACTTATAAGTTTGCGCCAAACTTGCGTTCAACACTGGGCTATGGTGCTATTTTTGCAGATGATGGCACAGACTACGCAGTCTTAAATAGAAGTGCTAATGAAGAAGTGTACCAAGCATGGTTAAACTTTATTTATTCGCCAGTAAAACCGGTTGATTTGGGTATTGAATATATCAACGGTGAGCGTGAAACCTTTGCAGGTAACAAGTTTAAAGATAACCGTTTTGGTTTAATGGCACGTTATAACTTCTAAGTGCTGAACCAAAAAAGAGGTGGCTTGCCACCTCTTTTTTTTATTTACCAATTTTTAAAAAAACAATTTTAAATTCAGTTGCTTAAATTTATAGTTAAAAGCAATAAGTTAGACTAATAGCGAATAGCGTTAAAAAAATAAAGATTTTTAGAGAAAAAGATGCATAATGTGCGATTTTTTAAGCTGTATTGTTCAGCTTTTTCTATGAATTAAGATGTATTTGTTGGCTACATGAAGCAATGCATTTTCTATGTTTAGGAGCCTATATGAGATTATCTTTCTATAGTAAGCCTATTCAGAGATTTCAGCCTGACATTACCCTGCCACTGAAGTGTCTGTATTTTATTTTTCACTCCCTCTTTTTCAGGCAGTGCCGGTTGATATGAATTTGAGGAGCGACGCTGAGTCTTGCGCTCCAGCTCAGATGCTTCTTCGCCAACTCAGAACTTTTTCTGATTTACATTATTTATATTGCAGAGTTTTCCCGTTTATTTAAATTAAACAGAGCAGCCTTATCATAAAAGGTGCTTATATCATCAGGTTTAAATAATCAGAACCGGAAAACAATAAGCATTGACCATATTAAATGGATATTGCCATGGAATTTACTTTTAATGCGTTTTACACCTTAATTGCGGCTGTAATCGTTCTCCTTTTGGGACGTTTTTTAGTTAACAATATTGATTTTCTAAGACGTTACAACATCCCGGAACCTGTCGCGGGCGGTTTGGTCGCTGCGGTAGTGTCTTTAATCGTGCACAATTTCTGGGGCTACAGCATTACCACCAGTAGTGCGCTACAAACCAGTTTTATGCTGATTTTCTTTGCCTCCATCGGTTTAAGTGCCAACTTTGCCAAACTGCGTGAAGGCGGTATTGGTCTGGTGATCTTTCTGATCGCAATTTCACTATTCATCATTGTACAAAACTTTGTCGGGATTAGTCTGGCGACAGTATTGGGCATTGATCCGCTAATTGGTATGATTGCCGGTTCCATTACCTTAACCGGTGGTCACGGGACTGCGGGTGCATGGGGTGAAATCCTTGAGGTTGAACATGGTATTCAGGGGGCTTTGGCTCTGGGGATGGCCAGTGCGACCTTCGGTCTGATTATTGGTGGTATTATTGGTGGGCCATTGGCCAAACTGCTGATCAACCGTTATCAGTTGGCTACACCACGTACCGATGCGCAAATTGAACAGCGTGACAATACGCCAGTTGAACCGGTACCGGGTGAGTTTGTACCATTTGAATATCCGCATCAGGTGCGTTTAATTACCGCAGACAATGCCATTACCACTTTAGGTTTATTTGCAGCCTGTCTGGCCTTTGCCGAGTTTATGACTGGTTATGCCAAAGGTACGCTGTTTGAGTTGCCAACTTTCGTCTGGGCTTTGGCTGGTGGGGTAATTCTGCGTAACGTATTAGAAGGTATTTTCAAAGTCACTATTTTTGACCGTGCGATTGACGTATTTGGTAACGCTTCATTGTCTTTATATTTGGCGATGGCATTGCTGTCATTGAAATTATGGCAACTGGCAGATCTGGCGGGCCCGCTAATGGTCATTCTAGGCGCGCAAACCATCACCATGGCCTTGTATGCGGCCTTCATTACCTTCCGTGTTATGGGTAAAAACTATGATGCTGCTGTACTGGCTGCGGGTCACTGTGGTTTTGGTATGGGTGCAACACCTACTGCGGTTGCCAACATGCAGGCCGTTACCAATATGTACGGTGCTTCTCATAAAGCCTTCCTGATTGTACCGCTGTGTGGTGCTTTCTTTGTCGACTTGATTAATGCGACTGTCATTCAAGTCATTCTTAAGTTTTTTGTTTAAGTAATTTGAGTGGAAAAGCCTTGTTAAAAGGCTTTTCTTTTTAGGATGACTCAATCAGCAAAGGGTGCGAAAAAATGAATGAACAATTAAATGAAACCCTAATGTCCTGGGTGACGCTTCTAAATACCCCGCTGTGGGATTTTCTGGTGATCTTTCTGGTTGGTGTCGGGATATTTTATACCCTGATCACCGGCGCTGTACAAATTCGCCTGTTCTGGCACAGTATTAAAGCCATGAGGTCGAGCCGTAAAAAAGGCGAAGACAGTTATGGGATTACCCCATTTCAGGCCCTTGTGACCGGTTTGGCCAGTCGGGTCGGGGTCGGTAACGTTGCCGGTGTTGCGATTGCGATTGCGATTGGTGGTCCGGGTGCGGTGTTCTGGATGTGGTTTACCGCATTTTTAGGCATGAGTTCGGCCTTTGTCGAATCTTCACTGGCGCAGCTATTTAAGGTGCGTGATACCAGCAACCATCAGTTCCGTGGTGGTCCGGCCTATTACATTACCCAAGGCCTGAAACAGAAATGGCTGGGTGTAGTATTTGCGGTTGCCCTGATTTTAACTTACGGTTTCGTGTTTAACGCGGTGCAGGCCAACTCGATTATCAGTGCCACATCACATGCCTGGGGCTGGAATCAGGCCAATCTGACTGTTCCAATGGGTGCATTCAGTTTTGAACTGTCCTGGTTGGGTCTGGTTCTGGTCGTCATGACCGCCATGATTATTTTTGGCGGGATTAAACGTATTGCCAAAGTGGCAGAGAAATTTGTCCCGATTATGGCGCTGCTGTATCTGGTGGTGGCATTGTATATCGCCGTGATTAATCTGCCGATTATTCCGGATATTTTCCGCCTGATTTTCAGCAAGGCTTTTGAATTTGATGCCGCTGCCGGTGGTTTCTTTGGGGCGATGGTGTCGATGGCGATGATGATGGGCATCAAGCGTGGTCTGTTCTCCAATGAAGCGGGGATGGGTTCTGCACCAAACGCGGCTGCTGTGTCGGATGTAAAACATCCAGTGAATCAGGGGCTGGTACAGATGCTGGGCGTATTCGTGGACACCTTTATTGTCTGTTCATGTACCGCAATTATCATCCTGTCTTCCGGTTTATATCAGAATGCCGGTTTTGAAGGGGTGACCCTGACCCAGATGGCGCTGGAAAGCCAGATTGGCCATTGGGGCGATGACTTCCTGGCCATTATCCTGTTTATGTTTACTTATTCGTCGATTATTGGGAACTACGCCTATGCCGAAGGTAACGTGCAGTTCATTAACAACAACCGCAAGATCATGCTGATTTTCCGTCTGCTGGTGCTGTTTATGGTGTATTTCGGCGCGATTGCCACTGTACCACTGATCTGGTCGATGGCCGATCTGTTTATGGGCGTGATGGCCACCATCAACCTGTTTGCCATTTTACTGCTGACGCCATTTGTGCTGATGTTGCTAAAAGACTTCAAAGCACAGCTGAAGCGTGGCGTGAAAGAGCCGGAATTTAAACTGGACAATCATCCTAAATTTAAAGACCGGGTTAATTCCGATATCTGGTAATGCAAACAACAACAGCCTCATCATGAGGCTGTTGTTTTATCAAGAGAATATTCTTTTAGATGCGTTAGCTCAGCAAAGACAGCAAACCCATATACACGCCAAAGCTACCAATCAGGCTGACCCACACCGGCAGTTTGCTTTTCAGTAAAACAATCACAAACATTACAAAAGCCAGATCCAGCACCGATGTTAAATAATCCTGTCCCATATCAACAATGAGCGCGAGCAATAAACCCACCACCGCGGCATTAATACCAATCACCGCATGTTTGATTTTGTCCTGATGCATCAGCCAGGACCAATGCGGCAGGGTAGCAAAAATCAGAAAGAACGAGGGCAGGAAAATGGCGATGGTGGCAATAATCGCGTTCAGCACCGGATAGGCAGTTAAATCCAGAAAATAGCCGACATAGCTGGCAAAGCTGAATAAAGGACCCGGCATGAGCTGGGCAAAGGCATAGCCTAAATCAAACTGCTGGGCTGAGATCATGCCGGTACTGACAAAGTCCTGATGCAGCAGCGGTAAAATAATATGCCCACCACCAAAGACCAGTGCAGCAGACTGATAAAAGCCTAAAAAGCCTTCAGTTAGCAGATTCGGATTGATCCAGTTCAGCGCACCGAGCAGCAGAAATGGACAGATAAATAAGATTAGCCAGAGTGTAGTCGAGCCGAAACTGCGCTGTTCCAGCTGAAAACTCGGCGTGGTATGACTGCCGCTTTGAGGTTGTGCTTTGGCAATCCACATGCCGGCCAGACCAGCCAGCACAATCACCAGAATCTGGTTATATGACAGTGGCAGGAACCAGATCATGAGCGCAGACACAAGCATCAGCAGGTATTGCCACCAGCTTTTGCAAAAGCTTTGCAGCATTTGCCAGAAGGCCCAGAACACCACCGCCAGTACAATCAGTTGAATGGCATGAAAATACGCCGAACTGATCCACGGGAATAACTGCTGACCGATAAAGGCCAGTAGGGTCATCAGCAAGGCCGAGGGCAGGGTAAAACCCAGCCAGGCCACCACCGAGCCTAAATAGCCACGTTTTAAATAGCCAATGGCCAGTCCAACCTGACTGCTGGTCGGGCCGGGCAACAGTTGCGCTAAAGCGACGACCTGGGCATAGTCTTCATCTTTGAGCCAGTGCAAACGCTGCACAAAAGTCTGGTGAAAAAACACCAGATGCGCGGCTGGGCCCCCAAAAGATAAGCATCCCAGCTTAAAGAAAATCAGAAAAATCTGTGAATAAGATAAAGAAGACATTGGCTAGAATTTTAAAAAACCCGACTTAAGTTTAAACTGAGCAGATGACAGTTTAACGAATTTAAACAATGCACTGCAGAAAATCTCCTTAGACTACAGCAGGCCTGTCGAGTTCAGATCGAGGAATCCATGTTGAATAAAAATCTTGGCTTTATCAGTGTGATGGGGGCAGTCATGCTGACCTTAGGCGCCTGTCAGCATCTGCCAGAACAGCATCAGCGGGTGTCCTCCCAATTAATGGCAACCCCGGCAATGGCAGAGGCCAGCCAGCAGAACGCACGCATGAACTTTAAAACGTTGCCGCAATATACCGGACAGGACCCGGTCATTGCCTTGGTGCTGGGCAGCGGCGGCGCGCGCGGTTATGCCCATATTGGCGTAATTGAAGTGCTGGAACAAAATGGCATCCGTCCGGATTTTATCGTCGGGACCAGTGCCGGCAGTATTGTCGGGTCGATTTATGCCAGCGGCAAAAGCGCGCATGAGCTGCGTCAGATTGCCCTGAACATGAAGGCCAATGATGTCCGTGACATCAAGCTGGATATGAAAGGCTTCTTCGATGGCAAAAAAGTCGAGAACTATGTCAATACGCAGGTCAACCAGTTGCCGTTAGAGCAGCTGCCAATTCCGATGTATGTGGTGGCCACTGAATTAAAACAGGGCAAGAAAGTGGTATTTAATGCCGGCAATACCGGACAGGCAGTACGGGCTTCGGTGTCCATTCCAAGCATGTTTATTCCGACCCGAATTGCCGATGCCGAATATGTCGATGGTGGACTGGTCAGTCCGGTGCCGGTAAATGTGGCCCGCGAACTGGGTGCGGACATTGTGATTGCGGTCGATATTCTGGCCCAGCCGATGTATACCGAAACCACCCATGTCTGGGGGCTGTTTAACCAGAATATTAATATCATGCAGAAGCATCTGGCTCAGGAAGAGCTGAAACATGCCGATATTGTGATTCAGCCAGATTTACGCGAAAAAGCACATATTTTTGATGTGCAGGGTCGTGAAGCCACCATGCAGGCCGGTGTGGTCGCCGCCTATGGCAAGCTGGGGCAGATTTCGCAGGTCTATCAGCATAAAGGCTATGCCGATGGTCACCGGATTCAAACCTATAACCTGCAACAAAATACTGTTGAGATACATTCGTGGCGCTAGAATGCTGCCGGTTTTTTTTATAACTTAAGTCGAATAAAAATGGCAAGAATGCTCATATTGAAATTTGCTTTTGGCGTTAATTGCCTGATGTTATTCAATAAAGGTATTTCGCTTCATGCTCAAAAGGTTGTGATTAATATTTAAAGTTTATATGTAAGTGTATTTTAATTCAGCTATTTAAGTTTACCTGTTGTTAATAAAGCTCTTATACTGGCCGCATCAGAATATAACGATTTATCTTAGAAGCTAAAACTGAGCAGGGCATGAGCATGAAGCAATTACACATTGGACAATCTGTACAACTGGCCAACATGGAACAAATTATTTTTACCATTAAAAAAATTAATGCCGATGGTTCCTATGAAATTGAAGCCCAGCTCGATGTACAAAATGTTTTAAATTATGGTCACGTGTCGCCGGAAATGTTGCGTCATATCAACCCGGCTTAAAAGCTCAGGCAGTAAAAAGTCCAATTTTGGGCTGAACTCATCTGCCCGAATGGAAAAAATCCACCTCCTGACGCGCCTGCTGAAATCCTGTTCAAGTGGTGTCGGGATGTGGATAAATAATTGAAAATTCAAGTAATAGCGCAAAACACTATATATTTTTCTAAATAATACCCCAATCACCATAAATAATAATGATGACTTTATTGCCGAATTGAACATTTAATTTGTGTTAAAAACGATATAATAATATTCACATATCCTGTCTTTTATAAGAGCCGAAAACAAGATGTCCCCATTAGATCAGCTTAAACCCATCTTAGAAGATCAATCTGAATTAACCATGTCGGTGTTAATGACGCCAGATATGGCAAACTTTTCCGGTAATGTTCATGGGGGAACAATTCTAAAATTACTGGATCAGGTGGCTTATGCCTGTGCCAGCCGTTATTCAGGCAGCTATGTGGTGACACTTTCGGTAGATAAAGTGAACTTTAAGGAACCAATTCATGTCGGCGAGTTGGTGACGTTCCTGGCCAGTGTGAACCATGTAGGCCGTACTTCCATGGAAATTGGCATTCGCGTCGAAGCGCAGAACATTCAAAAACGCACCGTGCGTCATACCAACAGTTGCTATTTTACCATGGTCGCAGTTGATGAGCAGGGCAAACCCAAACAGGTGCCGGCCTTAAATCTGGACAATGACTGGAAACGCTGCCGTTTTGAAGCGGCAGAACAGCGTAAAGTGGCGCGTTTACAGGAAGGTACTCATCCATCTTGCAGTATTTACAAGAAGTCGATTTAAGTCTGACTTTCACTGTGTTGAAGAAAGACCTGAAATTTCAGGTCTTTTTTTATTGCCAAATTTTTTCATACCAGACGACAAAAGAATCACTCGCCAGCCGGCACCAACTGGCTTATTATAAAACGATACGTATCGTTTCGTTTTGGGCTAGGTATGGAAACTGAAAAATCATCACGGCGGCAGCAATGTATTTTAAATGCTGTGGTCGAGGCACTGGCAGAGTATGACTATAGCCATCTGACCATTGAGGATATTGCCACGCGGGCCGGTGTGGGGAAATCGACCATCTACCGCTGGTGGAAACATAAATCCGAACTGGTGTTCGATGCCTTTAAGCTGCAAACCGCCTCGATTTTTGAACTCGACTTTAGCCAGTCTTTGCAGTTTAACCTGACCCAGCAATTGTTTAAGCTGAGTCAGGCGCTGAACCATCAGGTTGGGCGGGCGGTACTGGTGGTGATGGCCGAGCAGCGTGAAACTGCCGCAGCATTTTTTCGTGAATATTTGCTGCCACGGCGTGAACAGATGCGCAAGCTGATTCAGCTGGCGATTCAGCGTGGCGAAATTGTGGCGCAGTATCCGTTTGAACTGATGCTCGACACGCTATATGCACCGATTCATTACCAGATTATTTTCTTTAACCGGATGCCCGATGCCGACTATATTCAGCAGCTGATTGAGATGGTGCTGGCACCAGTCCGGCTTCAGCCGCTTATTGATGCGCAGGAGCGCTAAGCCTATGTCTGCTCAAAGTTCTGCTGCATTATGGAATCGTGCATTTATTCTGTGTCTTTTCAATAACCTGTTTCTGTTTGTTTATTATTTTGCCCTGCTAGCCGTATTACCAATTTATATCATGAATAATCTGGGCGGCACGGTCAAAGAAGCCGGTTTGGCTCTGACCCTGTTTCTGGTGTCCTCGATTGCCATCCGGCCGTTTTCCGGTTTAATCGTGGAAAAGCTGGGCAAGAAACTGTCTTTTCGTGGTTCTGAGCTGTGTTTTGTGCTGTTTGCCTTTTGCTATATCTGGATTGACAGCATGTGGAGCCTGCTGCTGGTGCGTTTTTTACATGGCATCTGGTTCAGTATTTTAACCACGGTGGCGGTGCCGGTGGCCAGTGACTTTATTCCAGAAGCGCGTAAAGGCGAGGGCATTGGTTATTTTGTGATGTCGACCAATTTGGGCGTAGTCTTTGGGCCTTTAATTGCCTTAACCACCATCCAGTTCACCAGTTTTCGGGTGTTGTTTGCCGTGCTGGCAGTGATTATGGCGATGGGTTTTCTGTTCTGCCTTAGCCTGAAACTGCAGGATGATCGGGTCAAACCAGCTAATCTGTCTGATCCATCTGCCACGAAACCCCGGCTGAGCCTGCATGATATTGTCGAAACCCGGGTCATTCCGGTGGGGCTGGTGGCCATGCTGACTGCCTTGGCCTATTCCAGCGTGATCAGTTTTATTACTGCCTATAGTGAAGCCAAGCAGTTACTGGCCTATACCAGTCTGTTCTTTGTGGTCTTTGCTGTGTCCATGATTGTGGTGCGGCCGTGGGTCGGCAAGCGTTATGATCGTAAAGGTCCAAGTGCGGTGATGTATCCGTCCTTTGTGTGTTTTGCCATGGGACTGGTGATTGTCAGCTTTTTATCTAATCCGTGGATTTTATGGCTGTCGGCGGTGTTTATTGGTATTGGCTACGGCACCTTGTTTCCGTGTCTGCAAACCGTGGCCATTCAAACGGTCAATAAACAGCGCATGGGTCATGCGATTTCAACGTTCTTTACCCTGTTTGATCTGGGGCTGGCACTCGGTTCCGTACTGATGGGCATCCTGATTGCCTGGATGGGCTTCCAGCTGACCTATTTACTCTGCGCCGTGCTGGTGCTGTTGACCTTGCTGCTTTACAAAGCCATGGTCACACCAACCTTGCGTCAGGCTCCCTAAGAGGCTTCAACATGGAATTAAGACATTTACGTTATTTTGTTGCGGTGGCAGAAGAGCTGAACTTTACCCGGGCCGCAGCCAGAATGTATACCGTGCAGCCATCTTTAAGCCAGCAAATTAAAGATCTGGAACAGGAGGTCGGGGTACAGTTATTGCTGCGTTCCAACCGTAAAGTGGAACTGACTCCAGAAGGCGAGGCCTTTTTAAAGCAGGCGCGTTTGTGTCTGGACTATGCCGACAAAGCCATTCAGGAAGCGCGGCAAGTGGCACAGGCGCAAAAAGCACAGTTGAATATCGGCTTTGTGCCGGTGGCCGAAATGAAAGTGTTTCCTTATATCATGCCGAATATTCGTGCCCAGTTTCCCGATTTAAAAATCCATTTTCATAGCCTGCCGGATGCCGAGCAGTTTAAGGCCTTAAGTCGGGCGGAAATTGATATTGCTTTTACCCGCTATCCAGATGAATCGGGAGCGTTTGAGTCAATCCGGATTTTTGATGAACCGCTGACCCTGATTGTGCCGAAGGATTCTCCGGCGGCCAGCTTAAAACATATCAGCATCAAAAGTTTTCAGCAGCAGGATTTTGTGATTAGTGATGAGCACGCTTCACCGCAGCTGTACAAAATTATTCAGGACTTTTTAAAGCAGTCTAGGCTGGAGATTCATGTGGTGCAGCATTCCACCAATATCCTGATGAACGTTAATCTGGTCGGGATGGGTGTCGGCTGGAGTCTGGTGCCGGCTTATGTGATTCCGCTACTTGGCGATAAAATTGTGGTGAAAAATACATTAGAGCCACTGCCGATGATTGGCCTCTATGCCAGCTATCGCAAACAACATCGCAGCGAAGCGATTGAGCTGATTTTAAAAGTATTGAAAGCACAGTTTTATATGGATTTTGGCTAAAGCAAACGTGTTACGCCCAACTACATATCGGCGCAGCCGGTTTTTTAAAATTGGTGAAGCCGTTAAAGATGGACACAAATCAACAGCGTTTCTCGCCGGACAGCAGGCTTAAAATATAAGCATTGATGCACTGTCGAGGAACTCCACATGCAACTGTATACGCATCCTCAATCACGTGGTCAGACCCTAATGCCGCTATTACAGGAGCTGCAGATTCAGGATCAGATCGAGATTATTCAGGTCGGTTGGGAAGATCTGCAACAGCCAGAGTATCGGGCCATGAATCCTTTGGGCAAAGTGCCGCTACTGGTCGATGGCCCGGTTTTTATTAGTGAAACCCCGGCAATTTTTGCCTATCTGGCTGATCATTTCTTTGAACAAGGTTTGGCCCCGGCCCTGGATGATCCGCAGCGCGGCGCCTATTTCAAATGGCTATTTTTCTGTCATGGCCCATTAACCGAATGGATTGACTTGAGCAATTTCCAGATCAGTCAGGCCCAGCTCGAACAGCATAAACGCGGTTTAGGGATGGGATTGCCGGAAGATCTGATGGCGTTTTTAAAACAGGGACTGCAGCAGGCCAACCCCTATTTGCTCGGTGAGCGTATGAGTGCCGCAGATTTGTATCTGGCGTACTGGCTGGCCTATGCCATTGCTCTGAAGGCCATTCCTTATCTGGAAGAATTCCGGCCGTATCTGCAATGGATGGCGCAGCGGCCATCCTTAAGTCAGGTGATCTGGTTTCAGCAGCTGGATCAGCATTGAAACAGCGGCATGAACATGAGCGCGAATAGCAAAAAACCACGCCTGAGCGTGGTTTTTTGAAGGGTTCATCTTATTGGGCATGCAGTTTCTGGAACAGTTGCTGACTGGTACTTTCCAGGGTTTGCGGAATTGCCAGCGCCGCAACGAAACGGTCAGGGCGTAAAATTACCACCGAGCCTGTGGTTTTGCCAAACCAGCTGCGAATTTCTGTGCCCAGATCACCAATGGTAATCACATCTGCAGAGTGTTTCGGCTGTGGATGTTTGAGCTGCACCGCAGGAATCACCTGAATAAATTTCACCCCCAGTTTCTGCCATTGCTGCATGCTGCTGTCAGACAGTCCCCATTTTGGATCAACGCCCCAGGCGATAATCGCAAAATCATTGCCCAGTACGTCATCCAGCAGCACCGTTTCACCTGAGGCCAGTTGTACCTGCGGCTGAATAAACATTTTACCGACCGGCGAGTGTTTATCGGTTTGTGGCAACAGGGCGCCATCCTGATATTTCGGCATCGGCTTAAAGCGCATTTCCAGTAAATACTGTTTGATTGGCTTGATGTAATTCAGCACATAAGAAATACCATCACGGACAATACCGTGCCATTGTTTTGGCGGCGCCAGCACATGCCCAGCCATCACCGATAAATCAATCATGGCTTTGGCATGGTCTTTACGTTCAATCTGGTACGAATCGAGCAGCTCGGCAGCGGCTTTGCCCTGAATCACCAGCGCCATTTTCCAGGCCAGGTTAAAGGCATCACGCATGCCGCTGTTATAGCCCTGACCCTGCCATACCGGCATAATGTGTGCTGCATCGCCGGCCAGTAAAATCCGGTCAACACGGAATTTTTCGGCAATACGCGCATTGTGGGTATAGACGCGCTGGCGAATCACCTCGATGCCATCGGTGGTTGGCAGTACTTTAGACAGTAACTTGGCGATATTTTCCGGTTTGCTCAGTTCTTCTTGGGTTTCGCCCGGCATCACCATGAACTCGAAACGGCGGATGCCATGTGGCAGGGCGGCGGACACATAAGGACGCACCGGGTCACAGCACAGATAAATATGCGGCGTGGCCAGTGGATCATTATCAATATCAATCACAATCCACTGGTTCGGAGCTGTTTTACCATCAAAGGCAATATTCAGACGACGGCGTACCAGAGAGTTGCCGCCATCGCAGGCAATCAGATACTGCGCCTGAATCACTTCCTGCTGACCCTCACGGGTATGCAGTTTGAGCGTCACGCCACTTGCATCTTGACGAAACTCGGTCAGTTCCCGGGAAAAAAGCACTTGGGTCTGTTCATATTGGGTCAAGCCGTTTAACAGCACCTGATCGACCTGCGGCTGGATAAAGGCATTACGGCGCGAGAAACCAAATTCGCGGGTCAGCGGTTGAATATCGGCAAAGCAGCGGCCTTTCGGGGTAAGAAAACGCATGGCATGATTGGGCGTGGTATGCGGCAAGACCTGATCGACCAGACCTAAAGACTGAATGGTCCGCAACGATTCATCATCAATCCCGATGGCGCGTGGGTAATCAATCAGGCGATCCAGCTGTTCCACCACCATCACCTGAATACCTTGTTTGCTTAAATAGTTGGCGATGGTTAAGCCGACCGGACCGGCACCCAGAATTGCCACTTCAGTTGTATAGTTTGTTGTGTTCATCGCGAGGTCCATCAATCACGTCAGATTAACGCCCATTAACGGTGAAAGGCCGGGATTCAACAAGTTATGCCATAGTGGAAACAGAGGTCGACTGTAGAGGGTAGTAAATAAGATAATTTTTATAATTGATTGATTGGAATAATTTTTTTAATCAATACACGATCATTCAGGATGATGTTACGATCATTTATTTCTATAGTAAGAAGATCATTTTTATAAAAGTGAAACCGCATCAAAGCGGTTCCACCTTCACGCAATAGTATTGAATACGGTGCTGCCATCAAAAATAGCAACGCACAGTATGGTAACTCTTAACGTGCAGTTTTCTCTTTGTCATCGCTTGACGCGGCTTCAGACGCAGGTTGATCTGCTGCACCGGCATTGGCCGCTGCTGCTGGTTGTTCCTGGGTGCTGACAATCACTTTGTCTTCAGTTTGAGTATTCGCTGGTGCTGCCGGTGCAGCAAAAGTGGTTGCGGTAGCAGCCGCAAACGTGGTCGCAAGTAAAATTTGAGTTAATTTCATTTTGGGCATCCTTTAATATTCATTTTAGAGTTGACCTCGTATGCACATCACCTGCATCGAGGACAGGCTTCATGCTATGCCGCAGTGGGAGATTGAGCAATCGAAGCAACAAAGCAAAAAATCTGCTTAACATTGGCTCTACATGAATGAAGAAAATGTAGCAATTGGGTAAGAATTTACCGTTTTTTGCATCTAAAATTGGCGAACTTGCAGAGGAGATAGCTCGAACTATCCCCATGCCGGGATAAATAAAATTACATTGCTACCGATATTTCAGTGTTACGGGAAAAAACTACGGGCAGATAAATGTAATTAAATTTTTCTAAAAGATAGCAAAGGTAGGCGCATTTTCTGGCTCAAGCTGAAAAAATCTCAGCCAGAAAGCCGCAGTGCTAGCTTGAACCACATGGCAATCTTGCATAGCATGCAAACGTTGCCCAGCCAAAGAGTAGACCTGTGAAACTGATTGCACCGACACGCGCCGTTCCAACCCATATTATTTCCGGTTTTCTGGGAGCCGGGAAAACCACGCTGTTACAGCAGTTGCTGCGTCAAAAACCGGAGCAGGAAGTCTGGGCGGTGTTGATGAACGAATTTGGCCAGATCGGCATCGACCAGCAGATTTTGCCGCAGAGTGAAGGTTTTGAAATTAAGGAACTGCTCGGTGGCTGTTTATGTTGCAGCAGCCAGTTACCAATGCAGATTGCCTTGTCACGCTTGCTAGATGAAGCCAAGCCCGACCGGCTGTTTATTGAACCCACCGGATTGGGGCACCCGCTGCAATTACTGGAACAGCTGACCGAACCGCACTGGCACAGCCATCTGGACATGCGCGCCTTGGTCACGGTGGTGGATGGTTCACGTTTGCACGATGCCGACTGGACCCAGCAAAACCTGTATACCGACCAGTTAAAAGCCGCCCAGATTATTGTGATTTCACATCCGGATCAGATGCAGCCGGCAGATGAACAGGGCCTGGAAAAATTAAAACAGGAATATCAGGCCTATGCACCGCGCTGGCTAGCTGCTGAAAACGGTCAGCTGCCATTGGCTGAAATTGATCTGGCCCATGTCGGCATCCAGCGTAAAATCCAGCCTTTATTGCAGCTGCAACGCACACTGCCGGCACAGGCAGAGCTGCCGGAAATTAAACAGTTGCCCTATCATTATGTGGAAACGGCGCAGGGGTATTCGGTGGCCGGCTGGAAATTTTCCCGGCGCTGGCAATTTGACTTTTATGCATTGCTGGATCTGCTCTGTGAACAGCAGGACTGGTTGCGGATTAAAGCAATTTTTCACACCAATCAGGGCTGGAAAACCTTTAATTTCAATCCGCAGCAATTTAACTATCAGTCATCGCCCGAAAATACCGATAACCGGATCGAGCTGATTTATCGTAACACCCGGGACTGGAGTGCGTTTGAGGAACAGCTGCTGGCCTGTCGTATTGACAATACTGCCTAGAATCTGTTCAGCACGGGGCAGCAAAATCCGATATGCTAGGCGCCAAATTTGAGGATCACGTGTATGGCGCTTAAAGCAACAATTTATAAAGCAGATTTAAATATTGCCAATATGGATGTGCATCAATATGGTGACTATCAGCTCACCATGGCCTTGCATCCGTCTGAAACCATCGAGCGCCTGATGGTGCGTATTCTGGCATTTGCCCGCTATGCCGATGAGGCACTGGAATTCACCAAAGACCTGTTTGAAACCGATGAGCCGGCGCTGTGGCAAAAAGATCTCACAGGTCAGCTAATAAACTGGATTGAAGTCGGCTGCCCGGATGAAGACAAGGTCAAAAAAGCCAGCGCCCGTTGCCAACAGGTGGCGGTGGTGGCCTATGGCAGCAATGTCGATGACTGGTATAAACGCTCCAGCAAGCTGAAAACCCTGAAAAATGTTCAGGTCTGGAAACTGTCTACCGCCACCACCGAAGCAATTCAGCAACTGTGTGAACGTACCATGCAGCTACAGTTAAATGTGATGGATGGCGAATGGACCTTAATTGGCGATCAGGCCCAGGCTGTGATTGAATGGGAACAGTTGCAGTAACCCATCCGGTTGCTGCTGTGGTGTCAGGTCAATAAACGGCTGCAATTTAGCGGCCTAAATTATGCAGCTGTCATCAATTCCTTTTATACTCATGCACAATTGATTTGGTTGAAGAGAGCAGACGCATGTCAAAAGAATTAGAAATTATTGATTTAAAAGTGGGTGAGGGTAAAGAAGCAGTCAAAGGCGCTTTAATTACCACTCACTATACCGGCTGGCTGGAAGATGGTACCAAGTTCGATTCTTCCATTGACCGCGGTAACTATTTTGAAACCGTGATCGGTACCGGCCGTGTGATTAAAGGTTGGGATCAGGGCATTCTCGGGATGAAAGTTGGCGGTAAGCGCAAGCTGATCGTGCCATCTCATCTGGCATATGGCGAACGTAAAATTGGCAATATTATTCCGGCCAATTCCAACCTGATTTTTGAAATTGAATTATTTGACGTGAAAACCCGCGACGAATAAGCCTTCCACATTCCCTGACCGGAGAACAGGATGTCTCTGGTCGGCTTGTGCAAAAATAGTGCAAAAAGTAATTTGAAAGCCCTTCAATACACAGTACATTAAAATCATTCCTTTCCAATGTCTGCAGGGATTATCATTTTATTGGAACAGCGCGCGTACTTTCGGATTCCTCTCCTGTTGATGGCCTGGCTGTGTCTGTGTGCACTCAGCCTTGCTCCGGCGCGAGCACATCATTATGATTCCCCACCAGACTCCTATTATCAGCAGCAGCTGATTACGACCCTGCAGTTTAGTGAACGCTCCAGCACCAATTTGGATGGTTCGTGGCTGTTTTACAATCAGCAGTTTATTCAACAGCCCAGTGCAGTACTGACTGCAGAACGGGTGCATTTACCGGCTTCTTTTCAGCAACTGACTGGCCAAATGGAAGGCTATGGCACATTTATTGGGCATTTTCAGTTGCCAAAAGAGTTTGTCGGTCGCCGCATTGCGATCTGGATGCCTAGCCAGCAGGGTGCCTACCGGGTGTATTTAAATGGTGAGCCGCTGGCACGCGTGGGGGAAGCCGGTCCTGATGCTGCCCGCCATGAAAACGGCAATAGTCATCGGCTTGCCTATTTTATTGCCGACAGTGAATATTTTACCCTGGCGATTCAGGCCTCCAGTTTCCAGAACTTCGGGGGCGGGCTGGAACATTCAATAAAAATTGGACTCAGCCGTACCATAAACTACCAATACCAGCGCCTGATGATGAGCGTGGCCATGATCAGCGGTGGGGTGCTCGGGATTGGACTGTTTACCCTGGTCTTTTCCTTTTTCCGTGGGGTGATGCCGCCGAATGCACAAAGTGTGTTTGTCTTTGGCATTTTTATTGTGTTTCTGGCGCTGCATAACCTGTTTGCAGCCCCGTATGCCTATACCGCCTTTACCGACATCAACTGGATTTGGGGATTGCGGCTGCAATATCTGTTCAGCTTTCTGGCCATTTTATTTTTCTTGAGCTATATGTTCCTGTTTAACCAGCGTTATTTACATCGCTGGGTATATTGTGCTGCGCTGTTGCTCATTGCCATTAATCTGGTCGCTGCATTATGGGCACCGCCGATGGTGCTGGAACAGCTGGCGTTATGGAGTTCTTTATTCAGTCTGCTGGTACTGGTCAATTTTATCTACGGTTTTGCCGAAACTTTGCGGCAGAAACTGAGTTATTCCAAATTAACCATATGTGCAGTATTGCTGCTGTTTGGCAGCTTTATTCATGATCTGTTGCTGGCCTTAAACCTGATTGAATCAATTCCTTTATCGTTTATTTCTACCAGTCTGTATGCCTTGCTGATTATGCTGCAGCAGGCACGTAACTATGCGCGTGATACTGCCTATATTGAAAAACTGAATAACCGTTTGCTGAGCCTGAATAATTCGCTGGATGTTAAAGTCAAGGAACGTACCGCCCAGTTAAGCCAGTTAAATGCCAAGCTGGAATTGCAGGTAAAAATTGATGCGCTGACCGGTGCCTATAATCGCCGTGCCTTGAATGATGAAATCCTGCTACGTTTTGAGCAGACCTGTCAGCAGCCTGAATATACCCTGGCGTTTGTGATGCTGGATGTCGATTATTTTAAAAAATATAACGACCATTATGGCCACTTAAAAGGAGATCAGGTTTTGCAGCAGCTGGTGCTGATCTTAAATCGCGCCTTGCCTGAAAATGCCTATGTAGCGCGTTATGGTGGTGAAGAATTTGCCTTGATACTGCACAATGTCCCGATTGCCTTATTAGAGCCGATGATGGCACAGGTATTACAGGCGGTTCGTGCCGAGCAAATGCAGCACATTGCCCGTCAGGATACGAAAGACTATGTTACGGTCAGTATGGGCGTGGCCTGGATGACCGGCAAGCAGCCCTATGCCAGTGTACTGGAATTTATGAAAGCAGCCGATCAGCAGCTGTATCTGGCCAAAGAAGCCGGCCGGGATCAGTGCAGGATTGCCGGACATTAAGCCAGAGAAAAATCTTTAGTCCAGATATTTGACCAAAGGAATATGTAAAACAGGCTCAATTGCCTGCGGCTGAATCTGAAAGCCATATTTTTGATAAAAGGGCAGCGCCGTGCGGGTGCTGGCCAGCACAATCCGTTTCATCTGGCGTTGCTGATAATAATGCAGCACTTCATTGAGCAGCAGCTTGCCAATACCGCGCTGCTGGACATCGGGCGCGACATAATTCATTAATACTTCACCCTGATCGCTGGCCAGAATAAAACCGACCACCTGATGCTGAAGCTCATACACCCAGCAGTTGTTATAGTGCATCAGTAACAGCAGATTTTCCTGATTTTTATTTTCGAGCAGGCGTTGAATCTTGATTTCACGATGTTGATGATCAAGGCTACAGGATCGGATACTGTCGTGCAAAACGCGAATAAGGCTCGGGACATCTTGAATTCGAGCGGATCTAATCATTGTGTTGGTAAAGGCATAAACAAGCACCTATTTGAATGTAAATAAACCTTCAATAAAATGACAATCTTGTTGTGATTTACGCAGTTTTTTAGGCGTTGTGAAAATTTTTTATTGGGGGATTGATACTGTTTTGTGTCAAAATGAATAAAAAGACAGCAGTTTGGCAGCGCAGATGCGATGGGGTCATCTTGATGAGCGCATGGAATCATCCTCATCGTCAGGCATGATCCATCTGTAAGAGTGCTGAAATAAGAGACACGAGACCAAACGTTGGGAAATGAGAACCGAACCATTGAGGTAAGCGGGCTTATGGCAAAAATACTGGCAATCCTCCTGATTTTTCTGGCCTTTTATGCGCTGTGGAAAGTCATGATCAAAATCAGAATTAACCGTGCCTTTCAGAAACATCAGGCCGCCTATTGCAATATGGTACAAGGCCCGATTAGCCAGAAATGCCCGCGACCGGTTGAAGAGGTGATTGAAGAAGTCGCTGCCTATGAACAGCAACTGTTTGATGATGTCGCAGCGTTATTTTTAAGCCTAAAAGTTTCTACTTCCGACCCTGATGATGCCACAACCATACAGCAAGAATTACTCAATAAAATGCCTGCTAAAGCCCAAACGCAGATTCGTCAGTTAGATTTAGGTGAGTGGTCGATTTACTGGAGTTTTTATCAACAATCTTTGGAATATTATGTGGGTAAATATGGTGTTTTTATTACCCATGTAGACCGTTTTGGACAAGAACATAAATATAATCATGCAGATGTATAAAGCCAATTTTATCGGGTGTTTATTTTTATTGTTTTGACTTGTGCTTAACTCAGTCTGAGTTTGAGCAGTATTACAGAAACAAGGTATCATGCATTTTTCTTTTTCATAGGCTGCATCAATGTCGGTTTTAGAAATAATTGCTGTATTGATCAGTGTCTTAGGCGTGACGTTAACCATCAAACGGCATATTGCTTGTTGGGTGGTAAATTTTATTGCCTGTTTGTTGTATGCCTATTTATTCTTTGAATATCAATTGTATGGCGAAACAGTATTGCAAACCTTATTTATGGTAATGGCAATTTACGGTTTTTACCAGTGGAAAACTACACAGCAAGACACTCAAGCCATCGTGATTCAGACCTTATCGCAAAATAAAATGCTGCAGCAGCTTATACTCAGTATGGGCTTGGGGCTTATTTTTGGTCTAAGTTTAATGCAGTGGACGCAGGCATCTGTACCGTTATTAGATGCACAACTTGCAGCTTTGAGTCTGTTGGCAACCTATTGGACCAGTCGTAAATATTTGGCTACATGGTTGCTTTGGATTGTGGTCGATCTACTCTACGTAGGCATGTTTATTTATAAAGCTTTATTTTTAACCGCAGCGCTTTATGTAGGATTTGTGGTATTGGCTTATTTAGGATGGCGTGAATGGAGCAAAATACGTCAGCAACAACATGTGCAAGTTTTGCCTTAAAGGATAAGCATGAGTAACCTGATCCATTTTAAACAGGCACAGCTTGCTCAGTTTGATCATCTTGCACAAAATATTCTGTCTAATCCAGAACGTTATTTACAGTTCGATTCAATTGCAGATTTTTATCAAGCCCAATGGTTGGATGATTTTCCTCAAGGCACCACTTGGTATGCCACAGGATTGGATGATGGGGCAGAGCATTTTTATGCCAAAATCGAATTTTGTGGGCATTATCTTACTTTATATAGTCATGATATTTATGCTGCTGAATTTGGCATCCTACACACAGATTTGAACAATTAGAGTCAATGACAACAGGTGGAAAAAATACTTTAATAGCCTGAAAATAAAGTTGTATTTAGGATATAAAACAACTTATACCCGTTGAGCATCAGCCAAATTATATTGCACGATGATGCTAGACCTACTCCATCAATAAACAAAATAAAAGGAACTCAAATGGCTCATCAATTTACTGTTAATGCCACTATTCATGGCGTTTCAATTGACGAATTTAAGCGTTTAGTGGCAGATATTGCGTTACATGAAGCGGTGTGTAAACGTATTCCAGGTGAAAATTTAGAAATTTTAGAATCAAAAAAGAATGGTGATATTTACACCCTGCGTCGTGCTTATAACTTGGATGTGAATATTCCAGATATGGCAAAAAAACTATTAAAAGATGCATTTCGTTTAAAACGTAATGATGTGACCAACTTATCAGCACTTACTTCTACAGTTGAGTTGGGCGCTAACTTACCTTTGGAAGCCAAAGGCGAGCGTACCGTTACAGGTAATCAAGAAAAAATTGAAATTCAGTTGGACTGGACCATTAAAGTTAAAGTTCCATTGATTGGTGGTATGTTAGAAAAACATGCAGAAGGTGAAATCCGTCGTTTCAGTGAGCTAGAAATTAGCATTGTAGAAGATGAGCTTAAGAAAAATTTAGCCGCTTAAACTGTTTATTTAAAACACGAATGCTTAATTTGTATTTAGCGCTGCCTATTGGGTGGCGCTTTGTTTTTTTTGTAGCTGGGATGGCTGCACTTGGTCATTTGCAGCACTGGTTTTTAAGTCAATTGTAGATGCGAAGCATAATATATTAATTATTTAAATATATTATATTTATTATGCTACTATTTTAATCACATCTAAATTGACTCTGAGATCAACCATGAAATTGATTAAGCTGTTGTGTCTGTCTTTATTCCTGAGCTTTGCAAGTCTATCGCCTGCTATGGCAGAGAATAACAAAGATCCGCTATTTGTATTGCTCACCAGTAATGATGCACACCGTACCAAAATGGCAATTGGCATGAGCAATAACCAGTTTGGCAAAGGTCATCCACTGACCATTTACTTGGTTGATCAGGGTGTGATGTTGGCATCTAACCGTTTTGAACATAAATATGCTGAGCATCAAAAAATGCTAAAAAGCATTATGGCCAAAGGTGGTGAGGTCTATATTTGCAAAATGTGTATGGATCAGTATGGTGTTGCCGAGGGTGATTTAATCAAAGGTTTAAAATATTCAAATCCAGATGTGATGGGTGAAGCGATTTTCCGCCCAGGCACACAGACCCTGAGTTGGTAATATTGCTGCTTTAAAGTGCAAAAGCCTTGTTGAAAAACAAGGCTTTTTTTATTGAAGGAAGTTTTAACGCATGGCGTATTTTTTTAAACGATAATCCAGTGCGGCAAGTGAAATTCCCAATAAGCGGGCAGCTTCAGATACATTCTGTTTGGCTTTTTGCATGGCGGTCATAATCAATTGTTGCTCATGCTGTTCTAAGTCAAAACCTTCGGTGACCAATCTGTCTAAATCTGTGCTGTCTTGCACATCTTCAGCATCGTGTTCATGCTTTTGTGGGAATAACGCATTCAGTTTAATCATTTGTTGCGCTTCGGTGAGCAGTACTGCACGCTCCAACAAGTTTTCCAGTTCACGAATGTTGCCTGGCCAAGCATAACTTTGCATAAAGGCGGTGGCTTTTTCACTTACTCCCTGAATTTGTTTGTCGTACATTTTTTCAAAGCGTTTTAAAAAGTGCTCAACTAAAAGGGGGATATCTTCAGAATCACAAGCGGGTTTACCGCATTTACTGTGAGTTGGCACTGAATCTGCGTATTAAACCGAGAAGAAGACTAAAACGGCATGCGCCTGAACCATTGAAAGAACCAATCCGAGAAAATCAGGTTTGGTCATTAGATTTTATGCATGATCAGCTTTCCGATGGTCGCAAGTTTCGATTATTGAATGTGATTGATGATTACCGCCGCGAAGGCCTAGCCACTGAAGCAGGGTTCTCATTGCCCACAATCAGGGTTATTCGTACGTTGAATCAATTGCTGGAGTGGAGAGAAAAACCGTTAGTGATCCGATGCGATAATGGTCCCGAATTTATCAGTCACGAATTTGTGCGCTGGGCTACTGAGCACGGTATTCGTATTGAATATATTCAACCGGGTAAGCCACAGCAGAATGCGTATATTGAACGCTATAATCGGACCATACGTTATAGTTGGCTGAGCAAGCATTTATTTGATACTTTGGATGAAGTACAAGATTATGCAACAAACTGGTTGTGGCATTACAACCATGAAAGACCACATCAAGCTAACAAAGGAAAGCCACCTCTAATGGCTGCTTAACCTCTACTTTTAACTTCGGTTATTTATGGGAGGATTACCTCTGAAATTGTGAGTTGAGCAGTTCTGATTCTTAAGGAACCACAGTTTTGTTTGAGAAACTCCCAATAAGTTGATTCAAATTTAAGAAAAAAATCATCAATTACGCAGAATAATTCGGTACTATTGAACATCAGGACTAGAGTTGTGAGTTTGGTGTGGTAACTCAACTGATGGCTCTAGTCCTCTTATTTTTCAAGTCAATTTCTTATCCGCGATTCAGGTTACTTAAAATCTGGTTGGTCGGCTGTAATACCACAAACAGATACAGGGTGCGCAGCGCAATCACCGCGCTTAACAGCAACAGTGACAGGCGTAACAGGCGATCCAGTTTCTGCTTGAGCTTGACCTGATATAAAGCCTTTAAATTATGCGAAAAAATCAGGGTAATGGTGATGGTCAGCACCAGCATCCGCTGTGCATATTGCTCATCAAACACCGAAAAATACACATAAATTGACTCGGCAATGGCAATTAGCACCAGCAGAAATGCCCAGCGCGTGGTGACATTCAGCCGTAAATGAATGGCATGGGTGAACATCGCACAGCTGATAAACAGCAGCGTGGACGGAATAAAGCTAAAGGTCGGCAACACTTGGGCGGAGACCACAGTAATGATCAGTACGGCCAGACCCGTACACAAGGTCGATGCGGCATACCACAGAAAATAGGTGGGAATCGGTTGGAACAGCCGCAGCAGCAGAATGACGCTGCCAAAGGCCATCATAAACAGCGGGATTAGCACACTGTAGAGGGAGAAATTTTCGGCTAACATGAACAAATTGCAGGTAAGTCAAAAAATCGCGCCATCATAGCAGCTTCTCCCAGACAGTGATCTAAAAAAGTGCACAATCTTGAACGCATAATTGAATCAAGAAGATTTAGAAAAGCGATGCGTGTAGCGATGCTGTAACTGCCGGGCCAAAACGTGCCGGCTTGCGGTATAAAATAAAGTTGCCATCTACAACAATGATAATGCCCAAAGAAGGACCCACCCTATGCAAACGCCTGTTCCAGATTATTTAAAGCATGTTTTGTCACAATGTCAGCGCAATGTGGGCGGGCAGCTGGCCGATTATATTCCGGAACTGGCACAGGCTGATCCTAACAAGCTGGCGCTGGCCCTGTCCACCGCAGATGGCATGATCTATTCCAGCGGTGATGATGGTCATGAATTTACCATCCAGTCCATGTCCAAACCCTTTGCCTATGCACTGGTGCTGGAGCAGTTGGGCATTGAAGAAGTTTTGCAAAAAGTAGGTGTTGAACCCTCCGGAGAAGCCTTTAACCAGATTTCCTTAGACAAAGAACTGAATATTCCGAAAAACCCGATGATCAACTCGGGGGCGATTACCACCCATTCATTAATTCAAACTACGGCTGGCATTT
This sequence comes from Acinetobacter indicus, assembly GCF_009914475.1. Lineage (NCBI taxonomy): Bacteria > Pseudomonadati > Pseudomonadota > Gammaproteobacteria > Moraxellales > Moraxellaceae > Acinetobacter > Acinetobacter indicus. The sequence goes on along the minus strand of NZ_CP045198.1, from coordinate 1,583,878 downwards.
CACGGGCCGAGCAGCTGCGCCGTTTTTTAAGTGAACTGGCCGGACGGGAATTAAGTTTTGATGAGCAGGTCTATACCTCCGAAATGAAGACCGCATTCCGGAACCTGTCGATTGGCTATATGTTGCGTACTGTCGGTGCACTGGACACTGACCCGGTCGAGATTGTGAATGGGTATATCCAGCAGTGTGCAATTAAGGTCACGGTTAAGGATTTGGCACACATTGCCAGTGTCTTGGCCAATGGCGGCCTACATCCGAAAACGGGCGAATGTTTACTGGATCGGGCCGTGGTGCGGCAGGTGTTAAGCGTGATGCTGAGCTGTGGTATGTATGATGCTGCCGGAGACTGGCTCACGACAGTGGGGATTCCGGCCAAAAGTGGCGTTTCAGGTGGGATTATTGGTGTGCTGCCGGGTCAGGTCGGTATTGTGGTATTTTCACCGCGCGTAGATGAACATGGTAACAGTGTCCGCGGGATTGATATTTTTGAGCGTTTATCTGCCGATATGGGCCTGCATCTGATGGAAGGGACGCCTTCCGCACAAACCATTATTCAAAGCTGTTATTGGGCTGGCAAAAATGATGATGTTCGCGTCTATGAACTGCGTGGGGTGTTGCAGTTTACCGAATCAGAAATGTTGCTGCGTAATTTACAGGAAGAGCCGCCGGGCAATACAACGATTGTACTCGATCTGACCAACCTCACCTTAATTCATGATGTGGGTGCACGGCTGCTGTTTGAAGGAGTAGAGCGTTTGCAGCAAGATGGACATCGTGTGGTGGTGGTCGATTCGGAAGGACTGTTAAGTCAAACGCAAATTCAGAAGCATGCAGCGGTGCTGGTTCAGGAAGAGCTAGAGCGTTATTTGCAACAGTATGAATGAGGAAAGGGCCTCTCCTTCAACTTTTCTGGCGCTTTGTTTTAAATACCTCTCCCTGACCCTCTCCTGAGAGGCAGAGGGGGAACTTTACGCGAATTTGATGGTGGTTTTGGATTCGTAATTCATTTAATCACATGACAAAGTCCCCCTTTGAAAAAGGGGGATTTAGGGGGATTTTTAGTTCCCCCTTTAATAAAGAGGACTAGAGAGATTCTTAAGAAATCGAATCATCCAAATTTGGCGCTAACCAACGTTTCGCTTCATCCAGTGTCCAACCTTTACGCTGCGCATAATCTTCAAGCTGGTCGCCTGCGATTTTACCCACGTTAAAGTACTGGCTTTCAGGGTTGGCATAGTAGAAACCACTGACTGATGAAGGTGGCCACATCGCAAAGCTGCTGGTCAGTTGCGTACCAATCTTGTCAGTTGAGCCTAACCAGTCAAATAAAGGCGCTTTTTCAGAGTGCTCTGGGCAAGCAGGGTAGCCCGGTGCAGGACGAATCCCGACATACTTCTCTTTAATCAGCTCTTCATTTGACAGTTGTTCATTGGCCTGATAGCCCCAGAACTCTTTACGGATACGTTCATGCAAATGCTCGGCAAAGGCTTCGGCAAAACGGTCACCTAAAGACTGTACCAGAATGGCATTGTAGTCATCGCCTTTGGCTTTGTACTCATTGGCCATTTCTTCTGCACCAAAGATCGACACGGTAAAGCCACCTAAATAGTCTTCCGCTTCACCTTTTGGCGCGACAAAATCGGCCAGTGACAGGTTCGGTTTGCCAGTGACTTTGTCTGACTGCTGACGAACGTGCTGGAAAGTATGCGTGACATGCGTACCTGTTGCATCATACACTTCGACTGAATCTGCACCGGAACGGTTGGCCGGATACAGGCCAAATACCGCGCGCGCATCAAAGCGTTTATTGTCGATAATATCTTTCAGCATCGCCTGCGCCTGATTGTATAAATCGGTCGCTGCTTCACCCACCACTTCATCGGTCAGGATGGCTGGGAATTTACCGGCCAGACTCCATGAAATAAAGAATGGCGTCCAGTCAAAATATTCAACCAGTGTTTCCAGCGGATAGTTGGTCAGGGTCTGGGTACCAATAAAGTTTGGTTTTACCGGTGTATTGGCTTTAAAGTCAATTTTCAGGCCGTTTTCAATTGATTCTGCATAAGACAGTTTCGCCGCTTTAGGCTGCTTGTTGGCAATCCGCTCACGTACTTTGGCATATTCAGCACGAGTGTCTGCTACAAAGGCTGGTTTCATGTCTTGTGACAGCAGGGTGGTTGCCACACCAACAGCACGTGAAGCATCAGCCACATAAATCACCGCATCATTGGAATATTGTGGATCAATTTTCACAGCCGTATGCGCTTTCGAGGTGGTCGCACCGCCAATCATCAATGGAATATTGAAGCCTTTACGCTGCATTTCTTTGGCCACAAAGACCATTTCATCCAAAGATGGGGTGATCAGACCCGACAGGCCAATAATATCGACTTTTTCATCAATCGCAGTTTGCAGGATTTTCTCTGCCGGTACCATCACGCCCAGGTCAATAATGTCATAGCCGTTACAGCCCAAGACCACACCAACAATGTTTTTACCAATATCGTGGACATCGCCTTTTACTGTGGCCATCAGCACTTTACCTTTGGACTCGCCCACAGTTTTTTCTGCTTCGATGTACGGGTTTAACCAGGCCACCGCCTGTTTCATCACACGGGCCGATTTCACCACTTGCGGCAGGAACATTTTACCGGCACCAAACAGATCGCCGACCACGTTCATACCGTCCATGAGTGGACCTTCAATCACATCTAGCGGACGTTTGGCTTTTAAGCGGGCTTCTTCGGTGTCTTCATTAATAAAGGTGGTAATTCCTTTGACCAGCGCATATTCCAGACGTTTTTCCACCGGCTGGTTACGCCATTCCAGGTTTTCTTCTTCTTTTTTAACGCCCGACTGACCGCGATATTTTTCCGCGACTTCCAGCAGTTTTTCCGTAGCATCCTGACCGCTGGTACCCTGATTCTGGTTCAGAATCACGTTCTCAACCGCATCTTTCAGTTCCGGGTCAATATCATCATAAATGGCTAGCTGACCAGCGTTTACAATACCCATGGTCAGGCCCTGTTTAATCGCATAGTACAGGAACACGGCATGAATTGCTTCACGAACTGGCTCATTACCACGGAAAGAGAACGACACGTTAGAAATACCGCCAGAAATCATGGCATGTGGCAGATTCTGTTTAATCCAGCCCGTCGCTTCAATGAAATCTACCGCATAGTTGTTGTGTTCTTCAATACCGGTTGCAACCGCAAACACGTTCGGGTCAAAGATAATATCTTCAGCCGGGAAGCCCACGTCATTGACCAGCACATCATAAGAACGTTTACAGATTTCTTTTTTACGTGCAGCAGTATCGGCCTGGCCATTTTCATCAAAGGCCATCACAATCACGGCAGCACCATACTGACGGCATAGACGCGCTTTTTCGACAAACTCGTCATAACCTTCTTTCAGGGAAATCGAGTTGACGACGGCTTTACCTTGTACACATTTCAGACCGGCTTCAATAATTTCCCATTTAGATGAGTCAATCATGATTGGCACACGAGAAATGTCCGGCTCAGAGGCCACCAGATTCAGGAAGTGCACCATCGCGCCCTGTGAATCGAGCATGCCTTCATCCATGTTGATGTCGATGACCTGTGCACCGCTTTCAACCTGTTGACGGGCCACATCCAGCGCTTCGGCAAAGTTTTCTTCACGAATCAGACGCAGGAATTTTTTCGAACCGGTCACGTTGGTCCGCTCACCGACGTTCACGAACAAGGAATCTTTGGTGATGTTAAATGGTTCTAAACCACTTAAACGGCAGGCAGGTTCAATTTCTGGCAGTTGACGTGGTGCAATACCTTCAACGGCTTGTGCAATGGCACGGATATGATCCGGCGTGGTACCACAGCAACCACCGGTAATATTAATTAGACCGCTTTCGGCAAATTCTTTTAAGAAGGCAGCAGTTTGTTCCGGGGTTTCATCATAACCGCCAAAGGCATTTGGCAAGCCGGCATTCGGGTGTGCAGAAACAAAGACATCGGCCACATCGGATACGGTTTTTACGTGTGGACGCATGGCATCTGCACCTAAGGCACAGTTAAAGCCAATAGAGAGTAAATCACCATGACGCACCGAGTTCCAGAACGCTTCGGCAGTCTGGCCGGTTAAGGTACGGCCTGAGGCATCGGTGATGGTGCCGGAAATCATCAGCGGTAATTCGCGGCCCAGCTGTTTAAAGACTTCTTTTACCGCAAAAATTGCCGCTTTACAGTTCAGGGTATCGAAAACGGTTTCAATCAGCAGAATATCGGCACCGCCTTCAATCAGGGCGTGCGCAGCTTCAATATAGTTTTCTTTGAGTTCATCAAAAGTGATATTACGAAATGCCGGATCATTCACGTTTGGTGAAATTGAACAGGTGCGTGAGGTTGGCCCCAAGACACCCGCCACAAAACGTGGTTTTTCCGGTGTTGAATATTTTTCACAGGCAGCTTTGGCCAGACGCGCAGCTTCACGGTTAATTTCCGGAACCAGCGTTTCCATGTGGTAATCCGCCATGGAAACACGTGTGCCGTTAAAGCTGTTGGTTTCAATAATATCGGCGCCGGCATCTAGGTAGGCTTCATGAATGCCTTGAATAATCTGCGGCTGGGTCAGTACCAGCAGGTCATTGTTGCCTTTCAGGTCATAGGCCCAGTCAGCAAAACGCTCACCACGATAATCGGCTTCTTCCAATTTATGGCGTTGGATCATGGTACCCATGGCACCATCGATAATTAAAATTCTTTTGGCAAGAAGTTCTTTCAGGGTAGCAAGCGTGGACATAAAAAACCCTTGTTTTGATGAATCAGAAATGCGCAATATTTTAGCAGAGTTCGACTGCTTTTTTCCGTAATTGATGGGATGGAACGGAACTTTGTGGCATCTTTGCTGAAAAAGTATACGTTTTCATGGGCTTATTTTGAAAATATACACATCGTTATAAATAAATCATTGTAAGGATTCATAAAATTGTCATATAGCTATGGCAGTATGAGAGAGTCTAAAAATGGGCCGGGTTTTGCTGTACTTGTAATATTTCAGGCTCATGAAAGATGACAGCAGTGACAGAAAACCGGATGAAGATGAGATGGTGGTTTATAAGTTTTTGATTTATTTTAAATAGTTTGATTTTTTGTCTATAAAATTATCAGGAAATTGTGGCAAATAAAGTAGAAAAATTACTTTATTTGACCTGCTTTTGTCATATAATTGTCACAATTTAACTGAACAATAAGGGGATTTTGTATCCTCTTTTCCTGCTTGCATGAATTCTAATCAAACTCCCGTAGATTCAGCACACCAGTCGGCTCCGAAAAAGTCGACCAATGTTCATGTGCCAACACCGAAATTCTTTATGCCGGTGTTTCTAACGCTTATTATTTCAACGCTTATTTATATTGGCTTTCAATTATCGGCAGATTTATCGCATGTTCCGGCGCTTAGCCTGTATTCGGTAATTCTGCTGGCCACCGCTTTATTTATTGCGCTGGGCTTTGAATTTGTTAACGGTTTCCATGACACCGCCAACGCGGTGGCTACGGTCATTTATACCAATGCCTTGTCTGCACCAGTTGCGGTAATGTGGGCCGGTTTCTGTAACTTCCTTGGGGTGATGGTCGCCAGTGGTGCCGTAGCCTACGGTATTATTGCCTTACTACCGGTCGAGCTGATCATGAATGTTGGCTCAGGCGCAGGTTTTGCCATGGTCTTTGCCATGCTGATTGCGGCCATTCTCTGGAACTTAGGCACCTGGTTCCTCGGTATTCCGGCTTCAAGTTCGCATACCTTAATTGGTTCCATTCTGGGTGTGGGAATTATGAACTACATCCTCAATGCGGGCGCTGGTGCATCCGGCGTGGATATGGAACAGGTGATGAAAGTCGGTAAGGCTTTACTGTTCTCGCCATTAATTGGTTTTGCCTTTGCTGCCGTACTGTTCCTGCTGGTGAAAAAGATTTTCAAACGTCAGCTGGAACTGTTCCAGCCGCCTGAAGGCAACAAACCGCCACCACCATTAATCCGTGCCATCCTGATCTTTACCTGTACTGGGGTGAGCTTTGCCCACGGTTCTAATGACGGTCAGAAAGGCATGGGCTTAATCATGCTGATCCTGATTGGGATTGTGCCATTGGCTTATTCCTTGAATAAGGAACTGGACAACCAGCATATTCAGTCTTTCCAGCAATTGTCGACGCAAACCGCGTCTGCAATTTATGCCAACCATACCGATATTCCGGATGCGCAGGCCCGTGAAGTAATCACCAAGTACATCCAGACCAAGGAAATCATCCCGGAAGTGGTACCGGCTTTGGCCAGTTTGACTGATCATTTAGGTGAGCGTGTGGGTCAATACGGCGATTTGAAAAATATTCCGGAAGCAGAAGTGGCAGCATTGCGTAATGATATGTACCTCAGCACCACGTCATTCAAGCGTCTGGATAAAGCGGAAGCTTTACCTGCCATGAGCAAGGAACAGGAAAAAGTGGTCGATGATTACCGTGACCATCTCGATTCCTTCCTGCAATATATTCCAACCTGGGTTAAAGTTGCGGTGGCACTGGCACTGGGCTTAGGAACCATGGTCGGCTGGAAGCGTATTGTGGTCACCGTGGGTGAACGGATTGGTAAACAGCACATGACTTATGGTCAGGGTATGTCAGCCGAGCTGGTGGCGATGTCGACCATTGCTGCAGCAGATGGCTTTGGTATGCCGGTATCGACCACGCATGTCTTGAACAGTGCGGTGGCCGGGACCATGGTGGCGAATAAATCTGGCCTGAATTTCCAGATGGTTAAAACCATTCTATCGGCGTGGATTTTCACCTTGCCTGCAACCATCTGTTTATCGGGTGGCCTGTTCTGGTTATTCCTGAAAGTATTCTAAGCCGGTTCATCCGCAATAAAAAACGCTGCCTGGGCAGCGTTTTTTTATATCTGTAGATGAAACAGATGATCCAAATGCTAAGTCGTGACGTCCTTTATTTTTTAGATAGACAGCAAATCTACAATGCATTCTCTCAAGGGGGGAGGGCTGGGGGTAAGGAAATAGCCTAAGCAATATCAAAGCTTCTCTTTCTTTAATGAACCTATCCACTCTTTTATCTTTCAGGTAGACAGCAGGTCTCTAAAAAAATCTCCCTCTCCGTTTTGGATACGTAGCACCGCTACACAAGAGAGAGAGAGAACGATCGAAGAGAGATTAAAATCTCTTATTTCTTTAACTTGGCCAGTAAGCCTTTAGGCAGCTTCTCGGTAGCAAAACCATATAAGGCTGCAAAAGGCAGGGCAGTACGGGCCAAATATGCGACACGCCATAAACCGCCATGGTTGGCCCCTTCCATCATCAACTCTAAAGGATGGTTCAGAGTCACTTCCGGATTGGCCCCCGACTGTGGATTACGCAGGTCATGAATCCAGAGCGCGGCCATAATCGCATTGGTGGTTTCTGGCGCAAAAGCTTCTACATCAAACAGGCTGGCACCATTAAATGCCGCTTTTAATAATGGATTTTTAGTCACCGAATAGGTCGTGGTTGATGGTGCAATATTAATGCTGACGCGTTGTCCCTGATGACGGGCGAGGGTGGCGCGCCATTGCTGAATACGTTTGGCCAGCGCATAGTTCGGTCCTTGTTCCACCACCAGACAGTCGGCAATCCCGTAATCCTGTCCATTGTCTGAATGCACCAGATCATGCAGGTTTTTCTGGAAGAAATGTTGCGCCGTGACCGTTGAAACCCCACGGGTCAGCAGTTGCTGGGCTTTCGAGCGTTGCTGATACTTGTCTTTTGAGGCCTGAATCACATCGGCAGGCACTGCATAGACATCGGTTGGGGTGCACATAAACATCAGGCTGGTCTCGGCTTTTTGCGCGCTGACGGCCTGCATAATCGCATCCATCGCCATGGCCACACGCACGTGTTTTTCACCATCTAAATAGGCAATTGCAGCCAAATCCAGCTGCTGTTCAAACTGGGTTAGCCACTGGGCAATTTCAGGAGTTTGAGTCAGTAAATTGGCGCCAAGCTGCTCTTTTAATAGCTCAGTCGTGCTGTTTTCATCTACCGCTTCAGTCGCTGGTGCATACAGGGTGGCATTACCCTGTTGCACGGTTTCTAGAATTTTGTTCCAGACCCGGGCATTGGGTAAATCGACCGCGACAATATTGGCTTTCCATTTCGATAGCCAGGTCAGGGGGCCAGCTTCAGAAGCAGCACCAAACAGCACCATGGTACGGTCTGATAAATCGAACCATTCTGGATGAGCCACTGCTGCACGTAAAGCTTGAGCATGACTGTGTTCAATAATCCCGCCATCTTCCCAGCGCTGGATTTGCTCAAGCAGTGCCTGACCTTGCAGTTTCTGTCCCTGATACGGCACATACCACTCTGGTGCTGCCGTGCTTTGGCCCTGGATTTTAACTGTGTGCAAAGGCTGGGCATCGAGGCTCATCACATCTTTCAGCAGATGTTTTTGACCATGTCGATAAAACTCGAAACTGCCATGTGCTTTATTCAGGCCCTGTTCAGCAATTTGAATCGGGTTCTGGCAGGTCTGAATGCCGTATTCGACCAGCGCCTTAAAATATTTGGGATACTGTTTGCGCCAGTTTTTTTCAGACAGGGTTTGCTGGGACAGTTGCGGTGCAACACCGGCCAGTGCCTCGGCAATAATCGCACGTCCTGTGCGTGAAGTACTGGGTTTCTGGTTTTCGAAATGTGGAAATTGTAGGCCGTCTAATGTGGACATGCAAAAACTCGCAGCTTGAAAGCAAATTAATATACAGATGTATACATTATCTATGCCAAATTGCGAGATGGGGTGGCATTAACTACCAAAATTGTATGAATTATCCAATGAAATTGCAGTTTATGAGGGCGCAGTAAAAAGCCTCCGTTCTGGAGGCTAAATGGGCAAATGGGCTTAGCAGCGGCCTTTTTTGGCCTGACCTGGTGGGCAGAAATCTCCTGGATGGCCATAAATACGTGAGTCAGGATCAATCACCAAACGGCCTTCTGGGGTATGGACGGCACAGGCACTCAAGCTCAGTAAACAGCCGGCAATCAGAAATAACTTTTTCATCTCTCATCTTCCATCTTCGTTATTATTCGAGTAATTTTAGACGCCAACCGCTGCGGCATACTGTGTTAATTTGTAGTTATGCGTTGTCAAAATATACCGCAGGCGCTTCAGATTGCTCAAATTTAGAACGGAAGCTGGCTAAGTTTATTCAGGAAATGTGGAATTAAACGCGGCTCAATCATGATGGTGATAATCACCCCATAGGCTGCTCCCCACAAATGCGCGCTGTGGTTAATATTGGAATTGCCACGTTTACCCGACCAGATGCTATAGGCCACATACAGCACCGCAAAAATAATAGCCGGAACCGGAATAAAGAACACGAAAATCAGTTTCCATGGTTCAAACAGGATATAGGCAAACAGTACTGCAGACACCGCACCGGAAGCGCCTAGACTGGCCCAGCGATGATCATTTTTGTGTTTCAGATAACTCGGTAAAATTGCGGCAATCAGACCGCCTAAATAAAACAGTACAAAGCCCAGATCATACAGATACTGACGGTAAAAGCTTTCAATAATGCTGCCGAAGAAAAACAGGGTAATCATGTTAAACAGCAAGTGGGTACCATCGGCATGGACAAAACCGTGGGTAATGAAGCGGTCATATTGACCCCGTTCCAACGCCGGTGGCCAGAAAATCAGCCGGTTCATGACTTTTTCTTTGGAAAAAGCAATAAAGGAGATAATCGCTGTAATCACAATCAGCGTAACAGTATGATTAAACGGTAAATCTAACATAAACAGATGTTCTTCTTTTCGGGTTTCCTGATCATAATGCCATTAAAAAACAAATGAAACAGAACTTTCATAGGATAATTCCGACAATTTTAGTTGAATTTTTTTAATTCCCCCGCATCTTCAGTTAAAATGGCAACTTCAGCATGAGGAAATATTGTTATGTCGACTGAGAACCACAGCACTGCAGTTGCAGAAGAGATTCCAAACTTATTGATCACCCCAAATGCTCAAGAGTATTTAAAAGATTTATTGGCAAAGCAAAATACACCGGGGATTGGTGTGCGTGTTTTTGTTGAGAATCCTGGAACGCCGCGTGCTGAGTGTTGTATGGCTTATAGTGCGCCAGAAGAAGTCGTACCAACAGATTATAAGCAGGATTATCCGGATTTTCCGGCCTATATCGACACCCCGTCTATTCCATATTTACTGGATGCGGTTATTGATTACAACAAAGACCGTTTTGGGGGCCAGCTGACCTTCCGTGCGCCTAACTCGAAAGTGCCACGCGTGGGTCCGGATGCCTCAATCGAAGAGCGTATTACTTACGTATTACAGTCTGAAATTAACCCGGGCCTTGCCGGTCACGGCGGTAACTGTGCCTTGGTGGAAGTGGTTGAAGATCCGGAACACGGTTTAACCGCGATCCTGAAATTCGGTGGCGGTTGTCAGGGCTGTTCAGCGATTGATGTCACGCTGAAACAGGGTGTGGAAACCACATTAAAACAGCATGTGCCTGAATTAATGCGTGTGGTAGACCAGACTGACCACAGCCAGGCCGAAGGTGCTTATTTTAAATAATAAATAAGTTTCACTTCAACAAATGAGCCTCCCATCGTGGAGGCTTTTTACTGTCTTAAATAAATATAATAATGATAATAATTATCAGTATTAATTGAATTATCAGTCAAGATTGTTACAATGCGCAACGAAATACACAGAATTTCTCCTTAATTAAATTGGGATAACCTGATGAATAAAACTCTGAACCAGTCAGCATTATCTTTTGCGGTCCTTGCCGTGATGAGCAGCCTTGCTCAAGCAAATCCAGACAATAGCACTGCAGATGCGACCCAGTTAAATACCATTGTGGTAACCGCTACCGGCTATGAACAGGACCTGTCCAAGGCGCCGGCGTCCATTACCGTGATTGATCGGGAAGAGCTGGAAAAGCGTGAATATAATGATATTACAGATGTACTTAGACATACTCCCGGCGTGGTGGTGTCCGGTTCTGGCTCGGCACAAACCATCAGCATTCGCGGTATGAGCTCGAATTACACCTTGTTTCTGGTCGATGGCAAACGTCAATACGGCCGTGATGTCAATCCAAATGGCGATGATGCCGGTTTTGAGAAAAATATTTTGCCGCCGGTCTCCGCGATTGAGCGAATTGAAATTATTCGTGGGCCGGCCTCAACACTGTATGGAACAGATGCGATGGGCGGGGTGGTGAATATTATTACCAAGAAAGTCAGTGACCGCTGGTCGGGCAGTGTCGAACTGGGCAGTGTCATTCAGGATCAGGGCAATGCCGGTGATATTCAAAATGGCTCGGTCTATCTGGCGGGTCCATTACTAGAGAACAAGCTTGGTTTACAGCTGTCGCTGAATAAGCAAAAACGTGAAGAAGATGCCTATGTTGGCGGTTTTCGCGGGACTGAACGGGAAAGCCTGAATAGCCGCTTGAGTTATATACTCAATGACAATCATGATCTGCAACTGGAAGCCAATTTTGTCCAGCAGGAATCGGAAACCACGGTGGGTAAAACGGTTGCACCGGCCAACAATGCCGCCGATTCCAGTTCACGTAATTATCGTCATGTTTATGCCTTAACCCATCATGGCCGTTATAGCGATCAGCTTGATAGTACCACCTATCTGCAGTATGAAAATTCTAAAAACCCCGATCGTGGTAATACCCAGTTGGGCACCAAAGGCATTGAACTGGATACCTGGACCTTTAATAACCAGTGGAACTGGTTGCTGGGCAATCATACACTGTCTTTTGGTGCGCATTATAAAGACGAGAAACTTACCGACAAGGCCACCAACCGTAATCCGAATGCACCGGAGTTTAGTGAATTAACCCGCTGGTCGGCCGCGGCCTTTCTGGAAGATACCTGGCATTTGAGTGACCGTTTCGATTTAACCGCCGGGCTGCGCTATGACCATGATGAAAACTACAGTGGCCATGTTTCGCCGCGCTTATATGGCGTGTATAGCCTGAATGACCAATGGACCGTGAAAGGTGGGGTATCAACCGGTTATAAACAGCCGGATATTCGTGCTGCCACGGAAGGCTTTTATAGTGTCACCGGCGGTGGTGGTTCACCGTTAGCCACCGGACGCGGCATTATTCGCGCCAATCCGGACCTAGACCCGGAATCGAGTCTGTCTTCAGAGCTGGGCGTGAACTGGCAAAATGACAGGGTCAAGGCGTCCTTAACCGCTTATGTCACTCAGTATAAAGACCGGATTACCGAAGTGCGTGCCTGCGAAACCGATACCGATGGCAGCTCGACCAACCGGGATAACTGGCAGGAGTGGAAATGTTTTGAAGGCGATACACCGTTTTATTTCATCAGTGAACGGATTAATGTCGATGAAGCCGAGTTAAAAGGTGTGGAAGCGACTCTGGAAGCCAGCCTGAGTGATTACACCACGCTCATGGCCAACTATACCTTTACCGATTCCGAATTTAAGACAGGTGAGTTCAAAGGCCAGCCTGTAAACCAGATGCCAGAGCATATGCTGAATATTACGGTCGATCATGAAATTAATGATGCCTTGAATGTCTGGTCACGCCTGCATTATCGTTCAGAAACATCTGCCTATTTAAGCCGGACTTCTGTTGCCCAGCCAAATCCGGGTTATGAGTTTTTAGATGTGGGTCTGAACTATAAATTTACCCCAAATATCAGTGGTAAATTTGGCGTGTATAACCTGCTGGATGAAAAAGCTGAAGACCGTGATGGTGATCAGCTTCTAGATGGCCGCCGTTATGGCATTAGCCTGATGGCCAAGTTCTAATCATCAACGGCTAAACATCTACGTTTCAATGATCAAGCAAGAAAAAGCCGCAATTGCGGCTTTTTTTGAGGCTTAGGTACGGGTGTCCAGAATTTTCTGTGCCGGCTCGGAATAATAAAACTTTTCTAGATAGAGCCGCGCACGTTCCCGTAAATACTGCTGCGACAGCATCTGCTGAATCACGGGGTTTAACAGCTGCTGTAATTCTTGCTGAATCAGGGCTTCATCAATATTCAGATCACGCAATAACAGGTCAAAAGTGCGTTCCTGATTACGTACATACCAGGCGTGTACCCCATCATGTAGCTGCTGTTTTAAATAATCACTCTGGCGCATAAAGTCCCAGATTTCATGACCCAGCGCCACAGTCTGTGGCAGATCCTGTACTTCAATATAGTTTTTTAAGACCGACAAAGGCAGGTCTTTAATCTTGTGCCAGATATTGGCCTGCAGATGATAGAGCTTGTCATCATCAAAATGCTGGTTCAGGACCGATTCACTCATCTGGCTAAGCTTTAAGATATTCTTTTGCAAATAGGCGCTGACTGCACTGTCTAAACTGGAATCGGTCACTGTTTCCAGTACCGATTTACCCATTTTCATAAAACGCGATACACCAGGCACGCTTTTGGCAATCAGTGAATTGTCCAGATAATCCTGAATCGAGTGCTGGATTAACTGGCTGATCATTGCAGAAAAGGCCGGATTGCTTACTACGGTTTTAATCAGACGCTGACGATGACCACTTTTGCTGGCCACATACTGGGCAATTTTATCAATGGTCAGTACCGGAATGACATCGGCAATTTTGGCGCTGTCATTCACCGGATGCACCAGGGCAAAGCGGATGTGTTCTGCAATCTGTTCAATCAGAAAGGCGCTGGCCGGCGTGTCCAGAATCTGTTTTTGCAGCAGGTCATTCAGCTGTTCGCAGCTCCAGAGATCTTTCAGATGCTGCTTGCGGAACCAGTGATAAAAATGCAGAAATTCCTGCTGTACGGTTTCAGGCTGAGAAAACTCATGTGCTAAAAAGTCAAGATGAGCTTCAATCAACTGCTCAAGCATCGGGTTTTGCTGCATACAATCTCTGGAACTTAATTTAAAGGAATCAGTTTATCAGCTAGCGGGTTTTTTAGGTTCTGTGTTTTGGCCAGGAAGGGTAAATAATGTTGTACCACCTGCTGTTCGGCTTCCAGCATTGGCACATGACCGACATTATTTAAAATGACCGGGGTTTCTGCGCGTTTAAACAGACCCTGTAATTCTTTGGCCACTTCAACATTAATAATTTTATCGTGCTTGCCCCAGAGAATCAGGGTCGGTGCTTCAATATTGCGGGTGAGACGGGCAAAGCTGTCCGGGGTATAAATCCGGTTCAGGGTGACCATCTGGTCAATAAATTTTAAGGATTGACTGGCCCGTGAAATTAACAGTTTTTCCTGGGCAGATTTAAACTGCTCTGGCACTTTCGGCGGGTTTTGCATCAGCTGATGCGCAATATGGTCTAAATCGCCCGGCGCGGTGACCACCAGATTTTTCAGTAACAGCGGATCTTTGGTATAAGGCGTATTGGAGTGTTTATAAATACCGGCACTGTTCAGCAGGAACAGGCTTTGGGTATCAAACGGATATTGGGCTGCATAGACCGTTGCCACAGAGCCACCCAATGAGTGCCCGGCAATATTTAGCTTGTCGGCAATATTCAAGGTTTCTACCAGCTGACGCAATTGTGCGCTCATGCTTGGTACAGACAGGTCGAAATTGCCCGAACTCTGGGTTTCACCGGTATTGGGTAAATCGGGGATAATCACATGATAGGACGGGGTGAGAAATTTGGCCACCCGGTTCCAGTTGTCGCGGTGTCCGGCAAAGCCATGTAACAGCAAAATGGTTGGCCGATTAACATCGCCGCCTTCATTATAGCGCCAGGTAATATTGCCAATTTTCAAGCTTTTCGAGACCAGACCCGCCGCCTGGCGTTCAGTCTGATAATAATGCTGCACCACCTGCTGTTCAGGCGAGAGTTTGGCGGCAGAGCTGAGCAGAGGCGCAGACAGTGCCAGTGCCAGGACTGCCAGTCGTGGCCAAGACAAAAATCGCGAAGAATCCTGCTTCATTGACGATATCCCCAAGAATATTTTTTAAATAGGCGTCGGCTTGGCTTGTTTGAATTGTGTAAATTTTCGCCTTAAGTCGAATTGAAAATGCTGTTTCTGGTTATTGTAAGGGCTTTGCAGAAAATGTCACCTAGCTGTTTTTTGACCGGGTTGGTGTGCTGCTTTTGAAGTGTGATGTAAATCGCAATTACTTTAGGAAAATTTGAAAAAATTTATCTTATAAAAATTGATCAGCTATTTTTTTTGCAAGTGACTTTGCCCCAGCAGAGGATTAAAATGCTGAAAATTCAAAAACTGGTGGTAACAAGAATGCTCACAGCTCAAGAGGCTTTAGAACGTCTTAAACAAGGAAACCAACGTTTTGTTTCGGGCAATACCAATCATCCGAAACAACTAACCCACCATCAACGTGCAGAGATGGCCGAAGACCAGAATCCTTTTGCGATTGTGCTCGGTTGTTCTGATTCACGTGTACCTGCAGAAATGGTTTTTGATCAGGGACTCGGCGATCTGTTTGTGATTCGTGTGGCAGGGAATATTGTTGCGCCATCTCAGGTCGGCAGTGTTGAATTTGCGGCAGAGCGTTATGACTGCGCCGTGGTTGTGGTTTTGGGCCATAGTCACTGTGGCGCGATTCAGGCCACCATTGATACCTTGATGTGCCCGGACTGTCCACCATCTGCCAATCTGATGTCAATTGTGAACCGTGTTCGCCCGTCCGTAGAAACGCTGATGCAGACTGAACTGAAAAATGATTTGGCCAAGCTGTCGAAACATGCGGTTCGTTCTAATGTGTTTGCCTCAGTCAATCAGCTACGTCATGGTTCAGCAGTGTTAGAAAACCTGATTGAGCAGGGGCAGCTGAAAGTCGTAGGTGCAGAATATTCATTAGAAACCGGTGAAGTAACTTTCTTTGATTTTTAATTGATTCTAAAAATAATCAAAAAGCGGGCATTGATGTCCCGCTTTTTTTATGGCTGAAATCCGGATCTTGAAAACCATCTCAGCGTTGAATCGGCTTTATTTTAATGCTGCCTGAATGAAGGGATAGGCATTTTTCAGCAAAATGGGCTGGGCTGCAGCCGTCGGATGGATCAGATCTTTTTGCATCAGGGTATTTTTACCGGCGACACCGTCTAGGAAGAAGGGCAGTAATTTGACCTGATAACGTTGGCTCACCACTTTGTAGTTATTTTCAAACGCCTTGCTGTAGGCGCTGCCATAATTGGGTGGCATTTTCATGCCAAATACAATCACCTTGGCTTTGGCCTGTTGACTGTGCTGAATCAGCCGCGCCAGATTATTTTGAATCAGCTGCGGTGGCTGACCACGCAAGCCATCATTACCGCCCAGTTCAATTACCACCACATGCGGCTTATGCGTTTGCAGTAATTTGGGCAAACGTGCCAGCGCGCCGCTGGTGGTTTCGCCACTCACACTTGCATTGACCACTTTATGCTGTTTCGGATACTGTTGCTCTAAACGTTTTTGTAACAGATGGACCCAGCCTTGTTGTGGTTGCAAACCGTAACCGGCACTTAAGCTGTCACCCAGAATCATGATGGTTTTGGCAGACACCAGCATGGGCATGAAGGCAAGCCCCGCCACAGCGAAATAAGCAAAACAACTCATTTTGAAATTGCGAATGTGCATTTAAGGATACTATGACTCAATTCACTACAGATACCGCCATCATGCCACAAAGCATTATTTCTGCCCAACAATTGACACAAAAGATACAACTTGCACAAAAAACACTGACGATTTTTGAAAATTTAAATCTGGAGATCCGGGCCGGGGAACAGGTAGCAATTACAGGCCGTTCCGGTTCAGGCAAATCAACCTTATTGGGGATTCTGGCGACCTTGGATCAGGCCAGTGCCGGGCAGTTAACGGTCTGTGGTGAATCAATTCAGGAGCTGAATGAAGAACAGCGTGCGCTGGTGCGGCTGAAATATATTGGTTTCGTATTCCAGTCGTTCCAGTTATTGCCGCATTTAACCGCACTGGAAAATGTCATGCTGCCGCTACGCTTGCAACCGAATTTTAAATTTGCCGAGGCCGAACACAAGGCGCGTAATCTACTGAAAAAAGTCGGACTGGAACGGCAGGCAGAGCAGACCCCGAAAGTCCTGTCGGGTGGTGAGCAGCAACGGGTGGCGATTGCCCGGGCTTTAATCAGTGAGCCTAAAATCATTTTTGCCGATGAACCGACCGGGAATTTAGACGGAGAAACCGCCAAAGAAATTGAACAGCTGTTATTTCAACTGAACCGTGAACTGGGGACCACCTTGGTGCTGGTGACGCATGATCCGAAACTGGCGCAGCAATGTCAGCGTCATTTTGAACTCAGTCAGGGACAGCTGCTGGAACACCCGGCAGGAGGATGAGATGAACCCGCTATTTCGTCCTTTACTGACCCAAAGTTTTAAAAGTACCGGCGTTTATCTGTTACTGATTGCGCTAATTCTGGCAATTAGTGCCACAACCGCGCTGAAATTCAGCAATGAGCAGATTCAAAATGCGGTGGCTTTGCAGGCGGCAGAAATGCTGGCCGGTGATCTGGTGCTGTCCGACAATAAACCGATTGCACCGCGCTGGGAAGCGGCGGCCGATGAATTGGCGCTAAAGCAGTCACATGTTACGGTGTTTAGCTCGATGGCACATACCGGCGATGAATTTGTGATGGTGAATGTCAAAGCCATTGATCAGGCCTTCCCGTTACGCGGTGAGCTGCGGGTTGCGCCCCAACCTGCTGCTGCCATTCAACCGGGCGAGGTCTGGGTTAGCCAGCGCGCGATGGAGCTGCTGAAAATTCAGGTGGGCGATACCTTAAATATTGCCGATGGCGCCTTTCAGGTCACGGCCAGCATCGAGCATGATTCCAATCAGGAACTGGGCTTTAGCGGTTTTTCACCGACGGTGATCATTGCCCAGCAAGATGTGGCGCGTACCAATGCCATTCAGGTCGGCAGCCGGATTAATTACCGCTTGCTGATGGCTGGTACACCCCAGCATACCCGCCAGTTCGAGCAGGATTTTAAACAGTATCAGGAGAGCTTGCCTAAGACTCAGGAAGTCGATGGGCAGAATATTAGCGAACCAGATGGGCTGCGCCTACGCAATGCCAGTGAAGGCAATACCCGCTTGATGCGTCCAATTGCCAATCTGGATACCTTTTTACAGCTGGCCAATATTCTCACCATTTTACTGTGCGGCATTGCCATTGCCCTAACCAGCCAGCGCTATGTACAGCAGAATCAGGATCATATTGCTTTAATGCGTTGCATTGGCGCGACCAAGAAGCAGATTCTGGGCGCTTATCTGACCTTGTTGGCGGTGGTGCTGTTACTGGCGATGCTGCTCGGTAGTGCGGTCGGCATTACGCTAGGCTATGGGCTGTTGCAATTGATGTTACAGCTGATTCCGCATTTGCAATTGCAGTTTTCCGCTGTCGAGATGCTGCTGGGGCCACTCCCGATTGCCATGCTGACCAGTGCCGTGGTACTGCTGGGCTTTATTTTGCCAAGTCTGTGGCAGCTGCTCAATACCCCACCAATCCGGGTGATTCGCCAGCAGGAAAAATCGGTTCAGTCGATGTTGTGGATGCTGCTGACCGGCACACTCAGCCTGATGCTGTTTAGTGTGGTGCTGACTGAAAATATCGTACTAACGCTATGGGTCATGGGCGCCATCATCCTGCTGTGTAGCGTACTCTATGCCGTGGTGTGGAGCTTCCTGAAATTGATCCGTAATTTAAAAAGCGGCATCTCGGCCTATGTACGCACGCCGTATCAGACTGCGTTTCAGATTACCGCGCTGGCGCTGGGCCTTAGCCTGATTACCGTGCTGGCAGTATTACGTACCGATCTGCTAGATCGCTGGCAGCAGCAATTGCCGGAAGGTACGCCAAACCAGTTTGTTTATGGTTTACCACCGTTTGATATGCCAGAGTTTCAGGCGCAACTTGAACAGCAGGGCTGGCACAGTACACCGCTGTACCCAAATGTGCGCGGGCGGCTGGTGGCGAAAAATGATCAGCCCTTTGCAGAAGCGCTAATCCAGCACAATAATTCGCTCCGACGTGAATTAAACCTGACCCAGGCCGAGCGCTTTCCGGCCGATAACCTAATTGTGGCCGGACAGGAACAGTTTAGTCAGGTCGGGCAGGTTTCGGTTGAAGCCAATACTGCGCAAGAACTGGGCATTGAGATTGGCGATACGCTGACCTTTAGTTTGCCAGAAGGCTTGTTGCAGGCCAAAGTCATTAATCTGCGCAGCGTGGAATGGGAAAGCTTTAGTCCGAATTTCTTCTTTATTTTTTCACCGCAAACCATGGATGAAAATGCCGGCAGCTATCTGGGCAGTTTCTATGTGCCAGAGCAGGACCGGCCGGCACTGGTGCAGCTGATCCAGCAGTTTTCCAATACCGTATTTATTGATGTCAGTCTGATTCTGGAAGAGATTAAACGGATTGTGAATGTGTTGGTACAGATTATTACCATTCTGGCAGTGTTGGTGGCGGTCTCCGGGATTCTGGTGCTGATTGCCTGTTTAAACCTGCTGATGGATGAGCGGAAACGTGAAGTGGCCTTGCTGCGTTCTTTTGGTAGTTCCAAGCAGAAACTAAAACGGATGATGAGTCTGGAAATTGGTCTGATTGGCGGAATTGCCGGAGTGGTGGCCTGTCTGTTTGCCGAGGTGATTAGTGCGATTGCCAGTTACCGGATGGAACTGGCAATTCAGCCACACTGGGAAATCTGGCTAATCTTGCCGGTTGTAATGACTTTATTGTGTGCTTTAATTGGCCGTTATCGGCTTAGTTATTTATCTGATATTCCGCCTTTGCAAAGCCTGCGAGAGATGAATCAATAAGTTTCATCTCTGCATTAAAATGGTGGGGTATGCGTTACAGCTGCAATTGCTGGCGCATCATCTGTAGAATTTCCTGCCACAGCGGGGCAAGCATCTGTACCTGTTGCAGACAGTACTGATAAAACAGCCAGCTGATGATGGCGGCGCCGGTCAGCGCCAGCAGTGAAAACAGCGCTGACTTGTGCAGCTTCTGGCCGATGTACCAAAGTGCTGCCAAGGCTGCACCCATCACCATGCCGCCAATATGTGCGGCATTGTTAATTCCGCTAATCATAAAGCCCATAAACAGGTTCAGGCCCATCACCAGTAACAGGGTTTTCTTATCCAGCAGAAAACGCTGTTTCGGCAGGCGTGGCAATAATGATAAAACCGTCAGGGAAGCACCCAAACCCATCACCGCACCGGATGCACCAGCGCTCACACTTGGCAGTAAATCCGGGCTGGTCAGGCCATGCGCGAGAATCTGTAAGGAATCCTGAATCTGTAAATAGCCACTGAGCAGGCTGCCCATCAGTCCGGCCAGTACATACAGGCCTAAAAAATACGGCCGGCCAAAAAGCTGTTCGGCCACGCTGCCAAAAATATACAGGGCCCACATATTCAGCATCAGGTGAATCATGCCAAAATGGAAAAACATGCTGCTGAACAGACGCTGCGGCTGTTCGAGAAAGGTCAGGGGAGCATAGTCGGCGCCCCAGAGAATCGCATCTCGGGTGCTGGGCTGGCTGGCATCGACACCGGTCAGGATTTGCCAGGCAAATACACCAATATTGAGGGCAATCAACAGGGCCGTCAGCCACCATAAATGCGTTTCGGGTTTACGGTGAATCAGCGGCGGTGAATATTCAGACATGCTATTTTTATACAATGATGATTTATTTCGTTATAAGCTTAACACGAAAAATTCACGCCTCAGGAGCCCCAAGCTGACATGAAAGCTTTTATTGTCCGTACCTTATTAATTCTTGTCAGTCTGTTTTTATTGATCCAGTTGTGGATTTTCTCGAGTCTGGCCTGGTGGCGAACCCAGCCGGTACAAAGTACCATGATGATGCGCCTGGACTACTGGTCAGATACTTCCCAGCCTATCCGGCATGAATGGCGTGACTATGACCAGATCAGTGAATATCTGAAAAAAGCCGTGGTCGCTGCCGAAGATGGCAAGTTTATGCAGCATCATGGCTTTGACTGGGAAGGTATTCAGCATGCACTAGAACGTAATAAAGATCAGGGTCAGGTGGTGGCTGGCGGTTCGACCATTTCCCAGCAGCTGGCGAAAAACCTGTTTTTATTTAACCAGCGTTCGTTTTTGCGTAAAGGTCAGGAAGCCATTGCGACCTGGATGATGGAACGCATGTGGAGCAAGCAGCGGATTCTGGAAGTGTATTTAAACTCGGTAGAGTTTGGCGACAATATTTACGGTATTGAGGCGGCGACCCAGCATTATTTTGGCAAGTCTTCACGCAGCCTCAGCCGTGAAGAAGCGATTTTTCTGGCCGCGATTTTACCGAATCCGAAATATTATCAGGACAACCGTTACGGTCGTGGTCTGGAACCACGTAAACGCATGATCCGTAAATACATGCGTTACAGCGAGATTCCTTGAGTTGTAAAATTGAAAAAAAGCCCACAGCAGTGGGCTTTTTTTATGAAATTGTCACAAAATTGAAGCATACTTATGAATAGTGAATACTTGAGAAAAAGTCATAGGGTGCATATGAATACGGCAGCGAGCGCGACCCCTGCGCAAATAGACTATACCTATAATGATCGATACATCAATCGTGAGCTTTCTATCCTCGATTTCCATTTGCGCGTGCTGGAGCAGGCAGTCGATCCTTTGCATCCGTTGCTGGAACGTATGAACTTTTTACTCATCTTTTCACGTAACTTAGATGAGTTTTTTGAAATTCGTGTTGCAGGTGTCATGGAGCAGCTGGATTTGGGCAATGAAAGCCGTAGCCCGGATGGTCTGACTCCGAAACAGGTACTGGAGCAGATTTCCCAAACTGCCCACGCTGCCATTGAGCGCCAATACCGTATTTTAAACCAGGAAATTCTGCCTAAACTGCGTGAAGAAGACATCTGTTTCTTGCGCCGTGGTGAGCTGACACCGGCTCAATCGGCCTGGGTGAAAAAATATTTTCAGGAACAGGTGGCACCGGTCTTAACGCCAATCAGCCTGGACCCGGCTCATCCATTCCCGCGTCTGGTCAATAAAAGCCTGAACTTTATTGTGACGCTGGAAGGGAAAGATGCCTTCGGCCGTCAGATTGACCTGGCTGTGGTGCCAGCGCCGCGCTCTTTACCACGTGTGGTGCGTTTGCCAGATGAATTGACCGGTGGTAAAGAACATCACGTGATGCTGTCTGCAATTATTCATGAGCATGTATCGGACCTGTTCCCGGGCATGACTGCGACTGGCTGTTATCAGTTCCGTGTGACCCGTAATGCCGATTTGGCCTTAAACGAAGATGTCGAAGATCTGGCCAAAGCGCTGAAAGGCGAGCTGAACTCCCGCCGTTTTGGCCGCGCGGTGCGTCTGGAAGTGACCCAGAACTGTCCGCAACCGATTTATGAATATCTGCTGAATGAGTTCGATCTGCATGAAGATCAGCTCTATAAAGTGGATGGTCCGGTGAATCTGGCGCGTTTATTGTCTAACTTTAAACGTCCACATTTACGTTATGACTCACATACGCCAGTGATTCCGAAAGTGTTGAAAAAGTCCGAGAATATTTTTTCGGCCATGCAAAAGCAGGATATCTTGCTGCATCATCCGTTTGAATCCTTTGCCCCGGTGATTAACCTGCTGCGTGAAGCGGCGCGTGACCCGCAGGTACTGGCAATTAAACAGACTTTGTACCGTAGTGGTGCCGATTCTGAAATCGTACAAGTCTTAGCGGAAGCGGCGCGTAATGGTAAAGAAGTGACCGCGGTCATTGAGCTGCGTGCGCGTTTTGATGAAGAATCCAATATTGCCGTGGCCAACGTGCTGCAAGAAGCCGGCGCGGTGGTGGTCTATGGCATTGTCGGTTATAAAACCCATGCCAAAATGATTCTGGTGGTACGCCGTGAAAATAACAAGCTGGTGCGTTATGTGCATTTGGGTACCGGTAACTATCATGCCGGTAATGCGCGGATTTATACCGACTACGGCTTGCTGACCACAGACAAGGAACTCTGTGAAGATGTACACCGCATTTTCCAGGAACTGACCGGCATGGGTAAAATGGCCAAGCTGAAAAAGCTGCTGCATGCGCCGTTTACCCTGCATACCCAGCTGATCAACTTTATTGATGATGAAATTGCCAATGCCAAAGCTGGCAAACCAGCGCAAATTATTGTGAAGGTGAATGCCTTAACCGAAATGCAGCTGATCAATAAACTGTATGAAGCTTCCCAGGCTGGCGTGCAGATTGACCTGATTATCCGTTCGATTTGCTGCCTGCGTCCGGGCTTGCCGGGGCTGTCGGAAAATATCCGGGTACGTTCCATTGTCGGCCGATTCCTGGAACATACCCGCGTGTATTACTTCAGCAATAATGGTGATGCACGTATTTACTGTTCAAGTGCTGACTGGATGGACCGTAACCTGTTTAACCGGGTTGAAGCCTGCTTCCCGATTGAAGATCCGGCACTGAAAAAACGTATTTATCAGCAAGGTCTGCAAATTTATCTGCAAGATAACCAGCAGGCGTGGCTACTGCAGGGAGATGGTACCTGGATTCGTGCGCAGGCCGCAGAAGGTGAGCCGGCTTCCAATGCACAGCGCACCCTGATCGAGATGATTCAGTAAGCGAAGCAAGCCTGACATTTAAAGAATGTCAGGCTTTTATCCGCTAAAAAAATAAGGAGCTGATGCTCCTTATTTTTATGGGTATTGAAGAACTTAGCTGTGCGAGATTTTTTGTAGAATTTGCAATAACACATCAAATTCGCTTTGCAGCGGAGTACTCTTACGCGTTACTAAGGCCAGGGTACGGGTAGGTGCCGCGTCAATCTGTTTCACCACCAGCTCTGAATTGGCCTGAATCATATTGGTATGAATGGCAATTTCAGGCAGTAAGGTAAAGCCGAGGTTGGCTGATACCATTTCCACCAGAGTTGGTAGTGAGCTGGCTTTTAAACGATGATCATTTTTACGCTCGCCAATCGGGCAGGCACTTAAGGCATGATCACGCAAGCAGTGGCCTTCTTCCAGCAGCATCAGGCGAGACAGGTCCAGATCTTCTAAAGATTTGGCCTGAGCCGAGTGTGCATCGGATTTATGGTGGACCAGTACCAGATTTTCTTTGGCAATTTCAGCAACTTTCAGACTGCGGGTATCAAACGGTAGCGCCAGTAACACCATATCCAGGTTACCGTGTTCCAGTTTTTCTACAATTTTTTCACTTTGTGCTTCATGCAGGTGTAACTGGATTTTTGGCAGTTGCTTATGCACTTCATCTAACAGCTGCGACAAAATGAACGGTGCAATGGTTGGAATTACACCTAAATGCAGGTCGCCGGTTAAGGGCTCGCTCATTTCACGGCTTAGACGCATCAAGTCCTGCGCATCAGCCAATAGAACACGCGCTCGGGCTACAACTTGTTCACCGAGAGGAGTCAAACGTACATTCTGGCGATCGCGTTCAACCAATACGCCACCCAATAAGCGCTCTAACTCCATGATTCCGCCCGACAATGTCGATTGAGTCACGAATGAACGGCGCGCCGCTTCTGTAAAATGCAACGTTTCAGACAGTGTAACGAGGTATGACAGCTGTCTTAAGGATGGTAATGCAGCCATAGTGTCCTAATGCTTATAATTTAAAGTGATGAGCAAATAATTCGCTAAGATATGGAATGAAATGCGGAGGGAT
Source organism: Acinetobacter indicus (assembly GCF_009914475.1). Taxonomy (NCBI): domain Bacteria; kingdom Pseudomonadati; phylum Pseudomonadota; class Gammaproteobacteria; order Moraxellales; family Moraxellaceae; genus Acinetobacter; species Acinetobacter indicus. Next base: position 1,559,168 of record NZ_CP045198.1, on the reverse strand, counting down.
ATCATGCCCCATTCCTTCAATTAATTCAAATTTAGCGTCAGGTATTGCTTTCGCAACAGCCTTACCATGTGCAGGTGGAAGTAAGCGGTCACGAGAACCATGAACAACCAGCGTGGGCTGTTGGATCTGCTTGTCCAGACTGCGCAATGAGCCTGTACATAATATTGCTAAAAACTGCTGAAGTACACCCGCTGGATGGTAACTTCGCTGATATAATTTACGGGCGGTCTGTACCGCTTCCATTTCATTCAGATAACCTGGCGAACCAATCACTTTAAACAGTTTCAGGCTGTGGTTAATAATGCCTTCTTCATCATTGGATGCCGGCTTGCCCACTAGGCTGAACAGCTGTTTCGGGAAAGGAGGCGGTAGGAAAGGCTGGTTGTTGCTGGTAAACAATAGTGCCAGTTTTCTGACCTTGTCCGGATAGCGGGCCGCCAGAATCTGTGCAATCATGCCGCCCATTGAAGCGCCAATCACATCAACCTGTTCCAGCTCCAGTTTATCAATCAGCAGGGCCACATCATCGGCCATATCATACAGGTTATAAGGCGCCCCCTGATTTTCTAAACCCAAGGCAAAACGGCCCATCAGTTTTAGGGTATTCAGGCGCTCGCCCTGATGGCGTACTTTAGAGGACAGGCCAATATCGCGGTTATCAAAACGGATGACCCGAAAGCCTTGGTCAATGAGTGACTTGCAGAAAAAGTCTGGCCAATACAGCAGCTGTGCACCCAGTCCCATGACCAGTAAAATGGTCGGATTGCCAATTTCGCCGCCCATTTCGACATGCAATTCAATGCCATTGCCCAAGTCGACTTTGGTTTCGTGCATAAAACTGCTGTAAGGTGAAACATTTAACCGCAAACTATTCATTCTTATATTCCTTTCTTCAAGGTGAGCGCGCACCCCTGATGGATTAAAGCGCTAAACTGCCGCTGGAATCAAGTCAGGAACAAGTTTACTTAAAGCCAGGCGCTGTTTGCCGGCTGTTGGCCCGAGCAGCACAAAGCCGCGTAAGGTGGCAGTGCTGTCAAAGGCTTTGGCAATCATGCCATCGTCCAGTTCTTCATTTTGCCAGGTCACTTCCACATCTACCGGGGCAGGTAACACCGTTAATGGTGCCGCCGGGGTTTTCACTGCAACCGGCATAGCCGGGTAGTGCACTTGTGTGGTTTCACCATTTAAGGTTTTGGCCAGGGCACGTGCCTGCTGCATGATTGGCATGACATACGGTAATAAAATCCCGTTGACTTCAGCGCAGTCGCCCACTGCATAAATATCAGCCAGGTTGGTTTCTAGTAAGCCATTGGTGAGCACGCCGCGACTGGTATGAATGCCAGCTTCTTTGGCTAAAGTAATATTCGGCTGTAAACCGACGGCGGACAGTACCACATCAGCGCTCAGGCTACGGCCATCGGCCAGTGTCACCAGATAATCACCCTTATCCAGTTTCGATACTTTATCGACCGTGGTGCCCAAGACAAAATGAATCCCAGTTTCTTCCAGGTTCTGTTTAAATGCAGTGGCAATAAATTCAGGCAATAAACGGCCCAGCGGTTGAGGTGCCAGATCAATCACCGTGACTTGATGCTCGGTGTTTTGCAGGTCATTGGCAAATTCACAGCCAATCAGGCCCGCGCCTAAAATCACCACACGTTTGTCCTGACGCGCTGCCAGCTGTTCACGGAAGGCTTTATAGTCATTTAAATTATTGACCACGTGAATATCATCACTGCCATCACCAGAAATGGCCAGACGAATCGGGTTGGCACCGACTGCCAGAACCAGTTTGGCATAGGCTTGCTGGCTTTCGACGTCATCTTTCTCTAAAGTCAGCAGATGCTGCTCGGCATCAATGGCTTTAACCCAGGTATGCGCTTCAATGCGCATATTCAGCTGCGCGGCCATTTTCGCTGCATCCCCCAGCGCAATCTGTTCGGGTGCTTTTTTGCCGGCCAGGGCATTGGAGAGGGTAGGTTTTGCATAGTTGATTGCATCATCTGCGCAAATCATGACCAGTTCCTGTTCAGGGTTCAGTTTGCGAAATTCACGGGCGACTGTATAGCCAGCCATACCAGAACCAATGATGACAATCGGATGCATTATTTTCTCCATAAAAGGTTGAGCATAAGTTTCAAGACATAAAAAAAGACCATGCAGTTATGGTCTTCGAGGCGTACTTAGATTTCGACCATTTCAAAATCGACTTTAGATACGCCACAGTCCGGGCAGGTCCAGTCATCTGGAATATCTTCCCATTTGGTGCCCGCGACGATGCCATCTTGCGGCCAGCCTTCTGCCTCGTCATAAATCCATCCACAAACGATGCATTGATACTTTTTCATTTGACTCTCCAAAAGCCGATCTTCAATAAACCTGACCGGCAAAAAATTCCCTAACCAGCATGACTCAGTTGATATGATTTTAACACTTCATATTCGCTTAAATTTTTACGCAGTTATGAGGTTAAAGTAAAGTAAATATCGGAGTCTAATGCTTCATTTCTAAAGCTGAATGGCTAAGAAGGACAAAATTTATCTTTAAAATCTCAAACATTGCATAGTGTCGGACAATATGCACACTAAAAACCAGCGCAAATCTTTTCAAAATATATGAGAGATCACCTAAATTTCGACTAAAGTCGGACAGCTATTTTTGCTTAAATAGGCTATTCTATAATTAGGATAATCTATATTGGTTATTTAGTATAAAAATACCAATAATAAAAACAATGATTTACTAATTTTAATCGGGTTTTATTTAAACCTGAAGGGCGGACTTTGGCTGGTCTTCGTGGTCAAGACGCTGTAAAATTCACCTATTCTTTTTAATCTCTCTCCGATCTCCTTATGAGCAAGCTGTCTACAACGTTGTGGTCTCACATTCGTACTGTCCAAAACTTTCCTAAAGCCGGTATTTGTTTTTATGACTTGACCCCTTTATTCATGAAAAATATTGGTCCGTTGACAGATGCTTTAATTGAAAGTATTCCTGCAGAAAAACTGGCTGAAGTAGATAGCTTTATTGCGGTAGAAGCACGTGGTTTTGTGCTGGCCAGCCTGTTGGCACAGCGTACTGGCAAGGGCTTATTGCTGGTGCGTAAAGCCGGTAAATTACCACCACCGGTAGTGGGTGTGGGTTATAGCCTGGAATACGGTCTGGACCGTCTGGAAATGGCGGCAGATGTCACCGGTCAGAAAGTTATTATTGTGGATGATGTATTAGCGACTGGCGGTACCTTAAAAGCAGTGAAACAACTGGCGGAAAAATGTCAGCATGAAATTCTGGGTGCGAGCATTTTCCTGGATTTACCAGATTTACACGCAGATTTAGGTCTGAACATCTGGTCGGTACTGGATGAACGCTCTAAGCCGGTGGAAGCAGTGGCTTAAGTCTGAGCACTACCCTGTAAAACATAGAAAGCCTTGCCGAGTGCAAGGCTTTTTTATTTGTGCAGTGATTGCTGTTCCAGTTGCCAGATTAAAGGATTGATATTTTCAGGACACACCAGTCGATGATGACCGCCTTTAAAAGCATGAATTGGCATGTAATTTTCCAGCTGGGTTTGTACCCAGTGCATGTCCAGCTGTTCATCGCCGAGTTCCAGATAGGCCAGCTGTGGAATATCATGGTTCAGTTCCTGTTCGGAAATCTGCGGATAGTCCGGTCGGAAGTCGGGTTGTAAACTCGGGTTGGCAATGACGCAGGGAATACCATGCAGCGCCGACATCTTTAAGGCCCAATAGCCGCCGAGGCTATGTCCGACAATAATTTCAGGCTGGATTTTAACAATAATATCGTTATAGAAACTGGCCACCGTCTGGTAGTTCAGATTGCGATAATCCACGGTAATACAGTATTTTTTATCTGCGCAGATGGCATGAAACTTACTCGATTCACGTGAGGAATCCAGCCCATGCAGAAATAGGATTTTCGAGGTGCATCTATTCATTGTTTTCATTCACACTCAAGCGTCTATTGAATAGTTGAAAAGTTCCCTTTTCAATTAATTTCTCCTGCTTATTGTAAGAGTGGTGGCGCAAGAAAGAAGTTAGCTATTGGTCTAACAGTTCAGCAAAAGGCGAGGTGCTGTTTAGCAGAGGTTTAGAAAATGAAAAAAATGGCTTAGGATTCAGCAGAGCATACGAAAAGCCAAATAAATCTGCTATGCTATTGCACTTCATTTTTTAGTAATTTTCGAGGCAGAGATGACGCAACCAAACGCTCAGTCGACTTCTGAACCCACTATTTCCGAAAACGATTTAATTGCACAGCGTCATGCCAAGTTAAAGCAAATCCAAGAAAAGGCTCAGGAAAGCAACAGCAGCCCATGGCCGAACACCTTCAAGCGTGAACATTACGCGCAAGATTTACAAGAACAGTTTGCCGACAAATCTAAAGAAGAAATTGAAGGCGGCGATAAGGTGTATGTGTCGGTGGCTGGCCGTGTCATGCTCAACCGTGGTTCGTTTATCGTAATTCAGGACATGACCGGTCGTATCCAGCTGTATGTGGCCCGTAAAGAACTTAGCCCTGAAACATTGGAAACCATTAAAGGTTTGGACCTGGGCGATATTATTGCTGTTAAAGGTTATATCGGCCGTTCAGGCAAAGGCGATTTATATGTGCATATCGAGCACTTTGAATTGCTGACCAAATCGCTGCGTCCATTACCAGACAAGTTCCATGGCCTGACCGATACTGAAGTGAAGTATCGTAAGCGTTATCTGGACCTGATTGTAAACGAAGAAACCCGTAAGACTTTTGAAATTCGTGCCAAAGTGGTATCGGGCATCCGTGCGTTTTTAACTGAAAAACGTTTCATGGAAGTCGAAACCCCAATGATGCACGTGATTCCAGGTGGTGCATCGGCGCGTCCATTTGAAACCCATCACAATGCGCTGGATATGCCATTATTCCTGCGTATTGCGCCAGAACTTTATTTAAAACGTTTGGTGGTGGGCGGTTTTGAACGCGTGTTCGAAATTAACCGTAACTTCCGTAACGAAGGTGTATCGACCCGTCATAACCCGGAATTCACCATGATTGAATTCTATCAGGCTTATGCAGACTACAAAGATTTGATGGAACTGACCGAGCAGATGCTGGAGAAACTGGCCATCGACATCTTGGGTTCGACCGATGTGCCGTATGGCGATGAAGTGTATAGCTTCAAAGGTCCGTTCAAGAAAATCTCGATGTTTGATGCGATTCTTGAGCACAACCCGCAATTCACGCCTGAAAACGTCAATGACCGTGAATTTCTGGCCAACTTCGTACAAAACGAACTGAAAGAGCAGGTAAAACCGGGCTTTGGTTTAGGCAAGCTGCAAACCATCGTGTTTGAAGAAACGGTTGAAACTCAACTGCGTCAGCCAACCTTCATTACTGAATACCCAGCAGAAACCTCACCGCTGGCTCGCCGTAATGATGAGAACCCGCACATCACTGACCGTTTTGAATTCTTCATTGGTGGTCGTGAGCTGGCAAACGGCTTCTCAGAGTTAAATGATCCAATTGATCAGGCGGAGCGTTTCCAGGCACAGGTGGCTGAGAAAGATGCTGGTGATGATGAAGCGATGCACTACGATGCAGACTTCGTTGAAGCACTGGAATATGGCTTGCCACCTACAGCAGGTGAAGGGATCGGGATTGACCGTCTGGTGATGTTATTCGCCAATGCACCAAGTATCCGTGATGTGATTTTGTTCCCGCATATGCGTCACAAGAACTAAAATCTGCTACATCAAATAACCCGCGAATCTCGCGGGTTATTTTTTTGTTTGAGTATCATCAAGCTATACGTAAAGCACAGATCAGAAGAATCGCTTAGATTAAACTGGTCTGAATACGCACTTTCATGTTCAGGCTTTGCTGCACAATAAAGGATTTCATCCACTGCACCTGTTCACCCATTGGATTGGTTTTGACTGCGGTGTCGAGGAAGGCCAGTTCCGGGCGCTGGAACAGTTGCTGTTCAATGGCCTGTTCCAGCTGGCTTGAGGTGGAGGCCAGTGGCATGCTGACCAGATAAAAGGCCTTTGGATAGTTATAAAAGGCATACATCAGGTTAAAGGCTTTCTGGTCACCTTTTAAATTGCCGGCACCAATTTCATAACCGCGATCCTGATTACTGTGGGTCAGACCAATCAAAAACTCGATATTATGGTCCGAAAGTCGTAGACCAAATTGCAGCCCGATCTGATCGGCACTGAACTCGTGCTGGACAAAGGTATTTAGTGCAGAACCATCTTCATCAAACGCTTCCTGCAACACCAGCATGTGCTGCTGATGCTGATACAGAAAGCCGGCAAGCTGCGCCTGTTCCAGCTGGGCTTTTAAGGTGGCTAAATCGTAATGACTATAAGGCATGGGAGCAATCAGAAAAAATTAAAATTTGTTTTATTTTAGGTGTTTCACTTGGAAAATGAAGCGATCTATTAGAGCTTTTAACAATAACTCAATAGATAGAAGTGAGCATAAAAACGGCGACTGGAAAATAGTGATTAGGCTAAAAATAAGCGATGCTGTGCAGGGTATGAGTAAACTTTGATAGCAATATCAGTAATCCTGTATATGACGTTTTTGCATATTAATATAATAAAACAAGCAATAGTACAGATAACTAAATCTCTATAATGAATATAAATTTTATAAAGTGTAATAAGTACACGTTGATTTAAGCTGGTGTTGTCCATGTCATTAAATGAGGAAAGACTTACTCATCTGAAACAGCTTGAAGCTGAGAGTATTCATATCATCCGTGAAGTTGCTGCCGAGTTTGAAAATCCGGTTATGCTGTACTCGATTGGTAAAGATTCTGCGGTGATGCTGCATCTTGCCTTGAAAGCCTTCTATCCTGCAAAACTTCCATTCCCTCTGTTACATGTCGATACAGGCTGGAAATTCAAAGATATGATTGAATTCCGCGACAACATGGCCAAGAAACATGGTTTTGATCTGATTGTGCATCAGAACCAGGAAGGCCGTGACGCCGGAATCAATCCATTTGATCATGGTAGCTCAAAATACACCGACATCATGAAAACCCAGGGGCTGAAACAGGCGCTGGACAAATACGGTTTTGATGCTGCATTTGGTGGTGCGCGCCGTGACGAAGAAAAATCACGTGCCAAAGAACGTGTCTATTCTTTCCGTGATTCCAAACACCGTTGGGACCCGAAAAACCAGCGTCCAGAACTGTGGAACCTTTATAACGGTAAGGTCAACAAGGGCGAAAGCATTCGTGTGTTCCCATTGTCGAACTGGACCGAGCTGGACATCTGGCAATACATTTATCTCGAGCAGATTCCAATTGTTCCATTGTACTTTGCTGCTGAACGTCCAGTGGTAGAACGTAGTGGTACACTCATTATGGTTGATGATGAGCGTATGCGTTTACATGAAGGCGAAGTACCACAAATGAAATCGGTACGTTTCCGTACACTTGGCTGTTACCCACTGACCGGTGCAGTTGAGTCAGGCGCAGATACCTTGCCTGAAATTATTCAGGAAATGTTGCTGGCCACCAGCTCGGAACGTCAGGGTCGTATGATTGACCATGATGAAGCCGGCTCGATGGAGAAGAAGAAGCAAGAGGGCTACTTCTAATTTCTCCCGACCTCTCTTTAGACAAGAGAGGAAATTCCCTCTGGGTAAAAGGGGGATACAGGGAGATTAAACCGGTTTCTAAAGAATTTGTGGAGTTTGAGCAATGTCTCATCAATCAGAACTCATTAGCCAAGATATTTTGGCCTATTTAAAACAGCACGAAAATAAAGACTTATTGCGTTTCCTGACCTGCGGTAACGTCGATGATGGTAAATCGACCTTAATTGGTCGTCTGCTTTATGATTCAAAACTGATTTATGAAGATCAGTTGCAAGCGGTAACCCGTGACTCGAAAAAAGTCGGGACGACAGGGGATGCACCTGACCTGGCTTTACTGGTCGATGGCCTGCAGGCAGAACGTGAGCAGGGTATTACCATTGATGTGGCGTATCGCTATTTCTCGACTGAAAAGCGTAAGTTCATCATTGCCGATACCCCGGGACATGAGCAATATACCCGTAACATGGCCACTGGTGCATCAACTGCGGATCTGGCGATTATTTTAATTGATGCACGTTATGGCGTGCAGACCCAAACCCGTCGTCATACCTTTATTGCCAGCCTGCTGGGTATTAAGAACATTATTGTTGCCATCAACAAAATGGACCTGGTGGAATTCTCTGAAGCACGCTTCAATGAAATTCAGGCGCAATATAACGAGTTCGTGAACCAGCTTGGTGATCGTAAACCGGCCAATATCATTTTCACCCCAATTTCTGCCCTGAATGGCGATAACGTGGTGAACAAGTCGGCCAATACTCCTTGGTACAACGGCGAAACCTTGATGGAAACGCTGGAAAACGTGGAAATTAGCCGGACTTCAGGTAAAAACGAATTCCGCTTCCCGGTGCAATATGTCAACCGTCCAAACCTCGACTTCCGTGGTTTTGCTGGCACCATTGCTTCGGGCGACATCCGTGTGGGTGATGAAATTGTCGCTTTACCATCAGGTAAACGTTCTACTGTCAAAGACATTGTGACTTTTGATGGCAATTTAGAACGTGCATTTGCCGGTCAGGCCGTTACCCTTACCCTGAATGATGAAATTGATATTTCACGCGGTAACCTGCTGGTCAAAGCGGGCGATCAACCGGAAATTTCACGTTCTGCACGCGCAACTGTGGTGTGGATGAATGATCAGCCAATGGTCAAAGGCAAGCTGTACAACATTAAGCTCGGTACACAAACTGTTCCTGCCAAAATTGCTGAGATTAACTACCGTGTAAACGTGAATACGCTGGAAAAAACCCAGGTAGAGCAGCTGGAACTGAACGCGATTGCTGATGTTCAGATCGAGTTTGATGCGCCAGTGGTATTTGACCGTTATCAGGACAGCCGTTATACCGGCTCGTTTATTTTCATTGACCGTTTAAGCAACGTGACCGTTGGTGCGGGCATGGTGGAAGCAGCGGTAGAATGGACTGCGCATGATGAACCTGTGACTGCGGAAGACCGTGCTGCCCGTTTAGGTCAAAAACCTGCTGCGGTGACTGTAACAGCACAAGCACTGGAAAATGCACAAGCGCTGGAAAGTCTGTTGATTCAGCAAGGTGTAGTTGCAATTGCAAAAGCGGGTCTGAATGCTGATCAAGTGGCATTACTTCGTGAAACTGGTGTTGTGGTGGTCACCGATGTTGCTGAAGGCACTGACGTAAGCTATGGCACCGAAGCCGTTGAAGAACTGGCTGAGAAAATTGTGGAGCTGGTTCGTCTATAAGACTGGGCTGGTTAAAGAAAACCTACCGCAAGGTGGGTTTTTTTATGGCTTTTAGATTCTTGGTGGGACTGCTGTGTCTATTTCAAACTTAATGATCTACGCGAATATTCTTACTCTATACAATCTGGTGTAGAGCGGGAAGATACACAAGATTTTATTTATATTGCGCTTATGTTTGGCTGTGCCAGTAGAGTTCAGGCAGAGCAATCAAAGTGTGGTTACGATTAAATGACGAATAATTGAAAAATCCATCGAGAGTGATCAGGAGAATTTTCAATCTGCTTATCATAGTGCAAAAAATAGCAGTCGCTGCGCTAAGCATAGTGCTGATCATCGGGCGGATGACTATTCACCACTTTACTATCCGGAGGAGAGGGGTGAGCGTATGCTCAAGGGCGATCAGACGTGGTTTTAACCCACTAAATTTTAAGGTGGGCAATCTAAACTTCAGTGAAATAGAAAATAGCATTTATTCTCTTAAATCTACAGGCTGAGAAGAATCATCCAAAAGCTGCGCTAGAATAGATTTCATCTCTGTCAGACTTTTGACCCCTGCAATTCTGTGGATGATCTGTCCCTGCTTGAAAATCAGGGTCGAAGGTAATCCATAGACATGATAACGCAGGGTGAGAATAGGAGATTGATCGACATTGATCTTGCCAAATTTAATCTCTGGCTGATGGTGGGCATAATAGCCGGCCAGTTCGGCAAACACCGGAAAATTCTGTACGCAGGGTGCACACCAGTCTGCATAAAAGCGGATCACGGCAAAGCCATCAAACCATTCAAATTCACTGTAATTATTTTCGTTATAGTCGATGACTTGGGCCATGGCTCACCTGAGTTATCAATCTGCGAAATATACATCTCATTATACATAAGTCCGGCTTGGCTTCATTCCGTCATTTATCTATGTTCAAATAGAGCACAGAAAACTTGCACTGAACAATTAAGGAAAATCCATGTCACAAGCGACGATGCAGCAGGTCATTATTACAGAACCAGGCGGCCCGGAAAAACTGGCCTATGAAAGTGTGGCTATTCCGACACCGGCAGCCAATGATGTGCTGGTTAAGGTTCATGCCTTTGGTTTAAACCGCCCGGATATCTTGCAGCGCCAAGGCCTTTATCCAATGCCGAAAGGGGTGACGCCTGTGCCGGGGCTGGAAGTGGCAGGTGAAGTGGTAGCGGTAGGCGAAGAGGTCAGCAAATTTAAAGTCGGCGATAAAGTTTGTGGCCTGACCAATGGCGGTGGCTATGCAGAATACTGCGTGGTTCCGGAAAGCCAGACCCTGACCATTCCTGAAGGCTTGAGTTTTGTACAAGCTGCGGCTATTCCGGAAACCTTCTTTACCGTATGGGCCAACGTGTTCCAGATGGGGCAAGCCAAGGCTGGCGAAACAGTACTGGTCCATGGGGGTAGCAGCGGTATTGGTACCACAGCGCTGATGTTATGTAATGCGCTGGGCATGAAAACCTTTGCCACTGTCGGTTCAGATGAAAAAGTACAGGCTATTTCCCATCTGACCACCGCCATTAACTACAAGACACAAGATTTTGAGCAGGTGATTAATGAGCAGACTGACAATGGCGGCGTCGATGTTATTTTAGATATCGTTGGTGCACCTTATCTGGAACGTAACCTGAACCTGTTACGCCGTGATGGTCGTCTGGTTTATATCGCGTTCTTGGGCGGTGCCAAAGCCAAAGATGTGAAACTTGGCCCGATTATGATGAAGCGCCTGACCATTACCGGTTCGACCATGCGTGCGCGTAATACTGCAGAAAAAGCTGAAATTGCCCAAGGCTTGCAAGACACAGTGTGGCCATTATTGAGCAAAGGTGAATGTCTGCCGATGATTTTTAAAACCTTTAAATTTGATCAGATCCAGGAAGCGCATGCGGCCATGGATACCGGTGATCATATTGGCAAGGTTGTGGTAGAAATTATTTAATTCGGCATCTAAAAAAGACCGGCTATAGCCGGTCTTTTTTATGCTCATCTCAAGTTAGTACATTGATGTTTATTACTTAAACTGTACAAGTTTTACTAAAAATTAAAATATATGTGATGTATTTGACACAACCTGTCGAAACTGTGTTGTACATTAGCCCACATCCAAAACAGACATCATAAAAATAAACTGGATATTTCAATGAAGAGACAGAGGGCAGAATCATGAGAATTTCATCTACAGCATATACCACCACCCAGAATATACGTGCTTTAAGGCGCATTCATCGGGCCATTATCCGTCAAAAAATAGGTCTGGCAGATATCCACCGGGTGTATAGTGCCATGCTGCATTTAGAGCGTTATGTTGATCGCCTAGATCAGAATAAGCCTTAAGTTTAAGCTGAATGCAGCCTTGTGATACGTATTTTGATTTACTTTTAACGTAAATGTATTTAAAGTTTTGGTCTAATTATTTATATGATTTTTATTTAATAAATTTTAATTTACGGTTGTTTAATTGATAGAAAAAACAGTGCCTTAAAACAGCACCATGAGGGTATCATGAAGTGTGTTACTTCAACACATGAACGACTGGCTGAACGGCTGGTCAGTATTTTAACCAAACTCAATGTAGGGCATCAGCTGAGTATTCCGGAACTGGCCCAGGAATTTAAAGTCAGCACCCGCACCATTGAACGTGACTTTGATCGGCTGAATGCCTATCTACCTTTATTGCAGGACAAACGCAGCAAAAAATACTATCTTGATGCTTCCTATTTGGGACGGTTTAAACTTCAGGATATCCAGAACTTTGCCCAGTTGTCGGGCATTAGCGATCTTTATCCCTCGCTGGATATTTCGTTCCTGCGTGAGCTGATGGATCATCGTGCCAATCTGGTGTTTTCCGCCAAAGGTTATGATTATGAAGACAGTAGCCAATATGCCGAACATTTTAAAACCCTGACCCAAGCCATTCAGCAGCGTCAGTACATTGGCTTTGTCTATAAAAACAAGTCCCGTCGGGTGCAGCCTTATCGCCTGATTCATCATCATGGTAACTGGTATCTGGCTGCGGTGCATTCGGACACTTTAAAAGTGTATCGCCTGAGCCTGATTGAGCAGATTGAACTCAGTTATGAACTGGACCCGTTTGAGCATGATCCGGCTATTCTGCAACAGTTGGAAGATGAAGAAGGTATCTGGTTTGGTCATGAACAGCAGGAAGTGCATTTATCGGTTGCGGCAGATGCCGCGCTGTATTTTAAACAGCGCCGGCTGTTTCCAAAGCAGCAGATTCTGGAAGAAAAGCCGTGTGGCAGCCTGTTGATTTCCTGCCAGATTCGCCATCATATTCAGCTTTATCCGGTGGTACGCTACTGGATTCCCTATGTCAAAATTGTAGCGCCGCTGCATTTACAAACCGAGCTGGAGCAGAGCCTTAGCCATTATCTGCATTAATTCGTATTGTGGGTATGCATTTGAGTTTTGATGACCATTAAAATTGGCCCCCTTATTCCTGTCATAATTGCTACGGAATCTGTCGAGCTTTAAGCGAAATTATGCGAAAATAGTCTTTTACTTTTTGCCCAAGGCTATTTCATGATTGACCAGTCTCCTGAATCTTTAAGCGATATTGAAATTATAGACATCCTTCAGAGTATGAAGAATGATGTGCTCAATAGCGAAGCCAAAGAGATTATCCGCAAAGGTGGAAAAGTGGGACGTCAGGAAGCGCATAAACAGGCCTTGGTGGCATTGCATCAATCTTTTGAAGAAAAATTTGTTGAAGCGGTGACGCTGGCATTGAGCCTAAATGAAGCCCAAGCCAAAAAAATCCGCTATAAAAAAGATCGGATTCGTATTTTAAAAGCCCGTCAGATTGATTATCTGGCCATTGATGGCGCAGAAACCGCCCAGGTACTGGCACAAATTGCACAAGCTATTGTCCGTGAAGATGCGATTGTGACCCATGACCTGCACAATATTTTCCCGTTCTGGAAAGAAGGCTGGCCAATGGTGCAGTTCGACAGCGCCTATAAAATTCTGGAAGATGACATTGCCATTCACTATCAGGCGGTGCTGGATGAATTGCTGCGTCAGTTTTAAGTGAATTGCTGCATGAAAAAAACCTTCTAGAGTCTAGAAGGTTTTTTTATCGCTCTTGATTAGAGAAAGATAGATTATTCCTGTTCCGGCGGTTGGTTATTTTCCAGTAAACGTGTCACCAACAGCTGGTCAATTTTAAAATGATCGACATCGACCACTTCAAATTTATAACCGCCATATAACACGGTATCGGCTGGACGCGGAATCTTGCGCAGTTGATACATCATAAAACCGGCTAAGGTTTCATAGTTTTCTTCATCGGGCATTTCTTCAATTTCAAGCGCATGTTTCATGTCTTCAATTGGGGTACTGCCGTCAATCAGCCATGAATTATTATCACGTTTAATAATCTGCTGTTCTTCTTCAATAGGGGTTACCCAGTCGCCCATTACGGTAATCATAATATCGGACAAGGTAATGACGCCGACCACCAGTGCGTACTCATTAATCACCACCGCAAATTTTTCTTTGGTCGAGCGGAAGCGGTCCAGCACTTCAGACAGGGTCAGGGTATCGGGAATGGTGAGTACGTTACGAATGGTTGATTCGTTCAGCTGGTTGATTTTCTGGTTATTTAGAATCCGCACCAGAATATCTTTGGCATCAACATAGCCAATCACCTGATCAATATTTTCATTACAGACCAGAAATTTGGAATAGGGGAATTCAGCCAGTTTCTGGCGAATGCTGTCTTCGGCTTCATTTAGGGTAAAGTACACCACATTTTCACGCGTGGTCATGCTGGACGGGACATTACGTTCTTCAAGTTCAAACACGTTTTCAATAAAGTGATGTTCCTGTTTTTGCAACACACCCGCTTGGGCGCCGGCATCCATCACTGCGGAAATATCATCAAAGGTAATATTGTCATCGCGGATGGTATTGACCTTAAACAGCCGGAACAGCATATTGGCGATGGCATTAATAAACCAGGCCAGCGGTTTGCAGACGGTAATAAATACCTGTACTGGATTGATCACGGAAATAGAAATTTTCTCTGGTGCAATCATGGCCAGGCGTTTCGGCATCAGGTCGGCAAACAGAATAAATAAAGAGGTGACCAAGGTAAAAGACAGCGCAAAGCTAAGGGTTTCGGCCCACGGTCCGGTATAGAAACGGGTGACAAAATCGTAGAAATACGGGCGAAAAGCACCTTCACCTAAAATACCGCCTAAAATGGCAATCGCATTCAAGCCAATTTGCGAGGCGGCAAAAAAGTCTGCCGAGTTTTCCTGTAAATCCAGCACTTTTTGCGCACGTTCATCTCCGGCTTCAGCCAGAATTTTTAATTTGACCTTACGCGCACCGGCCAGAGCGATCTCGGTCAGTGATAAAAAACCTGCTCCTGCAATCAGTATGAAAATAATAACAATGTTCTGGAAGAGGCTCACGAATCCACCTGCGGATTTTTATTCTGAATATTTTTAACGTCAAAAACATCGAGTAGTGCACCGGGCACTACTCATGTTCATCTTAGTATAAGGTTTAAAAAGAGAGATTTATGAGCGTTTTTTGTCAAAATTGAGAAAATTGTGAGTTATTCATTAAAAACTCACGGTTTTCTTCTTCAATCATTTGACGGGCCACATACAGAATCAGCTGGCGTAACCAGCGATGCGCCGGATGATGATGCAGTAACGGACACCAGGCCATCTTCAATTCAAATTCCGGAATATAAAACGGCGGGTCTTTAATCAGCAGATTCTGGCTTTTGGCCTGTAAACGGGCAATTCGGGTCGGTAAGGTAGCTACCAGATCCACATTGGATGCCAAGAGTGCCGGCATCTGATAATGACGGGTAAATACCGAAATCTTGCGTTTTTGACCAATCCGCTCCAGTGCCTGATCAATCCAGCCTAATCCGGCCTGTTTTTCAGGATTAACGCCAAAGCCAACGCCCATACCGGTTTTAGAGACCCAGATATGCTGTGCATCTAAATAGCTTTTGAGGTTCAGGTTACTGGCCGCCGGGTGTTTCTGATTGAGTAGACAGGAAAAACTGTCACGCCAGACCAGTACCTGGTGGAAACTTTGCGGAATTTCATTAAAGCGGTTGATGGCTAGGTCTACCTTGCCTTGTTCCATGTCACGATAGGACACATCACTTGGGGTCAGAAAGTCGAGCACCACATTCGGCGCTTCAGAACGCAAGGCTTTGACCAGACGCGGCACCAGAGTGGCTTCGGCATAGTCTGAAGTCATAATCCGGAATACGCGATTGGAGGTATACGGGCGGAACTCGGTACGGGGTTCCAGAATCATGGATAAATCGGACAGGGCATCACGAATACGCGGTTGTAATTCAAGTGCGCGTTCGGTCGGGGTCATCCCTTCAGATGAACGGATGAGCAGGGGATCATTAAATAAGTTACGTAGACGACGTAAAATGTTACTCATGGCGGGTTGGGTAACGCCCAATTGTTCAGCTGCTCGAGTGACATTTTTTTCGCGAAGTAATACGTCCAGGTAAATTAGAAGGTTGAGATCGACCCGCTCCAGATTCATAAAAAAAATACCGAAAATAAACCCAAGAAATTATTTGGATTATGCCATAAGCCTGAAGGCTTGGGTAGAACAATTACCGAAAAAGCCTGTTCCCTGATCGGATCAATTCCTGCATATTTACCGGGTTTTTCGGCCCAATTCGCGCGGGGTTTAAGCGGCTTAAATCAGCGCGTGTCGGGTTGATTCAAACCTCATCGCATCCACCTGCAGAAATGCTTGAGTTGAGCGACTCAACACAAGCATGGTCTTCTTCTATTCACTGTCAGGTTGGGTCTACCAGGCTAAAAATAAGCCGGATATTGCCTTGATTTTGTACGGAAAAAGCCGTACCCGACTTAAGTATAATGAATATAAAAAAAGCAAATGGTGTGTTTTTTAATCGGTTATTTGAATTGTAAAATAAAATTTATTTAATAAAAATCAAATATTTGTTTTGTAATATAAATTTTCGGATACGACTTTGATCTACATATTTTTTAAATAAATAGTGAAGATTCTTTGAGGATATTGGATTAATTTTCTAACTCACTCTAATCTGTACTCAACACGACGAAGTGCTCTAAATCTGAACACATCCAGAGGTATGATTTTAGTCATTTCGTTGGAGAAAATCCTAAAATTAATACAGGAAAATATCATGACTACATACCAAACAGCGATTGATGCAATCCGCGAATTGAAAGCGAAATTCGGTAACACTTGGGCAGACATCAGTCCTGAAGATGCTGCGCGTATGCAGATGCAAAACCGTTTCAAAACTGGTTTAGACATTGCTAAATATACAGCTGCGATTATGCGTCGTGATATGGCTGAATACGATGCAGACAGCAGCAAGTATACTCAATCATTAGGTTGCTGGCACGGTTTCGTTGCGCAACAAAAAATGATTGCGAACAAAAAATACTTCGGTACAACCTCTAAGCGTTATATCTACCTGTCTGGCTGGATGGTTGCTGCACTTCGTTCAGAATTCGGTCCACTTCCTGACCAATCTATGCACGAAAAAACTTCTGTTCCTGCATTGATCGAAGAAATCTACACTTTCTTACGTCAAGCTGACGCAAAAGAATTAAACGATTTGTTCCGTGCACTGAAAAAAGCACAAGACGCAGGTGATACTGCTAAAGCAGCTGAAATCACTGCTCAAATCGACAACTTTGAAACTCACGTTGTGCCAATTATTGCCGACATCGACGCTGGTTTCGGTAACGAAGAAGCAACTTACTTACTTGCGAAGAAAATGATCGAAGCGGGTGCTTGTGCACTGCAAATCGAAAACCAGGTTTCTGATGCGAAACAATGTGGTCACCAAGCAGGTAAAGTAACTGTTCCACACGAAGACTTCATCGCGAAAATCCACGCGCTTCGCTATGCGTTCCTGGAAATGGGTCTTGACGACGGTATCATCGTTGCACGTACTGACTCTGAAGGCGCTGACTTGACTCAAAAAATCCCAGTGGTTAAAGAGCCAGGCGACATCGCTTCTCAATACATCAGCTACTTAGACACTCAAGAAATTGACATCTCTGAAGCGAAAGAAGACGAAATCCTGATCAAGCGTGATGGTAAATTACACCGTCCTAAGCGTTTAGCATCTGGCCTGTACCAGTTCCGTGAAGGCACTCAAATTGACCGCGTTGTACTTGACTGTGTAACCAGCTTACAAAACGGTGCTGACCTGCTTTGGATCGAAACTGCAACGCCTAACGTTGAAGAAATCGCTCACATGGTGAACCGTGTACGTGAAGTTGTGCCAAATGCGAAGCTTGTTTATAACAACTCTCCATCGTTCAACTGGACTTTAAACTTCCGTCAACAAGCGTACGACCGTTGGGTTGCTGAAGGTAAAGATGTATCTGCATACGACCGTGCTAAGTTAATGAGTGCTGAGTACGACAACACTGAATTAGCTGCTGAAGCTGACGAAAAAGTACGTACATTCCAAGCAGATGCTTCTCGTGAAGCGGGTGTATTCCATCACTTAATCACACTTCCGACTTACCACACAGCTGCTCTGTCTACTCACGAGCTTGCTCAAGGTTACTTCGGTTCTGAAGGTATGTTGGCTTATGTTGCTGGCGTACAACGTAAAGAAATCCGTGGCGGTATCGCTTGTGTGAAACACCAAGCAATGGCGGGTTCTGATATCGGTGATGACCACAAAGAAATCTTCGCTGGTGACAACGCGCTTAAAGCGGGTGACGATGCGAAAAACACAATGAACCAGTTCAACGGCTAATCGTTAGACGGTTTAGAAAAAACCCTGCATCTGCAGGGTTTTTTTATGCTTGAATAAAAAGAATAAATAAGAAAGAAAAAAGAAGATCAGTACAGCAAGATAAAAAGAAACGGCAGAATAGAAAATGAAAGAAAAAAGAAAAGCTATTTCACCTTAATATAGTCCGCCACCGCATTGTCCGGATAATTAAAGCTGATTTTATTGTAGCGGGTTTGCTGGGCCGGAATAGGTTCTAAAAAGCTTTCATCAACCAGCGCGTTATATTCCTGATAGTTTTGATCGACCAGAATAATATCGCTGACTTTCAGTTTTAGCGGCTGATCTGACTGGTTATGAATACGCATATAGTAGTCATGCGCTTTGACGGTATCGGTAATATCGCGAAAGCTTAAGCTATCAATATGTTCGGCCTGAATGTCGGCATGTTTCAGCGCATTGCTGACTTCAATGGTCGCAACACGTTCCAGTTTTAGTGCTGGCTGTTTGGATGAGGCATCTACAAGTTCCAGCCCGTTTGCTGTGGGCTGCAATTGTTGAATCTGCTGATCGGTACTGATTAATTGGGCAGTCTGTTCATTGGTATAGCTGACCTGACCTTGTGTATTCTGGCTACGCTGACGGCGAGCATAGATACGGGTATCTTGCAGGCTGTAGCTCTGATCCGGATGAATCTTTAACTCAAGAATACGCTGCTGGCAATCATCACAGTCAAGGATGGTTTTGTAGTGACCGGCCAGCGGCTCCGGCTGTGGTGCTGCTGTTTCAGCAGCAGGCATCAAGCTGTCTTGCGGTTGGGTTTCAGTTTGGGCCTGGGCATTGCTCATGGTACTGCTTTTTTCAGCTTGCCCACCGCAACCACTTAAACACAAGGACAAGGTGCTAATTGCAAGAAGAGGACGAGATAACATGGCAACAGATCAATCTTTGGATAAGGTATTAAACATAAACTTTTCGGGCATATTCGCCTAGAGCAGAGGGCTAAATTGAGCCGCTGTTTTGTAGCAAATTTTATCGCGGGCAAAAAACCGTTTTGAAACAAGAAAAGCCACCAAAGTGGTGACTTTTAGCGATGCTAGATCTTGTGCTTTATTGCAGGTCTTTTTGCAGACGATAATTCTGGCTGGCATCAATATTGTCGCCATTGTTGACATCGCGCGCTTCAATAAAGTTTTCACCGACAAAGAATTTACGGTTATTGGCAGCCTGATCCAGAATAATAACGGCAGGATCATTCGGGTCAAATTCAAATGTACCGGTAATTTTGGACTCCTGACCATTGGCGCGGCCTAGGAATTCCTCATTCAGCTCATAAGTTTTATCCATTTTTAGCTCAAGCTCGGTTTCAATGCCTTGACAGTCGCTACACGGCAAGACCCCTTTATATTCTCCCGGCCAGTCCAGTGCGGTGGCGGCTGTATCATTGGCGCTCATGTCAGTGGCTGCGGCAGGCGAGGTGGTTTCTGCATCGCGGGCGGTTTCAGGGGTTTTATTGTTATCACAGGCGGCCAGTAACAGCGCCGTGAGGGCAAGGCTCAGAATTTTTATTTTCACCGATCAATCTCCTGACAGGACAGATAGGGTCAGCATAGCCTGATTGTAAAAATTGCCCTGTTGGGTTTCTGTGAGTATTTATTTTCAGTTTCCGGCATCCGGTTTATTTAAGAAAAACCCGAAAGATTGGCAGGAATGGCGATTGACGGTTTGGCTAATTGTATACATTTATATATTAATTGATTAAATATTCGGCAATCTGCTCTTTTTTAAATCTGTTGAGTTGTTAAACTTCGCGCAATTTTTATTGTGTGGATTGTGCTTGTGTTTGAGAAGTTGGCAGAACAGAGCTTGGGGTTGATGGGCTGGGAAATTGACAATCACTGGCCGCTGGATTTGGACCAGTGTGTGATGATTGCCGCGCCGCATACCAGTAACTGGGATGCACTATATGCACGTTTGGCGCTTAAAGCCTTGGGCGTGAATGTTCGCCTGACCATTAAAGACAGTTATATGAAGTTTCCGTTTGGGCCTTTTGTCCGTGCAATGGGCGGAATTGGCATTGACCGTCGTCCGAAGGCAGCCGGTGAGCAGCGTCCGAGCATGGTGCAGCTGATGAGTGATTTGTTCAAGCAGCATCCTAAGCTGGTGATGCTGGTCACGCCAGAAGGTACACGCGCCAAACAGGAACAGTGGAAAACCGGTTTTTACCATGTGGCGGTAACGGCTGGCGTGCCAATTGCACTGGCCTATATGGACTACGCCCAGAAAAAATGTGGCGTGGGTAAAATTGTCTATCCATCGGGAGATATGGAAAAAGACATGGCCGAAATCATGGCGTTTTATGCCAGCATTGCCGCCAAATTCCCGGAACAGTTTAGTGTCGATACTCGTTACTATGCAGAACCGGCTGAATAGTCACTCATTGTTAAAAAAACAGAAGACAGGGCATCGACCCTGTCTTTTTATTTATATGCTTTCAATATCGAAATTAGCAGTACATCAAGATGCGAGAGGTTGAAGCTTCTCTCTGATTGATCGGCTGTTTTGTGTGATCAAACTTCTAAATATCTGATTTTGATTTAAGGCTGTTCTGCTTTGGGAAAAATTCCGCCCAATGATTGGCAGGCAGCGGTATAAAGATGATATTGCTGCTGCACAATTTCATCCACCGCCAGGCTGGATTGCTGTTCACCTTCCCGATATTGCTCGACATAACGGCTGGCTTTTTGCCGGGCGGCAACCAGCGCATGTTCGTGATAGCTGTTAATAGCACTATGGGTCATCAGCGTTGTTTCAATATTGTGGCATTCAAATTGCGCCAGCAATTGTTCAGCGCGTTTTAATTCTTGGGAGTTACCGAACATACAGGCGCTCAGCAGGGTACAGCAGGCCAAAGCAAACAGGGGTTTCATGTTAGCAAAATAGTGAAGAGAGGATGGACCATAGTCTAGCGAATTCAGCCCACCTCTAGCATGACAAACCGGTTTAACTGCTTAAAAATTAGTTTATTGTGATAAAAGTCACACAAAACTGCAGTTAACCTTTGACCAGACCGCCATCAACAATCAGGTTTTGCCCGGTGACTGCACGCGAATACGGTGACAGGAACATCATAATAGCTGCGGCAAATTCTTCTGGGGTGGTAACGCGGCGTAGTGGCGTCGAGGCAGCAATTAAATCAAATACCGCATCTGGCGTGGCTTTGCTGGCATCGGTGGTTTGGAGCAGACCGCCAGACAACATATTCACGTTAATACCATATTGGCCCAGATCATGCGCTGCAGTACGGGTAAAGGCCAACAGTGCGGCTTTGGCGGTGGTGTAGTCATGATAAGGCACCACCGGATTCTGCACGAGGTTGGTACCAATATTCACAATACGGCCAAATCCGGCAGTTTTCATATCCTCAAGCGCTGCTTGGGTGGTATTGAGGGCAGCCACAACTGCACCATCAAACTGTTGCTGCATGATGGCCGGCGTCAGGTCTTCAACTTTGGGACGGGCATCACCATTAAACTCAAAGTTGATTAAGGCATTGTTGATGACACTATGAATGGCCTGACCAAAACGCGCCTTGGCTGCGGCAAAGAGAGCCTGCACCTGGGCTTTGTCAGTGACATCGGCCTGATAGGCAAAGACCTGCTCTGGATACTGTTGCACCAGCTGCTCGGCAGCAGCGGCACTGTTTAAATAATTTACCACTACACGCGCCCCTTCCGCCAATAAGGTTCGGGTAATCGCCAGGCCTAAACCGCGTGCGCCGCCAGTCACTAAAACAATTTGATCACGAATTTGCATATTGTTCACATCCTCATTCCCTATGCAGATGCACCATAGCAAGAAATGGCAGTCAGCCAAAGCGAAATCTGCGCCGATAGAAACTGGTGCAGTTATTGCTTAATGCCAGGGCATAGACTTCAAAAAGATACGAATTGAGCAAAATGAATCAGCTGGTGGCAACAGAAGTGAAGCCTGCGGTGCAATATTGGTTTGCACAGCTCGAACTTGGCTTTAAAGGCGCAGAAAATCGCACCGTATTGGATCATCGTAAACATCATGGTCCTGTTCGGGTGCAAAAAATGCTGTGGCCGGAAAAAACCGGGGTGTGCCACGCCATTATTGTGCATCCACCGGCAGGCATTGCCGGGGGTGATCATTTAACCTTTCAGATGTCGGCAGAGCAGGCCGCACATGCCTTGGTGACCACGCCGGGTGCAGGAAAATGGTACAAGACCAATCAAAAACAGGCTTTCCAACATATTGATATTACAGTTAAAGATGCCTCTATTTTTGAATGGCTACCACAAGAAACCATGCTCTTTAATGGTGCACATGCCAATTCTGAAACCAGAGTTATTTTGGAGGATGCCGCCAGTTTTATTGGTTGGGATATGTTGGTACTGGGCCGTCAGGCGCGCCATGAAACATTTATCGAGGGCAGTTATCAAAATCGATTTCAGCTGTACCGGAACAATAAATTACTGGTCACTGACCGTTTGAGTTTTAGTGGCAATGACCGCTGGCTCAGCTCCTGTTTGGGAATGAACGGTCATGCAGTCATGGCTAGCTTCTGGGCAGTGCCGCCAGAAAAATTCCGCTCAAAATTCTATTTAGATCAGCAGATTGATCAAATCCGTGAGCTGATTATGCGCATGGATATTAAGGTGACGTTAACCCTGCTGGATGATGTGGTGACAGCACGTTATCTGGGTGATGACGTACGCCAGTGTCATGATGCCTTTGCCGCAATACGTGCCAAGCTGCGCCGTGACTGGTTTGATTTAGATGAAGAATTTCCGAGGATTTGGCGGACATAAAATGAAGTTCTCCCTCCCAATGGGAGGGAGCTAGAGGGAGGGTAAATACATTGGGTTTATTACCTCTCCCTAACCCTCTCCTGAAAGGAGAGGGAACATCATTTTTTAGCACACATTTTGCATTACACCCTTTAGAACAAATTTAGGAACGAGATATGGAACTCAATCCCACTGAAAAAGACAAAATGCTAATTTTTACTGCGGGCTTGGTGGCCGAACGCCGTAAAGCACGTGGGCTAAAACTGAACTATCCCGAGGCGATTGCCTATATTTCTGCCGCGTTGTTAGAAGGCGCGCGTGATGGTATGAGCGTGAGTGAGCTAATGCATTACGGTACCACGTTATTAAAACGTGAAGATGTGATGGAAGGTATACCGGAAATGATTGCCGAAGTTCAGGTTGAAGCGACTTTTCCAGATGGCTCAAAACTCGTCACTGTGCATCAACCGATTGTCTAGGAGTCAAACATGATACCTGGAGAAGTGATTACCCCAGACTCAGACATTGAAATGAATGTGGGGCGTCAGACCTTAAAAATGACCGTCAGTAATATCGGAGATCGTCCGATTCAAGTCGGTTCACATTTTCATTTTTATGAGGCCAATGATGCCTTGCAGTTTGACCGTGAAGCGGCACGAGGTTTTCGTTTAAATATTGCCGCAGGCACAGCGGTACGTTTTGAGCCGGGTCAAAGCCGGGATATTGAACTGGTGGCTTTAGCCGGTAAACGCGAAGTCTATGGCTTTGCCGGTCGTGTCATGGGTCCATTGGATTAAGGAAAAATTAAAATGAAAATGTCACGCCGTGCCTATGCGGAAATGTTTGGTCCAACGGTAGGCGATCGGGTTCGTTTGGCCGATACCGAACTGTTTATTGAAGTGGAACAAGACCTCACCACTTATGGTGAAGAAGTTAAATTTGGTGGTGGTAAAGTCATTCGTGATGGAATGGGGCAGTCACAACTTTTGGCTGATGACGTTGCCGATACCGTCATTACCAATGCTTTAATTGTAGATTGGTGGGGCATTGTTAAAGCCGATGTAGGTTTAAAGAACGGACGTATTTGGAAGATAGGTAAAGCCGGTAATCCTGATATTCAACCTGATATTACTATTCCCCTGGGTGCGGCAACGGAAGTGATTGCGGGTGAAGGGCAGATTCTCACCGCGGGTGGTGTTGATACCCACATTCATTGGATTTGCCCGCAACAAGTGGAAACAGCACTAATGTCTGGTGTAACCACCATGATTGGTGGTGGTACAGGTCCTGCAGCAGGAACATCGGCAACGACGGTGACTCCGGGTCCTTGGCATATTTCCACCATGCTGCAAGCCATTGACGATTTACCCATGAATATTGGTTTATTGGGTAAAGGTAACCTCAGTCAGCCTGAATCGATTGCCGAGCAAATTCGTGCAGGTGTAGTGGGTTTAAAACTGCATGAAGATTGGGGCTCGACACCGGCTGCGATTGATAACTGTTTAAGTGTTGCCGATGAATATGATGTGCAAGTGGCAATTCATACCGATACCTTAAATGAAAGCGGTTTCCTGGAAGAAACTTTGGCGGCATTTAAAAATCGGACCATTCACACTTACCATACCGAAGGGGCGGGTGGTGGACATGCACCTGATATTTTAAAAGCCATTGGTCAGCCAAACGTATTGCCATCATCCACCAATCCAACCCGTCCTTATACCATCAACACCATTGATGAACATTTGGATATGTTGATGGTCTGTCACCATTTAGACCCTGCCATTTCGGAAGATGTGGCATTTGCGGAAAGTCGTATTCGCCGTGAAACCATTGCTGCGGAAGATATTTTGCAGGATCTGGGCGCAATTGCCATGATGTCATCGGATTCGCAAGCGATGGGGCGTGTTGGAGAAGTGGTGATACGCACATGGCAAACCGCACATAAAATGAAAGTGCAGCGTGGACCTTTAGAGGGTGACAATGCCACGCATGACAATCATCGTGTGAAGCGTTATATCGCCAAATATACGATTAACCCTGCGATTACCCATGGTTTAAGTCATGAAATTGGCTCGGTGGAAGTCGGTAAACTGGCCGATTTAGTGTTGTGGAAGCCCGCATTTTTTGGTGTAAAACCATCGATGATTATTAAAGGCGGGATGATTGCGGCAGCGCCAATGGGCGATATTAATGCGTCAATTCCAACACCGCAGCCAGTGCATTATCGTCCGATGTTTGGTGCCAATGCCCGTGGTGTGCATAACACCTGTATTGCGTTTTTGTCGCAAGTGGCGATTGATGCGAGTGTGCATGAAAAGCTAGGGCTGAAAAAGTTGATTAGCCCATGTAAAGGCACACGGGATATTCAGAAGAAAGATATGAAGCTGAATACTTACTGCCCTGTGATGGAAGTTGATCCTGAAATTTATGAGGTTCGGGCGGATGGGAAATTACTGACGTGTGAACCTGCGGAAGTGTTGCCGATGGCACAGCGGTATTTTTTGTTTTAAGAATCTCCCTAAATCCCTCTTTAAAAAAGAGGGACTTTCTGTAGTGGTTTAATAAAGTTGGACACCAAATTAGGTGATAATAGATTCACCAATGAGGTGCTTATGAAACCAAGACGTACATTTACTCCAGAGTTTAAAGTTGAAGCTGCTAGCCTTGTACTCGATCAGGGCTATTCTATCTTACAGGCTTGCCGCGCTTTAGATGTTGGTCAAACTGCTATGAGACGCTGGGTTGACCAGCTTCAACTCGAACGTAGCGGACAAACTCCAGTAGTAAATGCTTTAACTCCTGAACAGCGCAAGATACAAGAACTTGAAGCCCGTATTTATCAGCTCGAACAGGAGAAGATGATTCTAAAAAAGGCTACAGCTCTCTTAATGTCAGACGAGTTCAAACATATGCACTGATAGACCAGTTAAGAAAGTTACGTCCTGTTGAGTTGGTCTGTCGTGCCTTTGGTATTCTGCGTTCAAGTTACTATCACTATCGTGCTCAACGTGATCTCTGCCGTCCAAGCAGAGTTAAGTTGAAGGTGTTGATTTCCAGTATCTTTAAGCAAAGCCGTGGTTCTTTAGGAAGCCGTGGCATCAGATACGTCTTACAAAGCCAAGGCATCAAGGTGGGGCGATACCTAATACGTAAACTTATGCGCAGTCTAGGATTGATTTCAAAACAGCGCAGAAAGCATAGATATCAAGGTAGTAAAGGCGATGATATCCATACAGACAATGTACTAAATAGACAGTTTAATCCTACGTGGCCAAATCGTGTATGGACGAGTGACATCACTTATATTTGGATAGATAAAAGCTGGGCATATTTAGCGGTTGTACTCGATCTTTACGCACGCAGGGTGATTGGATGGTCTATGTCAGATCAAGCCTGTCAGCATTTAGTGACTAATGCTTTAGAAGATGCTTGGCGATCCAGAGGTAGACCTACAGGCGTAATATTTCATACCGATCAAGGCAGTCAGTATAAAAGTTATCTGTTCAGATATAGGCTTCAGCAATATGCAATGGTGCAGAGTATGAGCCGCAGAGGGAATTGTTGGGATAATGCACCTACAGAGAGACTCTTTAGAAGTCTTAAAACGGAATGGATCCCAAAACTTGGTTACCATTCCATTCAAGAAGCCAAAGCAGACATTGGTTTTTATTTAATGCAGTACTACAACCGCATCCGACCACATCATTTTAATCAAGGGGTCAGCCCTTATGAGGCTGAACAAAAACTTAAAACTGTGTCCAATATTTGTTGACCACTACAGGCCATTACTCCATTGACTCTGATCATATTTTCTTTTTTTGGGATTTCTAATAAAAGGTGAGGATATTCTAAAGTACCTGTTATATGTAATGTTCCCTGTTTCAACATTTATGCTGATTATTCTGTATTTTGTAAGAGTGAGTTTACAGCACGTCCGTTCTGTACAATCTCAAATGATGCAGCTTGAACTACGAATGACACTTTGTCAGTTTATTCATAACTATGCTGAAGATTCAGAAAAACTACATAAGAAAAATGCAGCAGGCTTTGAGAAATTTGAAAATATTATCTTTTCACCCCTTGTATCATCAGATGACAAAATCCCAACCACATTTGATGGTATGGAACAACTTGCTAAATTAGTGAGTGAATTTAGGAAGTAAATGCACCAAAAAAACTCATAATTGGCATAAAAACTGCTTACTTTTGATGCGTAAATTTACAGATATTTTGCTTTGAAATTGAAAAACATAAATCAAAGCAAAACATCTTCGTGACAAAAGGAATAGCATGAAAATCTACACTCAGCGAATAGAACACATTTCAGAGGGAAGCACTTTTGAAACCGTTGAACTCAGCTTCGACACCCGCCAAAAGAGCCGATTTCGTGCAACACTCAAAAACGGAACAGATATTGGTGCAGACCTACCACGCACAGGAATTTTGCGTAGCGGCTCATTTATTGCCACAGAACACGGCGACATTTTAAGAGTCGATGCTAAACCTGAACGCCTGATGCAAGTGGTGGCAAAAACCGATTTTGATTTACTCAAAGCGGCTTACCACTTAGGCAATCGCCATGTACCACTGATGCTGACACCAAGTGCACTCTATTTTGAGCCTGACCACGTTTTAGCAGAAATGGTGGTCGGTTTAGGACTCGCCGTGAATGAAGTTGAACATCCGTTTGAACCGGAAAGTGGCGCATACGCACAACATGCACACGACCACCGCTTAAGCCCAATCAAAGCGATTCACGCGCATGCCCATCACTAATGCAGCACAACTACTGAAACTGCTGACACTGTCATCGACAGCATTGCCAGTCGGAGCATATTGCTACTCGCAAGGTGTGGAAAGTGCCATTGAGCAAGGCTTAATTCACGATGAACACAGTAGCATTGCTTACTTTGAAGAAGTCTTGGAGATGCTACTGGTACGTTTTGAACTACCGGTCTTAAAACGGCTGATGCAATTTTATGATGATGACACACAGTTTGATCATTGGGCGCAGATTTATCGTGCCAGTCGGGAAAGCCGTGAACTTTTAGCAGAATCACAGCAGCTGGCATTTTCTCTTAATGCATGGATTAAAGATGTGCTGAAAATGCCGGTGACGGTGAAAAAACAGCTAGGTTTTGTGCCGGTTTATGCCCAGCTCTGCGGCCAGTTGGGTCTCAATGACGCAGATGTATTAACCGCTTATACCTTTACTGTGCTGGAAAATCAGGTGCTGGCGGCTGTGAAAACTGTCCCGCTGGGGCAGATGAGTGGGCAACGGATTTTATGGTATTTACATGAGCAGGTTCCGGCAGCCATCGAAAAAGCCTTAACGCTGGAATATGAGCAGCTCAGTAGCGCCTTACCCAATTACGCCATGCTCAGTATGGCACATGAAACACAGTATTCACGATTATTTAGATCCTAAGAAAGTCTCCCTTTTAAAAGGGAGATTGAGAGGGCTCAAAAATTTAATCAATATTCTCTCTCCCTATGGGAGAGGGAAATCACCTCACCTTAGCGCAGTATGACTGCTTATCTCCTAAGAGGAGAGGGACAAGAAAAGGAAAATCAACATGACAGAACGTTCTCCATTACGTGTCGGCATCGGTGGTCCAGTCGGTTCAGGTAAAACTGCACTTACTCTCAATTTATGTCAGGCCTTGCGCCAGCGCTATAACATGGCGGTGGTCACCAATGACATTTATACCAAGGAAGACTCCAACTTTCTTACCCGCAACGAAGCCATGAGCCCAGACCGGATTGTCGGTGTCGAAACAGGTGGCTGTCCGCACACTGCCATCCGTGAAGATGCTTCGATTAACCTGGCAGCGATTGACGACTTGTGTGAAAAGTTCGATGGCTTGGAATTGATCATTATTGAAAGTGGTGGCGATAACTTGGCGGCAACCTTTAGTCCGGAATTATCCGATCTGACTTTATATGTGATTGATGTGGCCGGTGGTGAAAAAATTCCACGTAAAGGTGGGCCGGGCATTACCAAATCTGATTTGCTGATTATTAACAAAACCGATTTAGCCCCGATGGTCGGCGCCAGTCTGGAAGTAATGGATCAGGATGCCAAGCGCATGCGTGGTGATAAACCATTTTTATTTTCCAATATGAAAACCAAAGATGGTTTGGAGCAGATTATTGAGTTTATTGAAAAACAGGGCCTGTTTAAAAACTAAATAGCCTAAGCAATATAACCAATTTTCCCTGATTCTAAAAAGATGGCTACGGCTGTCTTTTTTTTCTTTTGTGCATTCAATATTTGTGCTGCTTGAATATCGAGTCAAAAGCACATTTATCCTAAGTCAATTCTATATCTATATTTAAATATTAGATTGGGAAGAGCAGATAAAACCTTAACTGGACAGAAGCTCGGCCAGTCTTTTCTTTTATCCACCAGAAAAATAGCCAAGATATGGATGAAATGTGAACTTGCACATACAGGAACTTAACAAAAAATTGCCAGTAAATTCATGCTGACTGCTGAAAATGCAGCCATCTGAACAGGGGGTAAATTGCATGAAAAAGCTGGCTTTTGTGTCGCTGGTGGCGGTGGCGCTTACCGGGTGTGTGGTCACGCCGTATGAGAATGGTCCACGACATAGCGTCTATACCGGTTATGATCGAGGCTATTCAAACTATCCATATACCGTGTCGCGTTGGGAACATGAACGCCGTCCGGTGTATCTTCAGCAGCGTCCATCGGTTAAGCCAGTGAATCGTCCACATGCTCAACGTCCGCATGGGCAAAAACCGGGTCAGGCCAATCGTCCTGCACATAAACCGACACAGAGTAAACCTGCACAAAGCAAACCGGTAAAGCCAAATCGTCCGGTGGCCAACAAGCCGCCCGTGAAGAAGCCACAGGTGAGTAATCCAGCTAAGGCCAAACCAGTGACGGCTTTGCCGCCGACTTCTGGAGTGCAGCGTCCATTACGACCGGGCGTATAAATCAAAAAGGATTCCATCTGGAATCCTTTTTTTATAACCGTTCAATCAAACGTTAAAGTGATTTCTGATACAGTCCGGCGCGGACTGTACCGGCTTTGGTTTCCTTGATTTGCTGCCAGGAGGCCGGCAGTTTCAGCTGGTTTAGATCACGGTCGGCCTCGACATAAATCAAGCCTTTATCCTGAATTAATGGATCAGCCAATTGTGCCAGCTGTTCCCATAAATCCAGGTTATAAGGCGGATCAAGAAACACCAGATCATAGCTGTCTTTCAGGCTGGCCAGCGCCTGCTGTGCAGTACTGATTTTTAACTGAGCCCGGGCTTTGGTGACTTTTAACAGCTCTAAGTTTTGGGTCAGGAACTGGGCTTGGGTCCGGTCCGGTTCAATCATGGTGACCTGTGCAGCACCACGTGATAGCGCTTCAAAGGAAAGCGCTCCCGAGCCGGCACACAGGTCCAGTACCTTGGCATTTTGCACATCCCACATCAGCCAGTTAAACAGGGTTTCACGCACCCGGTCCGGCGTCGGGCGTAAACCATCAATACTGGCAAAGGCCAACTGGCGACGTTTCCAGTCTCCACCAATAATTCGTAGCTGGTTTTTCATGGTTTAGTCACTCTCTATTGTGGCAGATGGGGCAGCAGCCGGTGTTGCTGGCGCAGATGCAGCGGTGTCCTGAGCCGGAGTAGTGGTGCTACGAGCGCCTTCGGCACTTGGCAGTTCACTTGGTTTCAGGCCGGCGGTCATCAGGCCACCACTAATTTGGGTCGCAGATGGACGAATCGGATTCTTGTCTTTGTTGAGTAGCCAGTAATCCAGAATTGGACGGGCCAGGGCAGTGGCGGCACTCCCGCCACGGCCATTTTCCAGAATCACCGCAATGGCAATTTCAGGTTTTTCTGCCGGGGCAAAGCCGACAAATAAACCATGGTCAAGCTGGCGGTCGGTGAGCAGTGCTTCATTGTAGCGTTTGCCCTGGGCAATACTTTTGACCTGCGCGGTTCCGGTTTTTCCGGCAATTGAATATTGTAGGCCGCTTTTAATGCCTTTACCGGTGCCCGATTGAATGACATCCACCATGGCATCGCGCATTTTAATCCAGTCTTCATCTGTCCCGTTAAATTCAATGCGGCCATTGGTGCCATTATGCACCTTAAATGGACGCGCACCGCGGCTTTCACGCAGCACGTGTGGTGTAACTTTAAAGCCCTGATTGGCGGTAATGGCCGTGGCCATAGCCAGTTGTAATGGTGTCGCGGTAAAGGCACCCTGACCAATACTGACTGAAATGGTTTCGCCGCGCATCCATTTGGCATTGCGGGTACGCATCTTCCATTCCGGACTTGGATATAGGCCGGTGCTTTCACTTGGTAAATCGACGCCAGTGCGCTCACTAAAACCAAACTGGCGCATCCAGTCATTCATCTTTTCAATGCCCATCCGGTAGGACAATACATAGAAATAGGTATCACAGGACACCACCTGAGCGGTGTGCATATTGACAATGCCATGCCCCGATTTTTTATGGTCACGGAAACGGTGGCTATCGCCCGGTAAGGTGAAATAGCCATAATCCTGAATCGCAGTGCTCCAGTCGACCAGACCATAATGAATCCCGCCTAAACCAAACATTGGCTTAATGATCGAGCCGGGCGGATACACCCCTTGCACGGCACGGTTATACAGCGGCTGGTCAATATTGTCACGCAGGGCGGCATAGTTGGTATGGCTGATGCCGGTGACAAAGAGGTTCGGGTTAAAGCTGGGGCTCGACACCAGCGCCAGAATTTCCCCGGTACGTGGATCAAGCGCGACAATCGCACCGCGGCGGCCAGCCAGCTGTTCAGAGGCCACCACTTGCAGGCCATAATCTAAGGACAGGTATAGATCATTACCGCGAACCGGATCTTTACGGCCCAAATGACGCAGTACATTACCGTGTGCATCGGCCTCGACCGATTCATTACCCGGTACGCCGTGCAGTAAATGCTCATATGATTTTTCTACGCCAATTTTACCAATCAGGTTGGTGCCGGCGTAGGCATCTTTATCAATCTCTTTCAGCTCTTTGTCATTGATCCGGCCCACATAACCAATCACATGCGCAAACAGCTCACCATGTGGATAGTAACGGGTCATCTGGGTTTCAATATTCACCCCGGGAAACTGGAATTTTACTTCACTGAAACGGGCAATATCGGTTTCGTTCAGATTCAGTTTAATGGAGACCCGTTCAGTTTTACGCGCGGTTTTAATCCGGCTCTGGAAGCGTTCAATATCTTCTTCAGTCAGTTCCAGAATCGGGGTCAGCCGTTCGATGGTGGCATCAATATCTTCGACATCGGCCCGGCTTAAGGTCGCGGTAAAGACCGGATAGTTATCGGCCAGCAACACCCCATTACGGTCATAGATATAACCGCGTGCGGGCGCTAAGGGTTGCAGGCGAATCCGGTTTTTGTCAGATGCGGTGGCAAACTCATCAAAGCTACTGATTTGCAGATAGGCATAACGTACCACCAGCAGCAGTAAAAAGAAACTGACCAGCCCGATAGAGATGAATACCCGATTGCGAAAAATGCGCTTTTCTTGCTGAACGTTTTTTAAAGGAAAGTGCTGTTTCATATGCAATCGGCTTAAACAGATCAAGGAGATGAGAATAGGGCTGTTATTCTAGCCGATAACACAGCGCTTTGCGTATGCCTGCATGACCGATTCGACACAAATAATGTGATTTAGGTTTTTGACTTTTGCGACAATAAAAAGATCGGCTGCTGTATATAAGAATCCGGGTAAATCTGCTACAGTCAAAAAAATAAAACAGGATTGTTTTACAATTAGAATTAAGGAACTTGGTGAAAATAATGAAAAAAGTATATTCCTTAGTGGCATGTATTGCACTGTGCAATGTGGCCTATGCCGAAGAATCTTCTTTTTTCCCACAGGCAAAATTGACCGGGGAAGATACAAAAACCTGGAATATCGGGGCAGGAATTACACAAAAATTACTTCATTTAAATGCAGAATGGGTCAATCCCTACGGCATTGCCTATGCCAAAGCCGGGGCATTTTTAAATGGGGATCATGAACCGGGTGGACAAATTGGCTTTCGCTTGCCATATCATTTCACCGGTAAAGATAAAAATGGTTATTATATCGGAGCTTATGCGGGTCATCTTGAATCCAAAGTGGTCGACCAGAAAGAGAAAGCACGTCTGGGCGCTGGTGTAGATCTTGCTTATGTCTTGCTGAGCCGTGAACGGATCAGTACCTTTAGTGTGGGGATTGGTGCAGGTGAAAAACTGGAAGATCGGGCCGGTCGGGTGATTGCAGAAACCGAGCCAAAACTACAATTTTCCTATACTTTAAGTGTGGGTTTATAGCCAGAATAGCGAGTTAAATGCTTTTAGAATCCGGTAATTAGAAATAAATATGGAAAATATGCATGCTTGAGTACATCAATCAGTTGTGGCAAACCTTTTTGAATCGCCCGGATTTTTGGGCTGTGCTCAGCATTATCCCTGTCACCGCTTTTGTGACCTGGGCCCACGTGTGGATGGCACTGAAAATGGTGTTCTATCCCATTAATTTCTGGGGCTTTCATCTGGGGCCGTTGCCGGTGGGCTGGCAGGGGATTGTGCCGAGAAAAGCCGGGCGTATTTCAGGCATTATTACCGACAATACCTTGTCTAAACTGGGCTCATTGCGCGAATTTCTGGATGCCATGGACCCGGAAGATATGGCACGGATTATTGGCGAGCAGGTCGGTTTCGAGCTGGAGCATTTAATTGATGAGGTGATGATCGACCGCAATGCTGTGCTGTGGGAGAACCTGCCCTATTCAATTAAACGCCGCATTTATGCCCAGGCACATAAACAGCTGCCTGCGGTGCTACGTGAACTGGTCACTGAACTGACTTTGAATGTCGAGTCACTGGTGGATATGCGCGAAATGGTGGTACGCCAGATGGAAGGCGACCGCCGTTTAATGGTGCGCATGTTCCTGAAAGTGGGCCAGAAAGAAATTAACTTTATCTGGCATATCAGTGCGTTAATCGGGATGTTCTTTGGTATATTCCAGATGATTGTCTGGTTTATTGTGCCGTGGCACTGGACCGTACCATTCTGGGCCGCCATCTGGGGCTTTTTAACCAACTGGATTGCGATCTGGATGGTGTTCAACCCGATTGAACCGCATTATGTGAAGTATCCACAATTTTTTACGCGAACACAGAGTCGCAAATTTCCGTGGATTAAACCTGTTATTCCGCGCATTGGCACCTATAATGTTCAGGGTGCCTTTATGAAGCGCCAGGAAGAGGTGTCTGATGTATTTGCCAGTGTGGTCACCGAAGATTTAATTACTTTAAAATCCATTATGACCGAAATGATGTATGGCAGTAAAAAAGACAAGACCCGTCGGATTGTTAAACGCCATATTAATGAAATTATGGAAACCCCACTGGTCAGAACCTCTTTACAATTGTCTTTAGGGCCAAAAGAATACGCAAAACTCAAGACAGACTTGATCGATCGCTCAATTGAAATTACGATGGTGCCTGTATGCGACCCAGCCTTTAATGCGAGCCGTGCACAGAAAATCTATCAAATGTTTAGAGAACGTATTCTTGAACTTACACCAAGAGAGTTTCAAAATTTATTGCGTCCTGCCTTTCAGGAAGATGAATGGATCTTGATTGTATTGGGAGGGGTAACCGGTTTTATTGCTGGTTTAATACATTTGTTTGTCGCTTTCTTATAATTGGATGCTGGACAGCATGTCGAACCTGAGTTCGTCATGAACAAAGTGTCATGTACATTGTTAAAAATGAGGATGTTTTTTTATGCGCATTATCTTACTCGGACCACCTGGAGCAGGTAAAGGTACACAAGCTCAGTTGATCTGTAAGCGCTACAATATCCCACAAATTTCAACCGGTGATATGCTCCGTGCTGCGATTCGTGAAGGTACTGAATTAGGTCTACAGGCTAAAAACGTAATGGAAAGCGGTGGTCTGGTTTCAGATGAATTGATCATCGGTTTAGTGAAAGAGCGTATTGCTCAACCTGATTGTGCCAATGGCTGCATTTTTGATGGTTTCCCGCGTACTATTCCACAAGCGGAAGCGCTGGAAAAAGAAGGTATCAACATTGATCACGTGATTGAAATTGATGTACCGGACGAAGAAATCGTACAGCGTCTGTCTGGTCGCCGTCAGCACCCGGCTTCTGGTCGTGTTTATCACATCGTTTACAATCCGCCAAAAGTGGAAGGTAAAGATGATGAAACGGGTGAAGATCTGGTACAACGTCCAGATGACCAGGAAGAAACCATTCGTAAGCGTTTAGCGTCTTACCACACTGAAACTGAGCAACTGGTTGGTTTCTACCAAGGCCGCGCAGCGACAGGTGAAAATGCACCGACGTATGACAAACTTAACGGTCTACGTCCAATTGAAGATGTACAAGCGGATCTGTTCGCAATTTTAGATCAGGCAAAATAATCACCCGCTGATTGTTTTGACTTTAAGGGAGTCCTCGGTCATAGTAGGGCTCCTTTTTTATTTGCGTGCGTATAAGGAAACTGCCTCGGTGAAAATTGGTATGTTAATTTTAATGGTGCTGTTCCTGGCCATGTTGGTGGGTCTGTTTTATATCAGCTATAAAATGCTGCTAAAAGTGCGTCAGGAAGAACGTGCTGCAAATGCCAACCAGCCACATCAGCGTCAATTACATCCTAAATTGCAGGCGCAATTAGAGCAGCAGAAAAAAGCACAGGATAAAGACGCACAAGACTAAGCGGGTTTTTATCGCCCGACTTACATCAGCATTATTGAATGATCTACCTCGAATATGCAGCGCAGGTCATCTTCAAGTATAAAAAAGCTGAATTCAGGATTCAGCTTCAATATTTTTGACCGCAATCTGGCGCGCAGCTCCAAACTCAAACCGGTCTGGCCAGTTACAGACATCGGCCACCACACATTCATGACATTTGGGCTTGCGGGCAATACAGCAATAGCGGCCATGCAGAATTAGCCAGTGATGTGCGTCAACGATAAATTCTTTGGGAATCACTTTCACCAGACGGTGTTCCACTTCCAGCACATTTTTACCCACCGCTAAACCGGTTCGGTTGCCGACACGGAAAATATGGGTATCAACTGCCATGGTCGGTTGACCAAACGCTGTATTCAGCACCACATTGGCTGTTTTACGCCCCACACCCGGTAAGGCTTCCAGATCGGCCCGATTTTCCGGTACCTGACTGTTATGCTTTTCAATCAGGATTTTACAGGCCTTAATCACATTTTCCGCTTTGGAATTATATAGGCCAATGGTCTTGATATAGTCCTTTAGCCCATCAACCCCCAGTGCATAAATCGCTTCCGGAGTATTCGCTACTGGAAATAACTTATCTGTGGCTTTGTTCACGCTGACGTCGGTGGCCTGCGCCGATAAGGTCACTGCCACCAGCAATTCAAACGGTGAGGAGAAATTCAGTTCGGTGGTTGGATGCGGACGCTGTTCACGCAAGCGCTCAAAAAAGGTATAGACCTGCTTTCGGGTCAAGTTTTTTACCGGTTTGACTGCGCTGCTCATGAATTAGGCCTCTCCCTGTAAGTGCTGTAATTGTTGCTGAAGCTGCGCCAGTTGCGCGCGCTTGTTGGCATCTTCACGCACACTCAGCTGTTTTTCTAATTTTTTGATCTGGGTTCTGAGCTTGGCCAGCTCGATGGTGGTTTTGGCATCGTGGGTGACAGCCGGATGATCGGCTTTTTCAACCATCTGGATTTCAGGCACTGCATCGGTCTGCTGCGAGAACTGGGCGAACAGCGCGGTATCAATCTCAGCACGCACCACGGGCCCTTTACGGTGCAGGCGGCGCAGCTCTTCACGCTGAATGTGCGCATAATAGCGCTGGCGTAAATCCTTCTGCTCGCTCATCCGTTCCGCGTCTGTGGGTACGGGTTTGACATCTTCAACCAGATCAATACAGTCCACCGGGCAGGGTGGAATACACAGTTCACAGCCGGTACACAGGTCGGTCAGAATGCTGTGCATCAGTTTACCGGAACCTAAAATGGCATCGACCGGGCAGGCATTAATACATTTGGTACAGCCAATACATTCATCTTCACGAATCACCGCTTTCATACGCTGCGGACGGCCATCGGACTGAATGGGCCAGACACTGGCTTCGGCAGTTAAGCGTTCTCTGCCTAGCAGTTTGGCCAGCGCATCGGCAACCGGTTGACCGCCCGGTACACATTTATTGGCGGCTTCACCTTCGGCAATCGACTTTGCATAGGGTAAACATCCATCCCGATGTCCACATAAACCGCATTGGGTTTGAGGAAGCAAGGCATCAATATTCTGGATGAGAGCAATTTGCGAATTCATGTAAAAACCACGGCTGCGAAGGGCGCAGAGAAAGCGAACAATAAACCTGAGCCGCAGATTCTAGCATGTTTTCAAGCATTAAGCTTGTGTACAAAGTTGGACCATAATCTGCTTTATTTTTGGGCAAAATGGCCAATTTTAAATACATATTTGCTTACAAAAAATGGAATAATTTTTCAATTTTGATCAATCTAATTTATTGAAAATATGGATTAAATAAAGTTTTTTGAAAAAAACTATTGTAGATTGTTAACAAAAGATATTTAATATTTTGCGCCAAAATAAATCATTGATTGAAATTTTGCCCAATTTTGATCCAACATTCTGCTGAGGATTAAGCGTTGAAATATAACAGCCTTAACGATTTCCTAGATTACGTTAAAACACGTGATGCCTATCAACCAGAGTTTCTACAAGCAGTAGAAGAGGTGATGACCAGCCTGTGGCCATTCATTGAAAAGAATCCTCAATACGCTGCACATGGTCTGTTAGAGCGTTTAGTCGAGCCAGAACGTGCGATCCAGTTCCGCGTTTCCTGGGTAGATGATCAGGGTCAAACTCATGTGAACCGTGCGTTCCGTGTTCAATACAACTCGGCAATTGGTCCATTCAAAGGTGGTATGCGTTTTCACCCGTCAGTGAACTTGTCTATCCTGAAATTCTTAGGTTTTGAACAGACTTTCAAAAATGCCTTAACTACTTTGCCAATGGGCGGCGGTAAAGGCGGTTCAGACTTTGACCCTAAAGGTAAATCTGAAGGCGAAATCATGCGTTTCTGCCAGGCGTTAATGATCGAGCTTTATCGTCATTTAGGTTCAGACACAGATATCCCGGCGGGTGATATTGGTGTAGGTGGCCGTGAAGTTGGCTATATGGCCGGTATGATGAAAAAGCTGAGCAATGACACTTCATGTGTGTTCACGGGCAAAGGCTTAACATTTGGTGGTTCTTTGGCACGTCCAGAAGCAACAGGTTACGGTACAGTTTATTTCGCTGAGGAAATGCTGAAAACTCGTGGCGACAGCTTCAAAGACAAAGTCGTAGCAATCTCTGGTTCAGGTAACGTCGCGCAATACGCTGCTGAAAAAGCCATGTTCCTGGGCGCGAAAGTGGTTTCACTGTCTGACTCTAACGGTACTGTGTATGTGAAAGATGGTTTCACAGACGAATTGCTGAAAGAAGTGATGGATCTGAAAAACATCAAACGTGGCCGTATCTCTGAATTTGCGTCTAAACACGGTTTTGAATACTTGGAAGGCAAACGTCCTTGGGGTATCAAGTGTGACATCGCGCTGCCATGTGCAACTCAAAACGAGTTAAACAGTGAAGATGCTGAGGTATTACTGGCTAACGGTGCAATCTGTGTGGCTGAAGGTGCCAACATGCCGTCTACTTTAGACGCAGTTGAGAAATTCGTTGAGGCGAAAATTCTGTATGCACCAGGTAAAGCATCAAATGCTGGTGGTGTAGCGACTTCTGGTCTGGAAATGTCTCAAAACGCATTACGTTTGGGCTGGACGTTTGAAGAAGTAGATGAGCGTTTACACGCAATCATGAAAGAAATTCACCGTAACTGCGTGAAATACGGTACTCAGGAAGATGGTACTGTTAACTACGTAGACGGCGCAAACATTGCAGGCTTCGTAAAAGTTGCTGATGCAATGCTGGCTCAAGGCGTATACTAAGTTTTAACTGCGTATAAGCTGAAAAAACCGAGGCACTGACCTCGGTTTTTTTTATGGGTTATTTTTTAAGATCTGCTGTTAATTGATCCGGCCAGTTTCAACCGTCATATCGTGTACATAGGCATATTTGGATTGATCAGCCGCCGGGTTTTTCAGTTCATAACGCTTGACCCGAATAATCTGGCGTTCATTCGGATTGTGCTGAAAGCCTTCAATTTGGTCATAGAATAAAGTCCAGTCCTGATCAACTTGGGTTTTCAGACCCTGTTCATTGTATTTGACTTCGCGTACCAGCAAGCAGGTTTGTGGAGCAACGCCGGTACAGGCTTTGGTTTCCGGGGAAATTTCCAGGAAGATGGTTTCACCGGCCGACTGGTATTTGGTTTCCGGCGTCATTTTGCCCTGAAAAGTATGTTGCTGGCCATCTGCAGCGGTCAAGATTAAGCTCGGTTGTTGCGTATTTTTCATGTCCAGCTGCACGCTGACAGGTTTCTGGAACAGGGCAGCGGCAAAACGTTCCTGCTGCATGGCGCTGGCTTCACAGGCCATTTCGGTACTGATTAACATACCGACCTGCAACTGGTTGTTGTTAATCTGCCAGTTACCGCCCATCTGGTTACAGCTGGTGCCAATACTTAAACGGCCATTGTCATTAAAATTCAGGGTCAAGGGTTTGGCTGTGCCGGT
The DNA here is from genome assembly GCF_009914475.1 of Acinetobacter indicus. Lineage (NCBI taxonomy): Bacteria > Pseudomonadati > Pseudomonadota > Gammaproteobacteria > Moraxellales > Moraxellaceae > Acinetobacter > Acinetobacter indicus. The sequence continues at coordinate 1,519,503 of NZ_CP045198.1, read as the reverse complement.
ATCTAAAGACCATTGGTAAGCGCTGACAATCTTATCGGTATTTTGTTGTTGTAATACAGACACTGCAATATCTCCCGCACGTTGCAGATCACTACTCTGGCAAGCGGCCAAGCTTAAAGGGAAAAGTAAAATAGCTAAATATTTGAGTTTCATTTTATAAATAAAGCACTTATCGGAAATTTATCAGAATATAACCGATTTGCTATTTAAAAAAATGGATACATTTGCCCCTTTCCGGTTGCAAAATGTATCCATAAATAATTTTTTGTTAATAAATAAGAAAAAATTATGTTTGGTCGCGCTAGATTTTAGTCAAAACGGTAAATATCCATACCCAGTGCACCCATGGTAAAACTGCTATGCACAATACTAAAACGATGACCGGTGCCCATGCTAAAAAACAGGGGTGCCAGATGTTCGATGGTTGGATGGTTGCGATTGACATACGGAATGGTCGGCCAGTCCAGTACCGCATCATAGTCCTGATGTGCCAGTTTGCTGACCACATAATTACGGAAGGTCGAAGCCCATTCCGGCACCGCGCTGTGCTGGTTGTCCCAAGATAGCTCTCTTAAATTGTGGGTAATACTACCTGAACCAATCAGCAGAATTTGGCGTTCACGTAACACCGCCAAGGTCTGGCCAATCTTGTACAGATCTGCAGCTTGCAGATGCATCGGCAACGACACTTCAATTACCGGAATATCGGCTTCAGGATACATATGCAGCAAAGGCATCCATACCCCATGATCGCGCGGGCGGGTGCTGTTGGCATGCGCATTAAAACCGGCATTGGCCAGTAGCTGTAATATTTCTTCGGCCAGCTCAGGTTGTCCTGGCGCCGGATAGCGAATCTGGTACAGCTCTTCCGGGAAGCCGCGGAAATCATGCCAAGTTTCTGGACGAATACCGGTGTTGACTTCAAGACTGCGACTTTCCCAATGCGCCGACATCACCACAATCGCCTGCGGTTTGGGCAGATTGGTGCTTAAACGGGCAAGCGCCGGCCCGACCTGTTCAGGATTGAGCGCGAGCATAGGCGAACCATGCGATATAAATAAGCCGGGAAGGGTCTGTAAATTCATAATGAAAGCCTATGTCACGATTCTGATCCTATCATGTCAAAGCGACATGCTTTATTAAACCGGGTCGGGTTCAACAGAATGTTCTAAATACGAAACAATGGGTAGGGTTTTCTTAACCCGCCCGATGATAAGGATGATTATGGTTAATGCTCATGGCCCGGTACAGCTGTTCAATCAGCATCACTCGCACCAGTGGATGTGGCAGGGTCAGTTTAGATAAAGACCAGTGCCATGCTGCAGCTTTACGTACTGCTTCCGAATGACCATCCGGGCCGCCAATCGCCAAGGCAATATCATTGCCTTCCAGCATCCAGCCTTTCATGGTTTCAGCCAGTTTTTCGGTGCTGAATTCACGCCCACCCACTTCCAGTGCAATCAGGGTTTCATTGGCTTTCAGGGCATTTAAGATGCTGTCACCTTCAATCTGCCGGTATTTTAAAATATCGGCTTCTGAATCATTTTTGCCGCGTTTGGCCATCGGCAATTCAATAATCTGGGTTTGTACAAAAGGCTGTATACGTTTGAAATAATCTTCAAAACCAGTCAGTACCCAAGCCGGCATTTTTTGACCAATGGTCAGAATACGGATTTTCATAATAAAACAGGCAAGAAAATGAAAAGTAATTATAACCTTGAAAGCCGCTTGTGCAGGAGAAAAGACACAATTTGAAATTGTAATCTGTATGCTGCTGTTGCTTTAATGAGCCACAGGACAATAAAACCTGCTTTTGTATGGAACAATAATAAATGTGGTTATTTCAACAGATTAAAAACGGTTTAGGGATATTGGGTTGTACTTTGCTGCTGGGCTGGATGCAGCCGCTATCCGCCGCCATTTCATTATATGAACCGGCTGATCCGCAAAATTTGAAAGTCTATTTGCAGCAGATTATCGGGCCGCCGGGTGTGTACCGCAATCATAAAAATATTGAAGAATTGAACCGGGTTTCGGCCTGGATTAAAGAGCAGATGCGTTTATTCGGCATTCCATGCCAGTACCAGACTTATCCGGTCAATGGAAAAAGTTATCGCAATGTGGTCTGTCATTTAAAGGTGGGCCGTTCAGATCGGGTGATTTTAGGTGCGCATTATGATGTGCATGGCAACCAGAAGGGCGCCGATGACAATGCTTCCGGTGTGGCCGGATTAATTGAAATAGCGCGTATTTTAAGCCAGGAAAAAACCAAGCTGCCGCATAATGTCGAGTTTGTTTTTTATACCCTGCAAGAAGCACCGTATTATCAGACCGAGTTTATGGGCAGTCAGGTACATGCCAAATCTATTTTGGCCGAAAAAGAGCATATTCAGGCAGTCTATGTGCTGGAAATGATTGGCTACTATGATTCGCGTTTAATCCAGCAGTATCCGATGGGGTTAAAATGGATTTATCCAAGTCATGGCAATTATATTGCCGCGATCAGTAATTTTCAGTCCAATGCGCTGGGTGAGCAATACTGTCAACAGATGCGCCTGTTAGATAAATTGCAGTGTGAACGGCTGGTGATGCCGGCGTTTGTCAGTGCAGCCGGTTTCTCGGATCATCGCAGTTATTGGCAGCATGATATTCCGGCGCTACTGATTACCGATACTTCGCATTATCGTAATCCGAATTATCATACCGAAAAGGATACGCTGGATACTTTAAATGTCACCAAAATGGGCCAGGTGATTGATGGGCTGATTCATCAACTGCTCGGGGCAACGCCATAAGCGGCCATAAAAAACGCAGCCCTGAAATAGAGTAGGACTGCGGTCAAACAGGCCATTCATCTGGAGTTTGAATGGCCATACGATGAGCAGGAATAAAGAAAGAAACTTACAGCAATATGCTCTGTATTATTATAGATGGAGATGAACGGAAATTTTTCAAGTGGAACATTTCATCACCCGAAAACAACAAAAGAGAGCCGAAGCTCTCTTTTGTGGAGAAGATATGAAGGCACCACTTAGTGACGTGCAGCCTTACCTTCTTCTACCGGTTTTACAATCGGCGCTTTCACCAGTGGTTTTGGCATTGAGGTTAATGCCAGCGGTAAAATCTCATCAATGGATTTCACTGCTTTAATTTCCAGACCGTCTTTGACGTTATCCGGAATTTCCGCCAGGTCACGGACGTTTTCCTGTGGAATAAACACCAGTTTAATACCACCACGGTGTGCGGCTAACAGTTTCTCTTTCAAGCCACCAATGCGCATAGCACGACCACGCAAGCTGGTTTCACCGGTCATGGCAATATCCGGACGGATTGGAATACCGGTAAAGGCTGATACCAGCGCGGTAGTCAGCGCCAGACCTGCCGATGGACCATCTTTTGGTGTAGCACCTTCAGGTAAATGCACGTGTACATCGGTTTCAGCAAAGACTGAAGACTCAATGCCTAAAGAGTCGGCACGGGTACGCACCACAGTCATGGCTGCTTTAATCGACTCCTGCATGACATCACCGAGTGAACCGGTGGTAATGAAAGTGCCTTTGCCTTTCATGGTCGCCACTTCAATGGTCAGTAATTCACCGCCCACAGAGGTCCAGGCCAAACCATTTACGCGACCCACTTCTGCTTCTTCTTCCGCCATGCCGAAGTCGAATTTGTGTGGACCCAAGTAGTCTGGCAAGTTGCCCGCGTTGACCTCAACCTGCAGGTTTTTGGCTTTTTTGCTGACCGCTTCTTTGACCACTTTACGTGCAATTTTAGAGACTTCACGTTCCAGGCTACGCACACCGGCTTCACGGGTATAACGACGTACAATGTCACGAATCGCTTCTTCATGTACGGTCAGTTCTTTGCCACGTAAACCGTTATTCTTGATGGCTTTTGGCACCAGATAACGATCGGCAATATTCACTTTTTCTTCTTCGGTATAACCCGGAAGACGAATCACTTCCATACGATCCAGAAGTGCTTCAGGAATATTCATGCTGTTGGCGGTACAGATAAACATCACTTCAGACAGGTCCAGGTCCAGATCTAAATAGTGATCATTGAACTTGTTGTTTTGTGATGGATCGAGTACTTCCAGCATCGCCGAGGCAGGATCGCCACGGTAGTCTTGCGCCATCTTGTCAATTTCGTCGAGCAGGAACAGCGGGTTCTTGACGCCAACTTTGGTTAAAGACTGCACAATTTTACCCGGCATTGCACCAATATAGGTACGACGGTGACCACGGATTTCCGCTTCATCACGGACCCCGCCTAGCGCCATGCGCACAAATTCACGGCCAGTGGCTTTGGCAATTGATTCACCCAAAGAGGTTTTACCAACACCCGGAGGACCCACCAGACACAGAATCGGGCCACGCAGTTTTTTCACGCGTGATTGAACTGCCAGATATTCCACAATGCGTTCTTTGACTTCGTCCAGACCATAGTGATCGGCATCCAGAATTTCCTGCGCTTTATTCAGGTTGATGCTGACTTTGCTGGCCTTGTTCCACGGCGTATCCAGAATTACTTCAAGATAGTTACGGACCACCGCCGCTTCACTCGACGCCGGTTGCATGGCTTTTAACTTGCGCAGTTCAGATTCGGCTTTTTTACGCACGTGTTCTGGTAAATCAGCTTCGGCCAAACGTTTTTCAATTTCCGCAACGTCATCTTCCGCACCGCCATTCATATCGGAAAGTTCGCGCTGAATGACTTTCATTTTTTCATTCAGGAAGTATTCGCGCTGGTTTTTTTCCATCTGGCGTTTGACAGAATCATGCAGGGTTTGCTCAATCTGCTGTTCTTCAGACTGTTGCAGCAAATAGGTCATGAGTTCCTGTAAATGTGCTTCAAACTCGTCGTGTTCCAGGAATTTCTGTTTCACTTCGATATTCAGTGGAACGCGGGTCGCCACAAAAAACAGCAATTGCAGCAGGTCATCAATTTTGTTGACCGCAGCAATCAGTTCACGCGCATTACGTAATTTTGCTTCGGCATATTGTGCAAACAGGGCACGCAATTCGAGCACACGTGTGGCCTGAACCTCACTGTCTACCGCAACCGTCATTGGGCTTAACTGATGTTCTGCTTTTAGATGGTCCTCTTCTTCGATAATTTCGACCAGCTTCGAGCGATGTAGACCTTCAATCAGGACTTTGATGCAGTTCTCATCATTTTCGTGATTCACAACTTGCACAATCTTCGCGACAGTACCGTATTGATATAAATTGTCGTGATCAATTTCTTCTGTAAGCGAATCTTTTTGCGCAACTACAAATACTAGATTGTCACTGTTACGAGCCACATCAACTGCATTGATCGATTTTTCACGACCTACAAATAGCGCAATTTGCATGTGCGGATAAACCACCACGTCACGTAGCGCTAAAAGCGGTAATACACTTGGAACCTGAGGCTCTAAGGTTTGTTCATTCATAATAATTTCAGACATGGGCACTCCTAATGAGTGACAACGGTGTTGCCATGTTTTTTATAGTGATGGGTAATTTAAAAATTACAAGGGCCGAAGCCTATAAATTGTTGGAAATTTAGCTAAGTTGATGATTTTAATTTATTGTTAATGATTATAAATCGCAAACTTGCGCTGAAAAGAATACTGGAAATGTGGACTGATCAGGGCATCTAGCGGCTGATCCCAGGCCTCACGCGCCAAAGGGACATCCACAATCTGGAAATCATGACACAGCCCGACCCGCAGCGGTGTGGTCGGGGCGCTGGCCAGCGTTTTATCATAATAGCCGCCGCCCATCCCAATCCGGGTTCCGCGTCGGTCACAGGCCAGTAAAGGCATCAAGAGCAGATCAAGTTCGGAGACATGCCGGCCACGACTGGCCATCGGTTCCTGCATACCCAAACGATGGTGAGCAAAGCGTTTATGGCGATATTGACCCTGCTGAATACGCACCCAGACCAGCCGGTCATTCATATTGCAGATCATTGGTAAATACACCTGTTTACCTTGGGCAAAACAGAGTTCAATGATTTTAGTGGTATGAATTTCACCAAAGGCGTGCAAATACACGCCAATTTTCTGAGCCTGCCGATACGCCGGCCAAGCACGTAACCGCTGCAATACCTGCTGTTCAGCCTGACGCTGCTGAAAGCGGTTTAACTGGCGGCGTTGTTTGCGCAGCTGTTTACGGAGCTGGATCAGGTCGTGGGTCACAGAGCAGGGCATAAAAACAAGTGGTGCCCGCAGTTTAATCCTTTCTGCACAACTTGCAAAGGGAGCAGGACCGTTACAGATTTTCACTAATAAGATGTATTGCAAAAACCGGAGCTTATTGATGCTCGATCTGCAAGATCAAATGGGCTTCCGTCGGATTTTACAGCAAGCGGATAGATTTCTAGGGCCTGTTGTCTTTATGCTGATGCAGTGTTGATACGTGAGTATGACAAGAACAAATTAAAAATGAACACATGGTTAGGAAAACAATAACATGGACTATAAAAATACCCTGCGTAAATATCTGCTGCCGGCCGTTTGTGCTGTCACGGCACTCAGCGCCAACGTTGCTCAGGCAGCCTCTACAGAAATGCCTGCACCGGCCAATTCCAAACAGGTTTTCTTTGTGGGCAATAACTGGGATGGAACGGTCACAGTGATTCGTCCTTCCGGTGATTTTGGCAAGATTGGGGTGGTGAATATGATTCCGGACCGCAAACAGCGGCTGCTGGAAATTCATTTAAATCCAATCAAGCTAATTGCCTATACCTACATTCAGCAAACCGCGGGCGAGGGCAATGACCAGCTGGTCGATGATATGTACTCCACTCCAGATGGCCAGTCAATTGTGGCCTCGCGGCCAAGCTTTGCCGATGTGGTGTCAATTAATATCAAAACCGGAAAAATTAACTGGCGCACACCGGTAGAAGGCTTCCGTGCGGATCATATGGCGGTATCACCAGATGGTCAGCGTGTGGCGGTGTCAGCTTCTTCTGGTAATGTGGTGCATGTCTTGGACATTCATACCGGTAAAGAGCTGGGCCGTTTTGCAACGGGCGATAAGCCACATGAAAATATCTATTTTGCCAATGGCAGCAAAATTCTGAACTCGGCGATTGGGAATGTGGAAACCTCACTCGATGCACAGTGGCAGGATTTCACCAAGGGCAAACGCTATATTACCATCGCCGATGCCAATACCTATAAGGTGCTGAAAAAAATTGATTTGCGTCCGGCTTTAGATGCTTTTGGACGTAAAGACCTGTCGAACTCGGTACGTCCGATGGTGTTCAGTAAAGATGAAAGCAAGCTCTATGCGCAGGTATCTTTCTTTAATGGTCTGGTCGAATATGATTTAAATCAGGACAAGATTACTCGCATCGCCCAGCTGCCGGGCAGTAGCACTATTCCTAAAGACCGGACCAAATGGGTCAATGACTCGCGCCATCATGGTTTATCCATTAGTGCCGATGGGGAAAAGCTCTGTGTAGCAGGCACCATGGATGACTATGCCACTATTGTGGACCGGCGCACCTTACAGGCCACTCAGCTCATTCCGGCCGGTAAACCGTATTGGGCTACGCGCAGTCCAGATGGCAGAAGCTGTGTAATTTCAGAAAGTGAAACTGATGTAGTGACCGTGATTGATTTTGCAACGGGCAATAAAGTGCTGAGTGTGCCAGTGGGGAACCATCCGCAACGGGTTCGTGTTGGTTATGTGCCAGCCGACTGGTCGACGCCTTAATGGTTGAGCTGTGAGGAGGAGTCAGACAGCAGCAGGAATGCGCTGGCTGATTCTGCCCGTTGATATGCCTATGAAAAAAATCAATCTTGGATTGTGGCTTGGAATTGGCCTGTTGGTGCTGTTAACTGGATTGATCTTGTGGTTTTTCCGGCCAGCATCGCAACAGGCTGTTGCTAAACCTAAGCCAGTTTCATCCTCTGTTACTGCTGTGAATCCAGCGGTAGATGTAAGTCAGGCAGAGCCAAATGTTTCTGAATCGGTAGTGGAGACCAGTACAGAGCATTCACCTGAATTATTGGCACGCCGTGAGCAATTATATCGGCAATTTGCTGAAATCAGTACTGGCTTCGGGCAGGGGCAAAAGCCGGAGTTGCGTGCCGTTAGTCAATTGCTGGCAGAGCAGAAAGTGCTGGTGGCAGCAAGGGTTGTGCAAAAATCAGAAGCCATCAGTCTGCTGGATTTTTTACAGCAGGTCTTACCTGAAATGAGTCATGAAATTGAGCAGAATAAAAGGGAGATTGAAGGGATTAAATAGCAAGAAAAGTTAAATATTTATTAAGATGGTAATAGAGATAAGGTTAAGACTTTTCAAGCACATCACAACATCTCTCATCTTCCGCAAGAGCAGCGTGGCTATTTGTTAGTACAACTAAAAATGGTCAAATTAAAACCTTAATTTTAGATATCAAAATATAAAATTATGATAAAGTGATACATATCACGCTTTTTTGTCTGGTTTGGGGTTAGTGTTGCTGAAGCGTTTACTTTTATCACTAAGGCTAAATCTGCGTAAACTGATTCTGTACTCGACCATTTTAAGTGTGTCGGGCTTATTCGTGGTGAGCTTGTTTATTTTGAATTATGTGATTAAAGATCAGTTAATTCAAAACTCGCTATCAGTAAATGAAAAATATGCAGAAAAAATAGCGGTCAGCGCCAACCAGCACTTTAGTGACATGCTTAAAGAGCTGGAATATAGTGCCAAACAATTAGAACAGGATATTAATAATCCGGAATTAACCTATGCCGAAGTGAAGCGGCTCAAATATCAGTCAGATAATTTTAACAGCATTTTACTGGTCGATCCTCAACAGCAGATGCTGGCCTATGCACCCAAAAGTTTAGCTTTAAGTTTTCAGCAAACCTATAGCACGCCCGGAATTATTGAGTCCTTACAGCAGAAAAAAACCTATATTTCATCGCCTTACTGGTCGGTAAAGGGCAATCTGGTCATTCTGATGTCACAGCCAATTTATCATCAGCAGCAGTATCTGGGCATGATTAGCGGGACCATTTATCTACAACAGAAAAATGTCATTAATGACATGCTCTCGACCCAATATGATTATAAAAACAGTCATCTGTATGTACTGGATCAGGATGACCGGATTATTTTCCATCCCGATGAAAATCGTATTGGCGAAAAAATTATCAATAATAGCGGACTGGCTTATATTCGACAGCATCAGAAAGGTTCCATTCAGCTGACCAACAGTTTGGGTGTCGATAATCTTGCCGGTTTTGCCCATATTCCCAGTGTTAACTGGATCGTGATTTCACAGCAACCAACAGATGCCTTGCTGGCACAAGCGCATACTTTACTGTTCAAAGTATCGGTGGGCATTTTTATTTTCTATCTGTTTATCTTTTTGCTGGTCTGGTGGATTTCCAACTTTATTTCATCGCCTTTAAACCGCTTGGCCAAAATGGCCAGTATGCTGAATCAGCATGATATTCAGGATAAAATTAAAAAAGTCGATCCCTGGTATTTTGAGGTCTTAAAATTCAGAACCTCGTTATTACTTAGCTCGGAAAATTTTAGAAACCGGATTACGGAGCTGAAACAGCATGTCAATACCGACCCCTTGACCGGTTTATATAATCGCCGTGGTATGGAGGTGTTTTTAAAGGAGCTGGTCAATACCCAGACCGCATTTGCGGCCTTGGCCATTGATATTGATTTTTTTAAGAAAATTAATGATCAGTATGGGCATGATCAAGGTGACGTGGTACTAAAAACGCTCGCGCAAATAATGCAAACTAATTTTAGGGAACATGATATTTGCTGTCGTAGTGGTGGTGAAGAATTTTTGGTACTGATGACCACGGCAGATCCGCTTGTAGCACATAAAGCCGCTGAACGACTCAGACTAACCATGCAAGACAACCAGATTAACCAGATGGGACAAATCACGATTTCTATTGGCATCGCGTTCTGGCCAAAAGATGCCGTCGATGTGGCTGCAGTACTAAAAATTGCAGATAATAAACTTTATGAAGCAAAACATAGTGGGCGGAATTGCATCCGTTCTACAGTCAAGTCGTCTGCTTAAAAATTTTGCTGAACTGCAATCTTGTGAAGATGTTAATCAAATCGATCTTACTGATTTAATTCGGGATGGCGTTCTTTTAAGATGGGTTGTATCTACAAGAGGGCTTAACGGTTAGTTGGAAGCTTTAAAAGATTAGAGCGAGAGAATCATTACTTATAAAAAAGAGGAAATATAGAAATTCTGAGGACTGAATAGAGGATAAATCAGCTAAACCCTCCGACGGTGCCGCTGCATGTGTCGTTACCCTGAACCCGATGAGTTCAAGGTGGACGCGACGTATACTTGCTGGGCTTCCCACTCAGGGTGGGCATGCACTCTAAATATACAGAACGCAATCCATAAGTTTAAGTATCGGCAGGGGAATAGACCTGCTGGCGAACACCTCAGAGTTAGACTCAGTATAAAGGATTCAGCTTTAGACGCAAACCTATCGGCCTACAGAACTGTAAATTTAAGTGTCATTTGCACAGGCTTTATGCAAGTCAAAGCCTTATTCGGTCAGTGTTTCGACTTCTTCCAGAATTGTGGCCAGCAAGCGTTCACAATGGGCATATTCCTGCAGGGACTTGTTCATCGACAGCACTTCCTGCATCAGCTCTAAAGCCACCATAATAATCAGCTTGCTTGGTTCCATACGTGGTGCTTTACGACGGAATTCATCATATTTTTCATTCAGCAATTCTGCTGCACGTTCCAGATCCGGCCGTTTTTCAAGAGTCGTGGCCAGCTTGAAACTGTGTCCTAAAACGCGTAAATCTACAGGAATTTGTTCACTCATGCTTAAGCTTCCTCGCTGACATCAGTTGGATGGGCCAATTGCTGAATTTCCTGGGCATTCTGGTCTTGTGCAGTTCCTAAAATGGCCAGACGCTGAATAATTGCCTCGACTTTGGCTTTGGCATGCTCATTCTTCTGCAATAAACGCTCACGTTCTTGCTGCAAAGATTGCACATTCTGCAAAGTCTGACGCTGTTCATTCTGCAGTTTTTCTTTAATGACGCGTAGCTCGTTACGTTCGGCCAGCAATTCCTGAAAGCGGTTTTTAAGATCGGTGCAGCTTTTTTCCAGACGGCTATAACGGTCCGCCAATGCGGTCGCATCCTGATTTAACTGCTGAAATTGGGCCTGACTGGTGCTGAGCTGTTCACTTAAAGACTCAATTTCTTCTTGTTTTTGGGTAATCACCCCATTTCTTTGCACAATTTGTGCATGATGCTGCTCTTCAGCCTGTTGCTTGGCTTCAGCTAAAGATTGAGTTTCACTCTCATAATGCGCAAGTCGTGTTTTTAAAACACCAATATGCGCCTGTAGACGCTGTAATTCTTCTAACATATCGTGGTCGCACAGTCTTGCAAACAAAGGTAATATATACGAAGTATAGAGATTGGATAAGCGAATGCAAGACGATATTTCAGGTTGGTCCGAATGGTACCGCAATTTTTTCACGATTGAAGAAATTTCAAGTCCAAGTGAGTTACATGGTTTACTGACCGGTATAGTTTGTGTGACAAATGCACCAACTGAAACCGAGTGGCAACAGATTCTGGCGACCCTGAATGTGCCCGAACTTAGCCCGGAAGCGCTGGATATTTTAACCGGTGAAGCGGAAGATGTAGCGCATGCTTTATCTGAAGATGAACTGGATTATCTGCCCCTGTTACCGGATGATGAACACGTATTACAGGAGCGGGTACAGGCGCTGGCCGACTGGTGTGCCGGCGTAGTTCTGGGCTTTGGCCTGGCGTCCGGACATATCCGCAGTGATGAGCTGGAGCTGATTGAACATCTGCAAGATGTGGCAGCAGTCGAGTTTGAAGACTCGGACAATGATGAAGAAGGCGAAGAAAGCTATCAGGAATTATATGAATTTGTCCGCCTGATTCCGGTCAGCCTGTCGGTTGGCCGCAAGAAAATAGCGGTTGATGAAAGTTCTTTGTTACAAAACGTACATGCCAAGTCACGTCAGGTGGCTGCGCCAGAAAGCGGCAGTATTGTTGAAATGTTTACCCCACATCGTCCGAGCTGATTCGGGCGATACCATCCTCCCTTTTATTTAGGCTGCGAAGAAAAATTAATGAAGAAACTGACCCAGGTAGAATTTAAAGAACGTCGTGACCGTCTGGCTGAACTGATGGGCCCACACAGTATTGCCATTATTGCCACCAGTCCGGTGGCCATGCGTAACCGGGATGCTGACTATAAATATCGAACGGACAGCAGTTTCTTCTACTTGACCGGCTTTGCAGAACCTGAAGCGGTCGCGGTCATTGAAACCTATGAATCTATAGATGAAGGCTATACCTATAGCCTGTTTTGCCGCGAACGTAACCGGGAGATGGAAATCTGGAATGGCTATCGTGCTGGTATTGATGGTGCCATTGAACAGTATGAGGCCGATGAAGCCTATGCCATTGACCTGCTCGATGAAGAAATTCTGGAAAAACTGCTGGATAAAGACCAGCTCTTTTACCGTATTGGACAGAATGCCGAATTTGATGCGCGGGTGGCCAAATGGATTGCAGCTGCCAATGGCGAAAGCCGCCGTGGCACCTCGGCACCAGCGCAGGTGGTGCAGCTCGACCGTCTGGTCGATGAAATGCGTTTGCACAAAGATACCAAAGAGCTGGAACTGATGCAAATTGCGGCAGATATTTCTGCCGAAGCGCATACCCGGGCCATGCAAACGGTACGCCCCGGCATGATGGAATATGCGCTGGAAGCCGAACTGAATTATGTGTTTGGCCGAAATGGCTGTGTTCCATCTTATAACAGTATTGTTGGCGGCGGTGAAAATGCCTGCATTCTGCACTATGTAGAAAATGACAAAGAACTGAAAGATGGCGATTTGGTGCTAATTGATGCCGCCTGTGAATATCAGTTCTATGCTTCAGATATTACCCGGACCTTTCCGGTGAATGGCAAATTCAGCCCCGAGCAAAAAGCGCTGTATAACCTTGTACTAGATGCTCAGCTTGCAGCAATTAATGCCGTACAGATTGGCAACTCCTATAAAGAACCGCATTATGTTGCGGTACGTATTCTGGTGCAGGGCCTGCTTGATTTAGGCATTATGCAGGGTGATCTGGACGAGATTATTGCGTCAGAAAGCTATCGTCAGTTCTATATGCATGGTACAGGCCACTGGCTGGGCATGGATGTGCATGATGTCGGAACTTATAAGGTTGATGGCGAATGGCGTGCTTATGAAGCCGGTATGGTGGTTACGGTTGAGCCGGGTCTATACATTGCCCCGGATGATGAAACGGTAGATCCAAAATGGCGTGGCATTGGCATCCGGATTGAAGATGATATTGTCGCGACCAAAAATGGACCACTGAACTTAACTGCGAAAGTAGTGAAAACTGTAGACGAGATTGAAGCGTTGATGGCTGCGACCAAATAAAAGCCGTACAGCTCAAAAGCCGGTCAGAAGATCGGCTTTTTTGATTTTGAATCAGCGTTAATGGGTTAAATAGAGATAGACATCCAGACTAATGAACGAAAATATGCCAAACCCATTTAAAAATATTGCCAACGCTATGAGGAAATACATAGCCTAAAACAAAATAGCAAATGACTGTAAAAATTACAATATGGGCTGAGCTTATTGTAAGGCTGAGATAGAGGGATGAAAAAATTGCTAACCCTAGCCCCAAAAAAATCCCGGCGACAGCGTAGTAAAATGCTGTAATAAAACGTTCAGTATGATCCATTTATTATCCTAACATTCTAATTATTTTAAGAAATTATAGTATGGCTTTTAGATTGAATAATAGAAGACTTAACTTGCGGCCGGAAAGCCATGAAACATCCATTGTATGCCCCACAACAGAACCAAGATTAAAACGACTAAAAAGATAAGTTCTAATTTCTTCATGTTTTAAATTTTCTACAATGAATAGCATACAGCTGATACGAATTCTTTAATTTATTTTATCTACGTTAGGGCTGTCGCTTGCTCAGCTTAAGTCTAGCGCTCCAGGCTTTGTATAGATGTTATATTGCATACCATTCCAGTGTCATCTTATGGAATAACATCTTTTAAACGGGATTTATGGTCAGAACACGCAAGCGCTGAAGCTCAGAAATTCCAGCCATCCACACGAATCATTATAAAAATCCAATCCCTTGATGTAATATAAAATCAATCATGATTAAGATGTATCTAAACTTTTGAGATACCACAAATAAGGATTCAAGCATGCAACAAGAAGTCATCATCGTGGGCGGCGGTATGGTGGGGCTGAGTTTGGCGCTCATGTTGGCCAAATCCAATATTGCGGTCAAACTGCTCGAAGCAATTCAATACCCGAATTATGATGATGCCAATCTTGCCCCGTATCACTCCAGTTTTGATGCACGAAACAGTGCGCTGTCGCGTCGTAGCGTACAGATTTATCAGGAACTGGGCCTATGGGATGCCTTGCAGGAACATGCTGTCCCGATTCTGGAAGTGCACATTACCGAGCAGGGCAGTTTTGGGAAAGCGCGTCTGCAAGCCGAACAGGAAAAAGTCGAAAGTTTTGGACAGGTGATTGAAAATGCCTGGTTAGGCCGGGTGTTATTGACTCAGGTGCGCGCAGAGCCTTTAATTGAACTGATTGATGGGGTAAAAGTCACCTCGCTGACCCAAGATGCAGATCTGGCTTATCTGGAAGCGCAGCGTGGAAGTGAAGTCTTAAAACTGCAATCCAAACTGGTGATTGCTGCCGATGGCCGCGATTCATTCTGCCGTAAAGCCCTAGGCATTGGGGTGGATGAACATGATTATGATCAGGTCGCCATTGTAACCACCGTACAAACCTCTAAACCACACAATCATGTCGGTTTTGAGCGTTTCAGTCCTTTAGGTCCGCTGGCGTTATTGCCTTTGCCGGGCGAATATCGTCGTTCGGTGGTCTGGCCGGTGAAAAAAGGCACGGAACATGAATGGGTGGGGGAAGACAATGACCAGCATTTCCTTAATGCCTTGCAGCAGACTTATGGCGATCGGGCTGGAAAATTCCAGAAAACCGGACGCCGTTTTAGCTTCCCGCTTTCGCAGGTGCTGGCAGAAAAACAGGCAGTGGGCCGAGTAGTACTGATGGGTAATGCGGCACATACCATTCACCCGGTGGCCGGACAGGGCTTTAACCTGTGTATGCGCGATGCTTATGTGTTGGTGCGTTATTTAAAAGAACAGCTGGCTCAACAGGCCGATTTGGGCGATGCCGCCATGCTGCAAGATTATGAAAAATCCCGTCTGACCGATCAGCAGCGCGTGATCAAATTCTGTGATAGCGTGGTGCGTGGCTTTAGTAACCAGAATCCGGTGCTGAAACTGCTCAGAAATACCGGTCTGATTGCCTTTGATACCATTCCGGGAATTAAACCACTTGTTGCCAACTATGCCATGGGACTAAAAGCATGAACCAGACAGCACACGTATTAGATGCCGTTATTGTGGGTGGTGGTTTGGTCGGTGGCTTAACTGCATTATTACTGGCCCAAGGTGGGGTACAGGCCACTGTGCTGGATGCCGCCCCAATTCTGGATACAGAAAAAACCTTAAGCGTGGCCAATCCGCGCGTACTGGCTTTAAGCCAAGCCACCATCCACCTGCTAAAAAATGTGGGTGTTTGGGATAAACTGGCGCGTCAGCAACCTTATACCGGCATGCAGGTCTGGAATAAAAATGGCTATGGCGAAATCAATTTTGGTCAGCCGGCAGAAAAAACACCCGGAGTGGATCAGGCGCTGGGTTCGATGGTGGAACCCAGCATTTTAAATCTGGCCATTCAGCAAACCATGCTGACGCAGATTCAGGATTATCGTACCCAGGTCAAAGTCACCCGGATTGAGCAGGGCATTGGCGTCTGGCATATTTTCCTGGCCGATGGCACAAAACTGACGACCACACTGTTAATTGGCGCAGATGGGGCCAATTCCTTTGTCCGCGAACAGGCCTTTATTGATCTGGATGTGCTGGATTATCAGCAGGCAGGCATCAGTTGTGCCATCCGAACTGCCCAGCCGCATCAGCATGTGGCGCGCCAGATTTTTCTGGAAACCGGTCCGCTGGCATACCTGCCGATGAGCAGCCTCAAGCCTGAACAGGATGGCCATTGGCAATCTATTGTCTGGACGCTACCAGAGGATTATGCAGAAGAATATGCTGCATTATCCGATCAGGAATTTACCCAGCTGTTGACCCGTGAAAGCCATCATATGTTGGGTGAAGTACTGGAAGCTACACCACGTGCCCGTTTCCCTTTAAAAGCCCGTGCTGCGCAGCACTATGTCGAGCCGGGACTGGCACTCATTGGCGATGCGGCGCATGTGATTCATCCACTGGCCGGGCAGGGCGTCAATATTGGCTGTCTGGATGCCGCAGTCTTGTGTGATGTTCTGCTGCATGACCGGGCACGTGGGGTCTGGGCGCATGAGCAGACCTTGAAGCGTTATGAGCATCGTCGTAAAGGTCAAAATGATGCAATGATGCACAGCATGTCTGCAATAGGCTGGCTGGAAACCACCCAGTTATTCCCGCTGGTCTGGGGACGTAATTTTGGCTTGAAGCAGGTTGAACAGCTGCCGGTGTTAAAGGATGCTTTTATGGCGCAGGCCAATGGTTTGCATCTGCTGAAAGACACGCGGTATGCGGTCTAGCTAGAAATAGTTATTTTTTAAACATTCATTAATACATGATTACGAATTTGGTTAAAAAAGACACGATTTTTTTGTCTTTACCTCTAGGCGAAAGGCGCAGAGATTGATAAATTTCTTCCTAATTGCATGACAACGTTCACCAGGACTCAATTGAGGTCATTTGCGGGGAGATTAAAATGACGGATATGAACGATTATGATGATGTAGAAGATACCACCGTCGATGACGATGAGGCAAAAGCGGCTGAAAAAGGTGCACTGGACAGCGAAGATGCCGTAAACGATGGTGATGTGGCGGAAGCAGAAACCTTAACCGTAACCGCTAAACAGAAGCAACGCCAAGCGTTAGAAGATGAAATTGCGGCCTTCTTGGCACGTGGGGGAAAAATTACTGAAGTCCCACCAGATGAGGCTGCACGCCAATAAGAAAAAAGCATCACTCCGGTGATGCTTTTTTTATTGCGAATCAACAGCCAGAATCAGTCATCATTGTTCTGGTTCAGTTCCAGCGCACGCTGATAGGCCACTTTTTTCTTGATTCCGGTTAAATCGGCGGCCAGTTGTGACGCTGCTTTCACCGATAAATCCTGCAATAGTCGGGTCAGCAGCTGATCCAGCTTTTCCTGCTCCAGATCTTTTTCCGCGGTTGCACCACCAACCACCAGTACAATTTCACCTTTTTGCTGATGATGATCAGCTTCAATAAAACTGACCAGCTCACCCAGCGTCATCTTCTTGATGGTTTCAAAGGTTTTGGTAATTTCACGGGCAAAACCGACCGGACGCTCGGCGCCAAAAATACTGGCCATATCTTTAACGCTGTCCAGAATCCGATGTGGCGCTTCATAAAAAATCAGGGTCGCAGTCTGGTCTTTAAGTTTTTCCAGACTCAAGATACGCTGTGACTGTTTTGACGGTAAAAAGCCTTCAAAGCTAAAGCGGTCACTCGGTAAACCAACGGCACTGAGCGCTGCAATTGCGGCACAGGCTCCCGGAACCGGAATCACCCGGATATTGTGTTCTTGGGCGGCGCGGACCAGTTTAAAACCGGGGTCGCTAATTAGCGGAGTACCGGCATCACTAATCAGGGCCATATTTTCGCCGTTCAGCAGGCGCTGAACCAATATATCAATTTTGTTACTTTCATTATGTTCATGGCACGCCGTTAACGGAGTTGATATATTATAGTGCTTTAATAATTGAGCGGAGGTCCGAGTATCCTCTGCCGCAATAATATTTACAGACTTTAGAACATCAATCGCCCGATAGGTCATGTCGTCTAAGTGCCCAATTGGGGTGGCTACAACAAATAACTGAGCACTCATTAGGTTTCTCCATGTTTAGGCAAATTATTAATAACAATAAAAGACAGCTTCAAAAAGTAATTATTACCACGGCGCTGTTGGGCGCAGGACTTTCAGTTGCCCAGGCCGAGATTCTGGTCATTCTACCTGAATCGGGTCCTATGGCGCGAGCCGGTTTCAGTATTCAGCAGGGTTTTATGCACGCTTATCAGGCATCGGGTGAGAAAATGCCGGTTAAATTGATTAATTCCGAGCAGCGCAAAATTGGTCCCTTGCTGCGTCAGCATGTCAATGCCAAGACCCGGGTGGTGATTGGACCTTTGGCACGTGCCGATGTCGAACAGTTAGTTGCACTGCGGCCCAAAGTGCGTACACTGGCCTTAAACGAGGTGATCCAGCAGCATCCACGGGTGTTACAGTTTAGCCTGTCAAAAAAAGATGATGCGCAGACCTTAAAACAGCTGTTCCAGAAAGATCAGATCAATCATTTGTATATTCTGCGTGAACCGGGCACCGAAGCTGAACATGAGCTGTTATTGATGTCTCTGGTGTCGCAGCTGGATTATCCGGTGGAGGTGGTAGACAGTCCGCCGAGGTGGCTGAAACGTCAGCAGGGGGTGTTATTGCTGGGTTCGAATGGCTGGATCAATCGCCAGAACAGGTTGCCCAAAAAGCGCTTATACAGTCTGGCCAATGCCGTCGAGTCACAGCAGCAGTTACCGCAAGGCCTGCAGTTTTGTGATGCGCCGGCTTTATATCAGTCCCACTGGGCAGATGTACAGGCCGGAATTCAGGCGGCCAAGGCGGAACACTTTTCTTTTCAGCGGCTGGTGGCCTTTGGTGGAGATGCCTGGCAGATCGCCAATTATTATCTGAAGCAGCCGCAATTAAACCGCATCGAGTTTGAAGGGCGAACTGGTTTAATCCGGATTCAGGACAACCAGATTCAGCGTATTCCGAAATGCTATGTGCAGCAGAAACAGCTGGTACAGATCCTGTAAATGGCCAGTCAGCGCGCGCGTTTGGGGCAGTGGGCCGAACAGCAGGCCGCAGTGTTATTAGAGCAGCAAGGTTATCAGATTCTGGCGGCCAATTACCATTGCCGTTATGGTGAAATTGACCTGATTGTCCGGCAGGATCAGCAGCTGGTGTTTGTGGAGGTAAAGGCGCGATCTTTTAGCGATTATGGCCGGGCGGTGGAGGTGGTTTCCATCTCCAAGCAGCAAAAGCTGATAAAAACTGCGCTGACCTATTTGAGCAATTCTGCACAATTACAGGATTTTTATTGTCGATTTGATGTGATTTGTTTTGATTTTACTGAACAAATTGCAAAAACAGTACAGCAAGATTTTTCCAATTTCACGTATGATCTGCAATGGATTGAAAATGCTTTTACTTTTGATTCAGAGTTCATTAATCTTTGAAGAGAATTGAAGCAAAGATGCTTGAAAACAGAAATGAATAAGTAATGAGGAGTCTTGCTGAGTGTTAAATCGTATCGCAATCACAGTGCTGTGTGTGGCAAGTTTATCCGGCTGTGCAAGTTTTATTTCCAGTGGTACGGGTTCTGCACCTGTAGGAACGGAAAGTGGCGCACGCTCACTTGGCCAGGTCTTTATTGATAACTCCATTGAACGTACAGCAAAAATTAATTTATATAAGCTGGATGCCCGTTTTAAACAGTCACGCGTTAATATTGAAAGTTTCCACGGCAATGTATTGCTGACCGGTCAGGTGCCAGATGCACATCTGAAGCAGTTGGCGGAAGACAATGTACGCGCCATGAGCGATGTCAAAACCGTACACAACTATATTACCGTGGGCAACCAGATTGGTTATAGCACCATCATGCAGGACACCACCGTGACCGCCAATACCCGTGGCCTGATTATGAAAGCGCCGGTGGTTTCTGACAGTAAAGTGCGAATTCACACCGAAGATGGCGTGCTGTATGTGATGGGCCGTTTGAATAATGCGGAAATCGCCGATTTAAATCAGGTGTTACAGCAGGTTGGTAATGTCACCAAAATTGTGACCTTAATTGACAATATTGAAGCCTCACAGGCCACATCTTCTGGTTTTGCCAGCCCGATGATGAATGTACAGCCGGATGTACAAACCCCGGTCGCCATTGATCCGGACCAGATCGAGCCAACGAATGCGCTCTAAGTTGTTCCAGTTTAAAACGCAGCTGCAATATCGTCTGGTTCAGGCCAAAAGTGTATATCAGGAATTCCGCCTGTATGATTTTGGCAGTTATGCCCTGAACCGGTTGACCCCACGCCAGGGCTATACCGTAGAGAACGATCTGGCTTATGGAACGAATGAACGCCATCAGCTGGACTTGTACCGGACTGCCCAGCCACGTCCCCAGCAGCCGTTAATTGTTTTTGTTCATGGTGGTGCCTGGTCACGGGGCGATAAAAAAGACTACCGCTTTGTTGGCGAAGCTTTTGCCCAGCAGGGTTTTGATGTTGCCGTCATTAATTATCAACTGGCGCCGCAGAATATTTTTCCGGTCTATATTGATGACCTGACTTTGGCACTGAACTATCTGCATGATCAGCAGGCAGAGTTAAGGATTAACACTGATCAGATTATCCTAATGGGGCACTCGGCCGGTGCGTTTAATATCATGTCGGTGCTGTATCATCCGCAGCCTTATGCGCTGAACTGCCGAGACAATATTCGGGCTGCGATTGGCTTGGCTGGTCCCTATCATTTTGACTATAAAGATGATCCGCTTTGTGCCGATGCATTTGATCAGACCATTCCTTATCATGATGTGATGCCGTATTACTTTGTGGAAAGTAATCACATTCGTCACTATTTGCTGGTGGCTGAGAATGACCAGATTGTGCATTTGAGTAATGCGGTTGATTTTGATCATGTGCTAAACAAGCATGGCAATCATAGTCAGCTGATCACCATTTCACGCACCGGGCATGTCAGTATTATGGGCTCGGTATCGAGTCTGTTTAGCCGTTATTTCAAGACCAAGCACACGATTATGCAGGCGCTGGAAGAAACGCTAAATTCCTGAGTAGTGTCTCTTTAGAGCCAGGCTTTGCTGTCGTCGGCGACGGCAGAGCCTTCGGTCACGTGTTTGATCATGGCATGGGCGATACTGCCTTTGAACGGAATATTCGGCAGCTGATCAAATTTAAAGAATTGCGCATCGCTGATTTCTTCTTCCTGTAACTGCAGTTCACCACCGGCATATTCGGCTTTAAAGGCAATCATCAGGTTGCTTGGAAAAGGCCAGGGCTGACTGGCCAGATACTGAATATTCTTTAGCTGGATACCGACTTCTTCCGCGGTTTCACGGCGTACCGCTTCTTCCAAGGTTTCTCCCACCTCAACAAAACCGGCAATCAGGCCATACATATTGGTGGTGTTTCGCGCATTTTTGGCCAGCAGAATTTCATCTTCACCGCGGGTAATGACGGTAATGACACAGGGTTGTACACGTGGATATTGGCGATACTGGCAGACCGGGCAAACCATGGCATATTCGGTGGCATGCGCTTCGGTTGGATGGCCGCAGTGGCTGCAAAACGGTGATTACGACGCCATTCTAGCAACTGGATTGCACGGCTGGCCTGTTCAAATTCGGCACTGTTCCAGAACTGTAACAGCTGGCGAATTGGCAATAATTGATAGCCTTCAGGAATGGGCTCATCGGGGAGTAAGTCGCGGGCAATCACCTGATTGCCCGTAGACAGGTCACTTGCTAATTTTTCAACTCGGGGCAGTTGAAACTGTTCATCGACCAGCAGTTGCTGTTGGTGAAAAATATAGGCAAGTGAGAGTTCAGACATTAGGCTACAGCTTTCAGTTTTTCGCTACTTGCCAATGCTACATCAAACATCGACTGTAAAACAGGCTGTTTGTTTTTTAAATTGTCAATCAGCATGTCGGCACCGGCCAAGGTGTCTAACACGGCATTCAGCTCGTCACTACTGAGCGTTTCACCGGCTTCGCATTTACGATAGATAAAGTCAGCGGCAGTCAGCAGCGCCTGCTGGCCTTTTTCTTCATTCAGGAACAGCAGGGCACCGGCCACTTCACGCAGCTGGGTACAGGTGTTTTCCAATAAACGCACATCCTGATCCTGAACGTGCTGCACCAGAATCTGCTGAGCCAGATCAATTAAGGTTTTGGTTTCGCTCAGCAATACTTCATGCGCTTCATCTAAACGGTCCAGCGAAATGTGCATGTTGTTAACGCGCAGCTGTAAACGGCTAGAGGTATGATGACGCTCCAGCACCCCAATCGAGTTCATCGCTGATAAAATGGTGTTCATCAGCTGCTGGGCAAAGCTTTCTTCTTTGAGCACTTCGGCCTGACTCAAGGCGTCGGCCTGAACCAGCAGATCACGGTGGGCTTCATTCAGGTTCAGTACTTTAAAGATGTTGGCCAGATCTTTGAGCTTGGCTTGCAACTCCTGGGTTTTTTCAGGGGTCATGTTCTGGTAGTTGTATTCGATGTCATTGCGAATCTGCGCCATTTCGCTGGTCGCCAGAGCACTGATGGTCTGCATGGTTTCAAAATCCGGACCATACAGATGACGGCTGAAGACCTGTAACTGGGTGTCAGTCAGCAGGTCTTCACCAATATTCAGCTGTTCGCGGATGTGCTGGGCCACCTGATCTTCCTGGCTAATGCACAGGCTCAGGATGTTGGCCAGATCACTTAACTGGGCCTGGAAGCTGTCTGGTGCGGCAAAGTATTGACGCATATTCAGTTCAATACTGATTAAGGTGCGTAAACGTGGTTCATTCAGCAGCAGGTTATCAATCTGGTTTAACGCCACATAGACCAGATTCCAGTATTGTTGGCTTGGATGCTGGGCGGATAGACCGGCTAAATAGGTGCCGACCAGTTTCATGGCTTGCAGATCCAGCTCGGATTCTTCCTGCTTCAGCAGTTTGTACAGTGACAGTTTATACAGCTGATGCACATAGCCTGATTTTTCCAGACCGGGTGCTTGTGGCAATTTGAATTCCGGGTGAATACAGTCCAGCAGAGATTCAATATGCTGGCCTTCCTGGGTGAGTGGTTTACCCAAGGCACGTTCCAGACGGTTTAAGGTATCGAGCAGGAACTGTGGAATTTTAACTTCGCGCAGACAAATAAATTCGATGTAGCGCTTGAGCATGGTGGTGCCTTCACTTAAGGCAATCACGTCTTCAGTTTTAATTTGCGCCGGATTCCCCATAATCTTGCGCATTAATTCTGCTGAATATTGGGCAATTTTTGCCAGGCTCGACATATCAATCAGGGCCAGTACCTGGGCACATTGCTCAAACTGGTTAAGGGCATCATCAATCCCGAAAGGTAAAGTCTGATCTTCTGCCAAGGTGCTGACTGCGGATTCCACCAATTTGATTGAATTATCAACCTCATTTTTTATTATCAGTAATGCAGTCGGATCAAAATGAATAGAGGTTTGGTAAGACATGTATCTGCACCTTTCCTAGTGTTTTATCTGTTTATGGGCCTGCTGCAAAAACAGCAGACCTGTTTATCTTAACTATAACTGAACTAGGAACAGATTAAATACAAAAAATTACAATCGTCGGTTTTTTATTTGGCAAAAAAGCAGGGCTGTCCATGCTTTTCTTCAAATTGTTTGACCCAATTCTCATGTGCCTCCAGCTCTTCGGCAGAAGGCAGAATCACCGGCAATTCCATTTCAATGCTGCGACGGCCCGATTCACCGCTTTGTTCTTCATGATGGGCTGACAGGGCATCCATATCAAAGGACACCTGGCCACCGGTCATGGCCAGATAGACATCTGCCAGAATTTCAGCATCGAGCAAGGCGCCGTGGAAGGTACGGTCACGCGCCGGAATTTCATAACGCTTCACCAAGGCATCGAGCGAGTTCTTTTGTCCCGGATGCTTGTTTTTGGCCATTACCAGGGTATCGGTGACTTCACAGACTGCCGATAAATCGCCTAAACCGCAGCGGTTAAACTCCATATCCAGGAAGTTCATATCGAAGGTGGCGTTATGCGCAATAATTTCCGCACCTTTTAAATAGTCATACAGCACTGCAGCAATTTCGGCATATTTCGGCTTGTCTTTTAAAAATTCATCCGAAATACCGTGCACCACTTCCGATTCACCGACCGGTTTTTCCGGGTTGATATAAATATGAATCGAGCTGCCGGTCAGTTTGCGGTTGACCATTTCAATTGCGCCGACTTCAATAATCCGGTCACCATCCTGATAATAAAAACCGGTGGTTTCCGTATCCAGAATCAGCTGGCGTGGACCATAAGCCTGAACCGTGGCCGGGGTAATCACAATATGGGGATGCGATGACGTGTTTGCTGGCGCTGTTGCACTCTGGTTCTGGGTTTCATCTTGGATCAGGACTTCGTTCTGATTCGGGCTGTCATTTTGACTGAGGGTTTGCGTCACGGTAATGCTGTGCTGGGTCAGACTGAGATGATCCTCCTGCACCATTAGCAGTTCTTCTTCGACTTCAACGTCTAGTTGGCTGTCGTCTAGATCGAAGCCAAAAGGGTCGTCGAGCAACCAGTCAGATTCTGCTTTTTTTTTAGCCGTGCCCGGCGGGATGACTTCAGACTCAGCGCTTTTATCTTCAGTAATGATTTGTACCGGCGTCACTTTGACCTGCTGTGCAAATACCAGATCGGCCCCTTTGTTGGCCAGCTGATCGGCCATTTCATTGCCAGCATGGCCAGCGTGACCTTTAATCCAGTGCCATTCAAGTTCACGACCCTGACAGATGGCATCCAGTTTTTGCCATAGGTCCGGATTTTTCACATCTTTCCAGTTTTTCTTTTTCCAGCCGGCAATCCATTCGGTTATGCCGCGTTTGACATAGTTGGAATCGGTCCAGAGAATCAGTTTGGCCTCTGCCGGGCAGAACTGAATGCCTTCAATGGCTGCCGTCAGCTCCATACGGTTGTTGGTGGTTTCCAGTTCACCGCCATAAAGTTTGTGTTGCTGGGTTTCTGTAATGACATATGCGCCCCAACCGCCCAAGCCAGGGTTTCCACGACAAGCACCATCCACATATAGTGTGATTGTTTGAGACATAAGCCAGATCCAAAAAGAGCCAAATAAAAACCGAGCTGCTATTGTATAACGCAATTGCAGATCAGAAACGCCGAAGATGTCAATTTTTTAATTTCTTGTAACATTTATATTAGAATCGCGCTAGAGTAAAACCTTGTGTCGTAGTGATGCTTCACTACAATGTCAAATCTAAAAAATAATTTATAGACGAGTTGTTTGGATTTCCTATGTATAAACCAACCACACGCATGTGGCAGCCTATGGTCCCGGCACTATTTAAAATTACAGTTTTGGGTTCAGCGCTGGCCGCGCTCGGCATCAGCACCGGCTGTACCTCTACACAAAGTGCCAGCAAAGCGTCAACGTCGAGTCAGGTTGGTTCAGGTTATCTGGACGCCAGCAGTTTAGATTCACTGGAAGATTTATTGTCGGCCACCGACATGCGCGCGGTAGAAGGCGACCGTTTACTGATTTTAAAACACGGTGATGTCTGGAAGCGTATGACCGTAGGTTTCAAAATGGATCTGGAACACTGGAATCCGCGTATTGAAGCGCAGCGCGGCTGGTTTATTTCACGTCAGCCATATATTGACCGTTTAAGTGCGCGTGCTTCACGTTATTTGTATCACACAGTCAAAGAAGCCGAGCGCCGTGGCATGCCGACCGAACTGGCATTATTACCAGTCATTGAAAGTTCGTACGACCCGGCAGCAACCAGTAGCGCTGCTGCAGCCGGTTTATGGCAGTTTATTCCAAGTACCGGACGTATTTATGGTCTGAAACAGACCCCGCTGTATGATGGCCGCCGTGATGTGGTCGAATCGACCCGTGCTGCCTATGAATTCCTCGGTAGCCTGTATAACCAGTTTGGTTCCTGGGAGCTGGCTCTGGCCGCTTATAATGCCGGACCGGGCCGTATTCAGCAGGCGATTAACCGTAACAAGGCTGCCGGTTTACCGACCGATTACTGGTCACTGAAATTGCCACAGGAAACCATGAACTATGTGCCGCGTTTCCTGGCAGTGGCGCAAATTATTAAAAATCCAGGTGCCTACGGGGTGCGTTTGCCGCCAATTGCCAACCGTCCCCATTTCCGTGAAGTGACGGTCGGAGCGGTGAATTTAAATGATGTGGCCAATATTACTGGTCTTAGCCGTGCCGAGTTATATGCACTGAACCCGGGCCATCGTACTGACCGAATTGACAGTGCCAGCCCGATGCGGATTCTGATTCCAGCCGATTTAAGCCCAACAGTCGATGAACGTCTGAAAAACCTGCAAGGTGGTGGATTGCTGGCCAGCAACACTCGTCCTAGTGTGACGACGCAGACCACGACCAGTGCCCCAGCTACAAAAACCACCACACCCGCTTTGACGGCCAGTGTGACTCAGCGTACTGCTACGACTACACCAGCGAGCACAGCCAAAACTGCTAGCAGCACGACTACAACCAGCACCAAACGGATCAGTACGCCACGCGGTTCATCGGCTTTGGCCTCTTTTGCGGCCAATTCCGATATTCCAAGTGCTCCACGTATTCCGGTGGCCATTACCCCGGCACAGAATATTCAGCCGGTGAAGGTCGAACCGCCAATTTCAGCAGCAGAACGTGAACAGATTCTGGCGGCAGTGAAAACTGAAGACCAGAACAAAACGGTAGAAGAGGTGTTGCAGCCGGTGGCCTCTCAGGCTGAACAGGCGCAGGTGGTGGCCGAGTTAAAAGAAATTGCACCACAAGGCACTGAAATTGTCGATCCTTATGATGGCAAAATTAAGCTGACCGCGATTCAGACCAGTCTGTCGGTGGCCGAGCAGCAAGGCAAAGAGCTGACCAAAGGTTTTGCTTACCCGAAAAGTGTCGCGGATAGCACCCGTCCAGATTCAGATGAAGCCCAGCGGAACCAGGGCAAGAACGTAATCAAGACCGACACTGAAGTGGTGGTGGTGCCGCCAAAAGGCAAGCGCAGTACCTATACGGTACAGGCCGGCGATACCCTGGTGCTGATTGCCATGAAAAATGGGGTGAACTGGCGTGATGTGGCAAAATGGAACCAGATTGATCCAAACTCGACTTTATATGCCGGTACCACCATCTATTTATATGATGCCAAACCACAAGCTGCCGCGCCAGCCAAAGCCAAAGAGCAGCCGGAATCCTATGTGGTTAAAGCTAACGATACCTTAACCGGCGTGGCCAATCAGTTTGGTTTATCGGTCAAGCAACTGGCGGATTACAATAATCTGAACACAAGCAGTGGCCTGTTTGTCGGCCAGAAGCTGAATCTGCAAGAAACAGCAGAGATGCGTGCCAAGGCAGCTGAGCAGAAAGCGGCTGAAACCAAAGTGGCCACGCAAAGCTATACGGTGAAGCGCGGTGAATATCTGAAACTGATTGCGGACCGTCATGGCTTGTCCAATGCAGAACTGGCAGCCTTAACTCCGGGTCTGACTGCGGGCAGCAGTTTGCTGGTTGGACAGCGGATTAATGTGCCTGTAAGTGACTCGAAAGCCGAAGCAAAAACTGAAACGGCCGCAGAGAGTCGTCGTGCAGTGCCAAGTACATCAACAGCTGAGATTAAAACGGAAAACTATACTGTCCAGCGCGGAGACACCTTATCGAGTGTGGCCGCACAAAGCAAAATGAGTCTGGCTGATCTGGCCGCCTTAAACCAGATTTCGACCAATACCGGCCTGCGAATTGGGCAAACTTTAAAAATTCCCGCCGGTTCGACCATCCCGGATAGTTATACAGTACAGTCGGGAGATACCTTAACTGCCATTGCCAACCGCTATAACCTGAGTCTGGAGCAGATTGCCAGTTTAAATGGCATCAGCCGGACTGCCGGTTTACGTACCGGCCAGCGCCTGAAACTCAGCGGTGAGCCAGCGCTAGTGGAAGAAAGTAAGGTCAGCACAACTGCGGCAAACTCTGATATTCATATTGTAAAATCGGGTGAGACCTTAAATAGTATTGCGCGTAAATATCATTTGCAGCTGAACTATCTGGCCGCACTAAATGATCTGCCACGTACTGCTGCACTGCGGATTGGCCAGCGTTTAAAAATTGAAGGTGATCTGGACAGCAGTAGCAACCGTGCCGCGGAAAGTGCAGCGGTGAGCACCGCCAGCACGGGTAAAGCAACCGAAGCCTATACCGTTAAAGCCGGTGAGTCCTTAAATGCCATTGCCAGCCGTACCGGTATTTCGGTCGCTGAACTGGCGGCCTTGAATGGCCTGAGTCCGCGTGCCGGTTTAAGAGTGGGACAAACCCTGCAATTGCCAAAAACCATTATGGAATATAAGGTCAAGCGCGGTGATACCCTGATTGGGCTGGCCAGCCGTTATGGTCTGGAAACCAGTGAACTGGCTGATATGAACGAGATTAAACCGAATACGCAGCTGCGTATTGGAGAGATCATCAAGGTTCCGAACCTGTAATTGCCGGGCACAAGGAGTCGTGACCGCATGAACAGATCTTTATATGGCTTGAGTGCTGTGGCAACAGCACTGGCCTTGACCTCAAGCTGGAGTTGGGCTGCGCTGCAGACCACGCCGTATATCGCGCTGCACAGCAGCCCGAAATACAGCCAGCTTGCGGCCATGCCCTATGCCAATCCGCAAGCACCGAAAGGTGGCATACTGAGTCAGTCCAGCAATGGCACTTTTGACAACCTGAACAGCATGAACGGTAAGGGCAGTGCGACCGATGGGGTGAATTATCTGTTTGATTCGCTCATGACCAGCTCGCTAGATGAGCCGGGGGTGATGTATCCACTGCTGGCAGAAAAAGTGACTTATGACCCGAAGCAGACTAAATTTGTCATTTTTCATCTGAATCCAAAAGCGCGTTTTAGTGATGGCACACCGGTCACCGCGGCTGATGTCAAATTCAGTTTTGATACCTTCCAGAGCAAATCTAATCCGGGTTTGCAGATGTATATTGCCGATTTGGATAAAACCGAGGTCTTATCCAGACATCAGGTCAAAATGACCTTTAAATCCGATAACAACAGTGAAATGCCGCTGATTTTATCGGCCTTACCGATTTATTCCCAGAAAGACTGGCAGGGCAAGGACTTTAGCAGGATTACCTTGCAGCCGATGCTGGGGTCAGGCCCGTATCTGATTGAACGGATTGATGCCGGACGCAGTATTACTTATAAGCGCAATCCGAACTATTGGGGCAAAGATCTGCCGGTAAATAAGGGCCGTTATAACTTTGACCGGCTTAAATTTGTCTATTACCGCAATATGGATGTGGCCTTTGAAGGCTTTAAGTCGGGCCAATACACGCTGCATGAAGAATATACCGCGCGCAAATGGGTGACAGAATATCAGTTCCCGGCAGTGAAAGCGGGGATGGTGGTGAAATATAAGTTCCGGCATGAAAACCCGGTGCCAACACAAAGTTTTGTGTTTAATACCCGGCGTGCACCGATGCAGGATATTCATTTCCGTCAGGCGCTCAGCCATGCCTATGATTTTGAATGGCAGAATAAAGCCCTGTTTTACGGACAGTATCAGCGTTTGCAAAGTTATTTTAGCAATAGCGAACTGGAAGCCAAAGGTCGTCCAAGCGCGGCGGAGCTGGCACTGTTAAAGCCGTATTTAAAACAGTTGCATCCGGTGCAGCGTCAGGGGGTGCTGGCCAACTGGAAATTCCCGGTCAGTGATGCCAGCGGTTTTAACCGCAGCGGTCTGCTCAAAGCCCGGCAGATCCTGCTGAATGCCGGCTATCGCTTCAAGGATGGCCGTTTGCTTGATCCGAAAGGCAACACCATCCAGCTGGAATTTTTAATTCATCAGGATGGCTTGCAGCGTACTTTAATGCCTTTTGTGCGCAATTTAAAACGTCTGGGGATTGTGGTGAATATCCGTCAGGTCGATGTGCCGCAATATATTGAACGGATGCGCCGGGCAGAATTTGACTTAAGCACCATGGTCTTGCCACAGTCCTTAAGTCCGGGCAATGAACAGGCGCAATTCTGGAGCAGTGCCGCGGCAGATCAGCCGGGCAATTATAATTATGCCGGCATCAAGAATCCGGTCATTGATGACATCATTCAGAAAATTATTTACGCGCCTGACCGCCAGCAGCTGATTGTCCGGACCAAAGTGCTGGACCGCTTATTACGCGCTGGTTATTACCAGATTCCGACCTATGGCAAAGGCGAGCACTGGCTGGCCTACTGGAATATGTACCAACAACCGAAAATAAAACCAAAACTTTCCATTGGACTTGATTACTGGTGGAGTGATGCAGCCGGGGCGCAAAAAGTAGCCCAGTATCTGCGTAAACAATAAGCTGGCTTTGCCACAAGGATGCTGAGCGCATGGGAACCTATATCCTGAAACGTGTGTTGCTGATTATTCCCACACTGTTTCTGATTTTGCTGATTAACTTTATTGTGATCCAGATTGCCCCGGGCGGTCCGGTCGAGCAGGCAATTCAGCAGGCAGAAGCCTTTCAGGGCATGGGCGGGAGTGGCAGTGCCGAAACTGCTGCGGCCGGTTCAACGCCCTATCAGGGCGCCAAAGGTCTAAGTGATGAAATGGTGGCTAAAATTGAAGCGCAATATGGGTTTGATAAACCAATTCATGAGCGTTTCTGGCTAATGCTGAGCAGCTATCTGCAATTTGATTTTGGCACCAGCTTTTTTAAAGACAAGCCGGTGACCCAGCTGCTGTGGGAAAAACTGCCGGTATCGCTGTCTTTAGGATTGTGGAGCACCTTGCTGATTTATCTGGTGTCTATTCCACTCGGGATAAAAAAAGCCCGTCAGCATGGTCTGATCTTTGATAAAGCCACGTCTATTTTGCTGGCCATTGGCTATGCCATTCCGGCCTTTGCTTTTGCGATTTTATTGATTGTATTTTTTGCCGGTGGTTCCTATTTTCAGTGGTTCCCGCTACAGGGATTGGTCTCGGAAAACTTCGATCAGCTGAGTCTGCTGGGTAAAATCAAAGACTATTTCTGGCATATGACCTTGCCGCTGCTGGCGATGGTGATTGGTGGATTTGCCGGGTTGACCTACTTAACCAAATACTCGTTTATGGAAGAACTGAATAAACAGTATGTGCTGGCGGCACGCTCCAAAGGCCTGACCGAATCGCGGGTGCTGTATGGCCATGTTTTTCGTAACGCCATGCTAATTGTGATTGCTGGCCTGCCGGAAGCATTAATTGGGATTTTCTTTGTCGGTAACCTGTTTATTGAAATTATTTTTAACCTCGATGGTCTGGGATTGCTGGGCTTTGAAGCGATTGTACAGCGTGATTATCCAGTAATTTTTGGCACCCTGTTTATTTTTACCTTGTTAGGATTAGTCCTCAGACTGATCAGCGATGTGCTGTATCAGGTCATTGATCCACGGATTAATTTTGAATCACGGGGGGCCAAATAATGTCTCCCTTGATGCAGGCGCGGCTCCAGCGTTTTAAACAGAACCGGTTGGGATTTGGCTGTTTTATCGCCTTTGCCCTGATTTTTATCTTGTCCTTAGCAGCCGAGCTGATCGCCAATGACAAGCCGCTGCTGGTCAAATATGAAAACAGCTTATATATGCCGGTGTTCAAGGCTTATCCTGAAACCACTTTTGGCGGGGTCTTTGAAACCGAAGCAGAATATAAGGACCCGGCCGTGCAGCAACTGATTCAGGACCAGGGCTGGGCCATCTGGCCACTGATTGAATATTCTTATCAATCGCCGAATTTAGAGCTGGCTGTGCCGGTGCCGTCACCACCGACCAGCGATAACTGGCTCGGGACCGATGATCAGGGCCGGGATGTACTGGCGCGGATTCTCTATGGCCTGCGGGTATCGCTGCTATTCGGATTTGCCTTAACGCTGGCCTCTGCTGCGCTCGGCATTATCGTCGGGGCGATACAGGGCTATTATGGCGGTTGGGTCGATTTGCTGGGACAGCGGATTCTGGAAGTCTGGGGCGGTTTACCGATGCTATTCATGGTGATGATTCTGGTCAGTATGTTTAGTCCGAGTGTGTACTGGCTGTTTCTGATTATGCTGCTGTTTGGCTGGCCGACCCTGGTTGGACTGGTCCGGGCCGAATTTTTAAGGGCACGTAATTTTGATTATGTCCGTGCTGCCCGCAGCCTGGGTGTGAGCGACCGTACCATCATGTTCCGGCACATCTTGCCCAATGCCATGAGTTCAAGTCTGTCACAACTACCCTTTATGCTGACTGCGAATATTACCGCGCTGACTGCACTGGATTTCCTCGGTTATGGTTTGCCGCCCGATGCTGCATCTTTAGGCGAACTGCTGCTACAGGGCAAGAATAATTTAAATGCGCCGTGGCTGGCATTGTCGGGCTTTTTTACCCTGGCAATTGTTTTATCTTTACTGATTTATATTGGAGAGGCGACCCGTGATGCATTCGATCCAAGACGCCAGTAAGCGCACGCCGGTGCTGACGGTACAGCAGCTCCAGATTCAGCATCAACAGCAGCTATTGGTGCACAATTTAAATTTTGAATTGCACGCTGGCGAAACACTGGCGCTGGTCGGTGAAAGTGGTTCGGGTAAATCGGTGAGTAGTCTGGCCTTGCTGGGCTTGTTGCCGAGTCAGCTACAGATTCAGGGGCAGGCACTGTTTCAGGGGCAGGATCTGCTACAGCTGAATCCGGTACAACTACGCCAGATTCGCGGCCAGCGCATTGCCATGATTTTTCAGGAGCCGATGACGGCATTAAATCCGCTGCATCGGGTAGAAAAAATTATTGGCGAAAGCCTGCTGTTACAGGGGCATTCCAAGGCGGAAACCCGGCAACGCGTGCTGCAATTGCTGCAAGATGTTGGCATTCCCCAGCCGGAAGATAAACTGAAGCGTTATCCGCATGAACTGTCTGGCGGGCAGCGCCAGCGGGTGATGATTGCCATGGCCTTGGCGCTTGATCCGGACATCCTGATTGCCGATGAACCGACCACTGCGCTGGATGTAACTTTACAGGTGCAAATTCTGGATCTGCTGCAAAGCTTACAGCGCAGCCGGCAGATGGCCATGATTTTAATCAGCCATGATTTGAATCTGGTGCGGCATTATGCCGATCAGGTCATTGTCATGAACAAAGGCCAGGTCGAGGAGCAGGGGCCGGTTGAACAGGTCTTTCATGCGCCGCAGCAGGCCTATACCCGGGAACTGCTGCATCATGATTTTGGTCAGGCTTTACAGGTAGAGGCGACTCAGCCTTTATTGCAACTGCAACAACTGGGTGTGAAGTTTCCCATTAAGCAGGGTTTACTCAATCGGGTCAAAAATTATTTTGTCGCGGTGGAGCCGCTGGATTTAAATCTGGCCCAAGGCGAATCCATCGGTATTGTCGGGGAAAGTGGTTCCGGTAAAAGCTCGCTGGCGCTGGCGATTTCGCGTTTAACTGCCAGTGAGGGCAAAATTGATTTGCTGGGCCAGGACTTGAACCAGCTTTCGGAAAAGCAGCTGCGGCCATTACGCAGTGAATTTCAGATTGTATTTCAGGACCCGTTTAGCAGCCTGAATCCGCGTTTAAATGTCGAGCAGACCATTGGCGAAGGGTTGGCCTTACAAAAGCTGTCAGCATCCGAAATTCAGCAGCGTATTGATCTGGCACTGGAAAAAGTTGAATTGCCGGTCAGTTTTAAAACCCGTTATCCGCATGAACTATCCGGTGGACAGCGGCAACGGATTGCACTGGCACGTGCGCTGGTGCTGAAACCGAAACTGCTGATTCTGGATGAGCCGACCTCGGCGCTGGACCGCACCACACAACGCGCCATCGTTAAACTGTTGCGGCGTTTGCAGCAGCAGGAGCAGATGAGCTATCTGTTTATCAGCCATGATTTGCAGGTGGTCAAGGCCTTGTGTCAGAAGGTATTGGTGCTGAAACATGCCAAGGTGATGGAATTCCAGCGTACTGAAGATCTGTTTGCACAGCCACAAACTGACTATACCCGGCAGCTGATTCAGGCCAGTCAATACTAAGCGGTAACGATTTTTGACAATACGAGTTGTCAAAATTTGCTTGACCATTGGGGTAATTCAATGGAGTATTTGCTCTAGACCACAATGTCAGGATTGACCAATGAGCCAGATTGCAGATCAGCTTCAAATTAGAAAGACCACATTTAAAAACCGCATCATTAAAGGTGCTATGAGTGAGGCGCTGGCCAATACGGCTGGTCAGCCGAACCAGTTACATTTGGGCTTATATGAGGCCTGGGCCAAGGGTGGGCTGGGCTGTGCCATTACCGGCAATGTCATGGTGGATATTCGTGCCAAAAATGAACCGGGCGTGGTGGCCATTGAATCAGAACGTGATCTGGCCAAGTTGCAACAGTGGGCACAGATTGGCAAGCAGTATGGCATGGTGCAACTGGTGCAGCTGTCGCATCCGGGACGGCAATGTCCGAAAGGCCTGAACAAAGAAACCGTCGCGCCTTCCGCCGTACCGTTTAGCCCGGCCTTGGCCACCACCTTTGGCACACCGCGTGAACTGCGTGAAGATGAGATTCTTGATATTATCCAGCGCTTTGCCTGCGCAGCGCAGATCTGTGAGCAGGCCGGTTTTGAAGGGGTGCAGCTGCATGGCGCACATGGCTACTTAATCAGCCAGTTTTTATCACCGCTAACCAATAAACGCCAAGATCGTTGGGGTGGCTCGATTGACAACCGGATGCGCTTTTTGCTGGAAATTTATCAGGCGGTGCGCGCTGCGACCTCTGAAGATTTTATTATTTCGGTCAAGCTGAACTCGGCGGATTTCCAGCGCGGTGGTATTAGTGAGGAAGATGTGATTCAGGTCTTTAAAGCGATTGATGCTGCCGGAATTGACCTGATTGAAGTATCGGGGGGGACTTATGAAGCACCGGCCATGGCCGGAGTAAAAGCGGAAAAACGCAAAGCCTCGACTTTAGCGCGTGAAGCCTACTTCTTGGAGTTTGCGGAGCGGATCCGCCAGGAAGTTCGTTGTCATTTAATGGTGACCGGCGGTTTCCGGACCGTACAAGGCATGAATACGGCACTGGCCAGCGGCGCCTGTGATTTTATCGGGATTGCTCGCCCATTTGCGGTAGAGCCAGATCTGGCACATCGTTTGCTGGCAGGGCAAGACGTGCGTTATGGTGTCGATAAAATTAAGACCGGCATTCCACTGGTTGATAAAATGGCAATTATGGAAATTATCTGGTATGCCGCGCAGTTCAAGGACATTGCCCAAGGCAAACAGCCGAATCCAAAACTCTCGCCTTTAAAAGTATTTTTTAAATATTTAAAAGGCAATTTGACCGCGGTAATTAAAGGGCAGATTAACTCGCGTAAATCGGCCTAAACAGAAATGGGGAATGAGGGTGATCCATCCCGATTCCCCATCTACGCTTTATTCAGCCTTTTTGAGCATTTCCATCCATATTCACAGGAGATTGTATGAAGTGGATGAGGATCTGGGTGCAGGTGGTATGACTGTTTTAAACGGGTGATAGTATTTTTCCTAGCTCCCGTTCTGTACAAATAAAAAGTTGTAGCAATAAAAAAGCCCAAGTCGCAATGCTTGGGCTTTTTTATGAATCACGTATGTGACCCGAATATGGCGTCCCTACGGGGATTCGAACCCCGGTTACCGCCGTGAAAGGGCGATGTCCTAGGCCTCTAGACGATAGGGACAGTGCAGAAGAATATTTTAAACCGCTTCTTTTGATTGGAAGAAGTGGCGTCCCTACGGGGATTCGAACCCCGGTTACCGCCGTGAAAGGGCGATGTCCTAGGCCTCTAGACGATAGGGACTTAATAAAATATTACTTCTGAAATTGGCGTCCCTACGGGGATTCGAACCCCGGTTACCGCCGTGAAAGGGCGATGTCCTAGGCCTCTAGACGATAGGGACGTTTCAGAGGTGGGCGTATATTAGGGTGAAAAAAGGAGGGTGTCAAACGCTTTTCTACAATTTTCTGGCTGCAAGGCTTTTAAGCGAATAAATTTAGAACAATTTGCATAAATCAGGTGAAAATTCCCTCAATTTAAGCACTTTCTGGCAGTAACTCGACCAAGGCCTCTAAGACTTGGGGATGCTGTAAATAGCCATAGACTTCATGAGGACGATCTACCGGAGTTTGTACCTGCTGGTTCAGAATGGCCGGTTTAAAATGAAACGGTGGTTCCGACAGTGGAAAGGCGGTCAGAAAATCATCCGGAGAATAAAAATTAATCCAGTCGCCATGCAGGGCAGCCGGGCGCTGAATTGGCTGTTGTAAATGCTCCTGAATCACCCGAAAGGCCAGCGGCGAACCGAGGGTAATAAAGCGTGCAATATTCAGTTCCGGATGCTGAATTAACAGATTATAGGCAATTACCGTGCCTAAGGAATGCGCCAGAATAATATGGGTGTCATCCTGACAGAGCTGGGCATAAATCCGGCTGTGTACCTCTTGAATAAAATGCGGATCGGCCAGGTATAAATAGGCTTCGACCAGAAATTTATGCAACAAGCTGGCATACAGTTTGGGAAAATAATTGATCAGCCGGGCAAAATCACGCAGTGCAATATCCCGGCTTAAGGCACTGAGCCATTTCAGTTTCTGGTTAAAGTTGAGCGCATCATAGACTTGCAGATGCGGAATATTGCAATCGCCGGGGCGATGTTCTTCCACCATTGTGGTCGGTTTTTGGATTTTGACTGGATGTAGCAGTGGAAAATGCGGCCAGTGCTGCGGCATCAGGGTGCTGGCATTTAAAGTATTTTGCAGATGATGTTTGGAGAGCAGATCGCCATAAAACGGCATGCAGATGGCCTGTTTTAAATCGGCAAAAAAATGGGACTGCTGGCTGCGTTTTAAACCCTGCTCCAGTATTGATAACCACAGTCGACGCAGTGAATCGGCAGTCTGGTGTTGCTGATTCATCCCATGAATGCAAATAATATTCATTGTCGGGCCAGCATGTGAATGAGAATGGCTTTATTTAACAGTATAAATAAAAAAAGAGCGGCCGGGGCCGCTCTTTACTGCAAATCCTGATCAGATTTTTTTATGATAAAAACGGTAATAGCTGATATAGCAGGCTGCAATAAAGATTAAACAGCCAAAGAAACTGATGCGCATGGATGGATCAAATACCATACTCAAACAGGTAATCAGACAGAATACAAAGCCCAGAATTGGCACAATCGGGAACAATGGTGCGGCAAAGCCCAGCTCTTTCACGCTACGACCCTGTTTATACCATTCACGGCGGAAGTTGAAATGACTTAAGCAGATACTCATCCAGACCACCACCATGGTAAAGGCCGCAATACCGAGCAGGTTGGTAAAAATCAGCTCAGGTGCAAACTGCTCAGACAGCAAGCCTGGCATTGCGCCCAGCATGGTGACCATCACTGCCACATAAGGAATACCACGCGAGTTGACCTTGGAGAAAACCTGCGGCAACTGCTTCTGATACGACAATGACCACATCATCCGCGATGCTGCAAACAAACCTGAGTTGGCGGCAGACAGTAAGGCGGTAATGATCACGAAGCGGATAATATCTTCTGCGTATGGAATCCCGATGTGCTGGAACACGGTCACAAATGGACTGCTACTCACGCCCTCAGCGGCCAGACCGGCTTCCTGATGCGGCAATAACGCAGTCACAACCAGAATGGTTCCGACAAAGAAAATCAGCAGGCGGAAAATCGCGGTGTTGATGGCTTTTGGAACGTTTTTGGCCGGGTCTTTGGTTTCACCAGCGGCCACACCAATCAGTTCGGTGCCAGAGAAGGCAAAGTTCACAATCAGCATGGTGGTGAAAATCGGGAATAAACCTTCCGGGAACCAGCCCTGTGCGGTTAAATTGCTAAACAGCGGCGCAGATTCATAGCCCTGATAGCCGATCACGCCGAAAATGGCCAGCAGACCGAGCAGAATAAAGGCCACCACGGTCACGACTTTGACCAGTGCCAGCCAGAATTCGGATTCAGCAAACCAGCGGCTAGACACCATATTTAAGGTAAAGACAAATACCCCAAAAATAATGGTCCATAACCACATCGAGATGTGCGGGAACCACTCCTGCATCAGCAGGGCGGCTGCGGTAAATTCAGTCCCCAGGGTGACTGACCAGGTTAGCCAGTACAGCCAGGTGACGGTATAGCCTGTTCCGGGTCCAATATAACGTTTGGCATAAGCACCAAAAGAACCGGATTCAGGCATATGGACAGCCAGTTCGCCCAAACACAGCATAACCATGTAAGCGATCACGCCGCCCAGAAAATAAGCAAGAATGGCACCTACAGGCCCCGTTTGTGCAATGACTTCACCCGAACCTAAAAATAAACCGGTTCCGATTGCACCACCAAGTGAAATCATAACCAGATGTCGAGTACTCATAGCGCGTTTTAAAGGCGCAGAATTGCCCTGATGCGTAGCATCATTCGGAGAATGAGATGTCTGCATAAGAGTAGGAGAATAAAAGAATAGAGAAGCAGGCTATTGTAGAGAAAAACTACAAATCTGCAATCAATAATCAAAACAATTGGGTTAGAAGTAGTCGTCTGGCGCGATTTAGATGGCGTCCCTACGGGGATTCGAACCCCGGTTACCGCCGTGAAAGGGCGATGTCCTAGGCCTCTAGACGATAGGGACGTTGCGAGGTGAGGGCTATATTAGGGATTTGCCTCAAAGATGTCAATTTGATGACGGGAATAATTCCATGATTTGGATTTATTTGTCTAAAAAGTATCTGTTTAGGCTGTTGGAAAATTTATCGTTTGATGATGGCCACCCGGTTTTTAATAAGCACTTCAATCTGCACCGGATTTTAACCCATGAGCATCTGCACGACTCATCGTACTGGAGATAAAAAAGACCACATTTAGTGGTCCGGGGTTTGGTACTCAGGTGCTTGTGGCTGCGGCGCGGCCTGTTCAGCCGGTGCGGGCGCTTGCGGTGCTTTGCTATCACGCGACACAATGTACAGATAAAGCACCGAAGGCAGCAAAATAATCAGAACCAGAAAAATCTTTTTTAACATTGTCTTATAAAAAAAGCATGGGAAATTACTGCAATTATAGCGGATGCACAGTCTAAAAGTGCAAGCCTGTGCATATTTCCACGCTAGAATTTAAAGGTCACATCGGCAATAAACTGCCGGCCAATGTCGGGCTGGGCGCTGCCGCTGCTGTCAATAAAGCTGTTGGCGCGGTTGGTGACATTGTTAATAGTCAGACCCAAAATGGTTTGGGTATCTTTAAAAGATGGAATCCGGTAGCTGGCTTTTAAGTCCCAATAAAACTTGTTCTGGGTGGTGTACGGCGTATAGGCATCATGCTGCACGCCCTGTGCGTCGGTATAGCCTTTGGCCTCACGTTTTAGGGCATCAACTTTACCCTGATAACTCAGGAAATGGCTGAGCGTTAGCGGCAGGCGGTCAAACTGCATCTCCCAGTTCAGACGCACGGTCCACGGCACATGAAACTCATGGGCAGGGCGATCCTCGGCATCAATCAGTTGCCCCTTATAATAGACTTGCGGGGTGGCGGTCAGAATATCGGTACTGTCGTAATGATCAAAATTGCGCGTGGTTTCGGTATAGTCTGCATTCAGGGCCAGACGATGCTGTGCACCTAAAAATGCCAGTGGCGCCAGGTTGCGGATGGAAAGTGAATAAATATCGGATGCAGAGCGACCGCGATTGTCATAGCTATAACTCAGATCTTCCAGATTCATTTTAGTTTTACGTAACTGGTCCTGATTGTCACGGTTGACCCATTTCAGGCTGAGTGCGGTATTGTTCAGTTTGGAACTCAGGCCGAGTACGGTTTCATCGCTATACGGGGTTTGTAGCTTGGAGCGATAGGTGAAACTGGTCTTTCCTGCGGTTTTGGGTGTCCAGCCTTGTTCCAGCTGCGTGCGTGTATATTTTTGCTCAAACTGGTCAATCCGGTCATTCAGTTCATTCACAAACGCATTTAGCCCGTAATAGCGGTTCCAGCCACCCAACAGGGTTAAGCGCTCATTACCAAAAGGACGGATTTCTAGTGCGGTTCTGGGGGCAACATTGTTCTGTTTATGGATGGAATCATAGTCACTCCGGAAGCCCAAGGTTGCGCTCAGATACTGATTCCAGTGAATCTGGTCTTCAATAAAGGCATGCCAGCGATCCTGACGGATATCCAGTTGACCGGCATAATAGCTGGTTTTGCTGCTTAAATACTGGCCTTGATATTTTCCATCCAGACTTGGCGCAGTATCACAGGCATCATATAGAGTGCCATTATCAGACTGGCAGTCGGCACCGTTTAAATTTAAAGGCGTAGCATATACGTGGGCAGTTTCAGGGCGTTGCCAGTAAGCAGCATAATGGCCATAGCCGGCCCCGATTTTAAACTGATGCCGCAAAGATGCGGTTTCAATCGGCTCAAACAGGGCTTTAATGGTGTATTCCAGCCGGCTTTCTTGCTGCTTTAAGCCGCCCATATGACCTTCAAAGCTATATTTGTCCTTGCCCCAGTTTTTGCTGCTCGAGTTGAGCCAGCTATAGTGATTCTGGGCAGCCTGACGTCCCGCTTGCTGGCGTTGATAGTTCAGCTGCTGGGTCAGCAAGACACTGTCGAGCTGGTTGTTCAGATTAAAATACAGGTTCTGGCTGTTCGAGTGCTGGGTCGATTCAGAATCACGGATATTGGATTTAAAATACAGTCCATCATTTTCCAAAAAGCTCGCACCCAGCTTAAACGAAGTACGTTCAGAGGGATCATAAAATAATTCCACACCGGCATTGCGGGCCTGACGCTGCTGTTCAAATTGCCCTGATTCGGCAAAATCTGTTTTTAAGGGAATGGCTGAATGCCGGTATGAAGCAAAGGCATTAAAACCCCATTGTTCACTGAGCCGACCATAACTGTTCAGGCTAATGCCCTGTTTGGTGAAGTAGGGCTGTGCCGACTCATCGCTCGAATCTTCAAAAGCATCCCGGCTGTCCTGAGAGGGGAAATTGACTTTTGACCAGGCATCTGAGGTGTAGTCATAACTGAGCGAACCGTGAATTTTGCCAATTTCAGTTTGCGGAGCGCAGGTTTCGGCAGAAACCACGCCGCCGGTAAATTCTCCATATTCCGCCCCGACATTACTGTCTAACACGGTCAGTTTACACAGTAGGTCGGTATTAATGGCAGCAGTCTGTGAATTGCCCATTAGCTGGTTGGGATGATTGGATTGCTGTGCGCCCACCGGATTAATCGTATTGTTGATGGAGAGGCCATTGATCAGAATCTTGTTATCGTAAGCCAATCCGCCATTAATACTGATATCGGCCGCGTTCAGTTCACCTTGCTGCAAGCTGCTGCGAAAGCGGTGACCGAGCTGCACGTTCGGATTCACCTTTAAAAAGTCGGTGATGTTCTTGCTGCTATTCGGGCTTTTCTTTAAATCTTCCTGTTTATAGACTGTTTTTCCCAGCGCATTTTCCTCTTTGGCCTCGACCACAATGGTCGACAGTTTGAGCGAGGGAGAGAGGGTGGTAGGTTCTGATTCTTGAATCTGTTC
The DNA here is from genome assembly GCF_009914475.1 of Acinetobacter indicus. Lineage (NCBI taxonomy): Bacteria > Pseudomonadati > Pseudomonadota > Gammaproteobacteria > Moraxellales > Moraxellaceae > Acinetobacter > Acinetobacter indicus. Next base: position 1,477,933 of record NZ_CP045198.1, on the reverse strand, counting down.
AGCAAAACTAAGGGAGCTGAAGCTGCTTAAAATGGCCACAGACAAGCTGGAATAGGCAAAACGCATGAGATGTGTTTTTTGTAAAAGATAATGCAAGCGATTATCATTAACTTGATGGACTTAATCAATAGAAATGAGAATTATTTGCAATAACAGCTTAAATAAACAACAGTGCTGTGCAAAGAAGAATGAATAACAAACAGGAGGGGAGAGAAATGAGATGGCGTCCCTACGGGGATTCGAACCCCGGTTACCGCCGTGAAAGGGCGATGTCCTAGGCCTCTAGACGATAGGGACGTTTAGAAGATGGCGGTATCTTATTGATCCGCCACCAAGGTGTCAAGTAGATGCGGGGTGAGTTTGTTTAAAATATAACAGAACAGTTCCGCGGTCTTTTGTGTGTCGTACAGGGCAGAGTGCGCTTCTTTGCCATCAAATTCAATGCCGGCCTGAATACAGGATTTGGCCAGTACCGTTTGACCGAACATCACTGCGCTTAAGGTTACGGTATCGAGTACGGAAAAGCTATGAAACGGATTCTGGTTTTTGGTACTGGTACGGGCAATGGCCGCCTGTAAAAAGCCCAGATCAAAATGCGCATTGTGGCCGACCAGCACTGCATGAGTACAGTTTTGCTGGCGACGCACTTCATTCACGGATTTAAAAATACGTTTCAGCGCCGTTTTTTCATCTTCAGCCATGGCCATACGCATCGGGTTGAACGGATCAATCCCGATAAAGTCGAGTGAACGACGGTCCAGATTGGCCCCTTCAAACGGATTAATATGCGCATGATAGGCCTGACCCGGAACAAAATGGCCTTCCGCATTAAACACAATCGGAATGGCGGCTATTTCAAGTAAGGCATCGGTTTGCGAATTAAAACCTGCTGTTTCGACATCGACCACAACAGGTAAGAATCCACGGAAACGCTGACCAATTAAAGGTAGAGTTTCGTCTGTCACACTTTTCTCCATTGGATGGTTTGACCGGCATATAGCGGAACAATCTGTTCACCATCCAAATAGTCTAAACTTGCAGGAATCACTTGGTCTTCTTTAACCAGGGTAATCGTACCAGTATTACGCGGCAAACCATAGAAGTCTGCGCCAAAGTGGCTGGCAAAACCTTCTAGGCGGTCCAGTTTACCGACCTGGTCAAAGGCTTGCGCATACAGCTCAATGGCGGTTGGTGCGCTATAGCAGCCGGCACAGCCGCAGGCATTTTCTTTGGCATTTTTAGAATGCGGCGCGCTGTCGGTTCCGAGGAAGAATTTCGGATTGCCACTGGTCGCCACTTCCAGCAAAGTCTGCTGATGGGTTTGACGTTTTAAAATAGGCAGGCAGTAGAAGTGTGGTTTAACCCCACCAACCAGCATGTCATTGCGGTTAAACAGCAAATGCTGCGGAGTAATGGTAGCCGCTACGTTGCGGTCCTGCTCCAGAACAAAGTGCGCTGCTTCGCTGGTGGTGATGTGTTCTAGCACCAGTTTCAGTTTCGGGAACTGTTTTAATAAAGGTGCCAATACTTCATCTAGGAAGCGTTTTTCACGGTCAAAAATATCGACATGCTGATGGGTCACTTCGCCGTGTAACAGCAGCGGCACCTGATGTTCTTCTAACTGTTCAATCACCGCATAGACTTTACGGATGTCGCTGACACCATTGTCCGAGTTGGTGGTTGCACCGGCCGGATACAGCTTGATGGCATTGACATGCTCGGAGTCTTTAATTTTTTTCACTTCGGCTGGCGAAGTCTGATCGGTGAAATACAGTACCATGCGCGGATCAAACGCCACGCCTTCTGGCACATGCGCCATAATGCGTTCACGATAGCTGATCGCTTCTTCCACGGTTTTTACAGGCGGGACAAGATTCGGCATACAGATCGCACGTGCAAACTGTTTGGCAAGATCTGGAACTGTACGTTTTAATGCTAAACCGTCACGTAAGTGAGCATGCCAGTCATCTGGCTGTAAAAGAGTAATCGTATTCAAGGTGATGCCGATCGAAAAATAAATGGAATGATAATCTATAAACCTGACAATGATAACGTCAAATCTAGACAAAAGATGCCTTATATTGAATTAATTTTTATCATTTTGTGTTATTTTTAAGCGACTATAAAAATTATATTTTATGTCAATGGAATACAAATATAAGCTTGTCCAATTGCAATACGACAAGGAAAAAATAGAGGCACTGATTGCCCGGCAACGACGCAGCGCAGGTCAGGTGTTTCCGAAACAGCTGGAACAGGAATTTTGGCAGCAGTATTTGGAGCGTGCCCGGCATAATATTAACCAGTATTTCTGGTCGGGGGTGCTGGTCTATTTTATTCTGACCATGCTGGTCATTCCCGGGGATTACTGGATTATCCAGCCGCAACATTTCTGGCATGATTTTATCCGCTGTCTGCTCGGGCTACTCAATGGTGGTCTGTGTCTGCTGACGCTGTTTTTCTTTGCGCATTATAAAATCCTGCGGCGCTATTTTGCCTATGCCGCCATGGCGCTGGTGTTCTGGGCCATACTGTCGATGACCTGGCTGACCATGACTGTGTATACCGAAGCACTGAAATATCAGGCCATGATGATCATCTGTATCATTTATATCATGGGCTATGTGCTGACCGGGGTAAAACCGTTTCATATGCTGCTGACCGGATTAATGGCAGCAGTGATGACCATGGTCATGCTGTTTACCTTTTACATTCCAATTGATGTGATGGTGATGGCGCGGGTGCTCATCGGCAGCGTAGTGATGGGTTTTTTAATGAGTAAAATGCTGTGTACCCGAGAGCGGATGATCTTTCTGGTGATGCAGCAGGCGAAACTCGGCGAGAAAATTAACCGGATTAACAGTGAAGAATTGCTGCATTTAAGCCAGCATGATGCACTGACCAAAGTGTCGAACCGGCGCAACTTTGATGAAATGCTGAACAGCTATTATGAGCAGGCGCGGCATGATGAACGGCCCTTGTCCTTGCTATTTATTGATGTCGATTTCTTTAAGCTGTTTAATGATTTTTATGGCCATCAAAAAGGTGATGAAGTCATTTCATCAGTGGCCAAGTCCATTAAAGACGCGATTCGGCATATGGATTTTGTGGCGCGCTATGGCGGCGAAGAATTTGTGGTGTTGCTGCCTGAAACCGATGCGCATGGTGCTTATGCGGTGGCGTCAAATATTTTTAGGGCGATTGAACGGCTGTCTATTCCGCATGAAAAATCCAGTGTGTCCGATATCATTACTATCAGCCTGGGTTTTACCGTGTATAAAGGCGAGCTCGAGATTTCCAAGGATGATCTGATTAGCCGTGCCGACCAGGCGCTGTACCGGGCGAAAAAACTCGGCCGGAACCAGATTTATTATCAGACCGCGCAGGTCAGCGATATTCTGCAAGGTTTAGAATAAATCCCAAACAGCAAGTACAAAAAAACCGCCCCGAAGGCGGTTTTTTCATAGAGACAACTTATTTCTTGTCTTTTAATTGTGGAACAGCAGAACCTGTACCCACGGCCAGTAAACCAGCACCGGTATAAATGCCAAGTTTTTGACGGGTATCGGTAATGTCCAGGTTACGCATGGTTAACTGACCAATACGATCCATTGGCGTGAACATTGAATCACCTTTTTCCATGGTCAAACGCTCAGCTTCATAGGTGAGGTTTTCAGATTCAGTGTTCATAATCGTGTAGTCATTACCACGACGCAGTTCTAAAGTCACTGTACCAGTAATGGCTTTCGCAACCCAACGCTGTGCAGTTTCACGCAGCATCAGTGCTTGAGAATCGAACCAGCGGCCTTGATACAGTAAACGGCCTAAACGTAAACCGTTAATACGGTATTGTTCGATGGTGTCTTCGTTATGAATACCTGTCACTAAACGCTCGTAAGCGATGTGCAGCAGCGCCATACCCGGAGCCTCGTAAATACCACGAGATTTCGCTTCAATGATACGGTTTTCGATCTGATCCGACATCCCCAGACCGTGACGGCCACCAATGCGGTTGGCTTCCAGAATGAACTCTACCGGATCTTCGATACGACGGCCATTCAGTGCAACCGGGAAACCTTCTTCAAAGGTAATTGAAACTTCTTCAGGTGCAATTTCAACGTCATCTTTCCAGAACGCAACGCCCATGATTGGCTCAACAATCTTGATACCGGCATTCAGGTATTCCAGATCTTTGGCTTCGTGCGTTGCACCCAGCATGTTCGAGTCAGTCGAGTAGGCTTTTTCTTTTGACATTTTATAGTCGAAGCCGTTGTCGATCAGGAACTGTGACATTTCTGCACGGCCGCCTAGCTCATCAATAAAGGTCTGGTCTAACCACGGCTTGTAAATTTTGAGCGCCGGGTTGGTCAGTAAGCCGTAACGGTAGAAACGCTCGATGTCGTTACCTTTATAGGTTGAACCATCACCCCAGATGTTCACGTCATCTTCTTTCATGGCAGTAACCAGCATGGTCCCGGTAACTGCACGGCCTAGTGGTGTGGTGTTGAAGTAAGGCACACCACCTGTTGAAATGTGGAACGCGCCACACTGAATTGCAGCAATACCTTCAAGTGCAAGCTGTAAACGGCAGTCGATTAAGCGTGCTTTTACTGCGCCATAGGCTTCCGCTTTCTTCGGAATAGCATCGTAATCATCTTCATCTGGCTGACCCAAGTTTGCTGTGTAGGCATAAGGTTCAGCGCCTTTTTGTTTCATCCACAATAAAGCAGCAGAAGTGTCTAGACCACCAGAGAAGGCGATACCCACTTTTTTGCCTACTGGTACGCTTTGCAAGATCGTTGCATTATCAGTCATTGCGAGTCCTAACTTATGAATATAGGCAACCAAAATGGTGGCCAAGGAGAATTCGAAAATGGCGCTATTGTAGCACTTTTCCGAAACGATGTTTTCTGAAAAATTTGCTTTCTGAAAAAAGTTAGACTTTTTTCATCGGTTTCAGTTTATTTTCGGCCACAGCAGCCCATTCCTGGCTTGAGTATGATAGAACAATTCATAACCATAGAGAGGAAATGCCGATGCAGCCCAATGTCACACCGCCCCCATTGATCTCCAACAATAACCGCAATGAAACCCTGGCGCTGGTTCATGGTATTTATGCCGGTTTACTCAGTTTTAGTGCGGTGGTGTTCCTGTATCTGGAATATCAGCAGCGCAGTATTGCCACAGTCAATTTAGTCATTGTGATAGCCTTGATGCTGCTGTTGATTTATCTGAATATCAGCGCCTGTTTAAAAGTGAAACGGGGCAATGGTGAAGGACGCACACTGTCGCGTATTTTGGCCGTGCTGATGTTATTAAGTTTTCCAATTGGCACGGTGCTCGGCGCAATTGCGCTATGGAAAAGCAGCAGCAAGCAGTGGCAGAACTGACATTGGCAGTTTGTCATGATAATTTTTTGAAAATGCCATAAACAAATAATAAAAAATCGCTACAGTATTATGCAACAAGTTGCAAAGCCAGCGTACAGGAATACATGATGACAACAAGCTATGCACATCTGCTCAGTCCATTACATTTAGGTTTTACTACCCTGAAAAACCGGGTGGTGATGGGGTCCATGCATACCGGTCTGGAAGACCGTTTTTATAATTATCCGAAACTGGCGGCCTATTTTGGTGAGCGTGCCAAAGGCGGCGTTGGCCTGATTATTACGGGCGGGATTTCCCCGAACCGTCAGGGCTGGTTATTACCGGCCGGCGGCACCATGAATACCTTGGGGGATATTGCACCGCATCGACTGGTGACACATGCGGTACATAAGCATGGCGCCAAAATCCTGTTGCAGATTCTGCATGCCGGCCGTTATGGCTATCAGCCTTTTGTGGTGTCGGCTAGCCCGATTAAATCGCCAATTTCACCATTTAAACCGCGCCAACTCAGCGATAAACAGATTTTAAACACCATTCAGGACTATGTGAAAACCGCCAGTCTGGCCAAAAAAGCCGGTTATGATGGCGTGGAAATCATGGGTTCTGAAGGCTATTTGCTAAACCAGTTTTTAAGCCGTCATGTCAATCAGCGCAATGACCGTTGGGGTGGCCCGATTGAAAACCGAATGCGCTTTGCTGTGGAAATTGTCAAAGCCATTCGTGCAGAAATTGGCGATAAGTTTATTATCTGTTTCCGTCTGTCGATGCTGGATCTGGTACATGATGGTAACACTATGGATGAAGTCATCACGGTAGCCAAAGCTTTGGAACAGGCCGGTGTGACTTTACTGAATACCGGTATTGGCTGGCATGAAGCGCGTATTCCGACCATTGTGACTTCGGTGCCGCGCGCGGCATTTGTGGATTACACCGCAGCCGTGAAACAGCAAGTGTCGATTCCGGTGATTGCTTCTAACCGGATTAATATGCCAGATACGGCCGAAGAAATTCTGGCAGCGGGCAAAGCCGACATGATTCAGATGGCGCGTCCTTTACTGGCCGATGCTTTCTGGGTCAATAAAACCGCCACCAACCGGGTCGATGAAATCAATACCTGTATTGCCTGTAATCAGGCCTGTCTGGATCATACCTTTAAAAACCAGCGCGCCACCTGTCTGGTCAATCCGCGTGCTGCTTATGAAACCGAACTGGTCTATGTCAAAACCAAACAGCCAAAACGGATTGCCGTGGTGGGCGGTGGAGTCGCTGGTATGTCTGCTGCAACGGTGGCTGCAGGCCGTGGTCATCAGGTGACATTATTTGAAGCCAATGCCGATGTCGGCGGGCAGTTTAATCTGGCCAAAGTGATTCCGGGCAAAGAAGAATTCCACGAAACCATCCGCTATTTTAAGGTGCAGCTGGAAAAAACTGGCGTAGATGTACGTCTGAATACCAAAGTTAACCGCGAGCAGCTGGAACGTGAAGGCTTTGATGAGGTGATTGTTGCCACTGGTGTGGTGCCACGTACACTCAATATTCCGGGCAGCGATTTACCGCAAGTTCTGTCTTATGCCGAAGTACTCAATGGCGCGCCTGTCGGTCATAAAGTGGCGGTAATTGGCGCCGGTGGCATTGGCTTTGATGTGTCCGAGTTTTTATTAAAACCGGAGCAGCAGCCACAGCCGCAACCTGTGGAGGAATGGAAACGCGAGTGGGGTGTCGATTTAAATCCACACTATATGTCTGAAGGTGGTATGCAGGCACCGGAAATTCATCCCCCTGTGCGTGAAATTTATTTGTTGCAGCGTAAAACCACGCCATTGGGTGCCGGCTTAGGTAAAACCACCGGCTGGGTGCATCGTGCACAACTGAAAAAGCACGGCGTACGCATGTTACGCGGGGTGCAATATAAAGCCATTGGTGATGAAGGCTTATGGGTAGAAATGGATGGCCATGACCAGTTATTGCGAGTCGATACCGTGGTGGTCTGTGCCGGGCAGGAATCGGTCAAAGAGATTATGCCGGAAAATGGCCAGCAGACCTTGGCGCAGTATCACATTATTGGCGGGGCAAAACTGGCGGCGGAACTGGATGCCAAGCGCGCCATTCGCGAAGGTGCTGAATTGGCCGCCAAACTTTAAACATTTGATGAAACAATATTCATTTGAGTCACTTGAATGTAATTTTTACTTGTCAGATGGAAAAAAGCTTCGTATTATGGCGCACATGGAAGCGTGGCAGAGCGGTTTAATGCACCGGTCTTGAAAACCGACGAGGGTGTGAGTCCTCCGTGAGTTCGAATCTCACCGCTTCCGCCAAATTCAAAAAGCCCTGACAATGTCAGGGCTTTTTTTATGCATATTGATTCTGGTTGGATTAATCAATATCTTCGTTTGCGGTATTTCGGCAGATAAATTTCCAGATGTTGAGCACGTCAAACATTATTAAACTATAGACTGCCCAGTGACATAACCACCATTCATCCCCCGCGTTGCATCCTTTACACTCAAAAGAAGAAAGACAACACAGGGCGGTATGATGAAATTCGATCCTCAATTGCTGCAGCAGAAATATGAACAATGGCGTAACTTGATGGAGCAGCTGGAGCAGACCCAGCAGCAATTACAGCAAGCAGAGCAGCTCTGGTCACAGTTGCAGGAATATTATCAGAGTGAACAGTGGCTGCAGGATGTAGAGCAGGATCTAAAAATTAAGTGTGGCGAAGGGCATTATTCTATTTTGGGTCAAGATACCTTGTGGAACGGCCTGGATGAGCGTAAACAGCTGGCTTTGCAACTGATGCGACTCAGTTTAAAAATACTGGAAAGCTAATTTTATTTTTAAAGCCGCCATAAAAATCATGATTACACAACACAAAACGCCCCGAGGTGCCGGGGCGTTTTACTCAACTGTTTTTTATGTAAATAGGCTAAACATCTTGCAGTTTTGTTTAATGTTTATGCCCATCTGCCAGTTCCACCACCATTTCATTACTGCCAGCTGCACGGCCATTTAAATTGTCATACACCACTTTGCCTTCAAAAAGTGTCATCAACACTTGTGAACCTTCCAGCTGATCGGCGCTGAGTTTAAACAGATCCTGATCCATCACTACCAGATCTGCGGCTTTACCGACTTCAATTGAACCGGTTTCTTTTTCAGTAAACATGGCTTCTGCTCCCTGAATGGTATGGCTATTCAGCATGGTATTAAGCGCTACGCCCGATTTCACCCCGGTGGCAATACGGGTCATCGGGAAGAATTCACGCACCGGATAATCACTGGATGAGTTGACCAGTACCCCGGCATCAAAGAAGGCTTTTGGTAAAGGATGGCCATCGGCCCGGATATTTAGAGCTTTAAAACGTGGAATGGTCGGGATGGCTTCATCGCTGACATGGGTAATCATGTGGCGGGCATCACGCGGGCCATTTTGTTGCAGGGCATATTCAAAGGCATCTAGCATCAGGTTGTAGGTGCTGGTCGGGCCAATATTGTGAATATAGACCCGGAATTTTTGCCGGTCGAGTTCAGCCACGGTTTTCTTTAAGGTTTCCTGATTCCAGACCACCGAACCATAAGTGCTGCTGGCGCCGGTCCCAAAAATCTTGATGGAATCTGTTTTAAAGAATTTGCCTTTATATTTATCCCGACGTTCGACAAAGCCCGGAATCTGCTCGGTACCGCGGTTTTCATCGGCCCATTGCAGCAGGTCATAACGCACGGTTAGCTTGTTTTCATTGTCCAGTGCCTGCATGGCTTCTAAAAAGGTATCAGTTGGATAATGAATCGGGACAATCACCGAGGTTACGCTGCGGTGCGAGATCTTGCTGGAACGACAGAATCGCATTTTTATATTCGTCCACGCTAAAGTCTGGCTGTGGCAGGGCGCTAATCACCAGATTCTGGGCGCCGAATTCACGTAAAATACCAGTCGGTTCACCTGTAACCGGATCACGGTCAATAAATGCTCCCGGCGGATTTGGTGTGGCTTTAGTGATGCCGGCATTTTGCATGGCGCGGGTATTGGCCCAGACTTCATGATGGCCATGGGTAATAAATACCGCTGGAATATCTTTGCCGACAATATCATCAAGCAGCTGCGCAGGTGAACGGCCGGTGGCAGCTGCCTGTTCCAGAATATATTTTAAATTCCAGCCCACACCACGAATCTGTTTGGCCTCAGGTTGAGTGGCTAAAAAGGCTTGGGTTTCCTGTTTATAACCTTCCAGACTTGGTGTGGTTAAGGTCACCCAATACATCGACTCAGCGCGTAAATAGGCGTGATTATGGGTATCGACAAAACCAGGTAACAGGCTTTTACCTTGCAGGTTGATGATGCGGGTATCCTCACCGCGCCAGCTTTGTAGCCCGGCATTATTACCCACATAGACAATTTTACCATCTTTGACTGCAATGGCCTGAGCCTGGGTGCCTTTGGCATCGGCGGTATAGACTGCAGCACTTTCAAAGATTAAATCGGCCTGGTTGGTTTGATTCTTCTTGACGAGTTGGGGCTCAAAATCACCAGTACGATCACGAGGTGTTTCCAGTTCAAACGAACCTGAGGATGATTTTACAGTCTTGCGAGAATAACCATTCCTGCGATTGGTTGGTTTAGGATTTTCTTCCAGATAGTTTTCAATTTCAGCATTTAAAGCTGCTTCGGTCAGCTGTTTGATCAGTGGTGTCAGGATACCATTTTCACCAGTGAGGGGTTGTCCTGACTGTAATTGTTTTAAAGCAGCTTCGAAATCAAAGTTATTTGCCATGATGTGTCATTTCCTGTTTGATTCAGTTTATTGAAATGACACAGATTTTTGAACACTACCTTTCATAGCTTTGCTTTAGCTTGTCATAGCGTGTGGCAATTCCTCTAAATTGCTTTAATCTAGCAAAAGCATTCTCAATTAAATATCTGATTTTATAAAAATACCAATCCACATGATCATTATTTGAAAGTGTATTGGACTTCTTGGGAATATTAGCTTGAGTTCCCGTTTTTTCTATCTGTTCTCTCAAGGATTCAGAGTCATAACCCTTATCGGCACAGAGAATTTCTGTCTCGTGCAGGTCTATATTGTTAACTAATTTCGGTGCCACTTTTACATCATGGGTCGTACCATCCTCTATCAAAAACTGAACAGGGTTCCCATGAGAATCAACTGCCAAATGAATTTTAGAACTATTTCCACCGATACTTTTTGAGATAGCCTGATCCTTGATTCCTGTAGCATGCTGATGAGCCTTCACATGGCTAGCATCAATAAATACCCACTCTAGATCAGCATCAGATGAAATTAACTTAAATATTTTTAATAACTTATTATCTTTCGACCACCGGGAAAATTTCTTGAATATGGAGTTTGGCTTTCCGAAGGCAGCAGGTAAATCCCGCCGCGGGCAGCCTGTACGGATTCTATAAAGAATAGCTTCAATAAAATTTCGAAGATTTTGTTTGAGATAAATACGAAAATTACGGAAAATGTTTTTTAACTTAGACCAGTGTTGATCAGTCAACATTGTACGAGGCATAGCGAGGAGTAGATTTGGTTTGGCGATTAAATTCTACTTTTTCGCTATTTTTTTGCACAGTAAATGTCAACAGACCCTAAATAAATCATGATTTAAATAGAATGTTATATCAATGATAACCAGTAACGCTGATCAATCAATGCCTTGAACAATTCAAACTAAGGGATTATTCCATTTGGCTAGATGTGATGAAATCATTTGAATCTATTGGAAAAGTCTTAGAAGATAAGGTAAAGAAGAGCTTAAAAATGGTTGACACATTTGGGGGAATTGGAAAGAATTATGAAATCCATCAAACTTTTACAGCCATCGCATACTTTTATGGAATTTACGGGCTTAAATACCGGGGATGTCTTGAATCATTTATCTACTCATTTTGTCACGTATGAACAAGTGTAAAGTGTTTGCAAAACAGATTGGTGGAGATGCTGCAAAGATTCTTTTCACCGCATTGTGTTTGAGTTCCCTTGCCCAGGCTGCAGAGCTGCAAACGATTTTAAAAATGGCTTTACAGCAAGATCCGCTAATCATTGAGGCACAAGCCAATGAGCAGGCCGCTATCAGTAAAGTCAAAGAATCGCAGGCCTTGCATTATCCTGTTCTGGCTGTCACGGCCAATCAGATCCTTGGTCAATCTCATGAAAACCGTGCTGATTACACCAGTGAAGATTTGACTCCGGGATTGCGAGGAACTTTAAACCTGTACTCGTTTGGCGCAATTCGTGCCCAGATCGAGCGAGATAAAAATAAATCTGTTTACTATCAGCAAAAAACGGGTGAAACAGCAGAAGAACTGGGTTACACCATTGGCAGTGAATATATTAAAGCCTTGCGTGCCCAGGAATCTTTAGTGGTACAAAACCGCAGTTTGGAGCGCCATAATAAATTTACCCGCGATATTGGCATTATTGTGCAATATGACCAGGGACGCCGTTCTGAACTTATTCAAGCCAAAGCACGACAAATGCAGGTCGAGCATATGATTAGTGGTTTGCAGCGTGAGCTTGGTTTTGCTTTAAGCAATTTAAAAAAATATACCCCGAATATTAATCCCGAAGGTTTAAGTGATCCTTTTGCCCATTTTAGTGTGACAGATGTGGTGGAGCGTTATAGCCTGAGCGATAGCAGTCAACATCCTTCATTTCAGGCACAACAAGCGGAATTAGACAGTCTTCGCTCAGAACATAAATATCGTCAAACTAAACGCTACCCAAGTATTAATCTGGAAGGTAATGTCACCACTGAAGACCGAGAAATCTATTTGAGTATGGCTTGGGATGTGTTTAATCAGGGCGCCAAATATTCAGTAGAGCAGGGTGGGCAGTCGATTGTGGCTGCACAGGCACGATTAGGACAAATTCAACGTGATATTGAAGAGCGTGCCCGCACTGCAGAAATTGATATGTTTCAAAGCAAGCAAAAAATGGACATTAGCCGGCAACAAATTGCAGCATCACGTGATGTAGTCGTGGCCAATGAAAAACAATTTAAGATTGCACGTAAAACCTTGGTTGATGTTTTAAATGCTTATAATGAACTGTCGGCGGTAGAAATGGCCTATGTGACGGCACAAAATGATTTCCGTATGGCTGCTTTGGCGTATTTACGTGCGCAAGGCAAAATTTCAAGCTGGGCGATGGCTGCACCTCATTCAAACTGGAAGGCACAGCCTTAATTTTAATCCCACTCTTGTGACAGCAGAAGGGTTGTTAAAACGATCATGAAATCCATCATTGAACATATTGCCTTGGTTACTCAGCTTTTGGGAACGCCTATTTCTGTAGCGACCTTAATGGCACAGGTGACCCATGATCAGAACCTGCAGGTGAATTATCATTCGCTGAGCGAGGTTTTAAAAACCCATGGTTTTGACAACACTTTGGCGCAACGCAGTTTGCAGGATATTCCATCTTTAGCAATGCCTGTAGTGATTGTATTACACGATGAAAATGCAGCTGTCATTACCAAAATTGAAGGGGTGGGTGATGAGCGGGTGTATCAAATTCAGCAGACTGATGGCTTAAAACAACAGCTGACACAAGCCCAACTAAGTGAATTGTATTTGGGATATTGCTGGTTTATTAAGCCCAAATTGGCCAGTGATTTGCGTTCAGAGCTACCTGAATATCACATGCCGAAAGCCTGGTTCTGGAAAGTCATCTGGCGTTTCCGTTTCTATTATTATCAGGTGATTTTAGCAACTTTTATTATCAACTTTTTGGCCTTGGTCAGTTCATTGTATGTGATGAATGTCTATGACCGTGTGATTCCGAATAAATCCTATGAAACGTTATGGGTACTCAGTATTGGGGTAGTTTTAGCCATTCTGTTTGAGTTTGTGGCTAAAATGATTCGTGGGCATTTAACCGATATTGCCGGTAAAAAAGCCGACCTGATCATTAGTTCTGCTATTTTTAGACGGGTGATGAGTCTGGATTTATCGGAAAAGCCTGCGTCATCGGGGGCCTATGCCAATAACTTGCGTGAATTTGAGTCGGTACGTGATTTTATGACCAGCGCCAGTTTATTGGTGTTGGTGGATTTACCGTTCTTATTGCTGTTCATTACGGTCATTTGGCTCATCGCTGGTAAGTTGGCTTTGGTGCCATTAATTCTGATTCCTATTGTGATGCTGGTTGGTTTTTTAGCCCAAGGTCCATTGGCACGTTTTATTAATGAATCAATGCGTGAAGGTGCACAGCGTCAAGGTCTAGCAGTTGAAGCAATTGAAGGGATTGAAACCTTAAAAACCAATAATGCCGCCAGCTGGGCACAAGAAAAGTGGGATTTTTATACCGCCCGTAGTGCAGCATCCAGTATTAAAACCCGTGATTTAAGCAACTTTGTGGTGAATTTCTCTGTCGGGGTTCAACAATTGAATACGGTACTGCTAGTGATTGTCGGTACCTATTTAATTCATAGTCCAGATGCTAATTCTAAAATCACCATGGGTGCCTTGATTGCTGCAGTAATCCTCTCAGGGCGTGCACTGGCACCACTGGCACAAATTGCCAATCTGGCCATTCGCTTCCAGCAAGCCAAAGTCGGCATGCAAGGTTTGCAAAGTATTATTGACCGTAAAATTGAGCGTGACCCAGAACGTGAATACATTAGTCTGGAGCATGTGGCCGGTGAGTTAAATCTGCAACAGGTGAGCTTTAAATATCAGGATGATACGCCAGAGGTGGTCAAAGGCGTGCAATTGCAGCTGAAACCGGGTGAGAAAGTCGGGGTTTTGGGCAAAATTGGCAGTGGTAAAACCACCTTGCTTAAACTGGCCAGTGGTTTGTTTGAGCCGAGTCAGGGCAATATCACTTTGGATGGGGTGGATTTACGCCAACTTGATCCGAATTTTGTGCGTAATCAAATTGCCATGCTGGGACAATCTCCACGGTTGTTTTTAGGCAGTTTACGTGAAAATTTAGATTTGGCACGTCAAGATGGCTTTACAGGCAATCAGGATTTACTCAATGCACTGAAACGCTTTGGTTTAGAGCAGGTGATCCAAAACCATCCTAAAGGTCTGGATATGCCATTGGGTGAAGATGGGCAAGGCTTATCCGGCGGACAAAAACAAATTATTGCGCTGGCCCGTTTAACTTTACGCCATCCTAAAGTGGTGCTGTTAGATGAACCAACCACAGGATTGGATCAGGGCACCGAGCAGAAAGCCCTGAAAGCATTAGGGCAATGGTGTAAAGACAAAACCCTGTTGGTGGTGACACATCGTATGCAGGTGCTGAGTATTGTAGATCGGATTGTGGTGGTGGATCAGGGCAAAATTGTGATGGATGGTCCTCGTGATGCTGTGCTGAAAAAGCTGGCGCACAACGAACAAAAAGCGCGTATGACTGCACCACGCGTGATTCGACCTGCAGGGGCGAGCAGTTCAGCTCAAGTGAGCCAGGCAGTGACCCCAAATTCCGATACTGTAGCCACCTCTGAAAATGGTTAAGCCAACAGTGTGAAGCAAAATACCCCTGTGACATCGCCTGCAATAATTGAGAAAGATGTATGAAAGATAAACAAGCTCCGTCATCTGAGCAGATACATTCCAAAGACCTGAAGCTGGTTAATGATCTGAATGCAGCTTTGCAAAAAGAAAAGCATACAGGGCTGTTTTGGGTGATTGGTTTGCTGTTCGTGTTTTTAGTGGTCTTTGTGATTTGGGCCTATAACAGCACGGTCGAAGAAGTCACGCGTGGACAAGGCAGTGTAATTCCGACTAGCCGTGAACAGATTGTACAAAGTCTTGATCCTGGCACCATTAAAGAGATGCGGGTGCGTGAAGGGGATGTAGTTGAAAAAGGGCAAATTTTATTAACCTTGGACGATACAAGAAGTGCCGCGGTATTACGTGAAAGTGAAGCCAAGGTTGCTAACCTAGAAGCCATGGCGGCACGTTTACGTGCGGAATCTTATGGTACTGCGATACAGTTTCCCGCAGGGATTAGTTTAGACTTACAGCGCCGTGAGCGTGCTGCCTATGAAGCACGACGCCGTGCGGTAGAAGATGCAGTGTCTGGCCTAAGAACCAGCAAGTCGATGCTAGACCGTGAGATAGCTATTACTGCACCAATGGTGGCAGAAGGAGTAATGTCCGAGGTTGAATTGTTACGTATGCGTCGCCAGTCTTCGGACCTGGCCCTGCAAATAGATGACAAACGCAATCAGTATGCAGCAGAAGCCAACAATGAACTGGTACGGATTGAATCTGAACTGGCACAGGCCAAAGAAAATATGGCGATGCGAGCCGACCCGGTAGACCGTAGTTTAATACGCGCACCATTACGGGGGATTGTGAAAAACATTAAAATCAATACGGTCGGTGGTGTGGTTCAGGCGGGACAGGATATTATGGAAATTGTTCCGCTGGATGATAAATTGCTGGTAGAAGCTTATATTCGCCCTCAGGATGTTGCTTTTGTACGTCCAGGTTTAGATGCGATTGTAAAAATTACTGCTTATGACTATTCACTTTATGGTGGACTTGAAGGCAAAGTCACTTTAATCAGTCCAGATACCTTACGTGATAAAACCCGTCCAAGTGAGCTGAATTTGAATCCAGATGAAGCTTACTACCGGATTTTGGTCGAAACTAGCCAGAATGCTTTGACCGATAAAAATGGTCAACCAATGCCGATTATTCCAGGCATGATTGCGAGTGTGGATGTTAAAACTGGTGAAAAAACCATTCTGCAATACCTGATTAAACCGATCACACGAATGAAGCAAGCATTACAGGAGCGCTAAAGCATTATCCTTTCTCTTCTATCATTATGAAGTATATCTAAAATAAGTCAGGTTTTAAGCTTGGCTTTTTTTATTGACTATTTGTTAATTATTTTATTTTTATATGAATAAAATCAAAAAAGTAACTATAAATATTAATATTTTGATTATTACTTAAATGAAGCATCTTAAATCCATAATAAATTTAAGGTTATTTTAATGGCTTAACATTTTAAGAATTTAAAATAGCTTAATCCCATAATAAAGATATGGGATTGTTGTAAAGATATTAATATTTTGTTAAGTGCTATTGTTGTGTTTAAGATTGAGAATTGTAAATACAATTCGATTAATAAAGAGAATTGTTGCTATATTTTTAATCTCATATCCTTTAATGAGAATGATTGTCAGGTTTCTGTGAGAATAATATTTAAAATACAAAAATCTTGAAGAAATTATATTTAATCCTCGATTTTTGTTAGATTTTTATTGTTTTATTTACTATTATGAAAGAGTAAGTGTTAATTCTGTCTCAGAAATTATATTTTTGTTGCTTTTGTTAGCAAAACTTAAATCTAGGTTTTATTAAACTTGTGAAATTCGTGGGGTTTGATGATGGGTGCAAAGAAGCTGGTTAGTATTTTAGGTCTCTCATTGCTGGCAGTCGGTTGTAGTTCAACTGGACAGTTATCTTCTAATGAAAAATGGCGTAACTTCATTCCAAATGCCGCAATTGCAACTGAAAGTTTGACTTCAGAGCAGGTAATGGCAGTATTCATTCGTGAGCCAGGTGCTGTAGAAGGTACGGCAGCGAATATTTTTGTGGAGGGGAAATACCTGACCTCTTTACAATCGGGTGGTTATAAAGCAATTCCGTTATGTGCAATGCCAACCAATATCACTGTGGCATATACTGATATCAACCTAAATTATCCAATCCTGCGTGAGCAAAAAAACACCTTTGATTTGACCAACAATCGCATACATTATTTTTCGGTCATTCAAGCCGATAATCATCAACTGGCTCTTAAACCTTTAACCGAGCAGCAAGCTCAGCAAGCTCTACAGCATACACAAGAACAAACTCATACTCTGCCTCGCCTAGAACAAAGCAGTATTTGTCCGAAAATACTGTATCAGCAGGCTCAAGCCCCTCAGCCTGTTGTGAAAAAATACACTTTAGCTGCAAGTGCATTATTTGCCTATGGCAAGGCAGATTCACAAAACCTGTTACCGCAAGGACAGCGCGAGATTGCAGTCATTGCAGCTGAAATCAAAAAAAATGCAGTTCATATTGGACAAATTGCGGTAATTGGTTACACCGATCCTGTTGGTTCAGAAGAATATAACCAGAGACTTTCCTTACAACGTGCACAGACAGTAAGACATCTATTGATTCAGCAAGGTGTGACGAATTCAAATATTTTGGCAGAAGGTCGTGGTGAGCACGAGCTTGTGGTGAGTGATTGTGATGCTCGCTTTGCAAATAATAAAACAGCCAGAGATGAATGTAACTTGCCGAACCGCCGTGTAGAGGTTGTGACATATGGTTTTAAAGTGCAATAAACCAACTTTTCCAGATTTAAATTTTTAAAAACATATTGATGCTTCTTGTTGTAACAAGATTGGGATGATGATTATGCAAAATCAAAATATTACTGTTAAGTTGCACAATGCCAACAAAGTGATTTCAACATTTCAGGCAACAAAAGGACCTGATCAGCCTGTGATTATTCAGGCAAAGAAAAATGTAAACTATGAATTTATTGATGCTGCTACCCAGTTTGCGCCAGAAAATATCAAAACAAAACGTGTCGGCAATGACCTGCATGTGGCTTTTGAAGATGATAGAAAGCATCCATTTGAGACGGATCTGATCATTGAAGATTATTACAATCAAGATGGAACAAGCACCAATTTATTAATTGGTTTGCATGAAAATGGTAGTTATTACGCCTATGTACCAGAAAGTGGTTTACAGGAACATGCGGTCAGTTTGCTCGCAGATGAAATTGCAGCAGGTCAGGCCTTAGGTGGTGAGCCTTTAGCGGCAGCAACCTATACCTTTAATCCATACTGGTTATTGGCATTAATTCCTTTGGCGGGGTTGGCAGCAGTTGCAAGTAACGACTCTTCTTCTAAGGGAGAAAAAGGAGCAACTGGCCCTGCTGGTCAGGACGGTGCAGATGGTAAATCAGCATACGAACTGTATGTAGATGCTACGGTTGCCGTTGGCGGCACACCGCTTGACCTGGCCAGCTGGTTAGACTCTCTGGTTGGTACCGATGGTATTGACGGCAAATCGGCTTATGACCTGTATGTAGAGACAGCGACTGCAGCTGGAGAAACCCCACTATCGCTGGAAAACTGGTTGGCAAGCCTTGCGGGTGTAGATGGTGTAGACGGCCTGAATGGTGCGGATGGCAAATCGGCCTATGATCTGTATGTAGAGACTGCTACAGCAGCGGGTGAAACCCCACTGTCGCTGACTGACTGGCTGGCTTCCCTGAAAGGAGATACGGGTGCAGCAGGTACGGACGGTGCAGATGGTAAATCAGCATACGAACTGTATGTAGATGCTACGGTTGCCGTTGGCGGCACACCGCTTGACCTGGCCAGCTGGTTAGACTCTCTGGTTGGTACCGATGGTATTGACGGCAAATCGGCTTATGACCTGTATGTAGAGACAGCGACTGCAGCTGGAGAAACCCCACTATCTCTGGAAAACTGGTTGGCAAGCCTTGCGGGTGTAGATGGTGTAGACGGCCTGAATGGTGCGGATGGCAAATCGGCCTATGATCTGTATGTAGAGACTGCTACAGCAGCGGGTGAAACCCCACTGTCGCTGACTGACTGGCTGGCTTCACTAAAAGGAGATACAGGTGCTGCGGGTGCAGACGGTCAGACACCATATATCGGTACCAACGGTAACTGGTTTATCGGCACGACTGATACCGGCATTGCGGCAACAGGTGCGGACGGTTTAACTCCAACGATCGGTGTGAATGGCAACTGGTTCATTGGTACAACGGACACTGGTGTGCCTGCGACAGGTGCTGCGGGTGCAGACGGTCAGACACCATATATCGGTACCAACGGTAACTGGTTTATCGGCACGACTGATACCGGCATTGCGGCAACAGGTGCGGACGGTTTAACTCCAACGATCGGTGTGAATGGCAACTGGTTCATTGGTACAACGGACACTGGTGTGCCTGCGACAGGTGCTGCGGGTGCAGACGGTCAGACACCATATATCGGTACCAACGGTAACTGGTTTATCGGCACGACTGATACCGGCATTGCGGCAACAGGTGCGGACGGTTTAACTCCAACGATCGGTGTGAATGGCAACTGGTTCATTGGTACAACGGACACTGGTGTGCCTGCGACAGGTGCTGCGGGTGCAGACGGTCAGACACCATATATCGGTACCAACGGTAACTGGTTTATCGGCACGACTGATACCGGCATTGCGGCAACAGGTGCGGACGGTTTAACTCCAACGATCGGTGTGAATGGCAACTGGTTCATTGGTACAACGGACACTGGTGTGCCTGCGACAGGTGCTGCGGGTGCAGACGGTCAGACACCATATATCGGTACCAACGGTAACTGGTTTATCGGCACGACTGATACCGGCATTGCGGCAACAGGTGCGGACGGTTTAACTCCAACGATCGGTGTGAATGGCAACTGGTTCATTGGTACAACGGACACTGGTGTGCCTGCGACAGGTGCTGCGGGTGCAGACGGTCAGACACCATATATCGGTACCAACGGTAACTGGTTTATCGGCACGACTGATACCGGCATTGCGGCAACAGGCGCGGACGGTTTAACTCCAACGATCGGTGTGAATGGCAACTGGTTCATTGGTACAACGGACACTGGTGTGCCTGCGACAGGTGCTGCGGGTGCAGACGGTCAGACACCATATATCGGTACCAACGGTAACTGGTTTATCGGCACGACTGATACCGGCATTGCGGCAACAGGTGCGGACGGTTTAACTCCAACGATCGGTGTGAATGGCAACTGGTTCATTGGTACAACGGACACTGGTGTGCCTGCGACAGGTGCTGCGGGTGCAGACGGTCAGACACCATATATCGGTACCAACGGTAACTGGTTTATCGGCACGACTGATACCGGCATTGCGGCAACAGGTGCGGACGGTTTAACTCCAACGATCGGTGTGAATGGCAACTGGTTCATTGGTACAACGGACACTGGTGTGCCTGCGACAGGTGCTGCGGGTGCAGACGGTCAGACACCATATATCGGTACCAACGGTAACTGGTTTATCGGCACGACTGATACCGGCATTGCGGCAACAGGCGCGGACGGTTTAACTCCAACGATCGGTGTGAATGGCAACTGGTTCATTGGTACAACGGACACTGGTGTGCCTGCGACAGGTGCTGCGGGTGCAGACGGTCAGACACCATATATCGGTACCAACGGTAACTGGTTTATCGGCACGACTGATACCGGCATTGCGGCAACAGGTGCGGACGGTTTAACTCCAACGATCGGTGTGAATGGCAACTGGTTCATTGGTACAACGGACACTGGTGTGCCTGCGACAGGTGCTGCGGGTGCAGACGGTCAGACACCATATATCGGTACCAACGGTAACTGGTTTATCGGCACGACTGATACCGGCATTGCGGCAACAGGCGCGGACGGTTTAACTCCAACGATCGGTGTGAATGGCAACTGGTTCATTGGTACAACGGACACTGGTGTGCCTGCGACAGGTGCTGCGGGTGCAGACGGTCAGACACCATATATCGGTACCAACGGTAACTGGTTTATCGGCACGACTGATACCGGCATTGCGGCAACAGGTGCGGACGGTTTAACTCCAACGATCGGTGTGAATGGCAACTGGTTCATTGGTACAACGGACACTGGTGTGCCTGCGACAGGTGCTGCGGGTGCAGACGGTCAGACACCATATATCGGTACCAACGGTAACTGGTTTATCGGCACGACTGATACCGGCATTGCGGCAACAGGCGCGGACGGTTTAACTCCAACGATCGGTGTGAATGGCAACTGGTTCATTGGTACAACGGACACTGGTGTGCCTGCGACAGGTGCTGCGGGTGCAGACGGTCAGACACCATATATCGGTACCAACGGTAACTGGTTTATCGGCACGACTGATACCGGCATTGCGGCAACAGGTGCGGACGGTTTAACTCCAACGATCGGTGTGAATGGCAACTGGTTCATTGGTACAACGGACACTGGTGTGCCTGCGACAGGTGCTGCGGGTGCAGACGGTCAGACACCATATATCGGTACCAACGGTAACTGGTTTATCGGCACGACTGATACCGGCATTGCGGCAACAGGCGCGGACGGTTTAACTCCAACGATCGGTGTGAATGGCAACTGGTTCATTGGTACAACGGACACTGGTGTGCCTGCGACAGGTGCTGCGGGTGCAGACGGTCAGACACCATATATCGGTACCAACGGTAACTGGTTTATCGGCACGACTGATACCGGCATTGCGGCAACAGGTGCGGACGGTTTAACTCCAACGATCGGTGTGAATGGCAACTGGTTCATTGGTACAACGGACACTGGTGTGCCTGCGACAGGTGCTGCGGGTGCAGACGGTCAGACACCATATATCGGTACCAACGGTAACTGGTTTATCGGCACGACTGATACCGGCATTGCGGCAACAGGCGCGGACGGTTTAACTCCAACGATCGGTGTGAATGGCAACTGGTTCATTGGTACAACGGACACTGGTGTGCCTGCGACAGGTGCTGCGGGTGCAGACGGTCAGACACCATATATCGGTACCAACGGTAACTGGTTTATCGGCACGACTGATACCGGCATTGCGGCAACAGGTGCGGACGGTTTAACTCCAACGATCGGTGTGAATGGCAACTGGTTCATTGGTACAACGGACACTGGTGTGCCTGCGACAGGTGCTGCGGGTGCAGACGGTCAGACACCATATATCGGTACCAACGGTAACTGGTTTATCGGCACGACTGATACCGGCATTGCGGCAACAGGCGCGGACGGTTTAACTCCAACGATCGGTGTGAATGGCAACTGGTTCATTGGTACAACGGACACTGGTGTGCCTGCGACAGGTGCTGCGGGTGCAGACGGTCAGACACCATATATCGGTACCAACGGTAACTGGTTTATCGGCACGACTGATACCGGCATTGCGGCAACAGGTGCGGACGGTTTAACTCCAACGATCGGTGTGAATGGCAACTGGTTCATTGGTACAACGGACACTGGTGTGCCTGCGACAGGTGCTGCGGGTGCAGACGGTCAGACACCATATATCGGTACCAACGGTAACTGGTTTATCGGCACGACTGATACCGGCATTGCGGCAACAGGCGCGGACGGTTTAACTCCAACGATCGGTGTGAATGGCAACTGGTTCATTGGTACAACGGACACTGGTGTGCCTGCGACAGGTGCTGCGGGTGCAGACGGTCAGACACCATATATCGGTACCAACGGTAACTGGTTTATCGGCACGACTGATACCGGCATTGCGGCAACAGGTGCGGACGGTTTAACTCCAACGATCGGTGTGAATGGCAACTGGTTCATTGGTACAACGGACACTGGTGTGCCTGCGACAGGTGCTGCGGGTGCAGACGGTCAGACACCATATATCGGTACCAACGGTAACTGGTTTATCGGCACGACTGATACCGGCATTGCGGCAACAGGTGCGGACGGTTTAACTCCAACGATCGGTGTGAATGGCAACTGGTTCATTGGTACAACGGACACTGGTGTGCCTGCGACAGGTGCTGCGGGTGCAGACGGTCAGACACCATATATCGGTACCAACGGTAACTGGTTTATCGGCACGACTGATACCGGCATTGCGGCAACAGGTGCGGACGGTTTAACTCCAACGATCGGTGTGAATGGCAACTGGTTCATTGGTACAACGGACACTGGTGTGCCTGCGACAGGTGCTGCGGGTGCAGACGGTCAGACACCATATATCGGTACCAACGGTAACTGGTTTATCGGCACGACTGATACCGGCATTGCGGCAACAGGTGCGGACGGTTTAACTCCAACGATCGGTGTGAATGGCAACTGGTTCATTGGTACAACGGACACTGGTGTGCCTGCGACAGGTGCTGCGGGTGCAGACGGTCAGACACCATATATCGGTACCAACGGTAACTGGTTTATCGGCACGACTGATACCGGCATTGCGGCAACAGGCGCGGACGGTTTAACTCCAACGATCGGTGTGAATGGCAACTGGTTCATTGGTACAACGGACACTGGTGTGCCTGCGACAGGTGCTGCGGGTGCAGACGGTCAGACACCATATATCGGTACCAACGGTAACTGGTTTATCGGCACGACTGATACCGGCATTGCGGCAACAGGTGCGGACGGTTTAACTCCAACGATCGGTGTGAATGGCAACTGGTTCATTGGTACAACGGACACTGGTGTGCCTGCGACAGGTGCTGCGGGTGCAGACGGTCAGACACCATATATCGGTACCAACGGTAACTGGTTTATCGGCACGACTGATACCGGCATTGCGGCAACAGGCGCGGACGGTTTAACTCCAACGATCGGTGTGAATGGCAACTGGTTCATTGGTACAACGGACACTGGTGTGCCTGCGACAGGTGCTGCGGGTGCAGACGGTCAGACACCATATATCGGTACCAACGGTAACTGGTTTATCGGCACGACTGATACCGGCATTGCGGCAACAGGTGCGGACGGTTTAACTCCAACGATCGGTGTGAATGGCAACTGGTTCATTGGTACAACGGACACTGGTGTGCCTGCGACAGGTGCTGCGGGTGCAGACGGTCAGACACCATATATCGGTACCAACGGTAACTGGTTTATCGGCACGACTGATACCGGCATTGCGGCAACAGGTGCGGACGGTTTAACTCCAACGATCGGTGTGAATGGCAACTGGTTCATTGGTACAACGGACACTGGTGTGCCTGCGACAGGTGCTGCGGGTGCAGACGGTCAGACACCATATATCGGTACCAACGGTAACTGGTTTATCGGCACGACTGATACCGGCATTGCGGCAACAGGCGCGGACGGTTTAACTCCAACGATCGGTGTGAATGGCAACTGGTTCATTGGTACAACGGACACTGGTGTGCCTGCGACAGGCGCTGCGGGTGCAGACGGTCAGACACCATATATCGGTACCAACGGTAACTGGTTTATCGGCACGACTGATACCGGCATTGCGGCAACAGGTGCGGACGGTTTAACTCCAACGATCGGTGTGAATGGCAACTGGTTCATTGGTACAACGGACACTGGTGTGCCTGCGACAGGTGCTGCGGGTGCAGACGGTCAGACACCATATATCGGTACCAACGGTAACTGGTTTATCGGCACGACTGATACCGGCATTGCGGCAACAGGCGCGGACGGTTTAACTCCAACGATCGGTGTGAATGGCAACTGGTTCATTGGTACAACGGACACTGGTGTGCCTGCGACAGGTGCTGCGGGTGCAGACGGTCAGACACCATATATCGGTACCAACGGTAACTGGTTTATCGGCACGACTGATACCGGCATTGCGGCAACAGGTGCGGACGGTTTAACTCCAACGATCGGTGTGAATGGCAACTGGTTCATTGGTACAACGGACACTGGTGTGCCTGCGACAGGTGCTGCGGGTGCAGACGGTCAGACACCATATATCGGTACCAACGGTAACTGGTTTATCGGCACGACTGATACCGGCATTGCGGCAACAGGTGCGGACGGTTTAACTCCAACGATCGGTGTGAATGGCAACTGGTTCATTGGTACAACGGACACTGGTGTGCCTGCGACAGGTGCTGCGGGTGCAGACGGTCAGACACCATATATCGGTACCAACGGTAACTGGTTTATCGGCACGACTGATACCGGCATTGCGGCAACAGGCGCGGACGGTTTAACTCCAACGATCGGTGTGAATGGCAACTGGTTCATTGGTACAACGGACACTGGTGTGCCTGCGACAGGTGCTGCGGGTGCAGACGGTCAGACACCATATATCGGTACCAACGGTAACTGGTTTATCGGCACGACTGATACCGGCATTGCGGCAACAGGTGCGGACGGTTTAACTCCAACGATCGGTGTGAATGGCAACTGGTTCATTGGTACAACGGACACTGGTGTGCCTGCGACAGGTGCTGCGGGTGCAGACGGTCAGACACCATATATCGGTACCAACGGTAACTGGTTTATCGGCACGACTGATACCGGCATTGCGGCAACAGGTGCGGACGGTTTAACTCCAACGATCGGTGTGAATGGCAACTGGTTCATTGGTACAACGGACACTGGTGTGCCTGCGACAGGTGCTGATGGACAGGACGCCTACGTCCTTTCCAAACCTGTAATCGCAGAAAATTCTGAAGAAACTTTGGCTGGTACAGCAAAAGCAGGTGAAACAGTAGTTATTCTTGATGGGTCGGGAAATATTGTTACAGAAATTCCTGTTACAGCAGCAGATGGCACATTCACAATTTCCCCAAATCCTTTAGCAGGGGAAATCGGTTCAATTTATGTAACAAATGCACTAGGTGAAATTTCTGATAGCTTTACGTTAGTGGGAGCCGCTGATACGACAGCACCAGATTTACCAGTCATTTTGCTAAATGATGAAACGCAGTTAAGTGGTACAGCAGAACCAAACGCGAAAGTTATTGTGATTGCAGATGGTCAGGCATATGAAACAACTGTTGGTCCAGATGGTACTTGGAGTTTTGCGGACATAAATGGACCATTTAATCCTCTAGTAAAAGAAGGTGTAAGTGCAGCTATCATTTATGCTGAAGACAGTGCAGGTAATGATAGTGATCCATCACTTGTATTTATTTCAGAAAATACAGCCTTAGTCGATCTAATTGAATCCGTGGTTGTAGTAGATGACTTGAATGCTGATGATGTCATTAATGCATTTGAATTAGGCAATGATGGTCAAATTCAGCTTGATGTTAATCTGGGAATTGATGCTGCTGTAGGTGACTTGATTTCAGTCAATGGTTATAACTATGTCTTGAATCAAACAGATATAGATGCCACGAAAATCACAGTATCAGTCAATGCACGTGAAGGTGAAAATATTCTTGTTGTAACAGGCATTAATGCTGCGGGTCAAACAGAACGTCTTCAAGATAGTATCTTGGTGGACACTACAGCAGGTACCGTTACTTTAGACAGGGTTCAGCCTTTAGATACACTTCCTTTAAGCGAAATTTTGCTTAATGACATGGTCATCAATGAGCTTGAGTCTACAGAGACTGTCAAACTTGTGGGTACAGCACAACCTGGCTCAACACTGAGCATTATAGTTGAAGGTATTACAGAGCCTTTCACAGCAACTGCTGACTCTATTACAGGTCAATGGTCGATTGATTTAACGACCGATCAGTTAAATACTTTGGCTGATGGTGAAATTGCTGTGACTGGTACGGCAACCGATCTAGCAGGTAATACTGCTGAACTTGTGGATAATGTGACTTTAGATACACAAGCTCCAAGTGTAGCCATTACTATCTTAGAAAATGGCATTGTAACCGTTACACCTACAGAGCCATTGTATTTAAATAATACACAAGCAACGTTAAATGATATTGCGGCAAAATTGGGAGCTTCGGTTGAAGGTAATTTTGACGTTGTAGGTGGTCAAATTCAGTTCACACCAACTGACGCTTATTATGGTGATATTACTGTAACTTTACCTGCTAACACATTTACGGATTTGGCAGGTAACTCTGCTGGTGTTGCTACAGCAACAGATTTAATTAATTTTGCTGATGCTCCGACTGTGCTCATTACTTCAGATGAATATTCGATTGTCGCAGGTCAAACCACTTTAATTACCTTTACTTTCTCAGAGTTGGTGAATGGTTTTGAGTTGTCTGATGCCAGTACAAATGGCGCAGGTACACTGTCGAATTTGACTCAGGATTTAAATAATCCACTTATTTATACTGCGATTTTTACACCAATTGTAACTGATGCCTTAACGGCAAATATTACTGTTGCTGCAGACAGTTATGTGAGTGTAACGACAGGTAAACTGGGTGAAGCAGGTCAGCTGCAACAACTTGTGGGTGGTGTATACGAAAATACGAACATTACGGGCGATACGCAAGTTCCAGATGCTCCGACAGTAAGTCTGTTGAGTGATACAGGTGCGTCACCTACAGATGGCGTAACCAGTAACGGTACGGTGAGTGTTGGTAATCTTGAAAGTGGTGCAAACTGGAGTTACAGCACTGATGGTGGAACAACATGGTTGCCTGGAACTGATAATACATTTACTTTAGCGGAAGGTACATATCCGGCTGGAACTATTAAGGTTAAACAAACTGATGCAAGCGGAAATGAAAGTTCTACTACTTCATTAGTAAACTCCATTGTAGTCGATACCACTCCACCTCAAGTAACCATCACGAGTGTTGCTGCAGGCAATGGTATTGATGAAGGTGAAAAAGCTGCAGGTTATGTAGTTACTGGCACAGCAGAGCCAAACTCGATCATCCAATTACAAGTGGGGGGTGGGGCTGCAGTTCCTGTCACAGTTGACAGTACTGGTCAGTGGGTTTATCAGGTACCAGCAGCAGTGTCTAGCGTGGGGAGTGAAACTGTAATAATTACAGCTAAAACCGAAGATCTTGCTGGTAATTTGTCTAATCAGGCAACTTCAACAGCGAATTACACAATAGCTACTCATGCAACCTCAATTAATATTATCTCTGGAGATGATATAATTAATGGTTCAGATGATAGAACATCTATCAAGATTGATGGTGGTGCTATTGATTCTGATGGCACAGTTAGATATGTTTATGGTGAAATTAAGAATTCAAGTGGCACCACCCTTTTAAGCTTAAGTGGCAGTAGTTGGAGTTCAATTTTCACTTTAGGTCAATCTATAGGTGCAGATAATTATTGGACTTCTAATGCTGATTTAAGTGGTTTTGTTGATGGTACTTATACTATTCGAACCTATGTGAATAAAACCGATGGGTTAGGAACAATAGAAGCAGGTGTGTCTACACGTACTGTCACTATTGACACTAAACTAGATCCACTCACATACACTATTTCAGATGATGATGGTGCGCTAACTCCCGATGGCACATCGTATATGACCAATGACTCAACCCCAACCTGGTCGGGTACAGCTGAAGCAAATTCAGCTATTGAGATTTTAATTGAGGGAGAAGTAGTTGCCTCTGCTATAGCTGATGCAGATGGTAACTGGACCACTGAAGCAAATCAGACACTTGCAGATGGCAGTCATAACGTTAGCATCAAGAATACCGATTTAGCAGGGAATACTCGTACAGATAGTCAACATACGATTACTGTCGATACTATTGCCCCAATTATCACGATTGATCAGCCAATCGCAGGTGATAATGTCTTAACCGATATCGAAGCAGATCAAGGTCTGACAATTACAGGTACAGCAGAAGGTGCAGAAGTAGGTGAAACAGTAACTGTTACTGTGGAAGGTCAAACATTTACAACGATTGTAGCGCTTGATCCTGAAACAGCATTACCTATTTGGAACTTAACTTTAACACCAGCACAATTATCTTCACTGGCATTAACAGATCTTCAGGTACTAGATATTAGTGCCACTGTTACCGACAAAGCTGGAAACAAATCTACACCTGATAGCGCAACGGTGATCTATAAACTTGCAGATACAGATGTTCTAAATACAGTGATTGAACTCTCAGAAGCTGGTTTATTGAATACCGAAACCATTTCTGCATCAGGTGCAATTATTAGCTTTCCAAGCGGTACGAGTACTGCATATTTAGAAGCGCCTGTGACTGAATTATATGTTAATGGCACACCGATTAGCTGGACGGGTCAAAATACTCAAGAGCTTGTGGGGAGTGTGAATGGTATAGAGGCGATCCGTATTTCATTAAATGCTGAAGGTAAATATACGGTAACCATGAGCCAAGCAATTGAACATGGTGAACCAAGCACAGCAACAGATACACAGTTAGCCTTTGATGTACGTGTGAACTTTGCTAACGCACGTGGTGATGTGACAGAGTCACAATACATTACGGTGAATGTGACAGATGATGTGCCAGTTCTTGCTGCAGATCGTACTGAAGCGTTAAGCAAAACGTATGTTGTTGAAGGTAACGCCCTTGTTAAAACCAGTGCAGATGGTATTACAACTGCTGAAATTAATGTAGATGGCACAATCTTCAAAATTGATTATGAGAATCAGAGTATTACTCAAACAGCAACGGGCACTGCAGACAAAGTCTTGGCATATAACCATATTCCTGCAGTAGAGGGTGCGGGTCAGATTTTAATTACTACAGAGCGCGGCGAGTTAATTAAGTTTGATCTAGATACAGGCGCATACCAGTACAGTATTTTTGCACCATTACCAGGCGATTATTCAACCTCTGTACCGGTTGCCGTGAGCTTAGGTGGTTCAAATACCTTGTTAGGCGCTGTAAATGCAGACGTTGCTGGCTTACTTGAGTTTGAAAATAGCCAACTGTTTGCTGTACAAGGTGATGGTATTTATGCTGTTGAAATTGCTTTGGGTAATGTTCTTGATGTAGGCGGTTTATTAGGCTCGTTATTAGGTGATCCAAAGCAATTTATCTACAACACGATTTTAGCCAATGAATTTGGTTTTAACGTGACTGTTACATCAGCAGATTTAGGTATAGGTGAAGCAACATTGCTGATTGAAGCGAAAGATGGCAGCGCTTTAGATACTTATAAAGTTAATCAGTTACTGAGTACAGTGGCTATTGATGGTGGACTTTCGGAGTTGGTAACGGTTGGTCTTATTCCTTGGACCTCTATTACAGCTTATGCTCAGGATGGAACTGAGCGTGCTACGAAAGACTCAGTGGAATTAGCAAATGTTGGCTTACTCAATGATTTGTTATCTGGTGAAACGGTTTCTACCATTTTGGTTGATAGTGCTGGACGTGGTTCAACCTTAACTAAAGATGGTGCATTAGAAGCGTGGTCTATTTATGGCTTAGACGGTGCCGATAAAATCTATGGTGGAAATGAAGGTGACCACTTATATGGTGGGAACGGTAATGACCTCATAATGGGTAACGAAGGCGACGACTATATCATTGGTGGTCGTGGTCACGATATTTTATATGGTGGTGAAGGGTCGGATACTTTCCGTTGGGAAAAAGGTGATCAGGTCATGACCATTGGTATTGCGACAGACATCATTAAAGACTTCAATGCAGACTCAGCAGTATTGGGCGGTGACATTCTGGACCTGAAAGGTCTGCTCAATGGTGGTGGTCGTTTAGGATTTATGCCAGGTAACCTGACCAATTATTTACATTTCAGTTATGACGAAGTTAATGATCAAACTATTATTCAGATTAGTACTGAAGGAGAGTTTGTCGGTGGTTATCAGGAAGCATCACATACTCACTTAGTGGATCAAGTAATCGTGCTTGAGGGTGTTAATTTATTTAAATCGACTCCTTCACAAACTACTGCCGACTTACACTCAGATTATGAGGTGATTCAAAATCTGATTGCACAAGGCAAGTTGGATGTGGCATTGGTTGATCAAGTGATTGGTAGTAATTCAACTAACATTGATCTAAGTGTGACCGATACAGATGGTGATAGCGACACTACAGCAATCACATTTGATACAACTGAGTTAGTGCCGTTTGGCTATAACCCAGACAACCAAGCGCCATGGGTATTTGGTAAAAATACCTCTTTACTTGGTTTGGTTGGTCTAGATGTATTAAGTGTGATTAACTTAGGTGAGCAAGATATTTTTGTGTATGACATCAATAATGATTTACGCAAAGTAGAACTTGAGTTCCAACAAATTGTAGCGGTCAATGTAACGAAACCAACATTTGGCTGGTCAGCAAGACTTGCACAAGAGCTGGGTCTAAAAGTTGAAGTCATCGAAAATGAAGGTGTTTTAGGGCTTATTGCGCCAACAACGACCTTACGTATCACTAGTGCGAGTACAGAACTAAATATTAGCAATAGTGCGATTAACCAGCTTTTAGCCACTGTTAAAATTGGGGTTCAAGAGGGTGATCTTGGAATTGTAAATGGCGATCTACTCAGCTTAGACGTTATTAATACCATGCAAATCCGTGCAACAGACAGCCATGATTTGACCACAACAGAAACGATGGGCAAGTTACTCGACTTAGATTTGGCGACAACCAGCTATCGTTTAAATGGTGACGTGAATTTGGTTGAAGGAACCGATGAAAGCGACACAAATCTGGATCAGTCAGCAGCAAGTGGGTCAGTATTAATCTATGGTTACAATGGCGATGATACAATCACAGGCAGTGCATATAATGATGTGATTTACGGTGGCATAGGCAATGATGTCATTCATGGCGGTGCTGGCAATGACCTGATTTATGGTGGTGCAGGTGATGACACGATTCATGGTGGTTCTGGACTTAACATCTTAAATGGCGGTGCGGGTGCAGATACATTTGTATCTACAAGCGGCGCTCAAGATGTAGTGATCTACGATTTACAGGCGAATGATGCAACAGGTGGACATGGTCAAGATACCTGGAATGGCTTTAAAGTCGCTAATGTGGCTTTTGACACAGATGCAGATATGCTTGATCTTTCAGAATTGATTGCAGATTCATTTGATGAGGCGCACGCTCAGTCGCTTTTAGAAAATGACGCAACTGCTTATTTCAGTTATATGGCACAGTTCATTCAGTTAGAACAGGTTGCTGATGGTAGTACAATCAATACGTTAGTGAAGGTCGATCGTGATGGAAGTGGAGAGGCATTCTCTGCTACATCACTAGTAACTTTAACGGGTGTCGCTACTGATCTTGAGCAATTACTGCAAAATGGACAAATTTTGTATTAAGTTTTAAAAATCTGACCAAACCCAGGAAGTATGCGTTTACTTCCTGGGTTTTTTGTATATATGGATAAATGGAAAACTATTAAACAGGACACTCAATCTTCAGCTGGTCCTAATATTTACTGAAATTTTAAACCATCTGATATTTCTTTAACCGGTAATCCAGTGTTGCCCGACTAATCCCCAGTAAACGTGCCGCTTCAGAAATATTCTGCTGGCTACGCTGCATGGCGGTTAGAATAATTTCCTGCTCATGCCGTTCCAAAGAAAAATCCTCAGTCAACAGGGTTTCAATTGAATTGGAGGAGGTTGAATTTTCAGCCTGCTGCTTTAACTGCGGAAACAGGCAGCTTAGTTTAATTTCCTGCTGATCATCGGTGAGTAGGGTGGCACGCTCTAGCAGGTTTTCTAGCTCACGGATATTGCCAGGCCATTCATAACTCATCACATAATTTTTGGCTTTGTCACTCAGGCCAGGCAGGGTTTTGCCATACAGGTTTTCAAAGCGTTTCAGGAAATGATTGACCAGTAGCGGAATATCTTCACGACGCTCGCGCAGTGGCGGAATCTGTACCGGAAAAATATTCAGCCGATAAAATAAATCGGCACGGAAACGTCCGGCTTTGACTGCCTGTTCCAGATCTTCGTTGGTGGCGGCGACAATACGCACATCTACTTTGCGGGTCTGATAATCACCAACCCGTTCAAATTCGCCTTCCTGTAACATGCGTAACAGAGCGGCCTGCGCACGCGGTGACAGTTCAATCACTTCATCCAGAAAAATGGTGCCGCCATCTGCGCGTTCAAACTTGCCTGCACGTGACTGGTTGGCGCCGGTATAGGCACCTTTTTCCACCCCGAACAGTTCGGCTTCAATCAGGTCGGGAGGAATACAGGCACAGTTGACTGCGACAAACGGTTGCTGGCGGCGCTGGCTGGCCTGATGAATCCCGCGGGCAAAGGCTTCTTTACCGACCCCGGTTTCGCCCTGTAGCAGGACTGCGACTTTACTGCCTGCGGCCTTTTTCAGGAGGTCGCAGACCTTGCGATAGGCCGCCGATTCACCGATAGCATTAAACATGGTGTAGTCGGCTTCAGCATCGGTGTAGATGGTCTGTTTCAGCTGGTTCAGCTCTGCCTGCAAGGCAATAATCTTGTCCGACACCGGATCGGGTGACATAAAGCGGATCAGTTCATTGGCATTTTCCCAGTCGGCCAGCGGTTTGCCGATAATCCGGCAGCAGTCATCGCCTTTGGCCACGCAATGGGTTTCCTGATAAATAATGGTTTGACCCATCACATAGCTGCTATAGCCGCAGGCATAACCGAGCAGCATCCAGCAGGCCGGTTCATCGGCTGCGCCAAATTCAGATAAATGCACTTCGGCTTCAAAAGAGTTAAGCCAGTTAAAATCGGCATAAAACTGATGCTGGTCATGACTTAAACGCAGGTCATTGACTGTAACCTGGACCATGCCGCGAATACCGTGCATCTGCGGGCCGGCCATAAAGGCTTCCACTTCATTTAAGTTCGGGCGCAGTCGTGAGGTGACTTCGGCATCGCGCATCCCGGCCTGATAGCCGCAGCGGATAAAAAAGTGTTTGGTGCGTTCATAGCCCAGCATCTGATACAGGTCTTTGCGCAAATAGCCCATGATGCCGCTATGAATCAGCAGCATCCGGTTTTCTTCAAACCAGATCTGACCGTGTTCGGTATCAAACTGGATTTTGTCGAGCAGATCCTGAATGTCCTGATTGTGTTCCAGCAGCTGTTTGTAGTGTTTAAGGTCCTGGGTATGGGGCATAGCCAATCATCCATTTTGGCAAGTCACAAGCATGGGTTGATCTTAACCAATTCCGACCACGGAGGTGAGGATTTAAAGTGCATAATCTTATACCTTTTAAATATAGTGATTATAAATCAATAGGTTGAAATTTTAGCGATATACAAATGTCTAAAACTTCAGTGCGAGTTTAATTTCATCAAATGCTGAAATTCAGCAAAACATCTTTCAGCAAAACATGAAAATTCTCGTCCATCTCATCTCTGTATTTTTAAGATAGTTTAAATAAAAATATAAATATCAATAATTTACAAAAGTTGGCACGCCTTTTGAAATGCTTTAAGTAAATAAAGCTGCAAGCTCCGTGCTTGCCACACTGAAATGATTTTGGTGGCAATGAAAAAGGAAGGTCATGATGACGCACACCGTACGCCCAACGGCATTGACCAAATACATCCGGATTACCGGTGATCCACAGGCCAAATTTGTCGAATTTGATTTTGCCATTCAGGACCCGACGCTATTTGTCGAGCTGGTTCTGCCCCAGCAGGCTTTCCAGGAATTTTGTGCCATGCATCAGGTGGTGGAAATGAGCGCCGCACAACAGGCCTGGAATGATGCCCAGGAAGATAAATGGCGTTATGGCGTAGAACCGAGCATGGTGCGCCCGACACAGTATCTGTCAGATCAAGAAGATCAGTCTTAAGTCGATAAGGAGATAATGATGACTTTAGAAATTAAAACGTCCAGCGTTGAACCCATCCGCCAGACCTATGCCTATATTGAACGCCGTTTTGGCAACAAACCGGCCACACGTTATCAGGAAGTCAGCTTTGATGTGCAGGCGGCGGCCAATTTCCATTATCGTCCGCTATGGAAACCGGAAAAAACCTTAAATGATCCAACCCATACCGCACTGCTGATGCAGGACTGGTATGCCTTTAAAGATCCGCGCCAGTTTTATTATGGCGCCTATGTGCAGCATCGCGCGCGTTTGCAGGATATTGCCGAAAGCAATTATGCCTTTTTTGAAAAGCGCGAACTGGTGGCGAACCTGTCCGAGGCAGTTCAGCAAAAACTGATGCAGTGCCTGTTGCCATTTCGTTATGTCGAACAGACTGCCAATCTGCACATGATGTCGGGCAGTGCCTATGGCTATGGCACGGTCATCACCCAGGCCTGTATTTTTGCCGCAATGGACCGTTTGGGCATGGCGCAGTATCTGTCACGAATTGGTTTGCTGCTCGATGGCAATCGTGGTGAGGCTTTGCAGCACGCCAAAACTGCCTGGATGGAAGATGCCGCCTGGCAGCCGCTGCGCCGTTTATGTGAAGTCAGCCTGACCGAGCAGGACTGGTTCAAACTGTTTTTATTACAAAACCTGATGATCGACAGCATGTTGCAGCAGCTGGTGTATGGCGAGCTGGATCAGTGGCTGGTCGAGCAGGGCGCACGCGATATTGCCATGCTGACCGAGTTTATGCAGGACTGCCTGAACGATTTACGTAAATGGTCTGACAGTGTGTTTAAAACTGCAGTCGCAGAATCGGAGCATAACCAGCAGCTGATTCAGGGCTGGATTGAAGAACTGCTGCCCCAAGTGGAACAGGCCTTTTCCAGCTGGGCTACGCTCGCGCTGGGTAGTACATCGGTGGAATCTGCCATGAACCTGATTCAGGAACGCTGCAAGAAAGCCGGTTTACAGATTCAACACGCCTCAGCCGCATAAGGAGATGCCTCATGAGCTCAAAAGTTTATTTAGCCCTGCAAGATAACGACACCTCACGCTATATCGTCGAAGCGATTGAACAAGACAACCCGGATGCCAGCATCCAGTATTTGCCGGCCATGATCCGCATTGAAAGCGAAACCGGTCTGATTGTACGGGCTGAAACCGTGTCAGAAAAACTGGGTCAGGATTGGGACATCCAGGAATTGCAGCTCAACATGATTACTCTGGGCGGCAATGTCGAGGAAGATGATGACAGCTTCCAGCTGAAATGGAATTAAACAGACAACATGCCAAGGCCTGAGTGCCTGCACTGGGAAAATTGAACAGGATGATCAAAATGAATACACAAGCCAAAACTGCACAGAAAAAACTGAATGCCAAAGACCGTTACCGGATGCTGACCCGTGATCTGGACTGGGATTTTTCCTATGCCGACCGTAAAGCCGCATTTCCGTATGAAGAATTTGAAGGCATTAAAATTACCGACTGGTCAAAATGGGAAGATCCGTTCCGTTTAACCATGGATGCCTACTGGAAATATCAGGCCGAAAAAGAGAAAAAACTCTACGCCATTTTTGATGCATTCGCGCAGAACAACGGTCAGATGAATGTCTCCAATGAACGTTATTTAAATGCGATCAAGCTGTTTTTAACCGCGGTTACCCCGCTAGAATATCAGGCCTATCAGGGTTATGCCCATGTCGGCCGTCAGTTCAGTGGTATTGGTGCGCGGATTGCCTCGCAAATGCAGTCGATTGATGAGCTGCGTCATGTACAGACCCAGATTCATGCCATGAGCCATTACAACAAGTTCTTTGATGGCTTTCAGGACTGGGCGCATATGCATGACCGGGTCTGGTATTTATCTGTGCCTAAATCATTCTTTGAAGATGCACGTTCAGCCGGGCCATTTGAATTCCTGCTGGCGATCAGCTTTGCCTTTGAATATGTGCTGACCAACCTGCTGTTTGTGCCATTTATGTCTGGTGCGGCCTATAACGGTGATATGGCCACCGTGACTTTTGGTTTTAGTGCTCAGTCCGATGAAGCACGTCACATGACCCTGGGCCTGGAAATTGTCAAATTCCTGCTGGAACAGCATGAAGATAACGTGCCAATTGTGCAGGAATGGATTGATAAATGGTTCTGGCGCGGCACACGTCTGTTGTCAATTGTCGGCATGATGATGGACTACATGCTGCCAAATAAAGTCATGTCCTGGAAAGAAGCCTGGGAAACCTACTTTGAAGAAGCGGGCGGGGCACTGTTTAAAGACCTGGGCCGTTATGGCATCCGTATGCCGAAATATTCGGAAGTGATCGAGAAAGAAAAAGAGCATGTGTCGCATCAGGCCTGGTGGATTTTCTATAACTTTGGCCATGCTGCCGGTTTCCACACCTGGATTCCAACCGATGAAGAAATGGACTGGCTGTCGGCCAAGTATCCGGACACCTTTGACAAATATTACCGTCCACGCTGGGAACTGGCCCGCAAGATGGAAGCCGAAGGCAAACGCTTCTATAGCGCCGGTTTACCGCAATTGTGTCAGGTCTGCCAGATTCCAATGACCTTTACCGAAATGGGCGGCGACCCGACCATGTTCAGTTATCGCGACAGCATCTATCAGGGCGAGCGTTATCACACCTGTTCCGATGGCTGCCACGACATCTTTGAACGTGAACCGGAAAAATATATTCAGGCCTGGCTGCCAGTGAACCAGATTTTACAGGGCAACTGTGGCGGGCCAGATCTGGAGAGCATCCTGCGTGATTATTATCACTTCAATGTCGGTGCAGACAACCTGGACATTGAAGGCTCGCCAGATCAGCAGCGCTGGAAAAAATGGAAAGGCGACGCCGCATAAAAAATGGAATTGGGTCATTGCTGCCAATGACCCGCTCAAGGAATTAGGAGATTTCTCATGACTGTACGTGCAATTCAAGACCATTATCAATTCGAACCGCGCGATGCCCAGCATCACTATGGCGACAACATGCTGTTGTATATTGGCTGGGATCATCACACCTTATATTGTGCGGCTCATGCCTTTGTGGTGTCACCGCAGCAGACCTTGCAGGATCTGATCGATCAGCAGATTCAGGCCGGTTTTCATCAGCATCCCGACTTTGAGCAGCTGGACTGGTCAACGGTGCAGTTTGTGTTAAACCATGAACCTTTACAGACCGATTTTTCCAAAACACTGGCCGAGCTAGGCTTTGACCACAAATCCCTGCTGCGTTTTGTCAGCCCGGAACTAAAAGGCTATCAGGATGCCCATGTTTAAGGAGAAAGCGCATGAGTTATCAAGTTACCATTGAACCGATTGGCACCACCATTGACGTGGAAGAAGACCAGACCATTCTCGATGCCGCCTTACGTCAGGGCGTATGGTTACCCTTTGCCTGCGGGCATGGCACCTGCGGCACCTGTAAAGTGCAGGTTACGGACGGTTTTTATGATGTCGGTGAAGCATCGCCGTTTGCTTTAATGGATATCGAACGCGAAGAAAACAAGGTGCTGGCCTGCTGCTGCAAACCGGAATCTGACATGATTATTGAAGCCGATGTCGATGAAGATGAAGATTTCATGGGCTATCTGGTGGAAGATTATCAGGCCACGGTGCTGGAAATAAAAGACCTGTCACCGACCATTAAAGGGCTGCGTTTACAGATTGACCGTCCAATGCAGTTTCAGGCCGGGCAATACATCAATATCCAGTTTCCGGGTGTTGAAGGCACGCGCGCTTTCTCGATTGCCAATGCGCCAAGTGAAGCCGGTATTATCGAGTTGCATATCCGTAAGGTCGAAGGCGGTGCAGCCACCCGTTATGTACATGAACAACTGAGTGTGGGTGAAGAACTGCAATTGTCCGGGCCGTATGGACAATTCTTTGTACGTAAATCCGATGATCAGGACGTGATCTTTATTGCCGGCGGTTCAGGTTTATCCAGCCCACAATCCATGATTCTGGACTTGCTGGAACAGGGCGATAGCCGGATTATTTACCTGTTCCAGGGCGCGCGAGATTTAAGCGAACTGTATAACCGCGAACTGTTTGAGCAGCTGGTCAAGGACTATCCGAACTTCCGTTATATTCCGGCGCTGAATGCCGTACAGCCGGAAGATCAATGGACCGGCTTTAACGGCTATGTACATGAAGCAGTGGCGGATTATTTTGAACACAAATGCAGTGGTCACAAAGCCTATTTATGCGGTCCACCGGTGATGATTGATGCCGCGATTTCAACCTTAATGCAAAGCCGCCTGTTTGAACGTGACATCCACACCGAACGCTTCCTGAGTGCGGCCGATGGGGCATCCGGTTCGGCCCGTTCGGCGCTGTTTAAGCATATTTAAGTTTAAGCGTGTTTTGTTTTTTGTCCGGTTTCGAATGACCTATTGCATGTCACGTTGTCCGTTATAGGTCATTCGTCTTTTGCCGCCTCCCTGATGCCCGCATCACGGAGGCGATTTTATAAACGCTAGCGGTTTTGAGAGTGCCTGGAAATTATTGCACTTCTGGCGGGAAACCATCTTCATTCAGCGCCGCCACCAGCTGATCTACGCTGGCACTGCTGTCAACGGTCACGATTTTACTGTCCAGATCAATGTCAACTTTGGCATTCGGGTCCACATCCTGAATGGTGGCTGTCACACCGCGGGCGCAGCCGCCGCAAGTCATATTGGCAATATGCAGTTTCATTAAGATGCTCCATGAGTCATGTGAAGATGCTTTCAGTTTAAAGCTTGTCATGATGGGAAGGTCAAGCCAAATTTTTATGCGCAGAGACTTGACCTTCCCATGATGTCAATCTGTATGCTGTAGCGAAATCCGGGTATTGGCCGAGGTAGGGCATGAGCATCTCAAATTCATCTGCTGTTTTTCGTGAAACATTGTCTATTCAGGGCATGACCTGTGCTTCATGCGTAGGCCGGGTGGAAAAAGCCTTAAAAAAAGTGGATGGGGTCGAGCAGGCCAATGTCAATCTGGCCACCGAACAGGCCGTGGTGGAATCTTCCGCACCACTTGACCGGGCCGCTTTGGTCAAAGCCATTGAGCGTGCCGGTTATGATGTGGTCGTCGCGGCACCCATCGAATTGTCAATTGATGGCATGACCTGTGCCTCCTGCGTGGCGCGGGTAGAAAAAGCCCTGAAAAAAGTGCCGGGTGTGCAGCAAGCCAATGTCAATCTGGCCACTGAGCAGGCCTGGGTCGAAGCCGATACTACGGTCAGTGCCGATAAACTGATTCAGGCCATCCGTAAGGCTGGTTATGATGCCCAGCTGCAGACCACGACCACCACTGAACAGGCGGATCAGAAAGCCAGCGAGCAGCAGCAATTAAAACGTGATCTGATAATTTCCCTGGTGCTGGCCATTCCGGTATTTGTGCTGGAAATGGGCTCGCATTTAATTCCGGCTTTTCATATGTGGGTCATGCATCAGATCGGGCAGATGCCGAGCTGGCTGTTGCAGTTCGTGTTGACCACGCTGGTATTGCTATTTCCGGGCCGGCGTTTTTATCAAAAAGGCATTCCGGCCTTGCTGCGTTTCGCGCCGGATATGAACTCGCTGGTGGCAGTCGGAACCCTGGCCGCATACAGCTTTTCGGTGGTGGCGACTTTTATGCCACAGCTGTTACCGGAAGGCACGGTCAATGTCTATTTTGAAGCTGCCGCGGTGATTGTCAGCCTGATTTTGCTGGGACGCTATTTTGAAGCCAAAGCCAAAGGCCGCACCTCGCAGGCAATTCAGCACCTGATCGGCATGCAGCCAAAAACCGCCCGCATTGTACGTAATGGCCAAAGTGTGGAAGTGCCGCTGGCTGAAGTCAGCTCGGGTATGCAGGTCGATATCCGCCCAGGAGAGCGGATTCCGGTGGATGGGGAAGTGCTGGACGGCCGCAGTTATGTCGATGAATCGATGATTAGCGGAGAGCCGCTGCCAGTAGAAAAAATGGCAGGCAGCGCCGTGGTGGGCGGCACCATCAACCAGAATGGCAGCCTGAGCATCCGCGCAACTGCGGTGGGGGCAGATTCGGTGCTGGCGCAAATTATCCGCATGGTCGAGCAGGCGCAAGGCTCCAAACTGCCCATTCAGGCGCTGGTCGATAAAGTCACCATGTGGTTTGTGCCAGCCGTAATGCTAATGGCTGTGCTGACCTTTCTGGTCTGGCTGATTTTTGGTCCTGAACCGGCGCTGACCTTTGGTCTGGTCAATGCTGTAGCGGTGCTGATTATTGCCTGTCCATGTGCTATGGGGCTGGCCACTCCAACCTCGATTATGGTCGGCACTGGACGTGGGGCAGAAATGGGCATTCTGTTCCGTAAAGGCGAAGCCTTGCAGCTGTTACAGGAAGCGCAGGTGGTGGCGGTGGATAAAACCGGCACCTTAACCGAAGGCAAGCCGCAACTGACCGATTTTCATGTACAGGCCGGTTTTGAGCAGACGCAATTATTAAGCTGGGTGGCGGCGGTAGAAGCCAAGTCGGAGCATCCGATTGCCTTTGCTATTGTCGAAGCCGCGCAGCAACAAGGCTTATCTTTACCAGCTGTGAGCGATTTTGATTCGATTGTCGGGTCCGGCGTGAAAGGGCAGGTCAATGGTCAATGGCTGTATATCGGGGCCGACCGTTATATGCATCAGCTGGGTTTAAGTACCACAGCCTTTGATCAGGTTGCGGTACGTTTGGGGCAGGAGGGAAAAACACCACTGTATGTGGCGGTAGAGGATCAACTGGCGGCCATCATTGCCGTGGCCGATCCAATCAAAGACAGCACCTTTGCCGCGATTGAAGCCTTGCATCAGTTGGGCGTAAAAGTGGCAATGATCACCGGCGATAACCGGCATACCGCCGAAGCGATTGCCCGGCAGCTAAAAATTGATACTGTGGTTGCCGAAGTTCTGCCGGAAGGCAAAGTCGATAGCGTACGTGAATTGCAGCAGCAATATGGCCGTCTGGCCTTTGTCGGCGATGGGATTAATGATGCCCCGGCGCTGGCACAGGCCGATGTCGGGCTGGCCATTGGCACCGGTACCGATGTAGCCATTGAAGCCGCCGATGTGGTGCTGATGTCCGGCAGTTTAAAAGGCATTCCCAATGCGATTGCTTTAAGTCAGGCCACTATCCGCAATATCCGCCAGAACCTGTTTTGGGCCTTTGTTTATAACGTGGCCTTAATTCCGATTGCCGCCGGCGTGCTGTATCCGCTGTGGGGCATTTTACTGTCGCCGATGTTTGCTGCAGGCGCAATGGCACTGTCATCCGTGTTTGTGCTGGGCAATGCTTTACGCCTGAAGCGCTTTGCCGCGCCGCTGCAATAGCCGTTGGCGTCAGGACATTTTCGGTTTAAGATCGGAGGCAGGTCTTAAACCGCCGTATTGAGCGAGAAGCATGTGAATATTGGTCAAGCCGCAAAGCAGTCGGGCATCTCTGCCAAAATGATCCGTTATTATGAAAGTATCGGCCTGCTCACGGCTGCCCAGCGCAGTGCTGCCGGTTATCGGGTCTATTCCGAGCAGGATTTAAAAACCCTGAATTTTATCCGTCATGCCCGCGAGCTGGGCTTTTCTACCGAGCAAATGAAAGAACTGATTTCGCTGTGGAAAAATAGCGGCCGCCAGAGTGCAGAAGTGAAAGCGCTGACCTTAAAACATATTGATGAGCTGAACCAGAAAATCCAGCGTTTACAGGACATGGTCAATTTGTTGCAGCAATCTGCGCAGCATTGTCAGGGCAATCACAGCGCGGAATGTGCCATTCTGGACCAGATTGAAAAAGGCGGATAAGCCAGTAAGCAGCAGGAATCGAATTGCAGGAGGATGAATCAATGCAGATTCATCCTCCTTTTTTATGCTTTATTTACGGATTTGAATGGCAAACTGAATCACATGCGACTTCCCCTGATGCAGCTGTCCTTCATGACGTTCCACTTCACCGACAAAGAAATGCAGCAGATGATCTTGCTGGAAGATCTCTAGAAAATCACGTGGATCATACAGCATGTCAGGATTGCCCGGGCCACCGGTGGCATAGGCCAGTTGTGCTTTGGAATAGACCTCGCCAATGAACCAGCCACCGGATTTCAGGCTATGACGCACGCCGTGCAGTAATTTCTGCTGGGTCGGCTGATTGACATGACCAAACACGCAAATCGCATGCTGAAACTGGTTTTCCGGCCATTCTACCTGACTTAAATCCACCGCGGCGGTGTCCAAGGTCAGCTGTTTGGCCTGGGCATGTTTTTGGGCTTTTTCAAGCGCAACAGTCGAATAATCCCAGAGTAGTCCGGCAAATGGCAGTTGCTGTTCACGGGCGCGCTCGGCCAGATAAATCAGGTTACGGCCTTCACCTTCAGCAATGCCCAGCGTAGCGCCAGAAATCGCTAACTGCTGGGCCATCTGCTGAATAAAAACGTTGGCCGCTTCGCCATATAAATGATCGGTGCTGTGGTAGCGTTCATCCCATGGATTGCTAAAGCGAGGTGTCATATGCAGGCCCTTCATTGGTTAAAAATAAACGGGGGAGAAGATTAAGACTGGCCTTGACTATAACATATTATAAAAACATATATTGTTTTATTCGGCTTCGGCAAGTTGTATTTGGGTGAAGCCTGATGGGCCGGCTTTGCTGCGGTTAATATTCAGTGTATTTACTGCAATAGCGCTTCATCCGCAGGGCCTTCAGGCGTTATCATGGACAGATCAAAGCATTGGATTGCCTTATGAAAATTATTGCCGATGAAAATCTGGCCTTTACCGATTATTTTTTTGCCGAGTTTGGTGAAATCTCCCATCGTCCGGGCCGGACCTTAACTGCGCAGGACCTGCACGATACCGAAGCCTTACTGGTGCGCTCGGTAACCAAGGTCAATGCCGAACTGATCCAGCACAGCAAGCTGCGTTTTGTGGGCAGTGCCACCATTGGTACCGATCATCTGGATATTGCCGCGCTGGAACAGCAGCAGATTCGCTGGTCCAATGCCGCCGGCTGTAATGCACAGGCGGTTGCCGAATATGTGATTACCGCCTTACTGCATGTGCGTCCAGCCTTACTGGAAGCAGGCCAGCAGTTCTGTCTGGGCATTATCGGACTGGGCAATGTCGGTTCGCGTCTGGCGGTAATGGCGGAACTGCTGGGCTGGAAAGTGGTGGCTTATGATCCTTTGGTGCAACGTGAAAGTGTGCAGCAACTGGCATTGGCAGACGTATTGGCTCAGGCCGATGCCATTTCGATTCATGTGCCGCTGACCAAAACCGGTCCGTATCCGACCTATCATCTGTTCAATGCCGAAACCCTGGCCCAGATGAAGCCGGATGCAATTTTAATTAACTCAGCGCGTGGTCCGGTGGTGGCAGAGCAGGCATTAATGACCGATATCCAGCAGACCGGGCGTGCGGTGGTGCTGGATGTATTTGAGCATGAACCGGAAATTTCTGCCGAATTATTACATCTGGTCACGTTGGTAACGCCGCATATTGCCGGTTACAGTCTGGAAGGCAAAGCCCGCGGCACACAAATGATTTATGCCGCTTTTTGTGAAGTCTTTGGGCAAGTGGCACATAAACGCTTTGAAAACCAGTTGCCGCCGTGCAGCGATTATTTTAGTGGTCAGCCGTTAAAAGCCGCACTGCAACAGCATCTGCCACAGATGTATGATATTGCCGCCGATGACGCCAAA
Organism: Acinetobacter indicus; assembly: GCF_009914475.1. Lineage (NCBI taxonomy): Bacteria > Pseudomonadati > Pseudomonadota > Gammaproteobacteria > Moraxellales > Moraxellaceae > Acinetobacter > Acinetobacter indicus. The sequence goes on along the minus strand of NZ_CP045198.1, from coordinate 1,433,643 downwards.
TTACGTGCCTGCTTAAAAGACGGCAAGGTCGATCAGCAGGCCTTTGACCATTTACGCAAGACTTATCCGCTGCGCCGTGAATGGGCTGCGCATGGAGGGCCAGCCGCATGAGCCTGAACTATCAGCCGACCTGTAGTCTTGAGGCCATGCGTGCCCGCGCCAAGATGTACGCCCAGATTCGCCAGTTTTTTGCTGAGCGCGAAGTGCTGGAAGTGGAAACGCCTATTTTGTCGCAGGCCGGTGTCACCGATGTACATTTAAGCTCGGTACAGGCCAAGCGTCATGTATTGGGCCAGCAGCAGACGCATTATCTGCAAACTTCGCCTGAATTTGCCATGAAACGCCTGCTGGCCAGTGGCAGTGGCCCGATTTACCAGATCTGCAAGGTGTTTCGTGATGATGAGCATGGCCGCAAACACAATAGCGAATTTACCATGCTGGAATGGTATCGCCCGGGTTTTAGCCTGAAAGAGCTGATGTTTGAAGTCACCGATTTACTCAATCTGACCTTGGCACAGCGTTTTGGTGAAGTACGTCCAACGGTACTGAGTTATAAACATGCTTTTATGGATCGGCTGGATCTGAATCCGCTGCAAGCGACATTGCAGGAACTGAAAGCCTGCTGTCAGCGTGTCGGGCTAAGCCTCGATTTAGGTGATGATCGTCTGGGCTATATCGACCTGTTGTTCTCGCATATGGTTGAGCCTAGTCTGGGCTTTGACACGCCGGTATTCCTGACCGATTTCCCGCCGGAACTGGCCTCACTGGCCAAAACTCGTGTCGATGAAGATGGCGAACTGGTTGCCGCCCGTTTTGAGCTGTACATTGAAGGGCTGGAACTGGCCAATGCCTATGATGAACTGGCTGAGGCCGAGGTGCTCCGTGGCCGTTTTGAAGCCGACAATCAGGAGCGGGAAAAACTGGGCTTGCATGTGATGCCACTTGATGAATATCTGCTCAGTGCCTTGCCTCAGATGCCGCCATGTTCAGGTATTGCGCTGGGTATTGACCGTTTATTGATGGTTGCCACCCAGCAGATGCGTTTGGAACAGGTAATTACTTTTCCGGCCGAGCAGTCTTAAGGCAGGTTGATCCAGATCAGCGCAGGGGATGGTTCATCCCTAGGAAATAAAAATACCCGTGTATAGCACGGGTATTTTTAATTTTATGACTCAATTTTAGCTTGCAGCGGTATATTCTGCTTTCAGCACTTCAATGGCTTTAATACGGCGCTGAATCAGCATTTCACCAATATCCGGGCCTTTAATCTCAGGCGGTAAATCCTGCGCTTTAATGCCGCGCACCACCTGCATGGCTTTGAGCACATAATCGGCCTGCGGATAGTCCCGATCTTCCATGCCTAAACGGCCACGCGAATCACATTCACAGGCCTGAACAAAGGCTTCTACCCGTTCCGGGCGACGCAACACATCCAGACGCTGTAGCAGACGCCATAAGGTGCCCGGTTTCAAGGTCAGGGCCTGATGGCATTTTAAATGTTCCTTGCACACCGCCAGTGCCAGCTGTTTGGTATAGGTCGGCACTTTCAGGCGGTCACACAGGTCAGTAACCGGCTGAATACCACGTTCTTCATGCATGATATGACGCGGTAATTCATCGGCTGGGGTCAGGGCCTTGCCCAAGTCGTGCACCAGCACGGCAAAACGCACATCCAGACTGTAATTCTGGCGGCAGGCCTGTTGCAGGGACATTAAGGTATGCACGCCGCAGTCAATTTCCGGATGATATTCCGGGCGCTGTGGAATCCCAAACAGGGCATCAATTTCCGGGAACAAGGCTTTTAAGGCACCGCAGCGACGCAGCACTTCAAAGTATTCATCGGCATGATCTTCCTGCAAGGCGCGTGCAGTTTCTTTCCAGACTCGTTCCGGGGTTAAGGTATCCAGCTCGCCAGATGCTGCCAGCGTGCGCATCAGGGTCAGGGTGTCATCGGCCACACGAAAGCCCAGCGCTTTATAACGCGCAGCAAAACGGGCAATTCTGAGTACACGTAATGGATCTTCAACAAAGGCGTCGGAAACATGACGCAGCACTTTTTGCGCCAGATCCTGCTGTCCACCATAAGGATCATAGACCTGGCCGTTTTCATCCATGGCCATGGCATTAATGGTCAGGTCACGACGGATTAAATCTTCTTCCAGCGTGACATTGGGTGCAGTATAAAACTCGAAACCATGATAGCCCTGACCGGCTTTACGTTCGGTACGGGCCAGTGCATATTCTTCTTTTGATTCAGGATGTAAAAACACAGGGAAGTCTTTGCCCACGGGCTGATAGCCTTGGGCCAGAAGCTGTTCGGGTGTTGCCCCGACAACCACATAATCTTTTTCGTGATAGGGGTGCCCCAGCAAATGATCTCGCACCGCACCGCCTACTAAATAAACTTGCATGAAAAAACCTCTATTCTTGAGGTCATCATGCAACAGAATAGAGGTTTTCTCAAGTCAGAATGCCGAGCTTTTCACTCGGCATTCAGTTTTTATAGCGCGTCTTGTTCCGCTTGCTGAATTTCTGCCACGGTTAACGCAGTCATATTCACCACACGACGGGTGGTCGCTGTTGGCGTTAAAATATGTACCGGTTTCGCTGCGCCCAGCAAGATTGGACCAATGGTCACGTTGCTGCCTGAAGTCGATTTCAACAGGTTAAACGAAATATTGGCTGCATCCAGGTTCGGCATAATCAGCAGGTTAGCTGAACCTTTGAAGCGTGAGTTCGGGAATGCGAAATGGCGAATATTTTCGTCCAGTGCCGCATCACCATGCATTTCACCTTCCACTTCAAGTTCTGGTGCAATCTCAGACAGAATATCAAACACTTTACGCATTTTTTGCGCGCTGGCATCGTTCTGGTCTGAACCAAAGCTTGAATGCGACAGCAGGGCAATACGTGGTGTTACACCAAAACGGCGTACTTCTTCAGCGGCCAGAATGGTCATTTCAGCCAGCTGTTCAGCTGTCGGATTACGGTTGATGTAAGTGTCGGCAATAAACAGGTTACGATCTTCCAGCATCAGCGCATTCAGAGTGAAGAAAGTATTGTGACCTTCTTTCAGACCAATAATATTGCTGACGAAGTCTAAGTGAATGTCGTAGCTTGAATAAGTACCACATAACATACCGTCAGCCAGACCGTGTTTCACCAGCATTGCGGCAATTAGAGTCGAACGGCGACGTGCTTCACGCTGCGCATATTCAGGCGTTACACCTTTACGCTGCATGATGCTGTAGTAATCATCAGCGAATTTTTCGTAATCCGGGTTTTTCTCCTGATCAACAATAGTGATATTCACACCATGTTCCAGACGTAAGCCCAGTTTCTTGATATTCGCTTCAATAACCGCGGTACGACCCACCAGAATCGGTTGTGCCAGACCTTCGTCCACTGCAATTTGTACTGCACGTAAAACGCGTAAGTCTTCGCCTTCTGCATAGGCAATGCGTTTCGGATCGGTTTTCGCCTGCGCAAAAATTGGTTTCATCATAAACGCAGAGTTATATACAAACTCTGACAGACGTTGATGATAAGCCGAGAAGTCCTGAATTGGACGTGTTGCCACGCCTGAATCCATCGCTGCTTTGGCAACCGCTGGAGCAATTTCAAGAATCAGACGCTGATCAAGCGGACGTGGAATTAAATAGTCACGACCAAATGAAGCAGATTTCTCACCATAGGATGCCGCATCTGCTTCTATGTGCGCCATACGTGCAATCGCGTGTACGCAGGCAATTTTCATTTCTTCGTTAATGGTGGTTGCACCGACATCTAGCGCACCACGGAAGATGTACGGGAAGCACAGCGCGTTATTCACCTGGTTCGGATAGTCAGAACGTCCAGTTGCCATAATCACATCATCACGTACTTCGTGGGCATGTTCAGGCAGAATTTCCGGATCCGGGTTAGCCAGAGCGAAGATGATTGGATTAGCCGCCATCTGCTTGACCATTTCTTTGGTCAGAATACCGGCAGCAGAGAGACCGAGGAACATATCGGCACCGGCAATTACATCGGCCAGTTGGGTTGCTTCAATATCCTGTACGTAGCGTTTTTTCGACTCGTCCAGACCTTCACGTTTGGTGGTCAATAGACCGCGTGAGTCCGCCACAATAATATTTTCTTTTTTCGCACCCAGGGCACAAAGCAGGTCCAGGCACGACAGGGCAGCAGCACCGGCACCTGAAGCCACAATCTTGATTTCGGCAATGTTTTTGCCGTTCAGTTGTAGCGCATTCAGCAGCGCAGAACCGACGATAATTGACGTACCATGCTGGTCATCATGGAACACCGGAATGTTCATGCGTTCACGCAGTTTTTGCTCAATGTAGAAGCATTCTGGTGCCTTGATGTCTTCAAGGTTAATCCCGCCAAAGGTTGGTTCGAGTGCAGCAACGATATCAACGATTTTGTCTGGATCATTTTCAGCGATTTCGATGTCAAATACATCGACGCCGGCGAATTTCTTGAACAGAACGCCTTTACCTTCCATAACCGGTTTAGACGCTAAAGGACCGATGTTCCCTAAACCTAGTACAGCGGTACCGTTACTCACCACGGCAACCAGGTTGCCACGTGCTGTATACAGTGCTGCAGTAGAAGGATCTCGTTCAATCTCTAAACATGGTGCCGCGACACCAGGTGAGTATGCAAGCGCTAAGTCACGTTGGTTGACCAGCTGCTTACTTGGGGTAACGCTGATTTTACCTGGAGTAGGAAATTCGTGATAATACAAAGCCTGCTGTTTTAATGATTGATCGTCCATCTGAATCTCGTATGTTACTGTGTCCAGCGATGCTGGCGGTTTGTGCTAAATCTGCTCGAATATACCATTACTTACGCACTAAGCACAGTCAAAGCTGCGCATTTTTAGAACAAACTTAGAAGTTTAAGCTATAGATTAAGATTCACTAACAATAAGTGGTGTCTGCATTTTTTCACTCAGGAAGCGGGTCGCATCCTGTTGTGGCAGCGGTTTGGAGAATAAAAAGCCCTGGGCGATGTCGCAATCGAGCTTTCTGAGGTACTGAAGTTGATGTTCAGTTTCAATACCTTCAGCGACAATGGTCATGCCCATGGCTTTGCCCATGGCAATCATGGCACTGACAATGGCTTCCTGCTTGCTGTGGCCAATCTTGGACACAAAGCTGCGGTCGATCTTTAAAACATCTATAGGAAAATCGGTTAAGTAAGAGAGGGAAGAATAACCGGTACCAAAATCATCCAGCGAAATATGAATATGGCGCTTCTTGATTTCTTCCAGAATATATTTGACCTCGTCGGTATTTTCCAGCAACGACGATTCAGTAATTTCCAGTTCCAGGCTTTCACCGGAAATATGATAGGTATTGAGCGCCTCATCAATATCTTCCAGCAAATGTCCGCGTTGTAGCTGCTGCGCCACAATATTGACCGAAACCCGGATGTTATCAAAGCCCAGTGCCTGCCAGTCCCGAATCTGCTTGGCGGTTTGCTGAATTACGATATGGCCAATCTCTGAAATCAGGCTGGTTTGCTCGGCAATTGGAATAAATAAGCCGGGTGGAATCAGGCCTTTTTCCGGATGGTTCCAGCGTACCAAGGCTTCAAAACCGGAGACCTGCTGATCATGGAAATTGATTTTTGGCTGGTAATAGACGATCAGCTCATCATTTTTAATGGCCTGACGTAAATCGCGCTCAATGTGCACGTCCTGCTCTAACAGCTTGGTGGTTTCCAGCGAATAGTATTTGGTGGTATTGCCACCCAGACGCTTGGCTTCCGACAGCGCCTGTTCGGCACAGTTGTTTAAATAATCCAGCTGCCGGCCATGTTCAGGATATAAAGACACGCCCATCGACAGGGTAATAATATGGTCCTGACCCTGGATATTAAACGGCGCCGAGAAGGCTTTGGTAATACGTTCGCAATGCTGCTGCACCGATGGGCGAATATGTGACAGCTCATAAATAATGGCAAAGTCATCGCCATTTAAATGCGCCACCAACAGCGCTTCGGCATTAATGAGGCGTAAACGCTGTGCCACCTGTCTTAGCAGTTCATCGCCGCCATTATGGCTTAAATATTCATTCAGCACCCGGAACCGGTCGATGTTCAGACGAATCACCGCCAGTTGTTTAATCGAATCCTGATGGGACACCAGATACTGATGCAGCTGATAATTATAATAAAACCGGTTAGGCAGATCGGTCAGCGTGTCATAATTTTCCAGATAGGACAGGCGCTGTTCCTGCCGGCGGCGCTCGGTTAAATCCGAGACAATCCCGACATAATGGGTAGAGCGGTTCTGCTCATTGCTGACGGTATTCATGTGCAGGCGGATGGTCAGCTCTTTGCCCGACAGGTATTTTTCATCCATTTCGCCATCATATTCGCCTTCTTTGAGCAGTTGCTTGACAATGGCATTGTGCATACTGCGCTGCCGTGATTTGTAATTGCTGGCAATATCAAACAGATGTTTGCCAATAATCTGCTCGCGACTAAAGCCGGTCAGCTGTTCAAAGCACGGATTGACCTCAATATAACGCAGGTCCTCATTCAGAATAAAAATCCCTTCTGCTGCCTGCTGTAGTACGCTGGCGGTCAGTTTCAGGCGTTCCTGATCAGTTTTTTCCTGATGGATGTCACGGCGGATACCGACCATGCGTAATGGACGCCGGGTTTCGGGGTCACGCTCAATCACACGGCCAACATCATGTACCCAGACCCATTTGCCATTGCTTTGCTGTACCCGGTAGGTCACTTCATAGCGGTCGGTCTGGCCACGCAGATGCTGCTTCATGGTGTTACGAAAATGCGCCAGATCATCCGGGTGAATCAGTTGCTGCAGTTTGTGATGATGGGCTTTGGAGCCGGACATTTTCAGCTGCTGGTGTTCATTGGTCAGGGTAATCAGGCGATGCTTGATGTCCCAATCCCATGGTTTTAACCCGGCCACTTCATGCGCCAGCACCAGATTGGCCTGTTGATCTTGCAGGGCTTTATGAATTTGCTCCAGATCAAAGGTCCGCTCTTTCACTTTCTGTTCCAGCATCTGGTTATTAAACTGCAACTGCTGCTCAATGTCTTTGGAGCGGTTCATTTCCGTTTGCAGTTGCTGGCATAGCTGGTCGGTCCAGGCCACTTGCTGTTCGGCCTGTTTTTTCAGCTGATTATTCTTGAAATAGACGCTAGATAGCCGGCGATGCATGTGCATGGAGGTATTGGCACAAATCAGCAGACAGATTAAGGCAAAGTTGGTGGCCAGATAAAACAGCGGTTCGGTGTTGCTGTTAAAGAACAGTGGGGAAATTAAATACGGCACAATGGCCGGAATAAATACCAGCGAAAAATAGCTCAGGCGCTGGGTTAAAAAGGTGAGGGCAAAGGTCTGGCTAATAATCACCAGCAAAGCCGCCAGAATAATGGCCTGATAGGTGCTCATCTCCAGACTGTACTTCGGCAGGAAATAGTACAGCAGGGCAATGCCAATACCAAGGCTAATACCAACCAGCAGGCATACCAGCTTGATCCAGCGATGTGCCATTTGAATACTGTATTGACCGGGCTTAAAGCGCATTTCATTAAAGAACAGGCAGCCGGCCAGCCCCAGTTCACTCAGCAGGAACCAGGCATTAAACGCGAAAGTTGAAAAATTAAAAGAGTAGTGAAAAATAAAATAAATATAAAAACAGAGAATGAGGATGCTCAGCAAAAAGAAGCGCATCAGCCGGATTGTATTGGTGATTTGGGCAGCATACAAATACTGCTCCATGAGCTCATCCTGATGGTCTGACATATATCCCCAAAACCCTATAAATTACAGAGTATGTAAAAATCTATTTTATTTTATGAATAACCTGATATTAGGTGAAATTGTAAAATAATATTTTGAGATTAGTCAGTAAACTTTAAAAAAGCAATCATCTGACTCAGCATTCAGCTAAAAATAAGACGAATTACACGCTGAAGTTAAAATTTAAAATAGAAAGTGCGACCACGGGTGCAGTTTCAGTTCTTAACACGCGCTCGCCTATACACCAGTTCACAAAACCTTTCGTATTTGCGCTACTGATTTCAGCCTCGCTCAGGCCGCCTTCAGGCCCAATTAACAGGGCAAGTTCTGGCGTGGCATTGTGTAAGACATTCACTTCATCTTTGTTGGGTGCTAATACCAGTTTGGTGGCTGGCAGATCGGTATCGAGCCATTTTTCCAGCGACATCGGCGGGAGAATTTTAGGCACAATATTCAGACCACATTGCTCACAAGCAGCAATGGCGATACCTTGCCAGTGATCCAGTTTTTTCTGGTCACGGTCGTATTTCAGACGCATTTCGCAGCGTTCAGAGGTGAGGAGCTGAATCTCGGAAACGCCGAGTTCCACCGCTTTTTGAATGGCATAATCCATCCGGTCGCCCTTACTCATGACCTGACCGAGCAGGGCCTTGAATTTAGGTGTACGGTTGCCCGGATTAAAGCTGTTGACCATCACCGTTGCTGTTTTTTTCTGGACGTCGGTAAGGGTCACTTCATATTCGCCACCTTGTCCATTGAACAGGGTGGCTGTGTCGCCCACTTGTGCGCGCAGTACTTTACACCAATGGTGAAACACGGTTTCGGTCAGCGCGAGCTGCGTCTCAACCGTTAATTCAGCTTCAATATAAAAACGTGGCATAAAGTACAACTCGCAAAAAGAAAATTAGGCTAAACCAAGATCAGTCACAAGCTGACGGGTAGGCTCGGTATTGTTCATGGTGTAGAAGTGCAGACTTGGCGCACCACCTGCAATCAGGCGTTCACAGAATTTCAGCACCACTTCATGACCGAAGGCTTTAATCGATGCCGTGTCATCACCATATGTCGCCAGTTGCTTGCGAATCCAGCGTGGAATTTCAGCACCAGTACTATCGGCAAAGCGAATCAGGTTGCTGGCATTGGTAATTGGCATAATACCCGGCGCCACCGGAATATTGACACCGGCTTGCTGAATACGCTCAACAAAGTAGAAGTAGGCATCCGGATTGAAAAAGAATTGCGTTAAGGCTGCATTGGCGCCGGCATTTACTTTTTCAACAAAATGCTGAATATCTTTATCAAAGCTTTCCGCTTGTGGGTGCATTTCCGGATAGGCAGCCACTTCAATATGGAAATGATCACCGGAATGTTCACGAATAAAGCGGACTAGATCCTGTGCATATGGCAATTCACCCAAGCCAACCTGACCGGATGGCAAGTCACCACGCAGTGCCACAATACGGTCAATACCTTGTGATTTGTACAGGTCCAGCAATTCGGCAATACGCGCTTTGTCATCACCAATACAAGACAGGTGAGGCGCAACCGGTGTGCCTTTGCCATTGAAGTCGTTAATGGTCGATAAGGTACGTTCACGAGTTGAACCACCAGCGCCATAGGTCACCGAGAAAAATTCTGGATTTAAAAGCTGAAGCTCTTGGTGTACGGTCTTGAGTTTTTCTGCACCGGCATCAGTTTTGGTTGGGAAGAACTCGAATGAAATCGGAATCTGTTTTGACATGTTGAAATCCTTTTTATAAATACTTTTTATTCACCCTCTCCCTGACCTCTCCCAAAGGGAGAGGAGTATTCATTACTGAATAACGCAGAGTCTTGGCTCAAATTACTTAAATTTCACAAGTAAAACTCGTAATGTAAATGATTTGAGAGTTCACCCTCTCCCTATGGGAGAGGGATGGGGTGAGGGCTAATTAATATTTATAAGCATCCGATTTAAACGGACCTTCAACCGCTACACCTAAGTAGTCCGCTTGTTCTTGCGTCAATTGCGTCAGAACGCCGCCAAAACCTGCAACCATTGCAGCTGCAACTTCTTCGTCCAATTTCTTCGGAAGCAGTTCAACGCGAATCGCGGCTTGTTTTTGATCTTCAGGAAGATCAGCAAATTTCTCAGCGAACAAGTGCATTTGACCTAAAACCTGGTTGGCAAATGAACCGTCCATCACGCGTGATGGGTGACCTGTTGCGTTACCCAGGTTCACTAAACGACCTTCAGACAGCAGGATCAGGTAATCGTTTTCATTTTCTGAACGATACACCTGGTGAACTTGAGGTTTCACTTCAACCCACTTGTAACCACGTAGGTAGTTGGTGTCGATTTCAGTGTCAAAGTGACCGATGTTACATACAACAGCACCTGCTTTTAATGTATCCAGCATGGCAGCGTCACAAACGTGGTAGTTACCCGTTGTTGTTACGATCAGGTCAGTGTTTAAAAGAAGGTCAGCGTTAACGTCTTCTTTCTTGCCGGTTTGAACACCATTTTTGTATGGAGAAACCACTTCATAACCGTCCATGCAGGCTTGCATTGCACAGATAGGATCGATTTCAGAAACACGTACGATCATGCCTTCTTGACGAAGTGATTGCGCAGAACCTTTACCTACGTCACCGTAACCAATGACCAGCGCACGACGACCAGATAAAAGCATATCGGTTGCACGTTTGATGGCATCGTTGAGTGAGTGACGGCAACCGTATTTGTTGTCGTTTTTAGACTTGGTTACTGAATCGTTTACATTGATTGCAGGTACTTTCAGAGAACCGTCTTTCCACATTTCAAGCAGACGTTGTACACCTGTGGTGGTTTCTTCAGTAATACCGTGGATTTTCGCCAAAACTTCTGGGTATTTTTCGTGAACAAGTGCAGTTAAGTCACCGCCATCGTCCAGAATCATGTTGGCATCCCAAGGCGTGCCATTCACGTTAATTTGTTGCTCTAAGCACCACACGTATTCTTCTTCAGTTTCACCTTTCCAAGCGAACACAGGAACACCAGACGCAGCAATGGCAGCAGCAGCGTGGTCTTGAGTCGAGAAGATGTTACAAGAGGTCCAGCGTACTTCAGCGCCAAGTTCAACCAAAGTTTCGATCAGAACTGCTGTTTGGATTGTCATGTGGATACAACCCAGGATTTTAGCGCCCGCAAGTGGTTTAGCCGCAGAGTAGCGTTTACGCAGACCCATCAGGGCTGGCATTTCAGCTTCTGCAAGTTTGATTTCTTTACGACCGAAGTCTGCTAAAGTGATGTCTGCTACTTTGTAATCAGTAAATGAAGCATTAACCGCGTTCATCACGATCTCCTTAATAAAAACAATTGATCATTCAGTTCGCGGATGCCGTTGTTGATCAAAGCGGATGTTTGACCGATGGTCGAGCCTAGCGCTTTTACATTTCGTACCTGTAAAACGTCGCAGCATCCCTCGACTAGCGCAGTATTGTACTTGGAAATTGCCCAGAGTTCCAATCTGAAATTGTTGAATATCTGGCTAAACTGTTCCGGTTTCTCGCTGTAGTGTTCTTTGATCTCCAAAACAATTAGAAATTCCGGCTAATCCAGCGCCTATCTCCATGCATCAATATAAAAAAGCCCATCATCTGATGAGCTTTTGATCGGGTTGAGTGGGTTACTCGGCAGCTTTGGCTTTTTCGGCCCAGTAATCTGCCTGTGCTTCATTAATTTCGACTCCCAGGCCATGTTCATAAATACAGGCCAAATCACGCATGGCCTGTGCATCGCCCAGTTCAGCGGCTTGTTGAACCAAATTTACCGAGGTCGGAATATCTTTTTCTACCACATTCCCACGACGATAATAGCCAGCCAGCTCCAGAATTGCGCCTGCATGTTTCTGTTCGCTTGCTTGTTTCAACCAGTAATAGGCTAACTCAAAGTGAGCTTTGGAATCTTCAGGATCATCTTCCTGCACGTCTTTGGCATAGACGGTATAACCTTCGCCCAACCAGTACATGGCTTCCAGATGACCATTTTCAGCGGCTTTTAAGGCCCATTCTTCAGCCAGCAGGTTGTCATCTTCATGCTCGCTTTGCATATACAATTCAGCCAGCTCAAACTGGGCATCGGCTTGGCCTGCAAGCGCACGGTTAATCAGGGCGGGAGGAACAGTGATGGCGTCCGACATGGTCATATCCAGAAAATATTTGCTATAAGCCTAAAAGGTCTGCCGGAAAAAAGCCAATCTGAAATGAAATGTTTTGAGTCATAGCGCAAAATTGCTCGCTAAATTGTGGTAATTTTCAACTTTTAAAATATCAAGTATAGTGCAAATGACTATATAAAATTACAACAATAGCCTTGTATTTTAACCCTAAATTCTCCGAAGATAAGATTTTAAACGGTTATAAAAATGGAGTTTCCATGCAGCTCACTAAAACCTGTCTTAGCTTGGGGTTAGCCATGAGTATCTCTCAGTTTGCTTTTGCAGATTGGGTGGATGATGCCGCTACAAAAGTCGAGCAGCATACCATTCAATTGCGTCATCATATTCACGCCAATCCTGAACTTGGCAATATGGAATTTAAAACGTCGGAACTGGTGCAAAAAGAATTACGTTCTTACGGCATTGAAGTGAAAAAAGGCTTTGCCAAAACCGGTGTGATTGGCGTATTAAAAGGTGCAAAACCGGGCCCGATTATGGCCTTGCGTGCCGATATGGATGCCTTACCGATGGAAGAAAAAGCCCAAGTGCCTTTTGCCAGTAAAGCCAAAGGTATTTATCAGGGTGCAGAAACACCGGTCGCACATGCCTGCGGACATGATACCCACACTGCCATGCTGTTAGGTGCGGCCAAGGCACTGGCAGAGAATAAAGATAAAATTGCCGGTACCGTGGTCTTTGTATTTCAGCCTGCGGAAGAAGGTGGTGCCGATATTGATAACTTCCTGAATGGTGATCAGGTCGGTGCACGTAAAATGATTGCCGATGGCGCGCTGAATAATCCAAAACCTGAAGTGATTTTTGGGATGCACGTGATGGCAGGTATGCCAAGTGGCAATATTTTCTATAAAGATGGTGTGGCTTTAAACAGTGCCGACAATATTCGAGTGACTTTAACCGGTCAGCAGGTACATGGTTCAATGCCGTGGAAAGGACGTGATTCTATTGTCGCCGCGGCTGATATTATCCAGAATTTACAGACCATGGTGTCGCGCCGTGCCGACTTGAGTAAAGGCATGGGCGTGGTCAGTATCGGGCAGATTCAGGGTGGTACCAGTGGTAATATCTTGCCTGAACAGGTTTCGATGATCGGAACCATTCGTTCCAATCATGAAGATATCCGTCAAAGCATCTACAAAAACCTGCCAACCATGATTGATCACACCGCGCAAGCCAATGATGTAAAAGCCAAAGTGGAAATTTCACCGTATGCGCCGGTCACCACCAATGATAAAACCTTAACTGAATTGATGGCGCCATCTTTAATTCAGGCCGCGGGTGAAGGTAAGGCGCATGTTTTAGAACATAACCAGAGCGCCAGTGAAGACTTTTCTTATTATGGCCAGCTGATGCCATCTTTATTTGTATTCCTGGGTGCGACACCGGCTGATCAGGATATGAGTAAAGCCGCACCGAACCATAACCCGTACTTTATTGTCGATGATAAAACCTTAAAAACCGGGGTAGAGTCGCATATGCGTTTTATTCTGGATTATCCAAAAGTTGCCAGCCAGGTACAAAGTGCATGGAAGGCGAAAAAATAATACTCTTGAATATATAAATCCCAAGAGCGAAAAAACGGAGCAGATCGGCTCCGTTTTTTATGACTCATAGATAGAACAATCAAATATCCGCTTTGAAATATAAAATTGAGCAGGAGAGAGTTAGGTAATAACGATGGAAGTTTAACGGAACCCATATATCAAAATAGCCTAAGTTATTTAATCTCTTTTACCTCTCAGAACCTGATCATGCGTTAATTATAAAATGAAGATTAAATATTCCTTGTTTGCGTCTGTTATGACTTAGAGAGAAAACCAGGATAAGGGAGTTTTTGATTTATCAGAGGATGGATAACAGCAGTCGATGTAAACCAATTCATCTTTAATTTAAATTACTTACAAAAATAGAGTTGAGCGGAGCCGTAGCATTTTTTAAGTTAGACCCATACAACGGAACAAAAAAAGAGAAGAAAAAAATGGTGAACTTTCTAACCGCAGAAGATGCAAAAGTGCTTTCGGCGCATGCCAATCTGGACATCAACCTGTATAAAGCGCGTTTAGCCAGTTTAATTGAAGAGAATGCCAAGCAGGGCAACACTGCAGTATTTACGGTATTGCCCAAACATTTGCCTTTGGAAGAAATCCGTAATCTCTCCGCCGAACTGACCCAGCTTGGTTATCAGGTGCGTTTTGAGGTCAGTGAATTCTTTTACAGTTTTAATGTGTACTGGATTTAAACTCGTCCGAAATTTACGCGTTGGCCTGATAGTCCTGAATGACTTCTAACGCCGCACGGAAGGCCTCTTGCGTAGCCGGTGCGCCGCAATAGGGCAGGCTATGTAGCAGCACTTCCTGAATTTCTTCCACTGTCGCGCCATTATTTAAAGCCCCGCGTACATGACCTTTTAATTCAGTCGGGCTTTTGAGCGCAGTTAAAAAGGCAATTGTCACCAGTGAACGATATTTGCGCGGCAATACATCTTCACGTTGCCAGGTAGAACCCCAGGCATGTTCATTAATCCAGTCCTGCAAAGGCTGGGTAAACGGCACGGTATTGTCCTGCGCACGTTTCACAAAACTTTCACCCATGACTTCTGTACGTACTTTTAAACCATTGTCATAATCTTGTTGTGACATCTTGTTTCCCTCAATATTGTTTTCGATGTAGCTTAACGGCTTATGCAGTCTATACTATTGGAAGATGGTCGTAGAATGCCTGTCAGAAGTGTCATTTCCAGTCCATAAAAAAGTGGCCCGAAAGCCACTTTATTCAATATTCAGCATATAACTAAAAACGGATAAACGGTTCCGGATCCTCTTTATGATGATCTGTGGCCAGTTGTGCGGTGCCACCGGTTTTCGGTTCTGCTGAAGTTGCCGGAGGATGAGCTTCCGTATCGACACCTAAAGGTTCAATTAAATGCGGATTGTCTAGTGGCAGGGTCTGTTCCAGCTGCATATCGAAAATATCGGTCAAAATACTGTCAAAGCGCTGCGCGTTATAACTGAGTAGCTGGCTAGCTTCTTCGGGTTGAATCGCGCCGGTATTTAGGGCATCGGCAATGTGTTCTTCAAAACTGAGGCCATCAAAACTGCCTTTGGCTTCAGCTTTTTTAAAGCGATCCCACAGCGGTTCAATCTCGGTTAAGCTCTGGAAGGTACTTTCCATCCGGCCAAAGACATCGTCCGGGTCCGTGTTATAGAAAACATGCTGTTTCAGCTGCTGGCGAAAAGCATTGTTCTGCATCATGCTCATGGCCACATCACGTTTCAGCTGATCGCTTGGTGGCTGCAAGGCACGGCCCCACGGGAAGCAGATCAATTTCACGACGCCAGCCGCCAGCTGCATAGGGAAATTATTGAACAGTCCAAAGAAGGCTTCTTGTGCATTAAACAGTGCTTTGTCTAAAGCCAGTTGCGCATGCAGTTGCTCATCTGCGGTTTTTTGCCCATGTGCATAGTATTTTAAGATGGCGGTGGCAATAAACAGCTGCGCATGAATATCGGCCAGGCGTCCGGACAGCATTTCCTTGCGTTTAATATCACCGGCCAATAAACCCAGACACATATCGGCAGTCAGGGCAAAGGCCGCACTAAAACGGTTGATGGTTTTGTAATAAGGCCGGCTAAATTCATCGGCTTGTTGCGGAGCATCGGATGAACCGCCAAACCAGCCAAAGGCAAATGCGCGCGCAGTCCGGTTAAAGGTATAACCGAGATGATGGTAGAACAGTTCATTAAATTGTGTCAGCGCGGCATCTTTATCAGGGGCTTGTAGCAGTTGTAATTCTTCATACAAATACGGATGGCAACGCATCGAACCCTGGCCAAAAATCATCAGCGAGCGGCTTAAAATATTGGCCCCTTCAACGGTAATGGAAACTGGAATGGCCTGATAGGTCAGCGCCAGAAAGTTCCGTGGACCCAACTGGATGGCGCGGCCACCGACCACATCCATACCATGATTAACCACACGGCGCATAGACTCTGTGGCATAGTACTTGGCCATCGCGGTCATCACGGCAGGTTTGCCGCCCTGATTCAGTCCACAGGTCACCAGATAGCGAAAGGCTTCCAGCATATAGGTTTCACTGGCAATATCACTGGTGACTTCCTGTACGCCTTCAAATTTCCCCACCGACAACTTGAATTGCTGGCGGATTCGCGCAAAAGCACCGACATTTAAATAGGTCATTTCCCCGGCAGCGGTTGACAGTGCCGGTAAGGAAATCCCGCGACCGACGGCCAGACATTCCATTAACATGCGCCAGCCTTTACCGGCATTTTCCACACCACCGATAATCCAGTCGAGTGGAATAAACACATCCTGACCTTCGACCGTGCCATTCATAAATGGTGAACCGGGATGATGGCGCGGCCCGACTTTCACTCCGGCGTGATTGGCCGGCAGCAGCGCACAGGTAATGCCGTAGTCGGTTTTAGTCTTATCGCCGAGTAAGCCTTCCGGATCATACAGTTTAAAAGCCAGACCAATCACGGTGGCAATGGGTGCCAATGTAATCCATCGTTTGGAGAAATTCATTTTCAGACCCAGTACGTGCCGGCCTTCAAACTGGCCATAGCAGACCACGCCAGTATCGGGGATGGCACCGGCATCGGAGCCGGCTTCCGGGCTGGTCAGCCCAAAGCAGGGAATTTCTTCGCCTTTGGCCAGACCGGGCAAGTAACGTTTTTTCTGCTCATCGGTACCGTAGTGCAGCAGCAACTCACCCGGGCCTAAGGAATTGGGCACCATACAGCTGACCGCGGCGGTTAGGGAGCGTGAGGCAATTTTGCTCATAATCCGGCTTTGCGCAAAAGAACTGAAAGCCTTGCCGCCGTATTCCTTGGGAATAATCAGGCCCAAAAATCCATGGGTTTTAATAAACTGCCAGGTTTCAGGAGATAAATCTTTGTGCTTATGATGGATTTCCCATTCATCCAGCATGCTGCACAGCTGTTCCACTTCATTGTCTAAAAAGGATTGTTCCTCCGCACTGAGCGTAGGATAGGGATATTGCTCAAAGGTATCCCAGTTGGGTGCGCCCATAAACAGCTCTTTTTCCCACCAGCTGGTGCCGGCATCCAGCGCTTCACGCTCGGTGCTGCTCATGCTCGGCATGGCTTGTGACAAAGCCTTATAGGCGGGCTGGGTGATGATTTTCATGCGCAAGGCATCCACCATCACAATTATGCTTAGCACAATTAACGGAATACCTAAAATTAAGGACCAGGGATTAATAAAGGCAGAGACAATACTGACCGCGATCAGGGTCATGGCACCGCTGTTGCGCGACAGCTGAAAATAGAAAATCGCCCACAGTGTAAAAACAAGAATGACGATACTGAGTATAAAAAGCATTATTGTATTTCTCCCGGCTGCTACAGCATCACCGTGCCTGCAAGGAAAAATGAAAGAAATGCTGCTTCATTTTGTCTGAAGTCATCCGGTGAAGGCTGTTCTTGGAACTTCGGTATCGTTTTTTTAAATATCAAGACCATCAAAACGATTGCTAAAAACAAACTCTATGGATGAAGATTGGTTGAAAAATGATCACCATTCAAGTAAAAACGCGCAACGAAATGTGAAGATAAGTAAGGGTTTAGCAGCTAGGTCAAAGAAGGATAGAAATTTATTTCTGATTTGAATAGGGTATTTTTTTAAAGACGAGCCGTCTTTGGGTCTAAGAGGAAATAGATGATCTCTCTGGGCTAAAAATTCTGATCCGAGGACGATGTAAAAATTTAAGTAAAAGATGACCTTGTAAAAAAGCCCCGAATCCGGGGCCTTGTTTTCTCAGCTTATGCTTCGATGGTTTGTACACTAATTTTCTTGGCAGGATCAGTCTTGCGACGTACTGCTGGAACTGGCTCGCCGTAGTATTGACGGTCTGCAAAATAACTTGAACGCACCATTGGTGCAGACCAGATATTTTTAAAGCCCAGTTTGCGGCCATGTTCTGCATAACGCTCAAATTCTTCTGGTGTTACAAAGCGGTCAATTGGTGCGTGCTGTTTTGATGGCTGTAAATATTGGCCAATGGTCACATAATCTACATCATGTGCTCTCAGATCATCCAATAATGAAATCACTTCTTCTTCAGTTTCACCAATACCCACCATCAGGCCACACTTGGTTGGAATTTCCGGGCAATATTCTTTAAACATTTTCAGCAGGTTTAAAGAGTGCTGATAGTCTGAACCCGGACGCATGGCTTTATATAAACGTGGCACGGTTTCAATATTGTGGTTAAACACATCTGGCGGACATTCAGTCATAATGCGCAGCGCAATATCCATACGGCCACGGAAATCCGGAACCAGAATTTCCAGCAGGGTATTCGGACTTAAGGCACGGGCTTCTTTAATACAGTCAACAAAATGCTGTGCACCGCCATCAAGCAGGTCATCACGGTCTACCGAGGTAATGACCGCATATTTCAGGCCCAAGTTGGCAATGGTTTCTGCCATATGACGCGGCTCATCCGGATCAAGTGCATTCGGACGACCATGGGCAACGTCACAGAACGGACAGCGACGGGTACAAATATCACCCATAATCATAAAGGTTGCAGTACCACCACCAAAACATTCTGGCAGGTTCGGACAGGCTGCTTCTTCGCAAACGGTATGCAGTTTTTGCTGACGCAGTGTCGATTTGATCCGTTGAACTTCTTCTGGCGCCGCCATCTTGACCCGAATCCAGTCCGGTTTGCGCGGCGTTTCAACCGTAGGCACAACTTTTACAGGAATACGAGCGACCTTTTCTGCGCCACGAAGTTTAACACCCTGTTCTGGTTTACGGTTTTCAGACATATTCAACTTTTCCACTGTTTTGACGGGGGAGATATTCGAAAAATAGCGCCTCCATTATAACGGACTTGGGTGCAAATAGGAAAAAAACGATATTCATTTAAAAAATGTGGCTATCACGCAATATATGCTAGGTAAATACAGAAAATCATGATGTTTTCAGTCATAATATGCATATGAGATATAAACAGAATAGATTAGTTTAAGGAGCGTTGAATGCCACGTAAAAAAGAGGTGGTTGCCGGAACTTTCGTTAAATATGATGCGGTGGTCCTAGGTTCTGGTCCTGCAGGTGAAGGCGCAGCAATGAAACTTGCCAAATCAGGCATGCGTGTTGCTGTGGTGGATATGCGTGAGCAACTCGGCGGTAACTGTACTCACGTGGGCACAATCCCAAGTAAGGCGCTGCGTCAGACGGTATCCAGTATTATCCGTTACCAGCGTGATCCGATGTTCCAGAAAGTGGGCGACTGGAAACAGTTCACCATGAAACAGGTGCTGCGTAATGCACATAAAGTGATTCAGCAGCAGGTCGATACCCACTCGCGCTTCTATGACCGCAATAAAATTGATATCTATCACGGTCGTGCTTATGTGCAGGACAAAAATACCGTGCTGGTATTCAGTCCGGAAGGCATTAAGGAAACCCTGATTTTTAAGCAGCTGGTGATTGCAACCGGTTCGCGTCCGTATCGTCCGGAAATTTTAGACTTTAACCATCCACGTGTATTCGATTCAGACAAGATTCTGGATCTGGATTTCTCGATTCAGAAAATCATCATTTATGGTGCCGGTGTCATTGGCTGTGAATATGCCTCGATCTTCATTGGTCTGGACCATAAAGTCGACCTGATTAACACCCAGCATAAATTGCTCAGCTATCTGGATGATGAAATCTCCGATGCCTTGTCCTATCACTTGCGTGAACAGGGTGTGTTGATTCGTCACAATGAGCAGATTGATCATTTAGAAACCTTTGATGATCACGTGGTACTGCATTTGCAAAGTGGCAAGAAAATCAAAGCCGATGCCATCTTGTGGTGTAACGGCCGTTCAGGCAATACCGATGGTTTAGGCCTGGAAAATGTTGGCTTAAAACCAAACAGCCGCGGTCAGCTGACGGTAAATGAGCAATATCAGACTGAAGTAGAAAATATTTTCGCTGCTGGTGACGTGATTGGCTGGCCATCTCTGGCGTCTGCTGCCTATGACCAGGGTCGCTGTGCAGGGGCCAACATGAGTGGCGAAGAAAATGTGGCACCGGTGACTGATATTCCAACCGGTATTTATACCATTCCGGAAATTTCTTCAATTGGTAAGACCGAGCAGGAACTGACTGAAGAAAAAATTCCGTACGAAGTGGGTCAGGCTTCTTTCCGTCATCTGGCACGTGCGCAAATTACCGGTGATACGGTTGGTGAACTGAAAATTCTGTTCCACCGTGAAACTTTAGAAGTATTGGGTGTACATTGCTTCGGGAATAACGCGGCAGAAATTATTCACATTGGTCAGGCGGTAATGAACAGCCCGAACAATACCATCAAGTATTTTGTAGAAACCACATTTAACTATCCAACGATGGCAGAAGCGTATCGTGTGGCGACCTTAAATGGTATGAACCGTCTGTTCTAAGCGGTTGCTCATACTGAAAAACCCGTAAACACAGTTTGCGGGTTTTTTTATGGTTGGATGAAAAGGATAAATATCCTGCAGTCAAAGTCCTGAACACGGGTGCATATTCAGTATCTCTAGTTCAGTTCCTGCTTAAAAAGGTCGGCTTCCGGCAAGGCTGATACGTTTTAACAGACGGCGCTGTTCGGCCGGAAATGGACGGCGGGAATGCAGGGTGGCCTGATTATCCCAGAACACAATATCACCGACTTCCCACTGATGCTCATAGGCAAATTCTGATTGAAGCAGATGGGCACGTAACTGGGTAATCAGTTCGCTACCAGCCTGATCGTCATAGTTTTCCAGTTCCACTTCGGTATGGGTATTGAGCCACAAAGCTTTACGCCCGGATTCTGGATGGGTGCGCACCAAAGGATGTGGATAGGCATGGCTTAAAACCGGTTGAT
The DNA here is from genome assembly GCF_009914475.1 of Acinetobacter indicus. Lineage (NCBI taxonomy): Bacteria > Pseudomonadati > Pseudomonadota > Gammaproteobacteria > Moraxellales > Moraxellaceae > Acinetobacter > Acinetobacter indicus. The sequence goes on along the minus strand of NZ_CP045198.1, from coordinate 1,412,765 downwards.
CTTTAAAGCGATACAGCGGACTGTTGCCATAAACGCCGTCTTGCGACGAGGCTTGGGTTTTCTGCCGGCGAACAAAAGGGTTGTAAGTAATTAATTGTAGCTGGTCGATATGTGCCTGAATGTCGGCATCTAGGGCATTATAAGCTTTGATGGTATTAATCCAGCTGGTCTGGCCACCATTTTGTGGCAGTTCAATAGCATAGAGCAAAGAGCCAAAGGAGGGCAGCGGTGTCCATTGATGATCGGCATGCGGGCTTAATTCACCATGACCAGTATAATCGCCTTGTCCTACTGCATTGGAAACAGGCACGATATCGGGTGGTACACCGCTATCATCCTGCGCGGCCAGTACAGGCGTGTCGGCAGCGGGACGGAAAATTGAACCGAAATAGGTGGCAAAGGCCAGATACTGTAAATCATCCAGCTGTTGCTGTTTGAAAATTAAAACTAAATGTTCTGCCAAGGCCTGTTTCAGCCGGAAAATGGTTTCACCCGATTGAGCCTTGCGCGCATCTAATCCATACACCACCGCACCAAGAGCTTGGTCAGTGTGTGGAACAATACGGATTTCGCTGCCGTCCTGAAATTGATTGGCCTGATGCCAGCGCGGTGCATGGTGAATGGCTTGGGAAAGTGGGGTCAGACTGGTCATGTTTAAATTTTTCTCTCAGTGTTATTGCCTCAAGAAAATTTAGAAAAAACCGCAGGCCAAATAAAATCAGAAGAAATTCTAAACTTATGAAAAGGCTATAAAAATAATTAAATATATGATTTATATTCTTTTAATTAAAACAGCAAACCAAATAACTGAATTTGCTGTTGATGCTGCGGTTTTTTAAACATTAATGTGCACAAAACGCCTGATTAAAGTATTCAAACAGCTGCGGGGTTTTCATCCATAACAGCAGCGATAAAATAAAAAAGCTGATGATGCACAGGCCAATCAGAATTTTTAACAGCGACATTGAATTAGTCATGCACCACCGCCTGTTCATTCACAAAGAAATGTACCCAGACGCCAAAAGCACTTAGCGCAATCGAGAACATCCAGATGGCATTATAGTTACCGGTTAAGTCATGGTTCAGGCCACCCAGCCAGCCACCGAGGAACGAACCAACCTGATGGGTGAAGAATACAATTCCACTGAGCATGGTCAGATATTTCACCCCGAACATATTGGCTACAATGCCATTGGTCAGTGGCACGGTCGATAACCATAACAGTCCCATAATGACACCAAAGCCATAAATTGTCCAAGTACTGAGCGGTAACAGTAAAAAGGCGATAATGGCAAGACCACGCAAGCCATACAGCCACATCAGTAAATGCGGTTTGGAATATTGGCCGCCCAGCCAGCCAGCCGTATAGGTGCCGACAATATTGAATAAACCGACTAAAGCCAGGAAGATGGTACCAGTGGTGGCATTAAACCCATGATCAATTAAATAACCCGGCAAATGAATACCAATAAACACCACCTGAAAGCCGCAGACAAAAAAGCCCAAAGATAAAAACCAGAATGGCTTGTGGTTTTTGGCAATCACCAGAATCTGCTTAAATGTTAACGCCGGCTGCGGTTTGGTGGTCGCTGCATTCGGGTCGGTATACATCGGTGCTTTTAAAGTCCATGCCAAAGGAATTAGCAAGGTCATTAGAATGGCGCTAACCACCAGTGCACCTTTCCAGCCTAAATTCTGCAATAACAGCAGTGTGGTCGGCAGCATAATAAACTGACCGAAAGAACCTGCCGCACTGGCAATTCCCATCGCCAGACTACGTTTTGAAGGATGTGCAGCCCGGCCAACTGCAGACAGTAAAATCGGAAAAGAGGTGGCAGAGAGCGCCAGACCTAAAATTAAACCGGCACTTAAATTCAGCAGCCAGCCAGTCGAGCTGACCGCCATCAGCAATAAACCCAGTGCATATAAGGCACCACCAACGGCGACCACAATTTTACTGCCATATTTGTCGGCAAAGGCGCCGGTAACTGGTTGTACCGCACCCCAGATCAGGTTTTGCATGGCAATGGCCAGACTAAAGACATTGTGCCCCCAGCCAAATTCATGGCTCATTGGCACCAGATACAGGCCAAAGGCATGTCGTACCCCCAATGACAGCGCCAGAATAATGGCACTTCCCATCAGCATATAAATCAGGGCTTTGGAAAAACGGGTATCTGACATAAAAAGTCCGGCAGCCAGGAAAGACCTGCTTATGTTAGTAGATTGCCGCGCGGGAGGCGATAGAATAAAAATTAAATAAAAGATAAAATTTTTTTATGGCTGCATCAAAAAAGACAGCCCGAAAGGCTGCCTGATGATGGACTAAAAAATTGAAGCCTAGAAACGGATACCAATACCGGCATAGGCCAGAATCGGATTCACTTCAATATCGGCCTTAGAACGAATAAGTTCGCCATGTGTGGCATCGGTCACGGTAATGGTGGTGTCATTTTGCAGATGTGCATAGGACAGCGAACCAACCGCAAACCATTTTTCATTAAAGTCATAAGTAAAGCCTGCTGTGATTACTGGAGCAAAGGCATCTGTTGCTTCAACTTTGACTTTAGGATTGGCTTTGTCATTCGGTGACCCATCTAGTGATGCTCCGGCTTTATTATCCAGAATATTAGCGATCATATGTCCTGCAGCAATCAGGTCTTTTTCAGTCTGTGGATTAATTTCCAGTTCATTAAAATAAGCATACATTAAGCCTACGCCAACATAAGGACGGAATTTATTTACGCCAGTCTTGCCAAAGTGATACTGAAATTCAAAAGCAGGCGTCCATGCCCGAGCTGAAGCGGCAGGGCCATGTGCTTCTAAATCCGTAATAAAAATATCATTGTCTAACTCAATGGAGCCCACAAGTGGGGAAGCTATAGCACTGAATGGAGCATATATTTTTCCCTTACCTTGTAAGTCTACTTTAGGTGGAATGCCAGCTTTCATTTCAAACGAAATATTATCGGTAAAAAAATAGTTGGTCATAATGCCTAAAGTGGTAACATCATCAGCCTCTAATCCAGTGCCTGGATTCGTCCAGTTCTCTAGGCCATAAACTTGTGCTGTACCGCTCATGAACGCAGGTAAGGTACTATCTGGATTGATGCCATTAATTAAATCAATTAACCAATTCGCTAAACCAGATGAATTTTCTACGCGGTTATCAATGACTGCCTGCGATGAAATTTCTCCAACGTCAGACTGTATTCCTTCATAGGCAGCAGTATTAACTTTGAATGGCTGCGCTTTACCTTGTGGCATCACATGTAAAGCACCCACTGATACAGAAAAACGTTTAAAACCATCACCATCTTGCAGGCTAAAATACGGTGAGGCATAAGAAACAGCAGGTAAGGCCAACAGCGTGCTGGCAAATAATAAGGTCTTCTTCATATAAGGGACTCCATGTCCAATTTGTTGCTCGTTTTTATAAGGGCCATTATTTAATAGTTAGATAAAGCAAGACTGTTGTTTTTGAAGAAGATTGTTTTATTACATTTGTAACATTCTTGAAATAACTTTGCTGCTCTGTGACTTATTTATGACTTGTGTAGCTAGAAATGGTAATACGGTTTTTAGGGATGAAACCTGAATATTGATATAAGTATTTGATTTATTTATTTTAAGTTGAAGTTTTAGGCGATAAAAAAGGCCACATCAATGTGACCTTTCTGACAATTTTTTTAGTTTTTACGCCAATGACAGCTTAAGACTGGAAACGTGACAGGTCTTCTTCAGGACGTGCAGTCAGGACTTCCAGACCGTCTTTAGTCACTAAAATAGTGTGTTCATATTGCGCTGAAAGTTTGTGATCTTTGGTCACCACAGTCCATTTATCGCCCAGTAATTTGGTTTGCCAAACACCCGCGTTTACCATTGGTTCAATGGTAAAGGTCATGCCTTCTTCTAAAATCATACCGGTATCTGGATGGCCATAATGCAGCACTTGTGGTTCATCATGGAAAGTGGTACCGATGCCATGACCGCAATATTCGCGCACCACACTAAAGCGCTCAGATTCGACATATTTCTGAATGGCATGGCCAATATCACCAATGGTCGCACCTGGTTTTACAACTTCCATACCGCGGTACATAGCTTCCTGTGCTACTTTGCATAGACGGTTGGCAAGAATAGAAGTTTCGCCGCCCACCACATACATCATGTTGGTATCGCCGTGGTAGCCATCTTTAATGACTGTGACATCAATATTCAGGATATCGCCTTTTTTCAATGTCTTGTTTTCAGATGGAATACCGTGACACACCACGTGGTTTACCGAAGTACAGATGGTATGCTGGAAGGCCGGACGACCTGGGGCTGCACCATAGCCCAGGCAGGCTGGAATGGCATTTTGTACATTGACAATATAATCGTGACAAATCGTATCAAGCTCAAGTGTGGTTACACCCGGTTTGATATGTGGCTTGATCATATCCAAAACTTCCGCTGCCAGTCGTCCCGCTACCCGCATTTTCTCAATTTCATCTGCGGTTTTAATTAATCGACGAGGCGCTTGATAAGTACTGTTCATGATCTCTAAAAACTTTTGGAAATTTATATGTGACTATGGTATAAATAGCCGCCCATTTTATCAAATGCTTTTTCGTGAATAAATTTCGCGGGCATTGTGCGATGGGGCAACAAAAATCCGCACATATATCGTCACATTACTCTGGGTGCCCTTTGGGGTGGAGAATGCGGATATATGGAGGCCTAACCCAAACTTTAAGGTAAAGAAAATGGCAGATTACAACGTAAGCATGCGCGACCTTCTACAAGCTGGCGCGCACTTTGGTCACCAAACTCGTTTCTGGAACCCAAAAATGCGTCAATACATCTTTGGCGCGCGCAACAAAATTCACATCATCAACCTTGAGCACACTGTTCCTGCGTTAAATGATGCTTTGAACTTCGCTAACCAATTAGCAAGCAAAAAGAACAAAGTTTTGTTCGTTGGTACTAAACGTGCTGCTTCTAACATCATCCGTGAACAAGCTCAACGCGCTGGTCAACCATACGTAGATCACCGTTGGTTAGGTGGTATGTTGACGAACTGGAAAACACTTCGCCAATCTATCAACCGTTTAAAAGATCTTCAAACTCAATCCACTGACGGTACTTTCGCTAAGCTGACTAAACGTGAAGCTTTAGAGCGTAGCCGTGAGATGGAAAAACTTGAACGTGCTTTAGGCGGCGTTAAAAACATGGGTGGTTTACCTGACGCATTATTCGTAATTGACGTTGACCACGAAGCAATCGCGATCAAAGAAGCGAAAAACCTAGGTATTCCTGTAATCGGTATCGTTGATACAAACTCTAACCCAGACAACGTAGACTACGTTATTCCGGGTAACGACGATGCGATCCGTGCAGTAACACTTTACGCTTCTGCTATGGCTGATGCGATCATTGCTGGTAAAGAGTACGCTCAAACCCAAGCAAATGCTCAAGCGAAAGGCGAAGAAGCTCCAGCTTCTGAGGCTTAATGCGTTTTTGACGCAAGCTTGTCATTTTTGCGACATGTGATGGTGGCAAAGTAAGCGTCATGTATGCAGGCGGCCCATGAGTATCCTCTGGGCCGTTTCTGTTCTAAAAAGAATTCATTTTCTACCGAATTAGGAGATTCACATGACTGCTATTACTGCAAGCATGGTTAAAGAATTGCGTGACCGTACTGGTTTAGCAATGATGGAATGTAAAAAAGCTTTGACAGAAGCGGGTGGTGACATCGAATTAGCGATTGACAACCTTCGTAAATCTGGTCAAGCAAAAGCTGCTAAAAAAGCAGGTAACATTGCTGCTGACGGTGCGATCACAATCGCTCAAGAAGGTAACAAAGCAATCCTTCTAGAAGTAAACTGCCAAACTGACTTCGTTGCTAAAGACGAAAACTTTGCTGGCTTCTCTGCGAAAGTTGCTGCTGCTGCACTTGCTGCTGGCGAAACTGACGCTGCAAAAATTGCTGAACTGAAACTTGAAGATGGCCAAACTGTTGAAGAAGCGCGTATTGCTCTTGTTCAAAAAATTGGTGAAAACATCCAGGTTCGTCGTGCGCAAATCATTGAAGGTGAAAACCTTGCAGTTTACAAACACGGTCTGAAAATCGGTGTTGTTGTTGCTTACACAGGTGAAGCTGAAACTGGTAAAGGTATTGCAATGCACGTTGCTGCGTTCAACCCGGTTGCAGTAACTGCTGAACAGGTTCCTGCTGAGCTGATCGCGAAAGAGAAAGAAATTGCTGAAGCAAAAGCAATCGAATCTGGTAAGCCAGCGAACATCGTTGAAAAAATGGTAACTGGTTCAGTTGAAAAATACCTGAACGAAGTTGTTCTTGAGCGTCAAATGTACGTAATCGACAACGAGAAGAAAGTTGCTGATGCATTGAAAGCTGCTAACACAACTGTTGCTCAATTCGTTCGCTTCGAAGTAGGTGAAGGTATTGAGAAGAAAGCAGAAATGAGCTTCGCAGAAGAAGTTGCTGCTGCTCAAGCTGCTGCAAAATAATTTATTTTGCGAAAAAGCCCCGTTTCGGGGCTTTTTTTATGACCAAGACAACAACAGGAAGAACAATGTCGAAGAAAACCAATATGGGCATTGGCGCAGTAATTGCGCTGCTGGTTGCGGCTTATTTAGGTATCGACCTACAACCGCAAAACTCCGGTTCAAATACCTTCACTCAACAGCAGTCTGAAACCACACTTCAAGCTCCCGTTCAGGATGATACCGCCAAAATTGCCCAAGCCTTTCAGCAACGAAAAAATGATGTACAGGTACAAGCTACTGGTACAGTAGTGGCTCTGTTAAGTGATGACAATGAAGGTTCGCGCCATCAGCGTTTTATTCTGGAACTTGGCAATGGGCAAACCTTGCTGGTTGCCCACAATATTGATTTGGCTCCACGCATCGACCGTCTGCAAAAAGGCGATACTGTCGAGTTCTTTGGTGAATATGAATATACCGACAAAGGTGGCGTGATTCACTGGACCCATCATGATCCGCAAAAACGCCATGTTGATGGCTGGTTAAAGCATCAGGGAAGCATCTATCAATAAGCCCTCCAGCACTGGAGCAAAATGCTTCCTGATGTGTAAGCGTCTTTAGGTTTGGACATCCAGATGCGTGGTGTGCTGGCGAGATTTCCAGGATGGTAAAATCTTGCCTAAATAGGCATCCATACACCAGAGCGGTCCAATCAGCAGGAATTGCAGATCTTTAAAGAACGATGGTTTTTTGCCTTCGACCTTATGGCCATAGAACTGTCCAATCCAGGCAAAAACAAACAGCGCAATATAAAAACCAACACCAACCGGTAAAATCCAGATTAACCAGGCCATCACCAGAGTCAGTGCTGCCATGGCTACGGCCAGTACCAGATCCAGGCGTGCATAAAAAATAAAGGCCAGCACCAGTAACAGGGCAGTAAGCAGGGCGCTGAAATGCGCAATGATGCCAATAATGGAAAAATAGATGGTCGGTACACAGACCCAGTGAATCAGTTTATTGGTCTTGTTTTGATGACTTTCGCTATATTCATCCAGCCATTCTGAAATTGTTTTCATGCAGCACTCCTTTTGCATTATTTTTCTGAGTTTTCAAGAATGTTCTCACTATAAACGAGAAACAGAAAACGGTCAAAATTGGCCGGCAAAAATACCTGAAAATCTCAAAATGAGGGAAATAGGGAAATTCCTGTATAAAGGAATAGGGCTAAATGCGCATAGGATGCGTTTTAAGCGCAGAAAAAAATAAAAAGCTACCTAAGGATTCAAAAAGGATGAAAAGCACGCTAAGCGTGGAAATGAATGAAAATCTGTATTTTTAGAACAGATCATTCACTTTGATGACCAGATCAGCGTATTTAAAATCCAAAAAATGGATAGGGAAGTAAGCGTCTTTCCCTGAATTTGGGCATTAAAAAAGCCACCTGAGGTGGCTTTTGGGTCATATGGTGCAGGAGCTTAAACGGGTATTAGGAGTTTGGACCATCTACACGTTCAATGCTGACTTTGGCTACGCCGGCATTGGTAATGCCTAAACGTTTCGCAGCACCGTAAGATAAGTCAACTACACGGTTACCATGGAATGGACCACGGTCATTAACCTTAACGATTACGCTTTTGCCATTGTTCTTGTTGGTCACACGGATATAGCAGTTCAGTGGCAGGCTGCGGTGTGCTGCAGTCATGGCGTTCATGTCGAATGTTTCGCCGCTGGCAGTTTTACGACCGTGGAACTGACGACCATACCAGGAAGCCATACCAGTCTGGCTGAACTTACGAACAGTATTCGATGCTACGGTGTTTAACTTTTCAATGACAGAAGGCTCTTCTTCTGGGATTTCAATTTTTGCAGCGATGGTTTCGCGGCGGATTTTATCGCCAGAACGTTCTGTAATTGAAAGGCTATTTAAATTAGAGAAGTGAGTATTAAAGCTTTGTGCTTCTTTGTTCAGCACACGGGCAGCCAGGCTAGAACTTTCATTGTCGTTATTGAACGATGATGACTGTACCATTTCGGCTTGCGACTGACTTAAGGTAAATACCGTCGACAGCGCCAGTAAATATTTAATTGAAGAATGCATATGTTTAAAACTCCTGCAGCTTGATGCCGTGAATCAACCCTAAGTGGTTGATATAGCAGACATCATGCCTGTTATTTCACTTTTGCAACCATATTTGACGAAATGGATAATATTCATCGTTTACTAAAGGTGTCTAGTCTTTACACGGAAATAACGACAAAAAATACCAAACCTTTACCTCTTTTGGTTAAATAATAACCAATATTGTAACAATGTATGTGAAAAGCCGGTTTTGTGCGCAAAATCTCGTAAAAAAATCTTGACTTTGTAACTTTTGAGTAAAAATAAGTTCTTATCGACTGACAATTTCAGTACCCAATAACCAGAGTGCAGTGGCATACATACGGCTGCGGTTATAGGTGGTAATCACCTGAAAGTTTGGATAGGTGATGTAATAAATTGGACCATAATTTTCTTGTAATTGAATGACATTGACCAGATCGAGGTCATCAATTTTCACAATCGGATTCAGCGGACTGATGCCCTGATTTTTCAGCACACCATACGGGGTAGGCAAGGTTAGATCTTTGGCAATCACGGCATCTGGAGTTGAGCCGCTATAACGGGCAGGGAATGCAATCGGCTGATTACGCTGCCAGCCATGTTGGGCCAAATAGTTGGCAATCGAACCAATCGCATCTACTGCTGAATTTCTTAAATCAATATGTCCGTTGCCATCATAATCGACGCCAAATTTAGGAATATTGCTTGGCATAAACTGCGGATAGCCAATTGCACCGGCATAGGAACCGACCACAGAATGGGTGGCAACACCATCTTTATAGCTCCAGGCAATTAGCGCAGACAGTTCACTCTGGAAATATTCGGCCCGGCGTGGATAACCAAAACCTAAAGTGGCCAGCGCATCCCGGGTAATAAAAGAGCCTTTATTGGAACCAAAACCGGTTTCCACACCTAAAATCCCCAGAATAATCGCTTGTGGCACGCCAAACTGCTGTTCAGCACGATTCAGGGTATCGGCATATTGCTGTTTGAAACGCACACCGCGTTGAATGGTGCTTTCAGCCAGAAAATTGGTTTTATAGGCATACCACGGTTTGCTTTCACCGGGACGATTCATGATATTGATAATATTCGGCAGATTTTTGGCGCCGCTCATGGCACGATCAATCTGCTCGGAACTGAGCCCATACTGCTGCATGGTTTTTTGCTTAAAGTTCGGATAGTCCGGATGGCTGAGGAAGTCATTGGCCTGAACAACACTGGATAAGGAAAGAGCACCAACAAGTAAAGAAAGACGCTGTAATTTTTTATAGAAATAACGATTCAACATATTGGTTCAATTTCCCAATGTATTATCAATTTAGTGACAAAAAGCAGATGGTGTTTAAAAATTAAAACAGGTTGAGCAAAAGTGTCGATTTAAAAAGACAGTTCACACAGGCAATTAAGATAACATTCATTCTGGCGCTACAGGCAAGCGCATATACAAAAAGTGACAAAGCCTGTCTAAAAAATGCGCGCTGTTTGTAACAAAGTTCAACCGGGGCTTCATCCTCCCTCCTTTATAGAGAAATGTTGCGGGAAAAGTGGCATAAAAAAACCTGACCGGAGTCAGGTTTATTGAAGGTGTTTCTACTTATGCATGAAACAGGGTGTCGTGATATTCCGCCAGCGCGACCAGTTCATCTTTGGTCAGATTTGGAATAATTTTATCCACCGCAATATGTACAGCTTTAATAACCGCAGCTGAGCCAATATCAGCTGCTTTACGTTTGATCATGCCCAAATCGAGGGTTTTATTAAAGTCATTCATAAAATGACGCACAGTAGCTTCAGCAAACTGTTTATACAACTCGGCCAAAGCAGACTTGTTAATGTCATTGCCGGCTTTAATTTCGGCATAGGTGTTTTTTAGATTGGTCACCAGGCTGGCATCTAAACTTTCACCGACACGCGTGTTGCCGTCTGCATCTTTAAACAGGCTGCGTTCAGAAAATTCAATTGATTGCTTGACCACATCGTTCGGGGCTTTACTCAACAATTGCTTGAGTAACACCGCTACGGTGGATTTGACATAACCGGCCAGTTTTTCCGCAGTATCGCGTTTGTCACTTGGCGGGAAACGGCGGACAAGCTCGGTTAAAATGGCATCAATGATTTCATCATTAATCATTAATGCTGTTTTATCACGTAATGGATACAGCGGTTCGCTTGAATTTTTTTTCTGCTGCGCAGTTTGAATGGTATTTAAAAGTTCCTCGGAAGGAATAAAACCAAAAAATGGCATCTGTTAACCTCAATGTTTTTTTATTGTCGCGCTAAACGAATAGGGCGAGGCATCCATGTTAAATCCGATACACGACATGGATTAATGTCTAATCCGCCACGACGTGTATAGGTGGCATACACCATCAGTTTTTCAGGATTCAGGTTTTGCCAGATGTCGGCAAACATCTGTTCAACACATTGCTCATGAAAACCGTTATGCTGACGGTAAGAAATAATATAAGCCAAAATACTGCGATAACAAGGTTTTTTACCCTGATAGCGGATAAAAACTGTGCCCCAGTCAGGTTGACTGGTGACCGGACAGTTACTTCTCAGTAAATGTGAATACAGTTGCACTTCGACCTGTTCGTCTTGCTCGGCATCGTGCTGTAATAAGGACGCATCCGGATGATTTTCCAGTCGGGTCGGGCTTAAGTCATCAATACATATGCCTTCAGGATGGCTAATTGCCAGATCATCGACAGATAACAGTTCCAGATTGACCTGTGCCTGTGCCGCGGCTGATAAATCCTGCTCGACGGTATTGATCAGCGCGTCTGTTGAAGCAAAGGTGCTAAAGTTCAAACTGTTGAAATACAGCTTTAAAGATTTCGACTCGATTAAATTTGGTGAGGTGGCAGGCAAGTGAATCCGGCCAATAGCAACTTGCGGAACGCCGGCTGCATTTAACCAGGACATCTCAAAGACATGCCACCAGTCTTTACCTTGCTGAATACCAGCCACATGCGCATATTTTTCCCGCGCTTCAGCACGCGCAATCGGAAACAGCACATCAGGTTGATAAGTTGTAGGGTACTGAGTGTCTTTACCCAATAAAGAATTTTCTACGCTCATTATTCACGCATTCCTGAACCACGGGAGAGTAAATGATAGGCAATGCCATATAACACAGCACAGCATAATGTAATCACGCCTAGGGAAACGGTCACGTTGACATCGCTATGTCCTAAAATGCCATAACGGAAGGCGTTGACCATATACACTACAGGGTTAATTAAAGAAAGGTTTTGCCAAAACGGCGATAATGCACTAATTGCATAGAACACACCACCTAAATAGGTGAGCGGTGTTAGCACAAAGGTTGGAATAATGGAAATATCATCAAATGATTTGGCATAAACGGCATTAATAAAACCGCCTAAAGACAGTAATAATGAAGTGATCAGTACGGTATAAATAGTCACAAACCAGTTGGTAATGTATAGGTCGGTGAAAAACAGGCTCATTAAGGTCACAATAATGCCGACCAGTACGCCGCGACATACTCCACCCAGCACATAGCCCCACAAAATGGCATGTAATGGCACCGGACTCATGATCAGTTCTTCAATGCTTTTCTGGAATTTGGCACTAAAGAAACTAGAGGAGACGTTGGCATAACTGTTGGTAATGACCGCCATCATGATCAGGCCGGGCACAATAAACTGCATATAGCTAAAGCCGCCCATTTCCCCAATACGTGAACCGACCAGATTACCGAAAATCACGAAATATAGACTCATGGTGATGGCCGGTGGTAACAGGGTTTGTGGCCAGATCCGCATAAAACGGCGGATTTCCTTATGAACCAGCGTATACAGCGCAACTCTTAATTGATTAAAGTTCATTGCGCGACTCCTGCAAGATTTTTCTCTACCATCTTCACAAATAATTCTTCAAGACGATTGGCCTTGTTGCGCATACTGCGCACCTGTACCCCTTGTGATTCCAGTAACTGGAACAGCTCATTCACGGTATGGGCCTTGTCCATAGTCACTTCCAGGGTCAGCGGATCGACCAGATTAAAACGTACCCCGATAATATCCAGATGAATGGGCTGAATCGGCTGAACTAGATCGAAAATAAAGGTTTCTTCATTCAGCTGGTTCAGGAAGCCTTTCATGGTGGTGTCTTCTTTAATCACACCGCGGTCAATAATGGCAATCCGGCGGCACAGCATTTCCGCTTCTTCCAGGTAGTGGGTGGTCAGAATAATGGAAGTGCCACTATTGTTCATTTCAATCAGGAAATCCCACATCGAGCGGCGCAGTTCGATATCGACCCCGGCGGTCGGTTCATCCAGAATCAGCAATTTCGGTTCATGCATCATGGCGCGGGCAATCATCAAGCGGCGTTTCATCCCGCCAGATAGCATTCGCGCTTGCGTGGCACGTTTATCCCACAGCCCCAGTTTTTCTAAATACAGTTCGGCGCGCTGCTGCGCCACTTTTTTGGGAATACCGTAATAACCGGCCTGGGTCACCAGAATATCAAAGGTTTTTTCAAAATGACCAAAGTTAAACTCTTGTGGTACCACGCCCAGACACTGTTTGGCTTGAGAGGGATGGGTATCCAGATTGTGGCCAAAAATTTCCACGGTGCCCGAGGTTTTCTTGGTTAAGGAGCTAATGATACTGATCGTTGTAGATTTGCCTGCACCGTTGGGACCCAGCAGCGCATAAAATTCACCTTCAGGTACGGTCAAATTGATACCTTTTAAGGCCTGAAACCCATTGCGATAGGTTTTAGACAAGTCTCTTAACGTCAATGCATCAGTCATGAAAATCTCGCATGGTGTAGGGAGAGGCTATTGTGAGCGATATTGCCCAATAAACCAAGTAATCTACCGGGAATTCTGCATCGTATATTTGGAACGATTGCTTAAAGCATAAGCATAAAAATAAAGAACTTATATATAGTTGCTTTACCTTGTGCATTTTTTTGTTATGATGTGCGACGCGCGCTCGTAGCTCAGTTGGATAGAGTACAAGTTTCCGAAGCTTGGGGTCGTGGGTTCGATTCCCGCCGGGCGCACCAAATTCTGATCAATAAAAAACTATAAAAATTACCAAGATTCAATCATTTAAAATTCTTTACTTCAGTTTTGAACCAAAATCCTTTCCATAATCTGGCTTGAATAACGAATGCTGAACCATCATCGAAGGGCAATGCTTATTGGTTTGCCTTTCTATCTGTGGTTAAAAAGTAGTCATAGGACTGCATTTTCTTTGTATTTTTATCTTTGTTCTGATTAAAAAATATCACTTTTAGGTTTTTACAGCCTCATCACCGGCAAAACAGAAACATCCGCTTTAAGCTTTACATGAGGACAGAAAGGCTGAATAAAAAATCTGTTTAATCAGAAAAATCTCGTCACTACATCAGATCAGTTTAGTGAGATATAGAAGCACCTAAATTTAAATAATCTATATGATTTTAAAATATTTTTTCTTTATATGACTGACGTTGAGATGGCATATCAAAAATAAGCATAACTGTCGGATGAATTCGCCATAGCCGGAAGCGATTTTTCAGCCTATAAATATCGCAGGGTAAATTATTAAAACACCATAAGAGTCAGAACAATGGGTTATATCGTTAAATTAATTCCTGAAGAAGTCTATTTTGTGCCGAATGATCATGAAATTGGCATGACAGAATCGCGTGAAAAAGCAATTGTAGAGGGTCTGTTTTTCGAATATGCCAATGCGCGGGAAAAAGTCAGGCTGTTTAATAAAGACCTGGTTGAAAATATTGATTACATCATTGAATCGACCAGCGAAGATCCGGTGCAACTCAAGTAAAGCTAGACATAATCCAAGAAAAATAATCACAGAAAAAGGACGCTGAATTGAGCGTCCTTTTGATAAATAGGGGATCAATGAGTCGTATCTAGCTTATTCATTATGGATGATTCGGTTCCTGATACACAATCAGGGCCGTTAAAATAGGAACTGCGAAGGCTGGAATTAACAGCATAATCCAGTACTCGACGCTTGGCATGTTGCTCAAGAATTGATACACGATAAAACCTAGACCTAAAACTGCAAACAGGCAGAATGCAAACAGAATAATAAATTTTTGCATCTTCAATTCCTCTTTTTAATTTAATGTCTCAAGTCCACTATAACGGATAACGCAGAATTTAGAAAAAGACTTATGTTTCATTCTGTTGCCGGCGATTATTTGCTATCAATCTAGCGATAGAGCAGGGTGAAAATGAGAGCAGATGCGCTGAAAAAATAAGGCTGAACTTCACGACAGCAATATAATAAGCCTGATTAAGTTTTGTTCAATAGTCTTTTTGCTATACAAATGCTGAGAAATGTTAGAAGGCTTGCCAATCCAAGCCGAAGGGGACTATAGTGAACCTACAGTAGGTCGCAAAACAAAGACGCTACGATGTAGTTGGACGGATCAATGACAGCTTGTTGAGTTTGTAACTCCGGTTCAAACAATAGATCTAGCACTAGCCTTCCAACATAAAAAAGCTCGCAGCAATGCGAGCTTTTTCTTGCTTAAAATAATGATGAATTGAGCGTCACATTGAGCAAATTGTTAAGAATAAGAAAAACCGGATAAAATGTTAAACTATAAAAATCAATCACTTATTTTTAATTGTAATGACCTAATAAAGCATAGAATTAACATTGTCAAACAAATTAACAACTCTGTTTAGTCAAACTTGAATCAGCTATGCTATAACAAATTGTCTTCAAGAAAACCAATGATAAGAGGAAATAACCATGAGCCAATTAATTGATATTAAAGTAGAAGATCAGTATCAGCACCGTTATGATGCCAAAGCACAGCTGCGTCAGATTGCTGAAAATGCCAAAACAGCTGAATTGCCGTTATTTAAGAAAATTGACCATATTATTGTCGAGGATGAAATTATCCTGCCAAGTATTGAATTATTTTTTGAAAGCCAGAAGAGCAATAATATTTATAAAATTATTGAATAGAAAGAAACTTAGCATTTGCTAAGTTTCTTGTTTTAAGCTGGCCTAAGCGGTTTCAAACTGATTCAGCACATGCGCCAACAGTTGATAAAGCGCCAGACGATTTTTATTGGCCTGCTCAACTTCTGTTTTATTTAAGCGGATTTCTTTTTTCAAACGACCTTGTGTACGTTGTTGTACACAGACATGCTGCGAAGATACCGGATCATTTTTAAGCGTTAATTGTGGGCCTTGATGATAATGAAACAAGGCATGTAAACATTGATCCAAGCTCGGATAAAAATGAGAAATGGTTAAGGCGGTGAGGTTCGCAGACTTAGGAATATGCCGACTCATACGTCTTTACTCTTTATTTATAAGTGACCTGATTCTAAAAGACTTGTGCCCATTTTGCATGCATAAAGTTGTAAAAAGCGATGCTTGATCTTCAAGGACTTCAAAACAGGTGATGATTTCACTCTAACCGCTTTAAATCAGGCTGACATCAACATCGTATTTATGAAATTCCTGTAAAATGCTGCGCAGCATCTGTTGGGCGGTTTCATCTGCAGCGTTCAGGATGATTTCCTGATTGCGGGTGCTGTCGAAGCATTCAATCGCCTGAATCAGCCAGCGCTGTTCATGTTCGGTGCTGTGAATGATGATACGGCGGGGCTGTAACTGTGCAGAAACCTGACGTGGAATGACATGGGTAATGGCCAGCTGAATCTGCTTGAGTTCGTCTTTAGGACTTAAAAAGGTGATGACCCAGTTTCCGACTTTGCTGAGTTGCATCGGATTATCAAAGGGTTCAAATTGCAGGTAGTGCAGGGCAGACATGCTTCATTCCCAACAGAATACAGAGCTGTTGTTATGCCGTGCTGTGGCCAATCTCACTATTGGTCTTAAGTCTTAGTGTTTTAAGAAAGGATTGCTTATTTTTAATTATTTTTCTAAAAGCTGAACAATAACCGCTATTTATAAAGGTTTTTAGCGCATATAAAGAAAATTCTTAGATGAAAAAAGACTTAAAGCAAAGCAAAATTATATGAATCTTCAGGCACTTTGCAGGCTCTGCAGCGAAAAGTTAATTTGCTGTAAAGCATGGTTCAGTTCTTTTGGTGGCAAACGCGATTCCTGTAATTCGGTGATCCACTGCATTTGACACAGTTTCAGGCTACGAATATCTGGTGCGGCCTGAATGCGGAGAATAAGCTGCTTGGCCATTAGTCCACAATAGCGCTGTAACAAGCTAGCCATTAATTGCTTGGTGTCTTCAAAGCTCAAGGCAACCAGCGGTTCTGGCTCTGGTTCCACTTCTGGTGGTACTTCAATTTCCAGGACTGGAATTTCTGGAGCAATCTGAGCGGGTTCGGCTTCAGCCACTTTGGCCGCTGAAGACGGGGCAATAATATGTTCGACCCATTTTTCCACCAGTTTTGGCACCGGCGTATTTAAGGTGGTTTTAATTTCTGAACGTAGGATAGAGACTGCTTCACTTTGCGGTTCGGCTTGAGCTGGCACCAAAATTTCTGCTTCAGCTGGCTCGGTCGCAGCAGAGCTGATTAAACCCATCTCCAGTAATTGTTCAATTAATTCTGGCGTGGCAATACGCTGTTTAAACTGGTCGCCCAATTGCTCGAAATCTTCGGTTCCAATTAGCACCAGAAGACGGCGTTGACGTGCATTCAATTGCAGCTGGCGTTGTTGCAGGGCGTCAATGCCCAACTGTGTTTTATGATAATGAATCATGCCTTAATTTATTCCCCAAATAAATTAAGGCTGACTATAAAGAATGAAAATTACACTAATATTAAGGGTTTATGACATTGTTGGGCTTAGAGTGTGACGATGTTGGCGTTCTCAAGGGCTTTTCTTAAATAAGGGTCAAGTTCATCCTGACGCAGTAACCATTGGATATAATCATTTGGTAAATCGGCAATGGCCGTACCGCGATGCTTACCAAAACTCATGACACGTGGAATACGGGCGTCTTCAGATGCAGCATATAAGGCTTCAATACTGTCAATTTGCAGATGATGCACAATATGCATCAGGATATTGGCAGTCAGAATAATATCCATATCGGCCCGATGGGCTTTTTTAATCATATCGCGGGCTTTTTCGCTGCCTTTGCTGATCATGTAAATTAAGGCAGAAATGTTGTGTGCTTCAACATCGGGCCAGACCAGACGCGCCAGAGCAAGGGTACAAATCGCCTTAATATGAGAAGTATCAACACCGCATTTTTGAATAGCGCGAATGTCATAATCAATATTGTGACCAATGATATACAGCGTTTCTTCAGGTAGGCAGAAGCTGGTGTAATGCGGCTGATCAATCAGGTCGGATTCCAGAATATGATGCACGGCCATCGCGGCATAGGAAATCGGTTCATCGACCTGATAAAACTGGTCAAAAATTTGCGATTTATCCAGGCTGATTTTGCCCTGTTGTAATTGAATGGGCGCATAGGCAACTTCGATCGGATAACCATTCAGGGTATGGGTTTCAGTGTCGAGAATAATCGCGTGCATGTGCTCATTCGCTTGTTAAGGGATTTAAAAAGCAATCTAACACTATCATGTTGAAAGTTACAGGGCTGTCGGGCGAATAATCGGCATTTGTGGGCCGTTCAGCTTATCTATTTTAAAGATAAGTGACTCTATTTTAAAGATAAGTGACTCTATTTTAATACAATACACTTATATATTAATTGCACTGATATTGCCTGAGCGCAGCAAACAGCGTAAAAGTGAAAATTGCGAAGGACGCAACTTTAGAATAATACCTGTATAAGGATAATCAGATGAGAAAAATTTGGCTTAGCGTGGCGTTGGCCAGCAGCAGTTTATTTTTAACGGCATGTAATGATGACAATGACAACAGCGCAGTCATCATTGATGATGGTATTCCGAAGCATAATATTAGCCAGCCAGTAGGAAAAGCTGAACTTTATTTAGACCAGGATTCCAATGCGAATATGGTCTTACAGTCGGTTAGTGCTTCACAAACCTTGATGACGTATAAAATGCTAGGAGTGAATGGGCAGGAAACACAAGCTACGGCCTTGCTGTTTGAACCCAATCAGCCTAAACTGGCTGGTGGATGGCCCATTGTGGTCTGGGCGCATGGCACAACAGGTGTGGCAGACGCGTGTGCGCCGAGCCGTCAAGGTTTAAAAGGAAATGAATACTTCATTGCTAAATTATTGGCTGCAGGTTACGCCGTTGTTGCACCCGACTATGAAGGTTTAGGTGAACCAAGCGGTAAAGAATCACATCCATTCTTAAATTTAAAAAGTGCGGCGTATTCGATTACAGATGCTGTTGTCGCTGCAAGCAAACTTTTGGGTAATACGGCAGAAACGCGATGGAGTGTAGTTGGGCATTCACAGGGGGGCATGCGGCTTTAGGTGCAGCACAGTATGCCTCACGGGCGCAGTTAAATTATAAAGGTGCCATAGCTATCGCACCTGCATCAAATTTAGCCTTGGTATTGGCGGGTGGTGAACAAAAAGCAGCTCAAGAGCAAGATGTAATAAAGAAAGTACAGACACTTGCACCATTAGATACGTTTACTGCTCTAATTGCTGCGGGGTTAAAAAATACTGCTCCAACCTTGCAATATTCTGAAATATTTGTACCGCCAACAGATCAACTTGCTGCTCAGGCAGAGTCTCTCTGTTATGAAACATTAGGTGGGAGTATAGCTCAGCCAATGCTAGAGCATGTGATGTCGGTTGGAAAATTGGATGGTTATCCGCGTACTCAACCGAATTTCATGACGACCATCCCTGAAGTTAAAGATTTCTTAACTAATAGCTCACAGCCGTTAAAAGTGAAAATCAGTACGCCTATATTTATTTATCAAGGAACAGCAGATCCAACTGTCCCGAAACAAGTTACCGATTACTTAGTTCAGTCGGCTCAAGGGGTGGGAACTAAAATTCATTACGTCACCGATCAGGACTTACCTATAGATCAGAAATGGGATCATGGCTCTGTATATGTCGATAATTGGGATGAGATTGTGGCAGATGTGAAATCGATCATGCCTACCCAATAATTTTTTCAATTCCGGTAAAGATAGAATTAATGATATAGCTCATGTTTTTATAAAAACATGGGCTATTTTTATGCAAAACTGATTAAAGTTGATGGGTAAAAAATATAAAGTTCATGTTACAATATGCACCAATCTTAGCACGGCTTAAAAGCCCTACATGAATAGGACCTCGCTAATGTTTGCCAATATCTCTATTGCTGACTTTGATCCAGATTTAGCTCAAGCAATCTCTAATGAAGATGCGCGTCAAGAAGCGCATATTGAGCTAATCGCTTCAGAAAACTATTGCTCACCTGCAGTAATGGAAGCTCAAGGTTCAAAACTGACCAATAAATATGCAGAAGGCTACCCAGGCAAACGCTATTACGGCGGTTGTGAATATGTAGACGTTATTGAACAATTGGCTATTGACCGTGCTAAAGAACTCTTTGGTGCTGACTATGCTAACGTTCAGCCGCACGCAGGTTCTCAAGCAAACTCTGCAGTTTACTTAGCATTACTGAACCCGGGCGACACAGTTTTGGGTATGAGCCTGGCTCACGGTGGTCACTTGACTCACGGTGCAAAAGTTAGCTTCTCTGGTAAAACATATAACGCGGTTCAGTACGGTTTAAACCCTGAAACTGGCGAAATCGACTATGAAGAAGTTGAACGTCTGGCTTTAGAACATAAACCACGCATGATCGTTGCTGGTTTCTCTGCATACAGCCAAATCGTAGATTGGCAGCGTTTCCGTGACATCGCAGACAAAGTAGGCGCTTACCTGTTTGTGGATATGGCACACGTGGCTGGTCTGGTTGCTGCAGGGGTTTACCCGAACCCGGTACAAATTGCTGACGTCACTACAACCACTACCCATAAAACACTACGTGGTCCACGTTCTGGTTTAATCCTGGCTAAAGCCAACGAAGAAATCGAGAAGAAATTACAATCTGCTGTGTTCCCAGGCAACCAGGGTGGTCCATTGGTTCACGCGATTGCTGCAAAAGCAATCTGCTTTAAAGAAGCAATGGCGCCTGAATACAAAGCCTATCAACAACAAGTTGTGAAAAACGCACAAGCGATGGCTGAAGTGTTAATCGAACGCGGTTACGATGTGGTATCTGGCGGTACGAAAAACCACTTGTTCCTGTTATCTTTAATTAAACAGGACATCACCGGTAAAGATGCGGATGCTTGGTTAGGTGCTGCTCACATCACTGTGAACAAAAACTCTGTACCAAACGATCCACGTTCTCCATTCGTCACTTCTGGTATCCGTATTGGTACACCAGCAGTAACCACACGTGGTTTCGGCGAAGCTGAAGTACGTGAACTGGCTGGCTGGATCGCTGACATCCTAGACAGCAAAGGGGATGAAGCTGTAATTGCTGATGTCAAAGCAAAAGTTGAAGCTGTTTGCGCGAAATTCCCGGTTTACGCGAAATAAGCCCGCACTTGAGAAAAAGCTCCCTCAAGGGAGCTTTTTTTATAGGTGCTAAAAAAAAATTGCAATTATTCAGCCGGATTAAATTCTGCTATAACAGTTGCATAGCACTTGTGAAATAGATCAATTATTTTTATTTTTGGCTGATAATGATAAAGGAACAAAGAATGGATAAACCGACAATTATTTTGTCTGAACAAGACTTGCACCGTTTAGAAACCATGCTTGAACATCAGTCTAAACTTACCCCGACCATGGAACATTTGGAAGATGAGCTGGCGCGTGCCGAAGTGGTTGCACCGCAAGATGTGCCAAGCAATGTGGTGACTATGAATGCCCGCGTGCTGGTGACCATTGCACCTTTCCCGGAACCAACCGAAATTACGCTGGTGTATCCGCATGACTTCCGTGGCGATAAAGGCCAGGTCAATGTACTGGCACCTGTCGGGGCGGCTATTTTAGGGCTGGCTGAAGGGCAGGAAATTGAATGGCCACAACCGGATGGTCATATTATGAAAGTCCGTATTGATAAAGTGTTGTATCAGCCGGAACGTGAAGGTGATTATTTATAATCTCCGCTGCGCGAAAAATTAAAGCCCTCAGTTGAGGGCTTTTGTGTCTTTGCAGTTTGGCTTAAAAATTTGATAAGTATGCGCGAAAAGGAGAGGATTCACTCTCTGTCATTGATCAGTAAAATATTGTTAATTTTAAATATTCCGCTTTTACTGCATTTGCAAAAAGTTACAGCTTGCTTTATATAAAAGTCTTAGTATAAAAAATGATTTGATCAAGCTGATGATGTTATGCCGCAAATAGATGTGTTAGAACCATTAACAGAGCTGGAGCTGAACCGGGATACCATTCTCTCGATCAAGCGTCATGAGCTGGTGCCGGTATTAAGTGACCAGTACAAATTAAATCATTATGCTGATGCCCTCATTCAGTCGCAGGCAGTGCTGTTAAACGGGGTTGATCCGCACATGACCCAGCAGCTCAGTCAAACCATTGAAGAATTGATCCGCATGCTGGCGGATTCCAAAAAATATCTGAAAAAACGCAAATTTAATGCGCTGCAAAAATGGCTGGGGATTGATCTGGAATATGGTTCCAGTCAGGTGGAATATTATAAAAAGCTGGACCGCTTACTCGATCAGGCCAATCATTTAAGCCAGAAATTACAGATCGAAATTCAGAAATCTCAAGCGCGTTTTCAGCAGTTACGTGGCTTAAGAGAGCAGATGGCGCAGCATATTGTCGCCGCTGAAGAATTTTTGACTGAATATCCAAGTTTTGTGAAACATCAACATCCTTTAGATAACTTCTCGGAACGATTATCTAAAAAAATAAATACACTGCGCACACTGCAGGCGAGTAATGATATTGCCATTACCCAGATGCAGCTGAGCCAGCAGCTGTCATTTACCTTGTTGGACCGGTTTAAGGAAGCGCAGCAGGTGCTGATTCCGGCCTGGCAATATCATGTCAAACAAAGTCAGCAAAGCAGCTCGACAAGTGAGCTGGAAAAGCTTGATAATAGTCGGGAAAATCTGATTAAAACGCTAAAAAAATCACTCGAAAACAGCTCTAAATAGAATCAAATATAAGGTGACGTATGACCCATCCTGAACAGGTAAATGCCGTGGTGGAAGCCACAACCGAAGAAAATCAGCAGAAATTCCAGGCGCTCAATTTACAGGAAATTGGCTTGCAGCCATCCGATTTCAATGAGGTCATGGCCGCGCGTAAAGAACTGGCCGACTTAAGCCATAATTCGGTGGCGGAATATGGGAAAAATATTGCCACCAAAACTTCGACTTATACTGATGAACTGCTTCATCTGGTGCAGAATAAAGATCTGGATGCGACCGGGCAAAAGCTGAATCAGGTGGTACAGGTGGCGCAGCAGTTAAATACCAGCAGTATTCTCAACAAATCGAAAAGTTCCGGTTTTTTTGGCAGCCTGATCAGCAAGTTTAAAGGTGCCAAGCAGAATTTTGACCAGCACTTTAACAGCACCAAAGAACAGATTGATGTACTGGTCAAGGAAATTGAAACCTCGCAAAACGGCTTAAAAACCCGTGTCGATACCCTGGATAAAATGTTTGAAGGCGTGCAGGAAGAATATAAACAGCTAGGGATTTATATTGCCGCTGGTCAGCTCAAACAGCAGGAAATTCAGCAGCAGATTGGCCAGTTAACCACCCAGGAACAGGACCAGAGTACCACCCAGAAAGTTTATGATTTAAATCATCTGGCCAATAATCTGGAAAAACGCGTCAGTGATTTACAGGTGTTGCAGCAATCGGCCATGCAGACCCTGCCAATGATCCGGATTATCCAGTCCAATAACCTGATGCTGGTCGACAAGTTTTATGCAATTAAAAACATTACCTTACCGGCCTGGAAAAACCAGATTAGTCTGGCAATTTCCTTAAATGAGCAAAAGAACAGTGTGCAGCTGGCCAACAGTATTGATGATGCCACCAATGAGCTGCTACGCCGTAATGCCGACCTGTTACATCAGAACTCGGTCGATACCGCCAAAGCCAACCAGCGTTCAGTGATTGATATTGAAACGCTTGAACATGTGCAAAACACCCTCATTAAAACAGTCAATGATGTGATTCAGGTGCAAAAAGAGGGAATGCAAAAGCGTGCCGAAGCAACCACGCGTTTACGTGTGCTGCAAGATAACCTGAATCATCTGGTGCTTGAATCAAGTTCGAGCGGTTCCAATCCTTCCTGAGTAAACTCTGGCTCGGGAGTATTGCAAACGTAAGGAGAATACATTGCCCTTAGATGATTATGCGGTACCGACCGAGCACATCAATAGCGGTGTGCTGGCGCTGAAAAAGCGTCAGCGCAATCTGATGGTGCTGGGTATTACTTCCAGCACGGTGTTTATTGCCTCCATTATTGCTTTTTTTGTACAGCAAGATTTTGTCTATGGCTTTTTTGGCCTGACCACACAGGTCGAACAGCTGCACATTCCCTTAAGTGTCGATGCAAACCTGGCAATTTTAGAACAGCAACCGGATTATTTTCTGGGGCTGTTGTCCTGGTTTGGCTGGCTGTTTCTAAAGTTATTGCTGTCGTTTATTGGCGCCTTTTTTGTGGTGCATTTTCTTAAGAAAATCCGCTTTTTCTATGTACGCTTTCAGTCTTTTATCCTGAAGTTTGTCGGCTGGCTAATTGCCTTTATCGTGCTGTGGTCAGGTCTGACCTATCTGCAATATGACCTGAAAAATGATGATTATGATGCGCAGCAAAAAATTGTCTATTATGACAAGCAGCTGGCAGAAAGTGAGCTGGCGCGTTATCTGGCAGATGCACCGCTGGATACACCCGTCAAATCCTATTTGCTGGCGCAAACCGCTTTGTTGCATCAACCACCGGATAAAGCCGCAGCCATTCCGCATGTGTTGAATCTGGTGAAGGCCGAGCAGCAGAATCCGGATTTTATTCAGTATGGCTTTAAACCGGAACAGCTCTGGTCAATGCAGCAACAGGTCTATGGCAAAACCCTGACCCCAATGGCAGAAAGCGTGAATAAACAGGTGGTTCAAGCTGAGCGTTTAAGCCAGTTTGTACAGATTCTGGTGATTGCAGCGGCGATTGTGTCGGCCATTTTCAGCCTGATTTTCTTTGTGTTGGCACAGAGTTTTAAAAAGCGAGCATTAAGAATTGAGCAGCGGATTTTTTAATGCTGATGATGAGGCTCCTGTGGGAGTCTTTTTCTGGTAGATGATTTTTATCGTGTTGTTACAATTTAGATTAATCTATCCATAAAAGATAATGATTTATAAAAACGATCATTAATATAAAAACAAACTGTTTTATCTATTTTTAAATTTGGCCTATGATAGCAGTATTGAAAAATTTGACTCCTTAGGAGACGTTAGCAATGTTAGATCAAAATACTACAGCCCAATTAAAAGCCTTATTAGAACGCCTTGAAGGTCCAATCGAATTAGTGGCCACTTTAGATAGCTCTGACAAATCAGACAAAATCAAAGAACTGGTAACTGAAATTGCCGCCCTGTCTGATCAGGTGACTGCACGCTTCGATGGCAACAACAAACGTGCACCAAGCTTTGGTGTCGCCAAAGCCGGTGAACAGCCACGTGTATTCTTCGCAGGCTTGCCAATGGGTCATGAATTCACTTCTTTGATTCTGGCATTGTTACAAACTTCAGGTTATGCACCAAAAGTGTCTGATGAAGTATTAGCTTCTATTAAAGACTTGGGCATCCAATCGGACTTTGATGTGTTTGTATCGTTAAGCTGTCACAACTGTCCAGATGTGGTGCAGGCATTGAACCTGATTGCGATTTACAACCCCGGCACTACTGCCACCATGATTGATGGTGCATTCTTCCAGGATGAAGTGGAAGAACGTAAGATCATGGCGGTACCGATGGTGTTCCAGGACGGCAATCACATCGGTCAGGGTCGTATGACACTGGAAGAAATCATTGCCAAATTGGATACCAACTCTGCAGCCAAAGAAGCAGAAAAGCTGAATGCCAAAGCTGCCTTTGATGTACTGGTGATTGGTGGTGGACCTGCTGGAAACACTGCAGCGATTTATGCAGCACGTAAAGGCATTAACACCGGTATCGTGGCGGAACGTTTTGGCGGTCAGGTGATGGACACCATGGACATTGAAAACTTCACTTCAATCAAGAAAACCCAAGGTCCAAAATTTGCCGCTGAAATGGAAGCACACGTACGTGAATACGGTGTCGACATCATGAACCTACAACGTGTATCTGACATTAAAGGTGCAGATGAAACAGCCAACGGTTTAGTTGAAGTGACCTTGGAAAACGGTGCCAAGCTGGAATCGAAAACTGTGGTGCTTTCAACCGGTGCACGCTGGAGAGAGATGAACGTTCCGGGTGAAGCAGAATACCGTACCCGTGGTGTGGCGTATTGCCCACACTGTGATGGTCCTTTATTCAAAGGCAAACGTGTTGCAGTCATTGGTGGGGGTAACTCGGGTGTAGAAGCGGCGATTGACTTGGCGGGTATTGTTGAGCATGTGACCTTAGTAGAGTTTGATACCAAGTTACGTGCCGACCAGGTATTGCAAGACAAGCTAAACAGCTTGCCAAACACGACTGTCATCAAAAATGCACTTTCAACAGAAGTCGTGGGTGATGGTTCACAAGTGACAGCGCTGAAATACAAAGACCGTGCAACAGATGAAGAGCATACGGTTGAACTGGCGGGGATCTTTGTACAGATCGGTTTGTTACCAAATACCGATTTCTTGAAAGAAACAGCAGTTGAGCTGAGCAACCGTGGTGAAATTGTGATTAATGACCGCAACGAAACCAACGTCAAAGGTGTATTTGCTGCTGGTGACTGTACTACAGTCCCATATAAGCAGATTATTATTGCCACAGGTGAAGGCGCGAAAGCATCGTTATCTGCCTTTGATTACATCATCCGTTCTGGACAGTAAGCAGAATTAGAATAGGGCCTGAGTTCCCCAATACCCAGGCCCTATATGCGGTAAAATATCAAAAAATAGTTATTGTTTTTTTACAGGAACTGAGATCGCTAACAGCTCAGTTCCTTTTTTTGTTGTACCCCAGTTTTAGGGATGAAGCAAGTTTAAGCGCTTGAACTTCTCAGTCAGTTCTTCCTGACTTTCCCGATGCTCAGGATGCGGCACAATACATTCAATCGGGCATACCGCAACACAGGTTTGATGATCATAAAAACCGACGCACTCGGTGCAGCGGCTGACATCAATCTCGTAGATTTTGTCGCCTTCATAAATGGCATCATTCGGACATTCCGGCAGGCACATATCACAATTGATGCATTTATCGGTAATCAGCAGCGCCATGAGTTAACCTGCCTGATAGGCCAAGGATGATGCTGAAATATCAGCAGTGGAGTTAGGTAAATTACGGATCAGCAGGGCATAGCGCATATCGACATCAGCCGGGACCGGAATTTCCACAATATGACCAGAGCCTTTGGCTTCCTCAATTGAATTGCCTTTTTTGTCTTTGATTTCGGTGAGAATAAAGCTGATATTGCCTTTGGTGGTCATCAGTTCTAAAGAATCACCCACGACAAAACGGTTTTTGACATCAATTTTAATGTAGTCGCCATTGCGCTCCAGCACTTCGCCGCAGAATTGCTGATGATCAAAACTGGATGAACCATTTTCATAGTTTTGATATTCGCTATGCACATGGCGGCGCAGGAAACCTTCGGTATAACCGCGATTAGCCAGACCTTCGAGCTGGGTCATCAAGGATGGATCGAACGGTTTGCCGGCTAAAGCATCATCAATGGCTTTACGGTAGATTTGTGCGGTACGGGCGCAGTAAAAATAGGATTTGGTACGGCCTTCAATTTTCAGTGAATGTACGCCAATTTTGGTCAGACGTTCTACGTGTTGTACCGCACGCAAATCTTTGGAGTTCATGAAGTAGGTGCCGTGCTCATCTTCTTCGGCGGCAAACATATCTTCTTCATTACGTTGCAGCAGTACCGGTTCATTAAACTGGTGCTGGGCTTGCATGTGGAGCGCATCAGCATCTTGCGAGCAACAGCCTGCGTCCAGATTTTTTACCGGAATTACATCACCGGTTTCATCCTCGGCGGCATCCAGCACTTTGTATTCCCAGCGGCAGGCATTGGTGCAGGCACCCTGGTTGGCATCGCGTTTGTTCATATAGCCTGACAGCATGCAACGGCCGGAATAGGCCATGCACAGGGCACCATGTACAAAGACCTCAATTTCCATATCGGGAACTTGGGTTTTGATTTCTTCAATTTCCTCAATGGACAGTTCGCGCGACAGAATCACCCGGGTCAGACCCATATTTTTCCAGAACTTGACCGTAGCCCAGTTGACCGCATTGGCCTGTACCGACAGGTGGATGTCCATGTGTGGGAAGTGTTCACGCACCATCATGATCAGGCCCGGATCGGACATGATTAGTGCATCAGGCTGCATGGCCACGACTGGCTCAAGATCACGGATAAAGTTTTTTAGTTTGGAGTTATGCGGTTGGATGTTGACCACCACATAGAATTTTTTGCCTAATTCATGTGCTTCTTTAATGCCAATAGCCAGATTGTCATGATCAAACTCGTTATTCCGGACACGCAAACTATAACGCGGCTGCCCGGCATACACGGCATCTGCTCCATAGGCAAAGGCATAGCGCATATTTTTTAAAGAACCGGCAGGAGAGAGAAGTTCGGTAACGGGATGAAGATGCATGATCAATCAAAAAGGCATAAAAAAATTGTGGCTTTATTGTAGGGATAAAATTTTTCGATTCAACCTAGTAAAAAACTCGGGATTATCAGGCACTCAGCCTGCTAGCGCTGAGAGATGAGCGGCAGCAGGCGAGAGGAAAAACGGTTAATTGACACGCTGACCGTGCTCATCAATCACCAGTTCACCATCTTCTTTACGAAAGGCCTTGAGCTGCGGCTGGGT
The DNA here is from genome assembly GCF_009914475.1 of Acinetobacter indicus. Classification (NCBI taxonomy): domain Bacteria; kingdom Pseudomonadati; phylum Pseudomonadota; class Gammaproteobacteria; order Moraxellales; family Moraxellaceae; genus Acinetobacter; species Acinetobacter indicus. Next base: position 1,384,251 of record NZ_CP045198.1, on the reverse strand, counting down.
CAGTAAATCCAGTACCAGTTCAGAAGGTCGGCACAGTTTAACGCCGCGTTCAGTCACCACAAAAGGACGGTTAATCAGCAGTGGATGTTGTACCATCAGGGCAATCAGTTCTGCATCGCTCAGATCACGCTCGGCCAATTGCAAGGTTTCATACGGCGTTACATTTTGACGGATCGCCTCGCGTACGCTTAAACCGGCCTGCTGAATCATGTCGGCCAGCACTTCGGCTGTTGGTGGATTTTTTAAATATTCAATAATTTCAGGTTCTTGTCCGGTATTACAGATTAAGGCCAAAGTGTTGCGCGAAGTGCCACAGTCAGGATTGTGAAAGATTTTAATTGGAGCCGCCATAGTGCTAAAACTCAGGTAAAAGAGGAATATTGCTTTTATATATGGATATGCGTATATTCGCAAGTATAAATATGGGGAAGCTGTATGAATCAAACTGATTTTTTTAAATGCCTGTCCGATCCGACCCGTCTGGATATTTTGAAACTGGTGCTGGCCAAACAGAATATTTGTGTCTGCGAGCTGACCGAGGCATTAAATTTAAGCCAACCTAAAATTTCCCGTCATTTGGCTTTGCTGAGAAATTTATCGGTTTTACTGGACCAGCGTCAGGGGCAGTGGGTGTATTACCGCCTGAATCCAGATTTACCCGAGTGGGCAGTGAGTGTGCTGAATATTATCGCGGAGCAAGATGTCAGTCCGATGAATTCGCTGACAGCAACGCTTTCAAGTTATTGTGAGTAAAACCATGAAATTCCTCTTCTTATGTACCGGAAATAGCTGCCGCAGCATTTTATCTGAAGTGTTATTTAACAGTCGTGCTCCAGAAGGCTGGACAGCCTATAGCGCCGGCAGCAAACCGACCGGTCGTGTCCATCCACTGACGTTAAAGACGCTGGAAAATCTGGGCCTGTCGACTGAAGGGCTCTCCAGTAAAAGTATTGATGACTGTGAGCAGTATCAGCCCGATGTGGTGATTACCGTATGTGATGCGGCTGCCCAAGAAGCCTGTCCTTTGTATTTGGGCGGCGCGATTAAAGCGCATTGGGGACTTGCCGATCCATCGCATCTGGATTTGCCGGAAGCGGCCAAGTTGCAGGCCTTTTTAGAAACAGTCGCGCATATCAACAAGCGTCTGGATGCACTGTTTGCGTTACAGCCTGAGCAGATGACCCGTCCCGAACTGATTGCTGCCATCAACAACATTTCCCATATCGAGTAAGTCATGGCCAGCACCCGCAAACTTTCCTTTTTAGACCGCAATCTGACGCTGTGGATTTTTATTGCCATGGCACTCGGAATTGGCATTGGGGTGTATTTCCCGCAGGTGTCGAGCAGTCTGGACCAGATGAGTATGGGCAATGTCAATTTACCAATTGCCATTGGCCTGATTCTGATGATGTATCCACCGCTGGCCAAAGTGGACTATGCCGCTTTACCGCAGATTTTTCAGGATAAACGCACGCTGCTGTTGTCGCTGGTACAAAACTGGCTGATTGCACCGTGTTTGATGTTCGCACTGGCACTGATTTTCCTGCAGCATTATCCGGAATATATGACTGGCCTGATTCTGATTGGACTGGCGCGCTGTATTGCCATGGTACTGGTCTGGAATGATCTGGCCTGTGGTGATAACCAGTATGTCGCTGCCTTGGTGGCCTTTAACAGTATTTTCCAGATTCTGTTTTTCAGTACCTATGCCTGGTTGTTCTTAAGTGTGTTACCGCCTTATTTTGGTGTGGCCGGTCAGGTGATTGATGTCAGTTTCTGGACCATTACCCATGCGGTGCTGGTCTATCTGGGCATTCCGTTTTTGCTGGGCTTTCTGACCCGGCTGATTCTGGTGAAAAACAAAGGACTGGACTGGTATCAGCAGCGTTTTATTCCCAAAATCAGTCCACTTAGCCTGCTGGCGCTGCTGTTTACCATTGTCGCCATGTTTAGCCTGAAAGGGGCCGATGTGGTTGGATTACCTATGGATGTACTGCGCATTGCCATTCCATTGACCATCTATTTTGTATTGATGTTCTTTGTCAGCTTCTTGATGAGCAAGTGGATGGGCAATGACTATCCGCGTACCACAGCCATTTCTTTTACCGCGGCCGGCAATAATTTTGAACTGGCTTTGGCGGTGGCGATTGCAACCTTTGGTCTGGCCTCGCCGGTGGCATTTACCACCATTATTGGCCCGCTGGTGGAAGTGCCGGTGTTAATTGCCCTAGTGAGTGTCTCGCTGTGGCTGAAACGTAAATTTTATGATGGAACAGGTGGATGATGTCACTTCCCAATCTTGATGTAGACTTAATTGAACAGCCGAGTTTTGAGCAGGTTCAGGCCAAAGTATTGCCACATCCGCCGCGAATTTTATTGCTCTATGGTTCAAACCGTGAGCGCTCTTATAGCCGTTTGGCGGTGATGGAAGCCGGCCGGATTCTGGAGCACTTTGGCGCCGAAGTTAAAATTTTCCATCCCAAAGGTTTACCATTGCCGGAAGATGGCGATGCTTCACATCTTAAAGTTCAGGAATTGCATGAATTGCTGGCCTGGGCAGAAGGCATGGTCTGGTGCAGCCCGGAGCGTCATGGCGCCATGAGTTCTATTCTGAAAGCACAGATTGACTGGATTCCTCTGGCTGCTGGCGCCATTCGTGCGACCCAAGGTAAAACTCTGGCGCTGATGCAGGTCAGTGGTGGTTCGCAGTCCTTTAATGCGGTGAATCAGATGCGTATTTTAGGGCGCTGGATGCGGATGATCACCATCCCGAACCAATCGTCAATTCCGAAAGCCTTTTTGGAGTTTGATGAAGCCGGACGCATGCAACCCTCTTCCTTATATGACCGGATTGTCGATGTTATGGAAGAGCTGTACAAGTTCACTTTATTGACTCGCGGTCAGGCCAGCTATCTGACCAACCGTTATTCCGAGCGCAAGGAATCGGCTGCGGAACTGTCGAAACGGGTTAATCAGAAGTCGATTTAGGCGTTTCATCGGCCTCTAGCTGTTTTAAAATCTGGCAATGGTCGATAGTGGTTCGGGCATTGCAAGACTGCCGTAATTGCTGCAGTTGCAGCTGAAAATGCTGTAACTCGGCAATTTTGCTTTCGATCTGTACTAAATGATGATCAAGCAGTTCATTTACCGCCTGACAGTCCTGATCGGGCTGCTGTTCCAGTGCAATTAGGGTTTCAATTTCCTTTAAGGATAAATCCAGTGCGCGGCAACGTTTAATAAAAATCAGCCGTTTTAAGGTGTCATCATCATAATAACGATAATTATTTTCGGCCCTTAAGGTGGGTTGGATGAGCGCTTTCTTTTCATAAAAACGCACCGTGTCTGCACTCAGACCGGTTTTTTTAACCAAATCCCGAATCAGATAATGTGCCATGACTTGACCTTGGAGTTAGACCATAGTTTCTAATGAGCATAATACAGTCATAGAAAAATGCAACAGGAGGCTTTATGGCCTGTCAATGTCAGCCTGCACCGGTCACACCCGATGGCCGTTTTCGTACTGCACTCTGGATTGCCCTGATTATTAATTTGCTGATGTTCGTGGTGGAACTGTTTGGCGGGATGTATGCCCATTCGGCAGCACTCTGGGCCGATGCGCTGGATTTCTTTGGCGATGCCGCCAACTATGCCATTTCACTGGCTGTGCTGGGGATGAGTCTGTACTGGCGTGCCACCGTGGCTTTATTAAAAGGTATTACCATGGCCACATTTGGCTGTCTGGTGCTGGCCAAAACGGTCTATAACTATATGCAGGGCATTCCCCCGGAAGCGATTACCATGGGGGTAATTGGTGGACTGGCTTTAGTGGCCAACGTGGTGGCAGCCGTGATTCTGTATCGCTTTCGTGATGGCGATTCCAATATGAAATCGGTCTGGCTGTGTAGCCGTAATGATGCAATTGGCAATGTCGCGGTGATTCTGGCTGCGGTCGGTGTATTTGGAACGGGCAGTTTATTGCCGGATATTATTGTCGCGGTGATTATGGCGGGGCTGGGTTTAACTGCGGGCTATCAGGTGATTAAAAAAGCCTGGGCGGAGAGACAGATGAGTGCGACCACCTCCGCTTAATAGGAGTATAACTGAAGCGATCAACGCGAGTAATTTTAGGCGTTGATCGCTTTTTTGTTGATCCATGACAGATTTTTATTCAAAAAAGAAAATTTCATCTTGATGCAAAAAGCTATTTACAAAAGTTAACATATTATTAGAATAAAGCATAAATTTATGTATTTAAAAGATAATTCAAATTATTTACTGAGTTTTTAGTATTTGTGAATTGAGGGTTTAATGAAACTAATTAAATTGTTTTCTATCGTCAGCCTCGTGGCATTGGCGGGATGTAGTTCTAAAGTTATGACCTATGATACCGCAGGAAATTTGATCGGTTCCTGTGTGGCGACACAAGGTTTTATTTTAGGTGCAAAAGCCGTTTGTTATGGTGGGGCAAATTTACAGGGCGTAGATTATTCCAAAATTGATGAACACACCGGTCTATTACCGTCTGTGCCGAAGTCCAACCAGATTACATTGCAACACGATTAATTTTTTTAGAGGGGTAATATCATGAAATTTTTTAATTTAATCACGCTAACTGCTGCTATTTTAATGACAGGTTGTGCCTCAAAAGTGACGACCTATGATTCAAATGGCCGTATGATCGGTTCATGTGAAGCACAAACAGGTTTTGTTATTGGCGGTGGTGCTCACTGTGAAGGGCGTGCTAATCAGGAAGGGCGTAGCACTCGCTAAATTAGAGAAATAAAAAACCGGTCAATCTGACCGGTTTTTTTAGTTCTGGAAAAGCTTATTTTTCCACGAATGCACGTTCAATCACGTAATCGCCTAAAACGCCCATACGTGGTGATTCTTTTAATCCGTGTTGATCAAGCAGCGCAGCAACATCATCCAGGAAGGCTGGGCTACCACACAGCATCGCGCGGTCAGTTTCCGGGTTAAAACGTGGTAAACCGATTTTCTCGAACAATTGACCAGATTCAATTGCAGTGGTGACACGACCTTGAGTATGGAAATCTTCACGTGTTACCGTTGGATAATAAACCAGTTTTTCTTTCGCGCCCAGTTCCGAGAAGAATTCGTGGTTTGGAATTTCGTTTAGAATCAGGTCCTGATACGCCAGTTCAGAAATATAACGTGTACCATGAACAACAATGATTTTTTCAAAACGTTCATAGGTTTCCGGATCACGAATCACCGACAGGAACGGTGCAAGACCGGTACCTGAAGACAGCAGGTATAAGTTTTTACCCGGATTTAAGTCATCGAGTACCAGAGTTCCGGTTGGTTTGCGAGAAACCAGCAGTTCATCGCCCACTTTAACTTTTTGCAAAATCGAGGTTAATGGACCATCTGGCACTTTAATCGAGAAGAATTCCAGCTCTTCTTCATAGTTGGCACTTGCAATCGAATATGCACGCATCAAAGGCTTACCATTCACTTCAAGACCGATCATTACAAATTGACCGTTTTTAAAACGCAGTGCAGTGTCACGAGTCGTTTTAAAAGAGAATAAAGTGTCATTCCAGTGGTGGACGTGAGTAATCTTTTCGACGTTAAAAGCAGCCATTAAAGGTCTCAATAAATTATCAAATTAGAACAGGTTGCTATTCTAATCTAAATTCATACTCGATAAACTGAATATATTTAATTGAGCTTATCAAAAAAAGTGATTATGACTGATCTGACCTTGCCCATTATCGGGATTATGAAATCTCCTTATAAAGAAAAGTTTGGCATCCCGCGGCAGCCGAATCTGGTTCAGGTTGAATCCTATATTGACATGCTGGAACCTTATAACGATTTGCTGGCCTTTGAGGGCATTGAAGCATTTAGTCATTTGTGGTTGCTGTGGCAATTTCATGACAATAAAAACCAGCAGCAGACAAAATTCCGTGCTCAGGTTCGTCCACCCCGTTTAGGCGGAAACCAGAAAATCGGGGTGTTTGCGACACGTAGTATGTACCGTCCTGCACCCATTGGTTTATCTGTGGTAAAGCTTAAAGAAGTTAGAAAAGTAGGGAAATCGATACGTGTATATGTGAATGGCAGTGATTTATTAGATGGTACTCCGATTGTAGATATTAAACCTTATATTCAATATTCGGATTCAGTGATTGATGCGCAAAGCGGTTATGCTCAGGACGAACCATCACGTAAGCCCGTGATTTGGAGTAAGGACGCTGAACAGCAAAAAAAATTATTATTAGAAAAAGGAAAAATATCTGCTCAATTGCTAGAAGAACTTGAAGCCGTTTTATCTCTCGATCCTAGGCCGGCATATCAGGATGATGAGAACCGGGTTTATGGAATGAAGTTTGCGGACTTGGATGTGAAATTTAAAGTTACTTTAGCTGATATCGTAGTCGATCAGTTAATTTTTTGAATTTTTAAAATGAAATACTGATTTAAAAATAGGAACCTCAACTAAATTGGAGTTCCTATTTAATATTAAGATACAGCACTCGAAGTACTTTATATCAAGTTGTTACGAGTATTTTTTAATTTGCTTTCTTAATTCTTCAGATGCAGTATTATTAAATAAAGTGCATGCATTTTCTTGTAAAGTTGCATATTCCTGTAGAGCTGGTTTGTCCTGAGCAGATGCTGAATTAACCAGTGCTTTAGATGCAGTTAAAATATTTTTGATATTGTATTCTTCTCCAGCTGGATGATAATCAACTTCATAATATTTGCTCTTATATTCAGCTAATCCCCATTGCTGATCTTCTCTAAGATCTAGATATGCTATAGCATCCTTAAAAGTATGTTTGGCATATTTATTGTCTTTTGAAATATCAGCCCATTCAAGTTTCAAATAATCTTGTACATAATCTTCAAGTGAATATTTATATAACTCAATATATTTTTGTGAGTTATCAATAGTTTGGAATTGAATACAAGTAGATCCGGTAGGGAAGGTTGAATTAGAAAGTGCTCGATAAAAATCTTCCCCTTTTTCTCCCATAGGGTAGGTATCGAGTAAATTATATTTTAAATTGATATAATGCTCTGGACTGAGGATTTGAGCAATATTTTTACCACTAATATCAAAGACCTTGAATGTAAGTGTACTGCTTAATCCTGTGGAATTAATTGGAGAATATGGAACTTGCTTCCAAGTGGTTGCATTAGCCGTAATAGTCCCTTGCAATTTGCCATAGGTCGCATGTGTAGAACCGTGATCATATAATCCATTTTCAGTTAGATAGAAAGTTTCACTTTCATCCCAGCCTGTTGTCTCATCAACTTTAATATAGACATTCCCTTGATCAAAGGTTAGCTGTTCAATTTCATAATTTAGATCCGAGTCGGAATATTCATCAATATAGAATGATGACCATTGTTGGAAGTCAGGTTTTGTAAGGGTAGTATTTCCAGTTCCAGTTCCAGTTCCAGTTCCAGTTCCAGTTCCAGTTCCAGTTCCAGTTCCAGTTCCAGGGTTTGAATCAGAAGAAGAGGAGCCCCCACCACAAGCACTTAGCATGAATGCACTAAAAATTGCGAGTGATAAATTCTTAAATTTCATAAAAATCCCTATAAAAAATCGTAGTAATAAAATTGTTTTTTAAAATAAAGCAGACTAATTATAGCGAATAAATATAAAAATTAAATTTGCAAAATATATAAAAATTAACTATTTAAATATACTTAACAATCAAAATACCATCCACCACAAAATACCAATCAACACCGCCATATGCAAAATCTGTACTGGCGCAAAGTACAGGGAAAATTTGAAACCACCTGTTACAGCAGCATTGACTGACTTGGCTACAGCATGTGCGCCCAGCCCCAAAAGCAGGGCATAGATCAGCCGGGTATTGGATGGATCTCCTTGAATGACCACGCTTGCCATTGCGGCATGAATTTCAAATAAGGATGCAAATAAAGTACCAGCAAGAAGACCAGCATTGCCCAGTAATATTTCCAGACCGTAAACTCCAGCCTGAATCAGGGTTAATGCAGCAGCGATAATCACAGCTTCTTTGAGACTAAACATTTTACTATCAGAAGATTCTGGAGACTCCTGATTTTTAGCAGGTTCAGCTTTATGTAATAATACAAATGCACATGCAGCCAGAATAAGCATAGCCACCAATGAAGGTAGGAGCAGAATTTTTAGCCAATCCCAGGAAACGCCTCCCACTACAATAAACAATAGAACTAATGTCGAAATGCAGGACATCAGGGCAGCACCAGCATTGGATTTTGCATCCATTTCACCTTTGCGCACCTGTATCCCTAATTGAGCAATAGTGGCTGTACTGGAAACAAAACCCGAGGCAATTGAAGACAATATCAAGGCATTTTTAGTCGAGAAGAAACGTTTAGCGATATGTGCCAAAGCTTGAACTACCAGAATCAGAGTTACTAATTTTAAAATCACATAAGGATTAAGTACATTGCCCCATAAGGGCGTATCCGGGGTCAAAGGCAGGGCAATCAGGACCAGTGCCAGCAGGAACAGACCATCACGCAGCTCTGCTTCGGTAATCCATTTGCTGACAATGCCGTGCATCAGGTGTTTGGTCATGAGCAGGCCGGTTAAAATAACCGCCAGACCGGCCGCCAATGGAATATTCCACAAACAGAGCGCGCCAATAAAATAGGTCATAATAAAGGCCAGTTCGGTGGTTGCGCCCGGGTCTTCAACCTGATTTTTAAGCGAAAACAGCCCAACTCCGCCAATAATCACGGCCCCGACAATGCCAAAAACTGGCCCTAGCAAAAAGCAGATCGCACCGAGCAAGGCACACACGGCAAAGGTGCGCACCCCGGCAAAATGATGGTTGGCTTCATTGTGCTTGCTGCGTTCACGTTCCAGACCAATTAACAGGCCACAGCCAAGTGCGGCTGCAAGCATAGTCATCAGCTCCTGAAAAGAGGTACTCAAGATTGAAGGGGCAGTTAAAAATTCCATCTTTATATCCCGCGGCAGTGGGGCGACGTCTCCATCATATAATTGATTCTGTGAAGATTGCTATGCGGAACTGTATGTTTAATTTGCAGGAGCTGCGCTTGATGCGTATCTGCATCAGATTTTCCAGTGGCAAAGGCAGGCGGGAAAAATAAACTCTGCTATAGTGTGCTGATGTTGGGGGAACAAAAACAATGAATTTTAATTTTGAAATTGATACCACCTGGTGTTTAGAGCAATTATTAAAAGATGGCCGGATCAGCGAACGCGATAAAATGCTGGTACAGACCACGCATCGCCAGCGTGAGCAGCTGAAATGGCATCCGTTGCAATGGATTGCGCATTTTAACCTGACCGATCAGCAACATCCCCAAACCACATTGACACTGAACCGTTTATGTCAGTGGCTGGCAGAAAAGACCGAGCTGCCTTTTTATGTGATTGATCCATTAAAGGCCGATGTGGCCGCTTTAACCGCGGTGATGTCCCAGGAATTTGCCCTGCGCAATAAAATTCTGGCGGTAGAGATTCAGCCCGATGCGGTGTTCATTGCCACCGATCAGCCGTTTATGACCGATTGGGTCGCCAATTTAGAACACAGTTTATTGCCGCGTAAAATCCAGCGCGTGCTGCTGAGTCCAGAGCAGTTACAGCGTTATCTGGTAGAATATTATCAGGTCAGTCGTGCGGTCAGTGGTTCACAAAAAGCCGCAGCACATGACCGTGAAAATAAAGGTGTCGAAGCCTTATTACAGCTGGGCGATACCCAAAACCCCGATGCCAATGACCAGCATATTGTTAAACTGGTGGACTGGGTGCTGCAGTTTGCTTTTGAACAGGGTGCCAGTGATATTCATCTGGAGCCACGTAAAGACAAGGGGAAAATCCGTTTCCGGATTGATGGCGTACTACATACCATTTATAACATGCCGGCCAATACCTTAACTGCGGTCATTTCACGGATTAAAATTCTCGGTCGCATGAATGTGGCAGAAAAACGCAAACCTCAAGATGGCCGTTTAAAAACCCGTACTCCCAAAGGGCAGGAAACCGAATTGCGTCTCTCCACTTTACCGACAGCCTTTGGTGAAAAACTGGTGATGCGTATTTTTGACCCGGAAGTGCTGGTACGCAGTTTCCAGCAGCTTGGTTTTGAAGAACGTCTGTTACAGGGCTGGCAAAGTCTGACCAGTCATAGTCATGGTATTATTCTGGTCACGGGGCCGACCGGCTCCGGTAAAACCACTACGCTGTATTCATCACTGAAGCAGCTGGCCACCGATGAAGTCAATGTCTGTACCATTGAAGATCCGATTGAAATGATTGAGCCGAGCTTTAACCAGATGCAGGTCAATCAGGGCATTGAGCTGGGCTTTGCCGATGGCGTGCGCGCGCTGATGCGTCAGGACCCGGATATTATTATGGTTGGGGAGATTCGTGATCAGGATACGGCCAATATGGCCATTCAGGCGGCATTAACCGGTCACCTGGTGTTATCGACCTTGCATACCAATGATGCGCCGTCCAGTCTGACCCGTTTGCATGATTTAGGTGTGCAGCCTTTTTTAACTGCAGCCACCATTCTGGGGGTATTGGCGCAGCGTCTGGTGCGCAAGCTGTGTCCGCATTGCAAACAGGAAGGCATGATTAATACCAATGAATGGGAACATCTGACGTTTGACTATGTCATGGAGATGCCGGAAAAAGTCTATAAGCCGGTGGGCTGTGAAGCCTGCCGTCAGACCGGCTATAAAGGCCGGATCGGGATTTATGAGTTTATGCCGCTGAGTCTGGACACCAAACAGCTGATAGGTGCCAATGCTGATCTGACTCAGTTACGCCAGCAGGCCAAAAAAGAAGGTATCGAGCCGCTGCGGATTGCCGGGGCGCGTAAAGTCATGGCCGGTATTACCACCTTGGAAGAAGTACTGCGGGTGGTGCCCTTAAACTAAAATCAAAAAAGTGAAAAATTTTTGAATATGAGGAAATCTTAAGATTCAGCTCATCTTGCTTTGTTTTAATGACTACATCGAAACGAACAACACTGAATGAGGAAAGACAGATGAACCTATTTTCAAAAGCACTTTTAACCGCAGGTCTAGTGGGCGCAACTACATTTGCTGTTGCAGATACCGCAGTGAACCAGTCTGCACTGGCGCAAGCAACCACGGTGAAACAGGCGTTAACCATGAAAGATGACAGCAATGTCCAGCTGAAAGGTTATATCGTAAAAGCCATTGGTGATGAAAAATACCAGTTCCGTGACAGCACTGGCACCATCACAGTAGATATTGATGATGACCTGTGGAATGGTAAAGCGATTTCTGCCAAAACTCCAGTAGTGATTACCGGTGAAGTGGACATCGATTATAAACCTTCTAAACGTGTTGAAATTGATGTCGAGCAGGTTCGTTTCTAAGCCGACCTTTTAATCAGATTGATTGCAGCTCCACACAAAACCACATGCTCCATGCATGTGGTTTTTTTGAATCTTGTGAAAAATCAGGCATGATGTAAAAAAAGCTAGAGTAGAACCAATGCGTATTTTACTGGCAGAAGATGACGCCTCTCAGGCAGAAAGTATTAAAACCTGGCTGGAAATGGACGGTTATAACGTCGACTGGGTCGAGCGTGGCAATCATGCCATTTTGGCCATTGAACAGCATCACTATGATTGCGTGCTGCTGGATCGTGGCCTGCCGGGCAATACCGGCGATGAAATCCTGACCGCCTTGCGCCGCAAACAGCTGGATACCCCGGTGATTTTTATTACCGCCAAAGACAGCATTCAGGACCGGGTCGATGGACTGGATTTAGGCGCCAATGATTATCTGGTCAAGCCTTTTAGTCTGGAAGAACTGTCAGCACGGGTACGCAGCCAGTTACGTACCCGGCAGACCCAGCCCGATCATCAGATCCGTTTTGCCAATTTGCTGTTAGATACTCAAGCCAAAACCTTAACCCAAGATGGCCACGCGGTGAATTTAACCGCCAAGGAATTCCAGATTCTGTATAAATTAATGCAAAAGCCCGAGCATGTCGTAACCCGGGAACAGCTGGAAGAATCGCTGTATGCCTGGGGTGATGAAATTGAAAGCAATGCCATTGAAGTATTTATTTATCAACTGCGTAAAAAAATTGGCAGCCATTTAATTAAAACCATTCGCGGTTTGGGCTATCGCATGCAGCAGGAACAGGCGTAAATGAAGCAAACGGGTGCGGTTTCTTTACAGAAAACCCTGGTCAAAACCTCGGTACTGAGTTCGATGATTGCCGGCCTGCTGGCACTGGTGCTGCTGTTTGCCGTGTCAATTTATCAGACCATGCAGCTGCAAGATGAAATCATGGATGAAGCGGCCGATATGCTGTTATTGCAGGATATTAGCAGTGGCGCTGGCGAGCAGGTCGATGAACTCACTGAACAGTTCAAGATACATTATCAGCTGCGACTGGGCCAGCAGACCTTGACCGAAACAGAAGATTTTCCCTTAGCACCAGCTACGATCACACAGCAGGAAGAGGGATTTTCCTTTGTCTGGGCGAATCAGCGTTTATGGCGTGTTTATGTGGCCAGTGATGATGACTTAAGCGTATTGATGACCCAGAAAATGAATGTCCGTTTTCAGGAAATCTGGGCCACCGGTCTGGGCTATGCCGCGATTTTAATTTTACTGTGGCTGATTCAATGGGGCATTGTGCATTTTGCCATTCATAAACAGTTCCGCTCTTTACAGGCCTTATCTGCGCAAATTGCGCAAAAGCATGTGCAGGATCTGAGTCCGGTACAAAGCACCCAGCCAGAATTGCTGGAATTACAGCCGATGGTGCAGCAGTTAAACCGTTTGCTTAGCCGGCTGGAACATTCTTTAGAAGCCGAGCAGCGTTTTACTTCTGACGCCTCGCATGAACTGCGTTCGCCGCTTTCTGCCATTCAAATGCGTTTGCAGGTGTTAAAACGCAAATATCAGGATCAACCGCAATTAGCGGAAGATCTGGCCCAGATTCAACGCGATGTCAACCGCGGCACTCAGGTACTGGAGAATCTGCTATTACTGGCGCGTTTAGACCCGGCACATCTACAAGACTTGCCTATAACCGAGGTTGATTTACAAAAGCTGGTGCTGGATGTGCTCGAGGCCTTGGCACCGTTTAGTCTGGAAAAACAGATTAAACCGCGCTTGCAGCTACAACCGGCGATCATTCAGGCCAATCCGGAATTGCTATATACCTGTATCCGTAACCTGATCGACAATGCCATCCGCTATGCCACGCAACAGGGTGAGGTGGTGGTCAGTATCAATGGTGATGCTGAACAGGTGCAGCTGTGTATTGAAAATAATGGTCAACAGATCAGTGATGAGGTGTTACAACGTCTGGGTGAGCGTTTTTATCGGGCGCTGGGCACACAAACCCAAGGCAGTGGTCTTGGTATTTCGATCTGTAAAAAGATTATCAGCCTGCATCAGGGCCAATTGCAGTTTAGCCGTTCAGCTTTAGGCGGTTTACTGGTGGAACTGAGTTTGCCCGGTGTGAAGCAAAAATAACAAAATCGAAAATAACAACATTGAGTTCAATCTTGAGATACGCATGGGCAGTTAAAAAGCAGTATGCGCTGATTCATACTGCTGCTTCCCACGATTATTATTATTCAGATGTTGTTCTTATTTGGTGAGAATAAGGCGATTATTACGGGTAAGGCGTAGGCGGTATTCTTCTCCGGCATGCATGATGCGAATTTCACGACCGAGAGCAAACAGGTTATTAGAATGTAACATTGGTAAGGCATACTGTTGATCTGCATTACGGCTAAACAGGCTAAATGGTGCGTTCATTCCTTCGACTCCGTGGTGTATGTTGAACGATATAAATGATAATCATTATCAAATATATCTGTCAACGCTTGATTTGGGGAATTTATAAAAAGTATAAATTTGCTTACACTTGCTCATATTTCAAAAACAGGACGTTTCATGTCAAAGCCACATCTACATATCGCGATTGGGATTTTATTGCATCAGACCCAGGTCCTGGTCGGCTGGCGCGAAGCCAAACAGCATCAGGGCAATAAGCACGAATTTCCCGGCGGCAAGGTAGAGCAGCATGAAACGCCAGTGCAGGCCTGTCGCCGTGAAGTGCGCGAAGAAGTAGGCATTGACCTGATCCAGTGGCATGAGTTTGATTTTATCCGGCATGAATATGAAGATGTGATTGTCAATTTGCATGTGTTCCATGCCTTTGTGCCGGCGGCGTTGCTCTCAGACATCCAGCAACCGTGGACCTGGTATAAACGGCAGGATTTGGCTCGTTTGAATTTCCCGCAAGCCAACCAGCGTATGCTGCAACGCCTCTACTGGCCTGAATGTATCAAAATTAGTGAAGACTTAAACTGTCTGGATACCCCGGATACCCAGCAACTGCTGTACTGGCGTGTCGCACCGGCACCGGAACGCAGTATTGAACTGGCTGAGCAGAATATTGGCTGTTTAAAATCATTAATTGTTAATCTGGAACTGTGGAAGCAGCTGAATAGCGTGCAGCAGGTCTCGGTCGCTGCCATCCATTTAAAGCAGCAACAATGTCTGCAATTGCACAAGGGCAGCCTGCAGGCCGGTCAGCGTTATATTGCTGCCTGTCATGATCTGGAATCCTTACAACATGCGCAGAATATTGGCTGTGATGCTGCAATTTTAAGTCCGGTGCTGCCAACAGCCAGCCATCCGGATACTCCGGCATTAGGCTGGGCACAATTTCAGAACTGGGCCAAACAGGTCGATATTCCGGTGTTTGCCTTAGGCGGGATGCATCGGCAGGACTTGGCGCAGGCCCAGCAACACCATGCCTATGGTATTGCCGGGATCCGCTTTATGGATGCGTTGGATAGCGCTTCAGCCTAAAGTTGTTTCAGCGCTTGCTGTGCCTGTTGCACGGTACGGTTATTGTTTTGTAGCTGGCCGGCTTTTTGAATAATCAGCCATAATTGGCGTTTCATCGCCGGTGTTTGTGCATAGCTCAGACCACGGCGGGCCAGGGCTTCTGCATTTTTCGGCTGTTTTTTCTGGTTCGCCACCAGCCCTAAATACATATAGGTTTCAGCCGATTGCGGTGCCAGACGCTGTGCCTGTAAGGCGGCAGCTTCGGCACGCGCCCATTGTCCCTGACGATAAGCCGTCTGGGTCTGCTGCATCAGTTTCTTAAACGCTGGTAAAGAGCGGCCATCTTCAAAACGCTGCTGTACTTTTTGTTCAGGAACCACGACCTGTAATTTCTTGCGCTGAATTTCTTCCTGTTCATAAGGATGAATCACCACGCCGGTGGGTGTGCGAATGGTTTTTCGTTCAGTCGTTTTTTCTTGGTCCGGTTGCGGTGCCGGCTTGGATTCCGGTAGGCTTTGACAGCCCACCAGTCCAGCCAGTCCCATCCCCAAGATCAGATATTTCAAGGTCATTTAATTAAGGGTCCACTTATTGCGTATAACTGCCGCTTGAAATGATGCGTGCATCATTTTCGGAAAGTTGTCTTTCCATCTCGGCTTCACTTTCCTGGATATAATTCTCGATACTGTCACTGCTTTCAGGTACAGCTTGGTAATATTCGGTATCCGGATTGTAAACCGGCTCAACCTGATAATGCGGTAAACCACAGGCGGTGGCCTGACGCGGCACATGATTGCGATAAATCGGAATATACATCGCACCAGCACAGCCTTGAGCCGACAAGTGACCAGAGTCACGGTCAATCCAGTGCCACTGTACGCTGTCCGGCTGGCGTAGATTCACCGGCTTCTGGCGCAGCTGACGCATCACATTGCTCCACACCGGCAGGGCACCCGATGAACCTGTCAAACCGGTGACTTTGTTATCATCCAGCCCTAACCAGACCACGCTTAAATAGTTACCCGAATAACCGGCAAACCAGGAGTCGCGGGTATCATTGGTGGTGCCCGATTTACCGGCCAGTTTTAAATCGCTGGACAGGCTGTTATAGGCTGCACGTCCGGTTCCTGCACTCATTACCTGTTGCAGGCCATAATTCAGCATATAGGCCGCAGACGGTTCAATGGTCTGCTGTACTGACAGGCCATAACGCTCGAGCAGACGACCATTAGAATCGACCACCGCGCGAATGGCTTTGGTTGGATACTGGAACCCACCGGTGGCAAAGTTGCCATAAATATTCATCACCTGCATAGGTGATAAATCGACCGCGCCCAGATAAATGGACGGATACTGTGGAATATTTTCGCTGCTGACGCCAAATTTAATCAGATGGTTACGGAAGGTTGATAGACCAAATTCCTGACCTAAACGTACCGCCGACAGGTTATAGGAATTGGCCAGCGCTTGCGCCATCGGGACTACGCCATGTTCGCTGCCGCTGTAATTACGCGGTGTCCATGACTTGCCGGCAGATGGAATACTGATTTCGGTATCCTGTACCGGACTGGCCCAGTTATAGCGACCCGATTCTAGTGCGCTTAAATAGATGACCGGTTTCAAGAGCGAGCCGACCTGACGCTTGGCATCCAGCGCACGGTTAAAGCCGGTAAAGTCCTGGGTAGAACCGACTGCAGCCACCAGTTCACCATTTTCAGGATGGGACACCAGCACCGCCCCTTGCAAATCTTTTAAACGGCGCGGATTGGCATTGGCCAGACGGTTTACTGATTCTTTAAATGCGCTTTGTACTTTGGTCTGTGCAATTGGGTCTAAAGTGGTAAAAATCCGTAGTCCCTGATTGGTCAGATCACCTTCCTGATATTCAGCACGTAACTGACGACGCACAATGTCCAGAAAATCCGGGAAGCGGGCAGGGCCCATGGTCGGTTTGGCAATCACATTTAACGGACGCGCGGTTTCGGTTTCATACTGTTCCTGCGTCAGATAGCCCATCACCAGCATATTGTTCAGTACAATATTACGGCGTTTTTCGGCCGCTTCCGGATTACGCCATGGATTATATAAAGACGGTCCCTGCACCAGACCAACCAGGAAAGCCTGCTGGGCAATATTCAGTTCACGCAGCGGCAGACCAAAATAGAACTGTGAGGCCAGACCATAACCATTAATAGAATAGTTACCGTTTTGACCCAGGTTCACTTCATTTAAATAGGCTTCCAGAATTTCATCTTTGTCATAATGCAGCTCAATTAGCATCGCCATCAGCGCTTCATTGGCTTTACGCTTTAATGTACGTTCCGGGGTCAGATAAAAGTTTTTCACCAGTTGCTGGGTCAGGGTCGAACCGCCCTGACGCTTACCGCCGGTGATATTACTGACAATAGCACGCGCAGTCCCACGAATCGACACCCCATGATGCAGATAGAAATTACGGTCTTCGGTGGCAATTAAGGCTTCAATTAACGGTTTTGGCACCCGGTTCAGTTTAATTAGCACCCGGTCTTCATTGTGCTGCGGATAAATCCCGCCAATCAGCATGGGCTCTAAACGGGCAATACCGGTAGTCGATGGTTTGGTTGCACTGACTTCAGCAATCTGGTTATTGGCAAAGCTGACTTTGAGCACCTGTTCCGGTTCAACACTTTCACCAAAATCGAAGCCGCGGGTATGTACAAACAAGGTGTCGCCCGCATCGACATAGCTGCCGGTTTTGTTATAGCTTTCTGCGCTTTTATAGCCTAAAAGTTTTAATTCCTGCACGAAATCGGCTTTATTGAGCGGTGCATTGGTATAGATTTCCAGCGGACGAGCAAAGACCTTGGCTGGAATGTCCCAGCGCTGTCCTTCAAATTTATCTCTAACAATATTATCTAATCGAATCAGGTAGATACTTAATGCCAGAAATGCCCCAATCACCAGTATACAAAATAGAAGTGCAATAATACCTATGCCACGTTCAGACTTCATAAATCGCAATAAAACCCTAAGAAATTAGGCTAATCATGCGAAGCTTTTACATAATTTGCAATATTTAATCTGTGAATGAAGCGGCCAATCGAGGAGAAAAAACGGTTGGATTCAGATTTCTAAAGTTTTTTTAAAACATTCGGGTTAGTGCTATTATAGTCAACGGATCGTAGCGGAGCGATGTCGTAGGTGCAAATTTCACACAAGAACTTTCGTAATATCGGATTGATTGGACGTCCTGGCAAAACTTCGGTCGTAGAAACGCTCAGTTTAATTCATGATCATCTGCTGAATTTAGGCCTGCATCCGGTATTTGATGCAGAAACAGCAGAACTGGTCCCTTATCCGAACACCCAAACCGTCAGCCGCGCCTTGCTGGGCGAAGTGGTTGATCTGGTGATTGTGGTCGGCGGTGATGGCTCGTTGCTGCATGCAGCGCGCGCGCTGGTCAAATACAATACGCCGGTCATCGGGGTAAACCGTGGCCGTTTAGGCTTCCTGACCGATATTAAACCCACGGAAGTCATCTTCAAGCTGGATCAGGTATTAAAAGGCGAGTTTCAGCTGGACCGCCGTTTCCTGCTGGAAATGGAAGTGCGCTCCAAAGGTGAAGTCATTTATGAAGCAGTGGCTTTAAATGATGTGGTGCTGCATTCCGGTAAATCGGTACACATGATTGATTTTGACCTGAATATTGATGGTCAGTATGTTTATCGTCAGCACAGTGATGGTTTAATTGTATCTACGCCTACTGGTTCTACCGCCTATGCCTTGTCTGGTGGTGGCCCGATTGTGCATCCGAGTATGGATGCGATTGTGCTGGTGCCGATGCATCCGCATACCTTGTCTTCACGCCCGATTGTGGTGGGTGGACAAAGTGAAATTAAAATACAGATTCGTGAAAACCGTGTCTTGCCAATGGTCAGTGCCGATGGTCAGCACAGTGTTTCACTCAGTGTCGGGGACAGTTTGCATATCCGCAAGCATCCCTATAAGTTAAACCTACTTCATCCACCGGGTTATGATTTCTATATGGCATGTCGTACCAAGCTCGGCTGGAACCAAGATTTTGATTCTTTGCAACAGCAGGATTTATGATGAATATTGAACAGATGCTGGCCGTACTCAATCCTGAAATTGTTGGTCGTCTAAAAACCGCGGTAGAGATTGGTAAATGGCCGAATGGTGTGGCGTTGACCAAAGAGCAGCGCGAAATTTGTATGCAGGCCGTGTATGCCTGGGAAATCCAGCATTTACCGGAAACTGAACGTAGCGGTTATATCGACCGTGGCACCAAGGAAGAAGGTGAACAATGTGATGATGATCATCACAAAAATGAAGATTTCCAGCCAATCAAGTTTATTTAAACTTTAAGAGCAGATTCATACAAAAAAGGTAAGCCGCGGCTTACCTTTTTTATTGGCTATTTTCGTGGCTTAAGCATTTAAACGCGCAGCCCAGAACTGCTGTGCTTTGTCCATGGCTGCTGCAAAACTGTCACAGACGCCCATGGTATACAGCGCAATGCCCATGGTTTCCACCACCGCCACTTCACCATATTCATGCGATTGCTGGCCTTCCCAGACGGCTTTAAATACCGCCAGGTCCAGCTCTTCTTCAATCGGGCTGCGGTTGTCGGTCAGCTTTGGCAATTCATGTTCATACAGCTCGCCGTTACGAATGCCACAAATTAAGGTTTTGGCATCCGGATTCCGTTCAAACTCGCCGCCTTCACCTTTAATCACCGCACTGTTCAGATAGCCCAGTTTAAACGCCGACTGTTGATGGGAACTGCGATAGGCCGGATGGAAAATGGCCTGTACTGTGGCTTTGGCATTAAAGGGGTTAATCAGCCGGGCAAGAGTATGAATAGGTGAACGCAGGCCCATTACATTCCGTAGTGCAATCAAATCGGCCAGCACCGGAGAAATCACGTCTAAAGGCAGATAGGCAAAATGACGCTGCTGTAATTGCTGTTCGACTTCCGTATCTGACTGGCAGATTGGATAGCCTAAGTATTCCAGCACCTGTTCGGTATAGACCCGGTTAATGGTATGCCCAGCAGCGCCGTGCATGACAATATTAAAACCCTGTTTGGCCAGAGTCAGCGCGGCCAGTAAAAACCACGGATAATGTTTGCGTTTCCCGGCATAGGAGGACCAGTCCAGATCTACATCTAAAGCTTTAAACTGCAACTGGTCACGGGTGGCCTGAACAAAGCCGGCCAGTTCATCGACCGATTCTTCCTTGACCCGCAGCAGCATCAAAAAAGCACCGAGCTGAACATCGAGTACTTCCTGTTTCAGGATCATGGAAAAGGCCTGATAGGCTTCTTCATAGGTGAGGGAACGTGCACCATTTTTGCCTTTTCCCACAATACGCACGTACTGGGCAAAAGGATGTTCAACGTCTTTATAAATGTTTCTTTTCGTGCTCATGTAACTGCCTGAATCTCAAATAAATGGCGCCGGTCGCTTCCCACAATATACACATGTTTGCGGTTTTTTAAAAACCGTATGCTTTGCTCGGATTTAGACTAATGTCTAAGCTGTTTCTGCTTTAAAGTTGGCCAGTTCTCGCTGTTTTTAGCAGCACTACATTTGAATTTTAGGTAAAATTCGCAGCGTTTTATATTGTTTTTTATTTTTACTCATCTCCTGTTCTAAAAGCCGCTTTTGCGTTTGAGCCTGTTTATTTTGGCGGCTCAAAGTAAGTCCGATTTTTGCCGATGAAAATAAAGCGTTGAATGTTTTGAGCCATGGCTCAAGGCAGCGTATGCCTGTTGTTTTAAAAACAGGCAGAACAGGTCGTGGGTAAAAAATCAAGGGTATTTGTCCTCTGGACAAGAACAAAAGTAGATCTGTTATGGCCAAACAGCCTATTTATAAATCCCTGTACTTTCAGGTGATTATTGCAATTATTGAAGGTATTCTCGTCGGTCATTATTCTCCTAGTGGCACACAAATTATTAATGGCGTGGAACAGTATGTTCCGGGTCTGGGTGAGCAGCTGAAACCCTTAGGTGATGGCTTCATCCGTTTAATCAAAATGATTATTGCGCCGGTGATTTTCTGTACCGTGGTGAGTGGTATTGCTGGTATGGAAAGCATGAAATCGGTGGGTAAAACCGGTGGCGTGGCATTACTGTATTTTGAAATTGTCTCTACCATCGCCCTGATTATTGGTCTGGTGGTGATTAACGTCTGGAAACCAGGCGTTGGCATGAACGTTGATCCAGCTTCTTTGGATACCACCGGTATTTCAAAATATGTAGAAACTGGTGAAGCGCAATCTACAGTCGAGTTCCTGTTAAATATCATTCCAAATACCGTGGTCGGTGCCTTTGCCCAGGGTGAAATCCTGCAGGTGCTGATGTTTGCCATCCTGTTTGGTTTTGCTTTACACCGTTTAGGGCCAGCAGGTAAGCCGGTCTTGAAACTGATTGACCAGATTTCGCATGTGTTCTTTAACATTGTGAACATGATCATGAAAGTTGCGCCAATTGGTGCTTTCGGTGCGATGGCCTTTACCATTGGTAAATACGGGATTGGCAGTCTGGCGCAACTGGCGCAGTTAATTATCTGCTTCTACCTGACCTGTGTGCTGTTTATTTTTATCATACTCGGCAGTATTGCGCGTATGACTGGTTTCAGTATCGTGAAAATGATCCGCATGATTCGCGAAGAATTACTGATTGTATTGGGGACCTCATCTTCAGAATCGGTATTACCGCGTATGTTGAAGAAACTGGAAATTGCCGGCTGTGAAAAATCGGTGGTGGGTCTGGTCATTCCAACGGGTTATTCCTTTAACCTGGATGGTACCTCGATTTATTTGACCATGGCGGCAATCTTCATTGCTCAGGCCACCAATACACCTTTAGAACTGCATCATCAGATTACTTTATTGCTGGTGCTGTTGATTTCCTCTAAAGGTGCAGCAGGGGTGACCGGTTCAGGCTTTATTGTGATGGCGGCAACACTGGCGGCTGTGGGTCATATTCCGGTGGCCGGTCTGGCGCTAATTCTGGGTATTGACCGCTTTATGTCTGAAGCGCGTGCCTTGACCAATCTGGTGGGTAATTCATTGGCGACCATTGTTGTAGCGAAATGGGTCGGTCAGTTAGATCAGGAAAAGCTGCAATATGCATTAAATAATCCGGAAGAAATTGACCGCAAAATGGCAGAACAAAGCCAGCAATCTGCTTCGGCTTAACAGCAGGGCGGTGACTAAAGGAAGCTTCGGCTTCCTTTTTTTATTACTTGGCAGTCAATAAAAAAGCCGGGCAAAGCCATGACAGTACGCTTAAAAATGCATAGCATGGGGCTGAATGTAAAACAAGAATGTACCCTACAAGGATCGACTATGCTGGCTTATGATGCAGATTTAGAATTATTCCGTGACAACTTCCGCCGCTTTATGAGTGAACAGATTGCCCCGCATTATGAACAGTGGGAACGGGAAGGAATTATGCCGCGCTCGGTCTGGAACCAGCTGGGTGAAAACGGCTTTTTATGTGTAGATGTACCGGAACAGTATGGCGGCTATGGCGTACCGACCCATTATTCGCTGATGCTGGTGGAAGAATCGGCACGTGCTGGTTATAGCGCACTGTCTACCGGTATTTCCTGTCATTCAGAAATTGCTGCGCCGTATATTTTAAATATTGGTTCAGAAGAACAGAAACAGTACTGGCTGCCAAAAATGGTTAGCGGTGAAGTGGTCGGTGCGATTGGTATGACCGAGCCGGGTGCTGGTTCTGACTTGCAAGCCATGCGCAGTCATGCCATTTTGCAGGATGATCATTATATTTTAAACGGTTCTAAAACCTTTATTTCCAATGGCCAACATGCCGATCTGGTGGTGCTGGCGGTAAAGACCGATCCGCAGGCACGCGCCAAAGGTGTGTCTTTATTGCTGGTCGATACCCATCTGGATGGCTTTAAAAAAGGCACCAACCTCGACAAGATTGGCCTGCACGCTCAGGACACCTCGGAATTGTTCTTTGATAACGTGAAAGTACCCAAAGAACAGTTACTGGGCCAGCCGGGACAGGGCTTTGCCTATTTAATGCAGGAATTACCACGTGAACGGACCGCGATTGCCGCCACCGCCTTGGGCGCTATCCGTGGTTCAATTGACATCACCACGCAATACGTCCAGGAACGTCAGGCTTTTGGTCAGAAAATTGGCCAGTTCCAGAACAGCCGTTTTGTTTTGGCACAGGCTAAAATTGATGAGCTGGCCACGGCTGCGTTTTATAACCAGAATGTCGAGCTGTATATGCAGGGCAAACTGGATGTTGAAACCGCGGCAGCACTGAAAAGCTTCTCGACCGATATGCAGATGAAAGTGGCCGATCAGCTACTGCAGCTGTTTGGTGGTTATGGTTATATGACTGAATATCCAATTTCTCGTTTCTTTGTCGATGCCCGTATCCAGCGGATTTATGGCGGTACCAATGAAATTATGAAAGAGATTGTGGCGCGCGGTTTATTGGGCCGTTAAGTTCTATACATCAGACTAAATGAAAACACCCGCCAGCATCGACTGGGCGGGTGTTTTTTGGTGGGTGTGTTTCTGAGACTATTTTAATGCAGGCTGAGCACATGCAGACTTTCCCGAATAAAGATCGGCAAGTCTGCTGGTGAGCGTGAGGAAATATACAGGTTATTGTCATTCACCACCGCTTCATCAAAATACACGGCGCCGGCATCCATCAGCTCCAGCATCACCGGGGCAATGCTGGTCATGCGCCGGCCTTTGACCACACTGGCATGAATCAGCAGTTGCGGACCATGACAGGTGCTCATAATTGGTTTCTGGGCATTGGCAAAGTTTCGGACAAAATCGACAAAACGTAAATCATCACGCAGTTGTGCCGGAGATTGGCCGCCGGGAATCAGCAGCGCATCAAAATCATGAATGGTCACATCATCTATACTTTGGTCGATGGTTACCGAGCTGCGCCGTTGATAACCATAGACAATATTGCCGGCCTTGTTTTCAACATTTACCACGCTATGCCGCGCTGCACGGAAGGCGTGGATCAATTCTGGATAGTCTGCATCTTCATAATCATGGGTAATCAGCACCGCGATTCTTTTTGACATTATTATTCTCCGAATTGCTTTAAATAAAAGAGTAAAGGGGAAAAAGCAAAATTTCATTGCTGCTTTGTAACCAGTTTTCTTATTTCTTTTTCAAGTTAAAATTTCTGGAATTTTATTCAATATTTATGGGCGTAATTTTCTATGTAAGTAATTATGACGCCTGTTCAGTTTACGCAATAAACTTGCAAAATCCTATCACTATTCATCGAATTCAGATGCAAAAGCTATCGGCTGATTGGAAAAAGGCCCTGTTTCATCTGCTTAAATTCGCTACACTCTGGATGGAAAAACAGGCAAAGCGTCGTGACTTGTTCAGAATTATTCATGAGCCATAGCTGCTCAATTGATAAACAGTCTCACAAGTTGCAGAGAGTTTAACCAACTGTTTGTTTTTAAGACTGAATCAATCAAAGTTGTATTGCGCAACATTTGAAAGCTAACTATTGTTATACTGTTTGCATACCGTTTATGAAGGGCGACATAACAATGATCAACGACGATCAAAACACAACGACTTCTCTTGACCTGAACAATATTCGTGAGGAAATTGACTCTGTTGATATGCAGATTCAACAACTGATTAACCGTCGCGCACGATTGGCAGAAGCGGTGGCCAAAGCCAAATTTGCCGCTGAAGAGAATCCGCTGTTTTACCGTCCGGAACGTGAAGCACAAGTTTTACGTAATGTTATGGATCGCAATGAAGGCCCATTGTCGGACCAGACCATGGCACGTTTATTCCGTGAAATCATGTCGGCCTGTCTGGCACTGGAAGCACCGCAAAGTATTGCCTTCCTGGGGCCTGTTGGGACTTATACCCATTCTGCGGTACTCAAGCATTTCGGTCATGATGCCCTGGTGCGCCCTTTACAAACCATTGATGAAGTCTTCCGTGAAGTGGAAGCGGGCAGTGCGCATTATGGTCTGGTGCCGGTAGAAAACTCCTCTGAAGGGGTGGTGAACCATACCTTAGACTGCTTTAAAACTTCAAATCTGAATGTGATTGGCGAAGTTGAATTGCCGATTCATCATCAGTTCCTGATTTCTGCAAATACCCGTAAAGACAGCATTAAACAGATTTATGCTCACCAGCAAACGCTGGCACAGTGCCGTAAATGGCTAGATGCGCATTATCCTGGGGTGGAGCGTGTGGCTTTAAGTTCCAATGGTGAAGCGGCGCGCCGTATTCGTAATGAATGGCATTCTGCGGCCATTGCTTCTGAAATTGCGGCAACCATTTATGATCTTGAAATCATGCACAGCAATATCGAAGACAACCCGGAAAACACCACGCGCTTCTTGGTGATTGGCCGTGAGAAAGTGCCACAAAGCGGCAATGACA
Organism: Acinetobacter indicus; assembly: GCF_009914475.1. Taxonomy (NCBI): domain Bacteria; kingdom Pseudomonadati; phylum Pseudomonadota; class Gammaproteobacteria; order Moraxellales; family Moraxellaceae; genus Acinetobacter; species Acinetobacter indicus. The sequence goes on along the minus strand of NZ_CP045198.1, from coordinate 1,358,976 downwards.
AAACTTCATTGCTGGTGTCTGCACATGACCGTGCCGGTGCCTTGCTGGAAATTCTGGCGCCATTTGCCAAACACAACATTAGTCTAACCAGTATTGAAACCCGTCCGGCTTTACCTGAAAAATGGGCCTATGTGTTCTTTATTGATCTGGAAGGTCATATTGAGCAAGACAATGTTAAAGCTGCGATTGAAGAAATCCGTCCATTGGTGAAAGAAGTCCGTGTACTCGGCTCTTATCCGGCGGCAGTTTTATAAAATTCTCTGGTGGCCGTGTGCGCTGCATGCGGCTGCTTTTCACCTGTAAATCTGGAAGTAAAAAATGTCGTTTGTCCCAGCCAATGAAGGCATCTCTAAGTTAAAGCCATATCAACCAGGTAAGCCGATCAGTGAACTTGAGCGCGAATTGGGTATTACCGATATTGTGAAATTGGCATCCAATGAAAACCCGTTGGGCTGTTCAGACAAAGTCAAAGAGGCTGTGGCTGCCGAGCTGGCAGAAATTGGTCGTTATCCAGATGGTGGTGGTTTTATTTTAAAAGACCAGATTGAAGCGCAGTTTGGTTTTGGTCATGAACGGATTACTTTGGGTAATGGTTCAAATGACCTGCTGGAAATGTTTGCCCGCGCTTTTGTGTCCGAGCAGGACTCAATCGTATATAGCCAGCACGCCTTTGCGGTTTATGCGCTGGTGACTCAGGCCATTAATGCGCAGGCCATTGAAGTGCCAGCCAAAGGTTTTTCACACGATTTAGACGCGATGGCTGCGGCTATTCAGGCCAACACCAAGCTGGTGTTCATTGCCAACCCAAACAACCCGACCGGCACCTGGTTTGAAGAAGCTGAATTTGAAGCCTTCATGCAAAAAGTACCGGCCAATGTAATTGTGGTGCTGGATGAAGCCTATGTGGAATACTTCCCGGAAAACTTCAACAGCCTGAAGTATCTGGATCAGTATCCAAATCTGATTGTTAGCCGTACTTTATCGAAGTGCTATGGTCTGGCAGCGCTACGAGTTGGTTTTGCTCTGGCCTCTGTACAGGTGACTGACTATTTAAACCGTATCCGTCAGCCATTTAACGTGAACCATTTAGCTATGGTGGCAGCTGTAGCAGCGCTGAAAGATGAAGCCTTTATCGAAAAATCACGTGAAGTGAACAAGGCTGGTATGGCGCAGCTGGAAGCGGGCTTTAAGGCACTGGGCCTGAACTATGTGCCTTCACGTGCCAACTTTATTCTGGTTGATGTACAGGCTGATCCGGCACAAACCTTCAATGCCTTGCTCAAAGAAGGCGTGATTGTACGTCCGGTTGGTATTCCAAACCATCTTCGTGTATCGATTGGAACAGAAGCAGAAAATGCCAAATTCCTGACTGCACTGGCGAAGGTGTTAGGTCTGGACGCAAAGGCATAAGCCATGACGCAACCCCTGTTTGAAAAAGTCGCTTTTATTGGACTTGGGCTGATTGGCTCAAGTCTGGCGCGTGTGATTCAGGCTGAACAGCTGGCTCATGAGGTAGTGGCATCGACCCGTTCGCAAAAAACGCTAGAAGATGCCAAAGCCTTGGGTTTAATTGCTGCCGGTTATAGCGATCCGGTCGAGGCGGTGAAAGATGCTGATCTGGTGGTACTGGCCTTACCGGTACGTGCCACCGAATATGTGTTGCAGCAGATTAAACCGTATTTAAAACCTGATGCAATCCTGACCGATGTCGGCAGTACCAAAGGCAATGTGGTCGATGCAGCCAAAGCGGTTTTTGGTGAACAACTGCCTGCCGGTTTTGTGCCGGGGCATCCGATTGCTGGAGCCGAGCATACCGGGGTCCATGCCGGTAAGGTCGATTTATTCGCCAATCATAAAGTGATTTTGACTCCATTACCGACCAGTGCGGATTGGGCGGTCAATAAACTGATTCATCTGTGGGAAGCAGCCAAAGCGGAAGTGATCTGTATGGATGTGGACAAGCACGATGAAGTGCTGGCACATACCAGTCATCTTCCGCATTTAATGGCATTTAACCTGGTGGAGCAACTGGCCAACAGGGAAGACAATTTAGATATTTTTCGCTATGCTGCAGGCGGCTTTCGTGATTTCTCGCGAATTGCAGCCAGTGATCCACAAATGTGGCACGACATCTTCTTTGCCAATAAAAAGGCAATTTTGAATGCAGTCGATGGCTTTGAACAACAGCTGGCAATCTTGCGCCAGCTGATCGAACAGGAAAACTCGCAGGCTTTAATGGGCCTGCTGGGACATGCTCAAGCAGCGCGTCAGCATTTTAATCATATGCTGGCCAAAAAACCGTTGATGGAGAACAATAAAGTGACACAACAATTTACGATTTTACCGGGCTCTAAAAATTTCCAGGGTAAATTTACTGTGCCAGGTGATAAATCTGTGTCACATCGTTCAATCATGTTTGGTGCAATTGCAGAAGGCACCACCCATGTCACCGGCTTTTTGGAAGGTGAAGATGCACTGGCGACCTTGCAGGCTTTTCGCGATATGGGTGTCAGCATCGAAGGCCCAAAAAATGGTGAAGTGACCATTCACGGTGTGGGGATGCAGGGCCTCAAAGCTCCAGTCGGCGCGCTGTATATGGGGAACTCTGGCACCTCCATGCGTTTGCTGTCAGGCATGTTGTCGGCGCAGGCCTTTGATTCGGTGATGACCGGTGATGCATCCTTGTCCAAGCGTCCAATGGAGCGTATTGCCAAGCCATTACGTGAAATGGGTGCACAAATCCAGACCACAGGTGAGCGTGGTACGCCACCGGTGTCAATTACGGGCAGCCAGCAGTTAAAAGGCATTCAGTACGATTTACCAATGGCCTCTGCACAGGTGAAATCAGGAATTTTACTGGCCGGTTTGTGGGCCGAAGGTGAAACTGCAGTAACTGAACCGGAACCAACCCGCGACCATACCGAGCGTATGCTGCGTGCTTTTGGTTATGAAGTGAAAACCGAAGGCAACCGTATTTCCCTGCAAGGCGGCGGTAAACTGGTGGGAACCAATATTCAGGTGCCTTCAGATATTTCATCTGCAGCGTTCTTTATGGTGGGCGCGGCCATTACTGAAAATGCCGATGTCACTTTAGAAGCTGTGGGCATTAACCCGACCCGTACTGGCGTGATTGAAATCCTCAAACAAATGGGTGCAGATATTACTGTATCCAACGAGCGTATTGCCGGTGGTGAACCGATTGCCGACATTCGTATTCAGGGCAGCCGTACCTTAAAAGGCATTCATATTCCGGAAGATCAGGTGCCACTGGCGATTGATGAATTCCCGGCGCTGTTTATTGCAGCAGCCTGTGCGGAAGGTCAGACTGTATTGACTGGTGCAGCTGAACTTCGCGTCAAAGAATCTGACCGGATTCAGGTGATGGCAGATGGCTTGAAAACCATGGGCATTGACTGTACCCCAACTGAAGATGGCATCATCATTGAAGGCAAGGGCAAAGCAGGTGACTGGTCGCCTGTGTTCACCGGCGGTGAAATTGAGTCACATCATGACCACCGTATTGCCATGAGCTTCTCGATTGCCGGTTTACGTAACTCGGAAGTAATTAAAATTGTGGGTACAGAAACGGTCGCGACCAGCTTCCCGACCTTTACCCAATTGACCGCTCAGGCCGGTCTGCAGATTGAAGTGACCGAATAAAGAGAAAAATAACCCAAAACAGCCAAGCTTTTGCTTGGCTGTTTGTTTTATATTGCTTATGCTAAATATACAACAAGAACAGCAGTAGGGTCGTTTATGAAAACACTCCAGTTTACCGCACAATGTGATAACAAGGCCGAATTACAGGACTGTAAGATTGCCCAGGACTATGTGGCAGATTTGCTGGCCCGACAGTTAAACCAGCACGGCTTTGAAACCCTGCCACAAAGTGGCGCACAAATTGCGGTTAGTGTGGAAGATCATCCTTTGCCCTTAAGCGTGAGCTGTGAAAGCCGCGATGCCGAAGGACGACTGGTGTGTGAAATCCTGTCTTATCCGGAAGAAGAGCAGGACTGGTTTGACCGGATTGAATCGCAAAGCTTGCTAAATCAGCTGGCCCAGGCGGTCGAGCAGACCTTAAAACAGGATGAAAACTTTACGGCCTTTGAATGGAAAAATTAAAACAATCCCAGGTTGGAATTGCGAAGCCATTTCGTCTGTATCCATTTTAAAATTAACAGTACCGTCACTGATCTCCTCCCATAAAAAAACCCATCAGCAGATGGGTTTTTGTCTTTAGCCTAAGGCCAGGAAGCGGGTAATTGCAATCCGCAGCTGTTTTAAATAGCCGGTAAAGAAATGGTTAGCGCCCGGTAAAATGGTAACCAGATGACGCTGTGGTTTGGCCCAAGTAATCATGTCCGAGAGCAGGGTCACATCATCGGCTTCGCCATGAATAAACAGGATGTCACCTTTAATTTCAGGAGTTACATAGTGACGTACACCAGCTACTGTCGCAGTCGGCAAGCCGCATAAAATGGTCTGTTTTGGCTGTAATTCAACCGGTAGCGCTGCATAACTCTTTGCCATCACATGCGCACCAAAGCTGAAACCGCCGGCATAGAACGGCAGGCCAATGTGCTGGCTGCGCGCATATTTGATGACTTCTAGAATATCGTCCGTTTCGCCAAAGCCTTCATCATGCACACCTTCACTCTGGCCTGAACCACGGAAGCTTGGGCGATATACCACGCAGCCGCGCTCTAGGTACATTTGTGCTAATAATGCAGGAACTTTGTGTTGCGGGGTGCCGCCTTGCAATGGATGGGGGTGGCTGACAACCGCGAATCCTTTCACTTCACCCTGGGGATAATCTACGAAAACTTCAATTCGACCCACAGGACCTGGAATGAAAATTTGCTCGGACATAAGATAATCGAATAATGGCAGGAGAATCGATTATTTTACCGATTATGTTTAGGAAAAACACAGATTGGCATTAAAATAAGCTGACTGTTATAGTTTGATTAATTATTTTTTAACCACTTTTTGATCAGGATGTGTATGCTCGCCTTAATTTCTCCTGCTAAGACTTTAGATTATGAATCTGCATTACCCACCGACAGCCACACCTTACCAAGACTATTAGCGCATTCACAAGAACTTATCGACGTTAGTCGTACGCTATCTGCTTCAGAAATCGCCAATTTAATGAGTGTGAGCGAAAAAATTGCCAATTTAAACGTAGAACGCTTCCGCGACTGGCAGGCCGATTTTGATTTTTCCAATGCGCGTCAGGCGCTGTTTGCCTTTAAAGGCGATGTCTATACCGGTCTGGATGCCTATAGCCTGAAGGATCAGGACATTGATTACGCACAGCAACATTTGCGTATGTTATCAGGTCTGTATGGCTTATTGCGCCCGCTGGATTTAATGATGCCGTATCGTCTGGAAATGGGTACCAAGCTGAAAAATCCGCGTGGCAGCAATTTGTATGAATTCTGGGGCACCATCATTACTGATCTGATCAATGAAGATCTGGCTGCGGCCAAGTCTGAATTGCTGGTGAATATCGCTTCGGATGAATATTATAAATCGGTGAAAGAAAGCAAGATTCAGGCAGAAATCATCAAGCCGGTATTTTTAGACCAGAAAAATGGCAAATATAAAGTCATCAGCTTCTATGCCAAAAAAGCCCGTGGTTTGATGGCGCGCTATATCATCGAAAATAAAATTGAACGTGCTGAAGATTTAAAAGGCTTTAATAGCGATGGCTATTATTTCGATGCTGACAGCTCCCTAAAAGGTGAGCTGGTGTTTAAGCGAGATGAGCAAGCCGCATAAACAGGGGAGTGCGTGCCATGCAATCAGAACTTGCTGATTTTCAGTTGTATTGGCAACGCTGCGCTCAGCAGTTTTCGCTGAATCGCTGCCAGACGCAGCAGCTGTATGCGCGGCTGCTGGCGGCCTATAGTGAGCCGCAGCGGCACTATCATGGCGTGCAGCATATTCTGGAATGTCTGCAGCATTTCGACCAGATTCGCACACAGTTGCAGCAACCATCGCTGGTCGAGCTGGCGTTATGGTTTCATGATGCGGTCTATCATCCTAAAGCGCAGGACAATGAAGCACAAAGTGCGACATTGTGCCAGCAGTTATGTGCAGATTTTTTAACGGCAGCACAACTGGAAACCGTGAGCCGCTGGATTCTCGCGACCCGGCAGCATCAGCCTAGTGATGAGCCAGATTTAAATGCCTTGCTGGATATTGATCTGGCAATTCTGGCTGCGCCGCCAGTACGTTTTGCTGAATATCAGCAACAGATTCATCAGGAATATGCCTGGGTCGAGCAGAATCTTTATCAGCACAAGCGCCGTGCGGTATTGATGCAGTTTTATCAGATGCAACCGCTATATCAGACCCGGTATTTCCAGCAGCATTATGAAGCACAGGCCAAACACAATCTGGCCCAGGCTTTGTCTACAACGGGCGAATCAGCATCGTGATGGTTTATTCACCCACTAAAATTCAGGCATAAAAAAAGGCAAAGTCAGACTTTGCCTTTTCCATCTTGTCACAAGATTAGTGGTGATGACCGCCAACACCGTGTACGTGACCGTGGTCTAACTCTTCTTGAGTCGCTTCACGGATTTCTACGATTTCAACTTCAAAAGTCAGGTCTTGACCAGCAAGCGGGAAGTTTGCATCAACGATTACGTTTTCGCCTTCAACTGCTTTAACCGTTACGATCTGTACGCCATCATCAGTTTGTGCTTGGAACTGCATGCCAGGCTGAATGCTGTCTACGCCTTGGAACATTTGCGCTGGAACTTCTTGAACCAGGTCAGGGTTGTATTCGCCATAACCTTCAGCAGCAGGTACGTTTACAGTGAATTTTTCACCCACAGTTTTACCTTCTAGGGCTTTTTCAAGACCAGGGATGATGTTACCCGCACCATGCAAATAGGCAAGTGGTTCACCTTGAGATTGGTCGAGAGTTTCACCCTCTGCGTTAGTCAATGTGTAGTGGAAAGAAACCACGAGGTCATTTGCAATAGCAGTCATGTTATAGATCCATTTAGTTTTCTAAGGGTACATCATAAAGTGAAAAGGCAAATTTGTTGAATACTTTTACTCAAAAAACTCACATTTGGCTTTTTTATGACATTTTCCCAGATATTGGGGCAGTCGATAAAATTTCAATGCAATTTTATTTTAGGGCCAATTTTTCTGCCGAGCATATCTTTGGCGGTCAGCACCCCGGCATGGGTATAGCCATGAATGGTGGCCTGATGCAGCCGGTATAAAGACACATACATCGACTTGGCGACTATGCCCTGTACATTGACCCGACCGAGTAATTCACCCACGGCCGTATGCTGGCTTAAAGAAATCAGCGAGCCTTTGTCGGAGAATTTAAACATCGGCAGTGGTTTCCCATTCACGTGCTGGCTCAGGGCACGAACCAGAAAGCTGGCCTGCTGACTGGCCACCTGCGCACGCGGACCCAGCACCGGTTCATCGGCTTTGGGCTGGCAATGGGCACAATCGCCAAAGGCAAAAATGTTGGGGTCGGTATAAGTCTGTAAGGTGGCATAGACTTTTAAACGGTGCAGATGATCTTTTTCAAAATCATCCCACTGTTTAAAAATTTCCGGGGCCTGAATTCCGGCAGCCCAGACTTTAATTTCTGCTTCTAGCGGATTACCTGCAGCAAAATAAACCTGTTCTTCATCAACCTTGGCCACCCGATGCTGGGTCAGCACTTCAATGCCAAAGCGCTCCAGCTGGGCTTGAGTATGTCGGGAAATTTGCTGTGACAGGGCCGGCAAAATCCGGTCGGCGGCTTCAATGAGCGTAATCCGAACCAGTTGCGGATCAATCCGGTTTAAACCATATTGGGCAAAGGTCTGTTTGGCTTGATACAGCTCTGCCGCCAGTTCAACACCGGTGGCACCGGCACCGATAATGGCAATATTCAGGGCGCGGCTTTGCGGCTGATTTTGGGCTTCTAAATATAGGTGCAGCAGGTCCTGATGAAACACCGTGGCCTGAGGCAGGCTGTCCAGAAAATGACAATGCTGTTTCACCCCTTCGGTATGAAAGTCATTGGAAGTAGAGCCCAGCGCCAGCACCAGCGTGTCATAGTCTACGTCGATCTGCTTCGGTGGCTGCTCTTTTTTGGAAAATTGCGGTGCCTGCAGCTGGATTTTTTTCTGGGTCCGGTCAATGCCAACCAGTGTGCCTAATGTAAACTGATAATGATGCTGGGCAGCATGCACAAAATAGTTGGTTTCTTCCTGATGCGGATTGAGCGTGCCGGCTGCAATTTCATGTAGCAGCGGTTTCCAGATATGGGTCAGTTTCTGATCGACCAGAGTAATCTGTGCTTTGCCCGATTTACCCAGACGATGACCGAGTTGGGTAGCAAGCTCCAGACCGCCGGCGCCGCCACCGACAATCACAATACGATGTAATGCTGACATGATGAACCTATATTGTTATTTTTAATGCAAGAACAGGCTCAATTTATGCCATCTTCCCATCAGGAAAATGGCTCAGATTGTTCGACAACTTACATCATGTAGCATTTCCACTGTGCTTGTTCACAGGATTAAACCAGCGGATAAGTTTTGGTTGCGGTTTCATCCTTGGAGGAAAAGCTAAACAGGCTTTTTAGCCAGATCAGCAGTTTTTCAAACAGGCTGGCTTCGGCAATATGTACTTCTTCTTCCAGATGAATGGTATTGATCAGGCGGTTATTCTGATAAACATGCACGGTGGCCAGCTGCATCACCTGTGCCAGCGGGGCCGTCAGTAACTTTTCTTTCAGCTCGACATTCAAATGGGTTTTGGTTTGGGTTAAGGGTTCAATCAGTCGGGTCTGACCGAAGGTATCGTTAACAAACAGGCGCTGCTGGGTCACATCAAACTGTGTTAAATCAATCGCGCTGTTTTCGCCATATAAAGACGTGGTGACAATTTTCGGTTGCTGCACTTCGACCTTGAACATTTTCAGGGTTGACTTCACCACCGGCAATTCAGCAATCAGCTGTTTGTTTTTTAAAGCCACTTCGTTGCGGGTATAGGCATAACTGATGTTCATCAGCTGTTGGGCAATTTCAGCGCGCTTAAATGCACTTTTTGCACCCAAAACCACTACAATTAAACGCCGGTTCGGATCGTCAAAATTCTGGGTGAGACGGTTGGCCGTCAGCGCCAGGTTATAACCGGCGGCACGGGTATAACCGGTTTTCAAGCCATCCACCGTCGGGTCCTGTTTGAGCAGAATGTTAGTGGCACGGTGATAACGCTGGTTATAGGTAAAACTGGTCTGTTTGGAATAAGCGAGATAATCCGGAGTGTCATTGACGACCGCCTGTGCCAGACGGGCCAGATCGGCCGCGGTAGAATAATGTTCCGGCATGGTAATCCCGGACGGATTCTGGAAATGGGTATGCTGCATTCCCAAGGCCTGTGCTTCCTGATTCATACGTGCCACGAACTGCGGTACGCTGCCAGAAATCCGTTCGGCCAGAGTTAGGGCGGCATCATTGGCAGACATCACAATTAAACTAGCTAGCAGCTGATCAACAGAAATCTGCTCACCTTCTTTCAGGTACATCTGGGATTCATCCCACATCACCTGTTTCACCACCGACGTTGCGGTCAGCACATCTGCCACGTTCAGCTTGCCGGCCTGAATGTCCTTGAGCACAATATAGGCCACCATCATCTTGGTCAGCGAGGCCGGGGCGCGCTGAATCTGGCTATTGTGTTCTGCAATGACCTGACCCGATTGTGGATCAAGCACGGTCCAGGCTTCTGCTTCAACCGTTTCAGGATTAAAAGATAATAAGGTGGCATGCGCAAGCGAGCTGCATAGCCAGCACAGCAGCGCAATCAGGTAGATGACACGTTTCAAGGGGATTCCTTTTTTAACCAGTCCGTTGGTCATAAACATAAAAATTTTAGGCATGCTATGCTTTTTTTTGCCGCCTGACTAGCGATAATTTTCGACAATGAAGACGACTGCGCATTGCATGACAAAAAAATGTTAAGCTAATTGATAAGTTATCTCTTTGATCTTTTATATCGCCCATTATGTTGCATTATCAAATCGAATTTGACGATTATCGTCAGCATCTTATTCATGTCACTTTGCGCTTTCTGGCCAATCCGACACAGGTTCTAGCTTTACCAACCTGGATTCCGGGCAGCTATCTGATTCGTGAATTTTCCAAACATATTGAAGCGGTCAAGGCTTATGATGAAGCCGGGCGTATTTTAAAAATCCAGAAATTTGAAAAGAACAAATGGCGTTTGTTTAATACCGATCATGAACTGATTACGGTGGAATATGATGTTTATGCCTACGACCTGTCGGTGCGTGGTGCCTATGTTGATCAGACCCGGTTATATGTCAATCCGGCCTGTGCCTGTTTAGGACTGGAAGGTCAGGAAGATAAAGCGATTGAAGTCGAAGTATTCCTGCCAAACGAACTGAAACATTTCCAGCTGGCGACCGGACTGGTGGCCAAAAGTCTGGTGAAAGGGCGTTATACCTTAAAAGCCAAAAACTATGCCGAACTGATTGATGCGCCGTTTGAGCTGGCCGAGCAGACCCGTTTTAGTTTTGATGCAGCAGGCATTCCACATGAATTTGTGGTGTCGGGCAAACATGCCATGAATGCTGCGAGAATGCAGCAGGACCTGGAAAAAATCTGCGCCACTGAAATTGCCCTGTTCGGTTCTGCACCGTTTCAGGATTATACCTTTATGACCATGGCGACCGGGAACAGTTATGGTGGTCTGGAGCATCCAAACAGTACCAGCCTGATTACCCCGCGCGATGACTTGCCAAAAGCCAATGAGCCGGAAGAGCCGTCGAAAGAATATCAGCGTTTTCTGGGGCTGTGCAGCCATGAATATTTCCACTCCTGGCTGGTGAAATTTATCCGTCCGGACAGCTTTGTCAATTATGACCTGAACCGGGAAGGTTACACCTCTTTGTTGTGGATTTTTGAAGGTTTCACCTCATATTATGATGACCTGATTTTATTACGCAGCGGTGTGGTTAATCAGGAGTCTTATATTGCTTTATTAAAAGCGCAGATTGACCGTTATTTGCAAAATCCGGGTCGGGCAATTCAAACCGTGGCTGAATCGAGTTTTGATGCCTGGGTGAAATTCTACCGCCAGGATGAAAACTCCAACCATGCCGGCACCAGCTATTACAACAAGGGCTGTCTGGTGGCCTTGTGTCTGGACCTCGGTTTACGTCTGCGTGGTTCCAGTCTGGATGCGTTAATGCGCAAGCTGTATGACAATGCGCAGCAGGGCATTCAGGTGCATGAGCGCACGATTTATGAATTGTGTCAGGAATTAACCGGCGATAGCTGGGCTGAGCAGATTAACCATCTGATTAACACCACCGAAGAATTACCGCTGGATCAGCTGTTCCCGGAATTTGGTCTGAGCTACAGCTTAAAAAATGACAAGCGTTTGCCATTGGGGCTAAAACTGGCCGATAAACCGGAAGGCGTACTGGTACAGGCCGCACGCCGTGATGGTCAGGCAGCGCAAGCCGGTCTGTCGGCGCATGATGTAATCATTGCCATTGATGGCCTCAAAGCCAGCAGCAAACTGATCGAACAGTATGCCAAACAGAGCGGCAGCTTTACAGTACATGCTTTCCGCCGTGATGAACTGATGCAGTTTGAAGTGAATGCAGCAGGTTCTGAACTGACTGAAGTTGAATTAAAAGTTGAAGATCAGGCCAAACTGGATCGCTGGTTAAAAGTGTAAAATCACAGTCTGAAATCTATACTATAAAAAACCGATGCTCAGGCATCGGTTTTTTTATGCAGATCTATCGTCATAAACCCTATCGTAATCACACCTTATTTGATGATCAGGCGGGAAGTACCGCGAAACTCCGCCACAATCTGCTGCTTCTGGTTCGTGACCCGAATATCATAAATGCCGCTGCGGCCACTGCTGGCCTTATGTTCTGCCACCGCAGTCAGGGTATCGCCGAGCAGGCCCGGTTTTAAATAATGAATACCGCAGTGCTGACCCACCGCCGGATGTTCGCCGGTGTTGCAGGCAATGGCAAAAGCCGCATCCGCCAGCGCAAAAATCACCGCACCGTTACAGGTTTGATGGCCTTGTAAATGCTGCTCGGTAATTTTTAATTCAATCTGTGCGCTGTGTTCACCAAACGACACCAAATGGGCGCCCAGATGCTGCATTAATCGGTCCTGATGAAACATGGGATTAACTTGCTGATCCATAGCAGACTCCTTTTTTAAGATACGTTTTATTTTAAATTTAAAATTATGTGAATCATAAATAGCATTGTGATGCTGAAAATACAAGCAAAAAAATAAGGCCCCGTTGGAGCCTTATTTTCATCGTCTATTCAACGCATCTTTGCAACAGCTTTTTTAGCTGAGCAGATGCAAGTCTCATTAACGGGCACGACGACCACGTGATTTGGTATTGGGACGGGTGGTGCCATTGGTCTTGCGACGTGGCTTTTCACCTTCTTCCATTTGCCAGATGCGTGGTGTGCCGGATTTTTTCTTGGCGGTACCATCTTTGTTGACTTTTTTCTGCATCGGTTTGCCACCAGTGCCGCCCGGTTTCTTCACATAAGAACGTGAGCGATACGGCTGTTCGGCTGGTACATCTTTAAAGTCGCTATAGAGCAGTGGTTCAATTTCACGGGTTTCACCCGGTTGCAGGCCCAGCTGAACCAGATCAATCGAACCGATTTTGGTGCGAATTAAACGCAAAGTTGGGAAGCCGACCGCAGCGGTCATGCGGCGCACCTGACGGTTACGGCCTTCACAAATTGAAATTTCAGCCCAGGAGGTCGGCACCGAAGCGCGGTAACGTACCGGAGGATGACGTTCCCATAACCACTCCGGTTCAGCCACTTTAATCGCTTTGGCCGGCAAGGTCATGCCATCATTCAGTTCTACACCTTTACGCAGCTGTTCTAGCGCTTCTTCGGTAATGTCACCATCGACCTGGACCAGATAGGTTTTAAACTTTTTATTGGCCGGGTTGGTAATAAACTGGTTTAAACCGCCATGATCGGTCAGGAACATTAAACCTTCTGAATCCATGTCCAGACGACCGGCAATCCGCAAATCCGGATCGTCAATGAAGTCGGCCATGGTTGGGTGCTTTTCATCGGGACGAAACTGCGACAGCACATCATAAGGCTTGTTAAGAATAACTATTTTCACTGTAACCTGCTAAAAAATATAAAAAAATCTGGGTGTGATTCTTATGCTAACTGTAATAAAACCCGGCATGGGAGAGAAAGGGTGACAATGAGCAAAAAGAAGGTCCACAATATCCGGCTACTATAGCAGATTCTGTCTGATCTGCCTGAACTTTATGGCAAAGCTGAGCAGATGATTTTGATTGGAAATGTAAAACTTGCTGAGAGATGCCACAGGATATATGCCGATTTATTAAGCACAGAAATAAGGCCATTTCCCTTATAAATCCCGGGCTGGTTAAATTTTGATTAAACTGAAAAGATCATCGAGTTAAAAATACAATTAAGCAGACAGCCAAAAAAGACCGGTGCCGGGCAAGAATAGTATGGATTTGCCCGCCCACCAATCACAGGGAGTAGCAAGGATTATGGGTTATCAGAAAATCGTCGTGCCTGCAGATGGCAGCAAAATTACGGTAAATGCAGATTTATCCCTGAATGTGCCGAACAATCCGATTATCCCTTTTATTGAAGGTGACGGGATTGGGGTGGATATTACCCCGACTATGAAAGCGGTGGTGGATGCGGCGGTACAAAAAGCCTATGGCGGCAAACGTGCGATTGAATGGATGGAAGTATATTGCGGCGAAAAGGCCAACAAGATTTATGGCACTTATATGCCGGAAGAAACCTTTGAGGTCTTGCGTGAATTTGTGGTGTCGATTAAAGGTCCACTGACCACCCCAGTTGGTGGTGGGATCCGTTCATTGAATGTGGCCTTGCGTCAGGAACTGGACCTGTATGTCTGTGTGCGTCCGGTACGCTGGTTTGAGGGCGTACCTTCACCGGTGCAACATCCGGAACTGACTGATATGGTGATTTTCCGGGAAAACTCGGAAGATATTTATGCCGGGATTGAATGGAAAGCCGATTCACCGGAAGCGAAAAAAGTCATTAAATTCCTGAAAGAGGAAATGGGTGTCACCAAAATCCGCTTTGAAGAAAACTGTGGTATTGGGATTAAACCGGTCTCCAAAGAAGGCACTCAGCGTCTGGTGCGTAAAGCCATCCAGTTCGCGATTGATAATGACAAGCCGAGTGTGACCTTGGTACATAAAGGCAACATCATGAAATATACCGAAGGCGCCTTTAAGGAATGGGGGTATGAAGTGGCGCTGGAGCGTTTTGGCGGCGAATTGCTCGATGGCGGGCCGTGGGTGAAGCTGAAAAATCCGAAAACCGGCAAAGAGATTATGATTAAAGATGTAATTGCCGATGCCTTTTTACAGCAGATTTTAATGCGCCCGGCAGATTATTCGGTCATTGCCACCTTAAACCTGAACGGGGATTATATTTCCGATGCACTGGCGGCAGAAGTCGGCGGGATTGGCATTGCACCGGGAGCCAATATTGGCGGGGCAATTCATATGTATGAAGCCACCCATGGCACTGCGCCAAAGTATGCTGGGCAGGACAAGGTCAATCCGGGGTCGATTATTCTGTCTGCGGAAATGATGCTGCGCGATATGGGCTGGACTGAAGCGGCCGATCTGATTATTCGGGGTGTATCCGGTGCGATTGCAGCCAAAACGGTGACATATGATTTTGAACGCCTGATGCCAGATGCCACCTTGCTGCGCTGCTCTGAGTTTGGTCAGGCGATTATTGACAAGATGGACCAATAAAACGCTATCTATTTGATGCAACCGCCCGCGTTTAACGCGGGTTTTTTATGCCTTATCTTCTCATCCATTTGTGTCAATGTAATGACAAGTAACCACAGTCATGCTTTGGGTGACTAAGGTAAAATAGTAAAACTATTTTCACTTGATTTGTAATGGATAATCCTGTGCCCAATTACATTGAGGCAATTTGATACAGCTTATGACTTGGGCAAAAAACAAAACCCGGTAGAGTAATACCTGTACATATTGTGCGACATATCGAACTGATACAGGAGTGATATGAAATGGCTAATCAACAAAACCAGCAGAATCAACAGAATCAGCAAAACCAACGTCAACAAAATCAGCAGCAGAATGACAATCAACGTCAACAGCAGCAACAGCCTCAGCAACAAAATCAAAAACAGAAAAACCAACGTCAGCAATGATGTCGCACCCCCAATTTAAAAACTTTTTCATCGCCTAAAGGCGCAGATAGGTTTTTAAATTGATTTACTGACAAAGGCTCTCATGATGAGAGCCTTTGTCATATCTATATAGCCCATGACGATCTAGATCGGAAAGCAGCAGAGGAATCATCTCCAAACCCAGATCAGCAAAACCTGTACAAAAACCGTGTTTTATCTACCCCTGAGCAGACCTTAAGATCAAGTCATCCCTTGATGATGCAAGTGCCATGAATATCTTGATTTCTAAACGGCTCGCCGGTCTGGCGCTTGGCTTAAGTTTGAGTGTGCTGCTGGTCGGCTGTCAGCCACCGCCTTCGGGTGATGCCGCCGGTATGCGCTATCCGATGCTGTATCTGAAATTGCAACAGCAGGAATTCATGGCGCCTTTACCGGTCCCGGTAGAAGGTGTGCAGGCCAGGCAGATCAGTGATACCTGGGGTGCGGCGCGCAGTGAAGGGCGTCGGCATGAAGGCACTGATATTTTTGCCAAACGCGGCACGCCGGTACGCTCAACCACGGCTGGAATTGTATCGCGGGTGGGCACCAACAACCTTGGGGGTAAAGTGGTCTGGGTGATTGGTCCGGGCTTAAGCCATCATTATTATGCACATTTAGAGGATTATGCAGCGGAGATTCAGGAAGGCGACTGGATTGAAGCCGGTGAAATCATTGGTTATGTCGGTAATAGCGGCAATGCTCAAAATACACCGCCACATTTGCATTATGGGATTTATCTCAGTGGTCAAGGCGCCGTGAATCCTTATCCCTATTTGGTACAAGAGCTGACCGATGAATAAGCTAAATCAGTTTACCTCGGCTGTGGAAACCGGTGTTTTGGTGGCCGGCAGGCTGCAAATAAAATATAGATTTCCCAGTGCCAGAACCGCACCGGCCAGTAAAAACTGCTGCGGATAAGACCAGCCGGCGACTTGTAAGCCGCTAAAGCTTAAGCCTCCTATCAGCTGCACGCTGGCGAAGCATAAAGTGGCCATGCCCCATAACTTTTTATAGGCCAGTCCATACAGCTGGAGCAGGGTATAAGAGGTCAGAAACACCACCGCCGGATTCAGCAGGCCAGTAAAAAAGGAAGACAGAAAGGTCATCACTGACCAAGGGGCGATTGCCGCTAAAATGGCCGCCACATACAGGCAATACAGGATTTTCAGGGCTTTGAAATTGCCGAGCTGTTTTGCCAGAAAATAGGCACAGGCCGCTCCGCAGGCACTGCCCAGGCCATATAAAATCCAGTGGCTATTGATCCAGAACAGGCTGAGTTGTTGCACCTGACTTAAATAGTCAATCCAGAAGAGTGAGTGTGGTACATAGGAAAACGCGCTACAGCTATACACCAAGAGCAGGCTGGCAAAGACCTTTTTATTGATGGGCACAGCAGCAGCGCTTTGAGGCTGGCTTTGGATGTTAACCGGTAGGGCTTTGGGTTTGAGCAGGATTAAACCCAGACTGCACAGCACGGCAAAGGCACATAAAATCAGCCAGGCGCTTGAGGTGGAGATATGATCTAAATAGGGCAAAAATAATGTGGCGAGCAGCACACCAAGTCCGATGCCACTAAAACCAATCACATTAATTTTAAACCGATGCTGCAATTCACAGTGCTGCGCAACCACGCTCGGCGCCAGAATCATCAGCCAGCCACCGCAGATGCCGGACAATATTCGCCAGAACAGATACCAGCTGCCCTCAAAACCGGCGAACGCACAGCAGAATAAACTTAAACTGCCGAGAAAGGCCGCGGCCTGAATCCAGCTTAATAGCTGCCGGTTTAAGCGCATGGCCCAGACCGCACCAATTAAATAACCGAGTAAATTGGCGCTGCCTAACAGGCTGGCAAACTCGCTACTCCATTCAAAAACCAGACGGGTACTGGGTAATAAGGCGGTATAAGAAAAACGAAAAATACCGATACCTAAACAGGTGGCCAGCAGTAAAAACAGGCTGAGGCGGCGTTGCTGTGCATCCATGCAGATTCCTTGCGCTTTTTATTATGCGTAAAATATTGTTGTATGGCGCGCGGGCTATTACAGTTGCGCGCTGATCTGGCCAATTTGTTTGCTAATCTAACAACTGTTTATTCCACTGAAACCGGCTGACCAATGCTATAAAAATGCCCGCCGGCAATATGGTGGATACTTTTCCATTCATCGGCCACTTCATGATAATACCAGTGCCCGTCACGAAATACCCGCTGATCGGCATAGGCTGTAATGACTTTGCCTATAAACAGGTCATGGGTTTGCTGGTTGTGCGGCTCCGGAATAAGTTCACAGATCAGCCAGGCGGCGCATCCGGCCACTGTCGGCACAGGAGAATGCTCAAACTGGAATAGCTCGACCCCACAGCGGTCCAGCTTGTTCGGCTCCTGAAACAGGCTGATGCTTCCCAGTTGATGCACCATCTTGAGCTGTTTTAAGGTCGGTACTTGCAAGGCAAAATAACCTGACTGTTCAATGATGGCGCGGGTTTTGGTGCTTTTATCCAGCACTACCGTAACTTTGGCAGGATTAAACTCAAGCGCACAGGCCCAGGCTGCAGCCATGACATCGGTTTCCTGCTGATCTTGCGCAGACACCAGCACGGTCGGACCATGATTAATCAAACGATAGGCCTTTTCCAAAGGTACAGTTTGCAGATCAGCAGGGAGCGTCATATTTTTTATTCCTCAATCAGAGATCATTCCAGAGATATGCAGGAAAACAACAATTCTGCATTGTACCGGGTGTTAAAACTTATATCATTGATGCATGCTTGGGAAAAAGCACAAAATACAGCGGGAGACAGATTCATGAAAATGTATCAGGTTGATGCATTCACAACAGCATTATTTAAGGGAAATCCGGCCGCAGTAATAGTGGTCGAAGACTGGCTTGATGACGCTTTAATGCAGAATATTGCACTGGAAAATAACCTTTCCGAAACTGCCTTTGTCAAGCCGATGGATGCTGAAAATTTCGAGATTCGCTGGTTTAGCCCCACAGTTGAAGTCGATTTTTGCGGCCATGCCACTTTGGCCAGCAGCTTTGTACTGTTTAAGGATTATACCCGCGCCAAAACCATTCATTTTCATGTCAAAAATTTAGGTCTTTTTATTGTCACGCAAGATGATGATGGCAAAATCCGCATGAATTTTCCAACCCGTGTGCCGGTACTGCAAGATGAATTTCCGGCGCAATTGCTGGATGTGATTGATCAGCCGGTTAAGGAAGTCTATTTAAATGCACAGGCCTATATTCTGGTACTGGAATCTGAGCAGGCAGTGTTAGCCGCCCAGCCCGATCTGGCCAAAATCCGGCAGATTGCAGAGCTGCATCAGGTCAGCACCGCAATTACCGCGACAGACCTAGATGTGGCCTTGACCGCGCCCTCTCAGGACTATGACTATATTGCTCGCTACTTTGCCCCGCATAAAGGGATTGATGAAGATCCGGTGACTGGTTCCATGCATACCGGTCTGGCGCCGTTATGGGCAGAAAAAACCGGCAAAACTGAACTGGTGGCTTATCAGGCTTCGGCGCGAGGTGGAATGCTGTACTGTGCCTTACAAGCAGAGCAGCGTATTGAAATTTCCGGTTATGCCAAATTATATCTGGTGGCCGAGTTATTTTTAGATTAAAACAGAACAGGGAAATCACGCTGGGTATGCCGGTGATTTTCAAACATAAGTCACAACAACAAACAATTTAATGCTGCAGTCATGCAAGCGGCTGCAGCAGGTAAAAGGTATTGAAAAAATTATGTTAATGCGGTTTAAACAGCTCAGCCTGTCTTTGCTGATCATGGGTGTGGGGGCTACGACATTTGCCCAGCCGGTGTTGGTAAAATCTGAACAGCAGATTGAAGAATACCGGCTGGATAATGGTTTTCGGGTGATTCTGGCGCCGAATGCCAAAGAAAATAAAGTGGTGATGAGTACCATCTACTTTACCGGTTCCCTGAATGATCCCCAAGGCAAAGGCGGTATGGCGCATTTACTGGAACATCTGGCGTTTAAAGGCACCCAGAATGTCCCGGGAGATGAATTCCAGCGCCGTTTAAACCAGTACACCTTAAGCAATAATGCCAGCACCGATTACTACTCGACCAAATATCTGAACACCATCCGCCCAGATCAGACAGCCATTAATGAGATGATTTATCTTGAAGCCGAGCGTATGGACAAGCTGGTGCTGCAAGAAAAATTTGTGCCGGCAGAAATTGCGATTGTGAAGCGTGAACGCGAAGTGCGTATGGATCAGCCCTATGCGGTGTTAATGGATCAGGTCTGGAAAGCGGCCTATGGCAACCAGTATCTGGGCCGTTTACCGATTGGTGATCTGAATGAGTTGCAGTCGATTCAGATGCCGGAATTGCAGCGTTTTTATCGTAACTGGTATGCACCGAATAATGCCGTGATGGTGCTGACCGGCAAGTTTGATAAAGCGCAGGTACTCAAGCAGATTGATCAGCATTTTAGTCCGCTGGCCAAACGCCAGATTCCGGCACAGGTCAAGGTGCCAGTGCTGGATGCCCGTACCATCAAAAACCGGGATTTTTTAGTGCAAAAAGGCAGCCAGCTGGCCAAGTTCAATATCTATTTAAATGGTCAGAACGGCCAGCATAAAACCGCTCTGGCGTTGGCGCCGTATTTATACACCATGCAGCCGAGCGGGCATTTGTATCAGGGCATGGTTGAAACCGGTATCAGCACCATGGTGCAATCGACCACCTGGCTGGATCAGGATTTTAATCTGGTCTTTATGGGTGCCTTGTATGCACCGACTCATAATGCCAAGCAGGTTGAAACTGCCTTGCAGCAGGGTGTCGAGCAGGGCAAAAATTTTAATCAGACCGAGCTGAACCGGGTCAAAACCCTGATTCGTAATAGCCAGGACAGTCTGTTTAGCAATGCCAGTGCTCTTGCCGGTATGCTAAGTGATTATGTGGTATCGGAGCAGGGCAACTGGGCACAGTATTTTGTCCATCAACAGGAATTACAGGCCTTAACGGTGGATCAGGTCAATACACGTTTACAGCAATTCCTGATTCCTGAACATCGTATGCGCGGGCATATTCAGCCGACACCAGAAGAGCAGAAAAAGGCCCAGCAACAGCAGGCTGCTGAACCGCTGAAAACCCTCGATCAAATGGATGTACAGGCCGAGCCACTCAAAGACATCAGCAGCTATGAGCAGGAAATTCAGCAGTATCTGCACACATCCAAACAGGCCTTAAGCCAGACTGAAGCCAAAATCCAGCGTGGCACACTGGCCAATGGCATGAAATATGCACTGTTTCCCACCTCGACCCGGGACGATAAAACCTACGCCACCATTATAGTCGATTTTGGCAATGAAAAATCGCTGTTTAATCAGGGCGAGATTATTGACCTGATGGCCTATTTAATGCTGCGTGCCTCAGATCAGTACAGCCTGCAGGATATTGCCGACAAATCCATTGACGCCGGTGGTTCAGCTTCGGCACAGGCCAATAGCAATGGCGTGGCCATTTCGATTGTGGCCAAAAAAGATAAATTTGATGAGTTTTTCAGATTTGTCTTGGAAATCATGAAAAAGCCGCTGTTTGAACAGGCCCAGTTTGATCTGATCAAGGCACAAAGTCTGGCCAGTCTGGACCGGCCGTATACCGAGCCGGAAACCGTGGCTGCCTTAAATATGGCACGTTTGATCGAGCGTTATCAGCCGGGAGATTTGCGTTATCACTTCGAGCCGGAATTTGCCAAGCAGCAGTTGACCCAGGCCAGCAATGAGAAAGTCAAACAGCTGTATCGGCAGTTTTTTGCCATGGATCATGCCCGGATTGCCATTACCGGCGATTATGAGGCCAAGCCGGTTCTCAAGCTGTTGCAACAGCAGTTTGCCACTTGGAACGGAGCACAGCCGTATCAGCGTTTAAGCGTGCCGTATAACAGCTATGCGGCGCAAAAACAGCATGTACTGTCCGAACAGCGTGAGTTTGGCAGTTATCAGGGCGTGATGACCCTGCCCGTGGGAAATGATCATCCCGATGCAGCCGCATTAATGGTCATGAGTCATATTTTAGGGGACTCACAACTGACCTCACGTCTGGCGCAAGAGCTGCGTGAAAAAAATGCGCTGGTCTACAGTTTTGGCAGTTCGCTCAGTTTAAGCAGCTTTGAAAATTCCGGTGCCCTCAGTGTGAGTGCCAACTATACTGCCGGTAAAGCGGCGCAGTTGTCGCAGGCGGTACATAAAGTCTTTCAGGAGTTGCGCAAAAATGGCGTGACTGCACAGGAAGTAGCGGCGGCCAAGGCTGACATTCTGAAACAGCGTGTCACAGCGCTGGAAGATGAGCGCCGTATTCACCGGATGCTGGTGGCACAGCTGGAACTTGACCGTGATTTACCGTATCGGGAAAAACGTGATCAGGCCATTGCCCGACTCAGCAAAGCCGATATTGATGCGGTGGTCCAGAAATATCTGCTGCCGCAACATTGGGTCGAAGTCATGGCTGATCAATATGGTCAGCCGGTAAAATAAGTGCTGATTACAGATCATTCATATAAAAAATCTCCCTAAACGGGAGATTTTTATGAAGCCGGTTATGTTGGCACTGATCCCATCTGCCAGCAATCCTTATAGGTGCTATGAGTAAGTATGAGGTGAATTTATCATAGAGAATTAGAGCCGATAGAATTGTTTGGCATTATCATGGAACACCTGCGCTAATGCCTGCGGATGATACGTCGCCACCACATCGCTAAAGGCATCAATAATCGTGACTAAGTCGCTACTGACCCGATCCATCGGGAAATTGGAACCAAACATCACCCGATACATACCAAAACTTTTTAGCGCATGCTGAATCAGCGGGGCAGTTAAATCAATGATTTCCTGTTTTGAGGCCAGCCGTTGCTGCTGATGAAACTGATGACCCAGTACCGGCATGAACAGCCCGGACAATTTGGTATAGACATTCGGGCAGCGCGCCAGTTCTGCCAGGTCTTCCTGCCAGCGAAACAGGATATTGTCGCGCGCAGTTTGGGTAATACCGGTATGCGAGCCGACCGGACCAAACAGACCGGCCGGTGTACCGAGGTGATCCAGCACAATTGAGGTTTCCGGAAACTGTTTTGCCAGGGCAATCACATCTTCCAGCTGGCTAGAATAGACCCAGGCATCAAAACTTAAATTATGCTGTGCCAGTAGTTCAAAGCCTTTCAGAAATTTTTTGTCACGGTATAAATGCGGATCATCGGCCCAGGCATAAATGTCTTTATCTTCATGAACCGCAGCCATTTTACGAATCCCGCGAAAATGTTGCGGCGCCGCTTTCTGATGCATTTTCAGAATCTGCTTGAACTGGCTGTCACGCGGGTCGGCCGTGGCCACCACTGCACCCAGCTGGATACCATTTTTGGTAAAATCCAGCGACTCAATAAAACGGGTTTCTCCAACCACACCTTTGCCTTTGTGGTCATGCCAGCTGGCCTCCACATGCACCACTTTTTCAACCGGATAAAAGCCGACATCGCGGCAATAATGCTCGGGCAAATAGGGGGCAGTGACATGCTGGGTATGTCCCAGGGTGTCAATCAGCGCTTTGGATTTTAGCGTACGGATGGTTTTATCCAGTAAGCGTGGATATTTCCCCAGCAGCTTGACCGCCAAGCGTGCGCTGTGTGGTGTGTTATACGGGTCCCATTGATGAATATGCGCATCAATCAGTGCAAATCCAAGATTTTGCATAGCAGGTTGGTTTGATCCTTGAAGATGTCTATTTTATTCAAAGCCAAGTCTGCAAAAAAGAAAAGGGTATTTATCGAAAAGATGACATTAAAAAAGCCCAACAGGGTGGACTTTTTTTAGCAATTTAATGATCGTGATCATGTTTGTGTTTATTGCTGTGAAATTCTTCATTACGACGGAAACGTAAATAGTTCTCGAACTGTTCACAGTATTCATCATAATTGTCTTCCAGCATCATCTGGAACTGCTGCAAAATGTAGGACATGACCTGATCTTTGGCAGCACGCATTTCCTCACCATCTTTGAAGTTATTGGCTGCGACCCAGGTATTAAAACGTGCCGTGCCGAACAACATGGCAGCACTGACCTGACCGCGTTTTTCCGCTGGTTGTTCCTGTGAGCCTTTTTCGACGCGACAAAATTCGTTGGCCTGTTTGATAAATTCATCAGCACGTTCAAAGAAAGCAGCATTTAACGCTTCTTCTTCGGTAACATCGGTTGCTTCAATCTTTTGAACCATGAATTTTTCCTAAGCTAAAATCATAAACAATAATTATAGGCAAAGCCTTGCAGAAACTAAACCTTTGTCTTACTCTAAAAATAGCCTAAGCAAGAAAAAGGAATCACGATGCAAGATGCAATTGCGGTTCAAAGTCTAAAAAGTGATATTGCGCTGCTGCGACAAAACATCTGGCCGCCGGCACATCTGGCCAATGTAGAAGGGCTGCCAATTTATTATGGCAATCCGGCTGAAGTTGAAGCCTATTTCCAGCAATGGTCCGGATTGATTGAGCGGGCACAAGAGCTGTTTCAGCCCTTTATGGAAGATGAAGTGCTGGATGCCATTCATCTGCCAAGTCACTTAAACCTGCCTTTATTTTTCTTTCATGTTGACCGAATCCGGATTAATAAAACCCGGGCCAAAGAATCAAAAACTTTTCGCGGTCTGGCCAGCTTGATGGAAAAGTGCGGCCAGTTTGATGCTACGCAGATGCTGGCGATGAAACAGTGGCTGGAGAGTGACGACAGCGCAGCACTGGTGGCACACCGTGAGTTTATTGATTTGCGTACCTATGTGTTTCAGCATGGGCAAAGTGAATACACCCGCACCCGTTTTTATGTCAACGGTATTGTGCTGAGTGTCGAACCGCATTTTCAGCTGGTGGATGCCCGGGAAAAACCGCGCAAGCAGCGGAGCGATAGTTATCATGATCCGCTGGCCGATAACGGGACCTGGAAGGTATTTGGCAAGTACCGCTAAATGATTATCTCCGTGCTGGGCTTTAGTCCGACCAGAAGGTTTTGCTGCGGGTAAATTCCAGCAAATGCTGCTGGGCTTCGGCCAGAACATGCTTTTGCTCGGCAGCAATCCAGCCCAGAACAAACCAGGCCTGTGGGTTTTGCTGAACCTCATGTTGAAACAGGGCTTCGGCCACCACCAGATCATTAAACTGCCCCAAAGATTCCTGTGCCGGTTTCAGTGCTTTCAGATACTGTTTGACGGCATCCGCTTCAAATAAAGAGGCAATAAACTCGACTGAATAACGCAGGCGTTTGACTCGTTTGCGGGTGCGGTGCTTCTGTTCACTGTCAAGATGTTCAAACTGCACGGCATCCTGACAAATTTGCCGGTGCATTTTTGCAAGCTGTTTCCGTACCTGTTTTTTCAGCGATTGATCATCTTCATGTGCTGTGCACTGGCTAAACTGTAGCAGCTCCAGCAAGAGGCGCACTGTTTCTGGCGCGCGAAATAGTGCATCAATTTCATCGCTGCTTTCGCTACTTGCCGGTAGTTCTGCGAGGGGAGAGCCGGCCTTGGCCAGACGTGGCATCAGGCTTTCACTCAGCGCATCGCGGTCGCGGGTGGAACCAAGTTGCCGGAACAGTTCTGCCAATTGCGCTTGCCATTCGGGTTGTACCTGTTCGGACCAGTGACCAAAGATTTTCAGTGCGCTGCGTAAACGGCGAATGGCCACACGGGCCTGATGCACATGACCACTCTGATAATGATTGTCGGCAATCGCCGTGGCATTCGGCAATAAATGAGTCAGACAGTTGCTGACAATTTTGGCCAGCGCGCGGCTACTGGAGTCATGTTTATCGAGGCTAAAAGGTGTTTGATGTTGAACGGGCAAGATGTCCTGCTGATTCTTGAGCATCTGACCGCGCTGTGATTTGCTGCGAACATCAAGCCAGAGCTGATAGCGTTTTACCCATGGCTGCACAAAATCAATCAGGTCGCTGACATCGCCATGTTTCAGTTCAAACTCGACTTCGTAAATATCGCTTTGTGCTGTTGGTGTGCGGACTTCGCCCTGATCAAAGGCCAGTTCAATTGCACTGTCTTTGACTTGTTCAAGCACAATCAGGCGTTGCACATCGGTTTCAAATTGCAGCTCCAGACCGGTATTTTTTAAATCGGCCTTTTTCAGCTCCAGCGCCTGTTTTAGCAAGGTTTGCGCCTGTTTATGTTCCTGATACAGGCTTAGATCCAGCTGCTCCGGTTCATCCGGGCCGAGGGCCAGTTCCAGTTCAAAACGCTCAAAATGATGCTGCCCCGGTGCTTTTAAGGTCTGACACCAGCGTTGACCTTCCAGACGCTGACGCAGGGCGATGGCATGCTGTGCCAGCTGCTGCTCAGGACTGTCATAATATTTGGCCCACAGCTGCATTGGCACGGCTTTTTTCTTGGCAATGGCTTTTTCAAAGGCGCGGCGCTGATGCACCGGCACCTGAAATTTCAGTTCGATTTCCGCCATAACCAACTCCTGCAATTTTTATTCTTGATTGACCTTACTATAGGCCAAGCCATGCATAAAAAGTAGCCATAAAGCGTATTCTTTTGTCTGGCCGGAGCGGGGAGTGGCTGAACTTACTTAATAAACTTGCGACTCACCAGGAATTGTTCGGTGGCATCCAGCAAGGCTTGCGCATGGACTTCCTGTTTTGCGGTCAGCCAGCCGAGTACAAACCAGTCGCTGGCTTCCAGCTCGGTTTGCTGGATATACAGCGCAGCGGAGGAAAGAACCTGATATTCCTGCGCGGCCAGCTGGGCATCGTTCAGGGCTTTGCTGTACTTTTGCAGGTTTTTAACATCATAGATCGTGGTGAGTACCGGGAAAATAAATTTCAGGGCATTAATTTTCTGCGCCAGCTGATCCAGACTGTCAAAATCGGTCTGGCTGGTCTGGTTTAACTGTTCTTGCAGTAGTTTATATTGATGCTGCAAAGTCTGCTGGGCGGCCTGTTTTAAATCCTGCGCAGGGTGGGAGGCATCTTCATCCAGGCTAAACATCAACAGTTCCAGATAATGATGTACATTCTGGGTCGATTTCACCAGATTGGCCAGTTTCTCTTTAGCATATAAAATATCTTTGGCCAGATTCGAGGCGGTATTTGGATTCTGCAAAAAGGTGCCGAGGGTATTTTGCATGTGCTCTAAATGTTGCAGCTGGTCAAACTGCTGTCTAAACGCCAGTAACTGATTGGCCCATTTTTCCGAAATAGACACACTCCAATCTTTGAGCAAATGCACGGTTAAATACAGCTGATTCAGTGCATTTTGCGCCTGTACAATATGCTCGGCTTCATTAACACCCGCTGAAATAGCCGCAATGTTCGGCAGTAAATGCTGCAATTGCTGGGCAATTAACAGTCTTAAATTCTGATCGGCTGAGGCTTTTTTATTTAAACGGAATTCTTCAGCCAGACGCGGCGGGCTGACTTGTAAGTCTAAAGCCAGCAAATTGCCCATTTCGGCCTTGCTGCGCACATCTAACCAGAGCTGGTATTTCTTGACCCATTCAAAACAGAAGGCCAGCAGTGCCTGCACCGAACCAGATTTTAATTCAAACTCAATTTCATGGACGGGATATTCACGTTCACCACTGCGAATACAGCCCACATCTAAACTGGCTTCAATCTCCACTTCATCTAGCTGGATAACACGCGAAGTACGCGTAATATCGGTTTCAAATTGCAGTTGCAGCGGGCTTTCAGTCTGCATGAGGACTGTATCTAGTAGCTGTCTGGCTTCAGGAGCGGCATCGTAAATGCTTAAATTAAGCGCAGGTGGCTGTTGCAGTTCGCCCAGGTCATGATTATGTTCAAAACGTTCAATATGGGTTTTACCGGCTTTTAGTGTCTGCACCCAGCGCGTGCCTTCCAAGCGTTGTCTCAGCGCAATACCATGCTGTGCCAGCAGGCGATCGGTAGTGTCATAATATCGGGCTTGCAGCGAAATGCTTTCAGATTTCTTAGGATCCAGCGCTTTAAGTAAGGCGTTACGGCGCGCATCAGGAATTTGAAATTTTAATTCAATCTCGGTCATTCAATTGGTCCTAAAAAATTGAGCAATACAGCAAAAAAGTAGCTTTCTGGCAGATGACGCCGCTATACCAAATTATTATCAAGCGTCCAGAAAAGGCGTTCATTGTTTAAGGCTTCTGATTGTAACCAAAATCTGTCCTGAAAAAAGTAGCCAGAAAAATAGCGCGAACAAAGTGGCTTTTATTTGTACAGAAAATGCGGTAATTTGAGCAAGAACAAAGCATCAGGATGATGAATATGAACGCACCCCTCAACACCGAATGGGCAAAAAAACCGGATGACACGCCTCAAGGTCCAATTCAAAATTATCACGAGTTTTATCGTTTTTATTTAACCGAACACCGCAATATCATGAGCCGGCGTCTGCATATGCTGGGCAGTGGTATCGGCCTGATCTGCCTGACGCAAATGGTCAGGCA
Organism: Acinetobacter indicus; assembly: GCF_009914475.1. Taxonomy (NCBI): domain Bacteria; kingdom Pseudomonadati; phylum Pseudomonadota; class Gammaproteobacteria; order Moraxellales; family Moraxellaceae; genus Acinetobacter; species Acinetobacter indicus. The sequence goes on along the minus strand of NZ_CP045198.1, from coordinate 1,331,193 downwards.
GCGGAAGCCACGCTACTTTGTCTATGGACTGGTGGCTGGTTATGCCTGCGCCTGGGTCGGTCATTTTTTCTTTGAAAAAAACAAGCCAGCCAGCTTTAAACAGCCGCTGTATAGCTTTATTTCTGACTGGCGAATGTTTGCCGACATTCTGCGCGGCAACCTGAGTCTTAAAGACCGCGCACTGGATAAAATTGACAGCTAATCTTCATTTTTCGAGCAAAACTAAAACTTTCGGTCAAAAATAAGATGAATGGTCAAAAAATTCATTGAAATTGTAGAGTGAATGTTCTATTAATTGAAGCAATGCAGAGTGTATGACACTTTGATGACATCAGTTTTTAACTTTCCAAGCCTGGAGTGACCTTTCTCCGGGCTTTTTTTATAGCTGGAATCATTGAAATAAAAAGAATGAAGAGAGTCAAAAGAGTGTGGACGTGCTAGCGTTTGATCACATTTCCCCAAATGCGTCCTGGCATCAAATTCTAGTACGTCCATGAGACCATGAATGCACGTTGGTTGTTATTGATATAAAAAAATAAAAAACAACAACTTATATCGTTATTATTGTGAGTCTTAGTAAATACCGAAACCGGCGCTGACTCTATCCCCAATACTAGGGATTTTGCATAAAAATCTGAACTGAAACAAAGCATCAGCGAAAATACAGGCAAGGCCTGCTCTTGAGCTGTAACTATGTAATAATGAGAGCCAATTTTTTGAGGTGTTTCAGGCAGGCAAAATGCGTGGCTTATATTTAATTACCAATGATGATCCGATTGAACTGCTTTTAGCCAAACTTGAAGGTGCAATGGCGACCTATGAAGTTGCAGTCTTGCAATATCGCCGTAAAAAGGTGGCAAAAGAAGATCAGGCTTATGAAATTGAATATATGAAATCATTGTGTGCACAGTACAAAGTGCCATTTGTGATTAATGATGATTTGGAGGCTGCGGTAAAATATGGTGTCGGCGTGCATTTGGGTCAGGATGATGGCTCAATTGTCGAAGCCGCGGCACGTTTACCAAAGAATGTCCTGATTGGCCGCAGCTGTAACAATTCACTTGAGCTGGCAGAGCAGGCCATTGCCGATGGCGCTAACTATGTGGCATTTGGGGCAATTTTCGCCACCGATACCAAGCCGGAAGCCGGCAATATCGGTCTGGAAACCTTAAAGCAGGCCAAAGCAAAACTGAATGTACCCATCTGCGCAATTGGTGGTTTAACCGTTGAAAATGGTCAGCAGGTGATTGATGCCGGTGCAGACCTTTGTGCGGTGATTAGTGATATATTAGGTCGTCCGATGCATACCGTTGCTCAACGCGTATATGACTGGTCTGAACTATTTAAAAAGGCGGTTTAAGCCGAAATTTTTGTCTGATTTTATTTTGAGTTGAGTCGATTCATGAGCCTATCTCCAAAGCAAGAACAATTATTTAAACAAGCCAGCAAACATATTCCAGGTGGCGTGAACTCACCGGTGCGTGCGTTCAATGGTGTAGGCGGCACGCCGGTCTTTATTGAAAAAGCCCAAGGCGCATATTTATACGATGTAGATGGCAAACGCTATGTCGATTATGTTGGTTCATGGGGGCCAATGATTTTGGGTCATGCCCATCCAGCGATTATTAAAGCGGTGCAGGATGCTGCGGTAGACGGTTTAAGTTTTGGTGCGCCAACCGTTCATGAAACGACGCTGGCCGATATTATCTGTGACATCATGCCATCAATTGAACTGGTGCGTATGACCAACTCCGGTACTGAAGCGACCATGACCGCGATTCGTCTGGCACGTGGTTATACCGGCCGTGACAAGATCGTGAAATTTGAGGGCTGTTACCACGGTCACTCAGATTCATTACTGGTGAAAGCCGGTTCTGGCCTGTTAACCAAAGGTGAGGGTGAAGCGACCTCTGCCGGTGTTCCTGCGGATTTTGCCAAACACACCTTAACCCTGCCATATAACGATATTGCCACCTTAAAAGAATGCTTTGCCAAGTTTGGTTCAGAAATTGCCGGGGTGATTGTGGAACCGGTTGCCGGTAACATGAACCTGGTTGCGCCAATTGATGGTTTCTTGCAAGCCATTCGTGATGTCTGTGATGAACATGGCTCGGTGTTTATTATTGATGAAGTGATGACCGGTTTCCGTGTCGGCTTAGGCGGTGCGCAGGCGCATTATGGCGTTACTCCAGATTTAACTACTTTGGGTAAAATCATTGGTGCCGGCTTACCGGTCGGTGCTTTCGGTGGTAAACGCGAAGTGATGGAATGTATTGCACCACTGGGTAAGGTGTATCAGGCCGGAACATTGTCGGGGAACCCGCTGGCGATGCGTGCCGGTATCGAGATGTTTAAACATCTGCGTGAGCCAGGCTTCTATGAAAAATTAAGTACACAACTGGAAAAACTGCTGGCCGGTTTACAGGCAGCGGCAGATGAAGCCGGTATTGCGTTTAAAACCCAGCAAGTGGGCGCGATGTTTGGTCTGTACTTTACCGATCAGGACGATATCACCAGCTTTGACTCGATGCTGAAATGTGATGTCGATGCTTTCCGTAAATTCTTCCACGGCATGCTGGAGCGTGGCGTGAACCTGGCACCATCTGCATTTGAAGCCGGCTTTATTTCAAGCGCGCACAGCGATGAAGATATCGAGTTTACTATTCAGGCGGCAAAAGCCACTTTTGCTGAGATGAAAGCGTAAATTTGACCTCTCCCTAACCCTCTCCTAAAAGGAGAGGGAAGCTTCAGTTAATTCGAGATCAAAATGAAAACCAAACATTATATGACTTTAAGTGATGCTGAATTTCTATTAAATGAAGCGCATCAATATGCGATACAGCATAACTTTAATGTCAGTATTGCCGTGGTGGATGAAACGGGCAGTTTACTGGCCATGAAACGTATGGATGGGGCAGCACCAATGACTGCAAATCTAGCCATCGAAAAAGCCAAATGTTCTGCCATGAGTCGCCATGCATCCAAACTGTTTGAAGATATTATCAAAGGCGGTCAGATGGGCTTCCTGACCATGGAATCATTTTCAGGGATGCTAGAAGGTGGTGAACCGATTATGTATCAAGGGCAGCTCGTCGGTGCGATGGGTGTGTCGGGTGTGAAGTCGTTTGAAGATGCGGAGATTGCACGGGTAGCGATTGAGAAGTTTGTGGCACAGCAAAGTTAATTCAAGAAAAAAATTGATTAGCTCAACTCAATAAATTCATCCAAAGTTGTACCAAAATGAAGCGTGGAACGTTAAATATGAATTAAAAAGCCCAATCGCTAATGATTGGGCTTGCCTATATACAATAAAATTATGATTTAAAAAGGAAATCAGAAGATGTTATTCCCAAGTAGAAATGTCCTACCTAATAACCAAATAGAAATGTCCTATACAGACATTTCCAAGTCAAGCACAGGATTCAGATTTTGTTGTTGAATTGCTGTTTTCTGTGCTCGTCTACGTGGCATAGATTGAGAACGACTTCGTTTGTTTTGCTGTTCTAGTTCTTCATGCTGTTGCTGGATATGGGCCAAGACTGAACTCAAACGTTTATTCTCAACAATCTCTCGCTGGTTCAGCTGACTTAATTTATCGAAGATGCTGTAATTGATTTTTCTTCCCTGATATTCAATGGCGACCGTACCGTCTGGGTATTCTAGAAATTCAATATATTTACCCATGAGACTCTGGTTTTCTTCTTTATTTTCCAGCAGATAGACGCATTTATCATAAGTAATCGTCAAGCTATTCGTGACTCTGCGAGGTTCACGCCAAGTAAAAATATCATCTAACTCTTCGGCTGTTTCCATGATAGGCCGATGTAGATTCTTAGGATTAAAAGCCATCTTGGCGAACTTCTGATTGAACTGCTCAATGAAGCAGGGTAGCCAGACATTAGCTTGCTCAATCGAACAGATGCCTTTCAGGCGCATCTCCTTGATCAGACGGTCCTGAAGGGTTCTGTTGGCCCGTTCCACACGGCCTTTGGCCTGCGGTGAATTAGCGAAGATGATATCGATATTCAGGGTGCTGAGTACACGTCCAAACTGGGTAATCTTGGTGTCTTTCTTGCTGCTTTGATTCACTCTAAAGACTGAATGTTTGTCGCTGTAAAACGCTAAAGGCTTACCGTGCTGTTCGACATATAAGCGTGTTGAAATCATATAGTCAAAGGTTGATTCTGACTCACAGAAGCGTAAATGCTGCAATTTTCCTGTAGCATCATCGATAAACACCAGCAGACAGCATTTAGCAGCGCGTCCTTCAAACCAGTCATGGTGTGAGCCATCAATTTGGATCAGTTCACCAAAGCAATCCCGGTTGTAACGAGGCTGATACGGTCGTTTCAGGCGCTTGGATCGAGGCATCCATAAGTCAGCTGCAATCATCCAAGAACGCAGGGTTTCTACTGAAAGATCGAATCCATGTACGGTGGTGAGCTTTTCATGCGCTAAAGTGGGTCCGAAACCATGGAGTTGGTCAGAAACAATATTGAGGCACTTGAGTCTGAGTTCTTCAGGAAGTTTAGAATTGCTGATTTGGCCACGACCGGCATGGGCTAATGCAGCTGGACCTTGGGCTTTGTATTTCTGCAGTAAGCGTCTGATCTGACGTTCTGAAATATGAAGTAGCTGAGCAGCTTGGGATTGAGTTATGCGTTGATCGCAGATTTCCTGCAAGACCGACAATCGTTTAAGTTCTTTATCCGACATAGACACCAACATATCAAACCGTCCGCTAAGAAAATTGCAAAAGTGCATATTCTAAAAGCGGACATTTTTACTTTGGAGAAACCGGACATTTCTATTTTGGAGTTACAGAAGAATTTCGTATAAGGTGTATTATGTTAATTTAAGGAAATCTTAAGAGACTGTAAATTAAATTGTGTAATTGCCTGAATTTGCTATGTTCATATTCACAACGGAGTCAGGCAACATGATGAACGAACAAAAACTAAAAGACCTTGCAGCAGAATTTGCTAAAGGAATCAAAACAGAAGACGATCTCAATCAATTCACCCGATTGTTGACTAAACTCACTGTTGAAACGGCTCTCAATGCCGAACTTACCGAACATCTCGGACATGAAAAGAATGCTCGTAAGAACGGTTCAAATGCTCGTAACGGTTATTCCAGTAAGACCGTGCTGAGCGATGATGGTGAGATTGAGATCACCACACCACGAGATCGTGATGGCACATTTGAGCCACAGCTAATTAAAAAGAATCAGACTCGTATCACGCAAATGGATAGCCAAATTCTATCCCTTTATGCCAAAGGCATGACTACCCGTGAAATCGTGGCTACTTTCAAAGAAATGTACGATGCTGATGTATCGCCAACGCTTATTTCCAGGGTGACAGATGCTGTTAAGGAGCAAGTCGCTGAATGGCAAAACCGTCCGCTGGATGCACTCTATCCCATCGTCTATATGGACTGTATTGTAGTTAAAGTCCGTCATAATGGCAGTGTTATCAACAAGGCTGTATTCCTTGCCTTAGGCATTAATCTTGATGGACAGAAAGAACTGCTCGGCATGTGGATGGCTGAGAATGAAGGTGCAAAGTTTTGGCTGAATGTCCTGACTGAGCTTAAAAACCGAGGGTTGCAGGATATTCTGATCGCCTGTGTGGATGGACTAAAAGGCTTTCCTGATGCCATTAACAGCGTATACCCGCAAACCCATATCCAGCTGTGCATTATCCATATGCTGCGTAACAGCTTGAAATACGTATCATGGAAAGATTACAAGGCGGTGACTCAGGATTTAAAAGCCGTTTATCAGTCACCTACTGAAGAGGCAGCCTTGATGGCCTTGGATCAATTCGCCCAAACATGGGATGACAAGTACCCACAGATCAGCAAAAGCTGGCGTACACACTGGGAGAATCTAAATACCTTCTTTGCTTATCCAGCCGAGATACGCAAAGCCATCTATACCACCAATGCGATCGAATCATTAAACAGCGTAATACGTCAGGCGATCAAAAAGCGTAAAGTCTTTCCAACGGATGATTCTGTACGTAAAGTGATTTACCTGGCAATTGATGCAGCGTCTAAAAAGTGGAATATGCCTATTCGCGACTGGCGTTTAGCCATGAGCCGCTTTATTATTGAATTCGGTGACCGCTTAAGCAATCACCTTTAAATTGATCAAAAGCAATTACACAAAATTATTTACAGGCTCAATCTTAAAGTTAATTAACTTATTTCCTTTATTTCCTTTATTTCCTTTATTTCCTTTATTTCCTTTATTTCCTCATTGAGTATTTTCAATACTGTTAAACATATATCTAAACGCTGCCTATCTGAAAGATTAGGTACATCACTCGGGTATATCCGAACATTTATTCCATTCCAAATAAACCAATCATTTCCATTTTTGCATGGCTCTACATTTAGAAATTTATCATTACCTGCATAACCTGTAGATGCATTAAATTGTCGTGACTCCATCAAGACTCGCACAATAGGGTATTTTTTATTAGATTTATTTTCCCAATTTCTTTTTAGTAGCCTATTTACCGTATTTGGCCACCTTATATGAAAACCATTATCACTAAAATATTCTCTAGGTATTAACCAGAATCTGCTATTACGTTTAATTAGGGCATATTTACGGGAATCATATTTTGGCAATCGTGCTTGTTCCTCTAGAGTGTACCTATCAAATTCTTGAGCCAATCGAAGCCGTTGTCTTTCCATTTTGCTACTAATTTTTGCATTTTGTTCTTGCTCTGATAGAGGAATGCATTTAAGTACAAACCATGCCATAAATATTATGAGCAATAAAACTCCGATAAAGCCTTTAGAAGAGTAAGTTTTTATTTTCATTGTTTCAAATAGGGTTAATGATTTAACTACCTAAATTAATCTATAGTTCGATCAATTGCTTGTATTGAATGGCTTTGTTGCATAAATATGTAAGCATCTGATTTAAATAAATTTAATTTTGGATCAAAAAATAATCAAAACTTCTAAAATCATATAGTTATGAAATCTTTGTGCAACAAAGCCGTATTGAATTATGCTTATTTAAGATAATGGCGATTATACGAAATTAGAACAATAAACGTCTGTGAAATCAAAGTGTTTTTTAAATCGATGCTAAACTAAAATAGCATGAATCATCATGCTATTTTGTATTTATAAGAGCCTTCCATGCTGTACCTCATGCCCAAAAAAATCCAACTCGTACCATCTCAAGCCAAATGGCAGCTTGCATCAAATGAATCTGTTTTGGTACTGGTAGGACTGCAAAACCTAAGGATGATGGTAGGTATACAGGACAGCGACCTGATGACTCATCTGATCCAGATCAGCAACAAAGCCAAAGCCCTCGATATTCCTATTGTCGATCTCTATGGCGATGATGTCCTGCAAGGCATGCAGCAGTTGGGTGAATACGCTTCAACCCATCCACAACTGATTTTTGCCGGGCAGATCACTCCGATGCTAAAACAGATTTTACCGCATCTGTATAGCGTGACCGAACAGCTCTGTGTGGTGGATGATGCGATTCTACTGGCCAATCAGGAGCAGCATATCCAATGGATTGAAAATATCTCCCAGCAGGGGCTGCATCATCTGACTAGCTATAGCCTGAACCGGCTTTGGAGTCTCAGTGCGCCCTTGGCATATATCCTGTCCCGCAAAGGCATTTTACTGGCCATAGCCGAACAGCTGGATATGGATGCGCTGGATATCGACCCGCATGAAGATCTGCGTCACTATGGTTTGGACTCGGTAAGTATGGTCAGTCTGGTCGGTTTATGGCGTGCCAATGGCGCCAATATTCGCTATGAAGATATGCAGTCCAAACCCACACTACACGGATTGCTGCAGATTTTAACGGACTAAATTTGCCATTTTCAGAAAATTGACATTTTTATTCAGCAAAATCGGAAAAAACGTCTGCAATTTGCGCAAATTGCATTGTAATTGTGGTGCAAGGTTTTTATCATTGCCGCCTTATTTTCGCGATCAGCCTGGAAGTGTACTTTGAGTAATTTTCTAACCGAACACCTGATTTATCGAGATGAAGATTTTATGCTCATCCATAAACCGGCCGGCTTACTCACAGTGCCAGGAAAAACAGCAGATTTACAAGACTGCCTGATCAGCCGTTTGGTCGCCATTGAGCCTAAAACCCTGTTAATTCATCGTCTGGATCGTGACACCTCAGGTATTTTGGTGTTTGGTCTTAGCCGCTTGGGGCAAAACAAGATTTCACGCCAGTTTCAGGAACGCCAGACCGATAAGCATTATCAGGCAGTGGTGGCCGGGCATCTATACGGCGAAGGCACCATTGATGTGCCGGTGGTCTATGATCCAACCCGTCCGCCGTTGCATATGGCCGATCCTTCTCATTCGAAACCGGCGCTTACCCACTGGCAGGCGCTGGAACAGTTTGAAATAAATGGACAGGCGGTTACGCGGGTCAAACTTATTCCAATTACCGGCCGTTCGCATCAGCTGCGGGTGCATATGCAATATCTGGGTCATCCAATTATTGGCGATACCTTATATGCCACGCCAGAGCAGCAACAGCTGTCTCCACGCCTGTGTTTGCATGCGGCGTATTTAAGTTTTCAACATCCTCAAACGGGAGAAACACTGGAGTTTAATTGCCCGGTGCCGTTTTAAGGGAAACATATCCTCATGAATTTAAGCTCACTTTTTGGTGGGCTTTATGTCAAAATATATTGCTTTACGATGTCAAATTTTGCTCAAATGGCAAGCAGTCCTTGAGTGATAACGCGACAGTCCTAACTTCTAGAAAAAGGTGGAAAAATTGCAGCAGTTTGCTATTGGTCAACGTTGGTTGTCAGATACAGAAACAGAACTGGGCTTAGGCGTTCTTATTGATGTAGATGAACGTTCAATCAGCATTTTATTCCCCAAGAGTGACGAAACCCGTGTCTATGCACGTAACAATGCACCTTTGTCCCGTATCGTGTTTAATGCGGGCGATGAAGTACAGGACCAGGAAGGCCTGAAATGGACGGTTCAGAGTCTGGAAGATCGCGGTGGCGTGGTGCGTTATAACGTGGTACGTCAGCTGGAAGATGGTTCAGAAGAACAGAAATCGCTGAATGAAACCCGAATTGGCGCGCAAATCCAGCTGTCTAAACCCTTAGACCGTTTACTGGCCAGCCAGATTGACTATAAAGAATGGTACGACCTGCGTATTGAAGCGCTGTTGATGCAGGCCAATATGCACAGCAGTCCGCTGCGTGGCCTGATTGGTTCACGCGTTGGCCTGATTCCGCATCAACTCTATATTGCCCACGAAGTCGGTAAGCGTTTTGCACCGCGTGTATTACTGGCCGATGAAGTGGGTTTGGGTAAAACCATTGAAGCCGGTCTGATCATTCATCAGCAGCTCAAAACCGGCCGTTCTGAACGTATTTTAATTTTGGTGCCAGATTCACTGCAATATCAGTGGATGATTGAAATGCGCCGCCGTTTCAACCTGCAGTTCTCTTTATTTGATCTGACCCGTACAGCGTCAATTAAAGAACATGACCCGGATTTAAACCCGTTCCTGACCGAGCAATGTATTATTGCTTCTATTGACCTGATGATTGACCACGAAGATCTGCGTGAGCAGGCACTTGAAGCTGGTTTTGATTTACTGGTGGTTGATGAAGCGCATCACCTGATGTGGTCAGAAGAAGAAGGCGGCAATGACCGTTATGATCTGGTCGAAGAATTTGCTGAACAAACGGCCGGTGTGTTGCTCTTAACTGCAACCCCAGAACAGTTGGGTGTTGAAAGTCACTTTGCCCGTTTACGCCTGCTCGATCCTCAACGTTTCAGTTCGTTGGACCGTTTCCTGGATGAAGAAGCGCAATATCAGCAAACAGCCAAAATTGCCGAAGTGCTGATGTCCGACATGCCACTGGAAGAAGGTCATCTGGCTGCTTTGGAAGGCTTGCTCGGTCATCGCATTGAAGACCATCCGGAACAGCGTTTCCGCGCCATTCATGAACTGTTAGACCGTCATGGTACCGGCCGTATTTTATTCCGTAACACCCGTGAAGCGATTCAGGGCTTCCCGGGCCGTGACTGTCAGCCAGCACCACTGCCAGCCCCAGACCACTGGGCCAAAGAGGGCAAGTTGCGTGAACAGATGTGGCCAGAAGAAGGCCAGCTTGATGGTGCGTGGATGGAAACCGATCCGCGTGTAATGTGGCTGATGGAAAAGCTGCGCAGCGATTTAAAACACAAAAAAGTGCTACTGATTGCACGTAGTGGTCCGGTGGTGGAAGCGCTAGAAAATGCACTGCGTTTACACGCCGGTATTCGTACTGCGATGTTCCATGAAGGTATGAGCCTGCTGGAACGTGACCAGGCGGCGGCGTATTTCGCAGAAGATTCCTATGGTGCGCAAATCCTGCTCTGTTCGGAAATTGGTTCAGAAGGGCGTAACTTCCAGTTTGCATCGGATTTAATTTTATTTGATTTACCGGCGAACCCGGACGTACTGGAACAGCGAATTGGCCGTCTAGACCGGATTGGTCAGGAAAATCGGATTCAAATTCATGTGCCGTATTTACTTGGTACGGCGCAAGAGCGCATGTTCCGCTGGTATAACGAAGCGTTGAATATTTTCAGCAATATTTCCCCAACGGCGCAGACTTTGCAGGAAAACTTCATTGTTGAATTAAAAGACTGCTTACTGGCAGATCAAGGCCAGCAGTTTGAAGAATTGCTGGAAGCGGTTAGCGTACAGCGCGAAGCCTTGGAAGCTGAACTGCAGGAAGGCCGTGACCGTTTACTGGAATACAACTCTTGCCGTCCGGTGGTGGCGCAGGAAATTGTCCAGGCGCTGGAAGATTATGATGACAACACTACCTTGCCAATGTTCATGAAGCGCTTTATGGCTTCAACCAACATCGACTTTGATGAACAAAGCAATGGCACAGTCATCATCAAGCCAACAGACCAGATGCAGGTACAAGGTCTGACTTTAGATGAAGAGGGCATGACTGCGACTTTCTATCGTGATCAGGCTCAAATCCGCGAAGATGCACAATATCTGACTTTGGAACATCCATTTACCGAAAGCGTGATGGAAATGATCAATACCCAAAGCTTTGGTAGTACCAATGTGGCGGTGTTAAAGTCAGCTGCATTACCGCAAGGTTCGGTGCTGCTGGAAGTGTGGTTCAAGGTTGATGTGATTGCACCAAAAGCATTGAACCTGCCATCAAGCTTGCCGCAGCAATTGATTCGTGTATTGCTGAGTGAAAAAGGTCAGGATCTGTCGCAAAAAATTGCCCCTGAAATCTTAAAACCGTATTTACATCATTTAGATGGCAATAGCTGCCGTCAGGTGGTAAAAGCACGCCGCGAGGTGATTGAGCAGCGTTATGCACAGGCATTGGACATTGCCAAAACTGCCTTGCCGGGCTTAAAAGAGCAGGCCAAAGAAATGTATGGCGCGAAATGGCAATATGAAATTGACCGTCTAACGTATCTGAAGCAATTTAACCCAAGCATCCGTGAAGATGAAATCAGCCGTTTGCAGAAATTGCAAAAAGAAGGTTTAAGCCTGCTTGACGGTATTGCGGTTACCCCGGAAGCGATTCAGGTGATGGTGGTGGTTAAACCATAACAGTCGTAATTTTTAGAAAAGCACCTTCTGAACTGCACCCCGAAAGTTGGACACTTTTAGTCTAATTTGAAGGGTGCTTTTTTAATACTGATTTGCCGGACATGAACAGCCCGGCGATCAGTGCACTAGAGTCCGGTAAAATGTTCATGCTAAGATGAGCCAAATTTTTAAAAGATATAACAACGATGGGTAAAGCATTAGTCACTTTAGGCTCTAAAACTTCACATGGCGGTGTGGTTGCTGAATGTGAAAGTTCATTTGTTATTAATGGCATTGCCGTGCATTTAAATGGCATGAAGCATTATTGTCCAAAATGTAAAACTACAGTAGCGGCCATTGCGGCCGATCCAACCACCCAGGTCAAAGGGCGTGGTGTGGTGATTGTTGGTGATAAAACCACCTGCGGCGCAACTTTCTTGCCTAGCCAGAATCTGGTGGTGTCGGCTAAATAAATATATTGGTCAGGCGTAGAGTGTTGAACCAGCCTGGCTAATCTTGAGAATCGCAGCAAAAATTAAAATTACCTCCTGCAAAATGGATTATCTGCTTCAAATACCTTTATGACCAAAACTGTTGTTTATTTTGCCCATGCCAATGGCATCGCCAGTCCTTGCTATCAGACCTTTTTTGATTATTTTGATGCCGATATTGAGCTGAAATATATTCCGGTCATTGGCCTGAATCCGGACTATCCGGTTGAGCCAAAATGGGAAAAACTGGTGGCGCAGGTCATTGCCGATATCGAGTTACAAACACCAAAACAGGCAGTGGTCGGTTTGGGGCATTCTTTTGGCGCGCTGGTGTTGCTGATGGCATCTTATCAACGGCCAGATTTATTTAGCCAGCTGATTTTAATGGACCCGCCTTTTGTGATTGGTAAAACAGCGCCGATATTCGAGTTATTGCAAAAGCTGGGTTCAAAACAGATTGACCGTTTAACCCCGGCCGGGCTGAGTCTGAAACGTAAAGACGCCTGGTCTAGCCGTGAGCAGGCTTATCAGCAGTTACGTGGCAATGCCTTGTTTAAACAGTTTGATGAGCGCTGTTTTCAGGATTTTATCCGGCATGGTCTTAGAGAAGATGAGGCCGGCATCAGCTTACAGATTCCAAAACAGGTCGAGGCAGATATTTTTAGAACTGTACCAAGCTGGTGGTGGCGTTGGCCGCGTAAAGCCCCAAATTTACCGGTGCATTTAATCACGGCAGAGCAGAGTGCTTTTTATAAGCAAGGTTTCCCGCAGGGACTAAAAAAGATATATGGCATTGAGTTTAGTGTTGTAGCGGGTGGGCATATGTTCCCGCTGGAATCTCCTGAGCAGAGCGCACGCGATGTGCAGCAGCGGATTCGATCAACACTTTAAATAAGCAGTTTAAAATCCAGTTAACGGATTTGTGCTTCATCTAAATGGCGTGCGCCTTCGAGCAGCATCCGGATCATGATCATGGTTTGCTCGGCAATGATTTTACGTTCATTGGCGGGCATATCAATCACTTTGGCACCCATATTAAACACCAGCTGGGTAATGGCTGAAGAAACAATCTCCGGATGGGACAGTTTGCTGTTATTCAAACGCTCCAGACGAATCAGGTCATCTTTCAGTTCCTGCTGGAAATAGTTCAGCTGACGTTCCACTGCCTGCTTATAAGACGTCGATCCGGTATAGCCTTCACGCAACAGCAGACTTAAATTACCTTCATCAGCATCTAGCTGTTCAATAAAGACTTCAACCGAGGTGCGGATAATGCTGTTCTGTTTGGATGCTTTTAAACGTGCCTGATTCAGAATCTGACGCAGCACATGGCCGGCCCGGTCAATCAGGGCAATGGCCAGCTCATCAATATCTTTAAAGTGACGATAAAAACTATTCGGTGCAATACCGGCTTCGCGCGCGACTTCACGCAGGCTTAAAGAGGCAATACTTTTTTGGGGTCCGATCAGATTCAGTGCAGCCTGAAACAGCTCTTCCTTGGTAATGGTCGCTTTCCTGCCGACCGTACGCACCGTCATGGGTTCACGGATGTTGGGAACATCTTGGGCAAGAACATCATTACTTATTTTCATGGCAGGCTGAGTCATAGGGTCCAGAGCTGAAAGGCTTTTCAGTAGTATAGCCGTTGTGTGTGAACTTGTGAAATGAATAGAAACAATACAAGCGTATATACAAATATATATACATGTGTATAATAATTGAGAATTCATCGCGTGGTGTAGGCTATGCACGTTATCGAAAAGTCGAAATCTCCCCTCAAATCTCTTGCGAGTGCGATTGTTGATCCGTACTCGGCAAACTTCTGGTTACAAAAAATCAATCCGTTGTGGTCTGTGAATCAGGCATTGGGCAAGATTGTGCAAAAGCAGCAGACCGCGCAGGACACGGTCAGCCTGATGGTGCAGTTCAATCAGAAATTCCAGCTTGGACAGGCGGGCCAACATCACCCGGTCTTTGTCACCATTGAAGGAATTCGCTATGAGCGTACCTACAGCCTGACGCAACTGGATACTCAGCATGTGCTGTTAACCGTTAAAAAAGTCGATCAGGGTAAAGTCAGCAGCTGGTTGGTCAATCAGGCCAATGTGGGCGATATTCTGGAATTTGGCCAGCCTTATGGCGATATGTTGTTGCCTGAAGCGACACAGCCACTCATTTTGCTGGCTGCCGGTAGTGGTATTACCCCAATGTATAGCCTGGTCGATGCTTTGGCCAAATCGGGTCAATTAAAGCAGACCCCGGTTAAACTGATGTACTGGGTAAAAACCTTTGCCGATGTTGCTTTTAAAACCCAGTTTGAACAATGGGCGACACAATATCCACACTTTAGCTTTGACGTGTTTTATACCCAGGCAGGGGAAACACCGGCACAGCGTCTGAATGAAAGCCATCTGCAAGCCCTTGAGCAGATTGAACAGAGCGCAGTCTATGCCTGTGGTCCATCGGGTTTTGCTGCACGGGTAGAAGAACTGTTTGCGCATGCACAACAATTAAAAACTGAAGCCTTTAGCATGAGCCCAATGCTCAATGAAGAAGCTGGTTTTGTGCAGGTGACCTTAACCCAATCGAATAAAACCGTGACCATTCCCAAAGGCCAATCTATTTTGACCAGCCTGGAGCAGCAGAATATTCAACCGAAGCATGGCTGCCGTATGGGAATTTGTAATAAATGTGCCTGCAACAAAGTCGAAGGCTCGACCAAAAATCTGGTGAATGGTGCGCAAAACACTGAACCGGGTAATTTGCTCAAGCTTTGCGTGAATTCGGCACAAACAGACTTAGTTATTGACTTATAAGCGGGTACACTCACTATGAATATGCCAGTCAAATTTGAATATTTTAAAAATCCTAAAAACCGCGAATTAACCCAATTAGAACTGGATGAATTGGCGCGTGAATTAGACGCCATCAAGCAGGAAGTGCTGGATGATTTAGGCGAAAAAGATGCCAAATACATCCGCCGTGTATACTCAACCATCCGTTATGCTTCTATTGCGGGTCGTGCCTGCCTGTTTGCTGGCTGGTTCCCGCCAGCCTGGATTTTGGGTACTGGTCTGCTCGGCTTTGCCAAAATCATGGAAAATATGGAACTTGGCCATAACGTCATGCACGGTCAATATGACTGGATGAACGATCCAAAATTCAACGGTCAGACCTATGAGTGGGATATTGTCGGTACCTCTGAAAACTGGCGTCAAACCCACAACTACAAGCATCATACCTATACCAATATTAAAGGTATGGATGATGATATCGGCTATGGTCTGGTACGTCTGTTTCCAGAACAACGCTGGAAACCGGGTCATCTGCTACAACCGATTTACAGTATTCCATTCTGTTTACTGTTCCAGTGGGGTGTTGCGATTCAAAACCTGGAACTTGGTAAAGTGTGGATGGGCCGTAAAACCAAGGCTGAGCTGAAAGAAGAGTGGAAACCTTTACAGCGCAAAATCTCTAAACAGCTGTTTAAAGACTATGTGTTCTTCCCGCTGATTGCTGGTCCTGCTGCGTTACCAGTATTCACTGGCAACCTGGTGGCCAACGGGATTCGTAACATCTGGACCTTCAGTATTATTTTCTGTGGTCACTTCACCAAAGATGTTGAGGTATTCCCAAAATCGGTATTGAAAAATGAAAGCCGTGGTCACTGGTATATGCGCCAGATTCGCGGTTCTTCTAACCTGACCGGTTCAGAAGCGTTCCATATTCTGACTGGCCATTTAAGCCATCAGATTGAACACCATTTATATCCGGATGTGCCGGCACGCCGTTACCGTCAGATGGCGCCAAAAGTACAGGCAGTATGTGAAAAATATGGTTTGCACTACAACAATGCCAGCCTGTTTAAACAATATGGCAGTGTACTGAAACGGATTGCCAAGTATGCGTTTCCGTTTAAAAAATAAGTATAAAATGCGTTAAGAGAAAAAAGGCAATTTTTATAGGAAATTGCCTTTTTTATTGTATAGAAAGAGCCATAAAAACTAAAAACAAAGCAGCCAACTCGGAAATCTGGAGAAAAAGGTTATTTGGTATGATTTTTTTAATTCTTTATAAAATAATTCACATAAATGATTAACTTTGAGCATTTATGCCAACTACTTGATAAGTACAATGATATCTAAGCTTATATACTCTATGTGAGTATAAGGGCTTTGTTGCACAAAGATTTCATAACTATATGATTTTAAAAGTTTTGATTATTTTTTGATCCAAAATTAAATTTATTTAAATCAGATGCTTACATATTTATGCAACAAAGCCGTATGAAATTAAGCAATGCTGATGAAGCAGGGAATTATATCCCTGTTTATAAAAAGGTATTTAATATTGGCGGCATCCGCTACATGTAACCCCAATCCACTAAAAACCCACAATAAATTGTGGGTTTTTTATTGCTTTTCTAAAATCAAGCTAATTTTTTATAGAGCGTCACTTCAGGTAAAGCTTGATCTGTGCCCACCATATAAGGATAAGTTGCCATATTCAGCATTGGCTCATCTTCATAACTATTGCCATAAGCATAAATAGCATTGTACTGCTCTAAATCATAACGCTTTATAATTTGTTGTTTCTTTTCATATAAACTGCAATCTGCCGTTAAATATTCACCGCTAAAGATAGAGTTCTCTAAAGCCACCTGAGAGCAGATTAAATCAATATTTAATAACTCACATACCGCTTCCAAATAAATATTAATAGAAGCAGAGACCAACACAATATCATCTCCATGGGCTTGATGCTTTTGTAGTTGATTGAGTAATTTCGGATTTAAAGCTTGAACCAATTGTGCTGCATAGCTTTCTGCTTTTTCCTTAATTTGATGCTGCGGTACCGACTTAAACATTCCCTTAAATAGTCGGGGCCGCATTTTATGCGCCGGATAGAGCTTTAAATAATAAGCCATAATCCAGGGGAGGGTGATCAGTCCACGCTTGAGAATATGCCGTTTGCCCAGACTGTAGAAAATAAAGCCGGTAAAACTGTCATGCTCATACAGGGTTCCATCAAAATCGAATAAGGCTAGATTTTTATATTTTTGGCTTTTTGCATGCATGTGGTATATCGCCCGTTGACCCGAGTAGCAAACCAGTTGGTATTATAATCACGGCTGAGTTTTGGCCCGGAAATTACCACCTCTGGCATTATCGCATAAAATGGTTCTTTGCTAGTTTGTTCCTGATACAGTTTTAATAAGGCGCGATACGAGGCGGTATCTTCAAAATCCTGCTCTTTTTCTTTTTTCAGATCGGAGCGGATTTGACGTGGGGTGAGCACAATATTATGTTTGGCAAAAACACTAATCAGCTCGCGTTCAGATTGGCTCTTGGCACTGCGAACACCGCCATCTTTGCTATAGAGCAGTAAATCACCATCTAGAGATAATTCGGCTTCGGTTAAATCATTCAGCATGCTCTGAAAAGCGGCATTGCGGCTGGAATACATGCCCGAGTTATAATCGGCAAAGCGATATAGCGGTTTATCATAATCAGCCGGATACATCATCAGGCGGTGAATACCATAATACAGGCCACCATATTGGCTGTATAAATCGGTGCGTAATTCTGCAATATTGCCGCCTTGGCGTTTATGTTCCTTGGCATAACTGATATGCACCTGCATTGAACCTAAGGTGGTAATCGGATTCAGCTTTTCTCCGATATTTTGACCAAACAGCTTGGCGGCGCCGGTCAGGGCCGACACATGATAATGCTTGGCCATATAGTCAAAAATTTCACGATAAAGTTCATCCAGTTCCCGTTCGGTTTTGACCCGGCGCATCTGGCTTAAATAGTTATCTTCCGGGCTTGGATGGTTTTTCAGTACATCCTGAAAATAGCCGGCAATGGTGCCACCAATGGCTTCACCGAGTTTATCTTTAAATTTCTCGTCTAAACGTTCTTGGACTTCTTTAACTGCTTTTTCACCTAAACCATAGACCTGTGGATCGGCAACAAAGTTGGATTCCTGATCGACCACGGCGACAATGGTGCACATATTTTCCTTGGTCTGCGGAATGCCCAATTGTTCACTAATATCGTAAATATCTTTGGCCCATGAATCACGATCTTTCACGCGGGAAGGAATTAGTCGTTTGATCTGATCTGCATCTAGACTTGGCTCATCGCCTTTATTCCACCAGGCGCTGTCGCCACAGGCAGCTAAACTTAAAGATAACGCAATCAGGCTTAAAGGTTTGATTACAGATGACAGGAAGGTGTGTTTCATAAACAGGAAAACTCGGTCCAGACGGGTCAGCCTACAGGGCAGATGAAGTATACAGAAATTCGGCTATACAAGTGTGAATATATATGTATACGGCCTACGTTGCACTGTCAATTTTTATCTGCAAGATGCCAGAGAATTGAGTGGCTCAAAAAGCGGATACTGTAGGGTTAGATACTAAATTCTATTTCAAAATAAAGCGCTGATTTTAATTTGATGATCTTCTGTTATTTTAAGGAAAAAATTTAAATAAATAAGGGTGATGCTGGATAAAATCATCTGAATTGTTTTTAAAATATTATCTGTTGTTTTTTAATAATTCCAAAATTTTCTACTCAAAATAAAGGGAATTATTTTAGCGTAGAACCGTGGTTATTTTAGTGTATATTTTAAATAAACCTTGTGTTTAGCAAATATAGGGCGTATAAAGCTAACTCTCCTTTGCGGGGTGGAGCAGTCTGGTAGCTCGTCGGGCTCATAACCCGAAGGTCGTTGGTTCAAATCCGGCTCCCGCATCCAACTTTTAATGCTTATAGTGATTGAATATTTGTCCATAATTGTGAGAATTGGGACAGTGAAAAGTTTAAAATAATCAAATTTGATTGTGTTTTTATCCGATTTTTGAAAGATGAAATTTTAATAAAATGGAACAGCTTTCTTAAATGATCACCTAAGCTCATATAATGAGTCAGTTATGTTGAATAATGTAGAAAATTGGCAGTTGGCCACTGCGGTCAATGGTCAGGAAATTTTTGTAAAAGTAATGCCGCTGAAAAAGAAGCAGCGCTCGAGCCAGGGTTTTATCTGGGTGGAAGTCGGTAAAATGATTGAGCTTCAGTCCGGCCAGCAGGTGGAATTTAACCTGGATGGTAAAAGTTTTTATATTGCTTTAAATCAGTTATATAAATTGAATTAATTTATTTTTATTGCATTCAGAACAGAAGTCTGTATAGTGGTCCTTAACTAGAAGAATTACTATTGTTTCAGCAAATCTTTTCCCTCCGTCGTTTTTTAATATCCTTCGTAGTATCAGATTTTTAGTTTCAAAGTCATTTTCCAGTTAATTATTGGTTTATCTATGACCAATTTAAAAGTTTTTTAATACAGGATTATCTTATGTCAAATACAGTTACTGGTACTGTGAAATGGTTTAATGAAACTAAAGGTTTTGGTTTTATTCAGGCAGATTCAGGTCAGGACGTTTTTGCTCATTACAGCGAAATTACCAACCAGGGCTTCAAAACTTTACATGAAGGCCAGCGCGTTGAATTTACCATCGTAGCGGGTAAAAAAGGCGACCAGGCCAGCGGTATTACTGCAATCTAATTGCCGGTTTCGCTGCAAAAAGCTCATCTTCTGATGGGCTTTTGTTTTTTTAGCATCTGCTAAAAACAGATGTGCTGTGGTCGGTACAGATGCATAGAAATTTTGGTCAGAAGGCTTTAAACTAGCCCGGTTTTTAGCGCCGTATCCAGTTTTCTCCCATCTGAAAGATTCGCTGCGCATTTTCTGTTTCCCGAGGTTCCTACATTGAGTTCACATCCTGTCATTCAAGAACTGTTTGATCGTCCTATTGAGCGAAAGCTGTGGGTGGCACCAATGGCAGGCGTCACTGATCGGCCGTTTAGAACGCTGTGCAAATATTTTGGCGCAGGCCATGCAGTCAGTGAAATGATGACCTCGGACAAGACTTTGCGCATGAGCAAAAAAAGTCTGTATCGGGCCAATTTTGATGGCGAAATCGCGCCGATTTCTGCACAAATTGCCGGCTCCGATCCGGCTGACCTAGCCGAAGCTGCGCGTTATCAGGTGGCCAATGGTGCACAGATTGTCGATATTAATATGGGCTGTCCTGCCAAAAAAGTATGTAATAAGCTGGCCGGTTCGGCGTTGCTGCAAGATGAAGATCTGGTCGCCCGGATTTTAGATGCAGTTGTAGAAGCAGTCGATGTGCCGGTAACCTTAAAAACCCGACTCGGTTTTTTAAACGGTCAGGAAAATATTCTGCGTGTGGCCAAGCGTGCGGAACAGGCCGGTATTGCCGCACTGGCCCTGCATGGCCGTACCCGTGAAGATATGTACCTGAACACGGCGCGTTATGAGTTAATCAAGCAGGTTAAGGCCGAGCTGAATATCCCGCTGATTGCCAATGGCGACATCGACAGTCCGGAAAAAGCTAAAATGGTGCTGGATTATACCGGTGCAGATGCGATTATGATTGGCCGTGCGGCACAAGGCCGTCCCTGGATTTTCCGTGAAATTGCCCATTATCTGACGACCGGTGAACATTTGGCTGCACCGAGTATTGAAGAAGTCAAACAGGTATTGCTTGGGCATTTATCTGAACTTTATAGCTTTTATGGAGAATATTCAGGCTGCCGTATTTCACGTAAACATATTGCCTGGTACACCAAAGGACTGCGTTCTAGCAATGAATTCCGCCAGAATATGTACCGTGTGGAAAGCACGGCCGAGCAGTATCAGGTGGTGGAAAACTATTTTAATCAACTGTTAGAACATGGCAACATCATGAGTGATGTGCAGGTTGAGCAGGTGAATCTGTTAGAAACCAAATAATTAAATATCTATCATAATTGTGGCGCTTCAGAGCGCCATTTTTTATCCCCGACTTTATCAAATGGAGCGTAAACCTCTGTCTTTCAGGTCAGAGATATAAGCGACACGACATGAAATGTCGTTTAATTGCTAAAAAACAATATATTAAGCCTAATATGAGCTAATATAAGCCCATGAAAACACTTAAATTACGTATAAAAGACAAACATTGTAAGGTGCTAGACCAATTGGCATCTGAAGTTAATTTTGTCTGGAACTATGTCAATGATTTGTGTTTCAAACACCTACAGCGCAAACAACAATTCTTTTCAGCATACGATATTGCTAAATACACGAAAGGCGCATCAAAGGAATGTAATCTTCATAGCCAAACCATTCAGGCTGTAACAGAAGAATTGGTCACTCGCAGAAAACAGTTCACAAAATCAAAGTTGAGATGGCGTGTCAGTAATAAGAAATCAGCAAGAAGATCACTAGGTTGGATACCCTTTAAAAAGGTCGCTATTAAATACGCCGATGGATACGTTCAGTATGGCAAGCATCAATTCAAGCTATGGGATAGTTACGGACTATCGAAATACAGCATTAAAACAGGCTCATTTGTAGAGGATAGTCGTGGACGTTGGTATGTCTGCTTAGTGGTTGATTCACCCAAACAAAACAAACCTACCGCCACAAAAGCCGTGGGTATTGATCTAGGCTTAAAAGATATTGCTACCTGTTCCGATGGCACAGTCATCAGTAATCCCAAGTTCTATCGAAAATACGAGCAAAAGCTCGGTATTGCTCAGAGAGCGAGAAATAAAAAGCGTGTCCGTGCATTACACGCCAAGATTGCAAACTGTCGTAAAGACCATTTGCACAAGGCTAGCACCCAGCTGGTGAAAGACAATGCACTGATTGTCGTTGGTGATCTAAGTGCGAACAAACTTGTAAAAACTAAAATGGCGAAATCTATTTTAGATACAGGATTTTCAACACTCAAAACCATGCTCAAGTATAAATGCGAGAACGCAGGGGTCATGTTTGAGGAAGTCAACGAGAGATTCACAACCCAAACCTGTTCGAGCTGCGGTGCAATCACCGCAAGCAGTCCGAAAGGTAGAGCAGATTTGCGAATAAGAGTATGGGAATGTGAATGCGGAAGTGTAAATCAACGCGATTTAAACTCCGCCAAGAACATACTTGCGCTTGGGCATAAGCGTCTAGCAGTAGGAATCACCCTCCTTTCAGGTGGGTGAGGATGTCAACCGTTTACAATCTCTACAGACCTGAACACAGGGCAACATACGCTCACTGAACACGGACAGGACTTGGACATTGCAGGGCTTGGCTTGCTCTATGCTAGGTAAGTCTTCACTTGGCAAGATGATATTCCAGTCTTGTTAATAACAATGATCCAGGGAGTTTCAACATGACCAATACTAATCGTCCTGTGACTCAATTTAGCCATAAGACCTCAACAGAATTACCACAAGAACGAAGCCAGGGTTTAAATGTCGACCCGACCGATGTCAATGCACGTCCAGATTTGGACACCAATCGTGTCCCGGATATGAATGAAGCAGGCGATCATCCTGTTGGCACCAGTGTCGGTGTATTAGGGGGCGCGGCAACCGGTGCGGCCGTGGGTGCTGCAGCTGGACCGGTCGGTGCCGTAGTGGGCGGTATTGCCGGTGGTGTGGTCGGTGGATTGGCCGGTAATGAAATTGCCGATGCGATTGATCCGACTGCAGAAGATGTGTACTGGCGTGATCAGTACCAGAACCGTCCATATTATAATGAAACCCGCAGTGTCTATGCCGATGTCGACTATGATCGTGATTATCGCGGCGCCTATCGTCTGGGCTATGAAAACCGGCCTTTATATGAACAAAATGTCGATTTTGACCGGGCCGAGCCAGAACTGCGCACCAAATGGGAACAGATGAAAGGCGATTCCCGTCTGAACTGGGAAGAAGCAAAATTTGCAGCCAAAGATGCCTGGCAACGTGTCACCCGTTAAAGCATTCAAGACACTATCAGGCCAATAAAAAACATCTCCGCGGAGATGTTTTTTATTGTTCTCGCTTAGTGACTGGTCATTTCCAGCACCAGTTGATTAATTAAATCACCGGCTTCCATGTCACGAATCAGGCCCACGTTGGCACCGGCCCAGAATGCGCCAAATCCCTGTTCGCCTTGCTGGCTGGCTGCGGCATGTAACTGCTTGCCAATATCATAAGTATACGGATAGGTCGGTACCGGCGGACGGTTTGGCGTATCCACCAGACGGTGCCACTGATTGACCAGACCACGTGCCGGACGGCCGGAAATTGAATCGGTAATTTGGGTACAGCTCTGGCTAAATAAAGCCTTGCGATACGCCTCATTGGCATTGGAAGATTTACATTGCACAAAGGCGGTCCCGAGCTGTACCGCGACTGCGCCAAGGTTCATGACACGTTGTGCATGTTGACCATTCATAATTCCACCAGCCGCAACCACCGGAATCTGACAGTGCTGGGTCAGTAAAGTCACTAAATCTACCGTGCGGATACCGCCATCAATAGCGGCATTAAACAGGCCACGATGACCGCCAGCCTCTACGCCTTGGGCAATAATAATATCAATACCCGCCGCTTCAATGGCTTGTGCTTCGGCCAGATTGGTGGCAGAGACCATGGTGATAATCCCGGCCTGTTTTAGCGCCTGAATCTGATGCGCGTGCGGAATACCAAAATGAAAACTCACCGCCTGAGGACGGGTTTCCAGCACCAGATTCAGATAATCATCATTGCTTAAAAAACTAGGATACAGATTTTTGAGCTGGATCGGCAGCGCTACGCCATAATGGACAAAATGCGGACTTAAATAATCCAGCCAGACCTGAGCCGCAGCTTCATCCAGCGGCTCGGGTTGATGACAGAAGAAATTGACCTGAAAAGGGCAGTCGGTCAGGTCCTGGGTTTTTAAAATCTGTTCTCGGGCAGACGCCACTGAACTGGCCCCTAAACCCAGTGAACCCAAGCCGCCCTGGTTGGAAACTTCGGCAGCCAGTTCAGGTGTCGAAACACCGGCCATCGGCGCTAAAAAAATAGGATGTTTAATGCCGAGCTGTTCCAATATAGACATGCGATTTCTCCTTATTCTTCCTACACTTTGCCCAAGCTGAACAAAATTAGCAAATCATAATCATTATTTATTTTTTAAATAATCTGCCGGTTTTTACACAGCAGTTACATTCGTTGCGACAAGCTGGGTCGTGCTAACGCATCGGCTTGCTAGGCGCAGTATTTTCGCTTTTTTATAATCAGCTTATCTCCTAATTTCTGCTGAAACGCATGTCTGAACGTATCCGTGAAAAACTGCAAATTTTAGCCGATGCTGCCAAATATGATGTGTCCTGCTCATCGAGTGGCAGTCGGCGCAAAAATACAGATAAAGGGCTGGGCAATACCGGTAATGGCATCTGCCACAGCTATACCGAAGATGGGCGCTGTGTTTCGCTACTTAAAATCCTGTTCTCCAATGTCTGTATTTATGACTGTGCCTATTGCGTGTCGCGGCGTTCCAATGATGTGAAACGCGCGGCCTTTACCGTACAGGAAGTGGTTGACCTGACCATAAATTTTTACCGGCGTAATTATATTGAAGGGCTGTTTTTAAGTTCCGGTATTTTTAAATCGGCCGATTACACCATGGAACGAATGTTACAGGTGGTGAAAAAGCTGCGGCTGGAAGAAAACTTTAATGGATATATTCATTTAAAAACCATTCCCGGCGCATCTCAGGAAATTATTACCGAAGCTGGTTTATATGTTGACCGGATGAGTATTAATCTGGAAATGCCGACCGAAGCCGGACTACAGCAGTTTGCCCCGGAAAAAAGTCATGCCGAAGTGCAGAAGGATTTGGGTATTGTCCGCGATCGCCTGATTCAACTGAAAGATGAATCGAAAATCATCAAATCGGTACCGAAGTTTGTTCCGGCCGGACAAACCACGCAGATGGTAGTGGGTGCACATAATGAAACCGACCAAGACATTATTATGATGGCCGATCGGCACTACAAAGAATTCAAGCTAAAACGGGTTTATTTTTCTGGTTATATTCCAATTAATACACAGGAAAAGGCCTTGCCCGCTGTCGGTTCAGCGCCGCCGTTGCTGCGTGAAAACCGGCTCTATCAAAGTGACTGGTTAATGCGTTTTTATGGTTTTGCTGCGCATGAACTGGTGGATGATCAACATCCCAATTTAGACCTGGATGTCGACCCGAAATTGGGCTGGGCACTGCGTCATCCAGAGGCTTTTCCGGTAGATATCAACCGTGCCGACTACCAGTTGATTTTACGGGTGCCGGGTATAGGCGTGCGTTCGGCGCAGAAAATTGTGCAGGCGCGCCGGTTTGGGCACATTCATATAGATCAGCTAAAACGCATGGGCGTGGCCTATAACCGTGCCCAGCATTTTATTCGCTGTGCCGACAGCCCGAAATTTAAAAAAGAGCCGCCAGCGCAGCAGATTCGCCAGCAGATTTTACAGTCGGGGCAATCCAAATATCAGCAGCAGCTCTCGCCACAACTGGGCTTTGCTTTTTAATGGCCACCTACTGCTTTGATGGCACGCTCACCGGCTTGCTTTGCTGTGTGTTTCGGGCATTTCGCTTTCAAGAGTTTGATGTACACATTACCGCCAATCCGCAGTCCCAGCATGGCCTGTTTGATGAGTTTATTGTCGTGTCTTCACAGGATGTGCAGGGGCAGCGGGTCTGGCAGGGCTTGAAACAGAAAATCCAGCCCGGCAGCTTGCGTCAGTTTTATCTGTGCTTTTTGTCGGAGCAGGAACAGGCCTTTCAGCATCTGTTTGATTTTTGCATTTATGTTTTTCAACACGGCCATGCGGTGGATGGTAATTATGGCCATCCGGCGGTGTTGGGCATGGCACAGTGGGCCAAGCAGGTGGGCCGGGAAAAACATCGCATGGAAGCTTTTGTACGCTTTAAAAAATGTCAGGATGGTCTGTTCTTAAGTCTGGTGCGGCCAGATTTTAATGTATTACCGCTGATCGAGCGGCATTTTAAGGCGCGTTATCAGGATCAGCGCTGGCTGATTTATGACGAACAGCGTGATTACGGCATTTATTATGATCTGGATGATGTGCATCAGGTTCAGATGAATGCCCGGCAGCTGGATCTCCAGCTGGGCAGTGGCCACAGTCAGGCCTTTAGTATCGAGCTGGATGCTGAAGAATTTTTATATAACCAGCTGTGGAAAGATTATTTTCACAGCGTCAATATTCAGGCACGGCAGAACATGAAGCTGCATATTCAGTATGTACCGAAACGTTACTGGCGCTATATGAATGAAAAGTCGCTCTAACTTTCATCCCGGCCGGTTTCATCAGTATAATGCCCGGGTTGTATCGTGGAAAAGGTAAAAGCATGAAGGGGTATGTAGGGGCTGTTTTGCTCACAATAACAGGTTTGACAGCATGTGGACCACATGAGGCAGAGCAGGTACAGGTCCAGCCTGAACAGTACCAGGTGGCCAGTGCAGAGCAGCTACAGCAGCGCTTTAGTGCCTTAAACCGTCAACTGGAAGCCGATTTTCAGCAGTTTAAGCAGCTGGAAAGTATTGCC
Organism: Acinetobacter indicus; assembly: GCF_009914475.1. NCBI lineage: Bacteria > Pseudomonadati > Pseudomonadota > Gammaproteobacteria > Moraxellales > Moraxellaceae > Acinetobacter > Acinetobacter indicus. The sequence goes on along the minus strand of NZ_CP045198.1, from coordinate 1,304,652 downwards.
TTTGCCCAGCAGTTTCCTTTAGATGCCGATAATCTGATGACCTTGAACCAGCATCTGGTCAGCAGTACCGCCTTAAAGCCGACCAAAGCCGGCTATTGCGATATGATGAATGGCTATTTTGCCGAGATGTATCGTCTCGGACATTATAATCTGGAACTGCTTGATCAGATCCAGCTGCCCCAGGCTCAACAGGAAAATTTAAAGCAGAATTTTGCCAATGCCGACAATTTTTATGATTTTATTTTAAACCGCTATACCAGCTATCGTCAGGTGCAGCAAACCATGAATTATGGCTGTAACCTGAAAGCGGCTTTACAGTAAACACAGCCCTAAGGTAAAAAAACCGCCCGATTTGCTGGGCGGTTTTTTTATAAAGGTGTGACATGGAACAACGAGCCAATCCAGTGTGCGAATAGCATGGCCACCACGCCCCAGACCGTGACCCGCAAGCTGCCTCTGAGCATGGAGGTGCCGGCAAAATAGCTGGACAGGGCACCGAGTAAGGCCAGCGATAAGACACCTACAATCACAATGCTTCGGTCCAGATAATCCACCGGACTAAAGACAATGGTCAGTAAAGGCAACAGCGCCCCTAAAGAAAATGCAATCGCCGAGGATGCCGCCGCCTGTACCGCATTGGCGGCAGTATTTTCATGAATGCCGATTTCATCGCGGGCGTGGGCGGCTAGGGCATCTTTGGCGGTCAGCTGTACCGCCACTTCATGCGCTAGCTCAGGCGTCAGGCCGCGCAAGGTATAAATATGGGTCAGTTCTTTTAGTTCCAGATCGGGGTTTTTACGCAGTTCTCTGGATTCCATGTGCAGATCAGCCTGCTCGATATCTTCCTGGGATTTGACCGAAATATATTCGCCGGCAGCCATGGAACTAGCGCCTGAAATCAGGCCGGCAATACAGGTAATCAGCAGGGTCTGGCTGGAAGCACCACTGGCCGCCATCCCGATCACCAGACTGGTCACCGAAATAATCCCATCATTGGCTCCCAACACCGCAGCACGTAACCAGCCCGTTCTTAAAATATAATGTTTTTCATGATGATGTGAATAACTCATAGCCCGCCTGATTTCTTATTGTATGCGGCTATCTTAACCCAGAGATGCAAAAAGCCCCAACTTTTGGGGCTTTTTTAACAGCGAGTCAGGAATTAACAGCCGGTCAGCTTTTCCGGTTGTGGGCGTTCTTCCGGGAAGAAGAATGGACGCAGTTTGACCCCAATGCCATTGCCAATAAAGGCAAATACCAGCCACAGCCAGCCATGTAAACTGCCAGAGGCAATACCACTGAAATAGGCGCCAATATTACAGCCATAAGCCAGGCGTGCGCCATAACCTAACAGCAAACCGCCAACAATCGCTGCCATCAGCGAGCGTTTTGGAATATTAAAGTTCGGTGCGAATTTACCGGCCAGACTGGCTGCCAGCAGGGCGCCGAGCATAATCCCGAAGTTCATCATCGAGGTAATATCAAACCATAACGACTCTGTCAGTGCTTTGGCATTGGCTGGTTGCTGCCAGTAGCTCCAGGAGGCTACATCAACACCCACAAAACTGGCCGATTTGGCGGCCCAGACGGCCAGCGCAGAGGTTACGCCCCAAGGACGTCCAGCCAACGCAAGAGTAGCGAAGTTCAGCAGGGTCAGGATGATACCGCCCCACACCAACGGCCACGGGCCACGTAAGAAGCGTTTCCAGCCCTGATACTGTGCAGCCGGTTCAACCTCCAGACTGCCATGACGTTTCTTTTCATACCATACGGTAACCAAGGCAATCAGGGCAAACAGCACAAAGTTCAGCAATAACGCCGGCATCACACCTAAGCTGGTGACCAGTGAAATAGGTGCCAGATGCGGCAGGTTAAACCACCAGTCTAAATGCGTGGTGGCAATCAGTGAGCCTAAGCAGAAGAATACCAGTGTTACCAGCATGCGTGCGCTACCACCACCCACGGTATACAGCGTACCAGAAGCACAGCCGCCGCCGAGCTGCATGCCAATACCAAAAATAAAGGCACCAATCATCACCGACATTGACACTGGGCTAACAAAACCATTGACCGGATTGCCAAACAGTTCACCTGCACCTAAGGCTGGGAAAAACAGCAGTACTGCCAGACCAAGCATGATCATTTGTGCACGCAGACCGCGACCACGACCTTGCTTGATAAACACCCGCCAGCTTGAGGTAAAACCAAAAGAAGCATGGTACAGGGTCATCCCCAGTGCACCACCAATCAGGAATAATAGTGCCTGGTTAATGCCCACCACCTGATAGGCGCCAATACAGCCAATAAACAATAACACCAGCGCGACCCAGATCGAGCGATTCGACCGGTCGGCTTTTGCAGCAATAATAGACATAGACAATAACAGGGAGAGAAATCAGAATCCTGAGTATTTTAGTGGAAATTTAAACTTTTAACCTGACAGAAACAGTCATTTAAGCTATTTTTAATTTGAAATTTCTAATTTCAAATATTAGGGTCTGTTGACATTTACTGTGCAAAAAAAATAGCGAGAAAGTAGAATTTAATCGCCAAACCAAATCTACTCCTCGCTATGCCTCGTACAATGTTGACTGATCAACACTGGTCTAAGTTAGAAAACATTTTCCGTAATTTTCGTATTTATCTCAAACAAAATCTTCGAAATTTTATTGAAGCTATTCTTTATAGAATCCGTACAGGCTGCCCGTGGCGGGATTTACCTGCTGCCTTCGGAAAGCCAAACTCCATATTCAAGAAATTTTCCCGGTGGTCGAAAGATAATAAGTTATTAAATCTCATGGGAACCCTGTTCAGTTTTTGATAGAGGATGGTACGACCCATGATGTAAAAGTGGCACCGAAATTAGTTAACAATATAGACCTGCACGAGACAGAAATTCTCTGTGCCGATAAGGGTTATGACTCTGAATCCTTGAGAGAACAGATAGAAAAAACGGGGACTCAAGCTAATATTCCCAAGAAATCCAATACACTTTCAAATAATGATCATGTGGATTGGTATTTTTATAAAATCAGGCACTTAATTGAGAATGCCTTTGCTAGATTAAAGCAATTTAGAGGAATTGCCACACGCTATGACAAGCTAAAGCAAAGCTATGAAAATTCTGTTGCCTTAGCTTGTATCTTTATTTGGCTACCATTATGAAATGTCAACAGATCCTAGTAAAATGAATAATAAAAAAGCTCCCGGAAGGGAGCTTTTAGCGAGGAAGTGAATTTTATTGCTGGGCTTCTTCACGCACGTTCGCAGCACCTTGTTCAACAGCACCGGCTGCGGTTGCAGTTGCATCTTTGGTGGCTTCCTTGGTTTCATCCCAAGCCTGACTGGTTGCCGCAGCAACATTATCCGCGGCCTGATCTAACTCTGCAGCAGCTTCATCCGTTGCAGCATCCATTTCAGCTGAAGCTTCTTCAGCAGCACCGGAAATATCATGACCTGCCTGTTCAGCAGCATTTTCCAGATGCTCGCCAGTGGTTGCACCTGTTTCAGGCGCCTGATCACGGTTACAGCCCACTAAAGCAACGGTAGCAGCAAGACCTAAAGCAACAAGTAATTTATTCATTGTCATATTCCTTTTAATTCTATTCTCAAGGCAAATATCCACAACAGCAGTGAATATTCAAAAATATAAACCAGTTCCGATCTGGCAATAGATAACAAATTGTTGATTAAATGTAAGAAAATGAAATACAAAAAAAGCCTATAGCGTAGTGCACGCTATAGGCTTGTGGTGTTCTAGAGTTAATTCAGCAGAATTATTGCCCCGAACGGATGATGTAATCAAAGGCAGACAACGATGCTTTCGCGCCTTCACCTGTGGCAATAATAATCTGCTTATATGGGACTGTAGTACAGTCACCCGCCGCAAATACACCTTTGACGTTGGTTTCGTTGCGGTCATTAATCACAATTTCACCACGGTTGCTCAGCTCAACTGCTGTTTCTTTCAAGAAGTCGGTATTTGGCAATAAACCAATCTGTACAAAGATCCCTGCCAGTTCAACCGTATGCTCTTCATCTGTTGCACGGTCTTTATATTTCAGCGCTGTCACTTGTGAACCATCACCGACCACTTCTGTCGAAAGCGCATTTTTAATCACTGTGGTATTTGGCAAGCTGTTTAGCTTGTCTTGCAATACCTGGTCGGCACGTAATTTGGTATCAAATTCTACTAAGGTTACATGCTCAACAATACCGGCCAAGTCAATTGCGGCCTCTACACCCGAGTTACCCCCACCAATGACTGCAACACGTTTGCCTTTGAATAAAGGACCATCACAGTGCGGGCAATACGCCACACCACGGGTACGGTATTCTGCTTCACCTGGGACATTCATCTCTCTCCAGCGTGCACCGGTTGAAAGCACCACAGTTTTCGATTCCAGCTTGGCACCGTTTTCCAAGGTCACTTCAACTAAACCGTTGGCTGTTTCATCTGCACCTTTAATGTCAGATACACGTTGCAGGTTCATGATGTCGACGCCGTATTCACGTACGTGTGCTTCCATTTCGGCTGCGAATTTTGGACCTTGGGTTTTCTTGATTGAAGTGAAGTTTTCAATGTCCATGGTGTCCATCACCTGACCGCCAAAACGTTCCGCCACGATACCGGTGTTAATGCCTTTACGTGCTGCATAAATCGCTGCAGTGTTTCCAGCAGGACCACCACCAATCACCAGTACATCAAAGGCAGCTTTGGCATTCAGCTTTTCTGCTTCTTTGGCTGCAGAGTTAGTATCCAATTTGGCAATGATTTCTTCCAGTGTCATACGACCCTGACCGATGTGGTTACCGTCCTGGAATACCATAGGTACTGCCATGATCTTACGTTCTTCCACTTCATCCTGGAAGAAAGCACCATCAATCATGGTAGCAGTAGTGCCGGGGTTATAAATCGCAATCAGGTTCAATGCCTGCACTACATCTGGACAGTTGTGACAGCTTAACGATACGAACACATCAAAGTCCGATTGGATGCCCAAGTCTTTAATAGAAGCTAATACTTCATCAGACACTTTTGGTGCATAGCCCGAAGTTTGTAACAATGCCAGAATCAAAGAGGTGAACTCATGGCCCATTGGCAAACCTGCGAAGAATACACGCGGTTGCTCACCGGCTTTGGCGACACCAAAGCTTGGTGCACGTTTGTTGTTACCATCGAAGCGTGCAGTCACCTGATCAGACAGGGCGGCAATTTCAGTTACCAGTTCTTTGATTTTGTCTGATTTGTCAGAGCTATCTAAAGTGGCCACTAATTCGATTGGACCTTCAAGGCGTTCTAACAAGGCTTTTAATTGGGCTGTAGTATTTTGATCTAACATTGCTAACGTCTCCAGAGGAGTAAAATGTATTTGATAAAGACATGATAGAAGAAAATATTTAATTGGTGAAACGGTTTGTTTTTATCAAAACAATCGGTTTTTTAAATCAAATAATAAAAATCATGTATTTATGCGGAAGTTGCACATAAAAATGTATGGCTTTATCTTCTAAGATGTGGCTTGTCACTGGAATTTTCAAGAATTGACAATAAGAAAATCAAAGATTTGCTATTTGTGACTAAAACTAGGCATTATCCTGAGCAATGGCATTTAAAATTACAAAGGTGAGTATCAAGATGAGTTTAAGCCGAGGCATTTATCAGCATTATAAAGGGCAGTTGTATCAGGTGTTGCATGTGGCCACGCACAGTGAAACCGAGGAAAAGCTGGTGGTCTACCAGTGTTTATATGGTGATTATTCCATTTGGGTTCGACCACTGAGCATGTTTACCGAATCGATCAGTCTGGAAGATGATCGTGAATTACCGCGTTTTAAACTGGTTCAGGAAATGATGTGAGAGGTGAAATTGCTGCACCTCAATTCAAGGTCGCAACGAGATCTTGTTAAAGTGTAAATCGTACTCCAGATATTTTTGCACAAAAGCAGCTTTATCATGACTGCGTAGCAGATTGTTATAGATAAATTCTGGCACAGGATGATAAAGCTCTGCCAACCCATTGTTATAAAATATTTTTAAGTAGCGTGTTGAGGTATTGTATTTGCAGAAGGTTACAGTCAGGACAGTTTCCATTAGCCATTCCTCCTTTATTGTGTTTGGAATCGTTATAGTTTGACCATATGCCAAATGCAGAGCCGGATGTATTACTGATTTGTAAGAATTTTCAACTTTATCCGCGAAAGTCGAGTGTTGTGTGCCAACACTCCCGGTCAAAGCGCAGCGTATGGGGACAATCTGCACCACGGTTGCAGCAACACTAAACATTCACTGCAAAAAACTACACTCAGAAAAATCAGAATCTTCTAAGCTGAGCGGCATCTCTGTAATAAAAACAATCGACTGAGCCATTCTCATGCAACTTTTTCAGTGCAGTTATTGTCAGCATCCGATTTATTTCGACAATACCCAGTGTACCGTGTGCCAGCATCATTTAGGTTTTGATGCGCAATATATGCATATGCTGGCGTTGCAACCGGGTCAGCGGGCAGGGGAATTTGTTGAAGCGGTCACGCAAAAGGCTTACCGTTTTTGCCAGAATCATCAGCATCAGGTCTGTAACTGGATTATTCCGTTTGACAGTCCGGAGCAGTTTTGTCCGGCCTGCCGTTTAAACCGGATTATCCCGGATTTAAACCAGCCGCAATATTACTGCCGCTGGCAAAAAATCGAGTTGGCCAAGCATCGCCTGGTCTATGCCTTGCTGCGCTGGAATTTGCCTTTACTGAGCAAGCTGGAAAGTCCTGAACGTGGGCTGGTGTTCGACTTTAAGGCCAATCCGAATGATGATCGTGCTCCCAAAGTCATGACCGGCCATGCCAGCGGGGTGATTACTTTAAATATTGCCGAAGCCGATGATGTCGAGCGGATGATGGCCAAGCAGAATATGGCCGAAGTGTACCGGACTTTGCTGGGGCATTTCCGGCATGAAATTGGCCATTATTATTGGGAGGTTCTGGTGGCCAACAGTGATTATCTGGCACGCTTTCGGCAACTGTTTGGAGATGAGCGCGCCTGTTATCAGCAGGCGGTGAAGGACTATTATCAGCACGGCGCACCAAGCAACTGGATGGATGCCTATATTAGTGCCTATGCCACCATGCATCCGTGGGAAGACTGGGCGGAAAGCTGGGCGCATTATTTACATATTGTTGATGTGCTGGAAACGGCAACTTCTTTTGGCATGAGTATTCATCCGCAAATTGTGCATGAAGAGCAGCATTTTATGTACTTCAAGCAACGTGAAAATCCGTATTTTTTGACCGACTTTAACGAGATTTTTCAGGCCTGGTTGCCAGTGGCTTTTGCCATGAATAGTGTGAATCGGAGTATGGGGCAGGAAGATTTTTATCCCTTTGTGATTAGTCCGAAGGTGATGGAAAAATTACAACTGATTCATCAGGTGATCCATGGTTTGCCGCCAGTTTCGGACAATCCAATTCCTGTAGATGGTTAATGCTTGATCCATCATCAAACCCTCATCTATCATAAAATCATCCCACCTTATAAACGGCGGCATTGTCCTGTTTTATCGCCCTGTACCGTGTTACGTCCACCCACCGGTGGTGTCGCGTTATTTTCACATTCCAGATTGCCATCGACCTGATTACGGCTAATATTCAGCGTACCCCGATTGTTTTTGAGCTGGATATTGCCATTTACACGGTTATTGTGCAGCTGGGTCAGCTTGCCGCGTTCCAGTTGAATATTGCCTTCAATGCGGTTATTGGTCGCCACCAGCTGTGCAAAACGGCCTTTGGATTCCAGATTGCCATCAATATGGCTGTTTCGGAGAATGGCTTTGGCACCATCGGCCAGCATGACATTGCCATCGACCTGCACATTAATTAAGGTGCATTGCTTGCCAACGAAAATATTGTCGGAAATCGAACGATCTTTTAAGCTGCCGCTACACTGCACATCAGCCCAGGCCGGCAGGGACAGGGTGGTGAATAAGGCTGCAATTAATAGGGTTTTCATCGGTCTATCCATAGCGCATTTTTCAGTAGCTTAATCAACGCAGATGAAAATAAAAAGAATCTACAGCAGCTAAAATTGAGTAAAAATGTAAGCGCATCAATAAAAAAACCACGCGATCAAGCGTGGTTTTTTTCAATCAGTTTAATCTAATACAGATTAGATTTTACCAACTAGGTCGATTGAAGGAGCAAGTGTTGCGTCGCCTTCTTTCCATTTTGCTGGGCAAACTTCACCTGGGTGAGCGTGAACGTATTGAGCAGCTTTTACTTTGCGAAGAAGTTCTTGCGCGTCACGGCCGATACCACCCGCGTTGATTTCGATGATCTGGATTTTGCCTTCTGGATCGATGACGAAAGTACCACGATCAGCAAGACCGTCAGCTTCAATTAATACTTCGAAGTTTTTAGACAGTGTCCAAGTTGGGTCGCCAACCATTACGTATTGGATTTTTTTGATTTCTTCTGAAGAATCGTGCCAAGCTTTGTGCGTGAAGTGAGTGTCAGTAGAAACTGCATAGATTTCAACGCCTAATTTTTGGAATTCAGCGTAGTTGTCAGCAAGGTCACCAAGCTCAGTTGGGCAAACGAAAGTGAAGTCAGCTGGGTAGAAGAATACAACTGACCATTTGCCTTTAAGATCAGCTTCAGTTACTTCAACGAATTGACCGTTGTGGTAGGCATTTGCTTTAAATGGTTTAACTTCAGTATTAATTAAGCTCATCATTGTCTCCATGATTGAGGTTTGTTTTGAATTTCAATTAGATTATAGAAATTTGCTTTATTGCTGAAATGGTATTTTTACATTACCACCATCGGAAAAACCGAATTGATGATTGTTTAAGCCATATTCAGGCGGTGTGTATTATTATGTAGCCGAAAAATATGATGACCACATGACAATTAAAAAGTACACCTTTTTCATTCCTCATCAAACATGATGTCAAGCTCGGTAAAATTCAAGGGTAAAGCAAAAATATTTTTTATTTTTAGGCAGACTGCTTGGAAATGTTCGTCATCGTCACAATCTAGAAGCCACCGTACTCAGTTTGCGGACAGCGGATTCGCTGTAAAAGCAGACAGGCTGGAGGGTCTGTTCGTTCATTTCATGGGCGGATTCTTCCGCTGGTTGTCATTACAGCGTAAAATAGCCGATTGATATTTTTTTATTTAAATTAGGAATCTTGTTCTGTGCAGAGTCATTTAAATGTAGATCAACTCGTTATGGCGCGTGACCGTCATCGTTTAAATCGACTGCGTAAAGGAAAAGATGCAAATGAAAAACAATATTCTGAGCTATTTGAAAAATCCAATCTGAAAGTTCGGGAACGCCTGGGCCGTATTCCAAACATCAAACTGAATCAGGATTTGCCGGTCACCCAGTATGCCGACAAGCTGGTTGAGGCAATTCAAAAACATCAGGTGATTATTGTGGCGGGGGAAACCGGTTCGGGGAAAACTACCCAGTTGCCGCAAATTGCCATGCTGGCCGGGCGCGGTTTAACCGGTCTGATTGGTCATACCCAGCCGCGTCGTCTGGCCGCGCGCAGTGTCTCGCAGCGGATTGCCGAAGAAGTCGGTGAAAAACTTGGTGAATCCATTTCCTTTAAAGTCCGTTTTAATGAACAGGGCTCGCAGGATTCGCTTGTCCGCTTAATGACCGATGGTATTTTATTGGCAGAGCTGGCCAATGACCGTTACTTAAGCAAATACGACACCATTATTATTGATGAAGCGCATGAACGTTCTCTGAATATTGACTTCATCATGGGTTATTTAAAGCAGCTGTTGCCACGGCGTAAAGATCTCAAAGTCATCATTACCTCAGCGACTTTGGACGTAAACCGTTTCAGCAATTACTTTAATGGCGCGCCGATTTTTGAAGTCGAAGGGCGCAGCTATCCGGTTGAGGTACGTTACCGTCCCATTTCCGAACTGAGCATTGGCGGCAGTGATGATGATGAGTTTGATGACTTTGAAGAAAACCTGCCGCGTGCAGTGGTGCAGGCGGTGGAAGAATGCTTTGCCGATGCACAGGAAAAAGGTCATCCTGAACATGCCGATATTCTGGTGTTTGCCAGCACCGAGCAGGAAATTCGTGAATTACAGGAAACCTTAATCAAGCATGGCCCGCGCCATACGGAAGTGTTGCCGCTATATGCACGTCTGGCCCTGGCCGAGCAGCAGAAAATCTTTAATCCATCGGGCGGTGGCCGACGGATTATTATTGCTACCAACGTCGCGGAAACGGCGTTAACTGTACCGAATATCCGCTATGTGATTGACAGTGGTTTTGCCCGGATTTCACGTTATAACTATCGTTCACGTGTACAGCGTCTGCCAATTGAAGCAGTTTCGCAAGCCGCAGCCAACCAGCGTAAAGGCCGTTGTGGCCGTATTGCACCGGGTGTCTGTATCCGTCTGTATTCGGAAGAAGATTTCTTAAGCCGTCCGGAATTTACCGAACCGGAAATTAAACGCACCAACTTAGCTTCGGTGATTTTGCAGATGCAAAGTCTGGGCCTCGGTTCGCTGGAAGATTTTGATTTTATCGAGCCCCCAGATCATCGACTGGTCAATGATGGTCGCAAGCTTTTGATTGAGCTTGGCGCAATGACGGAGAAGAAAGCGAATCCGTCTAAAGCGACTGACGAAAATAATAATCTCCCTCTGTCTAAAAGAGGGGTTGGGGGAGATTCCTTAACCAAAATTGGCCAGCAAATGGCAAAAATGCCGATTGATCCACGTCTGGCACGAATGATTCTGGGTGGGGCACATTTTGGTGCCTTAAATGAAATTCTGGTAATTGTGGCGGCACTGGCGGTGCAGGACCCACGGGAACGCCCGGCCGACAAACAGATGCAGGCCGATCAAAAACATGCCTTGTTCCGTGAAGCCGATTCCGATTTCCTGTTTTATCTCAAACTCTGGGATGCCTTGCTGGCCAATCGTGACTTGAGTGAAAACAAGCGCCGCAGTTTTGCCCGTAATCATTTCCTGAGCTGGTTGCGTTTACGTGAATGGAAGAAAACCCATGAGCAGCTGGTCGATCTGGCACAGGGTTTAAAACTGTCTTTCAATGAAAAGAAAGCCAGTTATGAAAATCTGCACCGGGCTTTATTAACCGGACTGTTATCGTTTATTGCCAATAAAACCGATGAACGTAATGTGTTTATGGCGGTGCGTCAGCAAAAAGCGCGGGTTTTCCCAGCCTCAACCTTGCATAAGACCAATACCCCGTGGGTGATGGCCTTTGAGATGGTGGAAACCTCACAGGTGTATTTGCGAACCCTGGCCAAAATTGAGCCGGAGTGGATTCTTCTGGCGGCGCGTGATCTGTTAAAACATCATTATTTTGAGCCGCACTGGTCGAAAAAAGCCGGGGTGGTCAATGCTTATGATCAGATTTCACTGTTTGGTTTAATCATCGAACCGAAACGTCAGGTGAATTATGAAAAGGTCGATCAGCCGGCGGCGCATGAGATTTTCCTGCGCGATGCCTTGACTACCGGTAACTTGGGAATTATGCCGCCGTTCTTAAAGCATAATTTACTCAAACTGGAAGAAGTGGAGCGGGTCGAAGACAAGCTGCGCCGCCGCGATCTGGTGGTAGATGAAGAAACCATCTATCAGTTCTATGCCGCAAAAGTGCCGACAGATGTGGCCAGCCGCCGTTCTTTTGAAGACTGGCGCGCGACCGTCGAGCCGAAAGAGCCACGTTATTTATTTGTTGATGATGATGCCTTGTGGCTGAATGATCGCCCGACCACGCAGCAATTCCCGGATTATCTGCGTAATGGCGAATTGCGTCTGGCGGCCAGCTACCGTTTTGATCCGAGCCATGATGAAGATGGCGCAACGGTAAAAATTCCGGTTCAGGCCCTGCCACAGGTCGATGAAAATATCTGGTCATGGGGGATTCCGGGCTGGCGTGAAGAGCTGATTGAAGCGCTACTGAAAGCCTTACCGAAAGATAAACGCCGTAACCTGGTGCCAATTCCGGATACTGCGCGCAAACTGACTGCGCGAATTGATGCGACACATCTGCGTGAGCATATTTTCAGCTTCCTAGCTTTTCAGCTGCGCGGCGAACAGATCACTGAAAAAGACTTTAGCTTTGAACGGATCGATCAGTATCTGCTGCCGTTTATTAAAGTGATTGATGAAAAAGGCCGGGTCATCGAACAGGGCCGTGACCTGAGTGAGTTGAAAGCCCGCTGCCGCACCGAAACCCATAGTCCGGTGAAACAGCTGAAAGGTGAATTTAAAACCTTCCCTGACAACTTTGTGTTTGAAGCCTCGCAAAAAGTCACTGGCGTGGTGGTCAAGCAGTATCAGGCGCTGGTACCGACCAAAGACTTTGCTGCGCTGGAACAGAAAGATGAATCTGGTGTGGTGATTCAAACCTTTAATGATCAGGCAGAGGCAATTAAACAGCATCGGGCCGGCGTGATTCGCCTGATTCATATGCAGCTGGGCGATTTAATCCGCCAGCTGAAAAAACAGATTTCTAAACCGCTGGCGCTGGCTTATTCTCCGTTGGGCGATAAAGCACAGCTGGAACAGATGCTGGTCTATGCCACCTTGCAGATGTCAATTGATGACTTGCCAGTCAACGCTGAACAGTTCCAAACGCTGCTACTTGAGGTAAAAAAATCATTCCTCAGTCATGGACAGAAAGCGCTGTTCAGCTTTAATGAGATTTATATTCAATGGCAGGATATCCGCCGTAAACTGCTGATGCTGGATGAGTCGGTCTTTGCCAAAAATATGGATGATATTGAAGATCAGCTGGACCTCATGAACCTGGCCGATTTCGTGTATAACAAGCCAGCAGACGTCTGGAGCGAATATCCACGTTATCTGAAAGCGCTGGTGCTGCGTTTGGAACGTTTGCCGAATAACCTGCAACGTGATGATGCCGCCATTGTGCAGATTGACCCGTGGATGGACAAACTGTTCAAGTTTAAAAATGACAGCCGCTTGAAAGAATTGTACTTTATGGTGGAAGAATTGCGCATCTCGTTATTCTCGCAGCCAATGAAGACCAAGATGCCAATTTCGCCAAACCGGCTACAAAAAGTATGGGAAAAGCTGGGAATCGGTTAAGATAGAGAGAATTTCAAAAAGGAGTTTTACATGGGCATTCGCATTACCGGTACGGGCTTATTCCATCCTGAAGATGTCATTACCAATGAAGAGTTAGTTGAAAGTTTAAATGCTTATGTGGAACAGTATAACTCGGCCAATGCTGACAAAATTGCAGCGGGCGAGTTAGAAGCACGCCGTGGCTCAAGTGCAGAATTTATTGAAAAAGCCTCTGGCGTGAAACGTCGCTACGTGTCAGAGAAAACCGGTCTGCTTGATCCAAACCGTTTACGTCCACATTTAAAAGAACGCGCTGATGATGAAATCTCGCTTCAGGCCGAGTGGGGCGTAATTGCAGCCAAACAGGCAATGGAAAATGCCGGTGTCACGGCTGAAGACATTGATGTGGTGATTCTGGCCTGCTCGAATATGCAGCGTGCCTATCCGGCGGTGGCCATTGAAATTCAGACTGCACTCGGGATTCAGGGCTATGCCTATGACATGAACGTGGCCTGTTCAGCAGCAACCTTTGGTTTAAAACAGGCGTATGATGCCATTAAAAGCGGTGCGCGCCGTGTCTTGCTGGTGAATGTCGAAATTACATCGGCACACAATGATTTCCGTTCGCGTGACAGCCACTTTATTTTTGGCGATGTTGCCACTGCGTCAATTATTGAAGACACCGACAGCAAAACCGGTTTTGAAATTGTGGACACTCAGTTATTTACCCAGTTCTCGAACAACATCCGTAACAACTTCGGTTTCCTGAATCTGTCTGAAAATGCCGATATTGATGACAAGCGTTTCCGTCAGGACGGCCGTAAAGTCTTTAAAGAAGTGTGTCCACTGGTTGCGAAAATGATTACCGCGCAGCTGGAGAAAAATGCGATTGCACCAGCCGATGTAAAACGTTTCTGGTTGCATCAGGCCAATGCCAGCATGAACGAACTGATTCTGAAACTGGTGGTTGGTAAAGCGGCTGCGGAAGCAGATCCGGCGTTGGTGCCAATTATTCTTGATGAGTTTGCCAATACTTCATCTGCCGGGGTCATCATTGCCTTGCATCGTACTACGCATGAAGTGAATGATGGCGAATATGGCGTGTTATGTTCATTTGGTGCCGGCTACTCGGTGGGCTGTATCCTGGTACAAAAACACGTGGTTTAAGGAGTACAGATTGCAGGTCCAGCATGATGCAAAATGGATCAAGACGCTGAGCGCCTTATCTAAGCGCTATTTCACGCCGACCTTTTTAGGCAGTGAATATATTGATGCATCCCGACCTGCCATGTATGTGGGCAATCATTCCCTTTACGGGATTTTTGATGCCCCCGTCATTATTGATTATTTGTTCAATGAACATCAGGTGGCTGTGGTTAGTATTGCTGACCATAGCCACTTTTATTTGCCAATCTGGCGCGATATTGTCAAAAAGTTCGGCGCAGTCGATGGCCAGCGTGAATATGTGCGTGCCTTGATGCAGCAGGGCTATTCGATTCTGGTCTTTCCGGGTGGCGGACGTGAAGTGCTGAAACATCCGGGTGAGCAGTATCAATTGATCTGGAAACAGCGCTACGGCTTTTTACAGTTGGCACAGGAATTTCAGTACGACATTATTCCTTTTGCTGCCTTTGGCCCTGATGATATTTTCGAGTTTGGTTTTGATGCCAGAACCGTGGTGCAGCATCGTCTGTTTCAGAAACTGCTCAAAGTCCCTCAACTGGATAAATTATTACGTCATGGCGATGTGATTCCATCATTACCGAAACACCTGATTCCCAAGCGGGTACCTTTTTATTTTCAGTTTTTGCCACCGGTAGAGGTCGGGCAGAGATTAGGTTCTGAAGATTTGACCACGCTGCGAGAGGAAATCGCTCAGCAAATTTACCAGAGCTTAGCGCAGCTAAAAGCCCGTTCAACTGGGCACTCATCCTCATAATAGCCGGGTTGTGCCTGAGTTTAAGCCCGCATAAGTGATTTTTGATAAAAATAACGAGAAAACTTTATGAAAAATAATGCTTAGGTTAAGATGAACCATCCTTTTATTTGAAGTCTTTTGAACAGCTATGCAACCATTTGTTCTCTATAACTCAGAGCAGCGCAAAAAAGTAGAATTCGTGCCACGCGTCGATGGACAGATCGACATGTATGTCTGCGGTATGACCGTGTATGACTACTGTCATATTGGTCACGCGCGTGTCATGGTTGCATTTGACTACATCATCCGTTTCTTGCGGAGTCAGGGCTGGAAAGTCAAATATGTACGCAATATCACCGATATTGACGACAAAATTATCAAACGTGCCAATGAAAATGGCGAGAGTATTACCGCTTTAACCGACCGCTTTATTCAGGCCATGAATGAAGATGCAGAAAACCTTGGCTGTCTGGCTCCGGATGAAGCACCGCGTGCCACTGACTATATCGACCAGATGCAAAACATGATTGGCAATCTGGTTGACAAGGGCACCGCTTATCCGGCTTCAAATGGTGATGTTTATTTCCAGGTTGAAAAATTTGCAAAATATGGCCGTTTATCCGGTCGTAAACTGGAAGATATGCAGGCTGGTGCTTCAGAGCGTGTCGATGTCGAAGTAGAGAAAAAACATCCATTTGACTTTGTGCTCTGGAAACATGCTAAAGAAAATGAACCGGCTTGGCCATCACCGTGGGGCAAAGGTCGTCCGGGCTGGCATATTGAATGTTCGGCGATGTCGACCTGCTGCCTGGGCAATCATTTTGATATTCATGGTGGTGGTTCAGACCTGATGTTCCCGCATCATGAAAATGAAATTGCCCAGTCTGAAGCCTCTACCGGTGAGCAGTATGTTAATTACTGGATGCATGTGGGCTTTATTAATGTCGATGGCGAGAAAATGTCAAAATCGCTCGGCAACTTCTTCACCATTCGGGATGTGATGGAGAAATTCCATCCGGAAGTGATCCGTTATTTCATCGTGTCTTCACACTATCGTAGTCCGGTGAACTTCTCGGATGTAGCACTAAAAGAAGCCAAGACGGCGCTGTCCCGTTTCTATCATTCATTTAAAGCCTATCAGGCCGTGTATGGCGACAAGCTGTTAGAAACGCTAGATGACACATTGGTCGAACGCTTTAATACCGCAATGCGGGATGATTTTAATACCGCGGAAGCGATTGCAGTGCTGTTTGAAGTCAATAAAGAACTGAACCGCGCGGTGAAAGAAGAAAATGCCGAACAGGCAGCAATCTTCTATGCTACCTTGCGTCATCTGACCAATATTCTTGGTTTGGTACAGCACAATGTCGATGAATTCCTGAAGTCAGACATTGGCCAGGATGCACTTGGTTTATC
Source organism: Acinetobacter indicus (assembly GCF_009914475.1). NCBI lineage: Bacteria > Pseudomonadati > Pseudomonadota > Gammaproteobacteria > Moraxellales > Moraxellaceae > Acinetobacter > Acinetobacter indicus. The sequence goes on along the minus strand of NZ_CP045198.1, from coordinate 1,288,235 downwards.
TGAAGAACAGATTGAAGATCTGATTCAACAGCGTAAAGATGCCAAAAAAGACAAAAACTTTGCCCGTGCCGATGAAATCCGTCAGTCTTTGCTCGATCAGGGCGTAGTGCTGGAAGATACCCGTCAAGGTACCGTTTGGCGTCGTGCTGATTAAATCGCCACTTGGAAGCATAAAGAGTTGACAGTTGTATGAAACTCTCTATAATGCACTTCCATATTGCGGGAATAGCTCAGTTGGTAGAGCACAACCTTGCCAAGGTTGGGGTCGCGAGTTCGAGTCTCGTTTCCCGCTCCAAAATTTTAAAAGCCTCAGTCAAATGATTGAGGCTTTTTTTATGCGTTTTTATCCAGATATGAAACATTATCCATTATCTACACTCAAACTTAGCTTAACTGCCTGAGCTAAAAAATGAGACTCATGTTCACCATCTTCCTGTGCTGTGGTTTATCAGCAACAGGCGGAATCATGAAGAAATCGTGTGAAATCTTATACATTTAAAAACGTGACATTTGCATAGATATGCTAAAATTGCGAAAATTAATTTCTGCTTGAATGAAGACCGTTCAGCCCTGAACGAAGGTTAAAAATTTGAATTCTGAAAACATGTCAAACCCGATTGATTTTCAAGGTGTGGCGCTCAGTACCTTGCGTATAGAAGAACAAGCTTTGCAAACACTGGCCACACAAATTGATGAGCGCTTTAGCCGCGCCTGCGAAATTATTTTGCAATGTAAAGGCCGTGTGGTGATCACCGGTATGGGGAAATCCGGGCATATTGGCCGTAAAATGGCGGCGACTTTTGCCTCGACCGGTACACCTTCATTCTTTATGCATCCGGGCGAAGCAGGACATGGCGATTTAGGCATGCTGGTACGGGGTGATGTGCTGATTGCCATCTCCAATTCTGGCAAAAGTGATGAAATCATGATGCTGATGCCGCTCATCAAACATCTGCAAGTGCCGTTAATTACCATCAGCGGAGATGACAGCGGCCCAATGCCACAAAATGCCGATGTGGCTTTAACTTTAGGGAACATTCAGGAAGCCTGCCCACTGGGTCTGGCACCGACCTCGAGCACCACCGCAACATTGGCCTTAGGGGATGCACTGGCTGTGGCCTTACTTGATGCGCGTGGGTTTACCGCAGATGATTTCGCCCGTTCCCATCCTGCGGGTGCTTTGGGTAAACGCTTGCTGTTGCATGTCAAACACTTAATGCATACCGGCGCCGAGCTGCCAAAAGTCGCGCCAGAAACCCCAATGAACAAAGTGCTGTATGAAATTTCCGACAAGCGTTTGGGGCTGACCACGGTGGTGGATGAACAGGACACCTTATTGGGAATTTTCACTGATGGTGATTTGCGCCGTTTAATCGACAAACAGCAGGGCTTTGATATTCATCTGCCGGTGGCTGAAGTCATGATCAAGCAGCCTGCGACCATTTCTCAGGAAGCCCGTGCGGTTGAAGCACTGGCACAGTTACGCGATAAAAAAATTAATCAATTTGTAGTGGTCAATGATGCACATCAGGTGATTGGTGTGATCAGTATGCATGACCTGATTCAGGCCGGGGTAAATTAAAAAATGGCATCGTATATTTTATTGGAACAGGCACGTCACGTTGAGGCTTTGGTTTTAGATGTCGATGGTATTTTAAGTGATGGCTTTGTTACCTTAACCAATAGCGGTGATGAAATTAAAAACTTTGATATTCGTGATGGTCTGGGCATGAAACTGGTGCAGCAGGCCGGGGTGAAAGTCATCATCATTACCGGGCGTACCAGCCATATTGTTGAAAAACGTATGAATGCCTTGGGTGTGGACCTGATTTATCAGGGCCGTGAAGATAAAGGCGTAGCTTTACGTGAAGCCTGTGCCCAGCTGAATCTGGCACCAGAAGACTGTCTGTATATGGGCGATGACTGGCCAGATTTATCTGCCTTTGCCATTGCCGGGATGAAAGTCACGGTGCCGAATGGTCATGTTGAAGTGCGTCGTCGTGCTGATCTGGTGACTCAGGCGCAGGGTGGCCGCGGTGCGGTACGTGAAATCTGCGATATGATCCTAATGTCAAAAGGCGTATACGAACAGTTACTTGAAAAGTATACCGCGATCCCTCATTAATAAGATATTCCTCTGATTGAGTTGAGTTAAAACCCCACTTATGGATACCCGAGTTTTATATATTACTGCGATTGCAATTGCAGCTGTAAGTGGTGGTTATTACTATTACAGCGGTAAAGGCAATAAACTGGATACCGAGGGTTCCAGAAGTATGACCTATACGGCGGAGCAGATTAACCTGACTCAAACCGATGAACAGGGGAATTTATATGTTCGCGCTCAGGTTGACCGTTTAGAGCAGGATATGCAAAAGCAGACCTCTCAATTACAGAACCTGAATGCGTCGATGTATAAAGAAGGGAAAGTTGATGCCACTTTTTATGCCAAGCAGGCGCATGGCTATAATGACAATGAAAAAGTGGTGTTATCTGACCAGGTGCGTGCCACCAAAATCTTAGCGCAAGGTCAATTAGAACTGCAGACGACAGAATTGACGGGCTATCCGGACAGTCGGGAAATTGAAACCGATAAACAGGTGATGGTGCAGTCTCCACAAGCTGAATTTGTAAGCCAAGGACTGAAAGCCAATTTGAATGATGGTCAATACGAATTTTTTAATATTCGAGGAACATATGAACGTTAATCCGAAGCTTGCAACACCTCGTACTTTCCTGAAGAAAGCCGCGCTTGTAGGTTTGGCAGTATTGTCCTCAGCTACAGCCTGGGCCTTGCCTTCAGACCGGAACCAGCCAATTACCCTGGTGGCTGACCGTGCGACATTTAATGAGCGTACCGGTATTACCACCTATACCGGTAATGTGATTATCGAGCAGGGCACAATGCGTTTGCAGGCCAATTCAATTGTGGCCAATCTGAACAGTAAAAAAGAAATCAGCACCATTACCGCCAATGGTAGTCCGGCACAGTTCCAGCAAAAGACTGACCCGAATAAAGGTCTGGCCAAAGGTCAGGCGCAGAAAATTGTCTACAATGCGGAAACCGGTATTATTACTTTGTCGGGCGGGGCATTTTTACAGCAGGATGGGGCCAGTATTCGCGGCAATACCTTGCGTTATAGTATGAACAAAGGCGATATTGAAGCCATTGGTACGCCAAACAACACCGGATCATCTTCAGGTCGCGTACAGATTGTGATTCCACCATCCAGTTCAAAATCATTCCCGGGAGCACGCGATTAATGGATCAGGTCGTACAGCCACAAACTCTGACAATCAAACACCTGGCCAAAAACTACAGTAAGCGCTGGGTGGTGAAAGATGTTTCTTTCTGTATGCAAAGTGGCCAGATTGTCGGCTTGCTTGGCCCAAATGGTGCAGGTAAAACTACCAGCTTCTATATGGTGGTTGGCCTGGTGCGTATGGACAAGGGGGAAATTCATCTGGATGAACTGGATTTATCTGACCTGGCCATGCATGAACGTGCGCGCAAAGGCATCGGTTACCTGCCACAAGAGGCGTCAATTTTCAGAAAACTGACCATTGCTGAAAATATCATGTCGATTCTGGAAACCCGTAAAGACTTAAACAAGCAGCAGCGTCAGCAACGTTTAACCGAACTGCTGGCCGACTTTAAAATTACCCATATTAAAGATTCACTGGGCATGAGTGTATCGGGGGGTGAGCGACGTCGTGCAGAAATCGCCCGTGCTTTGGCTGCCGATCCGAAATTCATGTTGCTGGATGAACCTTTTGCCGGGGTAGACCCGATTTCTGTCGGGGATATTAAAGATATTATTAGCACCCTTAAAGATCGCGGAATTGGTGTATTAATTACCGATCATAACGTGCGCGAAACATTGGCAATTTGTGAGCGTGCTTATATTGTCAGTGAAGGTGCAGTGATTGCCGAAGGAACCCCACAGGAAATTCTGGAAAATGAAACTGTGAAACAGGTCTACCTAGGTGAAGATTTTAGGGTGTAGTTATTAAAATATACACATCATGGTTCGCTGTGATGTGTGTTTTATCTGTTAAATGTCATAAAGTTGAAAAAATATAAAAAATTAAATTAAAAAAGCATTAAACTTTCACAAAATATTTCATCGTATTCGTTTAATTATAATGATGAGTAATACAAGAGCCGTAATAGGCCAAAAAATAAAGTTAAGTATATGCTATTTGGGGGAATCTTATTGTTCAGTGGTCTGACGGAACCGTCGATGGCCGAACAAAGTTCCACGCATGAAGATTCATCTTTAAAACAGCATTTTGCCTCTATTTTTAGCCCCCAATCTGACCAGAATTTTCATCGTGTCCGTATTAGTGAACTGAGCCAGTTTCAGCTCGATACACAAAACATTCAGGAAATGCCTCGGGTCGTACCAGCATCATCTGTTCCAGAAACAGCGGCATCAGCCCGATCCTCTGTGCAACAGCCTTTGAGTTTTAATGACACCATTCGGACCGCTGTTCAGCGTCATCCTGAAATTTCCCAGGCCATTTCCACAGCAGACCTGACCAAAGGCGAGCGTGGCCGTCAGCTGCTGAGCCTGAATGCCACGCAAATGCTTTATGATTTCGGCAAGGTCAAAAGCAGTGTCAACTTGGAACAAGCCCGTTTAGCCGCAGAGCAGGCCAATGTGCTGGTCAGTATTGGTGATATTGCTTACCAGACTGCCAATGCCATGATTAATATCAAACGCTATCAGGAAATTACGCGTATTGCCGAAGAGCAGATTCAGGGGATTGCCCGCATTGCGGAAATCACCAATTTACGTGCCGAGGCCGGAATTAGTACCCAGGCCGACCCGATTCAGGCCCGTTCCAATCTGGAAGCTGCAGAAGCCAATTTAATTGTGCAACAAACCCAGCTGCGCCAATTTCAGCAAAAGCTGCGCACCTTGGTCGGGTTTGAGGTTTATCAGCGTAACTGGCAGATTCCAGAGCGGCTGGTGAAAGAGGCGCAATTATATTCAGAGCCGGTTTTTCAGCAGATTCCCGGACTAATCGCTGCTCAGGCTGAAGTTGAAGTGGCCAAATTACGCAAGCAGCAATCACGTTTAAGTGCCTATCCCACTTTAAATGTGAAAGGTTCTATAAGTCAGGCCATCAATGGTCGTAATCCAAATAACAATGAAGATGATGGCCTCTATAATTCGATCATGCTGGAAGCCAATAGCAACTTTTATCAGGGCGGCGCAATTGCGTCACAAACCCGGGCGGCCGGTTATGCAGAAGAAGCGGCCAAGGCACGGGTCAATAGTGTGTATCTAGAGGTGCTGGATGAAACCCGCATGCTGCGTGAAGAAATCCAGAACAAGCAGCGCCAGATGAATATTCTGGTCAAGCGTCAGGCCACCACCATCCAGACCAAAGAGCTGTATCAGGAACAATATAAATTAGGCACGCGCTCAGCTGTCGATTTACTGAATGCCGAACAGGCAATTCATAGTGCCGCCAAGGAAATTGAAAATACGCGTTTTGATATTTAAGCCGCCATTGCGCGCTATATCTCCATTACCGGACGGACACGCGATATTTATGATTTAAACCATATATCCATTCAGGGGTTTGAAGTTCAGCCATGAGTACTAAAATAAATTATCAACCGTGGCTTCAAGCAGTGCTGAGCATTGCCAAGCATTACCGGATTGAACCATCCGCAGAACGTATCCGCTTGCAGCTGGACTGGAATCCGAACCAGAACATTGATGATATTTTAAATCTGATCGCCCGTCAGGTGGGCCTAAGTCTGCGCAAAACCGACTTTAGCGCCGAGGTGATCAATCCCTGGCGTTTGCCGGTACTGGTTGAATTCCAGGATGGTCAGGTGGGCGTAATTGACAAGGTCGATGTCGAAGGCAACCTGAGCATTCAGTTCAGTGGCGATCAGGGTTTATCACAAACGCTGGCCAGCGATACTTTGGCGGAGCATGTGTGGCATGTCTATATCCTGCGCCCGGAAAAATCGGTTCCCGATGCGCGGGTAGATGAATATGTCAAACCCTATGAAGATAACTGGTTCTGGTCAATTGTGCTACGGGACTGGAAACGTTATATCGATGTAATGTTTGCCATCCCTGATGGCCAATATTCTGGCACTGGCCACCATCCTGTTTTCGATGAATGTCTATGACCGGGTAATTCCGGCGCAATCGGTTCCAACCTTGTGGGTATTGGCAGGCGGGGTGCTGATTGCGGCCATTTTCGAGTTTAGTTTAAGGGTCGCACGGATTTATCTCTCCGATATTGTCGGCAAGCGCGCTGATCTGCGTATTTCAGACCGGGTCTATGGGCATGCGCTACGGATTAAAAACAGTGAACGCTCCAAATCGACCGGGACCTTTATTTCACAAATCCGTGAACTAGAAGGGGTGCGTGAACTGGTGACGTCGACCACCATTTCTGCAATCGCTGATTTGCCTTTCTTCCTGCTGTTCCTTGGCGTGTTCTGGGTGATTGGTGGGAACCTGTTCTGGGTCATGCTGATTGTGGTACCGCTCATGATTATTCCGGGCATTCTGGCGCAAAAGCCTCTGGCTAAACTGGCCAACGAGGGGATGCGTGAAGGCGCAATCCGCAATGCCATGCTGGTGGAATCGGTACAGGGCATTGAAGACATCAAGTTATTACGCGCCGAAGCCCGCTTCCAGAATCAGTGGAATCATATGAATGAAGTTTCCGCCGATATTGCCATGCGTCAGCGTAAAATTGTTGGGGTGATGACGGCTTGGACCCAGAAAATTCAGGGGCTAACCTTTGCGATTGTGGTGCTGGTGGGCTGTTTTACGGTGATGGATGGGGAAATGACCACGGGTGCTCTGGTGGCCTGTTCAATTTTATCTTCACGGATGCTGGCGCCCATTTCACAGATTGCCGGCGTGCTGGGCCGTTTACAACAGGCCAAAGTGGCGAAACAGGGACTGGATGAATTAATGAAAAAACCGGTTGATCAGCCGGAACATAGCCACTTAATTCATCGTCCGGTGTTAAATGGTCATTATGAATTAAGCGGGGTCAGCTTTAAATATGGCGAAGATGATCCTAAACCAACCTTGATGGTGCCCAAGCTCGAAATTAAAGCCGGTGAAAAAATTGCTATTCTGGGCCGGAATGGTGCCGGGAAATCTACCTTGTTGCAGCTTTTTTCCGGCATGCAAACCCCGAATCAGGGCAAAATTAAACTCGATGGCGTAGAGTTGGGTCTGATTGATCCTGCTGATGTACGCCGTGATATGGGCCTCTTGAATCAGAATGCACATCTGTTTTTTGGCACAGTGCGGGAAAACCTGACCTTGGGTGCACCGTTGGCCAATGATGACGATATTTTGCAGGCACTTCGAATTACTGGTGCGCTGGCTTTTGTGCAGGAAAAGAAAGAAGGGCTGGACCATCTGATTCTGGAAGGTGGTGTGGGGTTCTCTGGTGGCCAGAAACAGGCCTTGTTGCTGGCCCGTTTGCTGCTGCGTCAGCCGAATATTTTATTGCTGGATGAACCAACGGCTGCAATTGATGATGTCTCCGAGAAACAGTTGATTGATCATTTGAAAATGTGGCTTGGGCACCGGACTTTGGTGGTGACCACCCATCGCCGTGCAGTGTTAGAGCTGGTGGACCGGATTATTGTGGTCAATGATGGGAAAATTGTGATGGACGGGCCACGAGACCAGATTCTTAATCAGTCTGCATCTCAACCACGTCAGATGGCAGGAGCGAAGTCATGAGTGAACAATTAAGCAAACGTTCAATGCAGGTGACCGAGCTGGAGCCACCTTTACCTAAAGCCAGTCTGTTTATCTGGATTATCTGTATTGGACTGGCAGTTTTGCTACTCTGGGCCTGGCTGTTCAAGCTGGAAGAAGTATCTACCGGCACTGGTAAAGTGGTGCCATCTTCGAAAGAGCAGGTGGTACAGTCCTTAGAAGGCGGGATTCTCACCACCTTGAATGTCCGCGAAGGGGAAATTGTTAACCGTGGGCAGGTGCTGGCCCAGCTGGACCCGACCCGGTTTGCTTCTAATGTGGGGGAATCGGAATCTTTGCTGGTATCTTCCTTGGCGACTTCGGCCCGGTTACGCGCTGAAGTAAATGGCACACCCCTGGTTTTTCCGGAAGAAGTGTTAAAAGAGCCCAAACTGGTACAGCAGGAAACCGCTTTATACGATTCGCGCCGGGCTAATCTGGAAGAATCGCTGGCCGGTTTACGTCAGGCTCTTGTGCTGGTCGAGCAGGAATTGCGTATGACCGAACCCTTGGTGGCCAAAGGTGCGGCCAGTGAGGTGGAAGTGTTGCGTCTGAAACGCGAGGCCAATGACCTGCGCAACCAGATGAATGATATTCGTAACCAGTATTATGTCAAAGCGCGTGAAGAGCTGTCCAAGTCCAGTACCGATGTACAGACCCAGCAACAGGTGGTATGTGGCAAGTCCGACACTTTGAACCGCACAGTATTCAAGTCGCCGGTACGGGGTGTGGTCAAGGAAATTGATGTGATGACCATTGGCGGGGTCGTGCCGCAAAATGGCAAGTTAATGACCATTGTGCCTTTAGATGAACAGTTATTAATTGAAGCGCGTATCTCGCCGCAGGATATTGCATTTATTCGCCCAGACCAGGAAGCACTGGTCAAAATTACCGCCTATGATTATTCGATTTATGGCGGTTTAAAGGGGAAGGTCACGGTGATTTCACCGGATACCATCCGTGATGAAGTCAAGCAGGACCAGTTTTATTACCGGGTCTATATCCGGACTGATACCGATAAACTGACCAATAAATCTGGCCAGCAGTTCAGTATTACCCCCGGAATGGTGGCCACGGTCGATATTAAAACTGGTTCTAAAACCGTACTGGATTATCTGATTAAACCGTTTAACAAGGCCCAGGAAGCATTACGCGAGCGTTAATCGTCAATTCAACTCAACCTCCCAGTTTGGGAAGTTTTTTTATTGCCAAAACTTGCCTGAAAACACGATATAATTTCAAAGATTATTACATTTTAGCTGTGTTATGCCATTTACCATTGCCTCCCTTGTTCGCTTTGAAGAAGACATTAAAAAGAGCCGTTTTGAGGCCATTGCCGTGCCGGTGGAAAATGAACAGGCGGTTAAAGATTTTCTGGCAGCCAATAAAGACCTGACCACCACCCATCAATGCTGGGCATGGAAAATTGGCCATCAGGTACGTTTTAATGATGATGGTGAACCTTCTGGCACTGCCGGCCGGCCTATTCTGGCCACTATTGAAGGCAATGAGCTGACCAATGTGCTGGTGCTGGTCAATCGCTGGTATGGCGGGATTAAACTTGGCACCGGTGGCCTAGTGCGTGCCTATGGCGGTTGTGCCGGGCAATGCCTGCTGCTGGCAGAAAAAATTGAACTGATTGAAAAGAAAAAAGTCGAGTTTCAGTGCCAGTTTAATGAATGGGCCATTTTTCAATATGAACTGAATAGCCAGAATATCGAGTTTCAGGAACAGTATGGGGCAGATGGCGTGCAGGTCAATGCCTTATTACAGGTGCATCAGATTGAGCCTTTGGCCTTAAAAATTCAGGACGTTACCCGCGGCCGGGAACAGCTCAAAGTCATGGAGGAGCCAGCAGATGACTGAACATGATCCTTTGCTGAAATATCGGGAACAGCATAAACATCGGCTGAATTATATGCCATGGCTGTACTGGTCGCTGAAACCGAAAAACCGGGTTTGGGCCGAAGCCTGGCAAAAAGACTATCAGGCCTATTTGATGGAGATGGAAACGGTAGAAATTGGCGAGAACTGCTTTATTTCACCGCTGGCGCATATTTTTGCCGAACCGGGACGTAAAATTAGCATCGGGGATAATACTTTTATTGCTGCAGATTGTACCTTGCATGGTCCGCTGCATATTGGCAGTGAAGTGGCGATTAATCATCATAGTATTCTAGATGGTGGTCGGGTCGGGATTAAGATTCACGATCAGGTGCGTATTGCCGCCTATTGCCATTTATATGCCTTTGATCATGGCATGGATTTGGCTCAGCCGATTTACCAGCAGCCGGTGCGTTCGCAGGGCATCGAAATTGAACGCGATGTCTGGCTGGGTGCTCATGTCGGCGTTAAGGATGGTATTAAAATTGGCGCCCATGCGGTTGTCGGCATGCACAGTATGGTCACCAAAGATATTGAAAGCCGGGCCATTGTCGCGGGGAATCCGGCACGTTTGATTCGTTATCGTGATTAATCTCATACATAGCTCTCTATCTTCAAATGTCTGTGTTTTATTTACATTTTGTCATGTCATCCGCTGAGGACTTATGCTAAGTTTTAGATAACAATTAAAACGAAAGCCTGGCAGACAGGCAACAAGAGAGGCGACAATGAAACGAGTAATTGCCTGTATTGATTCTTCACCCTGTATCAATGCACTCGCGGAAGCCGCAGCGTGGATAGCCAAGCAGACCCAGCGGGAACTGGTGCTGTTACAGGTGCTGGACTATTATCCGGCCAGTTATCACTTAGGTGAAATTAGCGGGGTCATTGGTTTTGAAAGCAATGCCATGTTATTGAAGGAACTGGCCGAGCTGGAACAGAAGCAGAGCGACATTGCGCTGGAATATAGCAATAATCTGCTGCGTCATATTTCCGAGATGGTGCAGCAAAAATATAATATCGTGCCGACCCAGATTCAGGAAAAAGGAGATTTTCTTGAACAAAGTTTTAATGTCTTGCAAGAAGATGATATTGCGGTCATCGGCCGGGTTGGGGAGCGTTCCGCCGAACGCAATAAAGCCCTGGGCAGTAACGTCGAAAACTTTATCCGCGGGGCCAATTGTGCCGTTATGACGGTGGGCGAGCAGTTTAAACCGCCAACCCGTTTTATTTTCGCTTATGAATATTCACCAACCTGCTTAAAAATCATGAAGCGCATCACCCAAAGTGATTTGCTGCGTCTGCTGCAATGTCATTTGCTGTATGTGGGTGATCATCCGGAAATATTGAATGAGCCGACCCAGTATTTAAAAGCCGCTGGTTTAGATGTGGTGGTGGAATATCGTTATGGCGATGTGGCGGAGAATATTCTGGATTATCAGCGTGAACATGGTATTCAGCTAATTTTGCTTGGGGCCTTTAGTCATAGCAAAATCCATCAGTTTTTCTTAGGCAGTATTACCACCACCATTTTCCGGAATTCGAATGTGCCGTTACTGGTGGTGAAATAAAGCCCAAATATCTTACACGCATCTGATGAATTACTGTCCAAGGTTATCCGCATTTATTGTGGATAACTATATGGACAGTATATGTAAGTTTATAAAAAATAAAATAAATATTATTTTGTGTGTTTTTTGTTCTGTTTGGGCCTTATTTAACGATGGCCAAGGCAAAGCCATCATGCCCTTTGCTGCCTACCGTTTGCAAGGCAGTTGAGGACAATAAACGTGGATGCTCCTGCATCAGCTTAAACATCTCGCGAATGCCTTCAATGCTAGGCTTGTGATTGTCCGGATTGATGATGTCACCGGCGCGAATTACATTGTCCAGGAAAATTAAGGTGCCGGAGCGTGACAGATTCAGGCTCAGTTCCAGATATTCCGGATAGCTCTGTTTATCGGCATCAATAAAAATAAAGTCAAACGGGGCAGTATCAGCCGGCAGGCTCTTTAAAATATCGGCGGCGCGGCCAACACGCAAATCAATAGTCTGTTTCAGCTTGGCCTGATCAATATTTTCCTGCGCCACGGCGGCGTGTGCATCACGGCCTTCAATAGTCAGAATATAGCCATCTTCCGGTAAAGCGCGCGCCAGCCACATGGTGCTATAGGCGGCAAAGGTGCCAAGTTCCAGAATACGTTTACAGCCGTTCATCTGAATTAACATCTGTAACAGCATGCCCTGGTTGGGCGCAACAGCAAGGTGATCCGGATACCCCCGATCATCGGTATGTTTTAAGGTTTGGGTCAGAATCGGATCTTCAGGAATTAAATGTGTTTCGATGTAGTGGTCGAGGTCGGTCCACATTTGTTTCATAGTCGGGGGCACCTTTGTTGCAATGCATGCATTTTAAACTTTTCCCCCTAGAGTGCAATTTTTATCGGGAGAGTTGCAGAATTAATAGACATAAAAAGAGGTGCCGCAGCACCTCCGTATTCAGATCCGGATTTATTCGTAATAGCACATTGACGAATAGCGGCTTAAATCCGGTCCCCAGGTACGATAGCCCTGCGTATCAATATGGATTTGCCCTGAAGCATACAGTCCCAAGCCCATATTCAGGCTTTGACCATACTGGGTCCAGAACTGGCACAGTCTGAACTTGGTATTTTCAATAAAGGCATAATCTTGCGGCTGTGGAAATTCCGGCCCAATCCGGAAATCAATAGCGGAATTATATAAATGCCGTGAGGAACTGGCACCACCGGCGCACTGGTTCAGCGGTAAATCGCGATAGACTGAAGTGACTTCAAAATCGGTCAGGACTTTGGAGGCAACCAGATATTTAAAGACTTTTAAGGTTGGAATCTGATTGCGCCATAATTCGCGGTTGGGCACCATGTATTGCGAGCGGCCACATTTTTGCCAGTCACGTGCGGTGCGCAGTAATTCAAAACTTGGAATAATATTGCCGACGCCTTCAGCATTCAGGAATTTTTCATATTCGCGGACCTGGCGCAGGTTATCGGTCACGGCAATCCAGCTGTTATAGGCATAGGGCACCACTTTTGGTGCGACCTTGCGTTCATAGCTGATTTTTTCTTGTGGGATATAAATCCGTTTTCCATCAGGCGAATGAATCGTTTTCCCTTTCTGCGGTGTGGTTGTACATCCGAGCATGATCAGGGGCACGATGCTGAGCGAGAGCACCGCCTTGAGAAATTGCGTCATTATGCAAATCAAACGTTTACTAAAATCCTAAGCATTCTAATCTAAAAGCTTCGGTAAAAATTGAAAATATTGCAATCAAATGTGTGTTTTAGGTATAAAAAAAGATCAGCTTTTGCTGATCTTTTTAAAATTACTTTTCTAAGTATTGTAATTTGTCCGGCTTGCCATTCCATTCTTCACGGTCAGCAGGCTGTTCACCAATTTGCGTGATATTTGGCCATTTTTCTGCCAGTTCAGCATTCAGCTCGATAAATACTTCCTGACCTTCTGGTAGCTCATCTTCCGAGAAAATCGCATTGGCTGGACACTCAGGTTCACACAGTGCGCAGTCGATACATTCATCCGGGTTAATCACCAGGAAGTTTGGACCTTCATAGAAACAATCTACAGGGCATACTTCTACACAGTCTTGATATTTACATTTAATACAGTTTTCAGTGACAACAAATGTCATGGCGACAGCTACCTAAAAATATGGTTCTAATAACTAAGCTGTATTTTAGGCAAAAATGATGTGAACTAACAATTGCTTTTACTGATATTTGATATAGACAGTGCTACTAAATTTGATAAAAGTGCTATAAAACCATCAAAAAAACTTATAAATGAAAAAGACTCTCAAATGAGAGCCTTTCCATATATGAAATTCAAGTCTTGAATCAGGCGTTTAGCTGCTCTTTCAGGGCATACAATTGCTCTAGAGCCTGACGTGGGGTGAGATTATCGACATCCAGTTGGCGTAAGGCTTCGAGGGCCGGTGATGGTTTTTCAACTTCGACAATCCGTTCAATCACTTCAGTTTCTACCACCGGTTCACTGAATAAATCATGCTGGACCGATTTTTGTACCGACTGATGTGACTGCTTTTCCAGAATCTTCAGGCGATTTTGTGCTTCTTTAATCACATTGGCAGGAATACCGGCCAGTTTGGCCACCTGCAAACCATGACTCTGGCTGGCCGGACCCTGCTGGACTTTATGCAGTAAAATCAGGTTGCCATTGAGTTCTTTGGCCGTAACATGATAATTATCAATACCTGATTCTTTGCCCAGCTCGGTCAGCTCGAAATAATGCGTAGCGAACAGGCATAAGCATTTGATCCGTTTGGTTAAATCCAGCACACAGGCCCAGGCCAGGGACAGGCCATCATAGGTACTGGTGCCACGGCCGACTTCATCCATCAGCACCAGTGACTGATTGGTGGCATGATGCAGAATTTGCGAGGTTTCGGTCATTTCCACCATAAAGGTTGATTTACCGGTAGACAGGTCATCGGCCGAACCAATCCGGGTGAAAATCCGGTCAATCGGACCTAGCACCGCAGCTTGAGCCGGCACATAACTGCCACAATAGCCAAGCAGGGCAATTAGTGCGGTCTGGCGCATAAAGGTCGATTTACCGCCCATATTCGGCCCGGTAATAATTGCCATACGATGGTTAAAATCCAGTGTGGTGTCATTTGGGGTAAATGCGGTTTTGCTCAAGGCTTCCACCACTGGATGACGGCCGGCGACAATCTTGACTCCAATTTCCGGTGAAAATTCCGGACGGGTCCAGTTTTTCAGGCGGGCCTGATGGGCAAAGTTGGCCAGCACATCAATCTGGGCAATGGCGCTGCTCATCATCTGCAAATTGCCAATGTCCTGACGCAGCTCATCCAGCAGCATTTCAAACAGCATTTTTTCCCGTGCCAGCGCGCGTGATTCACTCGACAATACCTTATCTTCAAAACTTTTCAGTTCTGGGGTGATATAACGCTCGGCATTTTTTAAGGTCTGACGGCGAATATAATGCTCCGGTGCCTGTTCAGCCTGCGCACGGGACAGTTCAATATAGTAGCCACTAACGCGGTTATAGCCAATTTTAAGCGTGTTGATGCCAGTACGTTCACGCTCCTGAATTTCCAGATCAATCAGGAACTGGCCGGCATGATCACGGATTTGACGTAACTCATCCAGCTCGCTGTCAAAGCCTTCGGCAATGACATTACCATCACGCAGCAACACCGGTGGCTGTTCCACAATGGCCGCCATTAAACGCTGGTAAAGGCCCTGAAAATCGCCCAGTTCTTCATTCAGCTGTTGTAAATATTTGGATTGGCCGGCACTGACAATCGGCTGCACGGCATGACGTAAATACGGAATCTGGGCACAGGCCTGACGCAGCTGCACCAGATCACGTGGGCGCGCACTGCCTAAAGCGACCCGGCTCAGCACACGTTCAATATCACTAATTTCTTTCAGTACCAGACGAATTGGTGCATCGTGATAACCGGTTAAAATCGCTTCGGTCGCATCCAGCCTTGCATCCAGCAGTGCGGTATCACGTAGCGGTTGCATTAAGGTGCGGCTAAGTAGACGACCACCCATCGCGGTCTGGCAGTCATTAATCAGCTGAAACAGTGAGGTGCCGTGTTCAAATAAAGGTTCAATCAGTTCCAGATTACGCCGGGTCACCGGGTCTAGCGCAATAAAATCGCTACTTTGTTCCAGCTGAATCGAGCGGATATGCGGCAACGCCGTTCTTTGGGTTTCTTTGGCATAGTGAATCAAGGCGGCGGCGGCGGCTTTGGCCAAAGGCAAATGATCAATCCCAAAGCCAGATAGGGTAGCTACGCCTAGCTGGTCACACAGGGTTTTCTGGGCATTATTCAGGTTAAAATCGACATTTGGACGTTTGGTAACCGGGCAATCCAGCTGTTTTTTAACAGACTCGATGATATTCGGATCGACAATATCTTCATCGACCACAATTTCGCTTGGCATGAGACGCGACAGTTCAATCGCCAGCTGTTCCGGTTGATACTCCTGCTGCTGGACCTTGAAAATACCGGCACTTAAATCTAGCAGTGCAATCCCGATCTGGTTCTGCTGTAAACAGAGCGCGACCAGATTGGAAGATTGATAGCTGTTGAGCAGGGCATCGTCGGTGAGTGTGCCGGGGGTAATAATCCGTACTACGCCACGTTCCACCGGGCCTTTGCCAGTTACCTCGCCAATTTGCTCGCAGATCACCACGGTTTCGCCTTTTTTGACTAGTCGCGCCAGATAACCTTCGGCAGAATGATAGGGCACGCCGGCCATCGGAAT
Organism: Acinetobacter indicus; assembly: GCF_009914475.1. Classification (NCBI taxonomy): domain Bacteria; kingdom Pseudomonadati; phylum Pseudomonadota; class Gammaproteobacteria; order Moraxellales; family Moraxellaceae; genus Acinetobacter; species Acinetobacter indicus. The sequence continues at coordinate 1,272,262 of NZ_CP045198.1, read as the reverse complement.
TGGCTGGCCATTGGCCTTACCGCGATGGGTCAGGGTAATGCCTAACAGTTTGGCCGCCTTGTGCGCATCATCAAAAAATAATTCGTAGAAATCACCCATTCGATAAAACATTAAAGAATGTGGATGTTGCATCTTCACTTTTAAATATTGTTGCATCATCGGGGTATGCGAAGATAAGTCAGCCACAATTTCTTGCATGTTCATGTACATTCAGTTCCTTCAATTAACGCATGGGTGTTGGAATGGCTTTCACCGCGTGGATGTCATTTGGGCCAGCTGGAGCAGGTAAAACATCGTGTTTAAATCCTGCACGTCGATGCTGTTGACGACCCAACAAGCGCTTCATCTTAACAAATTTAGCTAGGCGGAAAAAACCGATTCTGGAAAATCTGTGCTGAAACTGAGCAGCTTATGGCGGAGAAAATTAAGCGAGCAATACAGCTGATGAAGATTGCAGCAGAGAAGACCAGGAAATATGGAAAGCAGCGTTGCAGCAATGCGCTCGAAGCAGCAGGAGAGGCACTCTATACTGGGGTAAAGAACAACATGAAGATGAGCCCATGATGCCCAAATTCTATTATCAGGCTTTGCCAGTACAGGTGTATTTTGGTGCGGGGGAAGCCAAGCGCACGCAGGATATTCTCAAGCAGGCCGGTTATCACAAGATTCTGCTGATTGCCACGCCCGGCCAGCAGAAGGCCGCTGAGCAGCTGGCCCGGCAACTTGGTGATTTGACCGTTACGGTTTATGCACATGCGGTAATGCACGTGCCGGTAGAAGTCGCACGACAGGCGATTCAGGCCGCCCAAGAATTGCAGGTGGATTGCTGTCTGGCGTTTGGTGGCGGTTCGGCTATTGGTTTAGCCAAAGCCATTGCTCTGAACACCCATCTGCCGATTGTAGCAATTCCGACCACCTATGCGGGCAGTGAAATGACCCCAGTATATGGTATTACGGAAAATCAGCTGAAAACCACCGGCAAAGCTGCACAGGTGTTACCGAAAATCGTGATTTATGATCCAGCGCTTAACCTGAATCTGCCGGCAGAGATTTCTGCCTGTTCGGGCATGAATGCCATGGCGCATGCGGTGGAGGCTTTGTATGCAGAAAATAAAAATCCGGTGATTAGCCTGATGGCGCTGGAGGCGATTCGCTGTCTGGCCACCGCTTTACCGGAACTGGTACAGCATCCGAACGATATTCAACTGCGTGAACAGGTCAGCTATGGCGCGTGGCTGGCTGGGATTTGTCTGGGTTCGGTCGGTATGGCGATTCACCATAAAATCTGTCATAGCCTAGGGGGCACCTTTAACCTGCCTCATGCGCAAACCCACGCGATTATGCTGGCCTATTCGGTGCACTATAACCGCCATGCCGATGTACAGGCGATGGATCAACTGGCCGCTGCACTGGGTGTTGACAGTCGGGAGGAGCTGGGCCGTTTTATCTATCAATTAAACCAGCGCCTGCAGATTCCTCTGGCTTTAAAAGACTTAGGGTTACCGGAACACGCCCCGGCGGACATTGCCCGGATGATTTGTGATTCGCCGTATTATAATCCGCGTGAATATGACGATGATGAATTAAAGCAGCTGTTGCTGCAGGCTTATGCCGGTTTGCCTCCTGCCACACTTTAATATGTGGCAATATGTAGCCATCTTCCAGAGATAAAAAACCGAAGCGGTTGAAGGCTTCGGTTTTTTATTGGCAGGTTAAGGTTTATATAAACCCAGCTCCTGCAAATGTAAGCGTAAAATCCGGCGCAGTTCTAATACCGCCTCCGGGGTTTCCTGAATCGAGTGGCCGCCGGTAATAATTTTTTCAGACTGGGCCTGTTTCAGATGTGCACTTTCATAGGCCACAATATCATCGGTGATGAGAGCAGGGTCGTTACTCTGACTGGTATTGCCCATAATGCTATGATATTTCAGTCCTTTACGTGGCTGAATATCTTGAGTTAAGGCAATAAATTTGGATTGATGGCTTAAATCGCTCGGGCCATTTTGAATTAGACTCTTATCCAGTTCATTGACCAGATCTTTCAGGCTCGGATCTTCATTTAACAGCGAATCGGTGGCCGCATTTAAAAATGCCCCCGGTAAACGGATAATTTTACGCGCCACTTTAGTAAACCAGCGGTCGGCATATTCGGTACCGCGGTGCGGAGCGGCCAAGAAAATCGCCCGGTTAAAATTAGGAATATCCTGCATAATCAGGCGCTGCTGAATCACGGGAATACGGCGATATTTGGCCAGTTGCCGGTCACTCATCATCGACATGGCTTCTTTGGATACATCGGCATCACTGACCAGGAGTCGGGCAATAATCCCGCCCATACTGTGGCCGACCAGCACCGCATCTTTTTTTGCTGCGGTTTTAGGGTTGACCTGCTGGAAGGCTTGGGTCAGCAGGGCATGAATCTGGAAACGGCTTTCAATAATTGGCATATTGGTCGAATAAAACACCTGCCAGACCTGATAATGCTCGCGTAACACTGGATCACCCATAATATCGTTGGTTAAGCGAATCCAGGCTTCCGGACTACTGGCCAGACCATGCACCAAAACCAGCACTTTTTTATTCGGATTATATGGTTCCAGAAAATATAAATGCGGCATGGTCAGCTTGTCATCACGGTCAATCAGTGACAGATAAGCCGATTTCAGCAGATTATTTTCCGCCAGCCACAGTCCATAAGGCGCAGAAAAATTAGCCGCCAGCGGATAGTTTTTATTGGCAATGCGGGCCTGTTCATATTTATAGGGATCATAGGCGCGCAGGCGAAAATCCTTGTTCAGGATATCCTCTACATTGCCAAACTGCTGCGGTTCAGCCACCAGGGTTGCCGCCAGATAACGGGCCTGATGGATATTCGGATTCTGATTGTTTGGATAACGATGGCTTAAAGGATCAATAATATAACGGGCTTTCTCTGGCTGATCTGCGCGTTGCTCCGGCAGAATTACCAGAAATTCCGAGCCAAAACCATCACGACGGGTAATGGAACGCAAGCCTGAAAAGTTCAGGTCATAGGTGGCTCTTAACTGCTCGATTTTTTGCTGTTTTAAGGTTGGAAAATAATTGAAGTCAATATGATAGGTACTTTCACCGACCTGAATCTGGCTGGCCACCACATCTGGTTGATAGCGCAGGGTATAGCTGGACACCAGTTTGGCAATGGCCTGATTATAAAAGTCGCGGATTTGTACCTGACGGTTGTCAAAAATCCGGTCTTGGGGCGCCCGTTCGGTTTTGAACATATAGGCATAGCTATAACGGATACTTTTATCCAGCATAAACAGCTGCTGGTCGAGGCATTTTTGATAGTTCTGCTGCTGTAATTGCTGTTTTTCTTCGGACTGGTGTTTGCTTAAAATTCCGATTTTACAATTGGAAGAATCGGCCAGTTGCATGGCTTTGGCCAGATAAACTTCGCTGGCAGTGGACAGCAGCTGTTCATCCAGAATTTCCGGAATCTGCTTCAGTTCATCAATACACTGTTTCGGGTTTTCGGTACAGATTTGCGCTTCACGGCCAGTCATGGACAAGACATTGAGGCTGGCCTCGCTCAATCGGTCACGAGATAAAATACTTTCCCGCTCGTTGGCAATGCTGACATTTAATGCTTGCTGTTTAACACTGACCGTTTGGCAGCCAACGAGAATGGAACTGCTGAGCGCGGTGGCCAGCATCATCTTATACGTCATAGTGGTCATGTGAATTCGCATCGTATTTTATAAGTTTTTTTTAATCATACTGAATTTCTTGGTTTTTTCAATTGACAAAAAAATAGGCCATCTAACATGACCTATTTTTTCTTGCACCGGGCTTAAGCCTTCGGTGTCATGATTTGCCAGACATTCCAGCGGCCCTGTTTTTCAATTTCAGTAATTAAACGGTCGGCCACAGCTGCTTCTTGCGGATACTTGATCTTGTAGTTTTTCAAGGTCTGTACCGCATTTTTCTTCTGCTCTAAAGCAATATAGTTGTTGGCAGCAGCCAGATAGGCTTCCTGTACGCCAGCCTTCATGGCTTTATCTAAATAAGAAATTGCTTCACGATGACCGCCACCTTCAGACAGGGCAAAACCAAACCAGAAATTGGCTTCGGCATCTTCCTTGTTAATTTTCAGGATGCGCTGCGCATAAGCCAGAGAACGGGTGGTATAAATTGAACCTAAGTCCAGGTTACGTGCCATTACGCTGGCTTTAAAGGCACGAATCAGCACATCAAAAGAGGCATTTTCCTGTACCGCCAGGCTGTCCAGTTGTTGGGTGACTTCTTTGAGTTTAGCTTCAAAACCGCGGCGTTCCTGACGGTCAGTAAAACGTGGTGGATAGTGACGTGCTTTACCTTCGACCATCTGTAAAAAGTCATCAATTTCGGTGATGTCAATTTCATTTTCACCGGCCAGCACCGCAAACTTCAAGCTGCGCTGGTTGTTGTTGATGGTCGGAATAATCAGACGGTTGGTGTCTAAAGTAATTTTTTTCGATGGATTATCCGGGGCAGTTACTTCCATTTTAGTCACTGGCTGGGCCGCAGCCTGTCGCAGGTTCAGTTCAAATGGAGGAGGTGCATCATAATTAAACGGATTTAAAGCATAAAATGGAGGGGTCAGATCAGGCTCGGTAAACACAATTGGTGCATTGGCTGGGTTTTGTTGTTTTGGTGCAGTGGAACAGGCTGAAACTAAAGTGGTCGCAATCAGAGCAAATGCCAAAGGCTTAAGCGTCATAATATTCATCCGTTAATTTATTTTAAAATGGCTGAGCATGTTCGTCAGTCTAAAAAATCTGTGACGAACATGCAAGAGAAGGCAAGAAGTTTGCTGTTACCGTGTTGTTAAGCTTTGGACTGACTGCTTTGTGCTTCACATTCACGGCGCACATCTTCAATAATTTTTAATTCTTCAGCACTAAATGGCTGTTCGTTTTGCTGCTGCTTTTTAAAACTTGGGTCGAGTAAAGACAGACGCTGACATAAGGTATTCATGCGTTTTTCATTGTGCTGAATACGGTCGAGCAAGACCCGCATACCGTCTAGAATCGGATCAGACTGATCCTGGGTAGCCGCATACGGCTGGAAACCGATGCTTTCGGCATAGTCACGGCGGCGTGCTTCGGCTTCATCTTTTGGCTGATCTTTGGTAATAAAACGTGCCGGATTGCCGACCGCAGTGGTATTGGCTGGTACCGCTTTGGTTACCACTGCATTGGAACCGACTTTGGCATTTTTACCCACGGTAAATGGCCCGAGAATTTTCGCGCCAGCACCGACAATTACCCCATCTTCTAAAGTCGGGTGACGTTTGCCTTTGTTCCAGGTGGTCCCCCCAAGGGTCACGCCATGATACAGGGTTACGTCATCGCCAATTTCGGCTGTTTCACCAATCACCACACCCATACCGTGGTCAATAAAAAAACGGCGACCAATTTTCGCACCTGGATGAATTTCAATACCGGTGGCAAAGCGGCTAAATGAAGACAGCAGGCGCGCCGAACCCTTGCAGTCTTTGTTCCAGAGTTCATGTGCAACCCGATGCATGATCAGGGCATGAATGCCGGGATAGGTGGTTAAGACTTCCAAGGTATTGCGTGCAGCAGGATCGCGCGCAAAGACAGCTTGTATATCTTCTTTGAGCTGTTTAAGCATTATCTTGATCCTCGTCCTGTGTCGATGTTGTTGATGATTTTTTCCATGAACCGTTATTCAATGCCTGTACGCGACTAAAAATGCCACGTAATAAGTGATATTCCATACGATCTAATTGTATACGTCCAAAAAGCCGACGCAAGCGCAAAGGTAATAATCTTGGATTTTTCGGATCCATAAATTCAATCTCGGCCAGCATTTTTTCAATATGCGGATAGAACTGTTCCATCTGGGCATGGGTCACTAAAGGTTCATCCCATTCCATTTCGATACCATCAAGAACTTGCATGGTGGCTTTAGGGTCTGGCTGCTGTTCTACCCGGGCCATGGCTGCCATCCGCATTTCATAACAGATAATCTGAATGGCCTGGGCCACGTTTAACACGCCGTAATCGCTATTCACCGGAATGGTGACATGGTAATTGGCTAGGGCCAGTTCTTCATTGGTCAGACCACGATCTTCACGGCCAAAAATCACCGCAATTTCCTGATGCGATGCCGTGACGGCCTGCATGGCTTTTTCCGCAGCCGGGCGGACATCCAGCAGCGGCCAGGGAATGGTGCGGCTGCGCGCACTGGTACCAAACACCAGATGACAGTCCTGAATGGCCTGTTCCAGGGTGTCGACAATTTCAATCTGTTCAATCAGATCGGTGGCACCGGCCGCCAGTGCGTCAATATCCGGATGCGGATAGGTCTTCGGTGCGACCAGCACCAGTTTGGACAGGCCCATGGTTTTCATGGCGCGTAAGGCGCTGCCGATATTGGCGGGCAGAGTGGTATTGACCATGACAATACGCACATGGGAGAGATGTGCTGACAAGGCAGCATTGTCGACTTGACTCATACAAGGTCCAGAATAAAGAAAATTTTAAATTAAGAATATTGACCCATTTCGGCCTGATATAAATCGAGCGCATCATCCATGCTCATGTCCGCTGGAGGTGCCGGAACGTGGGCAGGCTTGGGCTCATGCGCAACCGCTTGGGCGGCTTTAGATTTCACCTGATATTCGATATGCAGAGCATCTTTACCAAAATAATCACGTAGCTTGATCAGCAGTTCATCCATTGGCGCGACTTTCCATTGCACGCCTAAATGCAGTTCAGCAGTGGCATAACCATAATCTACATACAGAATCACAGGAATATGCGTGCTCATATCAATATTGGTATACGGCATCAAAATCTGCTGTACATCACGACTCAGCGTTTTACTGTCATGTTCGGCAGATAGCGTAATCTTGATACTGTTAGCCCGTTTCTGACGGATTTCATTCAGGCTAAAGGCTTTGGTCAGACGCCCCATTGGACGGTCAAAACCTTCGCGCTCATAAATTTCGCCTTCAATCACCACCACTTTTTCAACCTGGATGATGTCTTTAAAGCGCTGGAAACGCTCGTGATTGGCTGATACTTCAATTCGTGCGGTGCCATCATCTAAGGTCACCACCACCCGGTTCGGGAAGTTGGCCACATCCAGCACCAGTCCGGCAAAGACTGTGGTGACCCCACGGCGGGTCGGACTCAGTTCATTAATTCGCGCCGGAATAAAGGATTTCAGCTCAGCCCGGTATACATCAATCGGGTGGCCGGTCAGGTACAGGCCTAAAGTATCTTTTTCACCTTTTAAGCGGACTTCATCGGACCACGGTTTAACCGGTTTGGCCGGTTTGCGCTGCACTTCTTCGACTTCACCAAACAGGTCCATAATCCCGGTTTCACGGTTAGAACGGGCCTGTTCTGCGGCTTGCACCGCTTCTGGTAACTGCGCCATCAGGCTGGAACGTTCAATGCCTAAGCAGTCTAGCGCACCGGCACGAATCAGGGCCTCTAAGGTCCGTTTATTAATTTTTTTCAGGTCAATCCGGTGACAGAAATCAAATAGGTCTTTATATGGTCCTTGCTGGATACGCGAATCAATCACCGATTGCATGGCCTGTTCACCCACGCCTTTAATTGCGCCTAAACCATACACAATGGTTTTGTCATCGGTGGCATGGAAATGATACAGCGACATATTCACCGACGGTGGTAATACTTCCAGACCATTGTGGCGGCAGTCATCAATCAGGAACACCACGTTATCGGTATTCTGCATTTCCGAGGACATGACGGCAGCCAGGAACTCGGCCGGGTAATGGGCTTTGAGCCAGGCGGTCTGGTAGGCCACTAACGCATAGGCAGCGGCGTGTGATTTGTTAAAACCATAGCCGGCGAATTTTTCCATATAGTCGAAAATATGGTTGGCGGTGGCTTCATCAATATCTTTTTGGGCCGCACCTTCAATAAAGATTTTACGCTGCTTGACCATTTCTTCGGGTTTTTTCTTACCCATGGCACGGCGCAGCAAGTCCGCACCACCAAGCGTATAGCCGGCACAGTACTGTGCGGCCTGCATCACCTGTTCCTGATACACCATAATGCCGTAAGTCGGTTCCAGTACACCTTCGAGCAGCGGATGCAGGTATTCAAATTCACCGCCATGCATACGGTGAATAAAGTCCGGAATCAGGTCCATTGGACCCGGACGATACAAAGATACGAAGGCAATAATTTCTTCAAACTTGCTTGGGCGTGCTTCTTTCAGCATCTTTTTCATGCCCACGGATTCAAACTGGAATACCGCGGTGGTATTGGCATTGGCAAAGACCAAATAGGCATCTTTGTCATCCAGCGGAATATGGGCAATATCCAGCGGGATCTCGGGTTTAACCCGTTTATTAATATTCTGCACCGCATCTTCAATTACGGTCAGGTTACGCAGCCCCAGGAAGTCGAACTTGACCAGACCAGCGGCTTCAACGTCATCTTTATCGTATTGGGCCACCCGGCCGGTGCCATCGGCATCGCACAGTACCGCAGAGAAGTCGGTAATTTTGGTCGGTGCAATGACCACACCACCGGCGTGTTTACCGGTATTTCGGGTAATGCCTTCGAGCTTTAATGCCATTTCCCAGATTTCAGAAGCATCGTCATAGTCCGGGTTACCCGGATTGGTGACAATATCTTTTAACTGCGGTTCAGCCGCCAGCGACTCTTCCAGACTCAGACCCAAAGGTTTGGTCGGAATCATTTTGGAAATACGGTCGGCCAGACCATAAGATTTACCCAAAACCCGGGCCACGTCACGAATCGCGCCTTTAGCGGCCATGGTACCGAAGGTGGCAATCTGCGATACCGCATCGCGGCCATAGGTACGAGCCACGTAGTCAATTACGCGATCACGGCCGGCAATACAGAAGTCGACGTCAAAGTCGGGCATCGAGACACGTTCGGGGTTCAGGAAACGTTCGAACAGCAGTTCATAGCGCAGCGGATCCAGATCGGTAATTTTTAAACTGTACGCCACCAGCGAGCCGGCACCCGAACCACGACCCGGGCCGACCGGCACGCCGTTGTTCTTCGACCACTGAATGAAGTCCATTACGATCAGGAAGTAACCCGGGAATCCCATCGAGTTAATAATATTAATTTCGTATTCAATCCGCTCATCATACGGTTTGCGGATTTCAGGCCAGTCTTCATCGCGCTGCGCTACCGGATAAAGATGGTTCAGGCGCTCTTCCAGACCTTCCTTGGATAAATGCGCAAAGAAGGTTTCAATGGTATGGCCTTCCGGAATCGGGTAATCCGGCAGGAAGTATTTGCCCAGTTGCAGCGTCACATTACAGCGCTTGGCAATGTGATAGGTGTTTTCAATGGCAGACGGAATATCGGCAAATAGCTCGGTCATTTCTGCGGCGGTTTTAAAATACTGCTCCGGGCTGTAGTTTTTCGGACGGCGGCTATCGCCCAAGACATAACCATCGGCAATACAGACGCGCGCTTCATGCGCTTCAAAATCTTCACGGCTGATGAAGTGCACATCATTATGTGCCACCACGCCAATATTATATTTTTTCGCCAGCTGGACCGCTTCATAAATGAAGTCTTCTTCATTCGGGCGATTGGTGCGGGTCAGGGCCAGATAAACCCGGTTGCCAAACTTGGCAATCCATTCTTCAAGTAAAGGTTCGGCTTTTTGCGGGTTCGAGGTGCAGAGCATTTTACCGACATCGGAGTGAATGCCGAGCAGGGCGATTAAATCGTCATGCTGCTCGAGGACCCAGTCTTTATGTACGCAGGGAATATCCAGCTGCTGGCCTTCAATAAAACCGCGCGACACGATTTCGGTCAGATTACGCCAGCCATGATTGTTCATGGCCAGTAAGGTCATGCGATGTTCGGCATCATTCAGGCGGATTTCCGAACCCATGATCGGCTTGATGCCTTTGCCCAGACATTTGCCATAGAATTTGACGGCGGCATGCAGGTTGGACAGGTCGGTGATGGCCAGGGCAGGCATTTCTTCACTGGCTGCGGCTTTGACTAAATCAGGTATACGTACGATAGATTCTGTAATCGAAAATTCAGTATGAATACCAAGATGAACAAAGTGCATAAATCAGTCCCTGCAAAAACCACTGCACATTTTAGCACGGGATTTTGGCTTTCAGTTTGAAATTAAGGGGAAATGGCGAAGTTTTAGATATGTAAACCAACGTAGCGGATTGGTTTCTCATCACTTGAACAGTAATCTGAATGGGCTGAAAACCGGCGTTTCCGGGCTGCTATGAGGGTGATTAACAGCCAAAATAAAACCCTCCGTAGAGGGTGATTGATTTGAGGACGAGTAATCTATCTCGCTTTGGATAGAGAATAGAGAGGTGAACCCTTATCTGAGTTTAGCCAGCCATTCACCCAGCATCTGCACAATTTGCACCAGAATCAGCAGTACAATGACGGTCAGAATCACCACGCTGGTATCAAAACGCTGGTAACCGTAAGAAATCGCCAGATCACCAATCCCGCCGGCACCGACGGCACCGGCCATTGCAGTTGCACCAATCAGGCTGATGGTGGCGGTGGTCAGGTTTAGAATCAGCGAGCTACGTGCTTCCGGCAAAATAAACTTGAAAATAATCTGCAGCGGTGTCGCACCCATGGCTTGTGCTGACTCAATAATCCCTTCATTCACTTCCAGCAATGAGGTTTCCACCAGACGGCCAATATATGGACCGACATAAATGGTCAGCGGGACAATGGCAGCCCAGGTGCCAATTGAGGTACCGACCAGAAACTTGGTTAAAGGAATAACGGCAATTAACAGGATAATAAATGGCAGGGAACGTAGCGCATTTACAATCGGGTTCAGGCCATGATAAATCGTGCGGTTTGGTAAAATACCGCCCGGACGGGTGGCGACCAGGGTAATCCCCTGAATAAAGCCCCAGATACAGCCAAACAGCATGGCAAAAAACACCATGTGGAAAGTTTCTTGTAATGCTGTGACAAACTGGTCCATCGACAGGGCGCTTTTCCAGAACGGCGCGGTCAGGCTGGTGAGCCACTGGACAATTAAATCTCTCATCCTTGTACTCCTGCTTGTTCAACCTGAACCCCATTTTGTTCGAGGAACTGAAGTGCTTGCTGAATAATGGCCGGGTCCCCTAGCAACTGAATAAACATCTGCCCAATCACCGCGCCATTAATTTCAGTCATGTTGGCAAATAAAATATTCAGGCTTAAATCAAACTGTTTAATTACTGCCTGAATCACGGTTTCCTGCGCCGATTTCCCTAAAAATTTCAGGCAGTAAATACTGTGCTGATTCTGGTTTTCCAGATTGTTTAAAATATTCACCGGTAACTGCTGTTGCAGCACGGTTTGAATAAAATTCTTGGTGGTTGGATGCTGCGGCTGGCTAAAAATGTCCAGGGTAGAACCGGTTTCAATCACCTGGCCATGTTCCATAACGGCCACATAATCACAGACTGATTCAATTACATCCATTTCATGGGTGACCATGACAATGGTAATGCCTTGTTCACGATTAATTTTTTTTAGCAGTTCCAGCACCGATTGCGTGGTTTGCGGATCCAGCGCACTGGTGGCTTCATCACAAAGTAAGATTTTAGGATGATTGGCCAGGGCACGGGCAATCCCGACCCGCTGTTTTTGACCGCCAGACAGCTCATCTGGATAGGCATCTTTTTTATGTTTCAGATCAATAAATTCGAGCAGTTCATTCAGGCGTTTTTCACGCTCTGCCGCCGACCAGCCGAGCAGTTTCATCGGCATTTCAATATTGGCCGCTACGGTTTTGGTTTGCAGCAGGTTAAAGTGCTGGAAAATCATGCCGATATTGGCACGTTCCTGACGCAGCGCCTTGGCACTTAAAGCGGTAAAGTCAGTGTTATTGATGATTACCTGACCTTCATTCGGGCGCTCCAGCAAATTAATCAGACGAATGAGGGTACTTTTTCCTGCACCACTATAACCAATAATTCCAAAGATACTGCCATCTGGAATTTGCAGATTGACCTGATCCAGCGCGCGAATGGTCTGGCCTTTAAGCTGATAATGTTTGGAAATATTCTTAAATTCGATCATAGCGTCAAGAAACTGTACAAAAATGAAAAACAGGCAAAGTACACTTTGCCTGTTTGTTAACTCAGCATTATATGCTTAATTGGTTTCAGTTAAATAGCTGACAGGTTTATTTACCGCAACTTTTGTGCCACCGAAGTTTTGATCTACATACTGTTTCACCGCTTCAGTGTGATAAAGCTCACCGACTTTTTTCAGGATCGGGTCATCTTTACGTGCTTCTGCAACTGCCAATACGTTGACGTTCAGCTTGGTGCTCTGGTCAATTGGTTCGTAGAAGATTGAATCTTTCAGTACGTTTAAACCGCCTTCCATCGCTAGGGTATTGCCTAGCACAATGGCATCCACTTCATCTTTAACACGAACTGCAGTCGCCATTTGAATTGGCTTGATGACAATTGCTTTGGCATTTTCAGTAATGTCATTTGGAGTGCCCGTTGCAGGAGAGAAGTCTGCTTTCAGCTTGATCAGACCTGCAGATTGCAATAACAGCAGGGCACGCGCTTCATTGGCTGCATCATTCGGAATAGCAATGGTCGCGCCGTTCTGGAACTCTTCCACTTTTTTCACTTTGCTTGAGTAAATACCCATTGGCTCAAGATAGGTGGTCGAAACCGGCGCAATCTTCTGCTCATTGTTGGCATTGTAAGCCACCAGATAAGCATAAGACTGGAATGCGTTCACATCAATTTCGTTGTTTGCCACAGCGGTGTTCATTGAAACGTAATCGGTGAAGTTTTTTACTTCCAGCTTGATACCCGCCGCTTCAGTTTCAGGCAAAGTCGCAATATAGCGCCAGATGTCAGCATCGGAACCGGTAGATGCCATGGTGACGGTTTGTACAGTTGCAGCATCAGTTTGTGCGGCGTCAGTTGCCGGCGTTTCCTGTTTTGCACAGCCAGCTAAACCAACAGAAAGACCTAGAACCAGGCCAAGGAACTTTTTCATGTGTCCATCCCAAATAAAGTGAAGCAGCCAAGCTGTTACTTTATTGATAATTTTAAGCGCCGGGATTTCACTTGAGCCGAAAGAGGCGAGATTCAAGTCCATCCAGTGCGCGAATTCGTTTAGGCTTTCAGCTATCTGCTGTATTTTTCAATTGACTTTAAAAGCGCTTAAAGCCATGTAATTGAAAACTTTATTTTTAGAAGATAGCGAAAAAATGGTCTACATCATAACAATAAATTGATATACAAAATAGTGTATAGAAACTAGACCTTTAGCCGTATTCTTTCATAAGTAAAGTTCATAAAATAAGAAAAGAATAAATAAATCAATTTACTATTTTGAATTGAAAGGGCTAAATCTATGAAAAAATCTTATAGATGTTTATATAAAAAATTATACAATCTAAATCGTAAAAATAGATATAGCACAGATGGGGTAGGATGATAGATCTTTATAATGATTATTTCCTTCAATCCTATGACAGTTTTCATCCAAACTTGAGATTTTTAATGCGCTTGCAGATAGCTTTGGCGATCAATTTGATAGAGCACATGCATGAGTAAAGGATGATCTGCCGGCACCAGCGGATGCGCAAAGGTTTTGACTTTGCTTAAGCCAATTTTTTGCATGACTTTTTCCGAGGGCGTGTTGAGCACGGTAGTAAAGGAAACTACGTTGTCCAGCTGTAGCTCACGAAAAGCATAATCCAGTACGGCTTTTGAGCCTTCGGTGGCATAACCGTTGTGCCAGTATTGCTTGGCTAGTCGCCAGCCAATTTCAATACATGGGGCAAAATCATAGTGTTCTAGATGCTGATGTAAACCAATAAACCCGATAAATTCACCGCTACTTTTTAGTTCGACAGCAAACAGGCCCCAGCCGTGTGTGGCAATAAAATTCTGGATGCGTTGCATAAAAGCCAGACTTTGCTGCTCGGTCAAGGGATTGAGGAAATAACGCATGACTTCAGGGTCGGCACACATTTGGATAAATGGGGCAGCGTCGCTGTCTTGCCATTGGCGGAGGATCAGGCGAGGGGTTTGCAGGTGGATTTTCATGTTAAAACGATTAATAAGCTCTTGATGCATCATAAATGCATTTATCAAGAAAAGAATGATAATTTCCGTAATGAGATAAGACATGAAATCCCTTCTGCCTTTAGGGTGAGGGTTTTCACCTCTCCCTGACCCTCTCCTGAGAGGAGAGGGAAACCTTCGAAGCATAAAAAACCCCGCACTCAGCGGGGTTTTTTTACTTAATCAATCTAAGAGAGAATTAAGCATTTTCACGCGCAATCGCACGGTAACCAATATCTTTACGATATTGAACGCCGTCGAAGGTTACTTTTTGGCAAAGTTCTAAAGCTTTTGCTTGTGCTTCACCAATGGTGTTGCCTAGTGCAGTTACGCAAAGTACACGACCACCAGCAGTGACAATCTCACCATTTTCATTGGCTTTAGTACCGGCATGGAACACTTTGGCATCGGTCATTTCGGTGTTTAGACCAGAAATCACATCGCCATTGCTAGACGTTTCTGGGTAGCCTTTAGATGCTAAAACAATACCGACAGTCTTACGCTCATCCCATTCAGCTTCTGCTGGCAAGTTACCTGCAATACCAGCCTCAACCAGATCAACCAAAGATGATTTTAAACGCATCATGATTGGTTGAGTTTCAGGATCACCGAAACGACAGTTAAACTCGATTACCTTTGGTTGACCTTGTTCATCAATCATCAAGCCAGCGTACAAGAAACCGGTGTATACGTGACCATCTGCTTTCATACCGTCAACGGTTGGGCGCATTACTTCTTTCATCACGCGCTCAAATACGTCTGCAGTCACCACAGGCGCAGGAGAGTAGGCACCCATACCGCCTGTGTTTGGACCTTGGTCGCCTTCAAAAATACGTTTATGGTCTTGAGAAGTGGCCATTGGCAAGATGTTGTCGCCATCAATCATACAAATGAATGATGCTTCTTCACCTTCAAGGAATTCTTCGATGACTACGCGAGAACCGGCATCACCAAATTTGTTGCCTGCCAGCATGTCATCAATGGCTGCAAATGCTTCTTCGTTGGTCATCGCCACGATTACGCCTTTACCTGCAGCAAGACCATCCGCCTTGATCACAATCGGCGCACCATTTTTTTCAACAAAGGCTTTGGCTGCATCAACTTCAGTGAATACGTCATAGAATGCAGTTGGAATGTTGTGGCGTTTTAAGAAATGCTTGGCAAATGCTTTAGAGCCTTCAAGCTGCGCTGCAAACTGGGTTGGACCCCAGATTTTTAAACCTGCTTCACGGCAAGCATCCACCACACCATTGACCAGCGGTGCTTCAGGACCAACCACGATTAAATCTACCGCATTGTTTTTTGCAAAGTCGATAATCGCCGCATTGTCTAAAATGCTTAAATTGATGTTTTCACATTTAGCTTCGGTTGCTGTACCTGCGTTGCCTGGTGCAACAAAAACTTTAGCAACTTTTTCATCTTGTGCGATTTTCCATGCCAATGCATGTTCACGACCGCCATTACCCAAAACTAAAATGTTCATTTAAAAAATCCCTCAAAATTGAATCCCTCCCAACCTCCCTTTAAGAAAGGGAGGGGAATCGCGAAAAACACTGTTCTCTTACGCGAAAAGTCCCCCTTTTTACAAAGGGGGATTTAGGGGGATGATTAAATACGACTTCTAATTAATTTAGTTAATTAGTGACGGAAGTGACGCATGCCAGTGAACACCATGGCAATACCAGCTTCGTCAGCTGCTGCAATGGTTTCTTCATCACGCATAGAACCACCCGGCTGGATAATGCATTTGATCCCTGCTTTCGCAGCGTTATCAATACCATCACGGAACGGGAAGAATGCGTCAGATGCCATCACTGCACCTTCAACCACGAGGCCTGCATGTTCAGCTTTAATTGCTGCAATACGCGCAGAGTTTACACGGCTCATTTGGCCTGCGCCCACACCGATGGTTTGACGGTTTTTCGCATACACAATCGCGTTAGACTTCACGTATTTCGCCACTTTCCAGGCAAAGATCATGTCGTCAATTTCTTGCTCGGTTGGAGCACGTTTGGTCACCACTTTAAGATCATCTTTGGTGATCATGCCCAAGTCTTGGTCTTGCACCAGCAAACCACCGTTGACACGTTTATAGTCCATTTGTGGCGCACGTTCGTCAATTGCTGGTAATTCGCCACAGACCAGTACACGTACGTTTTTCTTCGCGCCAGTCACGTCCAAAACACCTTCAGCAACGCTTGGTGCAATAATCACTTCAACGAATTGACGGTCAACAATGGCTTGTGCAGTTGCAACGTCTAATTCACGGTTGAATGCAATGATGCCACCGAATGCAGATTCAGGATCGGTTGCATAAGCCAAGTCGTAAGCCGCTTGAATGCCGTCTAAAGATACCGCAACACCACATGGGTTGGCGTGTTTTACGATCACACAAGCAGGTTTCGCGAATGATTTCACGCATTCAAGCGCAGCATCAGTGTCGGCGATGTTGTTATAAGAAAGTTCTTTACCTTGCAGCTGTTTAGCTGTTGAAACAGATGCTTCAGTTGCCGCTGGGTCTACATAGAATGCAGCAGATTGATGCGGGTTTTCACCGTAACGTAAATCTTGTGCTTTGTTCAATTGTGTATTGAACGTACGCGCAAATTTGTCTGCTTCGCCTTGTTCTTTACCTACGCGAGCGCCTAAGTAAGATGCGATCATGCCGTCGTATTGTGCAGTATGTTCAAATGCTTTCACTGCCAGGTCAAAACGGGTTGCGTATGACAGGCTGCCTTCAGCTTTAAGCTCGGCAATAACAGTCGCATAGTCAGATGCGTTGACGACGATACCGACAGACGCATGGTTTTTCGCCGCAGCACGAACCATGGTTGGACCACCGATGTCGATGTTTTCAATCGCATCTGGCAGGGTGCAGTCAGGTTTTGCAACCGTTGCTGCAAATGGATAAAGGTTCACTACCACCAAATCGATTGCATCGATGTTGTGTTCTGCCATTACAGCTTCGTCTAGACCGCGACGAGCCAGAATGCCGCCATGAATTTTAGGATGTAAAGTTTTTACACGACCATCCATCATTTCTGGAAAACCGGTGTGCTCTGAAACTTCAACTACAGCGATATTGTTGTCTTTAAGCAACTTATATGTACCGCCTGTAGATAAAATTTCTACCCCAAGAGCCACTAGATTTTGTGCAAATTCAACAATTCCAGTTTTGTCAGAAACAGAGATTAAAGCGCGTTTAATAGTCATGATTTTCGTCACAGTTATCAAAAAACAGATTAAAACATTAGCAAAATGCGGTTAAAAAAAATGCCCACGAAAGCCGCGAGCATTTTATCATTTATTCACTCATTAAACCGTGAGCTTTTAACTTTTTACGTAAAGTACCACGGTTTAAGCCTAGAATCTCGGCAGCACGTGTCTGGTTACCACGTGTATATTCTAGAACTACAGATAAAAGAGGTTTCTCCATTTCTGCTAGCACCATGTCATACACCTGAGAAGGTTGCTCGCCTTGCAATTGAGCAAAGTAATGGCGAACTGCGCGATCAACGTGGATACGAAGAGCGACATCAGATTGTGCAGTAAAAATAGGAGATTTGCTATTCATGCGAATTAATCCGAAAAATCAGATATCACTTGGGTAAAGTGATATATAAATGTGGTCTATAAATAAATGAACCCCGTTTTAGATCCTAAAACGAGAGTTCTAAAACTGGAACATTTAGCTTGCCACAACTCACAGCGCTGGTCGAAAAATAAGCGTAACAATAGATTAATAATTGTTACAGACCAAAAATCGAAACGAAAAAACCTGCTCAATACGCGTTATTGAAAATAAGGCGCATTCTGCGAGTTTCTATTTGTTTTGAATTACTGAGGAGTATGCAGCACTAAGCTTACGTGGCGCGTATCATACCATTGTCTTAGAAAAAGTGAGCAAGAAAACTGCACTTTTTTTACATTTTTTTTTAATTTTTAAGGCTTGATAATTTCTAAATTATAGGTATCAAAGCTTTTTCGGGTCACTGGCAGCTGAATTTGAAACTTGAATGGGGTATTTTTTGGAATCCGCTCAATGCTGGCCAGACTTTTAATTAAATACTCTTTCGGTTCGAGTACATAGGACGCCACTTCTTCATTATCATCTTTTAAGGTGATTTTCAGTTTTGGCAATACCAAACTCTTGTCATGAAAATTGATCAGCTCGCCGGAGAACAAGGTATGTTCATGGTCATAGCGTTTCACCCGCACACGGTTAATTGAAATCAGGCTGTACTGCTTTTCAAAGGTTTCACAGTTAAACAGCTGGCAGACCCCGTTAAAAGCCACAGTCAGGGCAGGGCTGTTGTTCATGAATTTCGGGTTAAACCATAGAATCTGGAAAATCAGCAAACCGACCAGACTAAAATTGACAATACCCCACAGCGTGTAATAGCCCGCACCATGTTTCTTGCGTTCTTGCTGCAGTTCATTTTCAGACAGATTCATCGAAGGAATACTGGCAATCGGTTCGGTACTGAAATAATTCAGATTATTTAAGTAGGTCTTTAAATCAATATTGGAATGTTCAACCTTACGGTCAAAAATATCCAGCAGATGGGTTTCATGTGTGTCGTCAAAAGCCAGACCATGATCGGCCAGAACCGGCGAACTGACCTGTCCACCAGTAAAACCGTTGTATTCGAGCTGGGTTGGCGCAGGCTTTGGCTGCACCAGATGCGAGAGTGCATTAAAGGTAGAGGCACATTTGGGACAGCAAACCATGCCCTGAGCCACTGTAAGCTGTGCAACAGAAACTTTATAGGTGGTTAAACACTCGGGGCACTTGGTCTGCTTTTCACTCATAAGATCTATAGAGGTTGATTAATGCGGCTGGCGCTTCCCGGAAATTCGGCACCAGTTTTCTTCACGTTTTTCGACCTCTAATATATCAAAAAATTCAGAATAAACACTAGAAACTTCAGCAACTTGCTCTTCGATTACACCTGCAAGTGCGAACTCTCCCTCAGATTTGGTTAAAGTTGCGAATTCAGGCGCAAGCATCATTAACGGGCCAGCCAGAATGTTGGCAACCAGTACATCGGCTTTCTGATCTTTTAAGGTTTCATTAAACTCTTCAGGCAGACCGACAAACAGACGATCCAGTACGCCATTCAATTCAGCATTTTGCTGGGTGGCTAAAACCGCTTGTGGGTCAATATCAGTGGCATAGACTTTTTTCGCACCTAAAAGTAGGGCAGCAACACCTAAAATGCCAGAACCGCAACCATAGTCGATGACGATTTTATCTTTAACATCGGTTTTACCTAACCATTGCAGGCACAGGAACGTTGAGGCATGGTTACCGGTACCAAAGGCCAGACCCGGATCCAGTTTAATATTCACCGCATCTGCTTCAGGGGGCTCTAGCCATTCCGGTACAATCCAGAATTTTTCAGCAATCTGGATTGGCTCGTAATAATCCATCCATGAGCGTTCCCAGACCTGATCTTCCAGGAATTCGCTACGCATTGGTGCATCTGGCAGTTGAGTGCGAATGAAAGTTTCCAGCGCAGCCACATCAATTTCTTCGTTTTCGTCCTGTGCATAAATACCGGTCACAATCACCTTGTTCCACAGCGGTGTTTCGCCTGGAAGTGGTTCAAGCAAGTCCTGATTTTCAGCATCATCCAGCGTTACACTCACGGCGCCAAGTGAGCTGAGTAATGTTTCAGTAAAGTCGACTTGAGCTTGATCAACAGTAATATGTATTTGTAACCACTTCACAGGAATAACCTAATTTGTTTTTTCAAAAGGATATTGTAGCGGAAGGCAATCGGTTTCGCCTACCAATGTACAAAATAAAAAGGATGCCAGCGCGACATCCTTGGGTGAAAAAAATACTTAACTGTTTGCCACCACAGGCTTGGGTTCGGCAATCGGCACAAAGCGGTTTAATAACATGCCAAAAATGGCGGCGAAGATATACATGAAAATAGAATAGACTGCCGCCGGCATGGCCACGGTTGAACTGGCCATAACGGTTAAGGCAATGGTCATGGCAAGCGTGCTGTTATGAATCCCAATTTCAAAGGCACTGGCACGGGCCTGGGCGCTATTAATCCCAAACAGGCGTGGGACGAAGTAACCAATCACCAGACTGGAAATACAGAACAGTGCGGTAGCCAGGCCAATATCACCAATATAATTCAGGATATTGTGTCGCTCCTGCACAATAGCCCCGATGATAATTAAAATCAGAAAGATCACTGCAAAAATCCGTAAGGGCTTGTTCAGTTTCTCGGTCAGTCGCGGGGCATAATGACGAATTAACATGCCAATAATCACCGGCACAATAATAATCCCGAATACCTGCAAGATTTTACTGAATTGCAGGCCAATGCTTTGGTCAGCCTGTAAAAAGTGGGCAATTGCGAAATTGACGATAATGGGTAAGGTCAGTGCTGCAATCACCGAGTTAATTGCGGTTAAGGTAATGTTGAGCGCCAGATCGCCCTTAAATAAATAACTGAACAGGTTGGCGGTACTGCCACCCGGCGAAGCAGCCAGCAGCATCATGCCGACGGCCAGTAACGGCGGTAGTGCCAGAATTTTACATAATAAAAAGGCAATCCCGACCAGCAATACCAGCTGGCAAAATAGTGCGACCAGGACTGCTTTGGGGTGTTTGGTAACGCGTGCGAAATCTTTGGGCGTGAGTTCCAGCCCCAGCCCAACCATAATAATGGCCAGCGCCAAGGGCAGCATAACGGTAATAATGCCTGAATCCATATGACCTTCCTGTCAAATTTATCCTTGTGAGAAAAGACAGTTGCTTCATGCAAAATATCTTTTACTGTTTATTCAAATTACTCTATGACTTTCTGTTTTACCGAATTTAACGGCATTCGTCTAGCCAGTAAATGTCCAAAGATCAAGGCAAACATATACATGAAGATGGTGTAAATGGCGGCAGGAATGGCAATCTGGGTGCTTTGTAGTACCGACAGTGCCAGGGTTAAAGACAGCGCGGTGTTATGAATACTCATAAAGAAACCGCAGGAGCGCGCCTGCTGTTCGGAAATGTCCATCAGCTGTGGCAGCACATAACCGGCCACCAGACTGACAAAAGCATACAGGGCGGTGGCCAGTCCAACCTGTTCCATATACTGCGCCAGCTGATAGCGCTCCTGAAAGAGCGCGAAAAAGAACAGGGCAAAAATAAAATATACCGACATGCGCCGAATCGGTTTACTCAGCCGTTTGGCCAGCTCTGGAAAAGACGAGCGAATGGCCATTCCCAGACAGACTGGTACTAAAATTAGCAGGAAGGTATAGGCAATCCGTTCAATTGGCATGTTGATTTCGGTCTGATCGGCCATGAAATAGCGCATGGCAATGCTAATGATAAAAGGCAGGGTTAAAATGGCCATCACCGAATTGATGGCGACCACGACAATATTCAGGGCTACATCGCCTTTATAGACATAACTGAACAGGGCAGAGGTGGAACCACTAGGGGTAGCTGACAGCAACATTAACCCCACTGCCAGCAAAGGAGGCAGTTCTAAAAACAGGCAGAGAATAAATGCCAGTCCAACCAGCAAGACCTGCCGGGTAAACAAGGCAATAAAAATGACTTTCGGTTGCTGATTGACCCGAATAAAATCTTTAGGGCTGAGTAGCAAGCCCAAACCCATCATTAATACCGCCAAGGTTAGCGGTAGAAAGAAGGTAAAAATGCCGCTTTGCATGGCATCATCCTATTTAATTCTTATTTTCCCCAGTTTCAGTGTAATTGAGTTGAGTTTTAAATCAACCATAAAAATAATAAAAACAGCCATTTACTTGGTAATAAATGGCTGTTTTCTTGATTGAGTTCACGTATTTTGGCTAGATGTGAATCGGGTTGGAGTTTACATTTGAGCAGGACGCGGCGGGGTAAATCCAAGGGCACATTTACCACGAACTTCTGCACCGGAAATGGTTGCCGTGGTTGCATTCATGTCTTGGCCACAGGTGGTATACAGTGCAGCTTCATCACCCTGAATATCGAGTTTTCTGTCTGCCGGGAAGAACTGTGGCTGGCAGGTACCGTTCCAGATAATGCCACGATAGGCAAAGCTGACCGCAGCACCTTGAGATTTGCCTTTACAGACATTCTGATAGCGCTGTGAATCGTACACTTTTTCAACTTTGTCATTTGCCTGTACAGCTGCAAATGGAGATAAACATAAACCGCAGAGGATGGATGAGAGGAGTATCTTCTTATTCATAATTCGTACCTGTGCTTGTTTGTAATGAGTACATGATTTAGGATAAAAAATAATCAAAATAAAACAACCTATATCTGGTTAATTTTTAATATGAAATGTTTTTATTTGCAGTATATCTGCAACGTTCATTTACATTGCCAGCCAATCAATCAGGTGAAAAACCACGAGAAAATCCAAATAAAATTGACTTAATCTGTCAACTTATACGCCGGCTTTTGCTATAATATTCTGTCATTTCTTTTTATCTCTCAATTTACCACTATGCATTATCCTAAAGTTTACGATGTCATTGTTATCGGCGGCGGTCACGCGGGTACGGAAGCGGCTTTGGCTGCGGCGCGTATGGGCCGACAAACCTTGCTCTTAACTCATAACATTGAGACTTTGGGGCAGATGAGCTGTAACCCGGCCATTGGTGGTATTGGTAAATCGCATCTGGTGCGTGAAATTGATGCCTTGGGCGGTGCGATGGCGCTGGCTGCCGATAAAGGCGGGATTCAATTCCGTATTCTGAACTCGCGTAAAGGTGCTGCAGTGCGTGCCACACGTGCGCAGGCTGATCGGGTTCGTTATAAAGCCGCGATTCGTGAAACGCTTGAGAACCAAGCAAACTTGGATATTTTCCAGCAAGCAGCAGATGACCTGATTGTTGAAGGCGATACTGTAAAAGGTGTGGTCACCCAAATGGGCATTCGCTTTGATGCCAAAACGGTAGTGCTGACTGCCGGGACCTTTCTGGGTGGCGTGATCCACGTGGGTCTGGAAAAATCAAGCGGTGGCCGTGCCGGTGATCCGCCCTCTATTTCTCTGGCACACCGTTTACGTGAATTACAACTGCCAGTGGGCCGTTTAAAAACCGGTACACCACCACGTATTGATGCACGTTCAGTTGATTTTTCGGTGATGACCCCACAACCGGGGGATTTCCCGTCTCCAGTGATGTCGTTTATGGGTGATGCCTCGATGCATCCTGAACAGGTTAACTGTTATATCACCCATACCAATGAAAAAACCCATGACATTATTCGTGGTGGTTTGGATCGTTCGCCAATGTATACCGGCGTGATTGAAGGGGTAGGTCCACGTTACTGTCCTTCGATTGAAGATAAAATTCACCGTTTTGCTGACAAAGATTCGCACCAAGTGTTCTTGGAGCCTGAAGGCTTAGATACCCACGAGCTGTATCCAAACGGTATTTCAACTTCACTGCCTTTTGATGTGCAGTTTGAATTGGTACGCTCAATCCGTGGTATGGAAAATGCCCATATTCTGCGTCCGGGTTATGCGATTGAATATGATTACTTTAACCCACAAGCGTTGAAATTCACTTTGGAAACCAAAGCCATTAATAACCTGTATTTTGCTGGTCAAATCAACGGGACTACTGGTTATGAAGAAGCCGGTGCGCAAGGTCTGCTTGCAGGTTTGAACGCTGCACGCCGTGCCTGGGATCAGGAACAGTGGACGCCAAAACGTGATGAAGCGTATATGGGCGTACTGGTTGACGACCTGATTACCTTGGGAACCAAAGAACCGTACCGGATGTTCACCTCACGTGCCGAATACCGTTTAATGCTGCGTGAAGATAACGCAGATCAGCGTTTAACCGCGATTGGCCGTGAACTGGGTCTGGTGGATGATGCACGCTGGAATGCTTACTGTGAAAAAATGGATGCAGTTGAGCGTGAGAAAGGCCGTTTACAGCACTTGTGGGCTGCGCCAAATAACCCGATGGGTAAAAAATTCGTTGAAATGACGGGTGCAGACCTTTCTAAAGAGTGTTCTGCAATTGACCTGCTAAAACGTCCAAACATCACTTTTGCGCAAATTGCCGAACTGACTGGTTCAGAAGTATCGCAGCAAGTCGGTGACCAGATTGAAATTGCGGTGAAATACGAAGGGTATATCAACCGTCAGCATGAAGATGTAGCGCAGATGAAACGTCTGGAAGAAACCAAAATCCCGGCTGATTTTGATTATGACGGCGTATCTGGTCTGTCGCGTGAAATCACCATGAAGCTGAAACAGGTATTGCCGGAAACTCTGGCACAGGCCAGTCGTATTCCAGGCGTGACTCCTGCGGCAGTTCAATTGGTGATGATCACCATTCGTAAAAATGCCCAAGACCGTAAATCTGCTTAAAAGATCCTAATTTGTGAAAAAGCCCGCGGTTGAGATCGCGGGCTTTTTTATGTGCTGAATAAATAAAGTGGAAATTGAGGTTAAGAAAAAACAGATTTAAGCTGCAGATCTTATGATTTCACAGATGATATTGGAGCCGTTACAGTGATCTTATCCAAACAGAGAGGAGTGCACGATGACCTTAAAAACCATTCGTTATAATACGGCTGAACTGGCATGCTAACGGCAATCGCATCCTGTTCAACTTCCCTAAAATCAGCAGCGATAACAACAAAATTGAAAAGAAAATAAGTAAATGTTAGGTCCCAGACTTGGGACCTTTTTTATTCATTGATTTGATGCACAGCGTCAGACACTTCTGCCGGCTCAATCTGTACCAGTTTTTTGCCAAAACTGCGCAGCCACCACACCAGTTGCGAGGTAAACGGCACATTGGAAATGACCTGATACAAGCTATTGTCCAGCTGGATAATCTGCTGGTCTTTGCTTAAACGGGTTTCTTCAAAATAATGTGCATCGGCTTCTGACATGGTCAGTTTCAACTCGATATTTTCAGTCGGCTTGCTGTAATCGACTCTAAAGCCCAGCGCGCCGGATTCAATATAGGCATCAATATCAAAATTAACCGGATGCAGGGCGCGGGAATTTAATACCTCCGCCGATTTAAAGCGATGCAGGGCAAAGGTCTGAATATCGGTTTTGTCGTGTCGGGTGCAAATCAGATAAATCACTGCACCTTTTTGTACCAGCGCCAGCGGATTCAGAATATAGGTCTTTTCTTCCGAAGCGGTGGTACGTGGATGGTAAACACATTCCAGCTGTTTATCCTGCAATAAGCCTTCATAAATGGCCTGTTGTGCGCTTTTATCGACCACTGGCGGAATCAGCGGCTGAATGGCCGGCACAATCCGCACCCGGTTAATCCACTGGCGGACATTGTTCTGGGTCGACAGGCTGCGCCGTGCCAGATCAAACCACGGAGTCATTTCCTCAATCAGGCTAGGTGGTAACAGATGTTTGAGATGTTCTTCCACCATCATAAAGGTGACTGCCTGTGAGCTGGTCATGTGCGGCAGGCTTTGTAGCGGTGCATCGGAGCGCCAGCGCCAGCCTTGCGGGACGGTGCCATTATTTTCAATCGGGAAGCGCTGCGAAATCTGGTTTAAATCGCGCTGGATGGTACGCAGGCTGATATCAATGCCTTCACGTTGCAGAATTTCCTGTAATTCACGGGTACCCATCCATTTTCCGGTAGAAAGGCGGGACAGGATTTGCCACTGGCGATAGAGGCTATTGGACGTTTCTTTTTCTTGTGTCGACATATTGGAATCAGCGCTGAGATAAATATTGGAGAGTACATGGCTATAGTCCACACAATAAGAAATGTCATGCTTTTTGGCAAGTGGCAGGCACGAGGTCTGGCGATAAATTGATACAAGATGAAGCAAAATAAGATTTGTTTTATCTCTAGAGATCGGCGATAAAGAAAGAGTGAATACCAAGTCACAATTATTGGCACTGGAATTGCTTATATAAAATTAGAAAGGATAACAATGATGAGGTTTGTATGCTGAAAGAAAATCAAGATACAAATTCAATAGATACAATAACATCAGACCATCTTTTAGAGCGGGTGCAGGTCTCGGTGACCGATATTTCGCTGCCGCAGCAAAAATCATCTGTATTATTCGAACAATTGAAATCTGAATTTTTTAATGAATTGTCGGGCGAACAGAGCCTTGCCGATAGTGCCGCGCAGAAAATCGAACAATGGCTGACCCAGCACAGTTTAGAAGAACTGACAGCACTGAATGATGCCGCCAAAGCACATTTTCTGTATCAGGGAATTACCTTTACCGTGTATGGCGATCAGGAAGGCACCGAGCGCACCATTCCTTTTGATATTATTCCGCGGGTTATGGCCCGGCAGCAATGGAATACAGTGGCCTTGGGCTGTGCCCAGCGTACCCGGGCGCTAAATCTGTTTTTACATGATATTTATCATCAACAGGATATTCTAAAAGCCGGTATCGTACCGGAACTGCAGGTGCTGACCCACGAAGCCTATCAGCCACATATGCTTGGTCATGGTCTGAAGGGTAAGGTCTATAGTCAGATTAGTGGCATTGACATTATTCGTGATCAGCACGGTGAATTTTTTGTGCTGGAAGACAATTTAAGAACGCCATCGGGTGTGTCTTATATGCTGGAAAGCCGCAAGATTAGCCAGAAACTGATTCCAGAGCTGTATCAGCAGAATAATATTCAGGGCATCGAGCATTATCCGCAGCTTTTAAAAGAAATTCTGGCCGAAAATGCCTATGTCGATCAGCCTTTTATTGTGGTGCTGACCCCGGGGCGCTATAACAGTGCCTATTATGAACATGCATTTTTAGCCCGTGAGATGGGTGTACCTTTGGTAACATCGAGTGACCTGTTTGTATTAAATGACAAGGTTTATGTGAAAACGGTGCGGGGCAAACAGCAGGTTGATGTAATTTATCGCAGGGTAGATGATGCATTTTTAGACCCGCTCTGTTTCAGACCGGACAGCACCTTGGGTGTACCGGGCCTGATGTCGGCCTATTTACTGCATCACGTCGTCATCGCCAATGCGCCGGGAACCGGGGTGGCCGATGACAAATCCATTTATCCTTATGTCGATAAAATGATTCATTTCTATTTGGGTGAACAACCAATCTTAAATAATGTCCCGACCTATCAATGCCGCGAAGCAGATGATCTGGCCTATGTGCTGGAACATCTGGAACAGTTGGTGGTGAAAGAAGCACAAGGTTCAGGTGGATATGGCATGCTGATTGGTCCTCAAGCCTCTGAGGAGCAACTGGCCGAGTTTAAAATGAAAATTCTGGCCGCACCGCAAGCCTACATTGCCCAGCCGACCCTGAATCTGTCGGTGAGTCCGACCTTAACCGAACAGGGCATTGCCGAACGGCATATTGATTTACGTCCTTTTGTGCTCAGCTCGCCTTATCGTACTGAAATTGTTCCCGGTGGCTTAACCCGTGTAGCCATGCAGGCCGGTTCGCTGGTGGTCAATTCATCTCAAGGTGGTGGCATTAAAGATACCTGGGTGGTTGATCCCT
Source organism: Acinetobacter indicus (assembly GCF_009914475.1). Taxonomy (NCBI): domain Bacteria; kingdom Pseudomonadati; phylum Pseudomonadota; class Gammaproteobacteria; order Moraxellales; family Moraxellaceae; genus Acinetobacter; species Acinetobacter indicus. Next base: position 1,244,681 of record NZ_CP045198.1, on the reverse strand, counting down.
TACATTCATAACAACTCCCAAGGAGAATCATGTGATTTTACTGAGTCGTAATGCACAGCAGATTTTCTGGTTGGGTCGTTATTTGACCCGCATCCAGTATTTATGCAGTCAGTTTCCATTTAAATATAATGATGATGCCTTGCAGTATGCACACGCCTTCTGTTTGCCAGCCTTTGATGCGGCATCTTTAAATGAGCTGATTCTAAATCCGGAACAGCCCGCCTCTTTTCATCAGCAGTTTCAGTATGCCAAAGATAATATTCAGGATTTACGCGGGGTCTTGTCGGCACATGCCTATGCCGAATTAAACCAGTACATTAAAAATGCCAAAGAAAATCCGGCCTATATCTGTGATGTAGTTGGAGATTGTCATGAAGTCTTAGAAGCTGAAGCATCTGATATTTTTCTGTTCTTTAAATTGGGCCAGCATCTCGAGCAACTGGACCGGCAATTGCGCTTAAAGCAGGATATTCAGGGCACGGTCTATTATATTGAAGTGGTGGTAGGGTTATTGACCCAAGCCGGCTGGGATTCTTTACCCGAAATCTGGATGAAGCTGAAGCAGCAGCCCGACAGCATGCATTTTTACCAGTTTAGTGACCATATCGAGCAACTGTTCGAGGCCGATGCATGAGGCTCATGATTAATCACCAGACCCATTATCATTATTCGGCACCGGCCTGTAACAGTATTCAATATATTAAAATGACCCCGCCGAACAATGCCCATCAACAGGTTCATCATTGGGCGATTAGTGTGCCAGGGGAATCCGAGATTAAACAGGATGCTTTTCAGAATATCTGGATGACCAGCACCCAGCGCTTTAGCTATCAAAGTCTGAGTATTATGGCGCAGGGCATTGTCGAGTTGCGTCCGCAGATGCGATGGGGCCTGCAAGATCAGCTGAATCCCTATCTATTTTTACAACCAACAGCCAGCACGCTGTGCAGCCCTGAAATGCAGTGTTTTGCACGGCAGTATGTGTTGCAGGTGAATCGTGACAACCTGATCCGTTTGTCAGAAGCGATTTTAAGCCATATGCCATACCGTCCGGCCCAAACTTCGGTGCAGACCACCGCCATTGAAGCCTTTCAGGCCAAACAGGGCGTCTGTCAGGACCATGCCCATGTGCTGATTGCCATGTGTAAATCTTTAGGCATCCCGGCACGTTATGTTTCCGGTTATTTATATAGCAGCAACAGTTCACATCTTGCCAGCCATGCCTGGGTAGAGATATTTTTAGAACAGCACTGGTACTGTTTTGATGTCAGCAATCTAGCTTTTCAGCCAGACTCGCATGTCTATCTGGCCGTCGGGCGGGATTATTGGGATGTGGCGCCGGTCCGTGGCGTAAGAGAAAAAGGCGGCATCGAGCACATGCAGACCATGGTGCAGGTTCTGGCCTGCTAAGTAATGGATGACAATTAAAAGGATAATGCTATGACGTATTGCTGTGCGCTGCGTTTAAAAGATGGTCTGGTGTTTATTAGTGATTCGCGTACCAATGCCGGGGTCGATCACATTTCGGTATTTCGCAAGCTGTATACCTTTGGGGTGGAAGGCGAGCGCCTGATTACCATTCAGACCTCGGGCAACCTAGCGACCACACAGGCAGTCATCGGTCATTTAAAAAATCATCTGACTTTAAACCAGGAACCGCATTTATATAGTGTCAAAACCATGTTTGAAGTGGCAGAATTGGTGGGTTGTTTGCTGAAAAAAGTCATTCAGGATGTTACCGACGATAAAGACGAGCAGCATAATTATTATTGCAATTTGCTGGTGGGCGGGCAGATTAAAGGCGAGCCGATGCAGCTGTATCATATTTATCCGCAAGGCAATTTTATTTGCGCCACGCGTGATACGCCGTTTTTCCAGATTGGAGAAAGCAAATATGGCAAACCAATTCTTGACCGGGCCTTACGCTATGATATGTCGCTGGAAGATGCCTTACGCTGCGGCCTGATTTCTTTTGATTCCACTTTACGTTCCAATGTGTCCGTGGGTATGCCGCTGGACTGTATGGTTTATCATAAAGACAGCCTGCATATTCCTTTGGGCAAACGTATTTGCGAAGAAGACCCGTACTTTGAATATATCAGCAAGCAGTGGTCCGATACCTTAAGACGCGGGTTGCAGGAATTGCCGGTGCCAACCGAAGATTATTTGACTTAAAAGCTCAGTCCCTTTATTTTAATCAAGTTTTCCTTGAATGATAAATCCTTAAGAAAATCAAAAAATATTCGTACAGATCATGATGAGGACTTGAATATGTTTCAGCTTTGCTATGCCAGCCAGAGTACCTCGACGGCTGAAAATTTACTGCAAGATTTACGCAATATTCTGATCGAAGCGCGCAATGCTAATACCCAGCATCAGGTATCGGGTGTGCTGTGCTATGCAGAGGGTTATTTTTTTCAATGTCTGCAAGGTGATGAATAGGCCGTTCAGGAAATTTTTGCCGGGATTGTTGGTGATCCGCGTCATCAGAATATCCAAATTTTTACCGAGAATCATGTTGCCCAGCAGCGTTTTCAGGATTGGGCCATGAAATATGTGATGCGTAATAGCGAGATCAAAGCCTATTTTCAGCAACTCGGTCATGCGCAATTTTTACTGCATCAATTAAATGCCACACAGGTTGATGGATTGCTTCAGGTGCTATATGAGGCGCTAAATCATTCGGTGGTAGATGAGGTGGCTTAAATCTGCTGCCTGCGTTATAAAAAGAATAAAAAAAGAACCTCCATTGAGGTTCTTTTGTTAATCGAGCAGATTAAATAATTTTACGGTCCGGACGCTGGGTTAAGCGGCACAACAGCTCATAACCAATGGTGCCATTGGCTGCAGCAACATCATCCACTAATCGTTGCTTGCCCCAAAGTTCGACTTCCGTGCCTAACTGAACATCCAATCCCGTTACATCAATAGCAATCATATCCATGGCAACACGACCGACTACCACTGCTTTTTGGCCGTTAATGGCGACAAAATTCTGCGCAAAGAAGGCACGTGGATAACCATCACCGTAGCCAATGGACACAATAGCCAGTTGTATAGCTTTATCGGCAGTAAAGGTCGAGCCATAACCAACCTGTTCACCGGCCTGAATCTCATTTAAGGCAATAATTTCTGCGCTAAAGGTCATCACCGGTTTTAAATCCAGCGCATGAATATCTCGATCTGCAAACGGGGTTGCGCCGTAAAGCATGATACCGGGACGGACAAAGTCAAAATGCAGTTCCGGATATTTATAGATGGCGGCAGAATTACAGCACGAAGCTAAAATTGGGGCACAGTCGTTTTTCACTTCCAGAAACTGACGGATCTGTTCATCATTCAGTGGATGATCGGCATCTGCATTGGCGAAGTGCATGGCTAGAACACAGGTAAAACCAGCCGATTTTAATTGCTGAATGACCTCTTTAATCACCTCAAGTTTAAAGCCCAGACGGTTCATGCCGCTGTTGAGCTTAACCCAGACTTTCAGGTTTTTAGAGATATAGGCATCTTTATGTGCAATGAGCCATGCAACCTGTTCAGGCTGATGCACCACAATCTCGATATTCCGTTCAATGACAATTGGCATTTCATCTTTAGTGAACACGCCTTCAATCAGGGTGATGGGTTGCTGGAACCCCAGTTCACGAATTTCCAGTGCTTCTTGTAAACAGGCGACACCAAAGGCATCGCTGTCTTGTAAGGCTGCTAAGCAGTCTTTAACGCCATGTCCATAAGCATTGGCTTTGACCATACTGACAATTTTGGCAGTTGGGGCAAGTTGTCTGACACGGTTTAAATTATATTGAAGCGCAGCGCGATCAATATAAACTGTAGCTTGGCGCACCCTTATTTACTCCTACAGGGTCATGGAAAGGCAATGATGGCTGAATTATTCATCATCATCGTACTGAGCATAAAACTCAGGGGAAAGGTTACTAAAGCGGGTGTATTGGCCTTCAAACGCCAGACGCACGGTGCCAATCGGGCCGTTACGCTGTTTACCAATAATAATTTCGGCAGTACCGGCTTCTTTAGATTCCTTGTTATAGACCTCATCACGGTAAATGAACATGATCAAGTCGGCATCCTGCTCAATCGCACCCGATTCACGAAGGTCGGACATTACTGGGCGTTTGTTGGGACGGTTTTCCAGCGAGCGGTTGAGCTGGGAGAGGGCAATGACCGGACACTGCATTTCTTTGGCTAAGGCTTTCAAGCTACGCGAAATTTCTGAAATCTCGCCGACACGGTTATCGCCCATGCCGGGTACTTTCATCAGCTGCAAATAGTCGACCATGATACAGCCGAGTTTGCCGCCGTGCTGTTTGGCAATCCGGCGCGCACGCGAACGTACTTCGGTTGGAGGCAGTGCTGATGAGTCATCAATATATAAATGCTTTTCTTGTAGCTGTAAAATGGTGCCGGTGACTTTGGACCATTCATCGCCGCTGAGTTTGCCGGAACGTAAATTCCCCTGATGCACTTTGCCATACGAGGAAATCAGACGCATGGCAATTGAATCGGCTGGCATTTCCATGGAGTAAACCAGCGCCGGCAGGTCGTTATTGAACAGTACACTTTCAACCAGGTTCATGGCAAAGGTGGTTTTACCCATTGACGGACGGGCCGCAACAATAATCAGGTCGCCAGCTTGCATCCCCGAAGTTTTATTGTCCAGCTCGACAAAGCCGGTGGTCAGACCGGTAATGTTGCCATCCATTTGCGACAGTTCATTTAACTTGTCGAAGACATCGGCCACGACGGTATTAATGGCTTTCGGACCGGCATTTTTCTTGTTGTTATTGTGCTGCTCGGCAATCTGGAAAATATTGGTTTCAGCGAGGTCTAGAATTTCACTGACAGTGCGGCCTTTGGTGTCATAGGCATTTTGCAGAATTTCCGAGCTGACTTTAATCATGTTTCTTAAGGTCGAAAACTCTTTAATTTTAGCCGCATAAGTTTCCAGGTTATAGAAACTCGATGGTGAATCGGCCATCAGCTGCATGAGATATTCTTCACCACCAATGGCATCAAGCAGATTGTGCTTGATCAGCCAGTCATTGACCAGAACGGCATCATAAGGGGAGTTTTCTTTGGCCAGGGTATCAATGGCACGGTAAATATATTTGTGTCGCGTGGCGTAGAAATCGGATTCCTGTAATACATCTCCGACCTGTTCCAGTGATTCGGCCACGGTCATGAGGGCAGCCAGAACGGCCTGCTCAATGGCCAGGTTATGCGGCGGGGTGCGAAACTCTTTGAGTGCACCGGAATCGTTGCTGGAACTCTCTGTTTTGACTGGAGTTGGTTTGGTGTTGGCCAGCGCCTGTGACATATAATTCCCTGATTTTAATACGATGAATACCAAATAAAACCGGTGGTCTTATAGCATGAATTCAATAAACGGTGTAACCACAAATCATACGCGCTCTGGCAAAAAAAGCGAGCAGATTTTAAGAACGGATGGCTTACAAAAAGGTGAGGAGATTTTTACAGAAATAAAAAAAGAGCATGCCAAGGCATGCCCTTTTTTCTTGCGAGAAATTACTCAGATACGATAGTAACGAGAACTTCAGCAACAACATCATGGTGCAATTGGATTGCGATGTTGAATTCACCAGTGTGACGAAGCGCACCGTTTGGTAAACGAACTTCTGAACGGTCTACTTCTAAACCAGCGTTCGTTAACGCGTCAGCGATGTCACGAGTACCGATTGAACCGAATAATTTACCTTCGTCACCCGCTTTCGCAGTGATTACGATATTTACTTCGTTCAGTTGGTCAGCACGTGCTTGAGCAGCAGCCAATACTTCAGCTTCTTGCTTCTCAAGTTCAGCACGACGAGCTTCAAAAGCAGCAGTGTTTGCTTCAGTCGCAGCAACTGCTTTACCTTGAGGGATAAGGAAGTTACGGCCGTAACCAGCTTTAACTGATACTTTATCGCCTAATTTACCAAGGTTTTTAATGCGTTGTAATAAGATAATATCCACAGCTCAACCTCACTTATGATTGTCAGTGTAAGGGATCAACGCTAAGTAGCGAGCTTGTTTGATCGCAAGCGCTAATTGACGTTGGTAACGAGCTTTAGTACCTGTAATACGGCTAGGAACGATCTTGCCGTTTTCAGTGATGTACTGTTTTAAAGTATCGATATCTTTGTAGTCGATGTACGTAACGTTCTCAGCTGTAAAGCGGCAGAACTTGCGACGACGGTAAAAACGTGCCATTGATGTTCTCCTTATGCTTCAGCAGAGTCTTGGTTAACTTGTTGTGCTTCTTCACGTTGAGCTTTACGCGCACGTTTTTCTTCAGCACTCTTAGCCAGTAAAGACTCTTCAGTGATAGCGTTTTCACGACGGATGATTAAGCTACGAAGGATCGCGTCGTTATAACGGAACAATTCTTCAAGTTCATCAAGAGTCGTTTGACCACATTCAACGTTCATTAAAATGTAGTGCGCTTTGTGAATTTTGTTAATTGGGTAAGCCAATTGACGACGGCCCCAATCTTCTAAACGGTGAATTTGACCTTCAGCTTCTTTGATGTGAGTCAGGTAACGTTCTACCATACCCACAACTTGATCGCTTTGGTCTGGGTGTACCAAAAGTACGATTTCGTAGTGACGCATTGTCAGCTCCTTACGGTTTATGCAGCCCCTGACCAAATAGCCAGAAGCAAGGAGTCACAACCAGGGTTGTGTCGCAAAATTGCGAAGCGTGAATTTTAGTGCTTTTGCTAACGAAATACAAGCCATTGAACAAAGAGCTTGATCACTTATTTCAACAAAAGAGTGAGGTGGGGGAATTATGGTAATAAGCTTACTAATAGAGAGTAAGTATCTATAAATCAGAAAAAAGAGATCGAAGAAAAGAAAACCGGAAGCAGAAGGGGAGTCCCATCTTAAAAGATAGAGAGGGCTCTATCTTTTAAAAGAGGATGATTGAATTTGCAGGATCTTGCGCAGTAATGCTGAAGCTTAAACTGATCACGGTAATTAAAATTACAGAGAACAGGAAAAAGCGCTTTGCCCACAGCTGATCATTTTCTGCTTTAAAGCCGAGGATGGCAATGTACAGCCAGTAAATACACAGGGCATTTAAAATCAGCAGATATAACCAGTTGGCATATCCAAATACAAATAAGGCATTCATGACCACTGTAAACAGAATCACATAAATTAGCGACTCTACTTTGGTGCGATACACAGAACGCGCCACAGGTAAAATTGGAATACCTGCATTTTTGTAGTCATCGAAGCGGTAAATGGCAATCGCCCAGGAATGCGGCATTTGCCACAGTGCATAGCCCAGAAAAATAAGCAGGGCAGCCAGGTCAAACTGGTTTGCAACCGCAGTATAACCAATAACCGGTGGGCTTGCGCCCGAAATACTACCAATAATGGTCTGATGAATGGTGGTGCGTTTGGTCCATAAGCTATAAAAGCCGACATAAACTACAAAACCAATCACGGCAAAAAGGAAAGCGTACGCATTTACCCCAAACCATAAAATACTAAAACCCAGTACACCCAGTACTAAAGCAAACGCTAAAGCAACCGGAACTGAAATGGTTTTTTTTACCATCGCACGATTTTGTGTACGTTGCATTTTTTGGTCGATGTCTTGGTCAATTACGTTATTAACCACACATCCAGATGCCACTACCAGGGTAGTGCCCAGAAGGGTAAGAAGCAGGAGAAGGAAATCTACAGAACCTTGAGTGGCTACAAAGTAGCCACCCAAAGTGGTAACGAAGTTACCGAAGAGAATTCCTGGCTTAGTCAGGAATAAATACTTTTTCAGCATGACAACCAGTTTAGATCATCATGTTGTAGTGAAGGTAGTTCATAATCCATACTGAACCGACTAACAGAATAGCGATACAGAGGATTGTATAAATAAACGCAATCACGTTCCAGCGTTGTTCTGAAGACGAGTTCATGTGCAGGAAGTAAACTAACTGTACAAGAACCTGAGCAACCGCAGTAATCGCAATAACTGTGACCAGCAGACCGCGGCTAAAACCACCTGCCATAACCATACCAAAAGGAATAACGGTTAAAATAACAGACAGGATAAAGCCAACAGAGTACTGCTTGAAGTTACCGTGTGATGCGCCAGCAGCGTTGTGATCGTGACCCATTATAGAACTCCCATCAAGTAAACGACGCTGAATACACAGATCCATACGATGTCAAGGAAGTGCCAGAACAAGCTTAGGCAAGCAAGACGACGCATGTTAGGTAGAGTCAAACCATATTTCTTGATTTGAATCATTAACACGATCATCCATACCAGACCAGAAGTAACGTGAATACCGTGCGTACCAACTAAAGTAAAGAACGCAGATAAGAACGCACTAACGCTTGGGCCATGACCAGCGTGAACTAAATGATTGAACTCATATAGTTCCATGCCAATAAAGATCGCACCGAAGATCCATGTGATGCCTAACCAAGTTAAAACTTTAGCAACATCTTTTTTGTATGCAGCCAGAACTGCAAAACCAAAGGTTACTGAAGAGATCAGCAGGGCGAAGGTTTCAGTTAAAACGAAACCTAAAGACTCGCCAAAAAGATCTTTTGCACTTGGAGTACCAACTGGAACGTGGCTGCTTAATACAGCGAATGCAATGAAGAGTGTACCGAAAATGATCAAGTCACTCATCAAGTAAGTCCAGAAACCAAAGACAGTGATGTCAGTATCATCGTGATGATGATGCTCATCGTGTCCGTGGTTGTCGTGATGAAGTACCTCAGCCATTGTCTTAGTCCTTCTTCAAGTGTTTTTCAAGTAAGGCATAACGTTCGTTTTCAATGCGTTCTACTTCTGCTGCAGGAACATAGTAGTCCACTTTCTTCGTGAACGAGCTCACGATGAACGAAATGATAGACGCGATAAACGTTACAACTACTAACCACCAGATGTGCCAGATAAGTGCAAAGCCCATTACTGTGATAAACATAGCAATCACAAAGCCCGCAGCACGGTTGGTTGGCATGTGGATGTCTTCGTACTTCGCTGGTTTCGCGTAAGCTACGCCATTCTCTTTGTCAGTCCAGAAAGTATCAATACCATTGATCTTTGGAAGATGCGCAAAGTTATAGAACGGAGCAGGAGATGAAGTCGCCCATTCAAGGGTACGGCCATCCCAAGGGTCGCCAGTGTGGTCAAGACGCTGGTTACGTTGCAAGAAGCCAACAATGATTTGCATCAAGAAGCATGCAATACCAATGGCAATCATTACCGAACCCACCATCGCGATCATGACATATGGGTCCCAATCTGGGTTGTCATATGTGTTCAGACGACGCGTCATACCCATGAAACCAAGGATATACAGCGGCATGAACGCAAAGTAGAAACCTAAGAACCAGAACCAGAATGCAGCTTTACCCCAAGTTTCATTCAGTCTCCAACCAAACATTTTTGGCCAGTAGAAAATGATACCTGCGAACATCGCGAATACTACACCACCAATAATTACGTTATGGAAGTGAGCGATCAGGAATAAAGAGTTGTGTACCAGGAAGTCCGCTGGTGGAACTGCCATTAATACACCTGTTAAACCACCGATACCGAAAGTCACTAGGAAGCCAAGTGTCCACAGCATTGGAGTTGTGTAGGTGATGCGGCCCTTGTACATGGTGAATAACCAAGAGAAGATTTTCACACCCGTCGGGATCGCAATAATCATGGTCATGATACCGAAGAACGCGTTAACGTTGGCACCTGCACCCATGGTAAAGAAGTGGTGAACCCATACAACGAAAGACAATACAGTAATTGCTACAGTTGCATACACCATTGATTTGTAGCCGAACAACGTTTTACGAGAGAACGTCGCAACAACTTCTGAGTAAATACCAAATGCTGGTAATACCAAGATATAAACTTCAGGGTGACCCCAAGTCCAGATCAGGTTTACATACAACATTGGGCTACCACCCATGTCGTTTGTAAAGAAGTGGAAACCGAAGTAACGGTCAAGCGTTAACATTGCAATTGTTGCAGTTAACACTGGGAATGAAGCAATGATCAGTACCGCTGTACATAAAGATGTCCAGGTAAAGATCGGCATGTCCATTAATTTCATGCCAGGCGCACGCATCTTGATGATGGTAACGAAGAAGTTAACACCCGTTAGAAGCGTACCTAAACCGGAGATCTGTAATGCCCAGATGTAGTAGTCCATACCTACGCCTGGAGAGTATTCAATACCTGACAGTGGAGGATAAGCCATCCAGCCTGTTGCAGCGAACTCACCAATTGCAAGTGAAACCATGATTAGACCCGCAGCACCAGCGAACAGCCAGAAGCTTAAAGAGTTTAATAATGGGAAGGCAACGTCACGAGCACCAATCTGTAAAGGTACAGAGATGTTCATCAAGCCTACTACAAGACCCATTGCCACGAAGAAGATCATGATCACACCGTGTGCGGTGAAGATCTGGTCGTAGTGCTCAGGGTGTAAATAACCTTCGCCACCACCTCGTGCAAGGAATTGCTGAAGACGCATCATGATCGCATCGGCGAAACCACGCAGCAGCATGACCACAGACACGATGATATACATGATACCAATTTTTTTATGGTCTACAGATGTGAACCATTCATTCCACAGGTAACCCCATTTCTTGAAGTAGGTAATACCCGCAACAAGAACGAGACCGCCCAGGATCATCATTACAACTGTAGCCTGTACGATTGGATCGTACGGAATTGCATCTAGTCCTAACTTACCAAACATGTCTTATTCCTCTACAGAAGCAGTCGCATGTTCAACGTTTACATGAGCTTCTGAAGCAGGCGCTTCAAGCGCAGTTTCAGCTTGAGCTGAATGGTCTGCACCATGATAGTTACTCATGTATTTATTGATCACAGATTCAAACAAGCCTTGCTCTACAGAAGAGTAATAAGTCACAGGATGTGGCTGAGTCTTATAAGGACCTTCTGCTTCAGCAGTTGCAGCAAGTTTTTTCTCTAGTTCTGTTTTCGCGTTACGAACCATTGCATCAATTTGTTTCTGTGAACGGTTACCGTCACGTAAAGATGCAAATTCAGCTTGATCTAGAACTGTTTTTTGAACAGCTTCAGGATTGATCGTTGTGCCTTGTCCGGCTTTAACCGCAGTTACCCATTGATCAAAATCAGCTTCAGTTACAGAGTGAGCAAGGAAGCGCATTTGAGAGAAACCGTAACCTGAGTAGTTAGACGAGAAGCCGCGGTATTGACCAGTGCTGTTCGCTAATATGTTCAGGTGAGTCTGCATACCCGCCATTGCATAAATCTGACCAGACAATGCAGGGATAAAGAACGAGTTCATTGTAAAGTTAGATGTTAAACGAAGGCTTACCGGCGTTTGCTCTGGGAAGCGGATTTCGTTAACAGTCGCAATGTTCTGTTCTGGGTAGATGAAGATCCATTTGAATTGTTCGGCAATAACCTGAACAGTTAATGGAGCCTTATCTGACTCGATTGGACGGTATGGGTCATACTTGTGGGAACCCCACCAAGTTAACCAAGCTAAAATACCAATAATAATAACCGGGATACCCCAAACCACGATTTCAATCGCAGTAGAGTGTGCCCATGTTGGTTTATAGTCTGCATCTTTATTTGATGCGCGATATTTCCAACCAAACCATAATGCCATGATGATTGAAGGAATCACCACTAATAGCATCAAGTAGATCGCAGTCATCATCAGGTTCGATTGACCTTCAGCAACTGGACCTTGCGAGTTTAGAAGTACCATATCACCACCACACCCGGTTAAGAGTGCAGCCATCGTAGATAAAGACAATACAGCTAAAATCGTTTGTCTCATTTTACAACCTCGGTGAAGAGTCCCATTCCCTAATTTAATTATGGGATAGCGATTATAGTGTCGCATGATTGATAAGTATTTTTTTGACGCAAAAATCCTTGTCAATCATGATACACCGCTACGTTGTAGGGCATTATGCCTGATATCGACAAACTAAGCTACTCAAAAAGCGGCTTTAAATGACTGTAATAAAAACCGATTCTGTCACTCGGAATTAACTTTTTTACGAAATATTTTTATTTGTATATCAATGTAATGAATAAAAAAGGGATGAAATTTCATCCCTTTTTTGATCTTTTATTTTTCTTGCTTTACGACTTTGGTTTTGGCCAGTTTGTCATGCAAGGTCTGACGTTTTTCACCCAAAGCGAAGATATAATCGGCAATTGTAATAAACGGCATGAATAACAGATTCAAAATAATGAAAACCAGGGTACGCAGGGCAAATACGCGGGTCAGGCCTACTTTGCTGTGGTCTTCAGCATCGACAATCTTGATTTTGGTTAAACGTTTACCAATACTCTGTCCACTTTTGGCCAGCAGAAACGCCTGAATCCCGAGCATAATCAGCAGGTAAATAGCCATCATTTGCCAGGCATCGGCAGGAATCAGGCGAAACAGTTCTGACTGTAATTGCACGGCCTGATCAGAGCTGGTGGCTGACTGCATTTTCTGTTGCAGTTCAGACAGTTGACCAAACTGGTCCTGCGTTAAAAAGAAAGATGGAATGGCGGCAGCCGGTAACCACAGCAACAGGTCAATAATTTTCGCCAGTGCACGGGTGCCGATAGAGGCCAGTTCGGTTTGAGTGGCTTTTGCTTGCGGCTGGTTCAGGCTTGAATTGTTATAGCTGGCAGTATTCTGCGGCTGCTGAAACGGTGATGCTTCCGGTGCGGCCGGCGCAGGCTCGTAGCCTTCAGGTTGATATACAAGTTTACCTTGGGTGAGCTCACCTAAAGCTTTCCATTCTGTCATCCCTTGATGCCATGCAAGATCTGTCAGTAACACTTGCTGGCTGGCAAGCATCTGGTTTACTTGCTCCAGGGTATATGGACCGGCTTGTTGATTATTTCGTGCCAAGTAAATCTGCATAAAGTTTAAATCTCAAATCTATAAATAAAAAAGACCCAATGACTGGGTCTTTTTTAACATGTTTTATTAAGCTTGTTGAGCTTTTTCTTCAGCAAGGAAGAACCAGGTGTCTAATACTGAGTCTGGGTTCAGCGACACAGATTCAATCCCTTGTTCCATCAGCCATTTTGCCAGGTCAGGGTGGTCAGATGGACCTTGACCACAGATGCCGACATATTTGCCCGCTTTACGGCAAGCATGAATCGCCATCGACAGCAGGGCTTTTACCGCTGCATCACGTTCATCAAACAGGTGAGAAACAATACCTGAGTCACGGTCTAAACCAAGGGTTAACTGGGTCAAGTCGTTTGAACCGATTGAGAAACCGTCGAAGTGTTCAAGGAATTGCTCAGCCAACAGGGCGTTGGTTGGTAATTCACACATCATGATCACTTTCAGACTATTTTCACCACGTTTCAGGCCATTTTGTGCCAGCAGTTCCATCACACGTTTCGCTTCAGCCACAGTACGTACAAATGGAATCATGATTTGTACGTTGGTTAAGCCCATTTCATCACGGACTTTTTTCAGTGCGCGACATTCAAGCTCGAAGCAGTCACGGAAGTTGTCTGATACATAACGGCTTGCACCACGGAAGCCTAGCATCGGGTTTTCTTCTTCCGGCTCGTATAACTTACCGCCAATCAGGTTGGCATATTCGTTTGATTTGAAGTCAGACATACGCACGATGACTGGCTTGTCTGCAAACGCGGCTGCCAGCGTTGAAATACCTTCTACCAGTTTTTCCACATAGAATTCAACTGGAGAAGTATAACCCGCAGTACGTGCCATTACGGCTGCACGTGTTTCACGTGGCAAGCTGTCAATATTCAGTAGTGCTTTTGGATGCACACCAATCATACGGTTAATGATGAACTCAAGACGTGCCAGGCCAATGCCTTCGTTTGGAATTTGCGCGAAGTCAAATGCACGGTCCGGGTTACCCACGTTCATCATGATCTTGAACGGCAGCGCAGGCATCGACTCGATTGAGTTACGTTGTACTTCAAAATCTAAAGCACCTTCGTAAATGAAACCGGTATCACCTTCAGCACAAGATACTGTCACTTCCTGACCGTCAGTCAAGACTTCAGTGGCATTACCACAACCCACAATTGCAGGAACACCTAATTCACGCGCAATAATCGCAGCGTGACAGGTACGACCACCACGGTTCGTGACAATGGCAGCGGCACGTTTCATCACTGGTTCCCAATCCGGGTCGGTCATGTCAGAAACCAGTACATCACCGTCTTGGACTTTGTCCATTTCTTTAATCGAGGTTACGATGCGAACTTTACCAGAACCGATACGCTGACCAATTGAACGGCCTTCACACAACACAGTGCCGCGTTGTTTCAGCAGGTAGCGTTCCATGGTGCCCACGTTTTGACGGCTTTTCACTGTTTCCGGACGCGCCTGAACAATGTAAATTAAACCGTCATCACCATCTTTGGCCCATTCGATGTCCATTGGTGCACCATAGTGCTCTTCAATGATTAACGCCTGTTTTGCCAGTTCTTGCAGTTCGTGATCGTTTAAGGCGAACTGTTGACGGTCGGCTTTTTCAACATCAACCACAACCACAGATTTACCAGCCGCACCTTCTTCACCATAAATCATTTTCTGGTGTTTAGAACCGAGGTTACGACGTAGAACTGCGTGTTTACCTGCTCTTAACAGTGGCTTAGAGATATAGAATTCGTCCGGGTTGACCGCACCTTGTACCACCATTTCACCCAGACCGTAAGAAGCCGTAATAAAGACTGCATCACGGAAACCAGATTCTGTATCCAGGGTGAACATTACACCTGCGGCACCTGTTTCTGAGCGCACCATGCGTTGTACGCCAGCAGACAGGGCAACAACATCATGGTCAAAGTTTTGGTGTACACGGTAAGAAATTGCGCGGTCGTTGTACAAAGAGGCAAATACTTCTTTAATGGCAATCAGGACGTTGTCGATGCCACGGATGTTCAGGAAAGTTTCCTGTTGACCCGCGAAAGAAGCATCTGGCAAATCTTCTGCGGTAGCAGATGAACGAACGGCAACCGCGATGTCAGGGTTGCCGTTAGAAAGTTCTGCGAAAGCATCGCGGATTTCTTTTTCAAGTTCTGCCGTAAGCGGAGTGTCGATAATCCATTGACGGATTTTTGCGCCTGTCTCAGCAAGAGCATTGACGTCATCTACATTTAACGTTTTAAGCTCGGCTTGAATTTTAGCGTTTAGGCCACTTTGCTCGAGAAATTCACGATAAGCTTGAGCCGTTGTCGCAAAGCCACCTGGTACAGAGACGCCAGCATTAGACAAATGGCTGATCATTTCGCCCAGAGATGAGTTTTTCCCACCTACGAGCTCAACGTCGTGTTTCCCTAATTTTTCTAGACCAATTACGCGCGCTTCCAAAGTTATTACTCCACTTTTGCAGTATTAATCACTATCTTGGCATGAAATTATATTGAATATGCTTAGCTTTTTGATTTAACTAAGCGACAGTCATGTAAGATCAGTTTACTATAAAGATTATATAGCACTAAGACAAATGTTTAAGGAGAATTTTAATGTCCGAAGGTAAACAAATTAAGCGGAGTGTTTTTTTTATTTCCGATGGAACTGCAATTACAGCTGAAACCCTTGGACATTCACTCTTAGCGCAATTTCCAAATGTAGACTTTGATATTCACATTCATCCTTATATTACGTCTGAAGAAGCGGCAATGAATGTGGTGACTGAGATTAATGCGCGTGCACAGCAAGATGGTCAACTGCCTTTGGTTTTTGACACGCTAGTAGATCAATATGTGCGTGACATTATTAACACTGCAAAAGCGATTAACCTAGATGTGTTCGAAGGCTTAATTAGCAAGCTTTCAGAGGAATTGGGTACACCACCAACCACCTTGGTTGGACAAACTCACGCAGTGACAGATTCTGAGTCATATAAGGCACGTATTGATGCGGTACATTTTGCTTTGGACAATGATGATGGCGCACGTACCCGTCACTATGACAAAGCTGATCTGATTCTCATTGGCGTATCCCGTTCTGGTAAAACCCCAACCTCGATTTATTTGTCATTACAGTTTGGTATACGTGTGGCCAACTATCCACTGACCGAAGAAGATCTGGATGATAACCGTTTGCCAGCTGTGCTGCGTCCACACAAACATAAATTATTCGGTTTGATGATTGATGCCGAGCGTCTGGTGGCAATTCGTACCGAACGTAAAGCCAATAGCCGTTATGCCAGCTTTAACCAGTGCCAGATGGAATTACGTGCCATTGAAGGCATTTATATTTCTGAAGGTATTAAATACCTGAATGTGTCTGAAATGTCGATTGAAGAAATTTCCACCCGTGTCCTGCAAATGACCGGTCTAAAACGTCGTATTGGTTAAGTAATTGTTGTTAAAGCTGGAATACTACAGGCTGCAGTATTCCAGTGGATATTAGACTGAAAATAAATTAAAAAACTAAAAAATCGGCCTAAAATCCTGTTTCATCCATTGCTCTCATCGGCTTGAAAATTAATAACACTTTTCTCTTAATTTACCGCTCTTTTAATTTACTTGTACCTGTATTTACTTTTCCGGATTACGGTGAGTCGTAATAATCACATCGACCTTATATTCACTGCCATCAATGGTATAAATACTGTGTTCTGCAATTCGGGCAATGGGCCAGGTAATTAACTGGCAGTTGTCACGTTGCAGCGCAGCATAATAACTGTCCGATTTAAAATAGGCGTGCTGGGTATCGGCAATATTCGGGGTTAGCTGACGTTTTAGCCAGGTATCTACCACCTGCGCATCTAAAAAGCGCAAGGCCAGAATATTCTTGACCCGGTTGTTAAACAGCCGGCGGTTTTTAAATACCAGTGGATGGCTGATTAAACGATGGATACCGCGTTCGGTACTCGGTAATACAAAATGCGGTTCAATCTGAAAGACTTTAACCTGACTGGCGACCTGGGCAATTTTGTCCAGCTGCGAGACACTGTCCTGATTGGCACCAATAATCACCACGCTGCGTTGACTGAAGTCATGCTGTTTGCTGTCTTTGGCACTGATGCAAAGCCCCTGAAAGGCATGAAAGTCTGCTGCACAATTTTCAAAAACGCTTTTGCCGGTATCCTGCTGTTTAACGACCATGAGGGCATCCTTTCATTCTTGGTTTTATCAATTTAGATGTTTTACTCTATTTTTAGTCAGCTCTTGCTGGAAGGTAAAGCGCTTTAACTATCTGGCCAGTCATTTCGGTCACGGTGACGAAAATATCAGTGCAGGATGGGGCGAGAATAGATTCACCGTCACAATAAAAAAAGCCTGTAAATCCACACGGTTTACAGGCTCCATTACAGCTCGATGAAACTTATTTGAGCTGCATCAGGTAGTCAAAGTTTTGCAGACGTTTTTCAGTGTCATAGACATCACAGGTAAAGATAAACTCATCGACCTCATAACGGCTCAACAACTGTTCTAAGCCGGCTTTAACAGTCGAAGGTGAGCCAATTTGACCCATGGCATAGAAGTTATCCACCGACATTTTTTCAGCCGGTGACCATAAACCGTCCATGCTGGCGACTGGCGCTTTCAGTTTCAGGCTCTGACCACGCATTAAACCTAAAACCCGCTGATAGGCACTGGTGGCCAAAAACTGCGCTTCTTCATCGGTGGCCGCCACGACCGTTGGCACGCCCATCGATACATAAGGCCGATCTAGATATTCAGACGGCTGGAAGTTATCCCGATACAGCTGAATGGCCTGACCGAGCATCCGCGGCGCAAAATGTGAGGCAAACGAGTAGGGCAGACCCAATCGGGCTGCCAGCTGGGCACTAAACAGGCTGGAACCGAGTAACCAGACCGGAACATGGGTGCCTTGTCCCGGCGTCGCTACAATGCGTTGCTGCGGTTCAGGTTCTTTGAAATAGTGCAGAATTTCCAGCACATCTTGCGGGAACTGGTCTTCAGTTTCCTGACGGCCACGGCGCAAGGCACGCATGGTGGTCTGATCGGTGCCGGGCGCACGACCAAGACCCAGCTCAATCCGGTCCGGATAGAGTGTAGCCAGTGTACCGAACTGTTCTGCCACCACTAAAGGGGCGTGGTTGGGCAACATAATCCCGCCAGAGCCGACTTTTAAAGTCTGGGTGTTGGCCAGAATGTAGCCGAGCAGCACCGCTGTGGCCGAGCTGGCAATGCCGTCCATATTATGATGTTCAGCCAGCCAGAAGCGGGCATAGCCCAGTTTTTCTGCCCGTTGCGCCAGCTCTAGCGCATGATGCAGGGAAAATTGAATGGTTTTATCGTCACGAACCGGTGCCAGTTCCAGAATGGAAAATTGTGTGTCTTTTAAACTGCGCATTGGCGTTCTCTATTCACATATCTATGGCTCACAGCATACGTTGTGTCCCGATGTTTGTATATCGCTTTTTTTCGATATAAGGTTTCATCGTGTAAAACAACACAAGCACCCGAAGGTGCTTGTGATAGGTTCAGATTTTGAACTTTGAAATTAACGGCGTTTCCCGTTTTTATAATGACCCAGATGCAGGCCATTATCACCGCGGTAACGGTCATTATAACGATAGTCGTTGTAACGGTAGCCACGGCTGTCGTAGCGACGGTCATAACGGTCATCATAACGGCGATCTTCGCTGACTTTGGTACCTAACACTGCACCTGCACCACCACCTAAGGCTGCGCCAATATAACCACCATTGCTGCCGGCCATGTTTTTACCGACACTATAACCACCAGCGCTACCTAAAGCGGCACCAATGGCTGCACCATTGCGGTCACGTTTATCGGCAGAGACTGCTGCACCACCGGCACCACCCAAGGCAGAACCAATTAACGCACCGGTTGAGCCGCCCATTTGCTGGCCAATGGCTGCACCGACCACACCACCTAAAGCGGAACCTACTGCGACACGGGTGTTGTTGTCGGCGTGTGCTGTACCCATCATAAGCGCTGAGCTGGCCAGTACTGTACTCAATAAAATTTTGTTGATCTTCATGGTTACACTCCAAAGAGCACATTCAATTTGTCTTGACTTTAATGTAGAAAAACTTTGAGAAAAGATCGTGGAGGGCACAGGTGTCAAAATGCTAATTTTGGTCAACGCTGTGTAATTTTTCTGTCGAATCTCTTCATAATTGCCTCCTCATCCATCTACTGAAAAAATGAAATCCCAGGCGTAAAAAAAGCATCCTGAAGATGCTTTTTTACAAGGGGAGAATTAACGACGACGTTTTTTCTTCCATTTACGTTCCTGGTAACGGTCGTATTCTTTATCTTTGGAAATCTTGTTACCCAGCGCTGCACCACCGGCTGCACCGAGCGCTGCACCAATATAACCACCATTCGTACCGCCCATGTTCTGACCCACGGTATAACCCGCACCGCCACCTAAGGCACCGCCAATGGCAGATTCAGTACGATGGCGTTTGTTACTGGCTACAGCTGCGCCACCTGCACCACCTAAAGCCGCACCAATGGTTGCACCCGTGGTACCGCCCATGTTTTTACCTAAGGCTGTACCTGCGACACTACCTAAGGCACTGGCTGCAGCTACACGGGTCGCATTGTCAGCATGTGCATTCACCGTCATGAAAGAAGTGGCAGCAAGCGTTGCACTTAATAAAACAGCATTGAGTTTCATATTCACTCCATGTCCAAGAGCGGACTTTTTAATGTCATTTGATGGCAGTAAATGTAACAAAAGGATTCCCTGCAAATATGGAGAGGCACCTTCATAATTCAGTGCTTTGGTTTCGGCTTTGTATAAGTTGTATTAAAACTGTCGATTTTATCGGCAGCCCAGACTTTAAATTGAAAGAGGCAGGATGCATCTCTTGCACGCTGTAGCGTATTTGCCGGATTTGGCCATCAACCACGCAGTTTCTGCTACGAATAAAGATGTTATTTGCTGGCCAGAATCGTTAAACTATGGCAATTTTTTGATTTCGCTGGCCTTATTGAATTAGGGCGACAGCCTGTATATTGAGATAATTTGCACAATGAAAGAATCGTTACGTTTACGATTAGATCAACTTTCTGACCGTCACGAAGAATTAACAGCACTCTTGGCCGATGCTGAAGTCATTTCCGATAACAAACGCTTTCGCCAGCTGTCGCGCGAACACAATGACCTGAGCGAAATTACCGAAGTCTGGGGCAAATATACCCAGGCCGAAGCCGATATTGAAACGGCTGAAGCAATGCTGTCCGATCCTGACTTTAAAGAGATGGCGCAGGAAGAGATCAAGGAAAACAAGGCACTGATTGAACAGCTGGAAGCGGATTTAAACATCCTGATGATTCCTAAAGATCCGAATGATGCCAACTCGGCCTATCTGGAAATTCGTGCCGGCACCGGTGGTGATGAAGCAGCAATTTTCTCCGGCGATTTATTCCGCATGTACAGCAAATATGCCGAATCTCAAGGCTGGCGTATTGAAGTGCTGTCAGAAAACGAAGGCGAACACGGCGGCTATAAAGAAGTGATTTGTCTGGTTAATGGTGACGGGGTCTATGGCCGCCTGAAATTTGAAAGTGGCGCACATCGTGTCCAGCGTGTTCCGGCAACTGAATCGCAAGGCCGTGTACATACGTCCGCCTGTACCGTGGCTATTTTGCCTGAAATTGATGTCGATACCACGGTGGATATTAACCCGGCAGATTTACGTATTGATACCTACCGCGCGTCGGGTGCCGGTGGTCAGCACGTCAACAAAACTGACTCTGCGGTGCGTATTACCCATATTCCAACCGGAACGGTAGTGGAATGTCAGGAAGAACGTTCGCAGCACAAGAACAAAGCCAAAGCCATGGCCTTATTGGCCTCACGTCTGGAAAATGCCAAACGTGCTGCAGCAGATGCTGCCACTTCGGAAATGCGTCGTGACTTGGTCGGTTCCGGTGACCGTTCCGAGCGTATTCGCACCTATAACTATCCGCAAGGGCGGATGACCGATCATCGTATTAACTTAACTTTATATAAGTTAGATGCAGTGATGGAAGGTGATTTAACCGAATTGCTGGACAGCCTGCACCGTGAATATCAGGCCGATCAGCTGGCGTTACTTGCCCAGCAAAATGGTGGCTAATGAAAATTGCCGATGCACTGGCCATTCGTGGCGTAGCAGACAGCTACGAACGTCAGGAAAATCTCTGGCTACTGGAGCATATTCTAGGTTTATCTGCCTTGGCGCTGAAATATCAGGCCGATCGTGAGCTAAGCCCAGAACAGGAACAGCAATATCTTGCGGGTATTGCCCGGATTGAAGCAGGTGAACCCTTGGCCTATGTCACCGGTTCACAGCCATTCTGGACACTGGATTTAAAAGTCACACCAGATACCCTGGTGCCAAGACCAGATACCGAAGTACTGGTAGAAAGCTGTTTGCAACTGGATTTACCGGCACAAGCGGCGATTATCGACTTGGGTACCGGCACCGGTGCGATTGCCTTGGCCTTGGCATCGGAACGTCCGGATTGGCAGGTGACTGCAACCGATATTTATCCGCCGACTCTGGCGGTTGCCAAAGAAAATGCGCAGACGCATAACTTGGAGCGGGTAGAGTTTAAGCTGGGCGCCTGGTTTGCTGCTTTAGGCGTTCCTGCCGAGCCGAGGTTTGATCTGATTGTGTCGAATCCACCGTATATTGCGGCTGATGATGTACATATGAAAGATTTGGCCACCGAACCTGAACGGGCCTTAGTGGCGGCCAAGCAGGGCTTATCTGATCTTGAGATTATTATTCAGCAAGGCAAGCACTGGTTAAAACCGCAAGGCTGGATTGCTGTAGAGCATGGTTATGATCAGGCAGTAGCTGTGCAAAATATCTTTAACGATGCCGGTTTTGTTGCGGTACGCACCATTCTGGATTATGGCGGTAATGATCGGGTGACTATCGGCCAACTCGGCGATTAAGTCAGGTTGCCTTTAATCGCCTGAATGGCCGGAGGTAATTCTTCACCCAAGGCACTCAGCATTTCCCGTTCGATTAGCCGGACCATGGCACTCAGTGGCAGGTCATTGTCTTGCAGGCCAAACGGTTCTTCCAGCTGTTCGCTTAAGGCATCCAAGCCCAAAAACAGATAGGCAATCAATCCCACCAGAATGGGGGTCCAGATACCTAAATTCGCCTCTAAACTAAAAGGCAGAATAAAGCAGAAACAGTACACGGTGCGGTGTAGCAATACCGAATACGAAAAAGGTAACGGCGTGGTCAGAATCCGGTCACAACCGGCCTGAATATCCCCTAAGCTGATAATGTGCTTGTTCAGGCCATGATAGACAATATCTGACAGTTCGCCGCTGTGCAGGGCCTTGACCAGATCTTTCTGAATCTGTTCCAGAATAAACTGGGCGGCATTAATATGCCCAAACAGCGCCTGATAATCGGCCGGGCTTAAATTGACCTTGTTATGATAAAAATCAATCGGCTCATTCTGGGTGCGCAGCCGGTTTTTCAGTAAATTGCTAAACAGCATTACCCGATACATCAGCACCTGACGTTCGGCGGGCGGCAACACATAGGAATCACGGGTAAGATGGCGTGAGGTGGCAATCAGCTGCCCCCATAATTTGCGGCCTTCCCACCAGCGTTCATAACTGGCAGTATTTCTGAAACTGAGGAAAATCGACAGGATAACCCCGAAAATGGTAAAGCCAATCGCGGGCACGGCCGGCGCCTGTACATAATGATGCGAGGACAGATAGACCAGCACGGTGGAAATGAACACCACCATCATTAAGGCCGGCATGACCTTGGGCAAGATGGTGCCTGACCATGCAAAAAGTAATGCGAAACTGTTGCTTTTATCCCGAATAATCATAGTGCTTCTGCGCGGATGCTCAGCCGTAGTGTTCCATAGCCGGACAAGGCAATGCAAGCCGTATACGTTGGGATGATTCAGTATAATCCAGTCAAAAAAAGTGACGCCGTAGCGTCACTTGAATAAGGCGTTGGGTAACTGCTCAAGATTTACATTGGATAATCTTGCAGACAGTCAGATACTTCCACCTGAGCCAGGCTATCGGTTTCTAAAGCCAGACACAGCGCTACAATTTTTGCCGTTTCGCTCAGGTTTTCATCTTTAAGTGCTAAGCCTGCTTGTAAGGCGTGCAGATCTTCCTGAGGAATATCTAAGGCTTGTGCCGCTTCTAGCGCATCTTCACGATCAAAAAATGCCGCCATCGCATTACGTAACTGATCTTCAGAGGTGTTGAGAATGCCTTGATTCAGCAATTCATCAAGTTGCTCTGAAGGAGTAGAAAGTGCGTGATTAAAATTTTGAACCAGATTTTGTGCAAGCACATCAATCATCTTAAGCATGGGAACCTCTAAAGATGGAGTACAACAAGGAGGAGGAGGGATTACAGCCAAAATTGCATAGAATCTATGCGATAAATTGAGTGAAAATTAATCTATTTTGGTGTGATTGGCAATGCTGTTACGATGAATGACCGGTTCAAATACTGCACTTGAAATGCCAAGTGCTTCATATTGCAACTTATATTTAAAAGTTCTGAGTTAAAAATATCAGCATAAATAACGGCTAGCTTTGATTCTGCCGGTAGGCCCCCGGATTTAAGCCAGTCCACTTTTTAAAGGCTCGGTGAAAGGCACTTGGATCATGAAAATTCAGCCGTTCACTAATATCTTGTAGCGATAGCTCGGTTTTCGAGAGCAGTTCAATCGCGGTATCGCGGCGGATTTCATTTTTCAGTTGCTGATAGCTGGTACCTTCCTGTTTTAAACGGCGCTGAAAAGTGGCGCCTGACATATTCAGTTGTCGGGTCAGTTCATGCAGTTCCAGCCATTCACTTGGCGGACGCTGCATCAGTTGTTTGCGAATCATCGTGCTTAACGCATGCGGATTTTTAAAACGCACCAGCAGGTTATACGGGGTTTGCTGTAAAAAGCGTTTCCAGCTGCGCTCATCCTGCTTGATTTTTAGACCCAAAGCCTGCGCATCAAAATAGATTCGGTTGTCGGGTTGTTCATAGCGAATGTTTTCACAAAAGCGCACCCGATAATCTGCATCATCGCTTGGAGCCGGGCATTTTAGTTCGATTTTTTGAATGGCAATGCGCTGTCCACTGAGCCAGCAGATCAGGCTATGCACCAGCATTAAATAAGTCGCATAACTGAACATGGCTTTGGGCTGCGCCCGATCATGAAGGGTCAGCACAGCAGCATCTTTGTTGAGCTGCAGTTCCCCGCGCAGATCATCCAGAATCAGGTTGAAAAACTTTAGAATCTCTTTCAGTGCGGTTTCAATGGTATCGGCAGAGTAGACCCATTTGGACAATAAACGATAACTGCCACGGCGCAGCGGATGGCTGTCCATACCAAAAAACTCATCATTCATGGCATCGGCCAGGGCAATCCACAGCTGCCCATATTGCAGCACCGACACCCGCGCTTTGGCCGAATGCATCAGCTCCAGCGGAATACCGGCCCGGGTCAGAATGGAGTGAATTTCCACCCCTTGCTGCTGGGCGGCTTGCAGTGCTTCATGCACCAGTGCAATAGAAATGGTGCCTTTACTATAATGCAAATGGGATGGCGTCATCGCGTGTCTATTCAATTTAAAATTATGTTAAAAATGCTATTGTTCAAAGGCATCATGCAGGATGCTGTATTTGGAAATTGTACTCAAGCTGGAGTCTGATTACTCTGCATCTTAAGTCGAGTATGTGTCATTGATAACAAAACTATTTGGGAAAATAAAATGAAGATTCAAGGAAAAGTATGTGTGGTTACCGGTGGTGCATCTGGTTTGGGCGCTGCTACTGCACAGTATCTGGTGGAGCAGGGGGCCAATGTCATTCTGGTCGATATGAATCAGGAGCTGGGTACGCAAATGGCACAGCAATTGGGTGAAAAAGCCCAGTTTAAGGCGCTGGATGTGACCGATGAAGCCGCGGTAGAGCAATTCTTTGCCGAGATTGAGCAGCACTATGGCCAGTTAAATGGTCTGGTCAACTGTGCCGGCATCGCACCTTCAGCCAAAGTGCTGGGCAAAGAAGGCTTACATAGCTTAAGCATGTTCCAGAAAGTGCTGGACATTAATGTCAGTGGCAGCTTTAACATGATTCGTTTTGCTGCGCAGCTGATGGCCAAATATCAACTGCAAGCTGGTGAAGAAGAGCGCGGTGTAATTGTCAATACCGCTTCAGTGGCGGCGTATGAAGGACAGATTGGTCAGGCGGCCTATTCTGCGTCCAAAGGTGCGATTGTGGCGATGACCTTGCCGCTAGCGCGTGAACTGGCCCGTGAATCGATCCGCGTGATGACCATTGCACCGGGGATTATGGAAACACCAATGCTGAAAGCCTTTCCACAGCATGTGCAGGATGCTTTGGGGCAGATGGTGCCATATCCACCGCGTCTGGCTAAGCCACATGAGTTTGCCCAGTTGGTAGGACAGATTTTTGAAAATGGCTATTTGAATGGTGAGGTGATTCGTCTGGATGGTGCGATCCGGATGCAGCCTAAATAAGTACAATGCTTAAAAAAGCAGCCCTTTGCTGGGTTAAATAAATAGCCTAAGTAAATAAAAATAAGATAAACCCATCTGGTCTGGTTGTCGTGCTGATGCTGCAGCTAGACCATCCCCCAAGTTTTTAGATCAGCCAGCGTACTTCAGCCGAATCCAACGTAATGAGAACGAGAAAGCAATGATTTTAAATGAACAACAAAAAATGGTTCAGGACATGATGCGTAGCTATGCGCAGGAGAAATTGAAACCGACCGCAGCCGAACGCGATAAAACCGCACAGTTTCCGGCACAGGAACTGAAAGAGCTGGGCGCTTTAGGTGCACTGGGTATGACTGTATCGGAACAGTGGGGTGGTGCCGGTCTGGATTATATCTCGCTGGTGCTGGCTTTAGAGGAAATTGCCGCAGGAGATGGTGCGATTTCGACGATTGTGAGTGTGCAAAACTCTTTACCGTGCGGCATCATTCAGCGTTATGGCACTGAAGCGCAAAAACAGCATTATCTGACCAAACTGGCGACCGGTGAATGGTTAGGCTGTTTTTGCCTGACCGAACCGCAAGTCGGTTCCGATGCTAGTGCCATCGAATGCAAGGCTGAACGTGATGGTGACAGCTGGATATTAAATGGCACCAAGCAGTTTATTACCACCGGTAAACACGCCCAGCTGGCTTTGGTCTTTGCTGTGACCGATAAATCTGCTGGCAAAAAAGGCATTTCCTGCTTTTTGGTCCCGACCGAGAACCCCGGATATATCGTATCGCGTTTAGAAGACAAAATGGGGCAGCATTGTTCCGATACGGCGACTATTGTGCTGGATCAATGCCGTATTCCAGCTGATCATCTGCTCGGTCAGGAAGGCGAAGGCTATAAAATTGCTTTGTCCAATCTGGAGTCAGGCCGGATCGGGATTGCTGCCCAATCGGTGGGGATGGCGCGTGCTGCTTTAGATGCCGCCGTGGAATATGCCAATGAACGTAAAGCCTTTGGGGTTGAGATCGTGCAACATCAGGCAGTGGCTTTTCGTCTGGCCGATATGGCCACGCAAATTGAAGCGGCGCGTCAGTTGATTTTGCATGCAGCCAGCTTAAAAGATGCCGGTTTACCGTGTTTAAAAGAGGCTTCGATGGCCAAACTGTTTGCTTCAACCATGGCAGAGCGCGTCTGCTCCGATGCCATCCAGATTCATGGCGGTTATGGTTATGTGTCCGACTTCCCGGTAGAACGGATTTACCGCGATGTTCGGGTTAGCCAGATTTATGAAGGCGCTTCGGATATTCAGCGTTTGGTGATTGCCCGGGCTGTGACCCAGTCTTAAACCGGCGTTGATACAGCAATATGTCCAAACACGGCATCACGATTGAGGCCAATGGAAATTGCAGTGGTGCCCTCCTTATGCTGAACTGAAGCATAAGATGTTATTCATCATCTAACCCATCTCCCATGTGAAGACCGCTTTGCATGGGTACAATCTAAAAATAGCAGTATAAGAAATAACCCTGCAGTCGGATGGACTGCAGACCATCAGCCCGATGGCATGAAAACAACAAGGAACACGTCCTGCAATACGGATGTTTTTGCAGATCAATCGCCCCGAAGGATAAGAGGTTGCCCCCATGAAAACGTTGCAAGACGCCTATCAAGATTTTAATTTGGAACAACTGATTGCTACCCAGTTACAGGGAACGGCACAGGCGCTGAATGCCTATACCGAATGCTGTGGTCGATATTGCGGACAGCAGCACACCGCTTTGATCTGGGAAGGTAAGCAGGGTGAATCAGCTCGTTGGAGCTTTGATCAGCTGGCTGAGGCTTCAGGCAAGCTGGCCAATTATTTTCAGGCCATGGGTTTAAAAGCAGGCGACTGTATTGCCGGTCTGCTGCCAAGAACTCCGGAATTGCTGATTACCGTATTGGCCACCTGGCGGATGGGCGCGGTCTATCAGCCGCTATTTACGGCATTTGAATCGAAAGCGATTGAACACCGGCTGGAGGCTGCCAATACCCGGTTTATTGTGACCCATACCGAGCAACGCGCCAAACTCAGTTCATTGCAGCAGATTGGTATATTAACCGTCGGTGCTGAAGCGGCTGGAACAGGTGATGCCGATTTCTGGCAGCAGCTGAATCAGCATTCTGCCAGTTTTGAGCCGGTACTGCGCAGCTTTGATGATGACTTCCTGATGATGTTTACTTCGGGTACTACGGGTCTGGCAAAATCGGTACCGGTGCCTTTAAAAGCCTTGCTGGCCTTTAAAGGTTATATGCAGCATGCGGTCGATTTACGTGCTGAAGATTCGTTCTGGAATCTGGCCGATCCGGGCTGGGCCTATGGGTTGTATTATGGCATTACCGGGCCGCTCAGTCTGGGGCATAGTATTATCATGGATGAACGACCATTTAGTGTCGATCATGCACTGGAAGTCATTCAAAAATATCAGGTCAGCAATTTGGCCGGTTCGCCAACAGCCTTTCGTATGTTCTTTGGCTTTAAAGAAAAATTTGCCGGTGTACCTAAAACCTTGCGCGTGGTCAGCAGTGCCGGTGAGCCACTAACCCCAGAAGTTATTCACTGGTTTAAACAGGATCTCGAGGTCAATGTTTACGATCAGTACGGACAAACTGAACTGGGCATGGTGATTGCCAATCATCATGCGCTGGAACATCACAAAAAAGTGGGCTCGGCCGGTTATGCCATTCCGGGACATCGTTTTGCGGTATTAAATGCACAGCATCAGGAAGTTGCCGCGGGTGAAATTGGCACGCTGGCGCTGGATGAATCACAATCTCCATTAATGTGGTTTAAAGGCTATGCCGGACATAACCGTAAATCCTTTGTGGGCCAGTACTATTTAACCGGTGATACGGTGCGTTTAAATGAGCTGGGCGGAATTGATTTTATTGGGCGTGCAGACGATGTCATTACAACTTCGGGCTATCGGGTCGGACCGTTTGATGTCGAAAGCACCTTGCTGGAATGCGAGGAAGTGCTGGAATCAGCCGTGGTGGGTAAACCGGACCCGGCACGTACTGAAATCGTTAAAGCCTTTGTGGTGCTAAAAGCACAATTTGCTGCAAGTCCGGCACTGGAACAAAAACTACAGCATTATGTGCGTTCACGTTTATCCAAACATGCTTATCCGAAAGAGATTGAATTTGTCGAGGCTTTACCCAAAACCTCCAGCGGCAAGATTCAACGCAATATCCTTAAGCAGCAGGAAATTGATAAACAGATACTGTTGGAAAAAGTCAGTTAAGAGGAGATAGAAGACGATTAAAATTATTTAATTTATGTAATTTGTATGTCATTACATTTGGTTTCTTGATATTGATTTTTATCAGTTTTATTTTTATCTATAAAAAGTCACGCAAGAATCTGCAAAATACAGGTCAAAGCGTGCCTTTTTTTTATGGCTATTTCAAGGCGTATATGTGGCTGTTATAAATCCATTTTCTGGTGTTCAGAATTGGGTTCACCAGTTTTACCGGTCAGATTGCCTTTCAGTACTTTAAATAACTGGGTGACTTTATTGTCGGTGACATTCCAGTATTCGGCACTAATCGCTTCTGCCACCAGAACACGCACCGAAGGATCATCCTTGCCGTTAAACCAGTTTTCCGCCCATGGATTCCAGAGCTGATCAATCAGGGCACGATCTGTACTGATTTGCGCATGTGCACTCATCGACACATAAATCCCGTCTGAGGGTTTGGAGAACGCCAGACCAATCTGGTTACGGCCGCTGGTCACTGCTGTAACCAGATCATTGCTGTCACGCAAAATAAAATACAAATTCTGACGTTCATGCAGCTTTTCAGAATTGAGCATGGTCATTGGCTGTGCATGAATTTCTTGGGTTTCGGTGTGGTGACTGATCATGGTGAAGCGTACATCTTTAATCAGTTCCCATAATTTGTCGCGGTTATGTTGATCGTTCATGTGCTTTGCTCCTGATGTCAGTAAATGCGCTTTTACGCAAAAGAACTCATTCACAAGCAGAGTAAAACGATTTTTGTGCTTCGCGTAGCGGTCTCACCTAACTCATACAGATTCAGGGTAAAACAATATCTGCGCTCAACAAAAGCGCATCAGGCAAGACAGTTGTTTACATATCATCCAGACCAAGAGGTTATACATAAAACGAAGGGCGGCGAACACCGAAAAAACAGTGGGTAAGGCTGTTAAAAAAAATCAATCGAATTACACTATAGCCAGCAAAAAACAGGAAGATAAATGGTGACACTTGAGGATAACTGGCAGGAACTGAGCGATGCAGAAATGCATTTATATAGTCGCCAGATTTTGCTGGATGGCTGGGATATCGAAGCGCAGGAAAAATTAAAACTGGCCAATGTGCTGATTGTCGGTTGTGGCGGTATAGGCTGTAGCAGTGCCGAACTATTGGCGCGCGCCGGGGTCGGAAAAATCACCCTCATTGATGCCGATACGATTGAAATCAGTAATTTGCAACGTCAAATTGCCTATAGCGCAGAAGATTTAGGCTTCTATAAGGCCGACATTCTGGCCAAGCGTCTGCAAAAGATTAATCCGTATATTCAGGTACATGCCATCACAGCCAAACTGGATGACAGCAATGCCGCCGAACTGATTGCCCAGCAGGATCTGGTTTTGGATGGCTGCGATAATTTCAGTACCCGCTATCTGGTCAACCGTGTTTGTGTGCAGTATCAGGTGGCGCTGATTAGTGCCTCGGCCATTGGTTTTCAGGGCCAGTTGTTTATGGTAGAAGGTGATTCGGCCTGCTATGAATGCCTGTTTCCAAAAGAAGATCAGGTCAATGAAAGCCTGCGCTGCGCCGATTCTGGTGTGCTGGCCACGACTCCGAATGTGATGGCCAGTTTACAGGCGCATCATACCTTGATCTATTTAGGTCTGGGAATTGCTGCGTTAAAACAGAAGCTGCTGCTCTGGGATGGGCTGAGTTTAAAACAGCGCCTGCTGGCGTTTGAAAAAGACCGAAATTGCCCATGCTGTCAGGCAAGATAAATCTATCTGACATCAATTTTTTGCTACACTGACTCAAATTTAATTTCATCGAAGACATTATGAAAAACAATATCTGGTTAGATGGCCTTCGTTCCGTGGCGCGTATGGGCGAAACGGCGGTCGTGGCGGCCAAAGCCGGCCTGAAATATGCGACTGAAAAACCCAGCAACGCCAAACTGATGCGTGAAACCTTTGAATCGCTCGGTTCAACCTATATCAAGCTGGGACAGTTTATTGCCAGCACGCCATCTTTGTTTCCACGTGAGTATGTGGAAGAGTTTCAGGGCTGTTTAGATCAAACTCCATCATTGCCGTTTAGCTATGTACAGCAGGTGCTGGCTTCAGAATTCGCCGGGCGTGATTTAGGCGAAATTTTTGCCTCGATTGATGAAACCCCGCTGGCTTCGGCTTCCATTGCCCAGGTGCATGCTGCCAAGCTGGTCTCGGGCGAAGATGTGGTGATTAAAGTCCAGAAACCGGGTGTGGAAACCATTTTATATACCGACCTGAATGTGCTGCACTGGGCCACCAAGCTGCTGGAAAAAGCCGTACCAAAAGTAAAATTCGCCTCTCTGGCTGATATTGTCGAAGAAATTAAAGTCCGTATGGTGCGCGAAGTCGACTTTATTGAAGAAGCCAAAAACCTGGATGATTTTGTCAATTATCTGAACCTGACCCAGAATCAGGCTGCAACAGCGCCGAAGGTTTATCATCAGTATTCCACTCGCCGGGTGTTGACCATGCAGCGTCTTTTCGGGGTGCCTTTAACCGATTTTGAAGTGGTAAAACAGTATGCCAAAGACCCGTCGCAGGTGTTAATTACCGCCATGAATACCTGGTTTGGCAGCCTGATGATGTGTAACAGTTTCCATGCCGACCTGCATGCTGGCAACCTGATGCTGCTGGAAGATGGCCGC
Source organism: Acinetobacter indicus (assembly GCF_009914475.1). NCBI lineage: Bacteria > Pseudomonadati > Pseudomonadota > Gammaproteobacteria > Moraxellales > Moraxellaceae > Acinetobacter > Acinetobacter indicus. The sequence continues at coordinate 1,213,274 of NZ_CP045198.1, read as the reverse complement.
GTCGGTTTTATTGATTTTGGTATTGTCGGGCAGCTGAAGCCTGAAGTCTGGACGGCCTGTATCGCCTTTATGGATGCCTTGCAGAATACCGACTACACGCTGATGGCGGAAAACATGCTGAAAATGGGCATGACCGATACCCAGATTAACACCCAAGTGCTGGCGCAAGATTTGGAACGTCTGTTTAGTGGTGTACTGCTGGCCGATCCACAGGAAATCCTCAGTTCAAATCCGGCCGATTTAAATGACATCATGATGGATATGGTGGCGGTTGGTGAACGTCATGGCATCCGTTTCCCGCGTGATTTTGCGCTGCTGTTCAAGCAAATGCTGTACTTTGACCGTTTCATGCGTATCCTGGCGCCGTATACTGACATTTATGCCGACCAGCGCTTGCAGATGGTACAAAGTATGGACCCGAATCTGCTGCTCAAACATTAATTTATAGACATCGCCCAGCTTTTATATAACAAGCTGTTGCTGCTACATCGCAAAGTGACACGTGATGCTAATGTAGCAGGCAGGCGATGATTCACGTTATACACGCCCGAGTAATCCGATGGACGCAATTATTATTGAAGGCTTAAAGGTCGAAACAGTGGTGGGCTGTTTTAACTGGGAGCGTCAGATTATCCAGCCTTTGCTGCTGGACTTAAGCATTCAGTGCAGTCTGGAGCAGGCTGCCTGTTCTGATGAACTGGAAGATACCCTGAACTATGCCGAAATTTGCGAAATTTCTGCGCAAGTGATTCAGGCCGCTCAGCCAAAATTGATTGAACATGCAGCAAAGCTGGTGCTGGATGCACTTTTTGCTCACTATCCTACAGTTGAATCGATTATGATTAGCATCCGCAAGCCTGCCATTATCCCGCAAGCCCAATCTGTAGGAATTCGTCTTGAACGCCACCGAAACGATTTTCGCCCTAGCACTGGCGAGTAATTCTCATCCTGAACAGCATTTTCAACAGGCATTTGCTGCGCTGTCGCGTTTGGGGCGTTTGCAGTGTTCCTCGATTTATCTGATTCCGTGCCGGGATGGGATTGGTGCGGATTACTGGAATGCCGCCTGTCTGCTCAAGAGTGAACACAGTGTCGAGCAGATTCTGGCCTTGCTAAAACAGTTAGAAGCAGATTCCGGGCGGGTACGACCTTCACATCAAATCAGTTTAGATGTGGATTTAATTGCTTGGGGGACAAGCCTGGAGCAAATGCAATTTAATCCGAAAAAATTACCGCTGGCTCTGGATGTAAAAATCCCGATGTTCGAGCTGTGGCACAATGCGGCATTTGCTCATCAGCCCCATCCATTTCCTGTAATTCAATGTTCAGCGTGAAGATGACATGATTTATCAGCAAGCCCGGTTTTTATACCGGGCTTTTTAAATTAAGTAGATAAATTGGTCGTGTTGATTTTACTTAAGCTTGCACACGCATGATAAAACAGCCTGCGAGGATGCAGGCTGTTTTTGGAATCTTTCATCAAACATGATGAAGATAAAACGCTTAAATATAATAACTGGTCTTGGTCATCAGTTTTGAAATACCGGTCATAGCAATACGTACAGGCGCAGGGAGATCAACCCCGCCTGCATTTAGCGCCGTATCACGATGATGCAGCTCATCCTCGTTCATTTGTTCCAGAATTTTGCGCGAGCGTTCATCATGTGCTGGCAATTGACGAATATGATCTTCTAAATGCAGGCTGACCTGACGCTCAGTTTCAGCGACAAAACCTAAGCTATATTTGTCTCCGGCAATTCCGGCAATAGCGCCCATGCCAAAAGATAGTCCGTACCAGACCGGATTGAGCAGGCTGGTATGGCTATCCAGTTCTTTTAAACGGTCTTCACACCAGGCCAAATGATCCTGTTCTTCAATGGCGGCCTGTTCCATTTCGCGGCGTACATTCGGGAGCTTCGCTGTCAGTGCCTGACCATGATACAGCGCCTGCGCACAAACTTCACCACTATGATTGACCCGCATTAATCCCGCCACATGACGCGCTTCACTCACTGCTAATTGAGTTGGAGTATTTTGCCCAGGATTATCGCGCTGAGCCGAGGTGACACCCGGAACCAGGCTGCGTAAGGCCTGATCAAATGAATGAATAAACTTGTCGAGACCGGTGTAATGACGCATGAATTTAATCCTCCAGAGGGGCTGCTGCAGTATCAAGCATAGACTTGAGTTTAAACAAGAGCCAGATGGTGAATATGGCGCTTAAAACAGCAGTAATACAAAACAGAATTTTAAGGTCAATTTGCAGCACGCTTAAAATAATAATCGAGAAGATGGCTGAAGAAACCATAAAAATCGCATTTAAAATGTTATTGGCTGCCACCACCCGGGCACGATGCGAGCGCGGTGAATAGGCCTGCATCATGGCATATAGGGGCACAATATAAAAACCACCGCTAATACCGAGCAAGGTCACGGCTAGCATCACATGATAATAACTCCAGCCTTGCTGAAAGACTTCGCTTAAGCCCAGTAGTTCACCAGTTTGTGGTGGTACAAAGGCCAGTGTAGCAGCCAGATAAAACGCAAATACGGTTAAACCGACCGCACCAATCGGTACCATCTTGATATTTACCTCGGTGCCGCCAATTTTACGACAGAGTAATGAACCGACACCAATCCCGACCGAGAAGAAAGTTAGCAATAAGCTGACCACATTTTCAGAAGCATGCAGGTTTTGCTGGGTCAGCTGCGGAATTTGGGTCAGATACGTCGCGCCATAAAACCAGTACCAGGAGTTACCGAGTAAAATCAGAAAAATCAGCGGCAGGTTTTTGGCATATTTTAAGGTTTGAATACTGGTACGGAAAAAGTTCCAGTCCACCTGTAACTGCGGTGCAGCAATCGGCTGTTTTAAAATAAAACGGCTGGCAAGATAACCGACCACGGCAATAGCCAGCACGGTCAGGCTGATCCAGAGTAAATTACCAGCGGAGAGGGAAATCACCGCGCCGCCTAGAATCATCCCGACCAGAATGGCAATTGAGGTGCCGGACTGGAACAGCGCATTTCCCGACATCAACTCATTCGGTTTCAGGATTTCTGGCAAAATCGCATATTTGATGGGACCAAAAAAGGTCGATTGGGTACCCATTAAAAACAGGGCAAACATCAGCAACCATAAGTTGCCAATCAGGAAGCCGACCGTGGCCAGTAACATCACCGCAATTTCCAGCAGTTTTAAATAACGCACCAGCTGCGAGCGTTCATATTTATCGGCAATTTGTCCGGCTGTGGCCGAGAAAATAAAATAGGGCAAAATGAACAGCAGTGCCGCCAGATTATTCAGGGTGCTGATACTGCCAGATTGCTGACTGATCCAGCCATAGGTAATCACCAGCAGCAAAGCCTGCTTAAACACGTTGTCATTCAGCGCGCCCAGAAACTGGGTACAGAACATGGGCAAGAAGCGTCGTGTGGCTAGCAAATTTTCATTTTTTTCCATAAGAAGTGGACTTCATTAGTTTTATTAAGAAATGTGACCAATTGATATAATTGCCCGAAAATCATGTATGATATTTTGCAGTGTTTTCACTGTTGAAAAAATCCAATAAATTAGAGTCTGTTAGCGAACATTTCATTGCGGATTTTTCCATTAAAAAGATTAAATTTAGAGTTTTCTATGCTTGTGAACCGAACTTTTAAAAAGTCTGCGCTGTCTAACAGTATGCATGCCATAATTCAGTGGAGGCATTCCAGACAACTTTGTCTGAGCATCTTTTTAAGTTTAGTCGCACAGCAGGGCTTTAGTCAAAATCCTCCCGCAGTGGCGGAACCGGCGAGCGATCCGGTCGCATCGGCCGACATGAAACAGGAAATTCGCGATCTGGCGCTCAGCCAAGGCAAAGATACCCCTGAAGAATTAGAAAAAATTGAGAATTTTCAGGTGCCCAGCACTGAGCCGGACAGTCTGGAGATGTTGCAACAGCAGCAAAATAGCAGTGAACCGATAGCCGCTTTTCAGCCAATTGAACTGGAAAATCTGGATGATTTACCGGTAATGCCGGTCGATGCCAATATGGCCGCAGAAATTTTCCAGATCGCTGAACAGGCCAAACAGGAAGCACGCCAGTATCGCGCCGAGCAGAATACCGAAGTACTGATTAATGATGCCACCCAGCAGGAACTGGCTGAAATTAACCAGTCTCCGGTCAATGTCGACCAGCTCATGGACAGTATTCGCGCCGACAGCCAGATTGTGGTGGAAGCGAATACCTCCGGCCGAACCCTGACTGAATTGGGCCTGAATACAGAAGTGGCCGATGCCGATAAACCGGGGTTTTTCCGGCGCTTGCTGTATAAGGTACGTCCACCGCGTGAGTTAAATACTGCACGGGTGCCCCGGATTAGTGCCGATGTGGTGATTACCGGCGCCGAAAATAGTGGTGAAGTTTCCGCAGAGGCCTATGCCACGGCACTGGAAAATCTGCGTGCCAATGTGCGCGGCAAACTGTCCAGTTTTACCCAGGAATCTTTTGCCGATTTTCCCTCGGCTTTACCACAGCTGCGTTCTTTATCTAATCAGGCGGCACAGGCCGTCGGCTTTTATCATGCCGAATTCAAGTTTGAAAAGCTGAATGACAGCCGGGTGCGGGTTCTGGTCACACCAAATACACCGGTGCGTGTGCAGGAGCAGAATATTGAATTTAGCGGCCCAGGTGAGAATCTGGCACAGTTCCAGGTAATTCGCGTCCTGCCCGATCAGGATGTGGGCGATGTGTTTCACCACGGTCTGTATGAAGAGACCAAAACCCGGATTAATGATGCTGCCTCCAATAACGGTTTCTTTGATGGCTATTGGCGCCTGCATGACGTGAAAGTGGCGCAGCCGCAAAATACTGCCGATATTAATCTGCGCTATGAACCCGGCGAGCGTTATACGTTGGGGCCGGCCCAGTTCCGGATGAGCGATCCGAGCAAAGAATTTCCTCTGGATATGGATATTCTGGAAAGCATGGTGCCGTGGGAAGATGGCGCCGATTATACTTTCTGGCGGGTCAACGGTCTGGCCAATAACCTGACCAACTCACGTTATTTTAACTATACGTTGGTCGATACCATGCGTCCCGATCCGCTGGAGCGGCCAACAGAGTTGCCACCGGATATTCAGGCCCTGGTTGATCAGCGCAAACTTTCCGCTGAAGACTTCCAGCCGGTTCAGGACCAGAAAGATTTAAGCTCGACTGAAGAAGTGACCCAGTCAGTGGTGGATGAAGACCAGTTTGCCGGCACTCAGGAAGCCGAGCAGAATGAAAACATCCGTCAGCTGCGGGTCGAACAGGAAACCCAGCAGTCAGAAGAAGAACGGCTAAAAGAACAGGCACGTCTGGAAAAGAAAATTCCGGTGATTGTGACTTTGAACGCCGATAAGCTGAACAGTGCAGAAGTCGGTGCCGGTTATGGCACAGATACCGGAATGCGTGTACGTGGCCAGTATCGCCGGGCCATTGTTAACCGTCGTGGTCACTCCTTCGATGCCAACCTGGAACTATCTGAAATCCGCCAGTCTTTAGATGGTCGCTATAGCATTCCCTATAATCATCCACTGAATGACTATATTACTTTGGTGGCCGGTTATGAGCGTGAAGAGCGTAGCGATGTTTCTGCCGGCAATGACCTGTTAATTGAATCGGCAGTGGCCGGCGCCGACCGGATTATTAAAAACCCGCGTGGCAGCTGGCAACATGCTTATGGTCTGCGTTACCGTCTGGACCGTTTAACCCAGAACGGTGTGGTCGATATTGACAAGATTCCTGACGCCTTTATTGGCAATGGTTCCACCGAACAGCAGTCTTTACTGTTTGGTTATGAACTGTCGCGTACTGACAGCAGTCCGCGTGTCAATCCAACCCGTGGTTTCAAGCAGATTTATAAAGTTGAACTCGGCAGTGAAAGCCTGTTGTCCGATGCCGATATGGCAATTTTAAATGCCGGCTGGCGTTTTATTTATTCTCTGGGTGAAAATAACGATCATCAGTTTGTTGGTCGTGCCGATCTGGGTTATATCGTGACCGAAGATTTTAGCAAAGTGCCTTATAATCTACGTTACTTTGCCGGTGGGGATCAGACCATTCGCGGTTTTGACTTTAAGAGCCTGTCTCCGCAAATTGATGGCTTTAAAATTGGTGGACAAGCACTTGGGGTGGGCTCGCTGGAATATAACTATCAATTCAGGGAAGGCTGGCGCGCCGCAATTTTTAGCGATTTTGGTAATGCCTATGATGCCGATTTTAGCAATCCGACCGAATACAGTGTCGGTTTAGGGGTACGCTGGGCATCACCGATTGGCCCAATTCGGGTCGATGTTGCTTCGGGCATTTCGGATGAGAATCATCCAATTCGTCTGCATTTCTTTATTGGCTCGCAATTATAAAATTAAGATTTAGAGAGAACTATGGCTGAAGTTGAACAGCAACCAAATACACCCGCGCCTGTACCCAAAAAGCGCAGAATAGTCAGAAGTGCCTTGTTGTCACTGCTGTTTATGGTGGTGTTGCTGGTATCGGCTTTGGCAATCATGTTCTCGACCGACCGTGGCAGTAAATTCCTGCTCGACCGGGTGCTGGAACGTCAGCAGATCATTCAGTATGAATATGAAGGCGGAAACTTATTACGCGGTATTATCCTGCGCAATATTCTGGTTACGCTAAAATCAGTCGATGTCAAAATTGACCGCGCTGATGTCATGCTGGGCTGGCGCGCCGTGCTGAATAAGGAAATCCATTTTACCCATGCCGATGTGCGTAATCTGCAAATTACCACCAAAGGACCGCCAAGTGATGGACCATTCAAGTTTAATGAAATCCGACTGCCTTTTGTACTCCGGCTTGATCATGCCGATCTGGACCGTTTGCTGATTCAGACTTCAGGTGGCAGCAAAGTCAATTTTTATGATGTGATCCTGAACGATGCGCTGTGGTCGGGCACCAAACTGGAATTTGAAGATTCCAGTATGCGTATGGATTATCTGTCGGTCAAAAATGCCAGCGGAGATATGGATTTTTATGGCAAATATCCGCTGAATGCCATTGGTGATGTGAATTTACCTTCGTTAAATAACAGCCTGAATATTCATGATATTAAAGTGGTGGCCAAAGGGTCTTTAGATACCATTCAGGCCGGGGTGGCGACCTATACGCCCGATTTGCTCACCGGTTGGGTGGTGCTGCATCCAATGCGTAAAAATGTGCCGATGTTTGGCGAGCTGCAGTTCAATCAATACCATTGGCCGCTGTTACAAGACTGGGAGCTGTATACAGAAGACGGCACAGCCAAGTTTAAGGGTGATATCAAGCGTCTGGATTTAGATGTCGCTACCGATCTGACGGGTAAAGATATTCCAAAAGGACAATATACCGCGCTCATGCATACCGATCTGGTCAATCAGCTGAACATCAGCAACTTAAATGGCCAGCTGATGCAGGGCGCCGTGAATGTGGCTGGTGTGGTCGGCTGGAACGAGCGCGTCAGCTGGGATATTACCGGTCGCCTGGACAAGATTAATCCGAAAGACCCACTCATTCCGCAAGTGGTGCAGGATTTTCTGCCGCCAAGTCTGGATGCTCAAATTGCCTCTAAAGGCCATTTAGAAAATGGAACTCATCTGACGGCGCAGGTCGATTTCGACCGCTATGAAACCTGGAACCTGAAACTGGATCAGAATGCGCCGAAAAACCGCCAGCCAAACCCCATGGTACTGGATGTGCGCTGGAAAAATATTGACCGCGCGATGCCTTATATTGGCTGGTTATCCAGTGAATCGGGTGATGTGCAGATGGCCCTGGTCGAAGGCCAGCAAAAGATTTTTGTCGCAACCCAGGTGGCGCAGCATGAGCAGGGTGCTTTACCAGCGGGCATGTACAAGGCTGAGCTGAATCTGAAGAACAATAATCTGGATGTACCAAGCTTTAGCTATAACGCCGGCGCCAGCACCTTAACGGGACGTGCGCTGATTGAACTGCCAACCGACAAGCGCCAGCTCAAATGGAATGCTACCTTAAACGCGGACAATTTTAATCCGCAAATTATTGCTGATGCTGCTCCGGTCAATCTGCTGAATGGCCGTTTGCAGGCCAATGGTTTTGCCCGTCCAAACCAGCAGATTATTCATTTAAACAATATTGATTTACGCGGTCGTCTGGCCGAGCAGGATGAAACGGTGCATCTGACCGGGAACAGTACCGTGGCCTTACTGTTTCATGATGAGCGTGCGGGTGGCGGCTTCAAGAGCTTTGCGGTCAATTATGATGGCGCACTCAACAGCAGTCTGCTGCAATCCAGTCAGGGCAGTTTAAAGCTGAAACTGTCCGGTACACCGGAGCTGATCAAGATTTCAGACCTGCGTCATGACGGTGTGGCCGGGCAGATTCTGGCCAATGGTATGCTGAACCTGAAAAATGGCATTGGCTGGAACCTGAACGCCTCTTTAATCCGCTTTAAACCGCATTATTTTGTCTCGAGTGTGCGCGGCGAGCTGTCGGGCAATGTACGTACCCAAGGGGTTTGGTCAGATCAGCTTAAACGCATCAATATTGAAAAGCTCAATCTGGCTGGCATGATCAACAATAAACCGGTACGTGGTACCGGTAATCTGGCCCTGTTGATGGATGCCAATCAGCAAGGTTTCCTGCCGCAGCAGTTTGAGGCCAATAATTTATATCTGGCCTATGCCAAGAACCAGATTCAGGCTACTGGTAATGCACAAAACCTGAGAATCAAACTGAATGCACCAGCACTGTATGAACTGTATGCCGGTTTGCGTGGCCGTGCTTATGGCTATTTAAATGTGCAGTCGCAACCACGTTTGCAGGCCACCGCCAATCTGGTGGTCGATGATTTTGGTTTAAATAACCTGTTTAGCGTGCGCAAAATGCGTTTACGCGGTGAATTGCCGACCTCGGAAAATACCCCAACCTTGCTTACGGCCAGTCTGGAAAATTTACGTAGCGGCAACCGTGAAATTCAAAAAGGCGAGATTTCACTGGCTGGTACCCGCCAGGCGCATCTGCTGAAAGTGAAAGCGGAAAACCGTTTAAGTAGCTTCTATGTGCAGCTGGCCGGCGGCTTTAATGCTGAAAATAACTGGCTGGGTCAAATCCAGAAAGGTGATTTTGACTCCTTAAGAACCCGTCTGGTGCAGCGTCAGAATGCCTCGGTCATCTTCCAGACCAAAACCAGTGATCTGTTTGTGGGTGCGCATTGCTGGATGAGCCAGCAAAGCCAGTTGTGTTTTGACCAGCCAATTCGGGTCAATAAAAACCGAGGCAATCTGTCCTTTGTAACGCGCAATGTCGACCTGAACGATTTTGCCGCCTTTATGCCGGAAGGTCTGGCGATTACCGGTAAAGTCAATGGACATGCCAAAGCCTCCTGGGCACAAGGCCAGCGGCCAAAAATTGATGCACGTCTGGTAACCCGTAATGGGGTCATTGGTCTGGCAGGTGATGACCCGCAAGAACTGGGTTCGACCTTAAGCTATGATCAGGTGGCTGTGGTGGCTAAAAGTATTGCCGAAGGTCTGCAAATTCGACTGGATGTGAAAACCCCGGAAATTGGTGCCGGTTATGCCAATGTTATTATTGATCCATATACCGAGCGTAAGCCGATGCGCGGTGAAATTGCCTTTAATGAAGTGCAGTTAAAAGTCTTTAAGCCGTTTATTGCCGATGTGCGTTCTATGGCCGGGGTATTGTCCTTTGCCGGTAAGGTCGGCGGTACGTTAACCCAGCCATTACTGACCGGTGAAATGCGTTTGAAAGATGGTGCCATCAGCATGATTTCCCTGCCGGTGAACCTGACCAATGTGCAGCTGTATTCCTCGATTCGACAGGATTCAGCCACAATTAATGGCGCATTTAACAGCGGTCAGGGCGTGGGACATTTAACCGGTCATGTTGACTGGAAAGGCGTACCGAAAATTCAGCTGAACTTAAAAGGGGATAATCTGTTGGTGCGTCAGGCGCCGCTAATTACCGCCATTGTGACGCCGGATTTATCCATGGAGGTTTTCCCGACCCAGAAACGCTTAAGCTTAAATGGCAAGGTCGATGTGCCGCGTGCCCTCATCTCTATGCCAGAAGCTTCCGATCCGGTGGTGAATCTGTCTTCGGATGTGCGTGTGGTGCATGAAGGGCAAGACCAGCTGGCGGTATTACGCTCTGCGCGTCCTTGGGATATTCGTGCCGATCTGGAACTGAATCTGGGCGATCAGGTCATCTTCCAGGGCTTTGACAGCCGTATTCCACTGGTGGGCCGTCTGTATCTGAGTCAGCGTGGTCTGGAAACCGCCATGCGCGCCAATGGTGCAATTGGGGTTAGCCAGCGCGTCAAGATTGAAGCCTATGGCCAAAGTCTGGATTTAAACCGTGCCATCGCCCGTTTTAATGGACCATTAGCCAACCCGAGTCTAGATATTGATGCCAACAAGAGCGTACAGGGCAGCGTAGTCGGGGTGCGGGTGACCGGAACGGCTTCTGGTCCGAATATTCAGGTCTATAACGATGCCGGCTTGTCCGAGCAGGAAGCACTAAATGCCCTGATTACCGGCCGGATTAACGAAGGTGCCAGCGGTTTAAGCCAGACCGACAGTTTCCGTTCCGATGTCAACAATACCATTGCGGCGGCAGGTATCAGTCTTGGTTTAGGCGGCACGCGTGCCCTGACCAACCAGATTGGGCGTACCTTTGGTTTAAGTGGGTTGGCTTTAGATGCACAGGGTACGGGGGATGATACCCAGGTCAGCCTGACCGGTTATATCACTCCGGATCTGTTTATCCGTTATGGCGTGGGCGTGTTTACCCCGGTGAACAAGCTGACCTTGCGTTATCAGATGAACAAACGTTTGTATCTGGAAGCCAGTCAGTCGCTGGAACGTGCCGTGGATATTTTCTATAACTGGCGTTTCTAAGCCGTCTATTCTGAACTTGAAAATGCGCTCAACACGGGCGCATTTTTTCTGGCCGATTTCTCATTCACGATAACTTTGATTATCATAGCGGAAATAGGAGAGTATGCATGAACAAACTATTCGCTTTGGCTGCCGTAATTGCATTGGCTGGCTGTGCAGAGAAAAAGCCCTTAACCCCGGAAGAGCAATGGAAAGGTTACTGTACCAGTGTTGGCAATGCAGCACGAACCATCATGCTGGATCGTCAAAATGCCATTGAAAAAGATCAGGCACTGGCTCATGCGGACAAAGTGGAAGATGAAACCACACGTAAATTTATTTTTGAGATTATTGAAACGGTCTATGCCATGCCTGAACAGGAAGTGAAGGGCGATGTAGATGCCGCGCGTGAGAAAATTAAAACGCAATATACAGAAAAATGTCTGGCTACGCCGTATGACGAAATGCCGGATTATCGACGTTTTTAAGTCATGAACCCAAAATGCCAGATGACATATTTGTAATCTGGCATTTTTTTGTGCTCACTATTTCTGCATATAGATAACAATAATCAAAATTCGCTGCGATGATCTATTTTTTTAAGCGGATATTTAACCTAATTTTCCTTCCTCTACTTACTTCTAAATAGCCTAAGCAATATAAATATATATTGTGACACTTTTCTTTAGCACCAATATAGAAAAGCTTATCTTTTTAATGAATAATGGATTTAACAATAGCCAGAAGAAAGGAGCACATCATGGACGTGGTTGGTTATCTGCATCATGCAGATTTGCTCTTGGAAGATGAACAGGGCGTGACCATTATTGGCAATAGCAACTATGTGCTCAGTATTGGAGATAAAGTCTATTTTCAACAACTTATTGATGCTGACAGCAAGCGTTATCAGGTCAATATCTCCTTTGCCAGTGCCGGGCATAGTACCCTGCATGAAGATCAAATTCAGGTCAAATTTGAGGGCAGTCGCGAACATCTGCAGCAATATTTAAACAGTACAACGGTACACTAAGGTTGAATAGTAATTGGAACCCGGAAAAGGCAGCATAGTGTTGCCTTTTTTCTATTTAGAATTCGGTTAAAGTGGATTAAAAGCAGCAATGACGGGTCTAAACGTGCTCCGCTTGATTATTGTATAAACAATATGAACATCATTTAGTTATAAAATAATGAGCATCACAAAGAAACACCTTCCTTGCATTAACTTTTAACTGGAATTTTAGTAAAATTTTGCAGTCCATATTACTTGTGAAGCTTTGAACAAGCTGGAATTCACAGGTAATTTTTTAAAAAAGAGGAATAACACCGTGCTAGAAGCTTACCGCCAACACGTTGAAGAACGTGCCGCACTCGGAGTCCCACCGAAGCCACTTGATGATGCTCAAACCGCTGCATTAGTTGAATTATTAAAAAACCCGCCAGCTGGTGAAGAAGCTTTCTTGGTTGATTTGCTTGAAAACCGTGTTCCAGCGGGTGTAGACCAAGCTGCTTATGTAAAAGCTGCTTTCCTGTCTGCTGTTGCAAAAGGCGAAGCGACTTCTCCATTAGTTTCTAAAGAACGTGCGGTTTACTTACTAGGTACTATGCTTGGTGGTTATAACGTAGCGCCTTTAGTTGAGCTTCTGGAAAATGCTGAACTTGGTGGTTTAGCGGCTGACGCTCTGAAGAAAACCCTGCTTGTATTTGATGCATTCCACGACGTTGCTGAAAAAGCAAAAGCGGGCAATGACAATGCGAAAGCAGTACTTCAATCATGGGCTGAAGCTGAATGGTTCACTAGCCGTCCAGACGTTCCAGAAGAAATCAAACTGACTGTTTTCAAAGTAACAGGCGAAACGAATACTGACGACTTGTCACCTGCACAAGACGCGTGGAGCCGTCCAGACATTCCATTGCACGCAAATGCAATGCTGAAAAACGTTCGTGATGGTATCAACCCAGAAGTTCCTGGTGAAGTTGGTCCATTAAACCAAATTAAAGAACTGATCGCGAAAGGCAACCAGGTTGCTTACGTGGGTGACGTTGTTGGTACCGGTTCTTCTCGTAAATCTGCAACGAACTCTGTGCTTTGGTTCTTCGGTGACGAACTTCCACACATTCCAAACAAAAAAGATGGCGGTTACTGCTTAGGCGGTAAGATTGCTCCGATTTTCTTCAACACCATGGAAGATGCGGGTGCATTACCAGTTGAGATCGATGTTTCTAACATGAACATGGGTGATGAAATCACACTGAAAATCGATCACGCTGCTGCAAAAGTAACTGCGTTCAAAAACGGCGAACAAATTGCTGAATCTGAACTGAAAACTCCAGTACTTCTAGACGAAGTACGTGCCGGTGGCCGTATTAACCTGATCATTGGTCGTGGTTTAACTGGTAAAGCACGTGAAGCTTTAGGTCTTGAGCCATCTTCTTTATTCCGTACTCCAGTACAACCTGCCGACTCTGGCAAAGGCTTCACTTTAGCGCAGAAGATGGTTGGTCGTGCATGTGGTCTTCCAGAAGGTCAAGGCGTTCGCCCTGGTACTTACTGCGAACCGAAGATGACCACTGTTGGTTCTCAAGATACAACTGGTCCTATGACTCGTGACGAGTTAAAAGACCTGGCTTGCTTGGGCTTCTCTGCTGACCTGGTAATGCAATCTTTCTGTCACACAGCTGCGTATCCAAAACCAGTTGACGTGCAAATGCAACACACACTACCTGACTTCATCATGAACCGTGGTGGTGTATCTTTACGTCCAGGCGACGGTATTATCCACTCTTGGTTAAACCGTATGCTTCTTCCAGATACAGTAGGTACTGGTGGTGACTCGCATACTCGTTTCCCAATTGGTATTTCATTCCCGGCGGGTTCTGGTCTGGTAGCGTTCGCTGCTGCGACTGGTGTTATGCCACTGGATATGCCTGAATCTGTACTTGTGAAGTTCAAAGGTAAAATGCAACCTGGTATCACTCTACGTGACCTGGTACACGCGATTCCTTACTACGCAATTAAAGAAGGTGACCTGACTGTAGAGAAGAAAGGTAAGAAAAATATCTTCTCTGGTCGTATCTTAGAGATCGACTTAACAGAAATGGAAACTGACTTAACTGTTGAGCAAGCATTCGAATTGTCTGATGCTTCTGCTGAACGTTCTGCTGCAGGCTGTGCGATCACGCTTTCTGAAGAGAAAGTTGCTGAATACCTACGTTCTAACATCACCATGCTGAAGTGGATGATTTCACAAGGCTATGGCGATGCTCGTACGATGGCGCGCCGCGTAGAAAACATGGAAAAATGGTTGGCTAATCCATCACTTCTTAAAGCTGATGCTGACGCTGAATACACTAAAGTGTATGAAATCGACCTTTCAGAAATCAAAGAACCGATTCTTTGCTGCCCGAACGATCCAGATGATGCGAAACTGCTTTCTGACGTTCAAGGCGACAAGATTGATGAAGTATTCATCGGTTCTTGTATGACGAACATCGGTCACTTCCGTGCAGCTGGTAAACTTCTAGACAAAGTTCCTGGTGGTTCTTTATCTACTCGTCTATGGTTGGCTCCTCCAACGCGTATGGACGAACACCAGTTAATGGAAGAAGGTTTCTTCAACATTTATGGTAAAGCTGGCGCGCGTACTGAAATGCCAGGTTGTTCATTATGTATGGGTAACCAAGCACGTGTTGCTCCGAACACGACTGTAGTGTCTACATCTACACGTAACTTCCCGAACCGTTTAGGTCAAGGCGCGAATGTATACTTGGCTTCTGCTGAGCTTGCATCTGTTGCTGCGGTTCTTGGTAAATTACCAACTCCAGAAGAGTATCAACAATACGCTTCTCAAATCGACAGCATGTCTGCTGACATTTACAAGTACTTGAACTTTGATCAAATGTCTGAATACACAGATGCTGCTGAAAATGTAGATACAAAGAAAATTGCTGCTGCTCAATTAACCTAATTTATTGAAAAATAAATTAAATTGAGTTAGAAATAAGGGCTGAGTAATCAGCCCTTATTTTTTTATGCAAAATTATTACGAAAATAAATTTGAGTCTCTATTATTAGAATGTGGACATGAGATTGCAAAGCAAAAAATTGTGGAAGATCTCTTATATAAAAGCTCACAACCTAAAAATGGAATTTTTAAAAACAAATTTGATATGTTTTGGCAAGCAAATTTTATAAGTTCGCTTACAGTAGAAAATGTAAGGAGCGAAAACTATATTCTCGCTTTAAGCCAATATATTCGTTTTAATTTAGTTGATAAAAATATCTGTCTCAATTATTTAAATCTTGATGTTCAAAGTTTTATTTTAGCAGTACGTTATTCTGGGCTCATCATTCATTCCAATCATCATTCATGGTGTGTACTAAAGGAAATTGAACAAGAAGTTAAAAATGAAACATTGTATATCTTTTTTCAGACTGTACGACACTTACAATCACAATATAAGCATCGCTTAGAAACTTATGAAGATATAAAAAATAAACTAAACATTGGTCAAGTCACAGCTATGGCTTTTGGAAGTTTATATGCTTATCAGTATTTGATTCCTCATCAAGATTATATTAATTATTTGCCTTATCAATTTGATAAAGATGAAAATAATTCAGCTGAAATGATTTGGAAAGCTTTTGATCATATTGTTAAAACCTCTAGAAAGAATACTAAAAAGTTAACAGAACAATCGATAGCATTGGCATTGAGAAATAAGTTAATGCCTTTCTTGATTGGTGAGGGTATGACTGTGCTTCTTCAAGAGCAGTATGAATTGTATAAAAAGCTTGTAGCTATCAAAATTGAGATTATTAATTATAAAAGAAATGTACTAGAGTCGTTTTGTTTTGATAAGCAGGTAAATTATAAGCTAAACAACTCAGAATTGATTTATACCAATACACAAGAGAGAAAGGATCGTTGGTCAGAGAAAAATTCATTATTAATAAGCTATTGGCTTGGTATTGGTACTGAAAAATTACTAAATTCTGACGCTAAGTATAGCATTATAAATACAGATGAAAATTTAGAAGCTAATGCAATCGCGTTATCAAAAGCATATGGTGTTCAAGAACAGTTAACTCAAGTTTATGGAATTTCAGATTTCAGTATCAATCATCAGAAACTCGATGTTTATGAAACAATGATTACCATGACTTTATCACAAGCACATTATTTAAAAGATCATATTGAAAAATTTATGAGTTTTTTACCTAATGCAGAAAGTAATTTACATGCATTAACACAGCTTACTATGCATGGTTTTGTGATAGGTGAAAATAGAATGCCTTTCACATTTGCTAAACATGAAGATAAGATTAAAAGAATGTCTTCATGGGTAAAAGGAAGCTCAAATGCTGTCAGAAAAAAGAAAATGGATCAAATCTTAAATTTTTGGAGTTGTAATTTATATCATGAAGATGATGTTTCTACATTTCAACAAAAGCCTTTTTATAAAATAGATAATTTTATTTTTCAATTTCCATGGTTAACAGCATTCCAAAATGTGAACACAATGATGATTAATTATGTTCGTAAATTGCATAAAAATCGATTAGAACTTAAAAATGAAACAGATAATATTGAGTTAAATTTGGCTGAAAAATTTAAAAAGGCTGGATTTGAAGTATTTTGCCAGTATCATCCCCTAGATAGAGAGGTTGGTGAAATTGATCTTATTGCCGTATACGAAAACCATGTGATCGTGGCAGAGGTTAAATCAACATATATTAAAAGTAGTATTCAAGAAATTTATGAATATCGAAACTTCACTTTAAATAAGGCTGCTTATCAACTTTCGAAAAAAGTAGCTCATGTCAGAAATGAGTTTTTAAATCAATATTTTGAAAATTTAGATGATGTAAAAATTCACTCCTGGATTATAGATACAACCTTAGAATTTGATCATCAGTATTTTGATCATCATCTAAAAATATCCATAGATGAAATAATTATATCTTTAAATGGAAAGGTTGATTTTATGGATTCGATTATAGGTGGTCGCTTTGACGTGGAGGAAGTTGCGAATAGTATCGATCCTCTTAAATTTATTGATGATATTGAGAATGATAGATTTTGGAAACATCAAATCGGTAATTATGATAGTTTTATGAATCGTATGATAGGTAAATTGGATGCCTAAACAATCCCGCTTCGTCTGTATCGGTGGCTTCCTTAACGGAACTCAAGTTAAAGACCAAGGCGACAGCTTTATCTGTGCCGAAAATGGCAAACAGATTGTCTACCGTAAACAGGTCATTTTTCATCAGGAAGCTTGGGATCATGACTACTACATTTGCGAAAATGTGACCGATCAACAAGCAAAAGAGTGGGTATTTCAGAAATACGGGGAAACCGTCATCTACCGTAAACGAAAGCCCATAAAAAAGCCCCGTAATTTTAAAAATTAACGGGGCTAGTCGTATCACTCACGTGATACTCATATAAGGCTCATCTCATACTCAGCGTATTAAAGCACACTATTTCACTTCAACCTACGAAAGTTTTTCTGATCTGCTGGTTATAAATGGAAGGTCATAGTCAAAAGTGGGGGAGGAGAAAGTTTTATTGCTCAAAATTAAGCATTTTTTATCTGAAATTTGGATGTTTTAAATTTCTCATTTCATCGTTAAATGGTTACAAAAGTTTTCCAATAAAACGGAAAATATTACACGGGAATAAAAGAATTTAATCATTTACCAAGTTAATTAAAGTAAAAGTTATATAACTATTCATCTTTTTAGTCATGCAAAATAGCTTGAAATTAAATCAGATATTCAGAAGCAGAATTTGGTTTTTATCCCTGATTTTGGTGATTTTTTAAAACAGCCCATAAAACAATAAATAACAATAATGACAATAGTTGTTGTCAAATTATCTTTATGCTCATGAATGAAGTTATACATATAAAAACTTCAGAAAAATAATAATTTATGGATGAGCGTATGAAAGGAAAACTGGTATTCAATAGCCTCAATATTGCGGTGTGTAGTGTCATATTGTATGGCTGTGGTGGCGGAGGTGGAGATTCTTCCGGTTCAGGAACATCTTCAAAAGTAGAACGGGAAATGGTGGAGGTGTTATCCACCCGGCCAGATTTAATTACAGACTCGGATGTATTGCTGAAACTGGATCTGCCCGATGATATTCAAACTACGGCGTTGAAAGTGTCCCTGAATGGACAAAATATTAGTGATGCATTTGCCAATGAGCAGCGCCAAGCCTTAGTTGAAGGACTTAAACTGGGCGATAATCAACTCAAGGTTGAAGCAGGGCGTTATTATCAGAATTTAAGCCTGATCAATCATCCTTCGAGTGGACCATTACTGTCTGGCCCGCAGTTAAAGCCCTGGACCTGTACTAATGCGTCGACCGATCAGTTCTGTCAAAAGGCTGTGCAATATAACTATTACTATAAAGATCGCTTGGGACTCATTAAAAGTTATGACCCGGCACAACCGCCGGCCAGTCAGAATATTGCCACCACCACTACCGATGAAGGACTAACGGTGCCATTTATTGTGCGTGAGGAAGTGGGCTATCAGAACCGCGATGAATACCGTTTTGCGGTGTTGTATGATCCGAACCAGCCGTGGACCGCCTTAAAGCCACAAGCGCAATTTAACCATAAACTGGTGGTCACGCATGGCCAAAGCTGTGGTAATGATTACCAGTCTGCCTCTGCGCCAACGGTCATTGCCACTTCAAGTTCCATTTTGCCTGATGTCACCATTTTGGCTTTAGGCCGCGGCTTTGGGGTGATGTCGACTGCACTGTCTCATAGCGGTCATAACTGTAATCTGGCGATTCAGGCAGAATCGCTGATTATGGCCAAAGAGCGTTTTATTGAGCAGTATGGCACCTTGCGCTATACCATCGGGCAGGGCTGTTCAGGTGGTGCGCTGGCAGCACAATGGGTGGCCAATGCCTATCCGGGAATTTATCAGGGGATTTTACCCACTTGCTCATTCCCTGATGCCTGGAGTACCGCTTCACAGTTCGCCGATTATCACCTGATGATTAATTATTTCCAGACTCCAGAAGGCCGTTTAAGCTTCTTGCCGCATCAGATTGCGCATGTTCAGGGACATATTTCTGAAATTAATGGCTATGTCAGTGAGCTGGCCCAGTTTGATGTGGCGCGGCCAAATACCATCTGCAAGGGAATTTCATCGGCGCAGTTATATCATGCCACCAATAATCCTCAAGGCATTCGTTGCTCGATTCAGGATGCTGCAATTAATTTGCTGGCCCCACGTCCAACGGAGCTGTGGACCGAAACTGAAAAACGGATTGGTCGCGGTTTTGCCGGCCTGCCGATGGATAATGTCGGGGTACAATATGGCCTAGACAGCTTGATGAAAAATATCATCACCCCAGAACAGTTTGTACAGTTAAACGAAAAAATAGGCGGTGTGGATATTGATATTCAGGCGGTGCCTGAACGTCTAGAAGCCAATTATATGGCGCTGAACAATGCCTATCGCAGTGGCTTAATTAATGTTGGGAACAACCTGAATAAAGTGGCGATTATTGACTGTCGAGGTCCGGACCCGGCGCTGTTCCATGATTCCTATCGTGCCTTTGCCATTCGGGCGCGACTGGAAAAAGCGCATGGCAATTATAATAACCATGTGATTTATGGCGGTGATCTGGTCATGATTGCCGATGCCAAATGTCTGGAAATCAGCTTTAATGATATGGACCGCTGGTTAAGCAATGTCGAAAAAGACTTAAGTGATTTGCCTATTGCCACCAAACTGACCCAAAACAAACCGGCAGATGTAAAAGATGCTTGTATTACTGCCGGCATCATTAACCGCGAGAATCTGTGCAGCACGCTCAGATTACCGGTATATGGCACACCGCGTATGGTGGCCGGGGACAGCCTGACCACCTATGCCAACAAGTGTCAGCTGAAACCTTTAAATGTGTCGGATTATGGCAATACGGTCCGCTTTAGCAATGAACAGCTCCAGCGATTGCATCGGGTTTTCCCGCAAGGCGTGTGTGACTATAGCCAAGCCCCAGTTGGCTTTGCTGACACCATTGGCTGGATGAGTTATCAGGATCGGCAGGGCAGCGTAGTTTATGGAGGACAACCTTTGCCTGCGGTCAGTTCATCGGCTGCACGCGGCTGGGCATCTAAAGCTTTCCAGTTGTTTTAATTCTTCACACATTTTTTGTTTCACAAAAACCAGTGATTTTTCACTGGTTTTTTATGATTCATTCTGATTTTTAGTTGAAAATTCATGTAATATAACGGCGGTTATTTCGCCGGTGTGTAGATGGTAGGCAAATAACCTTTGGTCGAATTAAAATGTTAACCAGATCTCATTAATTCGCTGAATTATCAGGTTTTTTAGCGAGAAAGCCCAGATAAGCGTTGTAAAATCATTAGATTAAATTTACTCACAATTATCTTGATTAATATGAATTATTTCATATAATTACAATGATTTATCACAAAATGGACAAATCCAGGAAAATAGTGATAACTGATTCCGAGTTGTGACACTAAAATGAGTCTGAAAAATTAAAACAATCATAGGGTGAAGGATTATGGATATCACTGAGACGGTGTTTGACTTCAAAGCCTTATCCACACAACAACAAGATTATTTTTTTGAAAAAATTGCCGAGTTTGATCAGCAGGTGTTTACGTTAACCTGTGAAAAGGAGCTAAAGAAATATCTGTATGACCCGCAGGCAATTTCGGTCACTATTATTCAATATCATCATCGTGGCAAACTGGTCGGGCAGACCATTATTCCACTGTTGGCCTTAACCCTGTTACATCAGCCAATTCTGGTGGTCAACTCACGCGCCAGTTTTTTAAAAAGCTATCGCCATCAATACAACCATAAAATCATCAACAGTGCGCTCAAAGCCATGCTGAACCAGCGCTTTAAATATCCTTTAACGCCCATGTGGTTTATTGCCACCATCAACCAGCCGAAGCTTTATGCACATTTTGTATCACGTGTTCGGGGCTTTTATCCACGCAGTGATATCCGGATGCCGGAGGATTATTTAAGCGTGTTGCAGGTGATGGCCAGCCGGCAACACGACATCCAGAAGCGTGATGAAGATATTTATGTGCATCAGACCTGTGTGCCGCTGCGCAGTGAAGAGGAGCTGCAACAGTTAAGAGTGCATGCCAATCCGCATTGTGATTTTTTTCTGCAACACGCACCGGACTATTTTGATGGCATCGGCCTGATGTGTATTTGCCGTTTAGACAGTAAAACCCTGACCGAAACGGCACTCAACTTTGCTTTGGACTGGAAGGTGTCTTAAGGCGCCAGAAATTTTAAATCGGCATGTTCACGGATGGTGTCCGCATCCAGACTGAAAATTGCATCTATAAACGCCACATTAAAACTGCCAACCTGTGAACTTTGCGCGTGGGCCAGTTTTCCGGCAATGGCAAAATGGACATGCGCGGCAATGGTGGCAATGGTCACCGGACTGACCGCGGCATACGCTGCAATTAAAGCGCCTAGGGCACAGCCGGTTGCGGTGACTTTGGGCTGTAATTCCGAGCCACCATTCACCTGCACCACCTGTTCCAGCTGTCTGGACAGAATAAAATCGGATTCACCGGAAATGGCAATACATTCGGCATGCGCCAAGAGGCTTTTGGCCTGTGCATATACCGCGGTGCTGTCCAGGGTCGAATCAACACCTTTGGATTCTACCTGTGCGCCGGCCAAGCCGCCAATTTCCGACGCATTGCCGCGAATCACACTCGGTTGAAAGGCCAATAGCGCATCAACCATATCTGAGCGCCATTTTAAGACGGGCCCATAACCGACCGGGTCCAGCACCCACGGTTTGGCAAGACGCTGGGCCGTTTCTGCCGAAATCTGCATGGCCTGCATCTGTTCGCTGGTCGGTGTGCCCAAATTAATACTTAAGGCGCTGCAAATACTGCTAAAGCTTTCTGCTTCAAAAGGATTATCAATCATGGCCGGTGATGCACCGGCAGCCAGCAGAATATTGGCGGTGTAATTGGTGGCGACACTGTTGGTGATACATTGCACCAGTGGTTGCCGGGTTTTAAGCAGGCTCCAGGCTTCAATAATTTTTTCAATCATTGCCGCGGTTTCATCGGGCAGGCTGCTGTCAAGAGTGGAAAGCTGTTCTGGATAATTCATCAGTTACCCCTTTATTGGGTAAAGTAGTGGTCTTGCTGTTTACAGCGACGGCAGAACAAGGACACATAATGCTGGGCATCATAATCGACATCCAGTTCATCCGAGCCGCAGTGCATACAGCGTTTTAAGGCATAAAATTTTAAGCGCGGTTCAATCTTTTCCCAGATTTTCCAGATCGGTTGTACAAAGATCATTTCATCATAATTGAGAAAACGGAAAAATAGAATTTCCACCATTTTGCTCATCGGTAGTTGTGGTGGATGTGGCAGCGTGGTGGTCATCCATTTTTCTTGCAGGCCACGTTCACGGTACTGTTCTACGGTTTTTTTCAGCAGATTGGTATTAATGAATTTTTCATTGCGCGGCTGTAATAATTTCTGGCCATGCAGATAATCCAGCGCGGTTTGTACCAGATAAAAAATCTGACCCGCTGCCAGGCTGTCCAGCAGGCGAAAACACAGGCTTTTAAAACTGTTATTGCCAGAAATTTGCACCTGCCAGATGCGGCAATAAAACTGCATGAACTGCACCACTTTTTCATACATCAGTTCATAGATGGCATCTTTGACTTCATCTGAACTGTGAAAGGGCACGCCCTGACTCAAATTCTGGTAAAACCATTGTCGAAGCTGATGGGTAATACTGAACAGGCTCGGCTCTGAATAACCATCCAGCCGCACATTCACATAATACTGGCCGGCTTCATCGGCAAATTCCTTGGCCACCAGAATCTGCTGGTCAAGCAGCTGTTTGATCAGCTGTTTCTGATATAAATAGTTGGGTGAAAAAGGCTGGAATTTAATCCGTTCCCAGTAAATATATTCATCATGCTGGGTATTTTCATGTACCTGATCGTCCAGCATCGACAATAAAAACAGTTTCTGGATAAAGCTTAACTGATTCAGCTTGTGCTCAATCATGTCTTTATCTTTGCCTTTATTTTTGAGCTTGCGGTTTTCCTGTACCAGCGCTTCTTTAATCAGCTGTTTGCGTTTTTTTTCACAGGCCGGGCAATGACAACTGTGCAAATTGCCCGGATACACTTTATGTTCGCAGTAACTGCACTCGTGATAGCTCAGCTCCTGATCGTACTGTTCGGCTTCCACCCAATACATGGCAGCGCGGCACAGCGGACACGAGGTGCTTTCATCTAACTGTTTTTGCAGAATCTGGAGCATATTCAGGTGCAGTCATCATTTTAGAAATAGGATGTCTGGATTATACATGGCTGGACCGCATTGGTTTGCTCAAAAAAAACATAAAGCAGAAAACTTGGACACTATGCTGAATTTAAACGCCCTGACTTGAACAGCTCTTTTTCATAAAAAATACGGCAGGACGCCGTATTTTAAATGGAAGTTAGAGGAGAGAAGATTATACCGGACACGGTAGCGAATCATCCTCCTCACCAAGTTGCTTGGCCTGAATTAGCGCCTGTACTTTTTTGCTTGGGATTTTCTTGCTACCCAGGGCATCATAGGTATTCAAAATAGAGGTAACTTCATTGGTCTGCATGGGAATGCCTTCACAGCTCATAAAGAGGGCAATCACTTTATGGTCGATGTTGGCCTGATCGAGGGTTTGCAGGGTTTTAATATTTTCTACACGGACGATATGCTCTTTTAAATACATCTCACACCTCTTCTCGTTTTTTCATCATTGTTATCATGCGCTCGGCGCCTTTAAATACAAGCAAGAAGCGTGCACAAAATGTAGCCGATTTGAAAATAATGTAATGACCTACGCTGAAATGGCGATCCATCCAACTGAAAGCGTCATTTAGCCGATAACTGTTTGACTCTAGAAGCGAAATTGAAAAGCTAAATTTGAATAAATCTCCCTTCGCAAATGCTGGCGAATTGTCACCGGATTTATCTTGACGAAGTCTAAATAAGCCTCTGTTTAGACTTGGGAAATTATCCGGTTTTTATCTCGCAGTATATTTTTAGCTGCACAGATCACAGGTCTTTGATTACAGAATGTAGTCAAGTGGCAGCTTTATGTAGGAACTTGTATCTCAATAGCGCAGAATTTCAGGTCAGATGGGCAGAACAGCACCAGCATGGCGCAACACCAGCGCGAGAAGATTTTAGCGGGCAGATTAAGCTGTTGGATTCGCTGCATAATTCAGCATCTCTGTATTTTTAAACAGATTTAGTTGAATGATGAATTGAAAAGTTGTGGCCGGATGCCCATATTAGAACAGAAGCGCATTCAGCAGACAGACTGAAAAAGTTGGCGTATGATCAAGACATCATCCGCATAATGCCCCGGCGTATAAACAATTAGGACATGATATGAATATCGCAGCAAATCCAGTGGTTGAAGCAGACCAAACTATTTATTTAAAAGATTATCAAAAACCTGCATTTCTGGTGGATTCAATTAATCTGGATATTCAGGTGTATGCAGACCACACCATCGTCAATGCTATTTTGGAGATGCAGCGCCAGACCGAAGGTGATCTGGTGCTGCTGGGCCGTGACCTTGAGCTGAAATCTATTCATCTGAACAGTCAGCAACTGACCGAAAATGACTATCAGCTTGATGCTGAACAGCTGGTAATTCAGAATGCGCCAGATCGTGCACGTATTGAAACCCAGGTGGTGATTCATCCGGAAAGCAACACCATGCTGGAAGGTCTGTATCAGGCTGGTGATCTGTTTGTGACCCAGAATGAGCCGGAAGGTTTCCGTAAAATTACCTTCTATCCGGACCGTCCGGATGTGCTGTCGGTATTTACTACCCGGGTGGAAGCCGATAAAAAATATCCGGTGCTGCTGGCCAATGGTAACCTGATTGAAAAAGGCGAGGTCGATGCCCAGCGTCATTATGCGATCTGGCAGGACCCGACCAAAAAGCCAAGTTATCTGTTTGCCTGTGTGGTCGGCGATTTAGCGGTGCTGAAAGACAGCTATGTGACTTCTGAAGGCCGTAATGTGGCACTGGAAATTTATGCGGTAGAAAAAGATATTCCTAAATGTCACATCGCCATGGAAGCGTTAAAACATTCCATGCGCTGGGATGAAGAACATTATGGTCTGCCGTATGACCTCGACAACTATATGATTGTGGCGGTTAGCCAGTTCAATATGGGCGCGATGGAAAACAAGGGCCTGAACATCTTTAACACCTCTTGCGTGCTGGCCGATGAAGAATACACCACCGATGCGGCAATTATGCGGGTTCAGTCGGTCATCGCACACGAATATTTCCATAACTGGACCGGTAACCGGATTACCTGTCGTGACTGGTTCCAGCTGTGTCTAAAAGAAGGCTTGACCGTTTTCCGTGACCAGTCGTTTTCAGAAGATTTACAATCGGCCGCAGTACAACGGATTGATGATGTCGCTGTATTAAAAGCGCATCAGTTCCCGGAAGATTCTGGCCCATTGTCGCATCCGCCACGTCCAGATCATTTTGTTGAAATTAATAACTTTTATACCGCCACGGTGTATGAAAAAGGGGCGGAAATTAACCGCATGATGTCGACCTTGCTCGGCAAGGAAAAATTCCGCGCGGGTACCGATGAGTATTTCCGCCGTCATGATGGTCAGGCGGTGACGGTCGAAGACTGGGTTGCGGCACTGACTGCGGGTTCAGGCGTTGATTTATCGGCATTTTTAACTTGGTATAACCAGCCGGGTACTCCAAAACTGCAGGCACATGGCGAGTATGATGCTTCGACTCAAACCTATCGTTTAAGCTTTAAACAGAGCCTGAAAGCGCATCCGAAATATCCAGACCTGAAAGCCGTGCCAATTCCGGTGGCTTTGGCGCTGTTTAATGCTGAAACCGGCGAGCAATATACGTTGCAATCTGAGGCCCTGTTTGAAAATGGCGTAAAAGATGGCGTGTATCTGTTTGATCAGGATGAGGCAACCATCGAATTTAGCGGCATTAATGCCAAACCGGTGGTGTCGCTGTTACGTAATTTCTCGGCGCCGGTAAATCTGGAATTTGATGCCAGTGATGCCGAGTTGGCCTTCCTGATGCAGTATGAAACCAACGGCTTTAACCAGTGGCAGGCGACCCAGACCTTGCTGGAGCGCATTTTGCTAAATGGTCATGCGGTAGAAAGTTATCTTCAGGCCATGAAAAACACGGTGCCGGCACTGGTCAATCAGGACCCGTTACTGGCCTCACGAATTTTTGATGTACCAAGTGAAGGTTATTTGGGCAGCCGGATTGATCAGCACTATAGTCCGGTGGACATTCAGGAAAAACGTGAAGCCTTGTTAAATACGCTGGCGCGTGAATTGGGTGCTTTCTGTAAGGAAACTTACTTAAGTCTGGACCCGGACCTGCAAAAAGAGTTTTCACAGGCCATGGGCGTGCGTGCGCTGAAGAATATTATGCTCAGTCTGATGGCACGTCAGGGCGATACCGAAGCCTTTGATCTGGCGCATCAGCAGTATCAGAATACTGGCAATATGTCAGAACGTTTAGGCGCGCTACGTGTACTGGTCTGGAATGATGCACCGCAAGCCGAATCCTGCCTGCAGGATTTCTATGACCGCTTTAAAGATGAAGCGCTGTCTTTAGACCAGTGGTTTACTGTACAGGCCTCCCATCCAAATGCAACGGCTGAAACCATTCATACCTTAACCCAGCATCCGGACTATGATCTGGGTACGCCAAACCGCATTCGTTCGGTCAGTGGTGGTCTGAATATGAATCCGGTAAATACCTGGAGTTTTGGGGTGCAGCATTATATCCATCTGGCCAAATACCTCGATGAAAAGAACCCGATTTTAGGTTCACGTTTGCTGCAGGTGCTGTCACGCTGGTATACGCTGGATGAACCACAGCGCAGTCAGGTACAGGTGGCCCTGGAAACCTTGAAGCCCTTGGTGAAATCGAAAAACGTGGTTGAAACTTTAAACAGTATGCTGAATGTCTAAACCGGTGCAGCTTTCGCTCGAAAAAATAGAATAATGAAGATTTATTTTGTTTTCTCGGTATTTAGCTGTAACTTTATGTGAACTTTACCGCATATTCGCGGGGAGTATGCTAAATTAAGGCTGAAACGTGTTTAGATAATTTAAATAAAAAAGCTCATCATTGTGGTGGGCTTTTTTATTTTTAGTCTGGAAAGGTTCAGGTGAAAAAGCCGGGTTCTGGCGTGAACAAGAGGTTGAGTGATGCTGGTTAAAATTGAAGATGGTTTTTACTTGAATTCACGACATATTATTGCGTTAAGAGTGAACAGAATATTGAATGAAGAGCGTTTTATGGTGTCTATTGAATATACACCACACTCGATGCAGGACAAGGGGCTGTATCAGCGCATCTTTCCGAATAAAATTGAAGCAGAACTGTTTTTACAGGCATTGCATCAGGAAATTTCCAAACCCTGACCGCTGTTCAGCAGATTTAAAAAAAACTCCTCACGTTGAGGAGTTTTTTTATGGCAGCTTTAGATTTACTTTAGACTTTCACAATTAGCACCGGAATAGGCGATTGGGTCAGCACGTTTTGCGCTACGCTACCCAGCATCATTTTCTTGAAACCGGTCCGGCCATGTGAGCCCATAATAATCAGATCGGCACCGACTTCATCGGCAATCTGCATAATGCCATCTGAGGGTGAAACGCCGTGCGCCAGTTTCTGATCGACCTGCACGCCTTCACGCTGGAAAGAATCAAGAATTTCCTGCAAGCGCAGTTTGGCATTTTTTTCGGCCTGCATGAAATAGTCGGTAATGGCCGGAGCAACTTTATAAAAATCGACGCCGACAAATGGGTCAACCGCAATCACGCTCATTACCGTGACCTGGCAGCCTAAATCTTTGGCCAGACTTAAAGCCTGTTCTACAGCAGCATAAGAAATCGGGGATTCATCCACTGGAACAAGAATATGTTTATAGCTGGTCATGACAGTTTTCCTTATTTTTACATATGAATATCGCGGGCTTTATTGAAACTGACAGTGAATGAAAGTACATCAAAAGCATTCAGGATTCTGAGCTGTAGTAGGGCAATTAGGCCTTAATGACCAGCACCGGCAATTCAGAACTGCGCAGTACATCCTGAGCAAAACTACCGAGCAGGAATTTCTGGAAGCCTTTACGACCGTGTGAACCCATCACAATCAGGTCAACGCCCATTTCTTGTGCAGCTTCAACCACATGCTTGGCCGATACTTCACCTTCCACAATTTTAGTACTTACAGTAACGCCTGCAGCTTCGGCAATTTGCTGGCCTTCTTTCAGGGCTTTTTGTGCATTACCGTGTGCCTGCACAAAATATTCTTTCATGATGGCAGAGGAATAATAGAAATCGGCATCAGTGAACGGGTCTTCCGCCACCAGACTCACCAGACTCAGCTGACTGTTAAAGGCACGGGCAATTTCAGCTGCATGTTGCACCGCAGAATAGGAAATTTGAGAACCATCGACCGGAACGAGAATATGCTGATACGCCATGGAGAAACTCCTTATTGATATAATGAACTTAATGTTTAGCTATACTCTATAGATAGCACATCACCGGGGGGCATTCAATTTATTCCGGTGTTCTGTCTGCAAAAAAGATACAGATTTTCAATCACAATACCACTTAAGTAGGTCTTTGATTTAACAAATAATTCTGACTGGAATACTCTACATTGTCAGATCGCATTGTCGTGAAAAACCGGGTTCCATCTGCGCGGCGGCTGCTTTATAGTGAAGAAAAATAAAACAGCTGTATAAACAGGAAGATGGGTGAAATGAAGTATCTGATGTTAAGTCTGTGCATGAGCTTGCTGCTGGTGCTGAGTGGCTGCCAAAGCACAGCCGGTAATAGCCGTATTATTGCTGGCGCATTTAATCTGACCACCCAATTGCAACAGAAACTGATGGATCGGGATGCACCGCAGCAGGTGCGGGTGCTGGAAAATATCCAGTATCAGCAAGATCCGGATTTAAGCATGGATGTCTATTTGCCAGCACAGACACCTGATGATACCGGATTACGCCCGGCCGTGGTCTGGATTCATGGCGGTGGCTGGATTTCCGGTTCCAAAGCCCATGCGCGCGGTTATTTTAAACGGCTGGCAGATGCCGGTTATCCGGTGTTTTCACTGCAATATCAACTGGCGCCAGCGGCGACTTATCCCACCCAGTTACACCAGATTAATCAGGCACTGGCCTATATTCAGGAACATGGCGCGCTGTTTGGTGTTGATGCCGAGCAACTATTTCTGGCTGGAGATTCTGCCGGTGCCAATCTGGCCAGCCATTATGCAGCCTTGTTGAGTAATCCGGAATTTACCGCGCATTCGGAATTTGTGCCGGTTCTGGCCTTAACACAGCTGAAAGGGGTGATTTTGCACTGCGGGATTTATGATTTACCGTATTTTATTAAAACCGCGCCGGATGAAATCAAAATTGTCGAGTGGGGCATTTATAACATGGTGCAGGCCTATACCGGCGACCGCAAACAGGATGCGGAATTTCTGCAGCAGATTTCACCGATTCAGCATATTACTCCCGCGTTTCCACCGGTATTTTTAAGTGGCGGCAATAAGGATTTTCTGACTGATACTCAATCTTTACCGCTGTTAGAGGTGTTAAAGCAGCAGCAGGTGCCAGTAAAAGCAATATTTTATCCCGACTCTAAACGCTGGCTGATTCATGAATATCAGTTCTTAATGCATCTGCCCGAAAGCCAGCAGACTTTTGAGCAGACCCTGTCATTTCTGGCCGATTATAGTAAAGCGGATCAGACAGATAGATCCGCGCCCTAAAATCTGCTGGTCATCATGTTAGTCTTTAGGATTTGGCTTTCCAGGGAAATTTCATCACCAGTAACACCACCACACCGCAAACCAGTCCCCAGAAGGCCGAGCCAATGCCCCAGAACTGGATGCCTGAAGCGCTTAGTAAAAAGGTCATTAATGCGGCTTCCCGGTCATCGACCTCTTTAAAGGCAATAAAGGCGTTATGGCCAATGGTGCCAAACAGGGCGATACCGGCCAATGCAGTAATCAGCACTGCCGGAAAAGACATCAGCAGGCTGGTTAAGGTGGCGGCAAACAAGCCCATCAGGATATAAAACAGGCCACAGCTCATGCCGGCAATATAGCGTTTTGATGGGTCCGGATGCACCTGATGATCCAGACTAACGGCGGCACTAATCGCTGCAATATTCACGCTATAACAGCCAAAAGGCGATAACACGGCCTGCGCGGTACCGGTCCAGCCGAGCAACTGATTAACATGCGGCTGATAGCCGTAGCTTTTAATAATGGCGATGCCGGGCAAATATTGAGAGGCCAGATTAATCACCAGCAACGGTAAAGCCAGACCCAAAATCGCGGGCAGGCTAAATTCCGGACTGATCCACACTGGTTGTGCCAATGACCAGCTCACCACAGGAAAATGGAAATCCAGTACCAGTGGGCACAGCAGCATCGCCGCGATTACGGTCAGTACAATGCTATAGCGTGGCCAGAAGCGTTTTGACAGTACATAGGCTGCCAGTAAAGACAGAATAAATGCCCATTCATGTTGAATACTGGCGAACAAGGCAATACCAAATTTCAGCAGCACGCCGGCCAGCATGGCGCTGGTCAGGCTTTGTGGAATATAACGAAACAGACGTTCAAAAATACCGAAAAAGCCCAACAGTGCAGTCAGCACGCCACACACCAGAAAAGCCCCAATAGCCTGATTCAGACTATAACCACTGCCCGTGGCAATAATCAGGGCCAGCCCGGCGGTTGACCAGGACGTCGACACCGGATATTTGAATTTCCATGAGAGCAGCAAGCCCGACAGGCCAATGCCCAGACCCAAAGCCCAGAACCAGGAGGTAATCTGTTCGGCTGTGGCCCCTAAAGTTTGCGCCGCCTGAATCACCAGTACGGCAGAAACACTAATACCAATTAAAAAAGTGATAAATCCAGCAAAAACAGCCGGAATAGAAAAATCATGTATAAGCTTTTGCATAATCTGTTGCACAATAAAAATGGGAGAGAAAGCCGATAAATCATACGCCTTTCAATGGCCATCTAAACGCTCAAATCTTTATCAGAAGTTAAAAATTTTGCTTGATTTTTATAGGGTCGAGCTGGCCAGTTTTAAGCCAAAACCACAAAACAGCAGGCCAACTGCGGCCACACCGGTCGCGGTAAGGCGGTAATTCCGGTTGAAATAGGTTGCCAGTTTCATTCCGGAAAAAATCAGAATTGACAGATAACTCATGCTGATGATTTGCAGAATAATGGCCAGCAGGGTAAAGGTCAGCGCCGGATAAGGATAGGCCGGATCAACAAATTGCACAAAAAAAGACAGATAAAACAGAATCGCTTTCGGATTTAAAATACTAATGGTTAATGCGGTGCGAAAAGGATGAACCTGTTCTGGCGTACTGCTGCTATTCTTGGTTTGAGTCGAGCGGCTTTTCTCGGGCTGCCAGGTGCGATAGGCGGCAATCATCAGACGTATGCCCAAATAACTTAAATACAGCGCGCCAATCATTTTCAGCGCTATAAACAGCCATGGAAAACTGTGTAGCACGGAGGCTGCGCCAAAGGCGGTACACAGGATTAAAATCAGGTCACCGGTATAAACGCCTAAAGCGCCCAGATAGCCGGCTTTAATGCCAAAGCGTGAGGCAATTGACATCACATATAAAGAGTTGGGGCCGGGCAGGATCACAATTAAAATGGTTCCAATAATGAACGTCATTACGTCAGTGATACCAAACACAGGAAATCCAGAGAACTAAAAAGGCCGATGCAGCATTATATAGCAACATCGGCCTGGAATACGCGCACAGCGGCGCGGCTAAACAGAAAAATTAAGCTTTAATTTCGGCATCAATACCAAAGCCTTGGCGCAATAACTGGCTTAACTGTTCACGCGCTTTAATAAAGCCATCAATACCGCTTTGCAGTAACTGGAAGGCCATTAAGTCATGTTCCAGCTGCTGTTTAAATTTCTCTTTTGTGATCGGCTCCAGCTCGCCTTGAGCTTCAATCGTGTTACTTGAGAGTTGTGCTGTGACTTCACGCTCATCCTGTTCCAGTTCGGCCAGCAGGTTGGGTGAAACGGTTAACAGGTCACAACCGGCCAGCGCCAAGACCTGATCAATACTGCGGAAGCTGGCACCCATGATTTCAGTCTTCACCGCATGCTGTTTGTAGAACTGGTAAATCTTTTTCACGGACAGCACACCCGGATCTTTTTCAATTGGGTAGTACATGACATTTTCGGCTTTTTTGTACCAGTCCAGAATACGCCCGACAAAAGGGGAAATCAGCGTGACGTTGGCATCAGCGCAGGCATGTGCCTGATGCAGACCGAATAGCAAGGTTAAATTGGTATGAATGCCTTCTGCTTCCAGCTGTTTTGCGGCCTGAATGCCTTCCCAAGTTGAAGCAATTTTAATCAGGATGCGTTTCTGATCAATACCATATTCTTTATATAGCGCCAGCAGTTCTTTGGCTTTGGCAATAGTGGCATCTGTATCATAAGACAGCGAGGCATCTACCTCAGTCGATACACGGCCATCAATCAGTTTAAGAATTTCTACCCCGAACTTGACGGTTAAAATATCAATGGTGCGTTCAATCAGTTCGTCTTGCTGATAACCTTCTGCTTTGGCCTGATCAAAGGCTTCGGTTAAAAGCGGTTTACTGTCGGCCTGTTCAGCCGCCGCGGTAATTAAAGACGGGTTGGTTGTTGCATCTAAAGGACGAAACTTTTCAATGGCAGTTAAGTCACTGCTGTCGGCCACAATAGTTGTTAAGCGTTTTAATTGGTTTAAGGCGTTCTGTGTCATTGAATCCGCTTCTCTAGTTGTTCGGTTATTGCTTATGCAATTATTTATAACACAAACTGGATTTAACCCAAGTGAAAAGCGTTACAGATCAGTGTCTAATTTGTGCTTTTTCGTTGATTGCGCAAGTGATTAATCAAAAAACGAGCAGCCAGCCCCAGTTTGCTTTCACGGCTCCAGACCAGATCGACAAAATATTCAAACTTGGGCGAGAAATCCAGAAAGTCCAAAACCTGTAGTTGCTGCTTTAAGTTCGGGTTTTCATTCAGCATTTGCAGCGGCAACACACCCCAGCCCAGACCCTGTAAAATTAACGAGCAGGCAGTATGATGATTATCAGTGCGCCAGTACTGTTTGGAAAATAACAGTTCCGGCTGAATACGACGGTCACGGCTGGCCACCACAATTTGCCGGCTGTGCAAAATAGCTTCAAAGCTGACCGGTGCCTGTTGAGCCAAGGCAAAATCTCGGGCCGCCACCGGCACCAAGGCTTCGCGTTTCAGTTCTACAAACTGCTCGCCACTGTCGAGCTGTTCACGTTCAAACATCACTGCCAGTTGCGCCGACTGTTCGACCAGCATGTGCATGGCATCTTCCTGTGGCGCTGAAAATATATTGATCTGTAGCGTTGGAAATTCCTGCTGCAGCAGGGCAATGTATTGGGTCCAGTCGCTATGAATCAGCTCGGAAACCACCACAATATTCAGTTCTGATTCCAGCCCTTCACTTAACGCTGCGGCATGCTGTTTCCACTGGTTCATTTCAACCAGCAGTTGCTCGGTCTTTTCATACAGGGTTAATGCCTGTGCGGTCGGCACCGGTTCACGCCCGATGCGTTGAAATAGATTCAAGTTCAGGTCAATTTCCAGATTGGCAATTGACATACTTACTGCAGATGGCACTTTTCCCAGTTGCCGCGCCGCTGCGGAAAAAGAACCGCATTCAATCACGGTTTTAAAAATGATCAGCTGTTCCTGATTCACATTCATGGGCAGTAACCTGTCAATAATATTGAAAGATTCTAACTCGATTTGTCGATAATTTAAAAATAAGATGGCGACAATTGATGAAATGGATAAGGTTTAACATGCTGCTGTCGAAAAGAAGATTAATTCATGCCTTGAGTTATGAACTGATTTTACTGGTGATTATTGCCCTAGCTTTAAGCCTGATTTTCAAGATGCCGCTGGAAGTGACCGGTAGCCTGGGTGTGGCTATGGCAGTAACCTCGGTCTTGTGGAATATGCTGTTTAATCATTTTTTTGAAAAATTTGAAGCACGCAGACAGCTCAAGCGTACGGTGAAAGTACGGATTTTACATGCCATTGGTTTCGAAGGAGGCTTAATGTTAGCCACCATTCCAATGGTGGCCTATGCCATGCAGATGAGTCTGCCCGAGGCCTTTTTGCTGGATTTAAGCCTGACCTTATGTATTCTGGTCTATACCTTTATCTTCCAGTGGGGTTATGACGCGATTGAGGTATGTTTGGGCTATGCACCGGCCTATCGTGAGTCTGTTTAAAATACGTCTGATGAATTTAAGAGCAGACAATAAAAAGGTAATAAAACGTCCATAAAAAAAGCCACTGCACCAGGCAGTGGCTTTTTCAGTGAAGGCAGGGGAAATTACTTCTCGACAATCGCTGTTACACCTTGACCGCCTGCAGCACAGATTGAAATCAGCACACGACCTGAACCTTTTTCATTCAGCAGTTTGGCAGCAGTCGCCAGAATACGTCCGCCGGTTGCAGCAAATGGGTGACCAGCAGCCAGAGAAGAACCTTTTACGTTCAGCTTGTTACGATCAATTGAACCCAATGGTGCTTCTAGACCTAAGCGATCTTTACAGAATTTTGGATCTTCCCAGGCTTTTAAGGTCGACAGCACTTGTGAAGCAAAAGCTTCGTGAATTTCATAGTAGTCAAAGTCTTGTAGAGTCAGACCGGCACGTTCCAGCATCCGTGGTACGGCATAGGCTGGCGCCATAAGCAGGCCTTCTTTCTTCTCGACAAAATCAACTGCAGCCGTTTCCTGGAAGGTTAAGTAAGCCAGTACGTCATGACCATTGGCTTTGGCCCATTCTTCAGAAGCAAGCAGAACACAAGATGCACCATCGGTCAGTGGGGTTGAGTTGCCTGCGGTCATGGTACGCGCATCACCTTTACCAAAGGCTGGTTTCAGTTTAGCCAGTTTCTCTACTGAAGAATCCGGGCGCAAGTTGTTGTCACGCTCTAAACCTAAGAATGGTGTGATCAGGTCATCAAAGAAACCTGCTTCATAGGCGGCTGCCATTTTCTGGTGTGAAGATGCAGCAAGTTCATCCTGCGCTTCACGCGAGATGCCCCATTCCAGCGCAGTAATCGCCTGATGGTCACCCATTGACAGACCGGTACGTGGTTCACCATTTTTCGGTGCATCCATCAGGTCTTTGATATTGATTTTGGTCAGCGCTTTTAAGCGGTCTTTACCGGTTTTGGCAATATTCAGCTCCAGCAGGGCTTTACGTAAACCGTCACCAAAAGCAATCGGGGCATCGGAAGTGGTATCGACACCACCAGCAATACCGACTTCAATTTGGCCCAGAGCAATTTTATTGGCCACTAAAAAAGCTGCCTGCAAACCGGTTCCACACGCTTGCTGAATATCGTAAGCAGGTGTTTCAGGAGCCAATTCAGTGTTCAGTACACACTCACGAGTCATGTTAAAATCACGGCTGTGTTTGAGTACGGCACCGGCAACGACTTCACCGAGGCGTTGGCCTTCTAAACGATAACGTTCTACCAGACCATTTAAAGCGGCGGTGAACATATCGATGTTTGAGGCAGTGAAGTAAGCGCCATTTGAACGTGCAAATGGAATGCGGTTACCACCGATAATCGCAACGCGACGGACAGTGTTTTGGCTCATGGTATTATCCTGTTGACCAGATGTTTCAGTTGTAGTTTCAGAAGGAGGAGGGGTTGTACTTTTTTTACGGGTAGATGCCGCACGGGTGCGTGCAGGTTTAGCCGCAGGGTTTGCTGACGAATTTGCCGTGCCAGAACTTTTGGTTGTACGCGTTGTACTTTTTGATGTATTTGACACAGTTTCTGTAGCAGAATTTTCGACCGCCGGATTTTCTTGAGTTGTTTTGCTCATAAGGCTTTTCCAAGCATGTTGATGATCTTCTTAGGGGTTACATTAGCATAATCTAGAATAGCCTGAATTGACTACAATGACATTGCAGAATGCTTTCAGGTCAAGTCATCTGTATATGATCTCAAGTATTATTCATAACAAACTGATCGATCTATTGAAATACAAAGTATCTGACATCATATTGAAGCTAAAGGATAACTTTAGATCAATCACAAATTCATTTTGTCTGAGAGATAATAATCATGACTGACCAATACCAAGCTTTTGCAAAATCTCCAATTGGTAAATTTGTCATTAAAAATTTAGGCCTGCCATCCCCAACTTTCCTTGAGCGTTTTGACAGCGCCACGCCTGTGGTCAAGGGTGCAGTTTTGTTGGGCGCAGCGCCGGAAAGCACATTATCGGGTGCAATTGCCCAGGTCCTGGCCAATATCCATGCCAACAGCTATGCCGGCAATAATGCAGAATTACAGCAGGCTGCTGCACAAGCCGGTTTAAACCTGTGTGCTTTTAACGCGGGCGATAAAGAATCTAAATTTAAAGCGGTGGTCTTTGATGCCTCAGGCATTCAGAACTCTGAACAGTTAAATGCGCTCTATAACTTCTTTAATCCGGTGGCGCGCCAGATTCAGGCCTCTGGCCGTGTAGTGGTGATCGGCACCACGCCAGAAACCGCCAAAACGGTAAAACATGCAATTGCACAGCGTGCGCTGGAAGGCTTTGTTAAATCGGTCGGGAAGGAGTTTAAAAAAGGCATTGCCGCCAATCTGATTTATGTTGATGACGGCGCTGAAGCGAACCTGGAATCGAGCTTACGTTTTGCCTTGTCACCGCGTTCGGCTTATGTATCGGGTCAGGTGATTCGTGTTTCTAAAGCAGACACGGTCGATGTGGATTGGGCTAAACCACTAGCAGGTAAAACCGCGGTTGTGACTGGTGCCAGCCGTGGTATTGGTGAAGCGATTGCGCATGTATTGGCACGTGATGGCGCGCATGTGATTTGTCTGGACGTACCACAGCAACAAGCTGACTTGGACCGTGTTGCCTCTGAAATTGGGGGTTCAACCTTGGCAATTGATATTACCGCCGCTGATGCGGGCGAGGAGATTAAAGCGGCAGCTGCTGCACAGGGCGGTCTGGATATTATCGTGCACAATGCCGGTATTACCCGTGACAAGACACTGGCCAATATGAAGCCTGAACTGTGGGATCTGGTGATTAACATTAACCTGGCTGCGATTGAACGCGTGAACGACTATCTGCTGGAAAATGACGGTCTGAATGCCAATGGCCGTATCATCTGCGTATCGTCTATTTCAGGGATTGCCGGTAACCTGGGCCAAACCAACTATGCAGCATCAAAAGCAGGCGTGATTGGAGTGGTGAAATATACGGCACCGGTGCTGAAAAATGGTGTGACTATTAACGCTGTGGCTCCGGGCTTTATTGAAACCCAAATGACTGCGGCCATTCCGTTTGCCATTCGTGAAGCGGGCCGCCGTATGAACTCGATGAGTCAGGGCGGTTTACCGGTTGATGTCGCAGAAACCATTGCCTTCTTTGCCTCAACTGCATCTACCGGTTTAAATGGTAACGTGGTGCGTGTTTGTGGTCAGAGTCTGTTAGGGGCTTAATATATCCCTCACTCGGAATCCCCCCTAAAATCCCTCTTTAATAAAGGGGGACTTCTCCTCCCTTTTTGAAGGGAGGTCGGGAGGGATTTGAGGGAATTAAAATAGAAAACCCAATTCTTATTAAAGAAAGGGTGATTTAAAAGATAAATATTCCAAAGGTTCAGTATGAATACTCGCCATTTTAGTCAACTTCCCAAGCCGTATTTAGCCTATCCAAAAGTGATTCAGGGCTTAATTTTTAAAAAGCCGAAGGGTGAAAAAGTTCTGCCGCAAGTTGAATATGTAGTGGATTCATTCAAGGTCGACCAGAAGCATCTGAAAGCCTATAACGAAGTCTGTGGTTTTAAAAATAACGGCTATATTCCGGCCATTTATCTGGCGGTGTTATCGCAAAGCCTGCAAATGCACATGATGACTGCGGAAGCTTTCCCATTTCCGATTTTAGGTCTGGTGCATATCCGCAATCAGCTCAAGCAATACCGTAAAGTTGGCGTGAATGAGCAGCTGACTTTATCCTGCAAGTTTGGTGAATTGCAGCCACATGACAAAGGCGTACAGTTTGATTTTATCACCACTGCTAAAGTTGGTAATGAAGTGGTGATGGAAGGTTTAACCACCTATTTGTCGCGTCAGAAAAGTGGCAACAAGCCCGCGGCCAAAGCAGCAGAAAGTGCCGTACCGGATTATGTACCGGCAGGACAATGGGATGTGTCGGAAAATACCGGTCGTCGTTATGCGCTGACATCGGGAGATTTTAACCTGATCCATATTCATGCGTTAACCGCCAAAGCCTTTGGTTTTAAACAGGCCATTGCACACGGCATGTGGAGTAAAGCCAAAGCGCTGGCCAATATCCAGTTGCCAGATGCGTATGAAGCTGATGTCTGGTTTAAGTTGCCAATGTATCTGCCATCTCAGGTGGAATTCTTGACGGCGCAGCAGGCGCAAAATACTGACTTCCTGATTCGCAGCAAAAAGAATCAGAAGCCGCATGTCAGCGGTAGCATTCGCCCACTTTAAGTCATAGCGCCTAAGTCCAAACCGGATTTGGGCTTTTTCATTGTTCACCATATTGCTGGAAAGGATGCATGAACAGCGTAAAAGATTATCTGCGTGCAGATATTCAGAATTATCGTGGTTCAGTGGAAGAACCATTTAAAGATTTGGCCCATCTATTTAGCCGTTTTCAGGATGCCCGCTCAACGCAAGGCGGCGCTGCGCTGGTGGTTTCTTTTCAGGGTCATAAAGTCGTTGATATTTATACCGGTCAAAAATCTGCCAATGAGGCCTGGCAGCCGGATAGTCTGTCGGTCTGCTATTCTACCGGAAAAGGCGTGCTGGCCACGCTGGCACATATTCTGGTGAGTCAGGGGCGGCTGGATTATGATGTGCCGGTGGCTGAATATTGGCCAGAATTTGCAGCGCAGGGCAAACAGCAGCTGACTTTAAGAGAGATGCTGTGCCATCGCAGTGGTTTATACGATATCCGTAACCTGATTGCCGATGCCTCGGAAATGGCCGACTGGTCGCATATGCTGGAGGTCATTGCCGCGGCCAAACCGCGTTTTCTGCCGAACAGTGATGCAGCCTATCAGCCCCTGACCTTTGGCTGGCAGGTCGGTGGTGTCTTGGAAAAAGCCTGTAATGAAAGCTTGGCTGTATTGATGCAGCGTCATTTAAGCGAGCCATTGGAATTAAACGGAGCTTATTTTGGCGTGCCGGTAGAGGAATTAGCGCGGGTGGCGCGACCGTTTGCCACATCTCAGCCCGCCCAATCTGCCCAGCTTCCCAAAAAACAGGCTGCTGCTAAACCTGCACGTACCGCATCGCCTTTAGAAAAGCTGCTGGCCTTCAGTGGGCAACATCCGCAAGATTTTCAGGATGCCATGATTCCCAAAGGCATGAAGAAATTTTCATTCTTTAGTGATGCCGGTTTACAGGCGATTGTGCCGGCAGCCTCCGGGGTATTTACCGCGCAAAGTCTGGCCAAAATCTATGCCATGCTAGCGCAGGGTGGCCAATGGCAGGGGCAACGACTGATTTCACCACAGGTGTTTCAGGCCTTAAGTCAGGTGCAATATACCGCCCGTGACCGGGTGATGCCGCTGCCGATGCATTGGCGTTTGGGCTATCACCGCATTCTGAGCCTGGGCAAGTCGGCATCTTCGGGCTTTGGTCATATTGGTTTTAATGGTTCGGGTGCCTGGTGTGATCCAGAGCGGAATTTAAGTTTTGCTTATACCCATAATTTTCCGACCGGTTCCATCACCGGCGATTATCGCTTGTGGGGATTAACCCAGGAAACCTTACGCTGTGCCGATGGTGTGTTAAAAGGCCGTAAGGGCTGGTTTTAAACAGTTTGAGATGATTTTTGGTCCAGCCTTGTGCTATGTTCTGGCACTAGTCAATTTGATGTTGTGCAAAGATGAAAAAAGTCATTTTGATTCCGCTGGTGGCCAGTTCAGTTTTACTCGGATGTCAGGATCAAAACTCAACTCAATCCCAAACCGTGGTGGAATCTAAGACCGCAATTCCTGCGTGGGTTGGTGAGTTCAAAGGCACCACGCCTTGTATGGACTGTTTATCGCGCTGTGATGATTGTCCGGGAATGGCAGTATCTTTAGAACTTCATCAGGATGAAACCTATACCTTGGTGCGTGAAAGTATGAGCGGGCACAATGCGCCGGAAGTGATTCAAGGGCGGATTCGCTTTGCAGATGCGTCGCGTCAGCAGCTTGAACTGCTGCAAGTCAACACCCGAAATTTGTTATATGTCGATCTTGAGAAACAATTGCTCGAGATTCGTGTAGATCAAACAGGCAAACGCTATCAAATGCAAAGTGATTTTATTCTGGCCAAGTCTGTTTAAATACTGGCTAATCATTTGCTAAATATACTGATTTTTAATCCCTTTTTTGCTGGCGCGAACAAGGGATTTTTCTTTGGAAGCGCCCGTCATTTATTTCACTATTTACTAAAAAAACAGTATGCTTAGACCTGTAAAAAGGAGCATACATGTATCAGGTACTTGCGCGTAAATATCGTCCACGTAATTTTAATGAGCTGGTGGGGCAAAATCATGTTTCTCGTGCACTGACCAGTGCCTTAGAGCGTGGCCGTTTACACCATGCCTATCTGTTTACCGGGACTCGTGGGGTCGGGAAAACCACCATTGCGCGTATTTTGGCCAAATGCCTGAACTGTGAAACAGGAGTGACCTCCACACCGTGTGAAGTTTGTCCGACCTGTAAAGCGGTCAATGAAGGCCGTTTTATTGATTTAATCGAGATTGATGCGGCATCACGTACCAAAGTGGAAGATACCCGCGAACTGCTCGATAACGTACCGTATGCACCGACACAAGGCCGCTTTAAAGTCTACCTGATTGACGAAGTGCATATGCTCTCGACGCACTCTTTCAATGCCTTGCTAAAAACGCTGGAAGAACCGCCAGAGCATGTTAAATTCCTGTTTGCCACCACCGATCCGCAGAAGCTTCCGATTACGGTCATTTCACGCTGCCTGCAATTTACCTTGCGTCCTTTGGCAGTAGATGAAATTACC
The DNA here is from genome assembly GCF_009914475.1 of Acinetobacter indicus. Classification (NCBI taxonomy): domain Bacteria; kingdom Pseudomonadati; phylum Pseudomonadota; class Gammaproteobacteria; order Moraxellales; family Moraxellaceae; genus Acinetobacter; species Acinetobacter indicus. The sequence continues at coordinate 1,172,102 of NZ_CP045198.1, read as the reverse complement.
GAGCACCTATCTTCAATTCTCAGCAAAGAGCAGATTCAGGCCGAGCAGGATGCAATCTGGCAAATTGCTGAATCGGCACAAGGTTCATTACGGGATGCCTTGTCCTTAACCGATCAGGCCATTGCCTATGGTCAGGGTGAAATTCATCATCAGGATGTCAAAGACATGCTGGGGCTGATTGACCGCACCATTATTTATGACCTGATTCTGGCGATTCATCAGAACCAGACTGCGCGCGTGAGCGCACTGTTAATGCAGTTCCGTCAGCAGGCACTGGATGTATCACTGGTGCTGGATCAGCTGATTTCGACTTTGCATGAGCTGGCCTTATTGCAATATCTGCCGGATTTAAGCCTGAAATATAGCGCCGAAATTAACCAGAAAATTACCCAGCTGTCGCAGCGCATTTCGGCTCAGGATTTACAGCTGTATTACCAGATTGCCAGCAAAGGTCGCGCAGATTTACAGCTGGCGGTTACCCAGGAGCAGGGCTTTGAGATGTGCGTGCTGCGTCTGCTGGCTTTCCGTCCCTTACAGCCAAATGAAGTGCCCTTGACGCAGGTCAGCGCACAAAGCAACGCAGTTGCTGTAGCACCGGCCGCTGAGTCAGCTACCGCGCAGCCTGAACCGGTGCATCCCGTTGTTTCAGCTGAGGATGAATTAGAAGCTGAAACTGCTGCTATAAACCCACCCGTTGCTGAACCATCATCAGATGATTTTCTGCAGGATGAAGCGTTAGAGGTTGCTGAAGTTGCATCTCCATCCGAACCAGACCATCCGGTGACTACACCGGCAGAAGCGGCATCTGCGCAGATGATTTTTGATCCGGCGGCAGATGAAGTGCTGTTTGATTTAGATGAAGATGATCGTGCTGATCAGCCGGAAACGCAGGATGAGGCCAGCAGTGATGATTTCCTGTTTGATGAAATTGCCCCTTTACCAGAAACGGCCGTTGCGCAGCCGATTCAACAGCCTGCTGAACCTACAGCACCGGTTTCGTCTGTCGCACAGCCTGAGCTGACACATACGTTGGACTCCAGTCCGCAAGACAGTTTATTTGCGCAGCCAGCGCCGACGCCATCCGCCAACCAACCTGTCGTTGCTGCTGTAGACAATACCGCCATTTCACGTGCTGATCAACGCCTGATGCCGCAAGATATTCTGCAGCTGCCGGTACAGTCCCTAGAGGGCGACTGGAGTGTAGAAAAATGGGAATACTGGTTCCGTAACAGTGATTTATCACCTGCGGTTCAGGAACTGGCCCAACATGGCCTGATGACCGGTCAGATTGAAGCTGAGTCGGTTTTTCATATTCCGGAGCAGTATCAGCAATTATTAAATTCGCAGTTACAGCATTTAGAAGCAGCGCTGAAACAGCAGTGGCCGAACAGCTTCCTGAAAGTACAATATGGACAGGTCACAGAGGTGACGCCGTATAGCTTGCAGCAGGAACGTAAAGTACGTGCCTATCAACGCGCCAGTGAGCTGCTGCATCAGGAGCCGGTGGTTAAATCGCTGCTCGAAAGTTTTGATGGCGAACTGCAGAATATCCAGTTGAAATAACCACCATCAGACCATTTCAACCGTTTACTGAGAACGCAGATAAGGTAACAGGGCATCCCGCATTTCGCTTGGAATCGGGGTGCTTTTACGTTGCTGCGCATCGACAAAAACATGCACCATATGTCCTTGAGCTGAAGCCTGCTGCTGATGCTGCTTGAAAATCGCCAGATCATATTTTAGTGAACTGTTGCCCAGCGCTGCAATCGCCACACCGACCTCAATCACTTCTGGATAACTCAGCTCGGCTAAAAAGCTGCAGCCAGAGTCTACCACCAGCCCCATAATCTCGGCCTGATGAATATTCAGTCCGGCTTTCTCAATCAGCAGCGCATTGGCAGCGGTATCGAAGTAGCTGTAATACATGACATTATTGACATGACCATACATGTCGTTGTCTGACCAGCGGGTTTGAATCGGTAAAAAGAAGGTATATTGATCGCGGGTTTTGGCTACCGGTTTCATAAAAAGACGTCATCCCTGAATAGATCGAAAATTTATATTTTTGATTTACCACAACTTTAAATAGCTTCAGCCTTATTGATAAATCGCCTGATAGATGGCCAGCGCATCCTGTTTTTCCATGTCGCGTGGATTATTTTGCAGCAGGCGGGTTTGTAACATGGCATCCTCGGCCAGCTGTTCCAGCATGTTTTCAGGTACATTCAGGGCATTCAGTTTTAAGGTCAGACCACTGCGGTCCAGATAGTTTTGCATGTGGTCAATAAACAGATCACACAAGCCATCTACACAGCCTTTGCTGGATGGGTCGAGCAAGGTCATCAATTCGGCATACTGCTGCTTGGCGGCTGGTGCATTAAATTTCAGCACTTCGGTTAAGACCAGCGCATTGCTGTGCCCATGCGACAAATGAAAATGTCCACCCAGCGGATAGGCCAGTGCATGGACTGCTGCCACCGGTGCATTGGCAAAGGCCTGTCCGGCCAGCATCGAGCCGACCAGCATATTCTGACGGGCTTCCATGTTGTTACCATCTTTTAGCACCAGATGCAGATTCTGGTTCAGCAGTTTAAGTGCCTGAATCGCCAGCATATCGGCATAAAAGTTCTTTTTGTGTTTGGAGGTATAGGCTTCAATGGCATGTACCATCGCATCAATACCGGTGGCGGCGGTAATGTGTGCCGGCAGGTTTTGGGTAAAGTTGGCATCTAAAATGGTGACATCGGCATATAGGGCAGCAGATACAATGCCGGTTTTGGTGGTTTCGCCGGTGGTGACAATGGAAATGGGCGTGACTTCCGAGCCAGTGCCGGCCGTGGTTGGAATTAGAATAAGAGGCAAACGCGGTTTTTGCGCCTGATTGATGCCATACATCTCATGCAATTGCTGTTTCTGTTCAGGATGGGCCAGCAGGGCAATAATTTTAGCCACATCCAGCGAGCTGCCGCCCCCAAAACCAATGACTGTATCTATCTGGTTTTGCCGGGCGAATTCGGCGGCTTCCAGCACAATATGTTCCGGTGGATCGGCCTGTACGCTAGAATAAATGCAGTAATTACATCCTGCAGCTACGAGAATTTCCAAAACAGGCGCATGCAATTGTAATTGCACCATCCCCGGATCGGTCACCAGCAGCACACGTTGATTGTTCTGTTCAGTCAGGAGGGCTTTGAGCTGTTGGATGCTGCCCAGTCCGGCAATAATGTTGGGCACAGTCTGGAATTGAAATGGGCTCATACGCTTTATCCTTAATTTTTATACTTAAATCAACATTTATCTATAGTGACAATATAGGATTCATCCTGCAAATAACTTAACATAAGACACTTTAAAAGAAAGCAGTTTTGAGGTTGTTATGTCATCCAGAACGCCATACAAGGTGTTATGTGTCTGTTTGGGCAATATCTGCCGTTCACCTACCGCGGAAGTGGTGTTCAGACATTATTGTGATGCACAGCAACTGAATATCTGGGTCGATTCTGCCGGCACCAGTAATTATCATCCGGGCAAAGCACCCGATGCGCGCAGCCAGCAACATGCTTTGCAGCGTGGCTATGATTTATCTGCCTTGCGTGCCCGTCAGTTAACCACGCGCGATTTTCTAGATTTTGATCTGATTCTGGCGATGGATCAGGAAAACCTGCAAAATATTCAGCATCTAAAACGTCATGCAGCCGAAGAATATGGCGCAGAACTGCTACGTGCCAAAGTGGCGCTAATGAGCGAACATGATCCACAATATCCACGTCATGAAGTGCCTGATCCTTATTATGGCGAAGCCGATGGCTTTGAACGCGTGCTGGATCAGTGTGAATCCAGTGCACAGGCCTGGATCAATATTTTAAAAACAGAATTGGCTTAAATCAGGTTTAAGAATATGAACATTCAACATCAGGTCCAGCTTAAGCCTTTTAATACCTTAAATCTGGCTGCAAATGCGTCTCATTATATTAAGGTACATTCCACCGATGATTTAATTGCGGCCTTAAATTATGCCAAGTTGCAGCAGCTGAATGTGCTGATTTTATCGGGCGGCAGTAATATGCTGCTGCCAGAGCAGATTCAGGCGCTGGTGTTACATATGGATATTCAGGGCATTGAATTCCTGAATGAAGATGACAATTTCAGCACCATTCGCGTCGGTGCGGGTCAGGTCTGGCATGATTTTGTGCTCTGGACCACCACGCAGCAGTTATTTGGCCTGCAAAATCTGGCCTTAATTCCCGGTCTGGTCGGTGCATCGCCGGTACAGAATATTGGTGCCTATGGGGTTGAGGTCGGTGAATTTATTGAATCGGTACAGGTTTATGACCGCTATAACGGTCAGTTTAATTCGATTCTGGCCAGTGACTGCCATTTTGCCTACCGTCACAGTATTTTCAAAGAAAATCCGAACCGCTATATCATCACCCATGTCACGTTCAAGCTGCGGAAACAGCCGGACTTGAAACTGAATTATGGCGATTTAAAAACCGCGGTGGGTGATGAGCAAACCGCGGAAAACCTGCAACGCCAGGTGATCCAGATCCGTCAAAGTAAACTGCCAGATCCGCAGCAATTTCCAAATGTTGGCAGTTTCTTTAAAAATCCGGTGGTGACTGCCGCGGTCTATGAAAAGCTGGCGATTCAGTTCCCGAACATGCCGCATTATCCGCAGCCCGAAGGCCAGGTCAAAATTGCAGCTGGCTGGCTTATTGATCAGGCTGGCTGGAAAGGGAAGCAGCTGGGCATGGTTGGTATGTTTCACAAGCAGGCACTGGTGCTTGTCAATTATGCCAATGCGACCCTGGCCGATGTTCAGGCAACATATCAGGCAGTACAGCAGGACGTGTACCAAAAATTTGGGATACACTTAGAACCAGAACCGGTGCTGTTTAATGACGCCGGGCTGATTATTCCCCACAATACCTTTTAATCAGGTTAGGCATTTATGAATAGAACTCACTGGATGGTGCGTATCGTACAAATGGCGGCTGTGCTATTTGTGCTGATGGGCTGTCTGGTGGTTTTTATCTATTCGCCGTTTTATTCCAAGTTTGTGATAAAAGTGCTGAATACCATTGTGCCGGTGGAGGTCAATGAAGTGGCTGCACAAAGCCAGCAGATGGGGGCACTGACCGATCAGGAAAATCTGGAACCTGGCTCGAATTTGTGGATTGCCCGGCAAGCTTATTTAAAAGTGATGGAAGAAGAGATTCAGGCCAAAAATTCACAGAATCTCACCATCATTCAGGCACGCTATAAAGCCTTGCAGGCTTTAATTCAGGATGAGCAGCGCAGTCAGCAGGAACAAGAGCAGGACAGCACACCGCAAATTCCATTGCTGGCCGATGTTTCCGCATCTGAGGCGCAACTTGCACAGCCTTCACAGCAGTTACAGGATTTATTGGAGTTAGACAGCTCTGAAAATCAGGCCCTAATGGAACAGTATCTGAAATTTTTAAGAACCCATGAAGTGGCAGCGGTTGAAACCGTACCGGTTGATGAAGAAATTTTTCAGGATATCGCACTGATTCAACAACAAAATAGCCAGAAGCCGCAAATAACTTCCCAGCCGTATGCAATTGTGGTTCTGGGCGGCGGTCTGACCTTACATGAAAATCAAAAAGATATTATTGTGAATAACTACACACGACTACGTTTAGAAAAAACCTTAGAAATTGAAAAACAGTATAAATTACCCATTGTGCTGAGCGGTGTTGAAGCACCTTATATGCAGAAATGGCTGGCAGAACGCGGGGTTGAAGCCAACTTGCTGGAAGATCGCAGTATGAACACCTGTGAAAACTCGCGTTTTAGTTCCTTGCTGCTACAGAAAAAAGGCGGCGCACCAACGGTGATTTTAATCACCGATCAATATCACATGCCGCGCACACGCCGTTTGTTTGCCTTAAACGGCATTGAAACCGTGCCGGTGGTCGCGCCAATTCCAACCGAGTTGACCCAATGGCAGCCTAGTGAGCAGAACTATGATCATAGCCGCCGTGCCAATTATGAAATGCTGGCCACCATCCGCGATATGCTGTTTGGTTCGAGCGACTGCCGGGAGGTGCCATAATGCCGAATATCCCGTTTTTAAATCCGAGTGTGCTGAAACAGCTGGATTTACCGGTTCCTAGCCGCGATACCACGCCGCAGGTGCTAGAGCCTTTAAACCTGAACCGGCCTTATGCGCCCACGGTGGATATTCAGGCCTATCGCCAGCTTTACGGTTTTGACAGCTTAGAGTGCGAGCATTGGCAGGGTTATGTGCAAATGCCGCTGTTTAAACTGCATGTGCAGGTGTTTCAGCCTAAACTTGAAGCGGGCAAGCTGGAAAAAAGCAAAGGTACGGTGTTTTTACTGCATGGCTATCTGGAGCACAGCGGCATTTATCAGCCGATTGTCAAAGAAATTCTGGAGCAGGGCTTTAGTGTCTTGACTTATGATTTGCCCGGCCATGGTTTAAGTAATGGCTCGCCCGCCAGTATCCAGAATTTTGATCATTACCAGCAGGTATTACATGCCATTTACCAATATGTGCGCAATGCCGATCAATTGCCTAAGCCTTGGCTAGGGGTAGGGCAAAGTACCGGTGGTGCGATCTGGATGCATCATTTACTGGAATTTGCCGAGCGCCGGGAGAATCCGTTTGTTGAGCGGGTGTTGTTATTATCACCTCTCATCCGTCCGGCCAAAAGTGCCTGGTGGCATAATTCGGTGGGCCTCGGAATTATCCGCCGGATTAAACGCGAAGTGCCGCGCCATTTTAGACGCAATAACCATAACCCGGAATTTTTACGTTTTGTGCGCTTAAAAGATCCGTTACAACCACGCATGATGGGCATGGACTGGATTCTGGCCATGTCCAAATGGATGCTGGAAATGGAGCAGCGACCAGCGTGCCGGATTCCGGTGTGGCTGGCCCAGGGCGCGCAGGATCAGACTGTGGACTGGCGCTATAACATCGAGTTTATCCGGCGTAAATTCCGCCTGCAAACCTTGCTGATGCTGGAAGAAGGGTCACATCAACTGATTAATGAGCGCCCGGATATTCGTGCGGCCTTAACCGGTTTGATTCCAGCCTTTTTGCATGCTTCGAATTCCAAGACTTATTATTAAGCTTTCCTCCATTTCATAAAAAAGAGGCGGGTGCCTCTTTTTTAAAATTCTTCCGCTTTGGCCAAATTCCACATACGGAAATAAAAGTTTTCTTCATCTTTATTTTCACAGCTCAGTAATTCGCCTTCTTTCAACCAGAAATGCAGCTGGGCATAGTTTTTAATTTCCCGGTCGTTAATCCGCTGCGCCAGATGATGGGCACGAATGTCGGCCGGGTGTTTTAAACCGGCTGCCGCAATCATTTCCGACAGGGCATGCATGGTATTTTTATGGAAGTTATAGACCCGTTCTGCTTTGGAGGGTACATGTAGCGCTTTTTGACGGTCTTTATCTTGTGTGGCGACACCGACCGGACATTGGTTGGTATGACAGCTTTGCGCCTGAATACAGCCAACGGCAAACATAAAACCACGAGCGGAATTGACCCAGTCTGCGCCTAAGGCAAAGGTACTTGCAATATCAAAGGCACTGATAATTTTACCGCTGGCCCCGAGCTTGATTTTACTGCGCAGGCCGGCGCCAACCAAAGTGTTATGCACAAATAGTAAGCCTTCACGCAGCGGCGTACCAATATAGTCACTAAACTCAATCGGGGAGGCACCGGTACCGCCTTCCGAGCCATCCACCACAATAAAGTCAGGCACAATTTTGGTCACCAGCATGGCTTTGACGATACTCATAAATTGCCAGGGCTGACCAATACATAGTTTAAAACCCACCGGTTTACCGCCCGATAAATCGCGTAACTGCTGTAAAAACTGCAGCATTTCAATTGGGGTGCTAAAGCTTGGATGGCGTGAAGGTGACACACAATCGCGGTCACGCGGCACGCCACGAATCTGCGAGATTTCTTCTGAAATTTTATGTTTCGGTAAAATACCGCCATGGCCCGGCTTGGCACCTTGGGAAAGCTTGAGTTCAATCATCTTGATATTCGGATTACCGGCCTGACGGGCAAATTTTTCCGGATCAAATAAACCTTCTGCGGTGCGGCAACCAAAGTAGCCACTGGCAATTTGCCAGACAATATCGCCGCCATATTCCAGATGATACGGGCTAAGGCTGCCTTCACCAGTGTCATGATAAAAGCCACCAAGTTTGGCCCCTTTATTTAAGGCACGGATGGCATTGGCGCTCAGGCTGCCAAAACTCATGGCAGAAATATTTAAAATTGACGCGCTATAAGGCTGGCTGCATTGTTCATTGCCAATATGAATCCGAAAGGTTTTCGGATCAGCCGGTGGGCAGGGGCGCAAGGAATGCACAATAAAACGGTAGTCGGCTTCGTACACATCCAAAATCGAACCAAAAGGTTTATCGGCATTTTCATTTTTGGCACGTTGATAGACCAAACTGCGCTGCATGCGGGAAAAAGGCTGGGCATCCTGATCGGCTTCAATAAAATACTGGCGAATTTCGGGGCGGAAATCTTCAAAAATAAACCGGAAATGCCCCATAATCGGGTAGTTTTTCAGAATGGAATGCTTGGTCTGAATGACATCATACAGACCGACCAGACTCAGCAGCGTGGTGATTAGCCAGAGTGAATTAATTACGCCATCGGACAGAAAATAATAAATATAATGTGGCTCATAAAATAGCCTAAGCCATGTAATGCCCAGCGCAATTAAAATACAGGCAAACCAGACCGAGTGACGGGAGAAGAACGTATTTAAAAGTTTATGGCGAATGGCTTGGGCTGGACTTGGCATTGTTATGATTTTTCCATTGCGAATTCAATCTTGTATTACTGTGCAGATTCTGAATAGGGCATACAAGTAATGATTTGTGAAATTTGGCAAGGGCTTTAGCACAGCTTAAAAATGAGCAATAAAATCTATAAAAATTAAAAAATAGCTGCTATGCTGAAATCATAAAAATAACAGTGCTAACACTCTGAAATTCCTTAATTCTAGGGATAGAGAACCGTTTAATAATATCGCTATATTGAAAGTTAAAAGATCGGGGAAGACAGTGGACATTACAGAATCAATATTACCGGCCCCTGTGCTGATTGTGGAAGATGAACCCATGATTCAGTCACGCCTCAGACATATCCTCCTTGAAATGGGCTACAGCAATGACATGCTGATTTTTGTTAGCCATTTAAAAGCAGCATTACAGAAAATTGAAGAACAACCGGTGTCTTTGGCGCTGGTCGATTTGGGGTTGCCAGATGGCAATGGGATTGAACTGATTGAACAGCTTCGGGCCAAAGACAGCAGTGTACTGATTCTGGTGATTTCGGCCTGGAGTACACAAAACAGTCTGTTTTCGGCTATTCAGGCGGGCGCCACCGGTTATGTATTAAAAGAACGCGATGATACTGAAGTGATCATGGCCATCCGCAGTATTTTAAGAGGCGGCGCACCGATTGATCCCTTTATTGCCCGGGAAATACTGTCACAGATTTCAGTACAGAAGCCGCAGGAAATTGCCAAGCCGTTTAAACAGCCCGATGAAGATATTGAACAGCTGACCAACCGTGAACATGAAATTCTAAATCTGGTCGCGCAGGGCCTGAGTAATCGGGAAATTGCCGAGCAGCTGTTTGTGTCGCGGTATACCGTGGAAAGTCATATCAAGCATATTTATCGCAAGCTCTCGGTGAGTAAACGTACCAAGGCAGTCAGTACAGCGCGCTCATTAGGCATTTTATGATCTACAGATTGCTCCAGTTTTGGTGCGGCTGTTGTCTTTATCTTTGTCTATCGAGTGCGTATGCAGAGCAAAGCTATGCCATAGACCCGTATTGTCAGGTTAATATTCAGTCGGTCAGCACCGTACAGACACCGGATATTCATAGCCATCCACATACAGGATGGCAACCTGTGACGTTGCCTGATCGCTGGAGTGAACGCTGGCCGGATTATAACGGTGGGGTGTGGTACAAAATTGTCTGGAACTGGTCCTGTCAGGAACCGGCCGTGCTGGATCAGTCGATTGTATTTTCTATTAATTATTTAAACAGTGCGGGTGCGGTGTTTTTAAACCGCGATTTAATCTGGTCAAACCGGCATCTGGAAGAACCACTCTCCAAAAGCTGGAATATGCCACGCTACTGGATTTTACCGATTAGCGGCCTGCGTCCCGACCAGAATGAAATTTTAGTTTATGTGCGGGGCTATGCCTTTCAATCTGCCGGTCTTGGTGATGTTTCCTTCCATAATGTCTATAACAGTTATACGGAATATCAGCAACAGATCTGGGATCGTCGTACCTTATTTGTGATTAATGCAATTTTATCGGCGACCTTGGGTGTGTTGTGTCTGGTAATCTGGCTGTTTCGGCGTAAAGAAGTTAGTTATGGCTGGTTTGCCTTAAGCTGTTTGCTGTGGCTGTTATTCGTCTCCAATATTATTAGTACAGAAACTTATCCCTTCCCGAATACCGTGATGGCGGCACAGGCCAATATTGCCTTTTTTGTACTGTATATTCTGTCGTTCATTGTCTATTTGCTACGTTTTGTTGATAAAAAATTTCCGATACTGGAAGAAACCGCTTTTATCTGTTCGGTGGCGGTGATTATGGGCATTTTCGTAACGCCACTCGATTATGCACAAACCGTTTTCGGGCTGGTATTTTTAGGCTATAGCCTGTTATTTTTCGGGGTTTTCCTGTACCTGCTGCGTTTAACCTTCCGCGTACCACGTGTAGAAAATATCCTGCTGGTGATCTGTTTAAGCCTGATTATTATTTTTGCCGCTTTAGATATTGCACTTTTGGCTGCACCGTTTGATACCGATTTACAGCCCTTATCGCCGTATACCTCACCGGTGGTGACGCTGTTTATTGCCTTAATTCTCGGGATTCGCACCACCAAAAGCATGCAGAAAATTGAGCAGTTTAACCAGCAACTTGAATATCGCGTGTTTGAGGTTCGTGAAGACTTAAAACAGAGCATGTCGGAAAAGCATTATCTGGAACTGGAAAATGTGCGCTTGCAGGAGCGGATTCATCTCTCTCATGATTTGCATGATGGCCTGGGTGCTTCGCTGGTGCGTTCAATGATTATGGTTGATCAGAGCGAGCAGCCCATGAGTAACCGCCAGTTTCTGTCGATTTTGAAATTACTGCGTGATGATTTGCGGCAAATTATTGACAGTGGCTCCTCAATTGGCGCCAAAGTGCCGGAAACGCCGGTGTTATGGATTGCGCCGGTGCGTCATCGTTTTAGCCAGCTCATGGATGAAGTTGAGATGCGGGCCACCTGGAACATTGCCAGTGAATGGGTAGTGCAACCGACACCGCTGCAATGTCTGAACCTGATGCGCGTGCTGGAAGAAAGTCTGACCAATGTGGTGAAGCACAGTCAGGCCAAGCATGTGCAAGTGACACTGGATTTTCCCGATGAACAGACTTTATGTTTAAGTATTCAGGATGATGGAATTGGCTTTGATACCCATGGGGTGCTCGATCATGGGATGAGTATTGGTGTACGCAGTATGAAGCTGCGTCTGGCGCGGATAGGTGCAGAGTTAAAGGTGAACTCTACACCCGGTTATACCTTAATCAAGGCGATTTTAGTGGTATCACCTCAGGATTAAGTCTTTATTCGGCTTCATCTTCTGCATCTTCGGCAGGCAGCAGCATCAGTACAGAATCATTGAGTAACTGAGCCACATCTTCCAGAATGTCTTCATGGTACAGGTCTTCATTCAGCTCGACCAATTCACCATCAGCAATCTGCTTCAGTAAAGGCGCAAACTCATCCGAAATATACAGACCTTCACCGTTGGCCCAGAACAGTAACTCGCCATCTTCTTCGGTATAGAGCAGGCGTGAAGCCGGTTCTAAAATCAGTTGATAGCCCTGATCCAGCGCATCTTCCAGATCGCCAGTACCAATTTCTTCTGCTTCTGGAATATTGTCCGGATATTTTGGCTCTGACATCAGGCTCATGATGGCATCTTCCAACACGGTCGAGTTGTGCAGTTGTGCCAGCAATTCGGCTTTTAAATATTCCAGTTCCGGCTGGGTAATTTGTCCAATCGGGCTGATCTGGTCGCGGATCAGATCTTGCAACGGATTTTTTAGCAACTGGTTGTCAGAAAACTTGTCACTGACGCGATCCATCATGTCGTTGATGTTTGGCATACGGAAACCGAAAGAGAAGGTCAGGCAGTCATCTTCGGCCACGCCATAGTGCGATAAACCTGGTGGTACGTAAAGCAGGTCACCTGGTGCCAGCACTTCATCAAAATTGACGTCCATCTCTGGTAGTAATTTCAGCGGTTGACCTGGAACAAATTCGGTTTCAGCATCACACATCTGGCCCAGTTGCCAGCGGCGATGACCATAGCCTTGCACCAGAAATACATCATAGAAGTCGAAGTGTTTGCCGACCGAACCGCCTTTTGGTGCGTACGACACCATAATGTCATCACGGCGCCACTGCGGAATAAACGGGAATTTTTTCCACAGTTCCGCCAGATCAAAAGAGTAGTGATCTACCGCTTGGACCAGCAGCGTCCACAGCTTTGGCATTTTCTGGAAATCGGCCTTTAACAGCGGTGAAGATTTCACGGACCACTGGTTCGGATCACGATCTTTCTGTTTAATTAAGCGGGCGCTGATATTTTCGTCCAGTGCCAGCTCCATGACATCACTTGGCTCAAGAATATTGGCAATTTCAGGCAGAGCATTACGCACCAGCAGCGGTTTTTTTTGCCAATATTCGGCAAGGAATTGTTCAGCGGTGATTCCGCCTAAAACGTCTAAAGGTTGAGACATGTCAAATAACTACAACATAAATTTAGCTGTTATTGTCCCTTGAGTTGTGCGGTGGTGCAAGTGATGAACTTCATCTTGAGGAAATTTAGAAAAGTGGCAGAAGGGAAAAGATGGCGAAAAAAATGATCAGGACAGGCACCTGATCATTTTGGGTATTGCATTACCGTGTTTAGGGAATCTGCAGATTAAGCTGGCGGAGAATCTGGCACAGCTGAATCATTGGCATACCCATCAAGGTGGTCTGGTCCTGGCCAATCATCTGTTCAAACAGGCTAATCCCCAGACTTTCGCATTTAAAACTGCCGGCACAATGCAGCGGCTGTTCCAGTGCCACATAGCGCTCGATTTCATCCAGGCTCAGTTTACGAAATTTGACCTTATAGTGTTCAACCAGGGTCTGTTCAAAGCCGCTGGATTTTTGCTGTACGCTTAATGCGGTACTAAAGTAGACAATTTTGTCCGAGTTGGCCTGCAGCTGGCGAATGGCTTTTTCCGGGCTTAAGGGCTTGCCAATAAAAATATCGGGCGCACCTTCACGCCACGCCACCTGATCGGAACCTATCACAATGGCTTCAGGATATTGCTCGGCAATACTCTGGGCTTTTTCAAAAGCCAGCCGTTTGGCCAGATCATCGGCATGGCTTTCACCTTGCGGTGATTCATCAATGTCGGGTGTCATACACTGATAGTCGAGCTTTAAACGGTCCATCAGTTCTTTACGGGTCTGGCTGCTGGACGCCAGAATAATCGGACGCTTCATTAGACAGCATATTCCATCAAAATATCTAAGGGAACGTAAGACAGTACCGCCTGATGGCAGGCCTGAATTTTTACGGGTGGTGCTTTACCGGCCTGATAGGCTTCAACCCAGCGGGTCACACAAATACACCAGAAATCACCCGGTTTTAAGCCCGGAAATTCGACTTCAGGCAACGGTGTGATCAGGTCATTGCCAATTTTCTGGGAAAAGTTCAGAAATTCCGAGGTCATTTGTGCACAAACAGTGTGCTGGCCCAGATCCGTGGGCGCCGTATGGCAAAAGCCATTACGAAAATAGCCGGTAATCGGGTCAAAACAGCAGCTGGCCAAAGGCTCGCCTAAAACATTTAAACGGTTCAGGGTTGGATCTGGATGTATAGACATAGGCATAAAAATTATCAGGTCTGTTTTTTTCCTATCATAACAAAACTTTGGCAATCGTTAGCTTTTCTGCAAAAGAAGCTAACCTTTTTCTGCATAATCATTTAGAATCTTGGCGATTTTAATATCTAAAAAGTGAGCTATACATGAATTTTCAGCGTATGACTGACCTCGACCTGGCACAAAAGCGTGTTCTGATCCGCGAAGACTTAAACGTGCCGGTGAAAAATGGTGTGATTACCAGCGATGCGCGTTTACGTGCTGCCTTACCGACAATTAAAGCGGCTTTGGAAAAAGGCGCAGCCGTAATGGTGTATTCTCACCTGGGTCGTCCTGTTGAAGGTGAACCTAAAGCTGAACAATCACTTGCGCCTGTCGCAGCTTACCTGACCGAAGCACTGGGCCAGGAAGTCAAATTATTGACTGACTACCTGGATGGTGTAGAGGTAGAAGCAGGTCAAGTGGTGTTACTTGAAAACTGCCGCTTTAACGTGGGTGAAAAGAAAAACAATCCTGAGCTGGCAGCAAAATATGCAGCGCTGTGTGATGTATTCGTAATGGATGCATTTGGTACTGCGCACCGTGCAGAAGCGTCAACTGAAGGTGTTGCGCGTCTTGCTAAAGTTGCCGCAGCAGGTCCTTTACTGGCTGCTGAACTGGATGCCTTGGGCCGTGCACTGCAAACCCCAGAAAAACCAATGGTGGCCATTGTAGCCGGTTCTAAAGTATCCACCAAGCTGGATGTACTGACGTCACTGTCTGACATTTGCGACCAGTTGATCGTGGGTGGTGGTATTGCCAATACTTTCCTGGCCGCTGCGGGTTACAACGTGGGTAAATCACTCTGTGAAAATGATTTGATCGACACAGCCAAAGCTATTGCTGCCAAAGTATCTGTACCACTTCCAACGGATGTGGTAGTTGCAGATGCATCTGAAATCAACTTTGATGACTTCTTGGGTTCACTGGCGGCTGCCAAAGCAACCGTGAAAAAAGTAGAAGATGTGGCTGACAACGACATGATTCTGGATGTTGGTCCAGAAACGGCAAAAGCATTTGCTGAGATCTTGAAAACTTCTAAAACGATTCTCTGGAATGGCCCAGTTGGCGTATTCGAAGTGGATCAGTTCGGTGAAGGGACTAAAGCCCTGTCTTTAGCGATTGCTGAATCAGAAGGCTTCTCAATTGCAGGTGGTGGTGACACCTTGGCTGCCATCGACAAATATGAAGTTGCAGACAAAATTGGTTATATCTCTACAGGTGGCGGTGCTTTCCTTGAGTTTGTAGAAGGCAAGACCTTACCAGCAGTTGCCGTATTGCTAGAACGTGCTTAATTCGCACACGCTTGCAAGATGACAAAAGGTTGACCTCGGTCAGCCTTTTTTATGCACTTCATTTTTTAGTCATAAAACTGTCATGTTTCTGAAATATTATGATCAAAAATCACCGGGTTGTAGGATATTCTGATGAACCAAAAATTAACTCTTGCCGCGTTACTTGCTGCATCTTTAGCTTTCACTGCATGTGCTAAAAAAGACGACAATGCAACAGCGACCACTGCAGATGCATCAGCAGCTGTAGCGTCAGAGCAAATTTCTGCAGAACAGCAAGCGGCGATTGATGCAATTGATCAGCCAGTACTTGATGAAAACAATACCGATGTGCCTGAAGAAGTGGCCAATGCACCAGCAGATGCTGCAACCCCAGACAGCGCAGCAGCGCCAGCATCTGAAGCGCAATAATCCTAAAAGCTCCACAAATTGTAGTAATTTGTATAAAAGTCCCTGCATTGGCAGGGATTTTTTTTAAATACGACGTTTTGTTGCTGAATTGAAACAAATCCCCATGTAGAATATGCAGCATTACCTGGGAGGATATTATGGCTCTTATTTCAATGCGCCAGCTATTGGATCACGCCGGTGAACACGGATACGGCGTACCAGCGTTTAACGTAAACAACTTAGAACAAATGCGCGCAATCATGTTGGCCGCAGATGCGACGAATTCACCTGTAATTGTACAGGCATCTGCAGGTGCCCGTAAGTACGCAGGCGCACCATTCTTACGTCATCTTATTTTAGCTGCAATTGAAGAATGGCCACACATTCCGGTGGTGATGCACCAGGATCACGGTACCAGTCCTGACGTATGTCAACGTTCTATCCAGCTTGGCTTCTCATCAGTCATGATGGATGGTTCACTGGGTGAAGATGGTAAAACTCCGACCTCATATGAATACAACGTAGATGTGACCCGTCGTGTGGTACAAATGGCGCACGCATGTGGCGTTTCTGTTGAAGGTGAAATCGGTTGTCTAGGCAGCCTTGAAACAGGTATGGCCGGCGAAGAAGATGGTGTCGGTGCAGAAGGTGTACTGGATCACTCTCAATTGCTGACTTCAGTTGAAGAAGCACGTTCTTTCGTAGCAGACACCAATGTAGACGCACTGGCAATTGCAGTGGGTACTTCACACGGTGCGTACAAATTCACCCGTCCACCTACAGGCGATATTCTGGCGATTGACCGTATTAAAGAAATTCATGCGGCACTGCCAAATACGCATCTGGTGATGCACGGTTCAAGTTCTGTGCCACAAGAATGGCTGGCAGTGATCAACCAGTACGGCGGTGACATCAAGGAAACTTATGGTGTACCTGTTGAGCAGCTGGTTGAAGCGATCAAGCACGGTGTGCGTAAAATTAACATCGACACCGACTTGCGTCTGGCCTCTACCGGTGCAATGCGTCGCTTCATGGCTGAAAAACCAAGCGAGTTTGACCCACGTAAATTCTTCGCTAAAACTGTCGATGCAATGAAAGATATTTGTGTTGCACGTTATGAAGCGTTTGGTACTGCGGGCAATGCCGACAAGATCCGTCCAATTTCTTTAGAGAAAATGGTAGATCGTTATAAATAATTCCTGGTGAAGTATTTATAAAAAAAAGCCCACATTGCGTGGGCTTTTCTGTATCTGAACCGCTATAGTGCAGCAGAGCAGATCAAATAATGCATATAAATAAGAGTAGATCATGGAACTGATTTTAGCAGCGGCCATTTGTAGTGTGGTGGTGTCGATTCTCTTGAAAGTCGCAAAGAACCGCGGCTATTCACCTTTGCAGATGATCAGCTGGAATTATGCCTCGGCCAGTGTGCTGTGTTTTTGGTGGTTTCAGCCTAATGTACAACAGCTGTCCCTCACCGACACGCCGTGGCTGCTGATTCTGGCTTTAGGGGTATTATTGCCAAGCGTATTCCTGTTTTTAGCCAAAGCATTACAAACTGCCGGAATTTTAAAAACCGAAATTGCCCAGCGGCTGTCGGTGGTGCTGTCTTTAACTGCGGCCTATTTTATTTTCCAGGAACAGTTTAATAGCCTGAAAATTGTCGGGATTGCGTTGGGGATTGCAGCGGTACTGTGTATTTTATATTCGCATCGTGGCGGTGCATCGTCCGCCCAGGCGGGTATGCTGTATTTGGCTTTGGTCTGGGTCGGTTATGCGCTGATTGATGTGTTGCTGAAATACACCACCGGTTTAGGCCTGCAGTTTGCGCTGGTATTGAACCTAATGTTCATCTGCGCTTTTATTTTATCGTTGGGGTATATTCTGATTCAGCACAAAAGCTGGGGCAGTGGCAAAAATATAGTGGCAGGCTTAATTTTGGGGATGCTGAATTTTGCCAATATCGCGTTTTATGTCAAAGCACATATGGCTTTAAAAGATTCACCGGCGGTTGTATTTGCCGGCATGAATATTCTGGTGGTGATTTTAGGGGTAATCAGCGGTTTGCTGTTCTTTAAAGAAAAATTAAAACCCAGCACCGCCATCGGGCTGGGTCTGGGTATCATCAGTGTGATGTGTTTAGCTTATGCGATGACGGCTTGAATTTGATGAAGCTGGCAGCAAAAATCAGCGGATGTTTGATCAGGTCCTGAAGTTCGGCAATGCCCAGTAGCAGACCGGCTTTCTGGCAGCTCGGACAATGAGGATAATGGCGT
Source organism: Acinetobacter indicus (assembly GCF_009914475.1). NCBI lineage: Bacteria > Pseudomonadati > Pseudomonadota > Gammaproteobacteria > Moraxellales > Moraxellaceae > Acinetobacter > Acinetobacter indicus. The sequence goes on along the minus strand of NZ_CP045198.1, from coordinate 1,154,110 downwards.
TTTTCCTGCTGATATTGATGCAAATACAGTTTATTGCATTGACGACATTCAAACTTCATTGGGAGCTGGGCAAGGATAGACATCTTTCTTCTCCGGTCTATTATTATTGTGTTGTGAAAGGGAAAGCAAAAATCAAGCCGAAATCAGGGACTTTCGTCCCTGTATTATGTAATGTAGTTCTTACAATTTGGTGAAAATTTCATCTTTATTCAGGCGTGACTTGGGAAGTTTAGCATTAAAGTCCTGCTCACTGCGATAGCCCAAGGTCAGCAGCACCGATGGAATTAAACCCTTGTCCTGTAATTCTAGTTCTTCCGTCAGAATCTGTTCATTAAAGCCGCCAATCGGGGTGGCATCTACACCTTCAATACCGGCAGCCAGCAACATCTGACCCAAGGCAATAAAGGTCTGGTTTTCGGCCCAGCGCTGAATATCACCTTTTTCATTGCGGTAATAATCCACATATCCGCTACGGCTGTCTTTCTGGCCCTGCTTGGCGCTGGCATCTTTAAAACGGCCGCTGACATCATCTTGCTGCAACAAATTGTCCAGATGTTCATCGCTAATATCGGCTTTGGTACAGAACAAAATGGTGTGAGAAGAATCTAAGACTTTAGGCGCATTGTAGGCATATTTCCCGACCAGGGCTTTGGCAATGCGCTGCTTGGCTGCATCATGCTCGGCAATAAAAAAATGCCAGGGCTGGATATTAATAGAAGAGGGGGTAAAACGGAGAATTTCGAGAAAGCGTTCAAACTGCTCTTGAGGAATTTTTTTTGCAGGATCATAGGCTTTGGTGGTATAGCGGCTGCGTACGACGTCGAGCAAATCCATAAAGATACTCCAGCAATAAGGATAAATTGAGAAAGGCTGAACCTTCAGCATCATACGCCATTTTGATGGCTTTGATGGCATATTCGCTGCAATTTTATTGTCAAAATTAACCTTAAAATGTGCTCACCGTATTTTCAGTTATTGCCCGATTAAGTGTTAAATCAAATCACAACAGCGGTTTTGAATATTGGCAATTTTTAAAAATCGGCATTTAATGGAAGTAGGTGTGGACTATAGCGAGCCTGTCGATGGACTATCGTAATCACTTTAAACATAAATTAAAAACCCAGCAGCAGATTGGTTTATGGGTCGGTCTGGCCGATGCCTATGGCACTGAAATTGCGGCCAATGCCGGTTATGACTGGTTGCTGATTGATGGGGAACATGCGCCCAGTGATTTAAGAACCACACTGGCCCAGCTGCAAAGTATTGCGGCCTATCCGTCACAGGCGGTGGTCCGTCCGCCAATTGGCAGTGTGCAGCTTATTAAACAGTTGCTGGATATTGGCGCACAAACCTTATTGATTCCGATGGTGGAAACCGTGGAGCAGGCCGAACTGATGGTTAAAGCAGTGCGTTATCCACCGGAAGGGATTCGCGGTGTAGGTGCGGCTTTGGCACGTGCCACACGCTGGAACAGTATTCCGGATTATTATGCCACTGCACATGAAAATATCTGTTTGCTGATTCAGATTGAGTCAGTTACAGGGCTGGAAAATCTGGATAACATCTTAAAAGTCGAGGGCATTGATGGGGTATTTATTGGCGCAGTAGATTTATCTGCCACTATGGGTTATGAAGGCAATCCGAACCATCCTGACGTGCAAAACGCAGTGGTTGATGCAATTCAACGAATTCGCGCATCGGGTAAAGCGGCCGGGATTTTATCGACTCAACATGACGTGACGCAAAAATATATTGAACTGGGTACCGAATTTGTCGCTGTCGGTGTCGATACCAGCGTATTAATGAATTCCTTGCGTGAGCTGCTGGCCAAATATAAAACCGGAGCGAGCTGGGTAAAACCTGAAGGGGGGTATTAAGCGGTCATTATTAACCTGACAGATGATGCAGAGGTGGGGATTTATAGTCATCCACCTGCTGCTTAATAGGTCCAGCGTTTCAGTTGCAGGTGAGTGGTAGGCTGTTCAGGATCAATTTCCAGAATCAGTGCCTCATGCGCACGCCAGTCCCCCAGCACAATCCGCTTTTTGCCATTCAGCTCATGGATGGCTGGTCGATGGGTATGACCATGAATCAGTACATCCACCTCGGCCAAAGCCTGCGTTACCGCAGCCGGATTCACATCCATCACTTCATACGATTTAACTTCTTTAGAAGCGCGGCTTTGTTTGCGAAAACCGTTGGCCAGTTTGCTGCGAAAGGACAGCGGAGTTTTTCTTAACAGACGCAGCACGAGCGGATGACGGATAACTTTTTTAAAGCGCTGATAGGATACATCATCGGTGCACAAGGCATCGCCATGTTCCAGACGATAGCGGGTCTGGCCAATAGTGAGGGTGTCAATTTCAGGTAATAATTGCCCGTTAAACTGCTGTAAAAAAACCTTATGCAGTGCGAAATCGCGGTTGCCGACCTGAAAATACAGCTGATTGCCTGCGGCATTAAACTGTTTTAAAGCGCTGACAATTTCATCCAGCCAAGGGGCGGTGTAGTCATCGCCAATCCAGGCATTGAACCAGTCGCCTAAAATATACAGCTGGGTGTTTTGATTCTGATAAGCACGTAATAAATCTAAAAACCCCCGAACGAGTCGAGGGTGATCAGGTGACAAATGTAAATCTGAAATAAACAGATAGGTCACAATCTTTTCCTTGGAATCTCCCAACGCTCTTAAATAAAGGGAGGTTGAGAGGGATTCTTATTCAGAAATGATCTTGGCAGATTCAATCACCACATTTTCTAGTGGAACATCAGCGTGGTAACCACGGTTGCCTGTACGTACGCCTTTGATTTCAGCAACTACGTCCATACCTTCAACCACTTTACCAAATACGGCATAACCCCAACCTTGTGCAGTTTTGCCCGTGTGGTTTAGGAAGGAGTTGTTTTTCACATTAATGAAGAATTGAGCAGATGCAGAGTGCGGAGCCTGGGTACGCGCCATTGCAATGGTCCCTTCGTCATTGCTCAGACCGTTGTCTGCTTCGTTTTCGATTGAATCACGGGTTGCTTTCTCTTTGAAGTTTTCATCAAAGCCGCCGCCTTGAATCATGAAACCATCGATGACACGGTGGAAAATTACGCCATCATAGAAACCGTCACGAACGTATTGAAGGAAGTTCTCAGCAGTTTTAGGTGCTTTTTCAGTGTTAAGCTCAAGAACAATACGACCTTTGTTGGTGTTTAATTCGACTTGAGGAAAACTCATTGTGTTATCTCCTAATCATGGACAAAAAAGCCATGGGTTTTTTGGTTGAGAGAAGCATAAGCAAACTGTAAACTACAAGGCAAGTAAAAACGTTATTTTCTTTGTTAAAAAGTGGGAATAGCGTTTTAATTATCCTAAATTTTTATCTAGAAGTGATTTATTAACTATGAAGCCGAATGATGCTGTTTCATCTCTGCCTAACACCCCGACACCAAGTAACCATGCCTCTGTCGATGCTGCGCAGCAAGAACAACAGCCGGGCTTAGATTTTGTGCGTCAGGTCATTACCGATGATCTGGCAGCAGGCCGTACTGAAAAAGTGATCACACGTTTTCCACCAGAACCGAACGGTTACTTACATATTGGTCACGTGAAAGCAATTTGCCTGAATTTCGGGATTGCCGAAGAATTTAACGGTTTATGTAACTTACGTTTTGACGATACCAACCCGGATGCCGAAGAACAAGAATATGTAGATGGTATTGCCAACGACGTGAAATGGTTGGGCTTTAACTGGAATGGCGAGCCACGCTATGCGTCGAGCTATTTTGACCAGTTGTATAGCTGGGCGGTGCAGTTAATTGAACAGGGTGATGCCTATGTCGATTTGCAAACTCCTGAAGAAATCAAGCTGAATCGTGGTTCATTTGTCGAGCCGGGTAAAAACTCACCATACCGTGATGCGTCTGTAGAAGACAACCTGGCGCGTTTTGAACAGATGCGTAATGGTGCGCTGGGCGAAGGTCAGGCGGTATTGCGTGCCAAAATTGATATGGCATCGCCAAACGTACATATGCGTGACCCAATTTTGTACCGTGTGCTACATTCCGAGCATCACCAGACCGGTGACAAATGGAAAATGTACCCAATGTACGACTATGCGCATCCATTATCCGATGCGATTGAAGGCATTACTCATTCACTGTGTACGCTTGAATTCCAGGATCACCGTCCGTTCTATGACTGGGTGGTGGAAAAGGTAAAATCAGCGGCGGTACCACGTCAGTATGAATCCAGCCGTTTAAACGTCGATTACACCATTACCTCAAAGCGTAAGCTGCGCCGTCTGGTGGAAGGTGGTTTTGTTAAGGGTTGGGACGACCCGCGTATGCCAACTGTAGTGGGTATGCGTCGTCGTGGCTTTACTCCGGAAGGCTTGCGTGATTTCTGTAAGCGCGTTGGTGTGTCGAAGTCTGACGGGATTGTCGATGTGGCAATGCTGGAATACTGCATCCGTCAGTCGCTAGAAAATACCGCAGCGCGTGGTATGGCCGTGCTGAATCCATTAAAAGTGACGTTAACCAATCTGCCAGCAGAAATGGATCTGACTCATTCGCGCCATCCAAACGTAGATATGGGCGAGCGTGTCATTCCGCTAACCTCTGAAATCTATATTGACCGTAAAGATTTCGAAGAAGAGCCACCGAAAGGCTTTAAACGTCTGATTCCGGGCGGTGAAGTGCGTTTACGTCATGCTTATGTGATCAAGTGCGACGAAATCATTAAAGATGACAAGGGTGAAATTATTGAGCTGAAATGTTCAATCGACCCTGAAACTTTAGGTAAGAATCCGGAAGGCCGTAAAGTGAAAGGTGTGATTCACTGGGTATCTGCCACTAAAGGCGTGAAAGCTGAAGTGCGTATTTACGACCGTCTATTCACCGAATCTGACCCAGAAGTCGGCGATGACTTCCTGGCGAATCTGAATCCGGACTCATTGAAAGTGGTACAAGCGGTTATTGAGCCGGCTTTAGCGCAAGCGCAAGCAGAAGATCGTTTCCAGTTTGAACGTGAAGGTTATTTCGTGGCAGATCAGTATGATCATTCCAGCGAAACACCAGTGTTTAACCGTATTCTGGACTTAAAAGACAGCTTCAAACCGGGCAAATAAAAGCGCATTTTGCTAGATGATTGAAAAAGCCTGCTGGACTCAGCGGGCTTTTTTATGCGGTGTTGAAAATGGAAAGTAAACGTTGAAAGGAAGTAGCACGTTAAATTAAAAAAAATTTGATTTACAGATGATCCGGTGTGTTATTTCTTTTCATCGTGTTTATAAAACAGATGGGTCGGCATCTGCATTTTGGCTTTGTCGCGCAATTTCTTTTTAATATACAGCACCAGGGCAAAACAGGTGGTGGTCAGGGTCAGCATCATGCTGTTCATATAGCTCATTAAGGAGCTGACATAACCAATGGTGGTTAAGCGGTTCATCATCCGGAAGACTTGCGGACTGCTTTCCACGCCGGTAATGGCCCAGGTGCATAAATGTTCGCAGTTGTTGATAATCAGGTGATAATTATTTTCATGCATCCGTGAACGCATCCGGCGCACCACTTTACGGCCTTTATATTTGGGTTGATCATAATGCTGCACATGCACCGGTTTGCCATGACTGAACTTGTCCAGGCTGGTGATTTCGATGGGATGTTTTTTAAATAAATGCGCAAAACCGGAATAATGAATAACACGACCACGTCCGGCATAAATCCCGTGGTGGGTGTAGCCGAAATGTTTGACAATCAGATGCGCCCCTAAAGGGAACCGTGTGTTCTGCTTGAGCATTGTGACATTAGTAAAGTGACAGGTGTATTTTAAAGCTCTAGTGTACTGCTTCTTGGCACAAGAATCGACAGGGTGGCGACAAGAATGGCTGAATTATACAACGATGAACAGGGAACAGTTGTAATGAAAAAGTTAGGACAGTACTTTGCGCAAGTCACGGCCAAGCCGCTGTTAAAACTGCTGATTCTGCTGAGTGCTTGCAGTGCAAACTGGGCGCAAGCACAGGCGCAAATCCACAGCTGGCAGCTGAAACATAGGCTGGGTGATTTTGATGTCACGGAAATCCGATCAATGGCGCAGCTGAAGCTGGTATTAAAGAATACAGCACAGCAGCCCTATCGTTATTTCACTGCGCTCCAGGATGATCTGCAACCGTGCCAGCAGCTGGAATTTGCCATGAATGCCGGGATGTTCCATGCCGATTATGCACCCGTCGGGCTGTATATTGAAGAGGGCAAGAGGGTAAGCCAGTTAAATACCCAGACCCAAGGCTGGGGCAATTTTCTGATTCAGCCGAATGGGGTACTGGCCTGGGACAAGCAGCCACTGTTGATGATCACCCAGCAGTATCAGCAGGCCAATGTGCAACCGAAATATGCCACCCAATCTGGCCCGATGCTGGTGATTGACGGAAAAATTAACCCAAACTTTATTCCGGATTCCGATTCCAGAAAAATCCGCAATGGCGTTGGGCTGAAAGACGCCACCCTGTATTTTGTGATCAGCCAGCAGCCAATAAATTTTTATGACTTTGCCCGGCTGTTTCAGCAGCAGCTTAAGACACCGAATGCGCTGTACTTGGATGGTTCAGTATCTTCTGTGTATATTGCGGCCTTAAAACGCCATCGCCAGTACCGCGCAGTTGGCCCGATGCTGGCGTATATTGATGATTCAGCCTGCGCGACTGAGCCAGAAAAATCTACTGGCCAATAATGCCTAAGGTCTAGGTTTGCTGGCTGCAGAGGCGTTTGGCATCTTCAGTCGACATTTCTTTGATTCCGGCCTCAAACTGTTTTTTCTGGAATTGACGTTGTTCTTCCGAAAGCCCCATTTTTGTGCTCAAGCTGTCCATCTTGTCCCAGGCTTCTTCACATTCTGCCGGCATACGGTCGCAGCCTGTGAGGGCCAGGCAGAGCAGTGGAAGGGTAAGAGCGCCGATCATTTTGTTATTCATAGCGGTATCCTTATTGTTATGTATTGAATTAAAAATACGATCAAGACTGATCTAAGCCCTTGAGCATACATGAAAAAAATTTCAAAACTAAGAAATCTGATTAAAATCAGACCAATAAAAAAGGCACCTAGAAATTCTAAATGCCTTTTTCTGTGGTCAGACTCTGCTATTGCAGGGGTAAATGTTGAAGTTCATTCAACTCTTTACGGCTATAGCCGCGCGAAGCGAGAACCTTTTTAATACCGATAATCACATCTTCATCTGTCGCTTTTGCTAAAGCTTCAAGAAGCTGTTCATTTGTCTTACAAGAGCAATCATTTTCAACACAAGCAATCTGATTCTTATGCTCGTTTTGCTGTTCCTGAGCGAACAGCTTTTGCCAAAAACTCATAGAGACTTCATTTGCAACCTAACATAGCTCGAAATATAGCCAATTTAAAAATTAATGCAAGTCGACTAAAGTGATAAAAGCAGCAAACAGACTCTAGAAATTTCGATAGCTTGTAACAGTTTAAACGTAATTATGATGGCTATAAGCCTTGATTATAACTAAGTTGCTTGTTTTTATAAGAAAAAAGGAAGATTAAAAAATCTTCCTTTTCGGACTGAATAATATAATTTGAAACAAATTGTTTTAGATCTTTTCCAGTAAGACACCAGATTCCACATGATGGGTATAAGGGAATTGATCAAACAAGGCAAATTGGGTGATCTTGTGGGTGCTGGCCAAAGTCTGCAAATTGTCATGCAGCGTATCCGGATTACAGGAGATATAAATAATCCGCTCAAAACGTTGTAGCAGTTTTAAGGTTTCGGCATCAATACCGGCACGTGGTGGGTCCACAAACACGGTGTCAAACTGATAGCTAGACATCTCAATGCCGGCTTCCTGCAAACGGCGGAATTCACGCTCGCCATTGTAGGCCTGGGTAAATTCTTCGGCAGATAAACGCGCCACCTGAATATTGTCAATCTGGTTCTGCTCAATATTCCACTGCGCCGCATAGACTGAAGATTTGGCCAGTTCTGTGGCTAAGACGCGATTAAAACGGGTCGACAGCGGCAGGGTAAAGTTACCATTGCCACAGTACAGCTCTAACAGGTCCTGATTGGCGTGTCCGGCGGCTGTACAGGCCCATTCCAGCATGTGCTGGCAAACGCGCGCATTCGGCTGGGTAAAGCTGCTTTCAATCTGTTTGTATTGATACTGGCGTTCAAAGACTTGCAGTTCTTCCACCACAAACTCATCGCTCAGTACCAGTTTCTGGCCACGGCTCCGGCCAATAATTTTAATCTGCAGTTGCTCGGCCAGCTGTTTGGCCAGCGCTTCCCACTCTGCAGTTAATGGACAGCGATAAATCAGTGAAACCAGCATTTCACCTTTTAAGGTCGCCAGAAAATGCACTTCAAACAGGCGATTGGATAACAGCGGTTCTGCTTTTAAGGCATTCAGCAGTACCGGCATTAACTGGTTGATGCTGGCATCGGCAATTGGAAATTCATCAATTCGAATGACTTTTTTGTTCTGCTGCTCATCGCGTTCAAACATGGCATAAAACAGGTCATCTTCGGTATGCCAAATCCGGAATTCTGCACGCATACGGAAATGCTGTTCAGGCGAGGCAAACACCTCCAATGCTGGAGGATTAAATTCGGCAAACTGTGCAGAAATACGTGCAACTTTGGCATCAAGTTGTTGCTGATAAGATGAAGTCATATGCAGTAAAAATCACAAACCCATTGAGACAGGGGATGGTAACAAAGTTTCAGGCAGATGCCTAAAGATATTCTGTGCAAACCTTAAATTGCGGTAGCGTGAGGGAAGAAATCGAGCTTCGGCTCAACAGATCGGCAGATTAAAGCCGGGAAATAGATCACTTGTGAGAGCAAAGATAAAAAAAGCCAAACCAACAGAGACCAGGGAGAGTTGGTTTGGCAAAGAGGAATAACACCATGAAAAGGAGCGGCTTTAATCCAGCGTCATCAGGCTGGCGTTCCCTCCGGCCGCAGCAGTATTAATGCTGATGGCCCGTTCAATCACCAGACGTTCCAGCGGAATTTTCGGATCATTCGGTTTGAGATGGCTGATGCCGACAATCGCTCCGGCACGCTGCGCTACCGTTTGCTGTAACTCCAGCAATTGCGCCGAGCTGCCATGATGCAGCACTGCATCATAATCGCCATGCAGCAAGTCTGGGATCACGCGAATCCGCTGGGCAATCTCTGGCGGCATTTTCGGCAGATATTTCAGCATGAAGCGGTTTTCTGTCAGAACCACCGGCTGACTGCCGACTGCAAAAATCGCCAGTAACTGATGAATCTGATCCAGCTCCTGTTCGGCCAGGGATAGCACGGCATGGCGTGGCAAAATCGTATACTGGTTACTTTCACCGGTTGGACCAGTCAGATTGAAGCTCTGACCCGTGGCAATTTTCTCCGGTAGTTGAATCAGCTGCTGCGGGAACTCGGCCTGTACCCAGTCCACCAATTGGTTATACAGGGCAGGCATTGCTGCTGCATGTAGAGTCTGCGCCGCAAATGGTTGAGCCAGTTTTTTCTGCGAGCAGTATTGCATTAAGCGGTAGAGATACAGTGGTCCACCGGCCTTAGGTCCAGTCCCGGACAGGCCTTCGCCGCCAAAAGGTTGCACCCCGACCACAGCACCGACAATATTACGGTTGATATACAGGTTGCCGACCTCGGCTTGGGCAATCACGCTATGAATGGTTTCATCAATACGGGTATGCAAGCCCATGGTCAGGCCATAACCTTTGGCATTGATTTGCGCCAGCAGTTGATCAAGCTGTCCATAACGGTAGCGAATCACATGCAGTACCGGGCCAAACACTTCGCGCTCCAGATCATCCAGATGCGGCAGTTCAATCAGCGTTGGTGGTACAAAAGTGCCGTGTTGCAAGCTTGCATCGCTTTGCTTATTCCACATCAACTGATGCACCGGATAGCCCTTAATGCGCATTTTTTCAATATGACGCTCAATATTGTTCTGCGCTTCCAGGTCAATCACCGGACCAATGTCGGTTTTCAGCAAATAAGGATTACCCACGCGTAACTGCTGCATGGCACCTTTGAGCATGGTCAGTACCGTGTCGGCATTATCTTCCTGCACACATAAAATTCGCAGGGCAGAGCAGCGTTGTCCGGCACTGTCGTAAGCAGAGCTGACCGCATCCAGAATCACCTGTTCGGTCAGGGCTGAAGAATCAACAATCATGGCGTTTTGTCCGCCAGTTTCCGCAATCAGTGGAATAGCACTACCGGTCTGGCTTAAACGTTTGGCCACGGTCTGATTCAGGATTTTGGCGACTTCGGTCGAGCCGGTAAACATAATGCCCTGAATCCGTTCATCCTGACTCAGCTGCGCACCGACCGTTTCACCGCGTCCAGGCAGCAGTTGCAGTACATTTTGCGGAATGCCAGCATCCCATAAAATCTGCACCGCTTGTGCTGCAATCAGTGGGGTCTGCTCGGCCGGTTTGGCCAGAACGGTATTGCCAGCCACCAGCGCTGCGGCAATCTGGCCGCTAAAAATCGCCAGCGGGAAATTCCATGGGCTGATACACAGCACCGGCCCTAGCGGAATGATCTGGGTATTGATGTCCAGATCACGCATTTGCGCGGCATAGTAGCGCAGGAAATCAATTGCTTCACGCACTTCGGCAATGGCATTGGCATAGGTCTTGCCACTTTCGCGGCAGAGGAGCAGCATGAGCGGTTGCAGGCGTGCCTGCATTAAATCGGCAGCACGTTCCAGACATTGTGCGCGTTCATGTTTGGAAATATTGGCCCAGACGGCTTGTGCCTGTACCGCATTTTCTAGGGCCTGATTGACCTGTGCTGCTGTGGCTTCTTGTACATGACCAACAATATCCTGATGCTGAGCCGGGTTTAAAATCGCGTGTACATCGGCACTGTCTTCGGCGGTTAAGCCTTCACCCATCGGCTGGGCAGTCCATTGATGCTGATGCAAACTCTGCGCGGTTGCATTTAATGCCGCCAAGTCTTGATCATTGGCTAAGTCCAGTCCAGCAGAGTTGTCGCGCTGCTCGCCATATAACTCATGCGGTAAGGGAATTGCCGGATGTTTCTGGCCGACTTTCTGTTCCTGTTGAGCTGTGGCTAAAATGGTCTGATGCGGATTTTCGATCAGATCTTCAATGTTTAGGGTCTTATCGGCAATACGGTTGACGAAAGAGGTGTTGGCACCATTTTCCAGCAAACGACGTACCAGATAGGCCAGCAGGGTTTCATGGTTACCGACCGGCGCATAAATACGGCACGGCACGCCGAGCTTCTGCTGCTGTTTCGAGCCGACCACATTTTCATATAATGGCTCGCCCATGCCATGCAGGCATTGGAATTCGTATTGGCCAGCGTAGTAACGCGCTGGATCGGCCAGATGATAAATCGTGGCCAGCGTCTGGGCATTGTGAGTCGCAAACTGTGGATAAATCTGTTCCGGTGCCGCCAGTAATTTTTTCGCACAGGCAATATAGGACAGATCGGTATGCACTTTACGGGTAAAGACTGGATAATCCGACATGCCATCAATTTGCGCTTTCTTGATTTCGCTGTCCCAATAGGCGCCTTTCACCAGACGGATCATCAGGCGTTTCTGGCTGCGTTTGGCCAGATCGACCACATAATCTACCACATAGAAGCAGCGTTTCTGGTAGGCCTGAATCACAAAGCCAATGCCTTTCCAGTTATCCAGTGCCGGTTCAAAACACAGACGCTCCAGCAACTCTAAAGACATTTCCAGTCGTTCAGATTCTTCGGCATCAATATTCAGGCCAATATTATAGTCTTTGGCCAGCACCGCCAGTTGCAGCACCTTGTCATACAGTTCGGTATGCACGCGGTCAATCTGGGCACGCTGATAACGTGGATGCAGGGCAGAGAGCTTGATCGAAATCCCCGGGCCGGTATAAACATCTTTATCTTTAGAGGCCTGGCCAATGGCATGGATGGCATTTTGATAGTCATCAAAATAACGCTCTGCATCGTGTTCGGTCAGGGCTGCTTCACCGAGCATGTCATAAGAATAACGGAAACCTTTTTCTTCTAAAGGTTCGGCATGTTGCAGGGCTTCGCTAATGGTTTCACCAGTCACGAACTGCTCGCCCATCATCCGCATCGCCACATCTACCGCTTTACGGATAATACCACGGCCACTGCGCGCCAGCAGGCCAGTCAGAATACCGCTTAAGCTGTTCTGTTTCGGGGTTTCCATCAGCTTGCCGGTCAGCATTAAGCCCCAGGCCGCTGCATTCACAAACATCAGGTTACTTTGACCTAAATGCTCTTTCCAGTTGCCCTGGTTGATCTTGTCACGGATCAGCAGATCACGGGTTGCGGTATCAGGAATACGTAATAGCGCTTCGGCCAGACACATCAGGGCGATGCCTTCTTGTGAAGAGAGGGAGAACTCTTGCAACAGGCCTTGCACCAGACCGGCTTTACCGCTGGAATTTTTACGTTCACGCAGGGAGTGGGCCAGCTGAAAAGCCAGCTCATAAATCTGGCTGTTCAGTGCATCAGGAATTTCACTGTGCTCGAGTAAATGGCTGACACATTCACTTTCAGGGCGACGCCATGCCGTATTAATGGCAATTTCTGCCTCATTTTTTTCTTTGAATTCAGTGATGTAATCCAAATGCGGTTTTGCGTCGTCGAAATGGGTTTCGCTATCCATCATGTTCATGCCAACATCCTGTGACGATATATTTTAGTTGAATGGTGTACCTTATATAATTTATGATCACAGAAAATATGCCAAATAACTCACTATAATTTTTGTTATTTTTAGAGATAAATACGGATTATGAATGGAATGATGAGTCTAGATCGCACTGACATTAAAATTCTGGATATTCTGCAAAAAGATGGCCGGATTTCAAATATTAAACTGGCCGAAGCCGTCAATTTATCGCCAACTGCTGCGCTGGCACGGGTACAGAAACTGAGCAAAGATGGTTTTATTCTGGGCTATGAAGCCAAGCTGAATCCGGAGTTGCTGAATAGCAGCTTTGTGGTATTTGTGGAAATTCTGCTGGATAAAACCACGCCGAATGTACTGGAAGAATTTTCAGATGCGATTTTGCAGCATCCGGAAATTGTGGAATGTCACATGATTAGTGGTGGTTTTGATTTTGTAGTCAAAATCCGCTGCGCCAATATGGAAGAATTCCGTAAGATTTCCGGGCAAATTTTATGGCAGTTGCCGGGGGTGAAAGAAACCCGCAGTTATCCGGTGATGGAAGTGATTAAGGAAAGCTCGCAGCTAAAACTGAAATACCAGCACAAGGCCAAATAAACCGTCATCTTTGTCTGTATTTTCCGTTAAAACCCAAAAGGAGCCGAAGCTCCTTTTTTATGGATGATCAATCAATTCGGTAGATTGCTGTGCTAGCTGTTCATTTCCTGCATGGCTTTTTTGTACTCGGCATCTGACTGTTCAAAGCGCTCAATCACCTCTGTACTTGGTGCCCGGTCGAGCAGACTGACTATTACAATACTCAGGCTGGCCAGAATAAAGCCGGGAATAATTTCATAGAGTCCGGTATCGGCCATGACATTTTTCCAGACAATCACGGTCATCGCACCGACTAGCATCCCGGCAATCGCGCCTTTCAGGGTCATGCGTTTCCAGAACAGCGACAGAATAATGAGAGGACCAAAAGCCGCGCCAAATCCGGCCCAGGCATAGGCCACCAGCCCCAGGACTTTACTCGATGGATTGCTGGCCAGCCAGATTGCCAGCATTGCAATCAACAGCACCATAAAACGGCCGACCCAGACCAGCTCTTTTTGTGAGGCATTTTTGCGTAAAAAGGCTTTGTACAAATCTTCAGTTAAGGTACTGGAGCAGACCAGTAACTGACAGCTGAGCGTACTCATCACCGCGGCTAAAATGGCGGCCAGAATAATCCCGGCAATCCACGGATTAAACAGGATTTTGGTCAGCTCCATAAACACGGTTTCCGGGTTCTGATTCACCACAGTCGCCAGTTCTGGAAATTGCTGGAAATAGGCAATGGCAATGAAACCGGCACCAACTGCGCCGCCCAGACAGAGAATCATCCAGCTCATACCAATTTTACGCGCCGCCGGAATGGTTTTGACCGAATCGGCTGCCATAAAGCGAACCAGAATATGCGGTTGTCCAAAATAGCCTAAGCCCCATGCCAAAGAAGATAAAATAGCAATAAAACTTAAACCGGACAGCATCTGCGTGGCATGTGGGCGCGCAGTTTCCAGTAACAGACCAATCTGCTGGCTATGATCACCCAGTGCCAGATAGGTCATGATGGGAGTAATCAGCAGGGCAAAAATCATCAGCCCGGCCTGGAAGGTATCGGTCCAGCTAATTGCCAGGAAGCCGCCAATACAGACATAGCTGATGGTGGCTATCGCGCCAATCCACAGCGCCGTGGTATAGGACCAGCCAAACAGGCTTTCAAATAAACGCGCACCGGCCACCATGCCGGATGCACAGTAAATCGCGAAAAATACCAGAATCACCAGTGCTGAACTGACGCGCAGAATTTTCTTGCGGTCGCCAAAACGGCTGGTGAAATAATCCGGCAGGGTCAGGGCATTGTTTTGTACTTCGGTATGAACCCGCAAACGCCCGGCGACCAGAAGCCAGTTTAACCATGCACCAATAATCAGGCCGATGGCGATCCAGGCTTCAGATAATCCGGCCAGATAGATTGCACCGGGTAAACCCATCAGCAGCCAGCCGCTCATATCCGATGCGCCGGCAGAAAGCGCAGTCACCACGCTGCCCAGACTGCGGCCCCCAAGAATATAATCCGAGAAATCTGTGGTGGCCTTGTAGGCATACAGCCCGATACCGATCATGGCCACGATATAAAATATAAAGGTAATTAATGTGGGATTCAGTTGACTCATATGCCCATCCTTTGTCTGTAAGCGTTCATCCATCCGAGATGATTTTTTGCGCATTTTTTCAAGGAGCTGATTCAAGCATGGAATTAAAATTACGTTCTGTAACATTTCGACGGGATTTATAGCGGTCTTATGTTGCAGTTTGTAGCTTTAGATACAATTGAAAAAATGGGAGCAATGAGCGGAAAATTATTAAGTCAAAATTTTGAATAAAGCGGTGAATATTTTTATTTTTGCAAATATGGAGAGAATCTGTTAAATATGGCTTAAAAATGGAGTAAATTTACATTATGTTACATCCCGTACATTCAGAAAGAATGTGTAATTAAATATTTCAAAAAGCGTATCAATCTTGTGTAGTTTCAGGCTGGCACAGGTTTAAGATTTTCTTATGCACAATATTGGTGCGAAATAGTGAGTAAACAGTGTGATTACGGTTCAGACAGAGAAAACAAGAATAGAGCATGATTTGCTAGGTGCTAAAGAAGTGCCGGCAGACAGTTATTATGGTATTCATACCTTGCGTGCCTTGGAGAACTTCCAGATCTCCAATCAGCAGGTCGGTGAAAACCTGCATTTCATTCGTGCTTTGGCGCAAGTGAAAAAAGCATCTGCACAAACCAATTTACAGTTTGAAAAAATCTCCCCGCAGGTGGCTGAGGCGATTCAGTATGCCTGTGACCAGCTGATTGAACAGCCTGCTGCATGGCGTGCGCATTTCCCTTTAGATGTTTATCAGGGCGGTGCCGGAACGTCGATTAACATGAACAGCAATGAGGTGATTGCCAATATTGCCTTAGAACATCTGGGTCTGGAAAAAGGCAGTTATTTTTCCATTCATCCGAATGATCATGTTAATAAGTCGCAATCCACCAATGATGTCTATCCAACAGCCTTGCGTTTAGCGACTTATTACAGTCTGGATGATCTGTTCGTGCAGATGCGTAACCTGATTGACAGTTTCTACAAGAAAGTAGCTGAATTTCAGTATGTATTAAAAATGGGCCGGACCCAGCTGCAAGATGCCGTGCCGATGACCTTGGGGCAGGAGTTCCGTGCCTTTGCCACCTTGTTAAAAGAAGATTTAAAACTGATTGACCGGACCCGTCAGTTGTTACTGGAAATTAACCTCGGCGCTACCGCGATTGGTACGGGTGTAAATACTCCCAAAGGCTATGCCCAGGAAGCGGTGCAGGCTTTAAAAGAGATTAGCGGCCTGCCGTTAATTGGCGCAGAAGATTATGTTGAAGCCACCAGCGACTGTGGGGTGTTCATCATTTTATCCAGCACACTGAAACGTCTGGCAGTGAAATTATCGAAAATCTGTAATGACCTGCGTTTATTAAGTTCTGGCCCGCGTACCGGTCTGGGGGAAATCCGTTTACCGGAGTTGCAGGCCGGTTCTTCGATCATGCCTGCCAAGGTCAATCCGGTCATTCCGGAAGTGGTGAACCAGATTGCCTTTAAAGTGATTGGCAATGACCTGACCGTGACCATGGCAGCCGAAGCCGGGCAGTTGCAGTTAAATGTAATGGAACCGGTGATTGCCGTGTCGATTCATGAATCGATTCAGTTATTGACTCAGGCCATGAAAAGTCTGGATGAAAAATGTATTCAGGGCATTCAGGCCAATGAACAGGCCTGCCATGATGCGGTGATGCGTAGCGTTGGTATTGTCACTTTGCTAGATCCGATTCTAGGTCATGCCAAATGTGATGAAATCGGGAAACTGTGTATTGCTGAAAACAAAACCATTCAGCAGGTAGTACTGGATCAGGAGTTGCTGACTCAGGAACAGCTGGATGAAATTTTCGCCCTGCATAATCTGGTCAGTGAAGTAACACCACCGGAAGCGGTTTTTGCCCAAGTCAGTTAAGACACTGACTGCTTCAGTAAAACAATAAAGGCTCAAGGTCATATATTGGCTTTGAGCCTTTTGTGTTTGGCTGAGGGTTTTGATTCAACTTACAGGGCCGCCAGCAGACGTGGCTTTAACTGTGCCAAACCTTGGGTTGCAGTGGCGGCAATACATTCATATTGCGCCGGTAAACGCTGCTGATTGGCTTTCGGGTCAATATAAAAGGCCTGACAGCTGGCCGGAATTTCATGAACCAGACCAGCCACCGGGTAGACCGCCAGACTGCTGCCAATCACAATAAAAATATCGGCATCCTGCACCCATTCAATCGCTTGTGCATAGGCTGGTACCGCTTCACCAAACCAGACCACGTGTGGCCGTAGCGGATAACCCGCGTCACAAACATCGCGTTCCAAATCCAGCTCGGCGCCTTCAACCGGGTAAAAGCGGGTAGTGGTTTGTGCATCGGGACCGGAGGTTTTGGCCAGCCGGATATTGCCATGCAAATGTAATACCTGCTGGCTACCGGCACGTTCATGCAGATCATCAATATTCTGGGTAATAACAGCCACATCAAAATACTGTTCCAGTTCGGCAATCAATTGATGGGCCGCGTTGGGCTGGGCATTCAGAATATTTTTGCGCCGTTCATTATAAAAACGCTGCACCAGCGCCGGATTTTTGGCCCAAGCTTCCGGTGTGGCCACATCTTCCACCCGATGCTGTTCCCACAATCCATCACTATCACGGAAGGTATTGATCCCGCTTTCGGCGCTCATTCCGGCACCGGAGAAAACAATCAGTTTAGGCATAGGCAGATTCCTGTGTGGCGATACTGTGCGTGACTTCCTGTTGCATCCATTCTACAAATTTCTGAATTAAAACTGAATTTTCCTGACTAGAATGCACCAGATAATAGGAGCGCCGGCCGCTGAGCTGCTGATCTGAGGCCAGTACCAGTTCACCGCTGGTTAATTCCTGCTGAATCAACATTTGCGGGATGAGTGCCATGCCCATGCCATGACTGGCGGCCACAGCCAGCATCGAAAACAGTTCATGACGCTGTCCATCATACGGATGGGCATGCTCAATCTGCTGGGTCTGGAACCATTCCTGCCAGATGGTCGGTCGTGTGGTTTGCTGTAATAAGGGCAGTTGCTGTAATTGTTCAGCAGCCAGGTTATAACCATAGCGATGGCTTTTTTGTGCCGCAGGAAAATGCCGGGCAATCAGCTGCGGTGAGCACACAGGCACCACATCTTCCTTCATTAAAAAATGGGTGTGGATTCCGGGCCAATGATCAATCTGCTGCTGCGTGCCCGCATAAATGGCCGCATCAAAAATATTTTCATTAAATAAAAACGGCTTGGTGCTGGTTTCCAAATGGATGGTAATTTCCGGATAGCGCTGGTTAAAACGATGCAGCTTCGGCACCAGCCAGCGCGTGGCAAAGGTCGGTACCACACCCAGTTTTAAGGTGCCACCTAATCCTTTATGCGACATCACATCGAGCGTGCTTTGCTCCAGCCCCAGTAAATAGGGTTTGATACTTTTATAATAATGCTGTCCTGCAGGCGTCAGTTCGACTCCATGCCGGGTCCGGATAAACAGGCTTAAGCCAAGAAATTCTTCCAGCTGCTGGATTTGCCGGGAAACCGCACTCTGGGTAATAAACAGTTCTTGCGAGGCATGGGTATAACTGCAATGCTTGGCTGCCGACTCAAAGCAGAGCAAGGCCTGTAAAGAGGGAATATTACGCCGCATTTCAGATCATCCTTTATCTGCACAGGTATTTGAAAATAGCATAGATGAAGGCACTATGATCGCCAATTTGTTTATTTTTTATTGTTTCTTCACAGGTTTTAGAGCGATGCGCAGCTCCAGTATGAATATGCTTATTTAAGATATACGGAGAATGCATATCTGCATTAAAAAATCTCGTTTGAAAATATTATTTTTCACACATAGTATCAACACAAACAACGAGAACATCATTCAGGCAGAGGAAGCTATGAATCAAATGGTAAATTCACATTCAGGCCGTAAAGTACATTTTGACTGGCAAGACCCATTCCTGCTGGAGCAGCAGCTGACTGCAGAAGAACGCATGATCCGTGATACTGCTGCAGCCTATTGTCAGGACAAGCTGATGCCACGTGTATTAGAACAGTTCCGTCATGAAAAAACCGATCCGACCATTTTCCGTGAAATGGGCGAGCTCGGTTTGCTGGGCCCGACCATTCCTGAGCAATACGGCGGTGCCGGTTTAAATTATGTCAGCTATGGTCTGATTGCCCGTGAAGTTGAACGTGTCGATTCAGGCTACCGTTCTATGGCCAGTGTACAAAGCTCGCTGGTGATGGTGCCAATTAATGAATTTGGCTCGGAAGAACAAAAACAGAAGTATTTACCAAAATTAGCTACGGGTGAATATATTGGCTGCTTTGGTCTGACCGAACCGGATCATGGTTCTGACCCGGGCAGCATGATTACCCGTGCCAAAAAAGTCGATGGCGGTTATCGTTTAACAGGCGCAAAAATGTGGATTACCAACAGCCCAATTGCCGATGTATTTGTGGTCTGGGCCAAAGAAGTTTCACCTGAAGGCAATGTCGGTGACATTCGCGGCTTTATTCTGGAAAAAGGCTGGGAAGGGCTGTCTGCGCCTGCGATTCACGGCAAGGTCGGTTTACGTGCTTCCATCACCGGTGAAATTGTAATGGATAACGTATTTGTCCCAGAAGAAAATGCTTTCCCAGAAGTTCGTGGCTTAAAAGGTCCATTTACCTGCCTGAACAGTGCCCGTTACGGCATTGCCTGGGGTGCGATGGGTGCGGCAGAGTTCTGCTGGCATACCGCACATCAGTACACCATGGACCGTAAACAGTTTGGTCGTCCTTTGGCTGCCAATCAGTTAATCCAGAAAAAACTGGCTGATATGCAAACTGAAATCGCTTTAGGTTTACAGGCCGCATTACGTTTTGGCCGCATGAAAGATGAAGGTATTGCCTCGATTGAAGGTACATCTTTAATCAAGCGTAATAACTGTGGCAAGGCGCTGGATATTGCCCGTTTGGCCCGTGACATGATGGGTGGTAACGGTATTTCGGATGAATTTGGTGTGGCGCGTCATCTGGTGAATCTGGAAGTGGTGAATACCTATGAAGGGACGCATGACGTACATGCCTTAATTCTGGGCCGAGCACAGACCGGAATCGCTGCATTCTGTAATTAATGTCATAGAAAAATAGCCAGGATGTTCAGGATGAACATCCTCAGGATAGTTGTGTCTAAAAAATCTGATTCATAACGTAAATAAAGGATTCATCGGCAGACTCTCGGGTCTTGCTGTGGGCGAGTTTTGGCTGTCATGCGCTACTGAATAAAAAAGAATAAAAAGCAGAAAGGCAGAACCCATAGCAAAAAATACCGGTGACTCATTTGGGAAAATGAGGTAACGACAAGATGAAAAACGATATACACGCTGAAGCCGGAACACTGGGCTTAAAACTGCCATCGAATGTGGGTACCGCCCATCGAATTAATAAAAACACCTGGAAACTGGCCTTTATTTTTGCCTTTGTGTCTTTGGTGATTGATGGCGTAGACATCATGCTGCTGTCTTTTAGCTTAACCAGTTTAAAAGCAGAATTTGGTTTAACCACGTTTCAGGCCGGAATGCTCGGCAGTGCGTCACTGGCCGGCATGGCCTTAGGTGGCATTTCCGGTGGCTGGGCCTGTGACAAATTTGGACGGGTCAAAACCATTGCCTGGTCGGTGGTGTTTTTCTCGATCATGACCTGTATTTTAGGTTTTACCCAAAATTATGAACAGTTCATGATTTTACGTTTTATTGGTGCCTTTGGTTTAGGTTCACTGTATATGGCCTGTAATACCTTAATGGCAGAGTATGTCCCGACCAAATACCGCACCACGGTGCTGGGGACTTTGCAGACCGGTCAGACTGTGGGTTATATCGTGGCGACGCTCATGGCCGGGGCGATTATTCCCGATCATGGCTGGCGTATGCTGTTCTATGTGACCATTATTCCTGCCGGCTTTGCCTTAATCTTCATGCGCTTTGTACCAGAACCAGCTTCTTGGCAGGAAGCCAAAATTGAACAGATTAAACGCCGTGAACTAAAACTTGAGGCACCTCAGCACGTACCGGAAAACCCAGCTGCTGCACCGTCTGAAAGTATCTATAAGCGTATTTTTGGCCATCAGAACCACCGTAAAATGTTCCTGCTCTGGATGACTACTGCGGCCTTTTTACAGTTTGGTTATTATGGCGTAAATAACTGGATGCCGACCTATCTGGAAACCGATTTAAACATGAACTTTAAAGCCCTGACCGGTTATATGGTCGGTGCCTATACCGCCATGATTCTGGGTAAAATTCTGGCCGGTTATGCTGCAGATAAGTTCGGACGCCGGATTACCTTTGTATTTGGTACGGTCAGTACAGCGGCCTTCCTGCCAGTCATCATCTTCTTTAACACGCCGGACAATATTGCCTACTTGCTGGTGACCTTTGGCTTCCTGTACGGGATTCCATACGGTGTCAATGCCACCTATATGGCTGAAACCTTCTCGACCGATGTACGCGGTACAGCCATTGGTGGTGCCTATAACATGGGACGTCTGGGCGCAGCGATTGCACCGGCAACCATCGGGATGATTGCAGCAGGCAGCTCTTTCACCATGGCCTTTATTGTGATGGGTGCCGCCTACTTCATTGCCGGGGTGATTCCAGGACTGCTGATTCGTGAGCGTCAATATGATCCACAGCAAGCCAGTCTGAGTGCGCAAAACACCAACGTGGAAACGGGGCAAACAGCGGCTGCCAGCAATGATGTCAGCGTGAAACCAGCCACAGTTAAATAAAAATAAAAGGATCGCGGGGGAGCATCCCCCGGATCTAGCGGAGGATAAGATGGGTGCATTACAAGGAATTCGGGTACTGGATTTAAGCAGGGTATTGGCGGGTCCATGGTGCGGACAGATTCTGGCGGATTTAGGCGCAGAAGTGATTAAAATTGAACGGCCACAGGTAGGCGATGATACCCGCATGTGGGGACCGCCCTGGATGCCCGATGCACAGGGCAACGCTACCCGTGAATCCGGTTATTTTCAGTGTGCCAACCGCAATAAATATTCGGTCAGTGTCGATATTGCCAGTGAACAGGGCCAACAGCTGATTCGTGAGCTGGTCAAAACGTCCGATGTGATCATCGAAAATTATAAGGCTGGTTCGCTGGCCAGATATGGACTGGATTATGCCAGCCTGAGTGAACTGAATCCGCAATTGGTATATTGCTCGATTACCGGATTTGGTCAGGATGGACCGCGGGCAGCAGAACCGGGTTATGACTTTATTATTCAAGGCATGTCTGGCCTGATGAGCATTACCGGCGAACCGGATCATGAACCGGGTGGTGGTGCACAGAAGGTCGGTGTGGCAGTGGTGGATATTCAGACCGGACTGTATGCCACGGTGGCGATTCAGGCAGCATTATTGGCGCGGCATCATACCGGACGTGGACAATATATTGATCTGTCTTTATTGGATGTTCAGGTGGCAACGCTGGCCAATCAGGGCATGAATTATCTGAGCAGTGGCCAGTCACCGCAGCGCATGGGCAATAAACACCCGAATATTGTGCCGTATCAAACCTTTAAGGCTAAAGATAAGGAATTTATTATTGCCTGTGGTAATGACAAACAGTTCAAGGACCTATGTCTGGCCATTGGTTATCCGGAATTATTGAACAATCCGAAATTCTTACGTAATCAGGACCGGGTCAAATACCGCGATGAGCTGATTCCAGCTCTGGCTGAATTTTTTCTGAGTCAGGATGCAGAGGAATGGGTACGCCGGATTCATGCGGTCAAAGTACCGGTCGGTGTAATTAACTCGATTGAAGATGCCTTGGCTGAGCCGCAAATTCAGCATCGGCAGATGCTGGTCAATTTGCCGCACAGTTTAAATGCGCAATTTAAAATGATTGCATCACCGATCAAGCTGTCAGATACACCGGTCGAATACCGGCAGGCACCACCGCAACTGGGTGAACATACGGCCTATATTTTGTCCCGCTTTAAATCTACCGAAGAACTGCAAGCTTTAAAACAGCAGGGCATTATTGATGGGGAAATTGCCTAGCGTTTTGCCTTGATTGCTGATTTTCACTTGCTTTTTGCCGAACCTCACACTGTTCGGCTTTTTTTATTGAGTGCGCTATAAATATTGATGTAGATACTTACTGATGCTGCAACAAAAAGTGTTTAATTTCACGGGCAAATTTCAGCGGCTCAGTCAGTAGCGGAGTATGCCCTGATTTTTCAAATAACACCTGCTGTGCCTGTGCCACACTCTGGGCAATCAGGGTTTGTCCCTGTACCGGATAGAGCACCGATTGCACCCCGCTAAAAAACACCGTAGGACAGTTCAGCTGGCTTAAGGCCTCGCGATAATCTTCGGTATGCTCCAAATAGTTACGGATATACCAGGCCATATAGTCCAGTCGAGATGAGGGTAACAGCAGATGTTGCAAACGTGGCTGTTGCAGGATTTTACGAAAGATGGCTCGCTGGCGAGGGTTGTTATTTTGCAGCTCAATAAACTGCATCCATAAAGCAAACAGTTGATCTTTGGCTGTGTTATTTAAATCGTGAATCCACTGAAGATGTGCGTGTTCCGTAAATAGCGCGGACAGTTCAGATAAAATCTGTTTAAAGCGGCTGTGCTGCTGACCAAACAGGCCATAAGCCCAGTGTTCATCTACCAGGATTTTTGGGGTCTGATCAATATGCAGATAGGCTTTTAACTGCGTTGCCAGCTGTCCATATTGCATGCCATGCATGGCGGTGGTCGCGCCCATCGAATAGGCAATAATTATAAACTGTTGCAGCTGCATTTGCTGAATTAAGGATTGCACATCCTGCCAGTGGCTGGAAATGGCATCCAGCTCCGGAATACGGCACTGTTTCGAACCGCCAAAGCCGCGCCAGTCGGGAATAATAAAACGGAACTGTTTGCGTAGCGGCCACAAAAACGGCAGCCATTGCCAGCTGTGCATGCCCAAACCGGACAGCACCAGCACCGGTTGGCCCTGACCAAATTCACGTACAAATAAACCTTCGCCATCGGGCATGACATAATACGGCATGAGATTTCACTCCTTGAAATTTTATTGTTGTTGATCAAAAGCTTTTAGCGCAGGAATCACCGCGTCCAGCCAGCGAATCCAGCCGATTTCCTGCTCGATACCCAGCTGTAAAATCATTTTATGAATATATAAGGTACGATTTTCGTCGGTCTGCTGGGCAAAGTCTTTGGCATAAATGGCCTGATACAGCTGCAATTTTTCCTGATGCAACTGTAAATGCCGCTCTAGCTCGGGCAAAACCTCATTACCGCCGAGTTGTGCTTCGGCCCGTAAACGCACCATCAGTTCTTCACGGAGCTGCGCCGGAGGACCTTGCTTGACCATCCAGTCGGCCAGTTCGACCCGGCCTGCGGCCTCAACCTGATAGGTTTTTTTACGGCCTTGGGCATCTTCTTCAGCCAAAGTGGAAATCCAGCCTTTGCTGAGCATGCTGTTTAATTCACGATAAATCTGCTGATGGGTGGCATTCCAGAAAAAGCCCATCGAGCGATCAAAGCGCCGGGCCAGTTCAATGCCCGTGCTGGGTTTTTCAATCAGGCTGGTGAGTAACACATGGGCTAAAGACATAGACGAGATCATGCAAGTATGAATCTAAAATATTATGCAACATGTTGCATAAAAGTCAAAATTCGCATATAAATTTATGCAACAAGTTGCATTAACATAAAAATAGCCCGCTTTTGGCCAGCCAAGGAGAGAATATGTCGAATTATCCGCATCTGTTAGCCCCGCTTGATTTAGGCTTTACCACCTTAAAAAACCGCGTACTTATGGGTTCTATGCATGTGGGTCTTGAAGAAGCACCAAATGGTTATGCACGGATGGCAGCATTCTATGCAGAGCGTGCCAAAGGCGGCGTGGGCCTGATTGTGACCGGCGGGATTTCTCCAAATGATGCCGGCTTAACCTTTGCAGGTGGCAATAAACTTGACACCTTGGCCGAAGCTGAAAAACATAAAGTGGTCACCCAAGCCGTGCATGAAGCGGGCGGTAAAATCGCCTTGCAGATTTTGCATACTGGACGTTATTCCTATCAGCCGGATATTGTGGCGCCATCCGCGATTCAGGCGCCTATTAACCCGTCTAAACCGCATGCACTCACCTCGGCCGAAGTACAGCAGACCATTGCCGATTTTGCCAACTGTGCCAAGCTGGCCAAATATGCTGGTTATGACGGTGTTGAAATTATGGGTTCGGAAGGCTACTTGATTAACGAGTTTATTGCCAAGCGTACCAATCATCGTGATGATGAATGGGGCGGCAGCTATGAAAACCGGATTCGCTTTCCAATTGAAATCGTGAAACGTACCCGTGCTGAAGTGGGTGAAAACTTTATTATTATCTATCGTCTGTCAATGCTGGATCTGGTCGAAGGCGGATCAAGTTTTGAAGAAGTGGTGCAGCTGGCCAAAGAAATTGAAAAAGCGGGTGCGACCATTATTAATACCGGTATTGGCTGGCATGAAGCACGTATTCCGACCATTGCCACCAAAGTGCCGCGTGCGGCTTTTAGCTGGGTCACAGAAAAGCTCAAAAGTGAAGTCAAAATTCCTTTAATCACCTCCAACCGGATTAACACCCCGGAAATGGCAGAGCATGTACTGGCGACTGGCCAGGCCGATATGGTGTCGATGGCGCGTCCATTTTTGGCAGATGCCGATTTTGTAGTAAAAGCCGAGCAGGGCCGTAGCGATGAAATTAATACTTGTATTGCCTGTAACCAGGCCTGTCTGGACCATATTTTCTCCATGAAAATTGCCTCCTGTCTGGTCAATCCGCGTGCCTGTCATGAAACCGAACTGATCTTTAAAGAAGCCAGCCAGCCGAAAAACATTGCGGTGATTGGAGCGGGTCCAGCCGGTTTAAGCTTTGCAATTTATGCGGCAGACCGTGGTCATGAAGTGACGATTTTTGAAGCCTCTAACCAGATTGGCGGGCAGTTTAATATTGCCAAGACCATTCCGGGCAAAGAAGAGTTTTATGAAACCTTGCGTTATTTCAAACGTCAAATTGAGTTGCAGCCACGCATTCAGCTAAAACTGAACCATACGGCCAGCTTTGATGAGCTGAGCAAAAGCAGTTTTGACGAAATTGTGGTGGCAACCGGGGTGACTCCACGTCAGCTGGAGATTGAAGGAATTGATCATCCTAAAGTTCTGAGCTATCTGGATGTGCTGAAAGAGCGTCGACCGGTGGCGAAACGGGTTGCGATTATTGGTGCTGGTGGAATTGGTTTTGATACCGCAGAATACTTAAGTCATGCCGGTGAAAGTGGCAGTCTGAATCCGGAAAAATTCTATGATGAATGGGGGATTGATACCGAATATGAGCATGTCGGTGGCCTGAAACCGGCACAGGTAGAAGCCTCCAATCATGAAATCTATTTATTGCAGCGTAAAGCATCTTCGGTGGGAGCAGGCCTGGGCAAAACCACCGGCTGGATTCATCGTACCGGCTTAAAAAACCGTGACGTTAAAATGATGGCCGGCGTAAGCTACCAGAAAATTGATGATCAGGGGCTGCATATTACGGTCAATGACCAGCCGATGCTGTTGGAAGTTGAAAATGTGGTGATCTGTGCCGGACAAGAATCTTATACTGCTATGTACGATCAGCTGCAAGCTGCGGGTAAAAATGTGCATCTGATTGGCGGTGCCAAGGAAGCCGGTGAGTTAGATGCCAAACGCGCAATCCGTCAGGGCGCAGAGTTGGCGGCGAAAATTTAATGCAATTCCTTCACCCTCTCCCTATGGAAGAGCGCTGGGGAGAGGGTGAATAACCGCCTCTGCCCTGTGCAGCAGGGTTGCTCATCTTCTGGAAGCTGAGGGAATTCACTGAATAGAATCAACTCCTTCCTTTGAAAAAGGGAGGTTGGGAGGGATTCTTGTAGAAAAACTCCCCTAAATCCTCCTTTCTTGCACTTCGTTTTAAAGCAATGCTTTAAAACTTGCTCAGGGGGAGTTTATATAGCAATGAAATATCAAAACAAAAAAGGACCCCAAAATGACTTTACACACCACCAAAACTGCCATTGCCCGTTGGCACCAGATGCTTGAACAGCGTGATATGGCCATCCTGAATGAACTGCTGGCCGATGAGGTGGTGTTTCGTTCTCCGGTGGCCTATCAGCCTTATGCCGGCAAGCAGGTGGTGTTTTTTATTCTGACCAATGTAATTCAGGTCTTTGAGAACTTTAGCTATCACCGTGAATTTTATGCTGCAGACGGTAACAATGTTGTGCTTGAGTTTTCTGCCCAGGTGGGAGATAAAAAACTCAAGGGTATTGATATGATCCGCTTCAATGATCAAGGTCAGATTATTGATTTTGAAGTGATGATTCGTCCTAAAAGCGGCCTCGAAGCTTTGGCTGCCGAGATGGGACAACGGATGGCACAATTTATGCCCACCTGATCTAAGCCCTGAATTCAACTGACTTCATAACATGAGAGAACTAGCATGATATAAGCCAAACCATAAAAGGGGGGAACAAAACATGAAATTTGTGATCCAGAAAATGGCCCAGCTCACCCAGCGCTTGATTGATGAATGGACCGGCGCCGCAGAACCGACCTTATATTTTAATCCCGAAGGTCAAATCCGGCGCTGTATAGATGTTTTACCGCAACTGAAACAGAAATACCGGCCAACCCCGTGGCTGTCCAATACCCATGCGCATCTGCTTTATTTTGACTTAATCAAGAAAAAAACCATCCGCCTGCATTACGATGCCATTGAACAGCTGAACATGTCCGATGGTGGCGTAACGGCTATTGCCTGGTACGGTCTGCATCTGCCACCACGCACCCCAACCATTATTGTAATGCACACTATTGTTGGCACTGCCGAGAGTATGAGCGAGCTGGTGCGGGATTTACATCAGCAGACCGGCTGGCGTATTGCCCTATGTTTACGCCGTGGTCATGCCAACTTGCCTATGCCGGTTCCGAAAATCTGCCTGTTTGGTTCCACCGAAGATTTACGGGAACAGATCCAGTTTATTCAGCAAAAATTCCCGGTTTCTGCCCTATACGGCGTAGGTTCATCGGCGGGTACCGGTTTGCTGGTGCGTTATTTAGGTGAAGAAGGCGATAAAACGCCGTTAAAAGCCGCTTTTGCACTGTGCCCGGGGTATGACACTGAAATCGGCTTTAATCATGTTCATCCGTTTTATAGTAAGGTCATGACCAAAAAGGTGATTCAGGCCTTTATTGATCCTTATCGGAGTAGCTGGCAGAAAACCAAATCGTTGGCCAAAGTCATTACCGCGCAAAACCTGGCCGAATTTGAACAGGCCTATTTTGAGATGGCTGGCTATCATGATTATGAAAGTTATAGCAAAGCCATTAACCCGATTTATGTGTTCCAGAATGTCAAAATTCCCCTGATGATTTTAAACGCCGAAGATGATCCGGTTTGTCATATTAAAAATCTGGAACCGTATAAAGAAAGTATTCAGAAAATGCCGAATATTATGGTGGTGACCACCAAAAAGGGCAGTCATTGCGGTTTTTATGAAGGTTTAGGTGCGCCACAGTCCTGGGCCACACGTTTAATGGCTGATTATTTAAAGAACCAGCATCAACAGGGTGAACGATCTTATTCCTGAATGGAACAGCTTCATAAAAAAGGCCAATAAAAAAACCCAGTACATGGACTGGGTTTTTTTATGCAACAGTGCTTGAAGGCTGAAATCAGTTTTCAAGCGCTGGGGTTGCTGCGGCAATGGCTGCGGCAACAGCGTCATCTTGTGACTGGCTGTCCGGGTCCGGGTTGGCTGGACGGGCTTCTACCGGCTTGTCTTCAGCAGGAGCGGCCTGAGCTGGCTGAGGGGCTGGCGCAGGTTCACGTGGCGTCACTTCACGACGAATTTCAGTTGTGGTGTTTTCAGTTTCAGTACGTTCAACTTCGTATTCCACTGGCGCTTCAGTTTCAGACACTTCTGGCGTTTCTGCTTCAAGTGGCTCGAACTGGGCTGGCTCAGTGATCTGCTCAGTTTGCTGAACCTCAACTTCAACCTGTTCTTCTTCCTGAGGTGCTTCTTTTTTAACACAGGCACTCAGGAATAAACTGGTTGCAATTGCACCACAAATCAAAAATTTTTTGTTCATAATCTAAAAAAGGAGGGTTCAACGAGATGCGCGTATTATAACAGCAAAAAATCAGATGAAAATCCTATGAATAAAATCTAATTTTTTATCGGAAATGCTGATAGAATAGCCAATTGTTTATTGTTCTATGAATTGATGCGGAATGACTTTGCTTTATAGGTGCAGAGTAAAGTAAAATTGCGCAACATTGCAGGCCAGTTTAGGCTCGATTGTACGAGAAACCCAATGACCCATTTTATTTTCGTGACTGGTGGTGTTGTTTCATCACTAGGTAAAGGTATTTCAGCTGCTTCAGTTGCTGCACTTTTAGAAGCCCGTGGTTTGAAAGTAACCATGGTCAAAATGGATCCATACATCAATGTCGATCCAGGGACGATGAGTCCTTTCCAACATGGTGAAGTTTTTGTCACAGAGGATGGTGCTGAAACTGACTTAGACTTGGGTTATTACGAACGTTTCTTGCGTCGTGCGAAGATGACGAAGTTAAACAACTTCACATCAGGTCGCGTGTACCAAGACGTCTTAAATAAAGAGCGTCGTGGTGATTATCTGGGCGGTACCGTTCAGGTGATTCCACACATCACAGATAATATTAAAGAGCGTGTCCTTCGCGCAGGTGAAGGTTATGACGTTGCCATTGTTGAGATTGGCGGCACGGTCGGTGACATTGAATCTCTCCCATTCATGGAATCGGTCCGTCAGCTCATGGTTGAGCTCGGTCATAAACGTACCATGCTGATGCATTTAACCCTGTTGCCATACATTAAGTCTGCAGCAGAGTTAAAAACCAAGCCAACCCAGCACTCGGTTAAAGAATTACTGTCAATCGGTATTCAGCCAGATATCCTGATCTGCCGTACTGAGCACGATGTAGACGCAGATACTACCCGCAAAATTGCACTGTTCACCAACGTTGAAGCGCGTGCAGTGGTGGTATGTAAAGATGCCAAAACCATTTATCAAATTCCACGTACCTTCTATGAGCAGGATGTTGATGATTTGATCTGTGAACGTTTTGGTTTTGATGTGCCAGAAGCAGACCTGTCTGACTGGGATAACGTGGTTGAAGCCTTACTGAATCCGGAATATACCGTACGTGTAGCGATGGTTGGTAAATACGTTGAACTGCCAGATGCCTATAAATCGGTGAACGAAGCGTTATTGCATGCTGGTATTCAAAACCGTGTCAAAGTACAGATTGACTATGTCAATGCAGAAGACCTGGAAAGCCAGGACGTTGCAGCCGTACTGAAAGATGCTGACGCAATTCTGGTACCAGGCGGCTTTGGTGAGCGCGGTACTGAAGGCAAAATGGCGGCCATCCGTTATGCACGTGAAAACGGTGTACCATTCCTGGGCATCTGTTTAGGTATGCAGCTTGCCGTGATCGAATACGCACGTAACGTTGCCGGTATTGCAGATGCGACTTCAACTGAATTTAACCGTTCAACCAAATCTCCATTAATTGGTCTGATTACCGAATGGTTAGATGAGCGTGGTGAAGTACAGCAGCGTTCAGTTGATTCTGACCTCGGCGGTACCATGCGTTTAGGTGCACAAAAATCAGAACTGGTTGAAGGCACCAAAACCTGTGAAGTGTACGGTTCAGCAGAAATTATTGAACGTCACCGCCACCGCTATGAAATGAATAACCGTTATATTCCTGTTCTTGAAGAAAAAGGCATGAAAATCTCAGGTTATTCACCAGTACAGCACTTGGTGGAAACAGTTGAAATCCCTCAACATCCTTGGTTTATTGCGGTACAATTCCACCCAGAATTTACCAGCTCGCCACGTGATGGACATCCGCTGTTTGCAAGCTTTATTGATGCTGCCAAAAAGCAGTACCAAAACAAGCACTAAGCGGTAAAAGGAATAAACCAGGAAGTTTAAATGTCACAATTAAAAGCACAAGAAGTTGTACGTTTAGGCGATATACAAATGGCAAACCACTTGCCATTTGTACTATTCGGCGGCATGAACGTACTTGAGTCCAAAGATTTGGCCTTTGAAATTGCAGAAACCTATATTGATATCTGCACACGTTTGAATATTCCTTACGTTTTTAAGGCCAGCTTTGATAAAGCCAACCGTTCAAGCCTGAACTCGTTCCGTGGCCCAGGCCTGGAAAAAGGGATTGAGTGGCTGGCAGACATCAAAAAACACTTCAATGTTCCGATTATCACCGACGTGCATGAGCCGTATCAGGCTGCGCCGGTGGCTGAAGTTGCTGACATTATTCAGCTTCCTGCCTTTTTAAGCCGTCAGACCGATTTAGTTGAAGCTATGGCCAAAACACAGGCCATCATCAACATTAAAAAAGCCCAATTCCTTGCGCCGCATGAAATGCGTCATATCCTGCATAAATGTCTGGAAGCTGGTAATGACAAACTGATTCTTTGTGAACGGGGCTCGGCCTTTGGTTACAACAATCTGGTGGTCGATATGCTGGGCTTTGACATCATGAAAGAAATGAATGTGCCGGTATTCTTCGATGTGACCCATGCGCTGCAAACGCCGGGTGGTCGTGCCGATTCAGCAGGTGGTCGCCGTGCGCAAATCACCACACTGGCGCGTGCCGGTATGGCGACCGGGCTTGCAGGTTTATTCTTGGAAGCGCATCCAGATCCGGATGTGGCCAAATGTGATGGCCCGTGTGCGCTGCGTCTGTCACAGCTAGAGCCATTCTTGGCGCAATTAAAAGAATTGGATACTTTAGTTAAAGGATTCAAAAAGTTAGATACTCATTGATGCCCGCAAAAGCATCTATTATTCAATCAACTGAGGAATTGTTCATGAGCCAAATCGTTGACATTCGTGCACGTGAAATTTTGGACTCTCGTGGTAACCCAACCATCGAAGCAGACGTAATCTTAGCATCTGGCGTAGTTGGCCGTGCATGTGCACCATCTGGTGCTTCAACTGGTTCTCGTGAAGCTTTAGAACTTCGTGATGGCGATAAAGCACGTTACTTAGGTAAAGGTGTGAAAACTGCCGTAAACAACGTTAACACGCTAATCCGTGATGCGCTGGTGGGTAAATCAGTATTTGAGCAAAAAGACATCGACAATACGATGATTGCTTTAGATGGTACTGAAAACAAAGAAAAATTAGGTGCAAACGCAACGCTAGCCGTATCTTTGGCTGCTGCACGCGCTGCTGCTGATGAAAAGAAAATTCCTCTTTTCCAATACATCGCAGATTTACGTGGTCAAACCATTTTGACTATGCCTGTGCCAATGATGAACATCCTGAACGGTGGTGCGCACGCAGACAACACTGTTGACATCCAAGAGTTCATGATTGAGCCAGTAGGCTTCACTTCATTCGCTGAAGCATTACGTTCAGGCGCTGAAGTATTCCATGCGTTAAAATCAGTATTAAAGAAAAAAGGTTTGAACACAGCTGTAGGTGATGAAGGTGGTTTCGCGCCGAACTTACGTTCAAACGAAGAAGCAATTACCGTAATTCTTGAAGCAATTGAACAGACTGGCTACAAGGCAGGTTCTGACATGATGCTTGCGCTTGACTGTGCATCTTCTGAATTCTACAAGAATGGTCAATACGTACTGGAAGGCGAAGGCAACAAAGCATTCACCAGCAACCAGTTTGCTGACTATTTAGCTGGCTTGGTAAACCAATATCCAATTATCTCAATTGAAGATGGTTTAGATGAATCTGACTGGGAAGGCTGGTCTTACCTGACTTCAATTCTTGGCGACAAGATCCAGTTGGTCGGTGATGACCTATTCGTGACTAACCCTAAAATCCTGCAACGCGGTATTAACGAAAAAGTGGGTAACTCGATTCTGATTAAATACAACCAGATCGGTACCTTGACTGAAACTTTAGATGCCATCTACCTTGCAAAAGCCAATGGTTACTCGACTGTTATTTCTCACCGTTCAGGTGAAACTGAAGATTCGACCATTGCCGATCTTGCAGTAGGTACAGCAGCAGGTCAAATCAAGACCGGTTCTCTATGCCGTTCTGACCGTGTAGCGAAATATAACCAATTACTTCGTATTGAAGAATTGACGAATGCTGCATATCGCGGTAAAGCTGAGTTTAAAGGTTTAAACTAAGCGACAGATGTCAATGTTAAGTGTATTCGACTCGAAATCGAGTAAAGTACTGTTGGGCCTTGTGATCGTTCTGATCGCAGGGTTTCAATATTTATACTGGTTTGGTGAAGGTGGTTATCGTGAACATCAGGAACTGACCCAGAAAATACAACAACAAACCGAACTCAATAATGAATTAAAAGAACGTAACCGGGTTTTGGCCGCGGAAGTTTATGATTTAAAAAATGGTGTAGAAGCCATCGAAGAACATGCCCGTCTTGATCTGGGCTTAATTAAACCACATGAAACTTTTGTACAGATGAGTACCATCAGTACCCAATATAAGCCGATTTATATCAATCCGAATGCCCAGGTAGATTTACGTACCAATGAAGCACCACAGCCAGCTGCAACAACCCCTACACCATAAACTTTGGGCCGTTATTCCGGCAGCAGGCTCGGGCAGTCGCTTTTCCAAATCCGAACTCAAGCAATATCAGATGATCCAGGACCACACGGTGCTGGAGCATACGGTAGCGCGTTTAAATCAGTTGCCGCTGGCAGGTTATGTGCTGGCCATTGGTGCGCAGGATGATGTGGCCCAGCGTTTGCCGTTTGCACATCAGGATAAAGCTCATTTTTGTCTGGGTGGCGCAGAGCGGGTCAACTCGGTACTGAATGCCTTGCAGTATTTATCTGCTATTGCATCGGATGAAGACTGGGTGCTGGTGCATGATGCCGCGCGTCCCTGTGTGGCGGTTGAAAACTTATATGCGCTGGTGAATCAGGCAGTACACAGCAACCAGAGTGCCATTCTGGCCATTCCGGTCCGTGACACCCTCAAGCGCGTAGAGACGCAGCAGCAGATTCAGACCACAGTAGACCGTGCCCAGCTGTGGCAGGCGCAAACCCCGCAAATGGCGCGCTTAGGTGAGCTAAAACGCGCGATTGAACAGGCATTGGCGCAAGAGGTGAATATTACCGATGAAGCCAGTGCGCTGGAGCATGGTGGCTATCCGGTACAGGTGGTACAGGGACGCTCGGACAATATTAAAATTACCTATCCCGATGATCTGGAGCTGGCGCGTTTAATTCTGCAAGCCCAGCACGCCGCAACCACTGCATAAAAAATCTTTGCTGAAATCATGAGTCGAGTGTGTATTTCCGATTCACTCTGCGCATGGTTCATCCTATAATTGCCGATGATTTGTTATCTGGATTGAATGGGGCGCAATGATACCTTCTCAGCAGTATCGTTTTTTACGTCACTCTTTACGTGATGGAAGAAGCATTAAAAGCGATACCTCTCGCTGGACCAAACTACACCTCGATCCCTGGCTATTATGCTTCCTGATCCTGAATGCAATTTTAGGGCTGATGGTGGTGTATAGTGCCACCGCACAGGATATGGGAATGGTGATGCGTCAGGGCATCAGCTTTGGTATCGGCTTTATTGCCATGTTTATCTGTGCGCAGATTCCGCCCAAGGTCTATCAGGCCGCCAGTCCCTATTTTTATGCCCTGGCCGTGCTCATGCTGGTACTGGTGCTGCTGATTGGTGAAACCCGCATGGGGGCCAAACGCTGGATCAGTCTGCCCGGTATTGGCAGTATGCAGCCCAGTGAATTCATGAAATTTACCATGCCACTGATGATGGCCTGGTATTTTGCTCGTAAACCGTTTCCACCCAAATTCCTGCAAATCGTCGGTGCGCTGGTGCTGCTCGGCATTCCTTTTGTGCTGGTGGCGCTACAGCCGGACTTGAACATTGGCCTGATTATTCCGGGCATTTTTGTATTGTTTCTGAGCGGCATGTCCTGGCGTTTAATTGGCGGGGCATTTGCGGCGATGGCCATTGTTGCACCGCTGGCCTGGATGTTTTTATTACAGGAATATCAAAAGAAACGGATTTTAACCCTGTTTGATCCGGAATCTGATGCACTCGGCGCTGGCTGGAATATTATTCAATCTAAAATTGCCATTGGTTCGGGTGGTCTGACCGGTAAGGGCTATCTGGAAGGCACTCAGTCGCATTTAGGTTATTTGCCGGAGCATCATACTGACTTTATTATGTCGACCTATGCTGAAGAATTTGGCTTCTTTGGCGTATTTTTACTGTTCGCGCTGTTTGCTGCAATTATTATCCGCTGCCTGATTATCAGCCTGAGCTGTTTTCATAATTTCGGTCGCCTATATGCCGGTGCAGTTGGCTTGACCTTCTTCTTCTTTGTGTTTTTAAACTCCGGTATGGTCAGCGGGATTTTACCGGTAACCGGCGATCCATTACCGTTAATGAGTTATGGCGGTACGGCTGTGGTCAGTCTGCTGGCCGGGATGGGCATTGTTATGTCAGTACATACCCATCGTTAAACACGATCCTGCTGTTATAAAAAAAAGCCTCATCTGAGGCTTTTGGGTTATGAGCTTTTCACAAAGCCAGCTTCCTGGGAAGACGGGTATTTGGTCAGCAGGGTGCTACGATACTGTGCGGCCAGTGCATCATTCTTGTCGACATTTTTAGCAATGCTATACAGACGATACACCGCATTAGAGGCTTTAGACGAATTTGGATATTTGCTGGCAACAATTTCAAAATTCTTTTTGGCTTCGCTGTAATTGGTCGGTTCAATTGCCAGATTAAACTCGGCCAGCCAGAAATAGGCATTGCTGATATACACGCTATTCGGATGGTTTTTAATAAAGTTTTGCATCGGGGCAATGGCTTTTTTTGCACCGCCTTGTTTATAGGCATCCAAAGCGATGGTATAGGCCGCTTTTTCCAGTTCTTCCGTCGAGCTTTGTGTGCTAACCACGGTGGTCGCTGCTGGCGCTGGGGCAGCGGTATTATTTACGGGGTTACTGGCGGGTTGGCTGCTGCTGGCTGTACTGGGAGAACTATCCTGTTGATTATCCTCCTCTACAGCAGGTGCCGCTTCCGGATCAATTTTCTGGTTCAGCAGTTCAAGACGCTGGTCTAAATCGGTATAACGGTTGGTCAGTTCATGCTTGAGCTGGGCAATCTCGTTTTCCTGTTCTTCCATTTTGCCACGCAGGGTGCGAATATCATTTTCAAGCTGCTGGTTTTTTTGCATCAATTGCCAGTTCAGGTTGGTGGTGACCGGAGCGCCACTATTGGAGGCGCCAATGGCCGCCGGGGTGCTGGCACTGCCGCTGTTCTGGCTTAAGCCGCGTGATTCAATGGGAATATTGGCCAGTGCTGGCGCAGAGCAGAGCAGGGTGAGTGCACAGAGCGTATGCTTTTTTAGCATCATTTTCATATCCATCTTTTATCTTTACTGGGAATGAGCGGGCAGGAAAGGGCTCATTCCAAATCATCATGTGCACATTAAAAACGGCCCGAACCCGAATTGCAATAAGCTTTTACAAAGTTGTCATGAATTAGGCGTCTGTCAAAATTCTCGGAATTCTGTTGCAAAATAACCAATTAAATACAAACTGTTTTTTTAATAATCAAATAGATGGCTGATTTATATAAAAGCGCAATCAGGACTTGCAAGTTCAATAAAATTGTCTATACTCTGTTTCTGCAATGGTAGCCCTGCCGGTTACTTCGCAATTTCACCCTGTGAACCCCGCCAGGACCGGAAGGTAGCAACGGTAGCAGACGTGGGATGTGCCGAAGCTTTGCTGGTAGGGTTGCCACCATTTTTATAATTCTTAGAATATCGCTTTTTTCTTTTTAATTTCCTTTCGATTTAATCCCTATATTATTTTCTTATATTTGTCGATGTTTCATCCTAGTTAGATGCTTATCTACATCTCTAGATTCAGTTTTTAATCTTCTGCTTTACGGTTAATCGCCTTCATAATCGCATCCATTTCAAAACCACGATACATTAAAAAGCGGATCTGTCTGGCTTTCAGTTTCGGGTCTTTCGTGACATCAGTACCAAACTTTTTAACTTTTAATTCGTAGGCTTGCTGCACCCAGTCGGTTTCTTTCAGTTCTTCTGAAATTAAAGCGGTATCAATTTTTTTGCTTTTCAGCTTCATTTTAATCTGATTGGGGCCTTTGCCTTTGCGCTTTTGGCTGGACAGCAGGGTTTCGGCCACACGCTGGTCACTCTGGTAATTCTCGCGTGACAGTTCATCGACCAAAACGACCACTTCTTCACGGTTTTCTGCATACAGCGCCAGTTTCTCAATCAGTTCAGCTTTGGAATATTCTTTACGGGTCAGGACTGCAAAGGCATAAGAGCGCAAACGTGAACCGCTTAAACCGGGTTTGTGTTCCTGACTGTTATTATGATCGAATAAACGTTCTTCAGGATCAAATTCAGGCGGGGCAGTTGCAGATACAGATGGTGCTGGCTGATCTTCTGCATCGCCAAATTGCTGCTTTAAGGTTTCATAGTCCAACAGTTTAGTGAATTTCGCATCTGACATAAGCATCTCGCAGAAAAGGGCCATCAGCATAATAACAAAACGCCCCGTAGGGCGTATTGTGTAATGTCTAAAGTCTCAACAGTTGAGTCTTACAGATCTAATGAAAAGTCAGGTTCCTCTTCGTCTTTTTCTTCAACCACGTTGCCTGTGGTTAATAGCTGTTCACGAATCAGTTTTTCAATGGTCTGTGCCAGTTCAGGATGTTCTTCCAGATGGCGAATGGTATTGTTTTTACCTTGGCCAATCTTTTCACCTTGATATGAATACCAAGCACCAGCTTTTTGCACAATCTCTTGCTGCACAGCCAGGTCGACCAGTTCACCTAAATGGTTCACACCTTTGCCGTACAGAATCTGGAACAGCGCTTCACGGAACGGAGGTGCCATCTTGTTCTTCACCACTTTTACTTTGGTTTCAGAACCGACAATTTCATCACCTTCTTTGACCTGACCAACACGGCGAATATCTAAACGTACTGAGGCATAGAATTTCAGTGCGTTACCACCAGTGGTGGTTTCCGGGCTACCAAACATCACACCAATCTTCATACGGATCTGGTTAATGAAGATCACCATACAGTTAGAACGTTTGGCATTACCGGTAATTTTACGTAGCGCCTGGCTCATCAGACGAGCCTGCAGGCCCATATGTGAATCACCCATTTCGCCTTCAATTTCGGCACGAGGGGTCAGGGCCGCAACAGAGTCGACGACGATCAGGTCAATTGCGCCTGAACGTACCAGCATGTCGGCAATTTCCAGTGCCTGTTCACCGTTGTCCGGTTGTGAAACCAGCAGGTTGTCAATATCTACACCCAGTTTGCGCGCATATTGAGGATCAAGAGCATGTTCGGCATCAATAAAGGCACAGGTGCCGCCGGCTTTTTGACATTCCGCAATGGCTTGCAGGGTCATTGTGGTTTTACCTGAAGATTCAGGGCCATAAATTTCAATAATACGGCCTTTTGGTAAACCACCAATACCGAGCGCGATATCCAGCGTTAATGAACCGGTAGATACTGCTTCTACAGCTTGTACGGTATTGTCACCAAGACGCATTACTGTGTTTTTACCAAACTGTTTTTCAATCTGGCTTAGGGCAGCATTTAGCGCCTTGCTTTTATTCTCATCCATCTTACAACCTCAATACGATGTCACCAAACAATATACTCAAGTGGATGTATGTACTTCAAACTCTTTCCACCCGAGTATAGTGACAGAATTTATGTTTCTCTTCTATGAAAATCAGTGGCCTTGCGACACATTCTGACGCCCAAAATTAATCATCATGATATGACCAGGACTGGTCATAGGACTGATCATTTTCTTGTTTAAATTTACTGATTTGTCGTCGGTCTTTTTTACTTGGACGATGATCAGGCCGTGCTAGATTATGCAACTTTCTTTGTGATGCAATCAATTCCCGACGAGCAATACTGACCTCAGTTTCTTCATAAAGTTGCTGGGCCACCGGTGCCGGACCGCGGACTGCTGATAAAGACAGCACTTTGACCGTTTTGCGGTCAAAGCCCTGTTGTACGGTCAGCTCCATGCCAACCCGGATTTCCTTGGAAACTTTGACGCGCTCACCATTATGATGCACCTTGCCGCCTTCAATGGCTGCTTTGGCAATTGAACGGGTTTTAAAAAAGCGGGCCGCCCAGAGCCACTTGTCAATACGCATGCTTTCTACAGCTTCGTGTTGAGCAGATTTAGGCATATATTTTGTTTTCCTCAGCGTGTTGCAATAGGGGAATCAGATCGGTTAGCGCATGCAGCATCGGATAATGACTATCTGCACGGGCTGCTTTGCCTGATGAAGGCTGCTGAATGGTCAGCAGCTGTTGAATACCGAATTTTGCTGCACCATTGAGTACTTTTTCGGTATCATCAATAAAGTAACAGCGGGCAGGATCAAAAGGATGCTGCTGTGCCAGGTGTTGCCAGAATTCGACAAATTCTTTGGCATGTCCAACGCTTTCACTGCTGATCATGACATCAAAATAGTTGGTCAGACCGGTTTGCTCAAGTTTAAAGGCCAGTCCGGCGCAGTCGGCATTGGTGGCCAGCCAGATTGGATAGCCATTGGCTTTTAGGTAATCGAGCAGCTCGATACAGCCCGGTCTTAAAGCCACCTTATGTTTGTGCTCAATCTGCATGGCCAGTACATCGACCCCGACTTTACTGGTCCAGAAGCGCGATGAATACCAGTTGAGGGTATGGTTGTGTTCCTGATAAAACTGGAACAGGGTATCCCGGCTTTCGGCCAGACTGCACTGATGCAACTCGGCATAGCGGACCGGTAACAGCTCATTCCAGATGAAATCATCATAGGCAAGGTCAAGCAGCGTACCATCCATGTCAAAGATGATGGTGGGTTGATCAGAATAATTCGACATATAAGGCTATCTATGTTTAAAAAAACCACAGCACCACAAGATCCACTGATTTTGCAGCTGATGCCCATTGTGACACAGGCATGTGAAATCTTGCGAGAAGAATATCAGCGTTATTGTTCCGGTGCCGATTTTGATATTGAACACAAAAGCGATGAATCGCCCGTAACCCAGGCCGATTTTCGGGTGAATGCCTTCATTACAGAACAGCTGGCCCAGCAGTTTCCAGATGTGCCGCTACTGTCAGAAGAAGGCGCAGTTTATGATCGGGCGCGGTGGGACACGTTCTGGCTGCTTGATCCACTCGATGGCACCAAAGAGTTTTTACATCAACGTCCGGAATTTACCATTAACCTGAGTCTGATCGAAGGCATTCATACCACCTTTGCCATTCTGGCGATTCCGGGCGAGCAAACGGTGTATATCTGCCCCAAACAGGGCCTGCCGCTACGGTTTAATATCCAGCAACAGCAATGGTACGCCTATCTATATGTAGACAGTGGTCCGCAGATTCAAGTCGGTTTAAGTCAAAGTAGCCAAAATAAACCGGTCTATGAGCAGTATCTACAGGCGCTCGCTACGATTGAACAGGACTATACGGTTTTTCGTGCTGGCAGTGCTTATAAGTTCTGCATGATGCTGGAAGATAAAGTGGATTTATATCCGCGTTTTCACCCAACCAGTGAATGGGACACCAGTGCTGGCCAATGCCTGATTGAACGGATTGGCGGTGGCCTGATTGATTTTCAGGGACGGCCATTTTTATATAACCATCGTGATACGCTGTTAAATGGCAATTTTATTGCCTATAAAAATGCCGAAATGAAAGAGATTGCCTTGCGTGCTCTAGCACTTATGGCGAATGAACATTGAGCTAATTTGCCAACATGCTATAGTGGGCTTAACACCTTTGTATTTGGCTTGATCCATGGCGTTAGAGCTGCTTCCACCGAGTATGTTAAAGGCAATTGATTTGTTGCCCGATGTGCATACTCCCGTGACCTTGTTTACCCGGCATTCCATTCGTGAAAATGTGGCTGGACAGGGACTGGCGGGCTATGATTTGCAGTTAACCGGTCCGGGACGTGAACTGGCGCAAAAATGGGGGGCTTATCTCATTGACCATAGCGGACGCGCCATTCAGCATTGTATCTCTAGTCCAATCCAGCGCTGTGTCGATACTGCCGCCTTAATGATTGAAGGCGCCGACTCGGTACATATTGCACCAAATACCCATCATATTGAAATTGTCGAGCAGGGCTTGCTGGTCGAGCCAGGCAGTTTTGTGCTGGACATCAAGCAGGCTGGTCCGTATTTTCGCCAGCAGGGTGCGTTGGGCTTTATTAACAGCTTTGTCAATAATGCCTTGCCGGGCATGAAACATCCGATTCATGGCGTGGTGGATGTGCTGGAACTGATTTATAACACTCATCCTAACAGTCCGGGCGGCCTAAGTCTGGCGGTCAGTCATGACACCATTCTGGCTGCGATTATTGCGGTAATTTCAGGGCGTAATGAGGTGTCACAGGAAGACTGGCCACAAATGATGGAAGGGCTGTTTGTCTGGTTTGAAGGTGAAAATTTTCTGGAATCACAGTTGAAATGGATCTGGCGCGGCAAAGTACATACCTTGGATATCTCGCAGTTTCATCAAAAAGTTTAATATAAATTTGCGCTGGGGATGGTTTGTGAAGGTGAGCTATGGCTGGCTTTAATATATCTTGCTCACACTCAAAAAAATTCACCTAAAATGACTATGTGCTACGCCTATTTCTATTGGGGGTGCAAGAGTCTTGTCTGTCTAAAAAACGCCTAAATCAAAATTTTATTTTCTGCTGCATTTTTGTTCATCATTTAAAAAATAAAAATTAGCTTTCTCTGTATCTGCTCAATAAAGTACAACACATTGCTTTGGACTCTAAACTACTTTAATATATTTAATTAAGTTATTGAAAAATATGTGTTTATTTTTTTATTTTTAGTCATAAATTGACATTGGGGTAAAGTAAATAGTGAAAAGTGTGATCAAGTTTCCGCTTAGTTTGTTAAGTGTCAGTATATTGTCGTTTATGCTGACGGCATGTGGCGGTGGTGGTAGTGATGGAGAAAGTCAACAGCCGAACAATGGGACAGCACCAGATGCTCCGCTGCATGGAAGTCATTATCCTGAGCCAACGCAAGATGTGGTAAGTCCATCTGTTTTGGGTTTTTATGATTTTAATGCCCAGTCTGAATCACGTGAAGTGCGTAATGATTTAACAGGTTCTTTACAGGCGATGGTGCAGTTTGCCCAAGGCCATGTGGTTGACCCGAATGGTAACGAAGAGAAAAAAATGCCACGTTTAACCGCAGAACGGGAGGCATTGTTATTAATCACACCGATGCAGGAGATGGATCAGATTAATGCACTGCAGGTTGAGGTGTATCAGAATGAACGGCTGTTACGCCGTATCAACCTGGCTGATCCGACTCAAATTCCGGCCTCGGACCAGAGCAATCGTGATGGCCGTGCAGAAGTGCGCTACAGTAAACGGGCCTGGTCAGCGCGCTTAAACTGGGATGAAGTACGTCCGGGCTTAAAATTACGGATCATTGACAGCAAAAACCGCAGTGGTGATTTACTGGCAGAGCAGATTGATTTTGCTGCGCCTGGTGAACTGGTACTAAATAATATTCGGATTGGACTGCTCACTGCGCCCCCACATTCAACAGGGCATGCCATGCTGCTTGAACCGGAAAAGTCAGGCTCAGACTATTTCCAGACCATTCCGGCAGCGCACATGACGGTGGCTAAATATGATGATATTCAGCTGGATCGGGTGATGGTGGCCAACGGCACCATCTACGATAGTCAAAGTGCAGGCGAAGGCGGTGTTTATTCGGGGGATATGCGTGAAAACACGGCGAAATCGACCTTTAGTGTGGGAATTAACTTGGCCAACTGGGGGGTGACCAGTGCTTCGATGCTCAGTCAGCAACAGCCTCAACTGACTCAAACTGTGGTAACTCACCATGCGCGG
The DNA here is from genome assembly GCF_009914475.1 of Acinetobacter indicus. Lineage (NCBI taxonomy): Bacteria > Pseudomonadati > Pseudomonadota > Gammaproteobacteria > Moraxellales > Moraxellaceae > Acinetobacter > Acinetobacter indicus. Next base: position 1,111,192 of record NZ_CP045198.1, on the reverse strand, counting down.
GGTAAATATAGCAATGGTGAACAGACCCATGGCTTGAGTGGCGGTAACGGCATGTTGACCCTGTATAACTCGGTGGGTAACGAATTTAGCCATGAAATTGGCCATCATTATGGTTTAGGCCATTATCCGGGCTCTTTTAAAGTAGATGATACCACCACCAATTATTTCTGGTCGGCACATCATGCCGATAGTGGCTGGGGCTATATAGGCTATCGCAACAAAATGCGCGGTAATTTGGCCTGGCAATCCTCCAATCTGGGCGATGGCAAAAACGGGGTGCCAAATTTCCTGAAACTGTATCCGTATGGTTGGGATGCCATGTCAGGCGGTGCCACCAATAGCAGTATTTCACGTTATACCCATTACACCGGTTATAGTACCTTTTTGCGTATCCAGCCGCATTTTACCAATCGTCATGTGTGGGATGAAAGCTCGCCATCCGGCTATAAACGCTGGAATCCGGACAGCCGCCAGATGGAAGTGGTCTATCCGAAAGTGCCGAATTCAAGCGAGGTCTGGTATAACAGCGCCGATGGCTATTATTTAAAACCGCGTTTATTTGGGGTGCCGGTGATTACCATTATTGGCGGCTATGATCCGGAAACCCAGCAAGGGGTGTTGTATCCGGCAGCACGCAGCAACTGGGGCAATGTCTATGATTTGCCAGCTGCACAGCGTGGCGCAGAGCAGGCGGCTTGCTGGTTAGATGTTCAATATACCAATCGCAACCAGAACGTGGCTTTGGCACCTCATCGTATGCGTGGTAATGCCAATAAGCTGCATGTGAACCTGGCCATTGCAGATCAGCCGCAACAGGTTAATTTGTACTGCAAAAAAGCCAATGAAGCCGAGAAATTATTATCGACACTTACGATTCCTCAATACAGCACTGCCATTTCAGCTGCTGTAAAAATTGGACGCGCGGATGGTTATACGGCGCTTAGAAAAGTGGAATTGCCGGAATTCCAGCAGCAATTGGAAGCACAGGCCAATCAGGCGGTGATCGCTTTAAAGCCGGCTGCACAATTACTATATGATTCTTATGCAGAAAATCGTCATGAATTGAGTGCACTAGCTCAGCAGCAGTTGCAGCGTTATGAACAGCAGCAACAGAACATCTACCGTTTGAATCGCTGGATGAATGTCTACCGTGCCGATCTGGAGCATGCAAAACCTGAAGCGCAAACAGCGCTGGATGGCTTCGTGACGCAGTTGGGACTGGCCAATGAAGATCTTCTGGCTGAAGCAACGCTACTTAAAAACAGAAATAACTGTTTGAAAGTGGAAACTCTGGCGACAGGTCAGAAAAATGTCTATATCAGTGGTGCAAGCGCCTGTACCGGAGATGACACCGAGCAATGGATTTATGATGGTTTGGGCCGGATTCATAGTAAAGCCGAGATGGATCTGTGTTTAAGCAATAACGGCAATATGGTAACACTGGCCAGCTGTAGCACCACACAGGACAGTCAGGTGTGGACAATGCATACGGAAACCGGAACCATCCGCCAGGGTGCTCAATGTTTTGATCTGGAACATGGCTATTTAAAAGACAATCGTGCCCGTTTAATCCGCTATGGCTGTACCGGTGGGGCAAACCAGCAATGGACCCAGTTAAGCGCTAATAATAGTCTGCAACTGGCTTATTTAACCCCAGAAAACTTAAGACTGATGCTGAAATAACAATTCATATTCAACATTCTAGTCTGAATTATATAAACACCTTCTAAGTAGTTTAGGAGGTGTTTTTTTATGGGGGATGTTGTGGCAATCAAAAATATAGGGGGACAGATTTATTTTCTAGTGATGGTAGGTCGTGTGATGGTTAGATGTTTTTTAGACGGTTTAGTGTGGAATTGAGATGGAATCGATTGGGACGTAAACGTATTGAGGATAAGATCGGACCAAAATAAAATCTACAGATACAAAAAAAGCCCTGAATCAGGGCTCTTTCTGCTTTGCGATTAGTTAGAAGCTAATGCTTTAACTTGCGCGTTCAAGCGGCTCTTATGACGAGCAGCTTTATTTTTATGGATGATGCCTTTATCAGCCATGCGGTCGATTACAGGTACAGCTTTTTTGTAAGCTTCTGAAGCAACAGCATAGTCACCAGCAGCGATAGCAGCTACTGTACGTTTAAGATAGGTACGAACCATAGAACGCAAGCTTGCGTTATGTTTACGTGCTTTAACGTTTTGACGAGCACGTTTTTTAGCTTGAGCAGAGTTTGCCACTCGTGCACTCCTTGAAATAGATTGGTCTGGGCGGGCCGCAATTCAACTGAAAACCACATCAGCAGAATTTCACCAGCCCGTAAACAAGTGCCATATTTTGATTAAACAATGCGTCGAAGTCAAGTCTTGACAAGCTTTGACAACATTTAAGATGCAGAAAAAAATGAAAGAAAACGTTAGATTAGTGTGAGTGCCTGAATATTGGATAAAAAATGACTCAAATCATAAAAAAAGCCATTGTCATAGGATCGACCGGTTTGGTCGGTCGGGCACTGGTTTCTGCCTTAAATGATCATCCTGCCTGTCAGCAGGTTACAGCGGTGGTGCGTCGTCCGGATGCAGCCTTTGAACAGATGGCCAAAGTACAGCCATTGGTGCTGGAAGATTTACTGATGCTGAATGATCAGGATGTCAGCGAGCATAGTCATGGCTTTAGCTGTTTGGGTACCACCCTGAAAAAAGCCGGCTCAAAAGATAACTTTTATGCGACCGACTTTACTATCAATGCCCATTTTGCCGAGCTGTTGCAGCAAACCTCTGCCCATTATCTGCTGGTCAGTGCCTTGGGGGCCAATGCCAGATCGCCATTTTTTTATAATCGGGTCAAAGGTGAACTGGAACAGTACATTCAGAACTTATCTTTAAGCAAAGTTTCACTGCTGCGCCCATCGTTATTGCTAGGCGAGCGTCAGGATGCACGTTTTCTGGAAGATCTGTCACAGCAGCTGTTTCAGCGCTGTTCATCTTTTTTGCCTAAAAATTTTAAACATCGGCCAGTGACAGCCGGGCAGGTGGCTCATACTATGGTCGAGGCTGCCTTAACTCAAACTGAAAAGTTTGAAATTTATGATAATTTACGCATACAACATACAAAATGAGGGAAACACACGTGTCTACAGTCGCTTTCGTTACTTGTGATTTGCTGGATGATAACCCAGATAAACAGCTGCAAGTGGTCACCCCATCAATGGATGGCAAATTTTTCAAAAGCTATGGCGCGCGTAAAAGTTTTGGCGGTCAGGTGGTGACGGTAAAATGCTTTGAAGATAATTCGCGTGTAAAAGAATTACTGGCGACTGAAGGCCGGGGCAAGGTGCTGGTGGTGGATGGTGGTGCGTCAATGCGCTGTGCACTTATGGGCGACCTGATTGCCGAATCTGCAGTAAAAAACAACTGGAATGGTGTGATTATTTACGGTTGTGTACGTGATGTCGATGCCATTGCTGAACTGGATTTAGGCGTACATGCGCTGGCAGCAATTCCACAAAAAAGTAACCGTAAAGGCGTGGGTGAGGTCGATATTCCGCTCAGCTTTGGTGGTGTGAATATTCAGTCGGGTGATTATATTTATGCCGATAATAATGGTATTGTGGTGGCCAAAGAAGCATTGGTGGAGCTGTAATCAACCCGATTCGGCATTCATCTTCTAGAACATAACAAGAACAGGAAGGTCATGATGTTGCATCATCAAATTAAAGTGGTACAGGCATTGGCTTCTGCTTTGACCGAAGGCGGGCGCGGAAGCAATGGCACAGCATTTCCCAAGCAACCTGAGCAGCCGCTCAAGTTGTATGAGTTTGAAGGTTCACCATTTTGTCGACGTGTCCGCGAAGTCATGACCTTGCTGAATCTGGATTATGAAGTCTATCCCTGTCCTAAAGGTGGTAAAAAATACCGTCCGCAGGTCAAGGAATTGGGCGGTAAACTGCAATTTCCATTTCTGGTAGATGAAAATACTGGAGATCATCTCTACGAATCGCAGCAGATTATTCATCATCTGTTTAAACACTATGGCAAAAGCGGGAAAACCCCGCGGCGCTATGCACATTATCCAAAAATTCCCTTTGTGGCCTTTGCGGGTACGCTGCTTAATGGTGCACGCGGGGTCTGGGTCAAGAAAAAGATTAAAAACCGTGCGGCACCAGAGCAACTGCTGGAGCTGTGGGGTTTTGAAGCCAGTCCGTATACGCGCATTGTGCGCAGTACCTTAACCGAGCTGGAATTGCCTTTTATTTTCCATAATGTGGCCAAAGAGCGCTGGCAGGATCAGGGGCTGGCCAAATTACGTTTAAAGCCAGGTAAATATGTACCTTTAAAGGGCGGTAAACGTGAGAAAGTCTTGGCACTGATGGGAGAGAATATTCAGGTGCCTTATCTGGTCGATCCAAATAGCGGCGCTCATATGTTTGAATCGGATGATATTGTGCATTATTTACAGCGCCAGTATGGTTAAAACTCTCAAGTTAAAAGCATCTTCGGATGCTTTTTTGTTTTTATGAAGATATCCGCGTTCAAACGCTGGATCTCCATGCTAAAGCAGATACACTAGGCACAGCGAATTTCAGGATATAACCATATGTTCAATAAAGTGGCGCAACTGTTTAAAAGCAAGCCCTCTCCAGAAGCAGAATTTCTGGCTGAACATCAGATTCAGTTTGATCCGCAACACGGCTATATCGTCGATGGTATTGTGCTGAATGATGCTTTATCGGAGCGGCTGGAGTATTTGTCTAATCGGCGTATGAACCGTTTTGATGACCTGAAAGAACTGTATTTTACCGCCATGCTGATCAATGAAAAAATTGATCTGGAAATTGCCACGCAAAGCTTTGTGACGCGTTTGGGCAACACAGAAGAAAACCTGTTGCAGTTTAAAAGTATCGTGAAACGCCTGAATGATTATTATCGTCAGTTTTTGCGTGAGAAAAAGTAAGCTTCAATCCATTTTTCAGCCAGATGCAGTCTCATTTTTTCAGATAAAGATTAAGAAAAATTAACGTAATGGATGGAAATGCTCGTGTTAGTATAAGCCGCATGTTGATTAGACCTAAAAGCTATATACATGTTCCAACACGAAAGCTCCCAACTCAATCTGAAACAATTAAAAACGGGCGAAAAACGCTGGGTGGGCAATTTGCAGGGCTCATCCGCGGCCTTGCTGATTAAACAGCTGAGCACCCTGCATAAACAGTTATTGATTGTGGTGGCGCGTAACAGCCAGCATTTGGGGCAGTTGGAAAGCGAATTTGAGTTTTATGGTATTCAACCGACCATTTTCCCGGATTGGGAAATTTTACCTTATGACCGTTTATCGCCGCATCAGGATATTGTCTCTGAGCGTCTGGCGATTTTATCGAATATGCCACAGCAGGGCGTACTGCTGGTGTCGGCTGCAACCCTGGCGCAGCGTGTGGCGCCAACCTTTTGGGTCTTAGGTGAGCATTTTGATATTCAGGTTGGCCAGAAGTTTGAACTGGAACAGCAAAAGAAACGCCTGATTCAGGCTGGTTATCATTTGGTCGATACAGTCTATGACCATGGTGAATTTGCGGTGCGCGGCAGTATTATGGATATTTTTGCTTCAGGGCAAGAAGCACCAATCCGGATTGACCTGTTTGATGATGAAATTGAAAGCCTGAAGTTTTTTGATCCGGAAACCCAGCGGACCACCCAAACCATTCAGCAATTTTCAGTACTACCCGCCAAAGAGTTTCCTTTAAAAGAAGGCCGTTCGCTGTTCCGCGATCGTTATGCAGAATTATTCCCAAGTGCAAATCCAAAGAAAAGCCCGGTGTATCAGGATGTGCTCGATGGCATTGCCTCGCCAGGGATAGAGTTCTATTTTCCGTTATTCTTTAGCGCTCAGGCAATGGCTGCCGAAAGTACCTTAATGGCGTACTTACCTGAGAATGGCATTGTCATTACAGATAAAGGGCTGGAAGAAAGTTTAAACAGCTTCTGGCAGGAAGTAAACCGCCGTTATGAAGATCGCCGGCATAATATTGACCAGCCTATTTTACCGCCCGAGCAACTGTTTTTATCATCGCAGCAGGTGCTGGGACAGCTGAACCAGTTTGGCCGCATCATCGCCTCGGCAGATCATTTTGCTGAAAAAGCCGGTGTGGTAAATCTGGCCACTGAAGCACCGCCTAAATTGCCGGTCGATCCGAAACGGGAAAAACCGTTCAGTCTGGTCAAAGAGTATATTAACGCTGCCAATCATCCGGTGTTGCTGGTCGCAGAAAGTGCCGGTCGCCGTGAAACCTTAAAAGATGCGCTGCGTTCCAGTCTGGGAGAAATCCCAACGGTTGAGAACTTTGCTGAATTCCAGAAATCTTTATATGCCGTTGCCATTACCAACGCTCCTTTAGATCGTGGTCTGGTAATTCAGGGCCAGCTTTCGGTCATTTCGGAAAATCAGCTTTATGAACATCGTGTGGTTCAGCGTCGGCGTAAACGTCAGCAGGAAGTCTCGGAAGAGTTTTTAATACGCAGTCTGACCGAGCTGAGTATTGGTGCACCAGTGGTACATATTGATCACGGTGTGGGGCGTTATGCTGGACTGGTGACGCTGGAAATTGATCAGCAGGATCATGAATTCTTGCAGCTCGATTATGCCGATGGCGCCAAAGTCTATGTGCCAGTGACCAATTTGCATTTAATTAGCCGCTATAGTGGTGGCGATCCGGATTTGGCACCGCTACATAAACTTGGCACTGATGCCTGGCACAAGGCCAAGCGTAAAGCCTTGGAGCAGATTCATGATGTTGCAGCTGAGTTGCTACATATACAGGCACGCCGTCAGTCCAAGCCGGGCTATGCCTTTGAGCTGGATGAAAAACTGTATATGCAGTTTGCGTCCGGGTTTGCTTATGAAGAAACCCTGGATCAGGCCAATGCCATTGAAGCAACCTTATATGATATGCAGCAGGCAAAACCGATGGACCGTCTGGTCTGTGGGGATGTTGGCTTTGGTAAAACTGAAGTGGCCATGCGTGCCGCCTTTGTCGCCGTGCAAAATAATAAACAGGTAGCGGTCTTGGTACCGACCACCTTGCTGGCACAGCAGCATTATGAATCCTTTAAAGACCGTTTTGCCGACTGGCCGGTGCGTATTGAAGTCCTGTCGCGTTTTGGTTCATCCAAAACCCATACTAAAATCATTGAAGATTTGGCCGAAGGCAAAGTCGATATTGTGATTGGTACCCATAAAATTTTGCAGGAAAATGTCCAGTTCAAACAGCTGGGCCTGATGATTGTCGATGAAGAACACCGTTTCGGTGTGCGCGATAAAGAGCGGATTAAAGCCTTGCGCGCCGATGTCGATATGCTGACCTTAACGGCAACCCCCATTCCACGTACCTTAAATATGGCCTTTAGTGGTATGCGCGATTTATCCATCATTGCCACACCACCTGCGCGTCGTTTAGCCGTAAAAACCTTTGTGCAGGAACAGACTGGTGATTCAGTCAAAGAAGCGATTTTGCGTGAATTGCTGCGTGGCGGTCAGGTGTATTTCCTGCATAATGAAGTCGATACCATTGAACGTGCAGCAGAAAATATCCGCCAGCTGGTGCCGGAAGCGCGAGTCGCAGTCGCACATGGCCAGATGCGTGAGCGTGAACTGGAGCAGGTGATGCAGCAGTTCTATCATAAAGAATATAATGTGCTGGTCTGTTCCACCATTATTGAAACCGGGATTGATGTCCCGAATGCCAATACCATTTTAATTGAACGCGCCGACAAGCTCGGCCTGGCGCAATTACACCAGCTACGCGGCCGGGTCGGACGTTCGCACCATCAGGCTTATGCCTATTTGCTGGTGCCGTCGATTAAAGGCTTAAAAGGTGATGCTGAAAAACGTCTGGATGCGATTCAGCGTGCATCGACCTTGGGTGCCGGTTTTATGCTGGCCACCGAAGATCTGGAAATTCGTGGTGCCGGTGAACTTCTCGGGGAACAGCAAAGCGGTTCGATGCAGGCCATTGGTTATAGCCTGTATATGGAAATGCTGGAAAAAGCCACTAAAGCCATTCAAAAAGGCAAAACCCCAAATTTCGATGCGCCGTTGTCGTTAACAGCGGAAATCAACCTGCATATGCCAGCCTTGATTCCGGATGAGTATCTGGGCGATGTGCATCAGCGTTTATTATTCTATAAACGTATCAGCAATACCGATACACAGGAAAAACTCGACAACATCCGTATGGAACTGATTGACCGTTTTGGTATTCCACCACAACCGGTAAAACAGCTATTTGCCGTGCATCAGCTGCGTCTGAAAGCCGAGCAGCTCGGTATTACCAAAATTGATGTGGGTGCCAATGGTGGCAATATCGAGTTTTCGCCAGATACCCCGGTGCAGGCGATCAGTATTATCCAGATGATGCAAAAACATCCGACCTATTTCCGGATGGATGGCGGACAGCGTTTAAAAGTCATGGTGCTGCTGGATGAACATCAAAAACGGATTCAGTTTATTTCCGATTTGCTGGAGCAACTGCTGCGTGAGCTGCCAGCCTGAGTTAGCGCTCAGTCCTGATGCAATTCCTGCTGTTTATTTAATCGCTGACTGCGCAAAGAAGTCTTGATTATTTAAGGAAATTTATTGAAGATAGGGGATTGCTCTGGCTGGCTGCAAATAGTGTGTTATTTGTGGTGAAACGGCCGTTATAGAATATTCACGTCCTTTGGGATGTGATAGTATTAGCCATCATTCTAATTTGCGTCATTTATAAAGATATGTTTAGTTTGCATCCACAACTTGCTCAAGATACTTTTTTTGTAGGCGACTTTCCCCTGTCAACATGTCGTTTAATGAATGATATGCAATTTCCTTGGCTCATTCTTATTCCACGTGTGCCGGGCATTACTGAACTCTATGAATTAAGTCAGGCCGATCAGGAACAGTTCCTGCGTGAATCGAGCTGGTTATCTAGCCAACTGTCACGTGTATTCCGTGCCGATAAAATGAATGTCGCTGCACTGGGCAACATGGTGCCACAATTGCATTTCCATCATGTGGTGCGTTATCAAAATGATGTGGCATGGCCAAAACCGGTCTGGGGAACACCAGCAGTACCGTATAACAATGAAGTGCTGAACCATATGCGCCAAACGCTAATGTTGGCATTGCGCGGTCAGGGCGATATGCCATTTGACTGGCGAATGGACTGATATTCGTGTTTGCATCATGCAGGGATGTATGGTGTGACCAGATCCGCTAAGGAGAGTAGAGTACGGTGTCACTAGGTTATTGGATGGATCGAGATCCTACACAATTTGATTACCTGCATCGGGTCATGGGCTATGCCAGTTTATCGCTGATCCTGATTGTCTATCATTACACCTATCCAGACACCCAGTACCAAATTTATATTCCGGTTTTATTGGCATTTTTGCTGTTTATTACCCCGAAACTGTCGCGCTGGCTACAATCTAAATATAACTATCAGATTAAAAGAAATATCTTATTTATTATAGATATTATGATTGTGGCCATCTGTCTGTCGGCCGTGCATTTAAATCTGGTCCTGACCTTTGCGGCTATTTTTGCCTTGCTGTATACCGCCATTAACGTCAAAGTGTCGTTCTTTTTGGTGTCGCTGGCGGCTTTATTTGCAGCGTCGGTATTCTATCTGTGCAATATTTTCGTATTTGGCTTTGGTGAATATTTTGAATACACCACCAATGAGCTGACCATTCTGGCCTTCCTGTGCATGATCGTGTATTTCGGGATGGGCAGTGTTTATCAGACCCGCCGGATTCGTGCCTCTAACCATAAGCGTGAACATTATTATCAGCAAATGAACCGCTATATGGAGTTTGCCAACCAGTTGAGCCGTTATGCGCCGCTTCAGCTCTGGCACTCGATCATGAAAGGCGAGTCAGAAGCCAAAATTGAATATAAACGTAAAAAACTCACCATCTTCTTTTCCGATATTCAGGGCTTTACCGAGCTGTCTGAAACTCTGATTCCAGACGATTTAGCCTACCTGCTGAATGATTATTTGAGTCATATGACTGAAATTGCCAAGCAGTATGAAGCCACCGTCGATAAGTTTATGGGGGATGCCATCCTGATTTTCTTTGGTGATCCAAGCAGTCAGGGTGTAGAAAATGATGCCAAGACCTGCGTTGAAATGGCCATTGCCATGCGCCAGCAAATGAAACTGCTGCGTGAACGCTGGATTAAAATGGGCTATCCGCCGTTACATATCCGCATGGGCATCAGTACCGGTTATTGCCACGTGGGTAACTATGGTGCGGCGCATCGGATGGCCTATACCATTGTCGGCCGCGATGCCAATCTGGCGGCGCGTTTGCAAAGCGCAGCCGAAGTTGATGAAATTCTGCTGTCAGATGATACTTATCAACTGGTGAAAAATGATTATCTGTGCGCACCCAAAGCGCCAATTTTCCTGAAAGGTATTCAGGGGCCGGTGAAAACCTGGCAGGTGATGGAAAAGTATGCGGCCAGAAAATCCGATTATCAGCGCTGGTTTGACTATGAATACAAAGGTTTTCATCTGTTGCTGAATCTGGATGAGGTGCAAAACTTTGAATATCCGGAACTGATTGGTGTGCTGGAAAAAATGATTAAACGGATTCAGACCCAGCAAAAACTGACCAACTCGCAGGGTATTGTGAAATTAAAACTGGAAGATGAAGTGATTGAAGAAGTCGAGGTTAATCGACCAGATCGGGAATTTCATTAAATTATAAAGATAGATGATCTGCTTGATCGAAGATTGTTGAGTGTTCTATCAAGTCAAAAAAACCACGCCGGAGCGTGGTTTTTCTGTTTTAAGTCTTAGTGATTTTCAGAAGCATGGTTAATGGTGTATTTTGGAATTTCAACTTCCAGATCTTCATCAACCACCTGTACCTGACAAGATAAACGTGAATCAGGTTCTAGACCCCAAGCACGATCTAACAGATCAGCTTCGACATCATTCATTTCTTCCAGGCTGTCAAAACCGCGGCGTACCACCACGTGACAGGTGGTGCAGGCACATGACATATCACAGGCATGTTCAATTTTAATGCCATTTTTTAACAGGCTTTCGCACAGGTTGGCATTTTGTTCAACTTCAAACTCAGCACCTTCTGGGCAGAATTGCGCATGTGGAAGTACTTTAATACGTGGCATAGTCTTTACCTTAAATTAGTTTGAGTTTGACCAGTCGTCGAGCTTGGTGCCTTTAAGAGCAGCATCAATATGCTGGTTCATGCGAAGCGCAGCAAAAGCATCACTGTGTATTTTAAGCTGTTCAACAGCCTGTTCAATAGCCTGAATATCGGTTGTTTCAAGCTGGCTGTACAAATGGGTTTTCGCACTATTCAATGCGTCCAGTTGCTCTGCGCTCAATAGCTGTGCATCAACTTTTAGTGCCTGCTCCAGAGCTTCCAGTTCACGCTGTGCTTCGACCTTGGTTTCCTGTAAATGACGCAGGTGTTTGTCTTCTTCTGCGTATTTGAAACCGTCAAGCAGTAAACGTTCGGTATCTTCGCTCGATAAACCATAAGACGGTTTAATGTCGATATGCGCGGAAACGCCAGAAGTCGTTTCTTTGGCAGAAACACTAAGCAGGCCATCGGCATCAACCTGGAAGGTGACTTCAATACGCGCCTGACCGGCAGTCATTGGTGGAATACCATGCAGGACAAAACGGCCTAAACTACGGCAATGCTCAACCAGATCACGTTCACCTTGCACCACATGAATCAGCATGGCGGTTTGTCCATCCTGATAAGTGGTGAATTCCTGACGACGCGCAACTGGAATTGCAGTATTACGTGAAATTAAACGTTCGACCAGACCGCCCATGGTTTCCAGACCTAAAGACAGTGGGGTGACGTCTAACAGCAATGAGCCGTCTTTGGTATTGCCAATCAGCTGATTGGCTGTAATAGAGGCGCCAATCGCAACCACTTCATCCGGGTTGATGGTGCACAGCGGTTCTTGGTTAAACACTTCGCGAACAGCTTTTTGCACCGCATAGGAGCGGGTAGAACCGCCAACCAGTACCACGTTTTGAATATCGGTCAGTTCCAGTTTGGCATCGCGCAGCACGCGTTTGCAGACGCTAATGGTCTTGTCTAACGCCACCTGAATAATGCTTTCAAAAGTTGCACGATCCAGTGTTAGTGTTTGGTCTAACAGTTGCAGTTCTACCGATTCAGCATCCGACAGCGCTTCTTTGGCCTGACGCGCTGCGACCACAAAGTGGGCATATTCAGTATCATTTAATGTGTCAATATTCAGCTGTTTTTTCGCCCATTTGACAATTAAACGATCCAGATCATCACCGCCTAATGCAGTATGACCACCGGTCGCCAGTACTTCAAATACACCTTGCGAGAAACGTAAAATCGATACGTCAAAGGTACCGCCGCCTAAGTCATAAATCACATAGTTGCGATCGGTACTTAAATTGCTGTCCTGATCCAGACCATAGGCTACTGCAGCAGCAGTCGGTTCATTGAGTAAACGCAGCACATTCAGACCGGCCAGTTGAGCTGCATCACGTGTGGCTTGACGCTGGGCTTCATCAAAATAAGCCGGAACGGTAATTACTGCGCCATTGACCGGATTTTTCAGGCTGTCTTCAGCACGGTCTTTCAGCTGTTTTAAAATTTCAGCCGAGATTTCTACTGGTGTTTTACGACCCTGCGCAGTTTCAAAAGCCGGCATTTCATTGGCTTCACCCACTAAATCGTAAGGATGCTGAAACTTGATGTCTGCCTTGGAGCGACCCATAAAACGTTTTACTGAAACAATGGTATTTTTCGGATCGCTGGTGATAAACGGTTTGGCATCGTTGCCATATTGCGTGGCATTTTCGGCATAATGAACAATTGAGGGAAGTAACACACGACCTTGTTCATCATGAAGGACTTTGGCTTGCGCCGAAAGAACAGTGGCCACCAGTGAATGTGTGGTGCCTAAATCAATTCCAATCGCAATGCGATGTTCATGCGGTGCGCTTGATTGTCCTGGTTCTGCAATTTGCAAGAGCGCCATTGTGTTACATCCTTTGCACGTTAATTTGAAAAAATAAAATTAAAAATCGTCATCTAGGTCAAAGCTGTCGTCGTCGAGGAAACGATCTTCAGCCTTGTCAATATCGGTCATGACTTTCTGGAAGAAACGCAATTTACGTACTGTATCGCGTGCTTCGCCCCAGTCTTCATCTGCATAATCAATTTTAAATTCGCGAACCAGACCATCAATCCATTGCTGGACTTCGGTTTTCAGGGAAGCCAGTTCATCGGCAGAGCGGGCATCATCCAGCTGCTCACGAATTTCCAGGGCAGACTGTAAAAACTCGAAATCACTGATCGACTGATCCAGATGATAATCCTGTTTTTTTAAGCTCAGTAAATAACCTGCGCGGCTGTCAACCTGAGATAAAACTTTATACGCCTGGTTGATTTCGCTGGACTGAATCAGCGCCTGGTCTTTATCTTCGGCTTTATCGGGGTGATATTGTTGCTGTAACTTTAAAAATTCTGCTTTTAAAGTAGCCAAATCAATATCGAGTGCTACAGGCAGGTTAAACAGCTCAAAATGATTCATGGGAGAGATAATCCGCGATTGATTGCAAAAAAGGACTGCATAAATGCAATTAAAACAGTGTACAAGACACTGTTTTAATCTGCAAAAGAAGGGAAGGTCGGGAGTTAAACCGTGAAGGATTCACCACAACCACATTCACCTTTTTTATTCGGGTTATTGAATTCGAAGCCTTCATTCAAGCCGTTTTTGACATAGTCCATCTCTAAACCTTCAAGATAAACCAGACTTTTCGGGTCAACGAATACTTTTACACCGTGCTGTTCAAATACCTGATCGTATGCATTGACGTCATCAACAAACTCAAGCACATAGGCCAGACCCGAACAGCCGGAAGTTTTCACGCCAACGCGAATACCTTCACCCTTACCGCGATTCTTTAAGTAATTGCTGATATGAGTTGCAGCATTTTCAGTTAAATGGATCATGAAAACTCCGTTAATCTGTCTTTAAAACGAGAAACAATTAAGCTTTTTGCTGTTTGGTACGATAGTCTTCAACAGCCGCTTTAATCGCGTCTTCTGCAAGTACAGAGCAGTGTACTTTAACTGGTGGTAAAGCCAGCTCGTTTGCAATATCAATGTTTTTGATGGCTTGAGCTTCGTCCAAAGTTTTACCTTTTAACCACTCAGTTACTAGTGAGCTTGATGCAATTGCCGAACCACAGCCATAGGTTTTAAAGCGTGCTTCTTCAATTACACCGTCATTATTCACTTGAATCTGTAAACGCATTACGTCGCCACATGCTGGTGCACCGACCATGCCTGTACCTACGTTGTCTGCATTTTTGTCTAAAACACCAACGTTGCGTGGGTTTTCGTAATGATCAATTACTTTTTCGCTATATGCCATTTTGCTTCTCCAAACCTCGGGGTCAGCGTTAATATTAATATGGGGTCAATATTCGTTTTATCAATGAGATGAAGCTGAATAAAGCTTCATCTCAGTGTCGAATTAGTGTTCCGCCCACTCAACTGTAGAAAGGTCGATACCTTCCTTATACATATCCCAAAGCGGAGAAAGTTCACGTAATTTCTCAACAGCAGCTTTGGTAATTGATAACACATGATCAATATCTTCTTCAGTGGTGTATTTGCCAAAACTGAAGCGAATTGAACTGTGCGCAAGCTCGTCAGACAGACCTAGCGCACGCAGTACATAAGATGGCTCAAGCGTTGCAGACGTACATGCAGAACCTGAAGATACTGCTGCATCTTTAAGCGCCATCATTAACGATTCACCTTCAACAAAGTTGAAGCTGACGTTTAAGTAGTTGGCTACGTTTTGAGTCGGGTGACCGTTCAGGAACACCTGTTCAAGATCTTGCAGGCCATTCCAGAGTTTGTCACGTAACACGCGTAAACGGGTTTGTTCAGCTTCCAGGTTTTTACCTGCCAGCTCAAATGCTTCGCCCATACCCACGATTTGATGGGTCGCCAGCGTACCAGAACGCATACCGCGCTCATGACCGCCACCGTGCATTTGCGCTTTCAGACGCACACGCGGGCTACGGCGTACAAATAAGGCACCAATGCCTTTAGGGCCATAGATTTTGTGTGCAGAGAAGCTCATTAAATCAACTTTTAAGGTTGAAAGATCAATCTCGACTTTACCCGCAGCCTGTGCAGCATCAACGTGGAAGAAGATTTTGTTGGCACGGGTAATTTCACCAATTGCAGCAACGTCAGTCACGGTACCAATTTCGTTGTTCACCATCATCAGGGAAACAAGAATAGTATCTGGACGAATTGCGTCTTGAACCATTTCCGGGGTAATTAAACCGGTTTGTGGTTGTGGCTCAAGATAGGTAATTTCGAAGCCTTCAGACTCAAGCTCGCGGCAGGTATCTAAAATTGCTTTGTGTTCAATTTTAGAGGTAATGATGTGCTTGCCTTTAGATGCATAGAATTGAGCCACACCTTTTAGGGCAAGGTTGTCAGATTCAGTTGCGCCTGAAGTCCAGACAATTTCACGTGGGTCAGCTTTGATCAAGTTCGCAACTTGTTCACGTGCATATTCCACTTTTTCTTCTGCTTGCCAGCCATAGGCATGTGAACGAGATGCTGCATTACCGAAGGTGCCTTCGAAAGTTAAGCATTCCATCATACGTTCTGCAACTTGAGGGTCTACAGGAGTTGTTGCTGCATAGTCAAGATAGATCGGACGTTTCATGTCAAATACCTGTAACCGATAAAAGGGCTGAATCAAAAGATGCTGAATTTTGGCGAATTGCAACGGCTTGAACGTTGTCACGAGCTACAAGGTCAGCAAGGGTGATTTTTGCAAGATAATCGGCAATATGGTGGGAGAGTTCTTGCCATAAATCATGGGTTAAGCACATTGCACCATTCTGGCAGTTGCCTTTATGGTCACAACGGGTGGCATCAACCGTTTCATTTACAGCTTCAATGATTTCTAATACGGTGATTGTATCGGCACTGCGCGCCAGGTGATAACCACCATTGGCTCCACGAATACTGGAAACCAGGCCGTGACGCTTTAATTTCGCAAATAACTGCTCAAGGTAAGCGACAGAAATAGATTGTCGAGCTGCAATTTCTGCAAGAGTGATCGTTTGTTCAGTTGGCTGCAAAGCTAGATCAAGTAGAGCAGTCACTGCGTAGCGACCGCGAGTGGTTAAGCGCATGATTCGATACACATGGTTGGACTAGATGTGTAGATTCTATGAATCCTGACTAAAATAGTCAAGTTTTTTTATTATTCGGATATTCGATTCAATCGCAGGGAAATTAAGGATTTAAACGATCCATAAATTATACACTAATAACGCAATTAATAGCAGAGTAATTAGACTAAAAGCCAGATTAATTCGCTTTTGGTTGCGTTGCATGCGACGAATGCGGTTTTTATACTGTTTAACTTCTACCTGCAGGGTATTAATGGTCGAGCGTTGCAGGTCAATTTTCTCTAATAATGGGGCAATCCGGCGTTTAGAGGTTTCCAGTTCCTGCTCGTGTTCAGGATCGGCCAGCCATTGACGCCAGTCCGACAGCACTTTAGGAATACTGAATAAAGTCAGCAGGTCGCGGAACTCATCTTTTAAAGTCGGGTCGCCTTCAATGCGCATGGTACGAATACTGCGACGATTTCCCAAGACAAAAATCTTGATCAAATCCAGCAATGTGGTGCGGACATCTAACTCAACGGCTTTTTCAGGTGCTTTTAGATCAAACAGGATGCCGTGTTCACTAAACTGCACATAAAAGTCAAAATAGGGGATATAGCTGTTAATTTTGACTGCAATTTTCTGGTCTACAAATTTTTTGGCCTGAAGTGCAACGACACGATCATATTTCAAGATAAAGCTAAAGATTGTTTCCAGAACAATCATCACCATCGTCAGCAACAAATGTGATTCATTTTGTCTTTGTTGCGATTCATTCATACAATTTAGTCCCTAACCAGATCGAGTCATGCATATCCAAGCGGTGCATTACCAGGAAGTAATACATAATATTCTTGCTTTGTAGAACAGTTTAACAAAACGTTCAAGTGCTTAATTTGCTATTATAGGAGCATTTTGTTGGTTTATGATATTGAATGGTATACAAAATAAGCAGGAGAAATGCGAATGGATGAAGCAGCAGTAGAATCGCCAGAACCACAAAACGAAAATGAAAAAGCGTCTAAAAACAAAGCAAGAGTACGTTCTGGGCGTAAATCGGCGCTGGATTTTCGCAAATATACCAAACAGATCTGGCTGGCCGGCTTAGGCGCGTTTTCCCGTGCTGAAGAAGAAGGCAATAAATTATTTGACTCACTGGTCAAGGTGGGGGAAGAACTGGAATCCAAAACCACCGAAATTGCCGATCAGACCGTAGAAAAAGTTTCTGAAAAGGCCAAAGAATCGGTGGTCGATACCAAAGATAAGGTCGAACGGATGATTGACCATAGTGTTCATCATTCCTTGAACCGTATAGGGCTGGTAACCGTGAAAGATATCCAGCATTTAGAGCAGCTGGTGCTGCAACTGCACAGCAAAGTCGATGCTTTAATTGAAGAAAATAAGCAATTAAAAGAACAACTCCTGAAAAAGTGAAAATCTCGACAGCTTTGGCATTTTTTGGCAGATTTTTGCAACTTATTTTGTATAAATGCGTCTGGAGAGTATTGCTTTTACCCTCAAAGCATTGCTATAAAGGCATTACGGTAACTTAAGCGAAATCTTTGGACCTTAAATAAACGATATTAAGAGGACGTAATCTTCATGAATAAATCAGAATTAATTGATGCAATTGCAGAGAAAGGGGGATTGTCTAAGACTGACGCTGGTAAGGCTTTAGACGCTACAATTGCTTCAATCACTGAAGCGCTGAAAGCAGGCGACACAGTGACTTTAGTGGGCTTCGGTACTTTCAATGTGAAAGAACGTGCTGCTCGTACAGGCCGTAACCCACAAACTGGTGAAACACTTGAGATTAAAGCAAGCAAAGTACCTAGCTTCAAAGCGGGTAAAGGTTTAAAAGATTCTGTAGCTTGATCTTTTAAGCAGTATTAAACGCGCCTCCTGGCGCGTTTTTTATTAATAATCAGAGTTTCGGGTTTTAATACATTCATTCGCTGAGGGTTTTCGGTTAAAATCCTGCACAAGTAAAATATTGGAATACTTATGGAATCTTTTCGTAATGTTATTAAGGGCTGGTTGGGCAAGGTTTTGCTCGTTCTGTTTCTGATCCCTTTAGCACTTGTAGGTATTGAAGGATATTTTAGTGGCGGCAATTCTGCCGACTCGGCAAAATCAGTAAATGGGCAACAGGTTTCCAAACAGGAATTAGAAGCCTTATCCAACTCATTAAAACAACAATATCTCAGCTATACACAGGGCGATGAGACCTTGTTGAATCAGGCGTATATTGAAAATAAAGCACTCGATACTCTGATTGCACGCACCTTGCTGTTACAACAGACTGAACATTTGGGTATTTCCTTAAGCGATGCGCAAATTGAGCAGATGATTGCCCAGCAACCAAGCTTTCAGGAAAATGGCCAGTTTTCTGAAGCACTGTATGCCAATTACCTGCGTTCAGTGGGCATGAGCAGTCAGGCTTTAATCCAGAACCTGCGTCAGGATCATGCCTTGAAAATGCTTAGCGCGAGCTTTATGGATCATGCCTTAGTGAGCGAGCTGGATATCCAGCAGATTGCCAATTTACAAACCGAACAGCGTACCTTGCATTTATCCAGCATTAAACTGGATGAATATAAGAAAAATATTCAGGTTTCAGCGCAAGAAATCAGTGATTATTACAATAAACATTCGACCCTGTTTAAGCAGGTCGCCAATGTTGATGTCGACTTTATTGTTCTGACGCCAGCACATATTTCCGCGACTGAAGCTGCAATCACCGATGCAGAATTGCAACAGGCCTATGACAAGTTTGTTGAAGCCCAGCAAAAAAATGCAGCGCGTGAGGTTAAACATATTTTAATTACCACCGATGCACGTGATGATGCAGCTGCCAAAAAACTGGCGGATCAGGTGTATGCTGAAATCCAGCAGGGCACCAGTTTTGCCGCTGCTGCACAGAAATATTCAGAAGACCCGGAATCTAAAGACAAGGGTGGCTTATTTGAGGCTTATGACGTGGGTGCCTTTGGCAATGCCTTTGATCAGGCAGTCACCAGTCTGAAATCAGGTCAGATTTCTCAGCCGGTGAAAACCCAATATGGTTATCATCTAATTCAGGTTGAAACCGATGCAGTTCAGGTGCCTTCTTTTGAGGCGGAAAAAGCCCGTTTAACTGCAGAACTGAAAAAGACCAAACAGCAAAATGCCTTCTCGGATACGGTAAATAGCCTGAATGAGATGGTGGTGGGTAGTGATGTGCTGGATGTGGTATCTCAGGAAGTCAAAGGCACCAAGGTTGAATCGGTAAAAGGCTTTAGTCTGGCCTCTCAGCATCCAGTATTATCTGATCCAAGTGTGAAGGTGAAACTGTTTAATGATGATGTGAAAAACGGCGATCGTAACGCTTCAAGTAACATTCAAATGGCCAATGGTAATGTGGTTTGGGTGAAAGTACGTGAGTATCATGCTGCGGGTGTGCAAACCCTGGCTGAAGCAACACCACGTGTACGTGCCAAACTGATTGAAGAAAAAGCCTTTAATGCAGCCAAAGCCAAAATCCAGAAATCACTGGATGAGTTCAAGACGCAACCGGCTGCAGAAGTCTTGGCTCAGCAGCAAATCCGTTTTGAAGATGCTGGTGTATTTACCCGTGCTGAAGGTCGTTTAAAGCGTGAAATTGAGCGTGCTGCATTTAGCTTGATGCCACCGAAGCAAGGGATGTGGTCTGTGACCACGGCAGCTTTGCCAAATGAACTGGTCGTTGTAGCGGTATCGAATGTGAACCGTACCACTTCAAATGCTTTAACGCCTGAACAGTTACAGGAGCTTGCCAAGTTGTATCAACAGCTGCGCGCCCAGCAAGAACTGGATGACTATACCCAGTATCTGAAAGCTAAAGCAGATATTGAATAAGTCTGACTGCATAATAAAAAACCGGCGCAAACGCCGGTTTTTTTATTGTGCTTATATTTTGGTGAAAAGTTTATTCAGTACGGATAATCAGTTCATAGCCGGTATATTTACGGATATTAATTACGCCAGTATCTAAAATTAAATATTGTCCTTTAATCCCGAAAAGTTTGCCGCGAATCACCGGGGTCTTATCCAGATTATGCGATTTAATTTTTTCAGGATACTGTTCCACCGGATAAATAAACTCACGTGGACGTTCCTGCTCCATCAATTCCAGCGTTTCATTAAACTCAAGATTCTGGTTAAATTCTTCACGAATGGTGCTGATTTTAGGTGCAAATTCTTCAATCAGCTGGTCACGGGTCGCAATTAAATCGACCGGTTCAGCTTCACCTTTGAGCAGTTTGCGCCAGTCAGTTTTATCGGCAATTTGTGAGCCAAACATGATTTCCAGCTGGCCAGATAAACGACGAGAGCCGACTTTCATAATCGGTAAGGCCTGAGTTGCGCCCTGATCCAGCCAGCGTGTTGGCATTTGGCCAATACGGGTAATTCCGACCTTTAAGCCACTGGAGTTGGCTAGGTACACCACATGCGGTTGGAAGCAGACAGATCGTGCAAATTCTTCTTCGCGGCAAGTGCCTAAATGATAATGACAGGTTTCCGGTTTCATAATACACATGTCACAGGACGCTTTGGTTTTAAAGCATTTAAAGCAGTGACCTTGTGAATAGGATTTTGGAGTTTTGCTGCCGCAAGAAACACAGTAAATATTGCCGGTCCATTCAATTTCTATTTCTTGACCCAAGCGAAAAGGCAGTTCGATTTCTGAGCGATCCAGAATAAATTTATATTCAACATTTGCCCGGTGTGTCTGTTGATCAGTTACACTAAGGTCCTTTAGACCTGCATGCATTTTATGGCAAATGCCTTGTAGTTCCATAAAAAATACTCACTTTCATCATAAGGAATGCAGTCATGGCTGAGATGAATGTCATCACTTCTATGCTAGACGATTTAACCCAGGAGCAGCCAGTTTCTACTGCATTGTGTATTGGTCAACATCTTGAACAATACGATCATCATCAGACAATTCAATGGCAATATTTTAACGTAACTACGCTTTTAAATCTGCCTTTTACCCAGCGTTTTGATTTGGCTTTTGTACTACTCGATACTGAAGAAATGGCAGATTTGAGCAGCGCGCAGAAATCGCAGCTTTTGGTGAAACTGCGTGATTTGCTGGCCAAACGTATGGTGGTGGTGACTAAACGTCAAGATGAACCTTTATTACGTGCCTTGGGCTTTACCCAACTGATGGATAAAAGCCAGCCGCAGCATGACCTAATGTTGTGGCAATTTAATATTTTGACCTATAAGCATGTACCGGACTGGTTTAATTCCAAATTCTGGGCTAACCCGGAAAACTGGGATAAATATCGCTGGTAATGCTCAGCTTTTCTGCAGTTTTTGCAAAAACATAACAATTTCGGATGTTTCAGATGAATGAAGCATCGTATGCTGAGTGAATGTCATTAAAGGAAGAAACAAAAATCATGACAAACTTAAGCAATATTGTGGAAATTTTGGCGAAACAGGCCTTAGGTTCAAATTCTAATCAGCAGCAATCCCAACAAAGTGCTGGGCTAGGCGGTATTCTCGGTTCAGTTCTAGGTCAACTTGGAAATAATCACCAGCAGAGTGGGCAAAGCCAGCAAGGCGGTTTGGGTGGGATTTTAGGCTCTGTGCTGGGCCAATTCGGTGGTTCCAGTCAGGGGCTAGGTGGTAGTTCTAAAACTTCTCTTCTGGTTGCGGTATTGCCTTTGGTGCTGGCCTGGATTCAAAAGCAGGGTGGTTTGCAAGGTGCACTGGACAAATTAAAAGGTCAGGGCCTAAGCAGCCAGGTGGATGACTGGGTTTCGACCGGGCCGGGCGAGAATGCCAGTGTGAATCCGCAGGAAGTCCAGAATCTGTTTGATGATGAAGAAGTGGAACAGGTAGCGCAGCAAACCCATGCCCCTAAACAGGATATTTATGGCGCAATTTCACAGGTGTTGCCACAGATTATTGACTCTTTAACTCCACAGGGTGAGCAGACCAGTAAAACTGAAGCCAATAATGATATTCAGAATGTACTGAATATGGTGTCAGGTTTCCTGAAAAGATAAGTCTGTTTATATAATGAAGCCAACCTGAGGTTGGCTTTTTAATCTAGAAATCTGGATATAAAAAAACACGCCGAAGCGTGTTTTTTTGCTTTTTAGGTAGAGGTTAGACTTAGAAGTCGTAACGGAAACCTAGAGAAAGACCGAATGCATCTTCGCCATCAACACCGCCTACGCTATTTGAGCGGCCTTGAGCCCATGGAGTCAGATTTGAGTTTTCATCATTCAGTACAGTAGCCAAGTTACCATACACACGTACTGCTTTGTCTAGGCGATGTTCAAGACCCACTGCAAGAAGAGTTGCATTTGCATCATCTGCATCTACATCACGGTGGAACACTTGACCACGTAAATAAGTTTTTGGCGCAAACTTATAATCCGCTGCTACACCAAATACTTGAGCATCTGGGTTGTCAGCATCGTTATCATGCGTTAAATACTGATATAAACCACCGAAGTTTAATTCAGGTGTGATTTTATATGCAGCTGCAACACGGAAGCCATCACGTTCACCACGGTTTGCATCTTCTTCATAGTGCTCATAAGCAGCAGCAAAATCGACTTTGCCTTCTTTATAAGTTAAAGCTAAGTCATAAGCTTTATCATCACGATCAGCTTTAGTATTTGTTGTTGTAGTGCCTGGAACAACAACTGTAACTGGACCGTCTACAGTATTAATGACTGTAGTTTTTTGTGAGGTTGTAGATGTGAAACCAGCACTATTACCTTCATGTAAAGAAAGAGCAGCTAAAACGTTAAAGCCACCACCAAATTTTGGTGATTTATATTCAATCGTATTGGCATTACGTTCATCAAAACGTAACTTACCTTCACGTGTTACGTTACGGATATCACCTAATTGGTCACCAAAGAAGTTGACTGGACCGCGAGCAACTTTAAACGGGCTGTCAAAGCGACCTACACGTGCCTGACCAAAATCACCTTTTAAACCAACGAAAGTATCGCGAGTTGCAAACTCTAAATCATCATTTGCTGAACCGCTAGCGAAGTTAATTTCTTGTTCGATTTGACCAAAAACAGTCATGCCGTTTTCTAATTTTTGTTCAGCTTTGAAGCCTAAACGAGAAGAGTTTGAAGATAGTCCAACTTCGTTGTAGTCTGCACCATCATCAAGATAGTCTAAAGATACGTGTGCACGACCATATACTTTTACATCAGCAGCCATAGCTAATGCTGGTGTAAATAAGGTTGCCCCAACTGCTAATGCGCAAAGCGTTTTTTTCATGTGTAGCTCCAATACAGACTATTGTTTTTAGTCCTAAACATTGTTCAGAAGTAGGATTGATCTACCCCCGTTCTCTATTGGTGCTAAGTATTCCTTACAAATGCGACAGTAATATTAAGGAAATATTTCAAAAATATTAAAAAGAACAAATCAGATCAAAAACTTACCTTTAATCGCAAATTTTAAGTGAACAGGTTTTTAAATTTAGAAAAAATTTATGAAATGAATAACTTAATTGCAAGCTAATTGACACCTTAGTGTCATAAAAATAGGTTTAGCAGAAGTTCTGCTTAAAAAAATGGAGCAGTCGCTCCATTCATTTTTACATTTCACCGGGGAAAATATTTTAAAGCACTGCCTTAATCTTTTCAGCCAGTTGCATGATTTTTTCCTGGTCACCCATCTGCGCAGCATGTTTACCGAGTTGATGTACCGAGGTAGGAATGAGGTGGAAATGAACATGCGGTACAGTTTGTCCCGCAGCAGCGCCAGACAGCTGCATCAATACAATTCCATCTAGTCCTAAGGCTTTTTCCATGGCTTTGGCAACTTTCTGCACCACCTGAATGGTGTAGGCTGCGACTTGTGGATCTAAGTCGAGCAGGGTAACCGCAGGTGATTTCGGGATGACCAGTGTATGACCATCTGCCTGAGGCATGATGTCCATAAACGCAAGAACCTGTTCATCTTCATAGACTTTAATTGCAGGCAGTTCTCCCCGCAGGATTCTTGCAAAAATATTTTGATCATCGTAAGCCATGATATTTCCTTTAATCAATGCATTGAATTATTTACAGTTCAATTCTTTCTGACGCGCCTTGATTTCGTCAAGTCGTTGTTGCTCTCTTTCAGAAAATTTTGGCTTGGTGGTATAGCAGTTGTCATTGCCAAACTTGGCTTTGGCTTCAGGATCTTTAAAGCAGAAGCCTTTTGATGCATAAATTACATCATGATCATTTTTCAGCTTTTGACATTCCTGTGCTGAAGCAAAAGCCGTGGTATTTGCCCCAATGAATGTTGCAAGACTGGTCAATAATGCAACAGTGAGCTTATTCATACGAGTTTCCTCTGTAATAACATTGTGGGTAAGCATCTACTCACAATATTAGGTTTTATTCTGATTATTCAATGGCCAGATCTTACTCAATTGTAATCTTGTTCCAGTCCTCATACATTTTAACGGCGCTGGAGAAGTCGCTATCTGGTTCAGCAGTAGCATTGGCAGCCTGAATCAAACTTTGGGCCAGTCCGAGTACCGGTGCTGAAAGTTTTGCATCGCGTACCAAGTCTAAAGCAATTCCGGTGTCTTTGGCCAGTAGCGGCAGGGCAAAGGTTAGTGGAAATGCGCGATTAAGAATACGCTGGGGTAATACCATTTCCGTTACCGCGCTTTTGCCGCTTGAGGCATTAATACAATCCAGCGCTTCGTTTAAGTTTACCCCATGCGCTTTTAAGGTGGTAAATCCTTCGGCAACGGCGCATAAATTGACAGCCATCAACATGTTGTTAATGGCTTTAACAGCAAAACCAGCGCCCGGTTCACCGACATGCTTGATCAGTTGCCCAAAAGCCTGCATCGCGGGTAGGGCTTTTTCAAAAGCTTGCGCATCCCCGCCCACCATCACGGTTAAGGTGCCTTTTTCTGCACCGATGGTTTGTCCACTCACAGGTGCATCCAGAAAATCTACCTGTTGTGCTTTGAGCTGCGCAGCCACTTTTTTGGCAGAATCAGGCACACCGCTGGTACAGTCTACCCAGATAGAGCCGGCTTTTAGCGTCAAACCCTCTAACAGATGTTCTACATCCTGGCTGGTCGGCAGGCAGGAAAAAATCACATCGGCCTGTACGGCCTGTTCAAGCTGAACCGCCTGTGTAGCATATTCCGCTGCGTGTTGCTCGGCTTTGGCAAAATTACGGTTCCAGACATAGACTGTATCAAAATGCTGGGGTAAATGTGCGGCCATGCGGTATCCCATAGCGCCCAAACCAATAAATGCAACGGACTGAATCATGCGGTTTCCTTGTGTATTTTTGTTGATCTTTGCTCGAGCCAACGGGTCAGCTTGGGCCAGAATTCATTGGCACTTTTCTGGCTGGACATCAGGCCTAAGTGACCACCCGGAATAAGAGTAAACGTGACATCTGTACTACTTGTCAACTGGCTTAAAGGCTGTGCAGCGGCAGCCGTCACAATCTGGTCGCTTTGCCCGGCCCCGACAAATAAAGAACAGCGAATATTTTTTAGTTCAATATGTTCATCCTTCAGGCGGATAATGCCGTTTTTCAGCGGATTTTGCAGCCAGACATTCAGTACCATGTCCTGATTAATCCCGCCCGGATAATCAATCATATTGTTCAGGAAATTCCCCAGCGTGGCATGTTCATGCAGTATTTGCGGATCATGCAGGTTGAGCAACAGCTGGCGCTGACTGTCCAGCCAGCCTTTAGGATCTAGAATTTTAAAACCTAAAGCGTTGATGATGCCGGGCGTATGAATGAAATGTGGGGGAATAGAGCCCTGATGTAAGGCCTGTTTTAATTTGTGATTACGTGAAATCAGCTGGTTGCTGCGTTTAAACAGCTGGCCGATGCGACCGGAAGCATAACTATCTACCGGGCTGCCCAGCACCATCAGGTTTTTCACAATCTGAGGTTGACGATAGGCGGTATACAGCATCACAAAGACGCCGGCCATACTCCAGCCATGTAGGGAAATCTGCTCGCTATGGGAGTGCTGTCGAATCTGCTCAATACAATGCGGAATCGCAGCATTAATAAAGTACATAAAATTTAAATGACGATGGGTATAGTTTAAACGTCCCCAGTCAATCAGGTAGACATCAAAACCGCTATGCTGGAAATGCTTGATTAAAGAGCGATAGGGATACAAATCATAAATCGCCATATTAATCGCCAGCGGCGCAACAAAGACCAGCGGCTCCTGATAGGCTTTATTGGGTGAAGCGTAATAACGGATTTGTGCGTGTTGGTATTCGCCAATGATCTCATACGGTGTGGTTTGGGAGATCACCAAAGTCTTGCTGTTAAAAAGCCGGGTCGATAAGTTTTTTAACTTCTTGCGTTGATCTGCAAATTTTTTCTGTACTGGGTTCATAGCCTCTATCTGCTTGTCATGACGCTGAGTTGGATGAAGTCTAAGCGATATTTCCATATTTTACCTTGACCTTAAACACCTTGGGCGCTCAAAATGTTGGCAATTCTTATAACGGTAGTCTAAGGGCGAAAATCGAGATGAGCGAACAAGACGAGATCGAATATCAGTTAGATACTTTGGCAATTCGTACTGGTCATGACCGTACCTTCGAGGGTGAGCATAGTGAACCCATCTTTTTAACATCGTCTTTTGTTTGCGAAAGTGCAGCTGATGCAGCCGCCAAATTTTCTGGGCAAATTGAAGGGAATACCTATTCCCGTTATACCAATCCGACTGTCCATACTTTTGAAAAACGCTTAGCAGTGCTCGATGGCGCAGAACGTGCCGTGGCCACCAGTTCAGGTATGGCTGCAGTACATGCAATTACCCTGGCCTATTTAAAAGCCGGCGATCATGTGGTGTGTTCACGCGCGGTATTCGGTTCGATCATTTCATTATTTGAAAAATATGTCATGAAATTTGGCGTAGATGTAACCTTTGTTGATCTGGAAGATTTAGCGGCCTGGCAGCAGGCGATTCGCCCAAATACACGCTTACTGTTTATTGAAACCCCATCTAATCCATTGGCACAAGTGGGTGATTTGCAAGCGATTGCTGATATTGCCCATGCAGCCAATGCCTTGTTTGCCGTTGACAATACCTTCTGTACCCCGGTTTTACAGCAGCCGATTAAATTTGGTGCGGATTTAATCATTTATTCATCAACCAAATATATTGATGGTCAGGGCCGTGCCTTGGGTGGTGCTGTTGTCGGTAATCATCAGTTATTGGAAGAAATTAATGGCGTGATTCGTACCCTGGGTAACTCGATGAGCCCGTTTAATGCCTGGGTCTTCCTTAAAGGTCTGGAAACTCTGAACCTGCGAATGAAAGCCCACTGTGCTAGTGCACAGAAGCTGGCAGAATGGCTGGATGCCCATCCAAAAGTGGAAACCGTATATTACGCCGGTTTGCCGCAGCATCCGGGGCATGAATTAGCGAAAAAGCAACAAAGCGGTTTTGGCGGTGTTGTATCGTTCGTGGTGAAAGGTGAGCGTGAAGGTGCATGGACCGTCATTGATAACACGCGTTTCTTATCGATTACCAGTAACCTTGGCGATGTAAAATCTACGATTACCCATCCTGCCACCACCTCACATGGCCGTATGTCTGCCGAAGCCAAACAGCAAGCCGGTATTTCAGAAGGTTTAATTCGTGTTTCTGTGGGTCTGGAAGATATTGATGATATTATTCGCGACCTTAGCCGTGGTTTAGACCTGATTTAATTTATAAATTCTGACATCTTTTTGCTGAATTTTCGTGTAGAGTGCTTAGCCAAAGATGTCAGTTTTGTTCGGAGATTTTTATGAACATTAATATGTTAATGCAGCAAGCGCAGCGCATGCAGAAAGAAGTAGAAAACAATATCAAGAAAGCCAAAGAAGAACTGGCACAAACTGAAGTGCATGCCGAAGCGGGCGGTGGTCTGGTCAAAGTAACCATGACCTGCCGTAACGTGGTGAAGCGTATTGAAATCAATCCTGAACTGTTACAAGACGATCCAGACATGATTGAAGACCTGATTGCTGCGGCCATGAATGATGCAGCGCGTCAGGCAGAAACCATTTCTGAAGAACGTATGAAAGCAGCGAATTCTGGTATGGGCTTACCACCAGGTTTGGCAGGCATGTTCTAAGGTAGCGCATTTGTGTTCAGCGATCGTTTTGATCAACTGGTACAAGCCTTGCGTATTTTGCCAAGTGTTGGGCCAAAATCGGCCCAGCGCATGGCCTTGCACCTGATCATGAAAAACCGTGAAGGCGCGCTGGGTCTGGCTTATGCCTTAAATGAGGCGACCACGCATATTCACGAATGTTCCATCTGCCATTCTTTAACCGAAGATGAAGTGTGCAATATCTGCGCATCTTCGGAGCGTGATGAAGAATTACTCTGCGTGGTGGAATCACCAGCCGATGTCATGGCAATTGAACAAAGTGGCAGCTTCCGCGGTAAATATCATGTCTTGGGCGGGCATTTATCGCCGCTTGACGGGATTGGCCCGGAAGAAATCGGGATTCCAGCTTTAATTCACCGTTTAAGCTCGGGTCAGGTCAAAGAAGTGATTCTGGCGACCAATGCCACGGTAGAAGGTCAGGCGACGGCGCATTATCTGGTCGAAGCGACCAAGCATTTACCGGTGCAGATGACCCGGATTGCCCAGGGCGTGCCGCAAGGTGGTGAACTGGAATATATCGACAGTCACACTTTAAGTCAGGCTGTCCATAACCGTATGCGCATGAAATAAGTACTCCGGTGCTTATTTCATCAGATTTCAACTTTTTAAATTGGGTCTTAATCAAATATTGAAACTTTAACTAAGATATAAAAAATATAAACTTTTGTTTATCTTGAGCTTAAACTTTAAAAAAAATCAGCAAAATATACCGTAAGTTTTATTTTTTTATAGCTAAATTATATTTATTGGTTAAAATACCCCTTGAGAAACTTTAACGACTCTCTCTGCTATGTTCCAATTTATTCAACAGCAACAAGACTTTGAAAATGTTTTAACATTAATGAGTCAAAACTCTACCTATGGACTGGATACCGAATTCATCAAGGTTGATACCTTATGGCCCAAATTGGGGGTGTTCCAGATTAATGTCGCAGGAAAAGTTTATTTGCTGGATGGAACAACGCTGAATCTTTCGGCGTTCTGGGAAAAAATCTTCCAGGCGCAGCAGAATATTTTCCATGCTTGCGGCGAAGATATTGACCTGATCTATCATTATGCCCAGCAAAAATCACTAAAAAACGTATTTGATACCCAGGTTGGGATGTCCTTTTTGGGCTATGGTTTGCAGGTCAGCTATCAGAATGCTTTAAAGCAGGTGCTGGAAGTCGATATTGACAAAGATCAGACCCGTTCGGACTGGCTGGCGCGACCATTATCACCGGAACAGTTGCAATATGCAGCCAATGATGTGCTGTATTTAATGCAACTGGCAGAAAAAGTACAGCAGGACTTGCAGCAAAAATCGTTACTGAATCTGGTGGTAGAAGATTGCCGTCATTTAACCCAGGAAATTGGGGAAGATACACCGCTAGAGCGTTTGTATCAGGATGTCGGCAATTACCGCCATTCACGCCGTCAGCTCATGCAGTTGCAGCAATTGGTGGTCTGGCGTGAACAGATGGTTAAGGCTTTAAACCAGCCACGCAGCTTTATTCTGAAAAATACCACCTTACTGGATCTGGTTGAAAAAAATCCGAAAAATAATTTCCAGCTGTCACACGTGAAGGAAATCCGTCCGAATATTTTACGTGAACATGGCAAAACTATTTTAGACCTGTTGAAATTCCTGCCCGATCCAGAGCATTGGCCGCTGCGCATGGCGCGTCCAATTCGCCATTCTTCCAAAGAAGTCGGGCAGCACATTGAGCAGGTGATTCAACGCGGCGTCAATGAAACCGGCATCCCTAAAGAAGTGCTGATGCGGAAAAAATGGCTGAATGCCCTGTATCAGCATGTGGTATTTAAAAATGATGAGCAGGATTTACCAAGCTATTTATTGGGCTGGCGTTATGATCTGCTGACCAAGCCGCTGATTGAAGTGCTGCATCAAGATCAGCAGTATTTATCCAATCATATGAAAGTGATGGATTAAAAAAACAGCAAACTGCTGCCAGAATTATGATTTGTACACAATCACGACTGATGCGTTAATAATCACTAATGTATCCGTCTTTTTTTTGATGTATGCTTTGGCCTGAGTTAAACGAGTATTGTGCTGAATATGTTCTGTTCAATTTATAAATCGAGCAAAAAAGATGAAATGTATCTTTATGTCGCTCGTATTGAAAGCCAAGATGATCAAGCAGAAGCGGCAGATCCGCTTGAAGTGGTACCGGAAGTACTGCGTACTGCATTTGGTCGTGCAACGTTTGTCATGGATTTAGAATTGCATGAAAACCGTAAACTCGCGCGGGCCAATATTTTGCATGTCATGGATTCGATTCAAACCAAAGGCTTCTTTATTCAAATGCCGCCAGAAGGTTTAATTAATCCGAATGCGGTTGAGCCAGAAGGCTTACGCGGTGCCTAAGTTAAATTCAGGAGTTGAGTGATGGAAAATTTAATGACTTTTTTAGAATCAATTCCTGAAAATACCATTGCCGTTACGGTCTATCTATTGGGTAGCCTGATTATTTTATGGTGCTGGTATGAAATTGCCAAACGTCTGCCTCATCCACTTGGCGGCGTAAGCTGGATTGTGGTCTTTGCCATCTTGCTGACGCCTACCATTTCCGAAGGGCATAATGCAGGTATTGCACCGGCCACCTTTGGTTTGCTGTTTGGTGTATTAACCAAGGAAATGCCGCTGGTCTGGTCCAATTTATCTGCCATTCTGGTGGTGATTGGTTTAGGACTGGTGGTTGGTTATTTCTGGTCTAAATATAGCCAGCGTAAGGCAGGTCTTGCTGCCAAGAACAACAGCACAGCGCTTTAATTACAAAAATAAGTTTAAATTGAAATAAGGTTATCTCATGTCTGTAGATACACAACACTTCACTGGTACTGATCAATACATCGCCACTGACAGCTTAAAGCTGGCGGTGCAGGCGGCACGTCGTTTACAAAAGCCCCTGTTAATTAAAGGTGAACCGGGTACCGGTAAAACCTTACTGGCCGAGCAGGTCGCGCAAAGCCTGGGACTGAAACTGATTACCTGGCATATCAAATCGACCACCAAAGCCCAGCAAGGCCTGTATGAATATGATGCCGTGTCGCGTTTACGTGATAGCCAGCTGGGGGATGACCGGGTTTATGATATTAAAAACTATATTAAGCCGGGCAAACTGTGGGAAGCGTTTAGCAGTGAAGAGCGCTGTGTACTGCTGATTGACGAGATTGACAAGGCCGATATCGAGTTTCCAAACGACTTGCTGCATGAGCTGGATAAAATGTCCTTTTTCGTTTATGAAACTGGCGAAACCATTAGCGCAACGCAGCGTCCGATTGTGATCATCACTTCCAATAATGAAAAAGAACTGCCCGATGCTTTCTTGCGTCGCTGTTTCTTCCATTATATTGATTTCCCTGATGAAGCCACCATGCGCGACATCATCAATGTGCATTTCCCGAATATCTCCACGACTTTGGTGTCAGAAGCCTTACAGGTATTCTTTAAACTACGCCAGATTCCGGGCCTGAAAAAACCACCTTCAACCTCTGAGCTGATTGACTGGCTAAGCCTGTTAATGGCGGATGACATGCCGGACGATATTCTGCGTAATGCTGACAAAACCAAAGCCATTCCACCATTGTATGGCGCGCTGATTAAAAACGAGCAGGATGTTCAGTTACTGGAACGCTTAGCCTTTATGGCCCGTCGTTAAGGGAGTAATCGCCACATGTTTGTGCGATTGTTTTATACCTTAAGAAAATACGGCATCCCGGTCACCACCCGCGAACTGATTGACCTGAACCGTGCAGTGGCAGAAGGTCTGGTCTTTGCCAATCAGGATGAGTTTTATCATCTGGCCAAAACCATTATGGTCAAGGATGAGCGCTTTTTTGACAAGTTCGACCGGGCCATGAAAGATTACTTTGATGGTATCTCGACCTTTGATCTGGATGAATTGCTGAATCAGGTCCATAAGCTGCCGAAAGACTGGTTTGATCTGGAGCTGCTGGAAAAGCATTTAACCCCGGAGCAGCGCGAAGAACTGAAAAAAGCCGGTTCATTGGAAGAGCTGATGAAAATGCTGGAAGAGCGTTTACGCGAACAGCATAAAAAGCATCAGGGCGGTAACCGCATGATTGGGACCGGTGGAACCTCGCCGTTTGGTGCCTATGGTGATCATCCTGAAGGGGTGCGTATAGGCGGGCCGGGCCGTAAACGTTCAGCGGTTAAAGTCTGGGAACAGCGTCAATACCGTAATCTGGATGATGACCAGCTGCTCGGTTCACGGCAAATGCAAATGGCGCTGCGCCGTCTGCGCAAGTTTGCCCGTCAGGGCGCGGCTGAAGAGCTAGATGTCGATGGCACCATTCGTGAAACCGCCAAACAGGGTATTCTGGATGTGCAACTGGTACCCGAACGGCGTAACCGGGTTAAAGTGTTAATGCTGTTTGATGTCGGCGGCTCCATGGATGCGCACATCGCCCAGTGTGAAAAGCTGTTTAGTGCGGCCAAAACCGAATTTAAAACGTTGGAATATTTTTATTTTCATAACTGCCTGTACGATTATGTCTGGAAAGACAATGTACGCCGTTCACACACCCGTATGAATACCTGGGATTTATTCAACACCTACGGACGCGACTATCGTGTCATTGTGGTCGGGGATGCCAGTATGGCACCTTATGAGCTGAATGCCGTTGGGGGTTCAGTGGAATATATGAATGATGAGGCCGGGCAAGTGTGGTTGCGCCGTTTACGCCAGCATTTTGATAAAACCGCCTGGCTGAACCCGGAACAAGAGCAATATTGGCACTACACCCAGACCATCGGTTTAATTCAGCAAATTTTTGAAAATCATATGTATCCCATGACGTTAAAGGGGATTGAAGATTTAACCCGTTATTTGGCGCGTTAAGCTTCATAAAATAGAAGGAATACTGCATGAACTCTCAGATGAATGGCGTTGCCTTACCCAATGAAGATGGCTTTTTTGGTGAATATGGCGGGCAGTTTATTCCACCGCATCTGAAAGCGGCGATGGATGATATTAAAGTGGCCTACGAAGAAATTCGTCAGACTCCGGAATTTCAGCAGGAACTGGCTGAGCTATTCGCACATTATGTGGGTCGTCCAAGTCCGCTATTTCATGCCAAGCGTTTATCTGAGCAGTTGGGCGGGGCACAAATCTATTTAAAACGTGAAGATTTAAACCACACTGGTGCACATAAAATTAACCATTGTTTAGGTGAAGCCTTGCTGGCCAAATATATGGGCAAAACCAAAGTCATTGCCGAAACTGGCGCTGGTCAGCATGGCGTGGCATTGGCAACCGCCTGTGCTCTGGTGGGTATTCCATGCGAAATTCACATGGGTCAGGTCGATATTGAGAAAGAACATCCCAATGTCGTAAAAATGAAAATTCTGGGCGCCAAGCTGATTTCCGTGACCCGCGGCACTGCAACCTTAAAAGATGCGGTAGACAGCGCCTTCGAAGAATACTTAAAAGATCCGAAAAACTATATTTATGCGATTGGTTCGGTGGTGGGACCGCATCCATTCCCGATGATGGTACGTGATTTCCAGGCCATTATTGGTGATGAAATTAAAGTTCAGGCGCAGGAACGTTTTGGTGCACAGCCGGATTATATTGTGGCTTGTGTCGGTGGTGGTTCTAATGCTGTGGGCGCTTTTACCGCGTTTCTGAATGATCCGGAAGTAAAACTGGTTGGTGTTGAGCCAGCCGGTCATGGCCTGAATACCGATATGCACTCTGCAACCCTCACTTTAGGCAAACCGGGTCAGTTACACGGTATGGCCTGTTATGTGCTGGAAGATGAGCAGGGTGAGCCACTCCCGGTACACTCGATTGCATCTGGGCTGGATTATCCGGGTGTAGGGCCACAGCACAGCTTCCTGAAAGATGCTGGTCGTGTCGAATATACCACTGCTACTGATCAGGAATGTCTGGACGCCTTTATTCAGCTGTCTCGGGTTGAAGGGATTGTGCCGGCACTGGAAAGCTCGCATGCGGTCGCATGGGCGATACGTGAAGCGCCAAAAATGTCCAAAGACACCAATATTGTGGTGAACCTGTCCGGTCGCGGCGATAAAGATGCAGACTATGTGGCACACAAGCTGGGCTTGAATTAATCCTGTTTAGTCTCTTTTAAAAGAACAGTTTTTAAAAGACTGGCCATAAAAAAACTCTCCTGAAGGAGAGTTTTTTGTTTTTTATATTGTCTGTTTAGCTGGCAATATATTGTTGTAGCTGGTCGATCAGTTTACGTTGATCATCCATCACTGCTTTTACCAGGTCGCCAATCGACACCAGTCCGACCAGTTTGCCATCTTCTACTACCGGTAAATGACGTAAATGACGATCGGTCATCAGGCTTAAACAGTCTTCTACGCTGGTGCTTTGGGTCACGGTCAGTACCTTTGCGGTCATAATCTCGTTGACAGTGGTGTCATAAGAGGAGCGTTCCATCAGGGCAATTTTACGGGTGTAGTCACGCTCGGATAAAATCCCGACCACTTGACCTTCATGGGTCACTACAAGCGCCCCGATGCCTTTATCGGCCATAATTGAAATTGCTTCGAGTACAGTTGCTTCCGGACTAACGGTGTATATTTCCTGGCTATGCTTATCTTTTAATACGTGTGTTACATTGGTCATTCTGTCTGGTCCTTGCCATTTTTGTTCTTGGTATGGGTTCTAACTTAACCTCAATTTTGAAAAATGCCAATAGTTTTATCATTAGAGGCCATAATCAGCAGTCATATTGTTTTCGTTGAGGTTTGATGGTGCATGAATCTCTACGTTAAGCGGTCTTTAACTGGGTATCATTAAAGAAAAAGTGTTTCATTTGCTGTGTGGTCAGCTTGAATTGCTGGCTGGAACAATGACACAGCGCCGGTGTGACTTTTAAACGGGTTAAGGTCGGTAGCAAAGAATTCTGAAAATCCTGCGGGCTAATCTGGCGCGGAGTGTAGTTTGGCCAGTGTTTCTTGGCATATTTATAGGCTTGGACACCGTTTAACCAAAAGGGAAAAATAAAATCATCCTGATCGGAGGTCATGGCCCAACCCTGATGATATAGCCCCCAAAGTACCCCGCAATACATCATTGATTTTAGAATACTGATTTTCATGTGAATATCTTGGGCAGCGGGTTTTAAAGACTTAATCTGGTTCATGTCATATAAACACTAATGTGGTGCCTGTATTGTAGGAAATTCAGATGAATAAAGCGTTTAAGCTTTGCGTTAAATCGTAAACAAATATAAAAAACAAATTTCAGGCATTAAAAAACGCCACCTAGGTGACGTCTGTTTATGCTTGCATGGTGGCCATATTCTGCCAGTACTGTGCTTTGAGTGAATCGCGTTCTACGCGGAAGCCTTGATAGTACAGTTCAGCTAAGAACATAGCGGCTTTGCCATGACCCGCGCGGGCAACCTGTTCAAGTTCAGCCACAGCATCTTGGAAGTTCATCTGTGATTGAATGGTGTTAACCGCATTTGCATATGCAATTTCAAGATCATGGTGAGAGATACTCTGAATCATATAAAACTCCTTTATTTTAATTATGATCGCAATAAAGACTGTATAGCCAGTCTAAATAATAGTTTATCGAGGTTGTGTTAAACTAATATTACACATTCGTGGAAATGTCAACTAAGAGATGGGGCAGATCCGTGATATTTCAAGTTTACATGATTAAACATTGAACACTCTATAATTTTATTATGATATGCATATAAGAAAGGTAACATAAAAAGGAGAGCCACATGACAAATACAATAGACGGTTTTAACTTTGATCTGCCTTTACGTGCGGAGCAGATTATCGAGCT
This sequence comes from Acinetobacter indicus, assembly GCF_009914475.1. Lineage (NCBI taxonomy): Bacteria > Pseudomonadati > Pseudomonadota > Gammaproteobacteria > Moraxellales > Moraxellaceae > Acinetobacter > Acinetobacter indicus. The sequence continues at coordinate 1,074,989 of NZ_CP045198.1, read as the reverse complement.
GGCCCATCATCACCGTAAAAAACTCGATGAGGCGGTGTTCCATCAGGAAATTCATTTAGGTGAGTATTGTCTGGCGCAGCGTAAACGTGTGCATGACTTTACCAGTACACTCGATCCACAGCAGCGTGAAGAATTCTACCGTATTTATAATGGTGAGCTAATCAGCATTGCCGATGATGATGAACTGCATCCGGCTGATGCCGAAAAAGGGGTCAGTATCTTTGCCATCTTCATTGTGCTGGCCATTGTCGCGGGTATTATCCTGTATACCGTATTCCGCGCGCTGATGACTTAAGCAGCAGTGGCTCAATTTTACTCGCCAGTTCGGGTAAAATTGGGTCATCTATCTTGTGCAAATACCGCTAGCATCCTACACTACGGCTATTCGAGGTAGGCTATGCATGACGCAATACAAAAAATTTCTCAATTATTCATTCAATTAAAATCACGACTCACGTTAGAGCAAATTTATAATGGGGTAGTGGTCAGCATTATTGTCATTATTCTCCTGTTATCTTCCATTGCACTTTATCGCCCGGTCGGGTCCGTACAATTTCAGAATATTGAGTATCTGTCACAGCAGTCGATGTATCCTGAAACTCAGGAGATGGCTGTGCGCTTAATGCAGCAGCCACAGGTGCGTTATGGGCAATATCTTAAATTGATGCAGGCCCATCAGATGGAACTGGGTCAGGCAAAACAACTTCCTCCCCTGGATGTGGAGGCGTATTAATCGCCGGAATATCTTCAACCTGAGGAAGCGATTGACCGCCGGTGGTCTGTAAATTGTGTCGTAAAACTTGTTCTAAAGCCGCTTTGTCTAAACTTTCACTGACTACAATCACGGTCAGATGTTCCGGATGCAGATGCCGGCGTACCGCAGCTTGCACATCTTCGGCGCTAATTTTACTGAGCTGCACTGAATATTCACTCAGGCTCTGTGCCGATTGTCCATAAAATCCCAAACTGCCGAGCTGGGCATTAATACTGGCATTGCTGCTGTAATGGTTGGGATAGGCTCTTAACAAGCCGTTTTTGGTTTCTTCCAGCTGTTTCGGATCAATCGGTTCACGGACAAAATCGACCAGTGCCTTATGCGCGACACGAATACTGTCCATTAGCTGATCTTGCCGGGTTGAGTAGCTGATGCGAAATACACCCGGTGCCTGACTAAAGCTCATGCTGCTAGATGCGCCATAGGTATAGCCACGTTTTACCCGCAGTTCTTTCATCAAAACAGAATGAAAACCACTACCGCCGAGCATACGATTGGCCACTTCTAGAGCCAGCCGGTCTGGATCATGACGTGTGGTGCCAATATGACCGAGCACAATATGCGCCTGACTGGACTGATAGGGCATGTGTACAATCTGAAAGCCATTTGCTGTGATGGGTGTGGGGAGTGGTGCAGCCGCCTGACCTTGCGCTAAGTTGCCGGCAATACGTTCTGCCAGATTTAAAGCTGCTTTGGCCTGCATTTTTCCGGTAATGGCAATATTCATATTCTGCGCCACCAGAAACTGCTCACGGAACTGTTGCAGATGTTTGGGCTGAATCCGCTGAATACTGCCATTGGTGCCGTTAATTGGCTGGGCATAAGGATGTTGCCCATATAAGCTGCGATACAGCTGAATCTCCATCATCCGGCTGGGATTTTCTTTCAGCTGTTTTTGCCCCAGCTGGTTATTGCTGACCACCATGCCAATACTCTGTTTTTCAAAGGTGGCATGTTTGAGCAGTTCCATCATCATGGCTAAAGCCGGTTCCAGTTTTTCCGGGTCAGACAGCACCCGTAATTTGACAATAAACATATCTCGATAGGCTCGCGCACTAAACTGCGCACCGGCCTGTTCAAACACGGCAGCCACTTGTTGTGCGTTATATTTGGGCGTGCCTTCATCTAAGAGCTGGGCGGCCATATTGGCCACGCCGTATAAGCCGCTTTCAATTTCCCGATCACGCGCGGCACCGGCATTAAAGGTCAGCTGTATATCCAGAATTGGCAAGTCCTGTGTTTCCACAAACAGGGTTCTGACCTGATAACGGTTGTTCAGGTCATGCACATAAGGCGCGCGATAATCCAATTTCTGCTGATTAATATTTCTGAGACTTTGCAGCAGCGGCAGAGATTGTAAGGTATTTGGATTTTCATCCACTTCGGTGGTGGTATTGACATTGGCCTGCGCAGAACTGATCGCAAATAAGCTGGCCACCAGAACGCAGGAACGGAAATAGGGCATGTCGGTATCCTTTAGGGTGACTTGCTGTGTGGACGCAAATATAAGGTGGTCAAATTGTCACGCACAAAATAGACATTGGCGACGCGTTGAATGTCTTGCGGGCGTACGGTTTCAAAATGCTGGGGCAGCTCATCCATCAGGCGATAACTCAATCCATTCACCTCCAGATTACCCATCATCTTGGCCTGTCCCGCTAGATCATCCTGACTATAAAGCAAATTCGACACAAACTTGGCTGTCACGCGTTTTACTTCCGGTTCATGCACCAGCTCGGTTTTCAGGCGTTCAATTTCAGCCTGAATCGCCTGTTCGGCTTGGGCCAGATCCACGCCATCCACCGGTAAAGCTGAAATGGTAAACAGGCTGTCGCCACGATTATATGGATCATAGCTGACGCTTAAGGCGCTTAAGAGTTTTTGCTCACGAATCAGACGCTGCTGCAGGCGCGAAGAAATGCCGCTGTCTAATAAATGTTGAATAATGGTGAGCGCATAGGCATCTTGCGGATTGGTCGCAGTCGTTAGCGAACGGACATTCCAGGCCATATACAAATTCGGCACCTGAACCGGAAAATTCAGTTCCATGTGCCGATAGCCCAGACGTTCAAATTCGCGGACATCATTGCGGGCTGGCAGGCTGCGCGCTGGGATATCGGCAAAGTATTTTTGTACCTGGAGCAAAGCCGCTTCAGCATTAACATCGCCGACAATAATTAAAATGGCATTATTCGGGCTATACCACTGCTTGTACCACTGACGTAAATCCTCCAGCTGGATATTTTGCAGATCTTTCATATGCCCAATAATTGGCTGGCGATAATGACTGGTCGGGTAGGCAATCCATTTAAACCGTTCAAAAGCCAAAGCACGCGGATTGTCATCGGTACGCTGGCGCCGTTCTTCCATCACCACTTTGATTTCGGTGGCAAAATCCTGCTGGCGCAGCAATAAATTACGCATCCGGTCGGCTTCAAGCTCCAGCGCCATCGGAAAATAGGTTTTTGGATACAGCTGATAATAATTGGTGTAATTGGTAAAGGTCGAGGCATTGACCCGACCGCCGTAAATCCGGCTGAGTCGGGTAAACTCATCATTCGGCACTTTATGTGTGCCTTTGAACATTATGTGTTCCAGTGCATGGGAAATACCGAGTAAATTTCCCGACTCATCACTGCTACCAACTTTGTACCAGATTTGAGTCATCACCATTGGCGAACGATGATCTTCACGAATAATGACTTTTAAACCGTTTTTTAACGTGGTTTCAACGGTACTGCGTGCCAGCTCGCTTTGAGTATTGGCCGCCAAAGCATTCGATGAGAAACCGATCAGAAGTAGGGTAAGGGCGAAACGTTGTTGTTTTAAATGATGAACCACAGCAGGCAAAATTTTATTGTTCAGTATCACAAAGATGATCCGCAATGCATCTGTATTTGCTTTCATTCTTCAGAAACGGGGCAGTGAAAGCAAGGGAATCCTGTAACTTTTTGCAGCCTGCGACACATGATTGGCAATGACAAGTCAAAGCGGGCAGTTTATGTTAGAATCCAACTTTTTAACGCACTGCTTTTCAAGGATTCGGCATGCAACAGCAATCTAATGGGCAAAATAAATTTTTGATTGATGCTGATATCGGGGATGACGATGTCACTTTACCAAGTTTACCTGCGGTAAATGTACCTATCGTTGAAACACCTAAAGTAGAACAAGCACCTGTTTCTGCGCCTGTAGCCACAGAAGCAGCTGAAGAGAAATCAAAAGGCGGTTTCTTCAGCCGTATGAAAGAAGGGTTAACCAAAACCCGTAAAAACTTTGCCGATGGGATGGTCAACATCTTAATTGGTGGCAAAGAAATTGATGATGAACTTTTAGAAGAAGTTGAAGAGCAATTGCTGGTGGCCGATATTGGTGTTGATGCCACCAAAACCATTATTGCCAACCTGACTGAACGTACTGCGCGTGGCGATCTGATTTATTCACACTCGCTGTATAAAGCCTTGCAGGAAGAGCTGGTGGCTTTACTGGCGCCGCGTGTTAAACCGTTACATATTGATTCGAATAAAAATCCGTATGTCATTCTGGTGGTGGGCGTGAATGGTGTGGGTAAAACCACCACCATTGGTAAGCTGGCCAAACGTTTACAAGGTGAAGGCAAGAAAGTCATGCTGGCCGCTGGTGATACCTTCCGTGCAGCAGCGACTGAACAGTTACAAATCTGGGGCGAGCGTAATGATGTTGCTGTGGTCGCACAAGGTCATGGTGCAGACAGTGCTTCGGTTATTTTTGATGCCTTTGAAAGTGCGCGTGCCAAAGGTATGGATGTCTTGATTGCCGATACTGCAGGACGTTTGCATAACAAAGGTCATTTGATGCAGGAATTGACCAAAGTTAAACGCGTGATGCAAAAAATTGATGCCACTGCACCGCACGAAGTAATGCTGGTGGTAGATGCCGGTACCGGTCAGAATGCGATTAACCAGGTTGAAATGTTTGATGAAGCGGTCGGCTTGACCGGTCTAACTATTACCAAACTGGATGGTACCGCCAAAGGTGGTGTGCTGTTTAATATTGCCAGCCGTACCCATGTGCCTATCCGCTTTATTGGGGTGGGTGAAAAAATTGATGACCTGCGTCCATTTTCAGCCAAGTCCTTTGTGGCAGCGCTGTTTGAAACAGACAAATAAGCAGCTCAAAAACTCCGCGATTTGCGGAGTTTTTTATATATCCTTTAAACTGGAAGAAAACCTAATAATTGATCTAAACCTAGAGCAGGAATGATGCTCCATCCGCTTTGACGTGCTTTAAAATTTAACTTGTTTTCATAAAATCTACGATAAGCGCGGTTATTGTTCCATAAATGCAACACATTGTTATAAAACTGGGGCTATTTTCCAGCCCAGGCAGCCGTTAAGATAAATCCATCTGTTATAAACACAAGACCATACCAAGGAAAAAGATATGTCATTTAAAGATCATTTACTTAAACGCCGTACCATTTACTCAATTGGTAAAAATGTGGCGCTAGACGAAGCGAAAATTGAAGAAATTATTAAAGAAGCCGTTCGTTTAAGCCCATCTTCGTTTAACTCGCAAACTTCACGTGTGGTGATTCTGTTTGGTGAGTCACATGCCAAATTCTGGGAAATTGTACGTGAAACCTTGCGTAAAATGGTGCCGGCTGAAAACTTTGCATCAACTGACAGCAAAATCAGCAGCTTTGCCGCAGGTTTTGGTACTGCGTTATTCTATGAAGACCAAGATGTCGTGAAAGCACTGCAAGAACAATTTGCACTATATGCAGATAACTTCCCGGTATGGTCAGAGCATTCAACAGGGATTGCCCAGTTTGCAACCTGGATTGCGCTGGCAGAAAACAACATTGGTGCATCGCTACAGCATTACAACCCGATTATTGATGAAGAAGTTGCGGCGACCTTTGATGTACCAGCCAACTGGAAATTAAGAGCGCAACTGGTGTTCGGTTCAATTGAAGCACCAGCGGGTGATAAAGAGTTTATGAATGATGCAGATCGTTTTAAAACTTTTCACTAAGTTGCATAGCTAAACCAAAGAAAGGGCGCATTCAGCGCTCTTTTTTATGGCAAAACGACACTAAAAAGAGAGAAATTGGGCTTTCCCCATTTTTGTCATAAAACTGTCATTTCAGCGCTGCATAGTGCAACTAAAATTGAACAATCGACTAGAGTGAACAGCATGGCTTTACGTTTATCCTTCGCAGCACTGGCTTTAAGTTTAAGTAGTACAGCTTTTTCCGCAGTGACCATTACGGCACCGGAAGAAATTAAGGTTGAAGGTTTAAATGGTCAGGAAGTGAAAAGCCGTCTGTTTAGCAGTAATCATAACTATAGCGTGCAGCCTGGCGAGAATGTGCTGAGCGTACGTTATGTACAGTTTTTTGAAGAGCATCCGGGCATTGGTTCACACGATATTGTACGTTCGGGCATCGTGCATATTAAAACTCCGGTTTTACAAGATAAAGCCACATACCGTTTAGGGCTGGTGAATCCACCAAAAACGCATGATGATGCCAAGGAGTTTGCCAAGCAGCCGGTATTCGGTTTATTTGATGCGAAAAATCAGCTGCTGGTGCAGCAGGCTGGAGCCAAAGATTTAAACCGTGGCATTTTACAAAACTTATTTAGTACTTCTTCAACAGAATCTGCGCAGGCCGCACCTGTATCGGTGACACAACCAGCAGCGGTGTATAGTCCGCAAGCAGTCGTGACAACCAAACCCGTTGCAACTGTTAGCAATGTTGCCGGTGCAGATCAGCAACTGATTCAGCTGTGGCAACAAGCGTCTAAAACAGAACGACAAAAATTTATGTCGTGGCTGGCAGAACAGGCCAATTAAAACCGCAATAAAATGAAAAGATTATAAAACCAGCTTCGGCTGGTTTTTTATTTATAGATTTAAAGTCTAAGTGGACTACTTTATTTTTATAATTACTTAGCTAAACTTAGTAATACAGATGAAATATGCAGCAATCTGGTTTAAAAATAACCAGACAGGTACTTTTTTCTTAAAACTTTATAAAATGTGCTTGCAAAGCTTTTAAATTTCTCTAGAATGCACCCCATACCGACGAGATACACGAAAACGAACGAAGCACGAAGTGCTGAGTTGTTAAGTTTATTAAGTCCAGCTTCTGGCACTGACGAGGTGTTGGAAAGATCATTAAGAGATTATGAAGAACAACTTGTGTGGATTTTTACTGGTTGATTAATCGAAATTATTTTCATTGATTGATTGGTTTAAATTACTCGAAGTTTATTTGAGCGAAATTTAAGTCAGAAAATTGATGAGCCAAGTTTAAGAGTTTTACTTATAAAACTCGAAATGATTTTAACTGAAGAGTTTGATCATGGCTCAGATTGAACGCTGGCGGCAGGCTTAACACATGCAAGTCGAGCGGAGCGAGGGTGCTTGCACCTTAGCTTAGCGGCGGACGGGTGAGTAATGCTTAGGAATCTGCCTATTAGTGGGGGACAACATTCCGAAAGGGATGCTAATACCGCATACGCCCTACGGGGGAAAGCAGGGGATCTTCGGACCTTGCGCTAATAGATGAGCCTAAGTCGGATTAGCTAGTTGGTGGGGTAAAGGCCTACCAAGGCGACGATCTGTAGCGGGTCTGAGAGGATGATCCGCCACACTGGGACTGAGACACGGCCCAGACTCCTACGGGAGGCAGCAGTGGGGAATATTGGACAATGGGGGGAACCCTGATCCAGCCATGCCGCGTGTGTGAAGAAGGCCTTTTGGTTGTAAAGCACTTTAAGCGAGGAGGAGGCGCTCTAGGCTAATACCCTAGATGCGTGGACGTTACTCGCAGAATAAGCACCGGCTAACTCTGTGCCAGCAGCCGCGGTAATACAGAGGGTGCGAGCGTTAATCGGATTTACTGGGCGTAAAGCGCGCGTAGGTGGCTAATTAAGTCAAATGTGAAATCCCCGAGCTTAACTTGGGAATTGCATTCGATACTGGTTAGCTAGAGTATGGGAGAGGATGGTAGAATTCCAGGTGTAGCGGTGAAATGCGTAGAGATCTGGAGGAATACCGATGGCGAAGGCAGCCATCTGGCCTAATACTGACACTGAGGTGCGAAAGCATGGGGAGCAAACAGGATTAGATACCCTGGTAGTCCATGCCGTAAACGATGTCTACTAGCCGTTGGGGCCTTTGAGGCTTTAGTGGCGCAGCTAACGCGATAAGTAGACCGCCTGGGGAGTACGGTCGCAAGACTAAAACTCAAATGAATTGACGGGGGCCCGCACAAGCGGTGGAGCATGTGGTTTAATTCGATGCAACGCGAAGAACCTTACCTGGCCTTGACATACAGAGAACTTTCCAGAGATGGATTGGTGCCTTCGGGAACTCTGATACAGGTGCTGCATGGCTGTCGTCAGCTCGTGTCGTGAGATGTTGGGTTAAGTCCCGCAACGAGCGCAACCCTTTTCCTTACTTGCCAGCATTTCGGATGGGAACTTTAAGGATACTGCCAGTGACAAACTGGAGGAAGGCGGGGACGACGTCAAGTCATCATGGCCCTTACGGCCAGGGCTACACACGTGCTACAATGGTCGGTACAAAGGGTTGCTACACAGCGATGTGATGCTAATCTCAAAAAGCCGATCGTAGTCCGGATTGGAGTCTGCAACTCGACTCCATGAAGTCGGAATCGCTAGTAATCGCGGATCAGAATGCCGCGGTGAATACGTTCCCGGGCCTTGTACACACCGCCCGTCACACCATGGGAGTTTGTTGCACCAGAAGTAGGTAGTCTAACCTTAGGGAGGACGCTTACCACGGTGTGGCCGATGACTGGGGTGAAGTCGTAACAAGGTAGCCGTAGGGGAACCTGCGGCTGGATCACCTCCTTAACGAAAGATTGACGATTAGTAAGAATCCACAACAAGTTGTTCTTCATGACGATGTATCTGAGGGTCTGTAGCTCAGTTGGTTAGAGCACACGCTTGATAAGCGTGGGGTCACAAGTTCAAGTCTTGTCAGACCCACCACTAACGACAAGCAAGCAATTGCAGAGCGAATAGAAATCAGAACATTGACTTAAATGATAAGCTGGGGACTTAGCTTAGTTGGTAGAGCGCCTGCTTTGCACGCAGGAGGTCAGGAGTTCGACTCTCCTAGTCTCCACCAAATTTCAAGATCAGAAAAACAACGTTTTTCCTTGGAATTTAAGCAAAAAGCTATGCTTTGCGCAGGCTTTAATCGAACGAAGTCTTAGATTATAGAAATTAATAAGAAGTTAGCGTAATATGCGCGTCTTGTTAACTTCTGTGATTTATCACAGTTGACTGCAGTCCGACGAGGATGCAGTGAATCATTAACAGATTGGCAAAATTGAGTCTGAAATAAATTGTTCACTCAATCAATATACGTTAACGCGTTGTTATGACGGGTTGATGAACGTAGATTGAATTGAGAACTAGCAAATTAACTGAATCAAGCGTTTTGGTATATGAATTTAGATTGAAGCTGTACGGTGCTTAAGTGCACGGGACTTCGAACTGTAGATTAAATAGATAATTGATTATTTATTTAATTGTCTTAATCCTACTTGTAGGGATTAACGACTGTTTGGGGTTGTATAGTCAAGTAATTAAGTGCATGTGGTGGATGCCTTGGCAGTCAGAGGCGAAGAAAGACGTGATAGCCTGCGAAAAGCTCCGGGGAGGCGGCAAATATCCTTTGATCCGGAGATGTCTGAATGGGGAAACCCACTTACCATAAGGTAGGTATCAATACATGAATACATAGTGTATTGAGGCGAACGAGGGGAAGTGAAACATCTCAGTACCCTTAGGAAAAGAAATCAATTGAGATTCCCTCAGTAGCGGCGAGCGAAAGGGGAACAGCCCATTAAGTTATGTGTGTTTTAGTGGAATGCTCTGGGAAGTGCAACCATAGTGGGTGATAGTCCTGTACACGAAAGGGCACACATAATGATGACGAGTAGGGCGAGGCACGTGAAACCTTGTCTGAATATGGGGGGACCATCCTCCAAGGCTAAATACTCCTGACTGACCGATAGTGAACCAGTACCGTGAGGGAAAGGCGAAAAGAACCCCTGTGAGGGGAGTGAAATAGATCCTGAAACCGCATGCATACAAGCAGTGGGAGCCACTTCGTGTGGTGACTGCGTACCTTTTGTATAATGGGTCAGCGACTTACATTCAGTAGCAAGGTTAACCGCATAGGGGAGCCGTAGGGAAACCGAGTCTTAATAGGGCGTATAGTTGCTGGGTGTAGACCCGAAACCAGGCGATCTATCCATGAGCAGGTTGAAGGTTGGGTAACACTAACTGGAGGACCGAACCCACTGTCGTTGAAAAGCCAGGGGATGACTTGTGGATAGGGGTGAAAGGCTAATCAAGCCTGGTGATAGCTGGTTCTCCCCGAAAGCTATTTAGGTAGCGCCTCGGACGAATACCATTGGGGGTAGAGCACTGTTTCGGCTAGGGGGTCATCCCGACTTACCAAACCGATGCAAACTCCGAATACCGATGAGTACTATCCGGGAGACAGACTGCGGGTGCTAACGTCCGTAGTCAAGAGGAAAACAATCCAGACCGCCAGCTAAGGCCCCAAAATCATAGTTAAGTGGGAAACGATGTGGGAAGGCATAGACAGCTAGGAGGTTGGCTTAGAAGCAGCCACCCTTTAAAGAAAGCGTAATAGCTCACTAGTCGAGTCGGCCTGCGCGGAAGATGTAACGGGGCTAAAACTATGTGCCGAAGCTGCGGATGTATACATTGTATACGTGGTAGGGGAGCGTTCTGTAAGCCGATGAAGGTGGATTGAGAAGTCTGCTGGAGGTATCAGAAGTGCGAATGCTGACGTGAGTAACGACAAAACGGGTGAAAAACCCGTTCGCTGAAAGACCAAGGGTTCCAGTCCAACGTTAATCGGGGCTGGGTGAGTCGACCCCTAAGGCGAGGCCGAGAGGCGTAGTCGATGGGAAATTGGTTAATATTCCAATACTTCAGTGTAATGCGATGAGAGGACGGAGAAGGTTAAGTCAGCCTGGCGTTGGTTGTCCAGGTGGAAGGCTGTAGGCATGCATCTTAGGCAAATCCGGGGTGCTCTATGCTGAGAGCTGATAGCAAGCTAGTTTACTAGCGAAGTGGCTGATACCATGCTTCCAGGAAAAGTCTCTAAGCTTCAGTTACACTGGAATCGTACCCGAAACCGACACAGGTGGTCAGGTCGAGTAGACCAAAGCGCTTGAGAGAACTCTGCTGAAGGAACTAGGCAAAATGGTACCGTAACTTCGGGAGAAGGTACGCTGTTGACGGTGATGGGACTTGCTCCCTGAGCGGTTGACAGCCGCAGAAACCAGGCCGCTGCAACTGTTTATTAAAAACATAGCACTCTGCAAACACGAAAGTGGACGTATAGGGTGTGATGCCTGCCCGGTGCTGGAAGGTTAATTGATGGGGTTAGCGTAAGCGAAGCTCTTGATCGAAGCCCCAGTAAACGGCGGCCGTAACTATAACGGTCCTAAGGTAGCGAAATTCCTTGTCGGGTAAGTTCCGACCTGCACGAATGGCATAATGATGGCGGCGCTGTCTCCAGCAGAGGCTCAGTGAAATCGAAATCGCTGTGAAGATGCAGTGTACCCGCGGCTAGACGGAAAGACCCCGTGAACCTTTACTGCAGCTTGACATTGAACTTTGACCTTACTTGTGTAGGATAGGTGGGAGGCTTTGAAGTTGGAACGCCAGTTCCAATGGAGCCGTCCTTGAAATACCACCCTGGTAATGTTGAGGTTCTAACTCTGTCCCGTGATCCGGGACGAGGACCATGTCTGGTGGGTAGTTTGACTGGGGCGGTCTCCTCCTAAAGAGTAACGGAGGAGTACGAAGGTGCGCTCAGCGTGGTCGGAAATCACGCGTAGAGTATAAAGGCAAAAGCGCGCTTAACTGCGAGACCCACAAGTCGAGCAGGTACGAAAGTAGGTCTTAGTGATCCGGTGGTTCTGTATGGAAGGGCCATCGCTCAACGGATAAAAGGTACTCTGGGGATAACAGGCTGATACCGCCCAAGAGTTCATATCGACGGCGGTGTTTGGCACCTCGATGTCGGCTCATCTCATCCTGGGGCTGAAGCAGGTCCCAAGGGTATGGCTGTTCGCCATTTAAAGAGGTACGCGAGCTGGGTTTAGAACGTCGTGAGACAGTTCGGTCCCTATCTACCGTGGGCGCTGGAAATTTGAGAGGATCTGCTCCTAGTACGAGAGGACCAGAGTGGACGAACCTCTGGTGTACCGGTTGTGACGCCAGTCGCATCGCCGGGTAGCTATGTTCGGAAGGGATAACCGCTGAAAGCATCTAAGCGGGAAGCCTACCTCAAGATAAGATTTCCCTAGGAATTTATTCCTCTAAAGAGCCGTTCGAGACTAGGACGTTGATAGGTTGGGTGTGGAAGCATAGCGATATGTGAAGCTGACCAATACTAATTGCTCGTGAGGCTTGACTATACAACACCCAAACAGTTGTTGTATCAAGCTGAATTCTAAACTAATCCTTGATTTAGTTAATGCGACACAATAAAATTCAGACCCAATAGCCAATCCGTTAATAACTCATTTGGAACAAAGTAAGGCATTACATGCAAAAGCATCAAGCTTAAGCAAAGTAACTAAGACCCGAACAAGTCCATAACAGTTGTGCTGGCGACAATAGCAAGAGTGAACCACCTGATCCCTTCCCGAACTCAGAAGTGAAACCTCTTAGCGCTGATGGTAGTGTGGGGTTACCCATGTGAGAGTAAGTCATCGCCAGCTCATTAATTCAAAATCCCCCTAGCAAAAGCGAGGGGGATTTTTTTATGGGTAAAATTTATCTGGGCTTCCTCATCTTGTTTAAGGTCGCTTTTGATTTTTTGCTGTTCCTTCCTGCTTCTATTTAAATAAATGCCTCATCAGCCAGCGCATAGAACCCAATTTTTATCTAAAAATTAAAGCTAACAATTTAAATCCATATATATCCCCAGATTTAGCTAAAATCTTAAGATCAATATGATCAAATTACGATTCTAAGAGCACTTTATGAAACTGAATTCATTCTCTCCGATCCCTGAAGATGATGATGAGCTACATCTTCCTGAAATTGTATATTGGGCGTCACTAGGTGAGTTGGAGCAGGTACAGCAAGCCTTACAGCAAGGTGCAGATGCCAATGGTAGTGATGAGGAAGGCTATAGTGCCTTGCAGGCGGCGGCAGAAAATGATCATCTGGACGTGGTGAAACTGCTGATGAGCAAAGGGGCGGATATGGAGCATCGTAGTCCACATACGGCACTGGAACTTGCTGAAATGGCCGGTAATGAGGAAGTGGTGGCCTATTTAAAACAGCTCAAAGGGCTTGCTTAATCTCCCGATTCTGATAAAAAACCTCATCCGAAGATGAGGTTTCTTTTATGGATATGATTAAAAATCTTTAGGTTTCAGCTTCCAATTCTTGCACAATCGCCTGGTTAAATGCAGGAATATCATCCGGATTACGTGAGCTGATCAATACCCATCCACCGGTATTGCAGCGATGGACTTCTTCATCGACCCATTTCGCGCCGGCATTTTCCAGATCCAGCTTGATGGTTTTATAAGACGTCAGGTTTTTATCGCGAATCCGTTCGGCATTAATTAAAACCCACGGACCATGACAGATTGCGGCAATCAGTTTACCTTGATCGGTAAAGTGCTGGATGATTTTATGCGCTTCGGGGTTGATCCGCAGCGTATCGGCATTGACCGTTCCACCGGGAATGACCAGTGCATCATAATCTTCCGGATTGACCTTATCTAGCGTTGTTTCCGGTTCGGTGCTTAGACCAGGATCTTTATCAGCCTTGACCGTTTGAACTTCTTTTTGTTCTTCTGCTGCATGTATGGCTTCAATGCCTTTAGATTTCAAATATTCAAAGGGTTTGATCAGCTCATCTTGCTCCACACCCTGATTGGACGTAATGAATAATACTTTCTTTGGCATTTTCCCATCCTCGTTTCGTGAATTCTTTTGCTACGTTAACAACTGAGGCTCAAGGCACTGTACTGGTTTTGACGGGAATATGTAATTGCTTGGCAATGATGTAAAAAAGCCCCATCAGGAGCTTTTAAAAAATCACAGGATAAAAAGGCTTAGAGTGCGCCTTTTAAATCATTTTGATGCTGTTTAACCTGTTTGGCATAACGTTTGCCTTGGCGTTTCATCTTCCAGCTGGAATGATAACCGGTAGGGCCAACATTATAATAGGCTAGGGCTTTGGGCCAGCTGCCGGCTTTCGTGTTATAGCGATTTAAAATGTAAGAGCCGCATTGAATATTGGAAGATTCATCAAACAAATTACTGCCACAGCTTTGCTGCCAGTAACGCGGAATGACTTGGGTTAAGCCCACCGCACCAGCCGGTGATACCACATGACTGCGATAGCTGGATTCCTGGCGAATCAGCGCGGCCAGTAACAGTGGATCAATTTCATAACGTTCTGCATGTTGCACAATCATCGGCGCAACACGGTTAGCGGTGTCAGGTGCAACCGAATAGGCTTTTTGGATACCGACTGAAAGTTTAGCGGAACGTTTGGCAACGGAGCCGCCTCCTAAAGGTGAGCAGGCAATCAGGCTAAGAGCACTGAGGCCAATAAAAGAGGTTTTCAATAATAATGGGATGGTCAGTTTCATTTTAAAATCAGAAAAAAGCAGTGATGCTGCACCAGATTAGCCAGTGCTCGCGAATATGTTTAAGGATGTTAGTGAGCTGGGCGATATCCGTCAAGCCAACGGCGGCCTGGAACCGCCGCTGTTTTGTTAAGTTTTCGCTCCAATACTACGTGTTTGAAATATCTTTAGAGTGCATTGGAAGATCATCTTTCTACTTATTGTGCTGTTCATGTTGATGTCACTATGCAACTTTTAGGGTATAAAGCGGCTTTCATCGCATAATCTCTTATATACTTAGATGGTTGAAAATAAAAATATTTATTGGGTAGTTACATGCTAGAAGTGATTGCACAGTTGTGTGGCGGGATCGGTTTGTTCCTGATTGGAATGACCTTAATGACAGACAGTCTGAAAGAGATGGCTGGGGAGTCATTGCGTTTATGGCTGTCTAAATTTACAGGTTCACCGATTAAAGCCATTTTTTCTGGCATCGGCCTGACTTTGGCTGTGCAATCCTCAACGGCAACCACATTGGCCACCATTGGCTTTGTGAGTGCTGGTATTCTGACTTTTAGTCAGGCCATTGGTGTGATTATTGGCGCCAATGTTGGCACCACCAGCACCGGTTGGATGGTGGCTTTTTTGGGGGTTAAATTTTCCATTGCCCATATTGCCTTGCCACTCATTGGTTTAGGGGCCATCTTTAAATTATTCAGCCGTGGGCGACTGTCTTTATTCGGTTTAACCATTGCTGGTTTCGGCCTGATTTTCTTTGGGATTGACTTGCTGCAGGTGGCAATGTCCGGTTTTGCCGAGCGGGTTGATTTATCGGTTTTCTCCAATAATTCTTTTACCACACAGCTGATTTTAGTGCTGGTCGGGCTGGTGATGACCGTGCTGCTGCAATCTTCCAGTGCAGCCATTACTGCGACCTTGGCCGCTTTAGCCAGTGGTGCGATTGATTTATCCCAAGCCTTAGGTCTGGTGATTGGACAAAATATTGGTACGGTGGCGACCGCGATTCTGGCAGCCATGGGCTCGACTGCCAATGCCAAACGCACCGCAGCCGTGCATGTGGTGTTTAACGTGATTTCGGCCGTGTTGGCTTTTATCTTGTTGAAACCGGCTTTTTTGTGGCTGGCGGAACATTCACAGGTCGGCACTTGGGATGATGTTATTATTGTCGCTGCGTTTCATACCGCCTTTAGTGTGCTGGGAACCTTATTTTTATTGCCCTTTTTAAAACAGTTTGAACAGTTGATTGTCGGTTTAATTCCAGACCGCACCCCTTCAATTTTATGTTATCTGGATCAGGCCAGTTTTTCGGTGCCGGCTTTAGCGATTAATGCCGCTTCTAAAGTGATTTATTGGTCGATTGGGCATATCCTGATTTTACTGAAACGCGCGATTCAGGAAGGTCGTTTGCCCTCCAATAGCGAATTACAGCAACTGGATGAAATCTTAAAACGGGTGCAGCAGTATCTGGAAGATTTATCGGTTAGTGAAAATGAGCTGGATCAGCAGCGTTTAATGGCGATGCTGCGCCTGATGGTGTATTTACGTGTGCTGCGCAGCGATCTGGAAGCGGTGGAACATGCCGAGCATATCCGCACCCAGCCGACTATTTATCAGATGGGGCTGGATTATATTCATGTGCTGGACAATCACTTTCAGTATGTCGATGAGTTTAACCGTCTGACCGAAGTGGCATCTTTAAATCGTGAGCTG
The DNA here is from genome assembly GCF_009914475.1 of Acinetobacter indicus. NCBI lineage: Bacteria > Pseudomonadati > Pseudomonadota > Gammaproteobacteria > Moraxellales > Moraxellaceae > Acinetobacter > Acinetobacter indicus. Next base: position 1,058,817 of record NZ_CP045198.1, on the reverse strand, counting down.
TTAAACCTGAAACAATGGGTGGAAGAGCAGCGTGCCGAAGCGCGTGAAAAAGTGATTGAATATGCCACGGTGCAACATCTGAGTGCTGCGCGCAGTCTGGAATTGCTCGCCGCACAGCGCTGGCTGGACCGTTTGATTGCGCATACCCAGCGTTTGGCCAATGTCTTGCAGGAAACCGAGAGCATGCTGGATGATGTGGAAAAGCGGAAATATCATGCTGCCACTCAATAGCCTAAGCTATATAGTGATTAACTTCTGCAGCAGAAGCTTTTATACTGCGAGGAGGTTTATCACTGGGCAACTAAAATGACACCGGCCTGTAAAATTTTAAAATCCAATAAAATTGACTATAGCATTCATGAATATGAGCATGATCCGAACGCCAAAAGTTTTGGGCTGGAAGCAGCGGAAAAGCTGGGTTTAGCGCTGGTCGAAGTATTTAAAACCTTATTGGTAACTGATGATAAACAGTATTATGTGGCGATTTTACCGGTGCATGTGCAGTTAAATTTAAAGAAAGTTGCTATCGCGGTGGGCTGTAAAAAACTGCATATGGCAGAGCCTAAAGATGCTGAACGTTTAACCGGTTATCTGGTTGGCGGAATTAGCCCGATTGGGCAGAAGAAACGTTTAAAAACCGTGATTGATCAGAGTGCGCAAAGTCTGGCAAAAATCTATGTCAGCGGTGGCAAACGTGGACTGGACATTGGTTTAAAGCCGGATGATCTGGCCCGGGTGTTAAATGCCCAGTTTGCCGATGTGGTGGATGAGTCTTAATCTGCACTGATTTTATTTTAGCAGCGGATTCAGTTATAAAAACCGGACCACGCCATGAATCAGGGCAGGTCCAAAAATCACCATAAATATGCCAGCCAGTACCATACTTAAGCAGGCGGCCACACCTTCTTCACGATGGCGCATAAAGGCTTTAGAAGTACCAAAACCATGCGCGGCATTACCTAAGGCTGCACCCTGAGCAAAATGTGAATTCAGTTTGAGTGCGAGTAAGACGGCATCTGCTATAAAACCGCCGGCAAAGCCGGTCATCATGGTGAACAGGATTACCAGTTCAACCGAGCCGCCCACCTGTGTACTTAACTCCATCGCAAAGGGTGTAGAGATAGAGCGCGCCATCAGGCTATATGTGGTTTCCTGATTCAGCTGAAACAGCTGCGCCAGATAAAAAGCACTGATAATGCCGACACACATACCGATCACAATCCCCAGACTGATGGCCAGCAGATGGCGTTGAATCAGCGCACGATATTCATAAATCGGAATGGCAAAAGCCACCGTGGCTGGCCCGAGCATCCAGACAATCCAGTGGCTGTACTGCATATAGCTGTTATAGGAAATCCCGAAATAGAGCAGCACGCAGATTAATCCAGCCGGAACCAGAATAGAGGGTAAAAACAGCAGCACCGGATAACGACGATACAGCTGTTTGGCCACGATATAACCCAGCAGGGTGAAGATAAAGCACAGGCTTGCGATCAGGTTCATCTTAATCTCCTGACACATATGCGGTATTGTTGGTATTTTTCCTGAGCCGCTGTTCCAGTTTAAAACCCCAGCACACGCTATAGGCTGTGGCGACCATTACCGCACAGGTGCCGAGCGTAATCGAGAGCAGCAGTTGCCAGCCTTGGCTTAGCAGTAAGTCTAGATCATTGATAATGCCGACCACACAGGGAATAAACAGCAGCATCAGCTCGGCCAGCATAAAATCGGCGCCTTGCTTGATCCATTGCAGTTGAAATATGCCACTTAACAGCGCCAGCAGTAACAGGATCAGGCCAATCACACCCGCTGAAACCGGCAGCTGGAATATCTGTTGGATCAGCGCACCGAGCCACCAGATCAGGATCAGCAGCGCAATTTGTATGCTGAGGACGGCAACACGGGAAAGAGACCACATCGCTGAATTGCCCTAAAGGTTAAACACGACTGTATTTTAGATTTGACCTGTCTGGATGATTATGAATAATAAAAAAATAATTATGCCTATTGGGAATGATGGTGGATTTAAAAAGTCTGAAAATACTGGTCAAACTGGTGCAATTGCAAAGTTTTACCCGCACAGCAGATGCTTTGTGTCTGACCCAGCCTACAATTAGCAAGGCCATTCGGGGGCTGGAAGATGAGTTGGGCACTGCGCTGTTTCATAAAGGTGAAGCTGGGCGTAAACGTGAAGTGCAATTGACTTACCTGGGCGAGCAGATTTATCAGCATGCGCTACAAATGCTGCAACTGGAGCAGGCGATTTATGATTCGGTGGCGGAAGTTCGTGCACTGGAACGCGGTAAATTGACGCTGGGTTTGCCGCCCTTGGGTTCGGTGCTATTAAGCCGGTTAATTGCCAAGTTTCATCAGCAGTACCCGGCTATTGAACTGAGCTTTTTAGAGGTAGGTGCCAGCGGGATTGAAGCCGCTATTCTGGATAAACAGATTGATGTCGGGATTGTACTCGGTCATTTAAAACCGGCATTGGGCGGAATTCCAATTATGGATTCGCCACTGTGTTTGTTATCTGCCCGGAATTCTGCATGGCAGGGACGCGAAACGGTGTCGTTGCTGGAACTGAAAGATGAGTCTTTTTTACTGTTTGCCGACAGCTTTACTTTAAACCAGATGATTCTACAGGCCGCACAGCAGCTGGGTTTTGAACCGAAAATTGTCTGTAAAAGCAGCCAGTGGGATTTTATTGCCAAAATGGTGGATTCCGGCGTGGGAATTGCACTGCTGCCTCAGGTTTATTGTGAGCAGTTGCCGGCCGAGCATTATCAGATCAGCCGCTTGTGCCAGCCTGAGCTGAACTGGACCTTGCGAATGGCCTGGAATACGACAGTCGCCATGAGTCCAGCCACCCGGGCCTGGTTAAGAATTATTGAAACGCATCTCGATCAGATTCATTTCTAAAACGCATAATCAGTGTGAAATCAGATTCATCTACAGCGCTAAACCTCTGAACAGATGAATCTTCCTCCAATTACAGGCAATTCGCCGGTTTGGGAATACCGGCCAGACGACTTAAGTGCCGCGCCACCAGTCCGGTGTTAAAACGCTCTTGCAAGAGGGCATTGTTAATCTCAGGGCTGACCGTTTTCATCAGAAACTTGATTAACGGGCGGGTCGCCGGAGAATGACCAAACTGCTGATAAAACTGGCGCACAGCCTGCAAAATTTCAAAATGCCAATCTTCCAGTTCCAGCTCTAGGCTTTTGGCCAGCTCTTGCGCTACAGTTTCATTCCAGATGGTGTAATCGACCAAATGACCATCTTGGTCCAGTTCAAGATTCATAACACACTCAAAGCTTGTTTATTTTAAAGAGATACAACGGCTATAAGCCAGACACAGCTCGGCAAAGGTAGCATAGTTTAAACTGTGCAGATGGGCAGGCAATGGCTGGACCAGCAGCTCTAGATCATGCTCCAGTGCAAACAGGGTGCCGCATTGCTGACAAAATGGGTGATCAATGGCCAATACTGCATCACCCATCAGCACCACTGCATCGCCTTCACTATACAGACGTGAAACTTTGTCCAGCATGGCCGGGGTAGTATGGAAGCCGGATTGCAGCAGATATAAAGTATTTTGTGACATAACAGATTCCTTCCGGCTTACCAGTACAGCACGTGGTCAAAACGCTGGATAAAGTCCGCATTCAGTTCAATAAACTCGATTTCCTGCTGCGACTGGCTGACATAAGCTGAATGTTGATGCTGGTGTTCTACCAGAATCGGGCTTAAATCATAAAACTCAAAACTTTCGACCATATTCGAGGCCAGCTTGAAGGCGTGTTTGAGCTGGTCAAAAGCCAAATCGCTTTTGAGCAGACTTAGGGCAGCATCCTGTAATAACACTTTGACTTCACAGCCAAAAGTGGCCAGTACCATAGTCGCAGACAGGCTTTCATGTACCTGCTGGCTGCTTAAATTGGCCTGGCTTAAAATGACGAGTACAGTTTTCACACAATTTACCTTTTAAATGCAACAAATTCTCAAATAGAACCACTTAGAATTGAAGAAGGCGATCTGCAGATTGCACTGCATCGGCAAGTTCGCCCAGACCAACCAATTCAAAGCCCGCGGCTAAATTGTGTTGATGAAGTTGATGACGTTTGGCATTGTCCTGATCGGTAATCCCGCGTAACAGTGCCGCACTGACACAAACCGGCAAACGAATCGACAGTTTTTGCCATTCCGATTTTAACTGTCGCTGATCATCGGGTAGCCATTGTAAATCGTTAGCGACCATAACAGCGTCCTGATAGAAGAACACCCGGAAATCTTCATTCTTGCTCTGCAAGGCTTGAGCCAGACCCAACGCATGCCAGGCATGAATCGAGGTCGGCGCGGAGGTAATTAGTAATAAGGTACTCATCAAAATTCACTAATGAAATGTTCCCGCAACACAGGGGGCATTCAGACTTCATAAGAAAAAGGTAGTATACAATGATTTTAGTGACTGGTGGTTTAGGCTTTATAGGCTCGCATATTGCATTAAGTCTGATGGCTCAAGGGCAAGAAGTCATTATTGTCGACAATTTATCCAATGCCAATTTACAAACCTTAGAACGACTTGAATATATTTCGGGCATGTATGTGCCTTTTGCCAAAATTGATATTCGTAACACCCCGGCCTTAAATAAAGTCTTTGAACAGTATTCGGTCGATGCAGTGGTGCATACGGCCAGCTTTAAATCGCTGGAAGAATCGGTCCTGAAACCGCTTGAATATTATAATGATAATGTCAGCTGTATCATGAGTTTGCTGCGTGCCATGCAGCGTACCGGGGTACGTGTGCTGGCGCATTTATCCAGCTTAACCGTGTATGGTCAATCCAGCCTGCAACTGAAAGAAGATCTGCCATTTCAGTATGCCTATCCAAATCCGTATATCAAATCTCAGCAGATGGCTGAGGAAATTATTCAGGATACCTTTAAAACTGACAATGAATGGAAAATTGCCTTATTGCGCTTGGGCAATATTGCTGGTGCCTTTGAACATGGGGTACTGGGTGAGATGGTACCGCCACTGCCAAAAAATATTGTACCCCTGGCGATGCAGGTCGGGGCGCAGCAACGCGAATTTATCGAGCTGCGCAAGCAGGCCCAAACTGAAGACAAGACTGTAGAGCGTAGTTTCCTGCATGTACTGGATTGTTGTGAGGCCGTATCTTTAACCCTGCAATGGCTATTCCAGCAACAGCATGTTTGTGAAGCCTTTAATATTGCCGGCGAGGCGATTTCGATCCAGCAACTGTTAAATGAAATTTCGAGCGTCACCGGCACTGAAATTAAAACGGTCGATGCTGATGTATATCCCTATGCTGAACTGGATCAGGTCGCGGCCGATATTAGTAAAGCCAAAGAGGTACTGGGCTGGCAGCCGAAACGCTCGATTCAGCAGATGCTAGAAGATGAATGGCGCTTTTATCAGCACACCTTGCGCGGGCAATGATAAATTTAATAATGATAATAATTATCATTTACAATTTTATCCGCCTGACCTAAGATGACTATATTCGCCATAGCCGCTGCCTCAGGGCAGCGTTATAACAGCATTGAGAACAGCAAGAATAGATAGAGGTTGAGTATGCAAACACGTATCGAACACGACACCATGGGCGAAGTTGAAGTCCCGAGTGAGGCCATGTGGGGTGCACAGACTCAGCGCAGCTTACAGAATTTTAAAATCGGGCAGGAACGTTTACCTCGTCCCATGATTCGCGCCATGGGCTTAGTGAAAAAAGCCGCGGCCATGACCAATGCAGAACTGAACCAGATTCCTCAAGAACTGTCGCACTATATTGTTGATGCAGCTGAAGAAGTGATTGAAGGCAAATGGGATAGCCAGTTTCCGCTGGTGGTATGGCAGACCGGTTCGGGCACGCAAAGCAATATGAACTGTAATGAAGTGATTGCCAATATTGCTAACCAGAAACTCGGCAATCCGCTGGGTGCACAAAAGCCAGTCCATCCGAATGACCATGTGAACCGTGCCCAATCAACCAACGATTCTTTCCCGACCGCGATTCATGTGGCTGCCAGTTTACAGATCAATGAACTCTTAATTCCGGCAGTGACCCGTTTAAGAGATACCTTGCAGGCCAAAAGCGATGCCTTTGCCGATATTGTGAAAATTGGCCGTACCCATTTACAGGACGCAACGCCTTTAACCCTAGGGCAGGAATTTAGCGGCTATGTCTCGCAGCTCGATCATGGTTTGAAACGTTTGCATCAGGCCCTGGACGGTTTATATGAACTGCCGTTGGGTGGCACCGCCGTAGGAACCGGTTTAAATGCCCATCCGGACTATGCTGAAAAAGCCGCACAGCAACTGGCCAGCCTGACCGGTTTGGCTTTCGTTACTGCGCCGAACAAGTTTGAAGCTTTGGCTGGACGTGATGCTGCGGTATTTGCTTCCGGTGCCTTAAAAACTCTGGCTGTGAGCTTAAATAAAATTGCCAATGATATACGCTGGCTGGCCAGTGGGCCGCGCTGTGGTTTTGGTGAAATCCGCATTCCGGAAAATGAACCGGGTTCAAGCATTATGCCGGGCAAGGTCAATCCGACCCAGAGTGAAGCCATGACCATGGTGGTGGCGCAAGTGCTGGGTAATGATACGACAATTAATGTGGCTGGGGCTTCAGGGAATTTCGAGCTAAACGTATTTATGCCAGTGATTGCCTATAACCTGTTACAGTCGATTCAGTTATTGGGAGATGCCTGCAACAGCTTTAACGATCACTGCGCTGTCGGAATTGAACCGAACCGTGACAAGATTGATCATTTCCTGCATAACTCGCTGATGTTGGTGACAGCACTGAATCCGGTAATTGGTTATGAAAATGCTGCCAAAGTCGCGAAAACGGCCTATAAAGAAGGGAAAACCTTAAAACAGGTGGCGGTGGAGCTGAATCTGGTCACTGCTGAACAGTTTGATGACGTGGTACGACCAGAAAATATGGTTTCACCGAATGCGAAATAAGTGTTGCATCTACCGGGATGGAATATGAGCAGCCATCTCGGTGGGCTAAAAAATTTTGCTTCATCACAACTATTTTTCCATCAGAACCTGTGCATGAAAGTGCAAAGTACCTATAAAAGAAAACCCAACATATGGATTGCTATATGCTGGGTTAGTTTGCGCTACTTAGTTATTACAGGCCATCTTCTCGTTTTTAATGACCTTGACTGCATCATAAGCCCTGAATGTGACAATAAAAAGAATTGCTAAAATTCTGGAAAAGAAATGTGAAGTATCTAGCAAAAATTGGATCTAAATACCACATAGATATTTAAAATTTATGAAATTATTATGATTTAATTTAGGAAAATGAATATAATTCAGGCCGCTGGGAAGCGTATCTCATTTCTTTATTGACTCTTTTGAAACTCTTTTTGCTTATGAATTTTAGATTGTTGGGGGCTGCGGCTCTATTGGCGGGTTTAACCAAAACTGTAGTGGCAATGCCGTTTGATCCTTTAATCGGGACATGGAAAGTGATTGATGATCGAACCGGGTATTATGTGTCGGAAATTGTGATTCGTAAAAACTCCAAAACACAGCAGTATAGTGCAGTAGTGAGCAAGCATTATCCGGCGGCGGGAGCGGTGAATCCGGACGTTTGTGGCAAATGTGAAGGGGCTTTAAAGAACCAGCCGATTTTTGGTATGGAAGTGCTGAAAGGCATGACCGGCAACCATAAGCAGTTTAAGCAAGGTCAATGGCTGAATACCCAGGATGGCCGGACCTATACCATTGAAGCGCAATTGAATGATGCTAAAGACCAGATGAAAGTATTTGGTAAAGCGCAACAGAGCAATACAACCAGTGCCATGACCTGGAAAAAGCTCTAATGAGCTTTGGCTGTTGAGCGGGTTCTAAAAACCATTTAACTTCGTGTTAGATGGTTTTTTCTTTTTTTAAGAATCTAAGAATTCAAAATATTTCAATTCCCCCATTTTTCTTCCTCTCAATTGAGTTGCTGCATTTTCTCGATCTGCCAGAAAAACCAGAATAATTTTTTAAATAGACATAAAGTTATGTTATATCATAACACTTTTTAAAAGGGGGCTCGCATGAAATACAGCACACTCATGACTTTAATTTTATTGGCGATGCAACAGGCACAGGCTGAAGAGCCGATTACAATTCTGGAACCACTTATTTTTCAGGGGGATGATACTGACAAGAACCTGAACATTGCGCCTAAAGAACGCATTGAAACAGCCAATACCTTGGGCGATGCTGTTAAACATATGTCTGGCGTGCAAAGTAGCGCATTCGGTCCCAATTCGGGGGCACCAGTGATACGCAGTTTGAGCGGTCATCGGGTCGGGATTCTGGAGAATGGTCAGGCGATCAATGGAATGAATGCTATCAGCGGTGATATTAATATTCCATTTGATCCACTATTTACTAAAAGCGTGACCGTACATAAAGGGACCAATACTGTACGTTATGGCGGACAGGCGATTGGTGGTTATGTGGATATAGATTCGGGCATCATTTCAAAAATGCTGGAAGAGAAAAGTGCCAATGTCGATGTGGTATATAAAAAGGGCTTTAACGATTTTAGCGGGCATGGTATTCGCATTAATGTCAATAATCAGGAAAATCTGAGCACCAATATCCAGTTTTCTACCCAACAGATTTCATCTTATAAAATTCCCGGAAAGAGCAAAGCAGCCGTCTGTGATACAGCGATTATCTCGGAGCGAGGTGGGATTGATTCTGCTTTGGCAAGCGCCTGCCAGCGCGATGCCAGAATTGAACAGGTCTTTAATAAGGCACATCATCAATATTTAAATAAGCATGTTTTAGAAGATATCGCCCAGAATCCTCAGCATTTTTATGATTATTATGATGGCTTGGAGTCGGCCAAATATACTGATCAAGCGGTTTTAACCCGCTATGTGAATGGCGCCTACCGGGAATTTATCAATGATCCCAACCCGGATTATGTGCCCAATACGCCAAAATATGTGGAAAGCCGAACCAATCAGGATGTTACGCCCAATTATCAGAAAAAACTGGGCAATAGCTATGCCAGAAATGAAAATATGGCAATCGGGAGTACTTACTTTTTAGACAATGGCTATATTGGAATTAGTGCCGATTATAAAACCAGTGATTATGGTGTGCCGGGTTTCTCAATGGAAAATAAATCTTTCCAGAGCGCTTATGATGATAGCTTGCCGGTCACGGTGCAGATTAAACAGAACCGTTTTGCGGTTGATGCGTTACTCAGGGACCCACTGCCTGTACTTGATCATCTCCAAATTCAGGCATCAAAATTATCCAATCGCTCGGGTGAATATATTGGTGCAAGCAAAGCCAATGAATATCAGTTTGATAGCCATGCTGCCGAACTGGTACTAAAGCAGATGCCTTATAAAAATTTGAGCGGTGAAATTGGCACTGCTTTGAATGTGCGTGATGTTAACGGTTCAGGAACACAGCGCTATCTCCCTAATGTCAAAACCACAACCCAGGCAGTATTTATCCAGGAAAAATTGGATTGGGAGCGGTTTTCAGTGGATGCCGGTTATCGTCATGAGAACGTTCAGCATGAGATTCAGGATCAGAGTTTTAAACTGGCGCGTAATGCGGCCAATAGCACCCTAAAAAATAAATCTTTTGCTCTAAATAGTTTTTATGTCGGTTCGAATTTTAAAGCGACCGATTATCTGGACTTTAGGCTGCAATATTCCAAGTCAGAACGGGCTCCTGAAATTAATGAGCTGTATGCCAGCAATCCGCATTATTCGGTTATGACGCAGGAGGAAGGCAATCAGGCATTGAACAAAGAAAAAATGCAGGGGCTGGAATTAATCACGCATGTGAACTGGGATGCTGCGAATATCGCTGTAGCTTTATATCAAATGGATTTTGAAGATTATTTTTATTTGTCGCATTCCGGTTCATCCATGAGAAACCGTTTACCGCTGAAGTACTGGAAGCAAACCGATACTAAAGTGAATGGTTTTGAGGTGGATATGAACTACACTTTTGATTTAGACCATTTTGGTGAGGTACAGGTCGGTGGTTTTGCTGATCTGGTTAAAAATAAGGCCACTAATCCGGAAAGTTTGCGTTTAAGTAATGATGGCGTGTATTTGCCGAATATGCCGACCAATCGTTATGGTGCCCACATTGAATGGACACGCGCCGATTGGTCAGCGCGTCTGGCAAGTATTTATTATGATCAACCGCGATATTTAGGAAAAAATGTGTCAGAGGAAGTGCCACTGCCGGCATACAACCTGATGGATCTGGATATTCGTAAAAAAGTGACTTTAAAAAATGCCAGTTTTGATGTGTTTATGAATGGATCAAACCTGCTGGATGAAGAGGCACGTCCACATAATTCGCCCCTGAAATATATTGCGCCGTTACCGGGCCGCGCTTTTCAGCTGGGTGTGACCATGCATCTTTAAGGGTGGGATAATCTGAATATTTTCTTCGGATCCATCGGTAGGCTCATCTGGAAACAGGTGAGCCTTTTTATGGCTGGTATAAAACCGGCTCCAATAGTGAATCTAGGCAAAAAGGGCAGTCATTTACTTACGTTAATTAAGGGATTCTAGATATTCTGCTGATCACCGAATAAGAAGTCCTCTTAACTTTGAAATTCAACTTAAAATTATAATAATTTTCTATTAACAATTCATTCAAAGTAGACTGGGTTGGCTAATTTTTGGCATAAAATATGTAATATTATGCAAATATATAAATTATAAATTTATATATAATTTCCAGCAGAATCTATCGCTGTAGTTTCTTTTTTTACTGCCTCCTCCTCTAGGGAGGCATTTTTTTTGAGGAGAAAATTATGCTCCATCTTCTATTCACTTTATTTGGCCTGCATGAGGTGACTGAAATCGACTACCTGCTCGATGAAGAAGAGAATGAAACGTGTAGCAATGGTTTAGATCAAGAGTATTAACAGCGCTCATCCCTATTGCTTCTTTCTCTTGGTCAAGACCTAAAAAGCTCAACCCACTGGTGGGCTTTTTTATGGCTTTATACATTGCTCCGGAAATTACAATCTGTACAAAAAATGATCAAAATTGAATGTGAAAGCTACAAATTTGAATGATAGTTTAAATCCAGATCTTCCAATAGGTGAGGTGAGCAATGAAACTATTAGCTTTGATTGGTGCAGGACTTGCAGCAAGTTATTGTTATATCAATATTAAGAACAAAAACTTAAATCTATCCAATACGGATTTCGATGAAAGCATCCACAAAGTCGTTATTCAGGACTTCTGGGTTTAGTGGGTAATTTTTTATTTAGATTATCGAAATGAGATAATTTAAATGAATGTTAATTTTTATGAATGTCATATTATGACAACTTGTAAAATTTCTATTTATATAAAATTTGTATCAGGGCTAACTTCTGATTTTCTCCCAACGCCGTCCTCCAGAACAGGAGGCCGATTATTAAGAGTAGAATATTATGATCCAGTTCCTTCTTTGTCTGTTTAGCTTTCATGGCGCAACTGAAGTCGAATACACGGGTGATGATGAAGAAATTCGGCGCTGTCAGGATTGTCTAAAAGAGCGTGAATAGGCGCTATACCCGCATCCATAGAGCATAGAAAAATTGCCGGCTTGGCTTAGAACGGATCTTTTTTGACTTTTTTAATTTCAAGGGCAATCAAGATTGATGCAAAAATGAGCAGTCCGCCAATGATCAATAATAATGAATCATCTGCCTTGAATCCAACCCAGAAACTCAGGCCACTGCTGACTACACAGCTTAACAGTAGAACAATTAAAATTCCGTATTTCACGATACATCTCACATTAATTTTTTTAATCCCGTGATGATATACCTGTACTATGAACCGCTTGTGAAAGGAAAAAATATAGGTATAACTAGAGGGTCACGCTATACGCAGTGTTGTGATCGCTGGGAGATGAGAAGGTTTTTTTGATGCTTACTCGATGCTTAAGTCAACACACGCCAGGTGTTCACGATGCAGAGGAGGATTAATGAAAGGCAAAGGTAGAATACAAACTCGCTGCTCGTCGCGCTGGCCTGATCAAGTCTGTAGTAATAGAGAATAAAAACTAAAAATAGGATCGCAATAAGAAAAAGCATCGTTATTTTTTAAGTCTGAGATATCTCAGCATAATAGAGGAGAGTGCATTGAAGGCAAACAGTGTGTCATTTTAATATGGAGTGTTCGTGCTTATTGAACTACTAACTAGATGTTGATTAATATAAGATTCAAACTCAAGAACCCAATAAAGAAAAGAACCATCTACTAGCCCCGAATCAAAGTTTTTAAAAAGTTAAAAGCCTTCGAACCGTTTAAAGTCATCTTTCCAGATTGAAGAATTTTAGAGCTAAAGCCGTCCTCATGTAGACACATGGCTTAAATAACATTGAATAAGATGTCATAATTGCTAAAATGCGATTCGTTTTTTATTACAGTTTTACAAGCTAAGAAATAAAGCTTTGTAAAACAGCAATCTATCTAGGAAAATTTTCAATGCTTGATATCTATTTAACGGATGTTCAGAAAAAGGTGCAATTTACCGATTATCCGGGTGAGCATCCTGTTAAATTTATTTTAAATTTTAAGAAAATTTTCCCAAGTGTGATGGAGTTGCTGCTGCCGGTGCTGCCTGAAAATGAAAACCTGGAAGACATGACCTGGGAATCAACCACGGCAGATCTGGAATTGTTTAAATTGCTGCTCAGTGGTTGGGGCCTGATTGAGCTGCGTTTAAATGCTATTGCGAAATATAAAGATCGCGCTTTTGCAGACCGTTTGGTGAAGCAAGCACAGCAAAAACGTCAGGACTATAAAAAATCACAAAGCCAATTGGCGACGGTAGAGCTGGACTATCTGTTTATGCATGAAGTTCATGCGCAAATTGATGCAGAACTGGTCGAGCTGGGTGAAAAATTCTATTTACCGACCCTACGTGAATTGTGGCAGGGTAAAGTGGCGGCCAATGTCTTGAATGCACAATTCTAAACGGCATCTGCATTCTAGAAGTATATAAAAAATCCCCATGTAATAAACTACATGGGGATTTTCTTTAGAAGGTAGATATTTAAAACCTGCTTTCCATCATCCGGTTTTAAAACCAGTCACTGTGCATCGACAGGCAGGTATCATCAAATTCACTGAGTAATTTGGCCTGATGTTCAATTTCCGGTAATTCCCAGCGAATGAAATAGCGCGCCGCTTGCAACTTGCCTGCTAAAAATTGCTGATCTTCTGCCAACTCAGACTGGCCAAACTGCTGTTGCGCCTTGTTGGCCATATCCAGCCATAACCAGGAAATAATCACTTTAGCCATCATATCTAAATACAGGGCAGAATTGGCCAAAGCCTCATTGGTTTGACCTTGCATAAGCGCCTGTCCCAGTTTTTGTGTGGTGCTTTGTACCGTAGCCAGATGTTTGCAGAATTTGCTGGACAGATCCAGAATGGCCGGATGCTGAATCTGTTCCAGCGTGGTGTTGATGCGTTGCATTAGCAGATTTAAGCCTTTGCCATTGTGCTGCCATAATTTACGCCCGAGTAAATCCAGTGACTGAATACCAAAAGTGCCTTCATGAATCGGATTTAAGCGGTTATCCCGATAATACTGTTCTACCGGATAATCACGGGTATAGCCGGCACCGCCAAGTACCTGAATTGCTAGATCATTGGCTTTCGGACCATAGGCAGACGGGAAGGATTTGACCACAGGCGTGATCAGGTCGAGCAGAATGGCGCTATCTTCCGAGCCACCCGCCTGATGTTCATCAATCAGTCGCGCGGCAAACAGGCACAATGCCAAAGCTCCTTCTACATAGGCCTTTTGCGCTAACAACATCCGTTTCACATCGCTATGTTCAATAATATTGACCGGTTTGCTGTCGCTATTTTTTTCACTGGCCAGTCGGCCTTGCGGACGGTTTCTGGCATATTCCAGCGATTCCAAATAACCGCGATAACCGATCATCGCGGCGCCCAGCCCAACACCGACACGCGCCTCGTTCATCATTTTGAACATATATTTCAGGCCCTGACCAGCTTCACCAATCAAATAGCCTAAGCATTGGTTATTTTCACCAAAATTCAGCACAGTCGATGTTGTCCCGCGATAGCCCATTTTATGTAACAGGCCAGCCAGTTTGACATCATTGCGTTCACCCAGCGTGCCATCTTCATTGGTCAGGAATTTCGGCACAATAAACAGGGAAATGCCTTTGACACCTTGTGGCGCATCCTGAGTCCGCGCCAGCACCAGATGCACAATATTTTCAGTAATGTCCTGATCACCCCCAGAAATAAACATTTTCTGGCCTTTAATTTTGTAGCTGCCATCAGCTTGTGGAATGGCTTTGGTGGTCAGATCACCCAGAGAGGAACCGACATTCGGCTCGGTCATGGCCATGGTGCCGGAAAAGCGGCCATTGAACATCGACGGGACAAAGGTCTGTTTCTGCTGCTCGGTACCGAAGGCCTGAATCAGATTCGCTGCGGCGGCGGTTAAAAATGAATAAGCCACGGTGGCAGGATTGGCCGACATAAAATAGGCATTGGCAGCCATATTAATCAGTGTGGGAAGCTGCATACCGCCCTGATCATAATCATGCTGGGCACATAACAGACCGGCCTGGGCAAACTGTTGCCAGGCCTGTTTCACTTCGGCAATGGTATGTACCTGTGTACCATCAAAATGCGGTTCTTGCGCATCGCCTTTGGCATTGTGCGGGGCAAAATAGTCTGCTGCAATGCCGCGCGCCGTATCTAAAATACTGTCGAAGGTGGCTTTGTCATGTTCCTGATAACGTTCCAGCTGGGTCAGCTGTTCGGCTGAAAATACCTGATAGAGTAAAAAATCCAGATCTTTTTGATTGATGAGTGCGGTCATGGGATGCCGTTACCTGTTTTTATTGATTGCTCTTAGCTTAACAAGACTTGTATTGGCAGATAAATTGTCAATAATGACACTCAAGGAGCCAAAAACGACATTTGGGAAGAAAGCATGAAGCGGGTTTTTATTCTGGCCTATGATGGTGCACTGGCTTCGGCCATAACCGGTGTGGCCGATTTATTCAGTCTGGCCGGCATTAGCTGGAACCGGATTCAGAAACAGGACATCCAGCGTTTGTTTCAGGTGCAGATTGCCTCGCCACAGGGAGAAACGGTGCAATGCAGTAATGGTTTACGCATTGAGGCGCATCTGGCCTATAGTGAAATCCAGCAGGCCGATTTGCTGGTGATTCCGACTTTGGCCGGTTCCATCGAGCAGATTCTGGAAAAAAATCAGTCTCTCATGAATGTTCTGCAACAGGCCGATCAAGCTCAATGCCTGATTGCCGGAAACTGTACCGGGAATTTTTTTCTGGCCGAAGCCGGAATTTTACAGGGCCGCAGTGCCACCACGCATTGGGGTTTTAAAGATCAGTTCCAGCAGCGCTATCCGGAGGTCCATTTGCAGGCGGATCGCCTGATTACCCAGTCCGATCATGTCTATTGTGCCGGTGGCGGGTTGGCCTGGTTCGATTTGGGGCTACATTTAATTGAACGTTTTTATGGCTTTGAAATTGCCATTCAGACGGCCAAATCCTTTGTGCTGGATTTTCGCCGTGACAACCAGTTGTCCTATTCCTTGATGCGTATGAGCAAGCCACATCAGGATGGTTTGGTAAAAGAAATCCAGCATTGGCTGGAGCAGCATTTTAGTGAAAACTTGAATATGGAAGATGTGGCGGCGCGCTTTAATATCAGCCCGCGCACGCTCATTCGCCGTTTTAAAGCAGTGTTAGATGTGGCGCCGAATCAGTATGTGCAGGCTATTCGTATTGAAGCTGCGCAAAAACGGCTGGAAGAAACCGAGCAGCCGATTGACCGGATTATGCAAATGGTGGGCTATGAAGATCCGAGTTCATTCCGGCGTTTATTTCGCAAAAAAACCGGCCTAACCCCAATGGAATACCGCCAGCGCTTTGGCCGGCGGTTTTAAGCGTATTGCTTTCGTTAGCGTGATAACTGTGGCTGCACCGGCTGGGCATGACGACCATGCAGCAGATAATACAGGCCTAAACACAGCAGCGCGGCGATGGCACTATAGAAATACATCTGCACATAACTAACCGATTTCAGCGCGATTCCGATCAAATACGGCCCGAAGCCCAGCCCTGCATCCAGACAGATAAAATAGGTCGAGGTCGCCAGTCCCATACGTTCCAGTGAGGTACTTTTGACCGCAATAGTCTGACAGACCGATTGAATATTGCCATAGCCCAGACCGAGCAAGCCGGCACAAAGCAGCAGCATACTGGAGTTATGCGCCTGACTTAGTAAAAACAGGGCAATCGCCATCACAATAAAGGCGGGATACATAATGATATTTTCACCTTTACGATCCATAAGCCGCCCGGTAAACGGACGCGAAAACAAAATGGCGATTGCATACATTAAAAAGAATAAGGACGCGGCTTCGACCAGATCAATTTCCTTGGCGTAAAAGTTAATAAATGACAGCACGCCGGAATAACAAATGGAAGCAAACAGCATAATCAGGGAAATGGGCAGCGCATTCTTTTCCAGATACTGGGTCCAGAAGCCAAAACCTTTGCCTGCTGTCGCGGTGGCTGCAGGTTTAGGCTGCGCCAGGTTCGGCATCCGGATAAAACAGGCCACTACCAGACAGCCCAGCGCCAAGACACTGGATAAGCTAAAAATTGTCTGATAACTGGTGTGCAGCATCATCCAGATCGCAACAAAAGGACCAATCGCCGTACCCAGGGTGCTGCTCATGCTGTAATAGCCAATACCTTCACCACGGCGGGTGGGCGGCAGAGTTTGTGCGATGACTGTGCCGAGTACGGTAGAGGCGACTCCCATCATAAAGCCATGAATAAAACGGATGCCGAGCAGGGCAGTCACCCCCATCTCTATAAAATAGCCTAAGGAAAGCAGCAAGAAACCGGTCAGCCCAAAAAGCAGGGTGCTACGATAACCGAAACGCTGTAGGCATTTGCCTATCAGCAGACGACCAAATAAGGTGCCGACAATAAACAGTCCTGAAATTAAACCGGCTTCGGCAATGCTGGCATTTAATTCCGCCACGGCATAACCGACAATCACAATCACCAATAGATAAAAAATCAGTACCAGTTGAAAATTGATCAGGCCGACCAGGATAAAGTTTCTGGTCCATAGCGGTGCTTGTGCTGAACTCATTTGTCTTCACCTTGTAGGGTCGGTTGTAACTGTTCACTCAGCTGATTAAGGATCTCGCGGGTATGGGCGATGTCCGCAACTGCAAAAGACTGCAGCAGCTGCTGTTCAAACTGATCAATCTGGCTTGAACAATGCTTGAAAAGTTCCTGCCCGTGAGAGCTAAAAGTCAGGCATTTCTGCCGTTTATCGCTACTTTCAAGCTGATGGATTAAACCCAAGTCCAGCAACACCCGAATACGTTTGGTGATGCTCGGTTTGGACACCTTTAAATAGGCGGCAATATCAACCTGGGTACATTGCTGTTTTAAATGAATGACATATAACACCTGCCACAAGGAATAATTAAGCTGATGCGGCAATAACAGAGTATTAACTTCATCGCTGAACAGACGTGCGCAGCGTAATAAGGCGGTACGAAATTTTAAGGGAGAGCTTGGCATAAAAAAAATAGTTAACCAGGGTAACTAAAACAAAGTCAATGTACGCCTGTTCGGAATTTTTTCAAGTAGGGAAGCCAGCGAAGGATTCAAAAAAACAGATGATAAAAGATGAGGGGGCAACGTGTATTGCTATAGATTTGTTAAGCAGCGTTAAGGTCAATCAACTGAACTACAAAAATTCCTCTCATCCAGTCCTGTCTATCCAGCTGATAAACCGCAAGAATAAAAAATCAGCGCTTCTATCTTCCAAAAAACTCATCAGTTGCAGAAATTACTCGCTTAAAGATTCTTGATCAAAAGCCTACACAAGGCCTATACAACTTCGTCCTATGCTGAAGCGCGATGAGAAAAATTCAAAACGCTATATTTAAAACTCTACACCCTGAGCGCAGCTCGACCTTTTGAAAGGTGGCATGATGACCCTCGGTTTTACCGCGCTGGAACTGGCCCGGATTCAGTTTGCTTTTACAGTTTCATTTCATATCATTTTTCCGGCCATTTCCATTGGTCTGGCCAGTTTTCTGGCGATTCTGGAATGGCGCTGGTTACGCAGTCGTAATCCGATTTATCAGGACCTGTTTAAATTCTGGGTCAAGATTTTTGCGGTCGCCTTTGCCATGGGGGTGGTTTCTGGCATTGTCATGAGCTATCAGTTTGGCACCAACTGGAGTGAATTTTCCCGTATCGCCGGCAGTGTCACCGGACCATTATTGGCCTATGAAGTGCTCAC
Source organism: Acinetobacter indicus (assembly GCF_009914475.1). NCBI lineage: Bacteria > Pseudomonadati > Pseudomonadota > Gammaproteobacteria > Moraxellales > Moraxellaceae > Acinetobacter > Acinetobacter indicus. The sequence goes on along the minus strand of NZ_CP045198.1, from coordinate 1,040,428 downwards.
CGCTTTCTTTTTGGAAGCGGGTTTTCTCGGCATCATGCTGTTTGGTTGGGGACGGGTGGGACCTAAAGCACATTTTTTCTCGACTTTAATGGTCGCAATTGGCACCTGTATTTCCATGTTCTGGATTTTATCAGCCAATAGCTGGATGCAAACTCCGCAAGGTTTCAGCATCGAAAATGGCATTCTGGTGCCACAGGACTGGTGGCCATTGTCTTTAATCCGTCATTCCTGTATCGGCTGGCGCATATGGCTATTGCCGCCTTTTTGGTCTCTGCTTTGCTGGTGGCTGCCACGGCTGCCTGGCATTTACTTAAAGGCCGTCGGGATGCACTGGTAAAAACCTCGTTTTCGATGGCCCTGTGGCTGATGCTGATCTTAACTCCCTTACAGGTGCTGGTGGGCGATTTACATGGCTTGAATACCCTGCAACATCAACCAGCCAAACTGGCAGCGATGGAAGGGCATTGGAATACCAATCATGAGAAAGGCATGCCGCTGTATCTGTTTGGTATTCCCGATATGCAGGCCGAAGAAACCAAATATGCACTGGCGATTCCCAACTTGGGCAGCGTAATTCTGACCCATTCGCTAGATGGCACCGTCACTGGCTTAAAAGAATTTGCCCCGGAAGATCGGCCCAATTCGACCATTGTGTTCTGAAGTTTCCGGATTATGGTCGGCTTAGGCGTGTTGATGCTAATTTTGGCGCTGTGGGGATTGTGGCTATGTAAACGGCAGCGTTTATATGAACATCGTCGCTTTCAGCGTTTTGCCCTATGGATGGGACCCTCTGGTTTTATTGCCTTATTGGCCGGCTGGTTTACCACAGAAGTCGGCCGCCAGCCGTGGGTGGTCTATGGGGTGTTACGCACCGAAGATGCCTTATCGCCAGTATCTGCAGAGCAGGTTGGCCTGAGTTTGATGATTTTTGTACTGGTGTATTTTGTGGTGTTTGGGATGGGCATTTATTACATGCTCAGACTGATGCACAAAGGGCCGGAACTGATTCATTCAGCGCCATCATCAGCCTCTGATGCTGAGCTTACTCAAGCCTCCAGACGGCCATTAAGCAGTGTCACCGAGCAGATCAACCCGCCCGTCGAGCGCCCCAAACAGGAGCAGGAGCCATGATAGATTTATCTTTGCTGTGGATCGGGATTATTGCCTTCGCGGTGCTGATGTATGTGGTGTTAGATGGCTTTGATTTGGGCATCGGGATTTTATTTCCATTTTTTCCCGAGCAGGCAGAGCGGGATGTCATGATGAATACCGTCGCGCCAATTTGGGATGGCAATGAAACCTGGATGGTACTGGGAGGCGCCAGCCTGTTTGCTGCTTTTCCCTTGGCCTATGCCACGGTACTTTCCGCCCTGTATTTACCGGTCATTTTAATGGTAATTGCCTTAATTTTTCGCGGTGTTGCCTTTGAGTTTCGTTTTAAGGCCAACAGCAGCAAACACTGGTGGGACAAAGCTTTTATTGGTGGCTCTGTTTTTAGCAGCTTTTTACAAGGCGTAATTTTGGGCGCTTATATTCAGGGTATTCGTACCGAGCAGGGGGTATATGCGGGCCATGGCTTGGACTGGTTAACGCCGTTTAGCCTGTTTACTGGTGCTGGCGTGGTAATGTTGTACGCCACTTTAGGTTGTGGCTGGCTCATTTTTAAAACCGATCAGGCGCTACAGCAGCGTATGTACCGTTTAATGCCGAAGATGCTGATCGGCCTATTGATTGTTTTAGCAGCCGTCAGTATTTATACCCCGATAACCCAGCCGCACATTGCCGAGCGCTGGTTTAATCTGCCGCAGTTACTGTATTTCTCTCCGGTGCCAATACTGGTACTGACCTTTACTTATCTGGCTTTAAAAGCCTGCCGGCAGCGGCAACAGTTTCGGCCGTTTTTGTATACGCTGGCCTTGGTATTTCTGGCCTATAGCGGCTTTTTAATCAGTTTATGGCCTTATATTATTCCGCCCTCGGTCAGCTTCTGGCAGGCGGCTGCGCCGGAAAGCAGTCAGCGTTTTACCCTCATTGGCGCGCTAGTTTTAATTCCGATTATTCTAGGTTATAGCGCGATGTCCTATTGGATTTTTCGCCATAAAGTCCGGGTGGGGGATGATGGCTATCATTAAAGAAAATCGACATGAAGCACATCATTATAGGTCAGTTATTCCCTTAGTCATCAAGGAGCCGCAATGAAACGTACACAGCTGCTGTGGTTTATTGGTCTCTGGCTGGCCGGTTTTGTGGCGTTGGCGCTGATTGCCGGAGCTTTTCGTTTGCTGGTGCAATGGGCTTATTAAGCTAAATCATCTTCGAACTTTAAAAATCCACCTGAGCATTTTATTTACGATTCTGTTTGCGATAGACACTTGGTCGCACCGGGCGGCTGCTTTTCCAGAGGCCTTTTTTCCGTGCTCTGGCCTGAGTCTGTAAGGCACGCATATGCGCCAGCTGCTTGCGATCATGAATATAATCTTCATAGACCCAGGCGGCGCCACGTTTGACCAGTTCTTCATTGACATTTTTACGGTAGCGATAAATCACCCCGACATGGCGGCCATAGCGATCAATATCGGTAATTTTTACTCGCACCACCTTCTGGTGCAGCATAGTTTTGACCAGACGCCGGGTTTCCGGACCATAACTTTGGCTCGATTCTGGCGCATCAATATAGGCAAAGCGGATGCGGGTTTCTGAACGTCTTAAATTAAAACGGTATAGGGTGAGGGTATCGCCATCGCTGACCGCAGTGACCCGCGCCCAATAGGTTCTGCCTTTTTTAAAAGGTCGAAACAGTTGCTGCACAAAGCGGGAAATCTTACCCAACAGCATAAACGCAACAAGACAGCATCCAGCGGCGAATGCCAGCAGCCAGAAAGGGGAGAGTTCAGTCAACATAGACGCTTTCAATTCAGCTGAACAGACCAGCCAGCTGTAAACCGTGAAAAATAAAAGTGCTAGTGTAAAAGAAATGGCGCAATTCGCCGGTCGATTAAATCGCCAATTAGCTAGTTTTAACAAATCAGCTACGCTGCAACGCCTGATCTGGCAAGGGCTTGAGCGATGTTTGAAATTTAATGAAGATAAAGCGCCTTGAATTTGAGTGATCTAAATAGCCTAAGTAAATTTTCTGACCTCATTTAAAATAGCCTAAGCATAATTAAGATTATTCTACTGAAATAGCCTAAGCAAAAATTTTAGAAATCTCCGCTCTTAAAAATGCATGACGTGCATTCTCCTGCATCTCCTTATACCAGAACATCCCCAAATCAATTTTCGGCAAGTCAACAGGCGATTCAAAAATATGCAGCTTCGGGTCAATATGTAAATGTTGCAAAATACTTTCCGGAATAGTCAGTATCGCGGTGTCATGCTGCGCCAGAATTTGCAGGGCAGTGGAATAATGCTGACAGCGTAATAATAGGGTTCGAGACAGCTGATTGCGCTTTAAATAAATATCTTCCAGCAGCAGACCACTACGGCGTGAAGAAACACCAATATGCGGCGCAGACAAATATAATTCTTTATCTATGGATGAACGCTGGCTACAAACCACGAAACGGTCTTGGACCAGCGCCTGAAACTGGATTTTATCGCCCAGCTTGTGTTCCAGATCAATCACAAAATCAATTTGCTGGGTGGCCAGATCATTAATCATGGTTTTACGGTCCAGCTTGCTGCTTAAAAACTGAATCTCCAAGTTCAGCTGCTGAAAGTGCTGCACCAGTTTGGGAAAAATAATCGGTTCAATTTCATCATGTATGGCAATTTTCAGGGTATGTACCATCGCCGGTTCAAACTGCTGTTTTTGCCGGGCAATATGCTGAATAGACAGCAGCGCAGTTTTAATAGTCGGATAAATCTGCTCGGCAAACGGCGTTGGTAACATCTGATGGCCGGTGCGAATAAACAGATCATCCTGTAACTGTAACCTAAGCCTTTGTAAAGCGTGACTGGTCGCCGACTGGCTGATACATAAGAGCTGCGCCGCTTTGGAAATATTTTTTTGTTCAAAAATCGCAATAAACAGCGGGTATAAATTAATATCAATACGATGAAAAGCACCCAGATCCATCGGGCTATTATTATGAATATTGTGCATAGTATTTAATTCAATAAAATCATTTCATGCATAATAATTTTTAGGTTAAGGTGTTGTAAAGCCAATATAACAACAGATTGAGGAAGCTACAGTCATGTTTGAATTGTCAGCACGCGCACAGGATTATCTCGAAAGAACCCAACAGTTTATTCAAACAGAAATTGAACCAAGTGAGGCCGACTTTTGGCAGCAGGTGCATGAACTGAATCAGGGTGGTGACTGGACGCAATGGCAGTGGCCGGCGCAATTAGAAAGTTTAAAAGCCAAAGCCAAAGCCGCGGGACTGTGGAATATGTTTTTGCCTTGTCCTAATTTGGGCCAGGGCCTGTCAGTGCAGGAATATGCACATATTGCCGAATTGTCTGGCCGTAGCCTGATTGCCCCGACCGTATTTAACTGTAACGCGCCAGATAGCGGCAACATGGAAGTGTTATGGCGTTATGGTTCAGAACAGCAAAAACAGCAATGGTTGATGCCGCTGCTCGAAGGCAAAATCCGCTCGGTGTTTTGTATGACCGAACCGGCAGTGGCCTCTTCTGATGCGACCAATATGCAGGCCACAGCGGTGGTAGATGGTGATGAGATTGTCCTGAACGGACGTAAATGGTGGTCATCGGGTCTGGGTGATCCGAATGCCAAAATCATTATTTTTATGGCGCATACCCCGGATGAAAGCAAAGACCGTCATCATCAACATTCGATGGTGCTGGTCCCGGTTGATACTGCAGGGGTGAAAATTGAACGTATGTTACCGGTGTTTGGCGATTATGATGCGCCGCATGGCCATGGTGAAGTCAGCTTTGACAATGTCCGCGTGCCAGTGGCCAATTTTATTGGCGGTGCCGGCCAAGGTTTTGAAATTGCCCAGGGCCGTTTAGGACCCGGCCGTATTCATCACTGTATGCGTTGTATCGGTGCGGCAGAAAAATCACTGGAACTGATGATTGACCGCGGCATGAACCGGACTGCCTTTGGCAAGGAAATCCTGAAACTCGGTGGCAATTTGGAGCGTGTGGCCGAAGCGCGTGTGGCAATTGATCAGGCACGCCTGTTAACACTTTATGCTGCCTATAAAATGGATACTTTAGGCAATATGGCCGCCTTAACAGAAATTTCTGCCATTAAAGTGGTGGCGCCAAGCGTGCTGGAAAAAGTGGTGGATATGGCCATGCAAATCCACGGCGGTGCCGGGCTGTCCCGCGATACGCCATTGACCGGTTTCTTTGCCCAGGCACGTGCCTTACGTTTGGCCGATGGCCCGGATGAAGTGCATAAAGGCATGATTGCCAAACTGGAACTGGCCAAACGTGGCTACAGTACCCGTCGTAAAAAATAAGTGGCAAAACACCAGAAACAGTGTGGGTCTTTACAGCTGAAAATGCTCTAATAGAGCAAGACCTAAAAAAGTGAAAAATCAGGAAAATAACATGTCAGTGATTGATGTTGGCGGTCAGGTTCGTGAAGGCGAGGAACTGGATATTCAGGCAGTAAGCCAGTGGTTAAAGGCGCAAGGGGTTGATGTTCAGGAACCCGTTGAAGTGACCCAATATTCAGGCGGTGCCTCCAACTGGACCTATCGTCTGAACTATCGCAATGCCGATTTAATTTTACGTCGTCCACCCAAAGGCACCAAAGCCAAATCTGCGCATGACATGGCGCGTGAATATCATGTACAAAAAAATCTGGCGCCGTATTATCCGGTGTTACCGCAGATGGTGGCGCTGTGTCAGGATGAATCGGTGATTGGCTGTGATTTTTATATCATGCAGCGCGTGGAAGGTATTATCCCGCGGGCCAAACTGCCGCCAGAACTGAACTTTGATGAAACCCAGGTTCAGGAACTGTGCATTAATGTGATTGATAAATTAATCGAGCTGCATCAGGTGCCGTATCAGGGCACTGAACTGGAAAAACTCGGTAAAGGTGAGGGCTATTGCCGTCGTCAGGTGGAAGGCTGGGACAGCCGTTATGAAAAAGCCAAAACCCTGAATGTGCCGTCATTTAAATATGTGCGTAAATGGCTGCACGAGAATATTCCGGCAGATTCCACCACCTGCATTATTCACAATGACTGGCGTTTTGATAATGTGATTTTAAATCCGCAGCATCCAACCGAAGTGATTGGCGTGCTGGACTGGGAAATGGCAACTCTGGGCGATCCGCTGATGGATCTTGGTTCCGCTTTGGCCTACTGGGTAGAAGAAACCGATAACCAGATTTTTAAAGCCACCCGCCGTCAGCCGACCCATTTAAAAGGCATGTTCACCCGTAAACAGGTGGTCGATTACTATCTGGAAAAAACCGGCCTGCAACCGGAAAACTGGACCTTCTATGAAGTGTTCGGGATTTTCCGTCTGGCGGTGATCGCCCAGCAGATTTACTACCGTTATTATCATAAACAGACCAATAATCCGGCCTTTAAAGATTTCTGGATTGTGATTCATGCCTTGCACATCCGCGCCTTAAAACTGATTGGGCTGCAAAAAATTGAAGCCAATGAGCTGGCACAAAAATATATGGCCAAATTTAAGGAGCTGCTGCCGAAATGACGACCATTTATTTAATCCGTCATGGCCAGGCTTCTTTTGGTGCAGAAAGCTATGACCAGCTTTCGCCGAATGGGGAATTGCAGGCCAAACTGCTGGGGCAGTATTTTGACAACATCTTAAAAGAAGAACCCTATGTGGTGGCCGGCTCCATGCAGCGCCATCAGCAGACTGCACAGATCGCTCTGGCCGAATGTTTCCCTGAAGCTCATCTGGTCACCAATCCGGACTGGAACGAGTTTAATCATCAGCAGGTGTTTGCCCAATACGAACCGCGCTTTAATGAACCGCATTTATTAAAGGCCGATGTAGCCAAAGAGCTTAATCCGCGGGCGTATCTGGCAAAAATTTTTGAAGGTGCCATTGAACGCTGGACTGGCGGTGAATATCACCATGAATATGAAGAATCCTGGCCGCATTTCAAGGCCCGGGTCGAAACCGCCTTGCAAAACCTGTGTGATGAACTGGCCCAAACCAAACCGCGTTACGCGATTGTGTTTACTTCGGGCGGAGTCATTTCGGTTGTTGCTGGAAAAATTCTGGAACTGAATCCTAACCGGACTTTTGCACTGAACTGGGCCATCGCCAATACCAGCATGACCACTTTGCGTCTGGTCGGCAATGAGCCGCAACTGTTAAGTCTGAATGAACATCATTTTATAAAAGCACAACATCCAGAATTATTAACCTGGATTTAATCAAGGAATAGACAGATGACCAAAACAATTTTAATTACCGGCGCAAGTTCCGGCATTGGTGCCGGTATGGCCCGCGAATTTGCACAAAAAGGCTATAATCTGGCCATTTGTGCGCGTCGTATGGAACGTCTGGAAAGCTTAAAACAGGAACTGGAAAGCAAGTACGGCGTGAGCGTGGCCGCAAAAACCTTAGATGTGACCAATTATGATCAGGTATTTGAGGTGTTTCGTGCCTTTAAAGAAGAGCTCGGCACAATTGACCGGATTATTGTCAATGCCGGGGTTGGTGAAGGCCGCCGGATCGGCAAAGGCAATTTTGCGATTAACCGCGCCACGGTTGAAACCAACTTTATTTCAGCGCTGGCGCAATGTGAAGCTGCGGTAGAAATTTTCCGTGCCCAAAATTCTGGTCATCTGGTGATGATTTCTTCCATGAGTGCAATGCGTGGTATGCCAAAACATCTGACGGCGTATGGTGCCAGTAAAGCTGGCGTGGCACATCTGGCCGAAGGCATCCGTGCCGAGCTGATTGATACGCCAATTAAAGTTACCACCATTTTCCCAGGCTATATCCGTACCGAAATTAACGAAGGCGCGAAAAAATTACCATTTGAAGTGGATGAGCAAACCGGTTCACGCTTACTGGCCGCAGAAATTGAAAAAGCACCGGTAAAAGCTTATGTGCCAAAATGGCCATGGTTGCCACTGGGCTTGGCCATGAAAGTCTTACCTTTAAAACTGGTCAATAAACTCGGTTAATCCACATGTATATCAAGTGAAAAGTTCCATTTGGCGCTTTTCACTTTTTATTTTAAATGTTTGTTTTAAATATTTGAAAATTTAAAAATATTTCATAGAAAGATAAAAATAGAGGGCTTATTTTGGTTAAAATAGGCCCGATTTTTTTGAAGATGATCGACAATGCGATGTTTCTGAAGCTTGCAACCTTGGGTTTAATTCCCGCCCTGATTATTCAAGGCCGCCGGGTCAAGAAAAATACCTTAAGACTGGCAGAGCCAGAAGGCGAACGTGAAGGCACGAGCGGTCAGGGACAGGCCTTATCCATTTTGATTCTGGGGGATTCAGCCGCTGCCGGCGTTGGCGTTAGCCATCAGGAAGATGCCTTGCTCGGCGCGATTCTGGCCGGACTCACTTCCGAATTTCAGGTCAGCTGGAAACTGCATGCCAAAACAGGCAATACTACAGGGCAGGTCATTCAAAGCGTTCAGCAGCTGGACACTGAAAAGTTTGATGTAGTGGTCACCTCGGTCGGGGTGAATGATGTCACCAAATTGATACCAGCCGATATCTGGATTCAAAAGCAGGCGCAGTTGTATCAGCTGATTGCAGCTAAATTCCAGCCACAGCTCATCCTTGCAGCAGGTGTACCACCGATGCAACTTTTCCCGGCTTTACCGAATCCGCTGGCGTGGCTGTTTGGCCAATATGCCAAGCAGATGAACCGTGAACTGCATAAATTTATTCAAAAGCAGCCAAACATGGACTGGATTGAATATGACATTGCACAATATCAGCAGATGCAACTGGAAATGGCCGAAGATGGCTTTCATCCGAGTAAAGAAATTTATCAAATATGGGGCAAAGGAGTAACACTCAAAATTAAACAACGGCTTAAGATGAATAAAGTGAATTGAGTTTGCTGCCTTATGATTGATGATCTTGAAATTGAAACCCATCCCTTTGAGCCTTTTTTACCCTCCAATGCCAAACTGCTGATGATGGGCAGTTTTCCACCGCCCAAAAATCGCTGGAAAATGGAATTTTATTATCCGAATTATCAGAATGATATGTGGCGGATTTTTGGTATCTGCTTTTTTCAGGATAAAAACTATTTTTTAGACCTGCCGAATAAAAACTTTCAGCTTGAACTGATTCAAAACTTTTTAAAAGATACCGGTATTGCACTGTTTGATACCGCCTACCGGATTAGCCGTTTAAAGGGCAATGCTTCAGATAAATTTCTGCATATTCACACCCCGACCGATTTAAATCGGCTGCTCCAGCAAATGCCGCTGTGCCAGTACATTATGACCACGGGTGATAAAGCCACTGATACCTTGATGGAATCAATGCCGGAAGGCACGCCGAAACCGGTAATTGGCCAATCTTCACAGGCGATCTTTGCTGGTCGAGAGCTGCATTTATACCGTATGCCATCTTCATCTCGCGCCTATCCCTTAGCGGTGGAGAAAAAGGCTGAACTTTATTGCGGTCTGTTTAAGGATGTCGGCCTGCTTTAAAAAAGAGAGGATGTCTTTGGCATCATTGATGGATATTCTACCCATCTAAACGCATGAATATGCACCTCCCGAACCTGGGTGAAATCCGACCAGATCAGCTTGCTGCCGCGTGTCCATTTTAACGGCGCAATTCTACGGCGCACCTGATGCATTTCCTCGGCAGTGGCCGGGCGTAACTCACCAATCTTGGCATATAAACGCACACCCGGATAAGTGCGAAATTGACCTGACATCATTGATTTTAGCCAGAACCCGCGGCTACTGTTTACGGCCTGAATACAGGCCTGCGCATTATGTTTGAGATGCTGTTGCAGCGTGGCAGAGTAGGTATCAAAAAAGAAACCGGTGGGAGAGCTGTCGTTTAAAAATAAGGTTCCAATCGGGGTGATATTCGGGATACCTTCTGGACTCACACTGGCGATGGAGCAGTGCATACTGGCGCGCTGCGCCTGCGCAACCACTTGTCGTATTTGCCCCCAGGTTTGAGCATCCATATTCTTGTTCATTTTTATACTCATTTTATAGTTAAAACCAGCATAATAAAGACCAGAACTATTGTTATGCGTGAAAGCGCAACTGCATATTCATCATAAATTGGATTTAAAAATAGAACGAGAGGAAATCTGACGAGCACAGCTCAGAAAAGAGCGAAAAACTTCGCTCTTTTTTCATGTTTCAGCAGTAAAAGCAGAATAAAAGGACTTAAGCTCCGTATTCCACATAATCCCATAAATTCAGGCGGGCTTTAATTTCCTTGCGGATTTGCGGCAACATCGGTAATAAAGTGCCATCAATCCATAAGCTGAGGGCTTGGGCTGAGAGCGGTTGCTGTGCATCATCCACCAGTTGTGCACCTTTGACCATCACCAAGGTTTCCTGTTCAGCCGCAGTTTCTACACCCTTAAACAACACCTGCAATTCAAAACCGGTGTCCTGAATCAGCCATTCCAGTTCCAGCTGAATATTCTCATTCGATTGCAACACTACCTGACCTTCAAGCTGCTCCGAGTCGGACAGGCAATCATGTTCGACTCGCACTTTGGCCAGAAACCACTCTTGCTGGCCCAATTCATTCAGGGTTTTAGTCGGGCTGAGAATATCACTTAATTTAAATTGACGGCTTAAATCAAAAAATTGCATGGGGAGAGATCTAAAAAAAGAAGAAAAATAAAGCGTGAATTTTAAAGTAATGTAGCAGGAGAGTAAAACCTTCTGGCGATAAATACGAAGTGAGAGATCACACAATCTCTCCGGGTATCGGGTTTGCTGCAAACCTATAGAGCAACTCGTATTCAATTATCTTGGTCAATGTATATTTACTGTAATGTGGATGTCATTACATCATCCACTCGATTGGGACATGGGTCATTAAATTCATCACAAAACGCTGGAAACTGGTGGTTTCCGGATCAACCTTGTGCTGAATCACTGAACCATCTTTTTGATAATCCAGCCAGATAATCTGTCCTTTCTCATCTAACCTTAGTTCATAGGCAATTTGCGGCAGGTACTGATTCAATGAATCTGAAATTTCATCCTGGAGTTCATCAGATTCCAGCACCAGCCCGACTTCGGTATTTAAAAAAGCCGAGCGCGGATCAAAATTAAAAGAGCCAATAAATACCTTGCCATCAATATCAAAGAATTTGGCATGCAGGCTGGAAGCACTGCGGCCTTTGGCTGGAATCACGTTACCGGTAATAATTTCATACCAGGTACGTTCTTCGCGCTGAATATAACGCTTGAACTCATACAGTCGAATGCCACTGGCCAATAGCTGCGGCCGGTATTGCTGATAGAAGGCATGTACAATCGGTACATCATTGGCCATATACGAGTTGGTCAAAACCCGGATATCAATGCCGTTTTCTGCCAGACGGCTCATATAATCCGTACCGCGTTGAGTCGGAATAAAATAGGCAGATACTAGTTCCAGATGCTGATCGGGCGTGCCCATAATTTGGATCATCTGATGGTAAATCATCTCTTCATCTTTGGCTTTGCCCTGGATTTTTTCTGGCGGGTCAGCCACAAAATGCGCTTTGGCCCAATGATAGGAACGCTGTTTTAAATACTGCGCCACCTGTTGCTCGGCAAAACTGATCCGACGTTGCACCTCCTGTTCATCCAGTTGCTGGCTGGCATATTTTTCCCGCAGCAAGGTCAAGCTATTACGATGGTATTTATTGCTGTTCTGGTCCATCAGCTGGACCAGATTAAAACTCAGTTCATGGTTCCAGAAAGCACGGAAATTATCGTTGGCTTTTTTGACCGCATTACCGGCAAAGAGAATATCTACATCGGTAAACTGAAAGTCATCACTGGCATCAAAATATTCCCGGCTGATATTGCGGCCACCGGTCACGGCAATCGCGCCATCGGCAATAATCAGTTTGTTGTGCATGCGGTGATTCACTGCCTGCATCCGGAAGGCATAATCCAGTGCCCGAAAATGACGGAATTTATAAGGATTAAACAGGCGAATTTTAAAGTTCGGATGATGGCTGAGTGCCAGCAAGGTATCGTCCAGTTGGGTGCCATTCTGGTCATCAATCAGTAACCGGACCTGTACCCCGCGGTCGGCGGCTTTGAGTAATTCGGCCAGCACTAAATGACCAATTTCGTCATCGGTCCAGATGTAATATTGCAGGTCTAAATGATGTTTGGCGTTATGAATTAAATGTAAACGTGAAGCAATACTGATAAATCCGTCATACAGCGGTAAATAGGCGGTTTGTCCGCGTTGTAGTTGTGCCTGTGCCTCTGGTCGCGGCATCCAGTGTTCAAAATCTGGTTCAATTGGCGCATCCTGCGCAGCATAGTTCTGTTCAAGCGAATTACAACCGGTACATGCCAGAATCAGACAGCACAACCAGATCATGTTGTAATATTTTAATGGCATCATTTTTATGAAGTAAATTTTTACTGATTCATATAGATTATCATGATGTTATAGGTTGAATCTGTTGATAAAAAGCGGTTACTGTAAGACATCTGTTAAAGACGTATCAAAAGGATGATCAATTTCATGAAATCAAGAGCTGCGGTCGCATTTGGTCCGGGTCAACCCCTTGAAATTGTAGAAATAGACGTGGCTCCGCCAAAAGCTGGAGAAGTCTTGGTTAAAATTAGTCATACCGGTGTATGTCATACGGATGCCTTTACCTTGTCAGGTGATGATCCTGAAGGGGTGTTTCCAGCCGTGTTGGGTCATGAAGGCGTGGGTGTGGTGGTGGAAGTCGGTGAAGGTGTGACCAGCCTTAAACCGGGTGATCATGTGATTCCACTGTATACCGCGGAATGTGGTGAATGTCTGTTCTGTCAATCGGGCAAAACCAACCTGTGCGTGGCGGTGCGTGCTACCCAGGGTAAAGGTTTGATGCCAGATGGTACCACCCGTTTTTCATATAATGGTCAGCCCATTTATCATTACATGGGCTGCTCAACTTTCAGTGAATATACTGTGGTGGCCGAAGTGTCACTGGCCAAAATTAACCCGGAAGCCAACCATGAACAGGTGTGCTTGTTGGGCTGTGGTGTAACCACCGGTATTGGCGCGGTGCATAACACTGCCAAAGTGCAGGAAAGTGACAGCGTTGCCGTGTTTGGTTTAGGCGGGATTGGTCTGGCCGTGGTGCAAGGTGCGCGTCAGGCCAAAGCCGGCCGTATTATTGCAATTGATACCAACCCGGAAAAATTTGAACTGGCCAAACAGTTTGGTGCGACTGACTGCATTAACCCGAATGATTATGAGCGCCCAATTCAGGAAGTGATTGTTGAAATGACCGGTTGGGGTGTTGATCATTCCTTTGAATGTATCGGCAATGTCAACGTGATGCGTTCCGCGCTGGAATGTGCCCATCGTGGCTGGGGCCAATCGGTGATTATTGGTGTGGCTGGTGCCGGTAAAGAAATCTCGACCCGCCCATTCCAATTGGTGACGGGCCGTAAATGGATGGGCACTGCATTTGGTGGCGTTAAAGGCCGTTCACAATTACCAGGCATGGTCGAGCAGGCCATGAAAGGTGATATTCAGCTGGAGCCTTTTGTTACCCATACCATGCCGTTAGAACAGATTAATGAAGCATTTGACTTAATGCATGAAGGTAAATCAATTCGTAGTGTAATTCATTTCGAGTCGTAATGACCTTATCTAAAAAACACCGGGCTTAGACCCGGTGTTTTTTTGTATCTGCACTCACAGAAACCATCACAACTGATATCTTTTTTCTATCAAAACTGCCCAGTCTCGCTACAAAGTAGAACTAGGCTGCATGCTTAAAGTCAGGAATATGCACAGAAAATTGTATATTCTTAAGCCATTTTAATTACAAAAAGAATATACAAAAACTGGGTATTTTTATTTACCGTGGGTTAAAAATAATTTTTATAGCTCTTATAATACATATTTGTATAGAAGTGTGATCTTATTTGCACTATAACCTGGAAAATGCGATATGAGTCATATTAATCTGCTTGAGGTATTAAAAGACAAGTCCAAACAGGTCACGCCTAAACTTGAGAAATCTCCTTTTCAGAAAGACTTTATTCGCGCCATTGAAATGATGCCACAACTGATTTGGGTTAGTTCAGCCGGACATCATCTATATAATTCTAATTTTAAACAGTATCTTGCTTCAGATGAGCAAAGCCTGACTGCTCAAAGCTGGCTGAATGCCATTCACCCGGAAGATGCCGAGCATCTGTGTTTTTTATGGGAAAGTGCGCAAAAAAGTGGTCAGAGTTTTGAAAAAGAATGCCGGATTCGGGATCGCCAGCAGCGCTATCACTGGTTTTTGTTAATTGCCCGAAATTCGCAGCAGCTCGAGGGCTGTGACCAGTGGATGATCAGTTGTACCAATATTCATGACAGTGCGGTGAAATATCGGGAAACCAAAGATACCTTACGTGCCCACACCCATATGCTGGATGTCAGTGTTGACTGTATCAAGATTGTCAAACCGGATGGCTCACTGTCGCATATGAACCGTTCAGGTTGCCAGGCTTTGCTAGGCAAAGAGCGGGAAAAGAATTTCGGCATGAAATGGCTTGATCTATTACCACCCGAAGCTCGTGAAAAAGGTCAGCAGGCCATTCGTGAGGCGATTAAAGGCAAAAATTCCCGTTTCCCGGGTATGAGTATTCACCAAGATGAAGTGAAATACTGGGACAATATGCTGACCCCAGTGCTAAACGAACACGGCGAAACCACCAGTATTTTATGTGTATCGCGTGATGTGACCTTGCAAAAAATTGCCGAAGATAAATTAAGACTCAGCAGTGAAGTCGATGATCTGACCAAGCTGATTAACCGCCGAACTTTCCGGAAAAAAACCAAACAGGCAATTCAGGTCGCCAAAGAAACCCGCACATTGGTCGGGGTCATGCTGATTGACCTGGATCATTTTAAAAATATTAACGATACCCTGGGCCATCAGGCCGGCGATCATTTATTAAAAGTATTGTCCAAACGCTTTCAAAAATATATTTCAGAACAGGTCAGTATTGCACGCCTGGGTGGTGATGAGTTTGCCGTGGTGGTGCATTCGGTTGAAAATGAACAGCAGCTGATTGAACTGGCCAAGAAGTTTGCCAAACTGCTGGATGCACCCATTACCTATAGCGGCCGGATCATTAACTGCGGCATGAGCATTGGCTGTTCGATGTATCCCAAAGATGCCAGAGAAATTCCCGAACTGATGAAATGTGCCGATACCGCGCTGAATGACCTGAAAGCCGGTGGCCGCGGTGGCATCCGCATGTTTGATCATTCCATGCTGGCGGCGGTCCAAAGCAAGGCAGAGCAGCTGCAGACGGCACGCATGATTATTCGTGAACAGCGGATTGTGCCGTTTTATCAGCCGAAAGTGTGTATTGAAACCGGTGAGCTGATTGGCTTTGAGGCTTTATTGCGCTGGCAGGATGAACAGCAGCATTATCGTTATCCGAAAGAGCTGTTAGAAGCCTTTAGCGATTATGAGCTGACCACAAAAATCAGCGAATTGATGCAGCAGGCGATTTTTAGCGATGTACAAAGCTGGATCAAACAAGGTCTACAGACGGTGCCGGTGTCAATTAATGCCTCGCCGGTGGAATTGATGCGCGATAACTACGCAGAAGTGCTGTTAAAACGGATGCAGTATTATCAGATTCCGGCGCAATTAATTGAAATTGAAATTACCGAGCAGTCACTGGCCGAGCGTGGCTCTGAATGTGTAATTCGTACCATCCATAAACTGAAACAGGCCGGTATTCGCATTTCGCTGGATGATTTTGGCACCGGATATTCCTCCTTAACCCATTTACGTGATTATCCGGTAGATAGCCTGAAAATTGACTGTGATTTCGTCAACCGCATCAATAGTGATAAATCAATTCAGGCCATTGTCGAAGCGATTATCAAGTTAGGGCCGGTTTTGTCCTTGGATATTATTGCCGAAGGCATTGAAACCAAGGAGCAGTTTGAAACCCTGAAACAGTTTGGCTGCCATTTTGGTCAGGGCTATTTATTTAGCAATGCTGTCAATCAGCTTGAAGCTAAGCAGATGTTAAAAGCCGCTTCATAATCTTCAAATTTCTACGATATAAAAATATAAAAACGGGCACATGGCCCGTTTTTATTTGCGAGGGAACAGAGGTTTAAGCAGTGAGAGCAGTATCACTATGCTGTAATACCTGTGCCATGGCATGTGCCACTGCATCGACATTGTTCTGGTTTAGTCCTGCCACACACATCCGGCCACTACGCACCAGATAAATACCAAACTCCTGCTTGAGCTGATCGACTTGGGCTGCACTCAAGCCAGTATAGCTGAACATGCCGCGCTGCCGGGTCAGATAGTCAAAAGATTGCCCCGGTAAGGCAAGTTCGAGCTGCTGTTTTAAACGCTCACGCATCTGTTGAATGCGCTCACGCATTTCGGTCAGTTCGTCCTGCCAGCTTTGGTACAGCGTCGGCGTGTGTAACACATGCTGAATCAGCATCGCGCCGGTAGTCGGCGGGCTGGAATAAATCCGGCGTACGGTGGCTTTCAGCTGGCCTAACACGCTTTGGGCGGTGGTGGCATCATCACAGACCGCACTTAAGCTGCCAACCCGTTCGCCATATAAAGAGAAAATTTTGGAAAATGAATGGCTGACCAGAAAATTCAGGCCGGCCCTGTCCATCGCCCGGATGGCATAAGCATCTGCGTGAAAATCTTCGGCGAAGCCCTGATAGGCCATATCCAAGAGCGGAATCAGCTGCTTCTGCGCCAGTAGCTCAATCAGCTGATCCCACTGCGCTGGCAACAAGTCGGCACCGGTCGGGTTATGACAGCAGGGATGCAGCAGGACAATACTTTGTGCCGGCAGTTGTTGCAGGCAATCCAGCATGGCAGCAAAGTCCACCTGACCGTTATGCGGATCAAAATACGGATATTCATGACAGCGAATGCCGGCGCCCTGGAAAATCGCAATATGGTTATCCCAGGTCGGGCGGCTGACCCATAATTCAGAGGCCGGGAAATAGCGTTTTAAGAAATCTGCCGCCACTTTTAGTGCGCCCGAACCACCCAGCGTTTGTAAGGTCACTACACGACCGGCCTGACAAGCCGGACTATCTTCGCCAAAAATTAGTGCTTGGACGGCGCTGTTATAAGCCGGCATACCTTGCATTGGCAGGTACAGTTTGACCTTCTGCTGCTCGGCATTTAGGTCCTGATAAGCCTGCTGGATGGCACGCAACTGCGGAACCTGCTGGGCCTCGTTATAATACAGCCCGATACTGAGATTAACTTTATGCGGACGCGGATCATGCTGGAATTCTTCCATCAGGGACAGAATCGGATCGCCGGCATAGGTATCGACATGTTGAAACATACAATCTTCCTGAATTAATAGCTTTTGGCTTTGATGAGCGCAGGATCGCGCGCCAGTTTTTTCTGTTTAAGGTAATAGGCCAGCGATAACAGGCCAATCCATACCGGCAGCAGACCGACCGCAATACGCATTGATGGGGTCTGGCTCATAATCACCAAGATACCGAGCATAAAGGCAATACACAGGTAATTGGTAAACGGATAGGCAATACTTGGGAACAGGGTTTGCTGTTGCTGCGCCAGCATCTGACGTTTAAATTTCAGATGGGTATAGGAAATCACCACCCAGTTAATCACAATGGCTGCCACCACCAGCATCATCAACAGGCTGAACGCCGTTTCTGGAAACAGGTAATTCAGTAGCACACAGAGCAGGGTGAAAAAGGCCGAAACCATCACCGCATTTACCGGAATACCGCGTGAATTGATTTTGCTTAAAAACTTCGGCGCATTGCCTTGTTCCGCAAGACCTAAAAGCATACGGCTGGTACAGTAGTTGGTGCTGTTATAGACCGACACCGCCGCAGTCAAGATCACGAAATTCAGCACGGTAGCAACGCCTTGACTGCCCAAAGAATCAAACATCATCACGAACGGGCTGCCGCCTTGTGCCATCTGGTTCCATGGATATAAGGCCAGAATAATCAGCAGGGTTAAAATGTAGAATAATAAAACCCGGTATACGATCTGATTGACCGCTTTCGGTAAGGTCTTTTTCGGGTTGTCAGTTTCTGCTGCGGCAATACCGACCAGCTCAATACCGCCAAAGGCAAACATGATCATGGCCATTGCCATCACCAGGCCCATCACACCATTGGGGAAAAAGCCGCCAAGTTCCCATAAATTGCTTAAATGCGCCTGTGGACCGCCCGTGCCTGAGGCCAGCAGATAGCTCCCAAACGCAATCATGGCGACAATCGCCAGCACTTTAATAATCGCCAGCCAGAATTCCATTTCGCCGAACAGTTTGACATGCAGCAGGTTAATCACATTAATAAAAATAAAGAAGCCCAGTGCCGAGACCCAGGTCGGAATCTCCGGCCACCAGTAATGGATATACAGGCCAATGGCACTCAGTTCGGCCATACACACCAGCACATTCAGTACCCAGTAATTCCAGCCCGACATAAAGCCGGCAAACTTGCCCCAGTATTTATAGGCAAAATGACTAAAAGAACCGCTGACCGGTTCTTCGACTATCATTTCACCCAGTTGACGCATCATTAAAAATGCAATCAGGCCAGCAATGGCATAACCCAGAATGACCGACGGGCCGGCCAGTTTAATGGTCTGGGAGATGCCGAGGAATAATCCGGTGCCAATTGAGCCACCGAGGGCAATGAGCTGGATATGCCGGTTGCTCAAGCCCTTATGTAGTTTGCCATCATGTTGTTGCATCTTTTATCATCCATGTAAAATCGACATCACTGTGTTGTTATTGTTTTGGCGCAGGTGATGTGATTGCTTAAATTTAAACATGCGTCGCCCCTGACACATGCCAAATCGCATGTGCAAGAGCGGCGTTGTCGGGATTTAGAACACCTGAAAATCAGGCAGAGACGTCAAGCACGCCACGTTTAATCTGGTCACGCTCAATCGATTCGAACAGGGCTTTGAAGTTTCCTTCGCCAAAGCCATCATCTGCTTTACGTTGAATAAATTCGAAGAACACCGGGCCAATCATATTTTCCGAGAAAATCTGTAGCAGCAGGCGTTTTTCACCATCTTTGGTATTGCCATCCAGCAAAATGCCACGCTGTTGCAGCTCTGCAGTCGGTTCGCCATGTTCCGGTAAACGTTCTGCCAGCATTTCATAATAGGTTGCCGGTGGTGGAGTCATAAACTTGGCGCCCAAGGCCTTGAGCTTGTCCCAGGTCGCTAGCAGGTCATCGGTTGAGAAGGCAATATGCTGAATGCCTTCGCCGTTAAATTCCGACAGGAACTCGGCAATTTGTCCGTTACCTTTGTCCGAGTCTTCATTCAGTGGAATACGGATTTTGCCATCTGGTGCAGTCAGCGCTTTTGAGGTCAGGCCGGTGTATTCACCTTTAATATCAAAGTAGCGGATTTCCTGAAAATTAAAGATTTTTTCATAGAAATTGGCCCAGTACTGCATCCGGCCTTTGTAGACATTATGGGTTAAATGGTCAATTTCTTTTAAACCGGTACCCACCGGGCGCGGATCAACGCCTTCAAAGAACTCGAAATCCTGCTGATAGATATCGCAGTCGACCAGAAAGATCGGTGAGCCACCAATGCCTTTAATCGCTGGAATATTCAGTTCCATAGGACCAATCACGTTTTTGATTGGTTCGGCACCGAGTTCGAGCGCTTTCTGATAGGCACGGGTTGCATTTTTGGTCTTAAAGCCCATGGCACAGGCCGATGGACCATGCTCATTAAAGAAATACGATGCATAGGATTCTGGCTGATAGTTCAGAATGATATTGATGTCGCCCTGACGCCATAAGTAGACATTTTTGGATTTGTGCTTAGCCACTTGGGTAAAACCGAGCGTTTGAAAAACTGAATCCAGAGCGCCATTTTCCGAGACAAACTCAATAAATTCAAATCCGCATAGCTCTAAAGGGTTAGCTAAGTTGTGCATGTTCCATCCTCATGTATGGTGAGCAATCCAATTGCTTCACTTGTTGTTTTTGCAGGAATTTCCTGAAATCAGGGAGTTCCAGATGAAAATATCTTAGCAAGAGTTAATCTTTGTTCAATACGTAATATGATTACGCATTTCGTAACTTATAACTCAAATCAGGCTTAATGATAAATTAAAGTAATGATATTTATAAAATATTGTTTTGTGTTTTATTGGTGAATAGAAAGAAATATAATTGTAACTTTTTGTAAAAATGGTGGGTGGGCTATGATTTTTAATGAATTAGTTAATGATTTTAAAAGGTTTTTAATGGTGGTGTTTTGACTGTAAATATCCAATAGAAGGTAATTTTAATGCGGATAATTTTTTATCCAAAAGTAATTTGAGTCTTTCGACGTGATTTAACCCGGAAGATAGGAGATCAATTGGAGGAAAGCTGTATTTTACTAAATGTGAAAGGAAATCCGGAAGAATGCTAAAAAACATCCAGAAAACTATTGTCAAAGCTGGAAATAGCGCGTATTTTATTTTTCAGACACATACTTTTTTGAAGAAATAAAGATGTTAAAGCAACCTGTAATCTCAAACGCATACTATTACTTCTGGCAGTTTAGATAATTGCCTGAACGCGTTCGGGCAAAATAAGGTTGCCCACCAGTTGATACCTGATCGGCAACCCTGATCAGGTTTTTTTATATCTTGAATTTAATCAATCTTTTGGAGATTCTCATGCGTACATTTAACTATTCATACTTTAGCAACTTTTATTGGTTTTACTTTAGTCAAGCTATGACCAACCTGACCTGTATTAGACCCATATCGCTCAAATAAAAGTTCGGACTGTCAAACCACAGTCCAAAGGAAGAATCAATGAACGCTTTAAATACTGCATTACAACAATCCTCAGCCAAAGAAACAATTTTAAGCTTACCTTATCAGCTCAAGGCGCAATTGCCGCTTTCTGGCGCGTTGGCACAGCAAATTGCCGAGCAGCGTCAAACCATTCAGAATATTCTTAACGGTACCGATTCACGTTTGCTGGTGATTACCGGCCCATGCTCCATCCATGATCCTGCGGCAGCACTGGAATACGCACAAAAATTACAACAACTGCAAAGCCAGGTGGCAGACCAGATTTTCCTGGTAATGCGTGCCTATATTGAAAAACCGCGCACCACGGTTGGCTGGAAAGGCTTCTTATACGATCCAGAATTAAACGGTTCATCCAATATGCAATTGGGACTGGAAAAGTCACGTGAACTGTACTTGCAAATTATTGAAATGGGGCTGCCTATTGCCTCGGAAATTCTAAGCCCGATGGCAACGGCCTACTTTGACGATTTACTGGCCTGGGGTGCGATTGGCGCGCGTACCAGTGAATCTCAGATTCACCGTGAAATTTCTAGCCACATGCCGTACAGCATTGGCTTCAAAAATGGTACCGATGGTTCGGTACAAATTGCTTTAGACGCAATTCAATCGGCTTCACATCCGCATCAGTTCTTAGGCATGAGCCAGCAAGGTTTACCGTGTATTTTAGAATCACAGGGCAACCCGAAAGCACATCTGATTTTACGTGGCGCCAATATTGGCCCGAACTACCAGCTGGCTGAAATTGAAAAAATCAAAGCCAAAGTCAAAGGCGAGATGCCAGCGCTGGTGATTGATTGCAGTCATGGCAACAGCAGTAAAAATCCGTTATTACAACCAGAGGTGTTAAAAACCATTGTGGCAGAGCGTGCACAGACTCAGGTTCGCGGTGTCATGCTGGAAAGTCATCTGGTCGATGGACAACAGAAAATCTCGGATCAGATGACCTATGGCCAGTCCGTGACCGATGGCTGTTTAGGCTGGAACAAGACTGAACAGTTACTGTTTCAGGTCGCACAAGAACTGGTCTTACGACCGTTAAAACGTAGTGCTTAAACTGCAATTGTATTGAATGAATAGCCCCTGAACCTCAGGGGCTTATTTTTTATCAGCACCTTAAAATTAAAATAGAAAAGTTTGATGAAATTGGCAGATTATCTTGAATTTTTTGAATAAGTTGAAATTTTTATTGATTGTGAAATCAGGATGATTGATGCAATATCGACAACATGCTCAGCGCTGCCAATCGGTTGAATACCGGCGCGTTGGGGCCAAAAATGATGACAGAACAGATAGTGAATAATTGATGATGTACAGTGCAGAATTACTCGAAGATGCGCGTAAATTTATGTTTCATATGCTCAGCAAAGTGGTTGAGTTTGGGGGATCAGATTTATTTATTACCGCGGATTTTCCACCGAGCATTAAACATCAGGGCATGATGAAAGCGCTGGGACAACAGGCGCTGACCGCAGAAAAAACCAAGCTGTTCGCCTACAGCCTCATGAATGAAAAACAGCGTAGCGAGTTTGAAACTGATCTGGAATGCAACTTTGCCATTAGTGTGCCGGAGGTATCGCGTTTTCGGGTCAATGTGTTTCAACAGCAGCTGCATGTAGGGATGGTGATTCGAACCATTAGCGCGGAAATTCCAAACTTTAGCCAGCTGAAACTGCCGGAATCGCTGAAGCATATTATTATGGAAAAGCGTGGTCTGGTGCTGGTGGTGGGGGGAACCGGTTCAGGTAAATCGACCTCTTTGGCGGCGATGATTGATCATCGTAATGAAAATTCAGCCGGGCATATTATTACCGTGGAAGACCCGGTGGAATATGTGCACAAGCATAAGAAGTCAATGATTACCCATCGCGAAGTCGGGGTCGACAGCCATTCCTGGCACAATGCGCTGAAAAATACCTTGCGTCAGGCACCGGATGTAATTTTAATTGGCGAGATTCGTGATACCGAAACCATGGAACACGCGATTGCCTTTGCCGAAACCGGGCATTTATGTTTGGGCACCTTGCATGCCAATAACGCCAACCAGACGCTGGACAGGATTATCAACTTTTTCCCGGAAGAACGCCGTAACCAGTTGCTGATGGATCTGTCGTCCAATATGAAGGCCATTATTTCCCAGCGTCTGGTGCGTACCGAAGATGGTAAAGGCCGCCGTGCGGCAGTCGAGATTATGCTGAATACGCCGCTGATTTCTGAACTGATTTTAAAAGGCCAGTTCCATGAGTTAAAGTCGATTATGGGCAAATCGCGTGAACTGGGCATGCAGACGTTTGATCAGGCTCTATTTGATTTGTATAACGAAGGCGCGATTTCCTATGAAGAAGCAATTCGTAATGCCGATTCGATGAATGAATTGCGCTTACAGATTAAATTGAAAAGTAACCGGCCAAGCGAAGCTTCGGCAGCTATGAGCTTTAGCATGCTGGAAGAGCCAAAACCGGAAGATGAAGATACGGAATCTGCTCCTCAACAGAGTGCTTAAGCTGCAATTTATCTAGCATCACTTAAAAAATAAAACGCCCAATTTGGGCGTTTTTTATTTAGGCCGTGGCTGGGTGATTAACCACAAACTTATAAAAGAGCAGACTCGACAACACCACCCCGGCACAGACCAGATAGGTGATGCTATAGCCTTGCCAGCTAATCAGTAAGCCGACCAGTAGCGAACCGAGGGCAATCCCAATATCGTAGCAGGTGAAGAAAGTTGAGGTGGCATGGCCAATCCGCGATTTAGGCGCGCGCTGAATCGCCAAGGTTTGTAAACATGGTTGCAAGGTGCCGAATCCCATCCCAATAAAGATCGCAGAGACCATAAAACTGACCACACCCTGCATCTGGCTGAGCAATGCCAGACCTGCGGCAAACATTAAGATTGAAGGATAAATCACATAGCGCGGACCATAACGGTCATAAATTTTCCCGGTAATCGGGCGCAGGCTCATCATGGAAATAGCAAACACAATAAAGAACATGCTGGCATAACTGAGCAGGTCTTTTTCTTCGGCATAGGTGGAAATAAAAGACATGATGCTGGCATAGGAAAAGGCCACCAGCATCGCCATCACTGAAACCGTTAAGGCTTTTTTTTCCATAAAGTCATGCAGCGACAGCTTACGGCGAACAGTTTCAGCAGTCGCATTTTTTTCTGGCTCACGTAGCGGAATCATAAAACAGAAGGCAAAGCCCAGGCTGATAATCACCGCCAGCACAGTCGCGATAATGCTATAGGACCAGGTCTGGATTAAGGAAATGCCCAGCAAAGGTCCGAGGACAATCCCTAAATTCACCGACATGACAAAATAGCCCATGCCTTCGCCTTTACGTTGCTCCGGAATAAAGTCATTGGCAATTGGCACAGTAACGGTGGTTAAAATACTGAACCAGATACCATGAATAAAACGGATGATCAGCAGCAGGGTCAGGTTGTCAGCAAAAATATAGGCAAAAGACAGCAGGCAGAACATGCTTTCGGACAGGAACAAGGTCTTTTTACGGCCCAGCTTTTCAATAATCAACCCGCTAAATGGCCGCACCAGAATAGAGGACACCATAAACAGGGTCATGGCCAGACCGGCCTGCGCCAGTGAACCGTTCAGCTCATTCAGGATGTAAATTGGCAGAATGGTGGTCTGGGCAAAATAGAAAATAAACAGAAACAGGTTATTGGAAAAACACAGAAGAAAAGGTTTGTTCCATAAAGGCTGTGACGCGGTGTTTGACATATTAAACCTTTGTGCTGGGATCAATAGGGCGTTTGTTGTTGTGCTGATCTGCCGCTATTGATATATGGGAGAGACAAGGCCTATCTTAAATTATTTTATGGTAAAAATATAGTATTGCTATAATTTATGTAAATTTTAATGTTATTTAATAAATTTAATTAATAAAATTATCTTATTGTGATAATTATATTCATTTAATGGGGTTTTGAGCTAAAAAAATCAGCCCGTAGGCTGATCTTCTTGCAAGATTATTTTTTATAAGCCGGCTTCATATTCGCTGCTTGAAAGCAGTTTTTCGACATCGGCCAGGTTGTCTGGCTTGATTTTATAAATCCAGCCTTTGCCATACGGCTCATCATTCACAAAATCCGGGTCATCTTCCAGCGCCGGGTTAATTTCAACCACTGTGCCGGATACTGGCGCGTGAATGTCAGACGCAGTTTTTACGGATTCCACCACGCCGGCCTGTTCACCCGCGGTTACTTGCTGGCCCACTTCAGGTGCTTCGACATAGACCAGATCGCCCAGTGCATCTTGAGCATGATCAGAAATACCTGTAACAACAAGATCACCTTCAATGCGTACCCATTCGTGTGTACGTGCATATTTCAGTTCTGAAGGGTGATTCATGATGACTCCTTAACTATTTAAATCATTTTTGGCATGTTTATACATGCTTTTGCAGAAAAACAAAAGTTTTATAAATACGGATCTTTACGCCAGTTGCTTGGACTGCGGCCACTCCAGCGCTTAAAGGCGCGGCTAAAATTGGCGACATCGCTATAACCCAGTTCATCGGCAATCTGTTCCAGGGTGTAATCGGTACGTGACAGCAGCGAGGTGGCATGCCGGTAACGGACTTCATCAACCAGGGTAGAAAAAGAGGTGCCTTCGGCTGCCAGCTGGCGTTTCAGGGTGCGATCTGACATATGCAGCTGGTCGGCGACATGCTCGATACTTAAATAATGCTGTTCGGAATTGGTCAGAATATCGCGCACGCGCATCGACAGGCGGCGCCGTTCACCCAAGGCAGAAAGTTCGGCTTCGCACTGGTTAATGGCAATCTGGCTGGCAATAGGATCGGCATGAATCATTTTCAGCCCCAAATACTGCTTGTCAAAACTCAAGATCAGATAGGGCTGGTCAAAACGGAAACTGTGATTCGGGAATTTGGCTGCATATTTTTCAAAGCCCAGCGGTTCCGGGAAATCAAAATCGACTTCACCAGAAAGATGCTCCATGCCGGTAATGGCTTTGGCCATGGTGATCATGCCAATAATCAGTGCAATCGCAATTTCGGTTCTGAGCGGTTCCAGATCAATTTCACCTTGCAGCTGCAGGGTGGCTTTTTCACCAAAGGTAGAGAAAAACAGCTGTAAAAAGGGCATCCGCAGCTGAATAAAGCGGTTGGCCAGCATTAAAGCATCACTAATATCATTGGCAGTCATAATCGCATAGCCGATAAAGCCATGAATCGAGATGCGCATTTGCGTGCCTAAATGATAGCCCAGCGTCGATTCACCGGTGAGATACAGCGCATGTTTGACCATGTCATTGGCCATGCTGGTCGGAATCCGAAAGTCAGGATCGGCCAGTTGTTCAGTGGTCAGATGGAAGGGAGCAAAAAAGGTTTCAGCGTTATATCCCCAACGGGAAACAACATCCAGAATAAGTAAGCCATAAACACCAGGAACACCCTGATCCTGACGCGGTAAAAGTGTTTTCATGCACGGTCCATTGCACTAATGAGTATTATTTTTTAAATTTGCTTGCCTATATTGGCATGAAAAAAACCGGAAAACTAGAAAAATTGTTTGACAAAATGACTGCTTAGGCCACCTGTGCATCCCGCCGGAACACCACAATTTTGGTGGTCGAAATCAGTAAAACTTCACCATGCTGGTTTAAGGCCTGTGTCACATAACTGACCAGACCACGGTCCAGCTTGGTTTTTGATGGACTGATGGCGGTAATTTCAACATCAACATGAATCAGGTCACCCGGACGGGTCGGACGCGGCCAGCGCAGACTGGATTCTGAACCAATCAGGCCATGTGCCACCGGAAAACATTCGGTCCATAAACGCATGGTTACCGCGGCAGTATGCCAGCCACTGGCAGCAATGCCTTGAAATACCGGATGCTGCGCGGCTTGCTGCACATCGGTATGGAAAATTTGTGGGTCATACAGGTGGGCAAACTGCTGAATTTCTTCTAAAGTCATTTCGTAGTCACGACTGACAAAGTGATCACCCACCTTCAAATCTTCCAGATACAACATATCAGGTTCCTTGTTTTTGCTTTAATTGTTGTTGCTCAATCAGAAAGCCACCAGTTTGGCGTTGCCACAGCTGAGCGTAAATTCCGTTCAGTGCCACCAGTTCATCATGCGTGCCTTGTTCGGCAATCTGACCCTGATCCAGCACAATCAGGCGATCCATCTGCGCAATGGTCGATAAACGGTGAGCAATCGCAATAACGGTTTTACCTTGCATCAGTTCATCCAGACTGGACTGAATTGCGGCTTCAACTTCAGAATCCAGCGCACTGGTGGCTTCATCCAGAATTAAAATGGGCGCATCTTTTAAGAATACCCGGGCAATCGCAATCCGCTGACGTTGTCCGCCCGACAGTTTCACGCCGCGTTCACCCACATAGGCTTCATAACCGCGTTTGCCACGTAAATCGGTCAGCTGCGGAATAAATTCTTCAGCCTTGGCTTTGGCCACTGCAGCATACATCTCTTCATCGCTGGCATCAGGGCGGCCATATTTAATATTTTCAGCCACGGTACGATGCAGCAGCGACGTGTCCTGTGTTACCAGCGCGATATTCTTACGCAGGCTGTCCTGGGTGACATCGACAATATCCTGACCATCAATCAGAATCCGGCCCTGATTAATCTGATAAAAATGCAGTAACAGCTGGATGAGGGTCGATTTCCCGGCACCGGAACGTCCGACAATCCCGATTTTTTCACCCGGACGGATGGTCAGGTTAAACTGCTCAATTACGTTTTTGTCATTATAGGCAAAGCTGACATTTTCAAATTTGATTTCACCTTGCGCGACATTCAAGGTTTTGGCATCCGGTTTATCTTCAATTGTGATCGGGCGGCCGAGGGTTTTCATCCCGTCTTGAATGGTACCGACATTTTCAAACAGCGCCGAGGTTTGCCACATCATAAATTCAGCAATGCTGTTCAGCTTGAGAATCATGGCGGTGGTGGCGGCAATAATGCCGAGTTCTGCCTGGCCATTCATCCATAACCACAGCGCCGTACCCAGCACACCGACATACAGCACAACCGTCAGCAGGTTAATGCTGATTTCATACTGTGCGCCCAAACGCATCTGCTTATAGACCGTGACCATAAATTCCTGCATGGATTCTTTGGCATACTGGCTTTCGCGGCCGGCATGGGCAAATAGTTTCACGGTCTGGATGTTGGTATAGGCATCGGTCACGCGGCCGGTCATGACGGCGCGGGCATCAGCCTGGCTATTGGAGATTCTGCTTAAACGTGGAATAAAATAACTGGCTGCGGCAATAAACAGGCCCAGCCATACCAGCAACGGGATAATCAGCATAGGTGAAATGGCGCCTAACACCACGCTGATGGTAATAAAGTAAATCACCACATAGGCCAGCATATCGCCCAGAATAATCCAGAATTCTCGTACCGCCAGCGCTGTTTGCATGACTTTGGCCGATAGCCGCCCGGCAAAATCATTATGGAAAAAATCCAGACTTTGACGCAGCAGTAAGTTGTGAAAACGCCAGCGCAGGCGCATCGGGAAATTACTATATAAAATCTGATGTTTGATAATGGATTGCAAACTAGCAAAGAAAATATTGGCCAGCAGGATAAAAGTCAGAATAGTCAGATTGGTTTGATGTTCGGCCAGAAAGGTATCTGGCTGACTTTGACTGAGCCAGTTCACCAGCTCGCCAATTTTGGCATAGAGCAGGGCTTCAAAACTTGCCGCACCTGCGGTACACAGCACCAATAGCAATAAGTACG
This sequence comes from Acinetobacter indicus, assembly GCF_009914475.1. Classification (NCBI taxonomy): domain Bacteria; kingdom Pseudomonadati; phylum Pseudomonadota; class Gammaproteobacteria; order Moraxellales; family Moraxellaceae; genus Acinetobacter; species Acinetobacter indicus. The sequence continues at coordinate 1,011,712 of NZ_CP045198.1, read as the reverse complement.
GACGAACACCGCGCGCGGCCTGCCAGACAAAAGGAAAAAAACGGGTAGGTAGTGGTTTATTTAAACCTTTGGTGGGGTATGGATTAACCAGGCTCTCGAACCACTTAAACATACACAATGTCCTTTTGAGCAAGCAGATTGATGATCATCATTGGTATCGGCCATGCGGCTTGTACAGACGAAGAGCATGTTCTATTCAATGCGCTACTGATCACGATTACCGCTTGCGAGATAAACAACAGATTTATTGCCAAGAATACCCAGTTTAAAAGAAAAGTAAAACTTTTCAGGGCGGTGCTGCTTTAAAAACAGGCAGATAAATAAGGCTTTGCAGTTGAAAGAAACCTCATATTTTTTGCGAGCTTCGATCAGAAAATATCTGCCTGAAACTTACAGAATTTCAATCTCGACTACATCAATATCGGTTGGTTTATAACGGTGTGTATCCACTTCACCGACCACCCGGACTTTTTTACCCGGATTCAGCAATTGCGCCGGTGTCGCCAGATCATGATCAATTTCGACATGGATGATGCCGGTCTGATCCTGAAGCTGGTACATTTCATCTTTAATATGTTTATGAATAGTGCCATACACCGTAACTGGTGTTTCATCTGCGGCTTTCAGTGCCTGCGCAGTGGTCATAATATTTTTTGCTGCTTGCGCAATAATTTTCTGGTCATCATCCGCAAAGGCAGGAGCTGAAAGTGCAAGCAGAACACTGGCGAAGATTAACGGCATTTTAATTTTCATGCAGGATGTACCTCTTTCTTTTATAAGCTTAATTTCAGTATACGTAAAAACAGCGTGCTGCAATGCTGTGTCATTGTAAACATCAGCGGGCAGTGTTTAGGTAAGAAAGAACAGGGAAATGAGTCTGATACATTCGAAAGGGAAGATGAAAAAGAAAACCCACCAAGCGGTGGGTTCTCATGTGTTTAGTTTCAGTCTAAAAACTTAAGATGCTTTAAACGACTCTTTAAAATCGGTTCCAGATGGCGCCTGATACACCTGTAAACCAAACTCCGGAATAATTGCCAGTAAATGATCCATAATATCTGACTGGATATTTTCATACTCTTTCCAGACCGTGGTATTGGTAAAAGCATAAATCTCCAGTGGTAAGCCTTCGCTGGTCGGTTGTAGCTGACGCACCATCAGGGACTGGTTTTTGCTAATCCCCGGATGCTGCTGAAGATAAAACTCGACATAAGCACGGAACGTTCCCAGATTGGTCAGACGACGATGGTTGTACTGGGCATGGTTGTTCAGTTGCTGGTTAAATTTCTCCAGTTCTTCCGCTTTGGTATTTAAATACTGATCCAGCAAAATAAATTCTTTCAGCTTGGCCTGTTCCTCAGCGCTCATGAAATGCACGCTGCTCTGATCAATATGAATCGAGCGTTTAATCCGGCGTGCACCGGCTTCCTGCATACCGCGCCAGTTTTTAAAGGTGTCGGTAATTAATTTGTTGGTCGGAATGGTGGTAATGGTCTTGTCAAAGTTCTGTACTGTGACGGTATGTAATGACATATCAATGACATCACCATCGGCATTTAAAGATGGCATTTCAATCCAGTCCCCTAAACGCACCATGTCATAAGAGGCAATCTGTACCGAAGCCACCAGCGATAAAATCGTATTCTGGAACACCAGCATCAGCACCGCGGCCATGGCACCGAAACCGGCCAGCAAGGTGAATACATCTTTTTTCAGGAAGGTGCCCAGAATCATCAGACCGCAGACAATAAAGATAATCAGCTTGACCAGCTGCAAATAGCCCTTGATTGGTTTATTGCGTGACTTGGGATTGCGCTGGTAAATCAGGTTAAAGATATTCAGCAATTCGCCAATGGCCAGGGCAATGGTCAGGAAGATAAAGGCCTGCGCACCCATCTGTACAAAGGTGATGGCTTTATCGGACAAATGCGGAACGGTGGTAATCCCGTTCATGATTACAATCGCCGGCACAATATTGGCAATACGGCGGATGACGCTGTGTTCGGCAATAATTTCGTTGTGGGCAAAAGGAAGTTTGGAAATAAGCTTGCGAATGCCGCGTACCACCACCTGCTTGGCAATAAAATTGGCAATAATTGCCAATAAAATCACAATACTGAGAGATGACAGCATTTCTAGCCATGGGTATTGATCTATCCAGTCTTGCAGATTCTGGATGATGTCAAACTGTTCCAAGTGATCCTCGCTTAATTCATTTTAAAAATGTGATAGAGTTTAAAGGTTTATGTTTAAATTTATAACCTCTAATAAAATTTTTATACATATCCTGTGCATCTGCTTACGTTTAATCGGCTCTGAATCACATGAAACGGCCCATAAAAAAACCGGCCCAAGCCGGTTTTCTTTGTAGTGCTTACCACATCAGGTCATCAGGAATGACATAAGCAGCATACGGATCTTCTTCATCGGTGGTATCCGCGTTGCTTTGTGAATTATTCACCAGAATAAAGCCTTCCATTTTCTGGTTAATACGCTCCGCCAACGCTTTTGGCAAGAAGGCATAAGCTTCATTTTCCTTGGCAATCACCAGACTTCCGGCCACCAGTGCATTATAAATCTGCTGGTTGATGTAGACTTTTTTAATGGTGCCATCAATAAACTGATACACGCTGTCGCCATCGGTGTCGCGGATTTTATGCTGGTTGATCATTTGCATGATGGCAGCTTTCAGCTCTTTTTCCTGCAAGGCGGCTTTTTTCTCTTGTTCCAGCGCCTGATCACGGGCCATTTTCTGCTGTTTGTCCTGCTCGATTTTGGCTTTTACTTCAGCATCTTTACTCACACCTGTGCGCTGCTCATGTACCGCCTGTTTAGACAGTTTTTTAGCCTTTTTATTATCGACTAAACCTGCTTTGAGTAACTGTGCCTGTAATGCATTTTTGACCATGAGAAAATGTCCGAACTATTTCTGAAAATGTCGATAACGAAAATAAATCACCCAGTACACCAGACTTAAGCTAAAGCTTAAAGCCACCGGCACCAGGAAAGAGTTTAATTGTAATAAAGGATAAACCGCTGTCGCAACCAGACCGCCAATAAAGAAGCCAATTAAAATCAGCAGGTGCAAAATCACCCGGCGTTTGCCAACATGCAGGCCACGCACGCGATAGCCCAAGGCCAGACCCAAATCGGTCAATACCCCGGATAAATGCGTGGTCCGGATGATGGTGCCTTTGTAATAGCTGATCATGGCGTTTTGAACGCCCATCGCTACACAGGCCCAGAGCAATGCATAACGCGGGAAATACGGCAGTAAAATCCAGCACAGCAGAATAAAAATAGCCACTAAACTCAGCGGCAGCCCATAACGGCGTCCGAGGAGAAAGTGGCTATTTCCCAAGATAAGTCCACTATAAAATGAACCAATCACATAACAGACAACGACCAGAAACAGATAAATTACCTGTGACCATTGCCAGTCCAAAAGTGCCATTGCCAGCATGCTGACATTACCGGTCATGTGGGAAACGGACTGGTGCAACACAGTCACCAGTCCTAGAACATTAATGATTCCTGCATTCACAGAAAGAAAAAATGCACCCAGCTGAACCCAGAGCGGTAATTTTTGAAATGGCATAATTCATTGATTAATCAACAGACGTAGTGCATATATTAACGCAAACTACGATCAACTGCGGCAGTAAATAATACATCGGTAGATGAGTTTAGTGCAGTTTCAGTTGAATCTTGCAACACGCTAATCACCATACCAATGGCCACCACTTGCATGGCGATGTCCGATGAAATTCCGAACAGGCCACATGCCACCGGAATCAGCAGCAATGAACCACCGGCCACACCTGATGCACCACAAGCCGAAACTGTTGCGACCACGGATAAAATCAGCATGGTGCTAAAGTCAACCTGAATGCCTAAAGTATTCACCGCCGCCAGTGACAGCACAGTAATGGTTACAGAAGCACCAGCCATGTTAATCGCAGCACCCAATGGAATGGCGACACTGGCAGTTGATTCCTGTACGCCTAAACGTTTGGCCAAATCAAGGTTCACCGGAATGTTAGCGGCAGAGCTGCGGGTAAAGAAGGCGGTAATACCACTTTCACGTAAACATTTGAATACCAGTGGATACGGATTTGAACGGGTGACAAAGCCCACCATCATCGGGTTAATCACCAGCGCCACAAAAATCATGGTACCAATCAGCACAGTTAATAATTGCGCATAGCTAACCAAGGTACTCATACCAGATTCGGCAAAAGTCACCGCCACCAGACCAAAAATACCAAACGGCGCAAAGTTAATGACCAGACGGATTACTTTATTCACAGCATCTGCAGCATCGGTCAGGAAGGCTTTGGTATTGTCTGTTGCATGACGGAAGGCCACACCTAAAGCCACAGCCCAGGCCAGAATACCAATAAAGTTAGCTTCACTAATTGCTGTTACCGGGTTAGCCACAAAACTTAATAGCAGATTCTTTAAAATCTCAGCCAGACTGCCCGGTGGTTGCATGTCGGTATTGGCCGGAATATCCAGGAACAGCGTGCTTGGGAACAGGCTGCTGGCAATTACTGCAGCCAGGGCAGCCAGGAACATACCTGCGGCATACATCAGCATAATCGGGCGGATATGCGCACTATGGCCAACTTTGAAATTGGCAATAGAGGATAACACCAGGACAAACACCAGAATCGGTGCCACGGATTTAAGCGCTTTAATGAATAAATCGCCGAGCAGGCTTAAGTAGGGCGCAAATTGTGGAAAAGCCACCGCAACTATCACACCTAAAATGATAGCGATCAGAATTCGAGTGACTAAGCTCAAGCGCAGAAATGCTGAGAACATAGGAAGGCCTTGTCTGAATTACGGACAATATAGGGAAAAATTAGCGATGTATTTTATACCGAAAATTTAAATAGCTTACAAAAAAAATTTATATAAAAATCAAATGGCTGTTTTTAAATAGAATATTCGAAAAATTAAGCTATGCAAAAGTCATGATTTTTTCATGTTTTTATGCTTATGCCTGCTTTTTAGGGCGAATAATTGCCTGAAAAGCAGACAGGATCGGCATCTTAGGTAATGTCCGGACTCAGCTCGCGAATGGCCTGATAATGGGTCAGGAAAATTTTACCGCTTAAATGATTCAGTAATTTAGAGCGTTGCAGTTTGTCCATGACCGGGCCTTTAACTTCGGAAAAATGCAGCTGGATATTCAGTTTTCTCAGTTCATTGTCCAGATCTTCCAGCATTTCTAGCGCACTTAAATCAATGGCACTAATACTGGAGCCGTTAATTACCACATGCTCCAGTTCCGGTTTCTGGCTGACTGCATTAATCAGGAAACCTTTTAAGGTATTGGAGTTTAAAAAGGTCAGGTCTTCATCAATCCGGATCGACAGCACTTTGGCCGAGGTGATGACCTGATGACGCTGGATATTACGGAAATGCTGGGTGCCTTCGACCAGTCCAATTTCGGCAATATGCGGCCGGCTAATACGCCACAGCAGCAGAATAAAGGTTGAAACAATCCCGATAATCAGCCCGGTAGAAATATCAATAAATAACACGCCGAAGAAGGTAATCCACATCGCCAGACCATCAGCCTTGGAATAACGCCAAGTGTCGATAAACGGTTTTAGCTCGACCAGTTTCCAGATTGACACAATAATGGTTGCCGCCAGTACAGTCAGTGGCAGATCACGGAAAAAACCGGTGAAATACAGACTGACCAGCACAATAAACAAAGATGACAGCACGCCAGCCATAGAGGTTTTGGCGCCAGCATCGGCATTGACCACGGTACGTGATAGGCTGCCGGTCACCGGAAAGGCTGAACTGAGGCCGGCCCCAATATTGGCTGCACCCAAGGCAATGAGTTCCTGATTGCTATTCAGCTGGCTACGTTGCTGCAAGGCGGTGGCCTGGGCAATGGATAATGACTCCACAAAGCTGATCATGGCAATCATCGCGGCGCCGGGTAACAGTTGCAGTACCAGCTCCAGATTCCAGAACGGCATCGACAGCGCCGGGAAACCGGAAGGAATTTCACCGACAGTTTTAATGCCGACCTGTTGCAGATTGAAGAAATAGACCAGGGCAATGGAGACCACCACCAGTACCAGCGGTAAAGATTTAATAATAAATCCGCTGGCCCCGAGGCGCTGTTTGACTGCTTCCAGATTAAAAAACTTCGGCATGAAGACCAAAAACAGAATGGATGCGATACCAAAGATCAGGCTTTCCCAATGCATCAGGCCGATATATTCAAAGACACTCAGCACAAATTCTGGAATATTGTTGGCTTGTAACGGCACATTAAACAGAAACTTTAACTGGCCCAGTGCAATCAGCAGTGCCGAAGCAATAATAAAGCTTTTAATAACCGGATGGCTGATCAGCTGGATCAGGAAGCCAAAGCGCAGCATACCGAGCAATAGGGAAATGACCCCAACCATCAGCGCCAGCAGACAGGCGGCTTGAATATACACCGGAGAGCCGACTTCAAATAAGGGATTTAAAGTGGCAAAGGTCATCATGGAGATGATGGCCACCGGGCCAATCGAAAGCGTAGGACTGCTGCCGAAAAAGGCATAGATGATCATCGGCAGTACACTGGCATACAGTCCCATTACCGGTGGAAGACCGGCCAGCATGGCATAGGCCATACCTTGCGGCACCAGCATCGCAATGACAATTAGCGAGGCCAGCAGGTCAGATTTCAGGGTCACGGTATTATAATGTTTTAACCATTGCCAGGCGGGTAAGCGATTGAGCAGGCGTGACTTAAAATCTGACATATAAAAATCTAAATCATAAATTTAGATATATTATGCATAAAAAATGCTAAGAAATCTGCCTATGCAAAATTTATTAAAGTGGGGTAGCCGGGCAATACAGTCGATAGAGCGTGCTGAGAACTTCAACCAGTTTCGGATCTTTAATGGTGTAATAAATCTGTTTACCGTCTCGGCGGGTGTTCACCACATCACTTTTACGCAACATCATCAGCTGTTGCGACAGGGTCGGCTGGCGAATTTGAGTAATTTCCTCAATTTGCGATACATTCAACTCTTGTTGGGAAAGATGGCAAAGAATCAATAGACGGTCGGTATTGGCAAGCGATTTTAAAATCGTTACGACAGTTTCAGCAGAATCACGCATTACGTCTATTTCAAGACCATCACTCATAGTTAATTTCTCTAAAACACGTTGCTGCTAGTATAGAGCGAGTCGGGGCAAAGCGCTGAATAAAAGCGCCAAAACCCCATTGTTTTTTGTGAAAAAATATATCAAATTAACTGATAAGATCGTGTGATTAGTATCACAATAATATCTGAGAATATGATACTTTATTTTTTACTATACTCTTTAAACTGTTTGATTTCTTTCTCAGAGAACAGCAGCTTATCTGCAATCTGCTGTTGCAGCTCAGGGGCATACCAGCCCAGATAATCTGATATTTCTGTATCAAATTGTGGTTTCAGTTGTAACTGCTGACCTTGCATCTCCAGCAGTCCAAGCTGTTGTAAACTGCCCATAAAGCTCTTTAACGTGGCACTGTCGAAGTAATAACCGCTGTTTAAATTGCCTGACTCTGCCAGCCGTTTAAATACGGTTTTGGCCATTTTTTCCAGCGCTTTTAAATCTAACTGATACGGCTCGGCATATTCCTGCAATAATTGGCTAATCAACACAAAGTTGTTCAGGCTGCTGCGTGCCAGCGTTGCCAGACTATGCATTGGATGTGTTGCTTGGAGTTCAAGCAGCTGAATGTTCTCCGACACGTCAATCCAGCCCAGTTGCTGCATGCTGCCAAGAATACGGTCAATCTGCGCAGGAAGTTCTGTGGCTGACCATTTTAAAAACAGTTCCGATTTCAGGAATGGATATAAGCGGCTGACATGCTGCTTAAGCTGCGCTGTGGTGATCGCCGGCATATCCTGCACGAGCAGGGCAATCAGCGCCGGTAAGCTTAAGCAGTGCAGAATATTATTACTAAAGTAGCTGAGTAAAATACGCTGACTTTCGGCCACACGAATCCAGGTCTGGTTATCCTGCTGATAATGCTCGACCTGTTTCAGCTTCAGCGCATATTCAATAATTTCTGGTGCCGACAGCTGGGTGATAATCATCCGATCATCATAATGGGTGGCTTTAAGCAGCTCACGATACTGTTCAATTTGGCGCAGTAAATCATCCTGGCTTAAGGCATGTTGCGGTGCATTCAGCAAGATGGTGGAAATCAGCGAAATCGGGTTAATCACCACCGCTTTATTGATATTTTCCAGAATTTCCCGTGCTGCCTGATCAACCGTGTTGATGACTGGACGTGGCAATTCATCATGAATTGAAAGCTGGATCTGATCGGCCTGATTCTGTTGCAGAATATTGTCCAGAAACACCGGTTCGCCGAAGTTGACATAGACCTGGCCAAATACTTTTTCGATTTTCCGCGCCGAGTTCAAAATGCCCCATAACGATTCAGCTTCTTTGGGCTTGCCATTCAGCTCATTTAAATAAGAGGTACCTTCCATCAGCTTTTCATAGCCAAAATAGGTTGGAATAAAGGCAATCGGTTTGGTGGCACCGCGTAAATGGCTTTGCACCGTCATCGACAGCATGCCTTTTTTCGGTGGCAGCAATAAGCCGGTACGGGAACGGCCGCCTTCAATAAAATATTCCAGCGGGGTATTGCGTGACAGCAGGCTGTGCAGATATTCCTTAAATACCGAGGTATACAGCGCATTACCGCTAAAGGTACGGCGAATAAAATAGGCACCGCCACCACGTAAAATCTGCCCGACCACCGGTAAATTCAGGTTAATGCCGGCTGCAATATGCGGCACCATCAGGCCACGGTTAAAAATTACATAGGACAGCAGCAGATAGTCAATATGACTGCGATGACACGGCGTATAGACAATTTCATAGTCTTTGGCCAGTTCACGCACGGTATCGAAATGATGCACTTCAATCCCGTCATAGAGCTGGGTCCAGAGTTTGGTCAGTGCCAGCTCGGCAAAGCGTAAAGTCGAATAGGAAAAGTCCGATACAATTTCGGTCAGATAGCTTTTGGCGCGGTTTTCTGCCTCAAACATGCTGACTTTTTTATCAATACTTTCTTTACGAATCGCCTGTTGCACCGCCTCGGTTTTCATTAGTTTATTGATCAGGTTGCGGCGGTCGGACAGGTCAGGGCCTAAAATGGCTTCTTTATACTGGTTAAAGTTCTGGTCCAGGGTTTGCACCACAAAATGCGCCGGAGAAAAGTTCGGGCGTTCGGTCTGCGCAGTTTCCAGCAAAGCTCTTAACGATACCGGCTTGTGAAACTCAATATAGTTTTCACGGCCATATAAGGAAATATTCAGGGTTTGTTTCAGCTTGTTCGGTTTGGCCCAGGCATCGGCAAACAGCGCTTTAAACCAGGAATCTTCATATTCCGGCGCACGACCCCAGAGCACAGTTACCGGCACTAGCTGCACATCCTGATCCGGATGCTGCTGCAAGGCCTCAATTAGACGAATCAGTCGGGCTGAATAATGATAGCTGTCGTGCGGATGATCCTGCTCATTCAGTGCCAGCATCGAGTTATCTTCATTGTACTGGCCTAAAATCAGTGGTGAAAACACCGAAGGCAGGCCACGCGCTTGCGCTTCTTTATCAATCAGTACAGTATTACTTAAAGAGGCATCTTGCAGTACATAGCAGATACGGGTATGTAGCTGATTCTGCGCCAGATTCTGTTCCAGTTCGCTGGTGCTGCCCAGGACTTGCGGGGTCACAATCTTATCTAGAATTTTTTGCGTCAGGTTACGATAAATTCGGCTGTAACTCTTGTTAGACATTGCATTCCCTAAATATTTTCATGGGCCGGATGGGCTGTTTTTACAGTAGAACCTGAGGCCGGTGGGCTGACACGGTCGTCAGTCAAGATCAAAATTGAACTAAGTTTACAGCGATTTATAGGCTGGACTGAATAGATTTCATGGGGTGATCACCTAATTTAACGAAAAACTGGCCGTATTTGTGTGAAACTTATTCAGTTTTTATTGTAACCAATCTTAGAGAAATCGAATTTTAAAATTTAAAGAAGCCTGTATGATAGAAGGTGAGGTAAATGAAAAAAGACTTAAGGAAAACATGATGACAACAGATACAGCTTTTACCGCCCCGGACAATTTGGGGATTGCGGTTTATGCCAACAATGCCGAAGCCATTGGCAATACGCCACTGGTGCGCATTAATCGTGTCATTGGCGGGGGAGCCAATGTATTTGCCAAAGTGGAAAGCCGTAATCCGGCATTTTCCGTCAAGTGCCGGATTGGTGCGGCAATGGTGGCCGATGCAGAACAGCGTGGCGCGCTTAAAGCTGGCATGCATATTGTTGAGCCAACCAGCGGCAACACCGGTATTGCGCTGGCTTTTGTAGCAGCAGCCAAAGGTTATCCGATTACTTTAACCATGCCGGCCAGCATGAGTATTGAACGCCGTAAAGTATTAAAAGCGCTGGGCGCCAATCTGGTATTGACCGAACCAGCCAAAGGCATGAAAGGCGCGATTGAAGAAGCCGAGCGTTTGGTGGCGGAGCAACCGGATGTCTATTTTATGCCGCAGCAGTTTGAAAACCCGGCCAACCCGGACATTCATGAAAAAACCACTGGGGTTGAAATCTGGCAAGCCACAGGCGGTCAGGTCGATATTCTGGTTGCCGGCGTGGGCACGGGCGGTACGCTTACCGGTATTTCGCGTTATTTCGAAAAAGTGCAGAACCAGCCGTTGTATTCGGTGGCGGTTGAGCCGGCAGAATCAGCCATTATTGGTCAGGCCAAACGTGGTGAAGCGATTAGCCCGGCACCACACAAAATTCAGGGTATTGGCGCCAACTTTATTCCTAAAAACCTCGATTTAGACCTGGTTGATGAAGTCATTGCCATTCCAAGCCAGGAAGCAATTGATTTTGCGCGTAAGACAGCAACGCAGGAAGGCATTCTGGTTGGAATTTCCAGTGGTGCCGCAATGGCGGCTGCGGCACAGCTGGCTGCACGTCCGGAAAATGCCGGTAAAAATATTGTGGTGATTTTGCCAGATGGTGGCGAGCGCTATTTATCTTCAGTGCTGTTTGAAGATATTTCTGCCGACTAAGTCTGTCGACTGCAAAAATAGCCATAAAAAAGCCCGCCATCGTTGCGGGCTTTTTTATTCGGCGTGACCTGAGGGTAGCGGATAAATACAGCGTTGACTGACCGCAGCACTCTCCACCTCGGGCACATCCAGCGCATCCCATTTCAACATTTGTTCGGTGAGCCAGACAAAATCCTGCGCTTGCGGCTGGGCTGACGATTCATCCACCAAACTGCGAATAATATTCTGAATAAAATAATAGCGTTCGACATGGACCTGTGCGGAACAAGGAAACTGGATGATGCCGGCCTCATTTAGCATTTGCCAGACTGCTTGTGCATCTTCCAGCTGGTGCAATTCGGCTTGCGCGCGCTGAATGGCAGAGGTCATGGCATTTAAGGTATTCGGATGCTGGGCGGCCCATTCTGCGGTTACCGCTAGCACTTTATCGGCCACTTGCGGAATAACCTGCTGACCCGAGAGCAATATTTTAGAATAGCCCTGTAATTCGGCCTGGGTATTCCAGGGTTCGCCAACACAAAAGCCATCAATCTGCTGCTGGGAAATCGCTTCGACCATATATGGCGGTGGCAGCGTACTGAGCTGAATATTTTTCGCCAGAATCGGGTCGGCCAAGGCCAGCCATTCTCTTAAACAGTAATGATGAATCGAGGTGTGAAACACATGCGCCAGTTGTATCGGGCGTTGCTGATGGGCATTTATCAGTTTTGTGGCGATGTGTGCGGCATCATCTTCCGACTGGATGCCCAGTTCAAAACACAGCGATTGACTCAGGCTGATGTAAGCCTGATTGGTACTTAGCACCAGCGGCGTTTGCAGCGGAATCCCCAGTTGGTCGGTGCCGAGCGCCGCCGCCGGTAACATGGCCGACAGGCAATGCGCGGCATCCATAAAACCAAAGGCCAGCCGGTCTCTTAAACTGGCCCAGGACGGTTCTTTTAGCAGTTCGACATTGAGGCCGGCATCGGCAAAAAAGCCACGCTGTTTGGCCCATAAAATGGCGACGCAGTCGAGCAAAGGAATATAGCCAATCTGAAGTTTGGTTTTTTCTAAGTTATGCATGGCTAATCCTTAAATTGTTTTTGCAGGAGTTGCTGGGCATCGAGCAGGCGCCGTGCCATTTCACCAATGGTCATCCGGTGGCTCATGGCATTTTTGCGTAGCAGGCCAAAGGCATCTTCTTCGCTTAAGGCATGCATTCGCATCAGCAAGACCTTGGCTTTTTCGACATCTTTACGGTCGGCCAGTTTGCCTTTGGTTTCTTCCAGATCGTGCAGCAGCTTTTTGTGCTTTTTAAACTGCTCGATAGAAATTTCCAGAATGCTGTCCAGCTTGGCCGGATCAATCCCATCGACAATATAAGCAGTAACACCGGCATCAATGGCATTTTTGATGGTGTCTTTGTGGCTGTTTTTGGTGAACAGCACGGTCGGTAAATCAAACTGGCTGACGCAGCTTTCAATAATGTCCCGATGCGGATGGTCCATATCCAGCAGAATCACATCGGCATGCAGTTGCTGTAAATGGAACATATTGGAATGATTAATAATCAAACAGGCAACCACCTCAAATTCATGCTGAATCAAGGAGGTTTTGATGAACTCTGCGCGCTCGAGGTCATCATCAATTAACGCGATTTTCAGTTTTGGCATGCAACTCTCAATAGAGTCTGTACAACGAGTTATTTTAATAATGCAAAGATGGTGCCAAAACTGAATTTATTAAAATAAAACCTTTGAAATCAAAAATTAAATCTGAACTTGATGGGAAGATGCACTTGCATGAAACAAAACGCACCAAGATAAGGCAGCGAGCTTTAAAAAATAAAACAGGAGGCTGCCAGAACCGTGAAATTGGGATGCCACTCGCATCTGAATACCTTCACCCAGCATAGATAACCCTCAAAACCCAATAAAAAACAGCAAGCTACTGAGTTTTTCTAAAAAGTTGGCACGCTATCTGCATTATTCCAGCTGAGTCAAAGAAGACTCCCAAAATTTGAAAGACGGCCAACGACGTCCGCTCTGTTCGAATCTGTTATGCAGCTATCCGTATAGCAGGTTAACCCACACGTTCAGTTCAGGTAGGAGATGGTCATGTCTTCAAATTTGCAAGCGAATAAAGCGACAAAAATAAGTCTATTTAACTTTAAAACTTCAGCGATGAGAGCCTTCCATATGAGTTGGCTCGCATTTTTTGTCTGTTTCTTTGCCTGGTTTGCCTGCGCACCGTTAATGCCAGTCATTGCCGGCGAGTTCAACCTAACCAAAGATCAGATCGCCAATATCAATATTGCCGCGGTGGCCATCACCATTCTGGTCCGCTTAATTGTCGGGCCGCTGTGTGATAAATACGGCCCGCGCAAAACCTATACCGCCTTGTTAATTATCGGCAGTATTCCGGTGTTTGGGGTGGCGGCTTCCAACAGTTATGAATCTTTCCTGTTTTTCCGTTTGCTGATTGGCGCCATTGGTGCCAGCTTCGTGATTACCCAATATCACACCAGCATCATGTTTGCACCGAATGTGGTGGGAACCGCCAATGCCACTACGGCAGGCTGGGGCAATGCCGGCGGTGGTGCGACCCAGGCACTGATGCCTTTGCTGTTATCTGCCTTGGTGATGTTTGGGGTCGAGCAGGCCATGGGTTGGCGTATTGCTTTGCTGGTACCGGGCATCATGATGATTATTGTCGGCATCCTGTACTGGAAACTGACTCAGGACTGTACCCAAGGCAACTTTAAAGAATTACGCGAACAGGGCATTCAGGTCGGCAGCGACAAAAAAGGCGGTATGGCGATTCTGCTGCATGCTGCACGTAACTACCGCGTCTGGATTTTATTTGGTGCCTATGCTGCCTGTTTCGGGATTGAAATCTTTATTCACAACATTGTGGCGATGTATTACGTCGAACACTTCAGCTTTGGCCTGAAAGAAGCCGGCATGGCAGCGGGCATCTTCGGTTTGCTGGCCCTGTTTGCCCGTGCATTGGGCGGCATTGTCTCTGACAAGGTAGCACTAAAAAGCGGTCTGGATGGGCGTACCAAAGTGCTGTTTGCCATGATTTTAATGGAAGGCTTGTTCCTGATTCTGTTCTCGCAAATGAACAGCGCCATGCTGGCCATTTTAGTCATGACCATTTTTGCCCTGTTTACCCACATGGCCTGCGGCGCGACCTATGCACTGGTGCCATTTATTGACCGCGATGCACTGGGCGGCGTGGCCGGCATTATTGGGGCTGGTGGGAACGTCGGCGCAGTCGCCGCAGGCTTCCTGTTAAAAGGCGTACTGGATATTCAGACCTGCCTGATGGTTCTGGGCGGACTGGTGGTAATTGCCGCAAGTTTTGTCCTGATGATTCGCTTCTCGGTGGAGCACAAAGAAAAAGAACAACGCCTGTTCGAACAGGCCATTGTTGAACGCAATAACGCAGCCTAAGCCAACACAGAATATTATTGAGGAGAACTGTATGAAACTTGTCATGATTGGCCACGGTATGGTCGGCCACAAATTTATTGAATCGGTTTTGGAAACTGCGGGCGATGAGGTTGAAATCACCATTTTGGCAGAAGAACCGCGTTTGGCTTATGACCGCGTACATTTAACCGAATACTTCACCGGCAAGTCTGCCAAAGACCTAAGTCTATGCCGCAGTGACTTCGCCGATGCCTATGGCATTGATCTGCGCCTCAATACCAAAGCCACGGCTATTGACCCGGTACATAAACTGGTCACCACCAATCAGGGTGATGTGATTGCCTATGACAAACTGGTACTGGCGACGGGCTCTTATGCCTTTGTGCCACCTATTCCGGGCAATGACCGTGAAAACTGCTTTGTTTACCGCACTATTGAAGATCTGGATGCAATTAAAGCCGCTAGTCTGAATGCCAAATCTGGTGTCGTGATTGGTGGCGGTTTACTTGGTCTGGAAGCAGCCAAAGCCTTAAAAGACCTAAATCTGGAAACCCATGTAGTCGAGTTTGCGCCGCGTCTGATGGCGGTGCAGGTTGATGACCTGGGCGGTAAGGTGCTGCGCAGCAAAATTGAAGATCTGGGCGTGAAAGTCCATACCCAGAAAGCCACCTCCTCAATTGAAGATGGCGCGTCGGCCAAGCATGTGATGAAGTTTGGTGATGGCGCTGAACTGGAAACCGATATCATCCTGTTTTCTGCCGGGATTCGTCCACGTGATGAACTGGCGCGCCAAAGCGGACTCAGCATTGGCGAGCGCGGCGGGATTGTGATTAATGATTACTGTCAGACTTCCAATCCGGATATTTATGCGATTGGGGAATGTGCGCTGTGGCAAAACAAGATTTACGGTCTGGTCGCACCGGGCTATGACATGGCTCGAATTGCCGCCAAGCATGTGATGCAGCAAAACCCGAACTGCTTTGCTGGCGCCGACATGAGCACTAAATTAAAGCTGATGGGTGTGGATGTGGCATCTATTGGTGATGCACATGCCATGACTCCAAATTCACTCAGCTATTTTTATGCCGATGAAGATGCGCTGATCTACAAGAAAATTGTGGTTAATGCGGAAAAAAACCGATTGCTGGGTGCGGTGCTGGTTGGCTGTGCCAAAGAATATAACGATCTACTGCAAATGATGCTGAATGGTCTGGCAGTTCCAGAACAGCCAGAAAGCCTGATCATGCCGGGCTTTGCCGAGTCAGGTGCCAAAGCCGGTGGCAGCGGTGTCGATTTGCTGCCAGACAGCGCCACCATCTGTTCCTGTAATAACGTGTCTAAAGCCGATATCTGCCAGGCGATTGAAGCCGGTTCAACTTCACTCGGTGCACTGAAGAAATGTACCCAGGCCGCAACTGCTTGTGGGGGCTGTGCACCTTTAGTGACTCAGGTATTAAAAGCCGAATTGCAGCGTCAAGGGGTGACGGTCAATAACCATCTTTGTGAACACTTTGCCTATTCGCGTCAGGAACTGTATCACCTGGTGCGTGTGAACGAGATCAAGACTTTTGAAGATTTAATCCAGCAACATGGTCACGGTCTGGGCTGTGATATCTGTAAACCAACTGTGGCCAATATTCTGGCCTCCTGCTGGAATGACTTTGTGCTAAAACCAAGTCATGCCGGCCTGCAAGATAGCAATGACTACTATCTGGGCAATATCCAGAAAGATGGTTCTTATTCGGTGGTCCCACGAATGGCCGGTGGTGAAGTGACTCCAGATGGCCTGATTGCCATTGGCCAGATTGCCAAGGAATACGGCCTGTACACCAAACTGACCGGTGGTCAGCGCGTGGATATGTTTGGGGCGCAGGTACATCAGTTACCGGAAATCTGGCAAAAACTGATTGATGCCGGTTTTGAATCGGGTCATGCCTACGGCAAGTCACTGCGTACCGTGAAATCTTGCGTGGGTAGCACCTGGTGCCGTTATGGCGTGGATGATTCAGTTGGCTTGGCGATTTTCCTGGAAAACCGTTACAAAGGCCTGCGTTCTCCGCACAAACTGAAAATGGCGGTATCTGGCTGTACCCGTGAATGTGCCGAAGCACAAAGTAAAGACGTGGGCGTGATTGCCACTGAAAAAGGCTGGAACCTGTATGTTTGCGGTAACGGTGGCATGAAACCGCGTCATGCCGAGCTGCTGGCTTCCGATCTGGATACCAGTACCTTAATCAAATACATCGACCGCTTCTTTATGTTCTACATTCAAACCGCAGACCGTTTACAACGTACTTCGGTTTGGCGCGACAACCTGGAGGGCGGGCTGGATTATCTGAAAGACGTGATTGTGCACGATTCCTTAGGTCTGGCCGAAGAACTAGAACGCCGCATGCAGCATGTGGTGGGTACTTATCAGGATGAATGGCGTACCGCGATTGAAGATCCGGAAGTACGTAAACGCTTTAAAACCTTTATCAATGCCAAAGCCGAGCAGCAGCACGATCCGCACATCCAGTTTGCCACCGAACGTGGGCAGATTCGCCCGAAAACGGCGGCCGAGCGTGATGAAAGCCGGATTCCGGTGATGCAGGCATAACCTTCAAGATCAAGACACATCTTCTGAAGCAAATCCGCCAGAAAAACCAAATGAGATATGCAGCAGAAGATGCCAAAGTACAGGATAACGATGATGACAATTTTAAAAGATATGAATGAACTGGATTGGGTAGAGGTCTGTCATCTGGAGGAGATTACCCCACATACCGGCGTGGCAGCCTTGGTGGAAGGCCAGCAGATTGCAATTTTCCGTGTGGGGCAGGAACAGCGTGTTTATGCCCTGAGTAATCAGGACCCGTTTAGCGGCGCCAATGTGATGTCGCGCGGTATTCTGGGTGATTTGCAAGGTGAGCGTGTGGTGGCATCACCAATCTATAAACAGCATTTCAGTCTGGCCACCGGCCGCTGTCTGGAAGATAAAGACCAGAAATTACTGGTGTTTCCAAGCAAAATTGAACAGGGCCGGGTTTTTGTCAGTCCGACTGCACAAAAAACCTATATCACCAATAATGGCGTGCAACAGGAAAAAATGAAGCTGGTGCTGGTGGGTAATGGTCTGGCGGGCATGCGCTGTCTGGAAGATTTGCTGGATATGGCACCTGATCGTTACGAGATTACCGTGATTGGCGAAGAACCGTGGGGCAACTACAACCGGATTATGCTGTCCCCGGTCTTGGCCGGTGATAAAACGGTGGACGATATCATGCTGCATCCGCATGCCTGGTATGCCGAAAAAGGTATTCAGCTGATTGCCGGTGATGCTGCGGTGAAAATTGATCGTCCACGCAAGCAAGTCTTCACCCAGTCGGGGCAAGTGGTGAATTATGACCGGCTGATTTTAGCCACCGGCTCGCAGCCGTTTATTCCCCCAATTCCGGGCACAGAGCTGGACGGTGTGCTCAGCTTCCGCGATATCTATGATGTGAACCGGATGCTGGAATATTGCGAACAGAAACAAAACGCCGTGGTTATTGGTGGTGGTTTGCTCGGGCTTGAAGCGGCCTATGGTTTGAAACAGCGTGGCATGAACGTTACCGTGCTGCATCTAATGGACCGGATTATGGATCGTCAGCTGGATAGCAAAGCCAGCTTAATGTTGAAAAACAGTATTGAAGAAAAAGGTATTCGTATCCTGACCGAAGCCAATACCGAAATGCTGCTTGGTGAAAATGGCCATGTCACACAAGTCCGGCTAAACGATGGCACGCTGCTCGATGCCGATCTGGTGGTGTTTGCGGTGGGAATCCGTCCGAATATTGCCCTGGCGCAAAGTGCCGGCCTGCGCTGTCAGCGTGGGGTGCTGGTCAATGACACCATGCAAAGTTATGACCCGAGTATTTATGCAGTCGGTGAGTGTATCGAACATCGTGGTCAAACTTTTGGTCTGGTGGAACCGCTGTGGGGCCAAGCCTTTATTTGTGCCTCGCATCTGGCAGAACACGGTAGCTTGACCTTTAAGGCACCTACTGTTCCGACCCAGCTCAAAGTCAGTGGTTGTGATGTGTTCTCGGCCGGTAATTTTGAACCGGAAGATGATTTTGAAGACATTGTCCTGAATGATGAAAAACGTCAGATTTATAAACGCATCATCATCCAGAAAGACAAAGTCATTGGTGCAGTACTGTTTGGTGATACCGAGGATGGTGCATGGTATGCCGAGCTGATTGTAGATCAGACACCAATCACTTCGATTCGGAATAAACTGCTATTTGGTCGGGATTTTGCATTAAAGAAAGCAGGGTAATTAGATCTCTGTAATTAGTACTTCATAAGAAGGATGTCATAGCCTCAAATGGAGTGCTAAAACAACTGTTTACGTGTAGGCACTCCCTTACTTTTGAAAGATCAAAAGTAACAAAAATCTTAGATTCCCATACATTACGTCCTGTAATGATGGGAATCGGTGGCATCCATGCCACCTCACGATAGTGAATGCTTACACAAATTTCGTATTTCAAATAAAGCCAAGATAAAAATGGGAATTACGTGAATTTAGATAATTAAGGAGCACAGCAGCAATGAATAGTATCCCAGTGGTGGAACTGCATAGCTCCACAGAATTAAAAACGATGACTACGCAAACCACCTGTCCTTATTGTGGGGTTGGTTGTGGGGTGAGGGCTCATGTCAGCCATTCACCACAAGGCGTGCAGGTGAAAGTCGAAGGCGATGTGCAGCATCCAGCCAACTTTGGCAAGCTGTGTATTAAAGGTAGCAATCTGGCCGATACCTTGGGGCTAGAGACACGGGTATTAACCCCAATGCTGGGCCGTAAGGACAACCGTCAGCCAACAGACTGGCAGACTGCCACCACCGAAATTGCGCAAAAATTCCAGCATTGTATTGAGCAATATGGCCCGGAAAGTATTGCTTTTTATGTTTCGGGGCAATTGCTGACCGAAGACTATTATGTGGTCAATAAATTTGTCAAAGGTTATTTGGGCACGGCTAATATTGATACCAACTCGCGGCTGTGTATGTCTTCTGCGGTGGCGGCGCATAAACGGGCCTTTGGCGAAGATCTGGTGCCTGCCAGCTATGCAGATTTTGAACAGACCGAGATGGTGGTGCTGGTCGGTTCCAATACTGCCTGGTGCCATCCGGTTCTGTATCAGCGCATGATGCAGGCCAAAGAACAGCGCAATCTGTTTGTGGTGGTGGTCGACCCACGCTTTACCGCGACCTGTGAAGCGGCCGATTTACATTTGCCGATTATGCTCGGGCAAGATGTTGCATTATTTAACGGCTTGCTGCAGTACTTACAGCAAAATGGTCATCAGGACCACAATTTTACCGCTGCCTATACCGAAGGCTTGCAGCAGGCGTTAGAAGCCAGCGCCGCGGAGCAGCAGCTGGAAAATGTGGCAGCGCGTACCGGGATTTCTGCCGAGAAATTACAGCTGTTTTTTGAAAAGTTTGCCCAGACTGACAAAGTCATGACCTTGTTTTCGATGGGGGTCAATCAGTCTTCACAAGGGGTGAATAAAGCCAACAGTATTATCAATTGCCATCTGTTAACAGGCAAAATTGGCAAGCCGGGCGCAGCACCGTTTTCCATGACCGGACAACCGAATGCCATGGGTGGCCGTGAAGTGGGGGGACTGGCCAATATGCTGGCGGCACATCTGGATCTGGATCAGCCGGCCCATCAGCAGCTGGTACAACAGTTCTGGAACAGTCCAAAAATTGCCACCCAAGCGGGGTTAAAAGCGGTCGATCTGTTTGAAGCGGTAGAAGCCGAGAAAATCAAGGCACTGTGGATTATGGCCACCAATCCGGTGGTGAGTTTACCCAATGCCGATCAGGTCAAACGCGCCTTGGCGCAGTGTGATTTTGTGGTGGTGTCGGATATCTGTCAGGATACCGATAGCACTGCCTATGCCGATGTTTTATTACCGGCTTTGGGTTGGGGCGAAAAAGAAGGCAGTGTTACCAATTCCGAACGGCGCATTTCCAGACAGCGTGCCTTTTTGCCCGCACCGGGCCAGGCCAAGGCCGACTGGTGGGCGATCAGTCAGGTGGCCAAGGCCATGGGCTTTCGCGGTTTCGATTATCAGCATGTGCATGAGATTTTTCTGGAACATGCGGCTTTATCGGCCTGTGAAAATGGTCCGGTGACACAGCGTCAGGACTATCCGCTATTTCGCTACTTTAATTTAAGCGGTCTGAGCCAGCTAAGCCTGCAACAGTATGAACAGCTGCAGCCGTTGCAATGGCCAGTATTAACGCCTCAGCAGAATCCACCGGTGGAACAGCTGTTTACCCAGGGACAGTTTAGTTTTCCAAATGGCAAAGCCCGTTTTATTGCCACTCAGGCCATCGACCCGGTACATGGCGCTTGTGAAGATTATCCTCTCATTCTGAATACTGGCCGGATTCGTGACCAGTGGCACACCATGAGCCGTACCGGTTTATCGGCCAATTTAAGCACTCACAAAGCCGAGCCCTATTGTGAAATTCACCCCAATGATGCACTGAAATATGGCCTGAAAGATGGGGAACCGGTGGAGCTGAAATCCCGCTGGGGCAGTTGTGTACTGCGGGTTGAAGTTTCGACTGGTATTCGCCGTGGTCAGCTGTTTGCGCCCATTCACTGGAATGATCAGGTCGCTTCCGATGCGCGAATTGGAAAAGTGGTCAATCCGGTGGTGGATGCCATTTCCGGCGAACCCGAATTTAAACATACCCCGGTTAGCATCCAGCCATTTTATACCGACTGGCAGGGCGTGCTGTATATTCGCCACGGTCATGAAGCGGCAGTTCAGGCCACTTTGGCGCAGGTAGCGTGGTGGAGCAAGATTCAGACCGCCAAAGCGGTGCGTTATGAACTGGCCGACCGGAAAAAATTTAAACATACCGCCGCACAGATTAAACAGCTGCTGCAGCTGGAAGATAGCCGCTTTGAATGGCTGCAGCTGGAAGATCCATCGGCATTCATCAGCCATAGTGTGGTGTTACAGGACGGAATTTTAATTGCCAGCCTGTATATTGCGCCCAACGCTTTATTGCCCGATCGGGACTGGGTTGCCAGCCTGTTTAAACGTGAGCGTTTAAGTGCCACGCATCGCAAAGCCTTGCTGGCCGGACAGGCGATGTCGGTACAGAACAATGAAGGACCGCTGGTATGTAGCTGCTTTAAAGTTGGCAAAAACCGCATTATCCAGACCATTCGGGAGCAGCAGTTAAGCCATGAAAAACAGATCACGGCCTGTTTAAAAGCTGGCGGCAATTGTGGCTCATGTTTACCGGAAATCCGTGGGCTGATTAAAGCCTGTCAGATGGAGGAAATGCCATGAATCGCAACTCCGCCATCATGCAGGCCGATTATCCTGTGACCGATCTGGTCATTCTGGCGGGCGGACAAGCCCGCCGCATGAATGGCATGAACAAGCTGCTGCAAAAGTTTGATGATGACATCCAGCTGCTCAAAATCCAGCGGCGCTTTAAAACAGAAATTCAGCAATTGTGGATCAATAGCCATCGCGATCGTTCTATTTACGCTAGATTGCTGCCGCATCTGCAGTGTTATCATGATGATGAAGGCGGTTTTCTAGGCCCGTTGATGGGCATGAAAAGCGCTTGGGGCCATGTGCAGGCCGACTATGTGCTGTTTGTTCCCTGTGATGTGACCTATATTCCGCCCGATGTGCTGCCACGGTTGCATCAGCGTCTGGCCAGACAGCCGCAGGCCGACGTGGCCTATGTGATGATGAACGGACAGGCGCTGTATCCATTTTGTCTGATGAAACGCAGCAGTTTGCCCACACTTCGCGCGCATCTTGCACAACATCAGCGCAGTTTAAAGCACTGTTTCGCAGAAATGCATGCTCAGGTGGCAAAATTTAAAAATCGTGCGCTATTTTTTCACAGTATTAACTCGCTGGATGAACTGCAACAGTATCGTCAGCTGAAATTTCTTTAAAAATCATCTCATTTCTTCGCTTCTAGCATGTGCTGGGCAGAATTTAAACACTCTCTTTATCAAAAGCTCAAAGTTGGAACATTAATTGCAAATTCAAGCCTAAAGCGCGGCATGTGATCCGTGCAAACCTATTGCCTATTGCACAGCCATGAAGCAATTGCCCAGAGGATAACAGGCGTGAACAATCCCCAGATTCCCGTGAGACCCGCATATTTTCAGGATCAGTTTGGCCGGAGCAAACGCAAACTGCGGATTTCTGTGACCGATCGCTGCAATTTTAAATGCGTCTACTGTATGCCTGAACATCCTGAATGGATGAAGAAACATCAGTTGCTGAGTTTTGAAGCCTTGCTGCAGTTTTGCCAGTTGATGGTTGAGCAGGGGATTCAGCATATCCGGATTACCGGCGGCGAACCGCTGATGCGCCAGGGTGTGGTGCATTTTATCCGGGATTTACAGCCCTTACGCCAATTGGGCTTGGCGCGAATTTCCATGACCACAAATGGCCATTATTTAAGCCGCTATGCGCAGGAATTAAAACAGGCCGGTCTGGATGATTTAAATATCAGTCTGGACAGTTTAGATCCGCAGCAGTTTTTTACGCTAACCCAAAAACAGTTACAGCCGGTACTCGACGGGATTCAGGCCGCGCAGCAGGCGCATTTGCCCATCAAACTGAATAGCGTGCTAATCAAAGGCATTAATGACGACCAGATGGTGCCACTTTTGCAGTGGAGCAAAGCCCGGCAGATTCCGCTACGTTTTATTGAATTTATGCCGCTGGATGGTGATGGTCACTGGAGCGCCGCGCATGTAGTCACCGAGCAGGAAATTTTGCAGCGCTTAAGCCAGCATTTTCCGGTCGAAGCCATCCACAGCCAAGGCGCGAATCCGGCACGGGAATATCGGGTCGATGGCCATCCGGTGGGGATTATTTCCACCATCAGTCATGCCTTTTGTGGCCAGTGTGACCGGTTGCGTTTAAGTGCCCAGGGTGAACTGTATAACTGCCTGTTTGCCGAACAGCCTGTGCCCTTAAAAGTATTGATTGAACAGCTACAGACTCACACGGCGCCCGTGGCACGTGAGCAGTTACTGCAGCAATTACAAAGCTATATCTGGCAGAAAAAAGCCGGCTTTCATGCCATTCATTCTCAAGCCACAACCACTGCCGGGAGTACCCGGAAAATCAGCATGTATATGATTGGAGGTTAAGTATGCACGATATCCTGATTCAGATTGAAGCCTTTGGCGCTGTAAAACAGGCGCTGCCAGAAACTATTCAGATGCAGTGCCTGCCCGGTACGGCCATTGCGGACTTGTTGCTGCAGTTAAACCACAGTTATCCAGCGGCAGCGTCTCTGGTCGAACGTTGTGCCTGCGCGATTGGTGAAGATATTGTGCCACGCCAGCAGACCTTGCAGCACAGTACCACGCTGGTGTTGCTGTCACCGGTGGCAGGAGGTTAAACGATGCAACATCTAAAACAGTTTGCCCGGATTCAGGATATGCCACTCAGCCAGTCCAGCTTCGATGAGATTCAGCACTTTCCCGAATGTGGTGGCATTGGCATTTTTGTGGGCACAGTTCGCAACCATCATGAAGGTAAGGCAGTGCAGTCGCTGAAATATACCGCCTATGCACCGGTGGCAGAAAAAATGATCCGGCAGATTGAGCAGGAAATTCAGCAGCAATATGGCGTGTCTTATGTGCGGGTCATCCACCGGATTGGGGATTTAGCCATTGGTGAAACCGCAATTATTGCCATGGCGTATGCGCCGCATCGCCGTGAAGCCTTTCAGGCCTGCGAGGTGGCGGTAGAGCGGGTCAAACATGAAGTCCCGGTCTGGAAAGAAGAATTTTATTGCGATGGCAGCAGCCAGTATGTCGAAGGCTGTTGTATTCGTAAAGATCATCCGCCAGTGGAAGCGAATACGCAAACCGATTGCTGCAATCACTCCCATGCAGGCGAAAACGCCTATCAATGGCCGCTTTAAATCCGATGTTAAGCCTAATTTTTTTAAATCAATAATTCCGGAATACCATCATGAAAAATGTAGGCATGAAAGCCGAAACCTATCGTACTGCGGTGGCCAGTGCCATTTTATATGCGCCGCCGCACTGTATCGAGCTGCTGCGTCAGGGCAATACTGAAAAAGGCGATGCGCTGAAAACCGCGCGTATTGCCGGTATTCTGGCGGCCAAACGTACCGATGAGCTGATTCCGCTATGCCATCCTTTACCGATTTACCGGGCCGATGTGGATTATGAACTGCATGAACAGCATGTCGAGATTATTGCCACGATAGAAACTATTGGTCCGACCGGTGTCGAGATGGAAGCCTTAACCGCAGCCAGTCTGGCCGGACTGACCTTATACGACATGCTGAAACCGCATTGTGAACCGGAAGATTTGTGTCTGGATCAATGCAAACTGCAACAGAAAAAAGGCGGTAAATCCCATTTTAGCCGGGTCTTGGCGCAGCCGATGCCAGCCTCGGTGATTGTGCTGTCCGATACCGTCGCCGCGGGTAAAAAACCGGATACCGCCGGCCAGAATATTCTGGAAATATTGGCAGAGGCCAATTTCCAGCAGGTTCAGTATCAGGTGATTCCGGATAGCCCGGAACAGTTGCTGGCCTTAATTGAACAGCAGAAAAATCAGTATCCGCTGATTTTAACCGTTGGCGGCACTGGTCTTGGCCCGAAAGATTTAACCGTAGAAACCCTGGCTCCGCTATTAGAACGGGAAATTCCAGGGCTGATGGAAGCCTCGCGCAGTTTTGGCCAGAAACGCACGCCGTATGCGGCTTTAAGCCGTGGAGTGGCTGGCTATATTGAAAATAGTCTGGTGATGACTTTACCGGGCAGCCGTCAAGGCGCGAAGGAATCCTTGCTGGCGGTATTACCGGCCTTGGTGCATGTCTTTGATGTGCAGAAAAATATTCCACATGCAGGAGGCTATCAATAATGTCAGGCTGTGGTGCAGAAAGCGGGCTGATCAGTCTGGATCAGGCGTTGGACAAGATGATTGCGGCAACACCCTGTCTGGAGGTGGAAACCCTGCCACTACAACAGGGCCTGCATCGCTATTTAGCTGAAGATATTTATGCGGGGATTGATCTGCCTTTATTTTCCCAAAGCGCGGTCGATGGCTATGTCCTGTGTAGCGATGGAGAGATAGCGCCAGGCGAGCAGTTCCAGCTGGTCGGTGAAATCCGGGCCGGTCAATCAGCCGATGTGACGCTGCAGCGTGGACAGGCGATGCGTATTTTTACCGGCGCGCCTATTCCTGCTGGCACCACCACGGTGGCACGTCAGGAAATTGTACAGCGGATGTCTAGCCATCTGATTCAGCTGGAGGCTGCGCTCAAACTGCATGCAGATATCCGGGATGTGGGCGAAGAAATTACCCAAGGTCAGTTACTGGCATCAGCCGGACAATATTTAAATATCGGCGCAATTGCGGCTTTAAGCATGGCCGGTATTGATCAGGTGCAGGTCTATCAGCAGCCTAAAGTTGCCGTGCTGATTACCGGGGATGAAGTCGCGCAGTCGGCTGCAGATCTGCAAGCAGGAAAAATTTTTGATGCCAATGCGCCTTTAATTGCAGCCTGGTGTCAGGCACGGCATCAACCTGTGCATATTGTGCATGTGGAAGATAATGAAATTGCCTTAATCCGATACTTTCAGCAACTTCAGGAGGAGTATGATGTCATCATCAGCACTGGCGGAATTTCGGTTGGTGATTATGATTTTATCCGTCCGGTGGCTTTAAATGTAGGCTTTGAGCAGGTGTTCTGGAAAGTGAAACAGAAGCCGGGGAAACCGGTTTTTTTCGCCAGATACCGAAAATCGGCTAACAAATTTTGTCACTTATTGGCATTGCCGGGCAATCCTGCGGCGGTATATGTTGGAATCTCGATCTATACGCAAACTTTATTAGAAGTATTACAAGGGCAAAGTCAGCCGCCCGCGTGGTGGACAGGGCAAATACAACATGACTTAAAGCCCGATGCGAGAGAAAGGATTTTAAGAATGGCCGCCTGTTTTGAAGATGGGGTGTTGAAACTGCACAGTTTAGCCAAGCAGCAGTCGCATATGCTCAGTAATCTGATGTATGCCAACTGTCTGGTGCGTGTGCCGGCCCATCAGCCGATTCAAAAAGGCCAATGCTTAAAGGGAATATTCATACAGCATTGAGGGAGTGCGTTTTGAAGACCATCCAACTGGGTTTAATCTGTGTCGCCTTGTGCTTAAGCACATTCAGTCGAGCCAATTCCGTTCAGGTGTATGCAGCTGCAAGTCTGGGCCCGGCATTGACGGATGTGATTCGGCATTATCAGCTGCAACATCCAGAAGCCAAGATTGTACCGGTTTTTGGCACTTCATCGACCTTGGCCAAACATATTGTCCGCGGTGCAAAAGTCGATCTTTATTTTCCGGCCGATCAGGACTGGATGACCTATCTGGTGAAACGCAACAAGGTCAAAGCCAGTCAGGTCAAACCAATTATTTATAACCAGCTGGTGGCAATTGCCCTGAAAGATGCGCGGATTCCGTTTCGGGCGCATCCTACCTTTAATTTTCCTCAGGCCTTTACGGGCCGGCTGTGTACCGGACAGGTCGATTCGGTGGCGGTTGGAAAATATGCCAAACATAGTCTGACCAAGCTGGGCTGGTATAAACGGCTGGAAAAACGCATTATTGGCACGTCGGATGCCCGGGCTGCTTTGGCCTTTGTCGAGCGCGGTGCCTGTCAGGTCGGCATTGTTTATCGCAGCGATGCCGTCAGTAGCGATAAAGTAAAAGTGCTGGGTGCGTTTCCGGTACAGACCCATCCGGACATTGTCTATACCGCGGCTTTAACCAAACAGGGTGAAAAGAATCGTCAGGCGGTCAAGTTCCGGCGCTATCTGGGTAGCGTCGCGGCTCACAAGATTTTTGTTCAACATGGTTTTCGTCCCTAGGTTGCTGCTTTGATGCTCAGTCCCGAAGAACTAAGTGGTTTATATCTGTCTGCTAAAGTGGCCAGTGTCGCGACCTTGTTTTGCCTGCCATTTGCAATTTGTCTGGGCTGGATGCTGGCACGCTATGAATTTCGCAGCAAGTTTTTGCTTGAAGCCATGTTACAACTGCCGATGGTTTTACCACCGGTAGTGCTGGGCTATGTATTGCTGGTGCTGTTTAGCCCGCAAGGCTGGATTGGACAGGTTTTGGCCCACTGGGGCATTGAGCTGGCGTTTAACTGGAAAGGCGCAGTACTGGCTGCCATGCTGGTGGCGTTTCCCTTGCTGGTTCAACCGATTCGTTTGTCTTTCAAATGTTAAATCCACAGCTGGAACAGGTGGCAGCCTCACTTGGGGCTGCGCCGCTGAAAGTCTTTTTCAGTATTAGCTTACCGCTGGTGCTGCCCGGGATTCTTATGGGCAGTATTCTGGGCTTTAGCCGCAGTCTGGGTGAATTTGGCGCCACCATTACCTTTGTTGGCAATATCCCGGATGAAACCCGCACCATTCCCATCGCTATTTATACGCTCATTCAACAGCCTGATGGCGAAGCTGCTGCCATGCGTCTGGTGCTGTTATCCACCGGCTTGGCTTTTGCCGCCTTACTGGCCAATTATTTTATTCTGCACAGATATCAACGTAAATTGGGGCAAAACTGATGCTGGATTGTCAGATCGATTATCAGAATGCGCAGTTCAAATTACAGCTGCAGCTGACCTGTGCAGAGCAGATTGTCGGGATTCTGGGGCCCTCCGGTTCCGGGAAAACCAGCTTTCTGCATCTGCTGGCCGGACTGTGCTGAATCACCGTTTATTGCTCGATACCCAGCAGCAGGTATTTGTGCCTGTGCATCAACGTAAAATTGCCCTGATTTTTCAGAAAGCCCTGTTATTTCCGCATTTGAATGTTGAGCAGAATTTAAGATATGCAGAAGGTTTACAGCCGCTGGCACAGCGTAAATTTGAGTTTGAGCAGATTGTTGAGCTGTTAGAACTGTCCAGGCTGATTCGACGCAAAGCGCATCAATTATCTGGCGGGGAAGCACAGCGCGTTTCGATTGGCCGGGCTTTATTGTCTGCACCGCAGTTATTGCTGCTGGATGAACCTTTAAGCGGACTGGATCAGCAGTTAAAACAGCAGATACTGCCATTTTTAAAACGCATTCAGCGCGAATTGCAGCTGGGTATGATTTATGTGACCCATCATCCGGAAGAACTGCTGGAACTTCAGGCCACGGTGTATCAAATGCAAAAAGTGCAGGGCATCAGCAGTTTGCAACGGGACAAGGTAGTACCTTTGATTCAGCCGGTTTGTTAAAGCTCGGCAATTTGCTGTTGTAGCTGCTCCATCTGCTCGGTTAACTGTTTCATCATGATTTGCGCAATCCGGGAAAGCTGTCGTTTCGGTGCCACACACAGGGCCAGCGTCAGTGGATATAAACCTTTGTCCTGAACCGGTTTAAAGATGGCTGTTTGATGTTCCAGGAGCGGCAGTGCATCTAAATAACTCATTAGCCCCAGCCCCAAATTCTGCTTTAACAATGACATTAACATACGAATGTCATTACATTCGATGCGGCTGCGCGGACTAAACTGATGGTGCTTATACAGCGCGCTGACATATTCATGAATAATCAGCGGTGGTGCTGGCATTAAATGGGCATAAGGCAAGGTATCGGAAAAATACAGCGGTGTTTGTTCTGCCAGAGGATGCTCAACTGGAATCACAAAACCCAGCGGAATTTCCACAAAAGCCACCACTTCTAAATGCGGATGCGCTTGCGGATTCAGCAGCAGGCCAAAATCCAGCTCCGCGGCCTGAATCATCTGCGCGACTTTTTCACTGTCCAGCACATGCACGAGAAAATCAATCCAGGGATAATGCTGGCTCATGTGTTGCATCGACTGCAGCACAAAACTTTCGCTGAGCGCTGAAATTAAGCCAAATTCAATGCTGCCACGATGCAGGCCCTGAATTTCATCAAAACGGATGCGGGTCTGCTGAAATTCTTTGTGCCATTTTAATAGATCGGCATACAGCAACTCTCCGGCCAAAGTCAGCCGTAGCCCATGATTCAGACGTTCGAACAGCGCAATCCCGAGTTCCTGTTCGGCCAGTACAATTTGTCGATGCACGGCAGATACCGAAATAAACAGCTGTTCGGCTGCCTTGCGCAAGCTGCCGGTTTGCGCCACCGCAATAAAATAGTCTGAAAAACGCGAAAACGGGGTATTCACCATTTAAGACCTGGCCAGCGTGATATTGATAGATTTTAAAAGAGCAAGATCTGCGCCAGTTCAGGCCAATTTTGACTAAAGTGTTCGAATATTTAGAACAGATCATCAAAAACATTCTAATAGACAGAAAAAGCAGAAGCTCTTAATTTAAAACAGGAAATTAACAATAAACGACATGAGAAAACCGCGGATTTCCGTTTGTTCTTGACCCTGTATAGCTTAAAAGTGAGCCAGCCTATGAATGCGATTCCTGTAATCCACCTGTTTGCCCAACCCCATGACAGCCGCTTTGATGCCAGTGACTGGCATATTCTGGCGCAGCATTGGTATCCGGTGGCACGAATTCAGGATGTCAGCAGCCAGCCGCAACAGGTGACCTTGCTAGATGTGAAAATGGCGCTGTACCGGACAGAAAGTGGTGACATCCAGCTGGTGCGGGATATTTGCCCACATCGCGGTGTGCCTTTAAGCAAAGGCTGGGTAGAGGGCGAGGAAATTATCTGTCCTTATCATGGGCTGCACTATAACCGTGCCGGCAAATGCACCAAAATTCCGGCCCAGCCCGACCTGACCCAGATTTCGGAGCGTTTTAGCCTGACCACGTTTCCGGTGGTGCTGAAATATGGTCTGGTCTGGACCAGCCTGTTCGGGCGGGATGAACAGGCAGCCAATTTTCCGGTGCTGGACACCTGGGAAGATGCGGAGCATCAATCCATTTTACCGCCCAGTGTGGATATTGCCGGTTCCAGCGGCCGTCAGTTAGAAGGCTTTATTGATGTTGCACATTTTGCCTGGGTACATCATCAGGCCTTTGCCGATCGGGACAATCCGGTGGTACCGAAATATCATACCGAACGCACTGACTATGGCCTGAAAAGTATCTATATTTCCAATGTCAGCAATTATCCGCATGGTATGCAGCATTTAGCACCCGAAGGCTTTTTATGGACGCGTGAATTTGATGTTTATCCACCCTTTGCAGCGACCTTGACTATTTATTTTCCGAATGATGGCATCTTGAAAATCTTAAATGCCTGCTGTCCGGTATCGGCCAATCAGACCCGGCTATTTGTGCCTTTAACCCGGAATTTTGATACCACCGGTGACCTGCAAGCGGTTTACGATTTTAATGCGCAGATTTTTGCCGAAGATCAGGACATGGTAGAAAGCCAGAAACCGGAAGAGCTGCCGCTGGATTTAAGCATGGAAGCCCATTTTGAGGCAGATCGCTCCTCGGCCTTATACCGCCGGATTCTGGCCGAATGGGGCCTAAGTAAACGCTATATCGTGTAGCAAATCTCATTGAATTGAAAGTGAGCTTAAGCAGGATGACTGGCCTGATTGGATTTAAAGGCTTTATCCAGCACATGCCGGTGAATAAAACGCAGTTTGTCTTTTACCGGCTCGGTCAGTTTAAACGGATAGGCATCATCCAGCCCGATACTACGATTCAGCGCATTCAGATTAAAGGTCAGGGCAATCCAGTTTTCTAGAATATGTTCAATATCCTTGCCGCCAATCGGGCATTCGGTAAAGTACAGATTGGCCAGGGTACGGCCGTTGCCTTGCACCCGGATTCCGGCAAAATAGGCGGTTTCCAAGGTATCCATCATGTGCAGATAATGCGCCCAGGTTTCAGCCCAGTCTTCCCAGGGATGGGTGGTGGCATAGGTGCTGATATAGCTGTCCTGCCAGTCGGGGGGCGGGCCTTGTTCATAATGGCGTTTGAGCGCCATACCATAATCCTGACGCTCATCACCAAAATAGTAGCGGAATTCATCGACCAGTTCCGGATGGCGGTTTTGCATCACATCAAAATAATAATGGCCGCTTTCATGGCGAAAATGGCCGAGCAGGGTACGGTAGTTTTCTCCCATGGTTACGCGCGTGGTTTCCCGATAAACCACATCGGCTTCAATGGCATTGAGGGTAATCAGACCATTGGCGTGGCCGGTCAGCACCGGTTGGCCTTCCATGGGCATTAAAAATTCATAGCGCAGGCCATAGCGGTCATCTTCAGAACGTTTTGGCCGCGGCATAATATTCATGCGCTGCGCCAGATATAAAAACCGCCGTTTAGCCTGTTCCAGATAACGCCAGTACTGGATATTTTCCGGTTCATCTAAATTGGGGATGGTGTGGGTAAGCTGGCAGGACTCGCAATAGATATTTTCATCATCGACGGGAATCATCCAGTTGCAGACCTGATAGTGACTATAATTAAAACAGGGCTTAAATTTCTGATTACGATAGCTCTCATTCAGGCTGACCCATTCATTTTCGCTATCCTTACGAAAGGTGCCCATATCTTTTTCGGAGGCAACAAAGCCAATGGGTGCCTTGCAATATTCACAAAATGAGGCACCAAAAAAAATCTGCTGATGGCATACCGCACATTCAAAATACTTCATTCTTGATCCTCAGCCTGCAGGATACGTCCATTTATCTAAACATAGATTGAGTCAGGAGGGTATTTGAAACCCGCTATAAAATTGTAGCAGATTTACAAAGTTGCCTGATGCGATCAGTCGCTTAGCCTCATTTTGAGTCGAAAAACCATGTGGATGCAAACGGCAAGCATGTGCCTTGCAGTCATCGCATTCCGGATTAAAAGGAACATAAAAGCTGCAAATAGACAGAATTGGAGATTTATTCAGCAAAGCCACGGTAAATGGATGAAAAATGGTCGAATATGCGCCATGAAAGGAGTAGATTAAACCTTATTCCCGATCATATTTTTCATACTCGCATGGCCAGTACCTGGATTCTTTTTACCCTGATGGCTGCATTTATGCAGGCCTGGCGCAATGCCTTTCAAAAACAGCTCAGCATGACGGTCGACGTTTATGGCGTCACGCTTGCACGCTTTATTTTTGCCTTGCCGTTTGCGGTCGGTTATTTGAGTTTTTTATATCTGCAGCAGCCTGCCGCAACGCCGGTTCGCTTTAGCGGGAAATTCTGGCTGTATATTGCTGTGGCGGCTTTTTGCCAGATTCTGGCCACCATTCTCATGGTGCAACTGTTCAAGCAGAAAAACTATGCCATTGGTGTCGGACTGGCCAAAAGCGAGGCGATTCTGGCGGCTTTAATTGGCGTGGCACTACTGGGCGAATATTTAAGTCTGCTGGGCTGGCTTGGCGTCGTATTAGGCGGCGTGGCGGTCTTTTTACTCAGTAAAGGGCCGGCCAATACCAAGCTGTCTGTCAGCACGTTGGCGATTGGGGTGGGCAGTGGTCTCAGTTTTGCCATTACCTCACTGCTGGTGCGTGAAGCGAGTCTGGAACTGGAGAATTTACCCTTTTTACATCGTGCCGGCTGGGTATTATGTTTTGTGATCGGGCTGCAATGTATCAGCATGTTGTTGTATTTGGGGCTGTTTAGCCCGCATACCTTACAGGCCATGTGGCAGCGGCTGGGACTGACCTTTAAGGTGAGTATTTGCAGTTTTCTGGCCTCCCTTGGCTGGTTTAGTGCCATGAGTATGCAGACTGTGGCCTTGGTCAAAACTTTGGGACAGATTGAAATTCTATTTAGCTTGCTGATTTCTGCCTTTTTCTTTAAGGAAAAACTGGCCCGAACCGATCATCTGGGCTTGGTACTGGTGGTGATTGCCGCGATGCTGGTGATCTGGGCTTAAAGTTGAAGTAGATGGGCAGGGCATCTCAGTAGAATCATCAATCTTTTTAAAAATTGCCTAAAAACAAAAAAAGATAATCCGGAGATTATCTTTTTTTAAATGCTTTCAACCGAGCTGGGTTTAACGTTGAATAAACGCCTGCACCGCCTGATTAAAGGCTTCTGGCTGTTCAATATTGGAAATATGCGAAGCATTAATTTCAAATAGTTCAGCGTTGGCAATGCGTTGTTGCATAAATTCACCATCGGCTACAGTTGTTACCGGGTCTTGCTGACCAGCAACAATGAATACCGGTACCTGAATGTCTTTTAACTGTTCACGTACATCCGCTTTAGCCAAAGCTTCGCAGCAGCTTGCATAACCCTCAGGGCTGCCAGCTCCCAGGTCGTTTGAAAGAGTCGCTACAGTTGCTGCGTTACTTTGGATAAAGGGTTCGGTAAACCAACGACCGGCCGCCGTTGATGCAATAGGGGCCAAACCTTGTTCACGGACCAGTGCGGCACGCTCATTCCAAGCCTGTTCCTGACCAATTTTAGCGGCTGTATTACAGACCACAACATGGCTAAAACGTTCAGGCTTGTTAATTGCCAGCCACTGACCGGTCAAACCACCCATCGAAATCCCACAGAAGGCTGCTTTTTCAATATTTAAATGATCGAGCAGATTCACCACGTCTTGGCCGAGCTGGTCAAGCGTATATGGACCTTGTGGAGCAGAAGATGCGCCGTGACCACGGGTGTCATAGCAAATGACAAAAAAGTCCTGCTGGAAGTGGTCAATTTGCGGTTGCCACATTTTAAAGTTGGTACCTAGCGAGTTAGAAAATACCAGCGCAGGTTTTGTCGCATCACCAAAGGTTTGGTAATTAATTTCAGCATCTTGAGATGTAAATGTTGGCATTGAATCCCTCCCGACCTCCCTTTAAAAAAGGGAGGGGAAATTTAATTTGTTATCGTATCTTTAAACGCGTTCAATAATCAAAGCGATGCCTTGACCGACACCAATACACATTGAGCACAGGCCATATTTGCCGCCAGTGGCTTCCAGCTGGTTCAGGGCCGTGGTGACCAGACGCGCACCTGATGCACCGAGTGGATGACCCAGTGAAATGGCGCCACCATTCGGGTTCACTTTCGCGGCACCATCTTCCAGATCAAGGTCACGGGTACACGCCAGTGCTTGAGCAGCAAAAGCTTCGTTTAGCTCAATCACATCCATCTGCTCTAACGTCAGACCGGTTTGGGCCAACAGTTTTTTAATGGCTGGCGCTGGACCAAAGCCCATAATGCGTGGTTCTACACCGACTACTGTTGCACCAATAATTTTGGCACGTGGTTTTAAACCGTATTCCGCTACCGCTTCATCAGAGGCAATTAATAATGCTGCTGCACCATCGTTAATACCTGAGGCATTACCGGCAGTCACAGTACCATCGGCTTTGACCACAGGTTTTAGCTTGGCCAAACCTTCTAACGTGGTTGATGCACGTGGATGCTCATCGGTATCGACCACAACTGGTTCGCCTTTACGCTGTGGAATGACCACAGGTACGATTTCATTTTTAAAGAAACCTTTGGCTTGTGCGGCAGCGGTACGTTGCTGGCTTTCAAACGCAAACTTGTCCTGATCTTCACGGTTAATGTTGAACTGTTCTGCCACGTTTTCTGCAGTTTGTGGCATGGTTTCAACACCATACATTTCTTTCAGTTTCGGGTTAATGAAGCGCCAGCCCATGGTGGTGTCTTCAATTTTCTGGCTACGGCCATAGGCAGATTCAGATTTACCCATCACAAATGGTGCACGTGACATGCTTTCTACACCACCCGCCACAATCAGATGTGCTTCACCGGCTTTAATGGTACGCGCCGCCATGGCAACCGCATCCAGTGATGAACCACATAAACGGTTTAAAGTTGTTGCAGGCACCTGATGCGGCACACCCGCCAATAGCGCAGACATACGACCCACGTTACGGTTGTCTTCGCCGGCCTGGTTGGCACAGCCGTAGATCACGTCATCTACTTTTTCCCAGTTAACACTTGGGTTACGCTCCATCAGCGCCTGAATGGGAATGGCACCCAGGTCATCTGTACGTACAGGAGCAAGTCCACCTGCGTAGCGACCGAATGGGGTGCGAATAGCATCAATGATATATGCGTTTTTCATTTTTTCTGTTTCCTAAATTCTTTTTTAATCCCCCTAAATCCCCCTTTAAAAAAGGGGGACTTTTCCTCCCTTGCTTGCGCTGAGTTTTTAAAGCCGTGCTTTAAAACTCGCTCAGGGAGGTTGGGAGGGATTACTTAACCCTGTGTCGCATCAATCAGCTTCGCACCGGTCAGGGATTGCAGCTCTTCAAATGACAGACCGTCAACTTTCTCAATCACTTTCATGCCTTCAGCAGTCACATCAATCACGCACAGGTCGGTATAAATACGATCTACACATTTCAGGCCAGTTGCTGGATAGCTCAGCTCCGCTACAATTTTCGGCTCGCCTTTTTTAGTCACGTGATCGGTAGTGATAAAGACTTTCTTGGCACCAACTGCAAGGTCCATTGCACCACCTACTGCAGGAATTGCATCTGGGGCACCAGTATGCCAGTTGGCCAGGTCACCATTTTCTGCAATCTGGAAGGCACCCAATACGGCGATGTCCAAGTGACCGCCACGCATCATCGCGAAAGAATCTCCATGATGGAAGAAACAGCCACCGGTTAGCATGGTTACATATTCTTTACCGGCATTGATCAGTTCCGGATCTTCTTCACCTGGCGCAGGTTTTGGACCAAAGGCCAATAAACCGTTTTCAGAATGCAGGAATACATCTTTATCTGCAGGCAGGTAGTTTGAAATTTTGGTTGGCAGGCCAATCCCGAGGTTGACATAGGCACCATCTGGAATGTCTTGGGCAACGCGTTCAGCAATCTGGTCACGTGTTAATTTGGTATAGCTCATCGTGTTCTCCTTCACGTATTTATGCTGATTGTTCAGGCTGTTTGGCAGCAACTGACACCACATGCTGTACAAAAATACCCGGAGTGATGATGTGCTCAGGATCAAGCTCACCCAGTTCAACCACTTCTGCGACCTGTGCAATGGTGACATCTGCCGCCATGGCCATAATCGGGCCAAAGTTACGAGCAGATTTACGGTACACCAGGTTGCCCCAACGGTCGCCTTTGTAGGCTTTAATTAAAGCAAAATCGGCTTTAATCGGGTTTTCCAGAACGAATTCTTTGCCTTCGTAATTTAAGGTCGGTTTACCTTCAGCCAGTAAAGTACCAAAGCCAGTTGGGGTGTAGATTGGGCCTAAACCCATACCTGCAGCCTGAATACGGCAAGCCAGGTTACCTTGCGGCACTAGTTCCAGCTCGATTTTGCCAGCACGATACAGTTCATCAAAAATATAAGAGTCAGACTGACGAGGGAACGAGCAGATGATTTTACGTACAGCGCCTGCTTTGAGTAATTTGGCCAAACCGTAGTCGCCATTACCGGCATTGTTATTGACGATGACCAAATCCTTGATGCCCAGTTCAATCAGGCCATCAATCAGTTCAGCAGGCTGACCTGCTGTACCGAAACCACCAATCATGATGGTTGAACCATCTTTAATTTGAGAGAGCACATCTTTTAAAGATGCTGAGCTTTTATCAATCATAGTTGTTTCCTAGTCAAACAAACTTCATTGACCCGTGCTTTTGCTTGGGCTTGAAGGTGAGGTCAGTCCTGATAAACCGGTTCTGCTTAAAATGACATGAGCCAGAATACCCAGACAAATTCCCCAAAAAACTGAGCTGAGACCTAAAAACTGCATACCCGATGCAGTTGCCAGGAAGGTAATAAGTGCTGCGTCACGCTGGTTTTCCTGATGCATGGCGGCATTTAAATTGATGCCAATGGCTCCTAGAAGTGCCAGACCGGCCAATGCTGCCACCAATTCTTTCGGGAGCAGGCTAAACAGCATCACAATGCTGCCGGCAAATAAACCGCCTAAAATGTAGAACAGGCCGTTGGCAATCCCGGCGATATAGCGCTTTTCTTTCAGTTCATGCGCGTCTTTGCCCATGCACAGCGCGGCGGTAATTGAGGCCAGGACAATAGTGATCCCGCCAACACACGCCACCGCCAGCGAAGCGATACTGGTGGTGGTAATAATGGGTTTAGCCGGCGTGTCGTAGCCACTGAGCTTTAAAATGGCCATCCCCGGTAGAAACTGACCAGACAGGCTGACTAAAATCAGCGGTAAGGCCAGGTTAAGGGTCGAGTTCCAGGTCCATTCCGGCGCAATAAACTGCGGCACTGCCAGGCTAAAACTCATTTCGACCGGATTCATGGTGCCGAGCAACAGGCTCAGGCCAATTCCGGTCAATAGTACATACAGCATGGCATAGCGCGGACTAAAACGTTTGGCCAGTAAGAACACCAGCAACATGCCAAATACAATAAACGGCATGTTGTTACTGGCGGTAAACAGACCAAAGCCAAACTGGCACAAAATGCCGGCCATCATGCCTGCTGCAACTGCTTGCGGAATTAAGGCCAGCAATTTGTCGAAATAACCGGTAATCCCAATAATGAAAATCACCACGGCTGAGGTGATGTAGGCTGCAACGGCTTCGTTCAGGGAAATATCAGGAAAGAGGGTGACCAGCAAGGCCGTTCCGGGTGCCGACCAGGCGGTGACCACCGGAACTTTGAATTTAATTGAAAGGAAGATACCGGCAACGGCTGCGCCAATAGAAATGCCCCAAATCCATGAAATCATCATGGCATTGGACACTTGAGCCTGTTGGGCTGCCTGGAAGAAGATGATTAAAGGACCGGCATAGGAAATCAGTACAGCTAAAAATCCTGCAACTGTGGCTGATAAGGACCAGTCTTTTCTTAAGGTATCTAACAGGTGACTCATTGTTTGCCTCCGTGCAAGTCTGGCAATGATCCTGTACAAAAAAGATGATCAGGTTAACCCTGATCACCACCACCTACAGGTACAACCGTACCTGTCATGTACGATGATTCATCAGAAGCAAGGAATAAAATCGCATTCACTTGTTCCTGAATGGTGCCGTAGCGCCCCAAGAAAGTACGATCAATTGTTTGATCTACCACTTCTTGCATCCACGCTTGTTCTGATTCAGAAAGCGGGTTGGCATTACGTGGTACTTTGCGTGGTGGTGCTTCAGTGCCGCCTGTGGCAATTGCATTGACGCGAATACCGTCTTTGGCGTGTTCAAAGGCAAGGGAAGCGGTTAAGCCATTCACACCACCTTTTGAAGCCGAATACGGCACACGGTTAATACCACGTGTTGCAATAGAAGATACGTTTACAATCGTACCTTTTTGATTCTTAATCATTTCTGGCAACACGGCACGGCAGCACCATAGGGTTGGGAACAATGAACGATTCACTTCCTTGATAATTTCTTCTTCAGAAAATTCTTGGAAAGGTTTCATCCAGATTGCACCACCGACGTTGTTGATGAGTACATCTACACGGCCATAGGTATCGAGTGCTTTTGCAACGACAGATTCTGCACCTGCAAAAGTTTCAAGATTGGCTTTTACAGTAACAGCATCGCCACCAAGCTCTTCAATTTCAGCCAACACTTCTTCTACATAAGGAGAAAGGTCAGCCATGACTACTTGTGCGCCTTCGCTAGCCACTTGTAAAGCCACACCGCGACCAATGCCTTGAGCGGCACCAGTCACGATTACAACTTTGTTTTCAAATCTTTTTGAGCGATTCATTGTATTCTCCGACTATGTTTCTAGACTGTCTAACAAACTTAGTTGGCAGAGAATTTTTCAAATAGGAAGCTTGCAGGTTTAACACCTTCTGCATCTAACCAGCCACGTACCGCTTCTACCATTGGCACTGGACCACATAGGTACACATCAACATCACCACCGTTGAGCCATTCGTTTTCGATATGGCCAGTCACGTAACCTTTACGCTCGTGTGCAGATTCCGGATTCGCCACAACAGTGCGGTACTCGAACCAAGAGAATTTTTCTTGTAGTTCGTTTAATTTTTCAATTGCAACCAAGTCAAAGTCATTGGTCACACCAAAGACTAAACGTACAGGGTACTCAGAACCTTTTTCTTCAAGCACTTGCAGCATAGACATAAATGGTGCAATACCCGTACCACCCGCTAACATCACCACAGGGCGTGCTACATTACGTAAGTAGAAGCTACCAAATGGACCCGTAAAGGTCATTTTGTCGCCAGCTTTAGCGTTTTGGCTTAAGAATTCGCTCATTTTGCCGTTTGGTACGTTACGTACCACAAAGCCAGTTAAGCGGTTGCCAGGCTTAGAGCTGAAAGAATACGAACGAGTTTCTGTTGTGCCTGGAATACCCACATTCACATATTGACCTGCAAGGAAGTGAATATCTGGTTGACCTTCATCTAACTGAATATCAAAGGTAATAGTCGAGTCAGATAAGTTTTCAACACGTGCCAATGTACCTTCAAATGCATGAATTTCAGTTTTACATACATCAGAAGTGGCTTGAATTTGGAATACTGCGTCTGAAGTTGGTTTACATTGGCATGCAAGAATATAGCCTTGTTCAGCTTCTTCTGGTGTCAATGCATCTTCAATATAAGTTTCTTCAGGCATGTCATACGAACCTGATTCACAAAACGCACGGCACGTTCCACATGCACCGTCACGGCAGTCCAAAGGAATATTGATCTTTTGACGGTAAGCTGCGTCTGACAGTGTTTCACCATCTGTAACAGAAATAAAACGTGTAACGCCATCTTCAAATTGAAGTGCAACATTGTGGTTTGACATGGCTGAATATCCTATAGAAATCTTTAAAACTTGACCTTTCAGCCAAAATTCCATCTGGCTGAAAGGTTTTTACCTAGCTGTAAATCAATACAGTCTTAGAGGTGATAAATGTCGATTACTTGGTTGATGTAATCGTTTTTCAGCACCACGTACTTGCTTAAAATTTGTGGTTTGTCGCCAGAAAAGTCGATTTCGTAGCGTGACATACCAAAGTAGCTGTAGTTGGTTTTGTAACGGAAACTTAAGGTGTTCCAGTTAAAACGTACAGTCACTTTATCGCCATCACGTTCAACAATTTCGATGTTGTTGATGTTGTGGCTCGTACGTGTGTCTGGCATGGTTGCAGACGAACGTTCAGTTTTGATACGGAACACACGGTCTTCCAAACCTTGACGGTCTGGGTAGTAAATCAAAGAGATTTCAGACTGTGGATCTGTAGTTAATTGGTCATCGTCATCCCAAGCTGGCATCCAGAAAGAAGCAGTAGGAGCGTAGCACTGTAACCACTCATCCCATTGTTCATCATCTAAAAAGCGAGCTTCTTGATAAAGGAACTGTGCAACTTTTTCTAAAGTGATGTCGCTCATGCGTTTTCTCCTTCAGTTGCAGCAAGCTCTTTCTCGTCAGCAATCGCTTTTTTCATAAGTTTGAGCCAGAATTCGTGTTGAGCAAGGTATAAACCTTCGTCTTCAGTTTTAATACCTGAAAGTTTTGGTTTTAAACCAATTTCGTTGGCTGCATCGTCTGGACCTTGGATCCAGTGTTTGGCACCACGGCTCATGTCGTTCCATTCCAGGGCAATACCGGCATAACCTGCCTGACATGCACGGAATTCTTCAAGATCGTCTGGGGTTGCCATACCTGATGCGTTAAAGAAATCTTCGTATTGACGGATACGGCGTGCGCGTGCTTCTGGCTCTTCACCCACAGGTGCGATACAGTAAATAGTCACTTCAGTCTTATCTACAGACAGCGGACGTAACACACGAATTTGTGAACCGAACTGATCCATGAAGTACACGTTTGGATAGATACACAGGTTACGGGAACGCTCGATCATCCATTTCGCCATTGGCGCACCGAATTTCTCGGTATATTCATCTTTTTTGGCAAAGTTTGGACGGTCTTCCGGGTTGGCCCATTGTGTCCAAAGCAGCATGTGACCATTTTCAAAGCCGTAAGAACCACCGCCTTGTTTGCCCCATGAACCTGCACTCATAGCACGAATATTGTCGCCAGCTTCTTTTTCTTTACGTTGCTGAGTTGTTGCAGCGTAGTTCCAGTGTACTGCAGATACGTGGTAACCATCGGCACCGTTTTCAGCAGTCAGCTTCCAGTTACCTTCATAGGTATAGGTTGATGAGCCGCGTAATACTTCCAGACCCTGGTCAGACTGACCCACGATCATGTCAATAATTTTGGTGGCTTCGCCAAGATATTCTTCTAGTGGTGGAACATCCGGGTTTAAGCTACCGAACAAGAAACCTTTATAGCTTTCAAAACGGGCAACTTTTTTCAAGTCGTGTGAACCGTCTTTATTGAAGCAATCTGAATAACCCGCATCGGCAGGGTCTTTCACTTTTAACAACTTACCAGAGTTGTTGAAAGTCCAACCGTGGAATGGGCAAGTATAAGTTGCTTTGTTACCACGCTTGTAACGACATAACTGTGCACCACGGTGTGAACACGCATTGATCATGGCATTCAGTTCACCTTGACGGTTACGTGCAATGATGATTGGCTGACGGCCCATGTAAGTGGTGTAGTAGTCATTGTTGTTTGGAATTTGGCTTTCGTGTGCCAAATAAACCCAGTTGCCTTCAAAAATGTATTTCATTTCTAGGTCAAACAGGGCTTGGTCTGTGAATACTGAACGGTGTAGTTTAAATTCACCAGATTCAAAATCATCAACCAATAGCTCATCAATGCGGTCTAAGTGGCTGGTGTTAATTACAGGAATACGAGGCATGTCCTTTCTCCGACTTTCCAAGGAGGGGAAGTCATCGGGATGAATCTAATGATTACATCCCGATTCCATTCAAATTATGCGCTTGCGCGGCGACGTTCAACTTCAGTAGAAGGAGCGCCTTCTTTATCTTTCTGAAGAACAACGTTGAATTGGATGTATTTGAAAGGACCTTTCAAACCACGACGTGCGATTTCAGCTTCGTCAGTTACGTCTACAGCTTCAGCAACTAGACCTTCACGAGTACCGAATGCGAAGTCGTCCCAAAGGTATTTATCACCTTCGATGTTGAACTGAGTCGTAAGCTTACGGTAGCCAGGTGCAGAGATGAAGTAGTGCACGTGAGCTGGACGTTGACCGTGACGAGAGATTTGGTTCAATACACCTTGAAGTGGACCTTCAGGGTTTAAGCCATAACCTACAGGCATAGTTGTTTGAGCAACATATTGACCTTTTTCGTCAGCTAAGATTGAGCGACGTAGGTTGAAGTGGCTTTGTGACTTATCAAAGAATGAATAGTTACCGTGGCTGTTTGCATGCCATACTTCAACTTTAGCACCAGGAATGATGTTGCCGTCAGTGTCAGTTACTGTACCTTCAATGATTAAAGTCGGGATTTTGCCTTCTTCAGAACCATCGTCCATACGAGCAAAACCAGTAGATTCAGGCGCACCTGCAACATACAATGGACCTTCAATTGTACGTGGCGTACCACCAGTCAAGCCTGCTTTCGCGTCAGCTTCGTCAGCACGTAAGTCTAGGAAGTGTTCAAGACCTACAGCAGAACCCATCAATGCAAACTCATCAGCTTTTGCAATATCAATGATAGTTTCAATACCTTTCCAAACTTCTGATTGGCTTAAATCTAAGTCTTCAATCGCTTGGAATAAATCTGTAACTAAACGAACAAGTACCTGTTGTACACGTGCATTTACTGGACCTTCTGAAGTGTCCACGTTACAAGCTTTAACTACATTTTCAATGGTTTGACGATCCATACAATTACTCCTTGAATGTATGTATATAGTTGTCGTGGCTGCCTGAATGCTTGTTTGGCTGGCTGATCTGGCTGGCCACAATCCTTGTTTATTTACCCTTTGGACTTCTAAAGTCGCTACCCCGATAGCGGCTTTAAATTCTTAAAATACCGATATGAACTGTGAATCAGGTGTCATCATCACGGACAGAAGATGGGTGGCGGTTAAGCGCCATCACTTCAATATTCATGTATGGATACAACGGCAGACCTTGCAGCAGGTTGTGCAGTTCTTCGTTGCTTTCAACATCAAAAATACTGATGTTTGAATACTGGCCTGTAATGCGCCAGATATGACGCCATTTACCTTGGCGCTGTAATTCCTGCGAATATGCCTTTTCAACGGCTTTAATTTCATTAGCGCGTTCAGCTGGCATATCGAGTGGAATATTGACATCCATGCGTACGTGAAAAAGCATGTCTAGCTCCTTTATTGACGACGTAAGCGGTCAAGCTTGTCTTCATCCAGTTCAATACCTAAACCGGCAGTGGTTGGTAACACCAATTCAAAGTTTTGATATTGCAATGGTGTTTTTAAAATTTCTTCCGTCAGTAGCAATGGACCAAACAGTTCGGTGCCGTAAGCCAGGCTTTCAAACGTCGAGAACACATGCGCTGAAGCAATGGTTCCTACCGGGCCTTCCAGCATGGTGCCGCCGTATAGGTCGATATTGGCCAGCTTGGCAATTTTGCCAACCTCACATCCTTCGATTAGACCACCAGATTGTGCAACTTTCACTGCGAAAACTGATGCACTATTGTTACGGGCAATCTGGTAAGCGCTGTTTGGACCCATTAACGATTCGTCTGCCATAATGGCAATATCGAAACGGCGGGTGAGGCGACGCATCGCATCGAGGTTTTCAATGCCGCATGGCTGTTCAATCAGGTCAACACCGCCATCTTGCAGCAGCTGAATACCTTTAATGGCTTCAAGCTCTGACCAGGCACGGTTGACGTCAACACGAATAGAAACGTCTTTGCCTAATGCTTTTTTGATTGCCAGC
The DNA here is from genome assembly GCF_009914475.1 of Acinetobacter indicus. Lineage (NCBI taxonomy): Bacteria > Pseudomonadati > Pseudomonadota > Gammaproteobacteria > Moraxellales > Moraxellaceae > Acinetobacter > Acinetobacter indicus. The sequence goes on along the minus strand of NZ_CP045198.1, from coordinate 967,491 downwards.
ACGTGTTCAACATCTTCTTCAACCGGACGAGAACCGATTTTCAGCTTGAACACATTGTGACGTTTGATTTCAATCATCTTCTGCGCTTCAGCGATGTCTTTTTCAGTATTGCCTGAAGCCAATACCCAAAGAACAGGAACGCTGTCACGTAAACGGCCACCAAGAATTTCACTCAGTGGTAAACCGAGGCGCTGTGCCTGAATGTCCAGTAAAGCAGTCTGGATGGCACATTTGGCAAAACGGTTGCCGTTAATATTCTTTTTCAGGGCGCGCATGGTTTGTGCAAAGTTCAAACCAGCCAATGTTTTTAGTAAAGGTGCAAAGTAAGTATCAATATTGGTTTTTACGCTTTCTGGGCTTTCTTCACCGTAGCCTAATCCACCAATTGTGGTTGCTTCGCCCCAGCCCACAAAACCATCGTCTGTGGAGATCTTTACCAATACCAGGGTTTGCGTCTGCATTGTCGCCACCGCCATTTTGTGTGGACGAATGGTCGGAATCTCGACAAGCATGGTTTCAATGGATTTATACATCACTTTACTCTTCGCAATCTTGCGTTGTGTATCTGATGTGATATACCTTAAAAGAATAGAAACGCACTGTCGAAGATCATTTTGGCATTTTATTATATTCTAAAGGTATGGAAAGGGTATGGAACTTAGACATCTCAGATACTTTGTTGCTGTGGTAGAAGAACAGAGTTTTACCAAAGCAGCTGAAAAACTGTTTATTGCGCAACCACCTTTAAGCCGTCAGATCCAAAATCTGGAAAGTGAGCTTGGAATTCAGCTATTTGAGCGCGGTAGTCGCCCATTACAGACCACTCCGGCAGGCCAATTTTTCTATCAGCATGCCGTAAAACTTTTGTCTAATGCGGAAGAGATCAAAACCATGACCAAGCGGGTGGGAATGGTCGAGAAAACCGTGACCATTGGTTTTGTGGGCTCTTTACTTTATGGTTTACTCCCCAGAATAGTCTATTTATTCCGTCAACAACATCCTAATTTAAAGATAGAACTGGTTGAAATGACCACCACCAACCAGATTCAGGCATTAAAAGAAGGTCGTATAGATGTCGGATTTGGCCGTTTACGCATTTCCGATCCGGCCATTCGACGTATTTTATTACGTGAAGAACCCCTTATGGTCGCTGTGCATGACAGTCATATATTTGCAACAAAGCGGCAGGGTATATACCTTTCAGATATTGTCGAAGAAAATATTTTTCTCTATCCAAACCATCCCAAACCGAATTTTTCGACCCAAGTGCGCGGCCTGTTTTCCGAATACAGTCTGGAGCCGCGCAGTTTAAAAGAAGTGCGTGAAATTCAGCTGGCATTGGGGCTGGTGGCTGCCGGCGAAGGTATGTGTATAGTCCCGGAAAGCGCGCGTACCATACAGTTGCCGCATTTGAACTATATTCCTTTACTCGATGATGCTGCTAAAAGCCCGATTTTCCTGGCGATTCGCAGTATGGATGAAAGCGAAGATATCCGCTCACTGTTTGACAGTATTTATCAGGTCTATGATCTGGAAGCGATTAAATATGATCGTACTGTAATTTAAGGGCGTTGAAGTTTAGCTCTTTCCATCCTTTATATAGATAAAGTTGCAACAGGTCTGAACGGCGCGCTTTTGTTCAGACCTTTTTTTATGTTTCACAGTTTAAAAATAAACTTTAATTTATATTTCCTACATAAAGATAGATTGTTTAAAACATAAACAATTGATTATCAAACTAATTTTTTCGCCTAACTTTTTAGGTATGAATATATATGCAATCGGTTTTGGACAAAAATAACGCATTGGGTCATTGTTTACAAAAATTTGGACGGTTTCACAAGCAGGAGGCTTATCGTGAATACAACAGATTCAGTAAACATCAATACGGTGGTTGATAACGCGAAATTTACGCCATTTCACTGGGGCGTACTTTTATGGTGTTTATTAATTATTATCTTCGACGGCTATGACCTGGTTATTTACGGGGTGGCTTTACCACTATTGATGCAGGAATGGTCACTTGGTGCGGTAGAGGCAGGGCTATTGGCCAGTACCGCGCTGTTCGGGATGATGTTCGGTGCCATGAGTTTCGGAACGCTCTCCGATAAACTGGGCCGGAAAAAGACCATTATGATCTGTGTGGCCATTTTCAGTGGCTTTACCTTCCTCGGTGCTTTTGCCAGTAACCCGATTGAGTTTGGTATTTTACGTTTCCTTGCCGGTTTAGGTATTGGCGGTGTGATGCCAAACGTGGTGGCATTAATGACTGAATACGCGCCAAAACGGATTCGGAGTACTCTGGTTGCCGTGATGTTCAGTGGCTATGCTATTGGCGGGATGACCTCTGCCTTGTTAGGTGCATGGCTGGTGGCAGATTATGGCTGGAAAATCATGTTCTACCTAGCAGGTACACCATTATTGCTGTTACCGCTGCTGTGGAAATTCTTGCCAGAATCCCTGATGTTCCTCACCAAAAAAGGTGAAACAGAACAGGTCCGCACCTTTGTACAGAAAATTGCTCCAGAACAGAATATTGCGCCAAATACCCAGTTTGTGCTGAATGAAGTGATGGCCGGTGATGAAGCCCCATTACGTGCACTGTTCCAGCAAGGTCGTACCTTCAGTACCTTAATGTTCTGGGTTGCGTTCTTCATGTGTCTGTTAATGGTCTATGCATTGGGCAGCTGGTTACCAAAACTGATGATTCAGGCCGGTTATTCACTCGGTGCAAGTATGCTGTTCCTGTTCGCGCTGAATATTGGCGGTATGGTCGGTGCAATTGGTGGCGGTGCCTTGTCAGATCGTTTCCATCTGAAACCGGTATTGACCATTATGTTCACCGTGGGGGCAATTGCGCTAATCCTGCTTGGCTTTAACAGTCCACAGCCAGTGCTGTATACTTTAATTGCCATTGCCGGTGCAGCCACCATTGGATCACAAATTTTACTATATACTTTCGTCGCACAGTTTTACCCGACTACAGTACGTTCAACCGGTATGGGTTGGGCCTCTGGAATTGGCCGGATCGGCGCGATTGTCGGGCCTGTGCTGACTGGTGCACTGCTGACTTTAAACCTGCCACACCAGATGAATTTCATGATGATTGCCATCCCTGGTCTAATTGCAGCCGTAGCGATCTTTATGGTAAATCTGAAAGTCTCGGTAGATGGTGCCAAAGCCAAGCAGGAAAGCTTCGCCAACAGCAATGTCAAAGCAGTCAAAAGCTCTGCACATTAATCTCTGAGCAAACCGCTAGCTTGAGTTCTTCAGGCTAGCCAAACTTTAAAACAATGAAACTTTGTCAGGAACGACAAAAACGGATAGTCACAGGATAAGTGTGCCCATGAAAACAATGATGATCAAACCTTTAGTAATTGCTGTCGGTTTAACAATGAGTGTAATGGCCAATGCGCAAAGCAGCCAGGAAGTTGAGCAGCTTCGTCAGGAAGTGCAACAACTGAAAGCACTTGTTCATCAATATGCTCAACAAAATCAAACGGTTCAAGCGAATTTAAACCAACTTGCCAATACTGCGGTACAACCACCTGTTGCACAAAAAGCCAGCACTGAAAAGCGCGGCTTGGGTATGACGCTGGGTAATGCTGAATTTAACCTGTATGGAAACGTCCGTATGGATGGTTCTTATCAGGCTGAAGGCGGTTCATCTGCACGTATGTATAACCAGATTAATACTGTTCCACTTGAAGGTGTAGGCGAGCGCAGTGATGAGTTCAAATCAACACTTTCTGCTACCCGTTTAGGCATGGACTTTAAAGCACCGGTTGGTGCTGGTGACAAAGCCCTGAGCGGTAAAATTGAGGTAGATTTCCTTGGTGGTGATAAATTTGATAATTTACGTATCCGTCATGCTTATATGAGCTATGCCAACTGGTTAATTGGTCAAACCTGGTCAAACTTTGCAGTGCCGGATTATTTGCCAGAAACTGTCGATGCTTTGGCTTATGCTGGCGGTTCGATTAAACGTACGCCGCAGGTTCGTTATACCAGCACATTCAGTCCAGCAACCAATCTGGTACTGGCAGTAGAAGATCCAAAAGATGCAACCATTACGGGTATTAAACAGCGTTTGCCTGCTTTAACAGCGCGTTTAAATCATAAATTTGCGGATAATCTGAGCGTCAGCGCCCGTGCGATGGGGAATGAAAAGCGTGTCAAAGAAGACGAAGAAATGGCATGGGGTGTAGGGCTTGGTGCAAAATATGAAGTTGTACCGGGTACTACCTTAAAAGCCGATTACTATCATGTTAAAGGTGATAGCAGCTTTGTAACTTATGCCAATAAAGGTGTAGTTGCAGATATAACTGATAATCTTTACCAAAGTGAATTTGATTCAATTTCAGTGGGTATCACCCAGCAGTTTAATGACAAGTTACGCGGTACCTTGGGCTATGGTTATATGAGTTTTGATCAGGATGCTGGTTATATTGATGCTTTATCAGCAGATGATAAGACCAAAACTAACAAGGATCTTTGGCAAGCTTGGGCCAACGTGTTTTATAGTCCGATCAAGCCGGTTAGCTTAGGTCTGGAATATGTCTATGGTGAACGTACAGCTTTAGAAGCAGCAACGAATGGCAGTAATAAAGGTGAAGATAACCGTATTAATATGGTGGCCATCTATAACTTCTAATTACACGCTATACATTAAAAAAGCCAGAAGGACACTTCTGGCTTTTTTGGTTTTAGACTTTTTTTGGACTTAAGTCTAATGTGGGGGCAATTACAGCAAAAATATCAGGCATTTTCACCGAGTCTGACAAAAGCATACGACATTTTCATGAAAAATCCTGCGCCTGCACAAAAGCAAATCAGAACAATAAAACTTCTCCCATCGAAGTTGGGACCGAAAAAGTGCAGAATCTTGTCAGACAAAACCAGCTAAAACATAAGGAAAAGACAAGTTTTGTCCTGCATTCACATGGAATCGAGATCATGAATCTATATAGTGGGCATGAACATTAAAAAAAGAACATCCGTTCACTGAAAAAATCATGAGGCCGCTATGAGCACTTCTGTAGAGTATAAACCCGAGTGGATTCGAGAAGATTTTATTGATTTTATTGCAGAAAAAATAAATCCAGTCTGGGCATTGAAAAAAGTCAAAGCCTGCGTTGTTGAAATTCAGGCATTAAGTCCAGACTTTTATAAAATTCATTTACGTCCCAACCAGAATTTTCAGGCACAGCGTTTTCAGGCCGGACAAAGTATTCTGATCACGCTGGCGATGAATGGGGTCCGCCAGCAGCGCAGCTATTCCATTGTCACTTTGCTCGATAACGGCGATGTGATTCTGGCCATCAAACGGCAAGGTAAAATGTCCAATGCCTTGACCCGGTTACCGGCAGGGGCTGTGGTGGAGCTGTCCCAGCCGCAGGGCAATTTTGTGCTGCCGGCACAAGTTCCATCTTTATGTTTTATTGCATCGGGCAGTGGGATTACCGCCATATATTCCTTATTACAAAAAGCCGTGGTCAGCTCGACCCAGCCGATAGACCTGCTGTATTTCACCCGGGATGATGCCTTCCATGCCGAAATTAAAACCCTGGCGCTGATGTATCCGCATTTTAAATATCATCATTTTAATACCGTAGAACAGCGTCAGCATTTGTCTTTGGCCTTACTGCAAAACACGGTCGAGCAACTGGGTGAGCGACATATTTATGCTTGTGGTTCAGCCTCGATGATGCAGGCCGCCCAGCAGATTTGTCAGCAGCTGGATTTAAGCGAGCAGTTTCATTCCGAGTATTTTCAAATGACCGCAGATGAAACTCTGGAGGCGCAGCCGGTGCAATTCTTGCGCTCGCAGCAGGATTTTCAGGCCAACAGCAATTTGCTGGACAGTGCCGAAGCCGCCGGGCTAAGACCGGCCCATGGCTGTCGTATGGGAATCTGCAATACCTGCTCCTGTACCAAAGTCAGTGGCAGCGTGCGTAATCTGCTGACCGGTGAAATTGACCATAACCATAATACCCAAATCAAACTTTGTGTGACGCAGGCAATCAGTCCTGTCGTGATTAACTTATAATCTGGAGGGAACATCACATGAATATGCCTGCCGCGTTACATCCGAACAGCAAGTCAAAATATTTAACCGAGGCTCAGATTCAGGAATTTGGTGCCAAAGTGGAAGCCATCCGCCGTGAAGTCATGGACGATCTGGGGGAAAAAGATGCCCAGTATATTTATAAAATCCGTAATTTTGTCCGCTATAGTGAAATTGCCTCACGTGGGATGCTGATGTTTGGCGGCTGGATTCCGCCAGTATGGTTATTGGGGACTGGTTTACTGGGATTATCCAAAATTGTTGAAAATATGGAGCTGGGTCATAACGTCATGCATGGCCAGTTTGACTGGATGAATGATCCGACCCTGAACGGTGCCAGTTATGACTGGGACACCATTGCCACCGGAGACGACTGGAAATATACCCATAACTATATTCATCACACCTATACCAATATTGTCGACAAAGACCACGATGTCGGCTATGGCTTGCTACGGGTTAGCGAAGCACAAAAATGGGAACCGCGTTTTTTGATGAATATTCCGCTGGCCATTCAGCTGATGGTATTTTTTGAATGGTATGTGGGGCTGCAACGTCTGCATTTAGAAGATGTACTGGTTTATAAAACCAAAACCTGGAAACAGGTCTGGGATGAAGCGGCCGGTTTAAGAAAGAAAATGCGCCGTCAGGTGGTCAAAGATTATGTCTTTTTCCCGCTGCTTGCCGGGCCAAATGCCATTCCGGTTTTTGCCGGCAATGCTGTCGCCAATGTGATTCGCAGCCTGTGGGCATCCGCGGTGATCTTTAACGGCCATTTCACTGAAGATGCGGAAAATTTTGAAGCCGACAACACCGAAAATGAAAGCCGGGCTGAATGGTATATCCGCCAGATTCGCGGTTCGAGTAATTTTAGTGGCACCCAGTGGCTGCATATTTTAAGTGGAAATTTAAGCCATCAGATTGAGCACCATTTATTTCCGGATATGCCGGCCAACCGTTATGCCGAAGTAGCGCCAAAAATTAAAGCGCTGTGTGCAGAATATGGTATTCATTATAATGAAGCCAATTTTATCCAGCAGTTTTCCAGTGTCTGGGTGCGTCTGGCCAGGTGTTCGGTGCCAAATCACTGGCATGACAAAATCGGGCAGGGCAGCAACCTGATTCGTACCGGTCTGGCCCAGCTGAAAGCCAAATTCCAGTAACAGCAGACTTTAGCCAGCTTTTATAAGACCAGAAGATAAGATGTCTTCTGGTCTTTTTTATTTTGCACAACTGCTGCATTTTTTACTCAAGACTCAAACTTGAGTGCAACAGCGCTACAGGAGGATGAGCTATTTTTACAGAAAAAATGCCCGGACTTGCCGATTATGTAACTGAATTATCTTTATAAATTTCTGATATCTCTGCGCTTTATTTTTGAGCAGCCGGCAAGTTAACGTGGTTTAACAAAACTGAACTATGGTGATTTTGGCGGATCTCCTAAGCTGGTTTGAGTAAAAAATAATGGAAAATAACAAGATGTCAGTTGTCTCTCAGAACAGTTATCGCCCCTTAAAACTCGAACGACAAAAAAGCTATCGGGAGCTGTTTCATTTCTTTCTGGATGAAAGCACACCAGCACCAGAAAAAGAAAAACTCTCGGCCCAGCTTTTACAGCGCGAGCTTCACCAGATAGATTCCCCATCTATTCCTTTACCCGATGAGCCAGTCCAGATCAAAGACTGGCTTTTTCAGCAGAATATGCAGAATTGTGAACGCTATCAGCAGTATTTAAGCCGGCGTCAGGCTGGTGGTCAGCGTGAATACTTTCAGCATGTAGCCGCCGCCTATGACTTTCTGGTGAAAGTCGCGCCAGTAAAATATGTCGATGGTTCCTGGCTGTATAGCAGCTTAAAACATTGGCCTGATCCGAATTTTCAGCATCTGATCATGATTTATCTGGAAGAGCTGGGCCTCGGTTCAGCCAAAGCCAATCACGTGTCGATGTATCAGCAATTGCTCAGCAGTCTGAATCTGCAAGATCTGGTCGAAGGACTGGAAGATGAATACTATTATCAGCCCGTGGTACAACTGGCGCTGGCCTATGCGCCGCAGCAATATCTGCCGGAAGTGATTGGTTTTAATTTAGGCTATGAACAGTTGCCGTTGCATTTGCTGATCAGTAATTATGAACTGGCTGAACTGGGGCTGGATCATCAGTATTTTAATGTGCACATTACCATTGATAACCTGGACAATGGTCACGCGCATCGTTCAGTCGCCGCACTGGAATATGGCTATAGTCAGGCCGCCAATAAAACAGAGTTTATTGACAAACTGAAACGCGGCTATGCTCTGAATGATGTTGGCCTAGGCTCGACTGAAATTATTAAAAACAGTGATTTAACCCCGCTGATTGAAAAGATTTTCAAGAAAAAAGCCGTGGTCGGCAAGCTGATTCATAATAACCGCTGCCGCTTTGCTCAAGCATCGGTGAATGAATGGCTCAGCAATGACCAGAAAGTGGTCGAGTTCCTTCAGGTATTACAGGATAAACAGTGGATTAAACGCGGCCAGCATCCGAGTGAAAGCCGCTTCTGGCAGCTGATTCACAATGAAGAAGGCAAAATGTTCGGTGTATTTTCAGTCGCTGAACAGCAGATTATTTATGACTGGATTGCTCAAGCCTATACCGAACGCCGTGCGCCGTTCAAAGCCATAACGCCAGTGCAGCAGGCCGATGATTATATTGTCGATTATTTCAATTCCAGCGAACAGCAGGCCTTGCAGCAACAACTGAAGCTGGCGCGTAACGCGGAAGAAAAAATCAATCTGCTGTTGCCTTACTTGGCGCCGCATCAGCATCATAATCCCACTGGTTTATGGGCCACGCGTCAACTGACCCAGTTTTTATTCCCGCAGGCGCTGCAGCAGATTCAATAAAATCTGATGATCTACTTGTCATCACCTAACAAAATACCAATCCTAAGGATTGGCATTTTTATAGAAGTTTAAAAGGGTTCCAGCAGAACAGAAGGGCATTTAGTGAGATTTCTTTTTACCGCCGCCATCCTGTTTATTGACGGTAGACCAGCCAATGCGTTCTGCTTCTTCTTCGGAATGGCCTCGCTCTTTTTCCGATTCAATAATATGGCGGGCCTGACGTTTCTGCTTGTCGGTATAGGCCGACTTATCACCTCTAGACATCAGTTTCACTCCTGTATAGATCTGCATGTTTCAATAAAACTCAAAATGTTATCTACATTGCTTGTGTGCCTTTAAATGCTGTTAACCATTGACAATGGTACCGCCATTGACATGAATCACCTGACCGGAAATATAGCTGGCTTCATCGGAGGCTAAAAACAGATAAGCCGGCGCAACTTCACTTGGCTGACCCATACGGCCCATGGGGGTATCTTCACCAAAACCTTTTAGCTGTTCTTCATCAAAACTGCTTGGAATTAATGGTGTCCAGATTGGGCCGGGTGCGACACCATTCACCCGAATCCCGGTTTTATTTTTCAGCAAGTTGGTCGACAGGCTACGGGTAAAAGCAGTAATTGCCCCTTTGGTACTGGCATAATCAATCAGCTGATTATGGCCCTGATAACTGGTGATACTGGTGGTATTGATAATACTGTCACCGGGCTGCATTTGAGGAATGAGTAACTGGGTCACATAAAACAGCGGGTAGAGGTTGGTTTCAAAGGTTTTATGCAGCTGTTCGGGATTAATATCTTCAATGGTTTTTTGTGGATATTGTACGGCGGCATTATTGACCAGAATATTAATATGCGGAAATTGCTGTAAGGCCAAATCCACCATCTGCTGCACTGCCGCATGTTGGCGCAGGTCACACTGAATCAGCAGACATTGACGACCTTCCTGCTCGACCAGACGCTTGGTGTCTTGCGCATCCTGATCTTCTTCTAAATAGGGAATAATAATATTGGCACCTTCGCGGGCAAACAGCACTGCCACGGAGCGGCCGATGCCGCTATCACCGCCGGTAATTAAAGCTACCTTGTCTTTGAGTTTTTGACTGCCCTGATAATGGTTTTTAATAATTTCAGGTTCGGGCGTCATTTTATATTGCACACCGGGCTGATGCTCCTGTTTCTCTTGCGGAGATGGGCTGTCAGGATAATGATTCATGGGGTTCTCCAAATTTTTGGGTCGATTTATTGTTTTGCTCAATCAGATGAAATCGTTAGCGATAAAAAAGCACGAGTCTGGGCAGATCGTGCTTTTTAGAAGTTATACCGCTTCCCACTGACGGGTGACTTCTTCAGAATTCTTGTTCAGGATAATCTGGTTGCCACGAATTTCTTCCACCCAAGAGATCGGAATGTAATGGTGCATCCCATCGCCAGAATCCTGCTTGGTCAGTTTGATTTTATCGCTGCCTTCCAGATGATCGACCGTACCGACATGGGTGCCGCAGGAGGCAATAACTTCGCTATGTTTCTGAATGTTATTTAAATTAATATCAGCCATTTTTATTACTCCAATTCAGATGAAATAAATATCTCTATTTAATTTAATCGCCTCAAAGAGATAAAAATAGCTTTATTTAAAATCGAAACAACTCCGCCATGGAGTATAACAATTCACTACATGCCGATATATATTACACATTATGAAATATCTAAATGATTGAGGCTAAATTTAAATAATTAAAGCTATTGTTATATTGAAATAGATGAGTTGAGATAATCAAAAATCATATATTTATAAATCTCATTTTATTATTTTTAAATAAAAATTATAAACTACAGAAGATCTCTAGCTACTTATTGGTTTAAACGCTTAATCCTGAAACAGCTAGCTGGTTGAGCGGTCGGAATAATCAAAACTGAAAGGGCAGGGCTGTGTATCTGTATGTAAGCCAATTTTCAGGCAATCACTAAAACTCATTAAACTGATTGAATAAAACAATAAACCTATTAAGCATTTGTTTTTAAATGATTATATAAAAATATTGCAGCTGGAATTTTTCAAAAAAACGAGAAAAATGAAGTACTTTTTGTCATTACAAAATTGTTTGTAAAATAGACAAAAAAGGGCTGTACAGTGCTGTGAATTGTGTATAATTCCGCCAACAAAAGCCCCTGCAAGTTTATAGATTTTCCTATAAGTGTGCAGGGGTTTTTCTATGGACAATTTTTTGGAATGGGATGCCCTGTTTTTAGAAGGTGGCACATACATGTTGTTTTCCAAAACCACAGTCGTCGATGCATCTGCCCAGCTCAATGCACAAGGTCTGGCAACCAAACTCAGCTTTTTTGGTCTGGGTTTAAGTACGGCATCTTGGGCACCGCTCATTCCATTTGCACAACAACGTCTTTCTTTAAACCATGCAGACTTTGGCCTGTTGCTACTCTGTATGGGGATTGGATCGATGCTGGCCATGCCTGCGGCCGGTCTGTTAATCCAGCGTATTGGCTGCCGTATTTTAATCGGGATTGCGCTGGTTGCAGCGATGATCATTTTGCCGTTACTGACGGTATTTGGTACTGCCTTAAGCATGGCAATTGTGCTGTTTATCTTTGGGACCGCGGTGGGTGCATTTGGGGTGGCCATTAATTTACAGGCGGTGATTGTTGAAAAGAACAGCCTGAAAAATATGATGTCCAGCTTCCATGGTATGTGCAGTCTGGGCGGTTTACTTGGTGTGCTGACTGTGACTGTGCTGCTGTCATTGGGTGTTTCACCGCTAATGAGCGCTTTAATCATGAGCGCGGTGCTGGCCTTTATTGCCATTCTGGCCGTTCCCAACAGCCTGTCTGAAATTGAGAAAAAATCAGACACAGCCCCAGAAGACACCGCACCATCAGCGAAGCAGAAATTTCGCCCAAGCCCGATGATTCTGTTAATTGGTTTGGTCTGTTTTATTGCCTTTTTATCAGAAGGCTCAGCAATGGACTGGAGCGGAATTTATCTGGTTAGCAACTTTGGGATGGACGCTTCTTTTGCCGGTCTGGCCTATACTTTCTTTGCCATTACCATGACCATCGGCCGTTTTTCCGGACGTCGTTTATTAAGAATGTGGGGCGAGAAAAACATCATCACCTATAGCGCGCTGTGTGCGGCCTTGGGTCTAGGCATTATTGTGATGGCGCCGCACTGGGCAGTAGTCCTGTTGGGCTATGCCTTACTCGGTTTTGGCTGTTCCAATATTGTGCCGGTGATGTTCTCCCGTGTTGGCCGTCAGAACATTATGCCTAAAGCGGCTGCTTTATCGCTGGTATCGACCATTGCCTATAGCGGTTCATTAAGTGGCCCGGCGCTGGTCGGTTTCCTAAGTGAAGCCATTGGCCTGAGCACCGTCTTTGCGCTGGTGGCCTTATTGCTGCTGTCGATTGCTGTCTTAAACCGCTTTACCCAGGTCGACTAAATCGGACATTCAGCTACTTATCTGTGTCTTCCTTTTCGCCAGTCAGCGCTCACTGACTGGCTTTTTTTATATTTAAGCCGCAATTCATAAGACAATGAAAGTGAAATCAAGGGACTAAAGAATATATTTAAAAATTATGGACTCTATTTAAATATTTTTTATTATTAAGAAAATAAACTACTTCATCTTAACGCGTCTATTATTTCATTTTTTAAATAAAAACAGCTGAAATATAAAGATGGTAAAAAATTAAAAAAGATATTTAAAAGAATAAAATTTTACTATTTTAAATACAGCCTGTTAATTTTTTAAAATAAAAAAGACCTGCTACATTCCAATGATCTGAAACAAAGCGCGGCTGTTTATCTTAATTTTCACTCTTATCTTAAAAGAGTCGCAACATAGACAATCAAAATAAATAACAGGAAGAGTGAATCATGGCCAATACACGTAATGAGGGTACTTCAAATCGTGGATTTGCGAGTATGGATCCAGATGAACAAAGAGAAATTGCCAGTCGTGGTGGGCGCGCAGCCCATGCCAGCGGCAATGCGCATGAGTTTACGTCAGAAGAAGCACGCCGTGCCGGCGCCAGAAGTCATATAAACGATGACAATCGCCGTGGTCGCAACCGCGACGATGATGATGACGATCGCCGTGGCCGCAGCTCATCTTCCAGCACGCGTAAACGCGACCGTTATGGACGCTTTACCTCGGACTAGTACAGCTTGCTAAAAAACATAGGCTTAATCTGACCGGATAAAACAGCAATCGTTTTTGTCCGGGAAGATTAAGCCTATTTTTATGGGGGAATGAATGTGGTTTTGATCTTTACTTGATCATCTTTATGAATAAGGTAAGCGCAGATTTTTGTGATTGCTTAGAGTTTTAAGCTCAACACAAACTCATCTTAATAGGATTTATAGGGCAAAAATTTCCCGGATAGCACCACATTTACCCGGTCGCCATTTTCATGGCTTTCCCGTTGAATATCCATACTAAAATCAATTGCGCTCATAATCCCGTCGCCAAATTCTTCATGAATCAGCTCTTTAATGGTAGAACCATAGACATTTACCACTTCATACCAGCGGTAAATTAAAGGATCGGTCGGAACGCTGGTCGGCAGGGAGCCTTTATACGGCACAATCTGTAGCCAGGCCACGGCTTCATCACTCAGGTTAAATATCTGACCAATTTTTTCGGCCTGTTCCTTATTCAAGGCCATTTGCCCCAAACAGGCTGCCGTCACCCATTCTTTGGATAAACCAATTTCCTGCGCCACACTGGACCACTGAATATTGTTCAGTACCTTGGCAGATAAAATCATGTCTGTCACTTGTTGGCGGTGGCTAATCATATCTATTTCCTCAACTGCTTATGGCTAAAACACTGAGAAGGGAAAAGCACAATGTATGCCAGCTTAAAATCAGCTCAGATCTTGAATCTGACCATGGCGTAAATTTATCTTTCACACAAAGTTGGTACATTCCTTGCTGTATCTCCACTGAACTGATGGCAACGACGCCATAAATTTTTAAAACATGCTGGATGATTCAGGCAATGGCGCCTAAGACGTGAAAGTCGTCTTGGGCGCTTTTTATTTGCAAATCATCCCACCGCTAAATTTCAATCGTTGAGGGGTACTCGCAATGGCTTATCTTGCACCTTCCGAATTTGCAACCAAAGTTGTGGATGCCGGTGAATCGAAACTACATATGGCAAACCGTGATGTGCTGATCCGCGCCACCATGGCCGGGGCTATTCTGGCGCTGGCAGCGGTTTTTGCGGTCACCATTGCAGTGCAAACCGGCGTGCCTTTAATTGGTGCATTATTATTCCCGGTCGGCTTTTGTATGCTGTATCTGCTGGGCTATGACCTGCTGACCGGGGTATTTGTCCTGACGCCATTGGCCTGGCTGGATAAACGTCCGGGCGTGACCTGGGCCAGAATCCTGAAAAACTGGGGCGTGGTCTTTGTCGGTAACTTCACTGGTGCCCTGATTGTGGCGGTGATGATGGCAGCGGTCTATACCTACGGCTTTTCGACCGAACCAAACAAGGTCGGTCTGGCGATTGCACATATTGGTGAAGACCGGACGCTGGGCTACAAAGAATATGGCGTTGCCGGTTGGATCACGATTTTTATTCGCGGCATGCTGTGTAACTGGATGGTGTCGCTTGGCGTGATTGGCGCGATGATGTCGACCACCGTTAGCGGCAAGTTTATTGCGATGTGGATGCCGATCATGCTGTTCTTTGCCATGGGCTTTGAACATTCGGTGGTGAATATGTTCCTGTTCCCGTTCGCGATGATGATGGGCGGCGATTTCTCGGTGATGGACTACTTTATCTGGAATGAGTTACCGGTAGCGCTGGGGAACCTGGTGGGTGGTTTGGCTTTAACTGGTCTTGCGCTTTATACCACGCATGTCCGCACTGCACCAAAACGTGAGTTCTAAGTTTTAAGCCCACAGGATGAATTTTGGAATCAGGGAAGATTCCAGCCAGTTGAGAACAGCGCATGTCCACTTTGCCATCTTCACACCAGACTTCACTTCAAATTCGGCTTGGGCAATATAGTGCTGCCGGCCGCAAAGAGAGCAATCAGGATTTTCACGGCGCGGCTGTTCCGGAGGGCTATCTGGCACAGCAAAAGGGCATTGCCTGCGCCATTGCCGATGGCATTAGCAGCAGCAATGTCAGTCATATCGCCAGTGAAACCGCTGTGTCCAGTTTTCTGGCCGATTACTTTTCGACGCCCGATTCCTGGAGCGTCAAAACTTCGGTCGATCGGGTGATTCGTGCCACCAATTCCTGGCTCTATGCCCAGACCCAGCAAAGTCAGAGCCGTGTCGATAAAGACCGCGGCTATGTCTGCACTTTTAGCGCGCTGGTATTCAAACATGAAACTGTACATCTGTTTCATATTGGTGATGCCCGTATTTACCGCTTGCGTGAGCAACAGCTGGAACAGCTCAGTGTCGATCATCGGGTCTGGTTATCTTCCCGGGAAAGCTATTTAAGCCGGGCTTTGGGCGTGGCGCAGAAAGTAGAGGTGGATTATTTGAGTCTGCCGTTGGCACAGGATGATATTTTCCTGTTGATGACCGATGGTGTATATGAATATCTGTCGGACAGCCAAATTATCGAGGCACTTCACAGCCCCGAAACTTTAGATCTTGACCAGGTAGCAGAAATGCTGGTCCATCTGGCCGATGCGCAGGGCAGTCCTGACAATTTAACCCTGCAAATTGTGCAGGTACAGCAGCTGCCACAACAGGCCCAGTCACAATTTCAGCCAAGTCACAACCAGCTAAGTCAGGCCCCGGATTTAAGCATAGGTCAGCAGTTTGAAGGCTACCGGATTCAAAATGTACTGCACCAGAACCATCGTAGCCGTTTATATCTGGCTTGGGATGAAACGTGGCAGCAGCAACTGGTCATTAAAATTCCGTCACTGGATTTAACCCAGGATGCGCAGGCACTGGAGCGTTTTTTGCTGGAAGAGTGGGTGGCGAAACGGATTCAGCATCCACAAGTTTTAGCGGCCTATCCGCATCAGCGCAGTAAATCTTATTATTTTCAAACCTATGAATATTTATCTGGCCAGACCTTAAATACCTGGCTGCATCAGCAGCGCCAGCCGATTGCGCTTGAAACCGCCATCCAGATTACGGAACAGATCATTAAAGGTTTGCAGGCTTTTCACCGGCTGGACATGCTGCATCAGGATATTCGCCCTGAAAATATCATGCTGAATGCACAGTTAGAGCTAAAACTGATTGATTTTGGTGCAACCCTGGTCAAGGGGATTTCCGAATCACAGCCGCAACATGCCGCGGCTTTGGGCACCTTGGCCTTTATGGCGCCGGAATATTTTTGCTCGCGGCCGGTTTCCACCCGTTCAGACCAGTTTTCACTGGCCGTGGTACTGTATTATGTACTTAGCAAACAGTTACCCTATGGCACCGAACTGGCGCGTTGTCAGACGCTTAAACAGCTAAAAACGGTGCGTTATCATTCAATTTTAGAATATCGGCCAGATATTCCGGTGTGGATTGATGGAGCCTTGCATAAGGCCTTGGCCCTGATGCCAAATGAACGCTATGAGGTATTGTCGGAATTTCTGTATGATCTTAAGCATCCTAACCGGTATTTTTTAAAGCCGGTTCAGTCTTCCTTGCTGGATAAAAATCCTGTTAGATTCTGGCAGGCGGTTTCAGCTATGTTATTTTTATGCTTGCTGTTGTCTTTGGCGTTGATGTTTAGTGTTTAGACATCAGCTGGCTTGAACCGGTGGGCATCATTCTTCAAGAGTTGTTCAATCCGAACAATTTAAAAACTCCTGAATAATCCATTCAGGAGTTTTCTATTAAGCACAAAAAGCGATGACGTCGATGACTATGCTTATTTCGAGAATTTCAATAATGCTTCTGCGGTCGCCTCTGAGGATGCCGGATTCTGTCCGGTAATCAGCAAACCATCTTGCTGTACATGCACCTGCCAGTCCTCAGCTTTTGAATATTGTCCGCCGTGTTCTTTCAGCATATCTTCAACTAAAAAGGGCACAACATTGGTCAGCCCAACCGCATCTTCTTCTGTATTACTAAAACCGGTCACAGTCTTGCCTTTGACCAATGGTTGGCCATCCTGTGCTTTGACATGACGTAATACTCCCGGCGCATGGCAGACCAACGCCACCGGTTTATTGGCTTGCAATGTTTGTTCAATCAAAGAGATAGAATCCGGGTCTTCGGCCAAATCCCATAAGGGTCCATGACCGCCCGGATAAAACACGGCATCAAAATCGGCAATCGACACCTCACTGAGTTTGCGTGTCTGCGCCAGATCTTGCATGGCGGCGGTATCCGCCTTAAAACGCTCGGTGGCTTTGGTCTGAGCATCGGGTTCATTACTTTTCGGATCAAGAGGCGGTTGACCACCTTTAGGAGAGGCCAAGGTCACCTCGGCGCCAGCATCAACAAAAGCATAATAAGGGGCGGCCAGTTCTTCCAGCCAGAAACCGGTCTGTTTGCCTGTATCACCCAGACGGTCATGAGAGGTCAGCACGATGAGAATCTTCATATCATTTTCCTGAATGGTTCATATTATTCGGTTCATCGGCTGTTAATTTAGCAAGCGTAATGGGCGCTAAGTGTTGTGATACGTTCAGTTGCTGTATCGGCATGTATCAATCTCCAGATACTGCAAAGGATTTTAAGTGCCCATTAACAGGGCCTGCTGCACATCGGCCTGTTTGCGCAGGAAATCCCAGACCAGTTTGATTTTCGGCTCATGCTGTAAATCAACTAGGGTCAACATCCAGAAGGTATGGGTAAAACTGACCTGATCGCCCAGAACTTCTTGCAGATCGGGTTTATCATGCACCAGAAATCGCGGCAAAATTGCCAGTCCGGCGCCGGTACTGACCGCAATCTGCTGGGCCAGAATACTGTTACTGCGAAAACAAGCTGTCACTTGCAGCGGCAAACGTTCCAGCGAATACAGCGCCGAGCTATACACCAGATCATCAATATAATCGACAAATCGGTGCTGTTTCAGATCTTCCAGCTGTCTAATTGGTGGGTTTTGCTGTAAATAGCTTTGACTGCCGTACAGTTTTAAACAGTAATTTGAGAGTCGGGTAATGATATAAGGCCCGGATTTGGGCCGGTCAATTGAAATGACAATATCGGCCTCACGATGTGAAAGTTTGATGGTTTTTGGCACCGGAATCAGGTCAATAGTCAGCGAAGGATAATGCTGTGAAAACTCCGCCAGCAGCCGGGCCAGAAACGCCGTCCCGAAACCTTCCGGCGCACCAATGCGTACCCGGCCTTGTAAAGGGTCATGGCGTTTATCAATCTGGATAAAAGACTGTTCCATCTGTTCGACGCGGGGCACCAGTGCCAGACCTTCCGCAGTCAGCTCATAGCCTTTGGCTTCACGTTTAAACAGCTGGGTACCCAAGGTATTTTCCAGCGCCTGAATGCGCCGTGCCACGGTGCTGTGTTCCACTTCCATCAGGCGCGCAGCATTGGTGAGGGTTTTGGCCCGGGCCAAGACCAGAAAAAAGCGTAAGTGATCCCAATCAACTTTCATTTTATGTTTAACATCCTGTTAAATCTCTGTGCAAATTTGCACAACCGTCGTGCGCCAATCTCTATTGGTGCCAAAAGTGTTCTTTGTTAGTCTGCTGAAACAGCGTAAAAAATAATACGTTAAAAACAGCCAGTAAAGGCAGATAAAACGACAATAACAAACCAGCACGGAGCGACCATGAACGCGATTCATCATCCCCATTCGAATACCGGCATCACCACGGCAAAACTGCTGATTAATGGTGAATTTATCGACTCCAGAACCAGTCATTGGCAGGATATTGTCAATCCTGCTACCCAGGAGGTTCTGGGTCAGGTGCCGTTTGCCACTGCAGAAGAAGTCAATGCCGCCATTGCCGCAGCCCAACAGGCTTTTGCCAGCTGGCGTGAAACACCTATTCAGGCCCGTATGCGGATTATGCTGAAACTGCAGGAGCTGATCCGTCAAAACTTAAAAAGTATTGCACAAGTCCTGACAGCTGAACAGGGCAAAACATTAGCAGATGCCGAAGGTGATATTCAGCGTGGCCTGGAAGTGGTGGAACATGCCTGCTCGGTCGGTTCGCTGCAAATGGGTGAGTATATTGAAGGCGTGGCGCGCGGGGTGGATACCTATACCATGCAACAACCCTTAGGTGTCTGTGCCGGAATTACTCCGTTTAATTTCCCGGCGATGATTCCATTGTGGATGTTCCCGATGGCCATTGTTTGCGGCAATACCTTTGTCTTAAAGCCGTCGGAGCAGGATCCGCTATCAACCATGATGCTGGTTGAGCTGGCGATGCAGGCCGGTGTTCCTGCCGGGGTACTGAATGTGGTGCATGGCGGTAAAGAAGTGGTCGATCTGCTGTGTACGCATTCTGACATCAAGGCCATTTCCTTTGTCGGTTCAACCGCGGTCGGTACCCATGTCTATAACCTGGCAGGCCAGCATGGCAAACGGGTGCAGTCAATGATGGGCGCCAAAAACCATGTGGTGGTGATGCCGGATGCCAATAAAGAACAGACCTTAAATGCCTTGGTTGGCGCAGCTGGTCAGCGTTGTATGGCCCTGTCTTTGGCGTTGATGTTTAGTGTTTAAATTAAAATAGTGGTCTTTAAATATTGGATACTAAAGTCAGATGCACTTGGCTCAGCGATTATCATTTCAATACAGCCTTATTTTGATGATTAAGCTTTTGCTTTATATGTATTAATCCCAGCTCCCGAAGGAACTGGGATTACCTACAAAATTAAAGTGAAGAGTTGTTCATAACGTCTTCAGGATTGGGTAAATGAGCCAGAAGCTTCGTTCTGACTCAGCGGAATTACCTTACATATTTGGGTAATTCGTGTTAGCGGCAGTGTAAAACTGACCCCCTTGGTTAATATAGCGGTCATGGGGGAGATTAAGAACCACCGCACCATGAGATCGTGACGGTACATTTGAGCCACATCTTACTAAAAAGAATCAGACCAGTATCACGCAAATAGATAGCCAGATTCTATTCCTATATTCGTGACTGGCGTTTAGCCATGAGCCGATTTATTATTGAATTCGGTGACCAGTGAAGCAATCACCTTTAAATTTATCAAAAGCAATTACATAAAATTATTTACAGGTTCAATAATATACAAGCTAGAAAGTTCCACAGTTTGAAATTAAACGTCGATAAGCCAAGAAAAAGCACAAGCTGCCGATCATTCCGAGATAAAGCAATTTAGGCAAGACTAGCTCTGTAGGTACACCCATCTGATTGAGTTGAATAAACATCTGCACAATTTGGGTGGAAGGCAGGATTTCGCCAACGACTTGCATCCAGATAGGCATTGCAGCATGCGGCCAGGCCGCACCAGATAAAAAGAACAGTGGAATGGAAGTGAATACAATTACATGACCCGCACGTTCCGGCAGATCCAGAAAACTGGCGAATAGGCAGGTCATGCCAATTATTGTATAGATAAAAACCGGAACAGCCAGTAGCATCCCGAACAGGTTGCCACCACGTGGATAATCAAATAGCCAGAAGCTAAAGCCGAATAAATAGAAACATCCCAGACAGCCAATAGTAAAGACCGCTAAACACATCCCAATCAATGCATTTGTGTTTAATTCTATTTTTCTTTCCCGATATACCAAAATCAGCATACTCAAACCCAGAAGAATAGTTTGGTGGATAATTAAAGGTGCAACCGCAGGAAAGACATAACTGCCATAGCCGGATAGCGGATTAAATAAAGGAATTTGATGCACAGAAAGGGCAGGTGAAAAGTCCGAGACCTCGCCAAAGCGTTCAGTATAGTCTGCCAAAGTTTGCTCAACCGATGTGGCTAAGCCCAGACCAATTTGTTTGGTCACTAAAAAGTTGGCTGTGCTTAAATACAGGCCAATGCCGCCTGTTTCACCATGCCTTAAGCTTTGCGATAAATTGTCCGGTAGCAGTAAAATGCCATCGGCTTTTTGAGATTCAACCCATTGTTTGGCTTCGGCAAAATTGCCGGTAATCGCCTCAATTTCCACATTGGGGCTTTGTGCCACCTGACCAATAATACGGGTGCTTAAGTTACTTTGTTCTTCATCGACAATAATAATCGGTAAGGCTTCAGCCTGCTGTGCCTGATAAGCGGTTGGATAAAAAAAGCTGTAAAACAAGACAGATAGAATCAGCGTGGTAAAGATCGCGCCGTGACTGACAATATCCTTGAAGCCTTGCAGATAGTAAAACCAGAGGGATTTCATTGGACTGCTCCTTTAGCTATTTTTTTAAGAAACAGATAAGCCAGCAGAGCGTAGACTAGGGCATAGATCAGCAGCATTAATCCAGCTTGCAGTGAAATATGCAATGGACTACCAATCACCCATTGTTCAGTTTGTAATTTGGCATAGGGCGTAAACGGAATAATATTGGACCAAAACTGGGTGAACAGGGGCGCATTATTTAAAGGGAGGGTCACACCTGCAAAACTCAAAGATGAACCACCATAGACCGCAATGATGCCAAAAGATTTACTTAAATCTTTGGTCGCCAGAACCACTGCACTGCTTAAAAATGCATAAGCGCTATATAGCAGAAATTGTGCTGATAGAATCAGAGCGAGCGAGCCAGCAACAAACCAGCCGCGAATTTCAATCAGCCAGAACATCCAGACCCAGGTCCATAGACTAAAAATAGCCACATAGACCAGGTTCTTAGACAGTAATGCCATCCAGATGGACGAGTTGCTAATCCAGCTTGTTAAGGTCTGTCGCTTCAGTTCCTGACCGACGGAAAATGCCACACAACAACACAGCAGTAAATGCAGAATTGCCGGAATGACATAGGGTTCCAGATAGAATTCATAATTCAGCTGCGGGTTATACAGCGGCGATATTTTGATATGCGGTGACGGTGCTTCGAGAGAAGGCAGCCGGTTGCCCAGATATTGCTGTCCGCTAAATTCAGCCAGTGCTTGCAGGGTACTGACCAGCATGGCAGAGGAAATGGTATTTCCGATACTGAAATAACTCTGGTTAAAGGCAATACTGATGTCAGCATCCCGGGCACGAACCAGACGTTGCTCGGCACCGCTGGGAATATGGATATAACCCCAAATTTTATTTTGATTTAACAGGCGCTCAATTTCAGCTGTTTGTTCCGACACTGTAGCAATTTTAAGAGTATGATTCAGCGCCACATGCTGATAAATGCTTTGACTCAGCGCACTCTGGTCTTGATCAATAATCGCAATCGGTAAATGATCCGGTTTCCCTTGAGCAAACATGCTGCTGAATAAAATAATCACCAGTGCAGGTGCGAGCGTGACCAGACACAGATCCCATTTTTCGCGGAGCAGATAGCGCAGTTCGCGCCATATACCCGTCCACATTATCGGGTCTCTTTCAGTTTAAATAACACGCTCATCCCAACTTTCAGTTCAGGAATCGCTGGTGTGGGCACAAGATGCAGCTTAAAACTTCGCACATCATAACCGCCGGTTTGGCGTGTGGTCTTAATGGTGGCAAATTCACCTTCAGCACTGATCTGCTTGATTTTAAAAGTGGCGGTTTTATCTAGGGCGGGAATATAACCTTCAATACTGCTCATTTTCTGAAACGGGGCATATTGGTCTTCACGAATATTCAGGCTCACCCACATTTGATCTTCAATCAGGCTGACCACAGGGACTGCGGTGGCTACCAGCTCCGAGACTTTGCCATAGGTTTTAGACACCGTTCCGTTTACAGGTGCTACTAATTGGGTTTCTGCCTCTAATGCATTGGCTTCATCCAGCGCAGCCTGGGCAATATCTACTTGTGCATCGGCAGAACTCTTTTGCTGCGAGGTGCTGCCACGTTTGGCACGTGCGTATTGCTGATACGCTGCTTCTGTCATTTGTGCCGCTGATTGACTGGCTGCATACAATTCATCACGGCGCTGGCGTGAAATCACACCTTCCTTAAATAAATTTGCACCACGCTCATAAGAAACTTTGGCTAAATTTTGCTGTGCTTTCAGCGATTGCCAGTTGGCATACAGGCTGGCGATATTTTCTTCTTGCGAGCCACGTTCAGCAGTCGATTGTAAGGCCAGCGCAGATTGTAAAGCCGCTGCGGCTTGCTGTTTTTTGGCCTGAATTTCCGGGCTGTTTAAGCGCACCAGCACATCGCCTTTTTTGACTCGCTGACCTTCTTCTACATAAATTTCTTCAATACGGCTTGGCACTTTGGTCGCCACCTGAACTGTTTCAGCTTCTACACGACCCTGCAATTCAAGCGGAGCCGGTTGGTAGCTTTTCCATAATCCAAATGCGATGACTGCCAGCAGAACTGGAATCAGGGCGAGCAATAAATATTTTTTCTTTTTAGCGATTTCAGGAGCTTGTTGTTGCTCGGTCGAAGTCGTCGCGTTGTTTTCTATTTCAGTTTTTGTTTCTACCTGTTGCGCAGGCGATTTTTCTGTATCGCTGGATGAAGCCGCTTCATTCACAGGATCATTGGGTTTTTGATCTTCGTTCATGTTCGGCTCCATTAGCGAATATAGTGAGTGTTGGTATGTTGGATGTAGTTCGGAAATTCTGCAATCGAGCCATGGCTTTGTAATAGTGTGGCCAGTGACATCACATATTTGTAAGCATTCAAGGCAGTTTCGGCTCGTAGTCCGCTCAGCATATTTTGTGCATCGATGACCTGTATGGCGGTGCCCATATCTTCTTTAAAGGACAATTCTTGGATGCGTAAATTTTCCTGTGCGGCTTTCAAATTTTGTGCCAGAAGTGCATCACTTTGCTGTGCGCTGAGTGCTTCGCTATAAGATTTATAAATCAGATTTTCAATTTCCTGCTGGGTGCGTGCAGTGAGCAGTTCTGTGGCAGAGCGTTTGAGTTCGGCAGCCTGAATATTTTTGTTTTTATCGATCCCAGAAAACAGGTTATAGCGTGCGGCAACTCCGACAATCCAGTTTTCATTTTGATCCAGACTATATTCGCCAAAAGCAAAAACATTCGGTTTTTTAGCTGCTTGCTGGGCTTTTACATTGGCTTGAACTAATTGAGTATCCAGCTGCATTTTTTGAATCAGCGCAGAGTTCTGACTAAAGGTTTTCAGCAGATAATTTAAGGCCTGTGGCTCGGTTTTATTGACAAATAAAGGCGTCGAAAGTTCGGTGATGCTACTTTCCTGAAGCAGATTATTCAGCTGGAACAGGGCAGCATTCAAATTGGCCTGTGTATTTTGCTGGCTGCGCTCGGCATTATTGCGTGCCACTTCAAACTGCATGCGGTGCCCTTTACTGATAAAACCTTGCTGTTCCATCTTTAAGGCATTGCGATAATGCTGCTGCATGGCATTCAGATTAAACAGCGCAGCTGCATGCAGTTGCTTTTGGAGCTGTACATTAAAATAACTTTGAATCAGTTCAAAACGCTGCGTGTCTTGCTGCTGTTTGTTGCTGAGCTGACTACGACCGACCTGAATATTGGCGATTTCTTTAGCGCTGCTTGTCAGCCCACCGGTATAAAGCGGCATCATGACTGAAATCGTCGGGCGAATCACCTGATCATCCAGCACGACATGCGAACTATCAGGAATTAAGCCCACCCCATTTTGAATAGGTTGTCTTAGACTATTTTTTAGCGGGTCAGCCAGCCCCCCTAAGTTCAGTTCATCAATTCTATTATTTACACCATCCGTTAAGGATTGCTCTAAATTATTTTTTAATGCACCCAAAGGCAGATCGAGTTCATTATGAAAGGCATACGCACGAACATTCAGGTCGACTCGTGGCAGACCTATACCTTTCACTGCTTCAGCTTCAAGTTTTGAAGCCTGTTCCAGACTTTGATAGGCTTGGCTGCTATAAGAATTTTGCAACAACTGACGTTCAGCGTCCTGAAAGCTGATGCTCTGCGCATGAGCAAAGCTGCCATACATCATCGATGCAAGCAGATTTAAACCCCAGACAAGCTGTCTTTTATTTTTCTTTAAGTTCATAAAGTCGCTAAACTGATTTAAAGCCGGTGATGTTATCCGGCTAGTATAAATCAAAGGTTCGCAGATAGAACTAGTGTAAAGTTATAGTATTGTTTCTTTTACATCTGTATGGCTTTGTTGCACAAGCCTATCTGAACCGTACCGGGTTTGTCGGAGACTTTTTTATTTAAGTTAGGCCACCTGACCTAACGGGTTAATCTTATCATAGTACATTGCTTCAAACTCAAAAGGCGATACATAACCCAGTGCACTGTGTACACGCTTTTTATTGAACCAATCTACCCAGTTGAGTGTCGCTAGTTGTACATCTGCTAAACCTTGCCAATCTGCTTTTAAATATTCAATCACCTCTGTTTTGTATAAGCCATTCACCGTTTCAGCCAGAGCATTATCGTATGAATCACCAGTTGTACCGACTGATGCTCGTAAATTTGCAGCTTCTAAACGATTGGTATAGCGAATAGAAAGATATTGAACACCTCTATCGGAATGATGAATCACATTCTTTGGCATGCCTCGATCGTGCAATGCTTGCTCAAGTGCATCGAGTACCATATCTGTATTCATCCGTGTAGATACTTTCCATCCAACAATTGCTCGTGAGAACACATCAATAATAAAGGCGGTATAGACCCAGCCTGAATTTGTTTGAATATAGGGGTGAGTAGACCAAAGGAATCTCACCCTTATATCCGCACTTATGAAGGGTGGCTATATCTCGCAGTTGTGATTGACCTGTTTTCACGTCTTGTTGTTGGCTGGTCTATGAAATTCAGAATCACGGCAGATCTGGTTTTAGATGCGTTATTGATGGCTTTGTGGCGAAGAAACCCAAAGAACAAAGTCCTAATCCATTCTGACCAAGGCGGCCAATACACCAGTCATGAATGGCAGACATTTCTCAAGCATCATAATCTTGAAAGTAGTATGAGTCGTCGACTTGCGCAGTACACTGCTCATGCCATGACAATGCTGTTGCCGAGAGCTTTTTTCAACTGTTAAAACGAGAGAGGATCAAAAAGAAAATATATGCATCAAGAACTGAGGCTAGGTCTGATATCTTTGAATATATTGAGATGTTCTACAATACAAAACGCAGGCATGGTTCCAATGATCAGCGTTCTCCATTAGATTATGAAAAGGCCCATCAAAAGATGATTATGTGTGTCTAGAATTTTGGTGGCTCTTCACATTGATAGTTTTGCTTGCCATATAGTTTGAGGCCATTTTTCTTTATACTGTCACTTAGACAGGTTGGACATTTGATTTCTAGTGTTATTTGCATCTCACTATCTTATCAAAAGCCAACCTGTTTTTTTCAGCATACTTTTTGAAACACCACCAAAAAAACAGGTTGAAAAAGTCAGCTTTAAGCTTGTCTGAAGAAATGACCATTGTCATTTTATTTCATCAATCCGGTTTTAGATTCTTCAAATATTTTTATTGCCAAATGATCGTTCCATTCTGGAAATCTGCTTTATTGTTTGAACCCCAATAAGCCAACTTTCCAAAATATGCTAAAAGGCTAAGTGGATTTCATCGAACTCAGGTTATTTTAGCTCTGCATAATTCCGCTGACACCGGTCACAATCATATCAATGGCAATGGTCCCAATCAGCAAGGCAGCCAGACGCCCGACAATATCGACATACAAATCAATATAATTGGAATGTTTATGCTGCAAATGATCATGCGCATATTTCATTAAAATAAGCAGGCTACAGGTCAGAAATAGCGTCACAAAAATCACCAGCACCAGTTGCCACAGGTTTAGCTGAATTCCGGTGATAACGGCGGCGCTAATAGTTCCCGGGCCAATCATAAACGGCATGGCAATGGTGCCAGCCAAATGATGCGGCGCACCACGCATCACCCCAATGGTATCGGCGCCTTCAAACACATAGCGATAACCAATCACCAGAAAAATAATCCCGCCAAAAATCTGGAAAGATTCAAAACGGACATGCAGGACATCATGAAAAAAGGCTTCACCGGTTTTGGCGAAAATAATAAACACCACAAAGCTGATTAAACTGCCCTGAATCAGGGCGCGATTAAACACTCGGGCCTCGGAATTACGGATAATGCCGAGCATATAAATACTCATTAAAAACGGGTTTAATAATGAGAAAAACAGTGCAAAGGCGTGAAGCGATTCAGACATCCTACAGATTCCTTATTGATCCGGGTCTGGAAAGAGCGGGCGCTTGCCTGGACTAATCCGGTTGATGTGCAAGAACATCAAATGGCGCTCGTATTTATCCAGAATGTCGTTAATGACCTGTTCCTTGCTATAACCCACCAGATCATTGCCTTGCGAGCCTTCAAACAGATAGGTTTCCAGACGGTAATAGTATTTCTTGGTGCGTTTGCCGCGTGAACTGAAGTTGGGTGTGTCATAACGGATTGGCCAGATCTGGTAAACGAAGTTTTCTTCTTCATCCAGCTGAATGGTTAAATCCAGATGTGACAGTTCCGGTTCATCATCCAGGGCTTTTTCCGCCAGATCGACCTGAATGCCTTTGTTGATGAATTCTGTGGCCACCGCCTGCATTGCCGGTTTACAGACCTCTTCCAGCATTTGCTGGGTTTGCGATAAATTGGCATGCAGCATTACCCGGCTGAGGCGTTTTTTCCAGTTAAAGATGTCGACATTGCCGACCACGGGTGCCGCATTCATGCTGGTACTGGCCTGACGGAAATCTTCCAGTCTTAATGACTTGTACAGACCCGCCATCACAAAGAAAATCACAAAGCTAAAAGGCAGCCCCATAATAATGGTGGTGTTTTGCAGTGCAGTCACGCCATTGGCCATCAGCATGGCCAAAGTCAGTAAACCAATCGCCAGTGCCCAGAAGACACTTAACCAGCGCGGCGAATCATGTTCAATATTGCTAAATTTGGTGGTGAAATTCCCCAGTACCAGTGCGCCTGAATCGGCAGAAGTCACATAAAACAGCAAACCGGTAATGGTAGCGACGCCGGCCAGAAATGGGAACCACGGATATTGGGTAAGCAGGTCATAGAAACCATGTGCCGGATTGGCCAATACGGTGGTGGCCAGCTGGGTATTGCCATCAAAAATGACGCTGTGCAGAGCGCTATTTCCAAAAATTGACAGCCAGGTCAGGGTAAACAGCAGGGGAATAATTAAGGTACCGGCCACAAATTCACGGATGGTTCGGCCACGGGAAATTCGCGCCAGGAACAGGCCGACAAATGGCGACCAGGCAATCCACCAGGCCCAGAAAAACAGGGTCCAGCTGTTCATCCATTCTTTCGGTTGCTGAAACGGAAAACTGGTTAAGGACAGTTGCGGGAACTGGCTAATATAGTCGCCAAAGTTCTGGATTAACGCTGCCAGTAAAAACTCGGTATTGCCCATCACCAGAATAAAAAGCAGCAGACCAATCGACACATAAATATTGACTTCAGACAGAATCCGGAGGCCTTTATTTACCCCAGAAGCCACTGAAATTGCAGTAATAATGACTGCAACGGCAATCAGCGCCGACTGGATCAGCAGGTTTTCTGGCACATCAAACAGTACATGCAGGCCGTAGTTGAGCTGAACCACACCAATCCCGCAGGTGGTGGCAATACCAAAAATGGTGCCCAAAACGGCCGCGGTATCAACACTATGTCCAATCCAGCCATTAACACGCTTGCCAAAAATCGGATAAAGCGCCGAGCGGATGGTTAGCGGCAGGTTATAACGATAACTAAAATAACCCAAAGCCACGCCAACCAAGGCATACATGCTCCAGCCAGTTAATCCATAGTGGAACAGGGTCCAGACCATTGACTGGCGCGCAGCCTCAAAAGTCTGGCCTTCGCCGACAGGCGGATTCATATAGTGAGACAGCGGTTCGGCCACCGAGAAGAACATCAGGTCAATCCCGATTCCGGCCGAGAACAGCATTGCCGACCAGCTCAGCAGGCTAAATTCCGGCTTGGAATGTTTGGGACCTAATTTGATATCGCCATAACGCGACAGGGCAATAAACAGTACAAAGACCAGATATAAGGTGGCCGCCAGCAGGTAATACCAGCTAAAGGTCCGGCTGACCCAGTTCAAGATTTGGGTAATGAGCTGATTCGCCTGGTCATTAAATAAAATCGTAACCAGCGAAAACAGCAGGATGAGTGTTGCCGAAAGAAAAAAGACAACTTTGTTCAGACTATCGGTCGTCTGTTCAGTTTTCTTTTGCATAAATCTGTGACCATATTTTTTTAATTCGGATCTACAGCGCAGTGTGTTTTGGCATAACCAGACTATAGGCATGGCTCTCATTACAAACATTTGCAAATGAAAAACAAACTGAGCTGTACATCAGGAAGCAGACGGGACTATAATTTATTTTAATTGAACGTTCAATTAAAATAACGTTTTTTATATGTTACCTTGCCTTGTGCATGATTTTTATTAGTCAGGTCGATCTTATGCCTAAAGTTGGTATGCAACCGATTCGTCGTCAACAGCTAATTGATGCCACCTTATCTGCCATTAATGAACTGGGTTTTGCTGAAGCATCTATCAGCCAGATTGCCCAGCGGGCAGGTGTGTCTACAGGCATCATCAGTCATTATTTTCAGGGCAAGCATGGCCTGATTGAAGCGACCATGCGTTATTTGCTGCAACAGCTGGGCGATGCCATTTCTGCCAGTTTAAACGCCGCAGAAAACACCCCGGAGCAGCGCCTGATTGCGATTGTGCGTGCCAATTTCTCGGCCGAACAGACCGATAAAGCCGCCATGAAAACCTGGCTGGCATTCTGGGCCAACAGTATGCATCAACCTGACTTGCACCGTTTGCAGCAGGTCAACCATTATCGCCTGCATTCCAATATCAAGCATGAGTTTGCCAAACAGCTGGACCGCGAGCAGGCTGAACGCGCCGCGCAGGGTCTGGCCGCACTGATTGACGGTTTCTGGTTACGCGGTTCCTTAATGACCACTGAACTGGATGCCGATTTACCTATTCAGATTTGTGCCGACTATATCCGTCAGCAACTCAATATTCACTAAATTACGAGGAGAACCGATTGATGCAATTCAATACACAACGACCTTATATTCACGGTCAGTTTGTCGATGCTTCATCCTCTGAAACATTCCAAAGTATTAATCCGGCCAATGCTGAGGTGTTGGCCACCATTCAGGCATGTAACCAGGCCGATGTTGATCGGGCAGTACAGTCTGCCAAACAGGGACAAAAAGTCTGGGCAGCCATGACCACCATGCAGCGTTCACGCATTTTAAATCAGGCCGTAGCCATTTTACGGGCACGCAATGATGAGCTGGCAGAAATTGAAAGCCTGGACAGTGGCAAGCCTTTAAGTGAAACCCGGAGCGTCGATATTGTGACCGGGGCAGATGTGCTGGAATATTATGCCAGCATTTTACCAGCGCTCGAAGGCCAGCAAATTCCATTAAGAGAAAGTTCTTTTATTTATACCCGCCGTGAACCGCTGGGTGTGGTGGCCGGTATTGGCGCCTGGAATTATCCAATCCAGATTGCGTTATGGAAATCTGCACCGGCCTTGGCCGCAGGCAATGCCATGGTGTTTAAAGCCAGTGAAATTACCCCACTTACCGCGTTAAAACTGGCCGAAATTTATAGTGAAGCCGGAGTACCAGACGGCGTCTTTAATGTGGTGACCGGTGGTGGCGATGTGGGTAGTTACTTAACTGAGCATCCAGAGATTGCCAAAGTATCCTTTACCGGCGGTGTGAGTACCGGTAAAAAAGTAATGGCACAGGCAGCGGCGTCCAGCTTAAAAGAAATCACCATGGAACTCGGTGGAAAATCACCGTTAATTATCTGTGAAGATGCCAATCTGGATCTGGCTGCCGATATCGCCATGATGGCCAATTTCTACAGCTCTGGACAGGTGTGTACCAATGGAACCCGGGTGTTTATTCCTGCTGCTTTAAAAACTGCTTTTGAAGAAAAGATTCTGCAGCGCATTCCTTATGTGCGGATGGGGCAGCCTTTAGACCCGAACACCAATTTCGGACCACTGTCCAGCTTTGCCCATATGGAAAAAGTATTGCATTACATTGAGCTGGGCAAGCAACAGGGCGCCCGTCTGTTAACAGGTGGACAGCGCGCAGCGGCAGCTGAATTTGCGCACGGGGCTTTTGTTGAACCCACGGTATTTACCGACTGTCATGATGAAATGCGCATTGTTCAGGAAGAAATTTTTGGCCCGGTTATGAGCATCTTAAGCTATGACAGCGAAGATGAAGTGATCCGCAGAGCCAATGCTACCACCTATGGTCTGGCTGCCGGTGTGGTCAGTCCAGATTTAAGCCGGGCCCATCGCATTATTCATCAGATTGAAGCAGGGATTTGCTGGCTGAATACCTGGGGCGAATCTCCGGCAGAAATGCCGGTTGGTGGCTATAAACAGTCCGGTGTTGGCCGTGAAAATGGTCTGGTGACCTTACAGCACTATACCCAGACCAAATCGGTTCAGGTAGAGCTAAGTCCTTTCCAGTCTGTCTTTTCAGCTTAAGGGAGGATCATGCTGCATGAACTATGACTATATTATTATTGGCGCAGGTTCTGCCGGGAATGTGCTGGCGGCTCGATTAACCGAAGATCCAGAAACGACGGTGTTGCTCCTGGAAGCAGGTGGGCCGGACTACCGGCTGGATTTTCGTACCCAGATGCCTGCCGCGCTGGCTTATCCCTTACAGGGCCGGCGTTATAACTGGGCCTATCTGACCGATCCGGAACCGTATATGAATAATCGCCGCATGGAATGTGGTCGCGGTAAAGGCTTGGGCGGTTCCTCCCTGATTAACGGCATGTGTTATATCCGCGGCAATGCGATGGATCTGGAACAATGGGCCAGTTTGAAAGGACTGGAGCATTGGAGCTATGCCGACTGCCTGCCTTATTATAAAAAGGCCGAAACCCGTGATATTGGCGGCAATGACTATCATGGCGACAGCGGTCCGGTACAGGTCGCCACCCCGAAAGCCGGAAATAACGAGCTGTTTCATGCCATGGTCGATGCTGCGGTGCAGGCCGGCTATCCACGTACCGATGATTTAAATGGCTATCAGCAGGAAGGATTTGGTCCGATGGACCGTACCGTAACCCCGCAGGGACGCCGTTCCAGCACAGCGCGTGGTTATCTGGATATGGCCAGACAGCGCCCGAATTTAACCATTCGCACCCATGCCATGACCCATAAAATTCTATTTAATGGCAAGCAGGCTATAGGCGTCGAATATTTTCAGGGACAAAGTACCGCGCAGCCACAGCAAGTCTTTGCTGAAAAAGAAGTGCTGCTCTGTGGGGGTGCCATTGCTTCCCCGCAAATTCTGCAGCGTTCCGGTGTCGGTAATGCCCAGCATCTAAAAAGCCTGGAGATTCCGGTGGTTCATGATTTACCGGGCGTAGGTGAAAACCTGCAAGATCATCTGGAAATGTATTTGCAGTATCAGTGCAAAAAACCGGTCAGCTTATATCCCGCCTTAAAATGGTATAACCAGCCAAAAATTGGCGCAGAATGGCTGTTTTTAGGTCAGGGTGTGGGTGCCAGTAACCAGTTTGAAGCCGGTGGCTTTATCCGCACCTCCGATGAGTTTGCCTGGCCGAATATCCAGTATCACTTTTTACCGGTCGCCATTAACTACAATGGCAGTAATGCCATTCAGCAGCATGGTTTTCAGGCGCATGTTGGTTCTATGCGCTCTCCATCTCGTGGGCGGGTCAAACTGCGCTCCAAAGATCCGTTTCAGCATCCAAGTATCCTGTTCAATTATATGAGTACCGAACAGGACTGGCGCGAGTTCCGTGATGCCATCCGCATTACCCGGGACATCATGCATCAACCGGCTTTAGATGCCTATCGCGGCGAAGAAATCAGCCCGGGCAAACAGGTACAAAGCGATGCCGAGCTGGACGAATTTATCCGTAACCACGCTGAAACTGCGTTCCATCCATCTTGCAGCTGCAAAATGGGTGAAGATGATATGGCGGTGGTCGATGGCTACGGGCGGGTACATGGGCTGCAAAACCTGCGTGTGATTGATGCTTCCATCATGCCGCTGATTATTACCGGCAACCTGAATGCCACCACCATTATGATGGCCGAAAAACTGGCCGATCATATTCGCGCCAAACCGGCGCTGGCCAAATCTACGGCGCCATTTTACCGGGCCAATACGCCAGTCCGGTCAATCTAGCCGCAACAGAACGCTTTGATCTCTTAGATCATTTTGATGTGCATTTTTATACACATCCTTTTTCTTAGTTAAAACCAGATACCCAACCATCCGCACAGCTCACGGTCCGATGGTTGGCTGGGATTTTTTACATTTAATCAGGTTAAATTTTAAAACAATGATTCCATTTACAAGAACGGTGGTCGCCGCCGGGTATCTGTCATGTATCAGCATGTCCAGCTGGGCCAATGATGCATCGTCTTTCTCTATTGATGTGTCTGGTCAGCTGACCGCAGTATCTAAATATGTGTCGCGCGGTCTGACCAATGCACCAGAAAATGAAGACCTGGCTTTGCAGGCCTCTTTAACCCTGGGCTATGGAAATTTTTACGCTGCTTATTGGGGCAGTACACTGGGTTATTCATACCGCGATTTACAACAAGGCCGGCAATACAGCACCGATAAAATGGAACATGATTTTATTGTCGGGCATGTGTCAGATTTTAAAGGCCTCACTTGGGATCTGTGGAATGCGACCTATTATTATCCGGGTGGGGACAGCACCACCTCCAATGAACTGGGCCTGCGTGTCAGTAAAAACCTGAATGAGCAAGCTACACTAACCTTCGGCGTGTCGACCTATTTATATGATGTGGTGTATATGAATCAGGGCGATACCTATGTCAGCCTGAACTATGCCCATCAGCTCAGCGACAAATTAACTGGAAATCTGGCCGTTGCCGGTTCCTATTTTAATGACTCCGGCAAATATGAAGGTCAGGAATTTTTAGATACCCAGACCGATACCGCTTTTCGTTTTGCCTCGGTCGGCCTGGATTATGCAGTTGCGCCGAATGTGAATGTCTTTTCCGACTTCATTCTGGGTGGCTATGACCGCAGTAAAATCAAACAGAAAAATCAGGCGGTTTGGGGCTTAAGATATAGCTTCTAATCTAGTCCCCAAGCATCAACCTTTTAATTGAGCGTGGAAGAGGGTTGCTCCGGCCGAATGCGAATGCTTAAACCCTGAGGCGGGTTCAGGCTTAAATCCATCTGGTAGTGATGATGCTGGAGCAGTGCTTTCACCAAAGCCAGCCCTAAACCATGACCCTGTTGCTGGGCAGATTTACGCCAGAAGCGCCGGGTCATCTGGGTCAGTTCAGCGGCAGTCAGCCCCTGACCATCATCTTGTACCAGCAGTTGCTGATCATGCATGGCAATTGCAATCCGGCTTAAGCCTTGGGCATGTAACAGGGCATTTTCCAGCAGATTTTTCAGGATGGTCTGCAAGCTCAGCGGTGGCAATTGCAGGGTCTGCAGATTTTCCCAATCGACCTGCAATACGCTATTTAAATGCGGATAAACCGGACTTAATTCTTCTATCACTTGTCTTAAAACCGGCGCGACTTCGGTGGTATCTGAATCTGGGGCGGCTTGCGCTGCTTCATGATCAGTCTGGCTCAGTAATAACAATTGTTCCAGCAACTGCTGATAGCGCCATATACTGCTTTCCGCCTGTTTCAGGTTTTCAATCAGCTTGCTGGCCTGCGCCGGATTTTGCTCGACCATCATCCGGCTGAGTTGTACATGGGTTTTAATTGCAGTTAAAGGACTACGCAGTTCGTGTGCGGCATAGGCGGTAAACAGTTTTTCATTTTCCAGACTATGATGCAGGTTCTGAATCAGCTGATTGGAATTATCGACAAAAGGCTGGACTTCTTTGGGAATTTTACGCGCATCCAGATGTTGCAAATAATGCGCGGCATCTGACAGCGAATGCTGTTTATCTGCCAGTTGCTGGGCCATATCATCTAAAGGGCGGAATTCTTTACGCAGAATATGAATCACCAGCGCCATACAGATCAATAGCGATAACACCAGCGGAATCAGCACCGATTGCAGAATCTGTTGCAATAACGACGCTCTAAGCACCAGCCGTTCTGCGGCCACCACCTGAATATCGCCTTTACGCAGCACATAACTGCGCCATTCCACACCATTTTCCTGCCAAGTGCTAAAGCCCGGTTGCTGCCCGGTCAGCTGCGCCGGCGCACCGCGGGTACGGGCCACCACATAGGGTCCCAGGGTAATATCCGAGCTAAACACCGACACCTCACAGGCAATCAGGTTTTGCGCATGATACTGTTCGGCCACCTGTTTTAAGGAGTCAGGATTAATTTCCTGGAGCGGCAAATGCTGAATCAGCCGCGCCACCATTTGTGCAGAGGCAAACAGGCGCTGATCCAGCGTATCTTGCAGCCGCTGCTGCAAATCATAATACAGCCAGCAAAACACCAGACTCCACAGGCTAAGAAACACCACCATAAACATGCTGACCAGCCGCCATTTTAAACTGTAGTTCTGCATATTCAGCTCTCGGTTTCCGGTACTTTAAACATATAGCCCACACCACGAATGGTCTGAATCAGCTGCGGCTCTAGTTTCTGGCGTAAATGATAAATATGCACATTCAGCGCGTTGCTCTCGATACTGTCCTGATAGCCATACAGTTTATCGAGCAGCTGTTCATTTTTTAAAATCTGGTTGGGATGGCTCATCAGGGTTTCCAGCAGGCTGTATTCACGCCGTGACAGAGTCACCGGCTGCTGCTGGAACGTCACTTCCTGGGTATCGCGGTTTAACTGCAAATCGCCCAGTTGTAACAGATTGGAAGAAAAACCTCGATTACGCCGTGCCAGCGCATGTATACGGGCAATCAGCTCATCCAGTTCAAAGGGTTTGGTCAGGTAGTCATCGGCCCCCAGATTTAAGGCTTCTACACATTGCCGGGTTTGATGCCGGGCGGTTAAAACCAGCACTGGCAGATGAATTTCATCCTGGCGCCACTGCTGCAGCAGTTCCAGACCATCCTGATCGGGCAGGCCCAAATCCAGCAGGCACAGGTCGACCGCACTTTGCCGGATAAAATAATCGGCAGCACGCGCAGTAGCCACATGCTCGACTGAAATATTTAAATAGTCCAGCGCTGAACAGATACTTTGGGCAATATAAGGATCATCTTCGACCAGAACCACAAACATAGTTACTCTCCACCTGAAATCCTATTTTATAAATAATGAGCTATGTTAATGTTCTCTTAATTTAATCTTTTTAATAATGAATCGGGTTTTCTACAGAAAAATGGACGTCATGATTACGCGTGTAAGTGCTTTGCTTGTGGTTCTTTGTGCATTCTGGCCAGTTTGGTCACAGGCGCAGGAGTTCTTGCCACCCGATCAGGCGTTTCAGTTTCAGGCGCGTTCTATTAGTGATGATCAGGCGGAACTGCGCTGGACCATCGCCGAGAATTATTATTTATATCATGATCAGCTGCAGGTGCGTAGCGATGCCGGTGCGCTAAAATTACAGCTGCCGGTCCCGGAAGATAAGAACGATCCGACCTTTGGCCAGACCAAGGTGCATTATCATCAGGTCAAGACTACAATTAAGGTCGCGCCAAACCAGCAATTTAAAATTCAGTGGCAGGGCTGTGCCGAAAGCGGTTTATGTTATCCGGTGCAACGCGCCACCATTCAGACCGATGCGCAAGGCTTGTTGCCCCAGTCAGATGCGCCTTCAAGCGAACGGCGTTTATTAAGTGCCGCCAAACCGGTCGCGCTGGATGCACCGGCTAAAATTGAAGCGGCACCAAGTAAACCTGAAAAAACAGTACTGACAACTACATCTGCTGCCGCCGAAGAAGCAGTCATTGAAAATGAGTCGATTGCCGCAGTAGAGAATACAGAGCCGACAAAACTCACTGATGCTGTCGCGGCTTCAGAAATTTCAGTCGTAGCGTCCAATCCGGTGCAGGCCAGTGAAATCGCAGGCGAGACACAAACGGCAGCCGCCGCGTCATTACAATCTGAATGGAACAACGACCAGTATTTTTTCAATTTACTCTCGGAACATCATTTATTTTTTAATCTGCTGATTTTTTTAGGTTTTGGTATTTTACTGGCCTTTTTACCTTGTTCTTTGCCACTGATTCCAATTTTGTCTGGCATTCTGGTACAGCGTCATCGTGGTTATCGTGCTGCGTTGATTGCGCTGGCTTTCGTACTGGGTATGGCCGCAGTGTATGCGGTGATGGGACTGGCGGTTGCACAACTGGGCTATAGTTTCCAGCGCTGGTTCCAAAGCCCGATCTTTATTGGCATCTTTGCGGTGCTATTTATCTTGTTTGCCTTGAACCTGTTTGGGGTGTATCAGCTGTCCTTACCACAAGGTTTATTACAACGACTGGACCGATGGCAGCAAAAACAGCAGGGCGGTACGCTGGTGGGTGCTGCGTTAATGGGGATGATTTCCGCGCTGATTGTAGGTCCGTGTATGAGCGCACCTTTGGCCGGTGCTTTGCTGTTCGTATCGCAGTTGGATCAGCCAGTACTTGGCGCGACCTATCTGTTTGTACTGGGTCTGGGCCTCGGGATTCCTTTATTTATTGCCGCTGTATTTGGCGCCAAATATTTACCGAAACCGGGTTTGTGGATGGACCGGTTGAAATTCAGTTTCGGCTTTTTAATGCTGGCGCTGGCGGTTTATTTCGCCCGCCCATTGCTGCCGACTGTGGCCTATTTCCTGTTGATGGGCATTATTTTCCTGGCACTGGCGATTTACTGCTTCGATTTAATCCGCAGACATCTGCAAGGGAAAATTTCGCGTGTTGGCGTTATTGTGCTGGCGCTGGCCATGACCGCTATTGGTATTTGGCATATTCAACATGGCCTTCAGCAGATGGGTGCGGTCCATGCCCAACAAACACTCAGCTGGCAAAAGGTGCATACCCAGCAGGAACTGGCACAGCTGCTACAGCAGAACAGTGGACGCAGTATCGTGATTGATGTCTATGCCGACTGGTGTGTGGCCTGTCAACCGGTAGAAAATGAAGTCCTGCCCCGTACCGATGTACAGGCAGCCTTGCAGGATGTGGTACGAATTAAACTGGATTTAACCGAGTATCATCCATCTCAAGATGAATTACTGCGTGACTGGCAGATTCTTGGTCCACCGACCATGATTTTCCTGGACAGTCAGCAGCAGGAACAGCGTACTTTACGTTTAACTGGTACCTTTAGCGCGACCCAACTTATTCAGCGCTTACAGCAACTTCAGCAGGCGAACACGCCATGATGGTTTCTGCAACGGCGCTGCATATAGGCCCACTGATGTTGCCGTGGCAGATTGTGCTGCTGCTCACCGGATTAGTGCTGGTGTATGGGGCAGGGCGATATTTCAGACAGAAACAGCAATGGCCTGAACCTAGCTGGCGCATCTTTAGTGACAGCTTGTGGACGTCATTCTGGGTGGGATTAATTGCCGCACGACTGGTTTTTGTGCTGATGCATGCCGATCTTTATCTGGCGACACCACTGGATATAATCAAGATTCAGGACAAAGGCTTTCATTTTTATGGTGGATTGATTGCCGGCATTGGGTGGTTTTTATGGAAAAACCGGGCATTGGCCAATCTGCCTAAAGCGATATTGATCGCGCTATTTGTTGCGATCCAGCTTTGTCTGAACTGGGGTATTCAATCAGTCTTGCCACAGCAGAATCAGTATCCTGACCTGCAATTTCAAAATTTACAGCAGCAACAGGTGCCGCTACAGCACTGGGTTGGCAAACCGACCGTCATCAACCTGTGGGCCAGCTGGTGTCCGCCGTGTCACCGGGAAATGCCGGTTTTACATCAGGCCCAGCAGGATTATCCGGACATTCATTTTGTAATGCTGAATCAGGGCGAAACGACTGACACGGTACAGGATTATCTGCGTCAGCATGGTTTTAATTTCCAGCATGTCCTGTTTGATCCTCAAGGTGACATGGCCACCCAGATGAATATGTACGGCTTGCCAAGCACCTTGTTCTTTAATGCGCAAGGACAGCTCGTGCATCGGCATATGGGAGAACTGACCCAGCCGATGCTGCGTCGCTATATCAACGAGCTTTCTGCTCCATCTTCAAAATAACAGGAAATTCTTATGAAAATGATCTATCCCGCTGCGTTGTTCCTGCTGCTGTTAAATACGACAGCATTTGCCCAGACTGATCTGAAAAAACAGATTGAGCAGGAAGGATTTAAATTTATCAAACAGATTGAAGCGCCAGAAAAAATGACCGGATGGGCCGGGCATATGCAGCAAAGTCCGGCGACCGTGTTTATTTCCAATGACCAGAAATATTACATTATTGGCGATTTGCACAATGCCAAGGGTGAGAACCTGACCATCAAAGCGCTTGAAACCCATGTCAAAGACGCCGTGCTGGATGATGTCTGGAAAAGTCTGGAGAACTCCACCTGGATTCAGGACGGACAAAAAGATGCGCCGCGGATTGTATATGTATTTTCAGACCCGAATTGTCCGTATTGCCATACCTTCTGGCAAAAGGCACGTCCGTGGGTGAAGGCGGGGAAGGTACAGCTTAGACATATTCAGGTGGCTGTCATTCGTGATGAGAGCCGCGGGCAAGTGGCGACCATGCTGATGGCTAAAAATCCGCAGCAGGTGTTTACCAGTTACAATGCCAACAAA
This sequence comes from Acinetobacter indicus, assembly GCF_009914475.1. Lineage (NCBI taxonomy): Bacteria > Pseudomonadati > Pseudomonadota > Gammaproteobacteria > Moraxellales > Moraxellaceae > Acinetobacter > Acinetobacter indicus. Next base: position 927,812 of record NZ_CP045198.1, on the reverse strand, counting down.
GGGCAAAACAAGTTAAAAATTACCAAGAATATCCCTGCTGATATTGCTGCAAAAATAGATGCCAATCAGGAACTGATGGCTAAATATGGTTTCTTTGCCACGCCGTCAATGGTGTGGAAAAACCAGCAAGGCGAGTTTAAGTCCGCCCAAGGGATGACGGAGGATTTAAGAGAGATTTTTGAGAAGTAAAAGGTTCATGAACAATGGCAGGTGTTGTTTAGGTTAGCACCTGCGGCTTAAATAATCCTCCTCATGCGGAACGCTGTTCCTCACCTCTTTAATAAAGAGGGGTTAGGGGAGATTAGATATAAAAAAGACCGTCGCTAAGGGCGGTTTTTGATCATAACTTGCTAATAATGACAATTGCCGCTATTATGTACTTAATACAGCCGCCACGCTTAGTTCTTCTTTTGAAGTCCGCGCAACCTTGGCGGTTTTTTATGCCTCGATTTTAGTGAATTATGTTAAAACCTTAGAATAAAAAGCCTTTATCATATGCTGAGCAAGTGCATCATCACCGAATAAGGTCAGGAAATAATGTCTTAGATCGATTCAAGCCGGGCACTTCGTTTGAAAAAATTGTGCAATTATATGAATTTGATACTGAATTACGATTACAAATATTCGGTGCTATAGAAATTATAGAAACGTTTTTACGAACGAAATTAACGTATTATCTCGGTCATCAATATGGTGCATTTGGTATATACAGCGCACAAAATTTTTATCCCAAATTTAACCATAGAAAATTTTTAGAAACATGCAATAAAGAAGTTGAACGCTCTAAAGATACGTTCATCCAGCATTTTCAACAAAATTATGAGGGTTTTCCTCAAATCCCAATCTGGATGCTGACAGAAGTTTTAAGTTTTGGTTCATTGTCATTTTTATATAGTGGTTTAATAAATAATAAGGCAAACAATAAAGAAGATAAGAAAGCTATCGCACAGCATTTTTCTTTGCATCATGAAAAATTAGCTGAATGGTTACATATATTGACCTATGTAAGAAATATTTGTGCCCATCATGGACGGTTATGGAATAAAGAATTAGCAATTAAATCTAAAGCTGACAAAGATCCAAATTGGCAATCACCGATTACACCGACGAATAAACGTATCTTCTATGTACTCTTAATCTTAAAAACCTTGCTAAGACCGACAGGATTTGATTCAGAGTGGTGCTATCAATTGAATAAACTCTTAAAACCTATTGTGAAAGATGAAAATTGGCGTGTTGCGATGGGTTTTCCTGATAATTGGGAAGAACATCCTATTTGGAGCTTATGAAACATGGATTGTGTTATGGACGAGGTTTATTTATTACAACTAGCAGAAAAAGCGAAAAGTGAAGAAACAATCAGGATAACTTTAGATGACTTAAGAGCTCGAGTTCACAAAAACCGCACTTAAAAAGTTTGGTAAGCTGAAACCGCGTATCGCTTAGTCTATCAAGTCATTGACGCCAAAATTGTGGTGCTTGTTTTAGACGTTGACTGCCGTGACACCATTTATAAAAAGATGTAAAAAAGACCGCAATTGAGCGGTCTTTTTACACTTAGACTTTTATAATTTCACCAACTCCACCCGACGGTTTTTCGCCTTACCATCTTCAGTCGTATTATCTGTAATAGGCTGAGTATCCCCAAAACCTTTGGCTGTCAGACGATTTGAATCGATACCTGCTTTAGTTAGGGCAGCAACTACAGCTTGCGCACGTTGCTCAGACAGTTTTAAATTATGTGCTGCATCACCTGTATTATCAGTATGTCCATAAATGCCAAGCTTTAAATCATCGTTATCTTTCAGTAAAGCAATAATCTGATCTATTTGTTCTTGTGAGTCTGGCAAAATATCGGCTTGATCTGTGGCAAAGTTAATTTGCACACTCACTTTACTGTTCTGATCTAGACTTTGTTTCAGTGCACTCGACGTCAGTGCTTTGGCAGTGATATTTAAGGGCTGACTTTCCGCTACCATTAAACCTATATAGTTGCCAGATTGCGCCAAATGGAACCAAATATTTTTATCCGCTTGTCGAATCACATACGTTTGCGCAGGGTAATTATAAATATCCGCCAAACCTGAACCATGTTGCACCCGAATGGCATCAGGCAGACTGTTGGCAAGCTCTTTGGGGATTTGACTATTGGCAACTTCTACACCGCCAAGCTGTTTAATTACCGCATCAAGATTACGCTGTATTTCTAAATAACTGCCTTCTTTATAATCTGATTTAGCGGTAATACCCGAACTAAACAGTTTTCCTTCAACCCAGTGAAAGTCATGTCCTGTCCAAAACGGCACACGTTCAAACTTTCGATTTTCATCATTCTGATAGCGATAACCCTGTGGTAACTCAATATAAGGAAACTCGCCAAGCACTGCGGTCGAAATGGGGATGTTATTCAGATCAAAATCTGAGCTGGCTTTGGCAGTTTCATTTGAATCTGATGTGATTTCAGAAGTACTGACTTCAGTTTCAGCCTGATCAGAAGTGGGTTTGGCACAGCCATACAGTGTCAGTACACAACCTAAACTTAGGCCTAAGATTGTTTTTTGAAAAGTCATCGGATATTTCCTTATTTTACTGATCTTAATATTCTGCTTGTATTTTAAGCAGTATAGCTGAGCCGGTTTAAATTTTCATTTTTTATAGAGGCTGAGCGTCGCTAAGTCGCCTCTCAAGAAGATAGGGCTACAGAAGATCACTGCATCTATTCGTTTAATAGGAAGGTAAATCACTGATCATTTACAAGCTAAACCCCTTGATTTTTCCTCATCTTCAACTGAGCCAAATTCATGTTGATGCTTTTATAGACATTTTTATATAAGCGCCGTTTGACCTAAACAGACCAGATCCAAATATTTAGGCGAGCCAATTTTTTATTCCATCAAGAAGCTCATTTTCTTCAACAAAATGTGAAGATATTTAGCTACAATAAAAATTATAAATAATTGTTTTTATTAAAATTAAAGAAATCTATTTTGATTCTAAATCTAGCTTTTTGGCCTTTTTCCAGCAAGAAAAATTGGACTCGATTGATGACTCATAGGGCAGTCTATTTTTCTATATTTTCGCCTTAAATAACGCTATTCAAATCAAAACATGAATTTAATTCACTATTAACTTAGATTAAATCATTTTTATTCATCTTAGGGTTCACGTATAACTAAAACCAGAAAGACATTCAGATTTTTATTTTTAGATATTTAAAGCGGTGGAACAGATGAGTCAACAGTTTGCATGTTCAATTCAACGTATTCGTTTTGATGAAAACTATCAACCAGCGGACAGTACCCGTTTAACAACCAACTTTGCCAATCTGGCGCGTGGCGAAAGCCGTGAACAGAACCTGCGTAATACGCTGCGCATGATCAATAACCGTTTTAATGCCTTGGCACATTGGGATAATCCGAAGGGTGACCGTTATTCACTGGAAATTGATATTGTGTCTGCAGATCTTGATGTCGAAGGCAATGGTAACGCCTTTCCAGCCATTGAAATGCTGAAATCGACGATTGTTGATCATCGTACCAATCAGCGTATTGAAGGCATGATCGGAAACAGTTTTTCATCGTATGTACGTGATTATGACTTTAGCGTGCTTTTATTGTCCCAAGGCCATAAAGCCGGGGAAATGCCTGACAACTTTGGTGATTTGCACGGCAAGCTGTATCAGTACGTGGTGAATTCCGAGGCGTTCCAGTCACAGTTTAATAAACAGCCGGTGATCTGCCTGAGCGTATCGACCACCAAAACCTATTATCGTACCGCCAATATTCATCCGGTGTTAGGGGTTGAATATCAGCAAAATGAATACTCAAGAACAGATCATTATTTCGCAAAAATGGGTTTAACTGTTCGCTATTTTAAACCGGAAAATAGTGCTGCACCTTTGGCGTTCTATTTTAGCGGTGATTTATTGGCGGATTATACCGATCTTGAATTAATCAGCGCGATTAGCACCATGGAAAGCTTCCAGAAGATTTATCGTCCTGAAATTTATAATGCCAACTCGACTGCAGGTCAGGTCTATCAACCTAGTCTTGAGTACCCGGATTATTCCTTAACGCAAATTGTCTATGACCGTGTCGAGCGTAGCCAGCTGGCCGTAAAACAGGGCAAATGGACAGAAGAACACTTTATTAAACCGTATCAGCACATTCTGGAACAGTGGGCTGCCAGCTACGCCGTAGCAACCAACGCTGCTTAATTCAACGTATAGAGATAGAAGATTAAAGATGAGCATTTTACTCCCAACCTCAACCGCAGGCAGCTTACCGAAACCATCCTGGCTGGCAGAACCGGAAAAACTCTGGTCGCCATGGAAACTTGAAGGCGATGCACTGCGTGAAGCCAAACAGGATGCCTTGAGCCTGTCACTGCATGAACAGTTACTGGCCGGAATTGATATTGTCAGCGATGGTGAGCAGACCCGTCAGCATTTTGTCACCACCTTTATTGAACATCTCGAAGGTGTGGATTTTGAAAAACGGGAAACGGTGCGTATTCGTAACCGTTATGATGCCAGCGTACCTTCGGTGATCGGTGAGGTGGCCCGGAAACAGCCGGTGTTTGTGGAAGATGCCAAGTTTTTACGCAGCCAGACCACTCAGCCAATTAAATGGGCTTTGCCGGGTCCAATGACCATGATTGATACCCTGTACGATGGTCATTACAAAAGCCGTGAAAAACTGGCCTGGGAATTTGCCAAAATCCTGAATCAGGAGGCAAGGGAACTCGAAGCCGCTGGGGTCGATATTATCCAGTTTGATGAACCTGCTTTTAACGTGTTCTTTGATGAAGTCAATGACTGGGGTGTGGCCACGCTGGAACGCGCACTGGAAGGTCTGAAATGCGAAACCGCCGTGCATATCTGCTATGGCTATGGCATTAAAGCCAATACTGACTGGAAAAAAACCTTAGGCTCTGAATGGCGTCAATATGAAGCCGTGTTCCCGAAACTGCAACAATCCAAAATTGATATTGTTTCGCTGGAATGTCAGAACTCACGCGTACCGATGGACCTGATTGAGCTGATCCGCGGCAAAAAAGTTATGGTTGGCGCTATTGATGTGGCCACCAACCAGATTGAAACCGCAGAAGAAGTGGCCAATACCTTGCGTAAAGCTTTGCAGTTTGTTGATGCCGACAAGCTTTATCCATCGACCAACTGTGGTATGACGCCGTTATCGCGTCAGGTGGCGCAAGGTAAACTTCGTGCTTTAAGCGCTGGCGCCGATATTGTGCGTCAAGAATTGAGTGCTTAACGCGCAGGCACATCATGTGGCAGAGCTGATGGGAATGGATGGAAAACATCTGGCCCATCCGCTTAACAACCATTTCAAGCATAACCCAAGAAAATGAAGGAATCCGGTGATGATTGAAGCAGCAGACTTTAGAAATGCCATGTCTTTGCTCAGCAGCGCGGTCAATGTGGTGACTACGGCAGGGGCGTCTGGTGTGCATGGATTTACCGCATCTGCCGTGTGTAGTGTAACCGATACACCACCGACCTTATTGGTTTGCATGAATCAGGCTTCACGCTCACACGCCCATTTTATTGAAAATAAAATCTTGAGCGTGAATGTGCTAGGCGCGCAGCATCAACAAATCTCCAATGTCTTTGCCTCCAAAATGAAGTCTGAAGAGCGCTTTCAATATGGAACCTGGACTGAGCTGGAAACCGGCGCGCCGGTGTTAACAGATGCCTTGACCAGCTTTGATTGCGAGATTGAGCAGATTCAGCAGGTGGGTACGCATAGCATTTTTATGTGCCGTGTGCTGGCCATTCAGCACAGTCAGCAAGAACATGGTCTGGTGTATTTTAATCGTGCCTATCATCAGGTTGGTGAGCTGGAACTTGCTTAAGGCGCCTTGTCTTTAATTTCAAATTATTCAGTCAGTATTTCGTGGAAATTATCATTTTTTTAATTATCGGGGCATGCGCAGGTTTTGCCGCTGGGCTGTTTGGGGTCGGTGGCGGAACAATCATTGTACCACTGTTATATATCGTGTTTATGCAGATGGGTTATAGTCCGGATGTGATTATGCATTTGGCTTTAGGTACATCGCTAGCAACTATTGTGATCACCTCTATCAGTTCATTGATGGCGCACCATAAGAACGAGGCAGTGCTGTGGCCAGTCTTTAGACATCTAGCTCCGCCTATGGCCATTGGATGCTTTTTCGGTGCAGGGATTGCCGGTTTAATTTCGGGCTTACATTTGCAGATTGTGGTAGGAATCTTTCTGATCTGGGTGGCGTATACCATGTTTACAGGTAGCAAAAAGCCGGCAGAGCAGGGGCGAACCTTGCCCTCAACCGGTCAACAAATCGCTGCAGGTTCGGGAATTGGTTTTGCTTCAGCCATCTTTGGGATTGGCGGTGGCAGCTTGACCGTACCGTATCTCAACCGTTATGGCGTGGTCATGCAACAGGCAGTAGGCACATCTGCAGCCTGTGGTTTCCCCATTGCAGTTGCCGGTGCTTTGGGATTTATGATTTTTGGGATGCAGGCGCAGGTGAATGTGCCCAATACTATTGGCTTTGTTCATATTTATGCTTTTCTTGGTATTAGCATTATGAGTTTCTTTACTGCCAAACTTGGGGCGAAAACAGCACATGCATTATCGCCACAAATCCTGAAAAAATGTTTCGCCGTGTTATTGGTGATTGTGGGCTGTTTCTTTCTGGTTAAGGGTTTGGGTTAAGCTGAAGGCAATTGGAAGATAACGAATACGCTCATAATAGTGGTTTGATTATAGAGCGTATGCTTCTCAGCAGATTCATGATCTAAATAATTATCTTTAGAAGGAGCTTCCTGTTCAATTTGGATTACTTGATTTACTTAGAAGAAGTCGGTTTCCTCAATTAAAAAATAGAACAATAAATATTAGGGTCTGTTGACATTTACTGTACTGTGCAAAAAAAATAGCGAGAAAGTAGAATTTAATCGCCAAACCAAATCTACTCCTCGCTATGCCTCGTACAATGTTGACTGATCAACACTGGTCTAAGTTAGAAAACATTTTCCGTAATTTTCGTATTTATCTCAAACAAAATCTTCGAAATTTTATTGAAGCTATTCTTTATAGAATCCGTACAGGCTGCCCGTGGCGGGATTTACCTGCTGCCTTCGGAAAGCCAAACTCCATATTCAAGAAATTTTCCCGGTGGTCGAAAGATAATAAGTTATTAAATCTCATGGGAACCCTGTTCAGTTTTTGATAGAGGATGGTACGACCCATGATGTAAAAGTGGCACCGAAATTAGTTAACAATATAGACCTGCACGAGACAGAAATTCTCTGTGCCGATAAGGGTTATGACTCTGAATCCTTGAGAGAACAGATAGAAAAAACGGGAACTCAAGCTAATATTCCCAAGAAATCCAATACACTTTCAAATAATGATCATGTGGATTGGTATTTTTATAAAATCAGGCATTTAATTGAGAATACTTTTGCTAGATTAAAGCAATTTAGAGGAATTGCCACACGCTATGACAAGCTAAAGCAAAGCTATGAAAATTCTGTTGCCTTAGCTTGTATCTTTATTTGGCTACCATTATGAAATGTCAACAGATCCTAAACTTGATCATACAATTGATAGGCTTTAATCCGGTGTAGCGTTCTATAATATGCGGGTTACGATTGACCAAAATTAAAACAACAGGGTGCTTTTATATATATTTATGCCAGGATAAGTTTGTATCCACACCAGGATAAAAGAATATATTCATGCCAGGATAAGTTTAGCTCCCGGATTTCCGCATAACGTATATTATGTTCCTTAGGATGCTTCACTGGAGAGATTAAACTATCGGTGGATCTCTCCAGTGAAGTTGTGCCAACATACAGTTTGTATAGGGCACAATCCCCGACATGCTATTTAACATAATATACATTATACGAAATATAGCATATTAAATAAAAGCCATCCTGTAGATGGCTCTTATTCCTTTAATGACCACTTAAATCACTTCAAACTCAATACGACGGTTCTTTTTACGACCCTCAGCTGTTGAGTTGTCTGCCACAGGTTTGTTGGCGCCTAAACCTTCCACACTCAAACTATCTGCAGGAATATTTTTGCCAATCAAATAATCTTTTACCGCCTGTGCACGCTCTTTACTTAAGATCAGGTTTTTATTGGCATCACCAGAGCTATCAGTATGGCCAATAATTTTCACCTGCTTGCCACCAACCTTATTTAAGGCAATCGCCATCTCATCAAGAATTTTTGTCCCAGATGCGGCTAAAACCGCACTGCCAGATTCAAATTCAATAATCCGGTTTTTCAAGGCATCATCAATAATTTTCTGTTCGGCCTGATTTACAGATAACTGTGCATTAAAACGATATGGCGCCTGTACCAAGCCCTGAAAAGCATTTGTGGTTGGCTGGATATCATTTTGATTGGACATTTTTCCATTTAAATCAATTTGCGTACCGCGTACCGACAATTGACCCTGCTTCACTTTTTTTAGGTCTGGCGTGATCATTCGTGTGACCGATTCGCTCCAGCCATTGGGTGCAGCAACCGATTTAACCTGAATTTTATCAATGACTTGGTCCGCACCATACACACTGTGCATTTTAGTCAGGATGGCCTGTTTGCTGGCTTCATTCGGGACCACGCCTTCAACTACAATCGGCTGTGCACATACCCAGCTACTAACACTGAACAAGAGTACAGACAGCCATTGTTTTTTATATGTATTTAATTGATTTTTAATCATTTTATCCATCTATAAAAGTCTGTCTAAAGAGTTTGATTCCCTGGCTTAAGCTAAGCTGGCGTTCACATAAAGCCTGTTCCAACGCCGCCAAACCTGCATTTTGCTCCAGATACGGATCAATCCAGCTGGCATTGACCAATGAGACCCAATGTGAACTGTCCAGGTTTTGGGTAAAAATTTCGCTTAAAGCCTGAATATCTGCGCCATGAAAGCCAAAAGTCAGCAAGGGTTTGTCATAATGCAGTAAACCGACCAGCAATTCTGTGTTCTGATTGGCGACAAAACGGCTAATCAGACTGACCCAAAATGCTGCAATTTCATAGCAATAGGCATGGTTATTAATCGGCAAAATCAGTACTTTATTTAATTTACTGGTGCCTTGATGGATCACCGGTTGCAGCAATAATCCCAGTCCAATCATGCTTTGTGCCAGCTCATAGGTGCTGATTTTCATCAACTGAGCAAAAGAATGTGTCGTATGATGTTCATAAAATGCGGCACTTTCATGCACATCAAACACCTGAATCTGGTTATTCAGTTTGGCCAGCTTGTCCAGCAAAATCTCAGGATCACGAATCGACTTGAGCACCCGGTTTTTCTGAAACAGATCAATCAGGGTCTGTTTATAGCGATAAGGCGCATACAGCAAATGCTCCAGGGGGACATCTACATCTAGCAGATGGCTCAGCACCATCGGAAACTGTCGCCCCGAACTGTCTTCGCTGGCAATTAAGTTGGCCACCAGAAATTTATATTCCTGCGGATTGGCAATGAAAAAATCTAGCGATGGCAGCTGCGTATAGCGATTTTGAAACTCTGGAGACTGCATCGCTTTTTCCAGCGCCTCAGTAATCCACTGATCCAGCACCTGAATCAGTGAAGATTGGCCTTTGGTTTTCAAAAAATCGCCTCGGGCCGGACATTTACCATAATAAAATGGCAGGGTTTTCAGCTCATTCATCCCTGCTCTCCCACTCGCCTGTTCTGGCTGATCATGGCTGTACTCCTTCAATTCCTTTTAAAGGCGATGTGCTATTGGTGCGTGCAGTGGCAGGTGTCGGTGCTGTTTGCGCAGCCACGACACGTACCGATTTATTGGTAACCACCTGATCAACCAGCTGTAAACCCGCATAGCCACGGCTTGAGCCAATATTACCCGAGTTGCCGCTAATCAGTCGGAAGTTCAGTTTCACCGCAATATTCGGGTCCTGCTTGCTTTTCCAGACCATTTCAAAGCTGCCGCCTTGCTGGGTACGCTGAGCCGTGTCAATCAGACGGTTAATGCCGTACTCACCCGGTTCATCAAAGACGGTATGGGTTTTACCTTCTAAATCCACCGCTGTAATACGCGCACCCGGAATCGCACCCGGATTTGGCCAGACGAAATTCACCCATTGCTGAATGCCATTTTCATAAACCATACGCTGCCCATCAATATCAATGGTATAGGCCAGTAATTGCGGATTCTGTAATGGATAGAACTGGAAGTTGGACTGATTCACCGGTGCTTGCGCCGCGGTTTGAGACAATTCACCTGTCGCCATGCCATTGCTAGGCGCGACATAGCTCTGGAAATTCATCACAAATTGCGGGTTCAAGCTGATACCTAAATCTTTCCAGGTTTTTGAGGTTAAGGTATAGCCACGACGGATCACCAGCGGATCTAAATGCTCTTTCACAAAACGGGCGATACTGCCATTTTCACCAAAAATCTGGCTAATTTCATTGCTGGTCGCCTGTAAGGTCGCAGAGGAATTAAATGGATATTTTTTGCTTAAATTGGCGCTAAATGGCTGATAAGCCTGCATGGTCCAGAGTTTATTGATCTCATCCTGCGCCGGAATTAACAGGCTTTCAAATGAATGCGTTAATGGACTGATCAACAGTTTTTGTAATAGCTGCTGGTCACGTTCATTTAAGCCCACCGTCATCTTCTCATCGACCAGTTTCTGGGTACTGTTAAACACCGAACTTTGATCATTGATGGTCTGTTTCACCAAGGTCATGGCCGATGGACCAATATCGCCCGCACTTTTCAGGTCATTGAACTTGCTGCGCACCTGAGCAATCGCTTGCATATACTCATCCAGTAAAGACTTGTTCTGCTGGTCATCACGCTTACGTACCAGCTGATAGAACATCTGGAATTCTTTGGAAATTGGTCCTTGTGCTCTGGCTACGGCCTGTTCCGCCATTTTCGCTTCATCGCGGTTCAACACTTTACGTTTAAACCAGGCAATAAAACCTTTTTGCGGTGCGGCTAGTTCTGCCTGAACCACCGGATTATCCCACGAGGTTTCCTGTGCAATCCGGGTAATCATCTGACGGATTGGTGAATTTTCCGGTTCACCCAGTTTTTCAATATTCTGCGCAGACTGTTTAAATTCCTTGCCTTTGGCATAGTGCACACCAGCCAGGAATTTACGCCATTCTGCAATATATTCCTGCTTGTACAGATCGGTCAGCTGTTTACGGATCTGATCGGGGCTGCCACTAAAGGTCAGGTCATCGGACTGGGTACTGTTTAACACCCAGTCTTTAGAATCTGTTGGCCGGTTGGAGACTTCATCAATGGCGGTTTCGACATATTCTGCCCAGGCTTTCTGGGTAAATACACCCGGTAAGGCATAACTGCCCAGCACCACCGCCTGATTATTCTCACCGACCATCTGTTTGACGGTTAAGGCCGGGAAACGTACCGCTGCACGCATTTTAATTTCGTTATAGACCCGATCACGTGCCGGCATACCACGCACCACAGACAATAACACCTGACGCGACTGATCAACCACCAAGGTATCCGCTTCCAGATTCGGGAATTTGGCATCATTGGCCAGGGTCATGGCATAAGATAAAATCTGCTCGGCATCTTTCAGCATTTGGCCGCGCGCCAAATCCCCCCGGTTGGCATCTAACCACGGACGCCAGAAACGCGTGACCTGATCACTTAAATGACCAGCTTCACGATATTCCGGATTGCTCATCATCAAGTAGGCTTTCAGTGCATTGTACGCATCTTGCGGATTACTGTCCGATGGCTCCAGATATTTCTGCTGGTTGGCCGCCTGCTTGATTTCCACATTGACATGATTGGCCTTCAGGGTTTCTTCATTGGCTTTTACCCGTTGCAGATACTGTGCCATGTTTTGCTGTGCTGGCTGCAGCACAATCTGCTGCACGCCTTGCAAATATTCAGTCTTCAGCTTTTCACGCAGCTCATTGCCCTGGTATAAACCAAAGCCAAATTTTAATGGACGATCTTCAGCAAAACTGTCCAGCTGTGACATACGGTTTTGCAGAATCAGCAAGGCTTCAAGCTGTCCGGCCAGTTCGGTGCCAGAGCGCTGCTCGATTTGCACGACTTTATTCAGGTCTTGCTGCACTTCGGCAATTAACTGCTGGTTATTGCGATACGACCAGACCCACAGTCCCAGAATAATCGACACACCAAATAATGCAGCAATAAAGCCAACATAACGCTGGCGTTTACGCAGTGGATTAATATGCTGTTTGACCAGATTCTTGTCTTTCAGAATCACATCAGAAAACAGCCCTTTCAGGAAGTAACCATGGTTTTGTGAAACTGAACGGGTCGGCACACCATGTTCACTGTTGGGAATCTTGGTCAGTAAAAAGTCTTGCGCAATCTGTTCGGTCATCGGGCTTTCAATGGTGCCTTCCTGTAAGGCACTGGTGAAATAAAAACCACGGAATACCGGTTTAAACTGGTACGGATTATCTTCAAACAAGGTACCAATAAAGGTTTTCAGTGCTGGCTTTAAGCTCTTGAATTCCAGCGGGAAAGTCATGACGCTTGGGGAAATATTCTGTGAATGGCGGCGACTTAAATGGGTGGTGCTCACGCCTTTTAAACCGTCATATAAAATGCCGTAATGCTTTTCAAACAACTCGACCGCATTTTGAGAAGATTCCGCATCATAAGGTAAGGTTGCGCCCCAGACCTGATCAAACTCATTCACTTCATAACATTCAAAGAATTCGGTAAAGCCGGCAATCAGGTCCATTTTGGAAAACACCAGATACACCGGTGGATAAATTTCCAGACGCTCGGTTAAATCCTGAATCCGGGCACGTAAATTCTTGGCCAATTTAATTGATTTTTCCGGACTCTGGCTAACCAGCTCGGCAATGCTGACAATTACAATCAGGCCATTAATTGGCGCCTGAGAACGGTTTTTCTTCAGTAAACCTAAAAAACCGAGCCATTCAGAATGATCTTCGGAATAGACCGAATAACGCCCGGCTGTATCCAGCAATACCCCTTCGGTGGAAAAGAACCAGTCACAGTTACGGGTACCGCTTAAACCGGCAGACACCATTTTCTGATGGCTTTCTTCAAAGGGAAATTTCAGACCGGAATTATAAATCGCCGAACTTTTTCCGGCGGCCGGGTTACCAATCACCATATACCACGGCAATTCATATAAGGCCGCATTGCCCTTTTTATCGCCCAGTTTAGACTTGCGGATCAGCTGAATCGATTCTTTCATTTGTTGTTGAATCAGCTGTAATTCTTCTTTATCTTTCTGCTTGCCGTATTCAGCTTCGGTGTCTTTACTGATGGCTTCGGCCAGCTCTTCGCCCTGCTTTTCATGACGATAACGCTGGATCAAGGCATAAATCCCGTATCCGACCACACCCAGAATATACACTGCCATCAGCGCCCAGAATAGATTGCGCGGAATGGTGTTATAAGATGCTATGAGTGCCACAAAAATAGACAGTGCAATAATCGCTTTCGGATTAGTCACATACTGCCAGACATAGCCTAAAATGGTATAAAACATACTGTTCTCGTTGTTCTAAAATTCGCGCGATACTGCAACATCAGCCCTGTGGGGTTTCATGGGAAACCGGCATAAAAAGTACGTGGGTGGCCGGATGTTCGGTACTGTAAATCATGGAAATAATTCCCTCTGGAAGATGCATGCCCAACATGAAAGAAAACACTTTCGATAAGTGTTGGGTATGACCAATACTTTGTTTTGTATATAAAAAATGATGAGTTTCGATTTGAGACTCAGCAAAACTCTGTTCAATCTGCTTCACGACTTTAATCTGGGTCGGATCATCCGGCATCAGCACAAAAGGCTGTTCCTGATCGAATTGCGCCAGTTCTGTCATCTGATGCTGCTGCAGGTAATGGGCAATATTTTTTTCATTCAACACCAGCTGCAGCATTTTGAATGGTTCTAACTGGTTAATCTGCACCGCGGTGGAGGCCACAATACAGCTAGAGACAAATTCAGCCGGTAAATAATGGTCGGTCAGCCAGGTTTTTTCATCAATCACGTCCTGATCAATTTCAGAATCGACCAGCACAATTAGTGATACGTCTTCGGTTTGTGCTGCGGTCTGTTCCAGCAATTCAAACCAGTCCTGATAGGCATTTTTACTGCCCCAGTAATGATGCTCGATATGAATCTGCTCCGGAATCACCTGAAAATCCTGGATAAACTCCATGATCATCTGCTGGCTGTCCATTTCATTCCACAAATGCAGCAAATCTTCTGCCAGCACCACATGAATATTAATCCGGTTTAAACGCATAACAGGTTGCACCGGCTCAGGTTCAAGGCTGTCATCTTCCTGATGGTTGGGATCAATCCAGCCCGGATGCATACGGTACTGATAGGCCAGCTCGCTGTCATAGAACAGTGCCGACTGTTTTAAATGTTCGGCAATTTGCATCAGTACATCGCTGTGCTGAACCAGCTGCTGCTGGACCAGCCGGCGTATACGTAAACTGCGCTGGCTGTCAACGCTATATTCATCTGCATCGTCGTCCAGCTCAATTTCATCATCCAGGTCTTTAATCCGATAGGACAGAATTGGCAAGCCGTAGGCATTTAACAGCTGATGATCCAGCTCCGGACTGGTGAAATTTTTTAATTCTTCAACAATCTGTTCATTTTCACCAAAGGCATGCTGGCTATAACCACTGTACAGGTTCAGCGCCACCGTTCTGACCGGCTCCACTTTTTCTTCAGGAATCTGTTGCTGGGCAAGTGCCGCCTGCTCCTGCTGCTGTTTTTGTTCTTCCTGACGTTTTTTATAACGCTGGACTGCGCTATAAATGATGAAAGGTGATGTCAGCAGCAGCGTAATCGCCAAAGGCAAAAACACAAAAAATGCCAGCATATCTGCCGTATCGGGATCATGCTGAATATCGCGCCAGTAAAAGATAATGGCGGTGCTGACCAGAATAAAAATACTGACAAAAGTGCCAATGATCCACTTGATCATCTTTGATCCCCTAACAGCGGATAACAGCTATCACGATTATCTGCCCATGCCTGTGGCATTAAAAAAGCCCCTTGCCCGAGCCCTGCGCGATGACTGGAGTTCAGACATAAAGGCTGGATGTCTTCTTTGCTCAGCACCAAACGCAAGTCGACCATTAAGGTCGGACTGCACCAGGTCTGTAAGAGTTTTTTCAGTTTTGTACTGGCTGGCTGTCCCGGTAAAAATTCCTGATATTGCTGCCGGTTTAAAGGTCCGACTTCAATTTCAATCTTGCCATCAATCTGGCGGATGGTTTCCCCACAAAAGGTATTTACTCCAAGCAAGGCCGGATTGCTGCCGCCTAAACAGGTTTTATGCGCATCATCCAGTTTGAATTTTTCTTCAATAAATTCATGTACAGTAAAATCGGTTTTGAAAATACAGTTCAGCACGGTTTTTAAGGCATGTGCGGTGTTGTTCTGGCCCTGCATCAGGCCTGAAAATTCTGCAAAATAATGATCCATCTCATCCTGTTCATGTTGTGAACGGATGTAACCATTGAGCGCATGCAGAATATCCAGATAATGATTGTCGTGTTCGACCTCATAACGTACCGGCAAGTTATAAGCCAAGCTGGCTTCAATATATTGGCCGGTCAGTTTGTTATTAAACAAACTGAGGAACTGCACGGTTTCTTCACGCTGGATACGTGGACTCTGGCGGATGCGCTGGGTATAGGTATACGGTAAGGCCCCCTGAATGCCGGTGAGTCCCACCATTAAATTGGTCAGCTGAATCTGATCATCTTCAACCGCCAACGTTTCAATTTCTGCCGCCGGAAAGTTCAGATTGAGCGAGGTCTGAAACTGAAAGCCCTTTTTCCAGTCGGTCTGTACGGCCTGTTCAGGCGCATGACGCAGCAGCCGCGTGGCCTGAATAAACTCATATGCCGTCGGCTGTTCAACCAGATCTGCAATTACAGAAGTTTCTTGCCACCAACGTTCTGCACGCATTGGTATAACTCCTGTAAGCTGTTGGCATCGCGCACCACCACATCCACAAAGCTGTTCATCTGAACTTTTAAGTTAAAGATATGACTGAGCAAGGTACTGAAAATATAAAGGCTATGGCCACGAAATACCTGTGGATCAATATCCAGATGCACTTTCAGACCACGGACAAATAAAGGAAAGGGTTTAGCTTCGACCATTTTCTGGGTTAACGAAAACTCGACCGCTTTAATTGAGTCAATAATTAAATGATTTTCTTTAGATTTTGGTAGGTTATAAAGTTCAAGCAGCTCTTTGATATGACTGATCGCATCGCCTTTCATCAAAGACAAGGTGTTTAAGGATAAATGCGAGATCACCCGCCATTGTTCCATTTTATTCTGCTCAAAATAATACGGCTTATTCGGACGCTTCAGTACCAGAGCGCGCCGTGCCAGACTGCTGTCATTCAGATTTAAAATATTATTGGCTTGGCTTAAAGCCTCATGTGGCAAGTCACGGTTTGAGCAAAGCAGTTTGGCGCTAATAAAATCCGACTTGGTGTGCTGCGGTTGTAATTGCTTTGACAATACACTGTAGCCCGTTTCCACAAAACGGTTATGCAGCTGCTTGGCATTTAGGGCGTAATAAAACTGAATATCTTCATGCCGATAATGACTCATGGCAAAAAATGGATAAACCGGAAAAACCACCTGATCCTGATTGGTTTTTTCCCGGATCATGTTCATTTCCTGAATGCTGTACATCTGATAAAACTCAGGATGATGCGCATCGGTCACCAGTGGATATTCCAGCTGCTTGTGATCAATTTTTTGTGGTTCGGCCTGCTTCTCAAACAGGTTTACCACCGGTGTGGCAAATAATTTAAAGTTAGCCACGTTCAGTTCGGAATAATTGCGAATCACCATCTGATCATTCAGATTCAGTTTCAGATGAATCAGCAATTCAAACTGGCTCTGATCTTCGAAATAATGCAGAAAATCCAGATTCAGACTCAGGAAATTAAACTTTTCCGGAAAGCAGAAATATTCCAGCAATAACCGGTAGGCATGATGGGTATGCTCATCTAGCGGCAGTACACTCTCCTGCTCATGCATACCCATCAGCTGAAATGGATTAGCAATCTGAATTTGGCGCTGGCCAATTTTTAGCGAAAATCCGGTACTGGGACTGAAAATACCATCGAGTACCTGGAGTGGAAAATTGGAAATCGCATCAAGATAAATTGGCAACTGCTGTTGTTGCAGCAATGTGTGTGCCTGATTAAAAATTTCAAAACTCAGACTTAAGGTTGCGTTCTGGTTCAAGTGCATATGCGCACTCGGATTGCTCTTGAATTCCAGCTTGTTGAGCTGAATTGGCAATAAATTCACGCTGTGTGTGCTTGAAAACTCGCACTGAACGCCTTTGAAACTCCTGGATTTTAACGCCGTGCCTTTGGGAATTGTATGTGCTTCGGTCAGCTGTTTAATTTTATTGAGATCTTCAAAGCTGACCACAGAACAGGCCGGAAAAGGCTTTAGGTACTGTGGAAACATGACCTCAAACAAGGCACGGGTAAAAATGTCGTAGCTGTCTGCCAGTTTTTTATCAATACGTGCGGCTATTAGTGAAAATGCCTGAATTAAACGCTCGATATGCGGGTCATCAATCTGTTCCTGATTTAAAGACAGACGCTGGGCAATTTTAGGATATTTTTGGGAAAATTCACGAGATTGCTGGCCGAATTCTTGCAGCTGTTTTTCGTAATAAGGTAACAAGTCTTCAATCACAGGAATCCCACTTATGCACGTGCCGAAATAACATATTGTTGTGTTGTTGGTTTTAATAAAGCATCAAAAATCACAGGTTCATATAAAGGATGAATATTGATATAGGCCTGAATACTCAAGCACAAAGCCCCCATATCCTGTTCATCTAATAACATTTCAACTTTAATCTGTCTTAAACGCGGTTCATGTGCCGCGATGGATTGTGCAATAGACTGGCAGATTTTATCGCGGTCACTTGGATTAGCGGTCGATAAGCCGACAAAATCAATAATCCCAAACTGCATAATGGACTTTTTAACCAGTGGAAAATCATCAATCTGTTCATGCAAAGATGCCATGCGGCTATTGAGCAGGTCTTCCAGATCTGCAGCGACAGATTCGCGAAGTTCCTGTAATGACAACCCCTTTAAATGATAATCTTCTGTAGTTAAAAGCCGGTCAAATAATGTAGTTCTAAAACCGTACGGATAAAGCTGGTCTAAATTCATGTATTACTAATTAAGCATAAAATCAGGTAGAGGCTGGCAGAACGCCAGCCTCCCGTGGTCATACAAATTAAGCAGCGTAAGATGCTGTGTTATTTGAAAGTGACCATTTTTTAGTAACTGCACCTTTTTGGGTACCGTTAATGTCTTGCTGGTTATAAGTCCACTCGACTGCGGCATATTTCAAACCGAATGATTCAGTTGGAACACCTTCTTCATTCACAGTTGGCGTTACGCTTGAAACCAGTACATGTTTCAGTTTGATTTGCAGGTACTTGATACGCTTGTCACCGTTAGCACGATAGAAATCGATCTGTACTTCATCGAAGGTATAACCCGCAGAACATGCTTCCCAAAGTTTTGGACTGGTTGCATCCAAATCTTTAACAAAAACCATGTCTGAGTGTTCTACACGCTCAGCAGTATGACCACCTACACTTGAAGAAGTCGCTGATTTAGGCTGACGGATATTGTGCGCCCAAGAATTTACTTCTAGCCAATCTTTGTGCTCTGCGTCACGCGATTCGCCATCAACTTTATACTTCCCTCGAAACTGTACGTAGATATCTTTCATTTTATAAATTTTCCTGTTTTAGTTAAAAGTTATTATAAGTTGCCTCAATTTGAGGACTGAGGTAACTCAGTAACAAGTCGCAAAGAAACCGACAACTCGTCCAACTGGAAATGTGGTCTT
This sequence comes from Acinetobacter indicus, assembly GCF_009914475.1. Taxonomy (NCBI): domain Bacteria; kingdom Pseudomonadati; phylum Pseudomonadota; class Gammaproteobacteria; order Moraxellales; family Moraxellaceae; genus Acinetobacter; species Acinetobacter indicus. The sequence continues at coordinate 908,860 of NZ_CP045198.1, read as the reverse complement.
AAGAAAACCACAGACTTGTAGTGTCCCGGCTGAGCAGGATTTTCTACAACCTTTACCGATGCTTCACGAAGCGGATATTGTGCTTTCGCTTCCTGAGAGGCACCGTCGTCAAGCAAGACGTATTGCGATAACCAGTCATTTAAAAAGGCTTCAACATTGCCAGCAGAGGCAAAGCTGCCGACCTTGTCGCGCATCATGGCTTTTAAATAATGGGCAATACGCGAAACCGCCATAATATATTGAATCTGGCTAGATAAGGCCGAGTTGGCATTGGCGCTATCGCTGTCGTATTTCTTCGGTTTTTGTGCAGATTGCGCACCAAAGAACGCCGCGTAGTCAGTATTTTTACAATGTACCAGTGGAATGAAGCCTAAATCGCTTAATTCTTTTTCACGACGGTCAGTAATGGCAATTTCAGTTGGACACTTGAAGACCACTTCGCCATCGCTGGTTTTAAAGGTATGGACCGGCAGGCCTTCGACCAGACCACCACCTTCAACGCCACGAATTGCCGCACACCAGCCATGCATATCAAAGGCATTGGTTAAACGGGTACCAAAGGCATACGCCGCATTCATCCATAAATATTCATCATGGTTTTGGCCCGACACTTCTTCAATAAAGTTAAAGCCTTCAGTGGCTGCACCATCTTTCGGATGGAACGGTAAACGGCCCAATACACGCGGCATGGTCAATGCGACATAACGTGAATCTTCGCTGTCACGAAATGAACGCCACTGTACATATTCTGCAGTTTCGAAAATCTTGGATACATCACGTGGACGGTCAATATCGGTAAACGATTCCAGCCCCAGAATGCTCGGACTTGCCGCAGAAATAAATGGTGCATGCGATGCCGCAGCCACGTGCGAAATCTGCTCCAGCAGATACATATCTGAAGGCGTACGGTCAAACTCGAAGTCACCAATTAAAGTCGCATACGGTGCACCACCAAATGAACCATACTCTTCTTCATAGATTTTCTTGAACAAGGTACTCTGATCAAAATCAGTCGCGCCCTGGAAATCTTTGACCAGTTCTTTTTTGGTCGTATTCAGCATGCGGATTTTAATCAGCGGATTCGACGGTGTTTCCTGACAGAAATAATATAAACCGCGCCAGGTCGATTCAATTTTCTGGAACTGCTCATGATGCATGATTTTGCTGAGCTGGGCAGAAATGAGCGCATCAATTTCAGCGATACGTTTGTCAATCGACAAAGTCATGTTTTCAGAAACAGTAATTGTCCCGGCCATGACTTCTTTGGCCAGTTCACCAATCAGGCTTTTGGCACGGTCATGTTCTTCTTCATTGCGGGCAATCCGGCTTTGCTCGACAATCGAGTCCAGCAAAGTCAGTTCTTCTGCAGTCTGGGTTTGCGCCTGAACGGCCTGAGCATTAGTCATGATCGGCCTCCGCGCTTAATTTACGAATCTGGTCGGTATTTTTTAATACTTCATCCAGCAGATCTTCCAGACGTTCGCTATTGGAAATCTTGTTACGCAAATCGGTTAAACGCTCACGTGCTTCGACCAGTTTACGCAGCGGATCAACCTGTTGCACCACGCTTTCCGGACGGAAATCTTCCATGGAAGTGAAGGTCAGATCCACCGACATGCGACCGCCCTCTTCAGTTAAGGTATTTTCCACATCGAATGCTGCGCGTGGCGCCAAAGATTCCATCACTTCATCAATGTTATCCAGGTCAACATTAATGAATTTTTTATCTTTTAATTTGGTCTTTTCCAGTTCAGAAGCAGCAGAGAAATCCCCCAACACCCCCACCACAAAAGGCAATTCTTTCACTTCTTTGCCATCACCCACTTCAACATCGTAAGTCAGTTGAACACGTGGAGGACGAATGCGCTGAAGTTTCTTTTGTACACTTTCACGTTTAGCCATAATACAGTGATCCTGTTTTATTATTTTCGTAGCGATTCAAATGGATTATTTGAAGCCGCTGGTTTTGCTGCCGGAGCAGTTGTTCTTGTTGCAGTTGCTGCCTTGGTCGATGCGGTACGTGTGGTTTTAGCACGACTTGCATTACTGCTTGCTTTACGTGCTGCAGCACGTTGGGCTGCAGCTTTTTTGGCAAGCGATGCATTGGTAATGGCCTTGGCAGAACTGGTATCCGGAGCAGGCACTGAAGCGCGGATAGTATCCGATAATTCCTTGGCCGCTGGATAGGTCACTTCGTCAGATAAAAAGCGCATTTGCTCGGTACGCATATAGTTTAAGGCATTTTTGGCAATCGAAACGCCTGCTAAAAAGTGTGCATCAGTCAGGTCTGGATGGCGTACGCCCTGGTTTTCCAGCTGTTCTACCAGCTGCAGGGTCTTCATATTTTTACCAAGTTCCTGAAAACGTTTTGCGGCTTGAACTTGCAGTTCTTGTTTCACCTCTTGATTTTTTTTATTTTCTTTGGCACACACTTGCTGATAAATCCCCAACAATGCCTGATCAGTTTCTCCCTTAACCAGCGGATAATCCTTGATACAGCCTCGTTTTAGCTCAATCTGCTCATCTGCATAAGCAATTGGGGTGGCACAAAGTGTCGCCATTAGGGGAAAAAGAAGAATACTTTTTTTCAAAACGAGCCTCTAATTTCTAAATTCATTTATAGTGAATGGGTGTATTTGAAAACTGAACACGAACAATTTTTATCAAAAAAAAACATCGCGCAAATTTAACAAAAAATAAACTTCTGGCGTCAAGACAAATTCTGCCAACTATCGACAATAATTGTCATATTTTTGTTTCCGGTAAAATTATTTTTGTCTTATTTGTTTTCATTTTTGAAAAAATTTTAGGTAGAATACTACAACCCCAATATTTATATCAATATAAATTATTGATATGTAAGTAAAATTTATTTTATTTACTGAAAACGATGTTCAGCCCATGGTCGCTACTTTAACCCATTTGGACTGGAATTATAACTAGAGCGTGTTATGAATAATTTAAAAATTTTGATTAATAAACTATCAAGTCATGCCAGAACAGCCTTAGAAAAGTCTGCCAATGCCTGTATTAATCAGCAGAACTACGAAATTGAAATAGAACACTTTTTCATAGAATTATTAACCCAAGACCATAAAAATGACCTGAGTCTCCTTCTCGATAAATATAAAATTTTAAAAGATGATCTCATTCATGATTTAAAAGAAAGTGTCAGTCACCTGCCAAAGGGTAATTCTCGTACACCTATCTTTGCAAAATCTATCATTCGTCTGTTAGAGCAAGCCTGGTTATTAGCCTCGGCCGAGCAAAATCCGCAAATTCGTAGCGGTCACTTACTGGTTGCTTTGCTAACTGCACCTGATCTTTATCAAATTGCGGTGCGTGCTTCGAGCCTGTTTGACCTGTTCCCAATTGACACCATGAAGCACAAATTTTTAGATGTGTGTGTTAAAAGTGTCGAAAATGAAACAGCTCACGCTCCGGAAACGGCTGAAACTGAAAGTATCGCCGCCACTGAAACCCCACCAAACAGCAAAAAAACGCCTGCGCTGGATCAATACACCATTAACCTGACCGAAAAAGCCAGAACGGGCGCGATTGATCCGGTGATTGGCCGTGAATTTGAAATTCGCCTGATGCTGGATATTTTAATGCGTCGCCGTCAGAACAACCCGATTTTAACGGGCGAACCAGGTGTCGGAAAAACTGCGGTGGTAGAAGGGTTGGCACTTAAGATTACCAACAATCAGGTACCCGATGCGCTGAAAAACGTGCATTTGCATGTGCTGGATATGGGCCTGTTACAGGCTGGTGCCAGTGTTAAAGGTGAATTTGAAAACCGCTTAAAACAGGTGATTCAGGAAGTTCAGGCGTCAACCCATCCGATTATCCTGTTTATTGATGAAGCGCATACCTTAATTGGTGCTGGCGGACAGGCCGGTCAAAATGATGCCGCCAACCTGCTGAAACCGGCACTGGCTCGTGGTGAGTTACGTACTATCGCGGCCACCACCTGGGCCGAATATAAACAGTATTTTGAAAAAGATGCCGCGCTCAGCCGCCGTTTCCAGGTGGTCAAAGTTGAAGAGCCAACTGAAGAAGTCGCAATTGATATGCTGCGCGCCATGATTCCGGTGATGGCCAATCACTTTAAGCTGAATATTGATGATGAAGCAATTGTCACGGCTGTGCATGCCTCACATCGTTATATCAGTGGTCGCCAGCTCCCGGATAAAGCGATTAGTGTATTAGATACCGCCGCTGCACGTGTGGCGCTGACTCAAAATGCCCAGCCGGTGAAACTCGATCAGTTACAGGCGCAGCTGCACAATTTAACACTTGAACGCGAAATTGTTGAAAAAGAACATGCACACTTCCCGATTCATCATGAACGTTTAGACGGTTTAAATCAGAAAATTACTGCTCTTGAGCAGGAAATTGCCGATACACAACAGCAATGGCAACAAGAACTGGAACTGGTTCAGCAGATTCAGACGCTAGAACAGCAAACTGAAAGCGATGAAAATAGCCAGACCCAGATGCAGCAGTTACGCAGCCAGTTGCAGCAACTGCAAGGTCAACATCCGCTGGTATTTGAACGCGTCAATGCCCAGATTATTAATGAAATTATCTCGGACTGGACCGGTATTCCTGTCGGAAAAATGATTAATGATGAAATCAAGCAGGTTCTGACCTTAGAAGATAAACTTTCTGAGCGTGTTATGGGGCAAGACTATGCCCTGCATCAACTGGTGCAAGGTATTAAAACCTCAAAAGCCAAGCTGGAAGATCCAAACAAACCGCAAGGCGTGTTCCTGCTGGTCGGCCCAAGTGGGGTTGGTAAAACTGAAACTGCCCTGGCCTTGGCCAATGAGTTATACGGTGGTGAATCGCATCTGATTACCATCAACATGTCGGAATATCAGGAAGCGCATACGGTTTCATCTTTAAAAGGTGCGCCGCCGGGTTATGTGGGTTATGGTCAAGGCGGTGTGCTGACGGAAGCCGTACGTCGTAATCCGTATAGCGTGGTCCTGCTCGATGAAATTGAAAAAGCGCATAGTGATGTGCAGGAACTGTTCTATCAGGTGTTTGATAAAGGCATGCTCGAAGATGGTGAAGGTCGCCTGATTGACTTTAAAAATACCACCATCCTGCTGACCTCTAACGCCGGTTCCGGCGCCATCATGCAAAGTTGCCTGCCGCTGCCGGTAGATGAATGGCCAAGCGCAGAACAGCTGATTGAAAAGCTGAAACCAAGTTTGTACAAGCAGTTCAAACCGGCCTTTTTAGGACGTATGCGGATTGTGCCGTATTACCCATTGCATGATGATTTACTGGTACAAATTATCCAGCACAAACTCGGTAAAATTACCGCGCGTCTGGAACAGCAGTACCAGACCAAAGTCAGCTATTCCGACGATTTAATCGAATTACTGCTGAGTCGCTGTACCGAAGTCGATAGTGGTGCACGTAATGTCGACAATATTCTGAATTCTTCGGTGCTTCCGGCCTTGGCGACAGAAATCCTGATGGCACTGGCCGAGCAAAAAATTCCGCAACTGATTCATATTGATGTCAAAGACGATGAAATCATCTATCAGCTCGATCCGGAACAAAAAACGGCCAAAAAACGAAGCAGTAAAAAAGCAAAGATGACTGAAGCGTGATCAAGGATTCAGAACAGCAATGAACCTCAACCTCGATGTATTGTTACACCCGATTTCTGCCGAACAGCCTTGCGGAGAAGATTATTCTTTTTCCAATGAGTTTCATGCCATTAAAAAGGCCAAAACTCAGGATGATCCGCTTCTCGATCAGGGCGATTGGGTCTCCGAACCCAAACAGGCCGATTGGGGTTTTGTACATAGCAAATCGACTGAATTACTGGAAAGCAAAACCAAGGATATCCGTTTATATGGCTGGCTGCTGGAAGCATGGAGCAATTTGTATGGCTTTGAGGGCATTGCTCAGGCTATTCAACTCAGCCATCGAAGCTTGAATGAATACTGGTTGCAGCTGCATCCGGAAATTGAAGATGATGATCTGGATCAGCGTATTGGTTTATTACAAGGTTTGATCAACCAGATTCCGGTGCTGATTAAAACCGTGCCGATTGTGACTGCACCGCACCTGAGCCTGCGTGATTATGACAATTTTCTGTATCAGGACAATTTGCGTCGCAAGCAAAGTGAAGATTCATCTGATCAAGCAGCCACGCCACAGCTGGAACAGTTTGATCAGGCGCTGTTGAATACCTCGAAGTCGCTGCAATACCAGAATTACCAGCACTTTCTGGACATTTTGCAGCAGTGGTCAAGTTTAAAAGAAGTACTGGATCAATTGATGGGCCTGGATGCACCAAGTTTTGCCGCCATTGACTCACAGCTCGATTCGATTCATTCCACGCTTAAAAAATTATATAAAACAGATGCCTTTGCCGCGCAGACTCTGGTTGAAGCATCTGAACAGAATAACATTGTGACTGCTGATGCCATCAATGCTACAGCAGCCCCTGCCATAGCGATGCCCATCATGAATGCACCGACCGGTTTTCAACCGCAACCTCAAAACCATCTGGCCAACCGTGAACAGGCCATGCAGGTTTTACAGGAAATTGCCGATTACTTTCAGGCCAATGAACCCCATAGCCCGGTCAGCTACATGCTGCAAAAAACCATTAAATGGAGTCAGATGCCGCTGCATGAATGGCTGACTCAGGTAATTAAAAATGACAACCCGCTTGAAAATATTCAGGAATTACTGGGTGTGCAAAGCTCTAATGAAACAAATAGTGATTGGTAAGTGCCATGTTTAAAGCAGATAAAATTCTTTGGGGCGAAGGCTTATTTTTACGCCCGCAACATTTTCAGTTGCAAGACAGCTATCATGAACAGCGCCTGAACCATACTGTTCGTTCCACCATTCCATTTGCTTATGGTGTGCAATCTATAAAGTTTGATGAAGCTCAGCTAAATACCCATGTGCTGGCTTTAGAAAGTATTGAAATGCTGTGGCAAGATGGAGAAATCTATCAGGCGCCAGCACGTGATTTACTACCTGAACCGGTACAGCTGGATGACCTGAATCTGCGTGGTGAAATGCTGGTTTATCTAGCGCTACCGATTGTACAGCCAAATAAAAATAATGTGGTGTTTGAATCTGGCGCTCAACCGGGCCGTTACCATTCACATCTCACTCAAACCCATGATTTATTCACCGACGCTACCCCGGCAGATATTACCCTGCTGAAACGCCGTGCCGAATTTAAACTGCTGGATGCCCAGTTTGAACCAAATCATGAAATGGATGGCTTTATCTATTTGCCGGTGGCCAAAATCAAACGCCACAGTTCCGGCCATTTCGAGTTTGAGCGCAAATTTATTCCACCAATTTTACATATTGAATCGAGCGACAGCCTGCTGCAAGGCCTGCGCCGTACCTTGAATGTGATTAAAGCCAAAATCAAAACCATTCAAACCAATAACCGGGAAAATGAACAGAAACTGATTGAGTTCCGTTCTGGCGATATTGTTTCGTTCTGGCTGGTGAATGCCTTAAATACTGCACATGCGACTTTAAGTCATGTTCTGCAATATCCCCAGATTCATCCGGAACGTCTATTTTTTGAATTATTACGTTTAACCGGTTCTTTGCTGACCTTCTCGACGGCCTATGAAGTCGATCAGTTGCCGCGTTATAAGCATCATCAGCTACAGGACAGTTTTGAACAGCTGGATGTCATTCTGAGAGAATTGCTGGATACCATTATTTCCAGCCGTTATATCAGCATCGCCCTGAAAGAAATCCGTCCGTCTTATTGGGTCGGCAGTCTGGAATCCGACAAAATTACTCGCGATACCCGTCTGTATATTGCCGTGTCCAGCTCGATGATGCAGGCGCATGAACTGATCCAGATTGTGCCGCTGCGTTTTAAAGTCGGTAATACGGTTGATGTTGAACAGCGTGTGATGTCCGCCTTACCGGCTATTCCAATTCATCACCTGATGCAGGTGCCGACTGCCATTCCAGTACGTTCCGGAGTGAGTTATTTTGAAATTGAGCCGAATAATGACCTGTATCAACGTATGCTCGACTCGGAATCGATCTGTATTTATGTACCGGCTGGCTTCCAGGATCTTTCTATTGAACTTATTGCTGTCATGAACGGTTAAGGACATTTTTTCATGAATACTCCACATCATGCACCTTCCTTATTTGATGATGGTCAGATTGGTACTGGTCTGACCCCGCCACAGGTCAACCCGAAAATCAGCAATAGTTCTAATCTGGTCGATTTACTTCATGACGGCTTCTATATTGTGTTCCTGATCAAGAACCAGTATGTGCCGGGCAATGTTGAAGCATTCCGCGAAAAAATCATGGATATGCTGAACCGCTTTGAAACCCAAGCAAAAAAATTGCAGTTTTCAGCCGATGATATTCACGATGCTAAATATGCGTATTGTGCCTTGCTGGATGAAACCATCGTGACCCAGCAAGACCCGAAATTTTTTGATTTGCAGAATCACTGGCTGATTAATCCCCTACAACTCAATCTGTTCGGTTCGCAGCTGGCCGGCTATCGCTTTTTTGAAATGCTGGAACAGCTCAGAAGTCGCGGCAAAGAACGTCTGGCGGCTTTAGAGGTTTATCATTACTGCATGCTGCTGGGCTTTCAGGGCAAATATCGTATTGAGTCGATGGAAGCACTAAACCATATAGTGGCGCGTGTCGGCGATGAAATTGATTATCTGAAAGGCAAGAAAACCGCGTTTTCCCCTTTTGCTGCCTTACCGGATCAAATCAAACATATTATTCACCGTGAATTACCTTTTTTCTGGATTTTGCTGTTTTTAGCCCTTTTTGCCTTATTGTCCTTTGCTGGCCTGCGTTACATGCTATCCAACCAGAACAGTAGCGCAATGAGCCAATATCAAAACGTGATTACTGCACCCACGGAACAGGCGCATATCACCATTCATTTACCATAAAATTTAGATAAAACATGGCAAACGAAAAACAAACTTCATTACGGATTTTACAAAGTAACAAGCCAAAATCGCCGTCGCCACTTTTATATAGTCTGGGCGGTTTTGTGGCGGGGGTCGTGGTCACCGGTTTAGCCGGTTATGCCTATTTTTATGCAGGCCAGCCATCGACAACACTAGCAGAGTCCACTCAGGCAATGGCCGCGCCAGCGGCTACTCCATCGGAACTGCCGGCAGAACTGGAAGAATTAAAAAACCAGATGACCGATCACTCTGGCAGTTTTGACGAGCTCGAAGATGTGCAGGCTGAACATCCGGTTGAGTTTCAGCAACCCAATGATGGTGATTTAAGTAAAATCTTTGCCCATCAACCAGCAAAAGTTGCTGCCCAGCCTGCGCCAAATCAAGCGCGTGTAGCTCCGAACTTTCCGCAAGACATGGCCAGTGCTCCTGCGGCGACAGCAAAACAGCCGCCTGCACCAAAACCAGCTCCAGCACCAGCCAAAGCTGTTCCTGCTAAACCGGCTGCACCGGTCGTGGTACCAATGGCCGCCGTAGAACCAGAAGAAACACCACAGGCCAGTGTCCAAATTTCGGTCACCCGTAAACCGGTAGAAAAAGTTGAAACTGTAAGCGTACAGGACACTGCTATTCATCCATGATTGCGGTTATTTTTATTGCCTTTGTGCTTGTTGCCTGCAGTTTGGCACTGCTATTGTCTTATGAACTGCGGGCCAAGGTATTATCCGGTTTTCAGGCACTTATTCCCAACAGCAAAAAACAGTTGAGCTCGGTGAAAAGTCTGGCTCAACAGTTTAATCATGCGGCTGCAGCAGAACAGACTCAAACCCATTGGCATATTCAGCAATGGTGGATTCTGATTGCCGGATTTTTTCTGTTTTCCAGCATCATCCTGTTTGCCTTTACCCGCCCGATTAGCGCCACCAAAATTGAAGCTGACTATTTAAGAGAAGTCGATCCTCAAGTTTATGCCCTGCTTGAAGGTGAAATGCTGTCGCCACCACCTGAAGTAGAAGAAGCACTGGTTGAAGCCGCCGTGGTTGAGGCCATGCAACTGGAAAATCAGTGGGCGGCTGTGCCGGCAGATCAGCATAGTTATGATCCAGCGGTGGAAGATTTACATGCTCATTCTCATGTCAATCCATCAATTGTGAGCGCTGACCGAAAGTGGCATAAGATGAATCCGCGTTATAAACAGCGCCTGCTGATGGTGTTTAAAATCATGAAAGAACGCCACGGCTATGAGCTGGTGCTATTGGAGGGTTATCGTAGTCCGGAGCGACAAAACTCGCTGTCCAAAAATAAAAACACCACCCGTGCCCGTGGTTATCAAAGCTATCATCAATTTGGTTTAGCCGCCGATGTGGCCTTTAAACGCAATGGCAAAGTGGTGATTTCCGAGCGTGACCCGTGGGCAATGCGCGGTTATGAACTGTATGGCGAAGTGGCGGAGTCGGTTGGTCTGACCTGGGGTGGCCGCTGGAAATCCATTAAAGATTATGGTCATACCGAATACCGGATGCCAGGCTTAAAGAAAACCCGGGAAATGGCGGAAAAGTTGACCTCGGAAGGCCAGCTGATGGCCAATGCACTTGATTAAAACAATACCGGGCTTATGCAGATAAAAACTGCTGGATTTTATCAACCACTTCAGCAGTTTTCTCTGCATGCAGCCAATGCCCCGCATTTTCAACAGTTTCAATATTGGCCTGACTAAACTGCTGTTCAATGGTAGCATAGTGTTCCGGTTTAGATAAATACGGAGAGGCGCCGCCACGAATAAATAAACTTGGTGCATCCACCTTGACTGACTGCCAAGATAAAATTTTCGGATAAGATGCATAAAGTGCATCAACATTAAATAACCACTGCCCTTTACTAAACGATTTCATCAGAAACTGAATCACTGCATCTTCACGCAAATGCTGCTGCATAATCTGGGTGGCATCCTGGCGTGATTCCACTTGTGCTTTTTTGACAGCAAATAGCGCATCAAACACCTGATCATGATGATTTTCCTGATAGGCAAATGGTGTCATGTCCAGCACCACCAGTTTTTCCACTCGCTCTGGTGCAAGGTCAGCCAGTTGCATGGCAATTTTTCCACCCATGGAATGGCCAATCACGATAAATTTTTGTACCTGAATCGCATCCAAGGTTTCCAGTACATCTTGCGCCATCTCGGTATAGCTCATGCTCTGGCGATGTTCCGATTTTCCGTGGTTACGTACATCAATCTGGATGACTGGATAATGCTCCTGTAACGCACGTGCCAACATACCCAAATTACTCAGGCTGCCAAATAAACCATGAATAAGAACAACCGGAATGTCGGTGCTTGATAGATGTTGTTGTGAAGTCTGGAAATTGAGCAGCATTTTTGATTCCTTGTATGCATCGGTTTTGGCTTTCTCGATATTATAGGATAAGTGTTTTATTAAAATTGTATTTTTGCTTAGGCTATTTTGTATCAGGCCAAAAATATCGGCCAGTTGCATGAAGGCATTGGCCGATCCAGTTTATTTGTTGAAATAATTGAGTGGCAGTTTCAGATAGCGCGTGCCATTGGCTTCCGGTTCAGGGAAATGTCCGGCCACCATATTGATCTGAATGGCAGGCAGAATCAGTTTTGGCATCGATAAACCGGCATCACGGCGATTACGCATTTCTACAAACTCAGCTTTTTGCGTGCCATCGTGAATATGGATATTCTCGGCTTTTTGCTGCTGGATACTGGTTTCGTGTATAAAGACCTCACGCCCTTCAGGCAGATAGTCATGACATAAAAATACCCGTGTCTGTGCTGGCAACTTATACAGTTTTTGCACAGAATCAAACAGTTGCTCTGCACTACCCTTCGGGAAATCGCAGCGTGCAGTACCATAATCCGGCATAAACAAGGTATCGCCGACAAAGACTGCATCACCAATCACATAGCTTAAACAGGCCGGTGTATGCCCTGGTGTTGGAATATTGTAGGCCGTTAATTCACCAATACTGAATTGCTCATGATCATCAAACAGATAATCAAAGGCTTGATGCGCATTCAGATATTTCAAATCCAGATTATAAATACGGCCAAACGTATCCTGCACCACAATAATCTTGTTACTGATGGCAATTTTTCCACCGAGCTTTTCTTTTAAATACTGGGCTGCGGTCAGATGATCTGCATGCACATGGGTTTCTAAAATCCATTCAACGCTTAGGCTATTTTGCTGAATATAGCTAATAATTGCGTCGGCACCTTCAGTCGAGGTAGATGCCGAAGCCGCATCATAATTCAAGACGCTATCAATAATTGCACATTGCTGCGTGGCCGGATCGGTCACTACATAGCTGAATGTATTGGTCTCTTTGTCAAAAAAATGTTGTACAACTGGCGTAGCGGTCATGATTTTTTCCCTAAAAGTCGATGATGGAGATACATGCCATACATCATCGCAGCAATAAAGTACAGCGCCTGATAATAGCCCAAACCAATTAACGTAAAGCTAGGTGCAGGACAAATGCCGGCAATTCCCCAGCCAATCCCAAACAAAGCGCTGCCGATAATCAGTTTAGAATCTAGCTGATTTTGCCGCGGTAACTCAATGGCCTCATGATACACCGTCTTAGGTTCGGCCTGACGTACTGCCTTTTGAAACGGAATAAAAGCCACGGCGATGGCACCCATCATCACAAAAGCCAGACTGGCATCCCAATCCCCAAAAATATCCAGAAAACCTAGTACTTTTTCCGGATTGGACATACCCGAAATCATCAGGCCCAATGAAAATAATCCGCCAAATAGAAACGCCCAGATATTTTTCATTTTAGAATGCTCCTGTGATATGGCGGATGACATACACTGTCAATACGCCCGTCAGCATAAAGGTCAAGGTCGCTACCATCGAACGTTTGGATAAACGGCTGATTCCACAAATACCATGACCACTGGTACAACCCGAACCTAAACGGGTCCCAAAACCAACCAAAATACCGGCCACCACCATCATGAGTGGTCTGGCGTCAAGTTCAATCTGTGGCTGCTGCCAGATTCCATAAATAAACGGCGTAACAAACAGTCCCAATAAAAACCACAGCGCCGGTGTTTTAAAGATGGTGCTTGGCTGCATCACCTGAGCCAGCAAACCACTAATCCCTGCGATTCGTCCGTTCACATATAAATAGCCGACCACGGCGGCCCCTAATAAAAGACCACCTAAAAACGCAATCAGGAAATCATGCATCGCCATACACCCAAAACATTATATGTTTTTATAATATATAAAATATCAATAAATAGCTATCCTTTCTTACAAAGAGCTAACCATCCTCCCCCTTCCTTTATTCTGGCTTTTGCGTTGTCATTTGCTGATTAAGGAGAGTATTGCTTAGGCTATTTTAGGGATAAAGGAATGAGAATGAAGCGTTTAAAAAATAAGGAAAATAAAAAAGCTTCCACTGACTAGAGGCTTAGCGCGGCCAGCACATCTCTAAAAATAGGACTTGGATAAAGACTATTTTAGTTTAATAAACCGCCTTACAGGTCGTAAATGGAAAACAGTTTGCTAGAAAAATCATGTGAATTTATTAGCTGATCTTGATAGTTGGGCAAATCCCCCGAATATATCCTCGGGGAATTTTGTACTTCGGCAGAATATTATGTAGTTTGGCTTTAATTTCTTGGCGTTTTAAAGCTGCTGATCAGAAATAGAGATGAGTACCCATCCAAGTGAACTGACTTACTCAAAAGCATTTAAAACTTTCTCTACAAACCACTCTGGCAACACCTGCGCCTCGGGATTTATTTTTAACAGCTCGGCATTTTCAATCTCGGCCAGAAAAGATGCGGCTTGACCATCCGTCGAGTTATCAAAAAAGTAGGTTCGATCTGTGGCATCCACCGCCTGCATTAATAAATCCATACTGCGGTAGTAACGCTGTTTAATCTTTTGTTCAGGCACGCCATGCCCGCCCTTCTCTACGCGATACTGCACCCGCGCAATATTAATCAGCGGATCAACCGTGGAAACATAGTACAGATAGGTTTTAAATCCGTGGCGTTTTGCCTCATGTAAAAATTCTACTTTGGAAATATGCGACATCACTGTTTCAAAGGTAAAACTCACCTTTAAACGTAAAAATTCCAGGCGAATATAATCAATAATACGCGCGCATAAATAGGAATCGATTTCTGCAGGATCAAACTGTACGCAGCTTGCACTGATTAACACCGGTGGCTGACGTAATAAAGGCACCCATGTATTTGCCTGCGGTCGTTGTTTTTGTTCTAGAAAGGAAATTAAAGCGGCTGCATTCAATGCCCGATGATAATGGTCCAAATGCAAAACTGCAGAGTGTTTAAGCTGATATTCGAGTTCATCTGCATTTAAATATGCCCCAATATGATGGGGCAACAAATATTCCTTAATGGTACTTTTTCCTGAACCATTCGGACCTGCAAACATCCTGATGCGGGGTTGTGGCATAAATTAGTGAACGGTCTGTAATTTCTTTTTGCGTGTCAAGGTTTTTGGAAGATGCTGCGCACTACGATAAGCCGCCGACACATCTTTCATTGCGCTTTCCTGACCATTCGGCTGGCGCTGTACCAGTTGCTGATCTTTCACATACACCACAGTTGAAGACGCACATGCCTGCTTAAAAGCATCACGGAATGCGTGAATCGCCAGTTTTGGAATCATATCATCCTCCACCTTGCCTGCTTTCATAATCGTATAAGCTGTCATTGGACAACTCCTGTTCACACTGTGTGTAATGTCTTTATCTTAGCACATCAGGGCTATTTGTCTATTTATACAGCATTTCGCCGATACAAGGTTGTCACAGGCTGAATTAGATAGATCTGTCTTACTTAGGCTAAATTAAGATATTTGTCGCTTTTAAGAAGATTTCCCCTTAATTAAAGCAATACTGTTATTTTTTAATTCTAAAATCAAGGCCCTACTCGCCAAACCAGTTTAGGCAATACGTGAACTATCAAATTTTGCCAACCTTGCCTGAACGGCTTTCGTACAGAAAGACACAAAACTGTCTTTTTCAATGAAAGAATTGGTCAATGACTTCCTGAAAATAAATCTAACGCTTTTGACTTCAACCTGCTCTCGTGTTCGTCACAATGACTATCCATAATCAGGATTGCTCTTTTCCTATTGGTGCTTTAAATACTCGAATACACCCTCTATCTGAAAGATCAGCCCAACTATTAAGCACATGCTAAACTGATCTAAACAGCACGCTAATGACTGATCTAAGTACTATATCCCAAGCACAGAATAAAGATAAATATTTGTAATTCAATAATAAATAAAGATAGCAACACGGTAGTTTAAAGCCAGATAAAACAGAATCTATAGCGGCAACCTCTCAGCAGATATATTGAATGGTATAAATTTTAAAACGCGGCCAATTCAATATAGAAATCAGGAGGAGGATAAAAACTCCCCAAATTCAGGGATAGCATTCCGGGGGAAATCCAGAGATAAAACCGGATGCACATGCAGGCCATCTACTTGGGCTTAAACTCATCAAACTATTTTGCGGCAAACCTGTGAATGGTTTTGGTCAATTCTCATTACAATGTAAAAAACCGTAATTTCGTGCAAATTTGGAATCTTTTAACATTGCGAATTGTATGCAAAGTTTGCATGATATAGCCATATTTTGCGACATGCTTTTCACGTAAATTTAAAGAAATTATAAAAAAAATGTGGAATTTCATGCCATAATAAGCAAACTTTGCAGACATCTTGCAAAGACTATTTGCAACTTATTAATTGGAGCAGGCTGGATGAGTTCAACCATTTTGGTTATTCATGGACCGAATTTAAATTTGCTAGGAAAGCGAGAACCTGAGGTTTATGGACACCTTACCCTTGAGGATATAAATCAGCAGCTCATGACACAAGCGCAAAATGCATCATTTTCGCTAGAAACTTTCCAGAGTAACTGGGAAGGTGCCATTGTCGACCGAATTCATCAGGCAGGTCAAGAAGGCGTTCAATTCATCATTATTAATCCTGCAGCCCTGACCCATACCTCAGTCGCAGTACGTGATGCACTTCTTGGCGTTGCCATCCCGTTTATTGAAGTCCATCTGTCTAACGTGCATGCACGTGAAGCATTTAGACATCATTCATATTTGTCCGATAAAGCTGTAGGCGTGATCTGCGGATTGGGTGCAAAAGGCTATGCTGCTGCACTTGACTACGTTATCGAAAAAATTCAACTCACTTCGCAATCTTAATTAGGAATACTGTCTCATGGATATCCGTAAAATCAAGAAACTCATCGACCTGATGATTGAATCTGACTTACAAGCGATTGAAGTTAAAGAAGGCGATCAGGCGATTGCGCTTACTCGTCGCAGTCCAGTAGTAGCGGCAGCAGTTCCAGCAATGCCTGCTCCAGCAGCAGATCTGCCATCAGCACCGAAATCTTCTCCACGTGGCGCAGTTGAAACTTCTCCAATGGTTGGCGTGTTCTATGCAGCACCAAGCCCAGGTGAAGCACCTTTTGTGAAAATCGGTCAAACCGTTTCTGCAGGTGAAACCTTAGGTATTATCGAAGCCATGAAAATCATGAACCCGATTGAAGCAACTCAAAGCGGCGTGATTGAAGAAATTCTAGTTAAAAATGGTGAAGTGATTCAGTTTGGTCAACCACTCTTCCGCTACCGCGCTTAAGACCACGGGGACTCACAATGTTGCAAAAAGTTTTAATTGCAAACCGTGGTGAGATTGCGCTTCGCATCACCCGGGCCTGCAAAACTTTAGGAATCAAAACTGTCGGTATCTATTCCGATGCCGATAAAGACCTGATGCATTTACGTTTCTGTGATGAAGCCGTGTGTATCGGTCCGGGCGCGAGCAGCGACAGTTATCTGAATATTCCTGCGATTATTACCGCAGCGGAAATTACCGGTGCTGATGCCATTCACCCGGGTTATGGTTTCCTGTCTGAAAATGCGGAATTTGCCGAAATTGTAGAAAGCTCAGGCTTTATCTTTATTGGTCCGCGTCCAGAACACATCCGCTTAATGGGGAACAAGGTTTCTGCCATTACCGCCATGCGTAAAGCCGGCGTACCGACTGTACCGGGTTCTGCTCATGCAGTAACACCACAAAATGCCCTGGCTGAAGCCAAAGAAATCGGCTTCCCGCTGATTGTTAAAGCAGCTGCCGGTGGTGGTGGTCGTGGTATGCGTATTGTTGAACGTGTCGATACCCTGCTGGAATCGGTACAAGCGGCGCAGCGTGATGCGGAAATGTGGTTTGGTGATGATACGGTCTATATGGAACGTTTCCTGCAAAAGCCTCGTCACGTTGAAGTGCAAGTACTGGGCGATGGTAACGGCCATGCCATCCATCTGTATGACCGTGACTGCTCTTTACAGCGTCGCCATCAAAAAGTTCTGGAAGAAGCACCAGCACCAAACCTGCCAGAGCAAGCACGTGCAGATATTTTAGAAGCCTGTGTCAACGCCTGTAAGATGATGCAGTATCGCGGTGCCGGTACTTTCGAGTTCCTGTTTGAAGATGGCGAGTTCTTCTTTATCGAGATGAACACCCGTGTTCAGGTAGAACACCCGGTAACTGAAATGGTCACAGGTATTGATATTATTGAACAACAACTGCGCGTTGCCGGTGGTTTAGGCCTCGACATTCAGCAGGAAGATGTTCAGGTGAAAGGTCATGCCATTGAATGCCGTATCAATGCGGAAGATCCATCAACCTTCCTGCCATCACCAGGCAAGATTGAAAACTTCTACGCGTCTGGTGGTGCCGGTATCCGCTTAGATTCACATATCTATCCGGGCTATAGCATTCCGCCTTATTACGACTCGATGATCGCTAAACTGATTGCGCATGGTAAAGACCGTAGCACCAGTATTGCGCGCATGCGTCAGGCGCTGGATGAAATGATTTTGACCGGTGTGAAAACCAATATTCCATTACATAAAGATCTGATCTTGCAAGATGAAAACTTCTGCAAACAGGCAATGGATATTCACTACCTGGAAAAGCATTTGTTAAAGCAGCTTGAAGGTGCCAACAAGGAAGCCTAAGCGTTTCCTTGTGAAAATAAAAAAACCGCTGATTTCAGCGGTTTTTTTATGGCTGAATTTCAGCTTTAAGGCAAAACACGGCGCAAAGTGGCAAAGCACTGTTCGGCTTTTTCATTACTACAGAAATGAATAGTATGCGGGTTTTTCCATTGCACAAAATATTGTGAAATCTCCCCGGTCTGATCTTCCTGATAACCGGAACAATCGACCTCATTATTGTCATATTTAATTTGCATGATTAAGGCAGGTAAACTGCTGGCCGGATCTTCTGCCGGCTGATAGTCATAGATGCCAGACGACCATTCCTGACCGCTTTTGATAATGACATCGTTATCACCCCGAAAATTATAATATTCAATACATTTGCGGTTATTTGGAATTTCCATGCCCCACAATCCCACAATTTCAGGACGGGTAATGACACGAACGGTATTGGCATTGACAGGCGCTTTTGCAGCGGTTGCGGCAGCACTATTTGTTGTTGTCGTTTTTGTTTCATTGGCCATCACGGCAGTGCAACATACTAACATTAAACTGGTGAGATAAAGTTTTTTCATACATTGATTCAATGATATAAAGTACCCGCTAACGTTAGCATATTTTTTGCAATAAACTTAGTGCATAAACATAACTCAACAATTTTTTTAAGCCCCAAAATCGCTAATTTTTACTGTTTAAATTTTAATCTCGCCTTGCAACTTTGCGTAAAATCTCTTACAACAGTTTCTGACAATTTATATTTTCAGGATTGAAAATGAAGTTACAAGAATATTTAAAATATGATGCTCTGGGGCTGGCCGAATTAGTGGCAAAAAAAGAAATTCAGGCATCGGAACTGCTGGAACTGGCCGTACAACGCGCCGAACAAAGCAAAAGCCTGAATGCAATTATTATTCCGATGCATGAACATGCCCAGCAACGCGTACAAGGACCATTGTCTGGTCCATTTGCTGGGGTACCCTTTCTGGTCAAAGACCTGTTTCAGGAATATGCGGGCTACCCAACTTCTTATGGCTGTCAAGGCTTAAAAAGAATGGGCTATATTCCCGAAACAAACGCTGAAATTGTCAATCGTTGGGAACAGGCCGGAATTGTGACTTTTGGCCGTACCAACACTCCTGAATTCGGAATCAAAGGCATTACCGAACCGGATGCTTGGGGCAGCTGTAAAAACCCGTGGCATTTAAAACATAATAGTGGAGGCTCATCAGGTGGTTCTGCGGCTGCTGTGGCCGCCGGTATTGTGCCACTGGCCGGTGCCGGCGATGGCGGTGGCTCGATTCGTATTCCTGCCTCTTATTGCGGCTTGTTCGGTTTAAAGCCGAGTCGTGGCCGTACCCCATGGGGACCGTCCATGAGTGAAGCCATGCACGGCGCTGCCATTCAGCATGTGTTGACGCGCAGTGTCCGGGATAGCGCTGCCATGCTTGATGCAACCCACGGCGAAGAACACAGCTCTTTATTTAAGATTCAGCGCCCGGAAGGTCAATATCTGCAGCTGATGCAGCAAGCACCAAAAAAACTAAAAATTGCGTTTAGCACCCGCTCTCCAATTGGCACCGCTGTATCTAAAGATGCTATTCAGGCGATTGAGCACACTGTAAAACTCTTAACCAGCCTTGGGCATGAAGTAATTGAAGATCAGCCGGCTATTGATGGCATGCAACTAGCCAAAGATTTTATTACCACCTGGTTTAGTCAGTTCTCTTATATGCTCAGCCAGATTCGCGCACAGTATCCTTCACGTGATGATGATTTCGAGCTGGACTCACTGGCGCTGGCTGCATTTGGTGCCAAAACCTCTGCGCTGGACTATATTCACAACCTGAATAACTGGGGCGTTTATACCACGCAAATGAACCAGTTCTTTGACCGTTATGATTTATATCTGACCCCAGCCACAGCCTCGGTAGCTCCCCAGAATGGCGAAGTTAAAACGCCAGCCTGGCAAAAACCGGTGTTAAAAGCCTTGTTGAAAGTCGGACAGGCGCATCTGTTAACCCAAGGCAAACTGGTCGATCAGATTGTACGGGAAAACCTGAAATGGGTACCTTTTACCCAGCTGGCCAATATTACCGGCTTACCGGCGATGTCTGTGCCACTGTACTGGAATAAACAGCACTTGCCTTTAGGTTCTCAGTTTATTGCACCTTTTGCTCGTGAAGATGTATTACTACAACTGGCTGCACAACTGGAACAGGCTCAGCCGTGGTTCCCGCAATATCAGCACATCAAAATTTAAAGACTTGAATAGCCTGATTCAACAGCCGGTCGATATGACCGGCTTTTTCTACGCCTGTTTTTGTAGCTGTTTCGGTAAACCAAAGACCAGTAACAAACCCAGTAATGTAGATAAGCCAGCCCAAATAAAGACCGTTTGCCCTGAAAAAATATCCCAATAATAACCGGCCAGAATACTTCCCAATGCCACCCCCATACCCCACATAGTGCTATAGATGGCTTGCCCTCGCCCTTGCTGCCCCAAGCTAAAATTCTGAAAAATCACCCGCATCGCAATCACATGGAATAAGCCAAAACTAAAGGCATGGATGGTCTGGGCAAAAAACTGGGCGATAAAACTGTCAGGTACCAAACCAACAACAATCCAGCGTAAACTGGTCAGCAGCAAACAGGCCATCACCAGCGTTCGCCATGACCAGCGCGACAGGAAAAAGGTTGCATAAGCAAACATGATAATTTCCGCAATCACGCCTACTGACCACAACAAACCAATTATTGAAGTACTAAAACCAGCCTGACTCAGATAATTGCTATAAAAACTGTAAAACGGCGCATGCGAAAATAGCAGAATAAACTCAATGAGGAAAAAACAGGCTACTGCAGGCCGTTTTAACACTGGCCACAAAGGCTCCAGCTGTTTTTGGGAACTTGGTGCAGCGCTGGGTTCTTTAATACTAAAAGACCAGATAAATGCCAGAAACGCGATACATAGCAACAATACCGGCAGCATGGAGATTGGAATAATTTCCAGCAAGGCGCCGATACCAAATACCGCAACAATAAAACCGACCGATCCCCATTTACGCACCTTGCCATACAGCTGTTCACGTTGATCGCCCAGCCAGAATAAAGTCACCCCTTCAAACTGGGCCAAAATGGCATTCTGGAAAAAGCTAAAAATTAGCATCAGCAACGCGACTGACTGAAAACTATTCGGAATGATAAACAGCATGAACCAGATACAGGCTTCCATCCAGGTGGCAATACGCACCAGCAACATGCGTTTACCGGATTTATCGGCAATCCATCCCCAAATAAAAGGGGCAAAAAACCGGGTGATAATTGCAATGGAAGACAGAATCCCGATTTCCTGATAATTGAAGCCCTGATCTTCCAGATACAGGCTCCAAAATGGCATAAATGTGCCAACAATGGCGTAGTAGAAAAAGTAGAAACCACCGAGCCGTGTACTGATTGCAAGTGATCGCATTAGCCGCCCAATCCTTGCATGTTAAATCTGTGATGGAACTTTATGAGTGCATTGGGTTGCATGTATTTTCCTTTGCTTGCAGTTGAGGATACTGCTGAGAAACTCTGCCGAATTTCAGTATTTTAGCACTTGCTTTGTGACGCAACTCAACAGATTGAAAAAAGAAATCCTCAAGATGAGATCAGATGCAGATCATTTAATATATGGTACAAGCCAATCCGGAGCTGTTAGCCATCGTTAAACCCTTACATATCTATTTATCCTGGGCAGCAGGCCTATTATTGATAGGTCATGTACTGGCGGCATTAAAACATCATTTTATTGACCGCGATCATGTTCTAAAAAGTATGATTTCGAGCGATAAATAAATATCGGTTTTAAATCAGAATAAATCAGGTAGTTTATCCACTTAAACTGTCTGATATAAATAGGACAAAACGGCTTTGTTGCACAAAGATTTCATAACTATATGATTTTAAAATTTTTGATTATTTTTTGATCCAAAATTAAATTTATTTAAATCAGATGCTTACATATTTATGCAACAAAGCCGGACAAAACTGTCATAAATAAAATACCCTTGTATATAAATAAAACCCACGCCTCTCTTTATTCTATTTAAAAGCATGTAACCGTTTAATACGACGTGAATATCTGCCGCTGATTTGTATCGCTTTTATTGCTTTTCATCTTTTGTACGATAGCTTGCATTAGAGTGAAAAAATCCTGTTCTTGAGGCAGCAGTATGGCCAAGTTTCGTCATCATGTGCAACAACATGCGGAGGTCTTTACCGCTAACGGCGTTCATCTGGGCCAAATTGAACAGTTTCTGGATTTAGATCGAATCCAATTAAGTCAGGATGCCGAAGGCAAAGCACATCTGATCCCGCTATCCTGGGTGGGTGATATTTGTGAGCAGCGTATAATCCTGATTAAAAACCTGCAAGAAGTACAAGAAACCTGGATTGAAATACCGCAATAAATTTTGATATCAACCGGACTTTATTCGAGGATCTGCTTATGAATCAGCTGCCGCATCTTTCATCCGTTCAACAATCTTCGCTTTCAATACAGGCCTGTCTGGAATGTATTGTTGCCTGTCAACGCTGCGCAGATGCCTGTTTACACGAAGAACATGTGCAGATGATGCGAACCTGCATCCAGCGCTGTTTGGACTGTGTTGAAACCTGCAAACTCTGTGTTGCCTTTGAAGTTCGCAACTCGGAGCTACATCATTTAGCCATGGACCTGTGTGCCAAAGCCTGTGAACTGTGTGCCGAAGAATGTGGCCAGCATGAAGATGAACATTGTCAAAACTGTGCCCGCGCCTGTCGTGCCTGCGCAGAAGCCTGTCAGATTGAAGGTTAATATGGTTTAACGAATCTCAACTGGAAAATAAAAACCACCCGAAGGTGGTTTTTATTTTTAAAAGAGTACGACTCTGTTTTGCCCTAATAAGTAAATCAGACAGGTGATAATACATGAAGCACTCACCAGAACCGTAATATCTAAAGACCGTCGTGTATTCACTTTCATATCCATACTCCTTTCTTATTATTGTTCTATTCTTATACCAAGAAATAGTGATATGACCAATTGCATTATATTACAAAAGCTCACCTATTTATAATATACATCCCCCGCATGTATATAAATCCAGAATACTTGGTAATTTATATTAAATTTCTATCACCAAAATTAGCAAAAAATAACATTTACTTTTTTTATCTATTTAAAAATACGGATTATTCTTTTTCCACAAAACTTAATTCATACTCATCTTGGGTCACTTTTAGCTTGATTCCACGATAACGGCGCTTGTCCGGATCGAGTGCAGAATCTCGGACTTCCTTGGAAAAACGTATATCATGCATAAAATGCGCATACAATTTATAGCCCAAACGTAGTTTTTTCGGTTTCTTGCCCTCTTTTAGGCACTTATCAATGGCCTGATTTAAAAACTCCAAGCTGACATCGTTCATCTGCTTTAACCTCACTTTAACCTTTATTCATTAGTTTTAAATATAAGTAGCAAAAGTTTCATTTTTAAGAATATAGAAAAAATAATATATAGATGTATAATATAAAAAATATCAGTTATTTAGCTTTGCTCGATTTTTACCATTGTTTAAAATATTTTAATAAATTACATTTCTATTAAAATCCAGGCAAAAAAAGAGTCCATACGAGGGATGTATGGACTCAAACTCATAAAGAGAAAAGTCAAGAGAAAATAAGAATTTACAGCGCATATTTCCTGATTAAAATTGTCCTATTTTCCTGGATTTCCAGCATTGGCAAAAGCTTCCATTTTTTATTTTTTTTAAACGATAAGTCATATTTTTCAAAGTAATTTCAAAACGTTACTTATCACATTTTATTGACTAAGGTGCTGGCGTTAGCTGATAACCCAAGCCTTGCGCCGCACCCAGTTGTGTTGCCGAAATGGTAAAGATGGCAGTCTGGCCGGTACTGGCACCACATACGGTAATATGTACCAGACCATCATGCCCGAGTGCTTCATTATAAACTTCTATCCCGGCCTGCTGCAGTTGCTCTTTCAGCTGCTGTAAACGCACTTTGGGATCATCCCCCTCACACTGCTTTAAACCTAAGGACTTGGTCACATCTACCTGTTGTGCTGGTGTAGAAGGTACGCTTTGACATGCCATCAGCGTACAACTGGCAAACATGCCAAATAATAAACCGATCTTCATTTTGCATCTCCTTGATCAAACTGCTGCGAGCTCTGCGCTATACTGATGCTTCCTGCCCTGCAACACGTTTGATTGAACTATGAGAAATTAGGAGCTGATGGATAAACATCCCCCAGACTTAGCGCTGTACGGCGGTATCCTGTTTATCTCTTGGATGTTGTGGATGCGGATTCTTTTTATTTGGAATCACTTGTGAATCGGTCTTGGGCTGAGGTTGCTGTTGCGGGGTCTTTTCATTCGAGTTTTTTTCTGGTTTAGCCATCATCGACTCCTGTCTTTATTGTTGTGTTGAACTGTTTTTATTGTTCATGATTTAAGACAGCCGCGCTGTATGGCTTTGGTCAATATTTCAGCTTTCTTGTTAATTCAGGCTTTGTTATTGCAACAGTTTTTAAAAATAAGGTAGATAAAAAAAGCCGCCCGCAGGCGACTTTCCGTATTATGCCACAGTCACGACTTTGACAATAATACGTTGTAGGTTTTCTGGCTCTGCTGCATTCTGGACGCGTTTCAGTTCTTTACTAATCACTTTAAACTGATGGTTCTGATAAGAAATTACTTCAGGAATCTGGTCAAAATATAAAGCATCGGCCTGTAATTCTTCCTGGAAAAGTAAGGTTCCTAACTGATAGTCGAGGTCTTTTAAGACCATATATTTCACAATCGTTTTCATTGTATTAACCTACTTTCACTAAGCACTTTATTTTTAGTTTTACCATTCTTTTGCAGCAGAATAAACCGATAATTTCGAGTTTCGCCTAACTGCTATACAATTGAAACCGGAACGCGCGATCTTTAGTGCTAAATGCCTGAATCCGCAACAAGATTGAGGCTGATCTCGCTTAAAATCGCTTGGAAAAGAAGAAGAAATGGAGATTCATCATGCTGAAACGCTGCTGTGATGCGCTGGAACAACAGCAACTGACCATTGCCTTTATTGAAAGTGCCAGTTCAGGCTATTTATGCAGCCAGTTTTCAATTTATAAAAATAGCGGCGCAGATATTTTACTCGGGGCACTGGTCAGCTATGACCCAAGTATTAAAGCCAACCTGTTACAGATTGATCCGGCACTGATTGCGCATTACACGGCGGAGTCTGCAGAAATTACCGCGCAGATGGCCTTGCATGGCCAGGCTCTGTTTAAACAGGCCAATATTGTGGTGGCCTGTACCGGCTTGCTAAAACCCGGTGGCAGCGCCTCTGCAGAGAAACCCGAAGGCACTTTTTATATTGCCATTCACTATCAGCAGCAATTGCATAATTTTCATTATCTGCTGGATGGTAGCCCGATTGAACGGCTGGATCAGCTGACCCAATTGGTGGCACAGGAAGTATTGGCGCTTATTTTATCTTCACCCGCCTAGATACACTGTTTCTCATCTTTTCTCCATGATTTTGGCTTAAAGTAAAACCATATCCTGCAATGTGGAGTCGAAGTATGAAACTGGTTCAACCATTCTTATTTTCTGCTTTGGCCTGTCTGCCCATCATCAGTTTTGCCACCGTCGGCGGCCAGCAACGAATTGAAGTGCTGGGCTATGACCAGAAAGATCAAAAAGTCTATCTGCTGCGCCATTATGAAGATGGCCGTGGCCGTTTACCGCAGCTGTATTATTACAACTTTAAATCGAAACAGCCGAATCAGCTGGTTCAGGTCAACTCGCTGTATATTAATCCCAAAACCAAAAAGATTGACTATGACCAGCCGCCTACCCGTTTTAATACCGAGTTGGCCAAAATTAAAAACCGCTTAAAACCCTTAACCAAGGTCAGTACGCAACAGGCGCAAATTAAGGTTTTGCACAGTAGCAAACGTCGTGCCGACTGGATTAATGGTACGGAAGCGGTGCCGCAGTGGCAATATTGCTATCAGGTTAATGCAGGGAACTTCCGCAGCACCGTCCAGCAAGCCACCAGTTACAAGCAAGGCTTGAACATTCACCAGGCCTATAACATTCCGCAACAGTCAAAAAAGCTGGTGACTGTGAAATATTTAGGCATTCCGTTTGAAATGGGCTATCCGATTGAAGATCCGGTTCTGCTCAGCAATTCTCAATAACCGCAAAAATGGAGCGGAAAAAAATAAAGCCTCAGATGAGGCTTTATTCAAGTACACGGTAGATTAAGCCGCCGAGGTACGCTCTGCAATTGGCACCACTTTACGCAGTTCTGGACCGGTATAATCCGCACTTGGACGGATAATACGGTTATCTGCACGCTGTTCCATCACATGCGCCGCCCAACCGGTCACACGCGACATCACAAAGATTGGCGTGAACAGCTTGGTCGGAATACCCATAAAGTGATAGGCCGAAGCATGGAAGAAGTCTGCGTTACAGAACAGTTTTTTCTCGCGCCACATCACTTCTTCACAGCGGACCGATACTGGATAAAGTACGGTATCACCCACATCTTTGGCCAGACGCTCTGACCAGACTTTAATAATGCCATTACGCGGGTCATTGTCCTTATAAATAGCATGACCAAAGCCCATGATTTTCTCTTTACGCTCCAGCATGCCCAGCATTTCACGCTCAGCTTCTTCTGGAGAGGTCCAGTTTTCAATCATTTCCATGGCCGCTTCATTGGCACCGCCGTGCAGTGGACCACGCAGTGAACCAATCGCGCCGGTAATACATGAATGCATATCAGACAAGGTTGATGCACACACGCGCGCCGTAAAGGTGGATGCGTTAAACTCATGCTCTGCATACAGAATTAACGACACGTTCATCACCTGTTCATGCAACTCATTTGGTTTTTCACCACGTAACAGATGCAGGAATTGCGCGCCAATTGAATCATCATCGGTATTTTCATCAACACGTACGCCGTCATGGCTAAAACGGTACCAGTAACAGATAATGCCCGGTAAAGCGGCCAAAATACGGTCGGCAACATCTTGCTGTACATCAAACGACTGTTCGGTTTCCAGATTGCCAAGCATCGACACGCCAGTACGCATCACATCCATGGGATGTGAATCGGCCGGAATACGCTCCAGTACTTCTTTTAGTGCATCTGGTAACTGACGTAAAGATTTCAGCTTGGCTTTATAGCTGGTTAGCTGTTCGGTGGTAGGTAATTCACCAAAGAAGATCAGATAAGCGACTTCCTCAAACTGGCAGTTTTCTGCCAGATCCTGCACGTCATAACCACGATAGGTCAGACCCGCACCGCTTTTTCCAACCGTCGATAATGCGGTTTTCCCTGCGACTTGTCCGCGCAATCCAGCGCCAGTCAGTACTTTTCCTTCAGCCATTGTTTTAATTCTCCTGCTTGAACAGTTTATCTAATGTGTTTTCAAAGGTGTGGTAATCTAAAAATTCATATAATTCTTTGCGTTGCTGCATTTTATCCAGCACATGGGTTTGTGTGCCATGCTCACGAATCGACTGCATCACTTCCAGCGCTGCTTTTTGCATTGCACGTGTTGCCGACAATGGATATAACACCATACGCACGCCCTGCTCAGCCAGCTCATCAGTGGTGTAATACGGCGTATCACCAAATTCGGTAATATTCGCCAGTACTGGTACACCGACTGCATCACAGACGGTTTTGTACATGGTAATGTCAGTCATGGCTTCTGCAAAAATGGCATCTGCACCTGCCTCGACACAGGCACAGGCCCGGTCAATCACCGCCTGCAAACCTTCTTTTTGCAAGGCATCGGTACGCGCCATCACCACAAAGTTGGAATCAGTTTTGGCATCGACTGCCGCTTTAATACGATCCACCATTTCCTGCTGGGTCACAATTTCCTTGTTCGGGCGATGGCCACAGCGTTTTTGCGCCACCTGATCTTCAATATGTACCGCAGCAGCACCTGCTGCAATCATTTGTTTGATGGTACGGCCAATATTAAATGCACCGCCCCAGCCGGTATCAATATCTACCAGCACAGGTGTATCGACACGCTCCGTAATACGGCGTACATCTTCCAGGACATTATCGAGGCTGGTCATGCCCAAATCCGGCAAACCGTAGGAATAATTGGCGACACCTGCACCCGATACATAAATGGCTTTATAGCCGACCTGTTTTGCCATCATGGCTGCATAGGCATTGACTGTACCGATAATTTGTAAGGGCTTTTCCGCGTCCAGCGCCTGTCTGAATCTTAAGCCTGCAGATGTTTGTTCTGTCATCGTCCTTTCCACAGTAGTTTCTAATTATTGAGGCTTGAGTATACCCAGAATCTTTGCCTAAACCATGACCAATTAGAATAAAGTCCCTAAAACTTTAGTCAAATATTCAAGTAAATCTGTAAGAAAAAAGTCAATACATTTCCGTCTACGCTATTCCATGCCAAGCGGTCATATATTTGCTACAATTATATTTATTCCTTACCAATTGGCGGCCTGCTCCCTGATTATGCATGATTTGGCTCAGTTAGAACCCTTTAGCAAAGATGTCCCTCCGACCAAGCGTGGGCATGAACGCTGTCTGGCTTTATTATTGAGCGCCAATGACCTGTTTCTGGAACATGGCTACGATGCTGTCTCGCTGGATGATATCGTGCATCATGCCGGTGGTTCCAAGGCCTTTATCTATAAATATTTTGGCAATAAAGAAGGCCTGTTTACCGCCATTTGTGATTATCGTGCGGAAAAGTTCTTTAAAGACATTTGCTTACCCTTTGAATCTTTTGAGGGTGATTTACGGGCTTATTTAATTCATACACTAGATAATTTTAAAAGCCATTTAAGTGTGCCGGCCAATTCTGCCTTTTTAAGGTTAATTTTGGAGCGCACCCAGCACAATGTGGAACTGGCGCGTTATATCTATGAACAAGGCCCCAAGCATTTGCAAACTTCCATTGCACATGCGCTGGATCATGCCGCCGCCCAGGGTCTGATTCGCTGTGAGAATTCACTTTATTCAGCGCAGCTGTTCTTTGGCATTCTGCGTAATCTGGAATGGCGGATTTTAATGGGCTTGCCTGTTCAGGATGACCCGCAAACCACAGATGACTATATTCATTACTGTGTCGATCACTTTCTGCAAGGTCACCAAATCGTCTAGTTTTTTGCAATTTCGATTCAATATAGTATATTAGCCGATTCCCTATTTTATTTAACCAACCAACAACTAATTGTTGTTTTGATTTCAATTTCAGCAATTATTGTGGAGTAACGAATGGCTCTACGTCACTTTCTCACTTTACGCGACCTGTCGACTTTAGAACTTAACCAGATTTTGCAACGCGCAATTGAACTTAAACGCAAGCAGCATCAGCATGAAGTTTTCCAACCTTTTATTGGTAAAGTTTTGGGCATGATTTTTGAGAAGTCGAGTACCCGTACCCGTGTATCGTTTGAAGCTGGTATGAATCAGTTTGGTGGTAGCGCAATTTTCTTATCTCCACGCGACACCCAGTTAGGTCGTGGTGAGCCTATTGAAGATTCAGCACGCGTGATTTCAAGCATGCTGGATATTGTCATGATTCGCACCTTTGGACATGACATTGTGGAGCGTTTTGCTTCTTATTCCAAAGTGCCGGTGATTAATGCCTTAACTGACGATCATCATCCATGTCAATTACTGGCCGATATGCAAACCTTCCTTGAGCATCGCGGTCCAATCGAAGGCAAAACCGTGGCCTGGATTGGTGATGGCAACAACATGTGTAACTCGTATATTGAAGCGGCACACATGTGGGGCTTCAAGCTGAAAGTGGCCGCACCTAAAGGTTATGAGCCACAAGAAAAATTCCTGTCTGAATTTGCTCACTGTGTTGAACTGGTCGATTCTGCTGAAGATGCCGCAGTCAATGCCGATTTAATCGTGACCGACGTGTGGGCCAGCATGGGTCAAGAAGAAGAACAGAAAATCCGTGAACAGGCATTTGCCAACTATCAGGTTAATGAACGCCTCATGGATCTAGCGCATCCAGATTGTCTGTTCATGCACTGCCTGCCTGCACACCGCGGTGAAGAAATTTCAGAAAATATGCTGGATCATAAAAATTCTGTGGTTTGGGATGAAGCGGAAAACCGTCTACACGCACAAAAAGCCCTAATGGAATTCCTGATCAACGAGCATTTAAAATAATTGCTAACCGCATCAAGATAAAAAAGCACCGTTCATTCCCGGTGCTTTTTTCGTTTTGATCAAGTCATGAAATCCGGATTAATGATCATCTTTTAAATAGCGCGCTTCACGAGGAATTTGCAGACTATAGAAGAAACAGATCACCAGCATCACAATCACATAGATAAAGAAACTGTTTTCAATACCGGCTGATTTAAACTGTAAAGCCACTGAAGGGGCTGAGCCGCCAAATACTGCATTACCAACCGCATAAGAGAAACCAACACCGAGTGCACGCACATGCGGCGGGAACATTTCCGCTTTTACAATTCCACTGATCGAGGTATACAGACTTAACAGCATCATCAGGAAAATCAACAGCAAGGCCACCATCATGGGTGAATCACTAAAGGCACGCATCCCGATTGCCATAACAGGATAAATGGCAATCGCCATCAGACCACTAAACAGCAGCATCGAATTTCTGCGACCAATCCTGTCTGATAAAATCCCGAAGAATGGCTGCGCCACCATCAGAATAAAAATACAGCCCGTCATGATTAGCCCGACCGTCTGCGAATCAATGCCGATATTGGTCAGATAGGTTTTGGAATAAACCGTAATCACATAGAAACTAAGTGAACCCGCCGAGGTATAGCCCACCACCAGCAAGAAAGTTTTCCAGTGATTTTTAAACAGCTCTTTTAAGCTGCCCGACTCTTCTTTATCGCTGTCTTCATGTGACAACGTTTCTTCCAGACGGCTTCGTGCCAGCAGTGAGGCAATGGCAGCCAGACCACCAATCACAAACGGAATACGCCAGCCGCCGTCTTGCAACTGCTGCTCGGTCATAAAACTCAGGAAAATTACACCCAGCAAGCTGGCCAGTAACTGTCCGCCGGTTAAAGTCACATATTAGAACGAGGCAAAAAAGCCGCGCTGACCTTTTAAACCCAGCTCACTCATATAGGTGGCAACCGCACCATATTCCCCGCCAACCGACAAGCCTTGTAACAAACGCACCAGCAACAGCAGGAACGGTGCCGCCATCCCGACTTGCTCATAAGTCGGCAATGCAGCAAACAGAAAGGAACTGAAGGCCATTAGGCAGATGGAAATCAACATGGACTTTTTACGGCCATGTTTATCGGCAATACGTCCAAACAGCCAGCTGCCAATCGGACGCATAAAGAAGCTTGCCGCAAATACCCCCCAGACATAAATGGCCTGGGTAGAACTATCCATGTTCGGTGCAGTCAGCGCTTGGGTAAAGTAAACAGCAAATACAGCATAGATATAGAAATCGAACCATTCGACGAGGTTGCCCGAGGCCGCCCCGATAATTCCCTTAATTCGACTGGCTTTTTCCTGTTTGGTATAAGCTTGGCTCAAGGTTTATCTTCCTCATTTTTAATTTATTGAAATTTCTCATGTATAGGCGATAAGCTCTTGCCACATAAGGAGATATTTTTGCTTAGATACAGCATAAGCGCGTTGCTAATATAACTTTTAGTGGAAACTTCACACAAAAAATAAAATGTAATTTTTGATCAATTTTTTAGTTAAAAAGTCTTTAAATATAAAAATTTACAGATAAATAGATTATATATTTCTTATATTTATAAAGATGAAGCCAGATCGGGTGGTTGCTTATCCTCCCTATTCATGTTGATATAAATACCTAAAATACAGCTCATAATGTGTGACTCGAATGAACAATAAAATCTATTTGTCGACAGTTTTAGCCCTCGGACTCAGTGCCCTTTCATTCACCAGCCATGCCAGTGAACTGGACCAGTATCTGCAACAAAAACAGATCATTGATGCCGAGTACAAAATCAAGAATACGACCGGACTTAATGAAATTCTGAATATTATTAGTGTGGAAGATTCACGCACCCTGCCGTATCAGGTCGATCAGAATACGATTATTGAACAGATGCAGCTATTTGCAGACCGAGTTGAAGTGAAAGGTTTGATTAGCAGCCCGGATTTCGAGCAGTTTGCTCAGGATGTTGGCCATAGCGAAGTGAAAAAAATCATGAAAAAGAATTTACTGCAGAATTGCGAGATGATTTTTGAGCATCAGTTCCAACGCGTCAATCCCTACCGGATTGAGCTGCAGTTAAGCTCGGCGCAGCAGCAGTATCAGTTACAGCTAAAAAATTCGGAATGTAAATTCTAAACCAACCCGATTAATCACTAACTGCGGTAGTAGATCCTGCCGCAGTAAATTCCCATTTTCAGCCCACAATGACAATAGAAAAATTAACGCACCAGTCCTTGTGGCTGCAAAATAATAATCAGCGCGCCGCACATCACCACCAGACCGCCCAGCAGATCCCAACGGCTCAAACTGACCTGATCAACAAATTTCAGCCACATCAGCGCGGTAAAAATGTAAATTCCACCATAAGCGGCGTAAATTCGCCCTGATGCTGCCGGATGCAAGGTTAACAGCCAGACAAATACCGCCAAGGCCAATACTGTTGGTAACCAGAGCCAATGTGATTTCCCCTGATTCAAAATTAAATAAGGAAAGTAACAGCCCAAAATTTCCGCCACCGCCGTCACCAAGAACAGACAAACCGTGGTCAGAATTTTAGTGATAGAAAAATCCATAAAAACTCACAATACAAGTGACGCGCAGCTTTCCAATAGAAAGGCAAAAAAGGTAAGCCTTAAGCAAACAAAAGCCCGTGCGTACACGGGCTTTTATATTCAAGTACAGGATTAAGCCGGTTCAGCGGTTTGATCTTCAAATACTTCGAGTTTCAAACCGGTGGCTTTACCGTTTTCTTTCTTGACCGATACAGCTACATTGCCGCCATGTTCCGCCAGCTCACCAAACAGGATCATCTCTGCCAGTGGTTTCTTCAGGTGTTCCTGAATTAAGCGCTGCATTGGACGTGCACCCATTAAACGGTCATAGCCATGTTCAGCCATCCATTCACGTGCATCCTGATCTACTTCAAGAATGACTTTTTTCTCATCCAGCTGAGCTTGCAGTTCAGTCAGGAACTTGTCGACCACGCTTTCAATCACGCTGGTCGGCAAGGCTTTAAACTGAATCACGCTGTCCAGACGGTTACGGAATTCAGGCGAGAAGGCCTTTTTCATTGCTTCCTGGTTGTCATTACTGTTGTCCTGTTCCATAAAGCCAATGCTGACACGAGAAATACTTTCTGCACCAATATTGGTGGTGAGTACCAGCACCACATTACGGAAGTCTGACTTACGTCCGTTATTATCGGTCAATGAGCCATGATCCATAATTTGCAGCAACAGGTTAAACACATCCGGATGGGCTTTTTCAATTTCATCGAGTAGCAGCACACAATGCGGATTTTTATGGATCGCATCAGTGAGCAAACCACCCTGATCAAAACCGACATAGCCCGGCGGCGCACCAATTAAACGGGACACCGCGTGGCGTTCCATGTACTCCGACATATCAAAACGGACCAGCTCGACACCCAGCAATTTGGCCAGCTGCTTGGTAACTTCAGTTTTACCCACCCCGGTCGGGCCGGCAAATACAAAACTACCCACTGGCTTATCAGGCGATTTCAAACCGGCACGCGACAGTTTAATGGCAGATGCTAACGCTTCAATCGCTTCATCCTGCCCGAATACCACACGTTTCAGATCACGCTCCAGATGCTCAAGCACAGTCTTGTCATCTTTAGACACCGTTTTCGGTGGAATACGGGCAATTTTCGCCACAATATCTTCGATATTTTCAACGGTAATCAGACGATCTTCCTGTTCATCTTTCAGACGGCGCTGTGCACCGGCTTCATCAATCACGTCAATCGCCTTATCTGGCAAGAAACGGTCATTAATGTATTTAGATGATAGCTCAACCGCAGAAACCAGTGCTTTATCGTCATATTGCACATGGTGGAAATCTTCAAATTTCGATTTCAAGCCACGTAAAATATCAATAGTTTCAGGAATTGATGGCTCATTGACATCAATTTTCTGGAAACGGCGCGACAAGGCATGGTCTTTCTCAAAGACCTGACGATATTCCTGGAACGTGGTCGAACCGATACAACGCAAAGTGCCGTTGGCCAGCGCCGGTTTAATCAGGTTCGAGGCATCCATGGTACTGCCCATGCTGGAACCGGCACCAATAATCATGTGGATTTCATCAATAAATAAAATCGCTTCCGGCTTTTTCTTTAACGCATTTAACAGCTGTTTCAGGCGTTTTTCAAAATCACCGCGGTATTTGGTTCCGGCCACCAAGGCACCAATATCCAGACTGTAAATTTCTGAATTGAGCAGTGGTTTTGGCGCTTTACCATTCACGATTAACCAGGCCAGACCTTCGGCAATTGAGGTTTTACCCACCCCCGGATCACCGACCAGCAGCGGGTTGTTTTTGCGACGGCGACATAAGATTTGCGCGGCGCGTTCAATTTCTTTTTCACGGCCAATCAGTGGGTCAGTTTTGCCCTTCACCGCTTCATTGTTGAGGTTGGTGGTATACAGCTCCAGCGGACCGCTATTGGCCGAAGTTGAGCTTTCCCCATCGAGTTCTTCAATTTCTTCTTCGGCTTGCGATTCTTCTTTACGCGTACCATGAGAAAGATACTGAGTTAAGGTTAAACGGTTAATTTGATGGCGTTTTAATAGATATACGGCAAAAGAATCCCGTTCCGAATACATCGCAACCAGAATATCTGCGCCTTCGACTGTGCGATCACCACCACTGGATTGCACATGGAAAATTGCTCGTTGCAAAATACGGTCAAAGCTTTCCGTTGGATGCGGTGCCTGATCGCTGTTTTCACCGAGTTTAGGGGTATGTTGTTCTACATATTCTTCAAGTTCTTTGCGCAGCACAATAATATCTGCCCCGCATGCTTTTAGCGCATTTACTGCAGAATCATTGTCGAGCAAAGCCAATAATAAATGTTCTACCGTCAGAAACTCATGTCTCTTTTGACGAGCCATGCTAACAGCCAAACGTAATGATACTTCTAATTGACGACTGAGCATGTAACCCCCTTAGTTTTTAGGCTCAATCTGACAAAGTAATGGATGACCTTGAGATCGAGCGTAATTATTGACTTGGTTTGCTTTGGTCTCTGCGATGTCTCGCGGATAAACCCCTGCAATACCTTTTCCTTCGTAATGTACAGTTAGCATTACTTGAGTCGCTTGGTCAAGATTCATTGCAAAGTATTGTTGTAAAATTTCAATTACAAAGTCCATTGGGGTATAGTCATCGTTCAATAAAACGACAGCGTATAGTGGTGGACGCTTTAATTCAGGCGGCGCCGTCTGTACGGCAATGTCTCCGTCCTCATGCTCATTCGGCTCATCCGTACTTAAACGCGGATTAAAATGCCAGTCCACCATGCCAGACTGCTGAAAAGACTGTTTGATTTCGTTTAAACAAATTGGTCGTTTGTTACTTCGCATAAGAGATTTATTTCACAGTTATTGCGCAGTGGCTTCTGCTTGCGGTATTTCAGAGATAAAGGCAGAAGGCGCTTCCGTGGCTTTTCCACGTGCCCAGCTGAATCGCTTGGTCACAGGGGTACTACCAGTTAAACGCACTTCAATAAATTGCGGACTAAAGCCTTTTGGCATGGTCCAGCGGCCGGTTAGGCGCTCATAATTATCAAAATTGAAATTATTGTCTTCCATGGGCACCACCAGCACCTCGGTGCCCTGAATCAGACGCAGTTCAACATTGCCTGAAGCACGGCGCTTATTCGGGCTGATTTGCACCAGATCGAGCTGATATTCATAGGCATTATCGGGTAAAGGTTTAATCCCAATATTCTGGATGGTCAGACTTAAACCACCCCGATTACGCAGCACTTCACGGTATAAATTGCCCATGCCATCGGCCTGGATTTTATCATTACGTGCCTGATTCAGGGCCGCATACAGGTCATTGGCATTGCTGACCGCTACATCACGCTCCTGAACCGCTGCATTCAGGGTTTTATTCAGGCTTTCCAGACGAACTTTCTGTTCCTGTACGACTTCAACCAGCTGCTCTGCATCGGCATCATAACCGACCACAGTCAAACCCTGACGATGCCCCACCGAATAGCCCAAAAAGCCGCTGCCTAACATTAATACAGCTGCACCGAGTACGAGAGGTAAATTGCTTTGCATAAAAGGTTTTTTCGGTGGCGTCGGTTGTGACGTGGTATTGGTATCCGTATTCTGCATCGTCATCTCTTGTTTTGATTGCATTCAAACCACACATTTAAATCGAAATCTAAATGTGTGTGAAGTCGAAAAGCGTTTCTTATGGTAATAGACCAATCACCTCGAGGCCAGCCTGCTCTGCAAAGCCAAACATCAGGTTCATGTTTTGTACTGCCTGACCTGCTGCACCTTTCACCAGATTGTCCTGCGCCACCAGCACCACCAGTTTCTTCGGTTGCGGCTTGTACAGCGCAATACGTAACTGGTTCGCGCCGCGTACTGAACGCGTTTCAGGTGAGCTGCCTGCTGGCATTACATCTACAAACTGCTCTTGCGCATAAAACTGTTCATATAGCGCCTGTACATCTGTCGCATCCCCTGCATCGGTCAGGTCAATATACATGGTGCTGAGCATGCCACGAATCATCGGCACTAAATGCGGTACAAACACAATGTGGTTAAACACATCTTTTTGACCAGAAATATTTTCCAATGCTTCCACAATTTCCGGATGATGACGGTGACCTGCCACCCCATAAGCCTTGAAGTTATCGGCATTTTCAGAGTAAATCATGCCCAGGCTGGCTTTACGGCCGGCACCAGATACGCCTGATTTGGCATCAATAATAATGCTTTTAGGTTTAATCAAGGTTTCAGTAGATTTTAATAATGGCGCCAAACCTAATTGCACGGTAGTTGGATAACAGCCCGGGTTGCCAATCACCTGTGCTGTTTTAATCTGCTCACGGTTCAGTTCAGATAAACCATAGACTGAATCTTTAAGAATGTCCGGACACGCATGTTCCATGCCGTACCATTTTTCGAATTGGGCCAAATCCTGTAAACGGAAATCTGCCGCCAGATCAATGACTTTGGTATTGGCCGCAACCAGATCGGCCGCGTGTTTCATGGCAACACCGTGCGGCGTGGCAAAGAACACCACATCACACTGTTTTAAATCTTCAATATTTAAATCTGAATAGCATAAATCGGTATGACCACGCAGACTTGGGAACATATCATCGACACGGCGACCAGCTTCAGTACGTGAGGTTAATACAGTGACCTGTACCTCTGGATGTCGTAGTAAAAGACGTAAAAGTTCAACGCCTGTATAACCTGTACCGCCGACAATACCTACTGAAATCACGTTCATACCTCAATCAAGTGTGCTATGTTCAATAAAGCAGTAGTATGACAGGAAGTTTGTGCTTTCTAAACCTTTTTACTCGGTATTGATGGTTTTTTGTCTTATGTATCTATTGGATCGACCAGAGTACTGATTTTTCAAGAAAATGAACGAGGAATGGGTGAGTTCAACAAGGATGATCCGGCACCCTCACCCCAACCACCAATACGGCAACTGAAAGCGTTTTAAAAATTGTCGATGCTGCTGAAACTCAGGATCATGCCGCGCCACCTCTGCCCAAAAGCGCGGGCTATGATCAAAATGGCGGGTATGCGCCAACTCATGCACACAGACATAACGACAAATCGCTTCTGGCATTAATACCAGCGCACTATTCAGCATAATATCGTGGCGGGCCGAGCAACTGCCCCAACGGGTTTTCGGCTGGCGGATATTACAGCCGTTAAAGTTCAGCCCAGTATCCAGACTTAACTGTTCTAAATACAGCGGCAAATGCTGCTTGGCATAGGCAATAATAAAAGTTTTTAAATAAGCTTCAGGATGTCGATCACTAATCCACAGCTGTAAAGCCGATTCATCCCAGATAAAATTCTGTTTCTGGCTCTGATAACCAATCTGAATAGGCGTATTGAGATTAAACAGTTGTAATTCAGCAGGCAGGCTCTGATCAACCCGCTGCAACTGGGCCTGTTGCGCTTGCCAGGTTTTTAACAGCCAGCTTTCGGCATCGGCAATAAATTTCTGGATTTGACGATTGCTACAAAAAACAGGCGCCGTGACTTTAATCTGCTGACCATCGACACGTAAACGCAGTCGCGTCGCACGAACATTACGGGTGATTTGAATTTCAGGAAGGTCGGATAATGTCATTATTGTTCTTTTTAGAGAGTCCTCCCCGGCCCTCCGTTAATCAAGGAGGGAGAAAAGCCCCTCTTTTTTAAAGAGGGGCTTGGGGAGATTAACTCTTAAAGCTGTTAAGTTTAAATTGCAGTACGCTCTTCAATACCGTTATTGGTTGCAACAATGGCAATATCAGCTTTGTTTAAAGCAAAAATACCGTTACACACCACACCCGGAATGTCATTGATGGTTTTTTCCAGTTCCAGTGCGTTCAGGATGTTCAGGTTATAAACATCTAAAATCACATTGCCGTTATCGGTTACCACACCTTCACGGTACGCCGGATCACCCCCAAGTGCGACCAGCTTGCGTGCCACGGCAGAACGTGCCATTGGAATTACTTCAACCGGTAGCGGGAATTCACGGCCCAACTGTTCAACCCATTTTGAATCATCAACGATACAAACAAATTTTTTCGCAATCGACGCGACAATTTTTTCACGGGTTAACGCCGCACCGCCACCTTTAATCATGTGCATATGACGGTCAATTTCATCTGCACCATCGACATAGGCATCTAAACCGCCCACGCTGTTCATATCCACGACCTCAATGCCCAGCTTTTTCAGGCGCTCTGCCGTTGCTTCAGAACTGGCCACAGCCGCTTCCAGTTGCAATTCTGGCAATAAATCGATGAGGAAATTGACGGTACTGCCTGTGCCTACACCCAGAATCCCGCCTTTAGGCAAATGTTTTAAGGCTGCTTTTGCCGCAGCTTGTTTCTTCTCATCTTGGGTTGCATACAGACTCATGACTTCGCTCAACTATTTTTTGACATTTGATGCTGATTTTACAGCCCAAATGTACAGGGGTTTGTTACAATAAACCCCTATTTTAAACTGTTAGATGGAAGATTAACATGCTGTCTCGTTTGGTTCGACAAATTTTACAAGCAACAGTCTACGATGTTGCAATCGAAACCCCACTCGAAGCAGCGCCACGAATTAGTGAACGACTGAATAACAACATCCGCTTCAAGCGGGAAGATTTACAACCGGTCTTTTCTTTCAAACTACGCGGTGCCTATAACCGTATTAGCCAACTACCTAAAGCGCAGTTAGAACGTGGCGTGATCACAGCTTCAGCCGGCAACCATGCTCAAGGCGTGGCTCTTTCAGGAAAAAAACTGGGGATTCGTGCCATTATCGTGATGCCTAAAACCACGCCAGATATTAAAGTACAGGCGGTAAAACGTTTAGGTGGCGAAGTAGTACTACACGGCGATTCGTTTGATGTAGCCAACAAATATGCCATTCAGCGTGCCCAGGATGATGGCATGACCTTCATTCCACCTTATGATGATGAACTAGTGATGGCCGGCCAAGGCACCATCGCCAATGAAATTTTACGTCAATGGCGCGATGTCGATTATGTCTTTGTTGCCGTAGGTGGCGGTGGCCTGATTGCCGGTGTAGCAGCGTACTTGGGTGATGTCGCTCCGCATGTCAAAGTCATTCCAGTGGAATATGATGAATCAGCCTGTCTGAAAGCAGCCTTAGAAGCTGGTGAACGTATTGTTCTGCCTTCGGTCGGTCTATTTGCCGATGGGACCGCCGTGGCACAGATTGGTGAAAAACCCTTTGATGTGATTCGTCTGCAAAAATCAGATAACTCTGGCCCGATTGTCGAACCGGATGTGGTGCTGGTGAATACCGATGAAATCTGCGCTGCAATTAAAGATACTTTTGATGAAAACCGCAGCATTGTAGAACCATCAGGTGCTATGGCGCTGGCCGGCATCAAAAAATATGTCGAGCAGCATGAGCTGATTGGTAAAAATATCGTGTCGATTGTTTGCGGCGCGAACATGAACTTTGACCGCCTGCGTTATATCGCCGAGCGTACTGAACTGGGCGAACGCAAAGAAGCGATTTTTGCAGTCACCATTCCAGAGCAGAAAGGTTCCTTCCTGAACTTCTGCCGCGCCCTGCAAGGCCGTAATATTACCGAGTTTAACTATCGTGCCAGTGATGCATCGGCCGCACAGGTCTTTGTCGGCATTAGCTTGAAAGGCGGTGAAAAAGAACGTCATGACATCTTTGAAGCCTTGAAAGTGCAATATGATGTTGATGATCTGTCTGATGATGAAGTGGCTAAGCTGCACATCCGCTATTTAATTGGCGGTCATGCCGATATTGAAAATGAACGTCTGTTCCGGGTGGAATTTCCGGAGCGTCCAGGCGCCCTGCTGACCTTCCTGGAGCGTTTAGGCCCGACCCATAACATCACCCTGTTCCATTACCGTAACCACGGCGCCGCCGAAGGCCGTGTGCTGGTTGGTCTGGAAGCCAGCGATGCCAAACAGAACCCGGACGGGCTGATTGAAACCCTGGAAAGCATTAGCTATCCATATGCGGAAATTAGCAATAACTTAGGTTATCAGCGCTTCCTGAAATAAAATCCAGTTTAAAAAACCGCCATTTGCTGGCGGTTTTTTTATTGGTTTACACAAACACCCTAAGAAAAATGATGTAAATATCCACCTGATCTTTAAAATAAATTTATATTCACGCTAACCATAAAAATGTAATTAGGAACACACTATGGCGCAATTTGCAGTCATTGGCTTAGGCAGTTTTGGTGCCACCGTTGCCACGCAACTGGTCAGCCTGAAACATGATGTGATTGGCATCGATATTAATAAAAAATATGTGGAAAATATTGCCGAGGAAATTACCCACGCCGTGATTGCCGATGCTACCGACGAACACGTGCTACAGGAGCTGAATATTCAGAACTGTGATGCGGTGGTGGTGGCCATTGGTGAAGATATTGAAGCCAGTATTTTATGTGTGCTGCATCTGAAAAATATGGGGCTGGAAAAAATTTATGTCAAAGCCAAGTCCAAAGCCCACCACATGATTCTGACCCATCTGCAGGTCAG
Source organism: Acinetobacter indicus (assembly GCF_009914475.1). Taxonomy (NCBI): domain Bacteria; kingdom Pseudomonadati; phylum Pseudomonadota; class Gammaproteobacteria; order Moraxellales; family Moraxellaceae; genus Acinetobacter; species Acinetobacter indicus. The sequence continues at coordinate 867,496 of NZ_CP045198.1, read as the reverse complement.
CAAAATTATTCATCCGGAAGAAGATATGGGTGTCCGCATTGCCCAGTCACTGAGTTATCCGATGGTCAGCCGCTATATGGCACTGGAAGATGATCACTTTATTGTCAAAGTGGAAGTCACTGAAGCCTTAAACGGTACGCGCTATCATGAGTTTATCGGTCATGCGCCAGAAGTGAAAACCCTGCTGCATAAACGCGGCAGCGAGATTCAGTTCAGCCTCGATCCGCAGTTAATTATGCAGCAAGGCGATATTCTGGTGCTTGAAGGCCAGGTTGAACAGCTGAAACGCTTATCCAAGCATTTTAAATAGCCATGAACCACATGACGAAGAATAAGACTGCCTATAAAAATACGGCGAAGCCCAGCACAGCAACCACGGTCAATTTAAGCCCGCCGAGTCTGCTCGCACTGGGATTTTTAAGCTTTATTGTGATTGGGACCTTGCTACTTAAACTGCCCTTTGCCCATGAGGGGGACCTGAGCTGGTTACAGGCTTTATTTACTGCCACCTCTGCGGTGACCATTACCGGCTTGTCGGTGGTCAATGTCGGCGAGGCCTATACCGTATTTGGCCAGATTGTGATTATGCTGTTGCTGCAATGTGGCGGGCTGGGCTTTATGACGTTCGCAATTCTGGCCGCCATGAGCCTGTCACCGAAAATTGGCTTAAAACAGCAGATGATGGCCCAGGAAACCATTGGTCAGACCAGTCTGGCGACGGTGGGCTTTACCATTAAAGGCGTATTACTCTATTCACTGTTTTTTGAAGGCATCGGCACCTTTATTCTGACCCTGGCCTGGCTGCAGGATTATGATTTTCTGGAAGCCTTTTTCTATGCCGCCTTTTACAGTGTCTCGGCTTTCAATAATGGCGGATTTTCATTATTTCCCAACAGTTTAATGAGCTTTGCCGACCAGTACCTGATTACCTTTACCATCAGCATGCTTTACATTATTGGCGGTGTGGGCTTTGTGGTGCTGATGGACATTAAAAAAACCCGGCGCTGGCATAAACTCAGCGCCAACAGCAAGCTGATCCTTTCCACTATTCTGGGTTTAAACCTGTTTGCTTTTATCACCATCTGGCTGCTCGAAGCCAGCAATCCTGCGACGCTGGCCGCCATGAGCCTGACCGATCAGGCCTGGAATGCCTGGTTCCATGCTACCGTACCCCGTTCTTCCGGCTTTAACAGTCTGGATATTGCCAGCATGAGTGATGCTTCCAATTTACTGACCATGTTCCTAATGTTTATTGGCGGAGGCTCTTTAAGTACCGCCGGTGGCATTAAAGTCGGCACCTTTATTATTGTGGTATTAAGCGTGATCAGCTTTTTACGACGCGCCGATGAAGTGCGGGTGTTTCATTATTCGGTACCGGAAAAAACCACCTTTAAAGCCTTGGCTGTGGTGTCAATTACTGCATTTTTAGTCTTTGCCGGGATTTTCAGCCTGTTGCTGCTGGAACCTGAACATGAGTTTATGGACTTGCTGTTTGAGGCGGTTTCTGCGGCCTGTACCGTGGGTTTATCTCGCGGGATTACCGGGGAATTACAACCCTTAAGTCTGGTGGCCTTAATGCTGCTGATGTTTGCCGGCCGTTTAGGCCCACTGACCTTAGCCTATTTAATTGCCACGCCTAAACGCAGCCGCCTGCAACATCCCACCACCGATATTCAGATTGGTTGATGCGCGAGTTCCGTTATCAACTGAAATTAAAAAAGCCACTGTCTACAGTGGCTTTTTGCGGGTGCATGCATTTAGAACCAGTTCATTAACGATACACCTAGGCCGACATAGGTCGCGCGGTGGTTATAATCAATCAGGCTTTCTCCATAGCCATCAAACAGCTGGAAATGCCCTCTTAATTTGCCGCTAATCGGGAATACCCAGTCAAACTGGGCAGCGCCATGCGCATCATCTCCACCTTTTAGGCTATGCCGTAACATCAGCGAGAAATCATGATCTTTCCAGCGGTAGAATGCCAGCATATCGCCACGGCCAATATAGTTTTTAATATCCGGGTTGTTGTCATCACTGCGGTCTTCTTCAATGCGATACCACGGACGCAACATCAGCGCAAAATTGTTCTTTTCAAAGCCCAGATTCAAAATGACCCGGTTCCAGCTCCGTGACAGCGGATCGGAACGGCCATTGGACTGATGGTTCAAGGTCAGGCCTAACAAGCGCCCATTCAAGCCCAGAATCTCATAATTAGTTCTGAACATTAAACTGGCTTCAGGTTCATAATTGGTTTCACGAAACGGACGTGATTCTTCACCATTATAAACCTGCCAGCGTGAGGACTGGGTATAACCGAGCCAGAGATCGCCATTATCGCCCAACAGGTTTTCAACCGCTTTGGTTTTTAGTGACAACTGAAATTTGGCTTCGGTTGATGTCAGGTTCTGCTGCTGTGCTTCAGTAACGGTATTGTTTTCATTGGGACTGGATGGACGTTCGTTTTTATCGGAGGTCCAGAAGCCCGGCATCAGATACACCGGTTGATAAGCCCGGATATTCCAGGTGCCCAGCTTGCTTTCGGGTGCAAGTTCCCAGCGTTTATCCAGTAACGACACATTCGGATCAATATGTGAGCCTTCCAGCGAAAACAGGTTGTTCACCCCGGCCACAATTTTTTCTTTAACGGTTTCTGGTGGAGGGGCCAATTGCTGCGCCGCCTGACGCTCGGAAACCAGATCAGCCTTTTCTGCTTCCGGCAACTTGAATAAAGCATCATAACAGGCTAAACGCTCGCCATTGGACTCCAGCGCCACACAGGCCTCCGGTGTCGGCGGAATGGTGACCACCGTTGCTTCCAGCGCCTGTACATGTGTCACAAACAAAGCGCTGAGTGCAGTAACACTCAGCGACCAGCTTGTGCGCTCAACAGGATTGAACGCCATAGAACTTCCTCTATTGTTTTTTTAATTGACTTGTTTGATCTGGAAACCCAGCTCCTGCAGCGCTTCACGTTTCGCCACCGGTGCCACCACCGATTTCACCGGGGTTTGCTGACGTAAATAAACGTCGGCCACACGTTTCAGATCATCTAAAGTAACCGCCAGTAAACGCTCACGCAGTTTGGTTCTAAAGGCCGGGGTGCGCGCATGCAGTAAGGCATAACATGCGGTAATTGCTTCACCGGCTGGAGAGCCTGGTTTATCCATGCTGGCAATCAAACCTAGAATGGCTTCTTCCAGCTGATGCGGTAACTGCTCGGTATTCAGCAACCAGTCCACACTGGCGTCAAAATCCTTAAAGGTTTCAGCCAGACGCGGGTCACGGTAGCTATAGAAACGGAACGAGCAGGCATTGCCATCATAGCTGGCACCGCCACCATAGGCGCCGCCTTTTTCACGGATGGCACTGTGCAGGAAGCCATTGCGCAAATACGCCGCCAAGACCATCAATGGTGCTGCATCTGGATGCGATACTTCCACCGCAGGATACGCTGCCGCACAGAACTGTACATTGGCCTGAATCAGCCAGGCTTCATCTGCATTGTTATTTTCAACAGGCACTTGAGTTAAAGCTGCCTCGTGCGGTTCAATTGCCAGCTTGTCCCACACGGTCTGGATTTCTTCAATCAAACGGTCTGATTGTGGCTCTTCACAGACCAGCAGGAACTGTTTTGGCGCTTGCAGCAACATACTGTGAATCAGCTTAAGCTCATCCATCAGCGCATCAAAAGCAGCATCATCCTGTTCAATTTTGCTGACCAGCTCGCTTAACCAGTTCAATGCACCCAGACCAGTATTGTGATAGTCACGCAGCGCTAAAGCACTGTGGTTACGTGAAGCGGCCTGCATGGCATAGCTATGTCCTGCACCCGATACCCGTGACTGCCAGCGCGTTTTACGTTGCTGTAATAGCTCGATAATCCGGTCTTTTTCATCAAAACGCAGTTGCTCAAAGGCAATTTTTAGCAGGCGGATGGCATCAAAATTATTCACCAGTGATTTGGTGGTTAAGGTCAGCCAGGCACTAATCCGGTTTTTGTCATCGACCTTAGAGCGTAAGGATGCCCCCATACCCAGACCGCCACTCACTGCAGTTTGCAGCTGTTGCAGTTCCAGATAATCATATTCACCGGCACCGACTTCACCCATTAAAATCGACAGCAGATTAAAATAAGGCGATTTCACGATCTCATCGGGAATACGCACCAAGACCTGCTGGTAATAAATACCGTTGGTACCGGCATGATACAGGTTTAATGGTGTATCAATGCGGTTGCAGATAATCTCACGTAGCTGCCCCTGTACAATTTGCAATTCTGCCGGCACATCTTCGAGGCCGACTTTTGGCAGCAGGTTTAAATCATCCGGGGTATCCTGACGCACTTTTAGCGCTTCGGTCTGGGCGATAATTTCTGCTTTTTGTGCTTCGGTCAGCTGCGCACCAATTTCAGCCAGACGGGCTTTTTCAGCTTCGGCATCTTTGGCTGATTTGCTGGCATCTGGGACCAGGGTCATTTGGACGCGATGCGGATTATCAATCAAGTGCTGCTGAATCAACTGAGACAGCCACATTGGATCTTTCAGTTCTTCTTTAACCTGTTCAATGGCACTGTCAACATCCCAGACATGCACCGGATCACTATGGTGAATCGCGCTGCTCAAGCCGTTTAGAATCAGGCTTAAACCGTATGGCATACCATCGCCGTTAATTTCACGCTGATGCAGCTCGATCTGGTGTAAAATGGCATTGACGGTATCGCTGTCGACCGGTTTAGACGCCACTTCTTGCAGTACCTTGAAGACGCCCTCTTTAAAGGTTACTGCATGCTCAGGATTAGAACCTTGAATGGCACAGAAGAAAGTCATTTCAAAGTTGGAATCATCCACGCCCATAAATGGCCCGGTTGATTGCGCATAACCACAGGTTTCTAAATAATGACGCAGTGGTGAAGCCGAGTTTTCCAGTAACACACCTTCGACCAGACGCATGCCCAAACGCAGTTTAATATCACTGGCTTCTGGCAATAACCAGCTTAGAACATGGTAAGTTTTGTCTTTTAAATCTTCAGCATCGACCGCATAGCTTTCAGTTACGGTCACTGGCGCAGCCAAACGGCGCTCAGGTTTTGAATACAGGGTTTCGCCCTGTTCAAACTTGGCTAAAGCCAAGCTCTGGAACTGTTCTTGCAAGTCATACGCTGACTGATTACCAAAAGTCATAAATACCGCATTACTTGGGTGATAATGGGATTTATAGAAATCCACTAACTCTTGGTAAGTTAAGTCTGGAATATCTTTCGGGTCACCACCGGAATTGTAATGGTAGGTGGTTTCCGGGAACAAATGATGTGCCAACTGGTGATACAGCTGATCTGAAGGCGAACTCATCGCGCCTTTCATTTCATTAAAGACCACGCCTTTATATACAGGCTCACCATTTTCCAGCTCGATACGAATCCCTTCCTGGGCAAAATCCAGTGGATTCAGGTTGGCTGCAAAGGCTGCATCCAGATACACCTCCAGCAGGTTCTGGAAATCTTTCTGGTTTTGGGTGGCAAATGGATACGCTGTCCAGTCAGCTGCAGTAAAGGCGTTCATAAAGGTGTTTAATGAACGGCGAATCATCAGGAAAAACGGGTCACGTACCGGGAATTTTTCAGAGCCACACAGTGCAGTATGTTCCAGAATATGCGCTTCGCCCTTGGAATCCATAGGCTGGGTACGAAATGCCACCAGAAATACATTTTCATCATGATTGGTGGCCAAATGATAATGTACCGCACCGGTAACCCGATGCTTATATTCAGACACTAAAATGTCTAAGGCTTCAACATGGTGTTGACGTACCAACTGAAACGCAGGATGAACGGTTTGAGAAATGGTTTCAGTGACATCTACAGTCATGCGATCTCCTAATCATCAAAATAAAAAAACTAAAGCCATTATAGCTTTAGTTCTTGATATAATTCACGCTTAAATCCCGACTAAAATTATAGAAATTTGCAAACCAGGCAATTTTCAAACCCCAGTCCGAAGCTCATGCTGCCGTTTAAACCAGATATTTAAAATAATTATAATTGGGATGGTTTTCGACATAGACATAATTCTGCTTCTGGTAAAAATGCGCCGCAGATTTGGTTTCGGTATCCAGACACAAGGCCGAAAAATGAGGACGTGCCTTTTTCTCTAAGTATTGCAATAACAGCTTGCCTACGCCGTGTTTACGATATTCAGGCAATACATAGAAACGGCGCACCCGGCCAATTCCCTGTTCCACTTCCTGATCATTCCACTGCTGGTTCAGGCCGCCACAGGCGATCAGCTTGTCCTGATCATAAGCAAAAAGTAAAAACTCCCCAGGCTGATCGAAACGATTCTTGGCACTCTGATACTCATCAATTAAACGCTGTACAAAAGCAAAACCCTCTTTTGATGCCTGTTTTTCAAGCTCTACAATTTGCTCTGGTAATCCTTGCGCTTCTTTTATCTCGATATTCATTTCACTATCCTGATCTGCTTTACTAACTTTCCTCAATGAATAAAACCGTCTAAAAAATGAATTTTATTCACAAATCTACAGCAATCCTGAGCATTGGTGTAAACTTAGCATTTATTTTTTGATGTGATTGAACGACATGGCAACTGTTGACCTCTTTGCAATTGGTAATGCACTCATTGACCAGGAATTTCAAGTCTCTGATGACTTCCTTACTCAACAAAATTTGCAAAAAGGCACCATGCAGCTGACCGATGGCGAAACCCAAGCAAATTTATACAACAACTTACAGCAAACGCAAAGCTATAAAGGTCAAGCTTCAGGCGGTTCGGCTGCAAATACAACAGTTGCCTTTAGCGCATTGGGCGGTTCTGCCTTTTATGCCTGCCGCGTGGGCAATGATAACTTGGGTGAAATTTACCTGAACGGCCTGAATGATGCGGGCATTCGCACCACCACAAAATCGGTCAGTGAAGGCGTAACCGGAACCTGTATGGTATTAGTCAGCCCGGATTCTGAACGTACCATGCATACCTATTTAGGTATTACCGCAGAACTCACCGATGCGCAAATTGACTTTGAACCCTTAAAAACCGCGAAATGGCTGTATATCGAAGGTTATTTATCGACTTCGGACAGCGCACGTCAGGCGGTAAAACAGGCGCGCGAAATTGCCAAAGCTCACCAGACCCAAATTGCCTTAACCTTATCTGACCCGGCAATGGTGCAATATGCGCGTCAAGGTTTAGATGAATTACTCGATGATGGCGTGGACCTGCTGTTCTGTAACCAGCAGGAGGCCATGATGTATACCGGCACCGAAACGGCAGAAGCCGCTTTGGAACAGCTGAAGCAAAAAAGCAAATACGTTGTCATTACAATGAGCGCACAAGGCGCAATGATTTTTGATGGTCAACATACCTTTAGCGTTGCAGGCCGTCAGGTGCATGCCATTGATGCCAATGGTGCGGGTGATGCCTTTGCCGGTGCATTCCTGTATGCCTTGAATGCCAACCTTGGCTTTAAAGCCGCTGCCGAGCTGGCCATTTTAATTTCCAGTGAAGTGGTGTCACAATTTGGTCCACGTCTAGAGGTTGAACAGTACGCAACCCTTCTTCAGAGCTATAACAAGGAATGTGCCTAATGCATAAAATCTGCATGACCGAAGATATCCCTGAACGCGAAGCACGCTCGTTCGAGCTTCCAGATGGCGATACCATTTTTATTACCCAACGCGATGGCATGTTCTATGCCTATCAGAACCTGTGCCCGCATTTGCAGGTCGAGCTTGAATTTCTGGAAAACCAGTTTTTAGACCGGGATCAGGAATTTATTGAATGTTCGACCCACGGTGCGCTGTTTGTGGTTGAAACCGGGGAATGTATTTCTGGCCCATGCCAAGGTCAAGCACTTGAAAAAGTAGAGATTACCGTGCATTCTGATGGCGGAATTTACTTAACAGAATAATTTTAAGCCCCATCTGCAGGTTACGCCATGCTTGAGTTTGTATTAGACATCGACTTAATTCCTTTTCATTTAAGTCTGATTGCGCTTGTCTTGCTCAGCCTGGCGGAAATTGTGGGGCATTATTTTAATCTCAAGCCCAGCGCGATATTCAAGCAGCTCTTTCCGCAGCGGCTGCTAGACTCTCCCTTACTCAATGTCAAATTCTCCAAACTGCTAATTTTCGTGTTTCTGCTCCTGAATTTTAGTGTTGCAGGCTATTTCCTGCAGTTTGCGCTCTATTCGCAGCAGCAAAGTTTTGTTCCATCGTACTATCTGATTTTACCGGCGCTTATCATTGCCCTGTTTTTTACCGTGTTTATGATTCACTGTCTGGATCAGGTGATTAAACCGCAAAAAACCATTCAGCATGTCAATTTGCTGGGCCGACTGGCCACCATTTCCAGTGGCAATGCCCGTCCCGGTTTTTCGGCTCAGGCCCGGGTTCGTGATGAATACGGCCAGCTGCATTACGTGCAGGTCGAACCGGAATTTGGTGAACTAGAATTTCAGGCGCAAGTGATTTTAATCCGGCAAAAAAAATCCTATTACATTGCCAAGAAAATTTCCGCCTCGAACAATCTGTTCTATGGCGAAAGTAGCAGCTGATTTAAGCTCGCTCATCTTTCAGCCACGAGTCAGATACACATCCTTACTTTGTCCAAGATAAAGCTACAACGCCATGTATCTCGCAGCTTTCCCTTCTTCCTTGCCGTGTACGTTCGTTCTTTCCGTTTAAGCTGCTCGATTCACTTTCTCTTGGCCTCAAGATCAGCTGTTCTGCACATTATGACCATCGCTGTGGTTGTTCGTTGTGATTGTTCACTCTGCCCTCCACGTTGAAGACTAAAAAAGAAATTTTCCGTGTCGCTGCTTATTGCACTTTTATCGCACTTCATTGTGCATATTTGCTACAAATTGCTTCATTTTGGTGCTTGATTGTTTTCCACGCAAATGCTTACACCTCAAGCCTTACAGCCATTTTTTGACACCCAACTATTGAATAAAAGTTAAAAATTAAAAGCTGGAATTTTTAATAAAATCGTCAAAATTTTCAAATATAACTATTTTAGTCAGAATTAAATTTTAATTCGCACCATTTTAGTCAGAATAATAATTACTATAAATACAAGCATTTTAGTCAGGTTTTTAACTGGAATTTTTTTGATTAAAAATTAAAAAAACTTTTTATAAGTTATTGTATTTTAATACATAAACAATATATTTTTATTTTAACTGTGCAGGCTATTTATTTTTTGTATTATTTTGTTTAATAATATAAGACACAGTTTAAAAAACAGGCTTGTTTCTATGAGCTTAGTCCCGAAAGATTTGAACCGTCGCGTAACCCGAGAAATAGCAGCCATTTTAATAATTAAGGTTGTTATTTTAATGGCGATTAAAAATATCTGGTTCGATGCCCCTACCATTCCTGAAAATTTTGACTCTCAAGTTGCTGAGCGTATTGCCAGCAATCCTTCCCAAATCAAGGAGACACGTTGATGATTTCTGAAAGCGTGGTCGATCTCTCGCGGTTCCAGTTCGCAATGACCGCGATGTATCATTTTATTTTTGTTCCACTGACACTTGGTCTTGCTTTTATTCTGGCCATTATGGAAACCACCTATGTGATTTCCGGCAAAGAAATTTATAAGGACATGACCAAATTCTGGGGAAAACTGTTCGGTATTAACTTTGCTTTAGGGGTAACTACCGGCCTGACCATGGAGTTCCAATTCGGTACAAACTGGGCGTATTACTCGCACTACGTGGGTGATATTTTTGGTGCTCCGCTGGCCATTGAAGGCTTGATGGCTTTCTTCCTTGAATCGACCTTTATTGGTCTGTTCTTCTTCGGCTGGGATCGTCTGTCCAAGGTACAACACTTGTGTGTAACCTGGCTGGTGGCCTTGGGCTCAAACATGTCGGCGCTGTGGATTCTGGTGGCTAACGGCTGGATGCAAAACCCGGTTGGTTCTGCGTTTAACTATGAAACCATGCGTATGGAAATGATTGATTTCGGTGCGCTGATTTTCAACCCGGTGGCACAGGTTAAATTCGTCCATACTGTTTCTGCCGGTTATGTTACAGGTGCGATTTTCGTTCTGGCGATTTCGAGCTACTACCTGCTGAAAAAACGTGACCTGCCATTTGCGCGTCGTTCTTTCGCGATTGCGGCTATCTTCGGTCTGGCATCTACCCTGTCTGTAATCTTACTAGGTGATGAGTCTGGTTATGAACTGGGCGATGTCCAAAAAACCAAACTGGCTGCGATTGAAGCAGAATGGGAAACTCACCCGGCACCGGCTGCATTTACCCTGTTTGGTATTCCAAATCAGGAAACTCAGACTACCGATTATGCGATTAAAATTCCGTATGTGATGGGTCTGATTGCCACACGTTCAACCACTGAAGAAGTGACCGGGATCAAAGACCTGATTGCCCAGCATGAAGTGCGTATCCGTAACGGTATGGTGGCTTATCAGCAACTTGAACAACTGCGTGCAGGTGACACCTCACCAGAACTCAAAGCGGCATTTGATGAATCTCAAAAAGACCTGGGTTATGGCCTGTTACTGAAAAAATATACACCTAACGTGGTAGATGCGACTGATGAGCAAATCAAACTTGCTGCAGCAGACACTATTCCACACGTTCCAAGCTTGTTCTGGGCCTTCCGTGCCATGGTGGCTTCTGGCTTCTTAATGCTACTCCTGTTCGTTCTGGCAACACTGGCTGTAGCAAAACGTAATGCAGAAAACAAACCTTGGTTATTAAAATTCGCCCTGATTGCCCTACCATTGCCATGGATTGCTGCGCAAACTGGCTGGTATGTGGCTGAAGTAGGTCGTCAACCTTGGACTATTGGTGAAGTTCTACCAACATATCTCTCTGCATCTAGCTTAAGTACTGGCGATGTATGGGGTTCAATCATTGCATTAGCATCGTTCTATACCGTACTGCTGATCATTGAAATGTACCTGATGATTAAATTCTCTCGTCTTGGTCCAAGCTCGTTACATACCGGCAAATACCATTTCGAAAAATTGGAAGCTGCCAAAAAAGCATCTGAGGAGACTCAAGCATGATCGAATATGAATTACTCAAAATCATCTGGTGGGTACTGGTGGGCGTACTGCTCATCGGTTTCGCCCTCACCGATGGTTTCGATATGGGCTCTATGGCGATCATGCCATTCGTTGGAAAAAATGATGAAGAACGTCGTGCGGCAATCAATACGATTGCCCCACACTGGGACGGTAACCAGGTCTGGTTCATTACTGCTGGTGGTGCACTATTTGCTGCATGGCCAATGGTGTATGCAACTGCCTTCTCGGGCATGTACTGGGCGCTGCTTTTAGTCCTGTTTGCGCTATTCCTGCGTCCGGTCGGCTTTGACTACCGCTCCAAGCTGGAAAACACTAAATGGCGTACTGCCTGGGACTGGGGTCTATGTATCGGTGGTGCAGTACCTGCGCTGGTATTTGGCGTAGCGTTCGGTAACATGTTCTTGGGTGTACCTTTTGAACTGGATGAGACTGTACGATCCAACTACACCGGCAGCTTCTTTGCCCTGCTTAACCCGTTTGCTTTGGTCTGCGGTATCGTGAGTCTGGCCATGCTGTGTGCGCATGGTGGTGCATGGTTAATGTTACGTACCGATGGTGCTTTACGCGAGCGTTCTGCTAAAGCCACCAAAATCAGCGGTATCGTGTTCCTGGTCTGCTTCCTGCTGGCAGGTGCATGGTTATACTTCGGTGGCATCCAAGGTTATACCCTGGTTACACCATATGACACCGGTAGCGTTGCAAACCCGTTAGCCAAAGAAGTGATGACCAATGCCAACCCGGGCTGGATGAACAACTACTCGGCTTACCCGATCACCATGATTGCGCCAATTATGGGTATTCTAGGCGGTATCATTGTGATTCTGGCAGCCTCTAAAGGTAAAGCAGGTTTAAGCTTCACTGGTTCTGCACTGGCAGTAACAGGTGCGATTCTGACTGCAGGTTTTGCCCTGTTCCCATTCCTGATGCCATCGAGCATAGATCCTGTATCTAGCTTAACCATGTGGGATGCGGTATCTAGTCAAAATACCTTAACGGTAATGACCGTTGCAGCCTGTATCTTTGTGCCAATCATTTTGCTGTACACCACTTGGTGTTACTACAAGATGTGGGGCGTGATTACCAACAAACACATCAAAGAGAATTCGCATAGCCTGTACTAAGGCTATGCTCTAAAGGAGTAAAGATTATGTGGTATTTTGCTTGGATTCTCGGTATTTTGATGGCCTGTTTTGCAGGTGTACTGAGTGCGCTCTATATCGAGCATCATCAAGACCTGGATGAGGAATAAGTCATGACAGAGGTTGTAATGGAAACTCCAGTAATCGAAAAAAAACCGAATAAACTTGCGATGGTCATTTCTTGCTTATTGGCCTTTCCATTGGCAGCCGTGTTATTACTTCATCCAGCTGCCATGTTGGATGCCGATGGCAATTATAGCCACAGTGCCATGATGTACATCATGATTGGCATTTCCGGCGGATTTATCCATGGTGTTGGTTTTGTCCCACGTTTCTGGCTGTGGAAATGGCTGTTTAGTCCATTTGTGGCCTGGCCATTAATGATCTGGGGCTATTACACCTGGTTCTTTTCTTGATGAAACAAGCTCCCTTCGGGGAGCTTTTTAATTTCTGGGAGATCCATTCTGATACAAAATGGAATCAGCAGTACCTAACCTCAAGATGATTTCCCACATCCTTTAAAAAAGATCAGCCTGATCTCTTTTAAAAATTAAAATCTATTTTTCTTCAACCACGCTTTTATTTATATCTGAATTGATGTCTACATTGACGGTTAATTTAAGGCGGTGATAAAGCAACCAATATTTAGATTCAAGCTCAATCAACTTCTGTATTTATCTCATTGATCGTGGTATTTCTTAGGCGATTTCAAACAAATACAACCTATTACCATAAAAAAAGCCGAACATTCAGTCCGGCTTTTTTAATCTGGGATAATTAAGGCTCGATCGGTGCAAATGGCGCCACCACATCGGCATTTTGAGCACGGTGACGTAAGAAATGATCCATCAGCACAATCGCCAGCATCGCTTCCGCAATGGGTGCAGCACGCACACCCACACATGGATCGTGACGGCCTTTGGTCAGCACATCGGTATCTTCACGGTCAATGGTAATGGTTTTACCCGGTGTAGTAATAGATGCGGTTGGTTTAAGCGCAATCGCCACGCGAATGGTTTGACCACTGGAAATACCGCCCAAAATACCGCCAGCATGATTGGCCAGGAAACCTTGAGTGGTCAGTTCATCACGGGTTTCATGACCGAACTGTTCCGCCACGGCAAAACCATCGCCAATTTCTACGCCTTTAACCGCGTTAATCGACATCATGGCATGGGCAATATCGGCATCTAAACGGTCAAATACCGGCTCACCCCAGCCCACAGGCACTTTTTCAGCCAGAATTTCCAGTTTGGCGCCACAGCTGGTGCCTTGTTCACGCAGTGAAGTCACCAGCGCTTCAAAACGTGGCACAGCATCGGCATCGCCACAGAAAAACGGGTTATTCGGCACTTCATTCCAGTCCAGCTTTTCCGCTTTTTCGGTGCCAATCTGGGTCACATGACCACGAATCAGAATCCCGAATTTTTCTGCCAGATATTTTTTGGCAATCGCACCGGCAGCCACTCGCATCGCGGTTTCACGGGCACTGGAACGACCACCACCACGATAATCACGGAAACCGTACTTTTGCGTATAAGTATAGTCGGCATGACCCGGACGGAAAGTCTGGGCAATGTTGCCATAATCCTTGGATTTCTGGTCGGTATTGCGAATCAGCAAGCCAATTGGCGTACCGGTGGTTTTGCCTTCAAATACCCCAGAAATAATTTCAACCTGATCCGGCTCTTTACGCTGGGTTGCAAATTTGGAAGTCCCCGGCTTACGGCGGTCCAAATCGTGCTGTAAATCGGCTTCAGTCAGTTCCAGGCCCGGCGGTACACCATCGACAATGGCCATCAGGCCTACACCATGCGATTCACCACAAGTCGTGACACGGAAGAGTTGTCCAATACTATTACCTGCCATGTGCAACGACTCCTTTATGAATTAACAGATTGAATGAATAAATCACGGTATTGACGGCACTGTGCTGCGGTTAGGGCAAAAATGCCTGAACCACCTTTCTGGAATTGTAACCAGTGGAAATCGACGGTATTAAAGTTCTGTTTCATGGCCCATTCAGAGTTACCGACTTCAATCACAATCAGACCATCTTCAGTTAAATAGTCTGCGGCTTGGGCCAGCATTTTACGCACCAAGTCCAGACCATCCTGACCGGCAGCCAACGCCAGCTCTGGCTCATGACGGAATTCATCTGGCAGATCAGCCATGTCTTCAGCATCGACATACGGTGGATTCGACACAATCAGATCATACTGATTTTCTGCTGGAATTTTAGAGAACAAGTCCGACTCAAGCAGCGCCACCTGATACTGCATGTTGTGATGTTCGGTGTTAATGGCCGCAACTTCTAAAGCATCTTTAGAAATATCGGTCGCATCCACTTCCGCATCCGGGAAGGCATAAGCCAATGCAATTGCGATACAGCCTGAACCGGTACACATATCCAGAATACGGCGTGGCATTTGCGGATTTGGATTGGCTGGCAAGTTATTATTGGCTTCACCCATCTGGCCATTTTCATCCAGACAATATGGCGCAAAACGGTTTTCGATAAGTTCAGCAATTGGCGAACGTGGAATCAGTACACGCTCATCGACATAAAACGGCTTGCCATAGAAATAGGCCAGATTGAGCAGATAAGAGGTTGGCGTGCGTTCATTAATACGACGCTCCAGCAGACTTAAAAATTCCTGCTTTTCGCTCGGCAGTAATTTGGCATCCAGAATTTCTGCATCGGCATTCCAGTCCAGCGACAGGGTTTGTAATACCAACGCGGAACTTTCAGCAAAATAATCTTCTGTACCTTGACCTAGATGTGCATCATATTGACGTAATGCTGTTACACCAAAACGGATAAAATCACGAATGGTGACTAATGTTTCAGCGGCTTCCTGCAAATGTTCAGGGCTAATAGTCGGTCGATCCACCTAAGGTCTCTCCAGAGTCAATTTTTTAAAACGCCTTATGATACCTTGTTTTGTGCGCTTTTATAATGTCTCTGTGCGTAAAAGCCGGATTTCAATCTGATAAATTGATCTCAACTTTCACGGCCTTAGCCAGATTTGGAATAAAGCCCTGAAATGGTAAGTACACGATTAACGGGCAATAAATTTGCTCTGATAATAATTGGCCTGATCAATCACCTGTGCCAGCGTACAACGCGATTGCTGCAATTTGGCAACATCACCGTTCATGCCCCGATAGCATTGCTGCTTTAAACGCTGCTCCCACAGCGCATGTTGCTGGGCAATATTGGCCTGATATGCCCCACTGGCCCGATAGTAAGACTTATAGCTTTTCTTTAAGCGTTTTTGCTGCTGTTTCAGTTCTTTATTGACACATTTTTGCAAGACGGATGTTTGCCCATAAGCATGATTGCTACATTGAATATACTGTTTTGAATAACTTTCCTGCGCATAGGCCGAACCCGCCAGCAGCGCCCAGGCCATTCCCCCGATGAATGCTAAACGCATCATATTCCCCTTGCTGCCAAACACAGCGATCATCTTTGTTTTAATTTATGTAAAGCATATTACTGAACTTCAAGCAAAAAACCTATAGCGATGAACAGGATAGAATTTCCAGATCTTCACAATTTCCTGCCATTTTGCGATTGAATCTGCAAAAATAGACCTTATATTGACTATGAGACTCCCGTGAACCTGTTGATATGAGTTACAAACACAATAACCTGCTGGCCATGCGTCAAAACTACTGGAATGACAACGATTCACCGCGTGTCTTGCAGGAAAAACTGTTTTTACAGCAGATGCTGGTGGAACACGGCATTTTTCAGGATGCGACTTTGGATGATGCCAAATATCTGTTCTTTAACCTGCCCAGCATTATTATTGTCAAAGGCTATGCGCATGGTTTTCTGCATGAATCGGTACAAAGCCTGATTTTAAAATACATTGATGAAAACAAGCAGATGCTGCAACAAAAAAGTACCCTCAAGATTAAATTCCGGATGTGAGTGAGCGAAATTGCATCTTTATAGATTTTGCTTAGGCTATTTCATAGAGAATGCAAAACTTAACTCGACATTCAGCAACTTGAACTTTTTTAATACGTTAAGACCCGTTAATATTCGTTAAACTATGACCTTTCTGCGAATTGCTGATTGAAGGATTAAATTTACATGTCAGATCAGAACGATAAGCTTAAACAATTGAAAACTTCCTCTATGGATCGACGCTTATCGATCGCGAAGGCATCGTTGCTGGCCGGGACACGTTGGGCCGCCTCCAGCGCCGGTTCAATCTTTTCCAGTGAAGAAGAAAAAGAAAAGAAACGCAAAAAAGCCATGAAAGAACAGGCCGATTATCTGGTCGCAGAAATTGGCAAACTGAAAGGCTCTATCGTTAAAATTGGCCAGATGATGGCGCTTTACGGCGAACATTTCCTGCCTGAAGAAATCACCCAAGCCCTGAATACCCTGAATAACCAGACTGTTGCCCTGGCCTGGCCTGCGATTAAAACCCAGTTACAGGACCAGTTAGGTTCCAAACTTAATGATCTCACCATTGACCATGAGCCTTTAGGTACCGCCTCTTTGGCTCAGGTACACCGCGCCACCCGTAAATCTGATGGTATGGAACTGGTATTAAAAATCCAGTATCCGGGTGTGGCCGATGCCATTGATTCGGATATGAGTCTGTTTAAAAACATGCTGAAACTGACCCGCATGGTGCCGCAAACCCGCGAATTTGATCAGTGGTTTGATGAAGTCCGCGAAATGATGCACCGCGAGGTCAATTATCGGATTGAGGCAGCCACCACACGCCGTTTTGCCGAGCGTTTAAAGCAGGACCCGCGCTATATCGTTCCAACCATTATTGAAGATTACTGTACCAATCAGGTGCTGTGCATGACCTTTGAACGTGGCGTACCAATCAACAGTCCGGTGATGCTGTCTTTACCACAAGAACGTCGTAACCTGCTTGGTGAAGCCTCTTTAGAAGTGGCAGTGCGGGAAATTTTTGAATGGGGCGAAATGCAGACCGACCCAAACTTCGGTAACTATCTAGTACGTCTGGGCAATGGCGCAGATGTACAGGATAAAATTGTGCTGCTGGATTTCGGTGCCATTCGCCAGTTTGATGACAACCTGCTCTCGGTCGCACGTAACCTGATTCAGGCCGGCTATCAGCATGACGCGGAGATGATGGTGAAAGCCATGACCGGTTATGAGTTTTTTGACTCCATTCCGCAAAGCATTAAGCCGGATATGGCCAAAGTCTTTTTACTGGCCACCGAAGCCTTTAGCAGTCCTGAAAACAACCCGGATTTACCAGCCGGTGTGATGGATGATCAGCATCGTTATGACTGGAAAAAAAGCCAGCTGCATAGCCGGGTGATGCAACAGGCCTCTAAATCCATGGCTTCACGTTATTTCAGTGTTCCGCCGAAAGAGTTTATGTTTATTAGCCGTAAATTTATTGGGGCTTATACCTTTATGACCGTGATTGATGCCAAAACCAATGTGCGCGACATGATCAAAAAATTCCAGTAAAGCCACACCCGACCCGAATGCAGCTAATGTCATTCGGGTCAATCCTCTCCCTTCCCCGCTCTTTCCAAAAATTAAAAATATAAACAGAAGCAACTATTTAGATTCCTGTTTCATCTTGCAACAACCGTTTATCTTTGACAATTGAGTATGTCAGTTCTGACATGGTTTTTTAAACAGCCGCGTGTCAGCATAAAAATAATCACCCGCATGATGGAACAACAACAATGACCAATATGGTAAACAAGGCCCAAGGATTTGGACTGTCGCTGCTCACTCGGCTTGCCAGCAGCGAGGTTTTAGACCAGCTCAAACTGCGTAAATTTGTAGAAAAATCTTTATATCAGGGGGCCAAAGCCGGCTTTAAAACCTTAAGCGTGACCCAGAAAGCTTTTCAAAAGCACGATGATGTACCCAGACAGCGTTTACCCCATCAGCAAAAATCCCTGTTTGATTTAAGCCTGAGCGAAGAACAGCAAATGACGGTAGATACCATGCAGCAGTTTGCCACAGAGGTGCTTTATCCACTGGCGCATCAGGCGGATCATCTGGAACAGTTTCCCGAAGTGTTATGGCGACACAGTCAGGATTTGGGCCTGAATGATTATGCACTGCCGGAGGCTTTGGGTGGCGTGGCCAGCGAGCAGAATATTGTCACTAATATTCTGATGGCCGAGCATTTGGCCCGGGGTGATTTCAGCCTGACCGCAGGTTTATTGTCGACCTTTGGGGTAATCAATGCCCTGACCCGCTGGGGTTCTGAAAGCATCCAGTCACGTTATCTGACCAGTTTTGCAGAAGATTCGGAACTGCGCGCCAGCTTTGCCGTGCAGGAAGCTACACCGGCTTTTGATCCGCTGCGTTTAAATACACAAGCCACTTTTAGCCAGGGCCAGTACTGGATTCAGGGTGAAAAAACTCTGGTAATGCTGGGTGAAACGGCGGACTTGTATCTGGTAAGTGCTGAATTCAATGGCCAGCCAGAAGTATTTGTGGTGAAACGCGACAGCAGCATTCGTGCACAAAAAAGCCCGGCAATGGGGCTGAAGGCCACAGAAACAGTCACCCTCAGTTTTCAGCATACCCCAGCCGAACGTCTGGGCGATGATGATTTTGACTATAGTGCTTTTATTGATTTGGGTAATTTAGTCTGGTGTGCCATGGCGGTTGGGTGCTGCGAAGCCGTGAAAGCCTATTGTATTGACTATGCCAACCAGCGCACGGCCTTTGGCGAGCCCATCTCACATCGTCAAAGTGTGGCTTTTATGATTGCCGATATGGCGATTGAAATTGATGCAATGCGCATGCTAGTGCTGAATGCTGCCAGTCTGGCCGAAGCTGGACAGGACTTTCATCGGGAAGCCTATCTGGCACGCTTATTATGTGCAGAAAAATCCATGCAAATTGGCACAAATGGCGTGCAAATTCTGGGCGGTCACGGCTTTACCAAAGAACATCCGGTCGAGCGCTGGTATCGTGATCTGCGCGCGACCGCGATTGTCCAGTCTGGCCTGCATGCCTAAATAACCATAAAAATAAGGAACAGCCCATGAATTTACAGAACCCGAAAAAATTTAAACTGCTGATTGATCAGGCACATGAGGTTGCCCTGAATGTCCTGCGTCCAATTTCACGTAAATATGATAAGGCGGAACATGCCTACCCGAAAGAACTGGATATGCTGGCCTCAGTGGTCGATGGCATGAATGCAGGTGGCGATGGCATGAACGCCGGCGCTGCGGTGAATAAACGTGGCGATACCGCCAGTGGCAATAAAAATGGCGTCAATATGTCCACCGCTTTAAGTATTGTCGAAATGTGTTATGGCGATACCGGCCTGCTGCTGAGTATGCCGCGTCAGGGTCTGGGGAACTCCGCCATTGCTGCGGTGGCCAATGACGAGCAGTTACAGCGTTTTCACGGCACCTGGGCCGCCATGGCCATTACCGAACCCGGCTGCGGCTCCGATTCAGCGGCAATTCGCACCACAGCGGTCGCAGATGGCGATGATTATATCCTGAATGGCGAGAAAATCTTTGTGACCTCGGGTGAACGCGCCGATGCCGTGGTGGTCTGGGCCACGCTGGATAAAAAGCTCGGCCGTGCGGCCATCAAGTCTTTTGTGGTGCCGAAAGGCACGCCCGGCATGACCGTAGAGCGATTGGAGCATAAACTCGGGATTAAAGCCTCGGATACTGCAGCCATCAGCTTTGTCGATTGCCGGGTGCCAGCCAGCAACCTGCTTGGCAATGCCGAGATTGATGTCTCCAAAGGCTTTGCCGGGGTGATGGAGACCTTTGACAACACCCGTCCTTTGGTCGCGGCCATGGCGATTGGCTGTGCCAAAGCATCGCTGGAACGGATCAAGCAGATTTTTAAACACGAGCTGGATGAGCATTATCAGACCGCCTATTTACACAGCTCCCAGATAGCCGCGCAAATTTATCGCATGGAAGCCGAATGGGAAGCAGCGCGTTTATTAATGCTTAAAGCTGCCTGGATGGCCGATAACAAGCAGCCTAATTCCAAAGAAGCCTCAATTGCCAAAGCCAAAGCTGGCCGTGTCGGGAATGAAATTACCCTGAAATGTGTAGAGCTGGCCGCCGCTGTGGGCTATAACGAAGATGAGCTACTGGAAAAATGGGCACGCGATTCCAAAATCCTGGATATTTTTGAAGGCACCCAGCAAATTCAGCAACTGATTATTGCCCGGCGTGAACTGGGCAAAAGTTCCAGTGAACTTAAATAAGATATTAAACGCAGCATCAAGTGATATTTAAAGTCCAATAGATGTGCCTCAAATCTGCTCAAGAGATGAATATTTAGTGATAAAATTCATCTCTTTATTATTCACCGCTGCGCTTATGTATTTTTTACGCCCGATTCAAGCCCAAGATAATCCTGCACTGGCCCGTATTATTCGTGAGGTTTCCAAAGAATTTGGACTGGCGCCGGAATCCGGTTTTGCCGTGGCCGATGCTGCGGTTGATGATTTATATGCGGTGTATTCACAGCCACACGCACAGTATTGGGTCGTTACCAATGACCAAGGCGACATTTTTGGTGGTGGCGGTGCTGCACCTTTACAGGGTGATCCAAGTCGCCTAGAAATCCAGAAAATGTATTTTCTGCCGAAGGTACGCGGCTACGGGTTTGCCAAACAGATTCTGGAACACGCTTTTGACTTTGCCCAACAGGCTGGTTTTCAGTCCTGCTATCTGGAAACCACAGCATCACTGTGGCAGGCAGTGAAACTCTATGAAAAGCTCGGTTTTGTACATTTGTCTGCCCCACAAGGCCAGACCGGTCATAGTCATGCCTGTGAAATCTGGATGGAAAAGAGCGTTAAATGAACATGAATCTGGGTAACATCAACCGCCTGCGTACAAAAAAGCCCTACTCACCATAGGGCTGATTAAAACAGTCGAATGGATTTTTCTATACTTAATCTGCCTTCAGGCCGAACTTTTTAAACAGGCTTAAACGGCGTTTCGGCTGGATATTGGCTTTGTTTAAATCACCTTTATAATGCTTGAACACGCGTTTATCCATCATTTTAAACCATAGCGGTGGAATCAGCGCCGGCAGCAACATACTGGCATAACCGCTTGGCAATTCAGGCGCTTCATCAAAATGTCGCAAGGCCTGAAATGGACGGGTCGGATAGGCATGATGATCGGAATGACGCTGTAACTGATATAAAAACAGATTGGTGACAATATTATTGTTGTTCCAGCTATGTTCCGGCTGGGTACGCTCATATTTGCCCTGCGCATCTTTTTGTCGAAGCAAGCCATAATGCTCAATATAATTGACCAGTTCAAACAGGCTGATGGCATAAAAGGCCTGCGTGCTTAAATACGGCACAATGCCTTTCCCAAAGCTGGCCAGCATTCCGGCATGAAACAGCGCACTCATGCCCCAACCTTGTAGCAATTCATTGTCTTTGGACCAGAAATTCTTGCCTTTGCGTTTTAAACGCTGGGTTTCAATTTCAATTGCCGATTTAAACGAGCCTTTCACCGTACGTGGCCAGAACTCATAAAAGGTTTCGCCCATACGGGAAGACGCCGGATCTTCTGGGGTTGCAGCGCGTTTATGATGCCCATACGGATGTTCAATCCGGAAATGGTTATAACCCGACGGCACCAGCGCCAGATGCGACAGATAATGCTCCAGTTTGGAGGATTTATGGCTCAGTTCATGTGCAGTATTAATCGCCACCCCATTAACCAGTCCCATCGACGCACCCAGAAAAATTTTATCCAGCAGCGAAGTCTCTTTACGTGAGACCAGATAGGCCGCATAAATATTGGCGATATACTGCAAGGGAATAAAACTTTTTACCAAACGGGAATAATACGGGTCCTGCTCCAAGAGCTTGACTTCTTCCGGGCTTGGATTGTGCTCGTCTTTACCGACCAGGGTATCAATGCTAGGAATAATCACATGAATTAACAGTGGTCCACCTAGAGCAAATACAGTTTTAAATGGTTTCGGTGCAAACTGGTAACCGGCCAGAATCCCAATGCCTAAAACCGGTAAAAATGGGCTAATCAGCCATAAATAACGTTTTTTATCTAAAGCCAGACCGGATTTTTCAAGTAAAAATTGCTGTTGTTGTTCTGTGAGTTGTAGCGGAGCATTCATTGCCTGCACTTCCATCCTGCTTAACTTATCTATATATTTCAGCAAACAAGCCACAGAGAACAGTTGCAAACGTCCAAAAAAGCTATGTAAACGTCTTTGGCCCACATTGCCTGAAATTGGCCTTTCATCACACGATAAATTCAGGCTTAATGACCAAATAGCTAGGCTCAAATAAGAAGATATCAACCCGATATGGATGCTTTAAGTAAAATTTTTGATGATATTCATCTCAACAAATCTGAATTTATCTATTTGAATCCACAGGGAAACTGGGCATTTCAATATCAGGATCACAGCGCCATTATTGCCTATGTGGTACTAAGTGGTGAATTATATCTGGAATTATCGACCCAGCGTCAGGTCTATGCGCAGGCCGGTGATATTGTGCTGATTCCTTCCGGCGGTAGCCATGTTGGCAAAAGTAGCACGCAACTGGAGTGGCTAGATGCCCTGGATATTAGTGACCTGTTTCAGCAGAAACGCCAGCAGACCATCGAGTTTGGTGAAGCATCCGGTGAAAAATCATTTATTTTAGCCATGCACGGCACAATGGACAGCATTATGGCCAAGCCGCTGTTAAATGCCTTGCCAGACTATATGCATATTCATCATATTATGAGCAGCACTGCGCCGGAATGGTTGCAAATTGGCTTACAGTTTCTGGCAGTAGAAAGCCATCAGATCCGGCCCGGCCGCGATAAAATTCTTGATCATCTGATCAGTATTTTATTTATTGAATGTGTGCGTGATTATATTGCCCAGCTGAATGATTCTAATAACTGGCTCAGTGCCCTGACCCATCCGGAACTGTCCAATGCTTTAACCGCCATTCATGGACAACCGGAAAAAAGCTGGACCGTCGAAACCCTGGCCGAACAATGCTGCATGTCGCGCTCAAAATTTGCCAATCTGTTTGCCCAGATTGTTGGTGAATCGCCACTGGCCTATTTACAGCAACATCGCTTAAGACTGGCGGCTCAATATTTACGTCATGGCCAGCTCTCAATCCAGCAAATTGCCTATAAAGTTGGCTATTCTTCTGAAACCGCCTTTAGCCAGACTTTTAAAAAACAGTTTGCCCTGACCCCAAGCCAGTACCGGCAGCAGTTTCAGCAGGCTCTTATAAAATAGCCAGAATCGCCGCTACCGGGTCTTCACAATTGCCGGATAGCAGCTGTTTATGCATGGTACGATGCTGCATCACCTGAATTTGTGCAGCTTCAATATGCATCAGCTTTTCAATTTCATGCGCCAGACGCTCTGGTGTAGCCTCTTCTTGAATCAGCTCTTCAATGACTTTTTTGCCGGCAATAATATTCGGTAGCGAGTAATACGGAATTTTAACCAGCAGTTTGGCAATCCAGTAGGTAATCCGGTTGAGCTTATAAAAAGTCACCATTGGACGATGCAATAACATCGCTTCCAACGTTGCAGTACCTGAAGCCAGCGCAACAATATCCGCTGCATTCATGACCTGACGGCCAATTTTTGATTCTGTATCGGTATTTTCCAGCAGACTAACCCGTGATCTCAGATCAGCAGCACAATGCTGTAATAAACTTTCAATCTGCTGTTTACGCGCATCGTTAATGGCGGGAATTAAGAAGTGATAGTTTGGATATTTCGCAGCCAGAATTTCAGCGGCTGCCAGAACCAATGGCCCTAAACGCTCAATTTCACCACGACGACTACCGGGCAATAAGGCAATATGCTTTTGCGAAGCTTCCAGCCCCAGTTCCAGTTTGGCATCGGCCAGATTATTATCGACAGGCAACTGACTCGCTAATGGATGCCCGACAAAGGCAGCCGGAACCTGCCATTTTTGATAAAAGGCTTTTTCAAATGGAAATAAACACAGCACCAGATCAATATTGGCTTTAATGCCATGAACACGACCCTGACGCCACGCCCAGACCGAAGGACTGACATACTGCACGGTTTTAATGCTTGGACTTTTCTGCTTCAGGCTTTTCGATAAACGCAGGTTAAAGTCCGGCGCATCAATCCCAATAAAAACATCGACCGGCTCCTTGCTCCACTGTTCAACCAGTCCATCACGCACGGCAAACAGCTTTTTAATGTCTTTTAAGACTTCAACAATGCCCATGACCGACAAAATATCCATCGGATAATAGCTTTTAAAGCCTTCAGCAATCATTTGCGGGCCGCCAATACCTTCAAATTCAGCCTCAATGCCTTGCTCACGAAAACGGCGGATCAGTCTGGCACCCAAGGTATCCCCAGAAACTTCTCCCACCACAATGCCTATTTTCAGTTTTCGTTTTTGCAAGACCTTGCTCCTTCAATTGCTGCGTGGAATTTTAACATATTCTACTTGAAGTGACTGTAACGACTGTTTGTCCTGAGCTGAGAAAAAATTCAGGTTTTTCTATATTTTAACTGCTTTGTTTTTATACAGCATGACTATCAGGTTTGATTGATGATGCTGTGCTGGGCCCATTCATTTATCACGCTTTCACCGCTTTATCTCACTCTATTCCACCTGACTTGCAGTTTCATGACCATTAACTGCTTTTTATCATGCTGAAAGATTGATCAAATAAAATCCCAAACTCCAACACATGTCATCCCTATGTAATGACACTGAATACACAAATAATAATTTTAAAGTGAAATTTCCAGCTATTTTTAATCTTTTTATCTTTCCATTTTGCTGCGCTGTCATCACAAAATCCGTCTATTCGGCCCTGCACATCCTGATCTTTTTACTAAAAAATCCCCTTTTTTTCAGCTTTAAATCCAGCAGATTTCAGATAGATCTACTCCACGCTGTTTCACTATAAATGTTGATCTTTTTCTCATCTTTAGCATTTTTTAGAATAAGCAAATCATTAATCATGCCAACGACTTATATCCGAAAGTCATAAGATAAGCACGTTTTTTGATGTATGGCATATCCCCATGTTTGGTGCAGTTGAGTTTATTTTGGCAGGTGTTTTGGTTGGCTTCTGTGTAGGTGTGACCGGTGTAGGCGGTGGTTCGTTAATGACCCCGATTTTAATCAGCCTGTTTAAGATTGAACCGCACATTGCCATTGGTACCGATCTGCTCTATGCCGCAATTTCCAAATTCTGTGGTTCACTGGTCCATGCCAAAAAAATGAATATCGTCTGGCCAATTGTGATCTGGCTGTCTGTCGGCAGTATCCCGGCGTCTTTTGCAACGCATTGGGTACTCGACAACTATTTAAGCCAGTCCACGCATTATAAAGCTGTGCTGACCATGGTCTTGGGCTTTATGCTGACCCTAACCGGCATATCTATTATTTTCCGCAGCCAGATTGAAAAATTTTTCAACAAATATCGCAAACACGAATTGCCAGATATGACTCAAGACCTGGAAAAGGTCGACCTGAAGGCCACCAACAAGCGCGCGATGATTGTGGTGATGGGAATTGTCCTGGGTGTGTTCGTCACCCTATCTTCGGTGGGTGCAGGTGCGTTTGGCATTATGGCGCTGGTGCTTATGTTCCCGAACTTGCCGATGATCCGCATTATCGGCTCCGATGTGGTCCACGCAGTCTTACTGACCTTTGTCGCCGGTATGGGTCACATGACCTCGGGCAATGTCGATTTTGAACTGCTGATGTGGTTACTGGTCGGTTCTATTCCGGCAATTGTGGTCGGTACTTTAGTCAGTTCACGTTTACCTGAAAAAATTATCCGTAAAGTGCTGGGCATTACCCTGTTTGCGCTTGGAGTGAACTTTATGCTGAACCCGGTCAAATCCAAACCGGCACAACCAGTTGAAGCGGCGATGGTGGTGAGCGCTGAAAAAACATCGCTAGTTTAATTTATCTCTGCGATTCATCACTTTTTTTTCAGTAATCTATTGATCTTTTTTATAACAATAGGCTGCTATATTCGTGTTATATTCAGGCTATTAAACAATCTTGTATACGATTAAACCAGTGACGGCAATGAACACTTTACAGTCTAACCCTATTACACCTTCAGATATCGATGATGTGAATATTAAAAGCATCCAGCCACTTGTGACCCCTGCTGAACTCAAAGCAGAACTTCCACTGACTGACTCTGCTTATCACACCGTACTGAAAGGTCGTGAAACCATCCGCAATATTCTTGATGGTAAAGACAAACGTCTGTTTGTGGTCATTGGGCCTTGCTCGATTCATGATCCTGTGGCAGCACATGATTATGCAGACCGCCTGAAAGTGCTGAGCGAAAAAGTAAAAGATACCTTATACATCGTAATGCGGGTGTATTTTGAAAAACCGCGTACGACCGTAGGCTGGAAAGGTCTGATTAACGACCCGGACATGAATGACTCTTTCAATATTGAAAAAGGTCTGCGTATTGGCCGTAAACTGCTGCTGGAACTAAATGAAAAAGGTCTGCCTTGTGCCACTGAAGCACTGGACCCGAACTCTCCACAGTATTATCAGGATCTGATTTCCTGGTCAGCGATTGGTGCGCGTACCACAGAAAGCCAGACTCACCGTGAAATGTCTTCTGGCCTGTCTTCACCGGTTGGCTTTAAAAATGGTACCGATGGCGGCTTAACTGTTGCGACCAACGCAATGCAGTCTGTGAAACATGGTCATAGCTTCCTGGGCTTGAACGAACATGGTCAGGTGTCGGTAATTCGTACCAGCGGTAACAACTATGCGCACGTGGTATTGCGTGGTGGTAATGGCAAGCCAAACTATGATGCCGGTTCAGTCGCCGATGCAGAAGCAGCGCTAATTAAAGCCAAAGTCAGCACCAAAATCATGATTGACACCAGTCATGCCAACTCCAACAAAGACCCGTACCTGCAACCACTGGTCTTAAAAAACATCACCGAACAGATTTTAGATGGCAATAAATCAATTGTCGGGATTATGGTCGAAAGTCATTTGAAAGGCGGTCGTCAAGATATTCCTGCAAATCTTTGCGATTTGGAGTATGGTAAGTCTGTTACCGATGGATGCATCGACTGGGAAACCACTGAAAAATCCCTGCTTGAGATGCATGAAGCATTGAAAGAGGTTTTAGCCAGCCGCTAAAACTGACTCAAAAACGCCATCGTCAAGATGGCGTTTCCATTTCAGTTGCAGGAAATTTTATCTGATGAATGAAATTGAAACCGCTTTAAGCCAAATTGATCACTTTCAGTTTGTGCATGAACACCTGTACACATCCGGCCAGCCGAATGCGGAACAGTTACGTCAGATTAAAGAATATGGCATTACCACCGTGGTTAATGTCGCACTGAGTGATGCCGAGCAGCATCTAGCCAATGAAGATAAAATCTGTCTGGAACTGGGCCTGAACTATGTACAATTACCGATTTCTTGGGAAACTCCATCTGACGCCCAATGTCTGCTGGTTTTAGACCTGATTGATCATCTGGTGCAGGATCAGATGGTGTGGTTGCACTGCGGTACCAATCAGCATGTCAGCAGCCTGATGTATTTATATCGTCAGTATTATATGAATATGGACATGCCTACCGCGCAGGAAATGTTGCACCAGATCTGGGAACCGAATGAAACCTGGACCGGTCTGATTCATGCTGTTGCCTTACAACTTCAGGGCCGTAAAGCAACCCAGGAACTGCAAATTTCCTTAATGAAAACCGATCACTTTGCGTGACAAATTAACACCGTAGCTGTAGCCAGAATTCCTTCCTGACGGCCGGTAAAGCCTAATTTTTCCGTGGTGGTGGCTTTAATGCTGATTTGAGTCACATCCACATCCAGCACATCGGCAATGCTCTGGCGCATTTCCAGATTGTGCTTGGCCAGTTTCGGGCGTTCACAGGCCACGGTAATGTCGGCATTATTCAATAGATAACCGCGGTCTAAAATCAGCTGATAAACATGCTTCAGCAACACCCGGCTGTCAGCGCCTTTAAATTCAGGATCAGTATCGGGAAAATGCTGTCCAATATCGCCCAGTGCCAATGCACCCAATAAGGCATCGCATAGCGCATGTAAAATCACATCCCCATCTGAGTGGGCTTTCAGAGCATGGGTATGTGGAATTTTAACCCCAGCCAATGTCACAAAATCGCCTTCTTCAAAGGCATGTACGTCTATTCCCTGCCCAATTCGTATTTGTGCAACCATATTCAACTCCTTCAGAAATAAACGATTGAAATCTTGTATTCACAGTTTCTCTTTCGCTATAGTTAGCTTACGCAAGCTAATGAAAGTATAAGCGATCATGCTGTTGAAAACCGAGATGAATCTTATAAAAATCATTGGAACCCTGTTGTTTTTGGGCGCCGCGGGCACCCCGCTGTCGCATGCACAGAAAATCAATTGCGAGCAGGCCAACACGCCTGCTTTCAATAAAATCTGCCATGCCGATTTACAGGAGATTCGTGAGCAGCTCAATGACCAGTTTCTGACAGCTTTTCTGGTGACCGATGCCCCGCTGCGTATTCTGCAAGATACCCATCAGCTCTGGTTTAAACGTGCGCAGCAGTGTAAAACCACCGAGTGTTTTAAACAACAGTTTGAAGCGCGTCTGGATCAGTTAAATTTCTTTAGCTCGATGAACCAGAGCATGACCCAGCATTATCTGAAATTTGAACAGGGACAACTGGCCAAGCAACCGGTACATTTGCAGATTCATCAACTGAATAAAGACAGTATTAAAATTGAAGGTGTGGCCTATCGCAGTCCAAACAACAAGCTAGATACCCAAACCATTTCCTTACTGGCTTATACCTCACCGCAGCAAAAGCAGCATATTATTGACAATGAACATGACTGCAATTACCAGCTCGACTTTCAGAAGGCTTATCTGGCGGTGCGTACTGAACAAAAAGGCTGCGAGCGTTTTAGTGGTATTTATCGACTCTATGATTAAAACCTGACAGCTCTTTACATCACCCACCACAAAATCAATGGCAAACTGAACGCCGCACACACAGTCTGCAGGCTAATCACACTGGCCATCAGCTGGCTATCTCCCCCCAAAACTTTGGTCAGAATATAAGCCGATGAGGCCGTCGGCAAGGCAAAAAACATCACCAGAATCTGGGTATGCAGGGCCGGCAGATTCAATGCCAGACAGGTCGCCAACGCAATCATCGGCATCAACAGCAAGCGTCCAAAAGTGTTTAATAACAAGGTCCGCAGATCTTTACGCAGCCCCTGAAACTGTAATGCTGCACCAATACACATCAAGCCCAATGGCAAACTGGAAATGGCAATCTGTTTTAAATAATTTTCAAAGCCAATCCATAAGCGTAAATTCAGCAGATTAAACACCCCGCCTGCAATACAGCCTAAAATTAAGGGATTTTTCAATAATGATAACAGGATGGATTGCAAGCGCATCCCTTCTGAATTGGTCAGGGCCAAAACCGAAAGCACATTGACCAGAGGAATGCAAAACACCAGCAGAATAGCAAACAGCGCCATACCCTGCTGATACAACAAAGACGCCGACAGCGCCAGACCGATATAGGTATTAAAACGCACCATGCCCTGCATATACACGCCAAAACGTGCCGCTGCAGTGCCATACAGCGCCTTGAGGATATATAACAGACAAACCGCAATCAGCAGGGTCAGACCCGCTCCCAGCATCATGTGGCGAATTTCGCTGGCCTGAATTTCGGCATGCGCCAGGCCCAAAAACAGCATCACCGGGAACAGCAGATAGTAGTTGAGCTTTTCTGCACCGTGCCAGAATTTATCTTCCAGAAACCTAAAGCGCTTGAGTACATAGCCCAACGCAATCAGAAAGATTAAAGGAAATAGCGCAACCAGAATTATATTTGCCATCGTTTATCCATACATATCGCGGTCTGCCCAGGAGGGCAGCATCTCAATCCATTTTTTAATGGCAGTTCAAAATCTTAAAACGAAAATATTTTATTTAAAGCCTGAGTATAAGCCAAATAGCTCATTGAATTGACAGCGATTTGCGTTATTTTGATGGATTTATTTTGCCAGAACCCGGCAGATGATCAGCATCTCTCCTAAAGCCCTGTTACTTTAAAACAGAGCTCAACTGAGTGTTCTCATTATCCGGTCACCGGATAATGCTGCGCAATTTCCTGACTAATCATCAGTGCTGTCGCCGCAGATAAGGTCCAGCCCAGATGCCCATGGCCGGTATTATAAAATACCCGTGGATGCTGGCCCTGCCGAATCACCGGCATCATATTTGGCATCATCGGGCGTAAACCTGCCCACGGCACCACGCTTTCAGTTGAAATATCAAAATTCCGCTGTACCCAGCGCACCAGTGGCTGAATCCGGTCATGGCGAATATCGCGGTTATAGCCATTAAATTCGGCTGTTCCGGCAATCCGCAGCCGATCTGCGCCTAAACGAGAGGTCACAATTTTGGCACTTTCATCTAGCAGACTGACCCAAGGCGCCTGCTTCTGGCTCTGCTCATCCTGTAAATTGACGGTAATGGAATAGCCTTTGACCGGATAAATATTGACCCGATCACCTACCTGTCGCGCCAATTGATAACTACTCACACCGCCGCAAATCAGCACGGCATCGGCATGTAAGGTTTCTACCATCGGCTGATCTGCCAGAGGATCTTCAATGGCTGGCCGATAACTCAGCTGTACCTGCTGGGCGTCTAGCTGAATATCATGAACATCCCGGCCAAAAATATAACGTACACCCTGCTGCATGGTGACTTGAGCCAGCCCCACCGTGAATTTATGAATATCGCCGGTGGCATCTCCCGGGCAATAAAAACCCGCATAATACTGTCCGGTTAAACTTGGTTCAATCTGTCGGATTTCATCCAGACTGACCTGATAACGCTCCAGCCCGCCCTGACAGAGCAAATCATTGACCCGAATTGCAAAGTCAAAATCCGCTTTATTATGATAAAAATGCAAAATTCCACGTTTTTCCAAATTGAAATCAATCTGTTCCTGTTCTGCAATTTCAAATAAACGTTTGCGTGCCAGAAGTGCCAGGCACACTGTTTCCTGGGTATTGTGTTCATAATGGCGAATATTGCTTAAGAACTCGATCAGCCAGCCATACTTATGCAGATCAAATGCAGGATTTAATAAGAGCGGCGCCGACTTTTGCGACATCCATTTTAGGCCTTTCAGTACAGTGGCTTTCTGATTCCAGACTTCTGCATTACTGGCTGATAACTGGCCACCATTGGCATACGATGTTTCCATCGCCGGGTATAAATGCCGGTCAATCACCGTGACTTGATAGCCCAAACGCATCAGCTCATAGGCTGAAGTGACCCCGGTAATTCCTGCACCAATGACAACAACATGCGGCATAAAACGCTCCTTGGAACAGCTGTTCCAGACGTGATGCCCCATCTGTCAGGGTACCTGAGAGCTTCGATTGAACTGATGTTCAGCCCAACCATCCCCTTCGGTGAGCACTGCGCGTGCTTCTCTCCAGATTTTTGAATTATTACGGTCCTTTTGCCTGAGAGTTTCCGGGGTCGTTGCTCCTTCGGCGAGCACCAAGTGCCGCTCTCCCGCAATAATTTTTATTGTATAGCTTGAATATGAGCAAAATCCGGGCCAAGCACGAGTAGAAATTTGTATCTGATGTTCAAGAAACCTCAAAATCTGGATATAAAAAAACTGCCCCAATTGGAGCAGTTTTTTGAATCAGCTTCAAACAGCGTGTTAGCGTACAATCCCGCGTTTAGACTGTTCTAGTGAATCAATTAAACGCTGTGCTTCCGGCACTTCTGGCAGAATCTCTGCACGGATTTTCTGAATGGCTTCTTCAGTGGTTAATCCTGATTTGTAAATCAGTTTAAAGGCGTCCCGTAATCCTTGAATCACATTTTTCGACCAGCCTTTACGACGCATACCTTCAATATTCATAGCAAAAGCATGCGCAGGATTACCCGAAACCATCACATAGGCCGGTACATCTTTCAGAATTAAAGATGCGCCACCAATCATGCTGTAAGAGTCAATTTTACAGAACTGATGAATACCCGAGTTTCCACCCACCACCACATAATCACCGACATGCACGTGCCCTGCGACACCGACATTATTGGCAAAAATATTGTGATCACCCACGATACAGTCGTGAGCAATATGCGTATTGACCATCAACAGGTTGTGGCTACCAATTTTAGTGATGCCTTTGTCCTGAACCGTCCCGCGATGTAAGCTGGAATGTTCACGAATCAGGTTATAGTCACCAATTTCCAGCCAAGTTTCTTCACCCTGATATTTCAGGTCCTGACAGACTTCGCCAACACTTGCGAACTGGAAAATCTCATTATGCTCACCAATACGGGTATAGCCACCCACCACCACGTGTGAATGCAGCTTTGTACCCGCACCAATGCTGACATTCGGACCAATAATACTATAAGGTCCAATTTGCACATCAGGCGCAATGACTGCAGAGGAGTCAATTATAGCGGTGGGGTGAATGAGGGGGTTATTGCTCATGCTTGCTCTGTTTTCTGATGCGAAATCATAATTTCCGCGGTTGCTGCAACAATGCCATCGACCGTGGCGATACAATTATATTTGTAAATACCACGTTTCTGCATTACTAATTCAGATTTTAATACAAGTTGGTCGCCTGCAACCACTTGTTTTTTAAATCTAACTTTTTCGGCACCGGCAAATAGGAATAATGCACCCGCAGTCGGTTTCTGATTATTCATAATAAAGCCAAGCACGCCTGAAACCTGTGCCAGCGCTTCTACAATCAACACCCCTGGCATAATTGGATATTCAGGGAAATGTCCTTGTAAAAACTCTTCATTAATCGAAACGTTCTTATAACCCACAATCCCATTGTCAGTTACATCAACGATTCGATCTACCAATAAGAATGGATAACGATGTGGCAAATATTCACGGATGGTTTGAATATGCATTGGCAATTCAGGTTTCGTAAATGTTGGGGTATTCGACTCAGTCATCATAATTATTTACGCAATTTTAAAGTTGATTCAAGGGACTCAATTTGAGTCTGCATATGATCGAGTCTTTTCTGCAATTGGGTCAATGGCACATCTGCTAATTGTCTAAAGCGAATCACCGCGCGTTTCCATTGCGCATTTGGTAATGCACCGGTGCCCGAAGAATAGGTTCCTGGTTCAGAAATACTCTTTGTGACCATTGACATTCCGGTTAAAGTCACGTTGTCAGCAATAGAAAGATGACCAGAGACCCCACACGCACCTGCCAGAATACAGTTTTTGCCAATGATGGTACTGCCGGCAATACCGCATTTTGCAGCGATAGCAGTATTGGCCCCCACTTTCACGTTATGCGCGATTTGCACAAGGTTATCAATTATGACACCATGTTCCAAAATGGTGTCATCCAGCGCACCACGGTCAATACTACAATTCGAACCAATTCGTACATCATTACCAATCTGTACTGAACCTAACTGTGCAATGCGGTGCCATTTGCCCTGATACGGAGCAAAACCAAAGCCTTCACTCCCGATCACGGTATTGGCATGAATGCGGACCCGGTCAGCAATTTTGGCTTCACCAGTGATGGTGACATGCGAATCAATAAAACATTCTTTACCAATTTCAACAAAATCATCAATTTTGCTATGCGATTGGATAATGGTTTTATCACCCACCACACAATTTTCACCCACCACCACATAATGGCCAATATAAGCACTTTCGGAAATGATCGCTGAGGGATGAATTTGTGCGGTACTTTCAATACCGGTTTGAGTGTGCTTACGCTCAAAGACATGGGTTAAAATTGCAAACGCCAAATACGGATTTGCCACCACAATAAAGTTCTGATGCGTATCAAGCTGCTGCTGTAACTCGGGCGTGACAATTAAAGCACCCGCTTTAGATACTTTTGCCTGCTCCACATACTTGTCAGCATTGACAAAAGCAATGTGCTGCGGTTTAGCAAGCTCCAGGCTCGCTAAACCCTGGAGACCTAAATCGGCCTGACCGACCAGCTCGCCCTGGACCAGACGAGCAAGTTCTTCTAAGCGATAATGTTGATAACTCATTGATTACTTGATTGCATTAACCTTTTGAATCATTTTATCAGTTAAATCATACTTAGGGTCATAGGCAAGTGCTGAGTTTTTGTTCAAAACCACATCTAAATTATTTTCTTTACGCAATTGTTCTGCTGCCTGCTTGATGCGCTGCTCAAAACTGTCATTCATTTTTTGCAGATCAGCCTGCACTTTGGTCTGCAAACTTTGCTGTAAAGTATTAAATTCTTTTAACTTGGCCTGATACTGCGCCGATAATTTCTGCTTATCGGCTTCAGATAAATTTGCTGACTGCTGGGCACGTTGCTGTAATGTTTCCAGCTCTTTACCCAGCTGTTCAAGTTTAGTGGTTTGAGGTTTAAGCGATTGTTGCAATGCACTATTTTGCTGTTTTAAATAGCTGCTGCTTTCAACCACACGCTCTAAGCTGACCACACCATAACCTGCCGCCTGTGCCGCTGCGGCACAGGACAGTGTAAAACCTAAAACAGCCAGTTGTATCTTCTTCATCTTGATCTATCCCTATTTCAAGCATCCATGAACAGACCGTACTTAGAACGTACGGCCAATTTCAAACTGGATATTCTTGGTTTCATCACCTGGTTTTTCATTCAGCGGATATGCATAACTTAAGGACAATGGGCCAATCATGGTAATCCAGGTAAAGCCTACACCGACGCTATAACGCATATTGCCAAAGTCAAAGCCAAAGTTATCTTCACAGTACTGTTTACTACTTACTGAATCCCCATTTACGAAAATATCGTTATTAGAAACATTACATTGAGTATCGAATACTTGTGCACCTTCAGCAAAAATCACCGGACGAACCTGACGTGCCCAGTCCCCTTTAAATGGTACCGGCAAAGCCAGTTCAGTACCAAACTGTAATAAAGCATTACCACCCACTTCTTCTGGAGATGGATCAGTCTTTCCAATATCAGAGAAATAAACACCTGGATATTTTGGTCCTAAGGTACTGTTGTCATAACCACGTACCGAACCATAACCACCGGCATAGAAGTTCTTATAGAATGGTAAGTCATTACCATAACCCACCTTACCATAGCCACGCAGCACAAAATCTTTGCCCAGCGGATAATAGGCCTGTGCATCATAGGTAACTTTTTGATATTCCACATCACTGCCCGGTAAAGCAATTTCTGCATTCACCCGATGCGACATCCCCATTGTTGGGAAAATCGGACGGTTAAGGGTATTATATGACCAACCTAAATTTAGGTTATAAGTCAGGAAGTCACCCTTAAACTCTCGACCATATGGGATGGTTTCAACTAGAATTCCATTTTCATCCACACACTCCCCATCTGCATTGATATTTGCTGGACAATGATCGCCTCTTTGTGTTTCTCGACCACCATGGCTTTCTAAATAATCTGCCACATAAGTCGATACATAAGGACCAGTTGTCACTTCAGTATTATCAATATTTAAGCCCGCACTAATGCTCTGGTTTTCATCAATTGGATAACCAAAGTTAATTCCGCCACCAAAACTGTCGGTCACATAGTTGTTAACGTTATAGTCATCATCCAGTTTGGTTTTACGGTAGTACATATTATAACCGCGACGCACACCATCAATGGTAAAGTACGGATCGGTTACGCTTAGGTTATAGTAGTCCTGTGTTTCAGAACGCGACAAGTCAATCGACACGGCATTACCGGTACCCAGGAAGTTGGTCTGGCTTAAACCGGCCTGGAAAGTTACACCGCCACTTTGCGAGAAACCCACCGCCAAGGTACTGGTACCTGAATGCTGTTCTTCTACCGCAACGTTAAGATCAACCTGATCCGGTACATTCGGAACACGCACCGGTTTAATATCCACGGTTTTAAAGAAACCAGTACGTTCTAAACGGACTTTAGACAGATCAATTTTTTCGTTACTGGCCAATGCACCTTCCATCTGGCGCATTTCACGACGTAGCACTTCATCGGCAGTTTTGGTGTTACCACTGAAGTTAATGCGGCGTACTGTGACTTGCTGACCCGGGTTGATGTAATAGTTCAGATCAACCTGTTTGGTTTCTTCATTAATTTGTGGCACCACATTCACTTCTGCATAGTAATAACCGGCATTACCATACTTGCGAAGCAGCAGCTGTTTAACCGCATTAACCTTTTCTTGCGAATAGGTTTCACCATCTTTATAGATTTGCAGCGCTTTTAATTCTTCTGGTGCATATAAAGCATCACCCAGGAATTTGGTTTGACCAAATTTGAACTGCTCACCTTCATCAATCGACACCTCAATGAAGATGTGCTGTTTGTCTTCACTTAAGTTCAGGCTCGAATTATTGATATTAAAGTTGATATAACCACGGTTTAAATACAGCGCACGTAAAGCTTCCAAGCTTGCTGCCATTTTCTCACGCGCATAACGGTCATTACGTGAAATCACAGAAGCCCAGCCACTTTCTTTGACTGCAAAGGCCTGTTTAATTTCGCTGTCTTTAAAGACGGTATTGCCAATGATATTAATATCAAAAACTTTGGCCGCTTTACCTTCAATAAACTCGATGGTCAGGTCGACGCGGTTATTCGGACGTGCTGTGGTAATGACTTTGACATCGGCATCATAACGACCTTGCTGCATGTATTGCTGTTCAAGTTCCGATTCTAGTGTTTGCAAAGCAGACTTTTTCAGCACTTCACCTTCAGCCACGCCCATTTTCTTTAAGCCTTCTTCAAGGGCTTCTTTTGGAATTAATTTATTGCCTTTAAATTCGACTTTCGAAATGATCGGACGTTCTACCACCTGAAACACCAAGGTATCACCTTGCTGGGCAGCTTTAATATCATCGAATAAACCTGTGGCATACAGGCTGCGAATTGCATTTGCAATGGTGGCATCGTTGACACGATCACCACTATTTACAGGAATCATTCCATAAACATTGGCTGGCGTTAAACGAACAAGTCCGTCAATTTGTATATCTCTTACGATAAATTCATCTGCTGCATATACTTGTTGTACTGCTGCCATAGCACTAACCAGTGCCAGAGGCATAAATAAATGTGTGTGCTGCATGCCAGTCTTTTCCAATGTTAAATTTATTGCCTATCCACGTTGTTATAAACGCATAAAATCATTAAATAATGCCAGAAGCATCATGCTACCGAGCAATACCATACCAATTTTTAAACCAACTAATTGTATTTGTTCAGAAACAGGTTTACCACGAATTAGTTCTATAAAATAATAAACCAAATGTCCACCATCCAGCATTGGAATTGGCAGTAAATTTAGAATACCCAAGCTTACACTCATTAGGGCCATAAACGAAATAAAAGTTTGCCAGCCCATTTCAGCGCTTTGTCCTGCCACCTTGGCAATGGTAATCGGACCAGACAGGTTATCTAAACCAATCAGACCACGCACCATTTTGACGATGGAGTTCAAAATCATCGAAGAGATTTGACCGGTTTTATCGACCGCCATCATTAAGGCTTCTGTAGGACTATATTGAATGGTTTGTTTATATTCTTCAGGAATTGTTATTTTTCCAGGGTCACTTTGTACACCTAACATACCGGTGGTGTTGCCCATATTGTCGCGTTTGGCCTGCGGCATAATTTCCAGCTGTACCCGCTGATCTTGACGCAATACGTCAATCTTTAACAGTTTCTCTGGCGATGCCTGTACCACTTGTACCACATCGTACCAGTCTTTCATGACAACACCGTCAATCGCTAAAATCTGGTCACCTTCTTTCATCCCTTGACGAATGGCAGCGCCATCTTCACTCAGTTTGCTGACCACTGCTGGAATATTCGGACGATATGGCGTAAAGCCCAGCACCTCAAGTGGTGACTGAGATTGATCTTTCAAGAAATCTTGAATCGGTAATTGAAAGTTTTGTGGCTGACCATCGCGGTTGGCCTGAATATGAATGGTACCTGTTTCACCGGCACGATCCACCAGCGCAAAATTCAGTTTTTCCCAGGTGCTAACCTGGGTACCATCGACTGCGGTAATCCGGTCACCCGGCTGCATATTCACTTCAGCCGCAGGCGTTTGTGGCAAGACTTTCCCAACACGGGTATTCAGCTGTTCCTGAGACGGTAAAAACAGAATCCAGAACAGTACAATCGCAAAAACCAGATTAATTAAAGGACCTGCCGCGACAATCGCGATCCGTTTCCACGGATGCTGACGGTTAAAAGCAAAAGGCAGATCTTCTTCTGCCACATTGCCCTCACGTTCATCCAGCATTTTGACATAGCCGCCCAAAGGCAAAGCCGAGAGCTGATATTGAATACCGGATTTCTTCGAGGTCCATTTCAGCACTGTCGGGCCAAAACCAATAGAATAAACCAGGACTTTGACCCCCAGTTTGCGTGCAACAAAGTAGTGCCCAAATTCATGAATTGCAATTAACGGCCCCAACAAAAGAATGGCCGCAACAATAATAAATAAGGCACTCATGTCTTAGCTTCCTGTCTGAATCACACACTGCTGTGCAAAAGCACGGGCATTCTGGTCTGCCTGAAGAATGGTTTCAATTGAATCTGCGGCGCGATTGGCCAGATGATTCAGGGTCTGTTCAACAATTTCTGGAATCTGGGTAAACCCAAGCTGGTTTTGCAAGAAAGATGCCACTGCAATTTCATTGGCCGCATTTAGCAAGGTCGGTGCAATACCACCTGCCTGCATGGCCTGACGTGCCAGCTTTAAGGCCGGGAAACGCGTGGTGTCCGGTGCCTGAAAATTCAGCTGTGAATGGATAAATAAATCCAGCGGCGGAACATGCGTCTGCAGACGTTCCGGCCAGGCCAACGCATGCGCAATTGGCGTACACATATCCGGATTACCCATTTGCGCCAAAGTTGTTCCATCGACATATTGAACCATGGAGTGAATAATACTCTGTGGATGCACCACCACTGTAACAAATTGTTCTTTTACTGCGAACAAATGGCAGGCTTCAATCAGCTCCAGACCCTTGTTCATCAGGGTGGCGGAATCGACGGAAATTTTTTGACCCATAGACCAATTGGGATGTTTACAGGCTTGCGCCGGGGTCACACTGTGTAACTGTTCCAGACTATGATTTAAAAATGGCCCACCCGATGCGGTCAGCAGAATCTGCTGCACACCCAGTTTTGGTTGACCATTACGCTCGACCTCAAAATAGTTTTGCGGCAGGCACTGGAAAATTGCATTGTGTTCGGAATCGACCGGCAATAATAAAGCGCCATGATCACGCGCTGCCTGCATCATCAGGTCACCGGACATCACCAGGGCTTCTTTATTGGCCAGTAGCACGCGCTTACCGGCCTGCACTGCGGCCAACGTTGGCATTAAACCTGCGGCACCAACAATTGCCGCCATCACCACATCCACTTCAGGATGTGAAGCCACAGCTATTAAACCAGCTTCATCACAGAGGATTTCAATATCGGCAAGATTGGCCTGCTGTAACAGCTGTCTTAAGGAATCGACCTGTGCAGCAGGTACCACGGCCACTTTGGGATGAAACTGTTTGCATATTTCAACCAGCTCAGCAATACGACTGTGAGCCGTTACGGCATATACCGAATATTTTTCAGGGTGTTGTTGCAGTATTTTTAAGGTGCTTTGACCAATTGAACCTGTAACACCCAATATACAAACAGCTTGTAACATCTATAAATCTACGCCAATAAGTTTCAGTACATACATGCTTGCAGCAAAGATTGGAGCCGCTGCGAGCAAGGAGTCAATGCGGTCCAGCACTCCACCATGTCCTGGCAGAATACGACCAGAGTCTTTAATTCCGGCACGGCGTTTGATCATGGATTCAAACAGATCGCCCAGTACCGAACTAAACACGGTTATCATGGACAGAATCAGGAATAAAATATGTTGGGTCAGGCTTAAGTCCAGATAGACAATTTCTACAAACAGCACAATCAGGATGGCGGTAAACACGCCACCATATAAACCTTCCACCGATTTGTTTGGACTGACATGTGGTGCCAGTTTCTTTTTACCAAACTTGCGTCCGACAAAATAAGCGCCAGAATCTGCACCCCAAACCAGTAGGAACAGATACATCAGCCACCACGGTGAATGGGTCCAGACCGCATAAATGGCAGTCACGGCGGCAGAAATCAGCACAAAGCCAATAAAGTTCAGGCTTGGATTGTACCAGCCATCATATTCAGGATAGGATTTCACCCAATACAGGCTGAGCAGCCAGGTTAAAATCGAGGCTGACCACAGCAATAACGCAATATCACTAAAATATAAAGCAAGCGCGGAAAGAGCGGCGGTCACCAGACCATAACCCCAAGCCATTGGCTTGATGACATATTTTGTTGTTCTTGGCATGAGTTTGAACCACTCATAGCCCGCAACCCCTGCTGCAAAAATCATCAGCACAAACATTGGATAATGGGACTGAGTTGCAAACATACAGCTCAGCACCACAGCGACCAATACCAATGCGGTAATTATCCGCTCTAACATGTATTAATTCTCAAGTTTCTCTTGTTGGATTTGCTCTGAAGTTTTTCCAAAGCGACGTTCGCGTCCTGCAAACACATGAAACGCATCATCCAGCTCTTCTACACTAAACTCAGGCCACAAGGTCGGAGTAAAGTACAGTTCGGCATAGGCGGCCTGCCAAAGCAAGAAATTGGACAGCCGATAATCACCACCCGTACGGATCAACAGGTCCACAGGCGGTAAATCGCCCAGGCACACATATTGACCGAACAGCGTGCTATCAATCTGTTCCAGCGCGACTTTATTGGCCAGTACATCAGCCGCAATCTGTTTGGCTGCTTCTGCCATATCCCACATGCCCCCATAACTGATAGCAATGGTTAAAGTCATGCTACTGAACTTAGCAGTCCTTTGTTCAGCATGCAACATCAAGTCACGAAGATGTGGGGATAAACGGCTGCGATCGCCAATAAAACGCAAGGCAATCTGGTATTTTTCCATGCGCGGCATTTGCTCATGAATCGTGTCTTCCAGCAATTGCATGAGTAAATCAACTTCATATTGCGGACGATTCCAGTTTTCACTTGAAAATGCAAAAACGGTGAGTGCCTGAATGTGTTTGCTGCGACAATAGTCAACAATCGGATCTAGAATATTTTTACCTTCACGGTGACCGTCGCCTTTTTGCAATTGATTTTTCTTGGCAAAACGGTTGTTGCCATCCATGATGATGGCAACATGTTTTGGAAGCGTCTGACAGTCTTCAGATGTGGTCATCGACAATTAGACCTTCATCAACTCAGCTTCTTTAGCAGCCAAACGCTTGTCGACTTCAGCAACATATTTATCGGTGATTTTCTGGATATCATCGCCTGCACGACGTTCATCATCTTCAGAAATTTCTTTTTCTTTCAATAATGCTTTGATATCGCCCAAGACGTCACGACGGATGTTACGAATCGCCACTTTGGCATTTTCCGCTTCAGAACGCGCAACTTTCTGCATGTCTTTACGGGTTTCTTCGGTTAAAGCTGGTAGCGGCACACGAATCGAATCAGCGGTAATCGGGTTCAGACCGAGGTCAGACTCACGAATCGCCTTGTCAATTGCAGACACCATAGTACGTTCAAATGGCTGTACGATAAGAGTACGTGAATCTTCAACACCCACGTTCGCCACCTGGTTTAACGGCACATCTGAGCCATAGTAAGGAACCATCACACCGTTTAAGATTGATGGATGGGCACGGCCGGTACGAACTTTGGCAAAACCTTGCTCCAAAGACTCCAGAGTCTTTTGCATACGCTGTTCGCTGTCTTTTTTAAGATCGTTAATCATATGATCTTCCTTACTTAATTCTTAAAGATGTAATTACTAAAATAGCGTGTAGTATAAAGAGCTTTCAGGCCCACGTACATTAGTTCGTAACGTGAGTTCCTTCTTTTTCACCCATAACCACTGAAAGTAAAGCACCGGCTTTATTCATATCGAATACCTGTAACGGTACATTGTGGTCACGACATAAGCAGATTGCGGTTAAATCCATCACGCCGAGCTTTTCATCTAACACCTGATCGAACGTCAGGGTGTCATATTTCACCGCATCTTCGTATTTGCTTGGATCTTTATTATAAACGCCATCTACCTTGGTGGCTTTCAGAATCAGATTGGCTTCAATTTCAATACCACGCAAGCAGGCAGCTGTATCTGTGGTAAAGAACGGGTTACCTGTACCGGCAACGAATACGCACACTTCACCTTGGGTTAAGTGGCGAATTGCATCACGGCTTGAATAAGATTCTACAACGGTACCAATTGGCAGTGCTGAAAGCAGACGTGTTTTAATGTTACGGCGTACTAAAGCATCACGCATGGCCAGACCGTTCATCACAGTCGCCAGCATACCCATCTGGTCACCAGTCACACGACCGACCAGACCGTCTTTTTGTAACTGGCTGCCACGGTACAGGTTACCGCCACCAACCACAATGCCGACCTGCACACCCAGACCGACCAGGTGTGCAATTGCCAAAGACATCTGATCAAGGATTTGGGCATCAATCCCCATATCCTTGTTACCCGCCAGTGCCTCGCCTGAAAGCTTCAGCAGAATACGTTCATAACGTGGCTTTTTAGAATCCAACATCATCAAACTCCAAAGTATTTAATTTAAATTTTTTCTGTATATCAGTACTTAAGCAGATTTGATCGCAATCAGCTTGGCAAATAAATCGTATTCATCTGCATCGGTAATTTCGACTTCAAGCAAATCGCCTGCTTTAATTTTTGACTTGTCGATATCTTCAACAAACACGTTACCATCAATTTCAGGTGCATCTGCATAAGAACGCGCAACGGCAACCGGGAATTCTTCTTCCAGATCATCCACCAGCACAGTCATGGTCTGACCAATACGTTTTTGCAGTTTTGCGGCTGAAATTTCCTGCTGCACCTGCATGAAACGTTCATAACGTTCCTGCTTGATTTCTTCCGGCACATGATCTGGTAGATCATTCGCAGTTGCACCTTCTACTGGTGAATAGGTGAAGCAACCGACACGATCCAGCTGCGCTTCTTTCAACCAGTCCAGCAACATCTGGAAGTCTTCTTCGGTTTCACCCGGGAAGCCAACCACGAAGGTGGAACGA
This sequence comes from Acinetobacter indicus, assembly GCF_009914475.1. NCBI lineage: Bacteria > Pseudomonadati > Pseudomonadota > Gammaproteobacteria > Moraxellales > Moraxellaceae > Acinetobacter > Acinetobacter indicus. The sequence continues at coordinate 824,096 of NZ_CP045198.1, read as the reverse complement.
ATCACCAGATCCGGACATTTTTCACGCCATACATTTAAGCGCTCTAGCGTGTTTTCACTGTGCGCCGGACGTTTCATCAGCTTGAGGATTTTCGGACTGGCGTGCTGGAATGGAATATCCAGGTACGGCAAGATTTTGCCTTGTGCCATCAGGTCAATCACGGCATCGACGTGCGGATAAGGATAGACATAGTGCAAACGGACCCAAATACCCAACTGGCCCAGGGCTTCACACATGTCATAGAATTTGGTTTTAACCGGCTGGCCGTTCCAGAAATCCAGTTTGTATTTGGTATCCACACCATAAGCTGAAGTATCTTGAGAAATGACCAGAACTTCTTTTACACCAGCACGTTTCAGCGCTGCGGCTTCTTCCAGAACAGAACCGACCGGACGGGAAACTAAATCACCACGCATGCTCGGGATGATACAAAAAGTACAACGGTGGTTACAGCCTTCTGATATTTTCAGGTAAGCATAATGTTTCGGGGTTAAACGGATCCCCTGTTCTGGCACCAGATCAATAAACGGATTGTGCTTTGGTGGCTCCGGCACATACTGATGCACGGCATCCATAACTTCTTCATAGGCTGCTGCACCAGTCACTTTTAAGACATTCGGATGCATTTGACGAATCTTGTCTTCGTCTTTACCTAAACAGCCAGTCACAATGACGCGACCATTGGCATTCATGGCTTCGCCAATGGCGTCTAAAGACTCTTGTACTGCAGATTCAATAAAACCACAGGTGTTAACCACGACTAAATCAGCACCGTCATAATCCGATGCGACATCATAACCTTCAGTCTTTAACTGAGTTAAAATTCGTTCAGAATCTACCAATGCCTTAGGACAACCTAAAGAAACAAAACCGACTTTGGGGGACTTCATGAATCTGCGCTCCACTAGAATGCGCGTATTGTATGACTTTTCTGGCCATAAAAATAGAGAAATAGCCCACTCTTTGCATAATGCACCAAAATACAACCACTAAAGCGAGCTTATACACAATATTGCACCATTTTGATTCACTTTTGGTTTACAGCACTGGCGTTATCCGCTATACCTGAATCAACCCGTCCATTTCAGCGCATTTTTCTCATAAATTGGCTTGATTTACAGGAATTTGAACAAAGTTGGCGTGCATTTTGCTTAATTTGCATCATTAACGTTCTTAATTCAGAAACCTATTGCTTTATGAAGATACCATTGCGCTATTTTAATACAGGATGCCACCGCTAATGGATCAAAGCCCGGCTATCGACTATCGCCTTTTAGTGGACAATTTGACCACTGCCATTTTACTGGTTGACAGCAACCTGAATATTTTTTACCTCAATTCATCTTGTGAGGCGCTGTTTGATATCAGTTTATTACGTGCTGCCGGACAGCCGGTAATGAATTTACTGCATCTCCCGACCGATGAATTTAATACCTACGAAGCACTACAAAATACTTTAAGCACCGGACAGCCTTATACCCGCCGTGAAGCTACCATTAATGTCAACTTTAAAGACATTCATGTCGATTACACCGCTTCGCAGCTGAATGCGGGCAAAAGCTATCATCCTTTATTGCTGATTGAACTGAATCCGATTGACCGGATGCTGAAAATTTCCAAAGAAGAAAACCTGATTCAGCAGCATCAGGTCGCGCGGCAACTGGTGCGCGGCGTGGCGCATGAAATTAAAAATCCACTGGCCGGGATTCGCGGTGCAACCCAGCTACTGGCACGCAGTCTGAATGACTCTCAATATGCCGAGTTTACCGACATTATTATTAATGAAGTCGATCGGCTCAGAAATCTGGCTGACACCATGCTCGGTTCACGTCAGTTACCGAGTTACGAACTGGTCAATATCCATGAACCACTGGAACGCGTGCGTTCGCTAATTGCCAACCAGACCAAGAAAAAAGTCAAAATCATCCGGGATTATGACCTGTCGTTACCGGAAGTCATGGCGGATCGTGACCAGCTGATTCAGGTCATGCTGAATATTAGCGTCAATGCGGTACAGGCCATGATGGAAAACAAGGAATTCTTTGTAGAACATCAACCCGAACTGATTTTAAGAACTCGTATTCAGCGCCTGGTCACCATTAATGGCGTGATTCATCGCTCGGTGGTACGGATTGATATTGAAGACAACGGCCCCGGTGTGCCGGAAGAAATTATTGAATCGGTGTTCTATCCGCTGGTTACGGCGCGCGCCAAAGGCACCGGACTGGGCCTGAGCATCGCACAGAATATTATGCATCAACACAACGGAATGATTGAGTGCCAATCTGTTCCAGGAAAAACAATATTTAGCTTATATATACCTTGGGAGTCTAACCATGTCGCGAAATAAAATTTGGGTAATTGATGATGATCGTGCCATGCGCTGGGTACTGGAAAAAACCTTCAAGGAAGAAGGCTTTGACGTTACCAGTTTTGAAGAAGCCCAATCTGCCCTGGAGCAACTGGGTGTCGATGCACCGGATGTAATTCTGACCGATATCCGTATGCCGGGTATTGATGGCCTGACCTTCCTCGGTAAAGTCAAAGCCAGCTATCCAGATTTACCGGTGATTATCATGACTGCACATTCGGATCTGGAATCTGCAGTGTCGAGCTATCAAACTGGTGCCTTTGAATATTTGCCAAAACCGTTTGATATTGATGAAGCGCTGGCGCTGGTGAATCGTGCCATTTTGCATATCACCAAATTACAGCAACAGGAATCAGCCAAAACCGCACAGCCCATTCAGTCGACCGAAATTATTGGTGAATCACCGGCAATGCAGGAAGTATTCCGTGCCATTGGCCGTTTATCACAATCGCATATTACCGTACTGATTAATGGTGAATCAGGGACCGGTAAAGAACTGGTGGCGCATGCCCTGCATCGCCATTCACCGCGTAGCAGCAAGCCGTTTATTGCGCTCAACATGGCCGCCATTCCTAAAGACCTGATTGAAACCGAATTATTTGGTCATGAAAAAGGGGCCTTTACCGGCGCCAACACCCAGCGTCAGGGCCGTTTTGAACAGGCCAATGGCGGCACCTTGTTCCTGGATGAAATTGGTGATATGCCGTTTGAAACCCAGACCCGTTTATTACGTGTTTTAGCCGATGGTGAATTCTACCGTGTCGGTGGCCATATTCCGGTGAAGGTAGATGTGCGTATTGTTGCAGCAACGCACCAAGACCTGGAAAAGCTGGTACACGAAGGCCGTTTCCGTGAAGACTTGTATCACCGTCTGAACGTGATCCGGATTCATATTCCAAAACTGGCGCATCGCAGTGAAGATATTCCAATGCTGGCGCAGCACTTCCTGGCGCGTGCCGGTAAAGAGTTAGGCGTGAGTCCGAAAATCTTGCGTCCGGAAACCCAGGAATATATGCAGCAATTACCTTGGCAAGGGAACGTGCGTCAACTGGAAAACACCTGCCGCTGGTTAACCGTCATGATTACCGGCCGTGAAGTCTATCCGGAAGATTTACCTTCGGAACTGAAACAGATTCCAATTGAAAAATCAGGCGATGTACCGTCCAATCTGCATTTAGACCGCGTCTCGATCCATCACTGGGATGAGCTGCTGGGTCAATGGGCCGTACAGAAACTGAAAAACGGCGAAATGAAAATTCTGGACATCGCCACACCGATGTTTGAACGCACCCTGATTAATGCCGCGCTGCAACAGACCCGTGGCCGCAAACGCCATGCCGCTGAACTGCTGGGCTGGGGACGTAATACCCTGACCCGCAAGCTGAAAGAACTGGGCATGGACAGTGCTGATGATGATGTCGAGGAAGAAATTGAAGGCTAAACCAGCCTGATCTTTATGATAAAAAATAAGCTCCTTATGGAGCTTATTTTTTAATTGGATTCTGGTACAGCAATGCCGATATAACGCGATAAATCCTGCACACCCAAATCAGTGCGAATGATCAGATAATGCGGAAAGCTGGCTGTGGTCAGTTCCTGAAACATATTGAGCTGATCATCATGTGCGTGAATTTCATCGACACTACGCGCCATGGTTGCTTCAAATACATCGGCAATATATTCAAAACCCAAATCCAGCGCCACAAACAGCGTATGCTCACAGGGCTGAATATACTGCTCTTGTGACCAGTCAATAATCGCCTGCTGGCAGCAAGGACAAATCACGTTGGCATCGGCATCGGGCTGTTGAATCAGTTGATAAGACATGTATTGATCATCTCATGGACTTTATCCTTAGTGTAAAGGATTTGTAGCCATAACTTAAGCTCGCCACGCATCACAAAGGCGAAAAGAGACGCTGCAAAAACCGCACAAATCAAATTGACAGCCCAGAACAATCATAATTTAATCTGCTTATCGTTGCATAAATGGAATAACTACACATGCTTTCGGACCTCGATGATTTTTACTGCTTTGCCCAGGTGGTTGAGCATGGCGGTTTTAGCGCCGCAGAACGTGCAACCGATATCCCCAAATCCAAACTGAGCCGCCGTGTGCACAATCTGGAAGAACGTTTGGGCGTGCGCCTGATTCAGCGCAATTCCCGCCATTTTGCCGTAACCGATATTGGCATGAACGTGTATCGACATGCACAGGTGATGGCCAATGCCGCACAGGCAGCGCATGATCTGGTTGATCATCTGAGTATTCAGCCGCGCGGCCTGATTAAAGTTAGCCTGCCGGTCTCCATTGCCCAGAATGAAATGTCCAGAATTCTGCCGGAATTTTTAAAGACCTATCCGGAAATTAAAGTCCAGCTTCTGGTCAGTAACCGCCGGGTTGATCTGATTAATGAAGGGATTGATCTGGCCTTGCGTGTACGCAGCAATCTGGATGATGATCCGAATCTGGTGATTCGTACCTTTGAAACCATTGAACAGCATCTCTTTGCCAGTCAGGCCTATTTAAACCAGCACGGCGACCTGAAACAGCCGGAAGATCTAGCCAAGCATCATATTCTCAGTATGGCTGATGATCATGTCGATCAGCATATTGTGGTCTATGATGAACATCAGCGGCAGAAGAAAATTAAAGTCAACCCGACCGTAATGGGTTCGGATCTGATGCTACAGGCACAACTGGCCCGTCAGGACTGTGGGATTGCCCTGCTCCCGGACAATATTGTGGAACCCTATATTCAGTCAGGCGAACTGGTACGCGTGTTACCAAACTGGCGTGCGCCGCACGGGGTTTTTCATGCCGTGTATCCATCCCGTCGCGGCCTGTTACCGGCAGTACGGGTGTTTATTGATTTTCTGGTGGAAAAACTGTCACAGCGTTAAAGCCAACTCAAATTTCAGGCAAAAAAAAAAGCTTATCCAGGGATGGATAAGCTATAAAAACTAGAAACTACAGCAAGAATCTATAAATACATAATATGTACAAAAGACAGCATTAACAAATAGCTAATTTATATCACTTAATACTTTTAAAGTATAAATAAGCCGTTTTATAGCTAGATTTCCGGGTATTCTCCAGTACCTTCCGGCCACGGCGACAGCACTTCAAAGCCGGTTTCAGTCACGGCAATCATATGTTCCCATTGTGCAGAAAGTGATTTATCGGTGGTCACGACGGTCCAGCCATCATTGAGCTCTTTGACTCTGGAGCCGCCGGCATTAACCATCGGTTCAATCGTGAACACCATACCTGGCTTGAGTTGTAGCCCCTGACCCGGCTGGCCATAGTGCAGTACACTTGGCTGTTCATGATAAATTTTACCAATACCATGCCCGCAATATTCACGCACCACTTTATAGCCGGCCTGCTGCGCGACAGTTTGAATTGCATGACCAACATCGCCTAAAGTCGCACCCGGTTTCACCGCATGAATCCCTGCGACCATTGCCGCATAGGTGGTTTCGACCAGTCTTTTCGCTTCCGGCTTGATCGTGCCGACGTAATACATGCGACTGGTATCGCCGTAGTAGCCGTCTTTAATTACCGCCACATCAATATTGATAATATCGCCATCTTTAAGCACAACCGACGCAGATGGAATACCGTGACAAACCACTTCATTCGGTGAAATACAGGTGGTTTTGGTATAGCCGCAATAGCCAACATTGGCCGGAATCACCTGCAAGGTATTGACAATATAGTCGTGGCACAGGTCATCTAGATATTCAGTGGTTACACCCGGCTTGATATGCTCCCCGATCATCGCCAAAACCTGAGCAGCCAAACGACCTGAAACACGTAATTTTTCTAAATCCTGCTCGGTTTTAATCGATACGGCAGACGCTCTCATGCTTAAAATCCCCTATGAAACATTTGCTTAGTATAGTCCTTTTCAGTGACTTTTGTTTGATCACAAGCGGTTCCATCTGCCACAAACCCACTACTGCTTAAATATTCAACAATTAAAAACCTTTATATTTATTGACTGTTTTTTCAAATTTATCTTTTGATATTTAACAGTTTTCATCTTTTAAAAATTAAATCAACAATATAGTTTCACTAATTTTTGACAACCCGATCAATTTCCCAAGCCAAGATATAAAAATAATTCATAAGATTTATAAAATAAATTAGCCAAAGCAGTTGCCATGTTCTAGAATCGCTTTCTTTTGTTTAACCGATCTATCTCCCTTATGACGAGTTTACGTACACGGGATATTATTGCCTTAGGTTTAATGACCTTTGCACTATTTATCGGTGCCGGCAATATTATCTTTCCGCCTATTGTTGCACAGCAGGCAGGTGAACACGTTTGGTTAGCAGCTTTCGGCTTTTTAATTACAGCCGTGGGCTTGCCGGTGTTGACCATTATTGCCCTGTCTCGTGTAGAAGGTTCGATCCAGCTTTTAAGTTCGCCACTGGGCAAAGCAGCCAGTCTGATTTTGACCGTGGTGTGTTATTTAGCGGTAGGCCCTTTATTTGCCATTCCCCGTACCGCAACCGTTTCTTATGAAATTGGTTTCTCCTCTTATTTTGGTGCAGCTCCGAGCAGCTTGCTGATTTACAGTCTGATCTACTTTATTGTGGTGACTATTGTTGCGCTGTATCCCAACAAGATTCTGGATACGGTGGGTTATTTCCTGTCGCCCCTGAAAATTTTATCGTTAATTATTCTGGGTGTTGCAGCAACGTTCATTCCCGCGGGTCATATTCCGCCAGCCATTAATAACTATATCAACAGTCCAGTCTCGGAAGGTTTCGTCAATGGTTATTTAACCATGGATACCTTGGGTGCCCTGGTATTTGGTATTGTGATTATTAATGCCATGCGTTCGCGTGGGGTCAGCGATAAAAAGCTGATGACCAAATACGCCATGATTGCCGGACTGATCTCTGGTATCGGTTTAACCCTAGTGTATTTAAGCCTGTTCAAACTGGGCTTGGGCAGTCATGAAGTAGCACCGAATGCAACCAATGGCGCAGTGATCCTGCATGCCTATGTGCAACATGCTTTTGGTGACTTAGGTTCCCTGTTCTTAAGTGCCATGATTTTCATTGCCTGTATGGTAACCGCGATTGGCCTGACCTGTGCCTGTGCAGAATACTTCTCGCAAATTACCCGCATTAGGTATCGTACTTGGGTATTTGTCTTAGTCGGTTTCTCATTGGTGATTTCCAACCTCGGTCTGACCAAACTGATTGCACTCTCAGTGCCGGTATTGAGCGCGATTTATCCACCTGCGATTGTAGTGATCTTACTGGGCTTTTTCTGGAAAAACTTCCATTCTCCAGCGCGTGTAATTCGTCCGGTCACTGCAGTAGCCTTATTCTTTGGCGTGATTGATGGCTTAAAAGTGGCAGGGTTAGATGGCTTTTTACCAGAAGCTTTACTGAACTTACCGTTAAGCGCGCAAAACCTGGCCTGGCTGATTCCATCTACCATTGTCCTGCTGATTTGTATTGTGATCGACAAGGTTAAACACTAAGCCTTAACCCGAGTCGTTAAAGTCTGGTTTTACCCAAACCCGATTTTAAATTGCTCAATAATGGTCAAGTTTTACCCAAACTGACTCTTATTGTGTCACTTTCTTTCAGTCTGGTTTAGCTCAATCTTGCTCAACTTCCAGGTCAATTGAAGTAAGCTCATCCACTTTCGCTTCTCCTCATTCTCTGAAACCCTTCAATTCAGCGCAATGCTGCTCTTTACCCTCTTTTTGCATACCTTCTACCAAAGCCTAATAGCTGCCCTATTGTTAAGCTGGCATAAATAATGCTACATCTTTACTCACTTCTTTACAGTGATGCCCTAATATTCCGTAAATAAATGAACTGAATTCGAGCATTTATTTATACACACTATGTTCTTTCAAAATATTGCGATAGGCGCTTGAAATACACTGCAATTCGCAGTACAACTAAACAAACTAATCCGATCAAAATAGTCTGTTTTTGATCAAAATACAGGAGGGATGGAGATGTTATCATTACATTTCAATAAGCAAGTCTTCATTAACGCTCTGAAGGCAAATAACAATTTAGTGACTTTCCTCAGCACCACCTTTGCGCTGCTGCTGACGCTGGTCTTTCAAGGATTGATTCAGGGTAACCTGAAACCGGCATACTTTATCTACGCACTAATCGTCTGTATCGCCTTCTATATTTGGGCTGTGGTCGATGAAAAATATCGACAGCCGGCTCCCATTGATCAGCACAACTCTTAATTTTTAACCGACCCAGATGGATGAGCCTTCATCCATCTGCTCAGAATCAGAAAAATAGCTTTTTATACTGCTTGGCAACACACCCTTAAGCCCATAAATATAATCCCGCACCCACCACCAGTAGCAAGGTGGCCAGTACCTCACCCAGTACCAGCAGCAACATCGCCAGACTCATTAAACTTTTTGGCAGATGCCATTTGCCCAACTGATGCGGAGTTTTAAACTGATTGGTGGTGTCCTTTAAATAACCATGCAGTGCATAACTCAAGATTGAAAAAGCAAAGAAAAACAGGTTAATTGCCACCAGTAGCAAATTCAGTTCGGTGGACCATACCGAAAAATAAGCCATGGCTGCCAGAATCAGACTGGCCGGCGCATAGAGCAAACTGCTACGATGCGCAATATCGACATAATAATGAGCACGCGCCTGTGGTGAATGCCGAATCTGCCAGTATTTCCATACCCCGGTCAGCATGCCCACCCATAAAAATATACCGCTGGCCAGAATCGCCCCTTTCACCGCAACATCAAGATCCATTGCATTCATTTCGTTTTGTCCTTATTTGAATTGCCTTACTGCATGACCCCGAAGTCAGAGATTGCAACTGCATTCACAGCAAACTCCTTTACATTAGAGTCATTCATTTTTTTAATGTTCATCCTATGACTTCGTTTGATCCCGTCCATATTACCTGCGCAGATGGCTATCAGCTGAGTGGGCGCTTCTACACCCATCAGGCTAAAAAGCAGCCTTACCCTGTCCTAATTTGTCCCGCGACTGGCATCACGCAAGGGTTTTATCATCCTTTTGCCGAGTGGTTAAGCCAGCAAGGTTATGACGTGCTCAGTTTTGATTTTCGCGGTATTGGCGGCTCTTTACAAGGGAAATTAAAGCACTCACAAGCCAGTATTGTCGATTGGGGCCAACTGGACATTGCAGCCGGTATCGAGCATCTATTGCAACTGAGCCAGGCCGAACAGGTGATTTTATTGGGACATAGTGCTGGCGGCCAGCTGCTGGGTATTTGCCCCAACCATGCCAAGGTGGCCAAAGTTGTAGCGGTATCGGGTTCGACCGGCCATGTCAAAGGCCTTAAAGGACGCACCAAACTACTGGCGCCACTAATGTTTCAGGTCATTTTCCCGATCGCCCGCATTACCCATGGATATGGCCCAACCCAGGCCATTGGTATGGGCGAAAATTTACCGAAAAATGTGGCCCGGCAATGGGCCGAGTTTTGTGGCAAACCCGGTTATGTGATCAATGCTATTGGTAAAAGTGTATTTGAAGATTTTCATGCTGACATCCGCAGCCCGATGAGCGTGCTCTGGAGTTCCGATGATGAAATTGCCACCGAAGCCAACGTCAAAGATTTACTGCGCCTCTATCCTAATGCTGCTACCCGAATGATTGAGCTAAAACCGCAGCAGTATGGCCACAAGGCAATTGGTCATATGCTGATGTTTAAACGCTCTCACCAGAACCTGTGGCCGGTGATTGCAGCTGAACTGCGTATCTAAAACTGTAACGCTCTTGAGAAAAATGAACTTTAGATAAATACCAGACATGAAAAAGCCCCACATCAGTGAGGCTTTTTTGATTTACCAACTTTTGGCAATTAAGCGTAGGTAATCATCACGGTTTTAATGCGGTTACCTTCCAGTTCGGTGACTTCAAAGTGTACACCCTGATAGTCCAGATGCGTACCGACTTGTACATCACCCTGGGTTTTATCCAAGATTAAGCCGGCAACACTAATATAGCCTGCATCTTCTTCCACCAGATCCAGCATACCCAGTTCCAGCTCAAGCTGATAAACGTCCAGCATACCGGTCGCTTTCCAGGTGGTCTCGTTAACACGGATTAAATCTGGCTGTTCATCGGCATCCGGGAACTCACCGGCAATCGCTTCAAACACATCCAGCGGCGAAATCAGACCTTGCACATTACCAAACTCGTCACTCACCAATACCAATGAACCTTTTGAAGTACGCAAAGTATTGATCGCATCAATGACTTTCATTTTTTCAAAAATGTAAATTGGACGGTGACGTTTCACCAGCGCCTTAAAGGCTTCTTCATCATCCAGCACATCCAGTAGCTCTTTGGCACGAACAATACTGATGACTTTGTCAAGGCTACCACGACACACCGGGAATAAACTGTGCGGTACCGACAATACCTGCTCACGAATCTGTTCTGGTGTATCTTCAATGTTCACCCAGGAAATCTGGTTACGCGGCGTCATAATCGACGCAACCGAACGTTCTGCCAGCGTTAATACGCCGCCAATCATATAACGCTCTTCATGCGCAAAGGTTTCTTGTGCTTCACTTGAATGCATGTCCGTAGTTTCAATACGGCCGCCCATTAACTTCAGAATCGAATCTGCAGTACGGTGACGCAGCGGAATTTTCGCTTCATGTTTTGCCGCATTACGCTGCCCAAACTGGTTAAAGGCTTCAATGGCAATGGCTACACCAATACCTGAATAGATATAACCTTTCGGAATGTGGAAACCAAAACCTTCTGCAATCAGGCTGATACCAATCAACAGCAGGAAGCTTAAACACAAGATTACCACGGTTGGATGACGGTTAACAAAGGCTGTTAGCGGTTTAGACGCCATTAACATGACCGCCATTGCTACAATCATGGCGGCCATCATCACATAGATGTTGTCGACCATACCAATTGCGGTAATAACAGAGTCTAAAGAGAATACGGCATCCAGGATTACGATCTGGGCAACCACTGCGGTGAAGCTGGCATAAACCACATTGGTGGTCACTTTAACTTCCGGCTTGCCTTCCATCTTCTCGTGCAATTCGGTCACGGCCTTATAGACCAAGAACAAACCACCGAACAGGAGAATCAGATCCCGCCCTGAGAATGTTAAATCAAATATCGAAATAAGCGGTTGAGTCAAGGTGACTAACCAAGAGATTGCGAATAATAACCCCAAACGCATGAGCAAGGCCAAAGACAAGCCAATCACACGGGCTTTATCACGCTGCTCAGGAGGTAATTTTTCTGCCAGAATGGCAATAAAGACTAGGTTATCAATACCTAGAACAATTTCTAAAATAATAAGTGTTATTAAACCAACCCAAATTCCCGGATCTAATAAAAACTCCATTAGTTCATCTCTCCGATAGGGTTAGCGTGTAATTCGAAATGTAGACCTGGGCCCGGCGACGGATCCATAAATTTAACCTTTTCAACTGTAGATAAAAACATTATGCATAATCTTCTATTTTTGTAATCATTTTTTCGGAATTTTTTTGGGGTAAATTCCTGTATTGGTTAAATTAAGCCAAGTTTCCTGCTTAAAAAAAGTACAAGTTTGTAATTAAATTTCAGGTTTTATTAAAATTACCACAGAGAGATAAATGACTACAATCAGAGCAAAAATCGGGGCTATATTTCACAACTCAAATATAAATGTTTGATTTTTATTATCTTATTAAATAAATCAATTCCAAGATGTTAATTTTCTATCTCAAGGACTCAAATTTCTAGTACTGAAATAAATGCAGCCCAGTTTTCAATTTGTTACTTTTACTTAAACAGCTTGAAAATAAGTCCTGAAGAAAGATAAGCAAGTCCCTGACTCAAATGCTTTACTCTTAACAGCATCATGATCATTTTCATGCAAAAATAACGGATAAAAATATATGACAATGCAACAAATATACGTTTATCAAAGTGCTTCGCGAGAAAGGTGTAACGCCCTATCAGTCGCTATTTCAAGCAGAAAAAAAACGGCCAATTAAGATCAAGTGAAAATGGTTGTTTTTTAGGAGACAAGACTTTGGGGTGTTTTGGGCTGAATAATTGCTGGATAAAACGCGCATCGTCATTACTCATACTTTAAAAATACGCATCTTTAAGATGAAATACTGAAGTTTACACAGAAGATTGTGACTATTTATCAGGACAAAAATAGGGATGATCTCTCCCTAACTATTCCGGTCTAAGCCAGCTAATCACCAGATAAAAACGCTTTGCCTCAGCCTTTTATTGACGAATACGATTAAAACGACTTGCTAAGCATATGACATTTCAAATAAAATGTGATGGGATTTCACACAAATACAATTAAAAATGCAAGGAATAACTAAATGACCAAGAAATATTCCAAATTTCTGCCTTCTACTGAAGACTTCAATATTGAGCAGTTTCCTTATTACTGGGTAACCCAAGTCCATGCTCAATATGTGTTAAATGTCGATCATGCACTCAAGAAATATGGGCTGGATAACTCACGCCGCCGTATTCTGATTGCGCTAAAAGCCAAACCGAATGCCAGCGTTTCCGACCTGTCAGACATGGTGGTATCAAAGATGTCGACCACCACCAAAATTGTCTATCGCCTGAAAGAAGAAGGCCTAGTGGAGACCTACTCCTGTGAAGATGATGCACGCATCACCCGGGTTATTCTGACCGATCAGGGCCATGCCATGACCGAAAAAATTAACGATCTGACCGGTGTGGTACTGGAACAGTCCTTTGAAGGCTTAACCCCACTACAGATTGAAAAAATGATGGACAGTTTGCGTCATATTTTTAATAACTTATCGCGTTAATCATCCAGCATTCTGCACACTGCTTATGACAAAGAATCGAAAAAGTTCAGTTGGGGACTAACTTTTTCGATTTTTATTTTTGGTACATGCGAGCATTCAAATTCTTCAACCGGAAAACCTTCGACAAAACGCTGAATATCCGGCTGAGTTTGGCCAAGCCATTCTTGTAAACGTGCATGTGGAATCACAATCACCGAACGTTTGACATTGCCCGGCTCATGAAAGTCTTTCATCATTGGGTGGTCGATCGCGTCCATGGTAATCATGGTGCAGGAACGAATAATCTCATCCTGAATTTTGCAAATTTCATATAAAGCCGCAATATAAAACGCCTGCCCATCTTTACGGCGCACGCCCCAGCGCTGCGGTTTATTGTCAATATATTTGGATTCATAAAACTCCGTTACCGGAATGACCCCAAACTTGCGTTTCAGCACCGCTTCCTGAAAGCTGGGTTTCTTTAACAGGGTTTCATTACGGGCATTATAGGTTTTATGGGCAATACTCTTATCTTCCGCCCACTTCGGCACCAGACCAAACATCACCTTACGCCATTCCAGTCCCTGTTCAGATTTGACCAGTAAAGGCAAGTGATAACCCGGATAGACCTCATCTTCATATTCAAAAGGAATATCCGGGAGATTTAAATCCTGTCGCTGTTGTGGCGTAAGCGGTTTAAAGTTGGCACACATGGAAATATGGCTGCTCAGTTTAGACAGCTCTATTATACGCCTTCAGGCGGTTAAGTTGCGCCTACGCTTTAACTAGGTAGCGTTAACCAGTGGGTGCGACAAAACTCTTCTAAGACCCATTGACCATTAAAACGCCCCAGACCGGAATTTTTCTCGCCACCAAAAGGTGCATTCGGATAATCGGCTACGGTAATGGCATTGATATGCGTCATCCCGACGTCAATCTTTAAAGCAAAAGCTTTGGCACGTTCAATATTGGCGCTACAGACCGCGCTCGATAAGCCAAAACGTGTGGCATTGGCCAGCATCAGTGCTTCAGCTTCATTTTGCGCTTTAATCACCGGCAGTACCGGCCCAAAACTTTCTTCTTGCGCCAGACTCGACGCCGGGTCAACATCAATAAAAATATGCGGTGGAATCACATGACCGCGCGTGGCACCTTGCAGTACCAGTGTCGCACCGGCCTCTTGTCCTTGCTGGATAATATGCTGAATCTTCTGCACCTGATCGCGGTTAATAATTGGGCCAATCACTGTAGTATCTTCATTCGGATCACCAAAAGGAATGCTTTTACTGCGTTCAACCAGTTTACCAACAAAACTGTCATGCACTTTTGCATCGACAATAATGCGATTGGTACTCATACAAATCTGACCCTGATGCAAAAAGCGCCCCATCACCGCCAGTTCTACCGCCAAGTCCAGATCGGCATCATCCAGCACCACCAAAGGTGCGTTTCCGCCCAGCTCCAGCGCCAGCCGTTTTAAATTGGGACTGCTCACTGCTAGCTGACCCACGCGCTTGCCCACTTCGGTAGAACCGGTAAAGGAAATCAGTTTCGGCACTTCATGTTCAACAAAATAATCACCAATTTCACTACCTGCACCTGCCAGCACACTAAGGCTGCCCATCGGAGCACCGGCTTCTTCAAACAGTTTAGCCAGTAGCAGGCCACCGGTAATTGGCGTATCACTGGCCGGTTTCAGTACCACAGTGTTGCCCAGCGCCAGTGCTGCAGCCACCGAACGCATACTTAAATGAAAAGGAAAATTCCATGGGCTAATTACCGCCACCACACCCAGCGGTTTACGTACCGCATAGCTTTGACGGGTCGGATCGGGAGATGGTAGTTCCTGAGTTAACATGCGCTCCGGGAAAGTCGAGCTTTCTTTTAAAATGCCTATTGCAGCATCGACTTCAATATTGGCTTTTAAACGGGTACTGCCCGACTCCTGAATCAGCCAGTCGATAATTTCCTCCCGACGCGCCTGAATAATCTCAATCACACGCAGCAGCAGATTTTTTCGTGCTTCGGCTGAACTGTCTGCCCACTTTGCGGCATACTCCAAAGCCGCCGCATAGGCACTGTCGACATCGACAATACTGGCACCTTGTAATTTTAAAATGCTTTCTTGGGTATAAGGATTCAGATTGTCCAGGATTCGGGTTGAAGTGCCCTTGATCCATTCACCGGCAATAAACTGTTGATCAAGAAATTGATACGCGCCCATAACATCTTCCAGATTTTGATGATTTCCTTCACTCTAAAAGGTCTGCACAGAAAGTTCTAGTGCTATTCGGTGTGTAATTATTGCCATAAAAAAAGCCTTCCGAAGAAGTAATGCCAGTCAGTTAAGCAAATATTAGTAAAATGTAGTAAAAATGAGTGTATGTAAATACGCTCATTTTTTTATGTCTTTATCTGAACATTTAGAATCCACTCTTGAACATGCTCTCCCATCACTTAGCCATTTTTGTGAACTTATTGACTTAAATTGGATTGAAACATCTCTGCATCAAACAGGTAAGGCATCGATCAGAAGGAGAAAATTACCTGCTGAGCACGTGGTTTGGCTTGTTCTTGGGCTTGCCTTGTTTCGCAATCAACCCATCAGCTATGTGGTAGAACAATTAAAACTCGTGTTTGGTACAACAGATTATTGTGTTCCTAGTGCAGCTGTCCAAGCTCGACAACGTTTAGGTCGAGAACCCTTAGCTGCCTTATTCTCCTTAATCAGCCAAGCATGGTTTGATGAATCACAACAACAATATTCAAGCTTTCAAGGTCTTAGTGTATGTGCTGTTGACGGGGTGGTTTGGTCTATGCCACTGACCAAGGAGAATTTTAATCATTTTGGCTCATCTAAAGGTAAAACTGCTGTAGCACCTTACCCACAAGTTAGAGCCACGTGTCTAGTGAATACCAATACTCATGAAATCATAGATGCCCAAATAGGCAGTATGGATCAAGGTGAACTCACATTAGCAAATCAATTATCTCCTCCAGCACAAAGTATTACTTTGTTTGATCGAGCTTATTTCTCTGCTGATTTTTTAATAGGCTGGCAAACACGTGGAGAATCAAGTCATTGGCTTATGCGAGCTAAAGATAATTTACGTTATGACATAATTAAACGGAATTCCCCACATGATTTTCATATCAGGATGCCAATATCAGCAAGAGCCAAAAAACTTAATCCAGCATTAGGAGATTACTGGGAAGCACGTTTAATTGAAGTTGAGCAGGCAGGAAAAATCAGACGTTACATTACTTCATTATTAGATTCAAAGACATACCCACTTATAGCCTTGGCAAAGTTATATGCTCAGCGTTGGGAAATTGAAATGTGTTACCGAGAAATTAAAAGCAATTTACAGGAAGGTAAGCACTTAAGGAGCAAACAGCCAGACTTAATTTATCAAGAATTATGGGGTGTCTTGATTGCTTATAATGTTCTAAGAAGACAAATGAAATATATGGCTCAACGTGCCAAAGTAAGCCCGTTGAGGATCAGTTTTCATATTGCATCTATTGCCCTTCTTAATTTACTCAGATTCGACTCTTTGGCTTCTGCAGGTAATCTACCCAAACATCTGGAAAGTTTAATGGAGAAATCTAATCGGTATGTTATACCTGAGAGACGGATGAGGAGTTACCCAAGAGTTGTAAAAGGAAAACCTCAAAAATACCCAAGAAAAAGCCAGTCAATCTCTTAACTGACTGGCATTATTCCGAAGAAGGCTTTTTTAGATCAGGCAAATTCAGGATTAGTCACCTGTATAGCCTTTTAATTTTAAACGTGCTGCGTGCAATAGCGGCTCGGTATAACCTGCTGGCTGCTCACCACCTTTAAAGATTAAGTCAGACGCAGCTTGGAATGCGATGTTGTTCTCAAAGTCGTTAGACATTGGCGTATATAATGGATCGTTAGCGTTTTGCTGATCCACAATTTTAGCCATACGCTGCATTACTTCCTCAACTTGCTCACGTGTCACGATACCGTGACGTAACCAGTTGGCAACGTGTTGTGAAGAAATACGTAACGTTGCACGGTCTTCCATCAAGCCAACATCGTTGATGTCTGGAACTTTAGAACAACCTACACCTAAATCTACCCAACGTACAACGTAACCCAAGATACCTTGACAGTTGTTTTCAAGCTCTTTAGTTTTTTCTTCGTCAGACCAGTTAGTGTCTTTCGCCAATGGCGGAGTTAACAAGTCATCTAAAGATAAAGGCTCAGTTGCCAACAATTCTTGTTGACGGTCTGCTACGTTCACTTGGTGATAGTGGATAGCGTGAATCACAGCACCTGTAGGTGATGGAACCCATGCACAGCTTGCACCCGCTTCAGGATGTTCAGTTTTGGTTTTGTACATGTCTAAAAGCATGTCTGGTTTTGGCCACATGCCTTTACCAATTTGTGCTTTACCACGTAAACCTGCTTTCAAACCAATCATCACGTTACGGTTTTCATACGCTGGGAACCAAATTTGACCTTTTACTTCGCCTTTACGAACGAATGGACCTGCTTCCATGAAGGTATGGATTTCGTCACCTGTACGGTCCATGAAACCAGTGTTAATGAAGATAGTACGGTCTTTAGCTTGAGCAATACAGTTTTTCAAGTTTACAGAAGTACGACGTTCTTCATCCATGATACCAATTTTTAAAGTCTTCGCAGGCAAGCCAAGTACTTGTTCAGCACGTTCAAACAATTCAACTGCAAATGCAACTTCATCTGGACCATGCATTTTTGGCTTCACGATGTACATAGAACCTTGACGTGAGTTCTTGATCGTGTTTTCACCGCGAATGTCAGCAAAAGTCAATAATGGAGTGATCAATGCGTCCATGATCCCTTCATAGATTTCTTGACCATCAACCAAAATTGCAGGGTTAGTCATTAAGTGACCTACGTTACGTAGTAACATTAATGAACGACCATGAACTTTAGTTTCACCGCCTTCTAGGTTTTTGAAAGTACGGTCAGCGTTCAATGTACGAGTCATGGTTTTGCCATTTTTCTCGATTGACTCTGATAAAGTACCTTTCATTAGACCTAACCAGTTACGGTAGCCTTCAACTTTTTCTTCAGCATCTACAGCTGCAATTGAGTCTTCCAAGTCTTGAATTGTCGTTACAGCAGCTTCAAGAACAACGTCTTTTACACCAGCTGCATCAGTTTGGCCAATTGGGCTGTTGGCATCAATCTGGATGATGACATGCAGGCCGTTATTTTTCAGCACAACTTCAGTTGGTGCAGCCGCTTCGCCGTTATAACCGACAAATTTAGCAGCATCTGCAACAGTCGTAGTTGAGCCATCTTTCAGGCTAACAACCAGTGCATTGCCTTCAACCGCATATTTTGTTGCATCTGCGTGTGAACCTTGCGCCAACGGGAAAGTTTCATCCAGGAAGTTTTTCGCGAATGCGATAACTTTCTCACCACGTTTCGGGTTATAGCCTTTGCCTTTTTCTGCGCCATCTTCTTCAGAGATTACGTCAAAGCCGTATAGTGCGTCGTATAGAGAACCCCAGCGTGCATTGGCTGCGTTCAGGCAGTAACGCGCATTACGTACAGGGACAACCAGCTGTGGGCCTGCCAGTAATGCAATTTCTTCATCTACATTTTCAGTCGTAATTTGAAAATCTTCTACTTCTGGTAATAAGTAGCCAATTTCAGACAAGAAAGCTTTGTAAGCTTCTAGTTCAAATGTGTTATTGCGATGCCATTCGTCAATCTTCGCTTGCAGATCATCACGTTTGGCAAGCAATGCCTTGTTCTTAGGCGTAAGGTCGACAACGACTTGCTCAAAGTTTTTCCAGTAGGTGTCACTGTCTAAACCAGAACCTGGTAATGCTTCATTTTCGATGAAATCGTAAAGTTCTTTAGCAATCGCTAACTTGCCTTTTTGAATACGTGCAGTCATTGTCTTTCCTGATATTGCTACTTTTTATACAAGAGATTCTAGTATACCGATTTATATTTGGCTGAATAGTATTATCACATTGCTAAATAGTGATCATTTTTTATTAAATAAATATTGCTATTTAAAAATAAAATAATCTTAGGATGTGACATTATCATTAAGCGAAATATATAACCTACAGTGTATAAAGTTTTTGAAATGTCGGAATTAGACTTAAGTTCAGAATTGTAAAGAAAATTCGGCACTTCAGCCCTTCCGGGTTTTATTATTAGCCAAGATTAAGCCATGAATTGAACAAAATGTCGATAAAAGCAGCAAAGATTTTTTGCTACAAAAAAAGCGCCCGGTTGGACGCTTTTTAAATATGTCGAATTCAGTATTAAGATGCTTCAGTCGATGCACCCGCAGCTGAAATCTGACGATGTGCTGCATGTAAATAATCATCTGACTGCATTTCCAGCAAACGTGAACGCGTCCGTTCAATTTCAAAGGCCAGTTTTTCACCTTGGTAAAGTTCAATAATCGAATCTTCTGAGGTTAATAGCAGCTTTACGCCACGATCATAAAACTCATCGACCAGATAAATAAAACGGCGTGTACCATCGGCCAGATAATCGGTTAAATGCGGCACATTACTGACCAGCACGGTATTGTACAGGTTGGCAATTTCAATATAGTCAGCCGGGCTACGCGGTTTCAGGCACATTTCCGAGAATTCACACCACAACACATCTTCAGTATGCGCCACCGTTTCAATTAAACGGTTGTTGATGGTAATGGGCTCATCCGAATGGGTTTGGGTATGAGTCAGCGCATCAAAACGCTGCGCCATCCAGACATTATGGTCATGCGTCAGCGGTGATTTAAACAGTTGCGCCTGTTTTAACACGCGTAAACGGTAATCCACTCCTGCATCGACATTTAAAATGGCACAGTTCTTTTTCACCATTTCAATGGTTGGAATAAAGCGGTCACGGTGAATACCATTTTTATACAAGCCATCTGGCGCGATGTTTGAGGTAGCCACCAAAGTAATACCGCGATTAAACAGCTTCTGGAACAGGTCGCTGAGAATCATGGCATCAGTCACGTTAGATACAAAGAATTCATCAAAACAGATGATCACCGCATCTTTATAAATCTGGTCAGCCACTGTATCGAGCGGGTTACGCTGCCCTGACAGTTTGTTCAGTTCACGATGCACATGCTGCATAAAGTGATGGAAGTGCATACGGATTTTGCGGCGAAACGGAATTGATTCATAGAACTGGTCCATCAGCCAGGTTTTACCGCGTCCAACCCCGCCCCACATATACACACCGCGCGGGGATGTCTGACGACGAAAACGGCGAAAGGCCTTTTTCGAGGCTTTATAACGCTGAATTAACTCTTGCCACACCCGATCCAGCTCGTGTACCGCTTCGGCCTGTGCTTCATCTGGCATGAACTGCCCCGACGCCAACGCCTGTGCATAGCGTTCTGCCGGAGACAATGGAGTATATGCTGTGTTGTGGGATGAGTTGAAGTCAGACATATTATTCAGTACTTTTGGGGTTAATAAATGATAACGAAGATAACCGCCGCACAATATACCACTTTGGGTTTAAAATGCTTAGGCTATTTCCCATACTGGCGCGGACTTTGTCCAAACCAGCGTTTAAAGGCATGATTAAAAGCTGCAGGTTCTGAATAACCCAGTAACTCTGCAATCATTTCAATTGAATAAGCTTGATATTCAATTAATCTCAATGCCTTGTCTTTAATTAAATCTTCACGAATCTGTTTATAACTGGTGTTCAACTGCTGCAACTGATGCCGCAAGGTACGTTCTGGAATCTGTAAGGCCTGCGCAGTTTCTGCCATAGTCGGCATCACGCCCTGCTGCAATTCCAGATAATCTTTGACCCGCTGCACCAAGGTCGGTGCCTGATCTTCCAGTTTTAAGCGCCGCAGCTCTTCAATACACTTTTCTTCAAAGGTCTTAAAGGTAATTGAATCGGCGGATGGAATTTTCACTTCCAGCACCGACTGCTCGAACCAGAACGCTGCATGGTCATGGCCAAAACACAAGTCATGACCATAATAGTCATGATAAGCCGCCAGGGCCTGTGCCTGATCTGGACGTGCAAATGGCAGTTCAATACGGATTTGCGGCACATTCAGGCTCATCATCTTGTAAAGATCCTGAATAAACTTGAAAGTCCCGGAAATTTCACATTGTGCCCGCAGCATACCCAAATCGCTATCCAGATCATTCGGCAGATATTGCAGCGCCACCCGATCTGCTTCATGTTTCAGCTTTAGCTGCCCGGTCAGATGAGTCAGCCCCTGATACTGAATGCCTTTTTCAATCGCGGTCGCAATAGTGTCAGAGGTCACCAGTAACATCAGCAAGGGACCATAACCGGCCAGTGCATAATGCTGGCCAATAAAAATACCCTGCTCAGGTCGCACCCCGGCGCCAATAATCTTCAGAATATCCAGTTCCAGTCGCGGATGAATCACCGAACTGGCATCCAGTGCATCTGCATGCAGCCCGATACTTTGCAAACGCTCGTCCACATCAATTCCGGCATTTCGCATACCTTGAATTAAGTACATGAGACCGAGAATGGATCGTTTCATAGGGGCGCTTGAGTCACGTCTGTGTATCTGTTTTACTATATCATTCACTATTTTTAAATTGCCGAAAATATCAATTTTTTTGTCAGTGCTATCATGGCATCTGCACTGACCCGCTTATATGCTAATCATAGAAATAAAAAGAAAAGGATATACAACTATGCATGATGCATTGTCAAATCATGATTTTTCTACAAATCATGCCGTTCAAAAAACTAAAATTGCCATTATTGGTGCCGGTTTTGGTGGCTTGGCGATGGCCATTCGCCTGCTGCAGCAACAGATCACCGATTTTATTATTCTGGAAAAAGCCAATGAGGTTGGTGGCACCTGGCGGGAAAATCAGTATCCGGGTGCGGCCTGTGATGTGCAATCGCATATGTATTCCTTGTCATTTGCGCCCAAAACCGACTGGTCAAAACGCTATGCCGAAGCGCCAGAGATTTTTGCCTATATTCAGGGCCTGACCGATCAGTTCCAGCTCAGAGATTATTGCCAGTTTCAGACTGAAGTCCTGTCTGCGCATTATCAGGAACAGGACTGCGAATGGCATTTACAGCTCAATCAGCAGCGCAAGCTAATTGCCCAATACGTGGTATTTGCCTCCGGACCCTTGCATGTGCCGCAAATTCCACATATTCCGGGGATCGAAAAATTTAAAGGCAAGGTCTTTCATTCATCGCAGTGGGATCATCAATACGACTTAAACGGTAAAAATGTCGCCTCAATTGGTACTGGCGGCAGTGCCATTCAATATATTCCGGAAATTGCCCCACAAACCAGACAGCTGTATGTGTTTCAGCGTACCGCCGCCTGGGTGATTCCACGCGATGAACGACTCTATAGCCAGCTTGAAAAAAAGCTGTTTAAAAAGTTTGACTGGTTTAGAAAACTGCACCGCGCCCGCCTGTACTGGTCCAATGAATCCCGCGTGGTGCCGATTGTAAAACCAGGGGTAATGAAATATACCCAGAAACTGGCCGAAGCCTTTTTAAAATATCAGGTCAAGGACAAACGCATCGCCGCCAAGCTGATTCCTGACTATATTATGGGTTGTAAACGTATTCTGGTCTCCAATAAATATTATCCGACCTTTAATCGCACCAATGTCGAACTGGTGACTGATGCCATTCAGGAGCTGACTGAACACAGCATCATCACCAAAGATGGCAAAGAACGCCCAATTGATTGTCTGATTTATGGCACCGGTTTTATTACCGATCCGCGCATTTATCTGAAATCGTTTGATTGTGTCGGTGAACATGGCGTGGAGCTGAAACAGGCCTGGAAAGATGGCGCCGAAAGTTATTATGGCATTTGCACCAAAGGCTTTCCCAACCTGTTCCAGCTGCTAGGCCCCAATACCGTGCTGGCGCATAATTCCGTAGTGTTTATGATTGAGGCACAGGTTGACTATATTTTGCAGATGATCAAGCTGGTCGAACGTACCCAGACCGATGCCATAGTCATTAAAGATCAGGTTCATGATGACTATAACCGTTATGTTCAGGAGATGCTGGCCGGGACCATCTGGCAATCCGGTTGTGTCAGCTGGTATCAGCAAGATGGCGGTAAAAACTTTGCCCTCTGGCCGACCTATACCTGGAAATACTGGTTAAAAACCCAGAAAGTGAATCCGGCTGATTATCGCTTACTGAATAAACGTGCAAAACAACAGCTGGCCAGCTAATTCAGGCATAATAAGCAGGAATTGATTTTAGGCGAGTATAGATGCAATCCTTTTGGCTTATTTTCCAGCTACTATTTTGTCTCTATCTCGGCTATGCCTTTGCAGCCCGGTTTCCCCGCTGGCTGCAACAGCTTATGCTGAAACTGTTACCTTATTTCAGCTATATTCTACTGATCGCCATTTCACTTGAATTTGCCCAGACTTTAAACCAAACCCCTCAACCGGAACGTATTTTAACCAGCGCAATGCTGATTTCATTTAGCACCAGTCTCGGCGCTTTCGCCTGCTGTTATGGCCTGTTTAAATGGGCCGGTTTTCAGCCCAGCCAAGGACGCGTATCCTTCAGTCTGGTACTACAATCCTTACTCAATATCAGTTATGCCTTCATTGCTTTAGCCGCTGGTTATCTGCTTTATCTGGGCAGTGAATATTGGCAGCTCAATTTACATATTAGTACCTGGCATTTATTACTGGTCTTTATGCTAATGATTGGTTTTGATCTCGCACGTGCGCCACTTGGCCACTCCTGGTTAAACTGGAACATCCTGCTGGTGCCAGTGGGCTGTATTGTTGGCTCGATTTTAGGGGCGCTGTTCTGCTTATTCTGGCTATCACACATTTCCCTAAAAGATCTGATCATGCTGTCGCAAGGCTATGGCTTTTATTCCATGAGCGGGATTGTAATTAGTGAACTGCGTACAGCTGAACTGGGCAGTATTGCCCTGATGAATGATTTATTCCGCGAAATCTTTGCGATTGTGCTGATGTATCTGATTGGTTGGCGTTATCCGCGTGCGGCCATTTCTTCTGCCGGCGCTACAGCGATGGATGTGACCTTACCAATGGTGAAACAGGCCTGTGGCAATGACTTTATTCCGCATGCCATGGTCAGTGGTTTTGTGTTGTCAGTATTGGCACCTATCGTGGTCAGTATTCTGGCAGTGATTTAGATTTAACCTCTTCCAACCTCCCTTTACAAAGGGAGGAGTCCCCCTTTGGAAAAGGGGGGTTTAGGGAGATTACAACGTCGCTAGAATATCTTTAAGCATTTGACGAGGATGTTCCGCCTTGGTAATTGGGCGACCAATCACCAGATGTGTAGAACCATCCAGCATCGCCTGTTTAGGCGTGACGATACGCTTCTGGTCATCTGCAGCTGAACCTTCAGGGCGAATCCCCGGCGTTACCAGAGCAAACTCCTGACCCAAGCTGTCACGCAGCATCTTGGCTTCTTGCGCTGAACAAACCACACCATCTAAACCACTGTCTTTGGTTAAGGCAGCTAAACGCTTCACCTGTTCAAATGGCTCAATATCTAAACCGATATCACGTAAATCTTCACGACCCATTGAGGTCAAAACAGTCACAGCAATAAGCTGGGTATTGTAATTCCCTGCTTTTAAGCGCTCTACACAGGTTTCCATCATTTTTCGGCCGCCAGAGGCATGCACATTCACCATCCACACCCCTAAGTCTGCTGCCGCACATACAGCCTGAGCCGTGGTATTAGGAATATCGTGGAATTTCAAATCCAGAAAAACTTCAAAGCCTTTATCTTGCAGTGCTTTGACCACTGCTGGCCCTTCATGGGTAAACAGCTCTTTACCGACCTTAACCCGACATAAGGCTGGGTCTAGCTGCTCGGCAATTGTCATTGCGTCGTAATGACTTTTTGCATCTAAAGCAACGATAATACTCATGAGAAGACCCTTAAAACTGACAAAATTAAAGCATTATACGAATTTCAAATCTGGCAACCAAGTGAATTTTATTGAATATAAGCAAAGCAGTTAAATTAAACTGCTTATTTATAAAACCTTATAGAACAAACTAAGCGTTTCAAAACATGGCTGTATAAAAAAACGCTTAAGAGATCAGCTCTTAAGCGTTAAATATTTCAAGTTGCAGACCTCAAAAAAGCCATTCAACTTTATTCAAGCGTCCACTATAAAGGTGTAGATGAACGATCATTCGGATGAATATCGACTACCGTTTTTTCATGGCGCGTATTTGCAGCTGCCTCAGCCGCTGCCAACTGTGCCGTATGAATTTGCTCTTTGCGCAGATGGTCAATATCTTTACGCAGTCGCTTGATTTCCCAGCTGGTCTGGAATACGCGGAAAATCTGCACACCCAGTAAAAGTCCAACAACAACACCCAATGCCAGGGTCAGTAATAACAACAACCCCAAACGCATGGCTGGAACTTGAGTGAACAAAAGGTCAACCGACAGCTCGGTCCCGTTTTGTAAAACCAGAGCCAATGAATAGCCAAACAGTACAATCAATAATGCGACTAAGACGTAACGCATAAACACACCTCAGGATATAAATTAATTATTTCTCTGCAGATGCGTTCACTGCATCGCGCAATGCTTTACCTGGTTTGAAATGAGGTACCGCTTTTGCCGCCACTTTAACTGACTTGCCCGTTTTCGGGTTACGACCTACACGTGGCTCACGATGATGCAATGCAAAGCTACCAAATCCACGAATTTCAATTCGGTTATCTGCAGACAGTGATTCAATCATTTGATCAATCATAATCTTAACAGCTTCTTCAACTAAAGGTTCCGCTAAATGTGGATTTTTTAGGGAAATTCGCTCTATTAAGTCAGACTTATTAAGTGCTTCAGTAGTCATCTGCGACCTCTTTAATTATCAAGCTACTTTAACTTAAAACCGATAATAACCTGTTTAAATACAAAACGGTAGCGCAATAAGTTAATACTACGCTACCGTTTACAGTATTTGTGTAAAAAGTAAGATTTAAATTACATTAATCATACTTTTCCACGGCTACTTAGTGGTTCATCTGAGCTTTGATCAGATCACCAATAGTCTTAGGACCATTGTCTTGAGAAGCTGTTGCTTGACGTAAGTTAGCTACTGCTTCTTTCTCTTCAGCTTCGTCTTTCGCTTTGATAGACAAGTTGATAGAGCGAGACTTACGGTCAACGTTGATGATTTTCGCTTCAACTTCTTGACCAACTTCTAAGAACTTAGTTGCATCTTCAACGCGATCACGGTTGATTTCAGATGCTTTCAGAGTTGCTTCAACTTCGTCAGCTAACTTAACAGTCGCGCCTTTCGCGTCAACTGCAGTTACAGTACCTTTAACCAGCGCACCGCGTTCGTTAGCAGCCAAGAAATCGTTGAATGGATCGCTGTTCAATTGCTTGATACCAAGGCTGATACGGTTGCCTTCAGCGTCTACAGACAGGATAACCGCTTCAACAGTGTCACCTTTCTTGTAACGACGAATCGCTTCTTCGCCTTGTTCGTTCCAAGAGATGTCAGACAAGTGAACTAGACCATCGATACCGCCTGGTAAACCGATGAAGATACCGAAGTCAGTGATTGACTTGATTGTACCTGAAACTTTTTCACCTTTATCGTGGTTCTTAGCAAACTCTTCCCATGGGTTAGCACGAGTTTGTTTGATACCAAGAGAAATACGACGACGCTCTTCATCAACTTCAAGAACCATAACGTCAACTTCGTCACCGATCTGAACAACTTTAGATGGGTGGATGTTTTTGTTTGTGTGGTCCATTTCTGAAACGTGTACTAAGCCTTCAACGCCTTCAGCGATTTCAGCGAAGCAACCGTAGTCAGTTAAGTTAGTTACGCGAGCTTTAACGATAGAACCTTTAGGATAACGGCTCATGATCGCTAACCATGGATCTTCGCCTAATTGTTTCAGGCCTAAAGATACGCGGTTACGTTCTTTGTCAAACTTAAGTACTTTAACAGTAACTTCTTGACCAACTTCAACAACTTCTGATGGGTGCTTGATACGTTTCCAAGCCATGTCAGTGATGTGAAGAAGACCGTCGATACCGCCAAGGTCAACGAACGCGCCGTAATCAGTAAGGTTCTTGATCGTACCTGTAACTGTTTGACCTTCTTCAAGCTGAGCAAGAAGCGCTTCACGGTCAGCTGAAGATTCAGCTTCCATAACAGCACGACGAGAAACAACAACGTTGTTACGTTTAGCGTCAAGCTTGATAACTTTGAATTCTAACTCTTTACCTTCAAGGTGAGTTGTGTCACGGATAGGACGAGTGTCTACCAAAGAACCTGGTAAGAACGCACGAACTGGACCGATGTCAACAGTGAAACCGCCTTTAACTTTACCAGAGATAACACCAGTAACGATTTCGCCGTCTTCAAAGATTTTTTCAAGTTTAGTCCAAGTTTCAGCACGTTTCGCTTTTTCACGTGATAAAACTGTTTGACCCATACCGTTGTCGAGAGCTTCAACAACAACATCAACAGTATCACCAACTTGAACTTCAAGTTCACGTTGTTCATTTAAGAATTCAGCACGGTCAACAATACCTTCAGATTTAAGGCCAGTGTCAACTGTTACCCAATCAGAGTCGATGCTTACTACAACGCCTTGGATGACAGCACCCTTTTCAACGTTGAGGTTTAATTCGCTTTCTTCAAAGAGGGCTGCAAAAGATTCGGTCATGATATTTCCGATAAAGTCAGCGGTCTTGGATCAGACAAGGCCGGTTTAGTTAAGCGTTTACATAGTCCGTATAAAACTGATCAAGCTATGCATTCGCTGAATAAATTTAGTTTGCTAACTGCTGATCGACATAACGTGTCATCAGTTGAAAGACTTCATCGATGTTCAAATCTGAACTGTCAATGATGTAAGCATCAACCGCTGGCTTGAGTGGAGCAACTTCGCGCTCCATATCTCGTTTGTCGCGAGCTTCGATATTAGCTAAAATGTCGTTTATTTTAGCATCCAGCCCCATACCCTGCAACTGTTTTACACGTCTTTGCGCGCGCGACTCTGCCGATGCAGTCAGATAAATTTTGGCTTGTGCTTCAGGAAAAATGGAGGTGGCCATGTCACGACCATCGGCTACCAGCCCCGGCGCCTGGGCAAAAGCACGCTGACGGGCCAACAATGCCGTTCTAAGTTCCGGAATTGCTGCTACTTTTGAAGCATATTCTCCGACACGTTCGGTACGGATGGTCTGGCTGACATCTTCGCCATCCAGCATGACCTGAGTGCCGGTTGCTGTGCTCTGAAATTTGATGTCTAAATTTGTTGCAATTTCGATGCATTTGCTTAGTTCGTTACTCAGACTTTCCAGCAAATCTGCCTTATGCAATGACAGCCCAAGCAGACGATACAGCGCGCCTGAATCCAGCAAGTGAAATTGATAATGTGCAGCCAGTTTGGCGGCAAGCGTACCTTTACCTGAGCCACTTGGCCCATCAATGGTAATAATTTGAACTGTCATTGCGTTTCCAGACATATTTACAGATTTTTATACAGATTTAGCCAGTTTACTTAAACCGATTTTAATTGCAGTTTTCAACTGGGCAAGAATGAGTTTACTGACAAAAGGCGCGCGTGCCTGCAGCTCAATCCGGTAGGTCACCAGGGTTTTATCTTCTGCCACAGGCTCAAATTCAATCACGCCCAAATGATGTTTCACCAACGGATTTTTAATAATTTTATATTCAATCCGCTGATTTGACTCGAGCACCGTAATCTGCTCCTGCAAAGGCTTAACCGGGCCAAAACCCATCCGGCGCACTGAACCCACACCATCCGGGCGTTCAGGATCAGCGGAATCCTTGACACGCTTAACCTGTAAAGGTGCAAAAGCGGTGTTATAGGTGGCATGTTTCGACATTAATTCAAATACCTGTGCTACAGGCGCATTAAATTCTTTTTTAATTTGAATAGCGTTCATTTTATTGTTCCTAAAGGGATTCAATCACGTACACGGCTTAGTGTAGAGGAAAATGCTTTAAAGATTCTGATCATTTAAGGACTTTTGTTGTAATTTTTGCTGTCTTTTCTGCTCACGACGCAGCTTGAAAAAATCGCTCAACTGGGCTGCACACTGGGTTTGCAAACAGCCCGCTTCAAATTCAAACAGATGATTATAATAGCCGCTGTCCAGCAATTGGCGTGCACTAACCAGAGAACCAGCTTTCGGCTCGGTGGTGCCAAATACTACCCGTTTTACCCGGGCATGAATCAGTGCACCCACACACATGGTACACGGCTCTAGCGTAACATAGAGCGTGGTATCTTCCGGCAAGCGATAATTTTCAATGTGGCTACAGGCCTGACGAATCGCCAGAATTTCAGCATGCGCAGTAGGATCATTCAGGGAAATGGGCGCATTATAGCCCGACCCAATAATCTGGTTCTGACTGACTAAAATTGCCCCGACAGGAATTTCTCCCTGCGAGGCCGCTAATGCAGCCTGCTCAAAAGCACGCTGCATCCAGTATTCATCAGAATAAGCTTCTACATCAGACATAAATCAGCTGATAACACCATGACGTTTCAGTAGATCATTCCAGCTTTGAATTGAAGTCACTGGTGGATCATCAGCCAGAATACCTTTCAGACTGCGATCAGCGCCCTGCTTCCACTCTGGAGATAAATCCTTATCGACCAGACGGGCACGCACACCCTCAACAAAGTCAGGATGATTGATTTTCCAGGCCGAAATCTGGGTTTCCAGCTCAAACACTTCATTCCATGAATGCACCTGCTTGCCCCATTGCCATAATAACCAGCTTAGGGCTGCAGTTGTCAGTGAACCTTTTTGCAGGTTTTCACTGGCCTGACGCAACCAGTCACTACGCGCATCACTTAGACCGACAATTGCTTCATAGTCATGTTCAAAGTTGACTCCACGACACACGCTATGAATCACATCTAACGAGTTCTGTAATGGTCCTGGTCCAACCGGACGATGCATACTGTTCAAGGTATCATCAATTGCACGGAAATCCCCGGCCGGATAATGATCCCAGTCAATATTGATCATCCGGTCCAGCACCACGTCACGTGCGACATCACAGATATGCGTGGCCCAGCCAATTCCGTAAGCACCGGCGGCAGTCATAATCGAACCGGTTAAACCAGTGAACAGACCAATAGCACCCCGATCTGCCAGGAAGCGCGATGCACCTACATCTGGATAAAGACCGATATTAATTTCCGGCATTGCCAGACGTGAATGCGGGGTTACCAGACGGAACGGCGCTGCCATAAACAGACCCAAACCACCGCCCATCACATAACCTTCACCCCAGACCAGAACCGGTTTGGCATAGTTATGCAGCAACAAATCCAGCGCATATTCCTGTTCAAAGAATTTATTGGCGGCCTCAACTTCGTCATTAATCACCAGTTGACGCAGTTTGCGCACATCGCCACCGGCACAGAAGGCTTTTGGTGTAGTGGAATCGAGCCAAATGGCTTTCACCTGCTCATCCGTATGAAAGTCCTGAAAGACTTCCAGTAAAGCAGTCACGATAGATTCATCCAGTGCATGCAACGACTTTGGACGGTTCAAACGAACAATACGCCAGCCATTTTGTGCTTCTTCAACAATTAAATCGGGATGATACTGTTTCAATACGGGAGTTTGTGTCATGCGTCCAGCTGCCAGTCTATAGGCTCAATGCCATGTTGTTTCAGGTAATTATTTGTTTTTGAAAACACTTTACATCCAAAAAAACCACCACGGTTTGCCGCCAGCGGCGACGGATGTGCGGCTTTCAAGATTAAGTGTTTATTCGGATCAATGCGTTGTCCCTTACGCTGTGCATAGGCACCCCATAAAATGAACACAATATGCTCACGCTGTTCATTTAGGACATCAATCACATGATCTGTAAATTCTTCCCAGCCCCGCTTCTGATGCGATGTTGGCTGTGCAGCCTCAACAGTCAGGACACTGTTTAACAGCAGCACACCCTGTTCCGCCCAACGGGTTAAATCGCCATGCTTGGGAATATCTAGCCCCAAGTCGGTATGTAACTCATGGAAAATATTACGTAAAGATGGCGGTAATGCAACCCCTCTCTGCACAGAAAAGCTCAGGCCATGTGCCTGATTCGGACCATGATAAGGATCTTGGCCCAGAATAACGACTTTGACCTGCTCTAGCGGCGTGGTATTTAGTGCATTAAAAATTAAGCCACTTGGTGGATAAATCACTTTATTGGCTTGTTTTTCTTCGAGTAGGAATGCTTTTAAGGCATCCATTTTCTCACCCAGCAAAAAATCGCTCAGGGCATATTTCCAGCTCGCATCTAACTGAACCTTCTCCAGTTTCGCGTGTTGCTGTTCAGTTAAAGACATACCTGTATTAAATCCTTTATATCCATGTCAGGATGTGTGTATTAGAGTTTAACCTGTAAATCTACGCTTGGGTTTTGGAATTTAATACCCTGTTTCAATTTTTCATACATCTCGGGATCTGACCATTCCGCGCGCACCTGCGCTGAAAACTCGATCTGATCCAGAGCAAGTAGTCCCATTTGTTCGTTTTCAATATCTTCTAAAAAGCTTTGCGCATAACCGGTATCGGTTTCATGCACAATTACTGAATAGACTTCAACATCACCTTCACCATTCTGGGTGATGGTTGAGGCCAGCACCTGCTGCGCCAGAAAGAAGAAAATACGGGAAAACTGCTCGGCAGATGGCGACACCGGTAAAGAGACCCAGCGCGCACTGAAGTTTTGGCAGGCCTGAATATAATCCGGATTGTCCTGTTGCCAGAAACAGATCGCATGATCGAAAGAATCAAAAATTTCTTTAATCACACCTTTTAGCAAGCCAAAATCATAGACCATTTGACCATGA
The DNA here is from genome assembly GCF_009914475.1 of Acinetobacter indicus. NCBI lineage: Bacteria > Pseudomonadati > Pseudomonadota > Gammaproteobacteria > Moraxellales > Moraxellaceae > Acinetobacter > Acinetobacter indicus. The sequence continues at coordinate 792,023 of NZ_CP045198.1, read as the reverse complement.
TCTAATTTCGTTGCCTTAAGTAACAGCTCAACTTTATAGCTATGGCCGTGTATTGAACGTTTACAGCGGTCTGAAGTGCAGTTACGCACAATATGAGCATTTTCAAACTTAAATAACTTACGAATTAACATGTGTCCCGATCAGGCCAGATTATTTGTGAATCGACTATTAATTATAAAGCAAAATTAAAGGAATAAGCATTAAATTTGCTGTTTAACTTGATAGCTAAAACCTATCTCGCTTTATGCACAGTGAAAATTGCGCTGAAAGGCTGTGTTTTAAAATGGTGCCATGCTGCGATAGGCCACATAAACCGTTTTTTTATCGCGCACCAGATCACTACTAAACTGGCGTTTGCGTTCACTCAGCATCACTTCAATTTTTGCCTTAAAGTAATTGGACTGTACCCCCAGTAAAGCACCGACCTGAGCTTTCAGGGCGGCATCGACCTGTTTAAAGGCATCCAGCTCCCACAGTTCCTGCGTATTGGCAAAATGCTCCAGATTGGCCTGACGCTGTTCCAGCACCTGCTGAATCTGGTTTACATCCAGCTTGTCATCAATACTGGCCAGCACCAAAGCCGGTGCCGTATTGATGTTGATACTGGTACTGCGGTTCGGCAAAGCACTGACATAAGGCAGTAACAGCTGATATTGACCTTCTTCAAAGCCGCGTACCTGTTTCAGTTCTTCGACACTATAAAACAGGGAATTTGAAGGTAAATAACCATTAGGTAGGCCCTGATAATAGCTACTCTCGGCACCCATCGGCCCGATGGGTAAATCATCGGCATCTTGCCAGTCAATTACCGCTTCACTGATTTGGGCAGGCAAGCCAACACGCACCAGCAGCCGTTCAAAATACAGTTTGGCATTTTCATTAACATTGCCATTGTCATTCAGCAAGGCATTTAAATTGAACTTCCCCGATTCATCACTCAACACACCCGCCACAAAACCATCATCAACAGGAAAAGCTGGCATTGGCTGGGCCCAGTTCTCTTGCAGATGATCGACCTCGGCAGCATTTTCAGCATCATCTTTGAGCAATTCAGCAAAGAAGGCTTCGGCACTTTTGGCATAGAGCAAGGACTGGTTCTGCCGCATTAAATAAGCGGTACTTTCTGCTGTATAGGCCTGACGTTTGGCAATGGTCGCCGCCAAAATGGTGGCCAATGCCACCATCATTAAAATAGTGATTAGCGCAATACCCTGTTGCTGTTTTATGTTCTGTCTCATTGCCCCATTCACTGCCTGTCTTATGATGTGGTTTTATTGTCTGATTTCAGGAAGTCAGTATTTAACAGGCTAAAAATCCATTCATATTGTACATCTTGTACGGTTAAATTTATTTTAATGCCTTTTGGCAGTTTGCGTTTTTGTTGATTATCATTTAAGTCAATACTGCTGTCTGGCCAGTTACTCAGTTCCTGCGGATTCAGCACACTAACCTGAAACTGGCTAACATTGTCCAACAATACACTGGAAACCGGCTGATCATGCCCGGACTGATGCAAATTGGCATATTTCAGACGATACAGTTTTTGTTCATCGGCCCGGTACTGATATTCAATCCGTTCAGTGGGGGCAATGCCCTGCTGCAAAGGATCGGTCACACCGGTCTTGCTAAAATTAAAACGGCCGTTTTGTAGTACCAAAGCTGGCTGAATATCATTATTGATGTTGGCCGTCAGCGGTACAATCTGAATGCTGTCACGCAAGATTTGCTGATAGGCACCCTGCAATCCTTCTAACTGCTGTTCATGCCACTGGTTACGGTCTTTGACCTTGACCAGATAATCAAATACTTTCCAGCCTAAGGCAGACAGCACCGCAAAGATGGCAATGGCCACCAGCAGCTCGACCAGAGTAAATCCGCGTTTAGCCTTAATCATTGCGCCACCCGATGATTAAAAAACACCAAATGGGTGATCCCGGCTTCTACTTGTCCGGTATCGGGGTTAAATAAGCTGACCTGCACCTCTACCCGCTGCACATTCGGGCTAATGGTGGGCTGTGCGCTTTTATCAATTTGCCAGCTTTCACCTTGCAGGGTGACCTGTTTTGATTGCGTACCCGTCAGCCAGTCCTGCTGGATTTCCATTAGAGCCTGTTCATTTAAGGCCATAAACTGCGCTTTGGTTCTTAAAATGGCATGAGAGGTGGACTGGGTATATTGCATGGCCACTTGAGTCAGCGCCATGGCCGCTGTAGCGAAAATCGCCAGTGCCACCATCACTTCTAATAAGGTAAAACCGGCAATACGCTTGAATCGGGTCTGATGCGGATATGCTCGTAATCGGTACGCGGATGTTGAACAGCTGGAAAAAAGCCGGCTCAGTTTTTGCAGATCAGGCGATAAGAAGGCTGAAAATAATCTATTCTTCATTCACGATCTTACCCAGATGATCAATTTCGATTTCAGCCCCAACCGGACGCTGCTCGAAATAAAACTGAATCCGTACCGGTTTAATTTCGCCATTACCGAGCCAGATCAGTTTCGGCGCATCGCCTTGCAGCAAGGCGGCATTCTGCGCATTCTCAAAGCCGTGTTGTAAGGGCTGAATCTGAAAGCTCACCCCATCGGGCAAACTTTGCATCTCAAATTCGGCATATTTTTGCCAGCGGGTCGCGGTTTGACTGAGCATGACGCTTGAACTGTCGGTAGCGGTGGTTGCTGGCAAATATTCCAGAACTTCATAACGAAATGGTGACACATCGGTGGCATTTTGAACATTTAGAGCCAGCACACGCGATTGATCGTCTGCTTCGCGTTGCAGCTTCTTCACATCCATCAAAAACACTTCACGTGCCTGCATGGCGCTGCGCTGGTCCACCCCGCCAATATTCATCAGCACCAGTGAGGCGGCAATGGCCATGACCACAATCACCACCATCAATTCAATGAGTGTAAAACCACGAACAGATGAGAAGTGATGCGATCTAGTCATGAGGTTTAAGCGATCTGTTCGAGATGTTGAACTTGTTTCGGCAAGGCCAGTGCCTGGTCAATATAGGCCACGCGCAAGGTGTCACGTGAACCCAGGTAACGCTGATAGAAACTGGAGTTTAGAATGGCCGCCGCGCCGTGCGTCAAGGACCAGATCGAAGCCAGATAGTCACGCACCGACATTTTGCTCTGAATTGATTCCAGATAATGCTCAGTCATGCGAATAATCAGGCGTAAGCGCTGTTTACGCACCTGATACAGCTCATTAAACAGATGGTTGATGCCCATACCGGTAGTCGACAGGCGCTCTTCAATCTGATGGAACAGTACCGTGCGCTCTGGATGATGCAAGTGATGCAGCATAAAGAAGGCCAAATGTTCAGGAAACTTTTTCTCAGCATCCTTGATCATTTCGAGCAGCATGTTCTCATTACGAATAATCAGCAACATGTACAGCTCGTCTTTACTCTGGAAATGTTTATAAAGCGTGCCTTTGGCCAGGTCTAATTCTGCAGCCAAGGCATCAAGCGTCATCCCTGCTTCGCCATTTTCTAATAGCAACTGCTCTGCCACTTGAAAAATTAAGGTTTCTCTTGCTCGAAATTGAGCCTGACGATCCATCTTCACCCTATAAACTCTCTCTTATGCACTTATCGGTCAGTTTTAAAAATTTCTAGATTTTTACTTTTGGTTCAAGAGGTTTTCAAAATTCTGCATGGTAATGAAAGCCATCTCTTCCAGTGACTTATCATATACATCACTCAGGGCTTTGGCTACATATGGGACATATTTTGGTTCATTTGATTTACCACGATATGGCATTGGCGCCAAATACGGCGAATCGGTTTCAATCAGGACACGATCTAGCGGCACCTGCTTGGCCACATCCCGTAAATCCTGGGCATTTTTAAACGACACAATACCCGAGAAAGAGACATAGTAACCGCAGTCCAGTACCGCTTTGGCGGTTTCCCAGTCTTCGGTAAAACAGTGCAAAATCCCATGGGTTGATTTTTCTGCGCGGATAATATCAACCGTATCATGCTTGGCTGAACGGGTATGTACCACCACCGGTTTTTTTACAATTTGCGAGGCATGGATATGTCGGGCAAAACAGTCTTTCTGCTCGGCAATAAAATCGGTACTGTGATAATAATCCAGTCCAGTTTCCCCCAGCGCCCAGACTTTTTCCGGTTGTGCCAGCTCGACCAGATAGTCTGTGGTGGCACGCGCCATGGTGGCCGCATCTTCACAAGGATGCACACCCACGGTATAACCGACATCTGCATGGCGTGCGGCAATTTTTGCCAGTTCGATATGGTCATCCAGATCGACCGAAATACTCATAAATTTAGATACGCCGGCTTCTCGCGCCTGCGCCAATGCCAGATCCAGATTTCCATCATACGGAGTTAAATCGAGCATGGTTAAATGACAATGCGTATCTACAAACACAGGCGTTTCCTACAACAACTTAGAACAGACTACATAGTGTAACTGTTTCGATTTGAAGACTTAAGTCCTGCCAGTAGTCTTTCTGCTTCTGCTTTGTAATACAGACCCTTTTCACCACTGAGTTGAATACCAAATCCCTGTAATTTCACCCCATTCTGTTTTTGTGAAATCCAGATTACTTTACCGGTCAGTGGAATTTTTTGTGATTGTTCCGGCAAGGTCGCCAGTACAAAGATTTCTTCGCCCATCTGCACCGGTTGCTTGGAAGGAATAAACAGTCCGCCATCGACCACATAGGGCATATAACTTAAATAGAGCGTTTCTAGATCTGGAATATTGGCCTGGATAATTCCGCCCATACGTGGCTGCATACTGTTTCCCCTTAAAGATTCATCAATTTTATACACAGCTGATCAAGAATCAGATTGCTTTGAACATTCTGCTCTGTCATCTGTTTTGATTGTTGTATATCACTATAAATATCAAATAATGCTTCCAGCGAATACTGCTCGGCCAGCGCGCTTAGTGTCAGGTCGATGTTTTTCACCGGTTGATTTAGCTTGACACAAATCAAATCTGACAACAAGTATTCAAACATCTGACCAAATTCACTAAAACTCAGCTCTTTATTCCACTTGGTCGCAATTGCCATCGGCAAATTTTTTTGACTGACCAATTTTTGCCAGTCTTGCACAAAGTCAGCGCGCTTAAAGAACCAGTCCTGCTCGGCCACCTGAATGGCTTGCAGCGGCATCTGATTGGACAGGTTCATCAGCAGCTGTTTTTGCTGCTCGCTGCTTTCCGGCAAGTGCTGGCTTAAAAAATCATGGGCCAGTTCCGGGGCAATCCGGTCGAGGGCAAAATGCTGTAAACGACTGCGAATAGTCGCGGGCAGCTTTAGGTAATGATCGGCCAGCAGGATAATCACCACCCGCTCGCCGGGTTCTTCCAGTGTTTTTAGCAAGGCATTGGCAGAGGCAATATTCAAGGCTTCTGCCGGCTCAATCACAATAACCCGCCAGCCATCTACGGTTTGTTGCACAAATGGTAATAAATCACGGATCTTCTCGATCTTAATTTTCGCGTTTTGTTTTTTATTCTCTTCATCGATCGTGATATAAACATAATTCGGATGCGTATCTGATTTTAACCATTGACAACTGCCGCACTCGCCACAGGGCAGATTGCGCTCATGACGATGCTGGCACAAAATCCAGGCCAGAAACTGCTGCGCAAAAGCTTCTTTGCCACAACCTTTTTTACCATAAAACAGCAGTCCATGGCCCAACTGGGGAAATCTGCCCGTTAGTGTATCCCAAACTGTTTGCTGCCAGGGATAAATCTGCGCAGTCACTTCATTCTGCATGGCCAGCTCTACGATTCAAAATGCGCAAGATCAAGCGTATTCAGGCGATCCAGATCTTCCTGGGTATCGACACCCGGTGGTAAATTGGCTTCAGCCACGGCAATCGCAATCCGATGTCCATTTTCCAGCACCCGCAGCTGCTCCAGACTTTCCAGACGCTCCAGCAGACCCATCTCCCAAGTCACATATTCCTGTAACAGTTTTACCCGATAGGCATACAGGCCCAAATGACGATAAGCCTGATCATGCAATTGCGGCACGGCATTTTTCGCCCCGTTACGATCATAAGGAATGGTCGCGCGGCTAAAATACAAAGCCTGATTGTGCTTGGACATCACCACTTTGACAATGCTGTCACGCTGGAACTCATCCAGTGCATGAATCGGTTCACACAGTGTCGACATCGAACAGCCAGGCTGATCGACCAAGAGCTGCGCCACCTGTTTCACCAGCTGCGCGGGCAACAAAGGTTCATCACCTTGCACATTGACAATAATGTCATCACTGGCCCAGCCTTTAATCCGCGCTACTTCACTTAAACGGTCAGTCCCAGAAGGATGATCCGCTGAAGTCAAGACCACATCCACCCCTTCAGCGCGGCAGACATCGGCAATACGCACATCATCTGTCGCCACACATAAGTCATCAAAACCTTCAACTTTTTTGGCCTGATCCACCACCCGTAAAATCATGGGACGGCCATGAATTTCAAGTAAGGGCTTACCCGGTAAGCGTGAACTGGCAAAACGTGCAGGAATAACGATGTGTTTCATAACTGTCCTTCATTCAGGGTCAAACCCAGCTGCGCTAACTGTTGATGCAAAACCTGATAACAAGCAGGTGACAATACCGCTTCAACCGGCACCACCCAGATTTCCCGGTTAAAATCAGGATACTGTTTCAGCATGGGCAAAATCTTCACCGCATCTTTTTCGGTGGTAATAATCGGTTGATGATCTTCAAACTGCAAGTCATCAATTTCATAATCATGATGATCTGGAAATTCGTGGCACTGGAATTGCTGGATGCCCATCGACTCTAAGGTGCGATAAAAACGCTGCGGAAAACCAATCCCAACCACGGCATAAAAAGCCTCTTGCGGATTAAACACCTTACCCTCTATGGCATTAAGTAAATAAGGCTCAGCCACTTCCAGATGCATATTCAGCGCTGAACTTGGCTGTGCCGCATGTTCAATCACGGTTGCTGTATTCAGGCGGCTTTTCGGCTCTCGCAAATAACCTTCAGGCAGAATTTTTTCATTGCCCAGACCGCGGTTATTGTCCAGCACAATCCATTCCAATTGGCGATTGAGCGCCAGATGTTGCAAACCATCATCACTGATAATCAGGTCCAGTTCATGTCTGGACAGCAGCAATTCAATACTCTGCTGACGATTGGCACCGACCGCCATTGGCGCACCGGTAGATTGTACAATCAGACAGGGTTCATCGCCGACCATGTCCGGCGTCGATTCAAAATCAACATAGGCCGGGAATGGGCCTTTGCCGCCATAGCCGCGGCTAATTACGCCAACACGCACATTCAGGCTATGCAGATAATTAACCAGATGAATCAGCAGCGGCGTTTTGCCGCTACCGCCTACGGTAATGTTGCCAATCACCATCACCGGCACTGGTGCGGTATAGGCTGCTTTCATCCCCGAAGCATACAGCTTCTGATTCAGCACACTGCCACCACGATATAACAGCGCCAACGGCCGTAGCACAACCAACCATTTGGCTTGCTTGTTCCAAGCGTCCTGAATGAATTGTGCAAATGACATGGCTGATTATTCCTCGAAATTGCGCTGATGCAACTGATAATAAGCACCCTGCTGGTTTAACAGTTCCTGATGGGTACCCTGTTCAATAATACGCCCTTGATCCATCACAACAATACGGTCGGCATTTTCGATGGTAGATAAACGGTGTGCAATGACAATGGTGGTACGATTCTGCATCGCTGCATCAAAGGCACGTTGAATAAAGTATTCAGATTCATTGTCTAATGCACTGGTCGCTTCATCCAGAATCAGGATCGGTGCATTTTTCAAAATAGCACGGGCAATCGCGATACGCTGACGCTGACCACCGGACAGGTTTAAACCCTGCGCACCGAGTGGTGTGTCATAGCCTTGTGGTAAGGCCATAATAAAATCATGCGCATACGCCGCTTTAGCCGCCGCGATAATCTCTTCATCCGACGCACCTTCCAGCTGACCATACGCAATATTTTCACGCACGGTACGATTAAATAGCACCACCTGCTGATTGACCATGGCAATTTGGGTACGCAGGCTATTCAGTTCAATCTGATGAATATCCAGCCCATCCAGTTTGATCCCGCCTGAAGATAATTCCTGAAAACGCACCAGCAAATTGACCAGTGAGCTTTTGCCCGCCCCTGAACGTCCGACCAGTGCCACGGTTTCACCGGCTTTAACATTCAGGCTAAAGTCATGAATGGCATGATGGCCATCGGCATAGACCAGATTGGCCTGATCAAATTCAATATTGCCTTTTAAGGCTGGAGTTAAGGTACCAGTATTTTTTTCTTCCGGCATATCCAGCAGTTCAAATACAGAATGCGCCGCCGCCATACCGCGTTGCAGTTTTTCGTTGATATCGGTTAGCGCTTTAATTGGTTTGCTCAGCATCCCGGCAGCAGTAATATAGGCCACAAATTCACCAGCTGAGGTGTCACGTAAAATTTCCGGGCGCAGTGCAATCCAGATCACAATGGAAAGTGCAATCGACATGATCAGCTGTACCACCGGACTGTTGAGCTGCTGCACAGCTACCATTTTCAGGCCGCGGCGCAAGTTTTCCAGTGAGTTCTGTTTAAAGCGTTCCTGCTCGTATTGATGACCGGCAAAACCTTTCACCACCAGATTGCCGTTAACGGTTTCCTGCACCACATGGTTCACATCACCCATGGTATCCTGCACCTGAATTGACAGCTTACGCATACGCTTGGCGGCTTTCCGGATTAACAGGCCAATCAGCGGGGCAAAAATCAGGATACAGATGGTCAAACGCCAGTTGCTATAAAACAGGTAACCAAGCAAGGCGATGGTAATTAAACCCTGTTGCAGCAAGGTACGTAAAGATTCGGTGGAGGCCGCTGTCAGTTGCTCCACGTTATACATGATTTTGGCAGTAATGTGGCCACTGGTATTGTCCAGATAATACTGCGACGGTAAGCGCAGCAATTTGGCAAATACTTCCTGGCGCACATTAAACACCAGATTACGTGAAATGACCGCGGTATAGTAGCCGCCCAGAAACAGGCCGACACCACGGAAAAACATCAGCAACACCACCAGAAAAGGAAACAGGTGGGTGAAGGTGTAGTCTTTTTCCTGAATTGCCGTAATAATTTTTTCCAGCAACTTGGCCACTGAAACTTCAGTCGCCGCATTGATGGCAAAACCCACCACAACCAGAATCGCGATTCCCCAGAAAGGTTTTAAATAACCGAGTAGACGCAGGTAGACTTTATAATCCGGATTCACTAATAGCCTCGAGTTGGTACTTTCGTACTGATGTTAATGTTGACGAAACCCAGTTGTCCCGCAACATCCATGACACGAATCACATCCTGATGAGAAGCTTTCGCGTCTGCCGCAATGATAAACATTAAATCACGTCGATCATTGGAAATTTGTTTAATTGCTGTATTTAAATCAGCAACTTCCTTGCTGGAAAGCGCCTGCCCGTTGACCGAATAATGCCCGGAAGCATCGACCACCACCTCGACTTTCTGGTCATAGGCTTTCGGTGGCACCCCTTGCGCTTCCGGCAAGGTCAGGTTCATCCGGCTAAACTGGTTAAAACTGGTGGACAGTAACAGGAACACCAGAATAAACAGCAAACAGTCAATCATCGGTGTCAGGTTAATATGAATATCTTCCACTTGCGAGCGTTTGAATTTCATAGGTCACCTTAGCCTGCTTTTTTAATGTCTTCATCAACAATCTGGGTTTGATGAAACAGCGCAGCATGAAACAATGTCGCCTGCTGTTCCAGCTCGGCCACATATTCCTGTACCAGACGCTGGAAATAACGGTAAGCAAATAAAGCCGGCACTGCAATCAGCATACCCGCTGCGGTGGTAATCAGTGCTTTGGAAATCCCCGGAATCATTAAAGTCGGATTGCTTGAACTGATATCAATCATCAGGAAAGATTCAATAATCCCCAGAACGGTCCCCAATAAGCCCAGCAACGGCGCCACAGCACTTAAAGTCCCGAGGAAATTAATATTTTTTTCCAGATAGCCAATTTCCTGAGAGGCTGTCGCTTCCATCTGCGCACGCGCAAACTGTTCAGACTGGTGTTTATTTTGCGCACCAGCCATAAAGATTCGGCCCAAAGTACTGTGCTGTAAATTTTCCGATTGCTGCAACTGCTGTAACACGCCTTGCACCGGCTGTCCGGTTTGTAATTGCAAGGCTTTCGGCACCACACCGGCACGCTTAAGACGTAAAAAACGCTCAATACTGATGGCCAGCGTAAACACAGAGCACAACAGTAACGGCAGCATCAGCCAGCCGCCTGCTTTTACCAATTCCCACATTCGATTTTCCCCAATAAATCTACAATAAAAATTAATCAGCCAAGCAGATATTTAAAATACCATCTAGTTCTTCTAAGGAGTGATAGCTGATCACCAGCTTCCCCTTACCCTGCTTGTTATGATCAATTTTGACATTGGCACTGAAACGCTCTGACAGACGTTGTGTCAGTTGCTGAATATCCGGTGCCGGTTCTGCTTTTGGTTTTTCTGTTTTTGGTGCGCTCCAGTCACGCACCAGCTGTTCGGTCTGACGGACCGACAAACTCTTTTCAATCACCAGTTCAGCCACTTTCAGCTGATCTTTGGCTTTTAAGGTCAAAATGGCGCGCGCATGGCCCATATCCAGCAGCCCTTGCTGCATCAGGTCTTTAACTTCTTCAGTTAAAGTCAACAAACGCAACAGGTTACTGACCGTAGTTCGTGCCTTACCGACGGTGTCGGCAATTTCCTGATGGCTCAGACCAAACTCGTCATGGAAGCGCTGCAAGGCCATGGCCTGATCAATCGGATTCAGATCCTGACGCTGAATATTTTCAATTAAAGCCAGTGCAATCGCCACCTGATCGGTCAGGTCACGGACAATTGCCGGAACTTCGGTGAGTCCCGCCAGCTGTGCGGCACGCCAGCGACGTTCACCAGCAATAATTTCATACGGATGCTGTTCGTCATCAATCGGACGAATCACAATCGGTTGCATGACCCCGTGTTTTTCAATCGAGGCGGCAAGTTCCTGTAAGTCCTGTTCATGGATAAAACGGCGTGGCTGATATTCACCCCGTTTTAATAAATGCACATCAATCTGTTTTAGCTGACCATGATCCAAAGACTGGGCTTCAAGTTGTAATTTTTCTTTCTGGATCGACCCAAGTAAGGCATCCAAACCACGACCTTTGGCGAGTCCGCGTTTTTTTATGGTCATGCTTTACTTCCTTTTTTCACTTTGCTTTTCTTTAACATTTCAGCTGCCAGATTCAGGTAAGCAACTGCACCCTTTGAACTTTTCTCAAAATAAATTACAGGCAAACCATGCGCCGGTGCTTCGGCCAGACGCACATTACGTGGAATCACGGTGTCATACAGCTTTTTGCCAAAATACTGTTGCAGCTCTTCAGACACATCACGGGTTAATGCATTACGCGCATCGTACATGGTTCGCAGCACACCAATAATTTCCAGCTCTGGATTTAAAGCCTGCTGAATCCGGTCGATGGTCTGGGTTAAATCGGCCAGACCTTCCAGCGCATAGTATTCACATTGCATTGGAATCATCACGCCCTGTACCGCAGCCAGCGCATTCACGGTAATTAAGCTTAAGCTTGGCGCACAATCGACAATAATGTAGTCAAAACTTTTTTCAATTTCGCCCAGTGCATCACGCAGAATAAACTCGCGCCCTTCCTGCTCGGCAATAGCCAGTTCCACACCGGACAAATCACGGTTTGCACCTAAAACCTTATAACCCACTTCCGATTTGGTAATGGCCGTTTCAATTGGCACTTCGCCCAGCAACACATCGGTAATGGAATATAGAAGGTCGTTTTTTTGGATACCAGAACCCATCGTGGCATTTCCCTGTGAATCCATATCCACAAGTAAAACGCGCTTTTTCAAAACAGCTAACGATGCTGCCAAATTTACTGCGGTTGTAGTTTTACCGACACCACCTTTCTGGTTCGCAATCGCAATAATTTGTGCCATGGTAACCCCAATCCTTAGAATGAATTAAATATGTTTTAATAAAAGTAGATGACGCTGTTCGTCCAGACGTGGAACTTTTAGCTCGATAATTTCACAGCTGAACTCATCTTTCAATGCTTCAACCTCATCGGCCGGAATCAGACCTTTCATGGAAGCAATAATACTCTGTCCATGCATAAACGGTTTTGATGCCGCCACAAAATCGGTCAGAGATGCAAAGGCACGGCTGGTGATGACATCAAACTGGCCTAACTCACGGATACTGTCTTCATTTTCGACTCGGGTTTGGACCGCCACCACGTTTTGCAGTTTCAGATCGGCAATAAACTGCTTCAAGAAACGGATTTTTTTGCCATTCGAGTCCAGCAACACGCACTGACGTTCCGGCTGACATAAGGCAATGATCATGCCCGGCATACCGCCACCGGTACCAATGTCCAGCAAACGGCCGGCAGGTAAATCGTTGAGAATACTCAGGCTGTCGAGCAAATGCTTGACCAGCATTTCTTTCGGATCACGAATTGCGGTCAAGTTATACGCTTTGTTCCATAGCACCAAAGCATCTTGATATTGGAGTAATAAATTTAAAGTCTCATCGCTGAGCTCTAAACCCAAGGCCTGACTACCCTGCTTGAGTTCCTGAAAAAACGTATGCATAAACAATGAACGTCTCGAAAAAGTTAGCTGAAAGTATACCGATTTATCTGCCAAGTCACAGCAGCGAGTGCTTAGTGAATATGCACTTAAGCGTACACACCTTGCTGAATTTGTTGATCCAGTGCATTTAATCGCTCAGGAGTGCCAACATCAACCCAGACACCCTGCAATTTGCTGGCGGCAATTTTTTCATCCTGCATGGCCTGTTTCAATAACGGCGCCAATGGACGCTTGCCACCTTCCAGGCCTTGGAACATCTGCGGATCAATCACGGCAATACCACTATAGGTCAGATTTTCACCCGATTTACCCTGATCAAAGGTATAAGCTTTTTGTTCCGATAAGGTGAAATCGCCTTGCGGATGCTGCGCCGGATTCTCCACCAGCACCAGATGCGCCAGCTGACTCTCTAGCTGTACCGACAATAATGGCGCAAAATCCATGGTGGTCCAGACATCGCCATTGACCAGAATAAAGGGCTCATTGCCGAGCAGCGGCAGCGCGTTAATAATCCCGCCTGCGGTTTCCAGACCTTCGCCTTCATGCGACCAGAGAATATTAACGCCAAACTGGCTGCCATCCCCCAAAGCCTGAGCCAGTTTTTCACCCAGCCAGGCGGTATTGATCACAATTTCGGTTACGCCAATGCGCTGCAGTTTTTCGATATGCCAAACAATCAGCGGCTTACCGCCCACTTCCAGCAAGGGTTTAGGCGTATGCAAGGTTAAAGGACGCATCCGGTTACCTAAACCGGCAGCAAGAATCATGGCTTTCATCAGGCAGCTACCTCATAACGGCCATATTTGGCTTCAAATGCCGGCATAACTTTTTCACGAATAAACTGCATAAAAGGCTGCAATTCGGCATAAGGCTGCGATTCTTCCAGTAGATACCACATCACGCGCGGCAAATCTTTTAAGTAACCCGATTTGCCATCACGCTCGAACAGGCGCACAAAAATACCCAGAATCTTGATATGACGCTGAATCGCCATCAGGTCGGCGTCTTTCTTGAACTGCTCAAAATCACGCTCCTGCTTGGCGCTTTCCGGCAGCAAATCATAAAAGGTTTTAAACCAGCGATAGACACGATCTGCATTCCACTGCACGTAGGCATCACGGGTAATTGAAATCAGATCATAGGTATCGGCGCCAATTACCGCATCCTGAAAATCAATCACCCCAAGTTCGGTTTCACCTGCAATTTTCATCAGGTTCCGGCTGTGAAAATCACGATGTACAATCACTTGTGGCTGGGCCAAAGCCGCATTGGCCAGAATAGCAAAGGTACGCTTGATTAACGCGCTCTCTTCTGCGGTTGGCTGAATCTGTAATGAGGGCAACATCCAGTCGGTGAGCAGCTCCATTTCACTGATCAGTTTTTCATAGGAATAGTCCGGGAAATGGCCTTCGCCAGCAATGGACTGCAATTGGATCAGCTGCTTAAAGCTTTGTGCATAGTAGTCATCGACAGTCTGTTCATTTAACAGGGTCGAGAGCAATACATCACCAAAATCTTCCAGTAGCAAAAAGCCCTGCTGCAGATCTTTGGCGATGATATGCGGCACGCGTACACCATGCGCATCAAAAAATTCATCAATCGTCACAAAAGGACCACAATCTTCTTTTTCTGGTGGTGCATCCATCAGCATAAATGTTTTATTATTCAATTTGATTCGTGCATAACGACGGAAGCTTGCATCGCCTGCTAAAAAATGAGTTTCAAATTGATCTGGACCGAGTACAGATGTAATCCATGTTTGTATCAATTGTTCACGTTGTGTATTCATTTGCAATAAATTCTAATACAGGCTGAGTTTTTAAAGTGCTAAGTGTAGCTACTTCTGCGCTTTTTCTCTATGATGCGACAATAATTAATTGCGATTAAGCACTCTTGGTTAATGAGACAAATGAAGCATCAGTTTAAATTTAATCCTTTAGCGACTGCGATCTTGACCCTGTTATGTGGACACGCGATGAGCAGTCATGCAGAGACCACAGAGCCCGCTTCATCCATCACCAATCAACAACTCAAACAGAGCATTCAGGATGCTTATCCGGGCCAGTCGTTTTTTGAACAGTATTATGTCGATAAAACCGCGCCGGAAGCCCAGCAGCGTTTTGGCCAAGAGCTGAGTTCAGCCTATTGTCAAGGCGCCTGGGTCACGCCAATTAGCCCGGACACCGTGGCCGTTGCTGCTGAAGAAGCCACCTCGACCGTTACCGCTGATTATGGTCACTATAATCCTAATGGGGATTCGGTTTTAGAAGGCAATGTGGTAATTGACCAGCAAGGCCGCCAGATTCGTGCCGATAAAATTACCATTGACCAGACCCAGACCTATGCCAGTGCCGAAGGCCGGGTACAAATGGCGCAAGCCGGTTTACTGGCGCAAAGCGACCAGATCAATTACAACCTGAAAACCCAGCAAGGCGATTTACACAACAGCTTCTATATTGCAGAAGAACAGCACGCACATGGCATGGCGGAAAAGATTGCCCGCACTTCAACCAATACCTTGGTATTGAACAATGCCACCTATAGCACCTGCCCGCCTGAACAGGCACCGACTTGGAAAATTCAGGCCGATGAAATCAAGCTAAATCAGGAAACCGGTCGCGGTGAAACCCGTGGCACCAAACTGTATGTAAAAGATGTGCCGGTGCTGGCAGTGCCATATTTTAACTTCCCGATTGATGACCGTCGTACTACCGGTATTTTGACCCCGAGTTTTGGCTTTACCAATGATGGTGGAGTTGAACTGGCGGTACCGGTCTACCTGAACCTGGCTCCAAACTATGATGCCACCGTGACACCACGCTATATTGGTGACCGTGGCCCGATGCTGGAAGGTGAATTCCGCTATCTGACCGAGAATTTTGGTCAGGGTCAGATCTGGGGCGGCTACCTGGCCTCTGACAATAAATACAATGATGAAGATCGTAAGGATTTTCACTTTCTGCATAACTGGCAGATTAACGAGCAGTTCAATACCAATCTGGAATATAACTACGCTTCAGATAAAGACTATTTTGCTGACTTAAACAACAACCCGAACTCCAGAACCGACCTGAACTTACGCCGCGCCTGGGAACTAAATTATCGCAATGGCATTCCGGGTTTAAGAGCGCAGCTAAAAGTTGAAGATTTCCAGACGCTGGACCCAACTATTCCAGATGAAGACCGTCCGTATGCGCGTTTACCACAGTTCTTATTGAACTATAAAACCGGGAATCCTCAAGGTTTCCAGATCGAGTTTAACCACGACACGGCTTACTTCAAGAAAGATATTAACAATCTGGAGGCCAGTACCACCGACCTGAACAGCTATGAGCCAAGTGGTACCCGTATCTATAACGATTTTAAAGTACGTTATAACTACCGCAACCCATGGTCTTTTGTGATTCCAGAAGTATCACTTCGCAACGTCAACACCTTCTTTGACAAAGACACCCAAAACGCGCTGAATCAGTTTGATTCATCTAGCGAAACCAAATCGGTGACGGTACCGCAGTTTACCCTGGACGCCGGTCTGACCTTTGAAAAAGAAGGTCGCTTCCTGCAAACCATTACCCCGCGTGCCTTCTATGCCTACGCGCCGTATCAGAAGCAGGATGGCCATCCAAATTTTGATTCAGCCACTGCTTCCATTAATTATGACCAGCTGTTTAGCCCATACCGTTTCTACGGCCATGACCGCCTGGAAGACAACAACTTCCTGTCACTCGGTTTAAGCTACAGCCTGTTTGATGAAGTAGGTTTAGAGCGGATTCGTGCCAGCCTGGGTCAAAGCTTCTTCTTTGAAGATCGCCGTGTGACCCTGGAAAATACTGAAGACAGCTTTGATACCGAAAGCCGCACCGGCCCGGTAGTGAGTCTGGCCAGCCAGTTAACCGAAAACCTGAATATTGGTGCCAATGCCGCCTGGATGTCAAACGGTGACAATGCCCAGCGCGATCTGCACCTGTTCTATACCGGTGAACAAGGCAATTTATACAATGTCGGCTATATTAACCGTCGTCATATTCCAAACCGTCAGGATCATTATGATCAGGTGGTGGCCTCGTTCATTCAACCGGTCTACAACAACTGGCGTATTCTGGGTCATGCCCAATACGATTTGGACAATAGCGTCGCCCGTGAATATTTACTCGGTGTGAACTATGAATCCTGCTGCTGGGGCATCTCGGTCTACGGCCGCTCTTATTATAATGATCTGGATGATGTCTCCGATCACAACGTCAAGCCGAAACGCGCCATCATGGCCGAATTAAACCTGAAAGGCCTCGGCAGTTTCAACAATAAACTTGCATCTTTACTTGAAAACCGTATTTTAGGGTTTAATAGAACTAATCAAACTTGGACACAACGTTAATGAAGACACCACAGTTAAAACAATTTTTTAAAGCCACTGCCTTAGCTTTATGTATTTCTTCAGCTGCACCTGCTTTTGCACAAACTGTAGATCAGGTCGTGGCCGTGGTGGATAACAGTGTCATCCTACAAAGTGATTTAGCGCAAACCGCTGCTGAAATGCAGCAACAATTACAGGCACAGAACAAAACCGTGCCACCGGCTCAATATCTACAACAACAGGCCTTAGAACAACTGATCGTGCGTCAGGCACAGCTGGAACAGGTCAAACGCTATAACATCAAGCCTGATGAAAAAGCCTTAAATGAAGCGGTGATGCGTGTGGCCCAACAAAATGGCAGCAAAAGTCTGGAAGATTTCCAGCAGAAAGTCGACCGTATTGCACCGGGGACCTATGCCTCTTTACGCAACCGTATTGCTGAAGATTTGGCAATTAACCGTCTGCGTCAGCAAGTCGTGATGTCGCGAATTAAAATTAGCGATCAGGATGTCGATAACTTCCTGAAAACCCCGCAAGGTCAGGCCGCTTTAGGCAGTCAGGCGCATGTGTTGCATGTGCGCGTATCCGGTGAAAATGCACAGGCCACCGCGGAACAGGTTAAAACTGCACTGAATAACAGCAATGACCTCAATGCCATTAACAAGCAGTTCAGCACAGCTGCCACCAAAGTTGAATCGGCTGATATGGGTTTCCGCAGCCTTTCTGAAATTCCGGCTGAACTGGCTGCACGTGTAAGTGCACTTGACGTCGGTCAGACCACTGAGCTGATTGCAGTCAATGATGGTATTCATGTGCTGAAACTGGTCGATCGTAAAGCCGGTGAACAGCGCGCGCTGGTCCCACAATATCAAACCCGTCATATTCTGATTCAGCCAACAGAAGTGGTGAGCCCAGAAAATGCCAAGCACATGATTGACAGTTTGTATAACCGCCTCAAAGCCGGTGAAGATTTTGCAGTGTTGGCCGGTACTTTCTCAACCGATACCGGTTCTGCCCGTGATGGCGGTAGCCTGGGCTGGGTTAGCCCTGGAGTGATGGTGCCTGAATTTGAACAGCAAATGAAAAGCACCCCGGTAGGTGAAATCAGCCAGCCATTTCAAACCCAGTTTGGCTGGCATATTCTACAGGTGACAGATACCCGCCAGCAGGACATGACCCGCGAATACCAGGAACGTATGGCACGCCAGATTCTAGGTGAACGTCAGTTTGATACCGAACTGGACAGCTGGTTACGTGAAATTCGCAGCAATGCCTTTGTCGATATTAAAGATCCAAACCTGGACCGTAAAAATAACTAGGTCTTAAAAAATGAAAAACCAGTGCCTGCACTGGTTTTTTTAATTCTGGCTTTTCACCTCGCCATCAATAGCAATAAAAAAACCGCTGAATTCAGCGGTTTTTTATAAGAGGACTTAAGCCATTAATATTGATTAACGGTTGTTGTCATCTTCTTGAGAATCTTCAAATTTAGAGTCGTTGTCAAAACCAGAAGCTTGACCACCGAAGCCAGCGCCTTGACCACCGAAGCCACCTTGACCGCCGAAGCCGCCGCCTTGACCGCCGAAGCCGCCGCCTTGACCACCGAAGCCGCCTTGACCACCGAAGCCACCTTGACCACCGAAGCCGCCGCCTTGACCACCGAAGCTGCCTTGACCACCAAAGCCACCACCTTGTCCGCCGCCGAAGCCACCACCTTGACCACCGAAGCCACCAGCACCTTGAGCACCAGCAGGTGCACCAGCAGGACGTGGATTACGTGCAGGTACAACTGTAGAAATCGCGTGTTTGTAAACCATTTGGCTTACTGTATTTTTTAATAGCACCACATACTGGTCAAAAGATTCGATATGACCCTGTAATTTAATACCGTTTACAAGGAAAATAGAAACTGGAATACGTTCTTTACGGAGAGAATTCAAGAACGGATCTTGTAAAGTTTGACCTTTAGACATGTTATAACTCCAAAAATAATTAAAAATCAGCGCAAAAACTATCTTTATTTTTCAATTAAAATTTATAAAAAAGACAGTTCATAAATTTTGCTTTATCCGTAACAGTTTCGCAAGTCTTCTTGAGCCTGCTTTATCGTAAAATATGTTTGAATTTTATGCGATTCCTGCAACGATCTGAGCCAAGTATATTGACGTTTTGCAAGTTGTCGTGTTGCAAATAGGGCCTTATCCTCCATTTCCTGCTTTTTATTGAGACTTTTATCACTTTTCTTTAGAAATTCTAAAGCTTGTCGGTATCCAACAGAGCGCATAGAGGGTAAATTCTCATCTAAATCGTATTTTTCAATAAGCCTCTCTACTTCATTCAAAAAACCCATTGACCACATTATTTCTAATCGTTTTTCTATACGTTGATGTAATTCTACCCGATCTGGCAGCAAGGCGTGATTATGAAAAGTGTAACGATATGGTACATTTTTGGGCTGTTCTGCTTGTAGTTTGGTAATAGGTTGACCGGTTAACTTGAACACTTCCAAGGCCCGGATAATCCGTTGCTTATCGCTGACTTTAAATTTCTGTCCGGCTAAAGCATCTACCGTGCACAATTCGGCATACACCGCTTCCCAGCCTTCACGTGCAGCCTTATCTTCAATTTCAGCGCGCACCGCATAATCTGCACTTGGCAAATTACTGGACAACCCTTCCAGCAAGGCCTTGAAATACAGCATAGTTCCGCCCACCAGAATCGGGGTTTTGCCACGCGCATGCATATCATCAATTAAAGCACAGGCATCTTCTACAAACTGCGCAGCAGAATACACCTCTAAAGGGGTAATAATATCAATCAGATGATGCGGATAACGCGCCTGCTCGGCTTTGCTTGGTTTGGCGGTGCCAATGTCCATATCCTGATACACCAAAGCGGAATCGACTGAAATCAGCTCAAAATGCCCCAGTTCATAGAGTTCACACGCCAAAGCAGTTTTACCGCTTGCAGTAGGTCCCATTAAATTGATGACCGGCAATTGATTTGACATGTACCACTACTCTCCTCGAGCAAAAAGTTTATCTAATTGAGCCAATGGAAAGGCACGCCAGGTCGGGCGGCCATGATTACATTGGCTGGCAAATTCGGTTTGTTCCATCTGGCGCAGCAAGGCGTTCATTTCAGACAGGCTCAGCATACGATGCGCACGCACGGCACCATGACAGGCCATGCCGGCCAGAATCTGGTCACGTTTTTGTAGCAGCGCTTGTGCTTCATCGGCCGGGTCCAGATCATTCAACAATTCAGGAATCAGCGCATCAAAATTGGCCTTATGCAAAATCGCCGGCACCCCACGCACAATCACCTGCTCATCACCATATTGATCCAGATCCAGCCCTAAACGTGCCAGCTGCGGTTTTAGCTCTTCAATCCGCATCGCCTGCATCCGGCTAATGCTAATCACTTTAGGAATTAGCAGCTGCTGTGAGGTCCAGAATTCCGGCTTATCCCAAGCCGATTTCATTTGCTGTAATAAAATCCGCTCATGTGCCGCGTGCATATCGACAATAATCAAGCCTTCGGTATTTTGCGCCAGAATGTAAATTCCATGTAACTGGGCGATGGCAATCCCAAGCGGATGTTCATCTACCGGAGCTGGCTGCGTCTCACCTGCGGCCGACTGTGGGCTGGACAATGCAGATTCATCCAGCTCACGTAACGGTGCCAGATAGCTTTTTAGCGCATTGTTCAGCTGCTGTGAACCGGTATAGGCATTGCTATAACCGGTATTCTGGCCACTGGCCATTTTCTGGCCTTGTGGTAGTGCATAATCCACACTTTGCGGGCGGGCATCGCTAAAATCTGTCAGTAATTCTGGTGCCGCCTGATTAGATACTGACACGATGGCTTCGGCTGCTTTATGCAGCTGGAACTGTTCCTGATAACGTGGCTGCGCCGCAAACACCGGCTCCGGGGTTTCAGTTTTCATGGCCGTGGCCAAGTCGGCACTGGCAGTTTGGAACTGTGCTAGGGTTTCTTTGCCATAATGACGCACAAACTCATGCACTTCACGCTGGTTTAAAAAGCGGATTTCATGCTTGGTTGGATGCACATTGACATCAATATTTTCAGGTTCAACTTCCAGAAACAGCAAATACGCCGCATGCTGATGACCATGCAAAATACCATCATAGGCCATGCGCAGCGCATGTGAGATGGTCTTGTCTTTAACAATCCGGCCATTTACATAGACATATTGTAAATCGGCCTGTGCCCGCGCATCGGAAGGATGGCCCAACCAGCCCGACAGACGCATGCTGATACTATCGGCATCAATCCAGTAAGCATTTTCGGTAAACTGTCGTCCCAGCAATTGCTGTACACGCTGAAAACGCAGCTCGCCGCTGTCAGCAACCGGCAGGTTCAGCTTGATGCTGTTATTATGTTCCAGCACAAAACGGATATCAAAATGCGTCAGTGCCAGACGGCGCACAATTTCTTCAATATGGCCAAATTCGGTACCCGGCTTTTTTAAAAATTTACGGCGTGCCGGCACATTAAAAAACAGATCCTGCACCCGAATATGGGTTCCTTTCGACGCAGCCACCGGCACAATCTCCTGATGATCAAAAGCCGTGCCATTCACTTCGACCTGATAGCCCACCCCTTCATCTGTCTGGCTGCTGATCAGGCTTAAACGCGATACTGCGGCAATGGACGCCAGCGCTTCACCGCGAAAACCGAGGCTGACAATGGCATGCAAGTCATCGGCAGTTTGAATTTTACTGGTGGCATGACGCATCACTGCCAAGGGCAGATCTTCAGGATGAATGCCGCGCCCATTGTCAATAATTTCAATCAGGGTACTGCCGCCCTGTTCCACCCGGATAATCAGTTCGGTCGCACCGGCATCAATCGCATTTTCTAATAATTCTTTGACCACAGAAGCCGGACGCTCAATAACTTCTCCGGCGGCAATCTGGTTGGCCAGTGCCGGATCAAGCGCGCGGATACGACGTGTACTTAAATCAGCCGACATGGGTAAAATTCTGCTCCAGAGCGTGTTGCAAAGCGGCAGAAGACGAGTTGAGAGTTGCGGTGCGGCTCAGTTCATCTTCAGACTTTAGAATATTAATAATCAGGTCCGGTGCTGGAATTTCATCCCCACCTTTTGATGGCCATTCAAATAAAAATAAGGCGTTTGCTGTATCCAGATAATCGCGGATGCCCATCAGCTCCAGTTCATAAGGGTCATTCAGGCGATACAGGTCAAAGTGGAAAATATCCTGACCATTGACCTGATACGGCTCCACCAGGGTATAGGTGGGACTTTTTACCGATCCCTGATGACCTAAGCTTTGTAACAGATAACGGGTCAGCGTGGTTTTCCCTGCGCCCAAATCCCCAATCAGATAAATCACCCCGCGCGGGAAATGCGCCGCCAAAACCTGAGCCAGATTTTGGGTCTCTTGTTCATTGTTCAGGTTCAGACAAAATGAATACTGCATAATACTCGCGACATGATTCAAAACAGCAATTATGATAGCATCGCAGCCGTTTAAAAGCCTATTCGACTGCGTCAGAATCTGTATTTTTTCACAGCATTTGTTACCTAATTTGAGATGTGCACCCGTTCATGAGCTCCACTGCCGATTTTATTCCCCCGATGATTAATGGTGTTAGCGCCAGCAAAGTTTACTTGCAGCCATCATCGGCAAGTACAGTGTATGCCTACCTGTGCCAGCAGTTTCCGCATATTTCTGCAGCTGAATGGCTGTCGCGCTTTCAGGATGGTCTGGTCTATGATGCACATGGTCAGCGTCTAAACACAGACAGTCCCTTTCAGGCACATACACACTGTTTTTACTATCGTTTTTTAGCCCATGAAGTAACAGTACCGTTTCAACACCAGATTTTATTTGAAAATGAAGATTTGCTGGTGGCAGATAAACCGCATTTTCTGACCATGAGCCCAACCGGACAATATGTGCAGCAAACCTTACTGGTGCGTTTGAAACAGCAAACTGGCAATGAACAGCTGACCCCGATTCACCGTTTAGACCGGGAAACTGCCGGCGTGGTGCTATTTTCCAAACAGCCGGCCAGTCGTGGTCTTTATCAGCAAATGTTTGCCGAACGTCAGGTCCGCAAGACCTATCATGCGATTGCACCTTTTCGTGCCGATTTAAGTTTTCCTTGCACCACCCGTTACCGCATGGAAAAAGGTCAGCCGTTTTATACCATGCAGGTGGTGGATGGAGTACCCAACAGCGAAACCGATATTGAGCTGTTAGCGCATAACGGTCATTTGGCAAAGTATTTGCTTAAACCTGTCACCGGTAAGCAGCATCAATTGCGGGTGCATTTAAATCAGCTTGGAATTGCTATTTTAAACGATCCATTTTATCCGCAGGTGCAGCATAAAAGGGAAGATGATTTTTCTGCGCCTTTACAGCTTCTGGCCAAAGATATTTGCTTTCAGGACCCAATCAGCAAAGCAGCAATGGCGTTTAGCTCCCAATTTGACCTGACACTGTAATCTAATTGTCATTACATTTATTTCAATTTTTCCTGTGTATGAATATTGAAATTACAAATGGTTAGATTAAAATGTGTCTACACAGTTAAGTGCACTTAAATTAATTAAAATCATGAGAAAAACTGAAGTTTATCAAATTCGCCTGGATTCTCAGGAAAAGAAACAGGCTTTTGCCGTGTTTAAACAGTTGGGGATTACACCGGCACAAGCGGTTCGTCTGTTCTTTAAACAGGTCGTTCTGACCAAATCTATTCCTTTTTCTATCGAAAACCAGAATATTAATCTGGAGCAGCTGATCAAGTTAAGAAAGCTCAAGCAAGAACAGCAAAATACTCAGGCCACCCCAACACCTGCGCCCGTCAGCACCGACACTTCCCCACTGGACGATGAAGATCTGGACCTGTTTGCCGAATTAAATGCCCTCTTGGGTGAAACTGACAAAAGTTAACAGTGTTGTATTTATAAACAATATTTTAATTTAATCTGCTAAAAACTTGGTTATGCTGCATAGACAACAATAAGATATGCAGGGAGTCATGGATGATTGTCAGACGCGCAACCGTAGCAGATCTCGAGCAGCTGGCCGTATTATTTGATGAATATCGTCAATTTTATGGTGCATCTTCTAACCTGAAGCTTTCACACCAGTTTTTACAACAGCGTTTTGAAAATCATGAAAGCGTGATTTTTATTCATGTGAAAGATGAGGTGATTACCGGTTTTATCCTGCTGTATTTAGGCTTTTCTTCGGTGGCCTGTACCACCTATTATATTCTGGATGATGTCTATGTGACGCCGGTCTATCGTCGTCAAGGCTCGGCCAAACAGCTGATTGATACCGCAATTCATTTTGCCCGTCATAACAATGCACTACGGATTAGTCTGCAAACCCAGAACAACAACTATCAATCGCATCAACTGTATGAACAGATGGGCTTTATTAAAGACAATGAGTTTCAGACCTACCACTGTTTCTTAAAATAGCCCAATCTATTAAAAGCCGGTTTAATCCTGCATCCGGGTACGCGCCTGCTGTACCTGGGCGTCATCTAAATAGATCCACTGCCCCAACTCGAGTTCTGGCAGGTTTAAAGCGCCAATTTGCTGACGATGCAGCTTTTCCACCTTATTGCCAACTGCTGCCAGCATCCGCTTTACCTGATGATAGACACCCTGATGAATGGTCATTTCCAGCTCGTGCTCGGCCAGACGGCAAATATCGGTGGCAGCAAAAATGCCGCTTTCATTGCGCAGTTCGACTCCATCTGCCAGTTGCTGGATTTGCGCATCTGTGACCGGATCTGCGGTGTACATGCGATAGACTTTGGCCACATGCTTTTTCGGATGGGTCAGCGCCTGTAAAAACTGGCCATCATCAGTTAGCAATAACAAACCGGTGGTGTCCTGATCTAAACGTCCCACACATTGCAGGCCACGATTCAGCAAAATATCGTCAAACAGATCAAACACACTAAAATGATGGGTGGCCTGATGTGAACACTCATAACCTTGCGGTTTGTTTAACGCGATATAGACCTTCTCCCGATAGGTATAGTCCTGCCCATAGACCGAAAATTTTAAACCCTGCAACTGCAGTTTCTGTTTGGGTTGGGTGATGACTTCACCCTCAATGGCAATCGCACCATTTTGAATCAGCTGCTGGCAGTGTTTGCGTGAACCAAAGCCTTGCGATTGCAACATTTTTTCTAAAGTCATCGAATTACCTGTGGAGTGAAAGCTGTATCAATATGGAAGATGGCGTATTTTATACTGAAACCGCGCTGGAGTTGGAATCTATCAGCAGGCCCCGCTGAAAAAGGCTACAATAATGGCCTCTTTTTCTCCCATGCCACCGTGTTCAGCCTGTATGTCACACCTCGATTTAAACCTGATTGTTCTGCTTATTTTATTGGCCTGCGGTATTTTTAGTCACAATACTGCCGTCACCATTGCCGCCGCGGTGTTAATCGTGTTTCGCATCACACCACTGGAAGTATATTTTCCGCTCTTGCAACAGCATGGTTTAAATATTGGCATTATCATTTTGACCATTGGCGTACTAACGCCCATTGCCAGCGGTAAAATCCCCGGTGATGAAATCCTGAAATCATTTATGCACTGGAAATCCATACTCGCGATTGGCATAGGCCTGTTTGTGGCCTGGCTCGGTGCACGTGGGGTACAGCTGATGAGCCATCAACCGAATATTGTCGCTGGCCTGCTGATTGGTACGGTTGCCGGTGTGGCCTTGCTGCGCGGTGTGCCGGTCGGACCATTAATTGCCGCCGGCATTTTATCGTTATTGATTGGTTCTAAATAGCCACTTCATACAGACACGGCTTTAAAGAGATACGGATACACGATTAGGCACGTACATCGGCCTGAAACAGCTTTTGGCATAATAGCCAGCCCATTGCCGAGAACGCAGCCATCACAATACCGACCCAGAACCAGTCTCCGGTGGCAGAAACAATCGCAGCAATTGCTGGTGGCAACAGAAACTGCGATGTCGCTGAGCACTGTAAAATCATGCCAATGGTCGCACTAATGGCCACCGGACTAGGCGCAAAACGCAAGGCTTGAGCAAAGACCACCGCGGCGACCAGACCACCAAATAACGAAAAGCTAAACACGCAGGCAAACTGCAGTAAAAATGGTAACTGGGCCTGAAAGATATAGAAACTTAAGGCACACAGCATCAAGATGATAAAACCGGTTTGGACTAAAGTTTTAGGCAGCAAACCGCGCTGCAACATGATGCCGCAGGCAAAGGTCCCGACTGCATTGGCAATCGCCACCGAGGCAGTTAATGCGCCTGCCAGCGTCAAGGAAATCTCGTTTTGCTGATAAATCGTCGGTAAGAAACCGACCAGACTAAACCATTGTCCGGCATAGGTGCCGAACATCAATGCCAGCATCCACGCTGGTGGATGTTTGAGCGTGGTTTTGATCAGCTGAAACACTTCAATTTTCTGGGTTGATTGTTGCGGTTTCGGCACTCGGGTGGCGACCAGCGCAAACAGGTTTAAGGTCAGTAGTGTTAGCGTCAGCCATACCCCTTGCCAGCCCATCATGGTGATTAGCCACGGCGTCAGTAATAAGGAAATCCCCATGCCGCCGCCCATATAGGCACTCCACAAGCCCATTTTGGCGGAAATTTCTTCTGCCGGCACCAGCTGGCGAATATAGGCCGGACCACTTAAGGTCACCAGTAAAAAGCCAAATCCTTCCACTACCCGCAGCAGCAGCAAACTGCTGACGCTTTGGCTAAACCCACCGAGCAAACTGGCTGCGCTTAGTAAGCCCAGTCCAAGCAAGACACAGCGTTTCAGTCCAATTTTTTCGACATAACTGCCCAAGGTCAGTGCAAACAGCATACCAGCCCCTTGCACCAGCGACAGCAACAAACCAGCTTGTACCAGCCCGATCCCCAGTTCCTGCTGTAATACCGGCACCGCTGGCGGTAATTTACCGACATGCATCGCCGCGACAAAACCTGCACAAATAATCCAAATATCCCTGCTGAACCATTGTACTTTGGACATACCCTTACTCACTTCAATCTTGTGACTTGAGCTTATCAAGTTCAGTAACTGCCATTTATTAAAAAAACATCTCATCTTATGTTTTTCCTGAATAAATGGCGTAGCTGGCAGATGATTCAACGACCTGAATCCTCACCATTATTTACTCAAAAATTACGCTATTTGTGCGGATGTTATTGTGCATAGTAATGACTACGCTTTTGCGAAAATTTTTCCAGCTGTTTCAGGAAGCCTTCAAAATAGCTTTTTTCTTTTTCTTCACTGCGATAACCAGCATACAGCGTGCGGCGTAGTCCTTCTGCCGAAACACAATGCAGACGGCGTGAAGTGACCCAACCTTTTTGTTCATATTCATTTACCACCCAGTCCGGTAAGGCCGCCACACCCCGACCGCTGGCCACCAGCTGGATTAACATCTGGGTTAAATCTGTGGTGCGAATGGCTTTCGGATAGATATTGGCCGGAATAAACAGCTTGGCCATAATATCCAGGCGGTGTTTATCCACCGGATAGGTAATTAAAGTTTCTTCGGCCAGGTCCTGCACCGAAATGTCCGCAGCACGTACCAATGGATGGGTATTGGACAGCACCAGACGCGACTCATATTCAAAAATCGGGAAATACTCGATGCCTTTTAAGGCAATCGGGTCGGCGGTAATCAGCAAATCAAATTCGGCATGTTGTAATAATTCATGCGGATTGGCTTCAAAGCCGGAAGCAAAATCCAAATCAACATCGGGATATTGCTGACGGTACTGATTTAACAGCGGCATCAGCCAGTCAAAACAGCTATGACATTCCGAAGAAAAAATAATCCGGCCGGTTTGCCCATGCACAATCCGGGTAATATCGGTTTGGGCAATCTGGATCTGCGGCAAAATATCATCTGCCAGTTTCAGCAAACGCTGCCCCACATTGGAAAACGTCACCGGACGCGAGCGACGATTAACCACTTCCACCCCATACCAGTGATCCAGCTCTTTCAACTGATGGGAAATGGCAGATGGGGTCAGGCATAAATCATTGGCCGCGGCCACCAGTGAACCATGTTCGCGTAAGGCCAATAAGGTTTTTAAATGACGAATTTCAAGCATGGGAAATGAAGTATCTCAAAATCAGGAGATGCACTGCGCTGAATGCAATGTCGCCTTAAAAATAAAAATATGAATTAAATTCATCTTAGCATAAATTCCATGAGTTGGTTTCATTATTCTAAATAAGGCAGCTGTTAAGAGATGGCGCTGTTTTTAAGCAAGATGAAGATGAGTTGAAATACGTCTAAATAACGAATAAGCATAAAAAAGAGCATCTTTAAGATGCTCTTTTATTACGGAAGGATGAAAAGTTTATTCTACATATAGCAAGGCCAGACGCACCTGATCATAGCCCATGCGCGGACTGGTCAGCTCGACAATCGGGCGCAGCTTGATCGTGCCATCATCATTAAAATGATCACTTTGCTGACGTTTTTGCAGGCGTTTATAAATTTTGCGGATTTGCTCCACCACTTCCTCACCCGGATGCGCCACCGAAATATCCAGTCCCTGTTCCTTATGCAAACGCGCCAGATGGTTAATAATCGTCGCTGGAGTCAGGCCACGTTCATGGGCAATATCTTCAATCTCATAACCTTCTTCAAACAAGGCCCGGGTTTCATCTAGCGTTGCCGAGGCATAATTCTGCTTACCGCCACTGCGTGCGATTTTCCGTTCATTGCGTTCAATTTCAACCTCATTCAAGGTGCCGCCACAATGCCGGATGAAGGCTTTATGCTGTGCGGTCAGGTCAATTTCGGCAAAATTCTGTTCTGCTTCCTCTGACAGTTCCTGAAAACGGCGATCGGCTTTAATTGCCAGACTGTCCAGCTCCAGCGCCTGCTCGTTAAAGCCCAATAAACGCAGGCCATCTAAGGTTTTTAATCGTGACAGTGCCACATAGCCCTGACCTTTTTCAAAGGTATGGCTCAGGTTAATTTCTGCCGCTTCTAAAGTCATACCTTGCGATTTATGAATGGTAATTGCCCAGGCCAGACGCAACGGAATTTGCTGGAAACTGGCAATGGTTTTTCCGGCTTCATTATCAATCGACCAGGTTTCTGGTTCGACCAGCAGCACCGTGCCATCAGTCAGTTTGACTTTCGGCAGGCAGCCATATTCATCATCTTCTTCAAAGCCAATCACCTCGCCCAGACTGCCGTTGATATAACCCATATCAAAGTTGTTTTTAACAAACATCACTTTGGCATGTTTTTTCAGGGTCAAGGTTTCAGGCGCACGCACCGAAGATTTTAAGGTTTCAATCAGTTTGTCATTCCCATCACAGCTGGCATCGAACTGGCGACTTTCAGCATCAATTTCATTTAAATGCTTAAAGTTGATGGTATCGACATCCATATTGTGAGTATATAAACGGGTAAAGGTGTCGCCAATATCCTGCTGACGGGTATTTTGCAGCGCCTGCAGATGCTGCGGGCCAATATCCTGACGACGAATCGCATTGAGAATATCGTTTAAAAAGTCATTGCCCTGACGATGCTGCTCGGTCAAATAGCAGACCCGGAATTTGGCCTCGACCCAGGCCTCCGACATAAAGCAGAATTTATCGCGATTACGTTCATCATTTCTGCCCACTGGCGGCAACTGGAAGAAATCACCAGCGACAATCACCTGAATACCACCAAAGGCTTCATCGCTTTCCTTAAAATATTTCAGCACCTGATTGACCAGATTCAACTGCTTGGCATGCAGCATCGAAATTTCGTCAATAATCAAGACCTGCGCATTTTCCAGATGTTCTTTCAGGTATTTGCGCTCTTTCATATTTTTCAGGTCGGCATCAGACAAGACATCTTTAATACCAATGCCGGCCCAGGTGTGAATGGTCATACCATTCATATGTGTGGCGGCAATTCCGGTCGAGGCCGTAATCGCCACCGGCACTTTACGTGCTTTTAAATAGTTGATGTACTGATTGAGCGTATAGGTTTTCCCTGCACCGGCCGAGCCTGTTAAAAATACATTTTCGCCCGCTTTTAAGAGTTTGAGTGCAGTTTCCTGTTTCATAAGAC
This sequence comes from Acinetobacter indicus, assembly GCF_009914475.1. Lineage (NCBI taxonomy): Bacteria > Pseudomonadati > Pseudomonadota > Gammaproteobacteria > Moraxellales > Moraxellaceae > Acinetobacter > Acinetobacter indicus. The sequence goes on along the minus strand of NZ_CP045198.1, from coordinate 761,853 downwards.
CTATACCGTAGATGAACGGCTATAGCCTACCCATTTTTCAGCAAAAAGTTAAGGCAAAAACCACATCTGGCGACATCACTTGTCATAAAGTTCCGGCAGATGGGTCCTGTTTTAAGCGGCTGTTCAGCCATTGAATAAACTGTTCCGCAATATTGACCAGCAACTGTTCGGCTTTATGATTGTTCGGATATTCCAGCTGATCAAAGCGCAGCTGTCCATCGAGCAGATGACAACCCAGCGTTAAGGACTGGCGATAACACGGCGATGACATATGAAAAGCCACATATTCGCCTTCAATAATTTTCTGGCTATAACTCACCGCCAGACAATGATGAAAACTGCGCGACTCCTGAATAATCCGGTCCAGACTGTTCAATTCCTCAAAGCACCAGCCCAGATACTGGGTTCTGCCTTGTAGCGATACGGGCGGCCAGTGGCTGACGTTTAACTGTTTTTTCAGCTTGGCCAGAATTTCGGCTTTATGTACTTCATGATGCCAGCGCACCGCGCGCTGAAAAATACTGCTCCAGCTGACATTTTTCGGGGTGTAATTTTTTTCATTAAAATAATCGACCAGATAATCGCGCACATAAGCATCAAACACCGATTCACGCACCGGCCCGGCCTTTAAATAAAACAGCTGCCGAAATTGTTCCAGCGTCAGCTGATGACGGCGTAAACAGTGCATAAAGTCACGCGATTGCTGACTCTCCGGATGAATAAACTGTATTAATTCAGCCGGCAGTTCCGCCGTGACCTTATGCAGATGCAGCATATAGGCCTGCATCACCCGGCTTAAACGTGCATAAACCTGTTTCACCTGCAGTTCATCCTGTGCCGCAACAATCGCCAGCAAATTCATCCATTCATCTAAATACAAAATAGACGGGCTGATGCTAATTCGCGGGTCTTCCAGTGACTGGCGCTGGCCTTTTTGCACCACCCGGGAATTATGCTGATGTTCAAACCATTGATGTTGCAGCGCAAAATGATCACAGCTCTGAATAAACAGCCGCGCCGAGGCATACTGGAAATACTGCAAGGTGGCCAGAATAATGCGTGGATGAATCTGGCTGCAATCAACAAAACTTAGCGCCACCACCGCCACACGGACACTGGAATGATGAATATTGTCACTGAGCCAGTCCAGCACCAGTTTCGATTGCCGAAACAGCCAGTTGACTGCGCGTGGATAATCAAACAGTGGCAAACGCGCAACTTTGGTCTGCCAGATGCGGGTATTTTTTTCCAGAAAATGCCGCTTGGCCAGAATATTATCTTCGGCCCAGACCGCACGGTTCATAATCCGGACAAAGCCTAATAAATGACTCTGCTCTACCGCGTGTCGATACAACAGCCGAATATCGTCCTGATGATCGATTAAATCCTGTAAATTAAATCGCTCTGGAAATGAGATACTTAAAATACGATACATGGCTTTAGGTAGAAATTCTGCTGCACTAAAACAAAAATCATCATAACTTAGCATCAGTGCTTGCACTGGCAAAAAGGTTTCACCCTCTACAAATTCCAAAGCGCATAGTGTCGATAAAGCAGTTAAAACATCTTCAGGAATCGGCTGCCCTTGCTGCACAAATTTGGTCAATACTGGTTGATACTGATCGTCTACCTGCATTAATGCCTGATCTAAAATTTGCGCCTGCATAGCATCTAAATGCAACAACAATTGCTTAACCCGTGCTGCACCATCTACCCAAAGATAAACTTGCTGCAGAATCAATTGCCGCAATTGCTGCGCCTGCTTACGCAAAAATAAGGAATGCTGCGGTTTTAAATCCCCTGTCAAAAAATGCAGATCATGTAAGAAAAAATCTTCAAACGCTTCTTGCTGTTGCCGCGCAAATTCAAAGTGGGTTTCTATTAAATTTGTATGCGATTTTGGCGAATAAAATTCAAGGCTAAACAGACCATTCAACAATTCGACCCGATGCTGCAAAGGATCAATTCGAAACATATTTTGTGCTGTAAAATGCCCAACCAGATCCATTTGATCTTGATAGATTTCTGCGGCCACACTGGAAATACGAACCAATTGCTGTGCAACGGCATGCAACTGGCTATGCTGGCGACTTGGCTGCATATACGCTCCTCATGCTTAAGTGCGGTCTATCTAAGTGTCATCTTATTTTTATTTGATTACACCGAATAGACCCATCACGTGATACATCCCTATTTTTTGTTTTTTATTTCCCATCCGCAAAAAGTGGACAATTCTTCAATCTAGCTTAAGCCACTTATTAATTGAATTACACTTTAAATATGTGTGTGCTGTATTCACACCTTAAAATTAGAGATACAAAAAATACTATAAACAAGATTTGTGCTCTTGCCTATAGACTGCGCACTACTTCAGATAATAAAACAAATTAAAAATCCATAATTTTCAAGTGATTATTTTACACTCTTTGATCAGCAACTAGGGTTGGTATTTGGTAGGTAGGATTTCACAACAAAGCAATGGATACTCAAATTACGGTTCAACACCGCGATAACAACACATTATTCCAATATCCAATGCAAGAAGGAATCTGAGCATGGCTTTTAAAAATATTGCAGATCAAACCAACGGTTTTTATATTCCTTGTGTGTCACTCTTCGGCCCTGGTTGTGCCAAAGAAATTGGCGTAAGAGCACAAAATTTAGGCGCCAAAAAAGCCCTAATTGTGACTGATGAAGGACTGTTTAAATTTGGCGTTGCCGATACCATTGCAGGCTACCTCACCGAAGCAGGCGTTGCCAGCCATATCTTTGCTGGTGCAGAGCCAAATCCGACCGATATTAACGTGCATAACGGTGTTGATGCCTACAATGCCAATCACTGCGACTTCATTGTGTCCTTAGGTGGTGGTTCTTCCCACGACTGTGCCAAAGGCATTGGCTTAGTGACCGCAGGTGGTGGGCATATTCGTGATTATGAAGGCATTGATAAAAGTACTGTGCCAATGACCCCACTGATTGCCATTAACACCACTGCAGGTACAGCTTCGGAAATGACCCGTTTCTGTATTATTACCAATACAGACACGCACGTTAAAATGGCAATTGTCGATTGGCGCTGTACACCACTCATCGCCATTGATGATCCAAAACTCATGATTGCCAAACCTGCAGGTTTAACCGCAGCAACGGGCATGGATGCCTTAACCCATGCTGTAGAAGCCTACGTTTCAACTGCAGCCAATCCTATTACCGATGCCTGTGCAGAAAAAGCCATTCGTATGATTAGCCAGTGGCTTAGCCCTGCTGTGGCAAATGGTGAAAATATTGAAGCACGTGATGCCATGAGCTATGCGCAATATTTGGCAGGTATGGCATTCAACAATGCCTCTCTAGGCTATGTGCATGCCATGGCGCATCAACTTGGCGGTTTCTACAACTTGCCGCACGGCGTTTGTAATGCAATTTTATTGCCGCATGTTTGCGAGTTTAACCTGATTGCCTGCCCTGAGCGTTATGCCGATATTGCAGAATTGATGGGAGTCAATACTGATGGATTAACCATCACAGAAGCTGCCTATGCCGCAATTGATGCAATTCGTGAATTATCTAGCTCGATTGGTATTCCAACAGGTTTAGCAGAGTTAGGCGTGAAAGAAAATGACTTGGCGATTATGGCTGAAAATGCACAAAAAGATGCCTGCATGCTCACCAACCCACGTAAAGCCAATCATGCACAAGTGGTCGAAATTTTTAAAGCCGCGATGTAATTTGAATCTCCTGCTGAGTGAATCACGATTTGCTCAGCATCTCCCATCTTTTTTTCAATTTTCCTCTTTTGCTGTTTTATTTTTATCCTTCCCTTTGGCAGAACCATCTCAGATGCGTTCTGCTTTTTTTTGCTGTTCAGAACAAAATGAACTCGCAGCATAAAACTAAAGCGATGTAGATGCAGAGGGTTTGCATAATTCAATTTGACAAATGCGCACAGCGCATCAAGGATATAGTCAAAATAAAATGGATGACGAACACCTTATGCTGTTAGGTAAAAAACAAAAAACAACACCAAGCTATCAACCCGATATTTTGGGTGCCGATTACCAACAAATGACGCTGGATTTTCCTTCGGATTATGAAGGCAAAGTGATTGCTACCTTGGTACGCAAAAAAGCCGAACAGAAAACCCATAAAGCCGTACTTTATATTCATGGTTTTATTGACTATTTCTTTCAAACTGAAATGGCAGACCAGTTTAATCAGCACGGTTATGACTTTTATGCGTTGGATTTGCGTAAATATGGGCGTTCGCATTTGTCACATCAACATTGGTACAATGTGCGCAGCTTGTCTGAATATGATGCAGAAATTTCCGCTGCACTTGAGCAAATTGCCACAGAAGAACATGATTCGGTAATTTTGGCAGGACATTCAACAGGTGGATTAATCACCACGTTATATGTGGCACATCATCCCAATCATCCACTGATTCGTGGTTTATGGTGTAACAGCCCTTTTTATGATTTCAATATGAGCGAGATTGAGAAAAAATTCGGCATTCCTCGTTTGAGCCAATTGGGCAAATTGCTGCCAGAAATGAAATTTCCAAGCCGCCTTAATCCATTTTATGTACCAAGTCTACACAAACAATATCATGGTGAATGGTTATTTAATTTGGAATGGAAGAAACCGCGTTATCCAAAAGTGCGATTAAGTTTTGTACGTGCAATTCATGAAGCGCAAAAAGAAATTCATGCCAGTGTGCATTTAGGTGTACCCACCTTAATTATGCATGCGAGTCAAAGTAGTTATCCACGCCAATGGAATGAGATTGCGCAACGCACTGACGTAATTTTAAATGTTGCAGATATGCAAAAATATGGACATCACATGCATGGCGATATTCAGCTTTGCCAAATTGAAAATGGCGTGCATGATTTGGTACTTTCTGCGCCCGAAGTCCGTGCGGAAGTGTATCAGTCCTTGTTTGACTGGTTAAACCGCAAGGGGCTATAAAACTAAAAACTTGAACTAAAGGAAGTGAATTAACGGCTAAATGACTTGATGCATCCCTTAAGCTGTGTATTTTAATAAAATTTGATGTGCAGGATGCCCCTTGGGCATCAATTCAATTAAACGCTCCACTGCGTCAATCGCTTCAGGGCTGCGTGCCAAATGTTTTAGCAATACATCGGTATCTTGTGCATTAAAAATGGCATCACTCAGGCGAGATTCTAAGCAATCTCGCCATGCACATAAAAATGGACTTTCAGTTTTCGCCAAAAATACTCCTGCACACGTTTGTAAGGCAGACTGCACATAACCAGCATCTAAAGCCTGCTCAGCTTGTAAAAAATCGGCTTCTATATGCGCCAAAATTCGGTAAGGACGCGAACCAAGCATCCCGCCTAGAATATCACGTAATTGAGACATCTCAGCTTTAAGCGTGCCCATACTGACTTTACGCTCACCATATAGAGCTTGGTGTAAAGTATCTAAACTCATGCCTTGTGGACAAAGTGCTAAAATCACCAATATTTCAATTTGACGCGGTGTCATCACCACCACTTTGCCATTAAATAACACCTGTGGCACGCGAAACGCGCGAATATAAAGCTGCTGTTTTTGCTGATCAAGCAGTGCATTTTGAATCAAAGAAGCACAGCGTTCTGCTGCCAACATCCCCAAACTGTTATGGTTTTTCCAAGTAGTCGATAAATCAATTACACCCAATACTTGTTTGGAATAAGGGTCTAAAATAGGCGCTGCATAACAAACCCAGTCATGTAACGATGACATAAAGTGTTCACTGGAAAACACACAACTTGCTTGCTGAGTTTTAAGTGACAAAGCCAAAGCATTGGTACCCACCAACTCTTCACGCCACTGCCCGCCTTCTACAAAATGCACCTGTTCCGCCACATTACGCATTTGCGCGCTCGCTGCCGTCCAAATAATTGTACTGCCCACATCGCCCACGGCTGCCACCATGTCGGACTGCTGTGCGATATGTCTTAAATCTTCTGCACAGTTTTGCACAGCACGTTGTAAGGCCGAACCACCATGTGTATGCGTTAGACTATAATTTAACGGGGCTGCCAACCGATCAACAGGAATTTCAGCAATTTGAGAGCGTTGCCAAGATTTTAAAATACTCTGCTGAATTTGCTGCGCATGCAGCGGCGATAAACTGCTGCTTTGTCTAAACTGTTCAATATGCTGCCTTTTTTCCAATAGGTCTTGTTTTTTCATCATTATTGATTCTCACAATCCTGTGGGCATTACATCCATTGTACCGCTTACTTTTGTAAGGATTTGTTCGCTGCTTGTAAACCTGCAACTTTCCAACCTTTTTCCAACCTTATATTGGTATGCTAAACAAATAACGTACCAAAGTACCTTATACCTTAGCCGTAAATTTAACCTGATTTTAGACACAGGATTGTGCTAAACGGTAAAGATGACGGCAGATTATAAAAAACCATCAAAGGAAGAGAATTATGCGTTATGTAGATCCCAATCAACCCGGTTCAAAAGTTCAATTTAAAGCACAATACGAAAACTTTATTGGTGGCGAGTGGGTCGCCCCTGTAAAAGGCGAATACTTTGAAAATATCTCTCCTGTAGATGGCAAAGTATTTACCAAAGTCCCACGCTCATCGGCAGAAGACATTGAACTGGCTTTAGATGCAGCCCATAAAGCCAAAGCACAATGGAACAGCTCATCTCCTACAACACGTTCTAACATTTTGTTAAAAATTGCAGATCGTTTAGAACAAAATCTAGAATTACTGGCGGTAGCTGAAACATGGGATAATGGTAAGCCTGTTCGGGAAACATTGGCTGCCGATATTCCATTGGCGATTGACCATTTCCGTTATTTTGCAGGCTGTATTCGTGCCCAAGAAGGCGGAATTTCTGAAATTGATGAAGATACTATTGCCTATCACTTTCATGAGCCGTTGGGCGTTGTGGGGCAAATTATTCCATGGAACTTCCCAATTTTAATGGCAACATGGAAACTTGCACCTGCTTTGGCTGCGGGTAACTGTATCGTACTTAAACCTGCAGAACAAACCCCTGCCAGCATTTTAGTTTTGGTCGAACTGATTCAAGATTTATTGCCAGCAGGCGTATTAAACGTAGTCAATGGTTACGGTGTAGAAGTGGGTCGCCCATTGGCAACCAATCCACGTATTGCCAAAATTGCATTCACAGGTTCGACCCAGGTCGGTCAATTGATCATGCAATACGCCACTGAAAACATCATTCCAGTGACTTTGGAGCTTGGTGGTAAATCTCCAAATATTTTCTTTGAAGATATTATGGCGCAAGATGACGACTACTTAGACAAAGCACTCGAAGGCTTTGCTATGTTTGCGCTAAATCAGGGTGAAATCTGTACCTGTCCATCACGTGCGCTAGTACAGGAAAGTATTGCTGACCGTTTCTTGGAAAAAGCCATTGAACGTGTTAAGCGCATTAAAACAGGTCACCCGCTTGATACTGAAACTATGATTGGTGCGCAGGCGTCACAAGAACAACAAGACAAAATCTTGGGTTGTATCGCAACAGGCCGTGCCGAAGGTGCACAAGTTTTAACAGGTGGTGGTGAACGTCAGGAAGTGGGTAGCGGTTTCTATATTGAACCGACCATTTTCAAAGGCACCAATGACATGAAAATTTTCCAAGAAGAAATTTTCGGCCCAGTGCTTTCTGTGACTACATTTAAAGACTTTGATGAAGCCATTAAAATTGCCAATGACACCATTTACGGTTTAGGTGCAGGTGTTTGGTCACGTTCTGCGCACACTTCTTACCGTGCAGGCCGTGCTATTCAGGCGGGTCGCGTTTGGACGAACTGTTACCACATCTACCCTGCACATGCCGCTTTCGGTGGTTATAAAAAATCAGGTATTGGCCGTGAAAACCACAAGATGATGTTAGAACATTATCAACAAACCAAAAACTTGTTGGTGAGCTACTCAACTAAACCTGCTGGCTTCTTCTAAAGACTCATCTTTAGGATTCCAACAGCGTTGAAGTTACCGTTTCAAGCTGCGCCCGATGTATTTGCATCGGGCGTTTTTATTGCGACATAAAATGCTATGACTTTCGCAGCACGCTCTTTCAGCGTTGTATAAACCGGAAGATCAAGTTAAAAGTCTATCCTTTATTCATACGCTACGCTTTAGTTCGAGTGTATTTCACGTTACATTAAATCTCCCTTTCAGCCTGAAGTATCTGCCATGTTCGATTTACCCGACACTGTCTATGCCATTCAACATCTTGCGTTTGAAGACCTCGGCGCGTGGGAAGATGTCCTGTATGAACAAGGTTTACGGGTACGGTATTTTGAAGCCGGTGTGGAAAATCTAGAAAAGGCGTTTGCGCATGAAGGATTGGTGATTATTTTGGGTGGCCCAATTGGCGTTTATGAAACCACAGACTATCCTTTCTTACAAAAAGAAATAGACTTACTAAAAGTACGTCTGGAAAAGAAATTACCCACTATTGGTATTTGTTTGGGTGCACAGCTCATTGCTTATGCCTTGGGTGCCAAAGTCTATGCCGGCCATACCAAAGAAATTGGCTGGAGCAGCCTCAGTCTGGCAGATGCCGTCCATCATCCACTGGCAGCATTAGCCGATACACCGGTCTTGCATTGGCACGGCGATACTTTTGATTTACCAGCACAGGCTGAATTACTGGCCAGCTCCGACCTGTATCCGAATCAGGCCTTTCGGGTCGGACCACATATTCTGGCGTTACAATTTCACGCTGAAGTTGCTGCAGACAGTTTAGAAAAATGGCTGATTGGCCATACCTGTGAATTACGTCAGGCCCAGATTAATATTCCCGCCTTACGCGCCAATCATCAGCAATACGCGCCGCAACTGCAACAGGTCAGCGCGACGGTTCTGAGCCAGTTTCTGGCCGGCTTAAAATCTCAAAGCTGACCGGAAAGCTTTAAATTGTCCTTACATTTATCATCGTCATAAAAAAAGCACCCTGAAGCGGGTGCTTTTTGTGCTGTTCTTGCGATTATTTTTTCGCAGCAACAGAAGCTTCAGTGGTGATGTTTACAGTAATTTTATCACCTACATTGGGTACAAAACCGGCGATACCAAATGCTGAACGGTCAAATGACGTGGTGGCATTAAAACCAACAGTTGCCGCTTTGGTCATTGGATGTGGACCTTGTTTGTTCAGTACCGCATCCAGAACTACAGGTTTCGTTACACCTTTCACAGTTAAATCACCTGTGATTTTAAAGTTCTTTTTGTCCTGAGTTTCAACTTTGGTACTTTTGAAAGTAATAGTTGGATATTTTGCTGCATCAAACCAGTCTGCTGCCATTAAGTGCTCATCCAGCGCTTTGACGTTGGTGTTCAGGCTGTTTAATGGAATAGTCACGTTTACAGATGATTTTTCTGGCTGTTTCTCGTCCACATTAATGGTACCTTGAATGTTAGAGAAGTTACCTGATGGCGTAGAGAAACCGAAGTGATCCCAGCTAAATACAGTTGCCGTATGGGTCGGGTCAATTTGATACGCCACTGGTTTTGCCAACGCAGCTGTTGCTACTGAAGTGACCGCCAAACCAAGTACAAGTGCTTTAAAGTTCATGCTTTTATCTCGCTTTTTGAATGCTTATTAGTGTATAGATTTCTTGTTAGAGTTCATTGCTACAGATAAAACGTTCTGTTGCAGCAATGAAACGATTAACGCATGGATGCCGTTACAGACTTTGTTTATATTGAATAAATCCGGTCTTGTGTGCCACTTTATCATACAATATTTGTGCAGTTTGATTGGCTTCTTGTGTCAGCCAGTAAACCCGGTCGCACTGGCGTTTTTTGGCTTCCATATAGACCTGTTCAATCAGTAATCTGGCCACACCCTGCCCGCGATAATCGGGGTGGGTAAATAAATCCTGCAAATAGGCATAAGGCTTGAATGTCCAGCAGCTGTCATGTTCAATCACATGTACAAAGCCGACCATCTGCTGTTCAAGCAGGGCTGCAAAACCATACATATGCGCAGACTCGGCTGATGTCAGACGCTGCCAGGTATGGGCACTCAGTTCATCTGATAACTTGGTTTGATAAAAGGCCTGATAACCGACCCAAAGTGCTTGCCATTGCGGCTGACTGGTCTGTGCCAAAGGCACAATACTGATTGCTGTCATGTGGGTCTTCTTTTATATTGTTCAGCCTTTAAAACTAGCATAAAAAAACGCCCCATTCGGAGCGTCTTTTTTGAAATTTCTGAGCGATTAAGCCGTCAGTTCTTTCACCGCAGCAACTACTGCTTCCGTGGTAATACCAAAGTGCTGGAACAAATCTTTGGCTGGTGCAGATTCGCCGTAAGTGGTCATACCAATCACGCGGCCGTCCAGACCCACAAATTTCCACCAGTAATCGACATGCGCTGCTTCAACCGCAACACGGGCACGGATATTCGATGGCAGAACCGCTTCACGATACGCCGCATCTTGCTGCATGAATTCTTCAGCACATGGCATAGACACCACACGTACACCTTCAAGCTGTGCATGTGCTTCCATCGCCAAGGCCACTTCAGAACCGGTCGCAATGATGATTGCTTTCAATTCACCTTTTTCTTCAGCCAGCACATAACCACCTTTGGCCGCGTTTTCAATTTGTGCTTGAGTACGCGCCTGGAATGGCAGGTTTTGACGAGAGAAGATTAACGCAGATGGACCTTCCGCACGGCTTAAAGCAGATTTCCAGGAAATCGCTGCTTCAACCGTATCACATGGACGCCATGTGTTCAGGTTTGGCGTACCACGTAACGATGCAATCTGCTCAATTGGCTGGTGCGTAGGACCATCTTCACCCAGACCGATCGAATCATGGGTATAAACATGAATTACGCGTTGCTTCATTAACGCAGACATACGCACGGCATTACGCGCATATTCCATGAACATTAAGAATGTTGCTACATAAGGAATGAAACCGCCGTGCAGCGCCACACCGTTGGCAATCGCGGTCATACCAAATTCACGTACGCCGTAGTGCACATAGTTACCTGCGGCATTGTCTTGTACGCCCTGGCAACCTTTCCAAAGCGTCAGGTTTGAACCAGCCAGGTCCGCAGAACCACCCAATAATTCAGGTAATAATGGACCAAAAGCCTGTAGCGTATTCTGGCTGGCTTTACGGGTCGCAATGGTTTCTGCTTTCGCGTTCACTTCAGCAATATAGGCATCGGCCTGTGCCAGGAATTCTGCTGGTAATTCACCGCTTAAACGGCGTTTTAATTCAGCCGCTTCTGCAGGATATTTTGCTGCATAGGCAGCAAAAGTAGCATTCCAGGCAGCTTCAGTTTCAGCACCTTTGGTTTTCGCATCCCAAGCAGCATACACATCTTCAGGAATTACAAACGCTTCATCGGTCCAGCCCAGCGCTTCGCGGGTTAACACGATTTCATCATTACCCAGCGGTGCACCGTGGCAATCTTCTTTACCCTGTTTGTTTGGTGAACCTAAACCGATAATGGTTTTACAGATAATAATGGTTGGTTTAGCGGTTTCAGCTTTGGCAGCCACAGTTGCTTCGCGAATAGCATCTGCATCATGACCATCAACTTTCAGTACTTGCCAGCCATAAGACAGGAAGCGCTGTTCAGTGTCATCAGAGAACCAGCCTTCAACTTCACCATCAATTGAAATGCCATTGTCATCATAGTAAACCACCAGTTTACCCAGACCTAAAGTACCGGCCAGTGAACATACTTCGTGAGAAATACCTTCCATCAGGCAGCCATCACCCAGGAAACAGTAGGTGTAATGGTCAACCACTTGCATATCATCTTTATTGAACTGCGCTGCCAGCGTCTTTTCAGCCAGAGCAAAACCAACCGCATTGGCAATACCCTGACCAAGTGGACCAGTGGTGGTTTCAACCCCTGGTGCATAGCCGTATTCCGGATGACCTGGTGTTTTAGAGTGTAGTTGACGGAATGCTTTTAAATCTTCAATTGAAAGATCATAACCGGTTAAATGTAACAGCGCATAATGCAGCATAGAGCCATGACCATTGGATAAAACAAAACGGTCGCGGTTAGCCCATTGCGGGTTCGTCGGGTTATGATTTAAAAATTCACGCCACACCACGTCAGCGATGTCTGCCATCCCCATCGGCGCACCTGGATGTCCGGAATTTGCTTTTTGCACGGCATCCATAGCCAATACACGAATTGCGTTTGCAATACGACGTTCATTAAGCGGGGTCGTCATAGGTCAGAGTCCAAATAAATCGTTTAATAAAGGAAGATGAATAGGAATTCAAAACACGTCTATTGTCTTAAAAAAAGCGTATGGGGTAAAGCCTCAGCGGTAATTTTTCGGTATTTATTCGTTTGCCTGCGCATTTTCGTACAATTCCTGGCTAGAGGCATGAGAAAATTGAATTTCTGGCGAATAACCGGGTAGCTCATCCGGATTTTCATGTTACACAACTGGCCTATTTGGATGGTTTTTTATACAAAAAAGCGCTCATTGTGAAATTCATTCAATTTAATTCAAAACTGCACAATCCTGCTCAACAGCAACAGACTTCATTTTAGAGCATGATGACGACCAAAAGATGACAGGTAGAATGCACCTCACACGTTTAAAATAAGATAATTAATTGATTTTTAATATAAATTATAAAAATACAGCCGCTTTTAAAATAGTGATTTATTGAATTAAAACTCAAGTTTATCCGGATGATGAATCTATACCGTTTTGGATTTTATATCAGTTTTTTAAATGCCTATATCAGATAAAAAGTCATTGAATTGAAATAAATTCAGCCAATTTGGTCGTATTGAGCTAGTCCTAAAGTCTAACTCGATGTAACATATTGCGTCTTTTGAAATAACTGTGATAGGACTTATGCGCGAGTACGCTGTATTTACCTCGGAATCTGTAAGCGAAGGCCATCCAGATAAAATGGCTGACCAAATCAGTGATGCCATTTTGGATGCAATCTTAAAAGAAGACCCATATGCGCGGGTTGCTTGTGAAACGCTTGTAAAAACCGGTGCGGTCGTACTTGCGGGTGAAATCACAACCACAGCCAATGTGGATTTTGAAGCGATTGTACGTCAAACCGTCAATGGTATTGGCTATCATCATTCTGACCTCGGCTTCGATGGTTCAACCTGTGCCGTAATTAACATGATTGGTAAGCAGTCACCGGAAATTGCCCAAGGTGTAGACCGTCAAAAACCTGAAGATCAGGGTGCCGGCGACCAGGGCTTGATGTTTGGTTATGCCAGCCGTGAAACGGATGTGCTGATGCCTGCGCCAATTTCTTATGCGCATCGCTTAATGGAAAAACAGGCTGAACTGCGTCGTAGCGGTGCCCTGCCTTGGTTACGTCCAGATGCGAAAAGCCAGGTGACTTTTGCCTATGAAAATGGCAAACCGGTACGTTTAGATGCGGTGGTGCTGTCAACCCAGCATGATCCTGAAATTAGTCAAGCACAGCTGAAAGAAGCTGTGATTGAAGAAATCGTGAAAAAGATCATCCCTGCGGACATGTTCCATGCTGACACCAAATTCCACATCAACCCGACCGGAATGTTTGTGATTGGTGGCCCAGTGGGTGACTGTGGTCTGACTGGCCGTAAAATTATTGTAGATACCTACGGTGGTATGGCGCGTCATGGTGGTGGTGCCTTCTCTGGTAAAGACCCATCGAAAGTAGACCGCTCTGCTGCTTATGCGGGTCGTTATGTGGCGAAAAATATTGTCGCTGCTGGCCTGGCAGACAAATGTGAAATTCAGGTGTCTTATGCAATTGGTGTGGCGGAGCCAACTTCTATTTCAATTAACACCTTTAACACCGGTAAAGTGGCTGATGAACTGATTGTTCAGCTAGTTCGTGAACACTTTGACCTGCGTCCATACGGCATTACCCGTATGCTGGACCTGTTACAACCAATGTACAAGCAGACTGCTGCCTACGGTCACTTTGGCCGCGAAGGTTCAGACACTGCCTTTACCTGGGAAAAAACCGACAAAGTCGATATCTTAAAAGCCGCTGCTGGCCTTTAAGCTCTGAAGATATTAAAAGACCCATCCACGTGATGGGTCTTTTATTGTCTGCTTTATCGCAATTCTGGGCAGAAATATCATTTTATAAAAACATAAACTGTTTACAATAAGATGGAACATTTAAAACAGGATGAACATGATGGCGGTAATTCTTCAGGTTGATTTCCCTTCAAATGGCCCTTTTGGCGCAGAAATGGCCACGGCCTATCGCGAGCTGGCAGCTAGTATTAACCAGGAACCAGGTCTCATCTGGAAAATCTGGACCGAAAATAGTGACACCCAGCAGGCTGGCGGGATTTACCTGTTTGATACAAAGCATCATGCAGAACAATATTTACAGATGCACACGGCGCGTCTGCAAAGTTTTGGCATCGACAAGATTCACGGGAAAATTTTTGACATTAATACTGAACTGTCGGTGCTGAATCAGGCCGCTTTTCTGGCGTCATCCCGCTAAACGAAAGTTGAGTTAAGCTCATCAGATTCAAGGAATCCAGTTAGCTGGATTCCTGTTTTAAGACTTCCAATAAAGTCGGCTGTGTCGGGGTTTCCTGATGGTCCTGCAAATAGACATGCACGACTTTAAAAATAACCGCAAAGGCCAGACAACTTAAAATACAGAACATCCAGAAACCATAAGGACTACGAATATTGTGTGAACCGCAATTTGGACATTCTTTTTCTGTTGACGCCACCACTTGATTGCAACATGAGCAATGGTATTGATGGTACAGCATAGGCAGTTCTCCTAATTTACTGTAATTCTTGTTTTTATTTTTACATCATGCGAAAAACGCTTTTTGTAATATTGTTTTATCTTATGTGAGCCTGTGTAGCATAGCAAGCTCTATTACTGGTGAGTCTATGTAAGCTTAAGTAAACCCTGCCTTCTTTTGTTGACTTTATTTATCTTTTTATGCACGCTTTCAGACACTTAAGCTGCTGCTTTAACACCGTATTCTCTGCCAATAATTTTATCGGACTACTCTTAAGTCAGATGCATCCGGCTGCCCTTTTGTTTAAACTAGCGGACTGAAATACAGGAGGATGAAGATGGTACAACTGATCAAAAAAGGCGGATTACGCGAACGCGCCAACCGCAGCCGCCGTTTTCATGGCTCTGAAAATACCGAAACCACTCTGGCACCAAACCGTTATTCATCTGCCCATAAAAAAGCAGAAACGGCTGTTTCTGCTTTGGTTAGTAAACAGGATCAGCCAGATTCTGAATCAGAACATACCGATGGCGTCATAGCCCAGCCACAGGGCAAAAATCAGGAATAAGGCGCCCGATAAAATATCAATATAACTGCCTGAACGCTGGTACACCGCCTTAATTTTCGGCTGTGACAATAACAGCATCAGCAACACAAAGGTCAGGAAGGTTTGCAGCGGAATAATCACTGCCAGCTGTGCTTTTAAATAATCACTGGCCGATGAACTGAGCGCCAATGAAAATACACTGCTAAAATAAATCAGGGTTTTAGGATTAGATAAATTGGTGAACAGGCCCAGTAAAAAATAGTTTTTCTGTGCAGAGCTCTGTGCCTGCACATCCTCCAGTGCACTAGACTGTTTTAAACTGCGTAGTCCGCCACTGAGCATGGCCCAGCCCATTTTCGCCAGAAACAAACCGCCTATCAGCATCAATACCTGCTGAATCCATGGAAACTGCTCGACCAGAACGGTAAAGCCCAGCAGGGTTAAAACCACCCACAGCACAATGCCCAATGAAATTCCGGCAATAATATGAATGGTATTGCGACGTGTGGTCGATGCCGAGCTTTTGGCAATCAGAATAATATCGGGGCCGGGACTAAGCTGTGCCACAAAATGTAAGGCACAAATGGTCAACAGTAAGGACATAACACAGGGAGAAGCTTAAAAAGTCATTTATTATATCGCCCGTTCAAAAATATACGAGCACTGCAAGCATAAAAAAACCGAATCCTTGCAGATCCGGTTTTTCAAATAAAGATGGCTTAGTGTTTATTCACATCTTTCATTTCAATTTTTTTTGCTTCTGGCGTCACTTCGCGCGCTTCACCATCAATAATAGTCGAGTCACGGCCCGCCTGCTGGTTTTGCATGTCCTGCATCTGACGCATCAGATCAGCAAATGGATTCTGGCCTTGTGCACCACCACCCATGCCATTCATATCGCCCATCATGCCCCCCATCATCTGGTTCATCATGGCTTGCTGACGTTTCATCATCGCTTTCATCATGGCCGCTTTAAAGGCATTTTGTACGCCCGGAATCATAATCAGCACAGCCAGCACATCGGTGATCAGACCTGGAATCAACAGCAGGAAACCTGCAAAGATTTTAGGCAAGTTATTGCTTAATGCCGGATCTGCACTCATTTGTCCCATCTGCATCTGCTGCATTTGTGGCATGATGCCCGCAGAATACTTACGGATCAGATTCATACCAATAAAGAAGGCGGCAATAAACCAGAAGAACACGTACCACATGCTACCGACCAGGTCACCCACGCCGATCCAGACGAATACTTCCAGAATTAAACCAGCCAGAATAATAAGAAATAATTTCATGAAAATTAATCTAATCTCAACAAAATAAATAGAGTGCAGGCATCAACTGCTTAATCAGCATCAAGCTTTTTTTGACACGCTTATGTAACAATATGGGCATTATTCTATTTTTAAAGTGCAGGCCTGTCATTAATATTTTCAATGACAGACCTGAGCTTTATGCTGTAGCACGATAAAAATAAACATAAGCCGCATACACGAGCAGCAGCCACAGCCCGATAAACACTGCCGCGGCCACTGTACTGCACGGCTTTTGACTGTAGATGTACAGTATAAACCCCGAAACTTAAGCCAAAATGAAGATGCAGCCTTTTTTACCAAGATAACCTATATATTGTCCCTGCTATTTTTAATAGCAGCTCCAGCGAGTTTGAAGCATTGTTGATAGTCTTGAGTATCTGCACCGGTTGCTGCAAATTCCCTCACACAATACCGCTGTAAAATCATATAATTCATTTTGATGTAATTTTTTAAGGCTTGGCATGTCACTGATTATTGGTATCGATCCCGGTTCCCGGCTTACCGGTTACGGCATTATTGAGCGTGATGGCTCAAAATTGCGTTTTGTAGATGCCGGCACCATTCGGACCGAAACCACGGAAATGCCTGAACGCCTGAAACGTATTTTTGGTGGTATTGACCGGATTGTAAAATTTCATGGCCCGACTGAGGCCGCAGTTGAACAGGTTTTTATGGCGCAAAACCCGGACTCGGCACTGAAACTGGGTCAAGCGCGTGGTGCTGCCATTGCCGCACTGACCAATCTGGATTTACAGGTGGCGGAATATACCGCCCGCCAAATCAAGCAGTCTGTGGTCGGCTATGGGGCAGCCGATAAAGAACAGGTGCAGATGATGGTGATGAAGCTGTTAAATTTAAGCATTAAACCGCAAGCTGATGCAGCTGATGCGCTGGCTGCTGCCATCTGCCATGCCCACGCCTCCGGCAGTATGAGCAAAATGGCGGTACTGAATGCCCTGGGTGGTATGGCGCGCGGCCGTAGCCGTTCTAGCAGCAGACGGCGCTAACTGGAAGCCATCTTGATCCCGGTGAGGGGATGTCCAAATCGGGAGTTTCTACTTAACGGATCATCTGGAAATGGGTGTATTCACGTTCTGCCGGATCAAACGGGATGCGCTCAATTTTAGTGACCTGTGCCCGCAATGGTCCAACCAGACTGCGTTTCAGAATTTCCTGAATCTGCATTTCCTCGCCAATAATTTCTGCTTCGACATCACCATTGTCCAGATTTTTGACATAGCCGGTTAGCTGCAGTTCTTGCGCCTGCTGTTCAAACCAGCGGCGATACCCCACGCCCTGCACATTTCCCTGAATAATAATTTTAAGTGCTTGCATCTCTCACCTGTTCACGACCTGATAAATGGCCTGATTCATCTGCTGTGCCTGAAGTCCGCGCATACCGGATTCCGCCAGTACATCTCCAGCTTGCGCATGTAAAGTGACAATCTCATGTAAACTGAGTTCAGTATGATATTGTGCTTTTAAACTGGCGATCATGCCGGACAGAACATCACCCATGCCACCCGTGCCCATCCCGGCATTGCCGGCAGTACATAGCCAGAGCTGATCTTCCAGAATCAAGCTGCCCGCGCCTTTAAGCACCCACTGGCCGCCATAACGGGCCTGTAATTCATGAATAGCCTGTAAGCGGTTCTGCTCAACCTCCATTGTCGTTAGGGCTAAAAGTTTCGCCGCCTCACCCGGATGTGGCGTTAAATAGGTCCCTTCAGGTAACTGCTGCGGATGTGCGGCCAGAAACCATAAGGCATCTGCATCGAGTACCCGTTCCAGTTTAGCCTGCAACAATTTTGGCAACCACAGCGCATATTGACGGGCAGCCCAGTCATCGCGTCCAAGGCCCATACCAAAACAGATGGCATCGACCTGCTGTAGCAGCTGTTCAATGGCATTATCCTGCAGAGTGTTAATATCGCGCAGCATGATATTCGGAGCGCGACTTAAAATAGCCGTATGATGTTTGGCATCACAAACCACGGTCACTTTGCCACAACCGGCCGCAAACGCTGCTTCCGCTGCCATCATTACCGCGCCGCCCATATCGGCATGACCGCCGACCACTAGCACATGCCCATAACTGCCCTTATGACCAAAGGCCTGACGTGGCGGCAGCTGAATCTGGGTGGGTACCAATTGAGCGATGGCGTGTAATTCAGGATCGGGAGGAATGGCGGCAATCAGCTCCACCTGTCCGGCGTAGGCTTTGCCCTTACCGGTAAAGAGTCCAGCTTTTAAACCCAATACGCTATAGGTCAAATCGGCCTGAATCGCACAGGGTAAAGGCTGACCACAATTGGCATCCAGGCCACTTGGAATATCAATCGCCACTTTCAAGCCGCGCTGCTGATTCATCTGATGAATAATCTGTTGCCACTCAACGCTCAGTTCACGATTCAGGCCAATCCCAAACAGCGCATCAACATAGACCTCATACGACTGCTGAAACTGAAAGCCAGATTGAATATCCAGGCCAGCCGCTCGAGCCTCGTGTTCAGCCTGCTGCAAATCAGGTGAAGAACCCAATTCAGCCGCATAAATATGCACCTGAAAACCGGCCTGCTGTAAATATTTGGCCAGCAGATAGCCATCTCCGGCATTATTGCCCTGCCCGCAACAAACCGCCACTGTCTGATATTTATGTTGCTGTAAAACGGGAATGACGCGCTGGGCAATCGACCAGGCCACCTGCTGCATCAGGCCATAAGACGAGTTTTGCCGAGCAAACCAGCGCTGCTCCCATGCTTGAATATCACGGCTATGATAAACTTGTGGATGCATTGTTTTTCCCTTGTTTTGTCATTATGAACTCATCGCCTGCCATGCAGAATATTCCGGTCAGTCAACTTGATCCCGTCCAGTTAAAAGCATGGATTAAAGCACAGGCTTTAGCACTGGGCTTTGCTGATTGTGTCATTGCCCGGCCCGATGCTCAAGCAGAATTACCCCGTTTGGAAGCCTATTTAGCACAAGGTTATCAGGCAGATATGCATTTTCTGGGCGAAAATCTGGAGAAACGTGCCAACCCGGCCTTACTGGTGCCGGGCACCAAGAGCATTATTTGTGTGCGCATGAATTATCTGGTCGATCGGCCTACACCACGACACGTGCCAGATGCACCCAATAGCGCCATTATTGCGCGTTATGCCCGCGGCCGCGATTATCATAAAATCATGCGCGGTCGTCTTAAAACTTTAGCCAGCCTGATTCGGGACAAAGTTGGTGATTTTGAATCGCGCCCTTTTGCCGATTCAGCCCCGATCTTTGAAAAATCACTGGCCGAAAGTGCCGGCATGGGCTGGACCGGTAAACATACCCTGCTGATTCATAAAAAATCCGGTTCGTTCTTTGTATTAGGTGAGCTGTTTAGCTCGCTTGAGTTGCCGTTTGATGAACCGGCCACGGCGCACTGCGGTTCCTGTAGTGCCTGTATCGACATCTGCCCGACCAAAGCCATTGTCGAGCCCTATGTGCTGGATGCTGGTAAATGTATTGCCTATTTAACCATTGAATATAAGGGAATTATTCCTGAAGATTTGCGCCGGCCGATTGGCAACCGGGTTTTTGGCTGTGATGACTGCCAGTTAATTTGCCCCTGGAACAGTTTTGCCCAGCTGACTCCGCTGGATGATTTTGCCCCGCGTCATGGGCTAGACCGGATGAGCCTGCTGGAACTCTGGCAATGGGATGAAGCCACCTTCCTGGCCTGCACCGAAGGCAGTCCACTCAGACGGACCGGTTATCAGAGTTTTAAACGCAATATTGCGATTGGTCTGGGCAATGCGCCTTATTCCGCAGATATTATTGCCCAGCTGCAACAGGCCAAAACGCTGCATGATGAGGTGGTGAATGTGCATATCGACTGGGCCATTCAGGAGCAGTTGACCAAATCTGCATAATTTTTCATTTCTTTACCTGAGCTCACAGATCCCCACACAAGCCCTACAGCGCGTGGTACTGAATTGTGGCTCAATAGAGGAATCCAACAGAAAAGATGTTGTCATCAGGAGGAATTTATTATGCAAACGCATCATAAAAACCAACAGCAGCAGAAACAACAGCAAAAGCAGGAACTTGAACAGCAGACTGAACATTTAAAACAGCAACAGCAGCAACCCCAAGGGCCTATTGATAGCCCTAAAAACAACCAGCATGAACAGGATGACCGGATGCTGAATAAACAGCATCGCGCCGATCTGCAAAACCAGAACATGCACGGCAATCATCGTGAATAATGCTGAAGTTCATGTTCCCTCGCTCAACAAAGTCCACTTCAGGTGGACTTTGTTTTTGGATTACGTCATATTTTGCTAATGAAGCGCCTGCCGCTTTTGCTTAATATGCAGTATGCAAAATATGGATAATTAGGGACAGACTTATGAGCAGTATGCGTCCGGTACGTAATGATTGGTCTCGTGAAGAAATTGAGGCACTTTATCAGCAACCGTTTTTAGATTTGGTTTTTGAGGCGCAGCGTGTACATCGTGAGTATTTTGCTGCCAATACCATTCAGGTGAGTACCTTACTCTCGATTAAAACCGGTAAATGCCCGGAAGACTGCAAATACTGCTCTCAATCGGCTCATTATGATTCACAGCTGGAAGCTGAAAAACGTATTGCCGTTGAAAAAGTGATTCAGGAAGCCAAGGAAGCGCTGGAATCAGGTTCTTCACGTTTTTGTATGGGCGCAGCGTGGCGCAATCCGCATGAACGCGATATGCCTTATGTGCTGGAAATGGTGCGTGAAGTAAAAGCGCTGGGTCTGGAAACCTGTATGACGCTGGGTATGCTGAACCAGTCTCAGGCAGAACGCCTGAAAGATGCCGGCCTGGATTATTACAACCATAACCTCGATACTTCGCGCGAATACTATGCCAATATTATTAGTACCCGCAGCTTCGATGACCGTTTAAATACCCTAGAGCATGTGCGTAATGCCGGCATGAAAGTCTGTAGCGGCGGTATTGTCGGTTTAGGTGAAGATACTCAGGACCGGATTGGCCTGTTACATGAACTGGCCACCTTGCCGATTCATCCGGAATCTGTACCGATTAACATGCTGGTGCCAATTGAAGGTACACCACTGGCCGATGTAGAAAAACTCGATGTCACCGAATGGATTCGTACTATTGCCGTGGCACGCATTATCATGCCAACCAGTTATATCCGCCTGTCTGCCGGTCGTGAATCTTTATCTGATTCAGATCAGGCCCTGGCCTTTATGGCCGGTGCCAACTCGCTGTTCTCGGGTGAAAAGCTGCTGACCACCCCGAATGCCGGTGAAGGTAAAGACCGTCAACTGTTCCAGAAACTGGGACTGGTGGCGGAAAAAGCCAAACCGACCGTTCAGGAACTGTCGGTAGATGCGATGGCGGTTTAATCCGCATCACACGAAAAAGCCCATCTTCTGGATGGGCTTTTTTTATGAGGTAATCAACAAGCCATAATTGGCATTCAGATACATGCCCGGTTTAATCAGATCGGCACCATTGGCATGATAAACCGTGAGTTCCTGCTTGATGACATCAAAATGAAAGGCATCAAAACAGTCCTGATGCTGACACAGCCAGGCCAAGGTATCGCTGAGCTGATCATCTACAATATAGGTCGGGGCATTAAAATCTTTGGCCATGTGCACATTCAGTTATAGAGAGATGACAGGATTTTAGCCTGAAACGGCAGTAAATAAAGCAGCTTGGAATGAGATTTAGATATTTAAAGGCGGAGATGAGCCTGCGCGAATGTTGATGCAGTGTATAAACAAAAAGAAGTGAGTCTAGCCCACTTCTTTGTTGAATCTGGTTTGATCCCCTCTATGATTTATTGGCCCCACACTTACGACACTCAATATGCGCACCAATTTCCTCCATTTGCTCATATTCATAAATATGTAAGCAGAAAAAGTTTTTTAATAATTGAAGCATCCTAACACTCCTATTTTTGATTATTTTTTCATTCAGCTTCTTGCCGCTTATTTCATCCTGAAACAAGCATAACCAAAATTGGTTATACTCATTTTTTAACACATTTTTTAAAAAGATCAAGTGTTATTTCAAGGACTTCTTTTGAACGTCATTCATCATAATTATTGAAGCTTTTACTCTATATTCAAATAGCTAGCGCATTTTTCGGTTTAAGTCTGCACAAAACAGATTTTTTGTAATCCCCTCTTGATTTCATCACGCAAGTGTTTAGGATGAAAAAAACAGCCTTTTTCGGCAATGATGCCTCGGAAAAGTAGTCAAGAAACAAGACATTATTTAAACAACAAAAAAATGGAATAAGGATATCAACATGCTTGGACGTATGATGTATCAACCGTTATTGATTAGCTCGCTGATTGAACATGCAGCACGCTATCATGGCGATACACCCATCATTTCAAAAAATACCGATGGCAGCATGAGCAGCACTGACTGGGCCGCTGTGGCAGAGAATGCCAAACGCTTTGCCAATGCCCTGCAAGCCTTAGGGCTAGAGCAGAGTGACCGTGTGGCGACCATTGCCTGGAACAATCATCGTCACCTGGAAAGCTGGTATGCGATTTCCGGGAGTGGTCTGGTCTGCCATACCATTAACCCGCGTCTGTTTCCTGAACAGCTGATTTTTATTATTAATGATGCTCAAGACCGGGTGGTGATTTTTGATAAAACCTTCCTGCCGCTAATTGTCGGGGTCAAACAGCATTTGCCGCAGGTGGAGCATTTTATCTGTCTGGATGCACCGGATGATGCGGTCCGGGAAAAATTGCCTGAAGTTCAGTTTTATGATGATTTGATTGCCGCCCAGTCCAAGACATTTGACTGGCCAGAACTGGATGAAAATATGGCCAGTTCCCTGTGCTACACCTCAGGCACCACCGGTAATCCAAAAGGCGTGCTCTACAGCCACCGTTCCACCTTGCTGCACAGTTATGGCATCAGCCTGCCCGACTCCCTGAATTTATCGGCCAAAGATGTAATGCTGCCGGTGGTTCCAATGTTCCATGTCAATGCCTGGGGCACGCCATATGCTGCGGCGATGGTTGGCTCAACCCTGGTGTTGCCGGGACCAGGGCTGGATGGTGCCAGTCTGGTACAGCTCATTGATAATTATAAAGTGACGGTGGCCTTGGGTGTGCCGACCATCTGGCAAGGTTTACTGGCCGCAGCCAAACAGGCTGGCAGCACGCTGGAAAGTATGAACCGCAATGTTGTTGGTGGCTCGGCCTGCCCGCCGGCGATGCTGAAAACCTTTAAAGAGCAGTATAACTGCGACACCATTCATGCCTGGGGCATGACTGAAACCAGTCCGCTAGGTTCTGCCAACCAGCTCAAAGCCAAGCATGAACTGCTCAGCCCGGAAGAGAAAACCCAGCTACGCCTATCTCAAGGTCGTCCACCATTTGGGGTAGATTTACGTCTGGCTTCTGCAGAAAAAGGCACCGACTTGCTGCCACGTGATGGCCAGACCACCGGCAATTTACAGATTAAAGGCCACTGGATTATTGAGCGTTACTTTGGCAAAGATGAATCTGCCCTGACCAGTGATGGCTGGTTCGATACTGGTGATATTGCCAGCCTGAACAGTGACGGCTTCCTGCACATTAGCGACCGCTCTAAAGACCTGATTAAATCGGGTGGTGAATGGATTTCATCGGTAGAACTGGAAAATCTGGCCATGTGCCATCCGGAAATTGCCATGGCCGCAGTGATTGCCGCCAGCCATCCAAAATGGGATGAACGTCCGGTAGTGATTGCCATGAAAGTGCCGGACAGCCAGATTACCGAAAGCGAACTACTAGATTATTATGCCGATAAGGTGGCCAAATGGCAGATTCCCGATAAGGTTATTTTTGTTGACAGTATTCCGCTCAGCGGGACCGGCAAAATGCTGAAAAAAGATTTACGCGAACAATATGGTCAGGTGTTGATGGAAGCGCCCGTGTAAATATTGGTCTATGTAGAGATAAGATAGAAAAAGCGCTGATAGATTCAGCGCTTTTTTATGGGATCAACAATGCGATATACCTAAAGATCACAGGTTTTTATATTCACTTAAGCCTGTTTTTTAATCACATGCTCGGCGGAAAAATCGCGATAGGTACGGCGTGAGGCAGTTTGTTCAGGCAATGGCTCAACCTCGTGCATGCTCTGCAGACAGCGTGCAGTCAGTTCAATATATTGCTGGGTGCCATGACGTTTCCAGGCAATTTCCTTGTCTTCCAGTGGCCGCACCACCTTAGCCGGACTGCCGAGTGCCAGGACATTGGCCGGAATCTGGGCTTTGGCTTTCACGGTACTGTTGGCGCCAATAATAGTATTTTCACCAATTTCCGCTTCATCCAAAATCACGCTATTCATGCCAACCAGTACGTTTTTACGAATGATGCAGCCATGCAAAATTGCCCCATGTCCGATATGGCCATATTCTTCTACCAGCGTCACGCTGTCTGGAAAACCATGCACGGTACAGGAATCCTGCACATTGGCATTCTGCTGAATATGGATTCGGCCAAAGTCGGCACGTAAGGCAGCAAATGGGCCAATATAAGCCCCGGCTTCAATAATCACATCACCAATAAGTACAGCAGTTGGATGCACATAAGCCTGCGGATGCACCACAGGAATCACACCATCAATGGAGTAACACGGCATATTTTATTCCTTTAAAATAAGCGGAGTAGATGCTTCCCCACCACGAGGCAAGGAAGCTCTATGAATAGACTCAAGCCAATGAGCTGGGTTCTTCTATTTTAATACCGCCAAAACGCTTGAAGAATTGCGGATGCGCCGGTGGCATTGAACCTTCCGACGTGCGCGCCAGTTCCATAAAGAATTCTTCTCCGGCACTGACCACACGCTGATACAGGTTGCTACTTAAGTTGCGTGCATTCAGCGATAACCAGTCCGATGGCAGCAGCTCAAACGGCAGGTTCGGATCTTTCAGCAAAATCCGGCGATACTGATGAATCAGCAAAATCCGGATCTGGAAGGCCTGTACCGGGTCCAGTTCATCTTCGGCATCAACCAGATTCAGAAATTCACGGAAATCACCCATGAATTTTTCATAACGCTGATGCAGTTCAGGCACCGGCCAGTTGGTTGCCACCATGCGTTTAATGGTTGGATACGACTCCTGCCATAACTGCAAGGTTTCAGCTTTAAAGATCACCACCTGATCGGTCATTTGCAGATTCAGTAGCAGATTTTGCAGTTTCAGATGATCACAACCCGGATAAGCCATCACGTTGGTGGCAATATTGGCAAAACCGAGCCATTCCAGTTCTTTCTTTAAAATGGCTTTATTTTCCAGCTCGACCGAACTGAGCAGTACCAGATCCCATTTCTGATCCCATTCCTTGTGCTGGAAGCTGTAAATTTTCTGGTCCGCCATAATAAAACGCTGACGGCTGTTTTCGGTAATACGGTAATAACTGGTGCGGCCAATTTTTTCCGATACCAACCAGCCGTTTTGTACCAGACGAAATACAGCGGTACGTACCGAACGTTCATTCAGGCCAAACACATCCATCAGCTGGATCAGGCTAGCCAGACTGATAATCCCACCGCGATGAAAAATACAGTCACCAAATACGGTCATAATCAGCGATGTGCCACTTAAGGCTTCTTGCTGAATAAAATCATCAATACTTTGTTTTAGTTTTGGATTCATTGCGATGTATTCACACCCTGTTTGTGAGGGCAATTGACCGCAGTCAATCGCCCACTGAACCTATGCAGACTTTCGGATATCAAATACCCGCTGCGCCTTACCTTCTGAGCGTGGCAGACTACCTTCCGGCAACACATCCACCGTCACGCTAATGCCCACCATGGTTTTAATCTGGGCTTTTAACTGCCCGGCCAACTGGTGCGCCATAACATCATTGGTATCTTTACGCATTTCTGCCTGAATATGCAATGTGTCGAGGTGTCCCTGTTTACAAATATGAATCTGATAATTCGGAATCAGCTGCGGAATATGTAAAATCTGCTCTTCAATTTGTGACGGGAACACGTTCACACCGCGGATAATCATCATATCATCGCTGCGTCCAACGATTTTGTCCATACGACGCATGGTGCGTGCCGTGCCTGGTAACAGACGGGTCAGGTCACGGGTACGGTAACGGATCACCGGCATGCCTTCTTTGGTGATGGTGGTAAAGACCAGCTCGCCCAGTTCACCATCTGGCAGGACTTCACCAGTTTCCGGATTGATAATTTCCGGATAGAAATGATCTTCCCAGATGGTTGGGCCGTCTTTGCTTTCCAGACATTCCATTGCCACACCCGGTCCCATTACTTCGGACAGGCCATAAATATCCAGCGCATCAATGCCCAAGCGCTCTTCAATTTCCTTGCGCATTTCATTGGTCCACGGCTCGGCACCAAAAATACCGGTACGGATAGAACAGTCTTTGGCTGTGCCAAATTTCTTTTCCAGCGCTTCAATAATATTCAGGCAGTAAGATGGCGTAACCATTAAAGCGGTGGGCTTAAAGTCATGAATCAGCTGCGCCTGACGCTCGGTTTGGCCACCCGACATTGGAATAACCGTGGCACCCAAACGCTCTACGCCATAATGCGCACCCAAACCGCCGGTAAACAGACCATAACCATAGGACACCTGAATGGTATCTTTGGCACTTAAACCGGCTGCACGTAAGGAACGTGCTACCACATCTGACCAGGTCTGAATATCCTGCTGGGTATACCCGACCACGGTCGGCTGGCCGGTGGTACCTGATGAGGCATGCACGCGCACAATCTGTTCCTGTGGCACGGCAAACATGCCAAACGGATAGTTGTCACGTAAATCTTGTTTGGTGGTAAACGGGAATTTGGCCAAATCTTCCAAAGTGTTGAAATCATCAGGATGAACCCCTGCTTCATCAAACTTCTTTTGATACACCGGGCTGTTCTGGTAGGCATGCTGCAGCGTTTTTTTCATGCGCTGTAGCTGGATGCTACGTAACTCATCGATTGAAACAGTTTCGATTTTTTCCATTGCATTGTTATTCATCTTATTACTCCTTTTCAATCATCCTGATTGAGTGCTGTATTTTTTACTTGGATGTGTCCTCATCCACATTTTCGATAATCATGGCCACGCCCTGGCCCACACCGACACACATGGTGCACAGTGCATATTTCCCTTGACGACGTTTTAATTCTTTCATGGCGGTAATCACCAGACGCGTTCCACTCATCCCGAGTGGATGTCCCAAGGCAATCGCGCCGCCATTTGGATTGACCCGGGCATCATCATCCTGCAAGCCCAGTTCACGGGTCACCGCCAGTGCCTGTGCGGCGAAGGCCTCGTTCAGCTCAATGATATCCATCTGATCTAGGGTTAGCCCGGTCAGCGCCAGCACTTTACGTACCGCCGGCACCGGCCCGATGCCCATATATCTGGCTTCAACACCGGCACTGGCCGAGGCCACGACTTTGGCTAAAGGTTTTAGCTGATGTTGATTCACAAAAGCCTGATTGGCCAGCATGACACAGGCAGCGCCATCATTTACCCCGGAAGCATTACCGGCGGTAACTGAACCGCCTTCTTTACGAAACGGGGTTTTCAGGCTGTCTAAAGCCTCCAGCGTGGTGTCAGCACGTGGATGCTCATCGGTCTGGAAGATGATGCTGTTTTTCTTACGGTCTTTAATTTCAACCGGCATAATTTCTTCGGCCAGAATCCCGTTTTGCTGGGCCACTGCAGTTTTCTGCTGACTGCGATAGGCAAACAGGTCCTGATCGGCACGATGTATCTGGTATTTTTCTGCAACGTTCTCGGCGGTTTCCGGCATGCTATCGACGCCAAACTGCGCTTTAAATTTCGGGTTAATAAAGCGCCAGCCGATGGTGGTATCAAAAATTTCCGGGGTGCGGCTAAAAGCGGTTTCCGGTTTGGACTGGACAAAAGGTGCACGGCTCATGGACTCAACCCCACCGGCCAGTACAAACCGCGCTTCACCGGCCTTGATCATACGCGCGCCTGTGGCAACCGCATCTAAACCTGAGGCACAAAGACGGTTTAGGGTGATGCCCGCGACATTGTCCGGCATGCCGGCCAGCAAGGCAGCCATACGCGCCACATTACGGTTATCTTCACCAGCCTGATTGGCACAGCCTAAAATCACCTCATCCAGCTCTTGCCAAGGTAATTCAGGATGCTGGGCTTTTAAATACTGTATTGGCAAGGCAGCCAGGTCATCTGCACGGATGCTGCTGAGCGCACCGGCATAACGGCCAATTGGGGTGCGAATTCCATCGCAAATAAATACCTGTTCCATGTCCTGTGGTTTCCTTAGCCTGCTTGGCGAAATTCTAATTCTTGCTGTGACTGCGTACGTTCCTGTGCAGCCTTCTTGCTTAAATATATACTACAACGGTAGCGTTCTTCAGCATAAATACGATACATATTTTTCAAAATTTGTAAAATAGTGTTATATCCAATTTTTTCTGCCCACTGGAATGGACCTTGCGGATAATTCACACCATATTTCATTGCTGAATCAATATCTTGTTCGGTTGCTATAGCATGCAGCACTGCTTCACTGGCTTCATTCACCAGCATGGAAATGGTACGCAGCACATACAGACCTGCATGATCTTTAGTCCAGATTGGTATCAGATCAATCGCGGCAAAAAACTGCTCGACTTTGGCGATATCGGCTGCGTTACAGGCCGGTGATGCCACGATTGGTAACGCCTGTGCCACATTCCAGTCAGCATGCCAGTCCATCAGCACTACTTTGTCCTTGCTATAGTCCAGCTCGACCGATTCACCGCGGCTTAAACGCAGGCGTACATCACCCAGTACAATTTCTTCATCTGCCTGTGGCTGACGCTGCACTTTCAGCTGTGAGGCTGCCTGAATCCGCGAGATCAAGCCGCTAGAATGTGACCAGCTTCCATTGACTGCAAGCTCAAGTTCACCCGGTGCAACGCTCGGCATAGCCGGTAAACGATAGGCCGGTGAACGTTCAGCCTGACGATAATCATAAAAACCCTGTCCACTTTTACGGCCGAAACAGCCGGCATCCACCAGCTCTTTCTGGATTAAAGACGGACGATAGCGCGGCTCATAAAAGAATTCCTGATAGACGCTTTGGGTCACGGAAAAATTGATATCCTGCCCGATTAAGTCGGTCAGTTCACACGGCCCCATAGCAAAGCGGCCACATTCACGCATGATAAAATCCAATTGTTCAGGCGTGGTGACATTTTCCTGCAAGGCACGAAAAGCTTCGGCATAATAAGGACGCGCCACCCGGTTGACAATGAAACCCGGCGTTGATTTGGCCGTCACTGGCACTTTGTTCCAACTTTGCATCAGGCTGAACAATGCCTGTGCAATCTGGGCTGAGGTTTTCAGACCACGAATAATTTCTACCAGTTTCATTACCGGTGCCGGATTAAAAAAGTGCAGTCCGACCACACGCTCAGGCTGTGGAATTGTCGCGGCAATGGCAGTAATAGAAATGGATGAGGTGTTGGAGGCAAAAATAGTTTCCGCTGGACACAGTGCCGCCAGTTGCTGAAACAGCGCTTGTTTGACCTCTTTCTTTTCCACAATGGCTTCGACCACTAGTTGTGCATTCGCCAGTGCCTGAAGATCACTAGCAATCGTTAAATTGGCCAGCGTTTGCTGTAACAGCTGCGCTGTCATTTTCCCGGCCGCGACACGTTTTTCCAGCTGGTTTTTTAATTGTGCCAAAGCAGCCTCAGATTTTTGCACATCCACATCAAACAGCTGGGTTGGATGGCCATGCATGGCGGCCAATTGTGCAATACCAATGCCCATGGTGCCGGCACCAATCACCGCGACACGGGCCTGCTGTAAACAAAGTTGTTCCATGATTAGCATCCTGTATATTGCGGTGTGCGTTTTTGCATAAAGGCTTGGACGCCTTCTTTATAATCATTTGAACGGCCGGCCAGACGCTGTAGGTCACGTTCCAGAATGAGCTGCTCATCCAGATTATTATCGGCTGCGGCATGAATGGCTTTTTTGATTAAGGACAGACCATAGGTGGGCTGTTTGGCTAAATGCTCGGCCATTTTCTCGGCTTCGGCTTTCAGCTGATCATCTTCTACCACCTGCCAGATCATGCCCAGTTGCAGCGCCTGTTCTGCGCTGACTTTATCACCCAGCATGGCCAGCCCCATGGCTTGGGCACGGCCAACCAGACGCGGCAGGAACCAGGTGCCACCTGAATCCGGAACCAGACCTAAACGGCAGAAAGCCTGAATAAAGGATGCCGATTTCGCAGCCAGCACAATGTCACAGGCCAAGGCAATATTGGCACCAGCACCGGCCGCAACCCCGTTAACCGCGCACAGCACCGGTTTTGGCATGTCGGTAATCAGCTTGATTAAAGGGTTGTAATATTTCTCAATTGACAGGCCTAAATCTGGCGCATCGGCATTCGGATCGACCACGCGGTCATTCAAATCCTGTCCGGCACAGAAACCACGACCTTCGGCAGAAATGACCACCGCGCGAATCTTGCTGTCTTTGGCCCAGGCCTTCATAACCTTGGACACTTCCTGATGCATGGTTTCATTAAAACTGTTGAGCTGCTTCGGACGGTTAAAGGTCAAATAGCCCACTGCATTTTTTTCTTCGACAATAATTGTTTGGTAATCCATTACACACCTCTAAATTCCGGTTTTCTTTTTTCTAAAAATGCCTGAATGCCTTCCTGACGGTCTTGGGTCGCGGCCAGCCAGACAAAATGTTGACGTTCTAATTTGAGGCCCTGGCTCAAGGTCACTTCATGAATCGACTTTAAGGACTGTTTGATGGCACGGATAGCCAGTGGCGCCTGCGCTGCAATTTTTGTTGCCAGTTCCAGTGCATATTGCACCGTAAGGCCGCTTGGACAGACCTGACTGCTAATGCCGTGTTGCAAGGCGGTATTGGCGGAGACCATCTCTCCGGTCATGGCCCAGCGCATCGCCAGTTGCTGCCCAACCAGACGCGCCAAACGCTGGGTCCCACCGGCGCCTGGTAACATGCCCAAACCAATTTCAGGGAGTGCAAACTGGGCATTTTCACCGGTAATGATCATGTCGCCATGCAAGGCCAGTTCAAAACCTGCCCCCAGCGCATAACCATTGACCGCCATAATCAGTGGCTTGGAAAATTCATCAATACCTTTCCACAGCAATGGACGCTGATCCTGCTGGATGCTCACCACATCCAGTTGTGCCAGTTCATTTAAATCTGCCCCGGCAGCAAAACACTGCGGATTGCCGGTAATCACCACGGCTTTTACACTGGAATCTGCATCCAGCTGATGCAGATGATCAGCCAGTTCTTTTAAGGTGGCATTGTTCAAGGCATTACGCTTTTCCGGGCGGTTCAGTTCAATTAACACCACACCCGGCGCGGCCAGACTGCTTTTTAAATAATCCATGGCTTGTGACTCCCTGTCCGCTGCTTATTCGTCAAAACTTAAGCGTACATTGGCACTGGTCGGACGTGCCTGACAGCTCAGCACATAGCCTTTGGCCACTTCATCTTCTTCCAGGCTGTAGTTGATGGCCATTTCGACCTCACCTTCCAGCACCTTGCATTTACAGGTCGCACAGACCCCGCCTTTACAGGCATAAGGCAAGTCAGCACCGGCGCGTAAGGCGGCATCGAGAATGCTGTCATCCTGTTTGGAAACGTCGACAATCAGTTCACGGCCATCGAGAATAATATTGACCTTCTCTTCGCTACGGCTTTCAATTTGCGCAGCGCTGGCTTTCGGCACAGTACCGGTATTAAAACGCTCGGTGTGAATTTTGCTGCGCTCGATGCCCAGTTCTGGTAACACTGTTTCCACCGCATTCATCATCTCTTCCGGGCCACAGGCAAAGCAGTGATCGAACTGGGAATGAATTAAACCCGCCTGAAACAGCTGTTGCAGTTTTTCCGCATCAATCCGGCCATTGAGTAACTGGCTGTCATTCAGTTCACGCGAGAAAACATTGACCAGTTGCAGACGCTCTTTATAACGGTCTTTTAAATCCATGATCTGTTCCGAGAACATGGTCTGTTTCCAGGAACGGTTACCATAAACCAAGGTAAAATGCGCACCCGGCTGATGGTTCAGCACCGATTTTACAATCGACAAAATTGGGGTAATGCCGCTACCAGCAGCAAAGCCAAGATAATTCTGGCCGCCAGTTTTGGCTGCTTTTTGAAAAAATACGCCTTGTGGTGGCATCACTTCCAATACATCACCGGCTTTAAGATGCTCATTGGCCCAGGTCGAAAACTGGCCCTGATCAATTTTCTTGATGGCAATGCTCATGTCTTCAGCACGATCACTGCAAATTGAATAACAACGACGGATTTCACCCTGCTCGGTCAAATGACGGATGGTAAGATGCTGGCCTGGCTGATACTGGAATAAATCGGCCTGTTCAGGTGCCAGATCAAAGGCAATACAGATGGCCTGTTCGGTTTGTGGCTGAATTGATTTAATGGTTAAAGGTATAAATTGGCTCATGTGAAAATCCCTCTTGCATGCCGACGATGCTTGTCATACTTATATACATTTGAAATAGTCAAACGGTTCAAGACAGTCCTGACACTTGTATAAGGCTTTGCAGGCTGTGGAACTGAATTCGCTTAATAATTTGGTCTGCTGGCTATGACAGTGTGGACAGCGAATGCCATCACTGAGCGCCACATGCGTGCCACATTGATGTGACTGGCCTTGTGGTGGCGCAATGCCGTACTGCTGCAACTTCTGCTTGCCACTTTTGCTCATCCAGTCGGTGGTCCAGGCTTCCGATAAATCCACCACCACCTGAACCGGGGTTAGACCTTTACTTTGGAACGCCGCGGTGATTTCATCTTTAAGCAGATCGGTGGCCGGACAGCCGCTATAGGTCGGGGTCAGTCGCACCACAATTTCATCTTGCGCGTTGAGTTCAACGCCGCGAATCATGCCCAGATCCAGCACCGACAGCACTGGAATTTCCGGATCAGACACCTGCGCCAGCGCATCCCAGCATTCATCTAGACAATGTCGAATTAAATTCATGCGACTCACTCCCTGTGATCAAGCTGAATTACCAGGCCATATTTGGATAGGAACGCTGCATATATTGCAGTTCGGCCAGAATAAAGCCCAGGTGTTCGGTATGCAGGCCCTGTTTGGCACCGCTACGATACGCACCCGTGTCTGGCAGGCTCAGGCCAAAACGTTGCAGTTCGGTCTGTACCTGTGCCGTCCAGGCGGCTTTTAAAGGTGCAAAGTCTGGTAAAATGCCCTGTGTGACCAGCTGCTGCTCATCTGCGGACTGTTCAAACAGCTCTGCAGTAAAACGCCATAACTGGTTCAAACCCTGCTGGGTTTTCTCATGCGCTTCAGCAGTGCCCAGACTTAAGCGCTCCATCCAGGTGGTAGAAAAACGCAGATGATATTTGACTTCTTTTAAAGATTTCACCGCAAAAGCAGCGACATCGGCCTGCTGGCTCTGGCTTAAGGCTGTAAACAGTTCCAGGTGGTACAGATCCATCAACCATTGGCGTACCATGGTCTGGGCAAAGTCACCATTCGGCTGTTCACATAACAACAGGTTGCGGTATTCACGTTCGGTGCGGAAATAAGCCAGTTTGTCTTCATCACGGCCCAAACCTTCGATCTCACCAGCCAGACTTAAAGCGGTACGTGCTTGACCGAGCAGGTCCAGACCGATATTGGCCAGTGCAATGTCCAGCTCCAGTTCCGGCGCATGGCCACACCACTCGGCCAGACGGTGCGATAAAATCAGCTGGCTGTCGCCCACATGCAGGAGAAATTGCGCTAATACAGTTTGATTCATTGTACTGCTCCTTACATGTGCTCAATGCCATCTGGAATATTGTAAAACGTCGGGTGACGATAGACTTTGTCCAGTGAAGGATCAAAAAATTCCGGTTTTTCATCTGGTTGAGATGAAGTAATCAGTTCCGATTTCACCACCCAGATGCTCACCCCTTCATTGCGGCGGGTATAAACATCACGTGCATTTTGCAGTGCCACTTCATCATCAGATGCACGCAGGCTGCCAACATGACGATGGCTTAAACCCTGTTTACTGCGTACAAACACTTCATATAAAGACCAGTGATTTTTATTGTCCATGAGCGTATTCCTTCTTCATTTCCGTATGTGAGCTGTTTAAGCAACTTTCTGTTGTTGTTGCTGGGTCTGTTGTTTCTGGGCATAAACGGCTGCGGTATCACGCACCCATTTGCCGCCTTCCCAGGCTTTACGACGTGCTTCAATGCGTTCGTGGTTACATGGGCCTTTGCCGGCAATCACATCAAAGAATTCGGTCCAGTTGATTTCACCAAACTCGTAATGGCCAGTATCTTGATTAAAACGTAAATCTGGATCTGGCACGCTCAGGCCAAGCTGCAACACTTGCGGTACGGTGTTATCGACAAACTTCTGACGCAGTTCATCATTACTGAAACGTTTGATTTTCCAGGCCATGCTTTGCGCGCTGTTCGGCGAGTTGTCATCGCTTGGACCAAACATCATTAGCGCCGGCCACCAGAAACGGTTAACCGCATCTTGCGCCATCTGTTTTTGTTCTGGCGTACCATTGGCCAGTTGCATCATGGCTTCAAAGCCCTGACGCTGATGGAAACTCTCTTCTTTACAGATGCGCACCATGGCACGGGCATACGGACCATAAGAGGTACGGCAAAGCGCGACCTGATTGACAATCGCTGCACCATCGACCAGCCAGCCAATCGCGGCTACATCGGCCCAGCTCAGGGTTGGATAGTTAAAGATGGATGAATATTTCATGCGACCGGCAATCAGCTTGTCCATCATGTCATCACGGTCGGCGCCCAGAGTTTCTGCTGCGCTGTACAGATACAGCGCATGACCGGCTTCATCCTGCACTTTGGCCAGCAATACGGCCTTACGTTTTAAGCTAGGTGCACGGGTAATCCAGTTGCCTTCTGGCAACATGCCGACCACTTCAGAGTGCGCATGCTGACCAATCTGGCGAATCAGGGTTTTACGGTAAGCCTCTGGCATCCAGTTTTTAGGTTCAATTGAAATGTCCTTTTCAATTGCCTGCTCAAAGCTGTGAAGTTGATTTGTCATTTTATCCTCACTTATCCCAAGTGTTCTGGTATTAAAATTAAAACGATACATTTTAAAAATCAATATTAATTTTTAAGTATCAAATAAAATAATTCACAAAATTAACTCAATTTATTGTTTTTTAATATTTTTATTTTTTAAAAAATTTTTTATTGCAAAATTTGAGCAGAAATATGATTGACAAAAGCGCGTTAAAGTCAGAAATTATGAAACATCAAAACTAAAATATTACTCAAAACGTATCATAAAAGGAGTTATATCATGCTTGAGTTAGACACCCAGACAGCGCAGACGGAATCGCAAGCGACTGATTATTCAAGCGTTCGCCCGGCACTGAAGACCTTAAGCTCACTGGTATGCGGTCAGGAATTTGTTGCGAGTCAGGATTTCCGTCCGGTACAGCATGCCATTACCGGTGAAACCATTTATCAGGTCAGCAGCTTTGGCCTCGACACCCGTGCGGTGGTCGACTATGCCAAACAGCATGGCGCGGCGATTGCCTCCTGGACTTTTCATCAGCGTGCCAATGCACTTAAACAGGTGGCGCAATATCTACTGGAACGTAAAGAAGATTTTTATGAACTGGCCAAAGCCACCGGCTGTACCCGTAAAGATGCCTGGATTGATGTCGAAGGTGGTATTGGTACCCTGTTTGCCTATTCCAGTCTGGTGCGCCGCGAACTGAGCGATGAAACCGCCTGGGTGGAAGACAGCTGGATTCCGCTGTCCAAGCATGGCGCTTTTGGCGCCAAACACATCTTAAGCCCGAAAGCAGGCGTGGCGGTGCATATTAATGCCTTTAACTTCCCGATCTGGGGCATGCTGGAAAAAATCGCGCCAACCTTATTGGCCGGTGTACCGTGTATTGTTAAACCGGCGACCGAAGGTGCCGAGCTGACCCATGCCGTAGTTAAAGCTATTCATGCCAGCGGGTATTTACCGGAAGGTGCATTACAGCTGATTTGCGGCCAGACTTATGACCTGTTTGAGCAGCTGAATCCACAAGATACCGTGACTTTCACCGGTTCTGCTGCAACCGGCCAGAAATTACGTGCGCATCCGCACCTGAATCAGTACTCGATTCCCTTTAGCATGGAAGCCGATTCCGTCAACAGCGCCATTCTGACGGAACAGGCCAGCGATACGGCGATTGACCTGTTTGTGCGTGAAGTCTTCCGTGAAATGACCAGCAAAGCCGGACAGAAATGTACTGCAATTCGTCGCGCTTTTGTGCCACGTGAACTTTTAGCGACCGTGCAGGAACGTTTGATTGCCAAGCTGCAAAAAGTGGTAGTCGGTAATCCGGAGCTGGATCAGGTCACCATGGGTGCACTGGCCAGCCTCAAACAGAAACAGGACGTGGCGGCCAAGGTGGAACAGTTAAGCCAGGAAGCCCAAATTGTCTTTGGTAGCCATTTACGTCAGGACTTTAGTATTCAGGCCGATCAACCCGAACTCGGCGCATTCTATCCGCCAACTGTACTGGTCTGTGAACAGCCTGAACAGGCCAGCAGCCTGCATCAGATTGAAGCCTTTGGTCCGGTGGTAACGCTGATGGCCTATGATCATCTGGCACAACTGGCCGGTCTGGTGGCACGCGGTGAAGGTAGTCTGGTGGCCTCGGTGGTACGTGATTGCGAGCAGAATATTGAACAGCTGATTGCCAAGATTGCCCCGTGGCATGGCCGTGTGCATGTGCTGGATGAGGAAAGCGCCAAAGAAAGTACCGGTCATGGTTCGCCATTGCCGCATCTGGTGCATGGTGGTCCGGGTCGTGCTGGTGGAGGTGAGGAACTGGGCGGCTTGCGCGCGGTAAAACATTATATGCAACGCACCGCAATTCAAGGTTCACCGAATGCCATGACCCAGATTGGGCATAGCTGGACCGCCGGTGCTCAGGTGTTTGAAGATCGGGTTCATCCATTTAAAAAATCGTTTGATGAATTACGTGTTGGTGAACGTCTGCTGACCGCACGCCGTACTGTAACCGAGGCCGATCTGGTGAACTTCGCCTGCTTAAGCGGTGATTATTTCTATGCACATATGGACAAAATTGCCGCGGCAGAATCGCTGTTTGAAGAGCGTGTCGCACACGGCTACTTTGTAGTGTCTGCCGCAGCCGGTCTGTTTGTTGATGCTGCGCCTGGCCCGGTGATTGCCAACTACGGCATGGACAACCTGCGCTTTGTCGAGCCGGTGAAAATTGGCGATACCATTCAGGTCGAGCTGACCTGCAAACAGAAAACCCCGAAACAGCAACGCGACCCAAGCCAGAAGCCACACGGCGTGGTGGTGTGGGATATTAAAGTGAAAAACCAGCGTAATGAACTGGTCGCCACCTACGATATTCTGACACTGGTAGAACGTGGCGAAGCTTAAGCCGAACTATATTGAACCAAGAAAAGGAATCTTTATGATTCCTTTTTTTATTTATACTTAAAAATATGTATCTTTTTATTCAGAACAGATTGACCCGCTGTGCAGAAAGGAATAAATTGAAGATAGACGATACAAAACAAAAATAACAAGGTTTAAAACGTATCATATTATCTTATACGTTCAGCACAGGAAGTTGCACAATGAATGATAAAACTCTAGAGATAGATGCGGTTGAAAGGAATATTCAACCCGAAAGTAAACAGTTTGAAGCGGCTCATCCCATTGACCTGCCGGCCACGCCTAGTTCGCAGGAAAGCAGCAGTACCTATCAGTGGTATGTGGTGATTATCTGTATGGTGGCCTATATCCTGTCTTTTGTAGACCGCCAGATTCTGTCCTTAATGATTGAGCCAATTAAGGCTGATTTAATGCTCAGTGATACCCAGTTCAGCTTATTGCAAGGCCTGGCCTTCTCGCTGTTCTATGCCTTTATGGGCGTACCCATTGCCGCACTGGCCGATAAAAAATCCCGGATTAAAATTATTTCCATCGGCATTGCCTTCTGGAGTCTGGCCACAGCGGCTTGTGGTTTAAGTAAAAACTTCATCCAGATGTTTTTAGCACGTTTAAGTGTCGGTGCCGGTGAAGCGGCCCTGTCACCTGCCTTCTACTCGATTGTGGCTGACCTGTTCCCGAAAGAAAAACTTGGCCGTGCTTTAGGTGTTTATGCGATTGGTGCCTTTATTGGTTCTGGTCTGGCCTTCCTGATTGGCGGCTACGTGATTGGCTTATTAAAAGAAGTCGATTTTGTGGTATTGCCAATAATTGGTGAATTAAAAACCTGGCAACTGACTTTCTTTATTGTCGGTTTACCAGGTGTTTTATTGGCCCTGGTGATGATTCTGACCGTACGTGAACCCAGCCGTAAAGGTGTGAAAGTCGGTCAGGATGGTGAAGTCGTTAAAGCCTCATTTAAGAACTCGGTGGCTTTTATTAAATTGCACAAGAAAACCTTCTTCTGTCATTTTATTGGCTTCTCTTTCTACACCATGATGCTGTATTCGTTATTAGGCTGGGCACCGGCCTATTACATGCGTCATTTTGGTCTCGATGCCAGTCAGACCGGTTATGTCCTGGGCTGTATTATTCTGGTGGCGAATACGGCGGGGGCGCTGTTCTGCGGCTGGCTCATCGACTTTTTCTCCAAACGTGGCTATAGCGATGCTGCCATTCGTGCCGGTGCTTTGGGCTGTGCAGCGCTGATTATTCCAAGTGTGCTGTTTACCCAGGTAGATAATCTGTACTTATCGTTTGCACTGATTTTTGTGGCGATGTTCTTCTCGACCTTCCCGATTCCAGCCTCGGCTGCCGCGACACAAATGCTGACCCCCAACCAGCTCCGTGCTCAGGTTTCTGCCAAATTCCTGCTGATCTCCAACCTGATTGCCTTGGGTGTGGGTACTACGGCTGTGGCTTTAATTACCGATAACTATTTTGAAAACACACTGATGGTTGGCAACTCGATTTCAATTGTCAATGCAGTGGCCGGTGTGATTGGCGTATTCCTGCTGTATAAAGGTTGTCGCTATTATCGTGACAGTATCCAGCATGAAAAATTGAACTAAGTGCTCCATCCCTGATGAAGAATGAGCCGGCCTCATTCTTCATTTATTTCTGGCAGATCATCCATCCTATCTCATCTTCCCTGTTCAAATTGACTTTTCTATCTCCTGATCTGCGCGTTTTCAGCATCTTCAAAATTCCTCTGATTTCTGGTGATGATGCTTATACAGTATTACTACCATCTGCAATCTTTTTGCAGCAGCAACTGTGCTACATTCATGTATGTTGATCATCTGATTCCTTATAACGACAAGCTTTGGGAGCGACTCATGGCGAAAATGAAAAAAGCATCGATGCATATTGATATTGGTATTTCTGAAGATAACCGGGCCAAAATTGTCGAAGGGCTTTCCCGACTTCTGGCCGACAGTTATACCCTATATTTAATGACCCATAATTTCCACTGGAACGTGACCGGGCCACAGTTTAACAGCCTGCACACCATGTTTATGACGCAATATACCGAGCAATGGAATGCACTGGATGTTATTGCCGAGCGGATTCGTGCGCTGGGTTTTCCGGCGCCGGGAACCTATAAAGAATTTGTAAAACTGGCGTCGATTGAAGAAGTCGAAGGTGTACCAAAAGCCAATGAAATGGTGGAGTTATTGGTTCGTGCCCATGAAACAGTTGCCCGTACCGCACGCAGTATTTTTGATGTGGTGGAAGAAGCCAATGACCAGCCAACTGCGGATGTACTGACCCAACGATTGGAAGTCCATGAAAAAACTGCCTGGATGTTAAGAAGCCTGTTAGAAGAATAAATAGATGAAGAATAAAACCGGGGCGATGCTCCGGTTTTATTTTGGGTGATTTTAGACGCTGCTGATCTAAAGTGGGGTAAAACATGCGCCAGATAATCCGCGGCTTGTAGACGCGTTAAATGCGCATCTGTATTTGAGATTAATGTCACTGTGGTCATAAGCATCAAACCATCTTAAATCCTTTTAAAACTGCCGCACCCGGTATAAAACGGAGTGCGGCCAATCCTGACTTTATTTTAAAACCTAGTTTGCAAAGGCTAATCTCATATTAGTCTTCAAAAACTTTGGCCTGATTAATCAGCTGGATAAAAGCTGAACCATCCTGAATGCTATTGGCACTTAAAAGTGCCAGTTTGACCAAAAACAGTTCGCGTTTTTCCGGTGCAACCCGATCAATACTTTCTGCCAGATAGTCATAGACCTGCTCTAATTCCTGAATCGCAATATCACGCATTACACACCTTCCTTGCTTGTGCTGAATTGTTCAAAAACTGCTGAAATTTGCCCTGGCTGATAGCTGAACCAGCGTCCATTAATATGATGATCCGGTCGTACTAGATAAATACTGCCGACATCGCCACAGAAACGCTCGGCGGCAAGCTGCGCATTGATGGCAACGCTCTGGTCTGCCGCGCTGGCCTCCTGTCCATCTAGTGTCAGTGCAATCAGCTGTACGGGCAGCTGCTGTTTTAACTGGGCAATTTCTTCACTTAACGCTGCACTTAACTGACCCTTTTCTGCCAGTATCAGCACAGTAAACTGACCGGTAATGACATCATATAAATACTGACCATTGTCCAATTTCAGATTCGGGAACAAGGCACCATTTTCAGTCTGTTCCGCCATCTGGGCATTATCATCCTGCTGGCTGTTCAGCGGTGAATGGGTATAGGCATGTGGTCGTGAAGTCCGCCAATGATATAAAGGTCGTACAAACTCATGCTCTAAAGACAATGACAGCACCGCATTACGCAGCAAACGGAAACCTTCTGTAGGAGGCGCCATAAAACGGGTTGATTTGCTGGCTTCAGCAATAATTTCCCGCGCTGCACCCACCCGGTCGAAAGTATAACTTTCCAGTAATTTCTCAGACGCCCAGCCCTGAATCACAGCGGCCAGCTTCCAGGCTAAATCAAAAGCATCCTGAAAACCGGTATTGGCACCACGTACCCCAAAAATTGGCAACAGATGGGCCGCATCACCCACAAAAATCACCCGGTTATGTACATAATTGCTTAAGGTTAAAGCACGCGCGGAATAGACTGTGCTCCAGTCCATTTCCCAGCTTAAATGATCTTTACCAATCATTTTTAACTGGTCATTGACCGCTTTATTCAGGTTTTCTGGTAACAGCGCTTCTTCAGGGCTAATGTTCGGATCCAGCTGATAGTCAAAACGCCAGATATCATCCGGTTCACGGTGCATCAAGATGGTATTGCCCGGATTCCAGTCCGGTGAGAAAAAGGCCAGACGCTCGGTCGGATAATCCAGTTTAATGCGGATGTCAGCAATTACGAATTTGCCTTCATAGCTGGCCCCTTCCATACGCAGGTTCATACTTTCACGCATAAACGAACGGCCGCCATCTGCCGCAACCACCCATTTGGCATGGTGCTTATATTCTCCTTCTGGGGTATGCAAGGTTAAAGTGACACAGTCATCTACCTGCTGCTGTGCGACCACTTTATTGCCCCAACGCACTTCAATATTGTCATGCTGCTCAATGGCTTGCAGCAAATAATCTTCCAGCCAGTTTTGCTGCAGGTTATTTAAAGGGGCGAACTGGTCATGCTCATGTACAGGCGATGCCATGCGAAACGCCACCTGACCTTTATAAATAGAATTACCATGCGTCCACGGCAGTGCTTTTTGCATGATTTTTTCAGCCGCACCGGTAGCATGTAAAATTTCCATTGAGCGTTTGGTATAAACCAGTGCACGGCTGCCTTCAGACAGTTGTTGTTCTGCCGACAGTAAAATTACTGAAATCCCCTGCTTGGCCAGCAGCAGCGCAGTCGACATACCAATTGGCCCCGCCCCGACAATGGTCACACTGTCCGGCTGTGCGGTGGTATCGCTGGTGCTATGAAAATAAGGATAGACCTTATATTGATAATACAGAGACTTCCTTGGTTGCGTTTCAGGTGAGTGCATACAAACTCCTTATTGTCCTTTTCATTTTTTCAGCACGCGGGCTGTGCTGCTCCACACGGTTTTCTCAACGGTGCGACCCCACAAAACAGCCTGCGCTGGTTTAATTTCATCCATTCACAGAATCATAATGAATTCTTGTTTTTCAAACAACCGTTTGATAGATTTATTAGCAAAATAATATTTCAGTCTTCTCGACCAGCAAATAAAACTTAATTCATTGATTTAACAAGAAATGATTAATTTTTTATCGCAAAAGTGGATGTCGATACAACAATCAAATATGTAATTTATTGATTGAAATTTCAAATAAACATCCAAGTTTGTGTAAAACGGCTGCAATAGTGGGCCAGCAAGTTGAGATAAAGACTGAAATAGTGGATCAGGCCGATCCTCCACTTACTTGAAGGAATCTTGCACTCATGGATGATACTCAACACGCGCGCGCCTATTCGCGGGGCTGGCTGCTGTTACTGACCTTGTTAACGGCTTTCAGCTCCTTATCGACCGATATGTATTTGCCAGCCTTACCCATCATTGCCCAGGAATATGGGGTAACCACCCAGCATGTGGCCAATACTCTGGCGGCCTATTTTCTGGGTCTGGCCTGTGGGCAGTTATTTTATGGGCCTTTAAGTGACCGCTTTGGCCGGAAACCACCCTTATATTTCGGGCTGGCGCTGTATATTGTGGCCAGTCTGTGCTGTGCCTTGGCGCCCAATGAAACGGTCTTGCTAATCTGCCGGGTATTTCAAGCACTCGGAGGCTGTGCCGGTGTGGTCATTGCCCGTGCTGCCATTCGGGATCGGCTGGATATTCGCGAATCGGCGCAGGTATTTTCCAGCATGTTGCTGGTGATGGGGCTAGCACCGGTACTGGCCCCTGCCTTCGGGGTGTTGCTGATTCAATATTTTCACTGGTCCAGTATTTTTTATTTACTGACCCTTATTGGCGTGCTGACCTTGATTTTGGTGCATTTGTATTTTCAGGAAACCTTACCCGTAGACAAACGCCATGTGGTGCCTTTTAAGCGTATTTTGTATAGCTATCTAAAACTGTGTCAGTCACCAACCTTTAGCCTGCCAATGCTGGCCGGCGCCTGTTCCTATGGCATTATTTACTGTTATTTAAGCGCATCTTCCAACCTGTTTATTGATTTTCTAGGCTTATCCAAACAGACCTTTGTCTATTTATTTGCAATTAATGCATTTAGCCTGATTGTATTTTCCTCCATGAATAAACGCCTGATTCGCTCCTTTACCGTGTATCAGCTGTTTAAAGGTGGCTGTTTTATTCAGCTGAGCGGAATTGTCATGATCAATCTGTGTGCCTGGCTGAATTTCCCCAATTTATATGTGATTATGCTGGGGCTGTTTCTGTTAATTGGCGGGATTGGGATTACCGGC
This sequence comes from Acinetobacter indicus, assembly GCF_009914475.1. Classification (NCBI taxonomy): domain Bacteria; kingdom Pseudomonadati; phylum Pseudomonadota; class Gammaproteobacteria; order Moraxellales; family Moraxellaceae; genus Acinetobacter; species Acinetobacter indicus. The sequence goes on along the minus strand of NZ_CP045198.1, from coordinate 717,805 downwards.
CCCAACTCAATTGCGATTGTACTGCATAGCCAGTCCAGTCAGGCCGGTCTAGCCAGTGCCTTAATGGGTTGTGTCCAGTTTCTGACCGGCTTTGTGATGGGGATCATTCTGTTCTTCCTGCCGTTTAATATTTTGCAGAATATTAGTCTGACCACCCTGATTGCCATCACCATCAGTTTATTTTTGGCCTATCAAAATATACAGGATCGTGCGGCTTACCCAACCTTATCCCGCTAGGGTTAAGATGATGCACTAAACAGATGACATTTCATGAGAAAACCGGCTTTTAAAGGCCGGTTTTTATTTGTTCATTTTAAATAGTGTATTCAGCGCAGTTGTTCGCTGAGAAAAAATAAAAACTGTAAATTCCAGACTTAAACCGTTATTGATGTTGATAGATGATAAGCAATTCCTAGCGTCACAGCGCCGCAGTGGAGATGACCCACCGGCAAAAGATTGAGATCGATGGAAATGAGTGATCAATCCTTTCAATACGCGATCACTTACCCCGATAAGCTCATCGTTTAAGAAAGAGATTTAATCCTTCAACAGGATCAATCACCAAGTTAAAGCCAAATTTTCAGTGTTGGTCGATGCGCGATATTTTTCTTTTTTAATTGAAATCTTTTCCCAAAACCGACAGTGCTTTGATAAAAGAAGTGATGAACGTTTTTTATTTAAGTATCTGTAATGATAAAAAATGATGATTAAAGCAAGATACTCAGTCATAAAAACCTGCTCAGTCTGCATCTGTTGTAGAAGATTTAGAGGAGGGAGAATATATCAAAACCCGCATCAACAGATTGGGTTCATACCTTCTTTTTAAATCTCTGGTTCAGTCTAAAAATGATCCTGGCCAGCTTATGAAGATATTTAAATCGATCAAAAGTATTTAATCAAAGTCTCCTGATCTCCCGGTCATCTCTTTCAGCGCCATCATCCACTCTCCATCTTCCAGATATAAAAAAGCCAATAATCTGACGACTCAAATTATTGGCTTCCCAGAAGGTTGTGCTTAATTGTGAAATCAGGCCTTAGCTTTTTCCAAACTCACCATCTGGGTTTTCTGCTTTTTTTTCATCAGACGCGTAATCATAAACATTGAGAATGCTGCCAGGAATGCTGGAATGGTCAGCAAGTTGACAATCTGCTCACCTGACAGGCCTGATACCATCAGCCAGCCCACCGCGCCCGAGCCAATAAATGAACCTAAACGGCCGGCACCACCTGCCCAGCTGACGCCAGTTGAACGGCAATGGGTTGGGTAGTAGCTTGAGCAGAACACATGAATACCGACATGCGAGCCACTAATCCCGGCACCAATACCAAAGATACCCAGTACAATCAGCATTGTGCTTAAGTTTGAAACGCCCGTGCTGAGTAACAGTACACAGAATGCACCCACCACATAAGAGATGGTCAATACACGGCTCTGGCCGATTTTATCCATAAAGAAGGCAATCACCAGGGCGCCCACAGTACCGCCAATCTGGAAGGCAGAAGTAATCCAGGACGCACTTTGCAAGTCAAAGCCTTCATTTTTCAGGATGGTCGGCATCCAGCTTGAAATCATGTAGATGATGATCGAGCCCATGGTAAAGGCACACCAGAACAATAAGGTACCGGCAAAATAGTCTTTACTGAACAGTTCACGGACACTCACGTTCTGCTTTTCGGTAACAGAAGCCACCAGTTCAGGAATAACCTGGCCTTTTGGTGCCATCTTGCGAATAACTGTATCAATTTTCTCTTTGGAAAATTTGTTCAAGACCATGAAGCGTAAAGATTCAGGCATGAAATAATACAAGAATGGTAAGGTCAACAGCGGAGCCAGACCACCAATAATTAAAATCCCTTGCCAGCCTACCAGCTGAATCAGCTGTCCAGACAGTAAACCACCTGCGGCGGCACCCATGGTATAACCACAGAACATCACGGTCACCAGGGTCGAACGTCTAGAGGTTGGGCAATATTCCGAGGTAATAGTGACCGCATTTGGCATGGCGCCACCTAAACCGAGGCCGGTTAAAAAGCGCAGTATCACCAGTGTGGTCAGGTTTGGAGAAAATGCAGAAATTAAGGTACCAATACCAAAAATAATCACGCTCCAGATAATGATCCGCTTACGGCCAAATTTGTCAGCCAACGGACCAAACATAAATGCACCGAGCATTAAACCAAAGACACCCGATAAAAACAGCGGTGCCAGATCTGCCGGGCTAAGCGACCATTCTGCAATTAGGGCGGGCGCAATAAATCCAACTGCAGCAATATCAAATCCATCCATGGCTGCAACGAGGAAACACAGCACAATAATAACTTTTTGTAACCGTGATAATGGAATACTGTCGATAAAATTCTGAACTTCCATACGTTCAGCTGTGTGTTGAGTCATCCTGTTTCTCACTTTATTTTCAGCTTTTTGTCTTGCTGAATGCACATCCTTGTTTTTCAGCATCCTGGTTATTTCAAAACTATCGGAATAATTTCAAAATGAAGATTGGAACGTTTTTTTACTCAAGCCACCTGCTTAAAGTTGCTGGGCTGCAGTCACCAGCAGCGCATTAATCTGCTCTGGGCTATAGTCCAGCTCGGTTAAAATCGCCTGGGTATTGGCCGCCACCGGGTTAACCGGCTGACACTGCGCCACCGTGGTTTTGCTAAATTTTGGCGCCGGGCTTGGCTGGGTAATATTGTTCACCTGGCTATAGCTGCCGCGGGCCACATTGTGTGGATGCAGCGGTGCTTCAGCCAGACTGAGTACCGGTGCGAAGCAGGCATCGGTTCCTTCAAACAGGTCGCACCAATGCGCACGGCTCTGCTGCTGGAACAGTTCAGCTAGACGCTGTTTTAACTGCGGCCATTGCTGCTGCTTCCACTGTGCCTGAAAGTCGGCATCTTCAAGCAGGCCCATCTTGTCGAGAAACTGCTGATAAAACTGCGGTTCCATCGGGCCAATTGAAATGTATTTGCCATCGGCACAGCGATAGGTGTCATAAAAATGTGCACCACCATCGCCATTATTGGTGCCGGCCTGCGCATTCCATAAGCCGACTGAGTGCCAGCCCTGAATTAATGCAGTTAATAACGCTGCACCTTCCGTAATGGCCGCATCCACCACCTGACCTTCACCGCTCTGCTGGGCATGAGATACTGCTGCCAGAACACCATAGGCCAACAGCATGCCACCGCCACCAAAGTCACCAATAAAACCCGGTGTTGGTGTTGGCTGACCATCGGCACGTGCGGTTGAATGTAAAGCACCGGTTAAGGCAATATAGTTAATATCGTGTCCGGCGCTCTGTGCCAACGGCCCGGTCTGGCCCCAGCCAGTGACCCGGCCATACACCAGTTTCGGATTACGCGCCAGGCAGATGTCCGGGCCTAAACCGAGTTTTTCCATGACACCCGGACGGAAACCTTCAATCAGGATGTCGGCTTTTTCAATTAATTTAAGGGCAATTTCAATCGCCTCTGGCTGTTTTAAATCCAGCGCAATTGATTCACGGCCGCGTGCGAGTACATCGCTATCCCGTGCGGTTAAGGCGGCCATGCCCTCTTTTTTACCCAGCTTGACCGGTCGATCAATACGGATGACGCGCGCGCCCTGATCGGCCAGTAACATGCCGGCAAAAGGTGCAGGTCCAAGACCTGCAAATTCCACCACGGTCAAATGCGATAATGGTCCGCTGCGGTGCATTATGCGACTTCCTCTCGACCAATCTCAACGCTACGGCCTTGTACACCGGCAGTTTTGTTACTAATCAGGAAGGCTTCATTCAGATCAATGCCATAACCCGGACCTTCGTTCGGATAGCACATGCCATTTTCAAATTTTGGAATGTTCAGGGCAATATCAGTACCGGCTTTAATATTTTTACTTTCCATGGTGCCATGAATCAGTAATGGTCCAATCGATTCGTTCAGGCCTTGCGATGCCCATTCATTAGCAACCCATAAGTGTGCTGCCGGGCTGTGCTCCAGACCGGAACCAATCATACAGCCGCAATGTACCGGTAAGCCGGCCAGACGCGCCATGGTTAACCAGCGCTGTGCTTTAACCAGACCACCAGCTTTTTGCAGTTTAATGAACAGACCATCGGCCGCGCGGCGATCAATAATTTCTTTCAGGTTATGCAGTTCTTGTGCAGATTCATCGGCATAAATCGGGGTTTTCACCTGGGCACGTAAACGTGCCATGCCTTCAATATCCCAATGTGGTAGCGGCTGCTCAATTAAGTCCAGACCGGCAGAATCAATACGACGGATCACATGCAGAGCTTTTTCATAGCTCCAGAAGCCGTTGGCATCAATGGTCAAGACTGCATCTGGGCCAACCGTATCACGCACCGCGTGTACCATATCAATATCGTCTTGCAAGGTGCCGTGACCAATTTTCATCTTGAACAGTTCAAAGCCGAGTTTTTTGGCTTTGTCGGCTTCAGCGGCTACATCTTCCGGTTTACCGGCAGACAGCACCCAGCCCTGACGCGAACCTTCTGTCGTCCGGCCACCTAATAATTCATAAACCGGTACACCCAACAGTTTGCCTTTTAAATCGTGCAAAGCGAAATCGACAGTGGCTTTGGCCTGGTTGTTATCACGGACCAGCAAATCCATTTTCGCCACAATTTTTTCAATATTGCGCGGGTCTTCACCAATCAGAATACGTGGTGCAATCACGCGGGTAATCATGGCAATAATTGATTCTTGCAGTTCACCACGATACCAGGATGACGTATCACCTGAGTCCGAAATGCCCACCGTACCATCATCTGCAGTAATTTTTAACACCACGCTATCAATCGAGGTGATGCGTGTATTTGGCATGATGACTGGCTTTTTTAATGGGGTTGAAACTGGAAAACATTCAACTTTCACAATTTTTGGCATGTTTAATTCCCTTTCTGTAATCGTGATACGTCTAAACATATCTGTCTGATGTCTGGGAGCAGCGGCGCGGTGGTGCTTTGGCGTGTACCAGCTCACTCCCACCCTGCTTTTCCTTACATCAATAGTGCAACTATTGATTCGACATCCTTTGTCTGCTGTCCAGATTCCAGTTTGTTGGTTTAAAAACTGGAACCTGATTGATTTCCTCATCAATGTAATTTTGAATTTCACAAATGTCAACCAACAAGTTGGTTGAATTTTTATTAAAACCAACCAACTTGTTGGTTGACAAATTAAATATAATTGTGAAAACTAGGCTTCATGCATAAATACGGGCAGTTTGCGCGCTAATTTAAACAGCGAAAACTGCTCTAAAGAACAGTTAAATGAGAGAACAAAGAAGGGATACACCATGATTTATGGATACCGCTCACCATGGATGACAGAAGAACTGGATCAATTACGTGTGACCGCACGCCGTTTTTTTGAAGAAGAAGTTGCACCCAAAGCAGAAAAATTCCGTAAACAGCATTACATTGACCGTGATGTCTGGGAAAAAGCCGGCGAACTCGGCCTGCTCTGTATGAGTATTCCAGAAGAATACGGCGGTTTGGGTGCGTCTTTTGCCCATGAAGTGGTGGTGATGGAAGAACAGGCGCGTATTTGCGATACCACCTTTGGTTTTATTCCAGGCGCACTCAACAGCCCGGGCTTTTTCCACGGAACTGCTACTCATGAACAGTTATTAAAATGGATGCCAGATATTGCTGCCGGTAAAAAAATGATTGCCGTGGCGATTACCGAGCCGGATGCCGGTACGGACGTAAAAGCATTACGTACCACCGCACGCCGTGAAGGTGATGAATATGTGCTGAATGGTTCCAAAACCTTCTGTACCTTGGGCGATCAGGCCGATTTAGTCTTAGTGGCTGCGCGTACCGGTGAATCGGGTTCTGGCGCACACGGGATTTCCCTGTTTATGGTCGAAAAGGATAAATGTCCGGGCTTTAAGGTTAATAATATCATCGACAAAATTGGTCAAAATGCCCTGAACACCGCCGAAATTTTCCTGGATGATGCACGCGTTCCAGCCGAAAACCTGATTGGTGGCGAAGAAGGCAAAGGCTTCTTCCAGCTGATGGATGTATTTACCCGTGAACGTCTGTCGATTGGTATTGTCGGGATTGCCTGTGCAGAACGCGCCATTGAAATGACCGTTGAACATGCCAAAAACCGTAAAATGTTAGGCCGTACCTTATGGGATTTCCAGAACACCAAATTTGAATTGGCCGAATGTTTGACTGAAGCGCGTGTTGGCCGCGTGTTTATTGACAATATTGTGAAAGACCTGGTCGATGGTAAAGACCTGCAACCTAATGATGCCATGATGGCCAAATGGTGGGGTTCACAAAAACAGTGTGAAATTATTGACCGCTGCTTACAGCTATTTGGTGGTTATGGTTACTGTACCGAGTATCCAATTGCCCAGTTGTATATGGATGCACGTGTGGCCCGTATTTATGGTGGCTCAAACGAAACCCTGAAAGATGTGATTGCCCGCTCGATGTAAGCCATCACAACCTGCAACAGGTAGGATTTTCCAAGGAGAATTCTACCTGTTTTTTTATGTCTGATTTTTATATCTAAATTCTTCTCGCAAGTTTGAATCAGCATAAATAGATGCAAGTCGGGCTTGATCCGATTCACTGGAAATATAGCGTAAATGAGTTGATCTCTGCTGGGTTTGCATCTCCGGACTGACACATCTCAACAGCAGATGAAAAGAGATATAAAACTAAAAAACCCGGTTAAAACCGGGCTTATTAATATTGAAGAGTATTTCGTGAATAGATTTAAGCACGAATACCATCAATCAGCGTCGACATAAATACATCGACAATTTCAGTAATGTCTTCACCACGACCCTCTTTATACCAGCGTGGCACCCAGTTCAAGGCACCAAACAGCATCGCAGAGAATAAACGTGAAGAACGCGGTTTAATTTTACCGTCCGCAATCCCTTCTTCGACCAATTCACGTACGGTCAGCTCCAGACGGCGCTGGAAGTCTTTAATTTCATTACCGTAACCACTATCCAGCGGTCGTGCACCAACCAGAATCAGACAACGTCCAAATACGTTATTCTGTGCAATTGCCAGTTGCGTCGCGAATTTACGCAAACGGTCAAACACACAGACCTCGGTATTTTTCATTTCTTCAATCAGAATATCCAGATCTTTAAACGAGGTAAGCAGACATTCATATAAAATGGTTTCTTTGTTGGTAATGTAGTGATATAGCGTAGCCTTATGAATGCCCACATGCTCGGCAATCAGGTCCAGAGAAGTCGCTTCATAGCCCTGTGTCGCAAACAGTTCTGCAGCAGTCTTTAAAATCAGCAAACGCTTGTCTTCATGGCGAGCTTCTGTATTGGCACGGCGTTTACGCGGTTTTGGCTTTAAAATAGCGCTATCTGGCTCTGCATCGGTTGCAAGAGCAAGACCGTTTTTTTCCATGGGCATTTGACTATCCTAAATTTTGAAAGCGTGATTAAAATATTCTGGCGAATAACTAAAACGTACTTCAATAAAAAATGATATGAATGGTTTTAAATTTTCTGCTGAATATAAAACACAATATTCAACCAACCATTTGGTTATATTATAATTGATTTTAGCGATTTGTTACAACTATGTAATCTATCATACCGTTGTATAAAAGAAAAACAATGATCTGATTAGACCATTGTTTTATCTCAGTATTATTTTTATTTAGGCGGCAAACAGGATACCAGAATCCATTAAACTGCTAATACGGGCATTATCCCAACCCAGTTCATTCAGAATTTCACGGGTATGTTCACCCAGTTTTGGCGCACGCACACGTACTTCACCTGGGGTCAGTGACATCTTCACTGGAATGCCGGGTACTGCGGTCAGCTCGGCTGTCCCCGGATGTTCAACTTGCGGTAACATATTACGGGCCGCAAAATGTTCATCCTTAAAGATTTCTTCACCGGTATAAATTGGGCTGAAAGGTACCCGGCCACCAAACAGTTCTTTTAATTCCTGCTTGGTTTTCTGGCTGGTGTATTTTTCAATTTCAGCATTTAAAGCCTCATGGTTGTCCCAACGCAGACCTTCATTTAAATATTCAGGCTTGGTTTTTAATTCAGGACAGCCAAGCAGATCACAGAGTAAATGGAACTGCGGATCATGCGGTGCAGCAATGGCAATCACCCCATCTTTGACTTTAATGGTACCAAAAGGTGCAAGCCCCGGAATACCGTTACCCACCGGACTGGCCGATACGCCGCGATAAGAGAACTGGCTGACCACAATTTCAGATAATGCAAGAATACTGTCGGTCATGGCAACATCGACATACTGGCCCAAACCGGTATTTTTAGCATGTAACAGCGCCGATACGGTTCCAAATGCAGCAAATAAACCCGATACGGTATCTCCGGCACCCCCACCGACTTTCACCGGATGATCGGCATCCATACCGGTTACGCCCATCCAGCCACCCATAGCCTGTGCAACAATATCGAAGGCTGGCCAGTCTTTATACGGACTTTCGCCGCCCACACGGTCACCAAAACCACGAATCGAGGTATACACAAGACGCGGATTTACTTTCTTTAAATCTTCGTAGCCCAGCCCCATTTTTTCCAGCACACCGGCACGGTAGTTTTCCACCAGACCATCGGCGTTTTTTACCAGTTCCAGCAAGGCATCACGACCTTCAGCATTTTTCAGATTTAAGGCAATTGAGCGTTTATTGCGGTTACACGACTGGAACAGCCCGCCAAAGAAACGGTCTTTATCATCGGCACGAAAAGGTCCCATTTTACGGAAGAAATCACCTTCGAGTGGCTCGACCTTGATTACATCTGCGCCATGATCTGCTAGCATTTGCGAACAAAATGGTCCGGCCAGTGCATGGGTCAAATCTAAAATACGTAAACCTTTTAATGATCCCTGATTATTACTGTTCATAAACACTCCATTGTTACAATACAATCAACTGGTTGGTTGATTATGTTTGAATTTTACCGCCCTGTAAAATGCTTTTTGATCATTTTTTGTAGCGCTAGACTAAAGTTATAGATTGGATGACAGTGCTGATGATCCGGAAAGCGTTGCGTTTCCCGATCATCAGCCTGCATAAAAAACCTTATACCGGATAGGCTTTCGGTTTGGTTTGTACGGTCACCCAATGGGTGCGGGTAAATTCCTCAATAATCCAGTGACCATTGAAACGGCCCAGACCGGAATTTTTCTCGCCCCCAAATGGCGCGTGTGGCTGATCATCTACGGTAATGTCATTAATATGGGTCATGCCCGCTTCAATGCCTAAGGCAAACTGCACACCACGTTCATGATTGGCGGTACACACGGCGCTGGATAAACCATATTCGGTGTCATTGGCCAGTGCCAGTGCATGCGCTTCATCTTGAGCTTTAATCACCGGCAAGACCGGGCCAAAACTTTCTTCACGCGCCAAGGCAGATTGCGGATCGACATTAATAAACACATGCGGTGGAATAATATTGCCCTGGGTTTCACCACCAACCCGCATTTCAATACCGGCGGCTTTGGCTTCGGCAATAATCCGCTCAATATTGCGTACCTGACTCTGGTTAATGATCGGGCCGATTAATGTCCCCATCTCGTTTGGATCACCCATGCTGAGGCTGTTTACTTTTTGCACCAGTAAATCGACGAACTGGTCATATACTTTGGCATCGACAATCACCCGGTTGGTGCTCATGCAGATTTGCCCCTGATGCAGGAAACGTCCCATCACGGTTAAGTCCACCGCTTGTGCCAGATCAGCATCATCCAGTACCACCATCGGTGCATTACCACCAAGTTCCAGTGCAATGCGCTTGATATAACGGCCACCCACAGCCAGCTGCCCGACACGCTTGCCGACTTCGGTGGAACCGGTAAATGAAATCAGGCTGGGTACTGCATGTTCAACAAAATAATCGCCAATTTCACTACCAGCACCGGCTACCACATTCAGCACACCGGCCGGGAAACCGGCTTCTTCAAACAGTTTGGCCAGCAAGGTTCCGCCAGTAACCGGTGTATCACTGGCCGGTTTTAACACTACGGTATTACCCAATGCCAAGGCAGTAATCACTGAACGCATACTTAAATGGAAAGGGAAGTTCCATGGGCTGATCACCCCAATCACCCCCAGCGCTTTACGATAAATCCGGCTTTGCTGATCTGGCACGCTGGTCGGCAAAATTTCACCATTCACGCGTAAAGGAAAGGTTTCAGCTTCCTGGATAATACCCTGCGCTGCGCCTAGCTCAATGCTGGCTTTTAAACGGGTACTGCCTGATTCCTGGATAATCCAGTCAATAATTTCTTCACCACGTGTAGCCACCACATTTGCCAGCTTTTGGATCAGGCCCATTTTTTCTGCTGGACTGGTATTTTCCCAGGCTTTTTGTGCGGCTTTTGCTGCCTGATAGGCGGCATCAACATCTTGCTGGCTGGCACACTGAAACTGATGTAACACCGCCTGTGTATACGGATTGATATTGTCCGTCAGGCGCGATGAAGTGCCCTGTTGCCATTGCCCATTAATAAATTGCTGGTTTAGCCCGGTATACTGCTGGTGCTGATCCATGCCTTTTACTCCCTGTTAAAATTAGAATGTTTATTGCGATCTCGGATAGCAATAAACATAAGTCAATTAGAATAAAAATACAACCAACTATTTGGTAGATTTTTTAATTTAAAAAAATCTCGATTTTGGTCTTAGAACTTGATGCTGTAATTGGTATAGAACCGGTGTTCATCCAGCTTCACCCCAGCACCCTCAAAGTCGGTTTTAATGAACATATATTGAAAGCCCAGTCCTTTGAACAACCCTTCTTTAATGCCGTAGTTCAGCACCACATTCCATTCATTTTCCTTGACATCGGCAATGGTGGGATGCTTGATATGATCTGCAGTAATATAGCGGGTCATAAAGTTTAAACCCTCAATGCCCATGGCAGAAAAATCATAGTCATAACGCAACTGTAATGAACGTTCTTTGGCTTTATAGAAGCTGATACTGCCCCATTGCGTCAAAAACGGTGCCGGTGTCCAACCACTGAGTAATGGAAAAGCCGTTTCGCCGGACATGTGCTGATAACCCAGACCAAATTTATGCGGCCCATAATGTAGCATGGTCATAAAGTTATAGGCCTGATTATCAATTTCACCCTGCAAACTTTTAGAGGCATCCTGGGTATCATAGACGCGAACATCGGTCACCAGCTTGCTTTGCTCTGAAAACTGGTGCTTATGCTTTAAGCCCACATAATGTTGATGGTAAATATCTTCCAGACCGCCATAAAAATAGCTGACATCCAGATTCGGATTGACCCGGTAATCTACCCCAAAAACATTTAGGCCATCTGAAACTGCACCGGTTTTATTGACATCTAAAGTCAGTTTTTCAAAATCTTCTTTATCACGCGCCATAATCCGGGTGATGCGACCGGCGGTAATTTTGGTATTTTGAATATCTTTAGATTCAAGCATTAGCCCTTTAAAGGTGGTTGGCAGGTTACGGCTATGATCAATATGCACCACCGGCAAGGTCGGCATCAGCTGGCCATAGCGGATTTCGGTATCGGCAATTTTCGCTTTTAAAGTCAGACCAAGTTGGGTCTGATCCTGCTGCTGTCTGCCGGTGCCCGGATCATTTGGCATACTACCATCCCGCACCAGTTCATCATCATTTTTGATCAGGCGCTCGGCATGGCGCACGCTACCATCCAGCCCGACAGACAATGGCCCCAGATCGGCATATCCGGACTGAATACTTAAATTGGCACTTTGTGACCAGTGTTCAAATTCAGGCACCGGCTTTGTATCCGGATTTCGTTGCATATAGAAGTTACGAAAATCGAGCTGTACTTTTGCATCCTGCACTACATCTGCATACGCCCCATGTGACATGGCCACCAGACATCCCAATGTCAGTAATTTTATTTTCATCATTTCAGCAATCCTCTTTGCTTTTTACAACGTTCCATCGCTGCAATGGCGCAGAGTCAATGCACCCCTATCCTGATCCTGCACAGCAAGATCAGGTCAGAGGATTGAGCAAGTCCATTGCATCTGTGAACGAGATTTAGAACCTTAAATCTTCGTTTTTATCCTGCTTCTCAGCAGAAATAAGAAGCTTTACAACGTCCCTGTCGTAAAGCTCACCTGTTAGACCACTTTCACGGTAATACCGCTCAGGCCTGTAATTTCAGCACGCATTTCATCGCCAGCCACCACAGCACCCACACCTTCTGGTGTACCGGTGAAGATCAGGTCGCCCTGTTTCAGCTCAAACAGGGTGGATAAATTGGCAATAGTCTCAGCCACATTCCAGATTAAATGGGTGATATCACTGCGCTGTACGGTTTGACCATTAACAGTCAAATGAATTTCACCGGCATTTAATTCGCCAATGTCGGCCAGGGTATGAATTAGACCCACCGGTGCAGAATAATCAAAGGCTTTACCCACTTCCCAAGGACGGCCTTTTTCACGTTGCGCCATTTGCAGGTCACGGCGGGTCATGTCCAGACCAACCGCATAGCCATAGATATAGCTGGCCGCTTCTTCTACAGAAATATTCTTGCCGTCCTTGCCAATTGCCACCACCAGTTCAATTTCATAGTGATAATTTGAGGTTTCACTTGGATAAGGGATGCTGACCGCTTCATCTGCCGGGACCGGCACAATTGATTCAGGATCATTCGGCTTGCAGAAGAAAAATGGCGGTTCACGATCCGGGTCAAATCCCATTTCACGGGCATGGGCCGCATAGTTACGTCCGACACAGTAAATACGGCGTACCGGAAACAGCGCATCGGTTCCCTGTACAGGCAAACCCACAATCGACATGGGATTAAATACAAAACTCATAATGTTCTTCCTTGTAGTAATTTTGCTGTGCTTAGACGGCATCAGGCTGATTTTGTGGTGCAGCGGCCTGAAACGCAGGCAACGCCATACAGTTTTGATAAATCTGCTGAATCCGTGGATACTGATTTAAATCGACCTGGAAACGTTTGGATGAATCGACCTGTGGAATCAGGTAGGCATCGGCCAGGGTCGGCTGATTGCCAACACAGAAGCCTTCCCGCTGTGAATCGGCTGCCAGCAGTTGCTCCAGCGCGCGGAAACCTTCATCAATCCAGTGCTGACACCAGGTTTGCACCTGGGCATCATCCAGACCCAGCGGCCCACGCAGATATTCCAGAATACGCTTGTTATTGATGGGGTGAATATCACAGCCCACCAAGGCTGCAATGGCACGCACTTTGGCGCGCTGCATCGGGTCTTGTGGCAACAAGGCCACCTCTGGATAAGTTTCTTCCAGCCATTCAATAATGGCCGGGCTTTGAATCAGCAACTGGTCATTGACTTCCAACACCGGCACAAAGGTTTGTGGATTCAGGGCTTTAAAACTGTCCTGCTTGTGCTCATTTTTCATCAGGGAAATGGCCTGCAGTTCATAGTTAATTTTTTTCAGATTCAGCACAATACGGGTACGGTGCGAGGTGCCGCTGCGGAAAAAGCCATAGAGTTTCATGCTGCAGTTCCTGTGTAATGTTTCGCCGCGTCCAGACAGTTTTCTACATTCCAGCCATATAACCATTCCATGGCATCATAGAAACGCTCATTGGAACGGCCGCGCCATAAATCATTGCGCACCATGCGCTGCACGCCTTTAGCATGATAAATTTTGCCCATCTCGCGTGAAGACAGCACAATACGTGCAGTACGGGCGACACGCGCGCGCTGGTACATATCAAAGGCTTTGGCAATATCGTTATTGTTGACGCGCAAGGCTTCGCCCAAGGTCACGGCATCTTCCATGGCCATACATGCCCCTTGCGCCATATATTGTGTGGTTGGATGAGCCGCATCGCCAAGCAAGGTAATCCGGCCATAACTCCAGGTATCAATCGGTTCGCGGTCTGCAGTGGCCCAGCGTTTCCACGTTTTTGGCAGCTCAATCAGCTGGCGCGCTTTCGGGCAGATGTCCTGAAAATAAGACAGCACTTCTTCTTTGGAACCATCTTTTACCCCCCACTCTTCCTGTTCTCGGCTATGGAAGGTCACCACCACGTTATATTCTTCACCACCCCGCAGTGGATAATGCACCAGGTGACAATTTGGCCCGACCCAGATACTGGCCGCATTCCACTGTAAATCTTCCGGGAATTCATCACGTGGTACCACAGCACGATACACCACATGACCGGTCACCAGTGCCGGGTCACCTACATACTTTTCACGTACCACCGATTTGACCCCATCTGCACCAATGAGCGCCTGACCGCGATATTGATTGCCTTTATGGTCAACAATGGTCACGCTGCTTTCATCCTGATCGACACTGACAATGCGGCAGTCGGTGATGATTTCAATTTCACCATTTTCCTGTGCCCCTTCAACCAGCGAGCTGTGAATATCGGCACGGTGAATCACCGCATACGGGTTGCCAAAACGTTTCAGGAAAGCCTCACCGGTTTCAATGCGACCAACACAATATTCATCAATCGCATCATGCATGACCATATAGTCGGTATAAACCGCACGGCCACGCGCACGATCACCAATTCCTAGCGCATCAAAAGCATTGAAGGCATTTGGTCCCAGCTGGATGCCGGCACCAATCTCACCAATTTCTGGGGCCTGTTCAAATACCTGTACCTTAAAACCTTGCTTGGCCAGCGCCAAGGCTGCGGCAAAACCGCCAATGCCACCACCGGCAATTAAAATAGGGTTTGCTTGATTTGTCATGTTTTTCTTCCTTTAAAAACCAGTATTAACGACGTTCACGTACCGAGTACAAACCGAGTTTCTTTTGAATAGGTGCTTCATCGGCCACAAAAATAAAACAGGCTTCGCTGGAGTGATTAATCAGATCGACCGCCGCAAAGCATGGCGCACAGGCGGTATCGGCTTTATCCAGTGCAAATGTTTGCGCATCAATTTTGAGTTCTACCTGACCTTCAATGACATGAAACACCTGTGCTGCAGAACGTGGCGGTAACTGTACGGTTTCATTCGGGCGAACCATTAGCGCGGAATAGCCAATAATTTTCTGGCAGTCTTCACCTGTTTCCGGATTGACATACGCCACCTGAACTGGCGCATCGGTCTGTTCTTTTGCCAAATCAATCAGCAGCTGTTTGGCTTCTGCCCATGGATAACGCAGCATTGGATAATCAGTTTCCGCACGAATATGATGTTTGGTTGGTACCAGCCCTGCGCCATAACGTGGTTTGTCCAGCACGCTCACGACCGGCTGACATTCACCACCTTCTACAAAAGAGGCTTCCATGTAATACACCAGCGGTAAATCCAGCACATCAAGCCAGATCACAGGTTCATCACCATCATGACCGTGTTCATGCCATAAACCGGATGGCGTTAAGATTAAATCACCATGTGACATTGGGCACTTTTGGCCTTCCACAGTGGTATAAGCATTTTCACCTTCCACAATAAGACGCACCGCATTGGGGGTATGACGATGTGCCGGTGCCCACTCTTTTGGCAGTAACAGCTGCATCCCCAGATAAATTACCGAAGTCGCACGCATATTGTCTAAACCATGACCCGGATTGGCCAGCACCAGTACCCGGCGCTCGGCTTTTTCAATTGGAGTCAGTTCTCCGGCCTCAATTAACAGTGGCTTGATTTCCTGAAATTTCCAGGCAATGGCCTGAGTCAGCGGTACAGGTTTTACTGGAGGGAGTACATTGCGCAGACTTGGCCAGAGGGGAACCAGATTGTTCTGTTTCAGCGTATCGACATACGTCACTGGCAGGTCTTCTAAGCGAGCAAGTTGTTCCATGTTGTGTCCCTTTTATGATTATTCAACCAATCAGTTGGTTGCTTTTTAGCATTATAATTAGTTTTGTCATTAAATCTAGAGATTCGTTAAAAAAAATTAAAAATCGAATTTAATTTAAATTAATTTATATTTTTCAATCATTTAAATAATTTTTAATTATTATTTCTCTGGGCTTTACGTGGTAATGGCGGAAAATTGAGTCAAGATTTGAGGTTGGACTTTAGTCGGAATTGATCAGACATCGATGAAGTTTCAGTTTATTTTTTGCTCATATATTTTAGATTTCTTTCATAAGTCATTTTTTACTCAGCTCCAAGTTATAAATTCCAGCAATTAGATTGAATCTTAATGCTAGTCTTTTGCCTCGATTGCGATATCGCTCAGCAAGAATTTTGAAGGTTTTCAAACTGCCAAATACATGCTCAATTCCAATTCTTCTTTTATTGATTTCCTGATTATAGATTTTTAGTTCGGAATCCAGTTTACAGCGCTTCTTTGCTTTTAATGGCAACAAGCTATTTGGATACACTGTATAAATTCCCTGATAACCCTTATCCGCAAGGATAAATGCACCTGCAGGAATCTGATTCAAGTTACGTTTGAAGAGTTCGAAATCATGTACGGCACCACGACTCGTACATAAACTCAGGATTTTTTGAGTTTGATAATGAATGATGGCCTGTACTTTGAAGGTGTGGGTCTTTTTCTTGCCGCTATAGCTTTTCTTCTGTTTTTTTAGGCCTTTGGATTGGAATTTCTGTGGCATCCACGATCACAACATTCCAATCGATGCCTTCGCCCTCGGGTAAATCTTTGGATAAATTAAAGAGATTGGACCGAATCAGGCAGTCTTCAACATGACGGACAATTCTTGAGGCTGTGGGCTCTGACACGCCATAACTTGTTGCGACATGGAACAATGTTCGGTATTCACGCCAATAGCTTAGACAGAGCAGAACCTGGTCTTCCAGGCTTAACTTGGGCGGTCTGCCTTTGGCAGGGACATGTTTCTTCAATTGCTCAACCATTAAATCAAAGGTTGACCATGAGATGCCCGTGTATCGCTTGAACTGAGGATCAGAAAGCTTGTTTGAATCGATGTATTTCATCCGCAGATTATGCATGAATGCCAAGAAATCTGGAGTGCAAATATCAACCAAAAAGAAGATCGTTTTTTGATTTATGAAAGAGATCTAATGTAAAACTCATTACAAATAATCCACTCAAAATTAAATCTTTGACTGATTTAGGAATTAATGTTGTTGAGCGTATTCCTTTAAAAGTTGGTTTAAATATCTTTAATAAATTTTATCTAGAGACAAAGCAAACACGCATGTCACATCTATATGATAATAGTGATTTTTAAAAAAGTGATTACCATAGAATATAGTCTTTGGCTGTTTAAATTTTGACTAATACAAAAGGCCTATTTTCATCCGACTCCCATTATCCGTGCACAAAGGCATTTGGAAAATCACGCGCAAGTCGCCCTAAGGCATATCTAGCCCGTCTTTTAAGAGATGGATCCGTAAATTTGAACAACTCCTATAAGTGATATTCTGCTCCTCAAATGATGTTATAAACATCAATATATGGAGTATTTTATGGCACGTAGACCAAGAAGAAATCATTCAAATGATTTTAAAGCTAAGGTAGCACTTGCTGCGATTAAAGCAGAAAAAACACTTGCTGAATTGAGTGCTGAGTTTGATGTTCATCAAAACCAAATTATTGACTGGAAAAATCAATTGATCTCAGCTTCCTCGCAAGCTTTCGATCAATCAAAAGCTCCAACAGAACCACCCATCGATCTAAAAAAACTACATGCAAAAATCGGTGAGCAGGCATTAGAAATTGATTTTTTAGAAGGTGTGTTGAAGAAACTGGGCCGCTTCAACCACAAAAGTTAATCGACGACTCACTTCAGATTTCAGTATCTAAGCAAGCTAAGCTGCTGAAAGTCTCCCGTGGTTGTTATTACTATCGCCCAAAACCTGTGAGTGCATCAGATCTGAAGCTGATGCGATGTATTGATGAATTACATATGCAATATCCTTTTGCAGGCAGTCGTATGATGCGTGATTTGTTGAATCGTCAAGGACATCATATAGGACGACGTCATACACGTACTTTAATGAAGAAAATGGGTATTCAGGCGTTATATTGCAAACCAAATTTAAGCCAGGCTAATCAAGCTCACCGTAAATATCCATATCTGCTCAAAGGGTTGGCTATTCAGCGCAGTAATCAAGTGTGGTCTACGGATATAACGTATATCCCTATGGCAAAAGGCTTTGTTTATTTATGTGCTGTGATTGATTGGCATAGCCGCAAGGTACTTGCGCATAGGGTATCGATTAGTATGGAGGTGGATTTTTGTATTTCGGCTTTAAATGAAGCGATTGAAAAATATGGTCGACCTGAAATATTTAATACAGACCAAGGCAGCCAGTTTACCAGTGATGCATTTATTGATGTATTGAAATCAAATGGCATTCAAATCAGTATGGATGGTAAAGGTCGATGGGTAGATAATGTGATGGTTGAACGATTATGGCGGAGCGTTAAATATGAAGAGGTGTATCTCAAAGCTTATAGCAGTGTCACAGATGCGAAAAAGCAATTAAGTGCATATTTTGAGTTTTATAATTTGAAACGACCTCATTCGAGTCTAGACAAAATGACACCAAATGAGTTTTACTATGATCAGCTACCCCAACAAAACAAGGTGGCTTAACTAGAGCGGAATATCACTTATAAATACGCTTTTAGTTGTTCAAACAAGTGGGACCACCTCTTTTATGACGGGCCAAGTTTTTATACTTACGCCTCATTCAGCGTATAAGATAAGCATTCATGTGTTGCCAGATCGCTGACATGGGCTATTTCAATCAGTACGAACGCTCAGCGTATTTGTTTTAAGATTTGCATCATAACTAATAGCCAAGTAGTAAGGTAATAAATCGCCAATTCAGGAAACTGACTAAAACCAAGGAGGCTTTCCCAAATAAAAATAGCTTGCTGAAATTGCTCTATATTGGCATTCAACAGGCTTCTGAAAAATGGAAGATGCTAGTGACAAACTGGGGGGAAGACCATCACACAATTATCGATTTACTTTAAAGGTAGGCACTTGCGGAGCAGTGCTCCCCATATAATTAAGCTGTAGACAATTTGGCTGGCACAGAATTTTGCACACTACCTAAGCCAATAATTCAAATTATGGAATCATCGGCTTAAGCAGGATTCGGGTTATTTATTTTCTCTAATTATTTTTGAAAAAACTTTGACTTTTTCTAAAGTTGCGATCATCCCTTTATTAAAGAAAGTATTGACGAGCGCTGAACCAATAACAATAAGATCTACTTTATTGGCTAATGCTTTAACATGGCTTTCATTTTTGATCCCAAAACCAATTGCAACAGGAATATTAAAAATCGGCTTAATTTCAGTCATCTTTTTCTCAAGATTAGACAAATTTAATTCTCCTCCTGTTAAGCCATTTTCTGCAATATGATATAAAAAACCTGTCGCGCGCGCTGAAATTTGCTCTAACCTTTCAACTGGGGTAGTCGGCGCTGTCATTGCAATTAAATGCATATTTTTTTCATTTAATTGCACCTCAAATTTTTCTCGATATCCATATGGAGCATCTAAAATCAATATTCCATCTATAAGATTTTCTGTTTCGGCGATAAGTGTCTCAAAACCATATTGCATCATCGGATTTAAATAAGTCATGAAAATTATTGGTGTCTGGTCATCATGCAGCCTGATTACTTTTACCAACTCAATGGTCTGTTTTACCGTTTGACCTGCATCTAAAGCCCGAAGATGCGCTGCCTGAATGATCTCTCCATCTGCCACTGGATCAGAAAATGGAATACCCACTTCAATAATGTCAGCCCCTGCTTGACCCAATTGGCTTAACAGACGACAACTTGCTGTAAAATTAGGATCTCCAGCAGTAAAATAACAGACCAGACCGCTTCGATTTTCCAGTTTCAATTGCTCTAATTTTTGATCTAGACGGTTCATGCTGTAGCTCCTGCAAGATATTTTTTGACCGTGTTTAAGTCTTTGTCTCCTCTGCCACTTAAATTGACAATAATGATCTGTTCTGGCTGCATTTCTTGAGCAAGTTGAATCGCATATGCAATCGCATGAGAACTCTCAAGCGCAGGAATAATACCCTCCTGTTGACTTAAAAGCTGAAATGCATTTACAGCCTCTTGATCGGTTATAGCCGTATATGTCACACGTCCTGTTTCAAACAGAATGCCATGCTCTGGACCAACACCAGGATAATCCAATCCAGCTGATACAGAGTGCCCTTCTAAAATCTGCCCATCGAAGTCTTGTAATAAATAGGTTAAATTGCCATGTAGCACACCGACCTGACCTTTGCAAATAGAGGCGGCATGTTCATCGCTATCTATTCCTTTTCCACCTGCCTCAACGCCAAACATTTTGACATTCAGGTCTTCTAGAAAAGGATGCATCAACCCTAGTGCATTTGATCCCCCACCCACGCAAGCAACTAGAGCATCAGGCAGCCTATTTTCTTTCAGGAGTATTTGGTTTCTGGCTTCTAGACCAATAATTTTCTGAAATTCTCTGACCATCGTCGGATATGGGTGAGGGCCTGCGCCAGTACCCAACAGGTAATAGGTTGTATCCACATGACGAATCCAGTCACGTAATGCTTCGTTCATGGCATCTTTTAAAGTCCCACGACCCTTTTGAACACTTCTGACTTCAGCACCGAGTAATTTCATGCGCTCAACATTCATTTGTTGGCGCTGAATATCTGTTTCTCCCATAAAAATGGTACATTTCATCTTAAACAGCGCGCAAACCGTTGCTGTTGCAACACCATGTTGCCCAGCACCAGTTTCTGCAATGATTCTGGTTTTCCCCATAAATTTGGCTAATAAGATTTGGCCTACACAATTATTGATCTTATGCGCACCCGTATGGTTCAAATCTTCTCGCTTGAAATATATTCGAGCGCCGCCTGCATAAGCTGTTAGGTTTTTTGCATAAAAAAGAGGACTAGGACGACCAACAAAGTCCGTTAAAATCTGCTGATATTCAGCCCAAAATTCAGGTTTGTGCCGAACATTATTAAAGGCTTGCTCTAATTCTTGAAGTGCTGGCATTAAGCTCTCTGGCATGTAACATCCGCCAAATTTACCAAAAAATCCTAAGTCATCAGGACCATTACCTGTATAAGGGGTTGTCATCTCATATCTCTTTTACTATCAAAACTTGTTCGATCTTAAAATATTTTCATTTTGATGATAATTGATATATTTTGAGCTTATGGTGTTAGAAAATTTTACAACATGAAACGCAGAACATTACCTCCTCTTAATGCTTTAAAAGCTTTCGAAGCTGTCGCCAGAAATAAAAGTTTCAGCTTAGCTGCCGAAGAATTATGTGTCACCCATAGTGCGATTAGCCATCAAATAAAGCAGTTAGAAGAATGGTTGGATAAAAAATTGTTTATTCGACATTCCTCGACCATCTCTCTGACGGCGGATGCCGAAGAATTATCGCTCGTTTGTATGGAGCTTTTTAATCGTTTAGAACAATGCGTCTTTGAGTTAACAAATAAAACTTCAGAAGTAGAAGTTGTCATAGGCGCTTCTCATAGTTTTATGGCAAATTGGCTGATTCCTCGATTAGAAAAGCTCGAAGTCATTTATCCCAATATCCATATCAAATTAATGACATGTAATGACTTAAAATTGTTAGAAAAAGAGAAGGTTGACATATTGATCAATAGCGTCAGTGAGCATCATCTACTTCCCAACTTTTTGAATAAATATCTGTTATTTCCCGATAACATGGGTCCTATTTGTAATCGTGAAATAAATCTTCTTCATTCCGTAAATGATCTTTTAAACTATCCATTACTTCATACCCACTCAAATAAAAGTGCATGGCATACATGGTTTGATCAGTTTCAAATAAGCTTTTGCCCAAAATCCAATGACCGTTATTTTGATAGTCTGAATTTAATGATAGAAGCTGCCGTGTCTGAGTTAGGAATTGCCATAGCACCTCAAATTCTAGTAGAAAAAGAAATGTTAAATGGAAAGATCATTGCCCCTTTTGGTTTTATCTATTGTGACTATAATTTTTATGCAATGGTCAGAAAAAATAATGAAAATCGTGATGTTATGAATATCATTAATTGGTTAATGGCCGAAGAAAAAAGTTAAACATTTAATCTTTGATTTGAAAAATTCTATTCAATTGCTCATCTATAACGTCTATTTCACATTCTATTCACGCTGTGCTGCCTAAGGTATAAACATACACTTCATACGGACACTGATGATGAGACTTGTAAAAACACTAATTGCTACAGCCTTATCCTTGCCGCTTCTGTTGTTAGCCGGATGTAAAAGTATTCCCAGTTATTCAGCCGATTACGCCCAATCCAGAAATGGTATTCAGGGGATAGCGCTGGATCAGGCTAAAGCTCAGGATATCGGCCTCCGCTTTACCTCAGCCTTTAATACCTTGGGCACACCTGAATTCGTTGAAAATGCTGGAGCACTGTATGCCGACCAGCTGTTTATTAACGATACGCTATCGCAATTTTCATCCCGTCAAAATCTACTCGAGCACTTTCAAGGCATGAACAAACGGGTCAGCAAGGTCAGCGTCAAGCTGTTAAACGCTTCTTATCATCAGGACTCTGCCTACGTGCACTGGCATATGGCCTATGATTTTAAATTGTTCGGCACGACCCGCAGTATGGACTCTTACGGTATCAGTGAAATCAAGATCAACGAAAACAACAAGATTATTTTCCAGCAGGATTTCTGGGACCCTGCGAATGGCCTGTACCGTTCCCTGCCTTATGTTGGAGGGGTCTACTCATGGCTACTGCCTTTCAAAAAATAGCGATTAGTACAGCGTTAGTGATGGGATGTAGCTTCTGTCCATGGGCACAGGCACAAAGCCTGAATCAATGCGGCAATGGTCCGCTGATGGTGGGTCAAAAACAGGTCGGTATGGCCAGTTATTTTGCCCAAAACTGTAGCCAGTCCTGGGAAAAACAAAATATACAGATGGACTTTTCCTATACACAGAATATTCCGGAATGGGCATTTAAGCGTGCGGCCACACATTTACTGAAACGTAATGTTAAAGACGCAAAAATACATGCTCTATTCAACCCAATCACCGATTTGTATCGTCCGGTCAGATCAGGCGACCTCTACCGTTTAAAATACAACCATGCTACACAGACCCTGAGCTTATCTTTGAACCAGCAAAGTTTAGGGCAGCTTAAACATCCTCTGGCACAACAATATTTTAATATATGGCTGGGTCCCCAGCCATTTAGTGCTAAATTAAAACAGCAATTATTAAATTAGTGTCTGCCGCTATGTCGAAACATTTTATCCTGATGGTTGAAGACCATTATGAACTGGCCTCTACCCTATGCGAGTTTCTTGAAGAACATGGCTTTGTGGTCGATCACGCCCGCAATCTGAGTGCTGCTAGACAATTACTGAAACAGCAACGCTACCATATCTTGCTACTAGACATTAATTTGCCTGATGGTTCTGGTTATGAATTGTGCGAGTGGTTACGCAATGAAGAGGGGTTGGACTTACCTGTCTTGATGCTTACCGCTCGGGATACCTTGGATGACAAACTTAAAGGCTTCAATTCCGGCACGGATGATTATCTGGTCAAGCCCTTTGACTTTAACGAGCTAGTGGTTCGGGTCAAGGCCCTGATCAAACGTTCCCTGGGTGAAGTATCTAGCAGTCGTCTGCAAATTCATGACCTAATTTTGGACCCAGCAACACAACAGCTAACTCGAGCTGGGCAGAACATTGAATTGCCTCCGATTCAGTTTAAACTTTTGAAGCTACTAATGCGACATTCTCCTAAAGTACTGACCAAACAGGAAATTATGATGCAGCTTTGGGGTGACGAAGAGCCAGAAAGTGATGCTCTGCGCAGTCATATCTATAATTTACGCAAAATGGTCGATAAACCCTTTGAACAAAAGCTGATTCACACCATATCTGGGATTGGTTTAAAGATTGCTTTCGAAGATGAAGCCTAATTTAGGTACACAACAACAATCAGTCCAGTGGTCATTGCTAGATCAACATTCTGATGAGTGTCAAGATAATATTGCCTGTCAAACAGCTCCACACGCCAACCTAGCTGTTTGCATAGCTTTTGCACCAATTGCAATCCAATACCATGCCCTTTGATTTCCAGTTGTAGCTGCTGACCAGACAGTTCCTGAACTTTAGAATTGTTAGGTAAAGGCATGCCGACCCCATTGTCAGCAATCAGCACTTTATTTTTTTCCAGAATCACATCAATTTCTGTGCCCTGTGAATAGTTCAGCGCATTGCGCAGAATATTGCCAAACACCATTTTGGTCATGGATGGATAAAGTTTACGCGGCTGTTCATCGAGGTCTTTTTGCAGGTCTATCTGCATGCCTTTGTTATGACTGACACTTTCCAGATCCTGCACCAGATTGTCCAGACATTCTGAAAGCATGGTCGGTTCAGCAGTTAAAGTGTTGGTGGTATTGCGGGCAATGGCCAGCAAGGTATCGACCAGCAGCTGCATGTCTTCAATGGTGTTATGCAGGCGGGTAAAGGACTTGTTGTCGCCATAGCGTGCCTGACACAGCTGCACATTGCCTTTTAAAATGGTCAGTGGCGTGCGTAGCTCATGGCTGACATCTCCGGTAAATTCACGCTCACGCTGAATAAATTCGCTTAATACCTGATGATATTTTTCCAGCGCCTGCTTGAGGTATTCAGCTTCCAGATTAGAGTCGGTGCGGATGTCCTGAAAAGGCGAAGCCTGATTTTTCTGATGTTCCCAGTCGATATGTTCCAGCGCATTGGCCAACCGGGTAATCGGGGAAAAATAACGTCGGGCCCGACGGTTCCACCACCACAATACGCTATATAGCACAAACAGGCTGACCATCAGCGGTGCCAGACCAAACAGCCAGACCAGCTTGTTGACGTTGCTTTCGCCAAACACCAGCAGCACATGCTGTCCGTCTTTTTCACCATACACGGTCATGCGCTCCTTGCCATCGACAAAATGCCGGTTCACCCCTTGCTCAAGCTGCATGTGGCGAAATTGGACTGGCGGCACATCGCTCCAGCGGTAACCATACAGGTTTTTGGTGTCGGGCAGTTCAGCAGCCGGATTACGTTCCAGCCGCTGCCAGTAGTGTGACATTTCCTGTTCTAGCGCAGTTCTGAGCAGGGAACCCTTGATTACCCAAGCACTACAGCCAATCCCGATCACCACAGACAGGGCAATGAATCCGATTTGCAGCCAGTAATAGCGGTTAAACACCTCACCCAGAGGATGATCGTGTTTGTCCCTGAACAGCTTTAACATTGGTGCATTCCCCGCTGGCCCATCCGATTCGCCATTCAATTATACGGTTTTCTTTTTAAACAGAAAGTGACCGATCACCCACTCGCGTCCATGCTCATAACCGAACAGCTCGGCACAGGCCATAAAGAAAATCCGCCAGCGTTGCCACCAGATGGCGGCATCTGCACCATAGGTCTGTTCAAACAGGGGCTGCAGCTCGACCTGTTTCCGGTCCATGTTCTCCAGCCAGGCATTTGCGGTGCGTTCATACTGCGTGCCGGCCCATTGCCAGTGCTGCTCTAATTGCAAATGCTGCTGGAAATGCAGAAAGGTCGAAGCTGCCGGCATCAGTCCGCCACTAAAGAAATATCTCGACATCCAGTCGAATTCATTTTTCACTTCAAACGGATAATGCAGGAAACGGTGACAGAAAATATGGCACCAGAGCAGACCATCCGCTTTCAGCCAGCTGCTGATATTTTCAAACAGTTTCTGGTAATTACGTACGTGTTCAAACATTTCCACCGAAACCACGCGGTCAAAGGACGCGGGTTCCAGTTGCAGCACATTGACGTCGCAGGTGATCACCGTCAGGTTCTGCAGTTTTTTCAGACGCGCCTGTTCCTGAATATACTGGCGCTGGGTCGAGGAATTCGACACCACCGTGATACGGGCCTTGGGATAATGCTCGGCCATATACAGACTCAAAGATCCCCAGCCACAGCCAATTTCCAGAATATCCTGTCCATCTTTTAACTGTGCACGCTGGCAATAGCTGGCCAGTGCCGCTTCTTCCGCCTGATCCAGCGTGGTATGAGTATGTTCAAACAGGCTGGCACTGTATTTCAGACGCTTGCCCAGTACTGCCTGGAAAAATGCGGTGGGCAGTTCATAGTGCTGTTCATTGGCCTTGTCGGTCTCGATGGCAATCTCGCTGTTTTTCAGCATATGCAGCACATCCATATAGCGCCGGGCTGCCAGTGCCGGGTCAAAGCGCCCTTCCTGTGCCAGACGTTTTTTGCTTAGGCTGCGAATGCCGGCGCGAATGACCGAATCGGGCAGCTTGCCGCTTTCGACCAGTTTTAAAGATTGTTGAATCATAAAGTCCATGTATTTACCTACTGTTTGGGTGGCCACGGAATAAACATTGAAGTTCGTCGTTGATAGTCTTTATAGTTGTCGCCGCGATGTGCCAGCGCCTGTTGTTCACTAAAGGGAATCCCGGTGATGTAGTACAGAAACAGCCACATCAGCAGCGGATAAATCCATAATCCATAGGCACCTGCTGCCAGACCAAGGACCGGATAGGCAAACCAGTGCAGCCATTCAAAGAAATAATTGGGATGGCGCGAGTATTTCCAGAGTCCCCGATCCATGGTTTTACCCCTATTTTGTGGATTGAGCTTAAACCGGTAAAGTTGCTGGTCAGCGGTACTCTCACCGATCAGCGCCAGCAACATGATCATGCCTGCCACAATCAGCATCACTGAGGTCCAGTCATTCCACTGCTGCACCGGAATGCTTAGCAGTTCCAGCATCGGATAGGAAAACAGCACCACCAGTCCGGCCTGAAACATAAAAAAGGCCAGAAAACCGAGATGCTGGTAATCGCCCATAGCCCGGCGCATATTGGCGTAACGGGTATCTTCTACAGTTTCATTGGCATAACGGCGCAGCAGATGCCAGGTCAGGCGTAAAAACCAGATGCCACTCGCCACGCCCAGAAACATGCGCACCGGTAGCGGAGCCGTTTCCACGACCCAGGCCGCGATAATGACGTTGAGTGCAATACTGAAACTCCACGCTACATCGACCAGTCCGGCACGCTGGTTATAGGTCACCAGCAGCCAGCTACACAGCATAATGAAGACATTCAGCACCAGTAAATTCAGCAGCATGTCCGCCCTCCTGTTTTATCTTGGCTTAGTAGGCACTGGCTTCGAACAGCAGATGTACATCACTGATCACGCCTTCGCGGAAGCCACCTTCGCAATAACACAGATAAAAATCCCACATGCGGATAAAACGCTCATCAAAGCCGAGTTGCAGGACCTGATCATGCTGCTGCAAGAAACGCTGACGCCAGCAGTGCAAGGTCTGGGCATAGCTCTGGCCTATATCTTCCAGATGTTTGAGACGCAGTTTTTGTTCGGAAGCGGTCTGGGTCATGACACTGATACAGGGAATAAAACTGCCCGGGAAAATATAGCGCTTGATATAGTCCACGGTATTCAGGGCTTTGGCATAGCGTGCATCTTCAATGGTGATGGCCTGAATCAGGGCCAGACCATTCGGTTTCAGCAGCTCACGGCATTTCTGGAAATAGGTGGATAAATACTGCTCACCTACGGCCTCGATCATTTCAATCGACACCAGCTTGTCGTATTTGCCTTCCAGTAAGCGGTAATCTTTTAGCTGCACAGTCACGCGATGGGATAATCCTGCTGCCTCTATTCGCGCGACCGCTTCATCATACTGTGCTCTGGAAATGGTGATGGTGGTGACCTTGCAGCCATACTGCTGCGCGGCATAAATGGCAAAACCACCCCAGCCGCTGCCAATTTCGACCAAATGATCCATCGGTTTGAGTTGCAGTTTCTGGCAGATCAGCTCTTTTTTATAATCCGAAGCTTGTTCCAGACTCATACCCGGCTCTTTAAACACCGCACTGGAATACATCATGCTGTAATCCAGAAACAGCTTGAAAAAGTCATTGCTCAGGTCATAATGCTCGGCAATATTTTTGCGGCTGCCATCAATCGAATTCTTGCGCGATTTATACCAGACCTTTAACAGTAACTGGCTGGCTTTGGCCACTGCATTCTGATTCATCTGGTCCAGCACATCGCGGTTACGTGCCAAAATGCGGATCACATCGACCAGATCTTCACTGCTCCAGTAGCCACGGATAAAACCTTCGGCAGCACCCAGTACACCATTACGGAACAGCAGATCCATCAGACGGACATCATGCACCTGTATCACCGCCTGTAAATCGCTATTTTCCCCGACAGCCCCGTTCCAGACGCCTTTAAAAATCAGCTGACCATGGCGTAATTTCAGCAGGTGGCGCAGTACCACCGGCAGTGTGCTTTGCTCTCCCATGAATAGTGTCTTCATCGCAATGTGTTTCCTTTTTCTTTTTTAGGATGTCGGTAAAACGGAATTTTCTTTTTCCATAAACGAAAGGCGTGCAGATAAATTCCGCTGACCATCCTGAAGGGTTCAAGAACTTTCAGTACAGCATAGCGATGCTGCTGTGAAGGAACCGTGATGGCCTGCAAGGAAAATTTCAGGGTGGCATCGAATTGCAAGATTCCCTGCTCAAACAGCTGCATATGAATCACGTTCTGCCGATCCGAAAAGCTGAAGCGCCAACGATAATCCAGCCCCATCGGCATGAACGGCGACACATGAAAGGCCTTTTTAAAGTCAAACTGGTGACTCTGGTACGGCGCATGTTCGTCTGCATTGTTCCGGCAGTCGTGAATGTAGACCTGTCGTTCATTCCACGGTGTGTTGGTGATTTCACTCAGCACAAAGAGCAACTGGTCGGTGGCACCAAAGACCAGATAAAACACTACGGAATTGAAACGGAAACCCAGTGTGCGCGGCAAGGCCAGCACCCGGATGGAAGCGGCATGCGGTAACAGATAGTTTTCCCGCTTGATTAGCAGGCGTGCAACTTTCTGCCGGATTGAACCACATTCCATGCTCAGAAAATCGCGCTCATCCAGGGTCAGAAAATTCCAGCGGCTGAAAGACCAGAGCCAGGATTTACCGGTAAAGGTCGCGAGCTGATCCGGATCAAACCATAGATAGGTTAGCTGGGTCTCAAAAGCATGGGCTTGGGGCAAATAACGTCGGTGCCGGATTTCGGCAGAGGCAATCGCCAGTGGATACATCTGCATCATGTGCTCCTAGGCGGCCTGTTCGGCCTGTTTCAATAGCTGATCGACTACCCATGATGCGCTACGCGCCCCATCCTCATGAAAGCCCCAGCCCCAGTAAGCACCACAGTATGAAGTGCGGTTTTGGCCGTTGACCTCGACCCAGCGTTGCTGTGCTTCAATCGCCGGGGCATCAAACACTGGATGACGGTAATGTCGTTCTACCCAGACTTTTTTCGGATTCAGGGCAAAATTAGGATTCAGGGTGGCAAAGACTTGGGTTTTACAGTTCAGGTTCTGCAACTGGTTCATCCAGTAGCTAAAGCCATAATGTGTGCCACTGTGCTGGAATGGCGTCTGTTCAGTGGCCTGAGTCGGCGTGACGTGTACATGCCAACTGGCCCATTGGCGACGAGATTTGGGCATGATAGAGGTATCGGAATGTACCACCATGCGGTTATCCTGATAGCGGAACTTGCCTAGCACGTCCAGCTCCTGCGCGGTCGGGTCTTTCAGCAGTTCCAGGCTGTCATCGGCGTGGCTGGCGAAAATCACCCAGTCAAAACGCTCGCTACCTTGTTGGGTTTCAATCAGTACATCATTGGCGCTGCGAGACACCTGATGCACAGCAGTTTTACGGAAGGTGATATTGCACTGGGCTTGAATGGCACGAACGTAGCGAGCCGATCCACCCTTGACCGTGAGCCATAACGGCCGGTCTTTCAGTTGCAACATGCGATGGTGCTGGAAAAAGCTCACCACAAATTTATAGGGAATCTGTCCGGCCTGTTCCACCGGACAGGACCACAGCGCTCCACACATCGGATAGAGATGTTCCTGACGGAAGGCATCGCTATAACCATGTTGATTTAAATACTCATCAATACTGAGCTGTGCATCGACCTGTTCCACATCCAGATCTTTATTGGCCGCATAGAAACGGAACAGATCCGACAACATCGCGCGAAAATCTGCATTAAAAAAGTTTTGAGGTCGGAACAATAACGAGAATTTTTTTGAAGGATTGTACTGTAAGCCACTGACCTGATTATTCACCGAAAAGCCCATGTCACTGCTTTGCGATTGAATCCCAAGTTCTTTTAGCATCGAGCAGAACAGCGGATAGTTATGCTCATTAAAGACAATAAAGCCACTGTCCACCGCAACCTGTTCACCATCGATATTCAGCTGATGGGTATCGGTATGACCACCAAAGTAGTTATTCTTTTCAAAGACTATGACTTCATGCGCTTTGCTGAGTTTCCAGGCAGCGTACAGACCGGAAATACCTGAACCAATAATTGCAATTTTCATGGTGATTCCTTTGAATGAATAGTCGGAGTGCCGGTCTTGGCAGCTTTTTTCTGTTTTCGAGCCCGGGCAATTTTACTGACATCATAGACACGTGCGGGAATGGGCTTGAGTCCCCAGACCAGCCCGAACAAAGACATGAGTTTCAGCAGGTAATAGGTCACATCAATCTGCCACCAGTAAAAACCCTGCCGTGTACTGCCGGCATAATAATGGTGATTGTTGTGCCAGCCTTCGCCCAAGGTAATGATTGACAAGAATAAGTTGTTGCGGCTGTGATCTTCAGTGTCAAAATCCCGGCTGCCATAATGATGCGCCAATGAGTTAATACACAAAGTGGCATGGAGCAGCAACACAGTGGAGACCACAAACCCCCAGACCAGCAATTGCAGGCCGGAGGTACCGAGTTGCGGCCAGGTCATAGCCAGCCACTCCCCTAGCGCATAAATACCGCCCGCGGTCAGCACCACCACAATTAAACTGAAACGGTCCAGCCAGATCAGTTCCGGATATTTCAGCCAATCTCTAATGACTTCTTTACGCGTGGCAAAGTTATATTCGTTTAAAAACCAGCCAACGTGGCTGTACCAAAAACCATGCGTGGAGGAATGCGGGTCTTGCAAGGTATCAGTATAGCGATGGTGATAACGGTGATGCGCCGCCCACCAGAGCGGGCCACGCTGCGCACTCATGGTACCCATCAACACAAACAGGAACTGTACCGGACGCGAAGTCTGAAAAGTTTTATGTGACAGATAACGATGAAAAAAAGCGGTGATGGAAAACATGCGGATCAGGTAGAACAGCAGCATAAAGCCAATCGCAAACCACGACACTCCCACCCAGAACACGGCGAGACAGGCCAGATGTAATAGAATAAAGGGTAAAATCCTCAGCCACTGAATCTTGCTGTTTTCAGCCGTCAGTGTTTCGGGCGCTGTGGGTGTAGACCAGCTGTCTATCCATCGCATCAGACTTTTCAACATGAACTCATCCTATTTCAAGCGACTGTCTTTATTCCATTTGATGAGTCTAATCAGTCAGATATGAATTTTATGTGAAGTGAAATAAAAAAAAGCCGAACTGTAGAGAGACTAATGAGTTCGGCAAAAGGGTAACAGATTAATGCGGCAATTTGATCAGTTTTGTGATGTCATAACCATAATATTTTGCTGTATCCAGATAGGACTGATAGGTGGCTTCATCCAGTTGCGGTTCGCGCGATAAAATCCACAGGTATTTGGTACTCGGTCCACCGACCAGCGCCACTTTATATTCCGGATCCACGCGTAATACCCAGTAATGCCCTTTGGTAAACGGAATCCATCTTAAACCTGGCGGCAAAAAGCTGACCTTGAGTTTGCTGTTGCCCTGATTTTGCGGATAGGCCACCCCTTCAGAGCTGATCATTTCACCATTTTCAATCCGGCAGCTATTTAATACGCCCATAGTCTGATCGGCATTGACAGTGTATTGTGCCGAGATATTCGATACGCATTTACGCTGAAAATACATCGGTAGATGCGCAATTTCATACCACTTGCCCGCATACCGTTGGATATCTACCTGATCGACTGCCTGAGGTGGAACCGTTTCAGCTTGCGTAGTAAAGCTTAAGCTGATTATCGCCAGCGTTGTCGCTGCCAAAACAGACTTGAATAGCATCTTCATTTTTTAGCCTTGTTTGATTTTAGGCTTAAGATAACTCAACAGCATGTGAACAAAGCGTGAAGACGAAATGATGTGATTCAGGAGGCGTGCTGCTAAAAAAGTCCTAGACTGGTTTCCGGGTTAAAGCCATTCTTTGCTGTCATCTGCCACAGGGGTACCATGCATCACATGCTGAATCATGGCATAGGCAATACTGCCCTTGAACGGAATTTCGGGTAACTGATCAAATTTGAAAAACTGCGCATCGCTCAGTTCATTTTCCTGAATTTGAATGTCCCCTGTATGATATTCTGCCTTGAAGGCCATCATCAGATTGCTGGGAAACGGCCACGGCTGGCTGGCCAGATATTGAATATTTTTGATCTGTAGCCCCACTTCTTCTAGCGTTTCACGGCGTACTGCCTCCTCCAAGGTTTCGCCCACTTCGACAAATCCAGCAATCAGACTGTACATCTGGGTTTTATTGCGGGCATTTTTCGCCAGCAGAATTTCATCTGTACCCCGGGTGATGATGGTAATCACGCAAGGATTCACCCGTGGATACTGGTTATAGCCACAGGATGGACAGACCATGGCATACTGACTGGCGTGCTGCTGGGTCGGGTGGCCACATTTACTGCAAAAGCGGTGATTACGGCGCCATTCCAGTAACTGTACCGCACGGCTGGCCTGTTCAAACTGCGGCCTGCTCCAGACCTGTACCAGTTGCCGGATCGGGACCAGTTGATAACCTTCGGGCACTATTTCATCTTCTTTTAGATCGCGTGCAATGACCTGGCCATTTTCCGACAGGTTCAGGTCGTGCTGCAGTCTTTCCACTTGCGGCAACTGGAAATGATCATCTACCAGCAATTGCTGCTGTCTAAAAATATACGCTTTTGAATGCATGCTCATGACAATTCCCTGATTAAAAAAAATCCCATACAGAGAGGTGTATGGGACAAAACTAAGGAAGCTTACATGGAGTAACTTCACGGAAGATACTAGGCGCACGTTGCCTGAATTACAACCATAATAATTTGTATCTTTTTGATTAAAATCACATAATTTCCACACTACTTATGAACAAAGGAATAATACTAAGCGATTTTTATCAACTGGCTTAGCGTTATAGAGATGAACGGTTTGTTATTGCAGCAAGCATAATTTCTGTGCAATGTATGTAATCCAAGACGATCATTTAGCCGAGTTGAATTGGCTCAACATGTGGGGGTGATTTTTATTTTCACAAAAAATTGAACTATCTGGATTTACACTGGTTTTCTTTTAACGGGTCTGGAATAGCTATGCGTTTCGGTTTAATTCTGGGTGACCAGCTTCATCATCAGCTTGCTACGCTCAAAGCGCTGGACCGTACCCGGGATGTGATCCTGATGGCCGAAGTGGTTGAGGAAGCGACTTATGTCGCCCATCATCCGCAGAAAATTGCCCTGATTTTTAGCGCAATGCGGCATTTTGCCAAAGAGCTCAAAGCGGAAGGCTGGCGTGTACGTTACCATGCTTTTCAGTACGGCAGTCCGATTCGTAGCCTGCTGGATTTCGTACAGGCACAGCAACTGCTGTTCCCCGTCACAGAATTGGTAATGACCCGATGCGGGGAATACCGCCTGCAGCAGCAGATTGAAAAGCACTGGAGCCAGCAGCTGCAACTGCCGGTACAGTGTCTGGATGACGATCGTTTTTTCTGTAGCCCGGAGCAGTTCCGGCACTGGGCCAGCCGCTACCAGACGTTGCGCATGGAATATTTTTACCGGGAAATGCGTAAACAGACCGGTTATTTGATGCAGAGACAGCAGCCGCTTGGACAACAGTGGAACTATGACAGCGCCAATCGCAAGGCATGGTCAGGCACTCCACCATTGCCTCCAACACTTCATTTTGAACGCGATCAGATTGATCTGGATGTAATGCAAATGGTTGAGCGCGAGTTTCCGCTTCACGCTGGCAGCCTTGACAACTTCCGCTGGGCCACCACACGTAGCAATGCTCTGCTTGCACTGGAGCATTTCATTACCCACAGTTTGCCGCATTTTGGAGATTATCAGGATGCCATGGTTCAGGGTGCAGACATGCTGTTTCACAGCCTGCTCTCGCCTTATCTAAACTGTGGCTTGCTGCTGCCGCGAGAAGTCTGTGATGCCGCAGAAACGGCCTACTATGCCGGTCATGCACCACTGAATGCAGTGGAAGGTTTTATCAGGCAAATCCTCGGCTGGCGCGAATATGTCCGCGGAATTTACTGGCAGTATATGCCGACGCCTATGAATGGGTAGAACTACCGAACACCTTGGGCATGGTAATGCATGCCGATGGTGGCTTAATGGCCAGCAAGCCCTATGGGGCTTCGGGCAATTATATCCATAAGATGTCGGATTACTGCAAGCACTGTAGCTACAATGTCAAAACCCGTACCGAACCGGACAGCTGTCCTTTCAACAGCCTGTACTGGTATTTCATGATCCGGCATGAAGCGACATTCCGTACTCATCCACGTATGTGCATGATCTATCGACAGCTGGACAAGCTTAAAGATCGGCCTCAGATTATCAGCCATGCCCAGCAGCTCCTCAGCCAGATTAATGAGTTATAAACGATGAAAAAACAGCATCTCCCTGAAAAAATCTGTATACACTGTTTGCGTCCTTTTACTTGGCGCAAAAAATGGCAACGCTGCTGGGAGGAAGTCAGATACTGTTCTGAACGATGTAAACGTGAGTCCAGACAGCGGTCAAAATCAAACGCTTAGAAACGCTTGTATTGCCGTGAACAATAGGCCCGTATCACGTCGGGTGAACGCAGTTGCAGATGTTTGGTTTTTCGGCCGGTGACGCGTCCACGCCACATTTTAAAACTCGATGCTTTCATATTTTGCCGCATCAAGCGGATCACCGCCGCTTCATTTAAACCATACTCACATAAAATAGCTTCAAAAGGAGTTCTATCTTCCCAAGCCATTTCTATAATTCTGGATAAGTCCTCTTCAGAAAATTGATTCATACCATTCTCGTTTTTAATCATCACGAAGCGTCAATAAGCTTTATCGACTTTAATCTGACTAAAAGAATAACAATACAATCATGAATTTTTTGTGATTTTTCTCTAGTTTACGGACTCAGCACGAATAAAAGGGCTAGTTAAACTAGCCCTGTTAAGTCTTAGTTACCTCTATAAGTCGAATATCCATAAGGACTTAAAAGTAGAGGAATATGATAATGGCTGACACTTCCATCTACCTTAAAAATTACAGGAACTTCAGGAAAGAAAGTATCTTGCTTATTTTTTTTAAACCAGTCCTCAGTTTTAAAAGTAACTTTATAAATACCGGCTTCAAGCTTCTGATTTTCAGGAAACAATCCAGTAATACGGCCATTAGGACCAGTATATTGCTGATTTAACTTCACCCATTTATTCCCAGTACTTTTTTCGAGTACCACTTCGACTTGAGCTGAGGGTAGACCATTTTCTAGATTCAACACATGCACACTTAAAGGGTTAGTTTGTGCGAAAGTCATTGAGGTCAACAATAGTGTTGAAAGTGGCAATAATTTTTTAAACATGATGAATTCCTTAAGGATTGAAAATAGACTTAACAGCTGTCTCAGCGCAGTAATGGTCATTTTTTGCACCCCCTGCTCCGGCAACGCCAATGGCACCGACCACCTGATTTTCATAACTCACAGGTAGGCCGCCACCCAACAGCAGTAGATTAGATAAGGTGGTTAAATTTTTTGCATCCTTGTTTTCATTGGCATTTTGACTTAACAACATAGTCGCCGTTTTGGTCGATAAGGCGGTATAGGCTTTCTTTTCAGCTGCGCCCAAATTATGCGGTCCGACAGTTTCATGCCTGTTTGCCATTAACGTATTTCCGCCCCGATCCACCACCACCACAGCGATATTGTGCTGTATTTTTTGACACGCAGTCACCGCAGCATCCGTAAGAGTTCGT
Organism: Acinetobacter indicus; assembly: GCF_009914475.1. Classification (NCBI taxonomy): domain Bacteria; kingdom Pseudomonadati; phylum Pseudomonadota; class Gammaproteobacteria; order Moraxellales; family Moraxellaceae; genus Acinetobacter; species Acinetobacter indicus. The sequence goes on along the minus strand of NZ_CP045198.1, from coordinate 681,805 downwards.
GCTGACTGAGAATCAAGTGAATAAACTTGATTGAATTGAACGGATTGTGCAAAAGTACTGCTACTCATCAGCATTACTGTTGCAATAAGCCCTTTGAGTTTGTTCATCATGATTGCCCTGAATTAAGTTTTAAAAATCTTATACAACCTGAATGATTTGAAGGATGACAATCACATTACAAAGTTGTCATCTTTAAAATGAGTCTGAACAAAATGTGTATTCTAATTATCGAAGATGAAGCGAAGATCGCCTCATATCTGGTTAAAGGGTTAAATGAATCTGGCTATGAGGCGCAATGCGTCCATTCAGGACTAGAAGGTTTGGAAAAGTTAAAGATGCATGCATATAGCCTAGTCATATTAGATGTAATGTTGCCCGATATTGATGGCTGGGCAGTCCTGAAAGTCTTGCGACAATTTTCCCAAATTCCGGTCATTTTTCTTACAGCAAAAGATCAGGTGATTGATCGGGTCAAAGGTTTGGAACTGGGCGCCGATGATTATCTGGCCAAGCCTTTTTCTTATATTGAATTACTGGCCCGAATTAAAAGTCTACTTAGGCGCCAGCAGTATGCACAGGAAAACCAATTAGAAATTGCCAATCTGAAATTGGATTTGATCCATCATAAAGTCTGGCGTAACGAGCAGTCGATAGAACTCAGTAGAAAAGAATTCAACCTTTTGCGCTTTCTGCTGCGCCATCCGAATGAAATTATTACGCGCAGGCAAATAGCTTCTGAAGTCTGGCAGATCAATTTTGATACCGATACCAATTTTATTGATGTAGCGGTAAGGCGTTTACGTAGTAAAATTGATGAGGGACATGATATAAAGTTAATTCATACTGTTCGCGGTTTGGGCTATAAAATCTCGGCAGAGAAATAATGTTGAAACCGATTCGTTCGCTAGAACTCCGATTAACACTCTTGGTTACAGGGTGTGCTGCAATGGTCTTGTGCGGTGTAGCATTTATGACCTATCTGGGTATCAACCAGATTTTAATTGCTCAGCAAGATAGGGCTTTGATTGAGCGAATTGAGCGACTGGAAATATTACTACAAGACAGTAGCAATATTGAACAGATTATCGCTCGCCCGAAGCTGTATCAAAACATGTTGGGAAATCAGGATAATTTGTTTTTATTGATTCAGGGTGATCAGGCGCTGATCAGCATTAATCCTCTTGGCATTCCTCTACCTGAATTTACCCATCAGCCCCAAATTCAATTCCAAGATTTATCGGCGCATGCTTATCCCACCCGCATTGCCTGGAAAACTATTCAAATTAATCGCCAGCCGTATCTGTTAATTGCAGGCAAACAGTGGTCTGAACGTTTAGGCATCATTGCACCTTTTCAAAAAAGCCTTGTCATTTATGTTTTCACAGGTATCTTGGCGATTTTCATCCTTTGTGCTATTGCTAGCCATCTGGGATTAAAAGTATTAAGAACCCTGCGAGAACAAACCCATGCGATAAATATTCAGCAACTTGAACAGCGACTCAATCTGCCCTATCCCCCTCAAGAGATTGCACAACTAGCCTCCGATATCAATGCCATGCTCGACCGTATTGAGCTGGGATATAGCCAGCTGAATCGTTTTTCAGAAGACATTGCGCATGAATTTAGAACACCATTGAATAATTTAATAGGACAAACCGAAATTTTACTCATGAGTGAACGCAGTCCCGTACAATATCAGGAAGTGCTGATTTCCAACCTAGAGGACTATCAACGCTTAAAAAGAATGATTGACAGCATGTTATTTCTGGCACGTGCAGATGCGCAGAAGGTTTGCTTAAACAGACAAAAAATCCAACTTCAATCCTTTATAGAAAATATCTTCAGCATTTTTGAGTATCAAGCCGAAGAACAACACTGCAATTTTGTTTTAAAGCTTGAGGCAACTGAGCTATTGGCAGATCCAGAACAGTTACAACAAGCTCTGTATAATCTGCTCTCCAATGCCCTGATTCATGGCGGCAAGCACCGGACTATTTATGTGCATAGCTATCGAAAGATCATCAACAAACTGCCTATGATTGCGCTATCGGTCGTGACCAGTGGTTTAGAAATTGCCCCGGAACATTTGCCGCATATCTTTGAGCGATTTTATCAATGCAGTTCCAGTAGACAAAGTTATCATCAAACAGGTGGTTTGGGACTATCCATTGTGGCATCTATTATGACGCTTCATCAAGGGATGTATCAGGCGATTAATAGCGCAGAAGGTATATGCTTTGAACTGCTTTTCCCAGATACGTGATTCACATTCACACTGAGCTTATATCATTTTTTGGAATCACTCTGAATTCTCCCATCCACCAAATTAATGGTTCGATCACAGGTTGCCGATAATCTAGGATCATGAGTCACCAATAATACTGCACAGCCATGTTCGCGATGAACTTTACGAAATAATTCAAACATTTCCGCAGCAGTTTGAGTATCAAGATTACCTGTCGGTTCATCGGCCAACAATAGTGCAGGCTGAGTAATCAGTGCACGTGCAATCGCTATGCGTTGCTGTTGCCCTCCAGAAAGCTCATTGGGTTTACGGTCAGCGAACTTATCTAACCCTACAGCGGCCAATAATTCATGGGCATATTGCAACGCAGATTGATCTGGCTTACCTTGCTTCAGCATTAATGGCATAAGCACATTATTTAAGGCAGTAAAGGCCTGTATAAGATGATGGAATTGAAACACAAAACCTATACTGTTGCCACGTAATGCTGTCCGAGCCATATCATCCATACGACTTGTTGCCTGACCCAACAAGTACAACTCACCACAGCTAGGCTGATCTAATAAGCCAAGAATATTCAGTAAAGTACTTTTGCCTGAACCAGAAGGACCAATTAATGCAGCAAAGTCATTCCGTTGAATACACAGGTCAATTCCATGTAATACCTCCACTTCATTAGGTTGCCCAACATTATAGGACTTTCGCAATGCTTCTAAACGTAGTACTTCCTCAGATGAATCAGACATGACGAATTGCCTCCACAGGATCGAGTGCAGCAGCCCGACGGGATGGTATTGCAGCAGCCAAAACTCCCGTTAAAGTCGCCAAGAATAATGCTGACAAGATAAGCTTGATTGAAATCGAAATATAAAACAAACCGGGACCAAACTGATTAAATCCCCAAATTAGACAATAACTGACAACACTACCAAGCATCGAACCAAGCAGACCAAAAATTGCTCCCTGAAATAAGAAAACTCTTAAAATTTGCGTTTGTGTAGCCCCAGTTGCACGTAAAATACCGATTTCCCGAGTCCGTTGCACCACACTCACCGACATCACACTGGCAATTCCAAAAGCGACTGAAATCCCTACAAAAACAATAATCATGTTGGTCGAAAGACTTTGAGCGGTAATCGCATTCATTAATTGAGCATTGGTTTCAATCCAGCTTTCTGCTTTTAATCCAGCCAGGCGTCCAACTTGTGAGGCAATTTGCTCCGCCTGAAAAATATCTTGGATCGTCAGATCAATCACTGTGACCCCACCAGGCAAATTAAGTAAAGATTGCGCCTGTTTCAAATCCAGATAGACATAGCGCGCATCCAATTCACGCACGCCCAGTTCAAATATTCCAGAGATATTCACCACTGCATTTTTCTGTTGCCCAGTATCTAATCTTAATTTGCTCCCGACTTGCACACCCAAATCTTTGGCTAATTGACGCCCAATTAATACATTATCCGCACTGACCCGTAATTCACCACTCACCATATATTGCTTCAACGGAATAATCTGTTGATAACGTTCAAGGTTGATACCAACCAATGCAACAGATTGAATTGCATCTCCGCGCTGTACAAATGCAGGACCAGAGACCACAGGAGAAACCGCAGTCAACACCGGTAAATGATCTAAAGTCCCAGTAATCTGCTGCCAATTATTAATAGAACGTAAGCGTTGTGCACGCTGATCTTCTAGTAACAACTGAAGTGTTCCTGCTGCTGGTGGCACAATATGATTCACCTCATCTGGTGAGAGCAAACGAATATGCGCTTGTGTCCCTAAAGTCCTTTCTACAATATTCGATTGTAAACCCTGAATTAAGGCGCTAATGAACACAATGACCGCTACCCCCACCGCGACGCCAATGGTAATCATCATCGACTGTGTGCGACCCTCTCGCAAAAAACTGATTGCGATGGTCCACTCGGTCCAAAGTCGCCTAAAAAAGTTTTTCAATCGAATTTCACCGGTAATTCATTTTTGCTATTTTTCTGATCCGTTTGACTCTGGAAAACACGTTTAGTTTTCTCTATTCGGACACGAGTTCCATCTTTAAGCACTGATTCTGCATCGGTAAGGACGTGATCACCTTCTTTCACTCCAGCTACAACTTCAGACATAACCAAACCACGTAAACCCAGTGTGATAGGATGACGTTGAATTTTTCTATCTCTTACTAAAATAACCATAGCCTTGTTGCCACTTATACTGCTTAAAGCATCATTTGGAATGACCAAGGTTCGCTCGCGCTTGTTGGTTTCAACATTTACCGATACCGTCATGTCTTGACGCAGAAAACCTGGGACTGGATCAACTGTTAATCGGACGTCTACTGTGCCACGTTGAGCATCAATACTTGGAGCAATAAAATTAATATGGGCAGGAAAAGATTGATTTGGATAGGCATCTGCAATCACTGCGGCTTTTTGTTGTAAAGCCAGCAGTGGTAAATTTCGTTCATCAAATGGCACTCGTATTTCAGTCGCACCATCCAGTGCAATAGTGAAGAGAGTCTGACTCGGTTGTACCAGATCCCCTGGCTCAACATTACGCGTTAAAATAATACCTGAAACTTCTGCACGAATTTTGGTCTTGGCAAGTTGCGCTTGTAGTGCAGCGAGTCGTTCGCGTAATTTTGTCTCTTCAACTTTATTTGGGGCAAGTGAAGCAACTTTTAATCGAGCTGATTCCAAATTATTACGGGCGAGTCTTTCTGCCTCTATCGATTTCTCCCTTTCCTCTGCTGATAATATTCCTGATTCGGTATTTCGTCTGCGTAACGCCTCTCTTTGAGCCTGTTCTAATTGTACTTTGGCATTCGCTAAATCAACTTCTGCTTGCGGGCGTCTAGTGGTTTCGAGTTCTTTTAATTCAGCTTCTGCCTGCCGCACTTGCGCTGAAATTTCATCAGATTTCAGTACTAAAAGAATATCCCCTCGAGAGACCCGATCTCCCTCTTGAACCAATCGCTCAAGAACAACCCCTGTAATTTCACTACCAATCTGAGTCCGAGATACTTTCTCTACCCGTCCTGAAGCGACAACTGTTTGAATCAATGGACTAGATACGACTTCATAACTAGGCAGCAATGGTCCTTGCCACCAGCGATATGTAGCAAAACTGACAGCTAAAACCAGTAGTATGATCATGATCCAAGGCTTATAGTGGGTAACAAGCAATTCCATTCTCCAAGCCAGATTAAAAGAAAGTTTTTTAATCGAATAATTAATTCTTAGTTAAATATATATGAAAATGGCTTTGTTGCATAAACATTCAACAGCTAATTTCCCCCTAATATATTCAAATTTAAGTAACAACTTGGGTGTGAGGTCTTCGTTTTTTCACAAGATATGCGATGAATGTCTGATTATTTGTAGTCATAAATTTAGTCTCCACTTGTTTTTAAGTGGGGACTAAATTAAGGCTTATAGTATGAATTCATAGATTTGACTTTCATCAGGCTTTGTTGCATAAATATGTAAGCATCTGATTTAAATAAATTTAATTTTGGATCAAAAAATAATCAAAACTTTTAAAATCATATAGTTATGAAATCTTTGTGCAACAAAGCCATAGCGCATCAAAAATGTAAATTAGGCTAAAAAAGTCGCCTGATTTCGAGACACACCATGTTGTAAACGGGTTTGCATATACTCGGCATAAACCGATAATTTTTCATAAATATGCTCTGCATAAAACATATCTTCCACCAGTTGCTTGGCTTGAGTCTGACCATAACGACCACTCACAGATAGCAACTGTGCATTGAGTTTTGAAAATTTCTCACATAATTCGATATATTGCTGATCTTTGTTTTTGAAGAGCAATTTCCGCATATTGAGTTCAGTACTGTCCATCATCTTGTCTAACGGATCAGTATGAATATAATGAATCTTAATTTTAAAAAACTGTTCAATTTCAGCAATCTTTTGAGTATCAAGCTTTAAGTGAGTAATTAAAAAAATCTGGGAAATATCTGCTCTGCATAAAGCATGCAACAACGCATAATAAAAGAAATCAACATCATCCAAGTCGGTATCATGCAGGTCTAAATAAATATTTAAGGCTTCTAGCACATCATCAATTTTTAAGTGCTGCTTTTTCTCAGCCTGATAGTATCGGCTTAATAGATTCAGTACAGGAGCTGTTGCCTGGCTATGATAGATGGTCGTTTGATTTAAATTCCCCAGAATAAATGGAGCAAGCAAGTAGGCTAAACTTGATTGCTCATTCTGAATCGCAGACTGCACGATATAATCTGCTTTCTCCTTAGAGAGTTCGCGCAACACTTTTGCACGCAGTAGAGTTGCTTCTAAATTGACGAATTTCTGTGTCAGTTTCTTGTTCAATTTTTCAGACAGAATACCTTGTTCAATAATCTCAGGAATTTTATTCAGGCTCTTTGTGACAAACATTTCAGCACCATCTAGATTCATTTATATTTGTCATTTTTGATTCTTTTTTAAATCAGCAGTAGCTACAGAATTGTGCTGTATAAATATAACAGAGTATTTTTATCTACTTTCTCTGTTATATTTTATATAACCTGTTCTTGTACCTACATCTTGAATTCTCTGTCCTGCAAAATCTTGATAATTATTCAAAGTAGGTAGTTTTGATGAAACGATCTATAATTCTTTATAACACTAAAATAAATAGTGTTAATTTAAAAAATCTCAGAAACCCATGTCTAAAATGGGAGGTCCTATGAGCCTCGGTAACCGCACTTGAACTCGCACGAATTCAATTTGCCTTTACAGTTTCATTTCACATCATTTTTCCCGCAACTTCGATTGGCTTGGCCTGCTTTCTGGCGCTGCTGGAATGGAAATGGCTGCGCACTCAAAACCCGATTTATAAAGATCTGTTCAAATACTGGATTAAAATTTTTGCCGTCGCCTTTGCCATGGGAGTCGTATCAGGCATTGTCATGGCGTATCAGTTCGGCACCAACTGGAGTGAATTTTCTCGTATTGCCGGTTCGGTCACTCGTCCATTACTGACTTATGAAGTGCTGAGCGCTTTTTCCTTGAAGCCGGCTTTCTCGGCATCATGCTGTTCGGTTGGGGGCGTGTCGGGCCTAAGGCACATTTCTTTGCGACCTTGATGGTCGCCATTGGGACCTGTATTTCCATGTTCTGGATTTTATCGTCCAACAGCTGGATGCAGACCCCGCAAGGCTTTGCCATCGAAAATGGCATTATTGTCCCTTCTGACTGGTGGGCCATTGTATTTAACCCATCCTTCCCCTATCGCTTTGCACATATGGCAACCGCAGCTTTCCTTGTATCTGCCTTATTGGTTGTGGGTACAGCTGCATGGCATTTATTAAAAGGCCGCCGCGATGCGTTAGTCAAGAAATCCTTCTCCATGGGACTTTGGATGGTGCTCGTCACGTCCTGCCTGCAAGTGGTGATTGGCGATCAGCACGGTCTGAATACACTAGAGCATCAACCGGCTAAATTGGCTGCCATTGAAGGTCACTGGGAAACCAATCATGATCATGGTATGCCTTTACTGTTATTCGCTTTACCCGATATGGAGAATGAACGCAATAACCTAGAAGTCGGCATCCCGAACTTAGGCAGCTTAATTTTAACCCATTCCATGGATGGAAAAGTCACAGGCTTAAAAGACTTCGCCCCTGAAGATCGTCCGCCTGTTCCCATCGTGTTCTGGAGTTTTCGTGTGATGGTGGGACTCGGCATGCTGATGGTGTTGATGTCACTGACTGCTTTATGGCTGCGTAAACAAGACCGGCTATATGAAAGCCGCTGGTTTCATAAGTTTGCCACCGTTATGGGACCTACAGGCTATATCGCCTTACTCGCAGGCTGGGTGACTACGGAAGTCGGCAGACAGCCTTGGGTGGTCTATGGCGTCATTCGCACCCAGCATGGTTTATCACATACCGTGACTGCAGAACAAGTCGGCCTCAGTCTGATTATTTTTGTGCTGGTCTATACCGTGGTTTTCGGTACAGGTATCTATTACATGCTGAAATTAATCAAGGCCGGCCCCGTACATATAGACAGCCTTGATCAGCAGCTTGCCGGTCCTGGGCATTTTAAAACGCCGATGCGGCCATTGAGTGCCGTCGATGAAGCAATTGATGGCTCAGCAAGCCAAACCCCTGCAAATAAGGAGCAGCATCATGATTGATCTTGCATTGGTCTGGGTCGGTATTATTGGCTTGGGCGTCTTAATTTACGTGGTGATGGATGGCTTTGATCTCGGGATTGGCATACTGTTCCCGTTTATTCAAGGGCAGCAAGAACGCGACGTTATGATGAATACCGTTGCCCCTGTCTGGGATGGCAATGAAACGTGGATGGTCTTGGGTGGCGCGGGTCTATTTGCTGCCTTTCCACTGGTCTATTCCACCGTGTTATCTGCCTTATATTTACCCATCATTTTTATGGTAGTGGCTTTGATTTTCCGAGGCGTGGCTTTTGAATTCCGCTTTAAAGCCCATCGTAGCAAGCCGCTATGGGATCAGGCCTTTATTTGGGGTTCATTCTTTTCCAGCTTCTTCCAAGGCGTGATTCTCGGCGCGTACATTCAAGGAATTGAAACACAAAATGGCATTTATAGTGGTGGTGCACTCGACTGGCTGACTCCTTTCTCTTTGTTCGTTGGCTTAGGGGTGGTTATCATGTATAGCGCATTAGGCTGTGCATGGCTCATCATGAAAACCGAGGCAGATTTACAAGCGAAAATGTATGCGCTGATGCCTAAGCTCATTATTACCTTATTGATTGTCTTTGGCGCAGTCAGTATCTATACACCCATCAGCCATCCTGAAATTGCGCAGCGTTGGTTTAGCTTACCGAATCTGTTCTATTTCAGTCCTGTGCCTGTTTTGGTGCTGATCTTTTCTGGGCTTATTTTAAAAGCATGTGCACAGCGAAAAGATGCCCAACCCTTTGTTTTAACGCTGGGTCTGGTATTTCTGGCCTTTACGGGTTTTGTAATTAGTTTATGGCCCAACATCATCCCGCCAACTGTTTCCATCTGGCAAGCGGCGGCACCTGAATCAAGTATGAAATTTGCACTGGTCGGTGCTATCATTCTGATTCCGATTATTCTGGTTTATACCTTTTTGTCCTACTGGGTGTTCCGTGACAAAGTGCGTATTGGTGATGAAGGCTATCATTAAGCAAGGTGACCCTGATGAAAAAAATGCAAAATCGTTTGAATCCTACAGTCTGGTTCATATTATTATGGTGTTTTGGTTTCCTGTCCCTAGGCTTAATTGCAGGAATTTTTAGACTGCTACTCAGCTTGGCCTATTAAAAGCATATTGGATAAAACCTCGGATAGCCATGTCATCACGGCTATCCCTTTCTCATATGAGCATGACACTTTATGTATAAATCAGAACAACTCGCCGTAAGCCTAAAACATCTAATTGAAACAGGGGCTTGGAAAGCACATGAGAAACTTCCCTCTTTAAGACAACAAGTCGAAATTTCAGGGTTTAGCTTAATTACAGTCATGAATGCCTATCAAGAACTGGAAGCTCAAGGACTGATCTATTCAAAAGAAAAATTAGGTTACTTTGTTGCAGAGAATCCCTTACAAGCTGCGCTCGCAAAAAAAGTCATTGTGAATGAAAAAATTGAGATTAACTCACTGGTATTCCGTTATTTAAAATCCATTCAATCTGAAAAAATTATTCCCTTGGGAAGCGCTTTTCCCGATAGCCAACTGCTTTATTCTCCGAAGCTGATGCAAACCTTGGCGCAACAGGCAAAATTCCGAGTCGGCTATGAGCAAATGCCGAGCTTACCGCCGGGAAACTACGAACTCAGAAAACTGATCGCTCAACGCTATTGCATGCAAGGCATTCCCACCGATCCCTCTGACATCGTGATTACCTCTGGTGGACTGGATGCTTTAAATCTGTCTTTAAGAGCCATGACCCAGGCAGGTGATTATATTCTGCTGCAGGAAACGATTTTCTATGGAGCTTGGCAAGCAGCTGAAAATCTGGGCTTAAAGGTCATTACCATTCCAGAACACCCAGAACATGGGCTGGATATAGAGGCCTTTAAAAAAGCCATTACAAGCTATCCAATTAAAGTCTGTTTAATGATGCTGAACAGCCATAATCCGATTGGATTTACAGTCAATGACGAGATTAAATTTGAATTGGCTAAATTGCTGCATCAGCATGAAATTTATTTGATTGAAGATGATGTCTATGAAGAGCTCTATTATGATCAAAAAAGGCCTCTATCCATGAAGTATTATGATCAACAAAACTTGGTCTTGCACTGCTCTTCTTTTTCCAAAACTTTGGGGGCTGGTTTCCGTGTTGGCTGGGTTTATGCGGGAAAATTTTCGGAACATATACAGCATCTGCAATTGATGAGCACTATCTCTGTTAACTCATTTATTCAAAATGCGCTGGTAGACTATCTTTCACATCGTCATTATGAAAAACATTTAAAAGGTCTTCGTACAACCTTAAAACGGCTTAAAAATCAATATTATCAATATCTCAGCAAGCACTTACCTGAAAATTGTACGGTGCATTATTATCCCTCAGGCTATTTTCTGTGGGTGACACTGCCTGAAGAAGCAGACAGCAGCCGAATTTACGAAAGCATAATCCAAAACAATATTGGCATCGCGCCAAGTATTCTCTTTTATCGTGAAAATAAAAAACAGAACCACATCCGTATCAATTGTTCATTTGAAATGAATGAACAGAATACCAAGGCACTCGATCTCTTGATTGAACAGATTTCAGAGATTCAGTCCTGAACTGCATCCTTGAATCAAGTGCAATTTAGGGAATCGCTAAATTAAAACGAGGCGGACTCTCTTTAGGTAAAGCAACTTCCAATTAAAACGAACTTTATTTGGCTGCATCCTATGGATTCTTAAACCTTGTGGTTTACTGTAAAACGTATTCCCAAATTACAAAGCCAATAAAAAAACCCAGAAATGAATATATGGTGATGATAAAAAATACAAACCATGCCTTATTTTTTTTAAATAAAAAATCCATCGATGCTTGCTCATAACTCATATTTATCATTATTTTAAGCATCAGATTAAGGAAGTATAGGTACAGTTTCGGAAGAAAAAATATAACAGAATGCCCCTTAAAATGGAGCATTTTGACTTTCGTCCATTAGCCGAATTAAATAAAATCTGTGAATACACAATAAAAAAGCCCGACATCCTGTCGGGCTTTTTCGTATTGGGTCCTTAGGTATAACTCCTATCGTACCTCACGTCCTAGTGTTGCACTTATTATTATTGTTTTATGTGTTGGAACATATAGATGGATTCGGAAATTTGAACAACTCCTATAAACGCCCATTAAAATCTCCAAATACTAGGTAATCCCCCCTAAAAATAATAGGATCTAAAAGTAGAATTTTCTCTTAAGATACGAGCAGGAGATTCTGCATGAAAACATCTAAATTTACTGACAGCCAGATCATGTCCATTTTAAAACAGGCGGAGTCTGGCACACCTGTAGCCACCCTTTGTCGTGAACATGGCATGAGTAATGCCACGTTTTATAAATGGCGTGCCAAATATGGCGGTATGGATACCTCATTGATGGCTCGACTGAAAGAGCTGGAAGCAGAAAATACCAGACTAAAAAAAATGTATGCTGAAGAGCGATTAAAGGCAGAGATTGTTCAGGAAGCAATGTCAAAAAAGTGGTGAAGCCATCTTGCCGACGTCAGATGGCTCAACAAGCCGTTGCCCTGCATGCGGTTAGTATCCGTTTAGCTTGCTCTGCATTTGGCATTAGTGAAACCTGCTACCGTTATCAGGCTAAACTTTGCGATGACAATGCATTAATTGCTAAACAGCTCATTGAACTCACTGAGGAAAATTCCGATTGGGGATTTGGTCTGTGCTTCTCATATTTACGACATGTTGAGAATCACTGCTGGAATCACAAGCGGGTTTACCGCATTTACTGTGAGTTGGCACTAAATCTGCGTATTAAACCGAGAAGAAGACGGCTTTGTTGCACAAAGATTTAAAAGACAGCACTCTGCTCATTTGAACAGAACTCAAGTGATCACTTGAGTATGAGGACGACCTAATTCTGTAAATCTTTTCAATACGGCTATGCGTGCATGAATCTCATTCACCTGACTCGGAAAACTCCTTGCTGTTAATTTATCGCCTAATAATTTAATGCAATACATCTTAGTTTCTACCAAACTTCGACGATGATAGCCCATATTAGACCGCCCTATACCCACCACATTGTCACTTTAATTTGAGTACCTACAGAAAACTCTATTTTTAAATCGTTTGTTTATCAAAGCCAATGGAAAATAATGTTGATTCATTCCGCTTACTATTTGCTTACCAGAATCTAAAAACAAAAAAACCACTTACAATTAGTACATGTAAGTGGTTGTTTTATATGGTGGGCCCAGACGTTACCATACTTTAATCTAAGTAATTGTTTTATAATTATTTATTTTTAATGATATGAAGAAGGTACAAACACGGATACATGAGTTTTTTTTGTTACTTTTTGTATTTATTTTTCATTTTTTCTTAAAACTAATAGTTGAACTTATTCAGCACTAATTTAATATCAACATTCAATAGATAATATTCTGACAGATGTTAGCTTTTTTTCTAAATTAGCCCTTTTAGATTTTATACTAGAAGTGATTTTAGTGTTTAAAATGAATGTAGATTGTCTCATATCTTCCTAAATTTTAGATTTTGCGATTTTTCCCTGTAATCCTTTCCTTGTCTAGCTTTCCGCATCGCATTAACCTTGCGATTCGTATGCGACACATGCGATATCTAGCCGTTCATGTCGCATACTCCGCATTGGAATCGCACACCCTTTGCAACATGGATAACCTTGTGCCATAAGGGTTTCAGCCATAAATCGAAAAATCGCAACTATTTCAGCAATGCCGGATTTAATTCAATGTAAGTGGAGCGGTTAATTGTCACCAGTCGCACATAATTAAACTCGATCAGCTCATTCAAACAAGGGTCAAATTCCTTCGCTTTTCTTATTTGAAGTGGCGCGCCTTTCATTGCTACCGTTCTTTGCAATCGGTTGGTTTTTTCCTTTTTGCATTTGGTTAAAAGGTACTTAATCAGCTTCTCAGAATCGCTTTCATCAGCTATTTCAATATCTGAATATCGGAACCACTCCGACAAAGAATGTCGAATGATGGCGCAAGCTGCTTGCATAACTTCCACATCAATTTCAGACTTGTTTTCAAAGTAAGCTAAGACAGCGCCCAAACGTCTGGCAAGCTCGTTTGCACGACTGGCAAAAGGCTGCATAAATTCAAACTGTTTTCCACGACCCTGCAAAATCTCACACTCATTGTAGAACTCAAGCTCTAATAACTCTGCTTCACTAGATAGCTGCATAACTGGAAAATATGGAACCTCTCCTGAATCATTTAAGAGGACTGGCAACTCATCTTTTAAAATATCTCTACACCGATTCCAAAATTTTGTTAGTCGTGGGTCATTGTGTGAATTTTTCAGCTTTTGCCTAAATTCAACTGTATGCGTTCTTTGCCCAGCAATGCTCTCTGGAGCAGCTAAAATAAATCGTGGTAAAAAGCCCTGCTCTCTTAATATCGGATCATTTAAAGCTCCAATCAGTACAACACGTTGCCCAAGTAGGTTGAATGTTAGGCGAACATCATAGGCCGATCCGTTGTCATCAGATGAAGCGCGGCTTCTCTGACAATAGCCCTGATCAAATATTTTCGTAAATGCACCTAACGCGCTTTTGGCCCTGTCACCCTTCATTGTGTGACCATCAAAGAACTGCCCAGCCTCATCGCTACTCAATGAAGCATTTTTCACAATTCCTTTAATATAAAACTTGGTCAAGGCTTCAATAGTAATGTCAGAAAAAATACTGGTCGGATCGGTTGGTCTTGGATTATCTAAAGCCCACTGCGCGAACTCTTTAGATTCAACTGTTTTTGATTTAGCGTTCCAATCCTCTAAATTTTTTCTGTATTCATCATACTGCTGTCGCTCATGCTCTCTAATAGGCAATTCAACCAACTTTTGACATGATGATTTACGTCCACCGCTACCGCCTTCCGTTAAAAAGAATAAGTGGGCTGGCATACCCTCCCTGTTGGTTTCTTTGGGTGCATTAACCTTACCTTGTGCTAAAAATGAGATACTCGCTAAAACACATTGAGCAGCCATTGCAACCGGAGCTTGCACATATTCAGCGGTTGCAAGAATCGCATTCCTCACGACTTCCGGTAGCTCATCAATAGGATAAGGTTTTGATTGAATGAGAGTGTCATTTCTCAGGCTTATCGGAGCTTGCCAGTTATCCAGCTTTTCAGCTCTCCGATCCACTGGCATCTCCTCAACTTGAGGCTGTGCGATTAGGTCAGATTCGATTGATTTTATGATCTGCTGTTTTTTATCAAGGAAAAATTGCTTTATCTGATTTGGTGGAAGTGTTTTAAAGCTATCATTCACCTGAACAAATAAATCAGCATTATTGACTGGTGGTTTCTCACCGACCATCATTCTAAATATTGTTTCAGGCATACCATTGTTTATAATCTGATACGCTGCATCAATATCTTTATGAAGCACAACGGCCTCTCCAGCCTTAGCAAGTTGCACAAATAAATCTATATTGTCTGTACCTAGAACATACGGCATATATTTATTATTTGTGTTGCTTGCGAATATTCCAGCTTTACCAATAGAGAATGATATTTTTTTAGAATCGATTTCTTTACATGGTGTCTGGCTAGTATCGTACTTTTTGGCCGTGCCTCTGATTCCATACCCTATTACTTCAGTTAATTCATTAGGATTAACCAGAGGGAGTGCTTCACATTCTTCACAGTTATAATCCGGCAATTTAGAGTAAATATAACTCTCAGGCTTAACTTTAAAATGCTGCTCATCAATGCAGCCTTTTATAAAATCTTCAATCGAATGATATTCGGTTGTATTGCCTGTCACCGGATCGGTGCTTGCTGCAAATGGTGCGTTAAAAATGATTTTTGCATTCATTTTTCGCCCTCCAACTCAGAATCTGAAGGATTTAAGCTCAACACCCAATTTCTTATTTCATTTTCACGATAAAAAATTCGAGCTTGCTTTTTATCTCCAAATTTTATCGGCTTCGGAAATGAAGAATCTTTATGTTGCAAGTTATATAGCGTATTTCTACTAATTTTTAAAATACGACAGACATCTTTAATTTTGATCAACATTTTATCTTCTCTCTGTTAAGAGAACATCATGAGAAATGCTGAAAAATCATGAATTTCATAAATTTGCATATCTCAATTCTGTTCTTGAAATGGATATGCACATAATTGAGCAAAACAGGACAGTAGGCACTGGTATAAATAAGGCTAAAAAATGAAGCCTTGATAACCTTGACTAATATCTATTTATGTGATTGCAGAGTTTAAAAAATATAGCTTATATCTAGAAACGGCTTTGTTACATAAACATTCTTCAAAATACTGATTTTTAAAGATTTGTTTAAATTTTAACCCAAAAAATAAATTAAACAAAATCATAGCCTTAGATGTTTATGCAACAAAGCCTCTAGAAACTATCATCTCGTAAGATTTCCATATTTATAATATTATTACTTTGATCACGATTATAAACTTTCTTATATTGTGTAATTAATACACTTATATTTCTATTATTTATTATATTTTCTATTTGTTTTTCATCCATTGTTTTCCCATAAAAAATTAAAACTAATTCTGATATAAAGCTTTTTGACAATGTAATACCTATCAAAGATAGAAAGATATCATAGACATCCCGAACAAATTTATTTATTTTTAAGTTTCTTTCTTTTTCAACCAATTCCTTATTATTAATATTTGAATAACCAATATTTTCAATATATTTATTAAAAATATAATCTAGATCCGATATTTTTTCTATACTTGAGTTATTTAAAATTAAATTTTCACAAATTTTTCTTTGCATCTCATTTTTTACAACAGCACCTCTTAAAGATATAAATAAACTAGCCATAAATAATTCAATTTCATCTTTATACCACAATTTAAAATCTTGAAAACCCTCTGTACTATTGATAAATTTATTATAATTTCTATCTATTTCTTTAATTTTCTTATTCTGATAATTCTCTTTATTCTTAATATTAGATATATAGTAGTCTGTTGATTTATCATATGCTGTTATTATAATTATAAGAGAAATTACACCCATTTTTTTATTTTCTAAGTAATTAAATATTTTATTATTATTCAATAGAATTTTAATTTTTTCTAGGTTTTCACTATTTTCCAGTAAATTTATAGAGTAGTAGAAATCAAAAGCAGCAAATAATATTTCTTCATTTTTAAAATAATTTTTAAAGAAAAAATCATCCACTTGGTTTGATAATTCCAACTCATACTCTTCAGCACTTTTACATTGTTCAAAATCGACTTGATCTAATTTAAATAATTTTGAAATTTCTTCACTATTCATATTAAGCCTCTTAATTAATATTGCTTCAAGGTGGATTTAAAATTAACTATAAAAATTAAAATATTGAAAATTTTGATGATTTAAACAACAAAAAAAGTAGTTACTGAGATAAAGAATGGAATGGCAGTACTCGCCATAAATCTTATTGTTTTTACATTGAAATTAACTGATTGTTTTTGTGAGTATTTTTTATATTTCAATATGAAATATAGACTTGATATAAAACAAGCGATTAGAAAACTCATCATTATAGCCATTCGGTAATAGTCAATGGATAGGTCTGTTCCTACTGTAAATTTTTGAAATTGGTAATAGTTACTTCCTGTCAGAAATGTACAACATAGCAAACCCAAACCTATTGAACGATATTCTGTATTTTTATCCTGATCTCTGTATAAAACCTTGGTAATCATCATGCTTAAAGTAAGAAAAAGTGGGATCAAAATAACTATAAAACTGACAAGTAAATTTCTAAATAACCAAGATTTAATATCTGGATCATTTCTAAATTGATAGATATTCAAAAATGGGAAAAAGACCACTGGAATGAAATACACATAGGACAGCTTGAAAGAATCCATATTTTTAATCATGAGTGATCACGGTTCCTGCTATATAGAGTCTAATTTCACTGCTTACTCTCTGGAAATAAAGTCACATTTTGAAGTGTATTATTTAATTAAAACCAGTATAAAACCTTTCAATCAACTGCCGTGTCTTGACCAGCAAGTTAGTGAAGACATTATCCCGTTCAAACAGCTTCACTTTAAAGTTAGGCAACTCTTTCATTTCTTCTTTACGTGGCAAACGCTGATTAAACTCATAATTATCCAAAACCTGTTTCATCACTTCAGGCTTTAGATTTTCCTGTTCACAAAGCTGTTGGTAAGCCTGCTCTTTTTCTATATCCCAAAATTCTGCAAAGGCATCCTGTACGCTTTGGCCGTTGATCATCTTAGGCATGTTTTCTTCAATGAATTTTTGAATAAGGTCTTGCTTATCGTGCAAGCTAATATCGCTACTGATTAAATCGTAAATTTGCGCTTGGTACTTCTTACGCTTGTCCTCTGAGTCCGTATCAACAACAAGCTGTAGCAGGTTGATGATATATCCAACATTGATACGGTCACTGTGCAGTAAATCCAGCTGAAAATCGACATCATCCAATACCGATACTTTTTCTTTCTTGGTGGTCTTTCTAACGGCACGACATAGGTCAGCATACTTAGAGGCAAAATTCGCAAAGTGCTGTTTATCGAGTTGTGTTTGGTCTTGATCGTACTCAATAAAAGTTTGTAATTGCGCGTTATAGCGCATCACTTCACGGAAAGCTTTAATAAATTCCAGTTGCTGTTCTTCAGTGACAAGGTCATCGACTGATTGGTAATTGGGCGTTAAGGCAAACAGTTTACTCACCGCTGCTTGGTAATCCTGTTCGATTTCCGCATAGCTTGGAACAAGGACGATCTTGGTCGTTTCTTTATTGGAAAATAGTGCCAGCGCTTCATCCGTTGCACGTTTTAGGTTGCGGAAACAGATGATATTGCCAAATGGTTTTTTATCGTTGTAGACACGGTTGGTACGTGAGAATGCTTGAATCAAGCCATGATATTTTAGGTTTTTATCGACATACAAGGTATTTAGCGGCTTAGAGTCAAAGCCCGTGAGGAACATATTGACCACGATTAGAATATCAATCTGTCTATTTTTTACGCGCTGTGCAATGTCGCGGTAGTACGCATAAAATTGATCGCCAGAATTGTAGTTGGTTTTAAACTGTCGGTTGTAATTGGCAATGTAGCGATCCAGCTTATCCCGACTGGATGAATTGACCTGAGTTGGAATATCTGCGGCTTCTTCATGAATCAAGCCAGTTAAGTCATCAGTCGGTACAGCCTCATTTGCCGCATAGGAAAAGATGGTGGCAATGGTCAACGGTTTAAATATCCGACCTTGTGCTTCATCTTCAATTTGCTTTTCAGCCTGCACCTTTTCAAAGAGGTCGTAATATTGGGTCAGTGTTTCGACCGAACTGACACAGAACATTGCGGTAAATTCACGATTACGGGTTTTGGTATCGTGAATATTGACAATGTAGCGGGCAATCATTTCTAGGCGTTGCGGGTTGTCATACAGTTCTTTGGTATCGATGCCTTCTACATCTTCCTCATAACTTTCATTGGTCGCCATGCCTTTGGCGGTGTATTTGCCTCGATAATCAATTTGGAACTGCAATACGTTACGGTCACGGATGGCATCGACAATCACGTATTTATGCAAACACTCATTAAACAGGTAATCGGTCGTCAGTTTTAAACCTGCTTTGCTTTGGCTATTCTTTTCAAAAATAGGCGTACCGGTAAAACCAAACATTTGTGCTTTGCTGAAGAATTTTTTGATGTTCTGATGGGTCTCACCAAATTGACTGCGATGACATTCATCAAAAATAAAGACCACCTTTTTATTTTTAAGATAATCAATCGATTCTAAATAACGGTCAGTGCTGATGGCCCGATTGAGCTTTTGGATGGTGGTCACAATCAGTTTGTCATGACGTTGATCGAGCTGTTTCACCAAGGTAGATGTGTTATCGGTGCTGTCGACGCTGTCGGCTTTAAAAGCATTAAATTCGCGTGAGGTTTGCGTATCGAGGTCGTTACGATCGACCACAAACAGAACTTTTTCCACATCAGGCATTTGCATGATGATCTGACTGGCTTTAAATGAGGTCAGGGTTTTGCCTGAACCAGTAGTGTGCCAGATATAGCCGTTCTGATCGGAGTTTTGCACATGCTCCACAATTTTCTGTACTGCATAAATCTGATAGGGACGCAGCACCATCAGGCTTTTCGTGGTTTCTAGCAGCACCATGTACTGAGTCAGCATTTGGGTCAGATGCTGCTGATTGAAAAAAGCGTCGGCAAAGTCGACAATTTCATTGATGTGTTTGTTATGGACATCTGCCCATGGAAAGGCAAACTCGATGCCTGTGGTGCCGTTGGAGTAATAACGGGTATTGGCACCATTACTAATCACAAACAACTGGATAAAGCCAAACAGCCCTTGCCCTGCCCAATAGGCTTCACGAATATAGCGTTGTGTTTGATTAAAAGCTTCGGCAATTTCCATGCCGCGTTTTTTCAGCTCGATCTGTACCAAAGGCAAACCATTGACCAGTAAGGTCACATCAAAACGGCTGGTTCTGCCATTATAGTCGCGATGATCTACCGTGATTTGATTGGTGACTTGATAAATATTCTTGCTAGGATCATCAGACAGGAAAAAAAGGTGTTTACTGGTTCCATCATCAAATTTGACTGGAAATAGATCACGCAGATTCTTGGCGCGTTCAAACACGGTGCCCGTGTTTAAAAAACTGATGACTTGTTTCCATTCCGTTTCTGACAGAGGCGCTAGCCCATTGGCACGTTCAATCTGAGTTTTCAGGTTGGACAGTAGCTGGCTTTCGTCCTTGAGCGTCACTGATGAATAACCCAGTTGTTTGAGTTGATCAATTAGTTCGTTTTCAAGTTGATATTCACTTTGTACTGTCATTTAACCCTCTAATCTTTTAAATTATTCACGTCAATCTTGATTATCTATAATAAAAATTTAAGCAACTTCGATACCTTGCGCATCAAGATATTCGATACCTTGCGCATCAAGATAATTATCTAACTCTTCTGAGTACGCATCATAATCTTGCTCAAACAATGCCTTGCTATAACTTAAACCACTAGGCAATTCAAATTGCTCATCAAGAAAATTATTAAATTCAGGATACTCCTCGTAACGGTAACTTTGTGTGTAAGAGAGATCAATTTTAAGCAGAAGAAGAAGCAATATATATGATAATCGATCTGTTGTTTGTGCAATAATCTGAGCTAATTCCACTCCAACTGAATAACTCTTTGGAAGAATTTTGCCGTGAGATATCTCACCAACATTATTTCTCATCTCCCCCAGAAAACGTATCCATTGATTAAGTGCTGAAAAGTAATTTTCTATGTCGCTTTTTGGCATTACATTTTCAATTGCTGAATGTTCGTAAATGCACTCCTTAGCTTTTTTAAACAAGCGCCCTAAATCCAATAAATTAATATCCTTAGCGTTTTCATACGGTCTAAGTTTTAAAATAATATTTTTAGCTATCGCTTCTATAAACGATTTACTACATTCAATCAGCGTATCTCCACACTGATTAGTTTGTTGATCAATTTGACTTAATAATCTTTCTAAATCTTGCAACCATTTATGTTTAGATGAATGTATTGCTATAAGTTCTCTGGATTTTTTCATAACAAAACCTATATAAACATCTGCTGCAACAAGCCTTTTTTCCACTGTTTGGCTTGTTCAATTTGCTGTGCCACTACTTCAAGTTTTTGGTCAATGGCAGATAGAAAATTAGCGATTTTGGTTTGTTCTTCTAAATTACTTGGGATAGTAATAGGAATTTCTGACATCACATTATTCATCAATTTGGGATTACCGACATAGGAAACGTATTTGTGAGTCACTTTATTTAATATTTCAGCAATACAAAGATTTGCGTATCCCTTCTTACTTAATAAAACACCGCAAACATTCGTGCAATAAAATTTGCCTTTTCTAAAATTTACATCACCTGCATTAGCGCCATCAGTTGTCCATGTTAGTGCATCTTCAAATAAATATTTTTTATAGAATCCCATCAAACCTTTTTGCTTAGTTTGAGAACTAAAAACTGGGTATTTATAATCTGTATCTGCAACTGATACCGTATTAGAAACCGCTAAAACCTGCCCCCTAGTTACATCGAAAATTTCTTTAACCGAAATATTTTCCCACTCCCCAAACTCGCTACCATCATCCGCTTTAAAACGAAGTTGCTGACTAAACAACTTTTGCATCATGCCTTGTTTATATTGGCTCAGCAGTTCATGTTTTTGATTGAGTTGGCTAATCTTTTCATCCACGTTCGATAGAAAAGAGGCGATTTTGGTTTGTTCTGTAAATTCGGGGATAAAAATATTAACTTTTTTTATCATTCCTCCAGTTACAAGGGGTTGTCCTGTCCCAAATACAAGTCTATTCAGATTAAATTTTATCAGTAGTTCTCGTAAATAATCTAAACTCGTATCATCTGATACAGTGAGTCTCAGAGTGTTATCTGATACAGAATATTTTCCATCTATTTGATATAAAGATCCTGCATTCGCACCAACACGTGCAATTAAAATTGATTTTCCTTCATAGTCAAAAATATCTTTATAACCAATCACACCTGTTGAACCATAAAAAGGGAATTCTCCAGTATCGCCTTTCTCTTCCGATTTTCCTGACTGAATAGAAAACCCTTTCAGTTTCTCAAAAGTTGTATTTGTATAGTCTGCATCAAACTCTTTAAATCGTAACTTAGGCACAGCCATTACTTCACCCCCGCAAACGGTGAAACAATACCTAGCTCTTTGCAAAAATCCGCAATGATGGCATCGGTTTTTTGGCTGTCGTGTTCCAAAGCTTGAAGCTGTCTTGCAATCGCATCTAAATCAATCTCGGCTTCGGCTTCAAAGGTATCCACATAACGTGGAATATTCAGGTTGTAATCGTTATCTTTCACTTCTTGCAAAGTCGCCACATGCGCATATTTTTCAATATTTTCACGCTTTTCAAATGCCGCAACAATCTTATCCAAATGCTCAGGCAATAACTTGTTTTGGTTCTTCTGCTTTTCAAAATCATTGCTGGCATCAATAAACAGAATATTGCCGCTATGTTCACGGTTTTTCTTCAACACCAAAATACAGGTCGGAATTGAAGTGCCATAGAAAATATTGGCGGGTAAACCAATAATGGCATCCACCACATTCATCTGCTCAATCAAATACTGACGAATCACGCCCTCACTCGAACCACGAAACAATACGCCATGCGGTAACACCACCGCCATGGTGCCATTGTCATCCAGTTGATACAGCATGTGCTGCACAAAAGCCATATCGGCTTTAGAACTTGGCGCCAGTTTGCCATACGCGGCAAAGCGTTCATCTTGTAAAAATAACGGATCGGCAGACCATTTTGCAGAAAATGGCGGATTCGCCACCACCGCATCAAACTTTTTATCTAAATGCTGCGGACGGGTTAAAGTATTTTCCTGCTTGATGTCGAACTTGGCAAAATGCACATCATGCAGAATCATGTTCATACGTGCCAAGTTGTAAGTGGTACGGTTCATCTCCTGACCGTAAATCATGTCGACATCTTTTACTTCACGTTTTACCCGAAGCAACAACGAACCTGAACCGCAAGTCGGATCATAGACTGAACGTAAACGGTCTTTGCCTTGGGTGACAATCTTTGCCAGTAAAGTCGATACCGTTTGCGGGGTATAGAATTCCCCCGCTTTTTTGCCCGCGCCTGAGGCAAATTCGCCAATCAGGTATTCGTAAGCATCTCCCAGTACATCGGCTTCGGTATTGGAAATATCAAAATCAATATCATCTAAATGACTCAGGACTTTCGCCACCAGTGCATTACGGTCGCTGGCATTATTGCCAAGCTTGGTCGAGTTTAGATCCAAATCTTCAAACAGGTTGGCAAAGTCATCGGCAGAGTCGGTGCCTAACGTGCTTTGTTCAATTGATTTTAAGGTTGCAGTTAAATCATCCAAAATGAATTCGCCCTGACGACCACGCTCGGCTAAGGTATGGAATAGCTGTTTGGGTGTGAGCGCATAACCGACTTCGGCAATGGCATTCTTTTTAATTTCTTCGATGTACGGCACGTGCTCAGCATTATTTTCATCTAATTCTAAAAAGCTGACCTCCTCACCATCGAGCAATTCATTGGCAAAGTTCACCGATTTTTCTGATAAATATTTAAAGAAAATAAAACCCAGAATGTAATCACGGAATTCATCGGCGCCCATGGTGCCGCGCAAAGTATTGGCAATATTCCAAAGTTGTTTTTGTAATTGTTGCAGTTGTACGTGGGTCATTGTTATGCATGTCCGATGAAATGAATAAAACATGACTAGTGTACCGAAAATTAAAGTTTTTTCAGCAAAATTGGATATAGAAAGACAAAATTTGTCGCACTAAATGCATATCAATAATATTGATATATAAGGTTTTATTTGGATTTTAAAAGATTAACAGGCTCAAGTATCATAATTTAAATTAAGGCCTATATCAAAATTAAAGATATTTAAAACATTAATTATAAACAAAATAAATAATAAGACAGTTTGTTAAAGTTGGCCATATTCAGCATCGATATACGCATTAATTAATGTCCAATCTTCAGTTTTTGAAATTTCACGCGGAAGTTCGACGTCAAAGGATTCATAAAAATATCTACGCATACAATACTCAGTATAAGAATCCGCATAGGTTTCATACCGCGCGATGATTGTTAAATCCATCACAGGCATTTGTGCTTGATCCCATCGTTGTCTTTTCCGACTGAAAAAGAATAGTTTCCCGAAGGTATATAAACGTCCCGCCTGTTGTCGATTACCTCTGAATACAGCATAAATTTTAAAATAATTCTGCCATGCAAGAAGATCATTGAGCGCTTTGGTCTGATCTTTCTGTGAAATCACTCGATTGAGAATTTGGGTTAATTCTCTTTTTAGTTTTTCTATTTCAGTTTTCTTAAATCGCCACGTCCATGAGAAATTCTTGTTACTTTTACGGTAAAACTTAGTCTGATGTTCAGCATACTTTTTATGGCTTAACCGTACTAATTCAGCCTCATATTTTCCAAAATCCAAGCTTAAATAGGGTTTATTCAATATGAAATTAAATTGTTCATTGTCTTTATAGTAATGACGGATAAAAGTTAATTCTTGCCCGACTGTAATTTTGTCCCAGATGACAGGTTCAAGTTCAGCAATTTTATCTTTTGATGTATATGCTGAACTAGTTGTTGAAGTCACTTTGCCTATGGTTTCTTTGCTGTGACGATGGCTATTAGGGGTTTTGATCAACAAGATAAATAACCACTCATCTTTATAAAGAATGTCTTGAACAATGAGATCAGCGACAGGTAATCCTTGTTTTAGTCGATATGTTCTTTGCCGACTGGTTAAATTTAATGAATAGCGTTCGGTTAATTTATGAATAATCTTTTCAATATCAATTTTACCTAATTCAGTTTGCACTATAAATTTGCAGTAAAAATATGACCCTCTTGTGACCTTATCTTGAATTTTTTGTGCGGTGTATTTTGTGTGGGGGCTGTAATCAATCATTTTATGTCATCCAACTATGCACTTTTCATGTCAATCAACAATCCACTTAAGTCCAAATTTCTTCATCCATTTTTGAATTGTTCATCAACAATAATTTTCTCTACATTTCCCATTTTGCTGAGCGCGTCAGCAATCAGCATTAATCAAATTGCGCTAGCACTGTCACCTCACGTTGTAAGGTGACAATAAAGTAGTTCCTAGTGCGCATTACGAAACTTGATCAGCAAATCTTATACTTGTTTAAATAATATATCAATATTATTGATATATTAAATTAACTTTGATAATATGGCTGCATATCAATCGAATTGTGGATTGACCATCCATTCCAACTTTCTTTTTTTGAAGTGGTTTGAATGGCTGACCACCATTCAAAAACTTTGATACATATTGCCCTGAATATAAGACTAACCATCTTCATATTGCCGATGTAGCGGACTGCTGGGGAAACCTCGCTCGGTACGTTGCAACGGGGGCTAAAGGATTGCAATATCCTTTTTCTATCCGTTCATTCACTTTTTAAGAGTTCCAAGCAAATAAAAAGTGGTTGGGCGACAAGGAAACGGGAGCCTATAAGCGATTTATCGTGAAATGGTCATTTGGTTAGTAATAGCCAAGTTAGGTGTGAAATTATGAAAATAGTGGAACATTGAAACCCTGTTCAAAGTGATACAGTCAGGAGCAGCATAGGATGTGCGATAGTCTCCGTTAATAGCTGAATGTGTATGCTTGATCGAACAAGTTTTTTTACTTGGAAAAGTATGCTCATTTCCAATCACGATGGCTGCTGAGAGTGCCGTAAGGTACTAGGGCTTTGAGGCTAACGCTGGAAAAGCTGGCACCATTTTGCGCAAGCTGAATGGGTCGCTGGATAGCTTAAACGTGTAACGGCATTAATCGATAGATGCTGATTGGAGTGTAAGAGTTTTACCCTTTATAAAGTTATGTATACATCATATCCCGATATTTTTTAAGGAACTACGGTCGGGGGAAACAGGAAGTATGTATACAGGCGAGAGGATAAACGGTCTGCACATTAAGACACTTTGAAATAACTTGGGAAGCACTGAATAAAAAGGCTTAAATTGGTTAAAAGTCTGTTGTATTTTTTCAGTGTGGGAGCGATGGTGAGTAGCGCATATAAAGCAAGTATTTACTTGCGGAAATTGTGATACCAATCTTCATAGCAAGATTTGTATTAAATGAGATAGCTAGCTTAAAGCGAATCCTAAAACATTTCGATTTTTTCAGTCGGGATGCTCATTGCGAAAACTTGAGTCGGCACATGCGTGAGCATGTTGGACAATATGTAGAAAAGAAAGGTTAATGGAACACTGGTCGTGTTTCTCAGTCGGGGATTGGTCTCTCTGACTAGGCCGAGATTGGTACAGTGTAAGTATTCTGAAGTTTGGTCACTGATGAAAATAAACTTATACGGGTTTGCCTGAGACTTAAATCAGGATAATGCTACACCAGCATGAAAAAAATCGTGGCTTGTTCTTCCAGATTAGACAAGCATAAAACTATTGCCTAGCAGTAGAAATATGAAATGGAATATGGCCTAAGTCGGCATGAAAAAATTGAACCGCCAGTACAGGCGTAATCATCTGCTCAACAAAGAGCATTAACAAATGCATTAGGCTCGATCCCTTAGGGACGAGCCTTGTCTTATTATATTAAGACTATTTCGATTAAATTCTTTTATCTAACATCAACAACATAGAATTATTATGTAAATCTTCTAAGTCCTGATCCCACATCCCAGTTGTCTGAAGTTGGTTTTTAATCATCAAGTAATCTCTATTTGCATGTAAAGTAGATGTTAAAAAAGCTGAGTATGCTTTATCGGCCTGACAAGACTGTAATAGGGTTGATATTGAATCTCTTGTATCATCAATATCTGCTAGGTTAGCTACTATTTTAGATAATTGTCGATTAACTTCATTACACGCTAAAAATCTTGGCAATACCAAACGATCATCATCATTTAAAAAAAGCTTTTTGATGGTAATATTTCCCTTTTCATCTTTACCATAAAGCCTGAAAGCCTCCTGAGAGAGATGATCTTTTGGCACGTCTACGTACGGATTTACAATTGGTTCAGCAATTACATCCAGAGTCCATTTTTTTCGATTACAACGTCCGCAAGATGGTAATAAATTATCCCAATTAATAACATCATCAGGATAAGTATCCTTATCTTTAAAATGCTCCACCTGCATATATGAATCTTCAATTTGTAGTTCACATTCACAATATGCACATTTATTAGCACTACTTCTTAAAAGTGTTTTTCCAATTTCTTCATGTTTCCAAACAGTTAGTTTAGGGTTCGCTTTAAAATTTGCAGTCAGTTCAGTAACTTTTTCTTCAGTTAGAAATGCTGGTTTAGGTTCACGTTGGAGTTTAATCATGGATTAATCTCCAAGACTATCTAACTGTATTTTAAAAACTGGTTTTAATGGATAGTTAGGATGAAGCATTCTCTCCAGCTCATTAAATGCAAGCTGAGCTTTTTGTTTGTTTTTCGATTCCAATGCTTCATCAAATCGTTTTTTTACTTCATTGTATTTCTGGGTCCGTAGATCAGTCATCCCCATTACATCTTCAAGAATTTCTTCAATCGTCCATCCTTGATAACCATATTCCGAGGTTGGTAATTCTCGTCTTACTACTTCGTTATTTCTTCTCTCAAGTGCAATAACTTCATCCTTAAGCGCAGTTTGTACCACATGAGGACTATGAGTTGAGATAAAAAACTGAGCTTCAGGAAACACTTCTTTAAGAACCGAGCAAATACGACCTTGCCATTCTGGATGAAGATGAAGTTCAATTTCATCAATTAATATTATTCCATCGAAATCTTGTGCAATCATGTAAGGTGCTTTGAAGCGCATTTCTATTTCTTTAATAATTCCGAATACAATAGATATTGTTGACTTAAATCCAGAAGATAAATACTCATAATAAATTTCTCCGCTTGGAGTGTTTATCATGATTTCATTCTCATTGGGATCAACCCTACTAAATGTAAAATTATTATTTAAAATAGAAAAACAACTTTTTGCAAATTCAAAATTTTCTAATTGTTCTTTTTCTAGTGCTTGTGGATGAACTGAATATAAATGTCGGTGAATAAACCACGTTTTTATATCATGATAATTAATTCCCGTGATCGACTGCTGACTTGTATGATGTTCATTCTTATCTTCATCTTTTCTTATCGCATCAATTCTTTGATATGTAAAAGTACGATCAACTTTAAAAGAGAGTAATTTCTTTGAATATGCACCTAGCCCAGGTATATGAAAAGTTTTTTGAGGCTCATGTTCATAAAGCGTGATTTGGGTATTTTGCATATTATTATGATCATCTAAAACAAAAGCTACAATCAAAGCATTTTCAGAATTTATTTTCTTTTTTAGAGTTGGAGTATGTTGATTTGTAAAAATATGTCCTATGGTTTCAAGAACCGTTGTTTTCCCAACCCCATTTTCTCCACAAATAATATTCATTCGTGGATTAATTTCCTCTAATTTTAGGTATGGGATTCCCCCAACATCCTTTAATTCTAAAGATGTGACTTTCATTGTATCTAGACCATTGTTATTTAATGCATTAATCATACATCCAATAGAGATTTAAGCAATGCTTGTCTTAATCACTATTAGAAACATAACTGTTCTAAATAATCAGCCCACCATTGCATAATTTCAATACGTTCCCCTAAATGCGTGGATTTATCATACACAGCTTTTACACCATGTTTTTTATGAGCTAAACATGCTTCAATAACTTGTTCTTTATCACTGAATTGATTATTTAAGGCAGTACTTGCAATATGTCGAAATCCATGTGGACTTTGACGGCCTCGATAACCAAGATTTTTTAAAGCATTATTTAAAGTTGCTTCACTCATTGGCTGTGCAAGGCTATCTCGACTTGGAAATAAGAAGTCAGATACTGATCTAATATTTTTCAACTCTAATAACAATTGAATTGCTTGCCGTGGTAATGGTACAACATGGCTAATACCACATTTCATAGTTACGGCAGGCTTTATCCATATTTTTTTCTCAAAATCAAAATCTTGCCATTTCGCATAGCGTAATTCTTGGGGTCGTGGGAAAAGAATAACGAGTAACTCCAAAGCAATCGCGGTATGGGCATTCTTATAGCCTCGAATAGATTGAACCAAATCTGGCAATTCCTGAAGGCTGACATGCTTCATATTCCCTTTACTACCTTTATCAAGATACTTCAAAATACCATCCAAAGGGTTCGACTCTATTTGTCCATGAAACTTTGCAAGATCATAGGCATTGCGACAATGTGAAACTAATTTCTCTACACGATTGTAAATACTTTCACTTCTAAGCATATCCTGAAAAAATGTCAGCCATTGTTGAGGTGAAATTTTGGTGAAATCCAATTCACCAAAAACAGACAAGATACGTTTTTCAATTGATTGAGTTTCTTTCTTTATTGTTATTGCAGCCCAAGTTGTTTTCTTAGTATCAAGCCAGTCATACATCAAACTTTTTAAATTAAGTTGTTGTTCCTCAATCTTTTGCAATTCAATTTCTTTTTTTGTTAATACTTTTTCATTTTGCTGTAACTTAAGAAAAATAGTTGAAGCTTCAAGTTTAGCTGCTACAAGCGATAACTGCGGATAACTTCCAATACTGTGCCATTTCCACTTCCCTACCTCATCCTTAAAGCGGACTTGCCAAGTTTTTTTTCCTTTTGGTGATACACGAAAATAAAGCCCAGCATCACATGAAATACGATACTCCTTATCCTCAGGTTCAAGATTGAGAAGATGGGTATCTTTGATTTGTTTGATGTTATCTAAAGCCGCTCTTTTCATAACAAAATCTCTTGTATCCGAGTAATGCAGAAAGAGTATCGGATACAAGATTGGATACACAAGAGGGTCAAATAAAGCTGTGCATAGCCAAACATAGTTGTGCAAAAAGCAGAAATAAAAAACCCATGAATCATTATAATTCATGGGTTTATATATCAAATCATTACAAAACTGTGCATATGATTACAAAAAACTGGTGGGCCCAGACAGACTTGAACTGTCGACCAACGGATTATGAGTCCGCTGCTCTAACCAACTGAGCTATAGGCCCTTTTCACTGAAATTGTTATATATCAACAAGTTCAGGCGCCATGAATACTATCGAAGATTTTTTTAAAATACAAGCCCTTTCAAAATCGCTTGTACAGTAAGACAACAGTTAACCAGAAGCTCAAAAATTAGCAGGAAATTGCACAACATCATATCATCAAGCATTGCACTGAAACTGCGCTCATATCATGAGAGGTAAATTCGAAATTTATTTTTTTAAGATAAAAAAGCAATAAATCAATAAAAAATTATACTTTTTTGAAATAACTTTATATCGTGAGTACAAAAACTTATAAAGTATTCGTATTGCTGAAATTTTAAACTCTTTTTGAGTTCAGTGACTTTTCTTTGCGCGATTCGAACACAAGTTCAGCAATAGACCAAAGCACAATCACCATTAAAATGAGCGAAGCAACAATTAGTGCGGTCAAATATGTCATTTTGCTATTCCTGTTGAGGTTAAGCCTAAAGTTGGACATTGGCCTGAACTACGACCTATCTACGACAAAAGTCTAATGCTTAAATTATCTACTGAATAGCTTTTTTTTCACTTTTTTAATAGTAATTTTCTATATACTCATTTATTTTAAGTCTTAATAACTTTTAATTTATATCTAAAAACAATAAGTTGTTAGATTATATTCTGCGGCTAAACAGGTCTTTATTTTTTCTGCACAGTTGCACAAATTAACCCTTGACTCTAAAGCCGAACAAGCACAAATTATGCGCTTTCGTTTGTTTTACTCTGTACCCATGTTAAAAAAATTTATTGGCGAAGCTGCATTTAAAGTTGCCGGATGGAGCTATAATGTCGAACCTGATATTCTGGAAGATAAACAGGTCATTATTGGTTTTGAGCATACCTCGATGCTCGATGCAGTGCTATCACTGGCCATCTTCCAAATTTTCGACATGAAAATTCATACATTAATCAAGAAAGAATTATTCAAAGGTCCACTTAAACCGGTACTTGAAGCCGTGGGCGGTATTGCGGTTGATCGTAAAGCCAATCAGGACATCGTGGGACAAATGGTGGAGCTGTTCCAGCGCAATGAAAAATTCAATCTGGTGATTGCTCCTGAAGCGACCCGTGCCAAAAATGGTGAAGCACGTAAGCCAATTCGTACCGGTTTCTGGCATATTGCCAAAGCCGCCAATGTGCCGATTGTGCTGATGTATGCCAACTCTAAAACCAAGCAAGGCGGGATTTTTGGTAAAATTTATCCAACCGACCTGGCGCATGATCTCGCGCTGATCAAACAGCTCTATAAAGAAAACACCGGATTGGATATTATTATTCCAGACGTGAAAACAGCGTAAATTTTTCAGTTAAAACTTAAAACCCTGCCCTTTTTTCAGAAAAAGGGCTTATGGTAGAATCTGTGCAATTCGATCGGCATACAGCCAATCTACAAGGAGCATATTTCGCATGGCGGGTCATTCCAAGTGGGCCAATATCAAGCATCGTAAAGCCAAACAAGATGCTAGTCGTGGTAAGTTGTTTACCAAATACATTCGTGAACTGACAACTGCTGCTAAACTCGGCGGTCCGGATGCAGGGAGCAACCCTCGCTTACGTGCTGTAGTCGAAAAAGCATTATCGGTCAACATGACACGTGATGTGATTAACCGTGCGATTCAACGTGGTGCTGGCGGTGAAGATAACGATGACTTAAAAGAAGTCACCTATGAAGGTTATGGTGTCGGCGGTGTGGCTGTGATTGTAGAAACCATGACCGACAACTTAAACCGTACCGTACCAGACGTTCGTCACTGCTTCTCTAAAACCGATGGTAACTTAGGCACCAACGGTTCCGTGGCCTTCTTATTCACCAAACGTGGTGAAATTACGTTTGAAGATGTGTCTTTAGAAGATCAGATCATGGACGTGGCATTAGAAGCCGGTGCAGAAGATATTGAAGTCTCTGAAGATGAAATTCTGGTGATTACCACTCCAGAAACGTTTGGTACCGTTCAGGATGCTTTAGCAGCAGCAGGTTTAAAATCTGACAATGCTGAAGTGGTGATGAGCCCATCAACCAAAGCTGAAATCACCGACATCGACCAGGCTAAAAAAATCATGAAAATGATTGATATGCTTGAAGATTTGGATGATGTTCAGAACGTTTATACCAACGTTGAATTCTCTGATGACGTTTTAGCTGCCTTAGATGCTTAAAACTTACATATAAAAAACGCGCTCATCTGGCGCGTTTTTTATTTCTTAGAAATTAAACTTTACTGAGCAAATTCGAGCAGTTTAAAACATTATATTCTTTAATCACGAAGCTCGAATGCAGCGCCACCACATGGTCAATTTTACCAATGCGTTTGAGTAAAATGTCACTGTAGTTTTCCATATCCCGCGCAATCACTTCTACAATAAAGTCAGCGGTTTGCCCGGTCACCAAAAAGGCATTAATCACTTCGGGAATATTTTCCAGTTCTTCCAGAAACTTGGCAAAGGTATCGGTATCATGTTTACTCAGCGACACCTGCAACAGGACATGCAGACTAAAGCCGAGTTTCTGGTAATTAATTTCCCGTTTTAAACCTGAAATAATATTATGATCAATCAGGCTTTTAATCCGGCGATGTACCGAACTCACCGACAAATTCACCCGCTCCGACAATTCATTTAAATTGACATCTTCATGACTTAAAATTTCAAGAATATGCTTATCAAAGCGATCCAGTTCCATTTTTATACTCTTTTTAGCAGGCAATGACACTTTATAATTTTAGCCGAATCAGTACCACAACAATATTTATTTCTCATTATTTTTTCATCTATTGAAATTTTTTTTCAAGATATGATGTGCAGACACAACTGTAGCCTAACGGATCAGACCTCTGCCACTTATCTTGATCTTTTAAAAACAGATAAACGGTTAGCTTCAATAAACCGCTGTTTTCTCAAAAATTTCCTTCTCTCTACTGCGTTTAAATTGCCTTCTCTGCCCAAATACAGCTAATTCCAGAACGTTCATCTTTTACAAGTGTATACAAATAGATTAAAAAAAGATGCGTTTCAACACCAGCAAAACAAAAACATAAGAACACAAGGAATCGTCTTCATGGCTTTTAAATCTTTCAGTTTGCTGAAAAGCAAGCTCAGCCCGGTTTTAACTGTCGAAACCCAAACCAGCAGCTTTTTCAGTGGCATCAGCTCGACCTTGTCGAACTGGTTTGGACAACTCACCAGCCCCTCTACCCCAACCCTCGACAGCTTATTGCAAAGTCTGTTGTCTGGAAACAGCCTGGACAGTAGCAGTCTTAGCAATTTAATCAGCCAGTTTACAGGAAATAATAGCGGCAGTTTAGATATTTCTAGCCTGATTAATCAACTGACCCAAGCCAATGGGGGCAGTTTTGATCTGGGCTCAATTAGCAATTTAATCGGTGGTCTGATTGGCGGTGATACTGCTGATCTGGATTTTGAAGCCATCAGCCAGCTGATTGGTGGCTTGATTGGCGGTAATACGGGCGACCTGGATATTGGTACCATTGCTGATCTGGTCGGTAGTCTGATTGGCGGTGGCGCCGGCGACTTTGATATTGGTGCAATTTCAGAACTGGTCGGTGGCTTAATCGGTGGTAATACGGGTGAAATTAACCTTGAAACGATTTCTGAACTGTTTGAAGGACTCATCGGCAATAACACCGGTGATCTGAACCTTGAAACACTGACCCAGTTATTTGAAGGCTTAACAGGTGGCAGCAGTGAGTTTGACTTAAGTGCCTTACTTGGCGGTCTCCCAGACATCGGCAGTGGTTTTGATTTAGGTGGCTTACTGGAAGGTCTGACTGACGGTGGCACAGACTTTGACCTAGGCAATCTTACTGACAGCTTGGGCGATGCATTTGGTTCAACTGACTTTAATCTGGAAGATCTGTTACAAGGCGCCAGTACAGGAGCAGACAGCAGTCTGAGTCTGGACAACCTGTTACCTGAACTTCAAGAAGCTCTGCAATCGACCAGTACAGAAAGCAGTAGCAGCAACTTTGACCTGCTCAGCCTTGCGCCGCAACTGCCTGCAATTGATCTGGATTCATCTACCCCATTCATTTAATGGATTTGATAAAGTCATAAAAATACGCGCTACAGGCGCGTATTTTTTATGGTTGCCGTTTAGATACCGCGCCAGTCCACACGGGCATGACGCTCGGTCTGATAAATTCTCAGTACATATTGCCCTAAAGGTAAATCACTGAGTTCCTGTTTAAATTGCAGGAATTGTTCGGACAAGGTTTCGCCCTGCTCTTTTTCCCACGGTGTATCCTGAATTTCCAGAATCGGAGCCAGCATGGAACAGACCGCAATATCCGCCAGGCCTAAACGCTCACCGACAAAATATGCGCCGCCATTGGCAATCAGACGCTGGTTTAATTCGGCTATTAAACGGCGCATTTCCCGTTCCGATTCATCAACCTTGTCCTGATCCAGCTGATAGCCTTTGGAAATCAGCATCTTCATAATGGGTTTGGAGTATTTTTCAAATTGACGTAAATAACCTTTTTCACCAATCAGCAAATCTAAAGGCTGCTCACTTTCAGATAAAGTATGTGCCAAGCCCCAGCGACGAACGTGATAGCCCAGAGTCGAGGCCAACTGGTCAATCTCCAGTGCTTCATTGCGCTGCGTCGGGTCTGGGCGTAATAAGGTATGCTCCGGATACACTTCATCTAAATACAGGGCAATTTGGGTACTGTCTGCAATCCATTGATCCTGATCGCGTAAAATCGGCAGCTTGTTTTGTCCGGTTTTTAGCTTGGCAAAAGCCCGGTGCACACCCGGAATTAAATTCTGCGCGTTATAATCCAGTTCCTTATGATCCAGCAGCCAGCGTGCTTTTTCACAAAAATGAGATAAAGGAAACTGGTACAAAATACGCATATCTTCTCCGTCAATTTTTATTTTTTGTTCAATAATTTGAACAGCCAACATCCATTGGCTACTTTAGTCATACTGCTACCGAAAAACAATGCGCTTTTTACTCAAAAATCGCCGGTATTCGGCCAAACGCTTCATCAAGTGTATTTAGGTCAGACTATCTTGTTTAAAAATCAACAAAGATACGGCACACATTACCCCGCCATCCGCAGCACATATTTTAGAAATATGCTTTTTCAACAAACATCCCTGCCATGACCTGACTTTATGCTGGCTTTCATGTAAAATCAGCCACAATTTTTGAATAACACTTTGTGAGTCATTTCATGGGTTTTAATTGTGGTATTGTAGGTCTGCCTAACGTTGGTAAATCGACTCTTTTCAACGCCTTAACCAAAGCTGCAATTGCTGCTGAAAACTTCCCGTTCTGTACCATTGAGCCAAACACCGGTATTGTGCCGGTGCCGGATGCGCGTTTAGACAAACTGGCGGCCATTGTAAACCCACAACGTGTCCTGCCGACCACCATGGAATTTGTGGATATCGCCGGTCTGGTTGCAGGTGCTTCAAAAGGTGAAGGTCTGGGTAACCAGTTCCTCGCCAACATCCGTGAAACTGACGCGATTGCCCACGTGGTGCGTTGTTTTGAAGATGAAAACGTCATTCATGTGAATGGTAAAATTGACCCGCTGGACGATATTGCCACCATCAACACCGAGCTAGCGCTGGCCGACTTAGAAACGGTATCGAAAGCCGTCACCCGTTTAACCAAAACCGCCAAAGGCGGTGACAAAGAAGCGGTTGCGACCAAAGCCGTTTTAGAAAAAATCCTGCCATTGCTGGATGAAGGCAAACCGGCACGTGCAGCCAATCTGGACGATGACGAACGTAAACTGATTCGTGGTTTTGGTTTATTAACCTTAAAACCAACCATGTATATTGCCAACGTGGCGGAAGATGGCTTTGAAAACAACCCGCACTTAGATGCAGTACGTGAACTGGCAGCAGCTGAAAATGCGATTGTAGTACCACTCTGCAACCAGATTGAAGCTGAAATTTCATTGTTAGAAGATGATGAACGTGCTGAATTCTTAGAAGCGATGGGTATGGAAGAACCTGGTCTGAACGTGGTTATCCGCGCAGGTTATGGCTTACTCGGTCTGCAAACTTACTTCACTGCCGGTGTGCAGGAAGTACGTGCCTGGACGGTGAAAGTCGGTGCAACCGCTCCACAAGCAGCAGGTGTGATTCACACTGACTTCGAAAAAGGCTTTATCCGTGCTGAATGTGTGGCCTATGATGACTTCGTACAATACAATGGCGAAGCTGGTGCCAAAGAAGCAGGTAAATGGCGTTTAGAAGGTAAAACTTACATCGTACAAGACGGTGATGTTTTACACTTCCGTTTTAACGTGTAATCGCCTGATATCAGTGAAAAACCCTCAAATATTTGAGGGTTTTTTTATACTCTTTTTTTGAAGAGCAATCTTTGGCTCACCACAATTTAAGCAAGAAAATTAATCAATCAGCGAGCCGATCTTGATATCTTCTTTGATTTACTGAGATGTTATTGAATTCCCTACGCTTTCCAGTTCTCGAAAGCGCTTGATTTCAGTGCACTCAAGCGCACCATAACCGTTCAGCACCGTGAAAGATGCGCCAATATCTTGCAGACTAATTGTGTAATGTAATCGCTATTCTGATTGCAAAGATCAATTTAATACGGCGGCGCCATTAAAAAAGCGGAGCCAGAACTCCGCTTATTGATGCTTCAGGATGCTGTCGCAATCGCATTGCCTTTTTGTTTGGGATCGGTATTGCCCAGTTCCGGATGGGCAATCGCATCGGCACATTGCTGTTTATCGCGTTCATAATCGGCCTGTTTCTGGCTTACCGTTGCGCTACTTTCCAAAGTGGCACGCGCCCAGATTTCCAGACTGGTGAGTGCTTTACGGCATAAGGCATATTTTCCTTCGGTGACTGAATCGGTCATTTTGACGTTAATGCGCCATTCGGTGCTTAACTGGCGCGCCGGTTTGCGTACATTATCTTCAATTAAATTGCGCTGTTTGCGATAAACATAAGGTTCCACCTCATTCATCAGCTTCCAGGCCGCTTCTGCATACGCCGTTGCATCATTGGTCAGTTTCGGTGCAGGTTTAATTTCCGGCTTTTCACCGGACTGATCGCCCCCACAGGCCTGTAATAACAGGCTACTGCCCAGTACAGTTGCAACCACAAATTGACGTGTTTTGAACATCCACATATCTGGCTCGCTTCAACAAACATTTCGGCACTATGCTAGTGAATTCGGGTACAATACACAATCATCATTTGACTCCTTGTTCAACTCTCCTTCAGGTGTGTCGTGTCTGAACACAAAACGCTTTCCACACAGCCAGCCGGTTTTTGGCAAGGCGCTAAAGATAGCCAAGCCATTATTTTTACTTATCTCCCCGTTTCTTTTGCATTTGGCGTTTCGGCGACCCAATTCGGTTTTAGCGCCTGGGAAGCCCTGTTTTTATCCTGCACCATGTATGCCGGTGCCAGCCAGTTTCTGGTGGTGGCCCTGTTAGGCAGCGGCACCTCCATCTGGATGACCGCCCTGACTGTCATTGCACTGGATATTCGCCATCTGCTCTATGGCCCGGCCTTAACCAACCTGATTCAGGACCGGCTCAATTTAAAGAAAACCGCGATCTGGGCCTGGGGCCTGACCGATGAAGTCTTTGCTTCCGGCATGATCAAGCTGTCGCAGCGCCGGCAACAATGGTCGGAATCCTGGATGCTGGGTTTAAGTCTGTTTAGCTGGATGTCATGGGCGCTCGGTTCTTTACTGGGCGGTCTGTTTGCCGATCAGGTCAGTAAGCTGCCGCAGTTTTTACAAGCCGCACTGGATTTCCTGTTACCGGCCCTGTTCCTGAGTTTCCTGCTGGCCGCCTTTGAGAAAAAACATACCTTTGTGGTCAGTGTTACTTTGGTGGTATCAGCTATCGCCTGCTATTTCATTGACCTGTCCGCGGCCATCTTTATTGGTATTTTATCGGGCATTTTTGCAGGTCTGTTCAAACACTATGTCTTAAAACAACCGGATGATGCATACGCAGGAGGCTCACATGAATCTTGAAATTATTCTGGTCGGGATTGTGGTCGGCATCGCCAATTTTGCTTCACGCTTTGGACCGTTTTTTGTGATTCAGAAGTTTCAGCAGGACTCACAAAAACGGGGTGCCCTCTGGCTAAAGATTGCTTTGGGTTCAATTGGTATTGCCGCAATCAGTTCAATGCTGGTGGTCGCGACCTTGCCACCGTTACTGGAAACGCCCAATAAAAGTTTTGCCATGCTGGTCGGATTTATAGTGCTGGCCGGGCTGTATTTTAAATACAAGAAAATTGTACCGGCCACCTTGACTGCGGCCGTGACCTATGGCCTGATTTATACCTATATTCCATTTTCCTTCTAGGTTTTGACTTCAACACCAGACCCATTGACGCAGTGCTGCAGTTGTGCTGCGTTTTCAACACTGTATTTCCTCTTGCCCACTGCGTCTAAAAATTGTTGGACAAAATCACGATTTTCTCCGAATCGGCACTAACATCGCGGTGCAGTTCTGCTATGCTAAAAGTCCATAAAATCAAGCATGGATGAATTACATGAGCGTGACGATTGGTACTCCTCTTCAAGCTTCGGCATTTAAAGTATTGCTATTGGGTTCAGGAGAATTGGGGAAAGAGGTGGTGATTTCTTTACAGCGTTTAGGTATAGAAGTGCATGCCGCCGACCGATATGATCATGCCCCTGCCATGCAAGTGGCGCATCATGCCCATACCATTAATATGGCCGATCCTAACGCACTGAAACAGCTGATTGCTCAGGTGCAACCGCATCTGATTGTGCCGGAAATTGAAGCCATTGCCACAGAAGTGCTGCTGGATATTGAAGCGCAAAACGTTGCTACCGTGATTCCATCAGCCAAAGCAGTCAATCTGACCATGAACCGCGAAGGCATCCGCCGTCTAGCTGCAGAAGAACTGGGACTGCCAACCTCTGCCTACCGTTTTGCCGACTCTCTGGAAAGCTTCCGCGCAGCCTGTGATGATATTGGCTATCCAAACTTTGTGAAGCCGGTGATGTCCTCCTCAGGCAAAGGCCAATCCCGGGTAAAAAGCTTTGATGAAGTCGATGCCGCCTGGGACTATGCGCAAACCGGTGGCCGTGTGAATCAGGGCACCGTGATTGTTGAATCGCAGATTGATTTTGATTTTGAAATTACCCTACTCACGGTACGCTCTAAACATCCAGAAACTGGTGAAATTGAAACCTCATTCTGCGACCCGATTGGCCATCGTCAGGATGCCGGTGATTATGTGGAAAGCTGGCAGCCACAACCAATGAGCAGCCAGGCCTTAGCAGAAGCCAAACGTATTGCCCACAAGGTTACCAGCGCACTTGGCGGCTGCGGTATTTTTGGGGTAGAACTGTTTGTCAAAGGCGATCAAGTGTGGTTTAGTGAAGTGTCACCTCGTCCACACGATACCGGTTTAGTCACGTTGGCCTCACAATACCAGAGTGAATTCGAATTACATGCCCGTGCGATTCTCGGCTTGCCAGTGAACACGGCGCGTCATAGTGTGGCTGCCAGTGCAGTGATTTATGCCGGTGTGGATGACCAGAACCTGTCATTTTCTGGCTTGAATCTTGCTTTAGCTCACCCGGATACTGATTTACGTCTGTTTGGTAAACCGGAAGGCTTCAAGCGTCGCCGCATGGGTGTGGCCACCGCCCGCGCAGAAACCACTGAGCAGGCACGTGAGCTGGCTTACGCTACTGCACAAAACGTCAGTGTCAATCAAAACTAGTCGCACAACACGGAACGCTGTTCATGATCAACACCTTACCCTTGCTGAATTACGTAAAAAGTAACCATGACATTCAGGCCATTAATCAGTGGCGAAGTGATGTTGAACATCAGCTGGGGGAATGTTTTGAAAATGGACATTCGATCCGTGACATTATTCTGGCGCGCTCCAATTTTATTGATGAGGCGCTAAAATTCCTGTGGCAACATGCCGGACTGGACCAGACCGATTTAGGCCTGTTTGCGGTGGGCGGTTATGGCCGCCGCGAAATGTTGCCCTATTCCGATGTCGACATCATGATCCTGTCAGAAGATGAAATCTCGCCGGAACAGGAAAAGCTGATTTCAACCTTTATTTCATCGCTGTGGGATGTCGGTAATTTCAAACCCGGCATTAGCGTGCGTACCATTCAGGATTGCGTGATTCAGGCCACCAATGACCTGACTGTGGCCACCGCTTTAATTGAAGCACGACTGATTATTGGCAATGAACATCTGGCCAAATGGCCACGCCGGATTGTGTCGCAAACCTGGACCGATAAAACCTTTTTTGATGCCAAGATGGAAGAGCAAGCCAAACGCTATGCTCAGCACAACCATACCGAAAGCAATTTAGAGCCGGATATTAAAACTGCACCGGGTGGCATCCGCGATATTAACCAGATTGGCTGGATTGCCAAACGGCATTTCCGTGTCAACCGTATTTATGATCTGGTGCATCTGGGTTTTATTTCCGAGTTTGAGCTGGGCGTGCTGGAAGAGGCTGAAAGTTTCCTCTGGGAAATTCGCCATTATTTGCACCTGCTGACCAAACGCGATGAAAACCGCCTGCTGTTTGATTATCAGCGTGATATTGCAGCCAAGTTCGGCTATGTCCGTGAAGAAGGCAAATCACCCAATTATCCGATTGAACAGTTCATGAAGCGTTATTACCGCACCGCGCAGCAGGTGTCGACGCTAAATGAAATGTTACTGGCCTATTTTAATGAATCGGTGATTACCCCGCGCCTGCCGCAATATGAACGCCAGATTGAAGAAATTAATGAAAACTTCAAACTGGTCGATGGCAAACTGGCGGTGCAGCATCACAAGATTTTTTCTGAAAAGCCCAGTGCGATTCTGGAAATTTTCTACTTGCTGGCCAATCGTCCTGAAATTACCGGGATTCGTGCCCGCACCTTACGCCTGCTGACCCTGGCTGCCAAACGCATTGACCGCGATTTTCGTGATAATCCAGTCCATCAGGCGCTGTTTATGGCGATTTTACGCTCGCCGTACCGTTTATATGACACCATGGTGGCAATGAAACGCTATGGTGTATTGGGCAACTATATTCCGGCTTTCGGGCAAATTACCGGCCTGATGCAATATGACCTGTTCCATATTTATACCGTCGATGCGCACACCCTGCTGCTGATTCGCAACCTGAACCGCTTTAAAGAACCGGAATTTGCCAAAGATTTTCCGGTGGTCAGCTCGGTGTTCCAGCGTCTGGCGCGTCGTGACATTGTCTATCTCGCCGCAATTTTCCATGACATTGCCAAAGGTCGTGGCGGCGATCATAGTGAGCTTGGTGCCGCCGATGCAATTGCCTTCTGCCGCACGCATGGCTTTACCGAGCGTGAATGTAATCTGGTGGCCTGGCTGGTGCAAAACCACCTGCTGATGTCAGTCACTGCACAGAAAAAAGATATTTCCGATCCGGATGTGGTCAAAGCTTTCGCCGAACTGATGGGCGATATGGAACATCTGGATTATCTGTATACCCTAACTGTGGCCGATATTAACGCCACCAATCCAACCTTATGGAACACCTGGCGCGCCTCGCTGATGCGCCAGCTATACACCCATGCCCGTGATGTGATCCGTTCCGGCCTGGGTCGTCCGGTGGATTATCAGATGCTGATTGAAGACACCAAATTTGCGGCCAGCGAATTACTGGTCGAGGATTTCTCGCTGGAAGAAGTGGAAAAAGTCTGGCAGGAACTGGGCGATGAATACTTCCTGAAAGAAACCGCCGATGAAATTGCCTGGCATACCCGCGCCATCTTGCAGCACGGTGACAATCCGGCACCTTTAGTACTGATGCGCGCGCATCGTAAATATGCGCAAGATGCCGTGCAGATCTTTATTTATACTCAGGATCAGCCAAACCTGTTTGCCACCACCGTGGCGATTTTAGACCGCATGAATCTGGATGTGCAGGACGCGCGGATTATTACCGCCACCAAAGCCTTTAGTTTAGATACTTATGTGGTGCTGGACCGTTTTGGCACCCTGTTAACCGATGCCGAGCGTCAGGACACCGTGATTCAATCACTGGTCACCGCATTAAGCCAGTCGGATAAATATCCGGGACTGATGCAGCGCCTGATTCCGCGCCAGCTGCGCCATTTTGATATTGAAAATACTGTAGACATTAGCCTGAATGCCGCACTCAACCAGAACATGGTGGAAATTGCGACACTTGACCAGCCGGGCTTACTTGCCAAAGTCGGCGGCTTGTTTATGATGCAGGGGCTGGATATTCATTCTGCTAAAATTGCCACCCTAGGCGAACGTGCTGAAGATATTTTCTTTGTCACCAAAAAAGATGGTACGCCTATGAATGCAGAAGAAGCCAAAAGCTTTGCGGCCAAATTAAAGGCAGCACTTGATGAAGCCTCAAATCAGGTGTGCCAACATTAACATCAACCTATCGGTAACGATTACATGAACTCAAGTTTGTCTTTATTGCACCCTTATCCATTTGAAAAGTTAAACCGACTTTTTCAGGATATACAACCGGCCGATTTACCGCTGATTTCCCTCTCAATTGGAGAACCGAAGCACCCGGCACCGGAATTTGTAAAACAGGCCATTATTGACAACTTCCAGCATTTATCGACTTACCCGAACAGCAAGGGTCTGCCTGAATTACGCCACAGCATTGCCCAGTGGCTAAGTCGCCGTTTCAAGCTGAACAGCATCAGTGCAGATCACCATGTTTTACCGGTTTCAGGTACCCGTGAAGCGATCTTCTCTTTTGTACAGGCACTGGTGAAACGTGAAGATGCACCGTATGTGGTGATGCCAAACCCGTTTTACCAGATTTATGAAGGCGCAACCTTACTGGCCGGGGCCAAGCCGTATTTCATTAACTGTACCGAAGACAACCAGTATTTAGGTGACTTTGATGCCGTACCAGCCGAAGTCTGGGAAAAAACCGCGTTGCTATTTGTCTGTACGCCGGGCAACCCGACCGGTGCGGTACTGTCCAAAGACCAGTTTAAAAAGCTGATTGCACTGTCCGATCAATACGGTTTTGTAATTGCCTCGGATGAATGCTATTCAGAACTGTGGTTTGATGAAGCACCAACGGGCCTGCTCGAAGTTTGTGCCGAAATAGGCCGCGACGACTATAAAAACTGCGTGGTTTTCCATTCGCTGTCCAAGCGTTCCAATCTGCCGGGGATGCGTTCAGGCTTTGTTGCCGGCGATGCCGATTTACTGAAACCGTATTTGCAATACCGTACCTATCATGGTGCAGCCATGCCGGTACAGCATCAACTGGCCTCTATTGCAGCTTGGGATGATGAGCAGCACGTTGAAGACAACCGCGTGCAATACCGCGCCAAATTTGACTTGTTCCAAAGCGAACTGGGGCATCTACTCCCTTTACAGAAACCGGACGCCGGTTTCTATTACTGGCTCAAAGTCGACAATGATGAAGCCTTTGCCAAAATGCTGATGGAAAAAGCGCACATTAAAGTATTGCCGGGCCGGTATTTATCGCGTGAAACTGAGCAAGGGAATCCGGGTGAAAACCATGTCCGTTTAGCCTTGGTGGCCGATATCGCCCAGTGCGAACAGGTGATTCAGCGCCTAAAAGCAATTTTGTAAGTGCTGATATTAAAAAATCCACTCTATTGAGTGGATTTTTTATGGCTGCTTTCAGCGCATTTTTTATTTTAGGCAGGATTAAGCACTGTTTGCGTGGATAAGCATCACCCCCAAAATTAAAGCTGATGCTGAAATCATCTGCCCTATCTTAACCCTGTAAGGCCTGTTCAATATCCTGTTCCAGCGCATCCGGCTTGGTGGTTGGTGCATAGCGATTCAGCACTTTGCCATCTTTGCCAATTAAAAACTTGGTAAAGTTCCACTTGATGCCGTTGCCCAAAATGCCTTTGCTGTTATTGGTTAAATAACGGAAAATTGCGTGTGCTTCCGGGCCTTTGACATCGACCTTGGCAAACATGGGAAAGCTGACCCCATAATTTTTCTGGCAAAAGGCCCCGATCTGCTCATTGGAACCGGGGTCCTGGCCACCAAACTGGTTACAGGGAAAGCCGAGCACCTCAAAGCCTTGGGTCTTGTATTTTTCATACAGCTTTTCCAGTCCGGCAAACTGCGGGGTAAAACCGCATTTGCTGGCGGTATTCACCACCAATAAAACCTTGCCTTCATAATCGGCAAATGATTTATTTTTCCCATCTAACAACTCAGCCTCAAACTGATAAATGTTGGTCATGGATAGGTTTCCTCATCACTTTTTTCTTGTGTTTTTAGTTC
This sequence comes from Acinetobacter indicus, assembly GCF_009914475.1. Lineage (NCBI taxonomy): Bacteria > Pseudomonadati > Pseudomonadota > Gammaproteobacteria > Moraxellales > Moraxellaceae > Acinetobacter > Acinetobacter indicus. Next base: position 637,384 of record NZ_CP045198.1, on the reverse strand, counting down.
TAATGACGCCGAGTTGACGCAATAGCGCAAGCCGGTCGGTTGCGGTCCATCATCAAAAACATGGCCCAAATGTGCATCACAATGATGACAGACAATTTCGGTACGCACCATGCCATGCGACTGATCGTTATGTTCTTCCACAACCCCCGGGGCAATCGGACGGTAGAAACTTGGCCAGCCACTGCCGCTGTCGTATTTGGTGTCGGAAGAAAATAAGGCTTCTCCACAGCAACGGCACACATACACCCCATCCTGTTTGCTATTCCAGTATTTCCCTGTAAAGGCCGGTTCGGTTCCTTTTTGTCGTGTAATCCGAAACTCTTCTGGTGATAACTCTCTTTGCCATTCTCGGTCTGTTTTATTGAGTTTTCCCATCACTAACTCCTTTAAATCTTTGACATTCAATGTCATGCTTCAGTACTTCCATATTTACGCTAGAGCTTGCAAAATATCTAGCTAAATTTCAGTATAGATTGTGATAATTGCGTAATCTATTTTTTGCTAACAGAAACATATAATTGGATGGAATTATGTCCACAGGTAACACGACTCCTCGCGAAATTAAAAAATCCTCAAAACTCGAGCATGTATGCTACGACATTCGCGGACCTGTGTTACGAGCGGCCAATGAAATGGAAGAGGCCGGCCATAAAATTATTAAACTGAATATTGGTAACCCCGCCCCCTTCGGCTTTGAAGCCCCACAGGAAATTATTAACGATGTGGCGCTGAACCTGCCGAATGCAGTCGGTTATACCGACTCCAAAGGGATTTTCCCGGCACGTAAGGCTATTTGCCAGTATTATCAGCAAAAAGGCATTTTTGACCTGCACGTTAATGATGTCTATATCGGCAATGGCGTGTCTGAGCTAATCGTAATGGCCATGCAAGGCCTGCTGGATGATGGCGATGAAATGCTAATTCCAATGCCGGACTATCCACTGTGGACGGCGGCGGTTAATCTGTCGGGTGGTACAGCCATTCACTATAAATGTGATGAAGAAAACCACTGGTATCCAGATCTGGCCGATATGGAAAGCAAAATCACACCCAATACCCGCGGTATTGTGATTATTAACCCGAACAACCCGACCGGTGCAGTTTATCCACGTCATGTGCTGGAACAGATTGTCGCGCTGGCAAAAAAATATGATCTGATTTTATTTGCCGACGAAATTTACGACAAAATCGTGTATGACGGCATTGAACATGTGTCGGTTGCAGCCCTGGCTGGTGATCAGCTGTGTATTTCATTCAACGGTTTATCTAAAGCCTACCGTATTGCCGGCTACCGTTCTGGCTGGATGGCCATTACTGGCGACCGTTCACGCGCAGCCGACTATATTGAAGGTCTGGACATGCTGGCCTCTATGCGTCTGTGTGCCAACCATCAGGCGCAATATGCGATTCAGACCGCGCTTGGTGGCTATCAGTCAATTAATGACCTGATCCGTCCGGGTGGCCGTCTGTATGAACAGCGCAATATTGCCTGGGAAATGCTGAACGAAATTCCGGGTGTGTCTTGCGTCAAGCCAGAAGGTGCAATGTACTGCTTCCCGAAACTGGACCCAAATGTCTACGCCATTGAAGATGATGAAAAACTGATGCTGGATTTCCTGAAAGCCGAAAAAGTGCTGCTGGTTCAAGGCACCGGCTTTAACTGGCCAACCCCAGATCATTTCCGTGTGGTGTTCCTGCCAGCTGAAAATGAATTACGTGAAGCGCTTAGCCGTTTAGGCCGCTTCCTGGCGAAAATCCGCTAAGCTGAAATACAATAAAAAAAGCCGTGACCAATTCACGGCTTTTTTATGCAGACGAGAAAGATTAAAGCGATTTCAGCGGATTGCCGTATTGCTGTAAATAGGCCTGCCCCAGCGCTTCCGAACCTTTAAAACTGAGATGATCATCATCCTGATTTCGATACAGCGGCGTTCCCTCGACACTTAAATCACATTGCTGCGCATCACACAGCACCTTGGTCGGCTCGACCACAATCAGTTGTGGGTACTGCTGCTGCAATTCGCTCATCCACTGATAAATTGGTGCATTGCTCTGCTGGAATTCATCTGCCGACACCGCGCATTCACGCTCAATCCCCAGCCATTCACGGCGTAATGAACAATTGGCCTGATCCGGATCAATCACCGGAACATCCATCAGCATCACTACATACTCGCTGCTGGCCAGTGCACTATCCACCGCAGCCTGTAAACCGGCAAAATAACTGTCTAAATGATTCGCGACCTGACTGTCCTCTTCTGCGCTCGGATGCAGATCATGCCCGGCATCCAGATACTGGCTAAAGGCAGCTGACATCACCACAAACTGATAATGATGCTGTTTTAAATGCGCCTCAATTGCGTCATTGCGGGCTTGAAAGGCAGCCACTTCATGCTCACCACGGCCACGCTGGACACCCGGTAAATAAATGGTGGTGTCCTGAGTGCTGTCATAACCACGCAGTCCGGCATCTTTGGCCCAGACATCCAGCAGTCCGGTATAACTGTTGGCATGTGAGTCACCAATCAGCATAAAATCAATCTGCGGTTTTTCCACACCCAGCACACAGTCTTGCGGATTGGCCAGCGTTCCAGGATTGGGAAAGCTGTGACATTTCTGCCGGATGCCATGCGCAAACGAATTTAAGGCTGCCATCTGGTTTTGCACTTGCGGACTTAGCCGCTCCGGAAAACCCTGATGCTGACTGACCAGCTGCGCCACGCCAATAAAACAGAGCGCCGGCGCCACAAAACCGCTCAGAATGACCTTGTAATTGGCAGCCATCACAAAACCTTTGCTCGGCTGTTCAATATAACGATAAGTCAGATAGGCCAGCGCGATACTAAGCAGCACCATAGCCAGCTGATAACCGGCATTAACCGGCAGCATATAGATACTGAACAGCACGATCACCGGCCAGTGCCATAAATATAAAGGATAGGAAATTTTGCCCATCCAGAGGCTAAAACGGTTGGTCAGTACCACATTCTGTGACTGCACGCTCTGACCGATATAAATAATCAAGGCCGTTGCCAGACATGGAATCAGCGCCAGTGCGCCCGGAAATGGTGTGGCATGATCCAACCACATTGCCGTGCCTAACAACAGCGCCAGACAACTCCAGACCAGCGTTTGTACCAGCCATTTTGACCATTTTATTTGTGGCAAAAAGCAGATCAGCGCACCCAAGAGCAGTTCAAAGGCGCGGACCGGCATACTGTAATAGGCTTTCTCGGCATTCACGCTCAACTGCTGCTGCGCATACAGCAACGACATGAGAATAAAAGATCCGACCATCAGCAGACCCCATTGCCGGTTACTTCTTTTCATAAAGCACAGCAGAATCAGCGGCCAGAAAATATAGAACTGCTCTTCAACGCCCAACGACCATAAATGCAGCAGCGGCACTTCATTGACACTCTGACTGAAGTAATCACCGACTTCACGCTGCATATAAATATTGGCCATCAGAAACGTGGCATAAAAGACACTGTCGAAATAACGACTCAGCTCATCGGGCAGCATCACCTGCCAGGCCACCAGACTCACCACACTCAGTACAGTAAAATAGGCCGGTGCCAAACGCACCACCCGCTTTTTATAAAAGCGACCAATTGAGAAAGTCTGGTTCTGGATTTCTTTGCTTAAAATTAAGGTAATTAAATAGCCCGAAATCACAAAGAAAATATCGACGCCAATATAACCACCGGGGAAAATAGACAGGCCAATATGATTAAAAATCACCAACAGGACGGCAATCGCTCTTAAACCGTCAATATCGGCGCGATAGGCAAAACTCATGAACGTGCAGGGGAAAATTGAAACGTGGCTTATTGTAGACCTTTTCAGTCAAAGATCAATTTTGGATACACAGCGACGACAACATCGCTTTCAGGCTATACTGGGCATTATATTATGTGGGGGTGAGGGATGAGCAACTATAAAGTGCATCTGCTGGATATTCAGAACCAGTTACAGAATTATATTTGGCTGCTGGAACATACTACATCCAGAGATGTGATTGTGGTCGACCCCACCGAAGCCGAACCGGTGGAACAGTATTGCCGTGAACATGGTTTAAATTTAAGCCAGATCTGGCTGACCCACTGGCATAAAGACCATATTGGGGGTGTGCCGGAGCTGCTGCAATCACGCAATATTCCAGTGTATGGACCACGCGAAGAGCTGAGTAAAATTCCGTTTATCACCCACCCTTTGCAGCATGAAGCCCATTTTAAATTTCATGATCTGCAGGTGGATGTACTGGCGGTTCCCGGCCATACCCTGGGGCATATTGTGTATTTTATGGATGCCATCGATACCCTGTTTTGCGGTGATACCCTGTTTGCGATGGGCTGCGGCCGGGTTTTTGAAGGCACCTTTGAGCAGATGTATCACTCTTTAAACCGTCTGGCGGCATTACCAGCGCGCACCCAAGTGTACTGCACCCACGAATATACCCTGTCCAATGCCAAATTTGCCCTGCATGTTGAACCGGATAATCTGGCGCTACAACAGCGTTATCAGCAGGTGGAAGATTTACGCCTGCTAAATCAGCCGACCTTGCCAAGTACAATTGAACTGGAACTGCAGACCAATCCTTTTTTACGGGTGGACAGCGTCGAAGAATTCCAAAAATTACGTGAAATGAAAGATAATTTTTAAAGCGGTTTAACCGGTTTATAACAGTTGGTGACTGGCCGCATACGCATCCAGCTCGGTCTGTGTCACCACACGTACCGCATTCATTTCATCAATGCGTACCAGCAGTAAGCCGCCCAACGCTGGTTGATAACGACGCGCACTGCCAAATGGAGTGTAGGCCACCTGCGATTGTTCGGTAAAGACCAGCCAGTCTTCATGGCCTAGCATTACCGCCACCGGGGTTTGGCCCTGTTGCTGCATCTGTTGAATGGCCTGCTGTACGTCAGCTTCAATGGTATTTGGCGTCATCTTACTCACTCCTGTTGCTGTGCTTTATGATACCCGATCTCCACGCCCGCGATGGCTGAAAATAAAGCCATCAATCACTCAGCGCATACGGTCATAGCAGGCACAGATCTCTACAGCTTTTTATCTCGCGCTGGGCTGAGGTTGTAAGAAATACTTAAAGATGTGTTGTCATCAATATTTAACAAATTATTTCAAGGCGGCTTAAATAGCCCATAGATAATATTGAAAATTTAGAATAAAAATACATCAAATATATCAATCAATTAATTTAAAATTTGCTTAAAATTCTGCTGATTTATTCATCAATACACGTTTTTTAGGCGCTCAAATTCTGGATTTTTTGCTGCAAAAATCATCAATCTCAATATTTTTTGACACATTCTTGAATTTTGCCCTTTAAAAAATCTTGATATAACCATATCTATACTTTATTGAAGATAAGGGAGTACGCTCGTGAAAAAAGTGGTAAAAGCTAAAAATTTAATTGCCTTTCGTATTTGGTTAGAAAAACTGGGATATTCAGTCAAAAATTTAGCCGATGGCCGTGGTTTTACCTTTAGTTTTAAAAAAGAATATGGTCTGGTCACGGGTGAACTGGCCGGCAATGCACTGGCGGTACAACTCGGTGAAGAATTTGAGGACCACTTAAAAGCCTGAATTCGTTTACGCACTCTTTGATCGAGAAAAATAAAGTGTTCTCATAACTTGAGCCCGTTGAACCGTCTGTTCTGCGGGCTTTTCTTTGGGCGAGATAAAGGCCTGACAAAATAACAGGCAATAAAAAAGCAGGACATCTGCCCTGCTTTTTCAGAATTTGGTGGGGATGAAGAGACTCGAACTCTTACACCTTGCGGCGCTGCGACCTGAACACAGTGCGTCTACCAATTCCGCCACATCCCCATATAAAGATGCCAATTTTTTTAAGAAATACTCAAGCTGGCCGGTTCAACAAAAAAGCGAGGATTTTGACCTTGCTAATTTTAAGTGGTGGGGGCGGAGAGACTCGAACTCTCACGCCTCGCAGCGCTGGAACCTAAATCCAGTGCGTCTACCAATTTCGCCACGCCCCCATACCGGGTACCAACTTAATGCTGGATTTCTCAAAATTCTGGCAGAGGATCAAGGATTCGAACCTTGACGAACGGTTTTGGAGACCGTCATGCTACCATTACACCAATCCTCTGTTACCTAAAATCAAGCTCACTTGATATTTAAGTGGTGGGGGCGGAGAGACTCGAACTCTCACGCCTCGCAGCGCTGGAACCTAAATCCAGTGCGTCTACCAATTTCGCCACGCCCCCGATGGCTGTGTATATTATAGAGATCACTTCCCGATGACAAGCCCTTTTTATGAAAAAGCCACTTGTTTGTTTAAATAAAAAACAAAAGCCTCTATTTTGGTTTTTTCTTAAGCATTTTCAGTGCTTAACAGTGTTTTTAAGGCCAAAAAACTGACTTCTCTCTGGCTTTTTTGTTTGTTGAGCATCGCCTCAAGCAGGTCCTGAAAGCCCAAATACGCTGCGGGTAACTCAATTTTAAGCTGCTGACAATGCAAATAGGCCCAATCCTGATAGCTTTTGGCCTGTAAACGGCGCTGAGTCAGCCATTCATAGATAATAATCCCCAGCGCATAAAGATCACTGGCCAGCGTTTTGGCTTCACCATGAAATAATTCAGGTGCCATATAGCGTGGTGTGGCGGTCATATTGGACATTAGCGGATCATCTATGGCCTGCAACTGCTCAAAATCAATCAGTTTGACCTGCCCTGTCCATTCGCGCCAATGTTCGACTTTTAAATCTGCATGTAGATAGCCCAACCGTGTTAGCTGTTCCAGGCTATCCAGTACCTGCAGCAAACGTGTTTGAATCTGGCTTAGGCTAAATTGTGAGGGTGCTAAAGTAAAAAACGCCGGCGCATCTGGCACAATCAGATAATCCTGAAAAGTCTCCTGCTGAATGCACAGCATTTCGGTATTTTGACTACAATAGAATGGCAGTAAAAAATCCGGTGCATCTGCCTGCTGAAACTGGCGATAAAAATCCAGCTCTCGGCAAAAACCTGCGCTCAGTTGCGGATGCGCATCCCTCTGCTGGGCTTTCAACCAGTATACAGATTGCCCTTGTTGAAACTGAAACAGACGCCGCCCCATCTTGAAGCTTTGCGGCTTGGTTTTTAACTCAAAACAATAGTGTTCAAGTTCAGCCGGACTAAACGGCAATAAATTCGGATTTGGCGTGTTCAACGGGGTTCTGCTGATATTCTAAAAGTTCCAGACAATGCTGAATGGTTTTACCCACGCGGGCATGGGTTTCAATCATGGAGATTTTTGGCCAGGTGGCGCGTTCACCTTCGCGTTGTAACAATCGGAACAGGTGTGGACGCGGGTTTTGTAACATATAGCTATAATGACGCCAGCCATATTTGCCAACAATATTCACATCACCATAATAACGCTGATCGACAATGCCATGGCCATGATCGAGCAGACGGCGTACCGCCGGCACACCACCGACACGTTCACGGGTAAAGTCCATAATCCCCTTACTAATCACTTTGCCTTGACGGCGCACAATGCGCTCCGGCCAGCTCAGCATATCTTTACGGAAACGCTCGGCATCGGTTTGCATAAATGGCACCACATGCGGATTGACCTGACTGGCAATGGTGTAATTCACATTATATAAACGCGCCATTTTTTCCTGCGGGAAATCACTACGCACACTGCCATCGACCCAACGGGTTCTGCCCATATAGGGCGTATGTTCCCCATCCTGCCGTTTACTGGTCAAACGCACCGGTGGAAACAGCACCGGTACCGCACAGGAGGCCAAAGCTGCACTCCAGACCAGCAAATCTGGCGAGGTATAACTGTTCATGATGCGTGCTTCCTGTGATGCATCATACGGCGCAACTGCAATATTGATATGCAGCCCGGACATCTTAAAGGCTTCTTCAAAGGTGACATCGCCGAGGTTGGTGAGCAGGAATTTTTTTAGATAGCGCACATCGGCAATACCACCATTGCCCTTTAAAATGTCTTCCCAGCGGCGAAAATGAAAAGCTTCGGTAAAGAACGATTCACCATTTAAAATGTGCATCATCTCCAACGGTTTGGAAATACCAAGCATAGCGGTCATAATCGCCCCGGCACTGGAGCCAGACAGCACTTGCGGCATCAGGTCACGCTCTAGCAGCGCCTTGCACACGCCGGTGTGGAACAGGCCCAAGGTTGCCCCGCCTGAAAACATAATCGCCGGCTGGCCATAGGCCACCTGACAGTTTTTAAAAAATTCGATCTTTTCCTGAGTACTGAGTAAATGGCATTCTTTGGATACAATAAAGGCCAGACTGTTGCTGACTTCTTCAATATAATCTTCAATAATTTTTTTAGTGCCGACATAGGTCGCGGTAAACAGCATCGGATGGGCAATATTGGCCACATCATAGGTCAGGCCTTCACGCAGAATATACATCAGATCGCTGGTTCGCTCTGCCAGGCGGTAACGGCGTAATAAATTCAGACGATGGGCAATAATTTCAGCATCAAAATACGGCGAGGTGTTGTCATACTTCCATTCCTGCGCCCCCGATTCTTCATCTATTTTTAGTGCCAGATTTTTCCATTCTTCGTAACTCTCGGCATGTTCTATTTTTCGTTTTAATTTTTTGATCCGATAGGCCTGATGAGGATTAATGTCCTGGCTAAACTCTTTAAACAACATAGCTTCCCTCTGCGCTTCGCTGAATAGGCGCTGATCTGTCGATGTCTCCTAACTATGCAGAAATTTCAGACATTCTTCAATTGCATAATTCATGTTTTCATTGCTAAATCATTTCGCCTTGGTATACAGTCGTTTGTGCACCCGATAATCTTTTGACCTAGACCGAAAAGCTGAATAATCATGGCGCATATTGATTTACCCGATAATATTCTCACCTCGCTTGCAACCGTTTTACAGCAGCTCCAGCAACATTTGCCTGAACTCAAGCAAGCCACCGATTTTTCTGCATCGGCATTTAAATGGCAGGATCAACAGTTAAAAGCCATTTACCAGCCACGAAAAATCTATCTGGAAGATTTAAAAGGCATTGAAAAACAAAAAGAAAAAGTAATTCAAAATACCTTGCAGTTTTTAAAAGGCTTACCGGCCAATGATGTACTGCTTACCGGTTCACGTGGTACCGGAAAATCTTCCATTGTGCGTGCCCTGCTAACCGAGTATGAAGCACAAGGGTTACGGTTAATTGAAATTGAACGTGATGATTTATCGGATTTGCCTGAAATTCAGAAGCAGATTGCAGATCGGCCGGAAAAATTTATTGTCTATTGTGATGATCTGGCCTTTAACGCCGAAGATGAAAATTATCGCTCTTTAAAAAGTGTGCTGGATGGTTCATTACAGTCCGGTTCAAGTAATTTTGTGATTTATGCCACCAGTAACCGCCGGCATTTATTACCTGAGTTTATGCATGAAAATACACCAGTAACGCGGGTAGATGTGCCACAATATACCGAGCTGCATCCACAGGAAGCGATTGAGGAAAAAATTTCGCTGTCTGACCGTTTTGGCATGTGGTTGTCGTTCTACCCAATGGATCAGAATTTATATCTGGAAATCGTAGAACATTACTTGAATAAAGCGAATATGCAACTCAGTGCAGAAGCACGTGCCGAAGCTTTACGCTGGTGTCAGGCACGCGGTCAACGCTCAGGCCGTGCCGCTTATCAGTTCTCGAAACACTGGATTGGGGCAACTCAGTTGAATAATCTGGAACAATAGAAAATTCAAAAGATCAGGCTCAACGTAAATATCGCTTTGGGCCTTCTTAGATTCGCATTTGAAGTGCAACACCATGTTGTTGCCATAATACCTGACTCGGACTTTTAAAGCCGAGTCTTTTATCTTGTGTATCATGCAATTTTTACTCTGAATCTACTAAATCAAACCATCTAAATCAGCAAATGCATCGCGGTCCCATAGATATGTAGAACCTTGAGATTTTTACCTTCATTGCTAACATCTTCAGCAGTAATGCATTTTGCTCTCATATGTTCATCAAACTGACAGACTGGGTTCTGATCATAAACATTGAGTAAAATCTATGGATATTGCATTGGGTGAATATCTTTTAATGCCTCTTTAAACAAGACTCGACCAATCCTACGCTTTTATGCAGCTTTCAATACATATAACGCTATAATTTTGGCAATGCCTTTTGCTTCACTTAGCGAAACATCAATAAAGCCCTGAATATGCCCTGCTCCTTCTGTAACCAATAGAATATGGTTATTGAGCTTGAGCACCTGCAATCATAAAGCAAGCCGTGTATCTAGCTTATATTCCGCCAAAATAGGTAGATAGAGCATCTGCTGACAGGTTTCTTGCCCGCTCTGCACATGCGCTTGTGCAATAACTGCCACATCTTCAATTGTCGCAGGACGAATCATTCTTGATCCCTTTATCATTCATTTTATTTTTAAATTCTCCAATACTTCTTTGAAAAACACTATCTTATTAATCAAAACCTTGAAACTAAACATGATACATAGATTTACCATTCCTCATAAAATGAGTTGACAGATAAAAGCTGAATATTGTGCTACTGGATATAACTTAGTGAATATCACAGCTAAATTGTGTTGGTCGCACTTCAACTTGTTCAGCATCACAGTGAACATTTACTATTACGTCATCACCAATACCAATACATGCATTACTTAAGACCCATAAATTATTTGTATAAAATTGCCAATTTCCTTCACCACGACAACGATACTGTACCTGCTTCAAACGGCAATCCGAATACACGTGATCTGGTCGTGTTGCACGTCCAACTACACCCACCAAATGCACACGTGGACGCCCTGAACTCCCACAACGAAGTGCACCTACACTGGTTCCATTACGTACTGCATTACGATATTGTAATAACTCAATTTTCTTTCTTGCTTCTTGCTCTTCTTTCTCGACTTGAGCCAGTTTACGTTTAAGCTCCTTTTCTTTTTCACTTAAACTTAACTGTTCTTTTTTAATTTCTGATTTTTTTTGATCATTATTTTTAATTACTGAATCAGTATTCTCACCTCTTGCCTTACGCGCTGCGTCTGCAAGATCCACCATTTTTTGAGCTTCTGCTGTCCGGTGTTTACCCAACAAATCGACCTGTTTTTGAATTTCTTTTTGTTTTACCGAGTTTTGATAAGTTTCACCATAGGTTCGCCCCCACTCTCCAGAAGGAGGTCCAATCATTACATATTCTGCAGAAAGACCTGTGGTGGTAAAGAACGATATATAAATTAAATATTTCTTCATTTGAAAATCAAAAAATCAAGCTTTTAAGTTGTATTTATATATTACCTAATACTGCTAAAAAAAGAAAAATACTAATCTTTAAAGTAGAGGAGTTTTATTTTAAAATAAAACGATTTATTTATTTGGCTTTTTATACATGAATTACCTAAAGTCTCTGACTATTATGTCCAGCTGTTTTTTATTTACAACACCACTTATAGCAGCAGAGCAAACTGTAGCAAATGCACAAAAATTTTTAACGATTATATTACCAGACAAAGGTATCCAATCTGGAGATTTAAAAAAATATTTTTCAGATATGGCTGATGAGCATGATGGATCAGCACGACTCGAAGGCTATAGTAAAATTACCAACGTAACTACTATTGATCGTTGTATTAGCAAAATAAATTATGATAATAATAGCTTATCTTTGAGAGTTTATCATGGTGGTTCAATGGTTGAACCGGTAGTATCCCTAAGACCTGACTTACGACTAGGGAGTACCGAAAATGGAATTGATTGGGGAAAGGTTTTAGAAGTTAAACAATCTAAAGAACTTGTTTCTATACGCTTAAAAAATAATGAACCATACACTATTTTTTCATTAGGAAGTGAAGATATAGCGACACGTGTAAACTATGCCATGACATTTCTTAAGCAAAAATGTGATCCAGCGAATGGAACAGGTTTTTAAGTTTAAAAGGCACTATGTTAAACATAGTGCCTTTTTTACTTATAACACACCTGGTGCACTGAAATTATATGAGCGTCGTGTAGGAGCAGGTGCTTGATAAATCGGAGGTGCAGTATATACAACTGGCTTAGGCTTATCATAGTTTATTTTACAAACCCAATAGGTTTGTTGAATATTTGAACATATACAACCTGAAGTAGTCGAACCACGTTGAATTTTCTCATCAGCTTGATTACATGCTTTACTTCTGTCTGCACCCACCCCTTTTGATGTATAATTGTATGCTTGGGTTTCAAAGCTAACAATAGCAGACAAACCAAGACCTAAAATAAAAAAATATTTAGATATATTCATTTAAACTACTCTAATCTTTGCTTAAAAGCGAAGATAACCAATAAAAACACTCACTCTCCCTATTTTAATTTTATTCTATTTATTTAAAACCATAAATGATCAAAAATAAGACAAATAAAAAATATTTTTTATTTGTACACTTTTATAAAAAATTAAATTTATTCTTAATTCCGCCTATCATAGAGCGGGATTCCTATATGATTAAACCATTTTACGGTATCTGTAAGAAAACACTTACTATGGCAGAGTCAAAATAATTTATTATTTGTTGAAAATTTCTACTCAATAAAACCAAGACAATAAAAAAGAGGCTTTCCGCCCCTTTCCTATCTATCTTTAAACCGCTTCAGGATTTTTTAACTCCGTCATCGGCCAACGTGGCGTTGTGGTTACCGCCAAGCCATCCTGCTGCCCTGCTTTCAAACGCTGATAACCTGCAAATGCAATCATCGCACCGTTATCGGTACACAGTGCTGGCTCAGCGTAGTAAACCGTTGCCTTGATTTTTGCCAAATCTGCTTCCAGACGTTCGCGTAAACGCTTGTTGGCACTGACACCACCGGCAATCACCAGACGTTTTAAACCGGTCTGCTTTAATGCTTTCACCGATTTTTTTACCAAGGTATCTACAATCGCTTCCTGGAAACTGGCGGCAATATCGGCATCACGGTTTTCATCACCGAGTTTTTTCATCTGTACCGAAACGGCAGTTTTTAAACCACTAAAGGAAAAGGTTAAATCCTGATGCAACATCGGACGCGGGAAAGCAAAAGCATTCGGATCACCCTGCTCGGCCAGTTTGGCAATATTCGGTCCACCCGGATACGGCAAGCCCATCATCTTGGCCACTTTATCAAAAGCTTCACCGGCGGCATCGTCAATTGACTCACCCAGCAGTTCATACTGACCAATGCCATACGCGGCCATCAGCTGTGAATGCCCCCCTGAAACCAGAAGTGCAACAAATGGAAATTCAGGCGGCGTTGCAGACAATAACGGTGCCAGCATATGCCCTTCCATATGATGCACGCCAATCGCAGGTTTATTTAAGGCAAATGCCAAGGTACGGCCAAATAGAGCCCCGGTCATCAAGGCGCCCATCAGGCCCGGACCGCGGGTATAGGCCACGGCATCAATATCCGATTTTTTCACACCGCTTTGCTCAAGCAGTTCGTTCATTAATGGAATCAGTTTACGCACATGGTCCCGTGAGGCCAGTTCTGGCACCACGCCGCCATATTCGGCATGCAGTTTGATCTGGCTATACAGCACCTGTCCGCGTAAACCCAACTCACTGTCGTACAGCGCGAGTCCTGTTTCATCACACGATGTTTCTAAGCCTAAAACGATCATTAAACTGCCTATAACCTGTATCAAATTTATTGCGGGAACTATTATAGACTTGTGATATGAGATGTAAATGAGTAAAATACTGACCTTCACTTGTGATCGAGGGCAATTCGGCCCCAGATCTTATCCATAACTTAATGAGGATTCTTCATGCCACAAGTTAAATTGAAAGAAGGCGAACCAGTAGACGTAGCTATCCGTCGTTTCAAACGTTCTTGCGAAAAAGCAGGTGTTTTAGCTGACGTACGTAAGCGTGAATTCTACGAAAAACCAACTCAAGAACGTAAGCGCAAAAAAGCTGCTGCTGTTAAACGCTACCAAAAGAAATTGGCGCGTGAATCAGTACGTACTACTCGCCTTTACTAAGATTAATTTGTGATTGACTGCCTGGATTAAAACATGACTACTTTAAAAAGCCAGATTACTGACGTTTTGAAAGCGACAATGCGCGCTAAAGAAATGGACAAGTTAACGGTCATTCGTAGTCTACAGGCGGCAATTAAGCAAATCGAAGTCGATGAGCGCAAAGAGCTTGACGATGCTCAGGTTCTTGCGGTCATTGAAAAGCAAATTAAACAACGTAAAGAATCGGTTAAAGCCTTTGAAGGTGCTGGCCGAGAAGATTTAGCTAGTAAGGAACAAGCCGAAATTGAGGTGTTATCTCAGTTTCTACCAGAAGCTATGACTGAGGAAGAACTTGATTCCATCATTGCGCAAACGATTGCAGCGCAAGAAGCTACTAGCATGAAAGATATGGGTAAGGTGATGAATTCTCTGCGTCCGCTCATAGCCGGGCGCGCCGATCCTGCACAAGTATCTGCCAAAATTAAAGCCAAATTAAGCTAATTCAAGTCAGGCATACGCCTCACTTCCTCCCCGAACAGCATCAACAGCTGTATTAGTTTATTTTCCCGAAAATAAAAAAACTGCCTAAAGTTTTAAGCAGTTCTTGAGTCACTTCTATCAGTGTGCACAATTGACCTGATATTTTTTCAGCATCTGCATTTCTTTAGATGAATACACCTGCTGGGCCACATCCTGCTTGGTCATGTTGCGATATTGCGGATCCAGATAGGCACGGTTTTCATCTGCAGCGCTATACAGCTGATCAATATAATTCTGCACAATGCCACAAAACTGCTGTTGCTGCGCCGGACTAAAACCCGATTGCTGCGGATTCAAGCCCTTTAAAAACTGCCGGGTCTGCTGCTTATAACTCTGGTTAATCTGCTCAACCGCCAGTACATACTGCTCCACACTTGCTGCCTGGACCACAGACAGACTCCCCCAGAGCAATACGCCCATCCATAATTTTTTCATCGCGTTATTTAAAATCATTATTTAGCCAGGAGCCGAAATTCTAGCATTTTAAACCCCATGCCTTACAGAGGTTTCCAGCAGACTGACTTGCAAAAACTGCGGTTTTCGATGTGCAAAAGCCTGCTCGATGGGTGCCGGCACATAGCCTTCAGTCACCGTTCCCAAACGCAAACGCAGAACCCCCGGTAAATCTAAACGGTAAGAATAAATCGGGCTGCCACATTCCTGACAAAACACCCGCGCCTTATTCGGACTGTGAAAATATTCTTTTAAATATTGCTGGCCGCGTACAATTTTAAATTTGGCTTGATCAATCGGGCTATTCCAGCCCAGCATGGTCCCCTGTGCACGCTGGCAATGCTGGCAAAAACATAAAATGGTCTTTTCCAGCTCGGCCTGATAATGGTAATACACCAGCCCGCATAAACATTGTCCCTGTAACATCATTATTCTCCTTATTGTTATTATGATTTTTCATGCTGTTAAATTTTGAGCTGTCGTTCCCGCTGCATTTCTGTGGTACGTGTTTTCAGTTTGGCAGTCATGGCCTGATTATCCTTGGCCAGACGCTGGGCATGCAGCAAGGATTTAATCGCTTCTTCCTCCCATCCAGACCAGTATTGCAGTTCTGCACGATAACGCAATACATTCACCGTGCGTAATGGCGAACTACGATCAATATTGGCGGCCTGCTGCATCAAACGCCAGGCACTTAAATCACGCTCATTCCGGTTCAGGAACTTTTGCACCAGTGCCTGTGCTTCAGCCGGCTGATTCTGCCGGATCAGCACTTCAGCCAGCTTGTAATTCAAGGCCCGATTCTCCGGCATAATCCGCGCAGGTGAACTGATCACTTTATAAGCCTCACTCAGCTTATTCTGCCCTAAATAGATGTCAGTTTGAATTAAACTAATAAGATGATGTAAACGGCGATGATTTTTGGCCTGATCCAGGGTTTGCTGTGCCAAGGCATAATCTCCCTGCCGGGTATAAAAAGCCGCTAAAGCCAGCTGTGCAGCAAAGTTATTGCGGCTGGCCAAGACCTGTAATTGCTGCTCTGTCGCCTGATTGGATACCACCAAGGTGTACTGTTTTAAAATATCAAATTCTTCATCACGTAATGATGATTTCACTCGTGGCAACTGATTGGCACGCAAACGTGCTTCACTCATCCGTTCTGTGGTCAGCGGATGGGTAAACCAGAAATCTGGCAGGAAACTGACCCGGCTGGTGGCACGATGCATTACCTCAAAAAAATCAGCCATGCTTTGCGGGTTATAACCGGCAGTATACATATATTGCATGCCAATCCGGTCGGCTTCACGTTCCTGATTACGGCTATAGGTCAGCTGCTTATCCATTAATGCGGCCTGCGAGCCCATCATCACGGCAGCACCGGCATCACCATCGGCCTGGGATGCCACCAATGCACCCACCAGCACACCTGCTAGTGCCAGCAGACCCTGTCCCTTAAAAGCTTCCTGTGAACGGCTATAATGACGCTGGGTCACGTGGGCAATTTCATGCGCCATCACCCCGGCCACTTCATCCATATTACGCGCAGAAGTCACCAGACCGGTATTTAAGGCAAATAGACCGCCTGGCACGGCAAAGGCATTAATTTGCGGATCATTAATAATGAGCAGACCAATGGGCTGGCCCATTTGGGTCTGGCTGAGCAGATGCGAGAAGACCGAGAACAGCTGGTCTTCCAGCCACGGATTTTGCGCCACCGGCATTTGACGCTGCACTTCACGATAGACTTTTTCACCAATCATGCGTTCTTTTTGCTGATCGATCAGCCCCACCCCTGCGCCAATTTCTGGCACATTAAATTGTGGTGAAGTGGTGAAGTTTGCCCCATGTGTCGAAGTGAATGCTGTAAGCAGGCCTAAACTACCTGCTAAAAACAACCGTTTCAAATTGCCGTTCTCAAATTATCTGCTCGTGTCTTGAATATAGCATTCAATATCGAAGAAATATGCAACGAAGTGTTAGGAAGTTTTACGCAAATCCGCCATTGACCGCGTAGCCCGGCTGCCGGCCTTCCAGCACATCCACCAGATTTTTATAGGCCAGCCAGGCCATTTTTTTACGGGTTTCTGCGGTCGCTGAGCCAATATGCGGCAAGGTCAGCACATTGTCCAGACCAAAGAGCTCCGAACTTTGCAGCGGTTCTTTTTCATAGACATCCAGACCGGCCGCAAAAATTTTCTGTTGTTTCAGCGCGTCAATTAAAGCCTGTTCATTGACCACGGAACCACGGGCAATATTCACAAATACCGCATGTTTTTGCATCAGCTCAAATTCACGCGCACCAATTAAAGCGGTCGAGTCGGCGTTTAAATCCACCGCGACCACCACAAAGTCCGACTGTTGTAGCAGCTCATCCAGACTGTGATATTGCGCATTTAAGGGCTGCGCCTGCGCCAGATTTTCACGGCGGTTATGGTACAGAATATTCATGTTAAAGCCATAACGCCCACGACGGGCAATGGCGGCACCAATATTACCCAAACCAATAATCCCTAAAGTTTTACCATGAATATCCTGACCGAACTGGGCCGGGCCAACGGTACGTTTCCATTCACCCTGTTTGGTCCAGCGATCCAGATAGGCCAGCTGACGCGAAGCTCCCATTAACAGACTAAAAGCCAAATCGGCAGTGGTTTCGGTTAATACATGCGGTGTATGACACAGATAAATCTTTTGCTCAGTCAGATAGTCCACATCATAATTGTCATAACCGACACTGATACTGGAAACCACTTTAAGACGGTGCGCACCCGTCAGGTTAGAGGCATTGAGCAAACGCCCCGCACCAATCATGCCATCAGCATCTTGGACATGAGTACGAATCTGCTCATTAACATCACCCAGTTTCGGGCTAATTTCTACCACGTCATACTGCTGTTTCAGCTGGCTTAAAACGTCCTGATCAACCTGACTAAATGCGATAACTTTTTGTTTCATTCCTGATCCGTCATGTGTTTTTTATCTTGCATAGCCTGCCATAGCTGTTTTTTCAATAGCGGCTGTTCTAGCATCTCGGCCAAAGCGGGCAATGCTGTAGCTTGCGTTAACTGTACATGAGGCAATTGACCCAACACAATGATCTTTTTCTCCAGTGCAATCGCATCCAGAAAACCTTGTACATATACCGAAACCGCTCGACCATCTTGCAGCTCAGGCAAAGCAAAAGGCCAATTCAGCTCAAAAAATTCTGCCTGTGCCGCACGCTGGATATTGCGCCATAACTGTTGCTGCGACTCATTGATGTGGGTGGCATCCAGCACAATCGTATATTGTTCTTTAACAATGGCTTGTAGATGAAATGCATCAATCTGTAAGGCAGGCTGCACTTCAACCAGAGCCGCAGGCGTGACAGGTTCTGCCGGGCTTTCGACTGGATTCTCTTGCGGAGAGACTTGTGGTTCCGCAACAGGCTGTCTGAGTTGTAAGGCAATATCTTGAGGTACTGTCGCCGCGACAGCTGCCGGCATGACAATTTCAGTCAGCAGTTCTGCCGGGGCCTGATCTCGCCATAAGGAAGATGTGGGCAAATTTTGAGATGCAACGTCCCGGGGAATCCATATATCAATTCCCAAACTTGCCAAAATCTCACGTTGATGCCCAATCATCTGCTATCGTCACTTATGTCCATAGGGCTATTCTAGCCGGATTAGTCCGGTTTTGCTGTGCTTTCTGCATCCAGTCATATCAAAGCTGCTCAATGAGGATGACTCGATCCGCCTACCGCACTCAGAAATAGAGTCCTTAGATAATCATTAAACTGTTTTTCTTCTGCATACGCTCAACCATTTCTTCGGTGGCAAAGCCTAAACGCCAGTACAGCAGCTCCAGTACATCCAGCTCATCCTGAGTGATAATCCGGTCATTCCACAAACAGGCTTCAGCAATACCCAGAATACTTAAACGGTCACGCAACAACAGCCCGGCCATATCATTCAGAATTTCTGCCAGATCAATTGGCTCATCGGAAATTTCTTCATACAGCGACATTTCATACGGTGTCAGTACGCGCTGTAAAATTTTTTCCCGCACTTCCAGCTGGTTGCCGCTATTGATTTGCTGCACATGCAGCAAGGCATCAATTAAACGTACAATTTGCGGTTTAACTTCATCCAGCGCCGTCGGGGTATGTAGCGGCAGCAGGTTCAACTCGGATTTGACCCGCTCCAGCAGCAAGGCATCCAGCAGTCCAATTTCCCCATCTTCCTGAATAATTTTGGCCAGCTTGGTCAAAAACTGCCGCGCGATACTGGCCGGCATACCGCCAATATTCTGGCAGGCTTCCAGAAAAATGGAGATATGCACCCGACCATCCAGATTTAACAAGGCATCGACAATGGCACGGCTGACTTCTACTTCAGGCGGAATAAATTCGCGGTATTGGCGAATCATTAAAATTGCCATCATCACCTCACGCGAACCAGTGGCCGTCTGCAAGGCACGCTGGATCAGTTCCGGACGCGGCATATTACGGCGGATTTCCGGTTTCAGCGGCTTGATTGCATCTTTAATGGCAAAGCTAATCGGGGATAATCGCAATAAAGGCAAAGGTTGCGGCGAACTCCACGGCGCATAATATTCACCATTGACCTCTTCCAGTGAACGAAACAGACCAAACCAGGGCTGGCTGCGCAGCTTTTTCAGGTTTTCCAGTTGCAGGTCCTGTACCAGTGCCGGATTTAACTCATAAATCCGCGCATCAATACTCGGATGGATATTCAACCAGCTTTGCGGACTCAGCGAGTTGGCAAAACACATATGCGCAATCGATTCCGAATATTCACTGTGAATTTGCGAACCGGCATGATGCACATAAATCCTGAGCAGGGTTTGAATATTGGCATTGTTCTGGATTAAACGTTTGGTTTTCAGGTCGTTTTTAAAGGTACGCCCGCTCAGGTTTAAATATTTAATAAAACGGGTAATCAGCATGCCTAAGCTGCCAATCAGCCAGATCATGCCGCCCAGTGCAACAAAAGGCGTGGCAGGTGCATAAGCGGTGTTGTAATACTGCTTGCCAAAGCCGAGTTTGGCCACTTTACTGCCCCACTGGCTAAACGTAGTCAGGCTGCTGTAGAGAATTTTCAGCTTGGTATTTTCCGCAGTTTCACCACTTAAAATTTGATGAAACTCATGACTGAGTAAGCCATACAGTTCCTGTTCATCCAGGTTTTGCAAGGCGCCCCAGGTCAGAATAATCGCAATATCGCGTGGATAAAAACCGGCGGTCAGTGCATTTACCCCGACTTCATCCGGCAGGACATACAGCGCCGGGGTATCAATCGCAAAGGTATCGGCCAGCTGCTCGGTAATTTTTAAGGCAACACTTTCTTCCGGCGTGCTTTCAATCAGGCTTAAACGACGCGCACACAGCTGCTTGGCCAGTGAGTGGCCGCCAGAACGGAAAATATATAATTCAATGGCAATGGAAATACCCATTAAAGACAGCAGCACCGCGACCAGATAAGGACTTAAGCTATGCCAGTAAATGGACTGCGAAGCATCAATATAATGCACCAGCAAACCCAGTACAGTATTTAAAATAAAAATGGTCAGGATGACCGCAAGCAGACACAGGCTTGCAGACCACATCATATTCTTGTTTTTAATAAAGTAGTAACCTACATCTTTCAATGTAAATTTCCTTAAATTACATTGTCTTTAGGCGACATCATAAATGAAAAAAGCGGGAATTTCCCGCTTTTCCTGCCAGTTTTACAAGAATTATTCTTCTTTCAAACCGGTCAAATCTACCGATGCAGCATCAATATTCACATCAATATAATTGTCTTTTTTCTTTTTAGCTGTATCGCTGCGTTTTTGCTGAAGATTATCCAGATAGGCTTCATCAATACCGCCTGCGACATAAACCCCATCAAACACCGAGCAATCGAAATCATTCACTTCTGGCACTTTATGGGTACGTACTGCAGCTTTCAAATCTTCCAGATCCTGGAAAATCAGACGGTCAGCACCAATAATTTCACGAATTTCTTCGACGCTACGGCTAGAGGCGATCAACTCAGATTTAGCCGGCATATCAATACCATACACGTTTGGATATTTCACCATCGGTGCCGCTGAAGCGAAGAATACGCGTTTGGCACCAGCGTCACGTGCCATCTGGATAATTTCGTTACAGGTGGTACCACGCACAATCGAGTCATCTACCAGTAACACATTCTTGCCTTTAAATTCCAGCTCAACCGGGTTCAGCTTTTGACGTACCGATTTTTTACGCTGCTGCTGACCTGGCATAATGAAGGTACGACCGATATAACGGTTTTTCATAAAGCCTTCACGGAATTTAACACCTAAGGTGTTGGCCAGTTCCAAGGCCGAAGTACGCGAAGTATCTGGAATTGGAATCACGACATCAATATCGTGTTCCTCACCCCATTCACGCAGGATTTTTTGCGCCAGCTTCTCACCCATTTTTAAACGGGCTTTGTATACCGAAATACCATCAATGGTCGCATCTGGACGCGCGAAATACACATATTCAAAAATACATGGATGATATTCAGATTGCGCCGCACACTGCTGGGTAAACATCTGGCCGTTAGAGTCAATGAAGATGGCTTCACCTGGTGCCAGGTCACGCTCGACTTTAAAGCCCAGTGCCGTAATTGCCACCGATTCAGAGGCAATGATGTATTCCATGCCTTCATCGGTTTCACGCGAACCGTAAATTAACGGACGAATCCCATGCGGGTCACGGAAGCCCACAATCCCTTGACCGGTCACCATGGCCACCACGCCATAAGCCCCTTTACAACGCTCATGCACACGCGTTACCGCATGGAAGATATCTTCTGCTGCCGGCTCCAGCTTGCCGCGTTTTTGTAATTCATGGGCAAAAACGTTTAACAGTACTTCTGAATCTGAATCGGTATTCATGTGACGTAAATCAGTCTTGAACAGGTCTTCATGAATTTCTTCGGCATTGGTCAGATTACCGTTATGCGCCAGCGTAATACCGTACGGCGAGTTCACATAAAACGGCTGCGCTTCTGCACTGCTAGATGAACCTGCCGTCGGATAACGCACATGACCAATCCCGTAGTTGCCCAGCAAGGCACGCATGTGACGGGTATGGAATACATCACGCACCATGCCGTTGTCTTTACGCAAGAACAAGCGACCTTCATGGCAAGTGACAATCCCAGCTGCATCTTGTCCCCGATGTTGTAACATCGTTAATGCATCAAACAACATTTGGTTAACAGGTGATTTACCAGCTATACCAACTACTCCACACATAGCAACCTCGCAGACCAGCTAGGATTAATAAAAAGGATTATTCGTTGACTCATCTGCGCCCTTTCGTTCAGGTTCAGATGAAGAACCAGAAGATTTCGGAGCATCTTCTGATTTGATGTGCTGTAAAGCCTCATTGGCGGCATCTTTGGACATTTGTGTGGCCCAAGGCGCATAAGGTAAAAGGGTTTGAATAAATTTGGACTGTTTCCAGTGCGGCGAACTTTCGACCCACGGCCCAATGCCCTGAATGGCAATTAGCACAATCAGCAGACCTTTGAGGGTACCAAACGCACCACCGGCTAAACGATTTAATGGGCCCAGTTTCAGCGATTTCAAGATGCGGTTTAATAATGCGCTCACCATCCAGGTCAGCACCACAATCACCAACACAATAAAAGCAAAGGCCGCAATTTTCTGAACCACCGGATCAGCACTGAGAGCGGTCATTGAAGGCGCTAGAACGGAAGCATATTTTGCCGCCACAATCAGGGCAAAAATCCAACCGACCAAGTTCGCAAAGGCTTTAATAAATCCTTGACGCAAACCGTTAAGCCCTCCAATGAGCAGAATAATCAGTATAAAGATATCGATGGCGTTCATGACTTTAAAGTGCGTCTACACAATCTTTCACAAGTTCCGGGCCAGTATAGACCAAACCGCTATACACTTGTACCAAAGTTGCACCGGCATTGCGTTTCGCAACTGCCTGCTCACCTGAAAGAATACCACCAACACCAATTAAAGGAATTTTGCCCTCTAAAGTTTTGGCAAAGGCTGCCAGACACGCGGTACTCTTTTCAAATACTGGCGCACCCGATAAACCACCGGCTTCATCGCCATGTGGCAAATTCTCTACCCCTTCACGAGACAAGGTGGTATTGGTCACAATTAAACCATCAATTTTAAATTGCAGTAATTGCTGGGCAATAAATTCAATATCGGACAGTTCTAAATCTGGCGCAACTTTCAGCACCAACGGTACATAATGCTGATGCTCTTCGGCCAGCGCCAGCTGACGCTGTTTCAAGGTTTGCAACAGCTCGGTCAGGGCATCGCCGCTTTGCAGACTGCGCAAATTCTTGGTGTTGGGTGATGAGATATTCACCGTAATATAAGAGGCGTAATTATAAACTTTTTCTAAACAAATCAGATAATCATCAACCGCTTTTTCTACCGGAGTATCGGCATTTTTACCAATATTAATCCCCAGTACGCCTTTAAACTTGGCGGCCTTGACGTTTTCAATCAGCTTATCGACGCCATCATTATTAAAGCCCATGCGGTTAATAATGGCTTTGGCCTGCGGTAAACGGAACAGACGCGGATGTGGATTACCGGCTTGCGGACGCGGGGTGATGGTACCAATTTCAATAAAACCAAAACCTAAAGCGGCCAGCGCATCAATATAGGCACCATTTTTGTCCAGGCCTGCAGCCAGACCCACCGGATTCGGGAATTCAATACCCATACAGGTGACTGGTTTTGCTGCCACCTGCTGACGCATCAGGCCCATTTTATGACCTGATTTTAATAAAGATAATGTGAGCTCATGTGCACGCTCCGGTGCCAAAGAAAACAACAAAGGGCGGGCAAGAGAATACAACATATCGGCAAAAGTCTACGGCTTTTTAAGTCGGCCTATTATAGGCCCAGATTGTTGAAAACACCATGCTTGACCATTGTTTATTTTTACCGGTTATTGCACTGTCGCCGTTAATTTAATCTGCCCGGCATCGGAAATTAATTCCATTTTTTCAATGCTTAATCCTATTTGTGCCAGCTGGGTCAGGAAATTGGCCAGCACAGAATATTGTGCATGACTGCTTACAATTTGAATTTTTTCACCCGACTGCTGCGATGCCACCGACAAACCCTGCTGCTGTGCCACGCGCTGTACTTTTTCCAGACTGCTGAGCTGTACATCCCCGGCCGGCTTCATGGTCACGGCGTTGCTTTGCATCCACACCACCAGATCTTTTAAGGTATTGAGCCGTTTTTGCTGCTGATCTGCTGCGCCGTGCATATACCACAGCGCCGATCCGACGGCGGCCACCAGCACAAAAATACCGGTAAAAATCACCATGATCCGTTCACGCAAGCTCAGCGTATCTAAATAGTCATTTAATTTTTCCAGCGACTGATCCCAACGCTGCTGAATTTTTTCTACTGCTTTCATTATTGTATTTTCACCAGTCCGATTGCGCCGTTGGCGGCCGGTTGAATATTACCCAGCTCGACTTTAAAGCCCAGCTGGTTTAATTGCTGGGTCAATGCCTGCAATCTGGCTGCAGAGCTGGCCTGTAATTCCATATTCAGACTGGACAGATCATAATTGACCCGTCTGGCCACAATCTGATTCTGCATCAATACCGGCCCGATCCGACTGAGCAGCTGTAAGGCCTGGGTATCGGCAGTCTGGCTTTGTTTTAACTGATATTCAAACTGGCTTTTAATATTTTGCTCGGTGACCGGATAGTTTTGCCCAAACCAGTATTTAAACTGATCAATCGCCTGCACCGCGGTCTGATTCGCGACTTTTTTATACTGATACCAGCGCGTGGCATCATAACTGAACTGCACCACCAGAATCCCCAAAAATACCGCAGCACAGGCTTTCCAGTAACCCGAAATGCCCGATTCACTTTTGGCTTTGGGTAAAATATTAAAAGGATGCTGTTTGAATTTTTTCAGTACCGGCACTTCATAATGGAAAGAACTTAACTGCTCATGCGTGCTGATAGCCTCAATACTGTGCATCTGTTCGGCGGTAAAATTACTGATCTGATAACGCTGTTCAGGCGCCTGATAATCCAGAAATAAAGCCAGATCATCGACCGAGCTGCCCAGATATTCATTTTCACGTACCAGCAACCGGCCACAGACATTGGCCAGCACAATATGCTCAGGCTCAGGCACTGGCAGCAATAAAAAGTCTGGCAATAAGGCCGTGACTTTGACCGGCAATAGCGCCAAAGCATGTTGCAAGGTTTCGACATGGCTTTGCGCCACACCAAGTAAAGTCAGGCGGTCCGGCTGCTGAAAATGATGCAGCACTTTCATGGCATCAATTGGCAATACCACAAACTCTTCTAGCAGGAATTTAATCCCCTCTGGCCCCAGCTGCTTGTATTGGGCCTTGTTCATCTGCTGTTGCAGCATCTGTATATCCCGGCTCGGGAAATACACCACTGCTTCTTCACCCTGATGAAGCTGTATCGCCTGAATCAGGTCTTCCAGGGTATTGGCCTGAACCCAGTACTCCCCGCTTGACCATTGCCAAACCCCATTGGCTTCCGGCATCCATATTTGCAACATTGTTATTGTACTGCCATGAAATAAAGTGTGTTGTTATGCGTCTGGAATAAAACTTTTTATTTGTGTCGATAAACCTGCAGCAATAACCGCCTGCTCATAAATACGCGCTTCTGCCAGCGCATAAGGATGG
Organism: Acinetobacter indicus; assembly: GCF_009914475.1. Lineage (NCBI taxonomy): Bacteria > Pseudomonadati > Pseudomonadota > Gammaproteobacteria > Moraxellales > Moraxellaceae > Acinetobacter > Acinetobacter indicus. The sequence goes on along the minus strand of NZ_CP045198.1, from coordinate 611,673 downwards.
AAAGATTCCCCAGTTAACTGCTCTGCAATATGTGCCACCACATTCATATGACACACCACGGCAATTGATTCATAAGGCAAATGCGATAACCACTCAACAGCCTGAGTCGCATCATCATCCGGTTTAATGGTATTGCAAATCACCACAGGCACATCTTTAAAATAGGTCTGGATATGCGCCAGCGTTTCCTGGGCACGTAACAGCGGACTAACCACAAACACATCCGGACGGATCAGATCTTTTAAATACTCTGCCGTTTGCTGTGCCTGGGTATGCCCACGTTCGGTCAGGGGACGTTTAATATCATTACCATGCACGGGTGGTGAAGCTTCACCATGACGCACTAGGGTCAATTGCATATACATTTCCTTATTTCATTTTGTCCGCATTATAAGCAGTAAATATGACAGTTCGGTTCATCAAACTGTCATATTTTAACCAATTTATACTTCATGATGCGGCAATACAAACTCTACATCACTACGATGGCCATTTTTCATGAGTGCCAGTGCAATCGTCAGCGGCGGCTGTCCTTCATAAATCACATCATACAAGGCGCTGGTAATTGGCATATACACATCCAGCTCTTCAGAACGTGCTTTGACCTGCACAATGGTATTAATCCCTTCTGCAGTCTGGCCCAGTTCCTGTGTGGCCTGTTCCAGGGTTTTACCTTTGCCCAGTGCATACCCCACCTGATAATTACGACTCAATGGACTGCTACAGGTGGCAAATAAATCACCGACACCTGACAGACCTAAGAATGTCAGCGGGTTGGCGCCCAGCTTGACCGCAAAACGGCTCATTTCAGCTAAAGCACGGGTTAAAATCATACTTTTGGTATTTTCACCGACGTTATACGCGGCGGCCATGCCCATGGCCACGGCATAAATATTTTTTAACGCCCCACCAAGTTCCACCCCGTGTACATCATCACTACCGAATACACGGAATAAAGCACTATGGAGTGCCTGCTGCACCGCATAACGTACCAGTTCTGACTGGCTGGCAATCACGGTTCCGGCAGGCTGCCCGGCTACAATTTCTTTGGCCAGGTTCGGGCCAGACAGCACCCCATACGGCACTTCCGGCAATTCGGCGCGAATAATATCGCTCATAAAGCAGAAGGTTTTGGCCTCAATACCCTTGGTCAGGGACACCACCGCTTGCGAGGTGATAAACGGCTTAATCTGCTTCAGCACATCACGAAAAGAATGACTTGGAATGGCGACCAGAATAATATCTCGGTCGCGTACCGCCAGTTCCAGATCCGACACTGCTTTTAAGCCCGGCTCTAAAGGAAAATCTGGCAAATAGCGTTTATTGATATGAGTGCGGTTAATTTCTTCAGCGGTGGCTTCATCCCGAATCCAGATCATGGTATCGCAGCCGTTACGCACCGCGGTATTGGCCATGGCGGTACCAAAACTGCCCCCACCCAAGACGGTAATTCTTAATGCGGTTTTCTGATCAATATTGACCGGTTCTACCAGACTGGCAAAATTCAATTCTGACATTATTTTTATATCCTCAGCCGTATGCGATGCTTATTCCGTCCAGTAACTGACATAGGCGTCAGTCTGAATGTCCGCACGCGGCGCAATCGCTTTTGCGGCAGTTCCAATATAGATGATGCCTGAAATTAAATCATCTTCATTTAATTTCAAAGCTTTTTTCAATAATTTTGATTCCACTACAGCACCACTGCGCCACATGCTGGCAAAGCCTTGTGCCTGTAAAGACAGCAGGAAATTCTGTACCGCCGCCCCGGTACTTAAGGTCTGCTCAAAATCCGGAACTTTAGGATGCGGCTGGAATTTGGTCAGTGCCAGCACCAGTAATGGCGCCCGGAAAGGATGATGTTTCACACGTTCCAGCTGCACCGCATCGGTCTGGCCTAAATCGGCCAGAGCCTGTACCAGCAACTCGCCAAAAGCTTCGCGGCGCTCTGCCGGAATCACCACAAAACGGGTCGGTTTTAAACGATGATGATCAGGCGCGGTCAAGGCTGCCTGAAAGGCACGCTCCAGCTGCGCTGCATTCGGTGCCGGCTCGACCAGATGCCCAATCGACTGACGTTGATGAATATTCTGATGAACCGTAGCTTCCATTGTATCCGTCATTGGCTTATATCTATCTATAAAATCTGCCTCAAGATTAGCATAAACCACAGAATTTACTCTATTTGCGTTGGGTTATTTGTATAAATCCTGAGTTTTAATGGCCGGCTTGTCTGTCACAGAGCCACTATATAAAACTGCATTTCTTTACAGCTTCTACAAACTCTAAAAGTGCAGATATGTTTAGATAGATGACTGATTCAACAAATAAAATATGGGGACCACACATGAACAAGCTGATTGGTTTAAGTGCTGCAGCCACCGCTGCGCTATTTTTGACCGCCTGTGCTTCAAACCCGACCTCTTCGCTGGCAATTCAGAAAGAAAATAATCAGTACGAAGTCACCGGTTTAGGTAAAAGCAATATCATCTCCAAAAACAATGCGATTAGTGCGGCCAACAAAACCTGTGGTAGCCGCGCTACACCGGTGGTGGTCGATGAACAGACCACTTATAACGGCGCTTTAAAAGGCGTGGTCGATGAACAGACCGGACAGATGATTCAGGCTGCCGCGACTGTGCTCGGCACCATCTCGGGTCGTAATGCCCAGCTGGCACAGGATGATGATTATCAGACCGTACTCACCTTCCGCTGTCAGGCCAACTAATCTGAACGTAATCAAAAGATGCAATAAAAAATGGATCAGGTCCTTTGGAGCTGATCCATTTTTTCATTTTGATGCGGGTAGCTGCCTCAGCAACAACACGACATAGTAAAGTCTAGCAATAACCATCTAAACGGGTTAATGGCAGTTTTTGTCCGATGGCTTTTTCAATTTCTGGCAAATAGAAAGCATCATCTTCGGCCAGGAAACTAATACTGACCCCACGCGTACCAGCACGACCAGTACGGCCAATACGGTGCACGTAGTCATCTGATTGTTCTGGCAAGGTAAAGTTCACCACATGCGACACGCCATCGACGTGAATGCCGCGTCCGGCGACATCGGTGGCAATCATGATGTTGTGTTTGCCATTTTTAAACTGGTCCAGCATTTTCAGGCGTTTATCCTGGGCAATTTCACCAGATAGCATCACCACTTTATAGCCATCACGTTTCAGATGGTCATACAGACGGCGCACCTGATCGCGGCGGTTGGCAAAGATCATGACTTTTTCAATCGGCTCGTCGCGCAAAATATCTTGCAGCAGTTTATATTTGTCTGAATTCGACACCATATATACGCGCTGCTCGACATCGGCATTGGTTTTCTTTTCCGGTTCAATTTCGACAGTCACCGGTTCAAATAACCATTGCTGGGCCAGATTCAGCACATCATAGCTAAAAGTGGCTGAGAACATTAAAGTCTGGCGCTGCTCTTTACGCGGTGAAAAACGCACAATCCGTTTTACCGATGGAATAAAGCCCATATCCAGTAAACGGTCGGCTTCATCAATCACCAGAAATTCCAGCTGATCCAGCCAGACTTCTTTTTGCTCGACAAAGTCAATCAGACGACCCGGGGTCGCGACCATAATGTCGACAAAGTTTTTATCCAGCTGCGCTTTTTGCTTGTCAAAATCGACACCGCCCAACAAGGTCACTACATGTAGGTCGGTAAACTTCACCAGCTCTTTGGCATCACTTTCAATCTGTAAGGCCAGTTCACGCGTCGGTGCCAGAATCAGGGCACGCGGCTCACCACGGAAACGCTGCTCTTTCACCGGATTATTCAATAAGTCATTGATGACGCTAATGAGGAAGGCAGCGGTTTTGCCGGTACCGGTCTGGGCGCGACCAATGGCATCATGTCCAGCCAAAGTAAATTTTAAAACCTTTTGCTGAATGGGCGTCATTTCCTTAAAACCTAAGGCCGCAATAGCTTGTCTCAGTTTCGGATGTAAATTTAAGGTTTCAAAACCAGATGACATAAAAATGTGCTCTAACTTATTAATCACAAAAACGTATCATATTATAAACAAAAAACGCCCCAATAGATGGAGCGTTTTTCAGATTAATCCAACGATTAGTCTAAAGGTTGTACTTCTTCCGCTTGGAAGCCTTTTTGACCTTTAACTACGCTGAACTCAACACGTTGACCGTCACGAAGTGAACGGTGGCCTTCGCCTTGAATCGCACGGAAGTGAACGAATACATCGTCGCCGCCGTTACGTTGAATAAAGCCAAAACCTTTAGTGTCGTTGAACCATTTAACTACGCCTTGTTCACGAGCTGTCATAAGTTAATCCTCATTGATTAAAAAGAAGGACCACCCGGTGTTGCAAACAGCAGAGTAAACAAAGTTTAAAAATATTTTTATTTCTAAGCTTGTAATCATTCTGTATAACTATTAACAAAATCCCGGTTACATCCAATTTGTAATAGGGCGACAAACAACAACTGCCTATCTCAAATCCTAAATACGCATCGAGCTTAACACGGGTTTATGACAAATAATAGATTTTTTTTGATTTATCTTATTCAGAATTCATGCTTGTTTCGACAGAGTTAATTCAAGATTTTTCAATGTTATATTTTGATAAAAACCGCAAATAAACTTTAGATTTGGCACCAAATTTGCTAATATTTTGAGTCCTTTTTTTAAAGACCCGATTGAAGCAGATTATGGACAACTCTGTCGATGAAATGATCATCATTGATGCGATGGGACAACCCTGCCCCATGCCCTTACTGATGCTAAAACGCGCTTTAAAAAAAACCGGCGCCGGACACTTTCTGCTCAAGTCCTCTGACCCGCATAGTCTGCAAGATGTCAGCCGCTATTGTCAGATTCACCAGTACGGCTGTGAATTGACACAAATTTCTGCCAACGAGTTTCATTACTTTATTGAAATTAAATAATTTTCAATTAAAGTAAACAGCATGCATTGGCATAAAACTTTACATTTCTCTACCTTTTTTCCTTAATTTGCAAGGATATTGGTATTAAGATGAAATTTACAGGTAATACGACCCACCGATCCTATAAGGAGAACTCATGAGTGACAGCCGCAATCAGTTGATGCCCCTGTCATTATCTGCGCCAGGCGTAAATCTCGGTGCTTATATTAGTACCGTCAATCAAATTCCTATTTTAACGGCTGAACAAGAAAAAGAGTTAGCTGAACGTTATTATTACGATCAAGATTTAGATGCAGCAAAAATGCTGGTCATGTCGCATTTGCGATTTGTAGTCCATATTGCGCGTAGTTATGCAGGTTATGGTTTGCCACAAGGCGACCTGATTCAGGAAGGCAACCTCGGTCTAATGAAGGCCGTGAAACGCTTCGACCCGAATATGGGCGTGCGTCTGGTGTCATTTGCCGTGCACTGGATTAAAGCCGAGATTCACGAATACGTGATCCGTAACTGGCGTATTGTTAAAATTGCCACCACCAAGGCACAGCGTAAACTGTTCTTTAATTTACGCAGCCTGAAAAAATCCAGCAAAAAACTGACGCTGGAAGAAGCCAAATCGATTGCCAACGACCTGAATGTCACTCCGGAACAGGTCCTGGAAATGGAAGGCCGTCTGACCGCTTATGACGCGGCTTTCGAAGCGCAAAATGATGATGAAAGTGAAAACACTACCCATGTTGCGCCGGCGCTTTATTTAGAAGATAACCGTTACGATCCGGCCCGTCTGGTCGAAGATGAAGATTATGAGGCACAAAGTACCTCTGCCCTGCATGAAGCCATGGAGCAGCTGGATGACCGTTCGCGTAATATCTTGCAGCGTCGCTGGTTAGATGATGATAAATCGACCCTGCATGAACTGGCAGCTGAATATAATGTTTCTGCGGAGCGTATTCGCCAGCTTGAAAAAAATGCCATGGAAAAAATTAAAGTGGCAATGTCATCTAACTAAGTGATGATTCCAGAGTGCTAAAGTTAAAAAAGGGCGATCTGCCCTTTTTTGCTGTCTGTGCTTGCTGAAACCGGGCGATGATCTTAAAGAAATCCATTTTCTTCCCCCCTAAAATCAAAAAGCTGGATTCAATACCACATTTCAGGGTGAAAGTTTTTCACTTTCTCGTTGCCCGGAAAAATGTTAAGGTTGAGCGCAAATTTACTCAGGTCATTCTTGCTATGTGGATTGCAATTTCTGCCCTTAATTTAGCACTTGCGGTGATGTTAGGTGCATTTGGGGCACATGGCTTAAAAGCACGCGCAACAGAAGCTCAACTGGCGTGGTGGCAAACAGCGACTGATTATTTTTTCTATCATGCCCTCGGATTATTGGCACTGGCGATTCTGGCCAAAGTCATGACTCAATTTCCCATTAAAGCCAGCTTCCTGCTGATTCAGGTCGGGATTGTGTTTTTCTGTGGCTCATTGTATGTGATGGCGCTAGGTTTGCCGCGCGGTCTGGGGGCCATTACCCCAATTGGCGGTGCGCTAATGATTGCCGGCTGGCTGGTACTGGCCTGGAATGCCATGAAATATGCCCGATAATTCGGGAACGGAACAGCTAGGAAACTGCAGGTATGCACATTTATTTAAACGGCGAATTACAACAGACACAGTGCCATAATTTACTAGAACTGGTGCAACAACTGGCGTTGGAAGGCAAACGTTTTGCGGTAGAACAAAACGAGATGATTGTGCCGAAAAGCCGACTGGAAAGCACCCCTATTCATGATCAAGACCGCATTGAAATTATTCATGCCGTTGGCGGCGGCTAAGACGGAGCACGTATGGAAGACACCCTACTTAAAATCGGTTCACGCACTTTTAACTCGCGCTTGCTGGTGGGCACGGGAAAATATAAAGATCTGCAGGAAACAGATCTGGCCATTCAGGCCAGCGGTGCGGAAATTGTAACTGTTGCTATTCGTCGCGTGAATATTGGTCAGCATCCCGATCAGCCAAATTTGCTGTCTGCGATTCCACCAGAAAAATATACCATTTTACCGAATACTGCCGGCTGTTTTGATGCCAACAGTGCAGTGCGTACCTGTATGCTGGCGCGCGAACTGCTCGATGGTCACAATCTGGTAAAACTGGAAGTACTGGGCGATGAAAAAACCCTGTATCCAAACATCACCGAAACCTTAAAGGCAGCGCGCACGCTTATTGATGATGGTTTCGAGATTATGGTCTATACCTCGGATGATCCGATTGTGGCACAAGAACTGGAAAGCATGGGCTGTGTGGCAATTATGCCTTTAGGCAGCTTAATTGGTTCAGGGCTGGGGATTTTAAACCCGCATACCATTTCTATTATTAAAGAAAATGCCAAAGTACCGGTACTGGTCGATGCGGGTGTCGGCACTGCCAGCGATGCAGCAATTGCCATGGAACTGGGCTGTGATGGTGTGTTAATGAATACTGCAATTGCAGCAGCGCAAAATCCGGTCCTGATGGCTTCGGCAATGCGCAAAGCAGTGGAAGCGGGCCGTGAAGCCTATCTGGCAGGCCGGATGCCGCGTAAACGTATGGCCAATGCCAGCTCGCCAGAAACCGGTTATTTCTTTAAATAATCCGGACATTATCTGTGCTGAGAGATAAGTTACTCCTTCAGGTTTCACTTGATTTAAAAGCTAAACATGAAAAAAGGACTCTGCTTGAGTCCTTTTTTATTGCGGTTTTTAAACCTGGATCAAGGAATCAAGCCTTCATCACGCATGGCAATCTGCACCGATTGACGCTCGGCCACTTTATTGCGTAGCGCAATAATATGGGTATATGGGGTTAAATCATGATGAATATGGTTCGACCAGTTGGTCAGTACGAATAAATAGGCATCGGCCGGGCCAAAGTTATCATCGACCAGATATTCATTGTCTGATTCACCAATGGTTTTATCAATATAACTTAACAGACGGTCAATTTCAGCATAGGCTTTATTTTTTTCATCATCGGTTAACTGACCACCAAAGAATACCGCGTAGGCATCATGCAATTCCGAGTTGAGATAACCTAACCATTCCAGCACTTTGGCACGGCCCATGCCAGATGGCGGAATTAAATCTTGTTTTGGATCGTGCTGGGCCAGAAACGGTAAAATTGCCACGTTTTCGGTCAGAATCAGACCTGGATTAATCTCAAGCGCCGGAACATAGCCTTTTGGATTAATTTCGTAATAATCATGACCTTTTTCGGTTTTATGGGTTTTCAGGTCGACACGTTCTAAATCAAAATCTACATTAATTTCATTTAAAATAATATGGGCCGCTAAAGAACATGCACCCGGTGAATAATAAAGCTTCATATCTGATCCTTGTTATATAACTACTAACTGTTTTAAATGGCTTCTAACAAACTTTCAAGTGATCGAACCTGTAAATTGCAAAAAAGCGTAAATGCGTAAAAAACATTTACCTTTTCAATATTGAGCAAGCGCGGCGCTTTTTCAAGTGGATTGCGGCTGCTTTTTTCACTTCATTTGTTTTACCATAGTCGCCTTTAAAGTTTCATGAAAAGCCGATTGTGATTAGTCTAAAAAAAGAAGAGTGGTTTTCCAATATCCGGACCGATGTGCTGGCCGGTCTGGTGGTGGGGCTGGCCCTGATTCCTGAATCCATTGCCTTTTCTGCAATTGCCGGTGTCGATCCACAAGTTGGCCTATATGCCTCCTTCTGTATTGCCGTGACCATTGCCTTTTTTGGTGGCCGCACGGCGATGATTTCGGCCGCGACAGGTGCCATGGCGCTGCTGATGATTACCCTGGTCAAAGAGCACGGGCTGCAATATTTGCTGGCGGCAACGGTACTGACCGGAATCATTCAAGTGGTGGCCGGCTATTTTAAAGTGGCCAAGCTGATGCGTTTTGTGTCGCAATCGGTGGTCTATGGTTTTGTGAATGCGCTGGCGATTTTAATTTTTGTCGCGCAACTTCCAGAGCTGATGCAAATGGATCTGTGGGGCTATGTCTTTGTCGGCCTGGGGCTGGCGGTAGTTTATCTGTTTCCCTATCTGCCTAAAATTGGCAAGGCGGTGCCCTCACCCTTAATCTGCATTATTGTGCTGAGTCTGCTGGCGCTGTTTTTGGGTGCCGATATGCGTACGGTGAGTGATCTGGGACAATTTCCAGACACCTTACCGGTATTTTTAATTCCTGAAATTCCGCTGAATTTTGAAACACTGGCGATTATTTTCCCCTATTCCATCACCCTTGCGACAGTGGGTTTACTGGAAACCATGATGACCACCACCATTGTGAATGAAGTGACGGAAACTGAAGGTGACCGTCATCAGGAATGTCGTGGTCAGGGCTATGCCAATATTGTCAGCGGTTTTATGGGCGGGATGGCCGGCTGTGCCATGATTGGCCAGTCGATTATTAACGTCAGCTCTGGTGCGCGTACCCGTCTTTCTACTTTGGTCGCCGGCGTTTTCCTGCTGTGTCTGGTGGTGTTCTTTAAAGACTGGCTGGCTTATATTCCAATGGCGGCGCTGGTGGCGATTATGATTATGGTCGCTTTTACCACCTTTAACTGGGATTCGGTGCGTAACTTTAGCAAGCATCCAAAGCAAAGTAATATTGTGATGCTGACCGTGGTGGCGATTGTACTGGCCACACACAACCTGGCCTTGGGTGTTTTCGTTGGGGTATTGCTGTCGGCCTTATTCCTGGTGAATAAGCTGGAAAGTGAAGTCAAAGTTCAGTCTGAACGCGTACAGGATACACGCCGTTATCAGATTACCGGACAGATTTTCTTTAGCAGCTCGGACAAGTTTTTCCAGTTCTTTGACTTTAAGGAAAATCTGCAACAGGTAAAGATTGATCTGACTCATGCGCATATTTGGGATTTAACCTCAGTGAATATGCTGAATACTGTGGTGCAAAAATTTGAAGCTCGCGGGATTCAGGTCGAGCTGATTGGCTTGAATGAAGCCAGTGACACCCTGATTGATAAATTAAGTCCGAATTAAGCTTGAGTAAAACCACATAAAAAAACGCCTGATAATCAGGCGTTTTTTATGGCAGATCAATACCCGCCTTATTTACGGCGACGTAACCAAGCCGCAGCACTCAGACCAAATAATCCCAATAATGACCATAGACCGGTACTCCCCCCATGGGTATCCGCTTTGGAGTCTTCCGATGGCTTTGGCTCTACCGGTGCATCTGCCAAATCCAGATCAATAATAATCGGGTCGTGGTCAGATGAACGGAAAGCATCCGGGCTATAAAAGGCCTGAATCTGCTCGGCAGTTTTATAGTCTTCGTTATAGGCCAGCGCCGTCGGTTCATCGGCATTAATGGCCCATGCAAAAGCACGTTTAACCCGTGGATACAATTGCGCATCGGCAATGGCATGGTCTAAATTACCGGCGCCGCCATAGCCCTGGGTATTACTGGCTACACCAAACACATAACTATAAGCCTGTTTGCCCTGTCCGATTTTTTCATCATTAAACAGATTTTTATAGTTGGCCTTTTCCAGCGCCAAAATCGGATCTTCTTTGGCATAACTGTTTAAGTCGCCCAGAATCAGGACATTGGGCTGCGTTACTTTGGTTGGATTGGTCGCCAGCCATTGCATTAATTTCTGTACTACGGTCACACGGGTGCTATTCCAGCAGCCTTGACCATCACCCTGATCTGCATCTACACCCGTGTCAGGACAGCTACCTTTGGATTTCAGATGCTGTGGCACCACGGTAAAGCTTTCGCCACCCGCCACAGGTTTAAAACTTTGCGCCATGGTGACACGGTTCAATTGCGTACCATCATCAAACACGGCAGCGGCATTCACCGGCGTCAGGCGTTTGCTGTTATAAATCATGGCTACGGCAATGGTATCGGTGCCCAAGCGATCTGCATTTGGCGGTGTCACATACTTCCAGTCTGGCCCCAGACTTTGGGTTAAATAGGCAATAGCGCTGTCTGGGCCATAACCATTGTTGGCAATTTCATTCAGGCCATAGACATCGGCATCAATGGCTTTTAAGGCACTGAAAATTTTCTGATGCTGCTTGTCGAACTCTGCTTTGGTTTTTGCACCGCGCTCGGTCGGGAAGCCTTGTGCAGCGCCATTGTCATAGTTCAGGACATTAAAGGCCGCAGCACGAATCTGGGCAGTATTTTTGGCACTGACGCTGCTGCGCTCATTTTTGTCTGCCACGATATTCGGCAAGGTTCTGCCCTGAACAGGCTGAATACGCCACTGGTTAAAACGATATTCCAAAATCCCTTCTACATTTTGCAGCTCATAGCCGGCTCTTAAGGTATTTTGCGCATTAAAGTTCAGCGGCAACCACGGCGTCCGGTTCTGGTTGTTATAGCCATCATCCAGAATAATTTTGGATAGCAGGTTTTGCTTGGCCAGGCTGAGTGCTTCGTCGGATTTGGCAGGATACAGATTGGTCGGCATATATAAGCGCCCAAGGCTTAGGGCCAGCTCGCCATAACGGCCATAATTATAGTTTTCACTGACGGTCAGAGTTTGCGGCAGTTTAACCAGTGCACCCTGATAACGCTGCGGTGCATGTTGCTGAATATCCGTCAGGCTTTCAAAGGGTAAATTTACTGTTTTTGGTGCCACCCAGCTTGCCGCTTGCGGATTACAGGTTTGAATCTCCTGAGTCAGCTGGTCCAGCTGCAGCTGGTTTTGATAGCTAGTGAGGAGGCCACGTAAAATCACCTCTTCTCCAACCTGCCCGCCTTTAATCTGGCTGCTGGCCGGAATATAAACAAAAATCGCATTATTCAGGTTTGGCTTGGCTTTGCTATCTGGCGTTTGCAGATAAAAACCGGAAAAACCATTGCTATAACGATAATCTGCGGTCATCACCCCACGCACGGTATAGATCTGGTTCTTGCTGGCACTGTGCAAATCGGCAATGGCGGTATCACTACTGCTACAGCTAATCGTTTCCGTCACAGGCGGCGTCTGCTCTCCTTCTGGTCGCAAATACTGGCTAAAAGCATTCCGGTCAGACCAAGCCGTCCATTCACTGTTCACATCAAAAGGTGCTGTTGGGTCAACTGAGCTAACACTATGCGTGGTTTTATTGCGGCTTAAACTGGTGCCCTCTGCCCAACTCGTAGTCTGTCCAAGCACACCAAAACGATCGACCGGTGTATTATGCTTATACAGCACAACCGCATCATTACCATTAAAATTCAGACTTGCGATTTTTTTGACCAGATCGCCCAGCACCAGCTCCAATTCACTTCGCCCGACCAGATATTCAGCTTTGGCCGGCAACACTCCCTCTAAAGATACCGTCAGTCCGGCTGTGGTTGAGCCATTGGAAAAAATCTTGATTTGATACTGAGATAAATCGGCCGCTGTCGCATCAGGGTTATAAATCTCCAGTCCCTTACGGTTCGACGTACCATCGACATATTGACTGAACATCAACTCTGCATGTGCAGAAAATCCACAACCCATGAGTGCCATGGCCCAGCATAAAGTATGTAATTTCATTGTTTTTTTATCAGTTGTTAAAGCTTATTCAGGCTATTTTTTAGACATGACAGATGTATGAACATTTGATGAAACTATTTCTGCATTTTCATGACAGCTGCCGTGAAAAAAATAGCGCAATGCATGAAAAAATTTGACTTCAACTGCTCAGGACTTAAAATACCGCATTTGAATTTTTTACGATTGCCAAAGTTATGTCGAATGATCAATTAGACCAGCAAGTCGTCGAGCTGGACAACTTAAACGAGCACCGTGAAATTGTGACGTTTATGCGTCGTTCCTCACCACTCAACACCTCTCAACGTACTGCGCTTGAACAATATGGTCACCTAATTTTGGAATATCCGGTTGGCGATTTACGTCAGCATTTTGAACATCCAGAACGTCCTTTAACGGTAGAAATCGGTTTTGGAATGGGCCGTTCACTGGTCTTAATGGCGCAGGCCAATCCGGAGCGTAACTTTGTGGGTATTGAAGTGCATGTGCCGGGTATTGCCCAGTGCGTATATGAAGCAGGCACAGCCGGTTTAAGCAACCTGCGCGTACTGGATGCCGATGCAATTCAGGTGCTGCGTGAAATGCCAGACAACAGCATTAACACCGTGCAACTGTACTTCCCGGACCCATGGCAAAAGAAACGCCACTTCAAACGCCGCTTTGTGGTGGATGAGCGTATGGAACTGATTGAACAAAAACTGGAAATGGGCGGTACTTTCCATGCAGCAACTGACTGGGAACCGTATGCAGAATGGATGCTGGACGTGCTGGACAACCGTTCTCGTTTAGAAAACCTGGCAGGCAAAGGCAACAGCTATCCACGTCCGGAATGGCGCCCGCAAACCAAATTTGAACGCCGCGGTATTGAAGCCGGTCACAAGATTAACGACTTTATCTTTAAGAAAATTTCTTAATCGCAAAGTTGAAAAAGCGCTGAAATCTCAGCGCTTTTTTTATACGTCCCTATCTTGAGATTAGACAAAATAGATGATCTACCAGTCAAAAGTGATTTAAAAGATCAGATCAACGACTCGATTAACCAGTATAAAACCGAAGATAACAACAATGGTTTATGACTGATGACGTTCTAAAATCTGCTGGCTGAATAGTTGATAGACCGCCTGTAAATCAGGTCGCTGTGCATCGGCCAATAACTGCTGATGCATCTGTAAAATATTCTGATCACCACGCATGGCCGGGCCGGTCTGCATGGTTTTAGGATCGGCCTGGGTGGCCTTCTGCGCCGTTTCCAGCATTAACGGATACAGCAGACTAAAATCGACCTGCTGGACATCAACAATTTGCCGGGCCATGTCATAACAATAATTACTGAAATTACAGGCAAACACCGCGGCCAGATGCAGGCTCAGACGCTGCTCGGAGCTATAGGCATAAACCCACTGACTGAGTTCATTGGCCAGCTGCAATAATACAGCCTGATCGTCTTCATCTGCCGCTTCAATAAATACAGGGGTCTGACTCCAGTCAATCTCACGTTCCAGACTAAAGGTTTGCAGCGGATAAAATACTCCGGCACGTGCATGTACCTGCTGCAACAGCTGCATTGCAGTACTGCCGGAGGTATGGACCATCAGCACTTCAGGCAGATGAGGATGCACCTGCTCAATTACCGCGGCAATGGATTGATCACTCACCGCAATGATCACCAAGTCTAATGTTGCATCAAACTGTTCAGGGCTATGAATTGCACTGGCCTGTACCTGCTGTGCCAGCTGCGCTGCCTTATCCAAACTGCGGCTATAAATCTGTACTATCTGGTGCCGTGCACTCAATGCCCGTGCCAGATGATGTGCTACCCGCCCCGCGCCAATAATCCCGATTCGCATCTGTTTCATCTATATTTTGAACTGCCCACAGCATGCCAATAAAAAAAGGACGAATCAATTCGTCCTGATAGATTTGAGCCAGTTTTAGAACTTTCTTAAGGTCAGAATCTGTTCACTGCGTCCAAATGGCCCATGAACATCATGCAGAATGCCGCTGGTCAGACCAATACCATCTTCACCATATTGTTGTACCACTTCCAGTCCCAGCCACTGGCCTTGCGGCAAGCGGTGCAGATGAATTTGCAGATCCAAATTTGGAAAGCCCCAACCGGCATTCGGGTCCTGACGTGGCACCACGCCATTGGCAGTATCTACCATGCCCATCAGGCGGGTAAAATCCGATGTCGGCTGGCCGTCAATCATTTCAAGCTGATTACTGAGCCAGACAATGCCTTTGCCCGGACGATGGTCCAGATGGGCACGGGTCTGAATACTTTGAATATAGCCGCCTGGCCAGCAGCGCATGCCATCCCACTCGGGTAAATAGTCCGGACTTTCTGCCGGTAAATCTTCCAGACCGGCAATGGCACGAGTGTCGGAAGTCAGCATTTTCCAGGCACGCGCCACAATACAGGTTTTGCCATTGGCACACATTTCCGCTTCAATCAGTTCAATGGTTTTGCCCGGGCGAATCATGCGGGTAGTAATTGAAAATTCACCAAAGGCAATCAAACCAAAAATATCCAGCCCGACCCGGCCAATGCGCATTTCTGCACGTGGCTGGAACTGTTCCAGCTCTGCACAGAGAATACCGGTGGCAGGTGCCATATGCTGCTCATGCGGATTCCACGCGCCCTGAGCATGAATATTCGATTCATAATAAGCTGTGCTGCTGCCATCTGCATGCTGTTCACGTCTGATAAAACTGTAATATGCCGACATTATTTTCCCTACTTCCTTGCTCTTTGGTCTGTGTGCTACCTGCCTGTGTAGCCTCTGTTTCGTTTATTTTCGTGCAAAAAAACCATAATAATTCATGATTTGACAATAAACCCTGCAACTTTTAAATCCGACTTTTGTTAATACGTCTTTGGTCTGTTCAGCCGAAACCAGTTCAAAATCATCATCCAGATGTGCAATCATCTTTTCACTCTGCCTCACTGTTAAGCCCTGTTGCACCGCTACATGCTGCAGCACTTGCTGTTCAGCCAATGTTTCAGGCTGCATCAGGTCATAACTGAGGAACACACCACCCGGTTTTAAGCGCTGGCAGATGTCCTGAAAAAAATCGGCTTTGGCCGGCATGGGAATAAAATGCGCCACCAGAATGGCCAGTGCCGCATCAAAAGGCTGAGGGGACTCTAAACTCTGGGTATCGGCCTGAATAAACTGCACCCGCTCGGCACCTGCAATTGAGCGGATCGTATTTTGTGCCTGTTCCAGCATGGCACGGGAGGGATCAATGGCGGTAATCTGCCACTGTGGATGATGCGCCAATAAATAGGTCAGCTCATAGCCTGTCCCGCACCCGACCACCAGAATATGCGCAGTTTCCGGTAATTCTGCTGTTAGAATGGCATCAATCTGTTGATGTACCAGTTCATAGCCGGGAATCAGTTTACGGATGTGATCATCATAGCCGGCGACAATGACTTCACTGTGAAAGTTTTTGGCCATCTTTAACTCACTCTACCTCTGACTCTTGAATAGACTTGCGAAGATCATTCTTGTTGGAAAGTCATGACAGCTCGCGGAAAGCAAAGCAATTTTGCTCTGATTTGATTTTTCCCGAGATTCAATCACATGACCGGCGATATCCCTGTCGCCCTGTCATGTGATTAGATGCCTGCATGAATCAAGCAATTTCTTTTAGGTTTAACTCTTCACGCATAAATTCACGCAGCTTAAACTTCTGCGCCTTACCCGATGCCGTCATTGGAAACTCGCTAAAGAAACGCACATAACGTGGCACTTTATTGTGTGAAATATACTCGGCGCAGTACTGGCGAATGGTTTCTTCTGTGCAAGGGTCGTTTTCATGCAAGATAATGCAGGCGCAGAGTTCTTCGCCATATTTATGGTCAGGTACGCCAATCACCTGTACATCGCAAACCGCCGGATGGGTATAGAGGAAATCTTCAATTTCTTTCGGGAACAGGTTTTCACCGCCACGAATCACCACATCTTTAATCCGGCCTTTAATTTTGACAAAGCCTTCATCGTCCATTTCAGCGATATCACCGGTATGCATCCAGCGTGCAGCATCAATCACTTCTGCGGTTTTTTCCTGATCTTCCCAATAGCCGAGCATTACCGAATAACCGCGAACACAGAGTTCACCGAGCTGTCCACGTGGTACCACCTTGCCCTCTTCATCGACAATTTTGACTTCCAGATGTGGATGGACTCGGCCTACGGTACTGACGCGACGTTCCACCGAATCTTCCGTTGAACTTTGCGCACTTACCGGTGCTGTTTCAGTCATGCCATAGCAGATGGTAATTTCCGACATATGCATGCGGTCAATCACGCGCTGCATGATTTCCTGCGGACATGGACTGCCGGCCATAATACCGGTGCGCAAGCTTGACAGGTCAAACTCATCAAACTGTTCATGCTCTAAAATGGCAATGAACATGGTCGGTACGCCATAAGCGGCGGTACATTTTTCCTGCTGAATGGCTTTTAAAGTATCCAGCGGGTTAAATACGGCTGATGGATAAACCATGGTGGAACCATGAGTGATACAGGCCAAGTTCCCCATCACCATCCCGAAACAGTGGAATAACGGCACTGAAATACAGACCCGATCTGCCGGGCTGAGATGAATTGCTTCACCGACAAAATAGCCATTATTTAAAATGTTGTTATGGGTCAGCATGGTGCCTTTCGGATTCCCGGTGGTGCCCGATGTAAACTGAATATTAATAGTTTCATCAAACTGCAATTCACTAGAAATCTGCTGCAGTTTTTGCAGCATTTTTTTGCTTGGCGGGGTCAGTAAATCCTGAAAGCGGTGTAATCCGGCATGTTCCTGATCATCAATTTTAATAATATGTTTCAGATGCGGCAGGCGCTCGGCTTTCAGCACTTTGCTTGCTGCCTGGTTCAGCTCCGGGGCAATTTTGGTCAGAATCTCCTGATAATTGGTGGTCTTGAACTGCGAGGCAATCACCAGTCCCTTACACGACACTTTATTCAGTACATATTCCAGCTCATTGCTTTTATAGGCCGGGTTCAGGTTCACCAGAATAATGCCGGCTTTAAAGGCCGCAAACTGGGTAATGGTCCATTCCACGCAGTTCGGCGACCAGATTGCAAGACGGTCACCTTTTTGAAAGCCCAGTTTCAGCAAACTGCAGGCAAAGGCATTCACCTGCTCTTGCAACTGCCGGTAGCTCAAACGCACATTCTGATGCAGGCTGACCACCGCATCCTGTTCGGCGTATTGCGCGCAAGCCTGATCAAATTTTTCACCAATCGTTGTGCCCAGTAAAGGCTGGCTGCTCGTTCCGTAGGCGTAGCTTAACCGTACTTGTGTCATTGAATCGTTCTCCTTGATTCTTTGTAATTCTGATTTTCAACTCTACTAATTGTTTTTGAACCACGACTACCTGTCTGTCTTCCCTGCCGTTTTTATCGTTTTTTACTCACTTCCCTCCTGTCGACGTACTGCATTCATACAAAAATCGGCAATCTGTTTGACAAAGTAATCCTTATAGTTTTGATCAAACATCACATTGCGAGATGGGTTTAAAGGTTCAATCACCACAAAAGTCATAGAGCCAACCACGCCCAGTGCGGCGGTGTTCAAATCTTCAAACTCAAACTCACCATTGACTTTTCCTTCAGCCAAAATTTCCTTAATGCTCTGCTTGATCAGCTGTTTACTGCGAAAACGTTCATGTTCCATTTCCGGATCGACCGGTTCAAACATGAGCGCATACGCCAGTTGGGGACTGTTCATGGCACGCTTCACAAAAGTTGTAACAGATTTTTGCAATTTCTGTTTTGGCGATAAATCCGAGCCGGCAATGTGGTTCAAAATTTCAACCTCATGCTGAATCGCATTCGACAACACTTCAATTAAAATCTGGCTTTTGTTTTCGAAATATCGATAGACCAGACCGGTAGATACACCGGCACGTTCCGCAATGGCCTGAATCGACGCCTCTTTAAAGCCCCCTTGAGCAATTAGTTCACGAGCGGACTGCAAAATCGACAGGCGATTCTGTTCCATTCGTTCCTGCATCAATGATGATCTTTTATAACTCATATCTTATTCTCAACCAGATAAAATGAATTGTAAATCATTTTGTGAATTTTAGTTCACTTTTTTAAATTTTCGATGTATGTTAAAAACCAAGCACAACAAAAATGCTTTTTTGGAAACAACAAATATAACCGCAGGATGGATGAAGAAATGAATTTACAAAGCTTGGATTTCGGTTTGGATGAAACACTGATCGCCCTTCGTGATTCAGTTGCTGCATTTTGTGCAAAAGAGATCGCACCCATTGCTCAACAGGTCGACCGTGACAACGAATTCCCTGCTCATCTTTGGAAAAATTTTGGGGACATGGGTTTACTCGGTCTGACTGTAAGTGAGGAATATGGTGGCACCAACCTCGGTTATCTGGCACATATTATTGCCATGCAGGAAATTTCACGTGCCTCAGCATCCATTGGCCTTTCCTACGGGGCACATTCTAACCTATGTGTGAACCAAATTAAGCGTAATGGTAACGAAGAACAGAAACAGCGCTATTTACCGAAACTGATTTCAGGTGAATATGTCGGCGCATTGGCCATGTCAGAACCGAATGCCGGCTCCGATGTGGTGAGCATGAAACTCAAAGCTGAAGATCAGGGCGATCATTATCTGCTAAACGGTTCAAAAATGTGGATCACCAACGGTGGCGATGCAGATGTGCTGGTGGTCTATGCCAAAACTGATACCCAAGCCGGCGCCAAAGGCATGACCGCTTTCCTGATTGAAAAAACCATGCCGGGCTTTAGCCACGGTACGCACCTGGACAAACTGGGCATGCGCGGCTCGAATACCTATCCACTGTTCTTTGACAACGTGCGCGTACCGAAAGAAAACGTCCTCGGCGGTGTCGGCAATGGTGTAAAAGTGCTGATGAGTGGTCTGGACTATGAACGTGCTGTATTAAGCGCAGGCCCACTGGGCATTATGGATGCCTGCCTAGACACCGTGATTCCGTATATCCACGAGCGTAAACAGTTTGGTCAGGCACTGGGCGAATTCCAGCTGATGCAAGGCAAAATTGCTGATATGTATTCGACCTG
The DNA here is from genome assembly GCF_009914475.1 of Acinetobacter indicus. Classification (NCBI taxonomy): domain Bacteria; kingdom Pseudomonadati; phylum Pseudomonadota; class Gammaproteobacteria; order Moraxellales; family Moraxellaceae; genus Acinetobacter; species Acinetobacter indicus. The sequence goes on along the minus strand of NZ_CP045198.1, from coordinate 592,133 downwards.
GCTGGCCTGTAAAGCACTGGTCTATGCCGTAGGTGCAGAATGTGACAAAGCCGAGCATAGCCGCAGCCTGCGTAAAGATGCTGCCAGCGCAATTTTATATGCAGCCGAAAAAGCCACCTGGATGGCCGGTGAAACCATTCAGACGCTAGGTGGGAACGGTTATATCAATGAATTTTCTGCTGGACGTTTATGGCGTGATGCCAAACTCTATGAAATTGGTGCAGGCACCTCGGAAATTCGCCGTATGCTGATTGGCCGCGAACTGTTTAACGAAACTGCCTAAAAAGTAAATCACAAGAATAGACAAGGATGTTGGCATGAATCAATTACAGAGCAAAATCAATATTCGCAGCGAAGAGTTCAAAAACAACCACGCAGCGATGCAAACCCTGGTCGATGACCTGAAACAGAAAGTCCAGAAAATTGCCCTCGGCGGCGGTGAAACTGCACGTCAGAAACATCTGGATCGCGGTAAATTATTACCACGTGAACGGATTGACCACCTGATTGATCCGGGTACGGCTTTTATTGAAATTGGTCAGCTGGCTGCCTATCAGGTGTATCAGGATGATGTGCCTGCTGCCGGTGTGGTGGCCGGTGTCGGTCAGGTCAATGGCGTGACCTGTATGATCATTGCCAATGATGCGACAGTCAAAGGCGGAACGTATTATCCGCTGACTGTGAAAAAGCATTTACGCGCTCAGGAAATTGCCGAGCAGAACCATCTGACCTGTATCTATCTGGTCGATTCTGGCGGTGCCTATTTACCGCTGCAAGATGAAGTGTTCCCGGACCGTGATCACTTCGGCCGTATTTTCTACAATCAGGCGCGTATGTCGAGCATGGGCATTGCCCAGATCGCCGTGGTGATGGGCAGCTGTACAGCCGGCGGTGCTTATGTCCCTGCCATGTCGGATGAAACCATTATTGTGCGGAATCAGGGTACCATCTTCCTGGGGGGCCCGCCACTGGTGAAAGCTGCCACCGGTGAAGTGGTCAGCAGTGAAGATCTGGGCGGTGGCGATGTGCACACTCGCCTTTCAGGTGTGGCCGATCATCTGGCAGAAAATGACGAACATGCTTTGGCGATTGCCCGCAACATCGTCGCCAATTTAAATAAAAAACCAAATCCACAACCGGAAAATGTCGAAGCACCATTATTCGATGCGTCCGAGCTGTACGGCATTGTCCCGACCGATGCGCGTAAACCGTTTGATGTGCGTGAAGTGATTGCCCGTATTGTCGATGGTTCACGTTTTGACGAGTTCAAGGCACGTTTTGGGACCACGCTGGTCACCGGCTTTGCCAAACTGTACGGTATGCCGGTTGGTATTATTGCCAATAACGGGATTCTGTTTTCCCAGTCGGCACAAAAAGGCGCACACTTTATTGAACTGTGCACCCAGCGCAATATTCCCCTGCTCTTCATTCAGAACATCACCGGCTTTATGGTTGGCCGTCAGTATGAAAATGAAGGTATTGCCAAAAATGGTGCCAAACTGGTGATGGCGGTGGCGACAGCCAATGTACCGAAACTGACCCTGGTGATTGGCGGTTCTTTTGGTGCCGGCAACTACGGTATGTGTGGCCGTGCCTATTCACCACGCTTTATGTGGACCTGGCCAAACTCGCGTATTTCGGTGATGGGCGGCGAGCAGGCTTCGAGTGTACTCTCGACCCTGAAACGCGACCAGATTGAAAGCAAAGGCGGCAGCTGGTCAGCGGAAGAAGAAGATCAGTTTAAACAGCCTATTCGTGACCAGTACGAACGTCAGGGTCATCCATATTATGCTTCTGCGCGTTTATGGGATGATGGTGTTATTGATCCAGCACAATCACGTGAAGTATTGGCGCTCAGTCTGGCGGCGGCATTAAATGCCCCAATCCAGCCAACCAAATTCGGCGTGTTCCGCATGTAAGAGGTGACAAAAATGGATTATCAATTTTTACAACTCGAACAGCAAGATCAGGTGGCCACGGTGTGGATTAACCGTGCCGAACTGCACAATGCCTTTAATACGCAGGTCATTGAAGAATTACACGCCTGCTTTCAGCAACTGAATACCCGCGCTGATGTACGTGTGGTGATTCTGGCCGGTCGTGGCAAGAGCTTCTCTGCCGGTGCCGACCTGAACTGGATGAAACAGGCCGGTCAGGCCTCACAAGCCGACAATGAAGCCGATGCCCTGAAACTGGCCAAAATGCTGCAAAGTCTGGCCACCTTGAAACAGCCGACTATCGCTCGCGTACATGGCATTGCCTTTGGTGGTGGTATGGGTCTGGCCTCGGCCTGTGATATTTGTGTGGCCAGCACCGATGCCAAATTTGCCACCTCTGAGGTACGTTTAGGCCTGGCGCCATCCACCATCAGCCCTTATGTCATTCGTGCCATTGGTGCGCGTCAGGCATCACGTTACTTTTTAACTGCTGAACGAATTTCTGCAGAACAGGCACACGCTATTGGTCTGGCACATGAAGTGACTGCACCAGAACATCTCGACAGTAAAATTGATGAGATTGTTGAAGCGCTCTTACTCGGTGGACCAGAAGCACAGAACGCCTCAAAACAACTGATTCAACTCGTCGATCAACAGGTCCTGACTGAAGATCTGCTGCTTAAAACCGCACAGCATATTGCCCATGTTCGCCAGGGAGATGAGGCGAAAAATGGACTGAATGCATTTTTAAACAAAAAAAGCCCGGCCTGGATCAAGACCACGGCATAACAACAAGAAGGATCGTAGGATGTTTGAAAAGATTTTAATTGCCAACCGTGGTGAAATTGCCTGTCGTGTAATTCGTACAGCGAAAAAGTTAGGCATCGCTACTGTTGCCGTATATTCCGATGCCGATGCACAGGCACAGCATGTCAAACTGGCAGATGAAGCCATCCATATTGGTGAATCGCCTGCTGCACAAAGTTATTTACAGATTGAACGTATTATTCAGGCAGCAAAAACTACAGGTGCTCAGGCTATTCATCCAGGTTATGGCTTCCTGTCTGAAAATGACCAGTTTGCACTGGCCTGTCAGGACAACAACATTGTCTTTATAGGTCCGCCAGTGGATGCGATCTTAGCAATGGGTCTTAAAGCGACCTCTAAAGCCTTAATGGAACAAGCCGGTGTACCGTTAACCCCAGGCTATCATGGTACCAATCAGGATGCCGATTTCCTGAAACAACAAGCCGATAGTATCGGCTATCCGGTACTGATCAAAGCCAGTGCCGGCGGTGGTGGTAAAGGCATGCGTCTGGTCGAGCGCAGCGAAGACTTTCTGAGTTCACTCGCTTCCTGTAAAAGCGAAGCACGTTCTAGTTTCGGCAATGAAGATGTATTGATTGAACGCTATGTCGTGCAGCCACGTCATATTGAAGTGCAAGTGTTTGGCGATACCCATGGCAATTATGTGCATCTGTTTGAACGCGATTGCTCTGTGCAACGTCGTCACCAGAAAGTACTGGAAGAAGCACCAGCACCGAAAATGCCGGAAGATAAACTGGAAGCCATGCGCCAGGCCGCAATTGACGCTGCACGTGCAGTAAATTATGTTGGTGCCGGTACGGTCGAGTTTATTGTCGAGCAAGATGGTACTGCCTACTTCATGGAAATGAACACCCGTCTGCAGGTTGAGCACCCGGTGACTGAAATGATTACCGGTCAGGATCTGGTCGAGTGGCAATTACGCGTCGCCTTTGGTGAGCCTTTACCAAAACAGCAGCACGAATTGCAGATTCACGGCCATGCTTTAGAAGCACGTGTTTATGCCGAAGAACCTGAAAAAGGCTTTATTCCGGCGATTGGTCAAATCAGCTATCTGCATTATCCAGCACAAAATGAAGCGGTACGTGTCGACAGCGGTATTGTTGAAGGCGATGAAATTAGCACCTACTACGACCCGATGATTGCCAAACTGATTGTCTGGGGCAAAAACCGTGAAGCAGCATTAACGCAAATGCACCATGCTTTAGGTCAGTTCCATGTCGATGGTCTGGGCAACAACATTGCCTTCCTGGATCGTCTGGTACTGTGCGATTCTTTCAAGAATGCCAATTTGGATACTGGCCTGATTCAGCGCGAAGAAGAATTCCTGCTAAAACCGGCCACAGAGCTGAACAGTACGCTAGTGATCAGCGCGGCCTTCATCGAATTGCTGTCACGTTTGGCCCAGAACCCGAGCGCCAGCAATCCGGTCTGGCAGACCAATGCTTTCTGGCGTTTAAACCTGCAATCGGGGCAGACAATCAAATTACAATGTAATGACAAAACCTTAAATATCCAGTTTGCAGCACAAGAACATGGCTTTGTCGCACAGTATGAGGGTCAGACTTTTGAGCTTGAGGGTCAGTTACTGGATGCGCATACCCTGCAATTCAAGCTGGCCGGCAAACAGCAAAAACTGGCCTTTAGCCAGACTGAACATGGCATTACCCTGTTCCAGAATGGCCAGAGCTATAAATTTACCTATCTGAAACCGGTATTTAACCAGGATGATGAACAAGGTGCTGAAAACAACCTGACTGCGCCAATGCCGGGTGTCATCACACAGGTACTGGTCGCGGCCAATGACAAAGTCAAAAAAGACGATGTCCTGATGACCCTCGAAGCCATGAAAATCGAATACTCGATTCGTGCACCGCATGATGGCATCGTGGCCAGCTCTTACTTCCAGGCCGGTGATCAGGTCAAAGCTGGCGATGAGCTGGTGGAATTCCAGCCGCTGGCGGAGGAAGTCGCATGAGCGAATTTGTCAAAATTGTTGAAGTCGGGCCACGCGATGGCCTGCAAAATGAAAAAACACCCTTAACCCTGGATGACCGCAGACAGCTGATTCTGGATTTAATGCAAACCGGTTTACAGGCCATTGAAGTTGGTTCCTGTGTATCGGCCAAATGGGTACCGCAAATGGCAGACAGCGATGTGCTGTTTGCCGGCTTGCCCAAAGATCCAAATATTCAGTTCAGCCTGCTCACGCCAAACCTGAAAGGTTTTGAATCTGCGCTGGCAGTGGGTTGCAAAGAAGTGGCGGTCTTTACCGCCGCGTCTGAAAGTTTTACCCGCAAAAACATCAATTGTTCGATTGATGAAAGCTTTGAAAAATTCAGCGATGTAATGCGTGAAGCCAAAGCGCACAACATTCGTGTGCGTGGTTATGTGTCCTGTATGGTCGATTGTCCGTATGAAGGCGCAATTGATCCGCAGCAGGTGGCAAAAGTTTCGCAGCGCCTGCTGGATATGGGCTGCTATGAAGTGTCTTTGGGTGAAACCATTGGCACCGCCACACCCGACCGGGTGAAAAAAGTCTGGGACGCCTGTCTGGCCGAACTGGATACGACGGTGCTGGCCGGTCATTTCCATAATACCTATGGCATGGCCATCGCCAATATTTACCAGTCACTGCTGCAAGGTATTCGCGTTTTTGACTCGTCAATTGCCGGTTTAGGCGGCTGTCCTTATGCCAAAGGCGCATCCGGCAATGTCTCAACCGAAGATCTGTATTACCTGCTGTCCAACATGGGCTATGAAACCGGCATTCAGCTGGAGGCCTTGATGCAGGCCAGCCGTAACATCAGCAATGTTTTACAGCGCAATAATCCATCCAATTATGCCAATGCCTACTGGCAAAAAGCCTGCGCTTAATAACCGAATAAAACCCGGCTTGAGCAATGCCCTCAAGCCACTCAAGGATGTAACAGCAGCAATCTGCTGAAAAAAGGATAAAAATAGAGGTGACACATGGCAAATAAAGTCTATGACAGCGCACAAGCCGCCTTAAATGGCGTGGTTCAGGATGGTCAAACCCTGGCCGTGGGTGGTTTTGGCCTGTGCGGGATTCCCGAAGCATTAATTGCCGCGTTAAAAGACACCGGTGCCAAACAGCTGACCTGTATTTCCAACAATGCCGGTGTTGATGGTTTTGGTCTGGGGCTGCTGCTTGAAACCAAACAGATTAAAAAAATGATTTCATCCTATGTCGGTGAAAACAAAGAATTTGAACGTCAGTTTCTGAGCGGTGAACTGGAAGTTGAACTGACCCCGCAAGGCACACTGGCAGAAAAATTACGTGCCGGGGGTGCGGGTATTCCAGCCTTCTTTACCGCCACCGGTGTCGGTACCGTCATCGCGGAAGGTAAAGAAGTGCGCCAGTTTAAAGGTCAGGATTATATCTTAGAAGAATCCTTAACCGCCGATGTTGCCCTGGTCAAAGCCTATAAAGCCGACAAGGCCGGCAACCTGATTTTCCGTAAAACTGCACAGAACTTTAATCCGGTCTGTGCCATGGCGGGCAAAATCACCATTGCCGAAGTCGAAGAAATTGTAGAGATTGGCGCGCTCGATCCAGATGAAATCCATCTGCCGGGGATTTATGTCAACCGTATTGTGTTAAATGTGCATCCTGAAAAACGTATTGAACAAATGACTTTAAAGGCGGAGGCTTAAACCATGGCTTGGACGCGTAATCAAATGGCGCAGCGCGCCGCACAAGAACTGGAAGATGGTTTCTATGTCAATTTAGGGATTGGTTTACCAACTTTGGTCGCTAACTATATTCCGGAAAATATCAACGTTTGGCTACAGTCAGAAAATGGCCTGCTCGGGATTGGGGAATTCCCAACTGAAGCCACGGTCGATGCTGACCTGATTAATGCCGGCAAACAGACGGTCACAGCTCGTCAAGGTGCTTCGTTTTTCTCTAGCGCAGACTCTTTTGCCATGATCCGTGGCGGCCATGTCAATATTGCCATTCTGGGGGCCATGGAAGTCTCTGAACAGGGCGATCTGGCCAACTGGATGATTCCGGGCAAAAAAGTCAAAGGTATGGGCGGTGCCATGGATCTGGTCGCAGGTGTGCAAAAAGTGGTGGTATTGATGGAACACTGCGCCAAAGATGGGACACCTAAAATCGTTTCACAGTGTAGCCTGCCGCTGACCGGTAAAGCCGTGGTTCATCGCGTGATCACCGATTTGGGCGTTCTGGATATTACCCCAACCGGCGTGCAGCTGGTGGAACTGGCACCTGAAGTCAGTTTTGAGGAAATTCAGAAAGTCACCGGGGTGCCGTTGATTCGTAATGCAGCTTAATGGCTGGTTTTAAAACCGGGCATCGGATGGTCGTGAATACATCCCCCACTTCTACCTCTGTTATTCAACTAAACCCAAAAGGACGACTTCAAGTCGTCCTTTTCTATTCCCTTAACCGAACTTACTCTGCTTTCTTCTCGACAATGCCCTGATCATCAACCGCACGTACCACCCCGGTTTCTGTATTTAATACTTCAAACTCAATACGACGGTTCTGGAACTGCCCTTCTGGGGTTGCATTTGGTTCCATCGGCTGTTGCTGGCCATACCCCACGGCCTGTAACTGTGAAGGATCAACCCCACGCTGCACCAGATAATCACGTACCGCTTCAGCACGGCGTAAGGACAACAGATTATTGGCTTCATTGCTGCCTACTGCATCGGTATGGCCTTTAATGGTCAAATGTACATGCGGCGCACGCTGGATTAAGGCCGCAGCCTGATCCAGAATTGGCTGATTGGCTTCCGGTACAGTCGAAGATGCCGACTCAAAATGAATCGCCTCCAGATTTAAGGCTGTGGCGACATCCAGCGCCTGAATATTATCCGGGTTAATCACGGCCAAGGCTTGTGCTGCGGTCGTGGTCGCTGGTGTGACGGTCTGTACATCGAGATCCTGCTGCACCGTAATGGTCATATTCTTGGCCAAAGGACGCAGCTGATTGGCCACACGCTGCGCATCTGCCGGATTGGTGGACTGAATCGCAATCTGCTCACCCATCCAGGTCATATTGGTATTCGGCACATCTTTCAGGATTTTCAATGCCGTTGGAATCACATCCTGATCAATAAATTCACTATGATAATTACTGGCGCTATTCACCCCACAACCTGTCGGATGGTTAAAAATCCGTTTAACTTCTGTTTGCAGAATGTCGGTATAAGCCGGATTGTTCAGATACAACTGACAGGTGACCAGATCGCCATTGGAACCGGTATTGACCTGCAAATAGGCCGGTTCCGTCGCTGCTGCCTGGGTAACAGGCACCTCTTCTTCATTACGGTCAGAACAGGCTTTAAATAAAAAGGCCAGTAACAATGCCAGAATAATAAAAATCAGAATCGGTACCCACGGCGAGCGCTTCTGCTCTGGCACCTCTTCATATAACTCAGGCGCCTGATGAATAGTCTGCCCGGCAGTGGCATTGACGCCCAAACCGGCCAGCAGCGCAGCGGCCCATTCCGGCAAAGCAGCCTGAATGTCCGGCATATACTGATCAAGCAAATGCACAATCGCCTCAGGATCGGTCGAGCCGGCCTCGCTTTCTAAAAAACCTAAGGTTGGTACGATGGCCCGGTTCAGGATAGATTCAATTTCATCTGCCGGCGCCTGACCGCGGCTAAATTCCAGAAACTGCTGTTTCAGGTTCAGGTTGGTACCAAAAATTTCAGCCAGCCGCGGATTAAGCTGATTTCTCAGGCTGTCAATGAGGGATGGCCGGTGTCTTAACACCGATAAAAATACCGGATAAAAATCATTTAAGGCACGGTTTTTCTCAATGAGGTAATCCGTTTCCCCGTCTAGCACAATGGATGACACGCTATTTTTCAATAATTCTATCAATCTGGTTTGCATGATATGGCCTCATTTTTGTCATTGTTCTACTCGCATTTTTTAGTGTATCTGGTCATTTTTTAGACGTTGTAAATAATTGTATTTTTCTTTATGTACTTAAATTAAAACATAAAAAAGCCAGCAAATGCTGGCTCTTGAACAGGCGAATTTAGGCCAGGAAAGTCTGAATTACCTTGCCTTTCACGGTTTGCTGAATCAGCGGTGTATTCTTGCCTTGGGACAGAATGCTGTCTTTGTCCAGCGTCCACTCCAGTTCAGGATCGACCAGAATCCAGCCAGCTTCCTGCATCCAGCGATCTGCCATTTGCGCAACCGTCGCCGGTGCCAGTGTCACGGTATGCACCCATTCCAATGGACTGAACAGACCTTCCTCAACCAGTTGCACACCCAAGGGCACAAAGGTATCAAAAGCGGTAAAGCCCGGTAAGGTTTCAGCAAACGGTGCCATTTTGGCCGAACTGCTTAAGGGTTCATGATGGGTACAGATCGCATCAATTACGCCATCTTTTAAGCCCTGACGCAGCAATTCTTTGTCTTTTTCAGCACGTAGCGGTGGACGCACATGCGCCAGCGAGTTAAAGCCATCAATCACCTGATCGGTTAAATGCAGCTGATGCATCGCCACATCACAGGTTACTGGCAGGCCTTTTTCTTTGGCAATTTTAATCAGCTCGACCGAAGCGCCACAGGACAGCAAACCGAAATGCGCACGGACTTTGGTCGCTTCAATCATCAACAGGTATTTGGCAATGGCTACGGTTTCGGCCAGCGCCGGAATCATAGGCAAGCCCTGACGTGAAGCAATAAAACCTTCATGCACACAGCCATCTTTGGCAATTTGCGGTTCTTCGGCATAGAACACCACGGTCAGGTCCAGACCGGCTGCATATTCCAGCGTGCGAATCACGACATCATCATCAGCAAAGGATGCATTGGCATTGGAAACTGCAGTACAGCCGCCCTTTTTCAGACCGGCCATATTGGCAGGCTGTTTGCCTTGCAAGCCTTGGGTTTGTGCGCCAATCACCTGTAAATAAATACCACCATCCAGCATGGCTTTTTCGACCAGACCGTGAATCAAAGCACCATTGTCCTGCACAATCGGCTTGGAATCTGGTGGGGTAAACACGTGCAGAATACCGTTTTCACGTGCCGCCTTGCCTTCTGATTTTAAAGTACCATGCTGCTGCTGACCCGGTTCACGCATCCGCGCGCACAGATCAACCATGGTTGGCATCAGCCATTTGCCTTGTCCATCAATGGTTTCAGTCACATCTGCTGTTTCTGCAACCAGCTTGCCATTTTCCAGATATACCGTTTGCACGCGATCAGTCTTTTGCATTGGATCAAGAACGCGGACATTTTCAATTTTTACAATACGCATGACTGATTCCTTATACCGCAATCGCTTCAATTAAACCTTGTTCCTGCAGTTGACCCTGCATCGCCAGTGCCAGCACAGCCATACGCACCGCAATACCATTGGTCACCTGATTTAAAATCACCGATTGCGGACCATCGGCAATGCTGGAATCAATTTCCACACCCCGGTTCATCGGTCCCGGGTGCATCACGATACAATCCGGTTTGGCCAGCGCCAGACGCTCTTTGTTCAGGCCATACATTTTGTAGAATTCTGCCGGTGAGGACAGCGCCGGTGAATCAATCCGTTCATTCTGGATACGCAAGGTAATAATCACATCACAGTCACGGATGCCATCTTCCATTTTATTAAACAGGCGTACATCGGCCCCGTATTCCTCAAAACCAAATGGCAGCAAGGTATTCGGTGCAATCACGCGAATATCTTTACAACCTAAAGTTTGTAACGCCGCCACATCAGAACGTGCCACGCGCGAATGTTTAATATCGCCAATAATGGCAATGCTCATGTCAGCAAAGTCTTTTTTGGTTTCACGGCGAATGGTCAGCATATCCAGCATCGCTTGAGTCGGATGCGCATGACGGCCATCTCCGGCATTAATAATCGCGATATTTGGACAGACATCCTTGGCAATAAAATGCGCTGCACCTGAAGAGGAATGACGCACCACAAAAATATCGGCGGCCATGGCTTCCAAGTTCCACAGCGTATCGCGCAGGGTTTCGCCTTTAGAGGTACTGGAACGGGCAATGTCAATGTTAAGCACGTTGGCCGAAAGACGTTTGGCTGCAGCTTCAAAGGTGGTACGGGTACGGGTTGAATTCTCAAAAAACAGGTTCATAACCGTACGACCTTCCAGCAGGTTGTTAGTGATCAGCTGATTTTGGTCATTAAAAAAGGACTGCGCGGTGTCCAAAATTTTTGTGAGGGTTTGTTTGGAAAGCCCTTCGATGGTGATGAAATGTTTTAGATTTCCATCTTTATTGAGTTGAATCTGGCTCGGAGTATGCAATGCCGCCAAGTGCATGAGAGATTCCTTATACGTTAAGTCAACGTATTATACAGAGAATCGCCATTCTTGGCACTTGGCAATTCGGCTACTTGTATAAAAACCGGCTCGATAATAAAAATTGATTTTGAAATTCCTATGTATTTTTTCAATAAGATAATTTAAACGAATTTTTAGAATGAATATTTTATGTTCTAAAATGGCACCCAAGTCTGGAGCTTGAATGCCATAACTGATCTAGCGTAGTGCGCCAATATAATGATGTGAGACTTGTGCCCGATAAATGTCATCTTCAGTTGGTTCAACTTTCATTAATTCATCGTTATTTTTTTGCTGTAAACCCGCTTTTTGACTTATGTTCGAATCGGAAGAGAACTCGAATACGTCTTTAAATTTTTCAACCAGACGCAGTAATTCCGGATCGCGTGTGGCTTCGGCTAATGCAATCACATGTTCGGCATAATCACTATTTTCAGACAGATAAATGGCATCAATTACCCGGCCTGAAACTCGTCTCAAACGTGCATAGATTAAAGTCGCAATTGAAAAACTTTCTGTATTGACCATTCTTGATTCCCCAATCATTTAAAAATCGAGATTGCAGCCTCTCCCCAGCGACTGCAATCTCGTGATAATTACAGCAATATCCATACCAAAATTAAAAAGCCCATCTGTAATTAAGACAGGCTTTTTATAAAAACTACAATTCAGTTATAAATCAGAATAGGCTAAAACTTACATGGCCTTCATCATATTTGGCCGAACCACCTTTTCTTGATACATCATCCTGAATATTCTCATAATTTCTTCTTTCCAGCTGTTCGTCATCTGGAAGATCCAGCAACTGACGCAAACGCTCGACATGCGTTGCCAGTTCAGCATCCCGGGTTTCTAGCGCCAGCGTAATCACATGATGTGCATAGGAGCGATCCTGCATCAGATACATCACGTCAATTACTCGACTATTCACTTTTCTTAACCGTGCATACAACAATGTTGCAATGGAAAAAACATCATCACGACCGGATGTAATATTCACCCTATATCCCTCTGTAAAATAAAAGATTTAATCAACAAGTTCCTCTTGTTGATGGTGTGTAATTATACATATCTCATGAGTTTTCAATTTGCTTTTTATGCCAAGATTAAGAGCTTTTTATAATTATTAGCTCTAACAGAGATGTGCCAGATTTATAAAAAATTCCACAGCTTTAATAGCCAAAATACGGTAAACTTGGCGCAGTTTTTATTTATTCTTTTCCGGTCTCTCTATTTTATGAATACCTCTTCACGTTTAAGCAATTATTGGGTCACCTGTGCCGATGGTCTGGAAACCTTATTAGAAGAAGAAATCAAAGGTTTAGGTGTTCAGAATATTGAACGTTTCCCGGGTCGTCTAACCTTCAAAGGTACGCTGGAAAATGCTTACCGCATCTGCATGTGGTCTCGTTTGGCTTCACGTGTGCTGATGCCAATACATACCCATGAAATTGAATTTTCACATGATGCCCGTGATGTCGCTGAAGAGCTTTATGAAGGTGCAATCAGCTTTGATTGGTCACTGATTTTTGCACCACAAAGTACCTTCGCCATTCGTTTACACGTTGAACGTGAAATTAAGGTCAATACGCAGTTTGCTACGCTACGTGCCAAAGATGGTGTGGTTGATTCATTTATGGAAGCTGTCGGTAAACGCCCAAGTATCGACACCAAATCACCTGAAATCACCATGTATATTTTGGCAGGTAAAAAAGAACATACCTATTGCTTAGATTTATCGGGTGATTCACTGCATAAACGTGGCTACCGTCGTTTTATGACCGACGCCCCAATTAAAGAAAATCTAGCAGCAGCAATTTTGCAAAAAGGTGCTTTAAAAGAAACACAACCTGATATTGTCATCGACCCGATGTGTGGTTCAGGTACCTTTATTATTGAATCCCTGCTGATTTTAACCGACCGTGCACCGGGTCTGGTACGCCGTTTCGGCTTTAATGGCTGGAATGGCCATGACCATGAACTGTGGATGTCATTAAAGGCAGAAGCGGCTGAGCGTCATCAACAGGCGCTGGAACAGCCACTGCCAAAATTCTATGCTTTTGATGCCGACTGGGAAGCAGTCAAAGCCACCAAACAGAATATTATTGCTGCCGGTTTTGAACGTCTGCTCGATCATATCCAGATTGAAGAACGCACCTTGTCAGACTGGCCAGATTTTCAGGCCGAAGGCAAAACTGCGTTTGTGGTGACCAACCCACCGTATGGTGAACGTCTGGGAGATAAAGCCTCGAACCGTGCCTTGTATTTAGGTCTGTCTGCCCTGCTACAAAAACATTTCCCGAACCAGTCTGCTGCTGTCATTGCTGCCCAGGTGGAACAGGCCGATGTGCTGGCATTTAATGAGCCACAAACCTTGCGTTTAATGAATGGTAAGCTGCCAATTTACATTCGCTTTGGTACGGTCAAACCATTGGCAGTAGTAAAACCGTTCCTGGCTGACTGGCAGCCACAGCAGTTTGAACCAATTGAAGGTGCCGAAGACTTTACCAACCGTCTGCAAAAGAACATGCAGGCCTTAAAAAAATGGGCGGTTAAAGAAAACGTTTACTGCCTGCGTCTGTATGATGCCGATTTACCGGACTTTAATGTCGCGGTCGATTTATATGGTGATCGTCTGCATGTGCAGGAATATGCACCACCGAAGAAAATTGATCCTGAAAAAGCAAAAAAACGCTTTAACCTGGCGCTGCAAGCGATTCGTGCCGTGACCGGTTTAGGCCGTGATGCCGTGTTTATTAAAACCCGTGCCCGTCAGGAAGGTAAAAACCAGTACACCAAACAAAGTACCGCATCGAAACGCTTTATTGTGCAGGAGGGTCAGGCCAAGATTCTGGTTAACCTCACCGACTATCTGGATACCGGCCTATTCCTGGACCATCGCCAGATTCGTTTACGTATTGCCAAAGAAGCTAAAGGCAAGCATTTCCTCAATCTGTACAGCTATACATCGACGGCGAGTTTGCATGCTGCTTTAGGCGGCGCAGCCAGCACCACCAGTGTGGACTTGTCCAACACCTATTTGAACTGGTCCAAAGAAAACTTTGTCTTAAACGGCTTAACCGTCGACCATGCCGATGAACAACACCAGTTCTTTGCCAGCGACTGTTTTGAGTGGCTAAAAGAAGGTCATGAGCAATATGACCTGATCTTTATTGATCCGCCCACCTTCTCTAACTCGAAGAAATTCTACGGCACTTTTGATGTACAACGTGACCATGTTTCGCTAATTAAACGCGCCATGAACCGTTTAACCACAGAAGGCACCCTGTACTTCTCGAACAACTATCGCGGTTTTGAAATGGATGAAACCTTGCCAGCGCTGTTTGATATTCAGGAAATCAGCCATGAAACCATTGGTCCAGATTTCAAGCGTAACCAGAAGATTCACCGCGCCTGGAAAATCCAGCATCCACAAATCTAAAATGTGATTGGCAAGGACGGTGAATGGCAAAGGATGATTTGATCCTTTTCTATTCGCAATTCATTCGATCAGCAATAAAAAAGCCTGCTACCCCATAGCAGGCTTCTTTTACATCGGAAACTTTACGCTGTCACTCATCATCCAGCGTGGACTTACTTTGCAGAGTGAATCGCTACATCTGCCCGGCTTTTTGCTGCAGATATACCCATAAAAAAACCCGGCCGAAGCCAGGTCTTTGATTAAACAGTTTAGATGAACCGTGTGCGGATTAGTTCAGTTTCAGCTTCTGGAAATCCAGTTGGCCTGCATCTGCCGTAATCACAATGGTATCTCCCGGCTGGAAGTCACCGGCCAGAATTTTCTGCGCCAGATTATTTTCTACCTGTTGCTGGATGGCACGTTTTAATGGACGCGCACCGTAAACTGGGTCAAAACCGGCTTCAATCAGCTGGTCAAAGGCAGAATCATCTACCGTTAACTTGATATCGCGGTCAGCCAGACGGGCACGTAAACGGTTCAGCTGGATATCGGCAATACCACGAATCTGCGCTTTTTCCAGGGCATGGAATACTACCAGCTCATCAATACGGTTGATAAACTCTGGACGGAAATGCTCAGACACGGCCGCCATCACTACATTGCGTACATCATCACGGCTTGGATTATCGCCCAGTTCACGCACATCGCTTGAACCCAGGTTCGAGGTCATTACAATCACGGTGTTTTTAAAGTCCACCACACGGCCCTGCGAGTCGGTCAAGCGACCATCATCCAGCACCTGCAGCAAGATGTTAAATACATCCGGATGGGCTTTCTCCACCTCATCAAACAGCACCACGCTATATGGTTTACGGCGTACGGCTTCGGTTAATACCCCGCCTTCTTCATAGCCGACATAGCCCGGAGGCGCACCGACCAGACGACTGACTGAATGTTTTTCCATAAATTCGGACATATCAATCCGGATCATGGCGTCATCGCTGTCAAACAGGAAATTGGCCAAGGCTTTGGTTAACTCGGTCTTACCGACACCGGTTGGACCCAGGAACAGGAAAGAACCACTTGGACGGTTCGGATCCGACAACCCGGCACGTGAACGGCGCACCGCATTGGATACCGCAATCACCGCTTCATCCTGCCCTACCACACGCTGATGCAGGAAGCTTTCCATTTGCAGCAGTTTTTCACGCTCGCCTTGCAGCATTTTCGCAACCGGAATACCGGTGGCTGCGCTGACCACTTCCGCAATTTCGTTATCGGTGACTTTATTGCGCAATAACTTCGGTTCTTCTTTCTCTTCCACCAGCTCATCTTGGGCCAGCTGTTTTTCCAGTTCCGGAATCACGCCATATTGCAGACGCGACATCTCGCCCAGATCATTTTCACGCTGTGCTTTTTGCAAGGCAATACGCGCCTGATCCAGCTGCGCCTGAATCTGCTTAGTGCCTTCGACCAGAGTTTTTTCAGACTTCCACACTTCTTCCAGATCGTTATAGTCTTTTTGGACGTCTTCGATCTGTTTTTCCAGATGACTGACTTCTGCACGGCTGCCGGCATCTTCATCTTTTTTCACAGCTTCAAGTTGCAGCTTTAACTGAATCAGACGGCGTTCCAGCTTATCCAGCGCTTCCGGTTTAGAGTCCAGCTCCATCTTGATGCGCGATGCTGCTTCATCAATCAGGTCAATGGCTTTATCGGGCAATTGACGGTCAGTGATATAACGATGTGACATTTTCGCTGCAGCAATAATCGCCGAGTCGAGAATTTTCACCCCGTGGTGGACTTCATAACGCTCTTTCAGACCACGTAAAATGGCAATGGTGTCTTCGACACTTGGCTCATCGACCAGCACTTTCTGGAAACGGCGCTCAAGGGCGGCATCTTTTTCAATGTACTGACGATATTCATCGAGCGTGGTTGCCCCCACGCAGCGTAATTCACCGCGTGCCAGCGCCGGTTTCAGCATGTTGCCGGCATCCATCGCGCCATCACCTTTACCTGCGCCAACCAGGGTATGCAACTCATCAATAAACAGGATGATTTCGCCTTCATGCTTGGCCAGATCTTTCAGGACCGCTTTTAAACGCTCCTCAAACTCGCCGCGATATTTGGCACCGGCCAGCAATGAACCCAGGTCCAGCGATAACACGCGTTTGCCTTTTAAGCTTTCTGGCACTTCACCATTCACAATACGCTGTGCCAGACCTTCTACAATTGCGGTTTTACCGACCCCAGGCTCACCAATCAGTACCGGGTTATTTTTGGTCCGACGTGACAAGACCTGTACGGTACGGCGGATTTCATCATCACGACCAATCACCGGATCGAGCTTGCCAGCCAGCGCACGTTCGGTTAAATCTACAGTGTATTTATTGAGTGAATCACGTTGATCTTCATGATTATTACTCATCACTTTTTCATCACCTCGAATTTTTAAAATCACCTGACGCAGACTGTCTGCGCTGACACCGATACTGTTCAATAAGCTTTTAGTGGCCCCAACTTCGCTCAGGCCCAGTAATACCCAGTCGGTAGACAGGAATTCATCGCCCGCTTTCTGGGCATAGCTATCGGCCAAGTTTAAGGCTTTAACCGCTTCCGGACTTAAATTAATGTCGCCAGTCGGATTGGCTAGCGTTGGCGCATCATTCAGTGCCTGCTGCAACTTGCTCTGCAAATCACGCAACTGGGCACCGGCCTGCTGTAACAAGCTGACATTGGATGCTTCTTCTAACAGAGTGGCCAAGACATGAATGCCGTCAATGGCGGTATGGTCTTTGCCCATCGCCAGCGATTGCGCATCGGAGAGAGCTTGCTGTAAGCGATTTGTAAATTTTTCAAAACGCATTCTTGTTATTCCTCACAACAATTTTTTCACTTGAAACATATATGGGAGTACTTTTGGCAATTTCAAATGATTTTTCATATATTTTTCAAAGTGTTATTTTAATGCAACAGATATAACTCAATTATAATATTGGTCTGTGACCGGCCAATTTCAAGTCAGCATCAGGATTATTTTTATACAGTAATGCAGCTGCGGCCTATGTAATAGGAAACACATATTTTGAGAGCTCTGCCCATTGCGGCCAATTTTTTGCGAGGTCTAAAACCATGGAAAAATAAAAAAGCCGGTAATTAACCGACTTTTTACATGACTTTACAGTCATGATTATTCTGCTTCGATAATCTCGAAATCGTGGCTAATTTCAACACCACCATCTGACAGCATTTTGCTGGCTGAACAGTATTTTTCTGCGGATAATTCAACTGCCTTGGCGACTTGCTTTTCCTTGACTGCCTTGCCTGTCACCACAAAATGCAGATGAATTTTGGTGAACACCGCCGGAATCGAATCGGCACGTTCTGCTTTCAGCTGACAAACCACACCAGTCACATCCTGACGTGATTTCTTTAAAATGGTCACAATATCAAACGATGCACAACCACCAAGTCCCATTAAAATGAGCTCCATGGGACGTGGTCCACGGTTTTCTCCACCATACTCGGCAGAACCATCCATCACCACGCTATGGCCACTTTCCGATTTTGCTTCAAAAGCAACATTCTCTAGCCAATGAACACTCGTTTGCATTGCAAGTCCTTCAAAAAAACTATAAATTTACAAGGTGCCTGTACACTAACATAATTTGAGTTGATAAGGAATTTCATCTCTACTGTGTGACAAGTTCATACTAGGTCTTGTGCGATCTATTATTTATCCATTTTCGGAACCTTTAGCATGACTTCAAACTTTTCACAATTAAGCACCGATGCCCTGTCTCCTGGTCAATTACCAGATTCAGTCAAGGCATTATTAAAACGTGCATATATCAACCGTTATCCGAAACGGACCACAATTGTTGATGCGGGGTCTGAATCAAAATCACTTTATTTGATTCTGAAAGGATCTGTTTCCATCATTCTGCGTGAAGATGATGATCGCGAAATTGTTGTGGCGTATTTGAATCCGGGTGACTTCTTTGGGGAAATGGGTCTATTCGAAGCAAATCCACAACGTACTGCAGAAGTACGCACACGTGACGTTTGTGAAATTGCCGAAGTGACTTATGAAAACTTCCACGAGCTCAGCAAGCAATATCCAGATCTAAGCTATGCGGTATTTGCCCAACTGGTGCGCCGTTTAAAAAATACCACGCGTAAAGTGACCGATCTGGCCTTCATTGATGTTTCAGGCCGTATTGCGCGTTGTCTGATTGACCTGTCTGCGCAGCCTGAAGCCATGATTTTGCCAAATGGCCGTCAAATCCGCATTACCCGTCAGGAAATTGGCCGCATTGTTGGCTGTTCACGTGAAATGGTCGGCCGTGTTCTGAAAACCCTGGAAGAACAAGGCATGATCGAAACTGATGGTAAAGCCATTCTGATTTTTGATGCCTCTTTAGAGCAAAATGATGCAGCAGATGAACAGTTTGATGATGAATAAGTCTTAAACTGCTATATGCTTAAGGCAAATCTTCGGATTTGCCTTTTTTATGCCTGTTCGCTATGTGAAAAATATTTACAAACTAACCTAAAATATTGATTTAACAGTCTGCCTGCGATGGTTTAGCCTAGTCCCTATTCGCTTGATGATATTTTGAATAAGGACATCTTATGCAGTTCAATCCCCTTGCTGATACCGGTATTTTATTGCCTGAAATCTGTCTGGGCACCATGACCTTTGGTGAACAAAACACCCAGGATGAAGCCTTTGCCCAGCTGGATTATGCGCTGGAACGTGGCCTGTATTTCTGGGATACCGCCGAAATGTATCCGGTGCCCCCTAAACCAGAAACTCAAGGTGCCACCGAAGTCATGATTGGCAACTGGCTCAAGGCGCGCGGTGGACGGGACAAGCTTTTTTTGGCCTCAAAAATTGCCGGACCGGCTCAGGGTGGCAGCCATATTCGTGATGGACAAACCCGTTACAACGCTACTGATATTCGCACTGCGCTGGATGGCAACCTGAAACGCCTGCAAACCGATTATATTGACTTATACCAGCTGCACTGGCCACAGCGTCCGACCAACTTCTTTGGCAAGCTGGGTTATGGCAATGCCGAAGCCCATGCACAGCAGCATGTCACCGACCTTGAAGAAACCCTGACCGCCTTGCAGCAGGAAATCCAAAACGGCCGGATTCGTTATATTGGGCTCTCCAATGAAACCCCATGGGGCACCATGAAGTTTTTGCATCTGGCAGAAAAACTCGGTTTAAGCAAATTTGTCAGCGTACAAAACCCCTATAACCTGCTAAATCGTACCTATGAAATTGGCATGTCGGAAATTGCCAAATATGAAGGCGTCGGTTTACTGGCTTATTCTCCTCTGGCCTTTGGTTATTTAACCGGGAAATTCCGGCATGGTGCCCGTCCGACCAATGCGCGTGTTACCCTGTATTCACGCTTTAGCCGCTACAGCAATCCAGAAAGTGAATGGGCCACTGAACAATATGCGCAACTGGCCGAGCAACATGGCCTCAGCTTAACCCAACTGGCTTTGGCTTTTATTAAGCAGCAGTTCTTTGTCACCAGTACCATTATTGGTGCGACTTCGCTGGAACAGCTAAAAGAAAATATTGATGCCTTTGAAGTCAATCTGTCCGATGACATTTTACAAGGCATTGAAGCGATTCACCGTCAGCAGCCCAACCCGGCACCTTGATGACAGGTATTAACAAAACCTCATGCATAAAAAAATGCCTCATCATATGAGGCATTTTTAAATCTATTTTAAACCCAGAAGCTTAACGACGGTTCTGGTTATAAATGGCCTGAGCAGCCGGCAAGTTCTCACGCATCGCTGCAATACGCTGGCTGTTCGATGGGTGAGTCGACAGGAACGATGCCCCGCCACCACCTTCTAAGCGGTTCATTTTTTCCCATAAGGTAATTGCCGCTTGTGGGTTATAGCCACCACGCGCCATCAGCATTAAACCGCCTTCATCGGCACGACTTTCCAGATTACGTGAATATGGCAAGCCCACACCTACCTGTGCGCCCAATTGTGCCGCTGCAGCACCTAACTGGCCAACGTTACTGCCTGCTGCGCTTAAACCGATATTTAAAGCCAAATTGGTCAGTGCCTGCGCGCCAATCTTACTCTTGGCATGTTCTTCTAGAGCATGCACCATTTCATGGCCCATAATCGCAGCAATTTCGGCATCGGTCAGGTTCAGTTTGTTGACGATACCAGTATAGAACACCACTTTACCGCCGGGCGCGACAAAGGCATTAATCTGGTCAGATTTTAATACTGCCAGCTGCCAGCTAAATGGCTGACCAGTCTGGTTCATCTGGTTGGCAACCGGTGTTAAACGCTGGAACACCGTGTTAATACGTTTATAGGTACTTGAACTGGTGTCCAGCTGCCCCTTGTTACGCGCATCTTGCACCATCTGGCTATAACTTTGCGCCGCGGTTGCATTTAGGGTTGCGGTATCTGCACCGGCCATATCGGCCACGGTGGTACAGCCTGAAAAAGTGATTGCACTTGCGGCACAAAAACTCAATACCAATTTTTTGTTCATTATAATAATCTCCGCCATTCGGCTATACACATACTCATGAATTATATGAAATCATTTCAATGCTTTAAATCTGAAATGGCTTCATAATCATATCATTTATGTAAACAATGGCAGTGCTGTGTAAACTGTAGCTACATCAGCAGCAACGAGCGGAATACGGCCTTAATAGGCAAACTGATAGAAAATCCAGAATACCAGACAGAAAATATTCAGGCCCAGATACATCTGCGAAACCACTTCCATTTTCTCTTCCAGTGCCGGATTTTTACGTTTATAGAATAAATAGGCGTTTTGGATCAGTACCAGCGGCACCAAAATACAGGCAAAAATCACACTCAGACCAATAAAGGCCTGATACATAATATTCGGATCATGCTTTTGTAACAGAATCAGCAACATCGCAATGGTCGGTGCACCGCCCATGGCAAATAATAACGAATAGAAAATGGTGCTTGAAATATTTTTATGCATCCTGCCTGACCCAATGTTTTTTCTGTGTTTTATTCTAGCAAGCACCATCTGAATAGACAGTGCTGATGTGTGCAACTTTAGTCTTGAATTACTTCGCAGCGCGGTAATACTGCATTGCTTCCGGCATCATCTGCTGTAACGCGGCAATACGGTCATTGTTACTTGGATGGGTCGACATAAACTTGGCAATAGCGCTATTTCCACGGGCATCGTTGGCATTCATTTTCTGCCAGAGCGTAATTGCTGCATTCGGATCATAACCGGCTTTGGCCATTAACAGTAAACCGCCTTTGTCGGCGCGGCTTTCCAGATTACGCGAATAAGGCAACCCTACCCCAAACTGGCTACCCAAATCCAGCAGTAAACCACCATAACCACCCACCGACTGGCCCACATATTGCGAGCCAATACTAACCGCCAGATTGGTCAGGGTCTGGGCACCAATTTTACTTTTGGCATGTTCTTCCAGTGCATGTACCATTTCATGGCCCATGATCGCCGCGACTTCATTGTCAGTCAGTTTCAGGTTTTCAACAATGCCTGTATAGAACACTACTTTGCCACCCGGAGCCACATAGGCATTAATTTCAGGTGACTTAATCACCGCCACTTGCCACTCAAAAGTCTGCCCGGTCTGGTTCATCTGGTCGGCATAGGGCTTCATCTTTAAAAACACGCGATTAACCTTCTTATAGGTGGCAGAACGGGTATCTAGCACCTTTTTCTGCTCGGCTTCCTGCAACATTTGCTGATAGCTCTGGCTGGCGTTTAAGTTTAAAGTCGCTGAATCTGCCCCGGCCAGTTCTGCCACAGTGGCGCAGCCCGTCAAATGCGTTGCCAATACAATTCCAATGGCTAAGTTCTTATATTTCATAACATTCTCTAATTGTTCGAAAGTGCCTAGCACTATAAACAAAATCAGGGAATTCTCAAGATGGTGCGCTATTTTTCTGAGCCAAAAATAAAAAACCCTGTGCAGGCACAGGGTTTTCTCATTTCAGCTTAAACGATTAAGCTTCAAACGGATGGCGCAGAATAATGGTTTCTGCACGGTCTGGACCGGTTGAAATGATGTCGATTGGACATTCAATTAACTGCTCAAGACGCTTGATGTAGTTGATTGCATTTTCAGGCAATTGTTCAACACTGGTCGCCCCCACAGTTGACTCAGACCAGCCTGGCATGGTTTCGTAAATTGGCTTCAAGTTTTCATAAGCCAGCGCGTCAGAAGAACCGACACAACCTGAATCGGTGTTTTCATAGCCAACACAGATTTTAATTTCTTCTAAACCATCCAATACGTCTAACTTGGTCAGGCAGATTCCAGACAGTGAGTTGACATCCACTGAACGGCGCAGGATTTCTGCATCGAACCAGCCACAACGACGTTGACGGCCAGTAGATGCACCAAACTCGTGACCCACTGTACCCAGGTGTTTACCAATTGCATCACCCACATCATTTGCCGCGTCGTAGACCAGCTCAGTTGGGAACGGACCAGCACCCACACGTGTGGTGTAGGCTTTGGTAATACCCAGCACATAGTCAAGATGCAATGGACCTAAACCAGAACCTGAGCTTACGCCGCCCGCAGTGGTGTTTGAAGAAGTCACGTACGGATAAGTACCGTGGTCAACGTCCAGCAATGAACCTTGCGCACCTTCAAACATAATGTTGTCACCGTTTTTACGGTAATTATGAATTTCAGTGGTTACATCCACCACTAATGGTGCAATCACTTCACGCCATTGGTCACACAGTGCAATCACGTCGTCCAGTTTAACTTCTTCAACACCGTAGTATTGAGTTAACTGGAAGTTGTGGTAATCCAGCAATTCAGCCAGCTGCGCACGTAATGCGTCACCGCCACGTACCAGGTCAGCCACACGTACTGCACGGCGCGCCACTTTATCTTCGTAGGCAGGGCCAATACCACGACCGGTAGTACCAATTTTGGCATTGCCACGTTTTTTCTCACGTGCCTGATCCAGCGCAATGTGGTTCGGAAGAATTAATGGACAGTTTGGAGAAATACGTAAACGTTCTTTAACTGGCACGCCTTCCTGTTCAAGAATGGTCATTTCCTTGATCAGCGCTTCAGGTGAAAGCACCACACCGTTACCAATTAAGCACAGTACGTTTTCACGTAAAATACCAGATGGAATGAGGTGTAATACAGTTTTCTTACCACCAACCACGAGAGTATGACCTGCGTTGTGTCCGCCTTGATAACGTACTACCGCAGCCGCTTGATCTGTGAGCAGGTCGACGATTTTACCTTTACCTTCGTCGCCCCATTGGGTACCAAGTACCACAACATTCTTGCCCATAATAGCCTCATTACATCATGCTGTTAAAATTGAAAACCAGGCACATGTGACATGAACACATGCGCTGGCGATTAAATTTTTTCGACCGTCCACTCACCGTTACGATTCACCAGCTGGTGAGTTGCATACGGTACAGAGCTTAAATCATCCTGACCCAATAACTGAATTACACTTAAGCCTTGGGTACGGGTGGCCTGAATTGCAGCCAATAAATCTGCCTGATTGCCCTTTGGTGCAACCACCACCGATTTTGCTTCGAAACGACCGGCGCTGAGCGCATATAAGTCGCAAGAGAAACCGGTTGCCGGACGGGCACGACCAAAATGCTGGCCAATACCATCATAACGGCCGCCTTGAGCCAGTGGTGCTGCACGGTTTGGTGCATAAACGGCATACATTAAACCGGTATGGTAGTGATACGAACGCAGTTCTACCACATCAATCCCGATATGCAGATTTGGCCAGCGTGCCTGAATTTCTGCCTGGGTGGTTTTGACCGCATCAAAGGCATGTTTAAATTCCACATTCGCCCGCACATCGGCGCTTAAATGGGCTTCCAGTGCATCCAGATCACTGGCAAAACGGCCCAGCGCATAGAAATCTGAACCAAAGGCTAAGTCCTGGGTAAAGTCCGCCAGTTCTGGCAAGGCTTTACGCTGATATAAATCAGATAACTGACGCTCAGTGGCTTTGTTCAGACCAGCTTTTTGTACCAGACTGCGGAACAGACCCACATGACCTAAATCCAGATGGATACCATCGGCCAGACCGGCTTCCTGAATCAGGCTGATCATCAGGTCAACCATTTCCACATCGGCATCAATACTGTCGGAACCGAACAGTTCGGCACCCAGTTGCAGAGGTGCACGGGTGGTATTAAAGCCCTGTGGCTTGGTATGCAAAACTGTACCAGCGTAGCAATAACGCGCCACACCATCTACCGGATGTACATGCGCATCAATACGCGCCACCTGTGGCGTCATATCGGCACGCACGCCAAGCAGACGACCAGACAGCTGGTCAATCACCTTGAACGTGGCCAGGTCTAAATCTTGATTCGATTCTGAAAGAGAAGAGAGAGATTCGATATATTCAATAAATGGCGTGTACACCAACTGATAACCTCGAGATGCGAGGAAATCCAGTGAATTACGGCGCAATGTTTCGATGACTTGCGCTTGTTCTGGTAATACATCAGCTACACCATCAGGTAATAACCATGTCTCTGAAATGGGCATGTTGTAAACCTAAATTCTTGTCTGCGCGGAACAAATCCGCATAAAAAAATCGGGAGCACACCCGATTTCTCCTAGTTTAGCACGATCAAATGGGCTGTGCATCGCAAATTTGATAATTTTCTCTGTCTGATCAATTCCATTACAATCCTGCCCGACTGGAGCTGTCGTTTCGAGAGTAAAAGCTGTTTTTTACTGAAGAAGATAAAGGAGCTGGACACATCCCAAACTTATCATCTTTTTTTCAGCGCAGATGGAAATCACCTTCACTCTGCCCTGCGTTGATCTGCTTAAAAAAGTCTTATTTGACTTTATTCGGATCCAGCACCTGAGTAATTAAATTCACCAGCTCAACATTCTGGGTTTCCAGCTGATGAATACGCTGCGCTGATTTATCCAGCGCTTCCTGCTGCACGTGCATTTTCTTGGCCAGATCCTGCATGATCTCTAAAGTCTTTTTCAGATTTTCTTCCAGACTGATGACTTTGTTTTCGAGCTGATGATTATCGCTTTGGCGATTCAAATGATCATGCTGGTTTTTAAACTGCAGCCAGATCAGAAAAATCACCGCTACGGCCAACAGTAAAATAAATCCCCAAAGTAGAATAAACATCATGTGTAGTGCTCGACTTATTTGTTTTGTTTTATCTTAACGAAAAATATAGCAAAAAGGCGAAAAATCGCCTCCAGCCTGTCAATACTCGGCTGTGAGCGTGTTTCACCCGGTTAGACCACCATCGTACAGTCCAAGCTTAGGCAAAGATTTGGACAGATAGAAATTAATGCGCCTGATGGGCAAAAGATTCACATAAATCCAGTAAACGGTTGGCATAGCCCCATTCATTGTCATACCAGGCAAAGACTTTGGCCTGATGCCCGACCACCATGGTCTGGGTAAGATCGACAATTAAAGAATACGGCGAATGGTTAAAGTCACTCGATACCAGCGGCTCATCGGTGACCTGCATAATTTCGGCATAATCCTGCTGCGCGGCTTTCACCAGCACTTCATTCAGCTTATGTACGGTAATGGGTGACTGGGAAATAAAGCTGACATCAATGGCGGCGACATTAATGGTGGGTACCCGAATCGAATAGCCATCAATGCGATTTTCCATTTTAGGCATCACCTGTTTTAAGGCGCCTAAAGCACTTGAGGTGGTCGGAATAATATTCTGCCCGGATGCACGTGCGCGGCGTAAATCACGGTGCGCATGATCCAGCACCGACTGATCAGCCGTGACAGCATGAATTTCGGTCATCAGCGCGGTTTCAATACCAAAAGCATCATCCACAATTTTAACCAACGGCACCAAGGCCTGAGTGGTACAGGAAACACTGGAAATAATCTGGTCTGAGGCTTTGACCTCATGATGATTGACCCCGTAAACAATGGCGGCATCAACCGTGTCAAACGGTGCTGCGCCAATAATCACCCGTTTGGCACCGGCATGAATATGCTGGGTTGCGGCTTCACGCGAACGGAACAGGCCGGTACATTCCAGCACCACATCAATATTTAACTGCTGCCATGGCAACTGTGCCGGCTGTGGCTGGCTCAGCACCTGAACTTTCAGCTTGGCCTGCCCCGAGTGTATGCACAGATAAATCTGTTCCTGTTCCAGCTGGATTTCTACCTGCCCCGGAAAACGGCCATGGGTTGAATCGTATTTAAACAGATGTAGTAGCGTGGCAACATCGGCGACGTCATTAATCGCGACAATATCAAAATGAAATTCTTTAGGATTTTCAAACCAGGCACGCAGTACATTTCGCCCAATTCGCCCAAAGCCATTAATCGCCACTCGTTGCATCCGTATTCCTTCAAACTGCACATCAATCTTGTCTGTGCTTATGTTAAAGGATTTCCGCCAGACACGGCGAATAATTCCTGCCAAACTCAGCAATTAATTTAAACCTGTCCAATATTTAAGCAGTTAGCAGCACTATTTTCTGCTTGATAAAAATTAGCAGGATGCACGGTAACTGGCTAAACCGCAGCAATGACAACAGCTTGTGATTTCACAGCAGATTCGATGACTTTGAGGTTTGGGTTTTCGCCGCAGATTTGTCATCAAAACACTTTAAAATCATTGGTGAGTGTGGCTTTTTCCGTTATAATTTGGCGTTTTTAAATTTTAAGCCCGTATAACAGCAGAGAAAATCTTGTCAGACTGTTATGCTTTTAGCCAAATCGAGAATTATGGAGTGACTTGGTTGTGAGTACTCGTTTTATGACATCAGCTGAAATTCGTGAAGCATTTTTGCGTTACTTTGAATCGCAAGGGCATACACGTGTCGCGTCGAGTTCTCTGGTTCCCGCCAACGACCCAACGTTGCTGTTCACCAATGCTGGTATGAACCAGTTTAAAGATTGTTTCTTAGGTCTGGAAAAGCGCGATTATGTCCGTGCCGTATCTTCACAAAAATGTGTACGTGCCGGTGGTAAACACAACGACTTAGATAACGTCGGTTATACCGCGCGTCACCACACCTTCTTTGAAATGTTGGGTAACTTCTCTTTTGGTGATTACTTCAAGCGTGATGCGATCAAGTTTGCCTGGGAATTCCTGACCGGTGATGAATGGTTAGCCCTGCCAAAAGACAAACTGTATGCCACGGTTTACCACACCGATGACGAAGCATTCGACATCTGGAACAAGGAAATCGGTTTAGCACCAGAACGTATTATCCGTATTGGCGACAACAAAGGCGAGAAATACGCATCTGATAACTTCTGGGCTATGGGTGATACCGGTCCATGCGGTCCATGTTCTGAAATTTTCTTTGACCATGGCGATCATATCTGGGGTGGCCTACCAGGCACACCTGAAGAAGATGGCGACCGTTTCATTGAAATCTGGAACAACGTCTTTATGCAGTTCAACCGTACTGCTGATGGCGTATTGCACCCGCTTCCTGCTCCTTCGGTCGATACCGGTATGGGCTTGGAACGTATTTCTGCCGTATTACAGCACGTCAACTCCAACTACGAAATTGACCTGTTCCAGCATCTTTTAAAAGCAGCAGCTGAAATTATTGGTCTAGATACCTCTGCACTTGAAGCGGAAGCCAAAGAAAAAGGCACACCGGTACAATATCCAGCTTCACTTAAAGTGGTGGCTGACCATGCCCGTTCTTGCTGCTTCCTGATTGCAGATGGCGTCAATCCGTCTAACGAAGGACGGGGTTATGTACTGCGCCGTATTATCCGCCGTGCCGTGCGTCATGGTAACAAACTCGGTGCAACCGGTTCATTCTTCCACAAAATGCTGCAACCGCTGATTGAAGTAATGGGTGCGGCGTATCCTGAACTGGAAGCTCAAAAAGCACGTATTGAAGCGCAATTACTGAAAGAAGAAGAACAATTCGCCAAAACACTTGAGCAAGGTTTGAAATTGCTTGAAGGCGAACTGGCGAACTTAAAAGGTTCTGTGATTCCAGGCGAAGTGGTATTTAAACTGTATGACACTTACGGTTTCCCGACCGACCTAACCGCAGATATTGCCCGTGAACGCGACCTAACCATTGATGAAGCTGGCTTTGAAGTTGAAATGGCAGCACAGCGTCAACGTGCACGTGATGCCGGTAAATTTGCCATCGACTATAACAGCGTAGTCAAAGTGGATGGTGAAACCCAGTTTGATGGTTACGATGCCACTGCAGGTCAAGGTCAAATCATTGCCATCTATAAAGATGGCGAACAGGTTGACGAAGTCGCTGAAGGTGATGAAGCACTGATCGTCCTGAACCAGACGCCATTCTATGCAGAAAGCGGTGGTCAGATCGGTGATACCGGTATTTTCAAAAACGACACCGGTATTTTTGAAGTGCAAGACACCAAAAAATCGGGCGGCGCTTTTGTACACCAGGGTATTGTAACCATGGGTAGCCTGAAAGCAGCACAAAACGTGGAAGCAATTGTCAAAGCGGACATTCGTGCTGCAACTGCACGCAACCACTCGGCGACTCACCTGCTGCACGCTGCGCTGCGTCAAATTCTGGGCTCACACGTACAGCAAAAAGGCTCACTGGTTGCATCAGACGTATTACGTTTTGACTTTGCCAACGACCAGCCGGTTTCATTTGAACAGCTGCAAGAAATTGAGCGTCTGGTGAATGCTGAAGTGATTGCCAATACCGAAGTGACCACTGAGCTGTTAGATATCGAATCTGCGAAAGCCAAAGGCGCGATGATGCTGTTCGGTGAGAAATACGGTGATGAAGTTCGCGTACTGTCTATGGGTTCAGTAATTGAAGAGAAAAACTTCTCGATTGAACTGTGTGGCGGTATTCACGTGAAACGCACCGGTGACATCGGTCTGTTCAAAATAACCTCTGAAGGTGGTGTGGCTGCAGGCGTGCGTCGTATTGAAGCGGTGACAGGCACCAAAGCGATTGAAGCTGCGCAAAAAGCTGATCGTGACATCAACACCATTAATGCGCTGTTAAAAGCACAGAAAGAGCAAACCATTGAGAAAGTTGAAGCAATTGTTGAAACAGCATCTAGCCTGCAAAAACAGATTGAACAGCTGAATCAGAAACTGGCCAGCCTGCAAGCGGGTGAACTTTTAAGCCAAGTTCAGACCATTGCTGGCCGTGCAACACTTATTACCACTGTTCAGGGTATGGATGCCAAAGCACTGCGCAACCTGCATGACGGTGTGAAATCAAAATTAGACAACGCAGTGATTGTACTTGCCGGTGTAGAGGGTGACAAAGTGAGCCTGATTGCATCCGTTGCAAAAGACTTCACTACGTCTATTAAAGCAGGTGACATCATCAAACACTTGGCTACTGAGCTTGGTGGTAAAGGTGGTGGTAAACCTGACTTAGCACAAGGTGGCGCGCCACTAAACGAGAAGTTTGCAACCGTGATGGCAGAGTTAACTGCCTGGCTGGAAGCAAAATAACTTCACTTTTGTGTAACTGACCCTGGCGGCAATCAGGGTCATGGCTTATATGGAACAACTATGGCATTAATCGTTCAAAAATATGGCGGTACTTCTATGGGTACGCCCGAGCGCATTTTAAATGTTGCTCGTCGCGTAAAGCGCTGGCATGACCATGGCCACAAGGTGGTCGTTGTTGTATCAGCAATGAGTGGCGAAACCAATCGCCTGCTCGCTCTCGCGAAAGCCATTACCGACACCCCTGACCCACGTGAACTTGACCAGATGGTTTCTACGGGTGAGCAGGTAACGATTTCCATGTTAGCTATGGCGCTCAATTCTATTGGCGTAGAAGCTAAATCTCTAACCGGTCGCCAAGTCGGAATTAAAACTGACAGCGCGTTCACCAAAGCCCGTATTGAAGCGATTGACACCGATGTCATGACCGGTCATTTAGATGCCGGCCGTGTGATTGTGGTTGCAGGCTTCCAGGGTGTAGACGAGCAAGGCAATACCACAACTTTAGGCCGCGGTGGTTCAGATACAACCGGTGTTGCGTTAGCCGCAGCATTAAAAGCAGATGAATGCCAGATCTACACCGATGTTGATGGTGTATACACCACTGACCCGCGTGTTGCGCCAAAAGCAAAAAAAGTGGATCGTATTTCCTTTGAAGAAATGCTGGAAATGGCATCTTTAGGCTCAAAAGTCCTGCAAATCCGTTCTGTAGAATTTGCTGGCAAATATCAGGTGCCTTTACGCGTACTATCTAGCTTCGATAACGACAACGATGGTGCATTTGACGAAGAGTTTAAAAACAACGTCGGAACTCTTATTACTACTGAATTGGAAGACAACATGGAACAGCCAATTATCTCAGGTATCGCGTTTAACCGTGACGAAGCTAAACTGACTATTCTCGGTGTGCCAGATGAGCCAGGTATTGCCTCTAAAATCTTGGC
This sequence comes from Acinetobacter indicus, assembly GCF_009914475.1. Classification (NCBI taxonomy): domain Bacteria; kingdom Pseudomonadati; phylum Pseudomonadota; class Gammaproteobacteria; order Moraxellales; family Moraxellaceae; genus Acinetobacter; species Acinetobacter indicus. Next base: position 561,179 of record NZ_CP045198.1, on the reverse strand, counting down.
CCCAATTGGCGCTGCCAATATTGAAGTGGATATGATTATCCAGAACGTTGAAGAAGATGGCACCACTGATTTCACCTTTACCGTAAATCGCGGTGAACTGGCCAAAGCCAAAGCGATTCTTGAAGCGACTGCACAGGAAATTGGTGCACGTGAAGTTGCAACCCGTGACGACATCGTGAAAGTGTCAATTGTCGGCGTGGGTATGCGTTCACATGCTGGCGTAGCGAGCAAAATGTTCACCGCACTTGCAGACGAAGGCATCAACATTCTGATGATCTCGACCTCTGAAATCAAAATTTCAGTGATTATTGAAGAAAACTATTTAGAGCTTGCAGTTCGTTCACTGCACACGGCGTTCGGTTTAGACCGCGAGTCAGGTGAATCAAGCCCGCGTGCTTAATCTGTAGTCAGCAATTATTGGAATTGTCAGACAATATTGCGAAAAACTACAAAAAATCAGAGCCACTATAGTATTTTTTATAGTGGCTCTGTTATATTGAAATAATGAGAATTAGAAATCTTAACAGAATTGTATCCGACAAGGTTTTGTCAGGGAGAGTTCTGATAAAATTTCGCTTGAAATATTTTGTGCTTTTCAAAACTTTCAAATCAATGCAGGTTTAGCATTTTGCAAGGAGATAAACATGCTGATTCTGACCCGACGTGTCGGAGAAACATTAATGATTGGGGATCAAGTCAGTGTTACTGTACTTGGTGTCAAAGGCAACCAGGTGCGTATTGGTGTGAATGCGCCAAAAGAAGTGTCTGTTCATCGTGAAGAAATTTATCAACGTATTCAACATGAACGTGCCATGCATGAGCATTTGCAACATCTCGATCAGGATTATCAGCCTTCTTATGAAGATGATAATTACCCACAAAATAACTTTAACCGTTAAGACTTAAAGTTATCTTGTTATAAAGCGGCTCTACGGCCGCTTTAAGTTTTTTTAGCGCTTCAAAATTAGCGCTTCAAAATTAGCGCTTCAAAATTATTGTTGCTCCAGCAAAGCCAGCGCTTTACGTACAGGTCCGAAACTACGGCGATGCTCTGTAGTCACGCCATGCAAAGCTATTGCTTCAAAATGCGCTTTGGTCGGATAGCCCTTATGTTTGGCAAAACCAAACTGTGGAAACTTCTGGTCCAGTTCCAGCATCTGCCGGTCACGGGTGACTTTGGCCAGAATACTGGCTGCGGAAATTTCGGCGTGCAAGGCATCTCCACCCACCACCGCTTCACACGGCATGTTTAGTCCTTGCGGAATTTTATTGCCATCGACCAGGACCTGATCGGGCTGGACCTGCAAGGCTTCAACCGCACGGCGCATAGCCAGCAATGAGGCCTGTAAAATATTCAGCTCGTCAATTTCAGCCGGACTGGCTTCAGCAATGGCCCAAGCCAAGGCTTTTTCCTGAATCTCAATGAATAACTTTTCACGTTTCTTTTCACTCAGTTTCTTGGAATCATTCAAGCCCGCAATCGGATTGTTCGGATCCAGAATGACTGCCGCAGCCACCACGGTTCCCACCAGAGGCCCGCGCCCTGCTTCATCTACACCAGCAATTTTCATCGACATTATTACCTTCAATAAAATAGGCTGAACCTGTCAGCCTATTTCTTTCATCTTGCGCTTATTGTACTGCTTCTTGCACACAAGCATGAATGGTTTTTGATACAACATTGCTCACAATGGTGACACGCGCTGCCGGGTCAATCGCTGCTGTCGCCAAGTCTACCGCAGTCACATTTTGTGGTGCTTTTTCGCTGACACAACCACAGATTTCAGTCTGGATATTTTGCTTTTGGGTGCTGGTCATGACTTTGGTGGCCGTTTGCCATGCCGGAATGTTGTTTAGCTCGGTGACACATTTGGCATTAATCGCAATTTTCAGTGCTGCGCCGCCCAATTGCTGGGTCGTTGTTGCCGCTGTAGGCTGAGTGGTGCCTGTAGATGCACATGCGCTTAACAGTAATGCCAGCGGTGCTAAAACATAAGCCAACTTTTTCATGTATTTTCCTTCAGTTTTGCGTCATTTTACCGGCCTATTTTAAGGGCTTTAGCGCGGATTCGGTTTATCTTTTTGACCGCAATGCACAAATAAATGGCAAATTTAAGCATTATCCAGGGCAACTGCCTGCTTCATATCCGCAAATACCGTTGGACAGGCCGATTGCACCCGGTTCCAGCTTGGAATAAAAGACTGCTGGTTCGGATAATTCATAAACTGCTCCCCTGCCTCGACAATACTCTGAGCAAATAATTCCACCACATTTTCTTCGCTGTGCCGGTCATAGTTCAGGCCATTGGTGGTGGCATCATAATAATAGTGATCAATCAGATCCAGCGCATTACGATAATAGGCCGCGCGGATAATCCGAATATTGTCCAGACTGACCTGCACCCCCAGCGCCGCCAGCTTACGGAAAAATGCCAGTGCGATATCCCGGCTCATCCGTTTTAGGCCGCCATCCCCATTGGCGGTGGTGACTTCCTGATGTTTATGTTCATAATCATCGGCAATATCGACCTGACAAATACGCTTGGTGGAATAGTTGCGGTAAATTTCCGACAGCACGCCAATTTCCAGCCCCCAATCGCCCGACACCTTCAGGTCACGTAACGCTTCGACATGAATTGCCATTTCCCCCGACAAGGGATAACGAAAGGCTGAAAGATAAAGCAGATAATCCAGCGGCCCGAAGACTTTTTTCAGCGCCTGCAATAAAGGTGACACCAGCAGACGTGATACCCGACCATTCATTTTCCGGTCAGCCACCCTCGCATAATAACCTTTAGAAAACTGGAAACTGAATTGTGGATGTACCATCGGATAAATCAGCCGGGCCAGCATGTCACGCTTATAGGTACGAATATCGCAATCGTGCATGGCCACCACCTGACTCTTGCCTTCGGCCATGGCATAACCGGCACAATACCAGACATTACGACCTTTGCCACGCTGCAAAGGCGCGACATTTAACTGATTTAACTGCTGATGCAGCTGCTGCAAACGTGGCCCATCATTCCATAAAATCACATGGTTCTGCGGCAATACCGAGAAAAATTCCCGCGCATGAGCAAACTGCTCCGCATTGGCCTGATCCAGACCGATAATAATCTGCTGGATATAATCGGCGCCTTTCAACTCTTCGACAATCTGGGTTAAGGCCGGATGTTCAAGCTCGGAATATAAGGAAGGTAAAATTAAGGTGACCGGTTTGGACTTGGTAAATTCGCGAAGTTCCTGTTCATATTCATGTAGATGGCGCTGTTTTAAATCATGTATTGTTGTAATCATGCCTTCTTGTGCAAAATCGACCATCATCCTCTCCAGTTTATTGTTGTAAAAAGTACTGTAATCCTTCTGCCCAACCCGCTGGTGCCTGCTGCCGGGTGAAGTACACAGAATCGTGTTCTAATGCCAATGCTGCTTTATACGGCCGTTTGACCACCACAGCATGCTGACAGGCTTTCAGCATATCGAGATCGTTTTCACTGTCCCCCAGCCCGATACATACCGTTTGTGCCGGATAAAACTGTTTCAGCCAGTTCACTGCCAGCGATTTATCACAGTCCCGGCTTAAAATATGGCTAAAGCGTCCACCATGAAGCATATGCAAATTACTGGCCAGATATTGCGACAATGTCGCTTCATCTTCGGCTCGGCTGTCCGGATTCCAGATAATGACTTCGCTATACGGACGCTCTAAAGCCCGTGCTGCATCGTCCAGCGCCAAACCGGTCAGCGCTGCAATCTGCGCGGCATCACAATCACTAAAGCATTGAAAATTTAAGCCATAGTCTGCTTTTAACTGCTGTAGTTGCACCGCAATGTCGGTACTGGATAAGGGACTTTGATAGTCATGCTGCGCATTAAAATAGATATATGCCCCATTTTCAGCCACAAAAGGCATGCCGCTTAAACCGAGCTGTTGCTGCAAATGGCGGATTTCCGCTGCGGTTTTACTGCTACATAAAATAACCGGAGAATCCGGAATTAAACGCTGGATCAGCTCTATGTTCTGCCCATAGCTGTAATTATCATGATTTAATAAAGTCCCATCTAAATCTGTAAAAATTATAAATTTTGGCATCTGTACTTATATTGGCTTTATCTGTGTAGAATCCTATAAGATTCTTAGCCTAATATTGGTTTAACTTACTTTTTTATAACAAGAAAGTAACAGGCCTACATGAAGTAGGCCTATTTTTTTCATCATTTTATGAAGCTAGATGCGCTTATAGCGCCTGGATTTTTTCAATCCAAGCCTGTTTCTGCGCTGCTGGCAGGAACGAGGCTTCAAAGGAGTTAATCGCCAGTTGCTTTAGCTCATCTGCACTTAAATCTAACGCTTCGGTAATGGCAATAAAGTTGTCATTCATATAGCCGCCGAAATAAGACGGATCATCCGAGTTAACCGTCACCTTCACGCCCTGCTGTAACAAACGGCGGATATTGTGCTGCCGCATATCCTGCACCACGCACAGTTTTAAATTACTGAGCGGGCACACCGTAAGCGGCATTTCATCCTGAATCAGACGCTGCATCAGTGCCGGATCTTCTTCAGAACGCACGCCGTGGTCAATACGATTCACTTTCAGCAAGTCCAGTGCTTCCCAGATATATTCTGGTGGACCTTCTTCACCGGCATGCGCCACCACCAAGAAACCGTATTCACGGGCTTTGGCAAAAACGCGGGCAAATTTAGCAGGCGGATGCCCCACTTCGCTGGAATCCAGACCGACTGCAATAATCTGTTCTTTATACGGCAGTGCCTGTTCCAGCGTTACAAATGCTGCTTCTTCGCTAAGATGACGCAAGAAACACATGATTAAACGGGAACTGATGCCCAGTTTGCTTTGTGCATCATCACAGGCACGTTGCAAACCGTTAATTACTGTCGCAAAGGCAATACCGCGGTCAGTATGGGTTTGCGGATCGAAGAACATTTCGGTATGTACCACCTGATCTTCTGCACACTTTTCAAAATAGGCCCAGGCCAGATCATAAAAGTCCTGCTCATGTACCAGCACATTGGCGCCGGCATAATAGATGTCTAAAAATGACTGCAGGTTATGAAAGTTATAGGCTTCTTTGACTTCCTCGACCGACTGATATGGAATGGCAATATTATTACGCTGCGCAATGGCAAACATCAGTTCCGGCTCAAACGTCCCTTCAATATGGACATGCAACTCTGCCTTGGGTAAGGCGCGAATCAGCTCAAGTTGATTCATCTCTCATCCTCATGAAAATAAAAAAGGGTGCAAACCGAGTTTACACCCTCAAAATGGTTGCTGGGGATTAACCGCCAAATAACGCGAATTTTAATGCCCACAATACTGCAATAATCCACACCATATATGGCACAGATGAGGCTTTACCGGTCAACAGCTTGATCAACGCATAGCTAATAAAGCCCATGGCAATACCGTCTGCAATCGAGTAGGTAAATGGCATAAATACGATGGTCAGGAAGGCTGGAACCGCTTCAGTAATATCTTCCCAGTCAATATGTACAATACCCTGAATCATCAGCACACCCACAAATAACAAGGCAGGTGCAGTAGCAAAGCCCGGTACCGATTGGGCCAGTGGCGCGAGGAATAAACACAGTACAAACAGCACCGCCACCACTACCGCAGTCAGACCGGTACGCCCGCCCGCAGCAACACCGGCAGACGATTCAATATACGGTGTGGTTGAAGAGGTACCCAGTGCTGCACCCGCTACAATGGCAGATGAGTCGGCAAATAAGGCTTTTTTCAAACGTGGTAATTTACCATCTTTGAGCAGGCCCGCACGATGTGAAACACCGACCAGGGTACCGGTGGAGTCAAACAGATCGACCAGGAAGAAGACGAAAATCACCCCGATCAGGCTGGCAGTAAACAGACCTTCAAAGTCCATTTGCATGAACGTTGGCGCGATAGACGGGATTTCACCGACCACACCTTTAAATTCGCTTAAGCCCAAAGCCGTAGAAATAGCCGTTAATACCAGAATACTGATGATAATTGCACCACGCACCTTGAATTGGTGCATCACCACAATCATCAGGAAGCCAAATAAGGCCAACAGCACTGAAGGCTGTTTCAAGTCACCCAGACCCACCAAAGTCGCCGGGTTATCGACAATAATGCCTGCGTTTTTTAGTGCAATTAAGGCCAGGAATAAACCAATCCCGCCGCCAATGGCCAGTTTCAGGGACATTGGAATGGCATTGACAATGGCTTCACGAATTTTGAACATGCTGATGGCAATAAACACCAGACCGGATACAAACACCGCAGCCAGCGCAGTTTGCCAAGGCACACCCATGCCCAGACAAACCGAATAGGTGAAATAGGCATTCAGGCCCATACCCGGTGCCAGCGCAATCGGATAGTTGGCAATCAGTCCCATCACCAGACAGCCAATTGCGGCTGCCAGACAGGTTGCAACAAAGACAGCCCCGTGATCCATCCCGGTTTCGGATAAAATCATTGGATTGACAATAATGATGTAACACATAGTTAAGAATGTGGTTACACCGGCAAGAACCTCAGTACGAAAACTGGTCTTGTTTTCGCTTAACTTAAATAAGCGCTCAAGCACATTTTCTGAAGATGGATTAGGAGTCGTCATGACCTCGCCCTTGTAAATAAACTTAAATACCCAACAGTGATGCGAAAGTACGGAGAAAATTCATCCCTACCCCTAGCATTGCCAAGCAACGGATATGCCAAAAGTTACACGCACAGGATAAGTCTATTTAGCCATTATGCTTTGAGCCCTTAACAGCTCAAATCAGATAAATTCTAAACAAAAAAGCCGCATAACTTTATGCAGCTTTACTTACCATAATTAAATCAACTATTTAAAAAATAAATACGCTAATTTAATTGTCTAATGGGTAAATTATATCACACTGATTTTTCATTGTTTCTAAAATTTATCTTTAATTTTCATTCAGAGCATTTCATGCTGAATTAGAATTTTTGGCCTAAACTTCCAGCCCGCTCAATAGAGGGTTCGATCTGTCGCATGTGATCATCCAGCGATGAACGATGTGAAGCCCGATCTTGTTCAATCAGATGCAGAGAGTCGCGTGCCTCCTGCACAATATTCTGCATTTCTTGTTGTCTGCGGTGTTGTTCCTGCTGAAACACCCAGACCATTAACAGGACAACCATGACAATAAAGGTCACGATCAGGATTTGCCTCATGTTCTTTACTATTATTAAACAAATTTAATTTATACTAACAGAAAAATAAACAATATGTGAACCATGTCACAACTTTCAGTTTGTGTATTAATCAAATTTTAACAATTCAAGCATTCAATTGGCCTTTAACTCACTCCTACCCTCACCTATTGAAATTTCAATTTCCTGACACCCATAAAAAAGTCCGCACTGGGCGGACTGTTTAGCCTTAACCGCAGGATGCTTGCACAATTTTATTACTGTTCGGATCAATGGTTACTGTGACTCGGTCAGCGCGATAATCCATGGTGACCGGCTGGCCAGGATGGACGCTGCGAACAATTTTGGCCTGGGTCCGCTGCTTGATTTCGCTCTGTGGCAAACTGCCCGATTGCCCAATCAGTTTTTTGGCTTCTTCTGCCACACACTGGCCTGGCTGCTGACGGAACAGCGCCCATTCTTCAACGATACTGCCATCTGGCAAATGGCAATAGCCCACCTGACCACTGTGTTCGTCTTTAATTTCCAGTCGGCCGCCCTGTTCAATACAATATTGACTGGCCGGATTGGCAAGTCCTACCTGTGCTGGGGGTTGCTGTACGGTGCTACAGGCCATAAGCGAGGCTGCAAGCGCAGCAAAAAGAACAATATTTTTCATGGGCAGTATTCTTGTATAAAAAATATTAGCCTAGCAAATTTTACTGGACCTGCTGTGTCTTTTTGCAAAAGAGGGAGAAAGCTTCTTGTTAGTCTTGATGAGGGACAGCTTTGACTTATATAGAGCTATTACTGATAAATTGGTGGATGGAGAAATTACAGAGATAAAAAAAGGCTTATAAGTGTTTCACTTATAAGCCTTTAAAATTTGGTAGGCATATCCAGACTCGAACTGGAGACCTCTACGATGTCAACGTAGCGCTCTAACCAACTGAGCTATACGCCTATATGTGACGCATCATATTCACTTTTAAATTTTATGACAAGCCTTTTCTATGATTTTTCAATGCAGATGCACAAGAATTCAGCAATGCTTTGAATTTTTTCAAATCTGCCTCAGAAACCTGCTCAGATGCATACTGCATCTGCTCATATAACTGCACGGTCTGCTTAAACACATGATGCTGCTGTGACTCAGCCTGAGCCGCCAAACGAGACATCCACATGTTAAACGTTTCAGCAGGCTTTTTCTGTAATTCAGGCGGTAACGGCTTCGAAAACGTCTGCAACAGCTGGGCAAGTTTTGGCTGCCGGCGAAGATGCTGATAATACAACCAGGCCATATATAGCCCCAGCAGACCTAAAATGGTCAGTATCAGCATCAGGATATTGGCATAGCTGGAATGTAGCCCCAGTTTGGCCAGCCAGCCCCGCTGCGACTCGGCATTATAGCCCACCACCTTGCTTTGCCATTGATAGCTGGCATAGTCGCTCCAGATACGCAGTTTATTCATTAAATGATAATGCCGATAAGTCCAGCCACTGCCGCGCTCGCCCAATACCGCCTGATCTTCCGCAATCAGGTTTTGCATGCCCTGCTCAACCCGCTGCGGACTAATCATTGCTGTGGGGTCAAAACGCTGCCATTTGCCGTTTAACAGCACTTCGGTCCAGGCATGCGCATCTAACTGGCGTACTTCCCAACTTTTACCATCTGGGGCCAGCTCTCCACCCTGATAACCGGTGACCACCCGCGCCGAAATTCCGACATAACGCATCAGCATCACAAAACTGGAAGCATAATGTTCACAAAAGCCCTGACGTGACTGAAACAGGAACTCATCAACACGATGTTGCCCTAATCGCCCCGGGGTTAAGGTATATACAAAGCCATTTCCCCGATACCAGCGCAGCACCTGCTGCACATAACGCTCCGGATCTTGTCCGCTGTGCAAAAATAAACGCTGGGCCAGTTGCTGGGCCTGCAAGTCCTGCTGTACCGGAAATTGAGTATTGATGCGTAAATTCAAGTGAGCATTACTCACGGTCTGGGTCTGGATATCGCCAATCCAGCGCAACGGAATCGGCTCGATCCGCTGGGTTAAACGCCGCGGTACAATGCCCCAATCCTGCTGGCTATAATAACGGCGCTCCAACGGAACCGATTTCTCTAGCCCCATCACCCAACGCACGCCCGGGTCAGCCGCCAGATATTGATAATCAAAACTACGCGCATGTACCGGCTGCAATACATCGCTACGCATTAAAGGCTGCTGGTTAACAAAGCTGCTACGCCAGCGCTGGCCATCATATTCATCCAGCACCATCGCCCGCCAATACAGTTCATGTCGTGGTGGCAGTTGCTGCACATTACCAACAATTCGAAATGCCAGCGCGCTGGATTGTGATAGCTCGGCAATATCGCCCGGTGACATGCTGTCACTAATTCCGGTAATACCTTTATTTTCCGGAATTGGAATATGCCACAGCGGTGGCAGCCGCGGGAAAAACATAAACAGCAAGACAAAAAATGGCAGCGCATACAGCACAAAACGTCCCACATGGCGGGCATCGCGCTTTAAGGCCTGTACAGCCGAAGCCTGATATTCAAATTCGCTGGTTTGCAGGCGATACAGCCCGATCAGACAGCTGAGCAGGCTTAAAATGACCATAAAGGCCATCCAGATTGACTGGCTAAACAAAAAGGAACTGGCACTGACAAATAGCGCGAAATTGAACAGGATAATCACATCGCGCCGGGTTCGGGTTTCGAGGGCCTTGGCAAATAAAAAGGTTGATAACACCGCCACGCCGGCCTCTACCCCAATAAAGGCGCGGTACTGTAAATAAATACTCAGCAGCGCCAGCGCAATCAGGCTAAAGGTCCAGTATTTGGCAATCGGCTGACGCCCGGGCTGCAGACTGAAATACAGACTAATCAGGATGATGATAAAAATTATACTGAGCAGCACAGGCAGATAGATCAGCTGTGCCAGTAACAGCAGGCCCAGGCTTGAGAGAATCGAAATACGGATACTGGAATTCATCTTTATGCCTGCGCCAACAGTTGTTTGGCGAGCAGCAATTGCTGCTCGCCACAGGCGGCCGGTAATTCTACCTGCGGTAAATACAGGGCATAGGCACATTGCTGCTGTTCACACTGCTCGACTAGGCCCATCATTAGGCTGAGTTTTTCTTCATGCGATGTGCTGGGCATCTGCGCATAGTCAATTTCAAGCTGCTGCTGATTCTGATATTGCTCAAAGACCTTGACGTATAAACCCTGGCCACGCGCCACCTGTTTCCAGGACACCGCCTGCAAGGAATCTCCGAGCTGATAACTGCGCAGCTCCCGAAATTCATCTAAATCCGGTTCTTCATTGTGCCGGTTGTGTTTATTTTCAGTGGTGTGCTGCGCCGCTTTCGGTGCAATCCAGGCAAAGTCATTGAAATACAGATAGGTCCAGGCACGTACCAGACCAAAGGGATAAACCGAATATAACTGGATGGCCGGATAATGAAACTTGCCGCGCTGGGCAGTATAAAAAGCTAAGCTATACTGCTGTTTGGCTTCACTCAGCGCCAGTTTATGTAATTGCTGATCAACCTGAATCCATAGATAACGCAGCTGTGGCGTATCCTGCTGAAAAAACAGGTGCAGCTGGACATTTTCCCCGGCCTGCCCGACCTGCTGTGCCACCACCTCAAGCTGCAAGCCATGCAGCTGCTTAAAGGTCAAATAAAAACTGATACATAAAATCGCGCTAATTAAAAAGCAGAAGCCCAGAATCAGGTTATTGGCATAGTTAATACCGGCCACAAAGGTAATCAGGATAAGCACAAGATATAAGTAACCCTGCTGATAAATAAATACCAGCACATCTTTTTGCGTGAGGCGTTTTTTCTGCTGGAATTGAAAGCGTTTCTCCAGCCAGTGCTGCCAAAAATTCTGCCCGAGCATACTTAGCTGACCTGCACCTGTTGCAGCAGCTGCTGGGTTTCACCCTCACTTAAACCAATACGATGTGCCACCACCGCCACAAAAACCGCTTGTACATCATCCGGAGTGACAAAACTGCGCTGTTCAATTAACGCATGTGCCTGGGCGGCTTTTTTCAGGGCCAGTACTCCGCGCGTCGATAGTCCATGCCGGTTTTTACGGCTGGCTTCGGCCAGATCCAGAATATAATCCTGCACGGCGTCACTGACATATAGCCGATGCACCTGCTGTTGTAATTCCAGGATTTCATCTTCACTAAACACATGCTGCAAACTGGCAATCAGGCTCTGCCGGGAAGATTGCTGCAGCAATAGTTTTTCTGCATAACGCGATGGATAGCCCAGTGATAAACGCATTAAAAAGCGATCCAGTTGTGATTCAGGCAATGCATAGGTTCCGCTTTGAAACAGCGGATTCTGGGTAGCAATGACCCAAAATGGTTGCGGCAGTTCGTAACGCACGCCATCGACCGTGACGTTGCCCTCTTCCATTGCTTCCAGCAAGGCACTCTGGGTTTTCGGGCTACAGCGGTTAATTTCATCGGCCAATAAAATCTGGGTAAAAATCGGGCCCTGCTTAAACTCAAACTGATGTTCTTTCTGATTAAACATGTTCACCCCAATTACATCACTGGCCAGCATGTCATTGGTAAACTGAATCCGCTGAAATTTCAGTCCGGCCAAATGCGCCAGACTGCTGGATAAGGTAGTTTTGCCTAGACCGGGTAAATCTTCAAACAGCACATGGCCGCCGGCCAGTAAACAGACCAGTGCCAGTTTGGTCTGCTGCTGTTTATCCAGAACAATCTGATTAACCTGTTCAAGGAACTGCTGGATTTTGGGTGCATAGCGCTGCAGCTCGCTCTGGAGCTGCGCCTGATCGTGTACTGGTTCCGATTTCTTATCCTGTTTCATGCCCCAAATCACCTTCATTCCCCAAATAAAAACGGTGTATGCCCTAACATACACCGTTTTGTTTTTTTTCTAAAGAAATCAGATGATTTCTAGATTTTTAACACGGACACTTCTTCAGGTTTCCGGAAGATGGATAACGTGAATCGACACAGTGCCGGTAAAAGGTTTTGGCATCCATCGCTTCCAGATCCGGATGATGCTGCCGCATATGCTCCAGATAAGTCTGATAGTCAGGCACCCCCACCATCAGCCGGAAACTTTGCTGCAGGCGCTGCCACAATGTGGCAATCCGCGACCAGTTTTTAGGATTCAGGATTAAATCCTTCTGCGACATCACGGTCATTTTGATGATTTTATAAATCACCGTTTTACCCGCTCGAGCAAATTTCAGATTCATCTTCTCGCTCCTTAATGGCCTTTGGCCGGCTGAATATCTTCAGGATCGCGGTAAATTGCTTCTGCTTCATGCACGGTTGGTTCCGGATTGGCCAAGGCACGGCGAATCACCCCAATCGCAGCAAACAGCATCACAAACGCCACAATCATAAAGAAGCCACACAATGCCGCATTAATCTGGTTCGACATTGCCACAGTCTGCATTTCCGCAATACTTTTGGCTGGTGCCAGAATTTCATTATTGGCAATGGCGGTATTGAAACGCTCTGCCTGTGCTAGGAAGCCGATCTTCGGATTTTCGTGGAAAATCTTCTGCCAGCCAGCAGTCATCGAGGTGATAAACAGGAACACGGTCGGGATGATGGTCACCCAGACATATTTCTGTTTCTTCATCTTGAACAGGATGACAGTACCAAGAATGAGCGCCATCGCAGCCAGAATCTGGTTACCAATACCAAACAGTGGCCACAAGCTGTTAATCCCGCCAAGTGGATCGACCACGCCCTGATAGACGAAGAAGCCCCAACCTGCCACCGCAACTGCTGTCCCCAGCAAGTTACCAAAGAAGTTGTGAGATTTTTTCACCGCAGGAATCACAATACCTACGGTATCCTGAACCATAAAACGGCAGGCACGGGTACCAGCATCCACCGCTGTCAGAATGAACAGCGCTTCAAACAGAATGGCAAAGTGATACCAGAACGCCATCATTTCGCGGCTATTGAAAATCTCGGTGATGATATGAGCCATACCAATTGCGAAGGTTGGCGCACCACCAGTACGGGACAGAATCGAGTTTTCACCGACTTCCTGGGCCAGCAAGGTCAAGGCTTCAGGCGTGACCACAAAACCAAGGTTACGCACAGCTTCTGCTGCCGTATCTACCGACGTACCCAGTAAAGCCGCTGGCGAGTTAATCGCGAAATACACACCCGGATCAAGCACCGCGGCACAGATCAGTGCCATAATCGCCACGAAAGACTCCATCAACATGCCGCCATAACCAATCATACGGATATCGCGTTCGTTGTTGACCAGTTTTGGCGTGGTTCCCGAAGACACCAAGGCGTGGAAACCGGAAATCGCACCACAGGCAATGGTAATAAACAGGAAGGGGAACAGCGAACCGGCAAATACCGGACCAGTCCCATCAACAAACTTGGTGACCGCTGGCAGTTTCATTTCCGGCATGGCAAATAAAATACCAATCGCCAGACCTGCAATGACACCAATTTTCAAGAAAGTTGACAGATAATCACGCGGTGCCAATAACAGCCACACCGGTAAAACCGACGCAATAAAACCGTAAATGATCAATGCCCAGGTCAGCTCAGTCCCTGACAAGGTAAAGAACGGTCCCCAGTACGGATGCTGCGCAATGTTTTCACCGTAGATGATGCCAAGCATCATCAGCACAAAACCGATAATCGACACTTCTGCAATTTTACCCGGACGGATAAAACGCATGTAAATGCCCATAAAAATGGCAATCGGAATGGTGGCGGCAATACTGAATACACCCCAAGGACTGTTGGTCAGGGCTTTCACCACCACCAGCGCCAGTACCGCCAGGATGATAATCATCACCCCAAGTGCACCCAGCATCACGATAATACCGGCAAAGCTGCCCAGTTCCTGCTTGGCCATTTCACCCAGTGAGCGGCCGTCACGACGGGTCGAAATAAACAGCACCAGGAAATCCTGTACCGCACCGGCCAGCACTACCCCGACCAATAGCCAGATGGTGCCCGGTAAATAACCCATTTGCGCTGCCAGAATAGGACCAACCAGCGGTCCGGCACCGGCAATCGCGGCAAAGTGATGGCCGAACAGGACACTTTTATTGGTCGGCACATAATCTAAACCGTCGGCCAGCCGATGCGCGGGAGTTAAACGCCTGGCATTGAGCTCAAAGACTTTATTGGCAATAAATAAACTGTAGAAGCGGTAAGCAATGCTATAGACACAGGCGGCGGCAAGGACCAGCCAGACTGCGTTTACATGCTCACCACGGCTGAGCGCCAGAATCCCGAAAGACACTGCACCCACAATAGCGACGAGCAGCCAGATAATTTTCGAAGTTAGGCTCGACTTCGTTGGTAATGTTTCCATTCAATCCCTCATATTTTCGATGCATTTAAATCAGCTTGATTGTTGTTGTTCGAGGTACTGCTGTTTTCCTTTGCGACTTTACGCCTGTTATTTTTCTATGCCTCTAAGACTTTGGCATAAAAAAAGGGATGATTGATCATCATCCCTTCGATAATAGTATATTTTTACACCATTATGCACGTTCTAAATATTCACCAGTACGGGTATCTACACGAACGCTTTCTTCTTGCTGAACGAATAATGGAACACGTACCACAGCACCTGTTTCAAGTTTCGCTGGCTTACCGCCACCGCCAGAAGTATCACCACGAACACCTGGATCAGTTTCAACAATTTTTAATACCACGAAGTTCGGAGCGCTAACGTTTAAAGGCACGCCGTTGAACAACATAATGGTACATTTTTCATTAGAATCGTCTTTTAACCATTTTGCAGCATCGCCCATAGCTGTTTTATCAGCTGCGATCTGTTCAAATGTTACAGGATCCATGAAGTTCCACAGTTCGCCGTCGTTGTACAAGTAGTCCATTTCTACTTCTACAATGTCAGCAGCTTCTAGTGAATCACCAGATTTGAAAGTTTTTTCTAATACTTTACCTGTTTTAAGGTTACGTAATTTCACACGGTTGAAGGCCTGACCTTTACCTGGTTTTACGTATTCGTTTTCCATGATTGAACATGGGTTACCATCAAGCATAACCTTAAGGCCTGACTTGAATTCATTCGTAGAATAATTGGCCATGACTGGCACACTCCAAACTTACTAACTTTAAGCTATCGATGCTACGGGCTGTTGCGATGTCATTTAGCAAGTCTGACACGAACATTAGTTGCCACATGCACATTCATTTTATGTGACGTATTCTAAATGACCAATATGCCTTGCCGCAATGAAAAATTCTTGTTTAACCGGCCGCTGCTGCCTAAGTTACAAGCAGATATCCATCTACCGGCTTTATTCCCAACTGGCAGATGCTTAAAATCAGTGCAGCTCGTTCTGGACTCCGCCTGGCCCGGATGTCCTGATTTTTCGCACACAAAGCACATTCCCAGCGCCTGCAAACTGTTAAACTAGCACGATTAGGCCTTGCCCTCCCACTTCCATGATTCTTTTTCCGGCATGACAAACTATTTGTATCAACAGCAAAACTGGCAATCACAGCTCAGTGATTTAATTACCGATCCTCAGGAGTTGCTGAATCTTCTGCAACTGTCGCCTGAACAGTTACTCTCCGGCGCAATTCTGGCATCTGAACAGTTTAAATTACGTGTGCCGCGTGCATTCGTCAGAAAAATGAAAGTCGCCGATCCCTTTGATCCGCTGCTGTTACAGGTCTTGCCACATCATCTGGAATTGGAAGATCATCCTGAATTTGTCACCGATCCCTTAGGTGAAGAACAGGCCAACCAGCAACCGGGTGTCCTGCACAAATATAAGTCGCGTTTTCTACTGACCCTGACCGGGGCTTGTGCAGTACATTGCCGCTACTGTTTCCGCCGCCATTTTCCCTATCAGGACAACCTGCCTAAAAATGAAGATTGGCTAAACATCAAACAATATATTGAATCTCAGCCCGACATTAACGAAGTGATTTTAAGTGGCGGTGATCCATTAACGTTAACCAATCGACGTTTACAGAGCTGGATCGAACGTCTGGAATCGCTGCCACAGATTAAATTTTTGAGAATTCATTCACGCGTTCCGATTGTAATCCCCAACCGTGTCGATGAAGCGCTGATTTCCATATTAAAAAACAGTAGGCTACGGATTATTCTGGTGGTACACTCAAATCATGCATCAGAATTGGATGACTTCACTTGCCGTACATTAAATACACTGGTGAAACATCAAATTACCGTCCTGAATCAGGCAGTTTTACTTCGTGGGGTGAATGATTCTGCTCAGGTTCTGGTCGATTTAAGTTATCGCCTGTTCGATGCTGGGGTGATGCCGTATTACTTGCATGTATTAGATAAAGTGAAAGGTGCACATCATTTCGATCTGATGCCACAGGACATCGATCTTATTTATAAAGAGGTTTTAGCGAACTTGCCGGGTTATCTGGTTCCTAAACTCGTTAGGGAAATTGCGGGCGAAAAGAATAAAACACCGCTTTTTGGGGTTTCAACTGCTTGAATTTGAGTTAAATAACAACGATGACTATGAATCATTCAGATATTTTTCAGGTTGCCACTGAGCTGAAATTGGAACAGCTCAGTTTTTGCCAGAATTCTGTCAAAAGTATTCAGGAGTGGGCAGCTGACTTATCCATTTTACAGCTTGGGGACTCGTCAAAAGCCTTGTTCAAAGCCTTACTGGAAATTTCTGAACTCAAATGTCAGGAAACCTTGCGCTTTGACCTGATTCAGGCCATTCACCCGACGCTGGAAAATGTCCTGACCAGCCTGGAAAAACACTTTTTTAACCAGGGTCTGATTAGCAGCGACCGCAATGAGCACATTATCGAGCTGGCGCTGTTGTTACGTAGTCATTTTGCCAAAGTCTATATTGAAATCGCGCGCCGCAGTCACCGCCAGCTGGCCCAGCAGAAGTTTTCCATTTTTGCCTTTAACCTGAAAAAGAACCTGCAGACTGCGCGGACTGTGGCCACCTATTATGCGCTGCAACAACTGACCTTATTGCTGTATCAGCAACAGATGCTATATAGCTCGCCATTTTCCGGGCAATGGCTCACTGCGCATCAACTGTTTAACTGCGCGCTGCAGCACAATTTTCTTCAGAACAATATTAACCATCTGCAAGGCACCCAGCATCAGCTGCAAAATATCAGTCAGGCATATGCGCAATTAATCCTGCTGGATATTTTCAATTCCCATCAGATTCGTCCGGCCGAAATTCAGGGGCTGTATCTCTGCAGTTTTGACTGGGTCAAGCTGATTCAGATTTTGCCCAAAGAAACCACCCTGTCACGCTATATTGTCGATACCAACAAAGACTATCCGCCAATTTATAACTCGCATCAATCGGGTGATTTTGAGCCGGGTATTTTTATTTCGACGCAGGCACTGCTGGATCATATTAGTGAAAATCAGGGCCGCAAGGCCGAACATTTCTCCCGCAATGAAAAGCTGTTTTTAACTCCGGCCCTGCATTTTCATATTCATACCCTGCTCACTCATAATCCTGAGCGTCGCCATGAACGTTATGAATATTCGGCCCGGGTCAAAATCTGTTTTGGCTTAAGCGTGGCGCACTTCTATTTGTCTAAAGGCAAGAATTTTCAGGAAACCCTGCAACTGGGTGAAAATTACCAGTTCCAGAGTGAAAGCCAGTTCATCAACCAGATGCACAGTCATGCCACTGCCGACATCAGCAAAATCCAGAGTCTGGACCGTGAAGCCAAACAGATTTACGGCGCGGAAGTGCTGGATATCAGTGTGAATGGTTACCGGATTAAATGGGAAGGTGAAACGCCGAAACATCTTAAAACCGGTGAATTTATTCTTGTGCAGGAAAATCCGCAAAGTCCGTGGCGTGGCGGCGTGATTCGCTGGATTAAACAGTCGACTGACAAAACCCTGGAACTGGGCCTTGAAGTACTGGCGCAGGACATTATTCCATGTGCCGTCTATGTGAAATCTGACCGGCATAGCGGGCATTATCATCCTGCCCTGCTCATGCAAAGTTCTCAGCTGAATGAAGTCAGCACTCATCTTATTTTACCGGGGATTCAATTATTAAGAGACAAGCAGACCGTACAGCTGCGTTTGGGGGATGAAGACATTAAAGTCTTTTTAATTAAACCGTTACTCATTACTCAAAGCTTTATGCGTTTTGACTTTGAACTGTTAAATGACCAGCAGCAAGCCACAGTCGATGCCTTTATTCACAAGCAGATGAATGACGTTAAGAATCAAGATTTATGGGAAGCGTTGAAGTGAGAAATCCTTTACTATCTAAAAAATTTAAACGTACCGAAACACGTTTACTCATTATCGATGATAACCAAATCCGTTTTAATCAGATTTGCGAACAGCTGAATGCACAGGAACATACCGTGCAGGCCACCCTGCTCGATGACCTGCAAAATTTTGAAAAACAGCTGAATTTAACCTGGGATGTGGTGATTTTTGGCCGCGCCTACGACTTGAAAATTGATCAGGCCCTGACCCTGATTCGCGCCTCAAAACAGCCGAATTTACCGCTGGTGTTATTGCAACCTGAAGACTATGATGCCACCCAATATAGCGCCCTCATCCGCAAAGGCATTTATGATCTGGTCAACCTGAACGATAGTGACAGTTTCTATCTGGGTCTGCTTCGTGCCCTCTCTTTCAGCCGTTTGCAGCAAACCCATGCCCAGCTCAAAGAAGAGCTGGAAAATGCCCAGACGCAGGCGCAGTCTCTGGTGGAAGACAGCAACAAGGCGGTGGCGATTATTCAGGAAGGCATTCATGTACAGGCCAATCAGGAATATTTACAGCTGTTTGGCTTTCAGAATGAAGATGAGATTATTGGTCTGCCTTTGCTTGACCTGTTGCAACCGGAAGATCTAGCCGATTTTAAACTGCGCTTTAAAAAAGTATCGCAAGGTCAGTTTGATTTAGGCCGTTTCAGCTACAGCTCTTTAAATAGTCATGTCGCCGCGCAAAATCCGCTACAGCTGGAATTTTTACCGGCCACTGATGAAGATGCCTTGCAGCTGACCATTGATATTCAGCAAGCTGCTACAGCACCAGCCAAGGCCAGCAATGAAAGCACAGCTGGTCAGCAGCCGACCCATCAGCTGATTAACCGCACCCTGAACAATCAGCCATCCAAAATTAATGCGCTGGTGGTATTTGCCCTGGCCTCCTGCCCTGAAAAAGTCTTGCAATCGGACTGGGTTACGCTGAAAAACTATTTCGGTAATATTAAAACCTTCCTGAAAGAACAGACCAATGTGCCTTTATTCAAGGTCAATTCATCGATCTATATTGGCTTGTTTCAGGCAGAATCAACCACCATTTTGCATTCCAAACTGATTGGTCTCAGCTCACTGAGTAAACCGCAGTTATTGAGCGTCAATGGGCAAAGTTATCCGCTGAATTTCCGTATGGGCTATGCGGTACTAGAAGGTGAAATTGCCGACAGCACCCAGTTTGAACAGCTGATGGAACGTGCCTTTGTAACCGCACTGCCTTATCAGCAAAAAGATGAGCAAAGCCTCGGACTGGATTTATCCATGACCGATCTGTCGCTGGAAATTGTCGAGCCAAAGGTTGCACCTGTGGTCGAAACCGCTGCTTCATCGCTATTAAGCGCCTTACGCCACAGCCTGGATCGTAATGAAATTCATCTGAAATACCAGCAACTGTATGACAAACAGGACAGCAATTTATATACCTATGAAGTCAGCAGCGGCTTTATTCATCAAGCAGAATGGAAAAGTCTGACCGGGCTGGTTGATCTGGCTGAAGATCCGGAACTCTCAATTAAACTGGATCGCTGGATTCTGGTCGAAGCCTGCAAACAGCTACACAACTTCATTACCCAATATCCGGAAGCCAAGCTGATTGTTAACCTGAACAAGCATGTGCTGTTACAAGACCGCGCGTTCCCGGAATTTGTGTCCAAACTGATTACCATTGTGGGCAGTCAGCAGGCTTATCCGTTAGTTCTGCAATTCTCTGAAGAAGATGTGAGCCAGAACCTGATGGATGCCCAAAAGCAGATGCATTTGCTGCATCAGCACGGTGCGGAGATTTCTATCCGTGAATTTGGCCAGTCGATGTATAGCGAATCCATTCTTAAACAGCTGGATGTGCAATATGTGACCCTGCATCCATCGCTGACCAGCAAACTGATGCAAGATAGCGCGACTCAGGAGTTACAGGAACAGATTCAGCAGTTTAGCGAAATCAAGCCGGTGGAAGTGGTGCTGCATGAGCTAAACGATATGAACCTGTTTGCCAACGCCTGGAATGTGGATGTCCGTTATATTCAGGGTGATTACTTCCAGAAGAAACTGGATCATCTCATTGATGTACAAGACCAATAAGGTCTTGTACTTTTCACCTGAAGCGCAGGCACAAAAAAACGGGCAAATGCCCGTTTTTTTCATTCTGGATATTAACCACGTTTGATAGAACGTGACATACCAGCAAAACGTTGTTTGAACTTGTCGATACGACCGCCAGTGTCAACGTTCTTTTGCTTACCAGTGTAGAATGGGTGGCAAGCTGAACATACGTCTAGGTAAAGAGTGTCTTTACCAACAGCTGAACGAGTTTCGATCACGTTACCACATGAACAAGTAGCAACTAATTTTTCATATTTTGGGTGAATATCGGCGCGCATCGTCGATTACTCCATAAGATTAAAGAAGGTTTTGCTGTCGTCGCAATTGATCACTCTCAAGACTGAGGAAAAAAGCTGTTTATTCGAGATAAACTGCAGACCAACACCACAACAGACCATTCTTTTGGCCCACCGAGACGGATACCGTCAGAGCTAAGCACAACAAGTTGGGGCATATTATACGTGAATCTATGCCAATATGCGAATTATTCTTTGCTCTCAATTTCAGGCTGCTTCGACCAGTAATTGGCAATAATGCCGCAGACCATCAGCTGGATTTGATGGAAAATCATGATTGGCAGCACAATCATGCCCAAAGGCTGGCCAATAAACAGAATCTGCGCCATCGGTACACCACTGGCTAGGGTTTTTTTAGAGCCGCAGAAGAAAATCGCGATCTGGTCTTCACGTTTAAAGCCCAACCATTTCGGGATGTACAGCGCCAGCAGCATGATGATAGTCAGTAGTACCGAACAGGCCACAGTTAAAATCAGTAACGTTGTGCCACTGACTTCATTCCACAGTCCGGCCACCACGGCGCCACTAAAGGCGCCATAGACCACCATTAAAATGGTGCCCTGATCAAAGCCTTTAACCAGACTTGGGAACTTGACCAGAAATGGATAGACCCACGGCCGCAGCAATTGCCCCAGAATAAAAGGCACCAATAACAATAAGGTAATCTGAATAATGGATGAGGTCGGATCATAATCGTGCTGCGACTGGCCAAAAATAAACAGGCTGACCAGAACCGGGGTAATGAACATGCCGGCAATATTGGAAAAAGACGCGCTACAGACTGCACTGGCGACATTGCCGCGTGCAACCGAGGTAAAGGCAATAGAAGACTGCACTGTAGAGGGCAGGAAGCACATAAATAAAAAGCCCCAGTACAGCTCCTGTCCCAGCAACGGCAGTAATACGGGTTTGGCTATGAGACCTAAGACGGGAAATAACAAGAAGGTAAATGCAAACACCAGCGTATGCAGCTGCCAGTGCATGATGCCTTGTACCACCGCCTCTCTGGACAATTTTGCCCCATGTAAAAAAAACAGCACCGCAATAGCCGCCGTGGTAATAACGCCAAAGACTTCAGCCACCTGTCCAGAGACTGGCACGATACTGGCCAGTATCACCATCACAATTAACAATATGGTAAAGCGATCCAATGCAAGTAGTTTTAGCATGTCTACATCCTGTGATTTTATTTTTGCATCGACATAAAAAAGCCCAGTCAGCGGGTTTTACCTCACGGTAAAGTTCCATCTTACTGGGCTGGAACAATAAAGCTAGTCTGCTGGCTTAATGTTCACTATTTTGTGGCGCTATACTACTGCGCCAACTTAGTTATTGCGGGCATTGTCATCCTGCTGGATCAGCTCGATTTTATAACCGTCCGGATCTTCCACAAAGGCAATTACGGTCACGCCGCCTTTCATTGGCCCCGCTTCACGCACCACATTGCCGCCGCGTGCCTTGATTTCTTCACAGGCTTTGTAGGCATCTTCCACTGCAATGGCAATATGACCATAGCCATTGCCCAGCTCATAGCTGTCTGTATCCCAATTATGGGTCAGTTCCAGCACGGTATGGTTGTCTTCATCACCATAGCCGACAAATGCCAGGGTAAAGCGGCCTTCTTCGTAGTCACGTTTACGGAGTAAAGTCATGCCAAGTACTTCAGTATAGAACTGCAATGACCGTTCTAAATTGCCTACACGTAACATGGTATGCAGCATGCGCATATTATTCGTCCTTTTGTTGAATTTGAGCGTGTTCATGAGCACGCAATAATTTTGCCACCCACACCACCAGAATCAGAATCGGAATTCCAAGCAGCGTGGTCATGAGGAAGAAACTCGGATAACCGATATTATTGACTATGGTACCTGAATATCCACCTAAAATTTTAGGAGTGAGGGTCATTAGCGAACTAAAGATCGCATATTGTACAGCGGTAAACGACACACTGGTTAAGCTGGACAGGAAGGCAATAAATGCCGCACCGGCCAGACCGGAGGCCAGGTTATCAATAATAATTGCCAGATAGAGCCATAAACTGCTATACGGTTTAATCACCTTACCGCGAACTTCTACCGCTGCATCAGCGTTGATATCCACCGGTGTCAGGGCCTGAATATCAATATCCAGCACCGGATGCTGCGGTGCCAGCTGATAGCTGCGGTTAGCACTGAGTGTACTGCCATCCAGCAATCGGGCCTGGACCTGAATCGTGCTATTTTGTGCTGTCTGTAACTGCTGGCCTTCAATCACGCCACTAAACAGGCCACCCTCTTCCAGCTTGGCCGGATATTCCTTGCCATCCAGAACCAGACTCAGCGGCTGTTCAGGTTGTAGCTGTGCAGCATCAAGACCACTCAACTGACCACGAATCACCAGACTTTGCTCGGCTTCCTGTACAGAAATCCGGTCATCCGAAGTAATCGGTAATAACTGGATTTGGGCTGTGCCGGTCTGCTGCAAATACGGCATGCTTAATTGTGCCTGATCGGACTGATTGGCATATTGTGCCTGTACCTGAATCTGATTGGCCTGAGCCAGCACATTGCTCGGTACCTGTATGCTCCAGTAACCGGCTTCATCAGCCTGTACCTTATATTGCTGCGCCCCGACATTCACCTGCACATCACTCAGGCTTTGCCCGGATTTGACCAGTCCAATAAAAATCAGGTTGGTCGAGCTGGCCAGCACTGCGCCCAGAAACATCAGTTTCATGATATTCATTTTTTGGGCCAGCAAACCACCCAGGAAGCCACCCACCAACGAGAAAATCACCCCGTAGACTTTGACTGCTTCAGCAATCTGTTCTTTGCTGAAGTTCAGGTCCTGATAAAACACATTGGAAATGACCCCTGCAATAATATCCGAAACCCGATAAAACCCGATCAGCAGCAGTAACACCAAAGCCAGCTTTAAACCATAGCGCTTAAAGAAATCCGCGACCGGATGCACCCAGGTTTCAAAAGCCATCTGTTTATTGACTGCACCCAGTTTGACCAGCACAGTTCCGACCAGTAAAGCCACCGCACCCGAGCCAATAAAGCGAATCGCCTCCAGCGTAAACAGCAGGAAGGAATCCTGAATACTGAGCTGGTTTTTCAGCGCATCCAGCGCCTGACCGGAATAGATATAACTCAGCACAAAACTGATCACGGCAACAAAAAACACCACCACCAGTCGATAATAATCGCTGCGTTTATATTCTTTACGGACACGCTCCACCACCGGCTCACGAATCACCAGCGTGGTACACATCCCGATCAGCATCACCGCCGCCATCACCAGATAGGTGTATTTCCAGGCCTCATAAATATAGTTGCCTTTAGCCGTGCCCAGATACGCCGCCAGAAATAAAGCGCCCGCACCAGCTACAATCATCCCGATACGATAACCGGCGTTATAGGTCGAAGCCAATACAGTTTGCATCTGGGTTTCAGCCAGCTCAATACGATAGGCATCAATCACAATATCTTGCGTGGCCGCAGCAAAACCGAGCAGCACCGCACCCACCGCCATCTGGTAGAGATGCGTCTGCCCTAAGGCCGGATCTGAAAAGGCCATAATACAGATGGCGCATATAATCAGGACCTGGGCAATTAAAAGCCAGGCCCGGCGCCGGCCCAGTTTTTGGGTTAAATATGGCACTGGTAACTCATCAATTAATGGTGCCCAGACAAACTTAAATGAATAACCCAGCGCCGCCCAGCTAAAGAAAGTTACGGCATTACGGCTAATGCCGGCTTCACCTAACCATAACGATAAACTGGAAAAAATAAGAAGAATGGGAATACCGGCCGAGAAGCCAAGAAACAGCATGATCAGCGCACGCCGATCTAAAAAGGCGGTAAAGGCAGATTTCCATCCTGTAGATTGTGTTGTCATTACATTATTTTTGTCAAAAAACTGAATGTTGCTATTCAATCGTTTAATGGATTTGGTTTCAACCTGATTTATGCAAACGCCCTGTGATTTTCTGGAGAAATGCAGCGGCCTGGCTTGAAATTTTCTATTAAACCTGTATACCTTAAATCTCTATTGCAATAATTTCGTTTTGGATTTCACAGTGACGCAAAGACACGAGCACATGACCTCTTCTTTATCTGCTTCAATTACCGAACAACAAACATTAGTTTTACAACCAGAACAAACTCTTACCTCAGCCTTCGAACAAGCCGAAATTCAAACGACACTTAATAACACCCGCTTAAGCCCGGAACAGCTGACCCATATTCCGGATCTGGAAAAAATTCCGGCCTCCACCAAACGGATTAAGCCTTTAAATAATTTTCTGGGTCAGGATCGTGCCCGTGCTTCGGTAGAAGCCGGCATTGCCTTGCCGTATTCCGGCTATAACATTTTTGCGGTCGGTACGGCAGGACTGGGCAAACGCACCATGATCCGGCGTTTACTGCAGCAACATGCCAAAACCATGGCCACGCCAAATGACTGGGTGTATGTCAATAATTTTAAAAACCCGCGCCAGCCCATTGCCCTGCGACTGCCGGCCGGTCAGGCACCGAAATTCCAGACCCAGCTGCATCAGAGCTGGCAGACCATTTTAAAGCAGCTGGAACGCCGTTTTAGCGCCGAAACCTATCACAACCGCATTGAACAGATTCGCCAGCAAACCGGTGATGAACAGCAACAGGCCCTCATTGAACTGACCAAAGAAGGTGAAACCCTGGATTTAAAACTGGTCTCGCGCAATGACGAGCACTGCTTTATTCCGGTGCAGTTTAAAGATGACCAGCTGCAGGAAATGACCCAGGAAGATGTCAATGCCTTAAGCAGCAAAGAGCGCGCCGAAATTGCCGCCAATATGCGCTATATGGATAAAAAACTGGAACGTCTGGGTCTGCATCTGGGCGATCTGGAAGATGATGCCCGCGATCGGGTTCAGGTCCTGAATCGTGACATTGCCAAACAGGTGGTGATGCCGCGGATTGATTTATTACTGAATAAATTTTCAGAGGTTCAAGGGCTTGAAGACTATCTGAAATACTATGCCGAAGACATTATCAACAATGTTGAAATGGTGCTGGAACAGGAAGAAGATGACTTCACTCCGGCAGTGTTTAGCCGGGTGCCAGCGCGTTATCAGGCCAATATTGTTGTCACGCATAAACCGAACTCGGGTGCACCGGTAATCTTTGAAGATTTCCCGACCCATTACAACCTGCTCGGTCATGTGGAACAGATGACCCAGAATGGCACTATCACCACCGACTTTACCTTAATTCGTTCCGGTGCCTTACATCGTGCCAATGGCGGTTTTTTAATTCTGGAAGCCGAACAGTTACTGGAACAGCCTTATGCCTGGCAAGGGCTGAAACGTGCCTTGAAATCGGGCCAGCTAAAACTGTCCTCACTGGAACATATGCTGACTTTAACCGGTAGTATTTCGATTGAGCCGGAATCAATTCCCCTGACTTTAAAGGTCATTCTGCTGGCCGAGCCGGAAATCTATTATGAAATTCTG
Organism: Acinetobacter indicus; assembly: GCF_009914475.1. Taxonomy (NCBI): domain Bacteria; kingdom Pseudomonadati; phylum Pseudomonadota; class Gammaproteobacteria; order Moraxellales; family Moraxellaceae; genus Acinetobacter; species Acinetobacter indicus. Next base: position 534,829 of record NZ_CP045198.1, on the reverse strand, counting down.
GAAGTCGAACCGGAGCTGGGCAGCGTCTTTAAAATCCGTGCCGACTTCACCGATACATTACAACGTAATGACACCAATGAGCAGGCTTATATGCAGCTGATTGCTGATTATGTTCAGGCTGATAAACTGCTGCCCTTTGACCGCTCTGCCCTGGCTGCGCTGTTAACCGACTCGAGTCGTCTGGCCGAAGACCAAAGCTCGTTGTCCTTACATGCGCTAACGCTAGGTGATCTGATTCGGGAATCACATCATCATGCGGTACAAGCCGGCAAAAAAATGGTGTCAGAAGAACATATCAACATGGCGCTGGATCATCGCAAATATCGCTTAGGCTATTTACGTGAACTGTACTGGCAAGACCTGTCACGCGGCACCCAGCTGATTGAAACCAAAGGTCATCGTCTGGGTCAGATCAATGCCCTGTCCGTGATTCATTATGCCGATGTCGAGTTTGGCCTGCCTTCGCGCCTGACGGCATCGGTCTATCAGGGCGGCGGCGATATTCTGGATATTGAACGCAGTGTTGAATTGGGCGGCTCACTGCATGCCAAAGGCGTGCTGTTAATGTCCAGCTTCCTGAAAGCCCATTTTGGCCGCGAACAGATTCTGCACTTCTCTGCCGCACTGGCCTTTGAACAGAGCTATGGTCAGGTCGATGGTGATAGCGCCACCGTTGCGGAACTGTCTGCCCTGATTTCAGCAATCAGCCAGTTACCAATTGATCAGTCCTGGGCCATTACCGGTTCCATGAACCAGCTGGGTCAGGTGCAACCTGTTGGCGGCGTCAATGCCAAAATTGAAGGCTTCTATGATGCCTGTAAATTACAAGGTTTAACCGGCAAGCAAGGCGTGATTATTCCGCGTCAAAACATGCAGCATCTCATGCTGCGTAAAGATGTGATTGAAGCGGTGCAAAAAGGCGAATTCCATATTCATGCCATTGATGTGATTGATCAGGCGCTAGAAATTCTGATGGCGCGTCCGGTCGGTAAACTGGACAAAAAAGGCCGTTATAGCAAAGGCTCGATTTATGACATGGTGATGGCGCAGCTGGAATACTGGCAAGCCATTGAAGATGGCGCAGAAATTGAAGAGGAAGAGCCAAAGAAAAAGAAAAAAGCCAAGAAAGAAAAAAAGGCCAAGAAAGAAAAAAAGGCCAAGAAAAAAGATCAGCCTGCTGAAGCAGCAATTGAGGCTATTCCGGTAGAAGATGCCCGTAACCAGACTGGCTCATAATGGCCGGTCTAAAAAAGCAAAAAAGCGCCGAAAGGCGCTTTTTTATACGACTGAATTAAGCTTCAGGCGCTGGGCTGTACTGTTCAACCAAAGGCTGTAACTCACCTTTTTGGAACATATCCAGCATAATATCGCTACCGCCAATTAACTCGCCATTGATCCACAATTGCGGGAAAGTTGGCCAGTTGGCAATTTTCGGCAAAGTTGCACGAATATCCTGGTTTTCAAGAATATTCACATAGGCAAATGGACGACCAATTTGACTGAGCGCTTCTACTGCACGAGCTGAGAAACCACATTGTGGGAATTGCGGTGTGCCTTTCATGTAAAGAAGAACTGCATGTTTAGCAATTTGGTCACGAATTAACGCTTCGGTATCGCGTGCTTGTTCAGTCATTGATAAATCCTCAACTAATCTGTTTTGCATTATACCGAAAACACAGCAAAACAGTATGCTTAAAGCAATATTTCCATTTTTATTTACATTTACACTTTCAATCGGGGGCAGATTTTGCTTATATAAGTTTTTTCCTTTCTTTCTTACAGATAAGAGTTAGTCATGAACAACGTTACCCTTGCCCCTGTGCAAACTGATCAACCGTCTCATTTGATGCCCGTCTTCGGCCGTCAGCCGATCAGCTTTGTCCGCGGCCGAGGCGCTTATCTGTACACTGAAGATGGCACCGAATATCTGGATGCCCTGACCGGTATTGCAGTCTGTGGTTTAGGTCATGCTCATCCGGAAATTGCTGCTGCCATCGCGGATCAGGCCGCGACCCTGATTCATACCAGCAACCTGTTTGAAGTGCCTTGGCAAACTGCCGCTGCACAAAAACTGGCAGAAGTCGCTGGTATGGAAGAAGTCTTCTTCTCTAACAGTGGTGCAGAATCGAATGAAGGTGCCATTAAAATTGCACGTAAATTTGGTTATTTACAAGGCATTGCCAATCCGAAAATTATTGTCGCCGATCAGTCGTTCCACGGCCGTACCCTGGCAACCCTATCTGCCACCGGCAATAAAAAAGTCCAGGAAGGTTTTGCACCGCTGGTAGAAGGTTTTATCCGTGTACCGTTTGGTGATGTTGAAGCCATTGAAGAAGCCGCCATTCAGTATCCGGACATCGTCGCGATTCTGGTTGAGCCAATTCAGGGCGAAGGCGGTGTTAATACCGCGCCTCAAGGCTTTAGCTACCTAGAAGATATCCGCCGCATCTGTAACCAGCACAACTGGCTGATGATGCTGGATGAAGTGCAAACTGGTAACGGCCGTACCGGTAAATATTTTGCCTATCAGCACACCAATATTGTGCCAGATGTCTTAACCACTGCCAAAGGCCTGGGCAATGGCTTCCCGATTGGTGCAGTGATGACCCAAGGTCGCGGTGTGGGTGTACTCACTGCCGGTAACCATGGTTCAACCTACAGTGGTACTGCCCTGGGGTCACGTGTGGTCTACACCGTGATTGATATTATCCAGAAAGAAAATCTGGTCGAGAATGCCGCAAAAATGGGTAGCTATATTGTTGAGCAGCTACGCAACCAGCTGGCTGACCAAAATGTCAGCGTGCGTGGTTTTGGCCTGATGATCGGGATTGAATTACCTAAAGCCTGCGCAGAACTGGTGGATATTGCCCGTGATGAATACAAACTGATTGTCAATGTGACCGCCGGCTCCGTGGTGCGTTTACTGCCAACCTTGAACATTAGCCAGGAACAGGCCGATCAGCTGGTTGAACGTCTGGTGAAAATGATCAAAACGTTCCTGGCTTAAGCCGCGTGTTGATCTCAACAGATCTCAATCTGCATAAAAAAGCCGCATGATGCGGCTTTTTTAATTTCTGAATTGTTATATTTTATGAGGCTTCCTGGTAAATTCTGCCGCCAGGTAACTGACAAAAATACTGTTTTAAAGCATCCAGACAACGATGCACTTTCATTGGCTGCTGCTCACGTTTTGGCGTAATCGCATACAATGTAAAGGTCGGCAATTTCCATTCAGGTAATACTTCGACCAAAGAACCGTTAATTAAATCTTTTTGTACATCTAGATATAAAAGTCTCGCGATTCCGTGCCCTTGTAAACATAATGATTTGGCAATCAGAACATTATTTGTGGTGAGGCGAGAGCTCATGTCCAGTCCGACCACTTCACCCGTACTGGCGTGATGAAATGAAAAACTGGCATAATTTTTCATCAAATTTACTGGAATCAGGTCATGATTTTTTAAATCTTCAGGACGTGACACCGGTGTGGTCTGGTTCAGATAACTTGGTGATGCCACCAGAACCTGCTCAACGCGCGCCAGTGGCACTACATTCAGCTGACTATCTTCAATTTTTGAACTCATGCGCAAAGCAATATCAATCCGACCTTCAATCAGGTCAATAAACTGATTGTCCGCTTCGACATGTATGGCCAGACCACGATGGGCTGACATCCAGTGCGACAATGCCGGAATGACATGGTTTGCACCCAGTTCCGGGGTGGTTGCGATACGCAAATCACCTACCAGGTCATCGCGTAATTCATTAATGCGTATTTTACCACGCTCCGCAGCGGCGAGCATTTCCTGACAGCTGTGGAAAAAAGCTTGTCCAGCTTCAGTCAAACTCAGTTTTCGGGTGGAACGGTGTAACAGCGTTACTTCCATTTCATTTTCCAAAGAACGAATTTGCTGACTTACAGCACTTGTGGTGATACCGAGTTCACGCGCAGCGCCACTAAACGAGCTTTTTTCAACAACACAAGCAAATACACCCATTGCTCGAAGTTGATCTAACATAAATTTCCCTCTGAACTTATGAGATGCTCCTACCTTTAATAAAAGCAACTCATTGTATTATACGGTGAAATTTACGTTTTGCACTTAAAAAAATTAATTTATTGGTAAAACATTAGTCGGGTTGATCGGCTTGCCATCAAGGCGGACCTGGAATTCCAGCATGGTGCGGGTGGTGCCCGATGAGCCCATTTCGGCAATTTTCTGCCCTGCTGCTACATTTTGTCCACTATTCACGTTAAGTTTACTGTTATGTGCATAAGCCGTAATGTAGCCATTAATATGCTTAATTAACACCAGGTTACCGTATTCTTTCAGGCCATCTGCGGCATAAACCACCTGCCCGTCTGCAGCTGCAAAGACCGGATCACCGACATTGCCGCCATAGCGAATCCCTTTCACATTCGACGCTAAATTAAAGTTCTCAATTACTGCACCATTAGATGGTTTCACCCAGCGTAAAGAACCTACGGTAGAGCTCACTGTCGGCGCCGGAGTAGTGGTTCGTGGTGTGGTTGTGGTCGTCGTGGTTACCGGTGCAGTCGGTACTGGCGTAGTTTTTGGAATAGCAATGGTCTGACGCTGGATTGGTGCTGGCTGCGTTACCGGACGCGTCGTGGTGGTACGCGGTGCACTGCCACTTTTCAGACGAATCGACTGGCCCACATAAATCCGGTACGGCGCGGCAATATCGTTCATTTCCGCAATACTGAGATAACTTAAACCATAACGTGCTGCAATGCCGCTTAAAGTATCACCTGAGCGTACGGTATAGAAATTTGGCGCAGCCGCATAACGTGCAGAATTATGTACTTGAGGTTTAGACGCACAGCCACTGATGATGAGCGTAGAAATAACGGCTGTAGATACAAATAAAGTTTTCAACAATGTTGTCGGTGCTGCAAATAAACGACCGTGTGACACCAAAGGCATTAATCTTCCTCTCTACATCTTAAATGTAATTATTGAACTGCGCTAAGATTAACAAAAAAGCACCGAAAAAGAGTTTCAGACGGTACTTTTTCACAAAGTTATAACATTCTTTACAGGGCTGGACTCAAGCTGTCATGCAGATGCCCCAGAATATCGTAATTGGTCGCATCCATCTGAATTGGGGTGATGCTGACATAGCCATTGGCCACAGCAAAGAAATCCGACTGGATTTCACCCACATCTTTACGCGGGTCTGCAACGGCTTCTCCGGCCAGTCCAATCCAGTACACCTGGCGACCGCGCGGATCGACATGGCTGGTAATCGGTTTAGATTGACTGCGACGGCCCTGATAGGTAATTTTTGCGCCTTTTAATTCCGCCACATCTGGAATATTAATATTCAAAATGTGGCGTGGCGGCAAGGTTGGCAAGCCGTTGGCAATAAAATCATGCACCCACTGCGCGGCAACTGCATAATCGGCCGGATGCTGATAGGCACGGACATTAGGGCCAGCCAGTGATACAGCTATGGCCGGCTGCGTCATTAAACGCCCTTCAAAAGCAGCACCAACGGTACCTGAATACAGCACATCATCCCCCAGATTGGCGCCGCTGTTAATCCCACTCACCACCAGATCAAATTCAAAATCAAACAGGCCATTCATAGATAAATAGACACAGTCTGCCGGAGTGCCATTCACCGCCCAGATATCTTCAGCAATCGGAATTGGACGTAAAGGACGATCTAAGGTCAAGGCACTGGAAAACCCGCTACGCTCACTTTCTGGCGCGACAATTACCACACGGCCCAAAGGTTTTAATGCGTGTGCAAGCGCCTGGATCCCTGGCGCAAAAACGCCATCATCATTGGCAATTAAGATATTCACAAATTTACTCTTCAAATTAAATAAATGACCGGTCAGCACATTTCATTGAAATATAATGAGAAGTATATATATTTAGTGTCGAACTTCCATCAATAAAAAGTGTGTATAACATGATTCGTCGCTTATCTGTACGTCGTTTACTGGGGCTTGGTTTTGCGGTAATTCTCTCTCAAGCGGTCAATGCTGAAGGCTTGACAGTAGAAGAAGCCAATACCATTGTGAAAGAAGACATTGCTGCCGCTCAGGTGATGGCTGAGGTTTGTCCGGCCATTATTGGCAAAAACGCCAAACTGGATAGCAATATTCAGGCTTTAATTGAAACTTACCTGGCAGACTTAAAAGGTCAGACTTTAAGCTACAGCGCACTGCAGGCTGATGCTGAATATAAGAATATTCTGATTGAAGCACGTGATGCTGCTAAAGAAACCACGGCAGATGAACAGAAAACTGTTTGTCAGGATGCTGCTGCAATCGAACTTTAGGTTTGTACTGACGCACCATCTTCACATCAAGAGTAATCAGCATAGGTTGATTGCTCTTTTTTATTGCATTTCTGATTTGGCTTTTTAATTTTGGTTGTGTGTCAGCCTGCTCAGATACACTTCTTTTCTTTTCATTCTGTCAAAAATCATTAAGCTTATGGGCATGTGGTATTTTTAAGTTTTAGGTCTATTTTTTTATGTACACTTCCCAATTAAAAACGAAATCTTTGCAACTTCTGGCTGGTATCGCCATTACTTTGGGTTTGGGGCAAACCGCACTGGCACAGAATGAAAATATTGAAGTCACACCACTTCAAAAAGTCACCCAGCAGGAACTGGCAGCCATTTATGTATTATCTGAAGTGTGCCCAGCGTTAATTCAGGACAAAGACCAGACTAAATTTAATCAGGGCTATGCCAAACTGGCCAAAGAATATATGCCGGCAGAAAAAGATCCGGTTGCAGCTTTACAAGCCCTAAGCAAGCAAAAAAGTTTTAAGCCGATGCTGGTTGAAGCACAGGCCGATGCCAAAAAAGCGGGAAGCCAGAAAAATAAGGCCATTTGCCAGGAATTGACCGCGTACAGCAAATAAAACTATTTGGTTACAATACTTTTTCCGATAAGCCGATTTCTCCCATAGAAGTCGACTTTGCTTTATCCTAAAATGCTAGGCTCTTCGTGCTTACATCAAGATATAGGAACCCACTAGAAATGACCCAAAAAACTGCCCTTGCTGCATTATTATTAGTTCCTAGTTTTAGCTTTGCAGCAACTGTCCTATCTGCACCACCAGAATTGAATAATAAATCCTACGTGCTAATGGACTACGAGACAGGGCAACTTCTCGCTTCAAAAAATGAAAATGAAAAATTAGCCCCTGCTTCAATGACCAAGATGATGACCAGCTACATCATCGAACAAAAACTATTGAGCGGTGAACTCACTGAAGATGAACAAGTGCGCATGAACGAGTCAGCATGGTGTCGCGGCAGTAGCGCGGAATCATGTATGTATGTTCCGCTGAATGGCACTGCAACTGTACTTGAAATGCTGCGTGGAATTATTGTTCAGTCGGGTAATGATGCCTCTAAAGCCATGGCGGAACACATTGCCGGCAATGAAGGCACCTTCGCACACATGATGAACGAAGAAGCCAAAAAAATTGGCATGACCAATACCCAGTTTATTAACTCGACCGGTATGCCAGCAGACGGCCATTATTCAACAGCCAAAGATATGGCAACCTTGGCCCAGCACATCATTAAAGACAGTTCTAAATATTATCCGATTTATTCAGAAAAAGAATTTACCTTTAATGGCATCCGTCAAGGCAACCGTAATGCCCTGCTCTATACAGACCCAAGTGTTGATGGTTTAAAAACCGGTCATACCAATGAAGCCGGCTACTGTTTAACGACTTCTGCAAAACGTGGCCCAACGCGTCTGATTTCTGTGATTTTTGGTGCGCCAACCATGCAGGAACGTGCGACACAAACACGTGAATTGCTGGCTTGGGGTTATGCCAACTTTGAAACCAAAAATGTACAGCCTGCAAATCAGGTCCTGGCCAAGTCTAAAGTCTGGTTCGGTCAGTCGGATGAAGTACAAATTGGTCTGGCTGAAAACTTTAATGTGACCATGCCTAAAGGCAAAGCCAATGAAATTAAAACGCAATTGGTGGTTCAGCCGAAATTGACTGCGCCGCTACAAAAAGGCCAAGTCATTGGTAAATATGTCGCAAGCTTAGATGGTAAAGTAATTGCAGAAAAACCACTGGTGGCTTTAAACGCGGTTGAAGAAGCTGGTTTCTTCTCACGCCTCATTGACCATATCAAGCAGTTCTTTAGCAACCTGTTCTAAGTTTAAGGCACAACTTTAGACTTAAGTGAAGGCACTCATTCAGCGAATGGGTGCTTTTTCTTTTATACTATCGTCTTGATCATTCCACTTTTACGAGCAGATCACCATGAGCCAGAACATTCGTCCTTATTTAGATACCCATCCACAGATTGATGATTCCTGTTATATCGACCCGATGGGTGTGGTCATTGGTGATGTGGTATTAGGCGAAAATGTCTCGGTTTGGCCGTTTGCCGTAATTCGCGGGGATGTTAATTCTATTCGTATTGGTAAAAACTCCAATGTGCAAGATCATTCAATGTTGCATGTCAGCCATAAAAAAGCCGACAAGCCAAATGGTTCACCTTTGATTATTGGTGAAGATGTAACGATTGGTCATCATGTGAAGTTGCATGGTTGTACTATTGGGAACCGCGTTTTGGTGGGTATTGGCACGATTATTTTGGATGACGTTGTTGTTGAAGATGATGTGATGATTGGTGCAGGCTCACTTGTTCCACCAAACAAAGTTTTGGAAAGTGGCTATTTGTATATGGGTAGTCCTGTTAAAAAAGTACGTCCGCTAACCGATAAAGAAAAAGCGTTTTTGCCGTATTCAGCGCAGAATTATGTGAAGGTTTCGGGGAATTATAAGTAAAATTGGATTTCGCATAAGAGATTTTATGTTAAATAAAAGCTAAGAATTTATTTAAAAGAGTCCAGCATTTGAAAGGAATTCTGAAAAAAATATATTTAATTATTTACTAAGCTTTTGATAAATAAATATATTTTTTATAAAACTATTTTTGGTCTACTGGTGATATATTCCAAGCCATTAGAAGTCGCCATATATTTGCGTCAATCTCTTGAACGTTATCAAAATGCTTTTGATCTACAATCCAATTAACTTTTACTCCTCCAAGAATAAACTCTTGAGAGCGCACGAATAATTGAAAATTATGGTCTGGTGAGACATAAAACTGAAACCCTGAACTCAAAGCATTCATTGAATGCCCGAAACACATTTTTCCTTTTGAACCATTATTAAACTGATAACAATCCACACCATTTTGAGTTTGCTTTGAGTCAATATTTAAGTTTTTCATTATTTCTGAATCAAAAAATTGCTTTGTATTCCTTTCTGTAGAGCCTCCTAATGTACTTACAAATACTTTGACTTGATCATAATGATCTAAAGTATAATTCCCATGAATACTGTTGTCCGTTGCCTGTACAGTTGAACCATTTAATATCAAATTAAATTCAAGGCCTCCCCCCATATCTATCATTGTCCAAGGCGTTTCTTTTGCTTCCGACTCGCTCAACGATGGATACTTTTTAGGTTGATAGTCAATAGGGAATTGACCAAGATAATGCTCAAGGTGCAGTCGATAAAACTCTCGCTCACACTTTGTACAATGTGTGTCAGGTATATGTTTTCGTCTTTGTCCAAGCTCAGCTTTGATGATGAGCTGATCTGTAAATTTCCATGTCACAATCTCTCCTTCTTTCGGGATATGTACTTTTTCTTTTGGCATACAACCTCCTAAAAGCACCATAGCCATTAGCACCATTCCTTTTTGAAAATAATTCATTACAAACTCTTAATATTTATAAAATATATAATTTAAAAACAGTTAATGACTTAGCTTTTAGCAAAGCTAAAATTAACATAGTACTAACTCCCCCAAATCATTTAAATAATAAAAAACCCCGGCATCCTGCCGGGGTTTTTCGTATTGGTTCGCTCGGTATAACTCCTGTCGTACCTTACTTTCCTTGTGCCTATCTCTTGTTATTCTTCTCTGGAACTTCCTGTTCTCCATGTCTTCATCATAGGAAATTGAAGCCAGGTCGTATAGGCGAAAAGGACCGGAATTGCTGTGAGCATATACGTACAAGAGTGGCTAAAAACTGCTCCAGCTTTTACCAAACTAGAAGAGTCATTCCTTAGTCATGACTAATATTTCGCATAACAGCCATTATGTTAAATAAGTAAAATTTAGTTATTTTTTTGAGATGATGGAGCTGAGTTCCATGTGTCTAATAAGCGCCATATTGCATTATCAATATCTTGCCATTTCTCCCAATTGTTTAAATTAGTTTCCCATTGAACCCATATATCCCCATACTTATTTGATTCATAGTTATTTCCTATTATTTCAATTGATTCTCCATTTTCTGGTCTTCTTCCTCTTGTATTAACTTTAAGAAAGACACCAGAAACATTTGGAATATTCGAATCTGCATAACAAAATAGATATTCATCAGAAAAAATCCTCCGATAACATTCCAAGCCGAATTTTTTAAATTTCGAATCCATCTTGACATATTCCGGAGTAATATTATTAAGAATTACTTTTTTTGTATCAGTATTATTTTCCCTCATCTCTAAACCTAAACCTTTTATTCGTACTCGTACCTGATCTTTATGATCAGGTGCAAAACCATCCGTAGCTTCTATTTTTTCCCTATTGAAAGTTAAATAAAATTCTAATTGTCGATTAGAGTCAGGCATTGGTAAAGTATTTGCTTCCTCTTGAGTTATAGCGGGAAATTTTTCAGGAATATAGTCAATTGGAAACTGCCCTAAATAATGTTCACGTTCAGGGCGATAAAATTCATTATCAAATTGGTCAGGAATATGTTTTCTACGTGGACCAAGCTTTGCTTTTACTATCAAATTTGGATTCTGCTTCCATGTCACTATTTCCCCTTCTTTAGGAATATCTTTTGAAATATCTTTTGATGTACATCCAATAAGTAACAGGACATACGAGGAAATAATCCAATATCTTTTTATTAGCATTATTTATCTCTTATAAATTTATGATTTCAGCAAAATCAGAATAGTTAAATTTCCCTAAAATTAACATAATACACCTTATACGAAATGCGTTATAATTATCTATAGAAATCAATGCTGTAGTTTCTAGTTTATAGCCCGAACATCCCTGTTCGGGCTTTTTTTATGATTTTTCATGTTCCACGCTCATTATTAAGTCCTTGTTTCACACAATTTTTTACTCAAACACAAAAAACATCTTCTCCAAAGAAATCCCCTTCCCTCATAGCCACATCCCCCTAAATTTTGTAGAATATGCGTTTTACCCCATGGTGCTTTTTTATGACCGCTTGGACTGCGCATGTGACTGTTGCCACCGTTGTTGAAAAAGACGGTAAATTTCTGTTCGTAGAAGAACAGACTGAAGGCGTTACACATACTGTCTTTAACCAGCCTGCAGGTCATGTAGAAGCCGGTGAAACCATTATTGAAGCAGCGGTTCGCGAAACCCTGGAAGAAACCGGATACGATGTACGTATTCAGGCTTTACTGGGCATTTATACCTATACCCCGCCCATGTTTCCAGATCGTACCTATTACCGTTTCTGCTTTCTGGCCGAAGCCATTCACCATCATGCAGATGCACAGCTAGACACTGGTATTGTCCGTGCCGTCTGGATGAGCCCGGATGAACTGCTTGAATCGGCCCGCGCCCGCAGTCCTTTGGTGATTAAAGCCGTACAGGATGCTCAGACCGGACAAAAATATCCTTTATCGCTCATTTACGAGCACCAAAATTCTCCCTTAATTCATAGTGTGGATGCCTAATCCTATGCAACAACGTGTCATCGTCGGTATGTCAGGTGGTGTAGATTCTTCTGTTTCTGCAGCACTCCTCCTTCAACAAGGTTATCAGGTTGAAGGATTGTTCATGAAAAACTGGGAAGAAGATGATGGCACGGAATACTGTACAGCCATGGAAGATCTGGCCGATGCCCAGGCCGTATGCGATAAAATTGGCATCAAACTGCACACTGCCAACTTTGCCATGGAATACTGGGATCGGGTTTTCGAGCATTTCCTGGCAGAATACGCAGCCGGTCGTACCCCTAACCCGGATATTTTGTGCAATAAAGAAATCAAGTTCCGTGCGTTTTTAGATCATGCCATTAACCTGGGTGCTGATTTTATTGCAACGGGTCACTACTGCCGTCGTGGTGAAACCATGACCAACTCTAAAGGTGATCAATATGCACCTTTATTGCGTGGTGTCGACAACAACAAAGATCAGACTTACTTCCTGCACGCGGTGCATGGTCGTGAAATTAACAAGACCCTGTTCCCTGTCGGTGAAATTGAAAAGCCACAAGTACGTAAAATTGCAGAAGAATTGGGCTTGGCGACTGCAAAGAAAAAAGACTCCACCGGTATCTGTTTTATTGGTGAACGCCGCTTTAATGACTTCTTAAAACAATATTTACCCGCACAACCCGGAAAAATCGTGCTGGAAGATGGCAAAGAGGTTGGTGAACATCACGGCTTAATGTACTATACGCTCGGTCAACGCGGTGGTATTGGTATTGGCGGCATGAAAGGTGCAACTGAAGGTGCCTGGTTTGTACTGCATAAAGATGTAGCCGGCAATCGTCTGGTGGTTGGTCAAGGTCATGATCATCCACTGATGCAAAGCACGATTCTGTGGAGCGAATCCATTGACTGGGTCGCAGGTGAACAGGATATTCCTGACACCGGTTTCCGCTGCACGGCAAAAACCCGCTATCGCCAACCTGACCAAGACTGCGTATTATTTAAAGATCCAGAAACACCAAATGGTGTACGTGTTGAATTTGATCAGCCACAACGTGCAGTAACACCAGGTCAAAGCGTGGTGTTCTACGCAGGTGAAGTGTGCTTAGGGGGTGGCGTGATCCATCATACCAATGCCCCTCACCCGGATTTTGTTTAAAGGATTGTTTCGGCATGACAGAGTTACCGTTTCAACAGCCTCGAACTCTGAATGTTCGCCAGAATCGTGCTTTGGCCCTCGCTGCTGTGTTTCAGGCCACGCAGCTGACCCATATGACCGCACTGACTGGCCGACAAAGTATTGGCGATAGCGGTAACTTTTATCTGGAGCGCCTGATTCAGGCCAGCCTGAATATCCGTCCAAGTAATAATCAGAGTGGCCAAACCTTAGACTTTTTTAGTCAGCTGGCCGATATCTCCCTTGGTTTAAAAACCCTCGAAAATAGCATTACCCATCCGTTTACCACCTCACCCAAATCCAGATTACCGAAAATGTCCAATGCCAAGTTGCCGATGTCCTATGCCATGGCGCTGCTGCAACTGGAAAAGAAAGTCTATAGTAATCCGCAATTTGTTGAAATTATTGAGCAATCTCAGCAAAAAATCTTAAAACAGCTGTCCTTTTTTGATAATAACTATTTACATCCAAGTATTCTCGCCAATCTTGCCCAAACCTATGTGGATACTGCTGGACAGATTAATCCGCGGATTATGGTGCGTGGCAATGCCGAGGCCTTTAAAGATTCTGCCCATACCAACCGTATTCGTGCCTCGCTATTTACCGGCCTGCAAATGGCACATTTGTGGCGTCAACTCGGTGGCAGCTCATGGGCGATGATTTTTAGCAAACGCAAACTGCTTCAAGATATTCAGGATCTTGCCCGTTTACAGTATCAGGTGGTCTGATCTGTACGGACATTTGTTTTAGGTTTAGTTCCAAAGTTTAAGGAATCGTTATGAACGCTTTAACTGCACTTTCTCCATTAGATGGACGTTATGCGAGCAAATGTGATGCTCTTCGTCCTTTCCTTTCTGAGTTTGGTTTAATCCATGCTCGTGTGACTGTTGAAGTGCGTTGGTTACAAGCGCTTGCGAACCGTCCGGAAATTACTGAAGTCCCAGCTTTTTCTGCAGAAACCAATGCGGCCTTAGATGCGATTGTGGCAAATTTCTCTGAAGAAGATGCGAACCGCATTAAAGAGATTGAACGTACCACTAACCACGACGTTAAAGCGGTTGAATATTTCCTGAAAGAAAAAATCGCCAACATCGACGAGCTGAAAAATGCCGGTGAATTCATTCACTTTGCTTGTACTTCTGAAGACATCAACAACCTGTCACACGCGTTAATGCTGAAAAACGGCCGTGATGTACTGGTTGCATCTATGCAGCAAATCATTGACTCAATTGTGGCGCTGGCTGAAAAACATGCTGATCAACCCATGCTGTCTCGTACACACGGTCAAACAGCTAGCCCAACCACTTTGGGTAAAGAAATGGCCAACGTGGCGTACCGTTTAGCGCGTCAAATCAAGCAATTCAACAATGTTGAACTGCTGGGTAAAATCAACGGTGCAGTGGGTAACTACAACGCTCACCTGTCTGCCTATCCAGACATCAACTGGCCTGCACATTCACAAGCATTTGTTGAATCTTTAGGTTTAACTTTCAACCCGTACACCACGCAAATTGAACCGCATGACTATATGGCGGAACTGTTTGATGCGCTGCGTCGTTTCAACACCATCTTAATCGACTTTAACCGTGACGTTTGGGGTTATATCTCGCTGGGCTTCTTCAAACAAAAACTGAAAGAAGGCGAAGTCGGTTCTTCAACCATGCCGCACAAAGTCAACCCGATTGACTTCGAAAACTCTGAAGGTAACCTGGGTATTGCCAATGCTGTTCTTGCGCACCTGGGCGAAAAACTTCCAATTTCTCGCTGGCAGCGTGACTTAACCGACTCAACTGTACTTCGTAACATGGGTGTTGGTTTTGCACAGAGCTTGATCGCATTTGAAGCCTGCTTAAAAGGTATTGGTAAACTAGAACTGAATGCTGACCGTATTCTGGAAGACCTGGACAATGCACAAGAAGTATTGGCTGAACCGATTCAAACGGTTATGCGTCGTTACAACGTTGAAAAACCATACGAAAAATTAAAAGCGCTGACTCGTGGTCAAGCGATGACTCGCGACATGATGGTGAGCTTCGTCAACGGTAACGAACTCGAAGCTGTTCCGGCTGCGGATCGTGCACGTTTAGCTGAAATGACCCCTGCGTCTTACACCGGTAATGCCGCTGAACAGGCAAAACAAATTAAAGATTTGATTGCTAAAATCTAATGAAATGATTTGAGTTTTTCACACCATCTTCTTTCTTCCTCTGGAAGCAACATAAAGAGGGTGTAATTTTGAAAAACTCAGCATCAAAAAGCGAAGCTCCGGTTTCGCTTTTTTATTATGATAATTACAAATCCCAATCCTATAACCAGAATGATCGACTACCAATTACAGGCCAAACATTGGCTAATGCTGGCCCTATTAGGCCTGGCCATGCTGCTTGCCAGTATCAACCCGATGGAATTTTCAGCCTATGTGCTGCATCAGGTTGGAACGGTTATCATGCTAATTGTGCTGCTACTGCTCTTCAAAAAAGTCGGTCTAAGCTTTTCCAGTTTTGTTTTCTATCTCATCTTTCTGTTGATTCATATTTTAGGCGCGCATTATCTCTATTCTTATGTGCCCTATAACGACTGGCTGCTGCAATACTTCGGCTTTGATTTAAATCAGTGGCTGGGCTGGGAACGCAATATGTATGATCGTTTTGTGCATTTTGCCTATGGCGTGCTGCTCTACCCGCTGTTTTTCCGCTTACATCGGCTCTGCTTTCCAAAAGCCAAAGACTTGGTGATTTTTCTGCTGGTCGTGCAATGGGTCATGAGCAGCAGTTTGATTTACGAATGGCTGGAATGGTTACTCGCGGTAACCCTCTCCCCGGAAGCGGCTGAAAATTATAACGGTCAGCAAGGCGACGTCTGGGATGCACATAAAGATATGCTCCTGGCTACGCTCGGCGCGATTCTGGCAGGAAGCTGGAACTTATACAAAGACAGAAAAAAAGCACTCGATTGAGTGCTTTTTCATGTTTCATGAGCAAAATTGGATTAGAGCTTAGGATCGCGCATTTGCACCAGATTGGCACTGGCTTTGCTTAAAGTATCCATCACCTTGTTAATGACCGTAGGCACCAGAGAATCGGCCACCTGTGCGGCTTGTAGGCCGAGTTTTTCACCCAAGGTTGGCTTGCGACGGGTTTCAATGACATAAACATCATGCTGTGGCAATAACCCTAACAGGTATTCATCTGAGGTTTGCAGTTTATCGACCAGGTTCAGATCGGAAGCATCCTGACCATACCAGTGTTCACCTGTAGCGACTTTTTCTACATTGAGCTGCGGACGGTACTTTTCAACAAAGTGCTTGAACAGGCTGTGAGTTTGTTGCAACTCTTCTTCAAACTTGGCCTTGCCTTCTTCGGTATTTTCACCAAACATGGTCACGGTGCGTTTGTATTGACCAGCCGTATACAGTTCAAAATCTATATTATGCTGTTTTAGCAGACGGTTAAAGTTTGGCACCTGTGCCACCACGCCAATTGAACCGACAATGGCAAACGGTGCAGAGATAATTTCATTGGCGATACAAGCCATCATATAGCCACCGCTGGCTGCGACCTTATCAACACAGATGGTCAAATGAAAACCGGCATCACGCAGACGTACCAGTTGTGCAGCGGCTAAACCATAACCATGTACCATCCCGCCCGGACTTTCCAAACGTACCACCACGCGGTCACGTCCAGCTTTGGCTGTGGCCAGAATTAAGGTAATTTCTTCACGCAGATTCTCTACCGCAGAGGCGGCCATATCCCCTTTAAAATCGAGTACATAAATTTTCTGGTTATTCTTTTTACGCAGGCGTGCCTCTTTGGACAATTGCTGGCTAAATTGCAACAGCTCCAGTTTGGAGGCCGTAGTCTGCGCTATTTTTTTTCGTTGTTCGTTAATACGCGCATTTAAATGACGGATACGAATTTCGGCAGGTAGTTTTGGGGAATGAAATAACATATAAAAATCTGTTCTCAATTTTATTTTGGCTAAGCTTTAGATGAGGGCGGATATTGAGAATTCAATATTAGCGCATTTATTTGCTTAATTTAATCTACTTCAGTGTTAACCGTAGTGTCATTTTTGCAACAACTAAAAAATACAGCCCTGTTGAACAGGACGGGATTTTTAAAAGCTGGGAAAGCTCAACATTAAAACCACCAACTGGATAGCAGATGGAATGATCTGCTCCGGATTCAGCCCTTCAAACTGAAATCTATTTTGAGCTTTGTTTTAAGCGTGTTGATAGATGGATAATCCACCAGATCCGCTATGACCCTCCCCCCTACCCCTCAACCAGAGCCATAAAAAAACCGCAAATATTGATTTGCGGTTTTTTGATATACAGCGGTTGGCAATTAACCAAAACGACCTGTAATGTACGCTTCCGTTAATTGATGGTCTGGTTGAGTAAAGACTTTTTCAGTCGAGTTCACTTCAATCAGATCACCCAGGTGGAAGTATGCGGTACGGTCTGATACACGCGCTGCCTGTTGCATCGAGTGCGTAACAATCGCAATAGTGTACTGGGTAGACAGTTCAGAAATCAGTTCTTCAACTTTTGCAGTTGCAATCGGGTCCAGTGCTGAACATGGTTCATCCATCAGAATGACTTCTGGTGAAACCGCAATGGTACGCGCGATACATAAACGTTGCTGCTGACCACCTGATAGACCGGTACCTGGCTGGCTTAAACGGTCTTTAACTTCATCCCACAGACCAGCTTTACGCAGGCTGTTTTCAACAATTTCTTCAAGATCGTATTTGTCACGCGCCAAACCGTGCAGTTTCGGGCCGTAAGCCACGTTTTCAAAAATTGATTTCGGGAACGGGTTTGGCTTCTGGAACACCATACCCACCTGAGCACGTAGCAACACCACATCCAGGTTCGGATCATAAATATCCTGATTATCCAGCATGACTTTACCGGTAACGCGGCATGAATCAATGGTGTCATTCATCCGGTTTAAGGTACGAAGGAAAGTCGATTTACCACAACCTGATGGACCAATGAAGGCAATGACTTCATTTTCATAAATGTTCAGGTCAATGCCTTTAATTGCTTCAGATTCACCATAGTACACATGAACATCGGAGGTGCTGAGTTTGACATTGTTCGATTTGGCTTCTTTTTTGCTCGCCGCCTGGGTATCAAACTGAGACACAAACGAAGTTGCAGGCTGTTTGTGTTCTTCGCCTTCAGTTGACGTAAATTGTGTTTGCTCTGGATTCACTGCTTTATCCTGTTCTAAGGAATTCGGTTTGTCTGTGCTTAATACAGTAGTCATATTTTTCCCTCAATTACCAACGTACTTCAAATTTCTTACGTAACCAGATCGCCAGACTGTTCAGGCCGATCATGAGTGCAAGAAGTACGATAATGGCGGCAGCGGTACGTCCTTCAAAGAAGTTACGCAATTCATTGCCCTGCCATAGGAAAATTTGTACCGGTAATGCGGTAGATTGATCAAATGGAGATGCCGGTACGCTCGCAACGAAGGCACTCATACCAATTAATAGAAGTGGTGCGGTTTCACCCAATGCTTGTGCAACACCAATAATCGCACCGGTTAAAATCCCTGGTAATGCCAGTGGCAATACATGATGGAATACGGTTTGTAGACGTGATGCACCCAAGCCCAATGCAGCCTGACGAATAGATGGCGGCACCGCTTTTAGTGAAGCACGTGTGGTAATAATTACGGTCGGTAAAGTCATTAAACTTAGAACTAGACCACCCACCAGTGGCGCAGATAACGGTAAATGCATCCAGCCAATGAAGATGGCAGCGCCCAACAGACCAAATACAATCGATGGAACTGCGGCCAGGTTGTTAATGTTCACTTCAATAATATCAGTAATGACATTTTTTGGTGCAAATTCTTCCAGGTAAATTGCAGATGCCACACCAATTGGAATCGAGATAAAGATCACGATCAGCATCATGAACAATGAACCCATGAAGGCACCAGCCAAACCAGAAGTTGCAGGCGAACTACGCGAGTCCGGGCTGACAAAGATGTTGGTATTGAAAGTATTTTCTATAATACCTTGGGCTTTCAGATCATCTGCCAGCTGACGGATTTCCGGGCTTAGCTGCTGCTGTTCTGCCGGCAGGTCACGGTCAATATTGCCCGCAAGCCATACATCTACATTGGCATCGGCCAGAATTTTCACTTCTTTGGTTTGACCAATCAGCGATGGATCTGCCAGTACCATATCACGTAAGCGATAGGTTTCAGAACTGGTGTACATGTAGCCTAAATCATCACGCTTGGCTTCAAGCGCCGCATCTTTAGCGACGATACCATTAACGATAAGCGCATCCCAATCAACCATCCCCATTTCAGTCTGCCAGGCAATCATACGGTCATTAAATTGTGCCGGAGATTCACCTGCCTGCTGTTTTGGCTGGGCGCCCACATTAATAATGCTTGGGTCAAAGTAGACTGGCACTGCCATACTGCTTTGCCAGAATGCCGGTAAACCTTTGGCCAGAATACTGCCGAACAGCAACACGACAAAGAATAAACCTGCCAGTACCGAGGCCAGACCAAACATGCGGAAAGTGCTTTCTTTACGATGGCGTTTTGCTAACGAGCTTTCAATTTTCTGTTTACGTTGTGCGCGTAATTCAGCGGCCGCCCGTGGATCAAGCGGTTGTTGATCCATTGAAGTAGTATTTGAAGTACTCATTAGTCGTATTGCTCACGATATTTACGCACGATGTAAAGTGCCACAATGTTCAAACACAGGGTAATAACAAACAGGGTTAAACCTAATGCGAACGCCACCAATGCCTGCGGACTTGCGAAGTCGGTATCACCGGTTAACTGGTTAACAATCGTCATGGTCACGGTTGCAACCGCTTCTAGCGGGTTGGCATGTAACAACGGACTGTTACCTGCGGCCAGGACCACAATCATGGTTTCACCAATTGCACGAGATGCAGCCAGCAAGAAGGCACCGATAATCCCTGGCAAGGCAGCCGGCATCACCACTTTACGAATGGTTTCCGACTTAGTCGCACCCAGACCCAACGAACCATCACGTAGAGCACGTGGTACCTGGGTAATGATGTCATCAGATAAAGACGATACAAATGGAATGATCATGATGCCCATTACCAGACCGGCAGTTAAAGCACTGGTAGCATTGATATCAATACCCAGCAGTGCACCGGCACTTTTCAGGAATGGACCAATAATCATTAAGGCAAATACACCATATACAATGGTCGGAATACCGGCCAACACTTCAATGGTTGGTTTTGCCCAAGAACGGAATTTCGGAGATGCATACTCTGCCAGGTAAATGGCAATCATCAGACCAATAGGTACTGCAACCAGCAATGCAATCGCACTGACCAGCAAGGTTCCCCATAACAGCGGTAACAGACCATATTCACCATCGGCACTACCGGTGGTACTAAAACCTGGGTTCCACTGGGTACCAAAGAAGAAGTCCATTGGGCTGACGAAGCTAAAGAAGCGCATGGCTTCCCCGAACATCGACATCACGATACCAACGGTGGTCAGAATGGCCACACCAGAACAGAGGGCTAAAGAAATGTTAATGATCTTTTCAACCTGGTTACGGGCACGGTACTGTTGAGAGACACGTTTTTTCGCCCATAGCAAACCAATTAACGCTGCACAAATCACAACGGCCAGTTTGATATAAGAACCAATGGTTTCAAATTTTGCTAATTGTTCAGCAGCTGCCAGTTCATAGGCGGCTGGTGTATCAGTGACACCAAAGCCAGAAGCTAGTGCTTGCACACGGTCTACCAGAACGCTGGTGCTGGCTGCATTCAGGTTGGCAGCAACATCTGCCGGTACATGACTCAGTACTACCTGTTCCAAAATGGTTGGTTCAACCAGATTCCAAACAATCAAAATTAAAAAAGCAGGGATCGCACACCACAACGCCACCAACGCACCATAATAACCAGGGCGTGAGTGCAACATTGCAGAATTATTTCCCTTACCTGCTAGGTTACGGCTTTTGCTTAACCCGATTTGATAGGCTATGGCAATAATTGCCAGTAACACACCTATGAGTAGCAGATTCATGTATTCTCCACCGTTTTTTCAATTTTCATTATTTGAAAAAACATTTCTCTTCGCAAAAAGCTGATGGCAGGAAACCCTGCCATCAGCTGTTTTAACCACAATTATTTAACAGCTTTACCTGCTTTGAAGTTCGCCAGGATTTGCGCACGTTCTTTGTCAGATAAAGAGATCAGACCTGCTTTGTCTAACTTAGAACCTTTACCAGATACTTTCTTGCTTAAGAAGAATTCTGTGTACTGTTGTAGGCCTTTGATTGATTTCAGGTGCTCACCTTTCACGTAGAAGAACAATGGACGTGAAACAGGGTAAGAACCGTTCAGAATTGTTTGCTCAGATGGCGCAACGTTGTTTACAGTTGCAACACGTAGCTTGTCACGGTTTTGGTCATAGAAACCTAGACCGAATACACCCACTGCACTTGGAGAAGTTCTTAAACGTGCCAGTGTTTCAGTGTAGTCACCAGCGATTTCAATCACACGGCCATCTTTACGGAAAGTTGTACATGCTTTTTTCTTCGCATCTTTGTCTAATGCTTTGATTGCTGCGTAAGCTTCACAACCTGCATCAACCATTTTCTCCTGGAACACTTCACGTGTACCGTGGTTAGATGCTGGAATTACCAGAGTAATTGGCTCGTTTGGAAGTGATTTGTCAATCTGGTTCCAACGTGTATATGGGTTAGCAACCATTTTACCTTTCGATGGAAGCTCAGCAGCCAAAGCAGCAAATACATGGTAAGGTTTTAATTTATAAGCAGCTTTGTTTGAGTTTGACGCAAATACGATACCGTCATAACCAATTTTAACTTCTAGGATCTGGTTCACGCCTGCTTTTTTACATGCAGCGATTTCTGAATCTTTAATTTGACGAGATGAGTTTGCGATATCAATTGTGTTATCGCCCACACCGTTACAGAACTGTTTCAAACCACCTGAAGAACCGCCAGAACCAACAACAGGCGCTTTGAATTGTGGGAATGTGTTACCGAACTCTTCTGCTACAATACTTGCGTATGGCAATACTGTAGAAGAACCAGCGATTTGGATGGTGTCACGAGCTGCGTTCGCAGTTGTTGCTACAGCTGCCCCAGATAGTGCTAATGCAAGTGCGATATTGGTAAAGCGCATTCTGTTCTCTCTCAATTTATGCAAATTCGGAGTACGCCACTTTTTATTAAGTTTTGTACTTATTTCGTTATGTGCATTGTGAGTTCAAAATATGACAATAAAGTTACACCTTTATGACACTTTAATGATGTTTTATTTTGCAGCTTGTTTTTATAGTTTCTAGAAGCCTGCTTTATATCAAAATATTAATTTAAGATAATGATTTTAATAACATTTCACTACCTTATTAAAATTTCGAAAGATGTCTAAAAAAATATGAAAGCGCTGTAAAAATATGACAAAATGCCAATCCAGCACCGGTTCGCTTTCTTACAATTGTCATAATTCTCTCTGGTTGATGACAATCACCCGATATTCTATAAAAAGCGAAATTGATTGTTTTTCTTAAACTTAATATATTCATCTGTTGCCTGAAACACACGTTCTCAGCCAATTGATCACTTCACTGTACTCAGCCACTTTATTCATTTCTATCCCCCTTCTTTTGGCCCGTTTGGCTTGTTAACAGATACATGACATTCATCTTCATTTTTTTCAATTCAATGACCCGAGATAAAAAAAGAGGCCTTGTAGGCCTCTCTTTCTTTGCAGCATGCGATTAAGCGATTGGTGGTGTGTAAGTACCATCTGCAATTGAAGCTTTAATACGCTCTGCTTCTGCCAGCACAAGTGCCAGCAGGTTTTTCACGTTGTCTAGTGTTGCAACCGGGCTTAACGTGGTCATTTTCAATGATTGCACCTGACCCACTTTGGTTACACCAATATTGGCTTCACCACGCGCAAACAGTTCATCTGCGACGTTCTGGTTTAAGGCATCAACAAATTCAGCCGGATAGTCTTCAGGCACCACACGGAACAATACCGATGCAAATTGCGGCTCTACCAGCAGCTCAAGACCATCTGTTGCTCTAATATAAGCAGCAACATCACGGGTTAAATCCACACCATGATCGATCATTGAACCATAAAGCTCTTCGCCCAAGGCTTCAACTGTCATCCACAATTTCAAGGCATCAAAACGACGCGTGGTTTGCAGTGACTTCGATACCAGGTTTGGTACGCCATGTTCTTCATCATAAGCAGAGTTCAAGTACTCGGCTTCATAATGCATGAAACGGTAGTTGGCTTCGTCTTTTAACAAGAATGCGCCACATGAAATGGTCTGGAAATAATGCTTGTGGAAATCAAGCGTCACAGAATCCGACAATTCGATGCCATCGAGCATAGAACGATAGTCATTCGACAAAATCAGTGCACCACCCCACGCCGCGTCAATGTGCATCCACGCGCCATATTTGTTGGTGATTTCACGAATTTCTTTTAATGGATCAATCGCGCCCGCATCGGTTGTACCTGCAGTTGCCACCACACATGCCACAATTTTGCCTTCAGACTGAAGGTGTGCCATGGTTTTCTCAAGTGCAACCACATCCATCTGTGCATTGTCATTCACAGGAACGGTAACCACAGACTGGAAGCCCATGCCCATCATCGCCATGTTCTTTTGCACAGAGAAGTGTGCGTTTTCAGAACAGATAACTTTGACATTACGCATTGCATCCGCCGGTACACCATCACGCTGCACTGACCACGGCTTGCCGTTTTCATCTTTCCAGTTTTTCGCGATGCAGGCATCACGCGCCAGCAGTACACCCATCAGGTTAGACTGCGTACCACCTGAAGTGAATACACCGGCCTGACCTGAACCGTAACCGACTTTTTGGCGTAACCAGTCGATTAACTGCACTTCCATTAATGAACCGGCCGGGCTTTGATCCCATGAGTCCATGGACTGGTTAGTGGCGTTAATTAACACTTCTGCGATCTGGCTGGCCACCATGGTTGGACAGTGCAAATGCGCCAGTGAATGCGGATGGTGAACTTTCAAGCTCTTGTTCAGGAACAGCTCGACCATGCGCTCTAAAGATTTCTGTACACCCAGACCTTCTTTCGATGGATTGAATGAAATGGCACTGCGTAGCTCTTTAATGCTACCACCGGTGTACATTTTATCGTTTTGCAACCATGCTGCGACAGCTTTTGTCGCTTGGTCCATTGCTGACTCATAGTCAGCAATAGATTGAGCATCATTGCAGAGTAAGGCTTTACGATGTTCTGCAAAATCTACCATGTATTATGCGCCTCGTACTGCTTTCAGTGCTTCAGCCACAGCTTTCTTGAAGCGGGCAATCACTTCTACACATTCTTCCTGATTAATGATCAGCGGGCAAAGTAAACGGATTACCGTACCGCCACGACCACCTTTTTCTAACAACAGTTTGTTGTCAAAACATGCAGCCTGAATTGCAGCAGCCAGTTGTGAATCTGCAGGATAAGCACCTAAACGGTCTTTTTCCTGACGCTCATCTACAATTTCAACACCAATCATTAAACCGCGGCCACGTACGTTACCGATACATGGGAATTCAACTGCCAGTTTTTTCAGTTCAGCTTGCAGGAAGTCGCCACGCTCTTGCGCATTTTGCGCCAGGTTTTGTTCTTTAATGGTGTTGATTGTCGCAAGACCAGTACCCATTGCCAGCTGGTTACCACGGAAAGTACCGGTATGGCCTGCTGGTTGCCAAGCATCAAACTTACGTTTAATCCCTAACACTGCCAGTGGCAAGCTACCACCAACCGCTTTCGACATAACCACTACGTCTGGCTCAATACCAGCATGTTCATAAGCAAACATTTTGCCTGAACGCGCAAAGCCTGCTTGAACTTCGTCAAGAATCAACACGATGTTGTGTTTTTCAGTCACTTCACGGATTTTTTTCAGCCATTTGGTAGGCGCAGTAACCACACCGCCTTCACCCTGAATTGCTTCAAGAATTACAGCAGCCGGTTTAGTAACACCGCTTTCCACATCTTCAATGAAGTTTTCGAAATAGTAAGTCAGTGCATCCACACCTGCTTCACCGCCAAGACCCAACGGGCAACGGTATTCATGTGGATACGGCATAAATTGTACGCCCGGCATTAAACCGTTTACGGCATTCTTGGCAGACAGGTTACCTGTCATTGCCAGCGAACCGTGAGTCATACCGTGGTAGCCACCTGAGAAGCTGATTACAGAGCTACGGCCGGTAAATGTTTTTGCAAGCTTGATTGCTGCTTCTGTTGCATCTGCACCAGATGGACCACAGAACTGCAAGCAATACTCTTCTTTACCACCTGGCAGGTAAGCAAGAAGCGCTTCAGTAAATGCATCTTTTAAAGGTGTAGTTAAATCTAAAGTATGTAAAGGAAGACCACTCGCGATGGTGTCTTGAATACTTTGAATCACCGCAGGATGATTATGGCCCAAAGCCAATGTACCTGCCCCAGCTAAACAATCCAGGTACGTCGTACCCTCAACATCGGTAACCCAGCAACCTTGTGCCTTCGCTATCGCTAACGGTAATTTACGAGGATAACTACGCACATTCGATTCCATCTGACTTTGGCGAGTCAAGTAGTATTCGTTTGTGGAATTGGTGGCAGGGTTTACAGAAGTAACGCTCATATCGAATTACCATCTCTGATATGGGTTGAAGAAATAAGTCGGGTGACTTGTGGTCCTTTGACTCGGTGCTTTATAAAAATCTAGTTAGATGATCTAGATAATATTCAATAACTAGGAGCGCGATGATACCTAATTTTTCAGGAAAATAAACCGCTTTTGGCATTTTATCGAGCTAATTTTATCGAAAAGTTCTATCGGTCTAACCATTAGATTGAATTATCATCTTACAATGTGACAGCAGAAAGAAAACCGCATTCTTGATATTTTTTTTAACCCTATGTAAGTTGCCTGCAGAATTAAACCCACTATTAAATATAACATATTGTTTTAAAATAAATAATCAAGCCATTCCGAGTCAGTAGATTTTATTATTTTTTTACAATCCCACCACAAACTCTGCAAAAATTAGCCATATTGCTTGGCTAATATGCTTTGATAGATAAATACCTATAAAAACAGGACAAAATCATGCGTTTTATTACTCTCTCCAGTTGCCTATTGGCTGCTGCAGTTTCAGGTAGTGCCTTGGCGCAGACCACCGAAAAACTGAACTACAATCTGATCAATGTTCAGGCAGAAGCCAGCCGTCAGGTATCCAATGACCAGATGAACGCAGTGCTGTATATCGAGCGCAGTCATAAACAGCCTTCTGAACTGGCCAATCAGATCACCCAAATTATGAATCAGGCGATGGCCACAGCGCGAAAATATCCAACGGTTAAAGTAGAAAGTGGTTCACAGTCGACTTATCCGGTTTATGACAATGACAGTCAGAAACTGAAAGAATGGCGCGGTCGTGCCGAAATTCATCTGGAAAGTACCGACTTTAAAGCCGCCAGCCAGCTCATTGGCGAGCTGCAGCAGCGCCTGCAAACTCAATCAGTACATTTTAGTGTGTCAGATAGCCAGCTTAAGAAAGTCGAAAATGAGCTACTAGTTGAAGCTTCGAAAAACTTCCAGCAACGCGCACAGTTATTGACCCAGGCCTGGAATAAATCAGGCTATCAACTGGTCAATCTGAACATGAATACCAATAACTATACCCCGCGCCCGATTGCAATGCGCGCCAATACCGCCAAGTTTGCAGTGGCTGAAGCAGCACCTGCACCGGATATGGCTGCCGGTGAATCGAAGATGACGGTGAATGCCAACGGGACGATTCAGTTTAAGTAAATTGCTCGTTACCTCTATTTCCAAAATAAAAAATCCCGCTCGGAAGCGGGATTTTTGTATTTCTTAAGTTGAATCTGTATGGCTTAGTAAATCGCCATATGATTGCGATGGATCATTTCCAACGAACGTGCTTCACCTAACACCTGATGCACTTTGTCCGAGGCCAGACCTTTAATAATGTCTGCTGAACGCGAGCTAAAGTTCACCCGCCCGACAGCCACCCGATGGCCTTGACGATCGACACATTCCACCACATCACCACGCTCGAAATGCCCTTCCACGGCGCGTACACCCACCGGTAACAGGCTACGATGATTTTCCTTGATGGCTTTTACCGCACCTTCATCCAATACCAGACGGCCTGCGGTTTGCAGATGCGCCGCTAGCCATTGCTGATGTGCGGTGATACGATCATTGTCGGTAATAAACAGCGTACCGAGCATTTCGCCATCCATCAGACGGGCCAGTACATTATCACTTTCACCGCTGGCAATTAAGGTTGGACAACCCGATTTGGCTGCTAAACGCGCTGCACGGACTTTGGTCAGCATACCGCCACGGCCAAACTTGCCACCACCACCGGCCATATCGAACAGGCTTTCATCTAAAGCACGTACGGTATGGAACAGTTTGGCATCCGGATTAGAGCGCGGATCAGAATCAAACATGCCTTGCTGATCGGTCAGGATAATCAACAGATCCGCATGTACCTGTCCGGCCACCATAGCTGCCAGGGTATCGTTATCACCAAAACGGATTTCGTCAGTGGAAACCGTGTCATTTTCATTAATCACCGGAATCACGCGCCAGTCAATCAGGTGCTGCAAGGCATCACATGAATTGAGATAACGGCGACGATCTGCCAGGTCATCATGAGTTAATAACACTTGCGCAGTTTTAATGTCGTGTTTTTCCAGCACGCTGGACCAGGTTTGTACCAGACCCATTTGACCAATGGCCGCACAAGCCTGAAGACTGGGTAGATCAGTGGGTCGATTCTCTAGTTTCATTCGAACCATGCCTTCAGCCACAGCACCGGAGGACACCAGAATAATCTCGTGTCCTGCATTATGCAGATCTGCAATCTGATTCGCCCAATGCGAAATTGCATCCAGATCTAAGCCTTTCCCGTTTGCTGTGAGTAAAGATGATCCGATTTTAACAACGATTCGTTTACAACCCTGGAGCTGACGTTGCCCATCTACCACTTCTATCATCTTGTCCTCAGTTACTCTTCATCAAGAGCTTAACGTACGTAATATACTTCCATTTCGCCATCATCTTCATCGTCATCATCGAAGTCATCGCCCTGACCCGCCAGACGTTGCTGACGACGCATTTCACGATAAGCTTCTTTAGCGGCGATGGTTTGCTCGCGTGTTTCAGCTTCAAGCTGGTCACGGAAGGCTTTCATTTCTGCTGCATAGTCTGGATCTTCAACTTCGCGTTCGCGTTGCTGTTCAATCTGATCCATCAGGTAGTACACCACTTCTTTGGTACCTTCAGACATTAGGCCCGAGG
The DNA here is from genome assembly GCF_009914475.1 of Acinetobacter indicus. Taxonomy (NCBI): domain Bacteria; kingdom Pseudomonadati; phylum Pseudomonadota; class Gammaproteobacteria; order Moraxellales; family Moraxellaceae; genus Acinetobacter; species Acinetobacter indicus. Next base: position 506,507 of record NZ_CP045198.1, on the reverse strand, counting down.
TCTGGAATACTGGACCATCCCATTGCAGTTCTTCCAGAATATGTTTACACCATTCTTCGCGTGAATCTTCCGGTAATTGGTCGAGCTTGTTCAGCACCAAGACTACTGGCAATTTGGCCAGCGTTGGCGAGAATTTTTCCAGCTCGTTCAAAATGGCACGGGCATTGTGTGCCGGATCTGAACCATCAATTGGCTGTACATCGACAATGTGAAGCAGAATACGGGTACGCGCCAGGTGTTTCAGGAAGCGAATCCCTAAACCAGCCCCTTCTGCCGCACCTTCAATCAGACCTGGAATATCGGCCATCACAAAAGAACGATGACGATCGGCATCGACCACACCCAGGTTTGGCACCATGGTGGTAAACGGATAGTCTGCAACTTTTGGTTTTGCTGCCGATACTGCACGAATAAAGGTTGATTTACCGGCGTTTGGCATACCCAGTAAGCCAACATCTGCCAGCACTTTCAGCTCTAAACGGATTTCGCGGAATTCACCTTTCACACCTGTGGTAAATTTACGCGGGGTACGGTTAGTCGATGATTTGAAGTGAGTATTCCCCAAACCACCATCACCGCCCTGGGCAACCAGTACTTTCTGACCGTCTTCGACCAAGTCAGCAATAATGTCACCAGAATCTGTATCTACAATCGTGGTGCCTACCGGTACTTTCAGCACCACAGATTCACCACCACGGCCAGCACAGTTTGCGCCTGCACCATTTTTACCGCGCTCAGCACGGAATTTACGGGTATAACGATAATCTACGAGTGTACTGGTGTCGTCATCGGCCTGAATATAAATGCTACCGCCACGACCACCATCACCACCATCTGGACCACCAAATGGTACGAATTTTTCACGGCGAAAACTGGCTACGCCATTGCCACCGTCGCCAGCCTCTACGGTAATGACTGCTTCATCAACAAAGCGCATCTTGCCAATCCTCTAAAAACTTTAAAACCGCCTATTCTGCCATATTTTAAAGGATTTCTCGAATAATTTATGCAGCAAATCTATTGTGCTCACAATTCTTTTTACAATTTGTGTGTCGCCATCTAAAAAGCGCAATCTAGCTAAAACCGGACAGCGCTTATTTTTTTCCAAGCATGATATTCAGCAATCAAATGATTGTTTTTTCTTATTTCTATTTTCAGTCCACAACACCTATAGTGTGCTACTCGCTGACTTGAGAAATTGTTATGTCCTCCCCAACCGCCACGCCAGTGCTGTCCCCTCAATTTGTATTACTGATGGCGCTGGCCTGTGGCCTCTGTGCCGGTTCTGCCTATTTTAACCAGCCACTCATTTATTCAATTGAAAAAAGTCTGGGCATTAGCACCAGTCAAGCCGGCTTTGCTGTAGTAGTCGCGCAAATTGGTTATGGTTTAGGACTTATGCTATTGGTGCCACTGGGTGATTTACTCAATAAACGCAAGCTAATTGTTAGTCTGATGGTCTTCGCGGCAATTTCACAAATCCTGCTGTCTTTGAGCAGCAGCCTGTCTGGACTGTATTTCTTTACCTTATGTGCCACTTTTGGTGCGATTTCTGCGCAGGTGTTAATTCCGTTTGCCTCGACCATTAGTCCGCCGGAATCGAGTGCTGCCATTGTGGGTAAACTGATGAGTGGTCTGGTAATGGGGATTATTCTGTCGCGCACCTTTGCCGGTTTTGTATCGACTTACTGGTCATGGGAAGGTGTGTATTTATCTAGCGGAATACTGACCTTGGGCTTTGCCCTGCTGATGTGGCACAAACTGCCGAATACCGAGCCACAATCCGGTTTAACGGTGATGGGAATTTACCGTTCCTTATTTAAACTGGCGCAGCATCATCCGCATTTAATTCGCCGTGCCTGTGCCGGCGCCTTAGGCTTTGGCATTTTGTCGATGGTCTTTACCTCAATGACCTTTGTCTTGGGCAGCGCGCCTTATCATTTTAGTGATTTTGAAATTGGCCTGTTTGGCTTACTTGGCGTGATCGGGATTTATTCGGCCAGCTGGTCGGGGAAAACGGTGGGACAAGGCAAGGAAAATCTGGTTGCAACGCTATGTATTTCCCTGATGCTGTTGTCCTGTATTCCGCTGTTTTTTGCCCAGCAGAATATTGTGGTCTACGCGATTGGGGTACTGATGAGCTATTTTGGCCTGACCGCATTTCACGTATTAAACCAGAACCTGGTCTATCGGATTGATATTAAAGCGCGTTCAAGAATTAATGCGGTATATATGACCATTTACTTTTCAGGGGCAGCCATTGGTTCACTCGGTGCGGTGTATGCCTGGGAACATTTTGAATGGATTGGCTGTGTGGCACTTGGACTAGTCTTTGCGCTTGGTATTTTAGTGATTGACCGTTTTGATTTTAAAAAGATGAAACAGGCTTAAAATATTTTGATTCATCACTGCTCATGACTCATTCATAAGATAAATCCTGCAAGTTCCTTCTCCCTTTGGGAGAAGGCTAGGATGAGGGGCTGTTATGCTGAATGAGAAGTTTAAACTAGCTTATAAAAATATTTCTTTTTATTATTGTTGATCAATTGCATAGCGCATTAACTTCTGACCTAACGCGATAAAAGTATGACCCATTTCTTTTCCAAGCCTAGATACTCGATAATCAATAAACTCGATATTTTTCGACGTTAACCTCCGCGAATAGCTTGAATATAATCCTAAGCTTTTATGATTAAATTGCTTAATCCTCTCCTTGAATCTTTGATCTCCAGTCGCCTCTTCCAGAAATAGAAAATGAACCCAATATATTTGCGCTTAAGTTATAAAATTCATCTATGAAATAAAAGTCAAAATAATGACATAGACCACTAAAAGCGACGCGACCAGATGGTTTCATTATTGCTTCCCCACAAGCAACTTAATATCTATTTTGAAACACGCGCTTTATTCTCTAAAATCTCAGGCAAACTACGCTCTACCCATCCAATCAAGTAATTTAACTTTTCAGACGCTTGCGAACCCAAAATCGTCAGCTGATATTCCACCTTAGGCGGCACAACGGGATAAACCGTTCTTAATATAAAACCATCTTGTTCCAGCATTTTTAAAGTCTGCGCTAACATTTTCTCGCTCACCCCTTCAATACGCTGCTTTAACTCACTAAAGCGATGTACACCATCACTTAAACAGCGCAGAACCAATACCGACCATTTATTGGTTAAGTGTTCCAAAATTTCACGCGATGGACAATCTGTGGATAAAACCTGACCAAGTAATTTACTGGTTTCATAAGCTGACATAAAAATCTTTCCTGTGAGTAATAGACTTACTTTTTGGTACGTACTTACATTTAGTAAGTTATCAGATTAGTATTTAACCATCAAGATTATTTTTCAAACAATGTTGGAGTGAGATATGAATATTGCGATTACAGGTGCAACCGGTCAGTTGGGGCAATTGGTGATCCACCATCTTTTCAATTTAAGTTCAGAACATCACCTTATTGCATTAGTCCGTAATATTGAAAAAGCCCAGGCACAATTACCGAAAGGCATCGAAATCCGCCATTTCGACTACGACAAGCCTGAAAGTTTAAGTACCGCATTATTGGGCGTAGATAAGTTACTTTTAATTTCAGCCAATGAAATTGGTCGTCGTACTGCACAACACCAAGCTGTAATTGAAGCCGCCCAGGCGAGTCAAGTTCCCTATATTGCCTATACCAGTTTGTTAAATGCAGATCACTCCAGTCTAGGCTTGGCACAGGAACATCGTGAAACTGAAAAATTGATTCAAGAAAGTGGATTGAGCTATACCCTGCTTCGCAACAACTGGTATATCGAGAACTATTTGGGTGGCTTAACCCAAGAGATCCAACATGGCACAATATATGGTGCAAGTGGGGATGGTCAAATTAGTGCCGCGTCTCGTGACGAATATGCTGAAGCAATTGCACGTGTATTACTCACGGATACCCATCTGAATAAAACCTATGAGTTGGCATCAAGCCAAAGCTTTACTAAGGCTGATCTTGCTCAAGCCATCTCCGAGGTGAGTCAACAACCAGTGCAGTACAATAACTTAAGCCCTGAAGCCTTTGAGCAACTGTTGCTACAGGTGGGCTTAGATGAGGATTTTGCCAGTTTCTTGGCGGATGTCGATGCTCAAACCCAAGATGGCGTCATGTATAGCCAAAGCCAGGATTTGCAAACATTACTGGGACGTCCAACCGCAAGTATCACAAGTATTTTGCAGAAACTGATCTAAAGTCAGCTTCAGTTTATGGATGGATCTGGCTCAGTTTCAGATCCATTTTCATATCCAGATTGGCATGTGTGCGTCGTTCAACATTACGCATCGTGGCATTAAAACCGGAAACTTTCTGCAAGGTCATTGGATCATTCAGATTTAATTGCGGCGCAAATTGATGCAGCAAGCGGACCTTTAACAGCTCATGAAATTCCAGACCGACCGGGCCATTAAATAAAATCTTGACCGGCAGCCGATAGGTGCGCTGCAAATGAAACGGCACACTCATTTTAATTGGAATATCCAGCTGTAACGGCAGTTTGGGCAATAACGGATTCTGATAGATTAAATCGGTGCTGGTCTGTAGCGGCATCAGCTGATCAATTTGAATATGGGTTTTATAGTCCACTTTTACATCAATCGGTGTGGTGACTACAAATTGCAGATTGGCCGGATATTTACCTTCCAAAGGCAATTGCACCTGCTGATCCAGCTGAATTTCAGTATCTAAATGGCCTTGGGTATGGGCCTGTAAATAATTGCCGACCTCAATATGAGTAGGTAAATCTTCCGGTAACAACAACCGCGCTTTTTGGGCATTGACATACATCGAGGCCTGAATATTTAAATACAGCCAGAACAGAAGTGCGACCAGCGCAGCCACAATCAAGCCCAACACAAGCTGATGGCGAAGTGAAGAAAACATCTACACGCTCCTCTACTCGACCATTTGTACAGTAGTCTGTGGCTGCGCCGTTTCGGCCGTCGCCAGACGGATACTGTTTAAAGGAATATTCAGCTCACCCTGCTCAATCTTAATTGGTAAGGTATTTTTTACATCCACCGAGGCCTTCAGCGCGGTTTGAATTGGCACATTTAAATGACCTTGTACCGGAATCTGGGTATTCAGTGTGGTTTTTAAAGGAATATTCAGGTTTTCTTTTAATACCGTTTTTACCGGCGCATTAAATTTTAAATGGACTTTTTGTGCCAGCGGCACATCCATATGAATAGGCACATCCAGCACAATGGGAATGGTGCCTTTGAGCGGTAAACTGATGTCTTTACCCATTAACCTGACTTTGACCTGGGTATCAACCGCCAAGGGCTGGTTAATTTTTAAGGTTTCCCGCACCGGAATGGTGGTACGAATTGGCACATGCGTATCAAAATACACCCGTGGATTTAAGGTCTGGGTCAACGGAATATCCAGATTTTCCTGAATGGGAATAACCGCATTGACCCGGCCACTGACATTGACATCCAGTGCATCATGAATTTTAACTTCGGCTTGGAGTGCTTCCTGCAAATCAATATTGACCTGCTGGTTTTCGAGCGGAATATAAATCTGAAAATGCCGAAAAATCCATAAGGCAATTGCTACACCTACCATGGCTGCCAGCACCATCAAGATTATGCCGCGGAGCATCAATCTGTTTGGCAACGGTTTATCCTATCTGTCATTTTTGTTTTTCTCGACAGAAATTGTGCCCAAAAACCGTGATACGGTTTGCAATTTTTTGTATAGCGTCTTTGCTTATTATTTTAATGAAAGATAAAAAAGAGCCTCAAATGAGGCTCTTTCTGGTCTGCATTACAAATTAAGCATTTGTTTCAGCAGGAACTTTTGGATAGCTTACGCCGCCCATCTGTTCAGCGATACGCAGTACCTGGCAGCTATAGCCCACTTCGTTGTCGTACCATACATAAGCCGTTAAACGGTTACCTGAAGTGATGGTTGCTTGCGCGTCAAATACACCTGCAGTACGTGAACCGATGAAGTCAGAAGATACCACTTCAGTCGAGTTGGTATAACCGATCTGACCTTGCAGGTTCGAGCTGATTGAGATTTGACGGATGTATTCGTTCACTTCGTCACGCTCAACTTCTTTCTCAAGCGTCAGGTTCAGAATCGCCAGTGATACGTTTGGTGTTGGAACACGTACAGAGTTACCGGTTAACTTGCCTTTCAGCGCTGGAAGTGCTTTCGCAACTGCTTTCGCTGCGCCAGTTTCAGTAATTACCATGTTCAATGTAGCAGCACGGCCACGACGGTCAGCTTTGTGGTAGTTGTCGATCAGGTTCTGGTCGTTAGTGAACGAGTGAACTGTTTCAACGTGACCGTTAAGCACCTTGTATTTGTCGTCTAACACTTTCAAGGTTGGCGTGATTGCGTTTGTAGTACAGCTTGCTGCAGAGATGATGGCATCTTCATCAAGAATGTCGCCCTGGTTTACACCATAAACAACGTTCTTCATGTCACCTTTACCAGGTGCAGTCAGAATGACACGTGCTGCGCCTGGGCATTGCAGGTGCTGAGCCAGACCGTCAGCATCACGCCATTTACCGGTGTTGTCGATTACCAGTGCATTGTTAATACCGTATGCAGTGTAATCTACTTCAGACGGATTAGAGGCATAGATCACTTTAATGAACTGACCATTCGCAATGATTGCTTCGTTTTCTTCATCAACAGAAATGGTGCCAGAGAATGGACCATGGATCGAGTCACGACGTAATAAAGACGCACGTTTTTCCAGATCACCATCTGCAGATTTACGCACTACGATGGCTTTTAAGTTCAAGCCACGGCCAAGACCAGACTGACCAATCATTAAACGTGCTAGGATACGACCAATACGACCGAAACCGTAAAGTACAACATCACGGCCTTCTACAGAAGTTGGACGACCTTCAACTGCTTTGACTGCAGCTGCTACAAATGCATCTGCATCGCCGCCTTGCTCTTTAAAGGCAACCGCAAGTTTACCTAGGTCAATTTCAGCAGTACCAATGTTTTCAACTTTTGCTAATGCTTCAAGAATCGGGAAAGTGTGTACAACTGAAAGCTCAACGTCCATCATACGCGTGAAACGGTGTGCTTTTAAAATCTGAATCACTGAACGGTTAACTAAAGAACGTCCAAATACTGAAACAACAATATTTTTCTCACGGTACAGCTTACCGATCAAAGCGATCATTTGTTCCGCGATTTCTTCACGGTTTTTCCAGCGACCTTGGTGCTCTGCGTGTAGGGCGATGATAGTCTCTTTGCTCACAGATACGTCCTCTAATTAATTGTATATCTAGGCATAAAATTCAAAACCCGACAATTGTAATGGAATTGGCGGCAAGATTGAATCAAAAGCTGTCTAAGACCGCTCTATTTTGCTATATATTCAGTATAAATTTGAAAAATAGTTGTAATTATTTTTATGATTTCGCTCCTAAATCTTAAAAAAATACTATTTTTCATATAAAAAATAACAAGTTATCTGTTTGTTGCTTTATCAGACAAATTTTACCGACTGATAACAATATTTTTTTGCTATTCCAGCCGGTCCTGATAGTTCTCGACATTTTTTTGCAAGGCCCGTTCCTGCCGTTTCTGTTTCAGCACATGCAGTATACCTTCAATCACCAGCAGCAATACCGCCAGCCAGATTGGAATATAGGTCAGCCATTCATCGGCTTCAACACGCTCGCCCAGCATCATCGAGGCGAAAGCCAGCAACACCGGTTCCAGATAGCTAAGCAAACCAAAAATCACAAAAGGCAAATAACGGCTGGCCAGAATATAACTGCCCAAACCTAAGGCACTTAAAAAGCCCAGTCCCAGCACAGCCCAGATCAGATGCGAGTAATTCAACAGCAATGCCATGCTGTCGCTATAAACAAAGCCCAGATAAAACGCGACTGGTAAAATCAGGAACAGATCCCACCAGAAACCGCCTAAATTGTCGGTTTTAAACTGACGGCGTAAAAAGAAATACAAAGGATAAGCCAGCGCCACATACACAGTTTCCCAGGCCACACTGCCAATGCGCCAGATTTCATGTCCGACGCCCAGTACGGCTAGCGCCACCGCCAGCATTTGCCAGCTGGACAGTTTTTCCTTATACAGCACACAGCCAACCAGCACCATCACCAGTGGCAACAGGAAATAACCGAGCGACACTTCCAGACCACGGCCGTTAATTGGCCCCCATAAAAACAGCCACAGTTGCGTGGTACATAAGAACGAACTGATCAGCAGCCACAGCAATAAAAGCGGCTGTTGTAGCACCCGCCTGAAAATCTCGGCCACATGCTTTAAATCACCACTCCACCACATAAACAGGGTGATAAAAGGCAAGGTGGACAGCATGCGCCAGGCAAAAGTTTCTTCACTGTCTAAAGGTTGCAGAAACTGGGTATAGAAATACAGCACACCAAAAGTGATGGATGCCAATACAGACAAAGCAACGCCTTTATACATCTTTCACTCCTGATCTTTGCCGAGCGCTGATTATACTCAGTTCATCTCCGGAAAACTCTGTTCGTGCATGAATTATTGACCGAAAAATAAAAAACCATGCCGGAGCATGGTGTATTTTTAGTAGGAGATTGCTTTAACGGGCTGTCTGTTTGGTGTGAATAATATCATCCAGGTTATAGCCTAAAGATTTGGCATATTCGAGATATTCATTGATCACTTCGGGATTGGCCTGCGGGGTACGCGACAACACCCACATATATTTGCGATGTGGCTCACCGACCAGCACGGTCTGATAATCTTCATCCAGTTTTAGCACCCAGTAATCACCGCGACCAATTGGCATCCAGCGGATAAATTCTGGCAGGAAGCTGACTTTCAGTTTGGTATTAAACGGCGCATTTTGTACAAAGGCTTCACCAATAGAGACGGTTTGTTCGCCATTTTTGGTGATACAGCGATTATCGACCTTGATATTGCCATTTTCATTTAAGGTATAGGTCGCCGTGACATCCCGATCACATTTATTCTGGAAGGACATCGGTTTACGTGCCACCTCATACCAGACCCCTAGGTAACGATCCAATTCCACTTTTTCAACGGTGGGTAGTGGCTCTTTCTGGGCATAAGCCATGGTGGCCAGCCCTAAACCGACCAGCACTGCCCCGCCTACGGCAATTTTTGCCAATTTATAACTCGCTTTAGGGAGATTATTCGTTTTCATCAGGTCACCTTATAGCTTCAATATTGTTCTGGAGTTCTCAGCATACTTGGCTAAATTAACGGTAAATTCAGGTATTTACTGTTGTGTTATGTAAGGAGTTTTTTAACAGTTCCCACACTTTTCTTTACTGCAGCATTTGTGCCTTCAAACGAATAATTTCATCACGCAGACGTGCGGCCTGTTCAAACTGCAATTCTTTTGAGGCTTTGAGCATCTCTTTTTCCAGCTTGGCCACATGCTTGGCAAACAGTTTCGGGTCCGACACGATATGCCGCTCATCCGCGGTTAAAGCCAAGGTTTGGGCTGCCATCTGCTCATCAATTACATCTTCTTCCAGCACCTCGCCGGTATCAATTTCTTTAATGACCTGACGCACAGCACTGCGCGGAGTAATACCATGTAGCTGGTTAAATTCAATTTGCTTGGCACGGCGACGTTCAGTTTCATCAATGGCTTTTTGCATGGAATCGGTTATCCGGTCGGCATATAAAATTGCTTTGCCGGCAATATTCCGTGCAGCACGACCAATAGTCTGAATCAGCGAACGTTCGGAACGCAGGAAGCCTTCCTTGTCGGCATCCAGAATCGCCACCAGCGAGACTTCAGGCATGTCCAGACCTTCACGCAGCAGGTTAATCCCCACCAGCACATCATAAATCCCGGTGCGCAGCTCATGAATAATCTTGACCCGCTCGACCGTATCAATATCGGAATGCAGATAGGCCACTTTAATGCCGTATTCTTTTAAATAGGAACTTAAATCTTCGGCCATGCGCTTGGTTAAGGTCGTGACCAGAACCCGTTCGTTTTTATCTTTACGCAGGTTAATTTCCGACAGGACATCATCGACCTGGGTCAGCACTGGGCGGATTTCAATTTCCGGGTCAATCAGACCGGTTGGACGCACCACCTGCTCGACAATCTGTTCAGCTTTTTCCAGTTCATACTGCGCCGGTGTGGCACTGACATAAATAGTGCTTGGAATAATCCGTTCCCATTCTTCAAATTTCATTGGTCGGTTATCCAGCGCGCTTGGTAAACGGAAACCATAATTGACCAGGTTTTCCTTACGCGAACGGTCCCCTTTATACATGGCACCAATTTGCGGCACGGTAACATGCGACTCATCAATAATCAGCAAGGCATCATCCGGCACATAATCAAACAGGGTTGGTGGCGCTTCACCGGCCGGACGACCGGATAAATGACGGGAATAGTTTTCAATGCCGTTGGTATAGCCGAGCTGCTGCATCATTTCCAGATCATAACGGGTACGCTGCTCAATACGCTGTGCTTCCAGCAGCTTGTCATGTGCACGGAAAAAGCCTAAACGTTCTTTCAGTTCTTCACGAATAGTTTCAATGGCGCGCTGCAAATGGTCTTTGGGCGTGACATAGTGGCTTTTCGGGTAGATGGTGACGCGTGGCACTTTGCGGATCATTTTGCCGGTCAGCGGATCAAACCAGCGGATCGAATCGACTTCATCATCAAACAATTCAATCCGGATGGCATTCTGCTCTGATTCTGCCGGGAAAATATCAATAATTTCACCGCGAATCCGGTAGGTCCCGCGCAAAAATTCCAGCTCATTGCGGCTATATTGCATTTCTACCAGCCGGCGGATGATATCTTCACGTTGAATCCGGTCGCCCTGCACCACATGCAGCAACATGCTCATATAGGCATTCGGATCACCCAGACCGTAAATAGCCGATACCGATGCCACAATAATCGAGTCACGACGTTCCAGTAATGCCCGCGTGGCTGACAAGCGCATCTGGTCAATGTGATCATTAATGGCGGCATCTTTTTCAATAAAGGTATCGGAAGATGGCACATAGGCTTCCGGCTGATAGTAGTCATAATAACTGACAAAATATTCAACCGAGTTATGCGGGAAAAAGGCTTTAAATTCGCCGTAGAGCTGGGCCGCCAGAGTCTTGTTATGCGCCATCACAATAGTTGGCCGCTGTAACTGGGCAATCACGTTGGCCATGGTATAGGTCTTGCCGGAACCGGTTACCCCCAGCAGCAACTGATCATGCATGCCCTTTTGAATTCCCCGCACCAGCTTTTCAATGGCCTGCGGCTGATCTCCAGCAGGTTGATAATGGGTAACCAATTCAAAAGGTTGATGATCACTCACGGATAGCGTACTCATACAGATCGAAAAAAATAGTCTAACAGATTCAGCCTATTATCTGGCTTCAGATTGTAATTTTTGTACACTTTCTTGTCACCGGCAGCATCGGCAAGGTTCTGTTTTTAGTCCGCAGTGCAACTGAAATAAAGACCTTCACCCGCTGCTGTTTGGCACACTCTCACCAGACATACCCAGATCAAAGCAAAATCTTCATGTGAAACAGAAAAACACCCTCGTCTTGTGCTTTTTCACTTGATTCTGCCCCGCTTCACGGGCAACATGAACACAAGGGATCACATAGATTTAATGACAATGACTTACCGATATCATGATGAAAGTATTATTAAAAGCTTGCCTGAAGATACGATTTTTGTCTTTGGCAGTAATCTGGCGGGTGATCATGCCGGCGGTGCAGCGCGCACTGCCCTGCAACACTTTGGCGCCGTGCGCGGCGTAGGGCGTGGCTGGGCCGGACAAAGCTTTGCCATTCCAACCATGAACGAGCATTTGCAGCAAATGCCGCTGTCGCAAATTCAGCACTATATAGATGACTTTAAAACCTATACCAAAAATCATCCGAAAATGAAGTATTTTCTGACTTCAATTGGCTGTGGTATTGCCGGTTATAAAGTCGAGGAAATCGCCCCGATGTTTAAAGGCATTTCCCACAATGTGATTTTCCCGGCCTCCTTCCGGCCTTTTGTCGAGAAATCTTTACCGAAACTGAACCAGCATTTTCTGCATACCATTTTTCGTGATCCGGTGATTTTTGCCAGCAATCCGGATGAGCTGATTGAAGTACTGGCTTTAAATGACAATGAAAAAAGTCTGGCTAAAATTTTGCTGAATACCCAGATGTACCCGACCGACAGCAATGGCCGTGACCGGATTTTTGAAATTGAAGATATTTTATATGGCCTGAAAGGCAAGGTCTTCGAATGGCAAAGCAACTCTGAAGGTTCCATGCTGTTTGGCGGGGTGATTCTAGCCTTACTGGAACTGTATAGTATTAATGAACAGGATTTTGCCGAAGTCTGGCATGGTCAACGTGAAATTACCCCACCGCGTCCGGCGCATCGGGCCAAAAAATAATCCCTCTTTTTAATACCAGAGCAGCCGGCCACTGAGCCGGCTGCTTTTTAATTCAGTGATGCAAATCACATTTATAAAAATAAACACAATTCTTATCACATAATAAAAAACTTGATTATAATTCTATTTTTCATTCACTAGAATAATCGAGCTTCAGACTATGACAATACTGGATGGGTGGAAGATTTTAGCCGGATTAAAAGCCGGCTCGATCAGCTGCGCCATTTGGGCATAGATGATTTCAATACCTTTTTAGATGTGCATCCGGATTTTATCCAGCAATGTATCCGCGATGTACTGATTATTGATGTCAATCAGGCCACGCTGGATTTATTTGGCGCCCCGGACAAAAACACCCTGCTGCAAAATATTCATAAAATTTTTGCCGGTGAAATGCAGCATACGTTCAGGGAACAGCTGATCGAGCTCTGGAACGGCAATATTCACCATCAGCGTGAAGCCATCAATTATGCGCTGGATGGCAGCATCCGCCATGTATTGCTGCAATTTACCGTATTTCCCGGCTATGAAGAGGACTGGAGCACGGTTCAGATGGCCTTGACCGATATTACCGCGCGTAAAAAAAGCCGAAAATTATCTGGAATATCTGGGCAAGCATGATGTGCTGACCAAGCTGCTGAATCGCTCGCATTATAGCGAAGAAGTGAATCGCTTAGAGCGCAGCAGTCTACGGCCTGTATCCAGTATCTATATTGATATGAATGGCTTAAAAGTTGTGAATGATGCCTTTGGCCATGATAGCGGTGATGATCTGCTCAGACGCACCGGTGAACTGCTGAATCAGCTTGTCCAGAATACCCAGTACAGTGCCTGCCGCATTGGTGGTGATGAATTTGTGATTTTGCTGCCGGGTGCCGATGAGATTGCCCTGCACAACTGTTTGGCAGGCTTGCAGGAACTGCTGTTAATTGACAGTCAGTTTCATGGTAATCAGATGCTGAATCTGTCGATTGGGTCTGCGACCACACTACCACAGGAAAGTATTGAAGAGATGCTAAAACGCGCCGATCAGGCCATGTACACCCAAAAACGCGCCTATTATGTCCAGTTTGACCGGCGTGAAACCCAGGATTAAACCCATCAAGCGCCCATAAAAAATGCCACAGAACGTGGCATTTTTCTTAGCGTTTACCCATAGATTTACGGGTCCCACGTGGTGGTGGAAACAGCTTGTCGGCATAACCTTCATCTTTAGGACGAACCTGATTATGCAAGGCATCCATCTGGGCTTTTTCTTCCGCAGATGGCATTGGGAATGGGAGTTTTACCACAGGTTTTTTTGAAGTAGGCTGCTGCTTACTCATGACGATAACTCAAATCAAATTAGCGCTATTTTAAGGTTTTTTGCAGTCAGAAGCGAGCCTCCGGCTTTTTATTCTCAAAAATGCCTTATTTTGAGGCGCAGAAGCACAAATTTCGTGATTTTTTATTAATTTGTTGAGATTTTAAACGACGAAGTGACTATTTTTGAGCTAAGATAGTGTGCTTTTTATTTTTTAATCCCTATAAGAAGGAATACTGCCGTGGACGTACGTCTCTCTGATCGTGTAAATGCCATCAAACCGTCCCCAACGCTTGCTGTGACAAACAAAGCTGCTGAATTGAAAGCTGCTGGTCATAACGTAATTGGCTTGGGTGCAGGCGAACCGGATTTCGATACACCACAACACATCAAAGATGCAGCAATTGCAGCGATTAACAACGGTTTTACCAAATATACCGCTGTTGACGGTACGCCAGGCCTGAAAAAAGCCATTATTGCGAAACTAAAACGTGACAATAACCTTGACTACCAAGCCAACCAGATTCTGGTGTCTTGCGGTGGTAAACAATCATTCTTTAACTTGGCACTTGCACTGTTAAACAAAGGTGATGAAGTGATCATCCCTGCGCCATTCTGGGTAAGCTATCCAGATATGGTCATCATCGCTGAAGGCGTGCCAGTGATTGTAAAATGTGGCGAAGAACAACGCTTCAAAATCACTCCTGCTCAGTTAGAAGCAGCCATCACAGACAAAACCCGTTTAGTGGTACTGAACAGCCCGTCTAACCCGACAGGTATGATCTACACCAAAGCTGAACTGGAAGCTCTGGCTGAAGTACTGCGTAAATACCCAGAAGTGTATATCGCATCTGACGACATGTACGAACCAATCCGCTGGGATGACGAGTTCTACAACATCGCTACTGTTGCACCAGACCTGTATGACCGCACTATCGTGTTAAACGGTGTGTCTAAAGCCTATGCCATGACTGGCTGGCGTATCGGCTATGCAGCGGGCCCTGCTAAATTGATCGGCGCGATGAAAAAAATCCAGTCTCAGTCTACGTCTAACCCGACGTCTATTTCACAAGTAGCTGCGGAAGCTGCATTGAACGGTCCTCAAGACGTTCTACAACCAATGATTGAAGCGTTCAAACGCCGTCATGACCTGGTGGTAAACGGCCTGAACGACATCAAAGGTATTTCTTGCTTACCTGCAGATGGTGCGTTCTATGCTTACGCCAACATCAAACCACTGATTCGTGCTAAAGGCTTAAAATCTTGCACAGAATTCTCTGCATGGTTACTGGAAGAAACGGGCGTGGCCGTGGTTCCAGGTGATGCATTCGGTTTAGGCGGTTTCATGCGTATCTCTTATGCAACGGCTGATGAAGTGCTGGTAGATGCGTTAGCGCGTATCAAGAAAGCGGCGGATTCAATCGAAGGCGTTGATGAAGCGATTGCGTCTATCGAAGCTGAAAAAGCTGCTCAATAATCTCTTCTGAGCAATAAAAAAACCGCGACCTGTTCGCGGTTTTTTTATGGCCTGATTTGCTCTAAACGCTCAATTCAGCGGACCATAGATAACGGTTAGATGGCCTTTTTCAGCGCCTGAATGAGCTGACTGCGTGAGATGTCAGGACGGTCTGTACCCTTATAAATACAGTAATATTTAAAGGCACTATCCAGACTCACCCGCAGTTTTTTTTGTTCAGAAGCCGACCAGACCCGGCAGCGGTTACTACCCGACAAGGCACTGCCGGCAAGCTGATACAGGTATAAATCCTGGCTGCGCTGTAATGGCGTGCGGATCGCATGATCCGGATGCTCTGAAAGCTGGAAACATGGCTCATTGATCAGCCATTTTTCACTAAACCACAGCTGCAGTAAATCACCCAGATACAGATCGACATGCCCGACTGGCCATACGTTGATATAGGCCGAAGCAACAGGCGTATAATAATCTTCTGGATTGCTGATAAGAGAAAGGTAGTTGTCTTTGTAAAAATTGAGGTTTGCAAAAATTTCAGGGATGCTGAGCGTATTCATTCGCTGTCTCCGATTTAGCCATTTTTGTGCTGGCAAGTTGGTTTAAATCCACACTGTTTAACCATTTGGTCAAACGACTTTCTGGATTTAATCTAACAACAGATTTTTTGCTTTGCAAGATTTTTTCGTGTTTTATTTTATTTTGCACAAATAAAAAGCATATAAACTTTAAATGTAAAAAAGATGACAGTTTTCGCTTGACCCCTGCCAAAATCCCTCTATAATCGCATTCAGATTCTCCCATAGCTCAGTCGGTAGAGCGACGGACTGTTAATCCGCAGGTCCCTGGTTCGAGCCCAGGTGGGAGAGCCAAATTCAAGAAAGCCCAAGCATTTAAGACTTGGGCTTTTTTATTGCCAAAATTTATAGCTTCCAATCTTTTTAATTCCCACAGCGATTCACATCTGAAGGCTGCCAAAAGAGGATGACATCTTCCCGAGCGATCTAATAGCAAGACGTCCATCAGCAGATCAGTTCTATCTTCAAACAGGCAGATCAATCCTGATTCCCCTTCTCGCAGCCATAAAAAAACGGAACCGAAGTCCCGTTTTCTCTCAAAAAATATTGACTGTTTCAAGCTGCCTGCGCCGGCACACCGCTATGGAAACGGAAAGTATCATCCGGGCTTAAAATCAGATTTTTTTCCACTTCACGAATATGCTGAATCCGGCCCTGAATATCTTCTTCCGGATTTTTTAGCTTGGCAGTTTTGGCAACGTCCAATGCCAGTGCCAGATAATCTTCATAATGACGCGATTCAGATTTCAGCAAATAGCGGTAGTAACGCCCCAGCTCTTCATCAACATGCGGTGCCAAGGCATAAAAACGCTCACAGGAACGCGCTTCTACAAAGGCGCCAATCACCAGTACATCAATTAACGCTTCTGGTTCATAGGTACGGATTTCTTTGCGTAAGCCGCCAGCATAACGACCTGCGCTTAAGCCTTTCCACTCCTGTCCGCGTTTGTTCATGAATTCCAGCACCTGTTCATAGTGCAGCATTTCTTCACGAACCAGTTGCGCCAGTTTGACCTGCAAATCGGTAAAGAAGCTGTAGCGGAACATCAGGTTCATGGCTGTACCGGCGGCTTTTTTCTCGCAGTTGGCATGATCCTGCATCAGGATTTCCAGATTGTTCAGCGCTTCATCCAGCCAGGCTTGCGGGGTTTCACAGCCCAGGAAGCCGATCACCGGCTTCATGAGTTCATCATAATTGATTGTCGACATACAAAAACTTCAGGATTATCGTGCAGCTTTAATCGCTGCTTTCATTTGCTGTACAGCTTGGGCCAGACCCACAAACACCGCATCGGCAATGAGCGAGTGACCAATATTCAGTTCGTGAATTTGCGGAATTGCGGCAATCGGCGTCACGTTATCTAAATTCAGGCCATGGCCGGCATTCACCACCAGACCTTTGGCCGCGGCATATTCGGCACCTTTCACAATACGTTCCAGCTCAGCCTGCTGCGCCTCTGCGGTTTCAGCATCGGCGTAGGCACCGGTATGAATTTCAATGGTTGGTGCACCACAAGCAACTGCGGCATCAATCTGGGCAAAGTCAGCATCAATAAACAGGGATACATCACAACCCAGAACAGAGAGAGCCTGCGTTGCCGCTTTTACCGCCGCAAAATTACCGACCACATCCAGTCCACCTTCAGTGGTGACTTCCTGGCGTTTTTCCGGGACAAAGCAAACATGATGCGGTTTGATTTCTTTGGCGAACTCGACCATTTCATCAGTCACCGCCATTTCCAGATTCATGCGGGTTTTCAGCAATGGACGCATACGACGCACATCATCATCCTGAATATGACGACGATCTTCACGCAGATGCAAGGTAATACCCTCTGCACCAGCCTGTTCACAAATCAGTGCGGCATTGACCGGATCTGGGTAAGTGGTGCCACGTGCTTGTCGCAATGTTGCAACATGGTCAATATTTACACCAAGTAATGCAGCCATACTCTTTTCCTAATTACGATTGTGTTTGGGAGTTCTGTATCCACAATTGACGACTTTTTAACGGCCGATCTCCCAGCAGGGAGCTGATCATCTGCCGATATAATTTAGACAGTAATTGTAACTGTTCTGGATTAAAATCCCTACCCTTTTCATGGTCACGCATACTCAAAATCTGCGCGCCACTTAAACCAGAACGGGAAGCCTGCGCCGTTGGCATAAAGCCTTCATTTAATAAAAACTGGTACTGCTGCGTTGCACCAATCGGCTGCTGGTTGGCATCCACTTCAAAGTCGATGGCATAACCCAGTTCTTGCAGCAACACATGCTCAAACTGGCGCAGAATCTGTCTTAAAAAGCTGTTCGGCTGCGGATGGCTCGACAGCTGCTGCAATTGCTGCAAAGTCGTGGCATATTGCAGAAAAGTCTCGGGCATCTCGACTTCGAGCGGACACAGACGCAGCAAAATTTCATTCAGATAAAAACCGGAGAAAAAGGCATCGCCAAAGAAAAATACGGGCTGGTTGATAATTTCCAGTTTGGTAAAATTTTTCAGTTCAGATTTACCCGAGGCCTGCAGGCTAATCGGTTGATATTGTGGTGGCGGGGTTTGTCTTAAAATACCATCAATCCGCCCATATTCCTGGGTAAACAGATGCACAATATGACTACGCTCGCGGTATTTACGATGATGGATCAGGTAGCCATGCAAGACTTCATTACGCATGCGGGCAGGATATCAGCCTAATCATCTTTCTTTTTGCTTTCATCTTCTTCATCCCCATCGGGAATGACTGCACCGACCACAGCGGCCGTGCCTTTGACCACGCCTTTGGTGGTTTTATAGGCCACTTTAACCGGAACTGTAACCACCTTATGAATACAGCCCTGCAGCATGAACATGCAGGCTAAAATCACAGCAATTTTGGTCATTACAGTTCCTCGTTTCATGGCTTAGATATCGCTATATCCCAAGCTTTTTAATGCACGTTCATCATCTGACCAGCCACCTTTGACTTTCACCCAAAGCGTGAGCATGATTTTCTGTTCGAACATTTTTTCCATATCGACACGGGCATCCATCCCGATTTTTTTCAGCTTAGCACCTTTTTCACCAATCACAATGGCTTTTTGGCCCGGACGGTCTACGAAGATGGTGGCATCAATATAGGTACAAGCCGGTTTCATACGACCGGTTTTTTCATTTAAAGCCGGCTCTTCGGTTTTAAATGATTCAATCTGTACGGTTAAATCGTATGGCAACTCTTCACCGAGCTGACGCATGATTTTTTCACGAATAATTTCAGAGGCCAGGAAGCGCTCGGAACGGTCGGTAACCTGATCAAATGAATACAGCGGTGGCTGGAATGGCAGATATTGCTCAATGGTGTCACGCAGATGTTCCAGATTGGCACCACGCAGCGCAGATACCGGCACAATTTCTGCAAAGTTCATCAGCTTGGCGCGCTCCTGAATCAGCGGCAGCGCCTGATTTTTATTCTCGAAGGTATCCAGTTTATTGATCACCAGAATGACTGGCATGTCTGCATTTTTCAATTTCTCCAGTACGAGTTCATCGTTCTGGGTCCATTTTTGTGCATCGACAACGAATAATACCAGGTTCACATCACGCAGCGCCGAGTGCGCGGCACGGTTCATCATTTTGTTGATGGCACGCACTTCTTTTTTGTGCATCCCCGGGGTATCAACATAGACCGCCTGAGATTTTTCACGCGAATCAATCCCGACAATTTTATGGCGGGTGGTTTGCGGCTTACGTGAAGTAATAGACAGTTTTTGACCCAACAAGTGGTTCATCAGGGTAGATTTACCCACGTTTGGCCGGCCCACAATGGCCACAAATCCGCTACGGTAATCCGATGGAATTTCCTGACCTTGTGAACTGAAGAATTGATTGATTAAATCGTGGCTGTCGCTTTGCGACTCGTGATCAGCATCGTTGTGATCGGAATGGATTGTCATTGAGACGTTTGCTCCAAGAGTTTTAAAATTTCCGCGGCAACTGCCTGCTCGGCAAAGCGGCGGCTAGAACCTTCACCTTTCATTACCGGTAAAGCATCGACCCGGCATTCCACCTTGAAATGCTGGTTCGGGGCATCACCCTGAATATCTACAACCTCGTAAACTGGGAGAGGTTTTTTACGTGCTTGTAAATACTCTTGCAGGCGTGATTTTGGATCTTTGAGCTGATCGGTCGGCTCAATATGATCCAGATAAGGCACGTACCATTTTAACACAATCGTCTGTAGCAGGTTTAAATCCCCACAGTCGATATAAATCGCACCAATAATCGCCTCGACTGCATCTGCAAGTATAGACTCGCGATGATGACCGCCTGATTTCAATTCACCGGTACTGAGAATTAAATTTTGACTGAGTTTTAAATCATTGGCGATTTTACCCAGCGCTTCCTGACGCACCAGCGTTGCGCGCATACGGGTCAGCCGCCCTTCGTTTTCCTGCGGATAGGCGGTGTAGAGATAATTGGCAATAATCATCCCTAAAAGTGAATCGCCTAGAAATTCTAGGCGTTCATAGTTGTGTTTGTGACTGACCGAACGATGCGTCAGCGCCAGCTTGAGCAGATCCGGCTGTTTAAACTGGTATCCGATGCGGCTGGCCAAACGCGTTTCATTGAGCTTGGACTGAGCTTTGATCAAAACTTTTCTCGAATTTCATGACAATATCAATATTCAATAAGAACGGTTTTCTTATCTCATAGTCTTTCTTCACCTGTAGACCATCTACATTGGTGACCTGGGCAACATCCGCAAATTTAATATCACGAATGTTGTTCATACTTAAACGCTTATCCATTTCCCCAATGAATTTTTGCGGACTCAGGTTTTTGGGTCCATGAATCAACTGCTCTTTAATCTGGTTATCCAGCATTCGATCATCGAAATACGGTCCCCAAACCGCAACTGCAATTTTTGCCATAAAAGCAAAACCAATAATTGCAACCAGAATTGCAATATACGATGCCCCTTGTTGATGACGCATTTTGTTATTTTCCTAATGGATGATTTTAATCTATGCTGCCGTTTCGGCTAAAAGACGGCAATTTAAAACCAGGCTCTTTGTGCATCCAGATATAGACGGCACGGCCGGTCAGGTTTTCTTCAGGTACAAAACCCCAGAAACGGCTGTCAGCACTCTGATCGCGGTTATCCCCTAACGCGAAGTAATGACCTTCTGGAACTTTGACTTCCCAATATAAACCATTTGTAGAAGCATATTTACCATTTTCGACATAATTAATAAAGGGTGCCTGACGCGCCACGTTTACGCCTTCCAGTTCACGCATGGTAAAAGTATGCTTGCCTAAAGTTTCCTGATGGTAAATCGAGTTGGGTGTATCGAGGCTGTCTTTTTCACGGCTAAATTCCAGTGCAACTTTCTGCACCTTTTCGCCGTTAATGGTAAATTGGCCATGATCATAAACAATATGATCACCCGGCAAACCCACAATACGCTTAATGTAGCTAATGCTTGGTTGTGGCGGATAACGGAACACCGCCACATCACCGCGTTCTGGCGAACCGGTATCAATAATTTTGCTGTTGACGATTGGCAAACGCACGCCATAGTCAAATTTATTTACCAGAATAAAATCCCCGGTCTCCAGGGTTGGCACCATTGAATCTGACGGGATGTTAAACGGCTCATATAAAAACGAACGCAGCACCAGCACAACGGCCAGTACCGGCCAGAAGTCATACGCCCATGTGATAATGAAATTTTCATTGCCCCGCCCTTTGGTCTGTCTTTGCTTGAAGACAAATTTATCCAGCAACCACACAGCAATAAAAAACAGCGTGGCAGGAACGAGGATCAAATTAAAATCAAAATCCATGGGCGTTTATCCTTCTAATCTTATTAGCGTTCGACTTTTAATACAGCTAAGAACGCTTCTTGTGGGATTTCAACGCTACCCACTTGCTTCATACGTTTCTTACCTTCTTTCTGCTTGGCCAGCAGTTTCTTCTTACGCGACACGTCACCGCCATAACATTTGGCCAATACGTTCTTACGCATGGCTTTTACCGTTGAACGGGCAATAATTTGCGCCCCAATGGCCGCCTGAATTGCGACATCAAACATCTGACGCGGAATCAGGTCTTTCATTTTTTCAACCAGCGCAATACCACGGTGACGGGCATCCTGACGGTGACAGATCATTGCCAGCGCATCGACTTTTTCACCGTTAATCAAGACATCGACTTTCACCAGTGATGAACTTTCAAAACGCACGAAGTTGTAATCTAGTGATGCAAAACCACGTGAGCAGGATTTCAATTTATCAAAGAAATCCATCACCACTTCGGCCATTGGAATTTCAAAGGTAATTGATACCTGATTACTCATGAATTTCATATCTTTTTGCACACCACGACGCTCGATACACAAGGTCATGACGTTACCCAAGTATTCTTGCGGCACCAGAATATGACATTCGGCAATCGGTTCACGTAAGTCTTCAACGGTGGAACCGTCTGGCATTTTCGATGGACTGTCAATATATACGGTCTGGCCATTTTTCATTACGGCTTCATAAATAACCGTTGGCGCAGAAGAAATCAGGTCCAGATCGTATTCACGTTCTAAACGTTCCTGAACGATTTCCATGTGCAGCATACCAAGGAAGCCACAGCGGAAACCAAAACCAAGCGCATCTGAACTTTCCGGTTCGAAGAATAGCGCTGAGTCATTGATTTGCAGCTTTTGCAGTGCTTCACGGAACGGTTCAAAATCGCTGGCATCAATCGGGAACAGACCAGCATAGACCTGCGGTTTTACTTTTTTGAAGCCCGGTAACACTTCCACTTCTGGCGTGGTTGCCAAAGTAATGGTATCACCAACTGGTGCACCAAAAATGTCTTTAATGCCGGCAATCACGAAGCCGACTTCGCCCGCTTCCAGAATATCGGTTTCAGTATGTTTCGGATTGAAAATACCCACCGATGTAATGATGTGCGTTTGACCGGTTGATTTCATCAACATCTTGTCGCCTTTACGCACACGTCCCTGCTTCACACGCACCAGAGACACAACGCCCAGGTAGTTATCAAACCATGAGTCGACGATTAAAGCTTGCAATGGCGCATCACGATCACCGGTTGGTGCTGGAATGACATCGACCAGACGCTCTAACACACCCGCAATCCCCAGACCGGTTTTGGCTGAACAGGTCGGCGCATCGGTTGCTTCAATACCAATAATATCTTCAATTTCCTGAATCACACGTTCAGGCTCTGCTTGCGGCAGGTCAATTTTGTTCAGAATTGGTAAAACTTCCAGCCCTTGCTCAATCGCGGTATAGCAGTTGGCAACCGATTGTGCTTCTACGCCCTGGGCAGCATCAACCACCAGTAGTGCGCCTTCACACGCTGCCAGTGAACGTGAAACTTCATAAGAAAAGTCAACGTGTCCCGGGGTGTCAATGAAATTTAACTGGTATTCCTGACCATTCGGATGGGTATAGTACAAGGTCACCGAAGTCGCTTTAATGGTAATCCCACGTTCACGCTCAAGTTCCATTGAGTCCAGTACTTGCGCCTGCATTTCGCGATCCTGCAAACCGCCACAGGTCTGAATGAAACGATCCGCAAGGGTCGACTTGCCATGATCGATATGTGCAATGATCGAGAAGTTACGAATGTTTTTAATATCAACAGATTTTTTAGCTTGCGCCATGGGCTACCTTAAAAAATAACGCGCTATGCAAACCAGATTCAGTGCACAGCAAAAGCCGAATAGAAATTGCGAAGGATTATAGCAGATGGATTTTTTAAAGTATCCAAAATAATGCAAAGCTTTTCGGCCCGGCCGGTTTTAGATCATCCGATACAAACCGGCCAGTGACGATGCTTATGCCGGCTGTGGCGGATACTGGTTAAAATCCATCGGATTCAGATCGGCTGGAATAGGCTGATACGCCTGGGAAAAACTTGGCGACATGCGTTTTGGACGGCCGCTGTCAATTTCCACACAAGCCCATTTGGTCTGCGCGACAAACAGCACGCTCTGGTCCTGCGGACGATAAAACACATACTGGCGAAACAGGTACAGCGCATTAATTTCACTGAGCCAGGTTCTTAAAATCAGCTCTTCACCGGCAAATGCTGCCTTGCGATACTGCACATGATGCTCCACCGCCACCATGGCATGTTTCATTTCCAGAAACTGCGCCATGCCCAGGCCTAAGGTTTCAATATGGGCGCTGGCCACATCCTGCATCCACTGCACATAAACCACGTTGTTGACATGGCCCAGACTGTCAATATGCTCGGGTTGAACCTGAAGTTTTAAATCAAAAAATGTACTGCTCATGCTCTGTTACTGTACTGTGGTATCGGCTATTGAGGCCCCTAGTCTACTGAAAATTGGCCCTGGATAAATTGAAAAATAAAAAAACCACAGCAGGCTGTGGTTTTTAACTGGCTCAGATCAGGAAATTCGCATGCCGACAATAGCACGTTGTCCCTGACGGATTAAGGTCACACGCGCCACGCTGCCCTTTTTCAGCTGCGAAACCGCCTGAACAAAGCTGTTGCTGTCGGTGACTGGGCTATTGTTCAGCTGTACGATGACATCACCCGGTAAAATTCGCGACTGCGCTGCAATACTGCCCGGACGGACTTCCTGAATCAGCACGCCGCCTTTAATTTCCAGCTGACGCATTTCTGCTGCTGACAGGTTCCGGATTGCGACCCCAAGTACCGGGCCTTTATTCTGGCTTGGCGTAACATTGCTCTTGGCCGGGGTATCATCCGGTGCAGTACTTAAAGTAGCCGAGATATTCCGGCGACGGTCATCGCGTAAAACTTCCAGCTGGATGGTCTGTTTAGGTGCAGTACGGTTCAGATAATTGAGTAATTCGCTGGTGCGCGAAATTGGGGTACCGTTGTATTTTAAGATCACATCACCCGCACGCAAGCCGGCTTTGGCGGCTGGAGAATCCGGTGCCACCTGGGTAATTAAGGACCCTTCCGGTTTATCCAGTCGATACGATTCTGCCAGCGTCCGGTCAATATCCTGCAGGCTCACACCTAAATAGGAACGGGTGACTTTACCATGCTGTTTTAACTGGTCTGCCACTTCCATGGCGACATCAATCGGAATCGAGAAAGACAGGCCCATATAGCCGCCCGTTCCACTAAAGATGCGCGAGTTGACCCCAACCACTTCACCGCGCTGGTTAAATAGCGGTCCACCCGAGTTACCCGGGTTTAAGGCAACGTCAGTCTGAATAAACGGTACCGAGGTTTCCCCCATCATGTTACGCATTTTGGCGCTGACAATACCGGCAGAGGCGGAATAGTCAAAACCGAATGGTGAACCAATCGCCAGCACCGGCTCACCAACTTTCAGGCGATCAACATTACCGGTACGCAGTTCAGGGAAATTGCTGCCAGATACTTTCAGCAAGGCCACATCGGTCCGCTCATCACTGCCGACCACGGTGGCATCAATTTCACGGCGATCATTCAGAACAATGGTGACTTTGGAGGCATTTTCAATCACATGGTGGTTAGTGAGCAGGTAGCCATCTTTGCTGATAAAGAAGGCACTGCCATAACCGGTTTTTTCCTGTGGCGCCTGACGCTGCGGAATCACCACCCCATCGCCAAAGAAACGGCGTAACAGTTCCGGAACCTGTTGTTGTAACAGCTCTTCCTGGCTTAAACGTTTGACCACATTGACACTGACAACACCGGGGCTGACCTGTTCAACCAGGTTGGAAAAATCTACTGAAGTAGAGGCCTGTGCTTGAACAGATGCCATAGTGAACACAGCTGCATAGAGACCCTTCTGTAAGTAGCGATTATTCATATATAGCATTCACTCAATTTGTTTATAAAAATGTGATGTTCTGTTTTTAACATAACGCTTTTTAAGATTTCGTAATAATATGTTCAATTCCTCAACAGGATACAAGTGCTTGCGCCATTTTTTATAAAATGGAGTTTTATTGCTTTTTCTCATCATTAATAAGCATCTTGACCCTTGCCTTTTGTTTTAAAAAGCGTTGTCATTACCAGACTTTTTTCAAATTAGCTGATGGACATGTCTAATTTACATGCAACTCATCATTTTGATGTGATCATTGTGGGTAGTGGCGGCGCAGGTTTAAGTCTGGCACTGTCATTACCAGCTCATTTTAAAATTGCCGTGCTGGCCAAGTCGGCCCTGACTGATGCCAGCACCTTTTATGCCCAAGGTGGGGTCGCAGCCGTACTGGATGAAACCGACTCTATTCAACAGCATATAGATGACACAATGATTGCAGGCGCGCATTTATGTGAACTGAATGCCGTGCAACAAACTGTAGAGGGCGGTAAACCTTCGGTCGATTTCCTGCTTGAACATGGCGTTCAATTTACCCTCGATGAACAGGAACAACTGCATTTAACCCGTGAAGGCGGCCACTCCCAGCGCCGGATCATTCACGCAGCAGATGCCACGGGACGTGCCATTTCAACGACACTGGTCCAGCGGGCCAGAGAAAAACAGAATATCCAGATTTTTGAAAACTTTGTTGCCATTGACCTGATTACCACACAGAAACTCGGTCAAACCGGTAACAATCGTGCATTGGGCCTGTATGCCCTGGATGAAAACACCGACCAGATTGATACCTTCCTGGCGCCCTTTACCGCCCTAGCCTGCGGCGGTGCCATGAAAGCCTATCTGTACACCTCTAACCCGGATATTGCCACCGGTGACGGGATTGCCATGGCCTACCGCGCCGGTTGCCGCGTCGCCAATATGGAATTTAACCAGTTCCATCCGACCTGCTTATACCATCCGCAAGCCCGTTCCTTCTTGATTACCGAAGCCATGCGTGGCGAAGGTGCCTATTTACGCCTGCCAGATGGGGAACGCTTTATGCTACGTTTCGATGAGCGTGCCGAACTGGCGCCACGTGATATTGTGGCACGTGCGATTGACTTTGAAATCAAGCGTCTGGGGATTCGTCATGTCTGGCTAGACATCACCCATAAACCGGCCGAATTTGTTAAAGAACACTTCCCGACCCTGTATGCGCGTTTACTGGAACTGGGCATCGACATCACCACAGACATGATTCCGGTGGTCCCGGCGGCGCATTATACCTGTGGCGGTGTAGTGGTTGATGAACACAGCCAGACCGATATTGCTGGCCTGTATGCCATTGGGGAAACCTCATATACCGGCCTGCATGGTGCTAACCGTATGGCCAGTAACTCACTTTTAGAATGTTTTGTATATGGCATGAGTGCCGCTGAACACATTCAGGCTGAATTCAAGCCCGATTATCAATCACCAAATGTGCCGGCCTGGGATGATTCTCAAGTGACCCATCCCGATGAAGATGTGGTAATTCTACAAAACTGGGATGAACTGCGCGCCACCATGTGGAACTACGTCGGAATTGTCCGCACCACCAAGCGTTTGCAACGTGCCCTGCACCGTATTGAAATGCTGAAACGTGAAATTACCGAGTATTATCAGGACTACAAAGTCAGTAAAAACCTGATTGAACTGCGTAATCTGGTGCTGGTTTCAGAAATGATTGTGCGCTGTGCCATGCAGCGTAAAGAATCGCGTGGCCTGCATTACACCCTAGATTATCCAGAACTGGCAGATGAGCTGCGTAAAACTGTCCTCACGCCGCCAAACTTCCAGGTAGAAACGCCATTGGTGAATGAGGATGTGCCGGCTTAAAACGCTTATGCCATCTTCAGTTCTGAAAGATAAAAAACCGAATCGCAGGATGTGATTCGGTTTTTTATTGGGATCAGCCAAAAATGGTTTCAGCCGGATGGTTCCTCAAGTTGAAGCATATTGCGCTGCACTCGAGGTTGGCTTTAATAATGGCAACTGCTCAGGTTCTAGCACTCCGGACAGCAATTGCGGCAGATAGGTCTGCACATAATTACGTAAAGTCAGTGCCACTTGTGCCGAGAAATGTGGCTGCTGCAATTGTGTCTGTAAATGTGCCAAAGCCTGCGCCTCGGTCAGCTGATGGGTTTGCACCGCATAGACATAGCCCAATAAAGCACCTTGTGCCAAAAACTGATACGGCAACCCGGCCTGGGCATTGCTGGCAATTGAACCTAACACCCGCTCGGATGCACTGAGCTTGCGTAGCGGATCACGCGCCACCCGCGCACATGGGTCTTTATAGGCATGGACACAGGAGTTTGCAAAACTTTGTGCCAGTGCATGTAGATCTTTCTGTCGGTGTGGTAACACCACCGCCAGTCCCTGCTGAACCTGCTGCAACAACTGCTGCATGAACTGTTCAATCTGCGGGTCGGCCAGAGCCACACCAATGGTTTGATGACCACGCAGGCTGGCATACCAGGCAAGCATGGCATGCACCCCGTTCCAGAGCCGGTTTTTAATCAGCTGGATTTCACTGATGTCTTCGACCAGAATCATCTGCCGCATTTTTTGTAGTAACGGGCTGGCATTTTCTACATAAATTGGCATGTCAATTTCTGCATTAAACAGAATGAGATCCATCGTTTGCAGAATATGACTCGGCTGGAAATTACGGCGCAAATCTTCCACATACAGGCTGGCCTGACGTTCCTGCTCCGGCTGCAAACGGGTGTTATCCTCAATTTCAACCGGCTCGGCTTCATCTTCCGTTTGCGACTGCTTGAAGATGTTGTATTTAATCCGTAGCTGGCGGTACAGGTTCTGGTCAGTCAGTTTGGATACCATACGGTTGACCACGGTATCGCAGAAATAATGCTGCGCTAAAATGGCTTGTGCGGTCTGCACATCACTTAAGGCCACCAGGGCTTTACGGATATGCTCCAGCAATAACTGCTTGGCACCGACTTTATTTAAAATAATCAGCACGGTTAAAGGCGCAGCCGGCTGGTCCTGATGGGCCAGATAACGTGCATACAGGCCTTGCGCAATCACCTCAGCTTCGCTGCTCAGCGCTTTTTCTGGCAGACATAAGGCAATCAAGCTGGATTCAATATACATTTCCTGCATGTGCTGCAGGTTATCTGCATCAATAATGCTCATGTTTTCAATACGTTCATCATAGGACATTTGCCCATAACGAATGCAATAGGTGCCAAAAGCATTCACCGCAGAGCGATACAGCTGGTTACGGGTAGAAGCGTAAATCCGTTTCGGACGGGTATAACCATCCCAATGCGATAATACCTGCGCCAGATAACCGCCACCAATCGCACCAAAACCATGGATTCCGACAGTTAGCTGGTTCAAGGTTTGTGGAAAGGCTTCCTGCAGGCTGGGCATGCCCAAGGCCGGAATATACAGGTTTAAATCTTCCAGATAATCTTCCATGCTTTCATAGTAGTAATGCGCCTTAGACAGCATCTGTTCATTTGGTGCTTTAATGTCCCGCAGCAGCACGGTAATGCCCTGCGCTGCATAGGCCGAGGTCACACCATTGTCTGAATCTTCAAACATGAAACAGTCACTGGCGGAGAGATTCAGCTTTTGCGCAGCGGTCAGGAAAATTTCCGGATGCGGTTTGCCACGTTGGACTTCATCTCCGCACACCAGTACATCAAAAAATTTATAGACATTGGCATTAATTAAATATTCTTCGGCAATGGCACGGCGACTGGACGTCGCCACTGCCATGCGCAGCCCGGATTTACGCAAGCGCTCCAGCACCTGTAGCAAACCGGTTTTAATCGGCACGCCAAACTGACGCACACTTTCCAGTTCCAGCTCATCGGCACGCTGGCGAATTTCGGTATAGGGAATATCTTCACCATATTCAGCCTGTGCCAGCTGTTTGGCACTCCGCGCACTCAAGCCCAGACAACCCATTAAATAGTCATCGCTGAACTCGACTCCAATCAATTCCCGAGATGCCTGTTTCAAGGTTTGAAACCGTAAACGCTCAGTATCAAACATTGTGCCATCCATATCGAAAATTGCGCCCTGGATCATTTTATTTTTAAATTTAAGCATTTCCCCCCTCATTTGATCATTTTTCAACAGGCCTAGAGCCTAGAGCAATTTTTGAGGGAACAACACCTTAGACAAAGAATGAAATATTTAAGGTTAAAAATTAACCACCTGATTGGAGTAAGATTTAAGATATGTAACTTTGAGTAATTAATAAGTAACATCATGTAAATCAATAAAGCGATTTTGCTGAAATATAAGGATAAGTTTTAAATAATTCGGAGGGTGCTTTTCGGCGAATTAAATAGGCTTCAAAAAATAAAAAGCTGGAAGCATCAGATTGGCGAAGAAACTGAAGCAAGCAAAATTAAGACGAGTAAGAAAAGGATAAAATCAAGCGAGCCAGATCAAAAGAACAAGTGACCTGAGAATCAAGCCACTTGGGGTGGAATGGAATAGGTTCCGGTCACATGCGCCACCGGTTCCTCCTGCCCGACTGAATAAATCCAGACTTCACCCACGGCCAAACTTTTACCCAGTTTCATGAGCCGGCATTCCGCCCGCAGGTTTTGCCCACCGGCCGGTTTGCGTAAAAAATTGATATTCAGGTTGGTGGTGACCGCCAACCCGACAATCCCAATCTGGCCCAGAATGGCTACATATAAAGCCAGATCTGCAGCCGTCATCATGGTCGGACCAGAGATCGTGCCACCCGGACGTAATTCACTTTCCCCAACCCGATAGGTCAAGCAGGCACCCATTGGCGTGACCGCATCAATCTCACATTTTTCCAGACTCTGGGGAAATTCTTGTTGTAAAAATTCAATAATTTCAGCACGGTTACTTTTCATTGTGATCAAAAAATCCTCTATCATCACGCTACTATAGAAGATTTTTAGTCTTGACCCAAATTTAAGCAGCGACTGTCTGTAAATATTTGAGCGCCTCGGCAAAGACCAGATCCGGACTTTGGGTGGCATCTAAACGTTTAATCCGTTCTGGTTCTGCCTGCCACAACTCCTGATAACCAGCACGCACCTTTTCAAAAAAGGTGACTTTTTCCTGTTCAAAACGGTCCAGCGCACCACGTTCACGCGCACGGGACATGCCCAGTTCAATCGGTGCATCCAGCCAGAAAGTCAGAGCCGGCATGTGCGAAACAAAATTCTGGTTCAGCAATTGCAACTTTTCCCGGCTTAGGCCACGCCCAGCACACTGATAGGCAAAGCTGGCATCAGTAAAGCGGTCACAGAGTACCGTTTTGCCAGCTGCCAGTGCAGGCAGAATCACCTGCGCCAGATGCTGGGCGCGCGCTGCGTACATCAGCAGTAATTCAGTATCATTACACATCTGCTCGTCATGATTGACTGAAAGCAGCAGACTGCGAATCTGCTCGGCCATCGGGGTGCCACCCGGTTCACGGGTTAGCACTACTTCACTGCCTTGAGCCTGCAAATGTTCATAAATACGACGGATGAGCGTGGTTTTACCTACCCCTTCGGTGCCTTCAAAGCTAATAAACATGCTCACTCCTTGTTCTTCGCACGAATGACCGCCAGATATTCCTGAACTGCGCGGTTATGATCTTGCAGATTGGTACTGAATTTATGTCCGCCATCACCGGTGGCGACAAAATAGAGATTGTCGGAATCATCCGGATGCATTGCTGCTTCAATCGCGCGTTTGCTTGGCAGTGCAATTGGTGTTGGCGGCAAACCATAGATGGTATAGGTATTGTACGGCGTTGGGGTACGTAAATCCTTACGGGTAATATTGCCCTGATATTTGTCGCCCATCCCGTAAATGACGGTCGGGTCAGTTTGTAAACGCATACCAATCTTTAAACGGCGCACAAATACGCCGGAGACCTGACGCAGTTCGCTATCGACATGGGTTTCTTTTTCAATAATCGACGCCATCACCAGCGCTTCATATTTATTCTTGTACGGTAAATCTGGTGCACGATTGGCCCAGGCTTCATCCAGTGCTTTCATCTGACGCTGATACAAATCGGTCAGAATTTTACGGTCCGATTCGCCCTTGGCAAAGAAATAGGTATCTGGCGCAAACAGGCCTTCCGGATGCTCAAATGGAATATTCAGCGCTTTTAACAACTGATCGGTCGGCAGATGGCTGACTTCTTTGCTCACCAGCTCATCGTTTTGCAGACGCTGCACCAATTGTTTAAAGGTGGTGCCTTCAATGACCAGAATCCGGTTCATCTGCGCATTTTCCGCATTGGAGATCATTTCCATGACTTCACGGATGCTCATGCCCTGCTGGATTTCATAAACCCCGGCTTTCATCGAATCATGAATCATGATTTTCTGATACAGCTTCAGAATAATCGGAAAACTGACCTGATCATTTTTTTCCAGACGATCAATAAAACCGGAATAGGTATCGCCATCGCCAATGGCCAGTAATTCTTTCTGGCCTTTTACCGGATAGTCTTTAAACAGGCTGGACCAGAGGATGACTACGACAATGAGGAGTACGCCCAGTAACAGGGTTAAAATACCTTTAATCGGCAATGGGGAACGAGGCTTGTTTTTCTTTTTCGTTTTAGAGCGGGATGAAGACATATTAATGCATCTGATTCAATTGAAGACGATTAAACAGTTCAATACAGGCTTGAACATCTAAAAGGCGTGCATCGAGCTGGATCACGATTTTCATCGGACTGAGCGCATTACAGAAAAACAGACTCTGGAACTGCGCAATTTCTTCCATATCGACATAACGCTGGCGACAGGAAATGCCGTGCTGCTGCATACGGGCCAGAATTTCAGCCCGCATCACGCCGTGGACGCCATTATAACGAAGTTCCGGCGTAATCCATTCATTGTTTATAAGAATGAAACAATTACTGCTCACCCCTTCAACAACCGAGCCTTGCACATCAGTCACTAAGGCTTCCGGCCAGCCCTGTGCATCGGCTTCTTTTTTCAGTATCACCTGTTCTAAACGGTTCAGGCTTTTGATGCCGACCAGATGTGGCATACTCAGCCCCATCGCTTGTTTCAACACACCACTGGCGATTTTTTCATAGTGAAAATCATCCACTGCTTTGGGATAAAAGAAGACCCAGACATCAGCCTCTTGTGCGGGCAGGCTATAACCGCGCTGTCCATCTCCCCGGCTGATGATGATTTTTAAAGTGCCATTGACCTGCGGATAGCGCTGCTGCAGCTGTTGAATCGACTGCTGGATAAACGCCAGATTGGCATGTAAATACAAATGCTCACAGCCGCGTTGTAGCCGCAGCAAATGTAAGGCCTCCAGTTCAATCTGGCCATTGCGGATGCGCGCGGTACTAAAGCAGCCATCGCCATAATGAAAGGCACGGTCCAGCACTGAAACGGCCGATATTTCCTCAGCATTCTTAAAACATTGCATACAACAAGTATCCATTTGAGCTGGCTTTAGTGTAAGAATGGAAGATCTATTTATATTTCTTTTTTATTCATATAAAATTCATTTTTTATTATTTTTTTAGGAATAAGACTAGCGCTATTCTTGCCTCATGTTACAAAAAAGCGAAAAATTTGAGGTTAGTCATGAGTTTTACAAAATTAAAAATTGGGGTACTGGCCGCATTAATTTCGGCATCCTCCTTTGGTGTTGCTGCAAAAGATTTTCTGAACGTGTCGTATGACCCGACCCGTGAATTATATGATGATGTGAATAAACAGTTCGGCAAATACTGGGAAAGCCGGACCGGACAAAAAATTAATTTTAAACAGTCGCATGGCGGTTCAGGCAAGCAGGCCCGTGCCGTGATTGATGGCCTGAGTGCCGATGTGGTGACACTGGCTTTGGCCGCCGATATTGATGTAATTGCGGAAAAAGCCAAACTGTTTCCGGCAGACTGGCAAAAGAAATTACCACATAACTCGACACCTTATACCTCGACCATTGTATTTTTAGTGCGTAAAGGCAACCCGAAAGGCATTCAGGACTGGGGCGATCTGGTCAAGCCGGGTGTGGGCATTATTACCCCGAACCCGAAAACCTCAGGCGGTGCACGCTGGAACTATCTGGCCGCCTGGGCTTGGGCTAAACATCAGCCGGGTGGCAATGATCAAAGCGCACAGGAATTTGTACGTAAAATTTATAAAAACACCAAAGTTCTGGATTCGGGCGCCCGTGGTTCAACCACCACGTTTGCCGAGCGTGGCATTGGTGATGTGCTGCTGGCCTGGGAAAATGAAGCGCACTTAGCCATTCGTGAGCAGCCGGGTAAATTTGAAATTATTACCCCTAGCCTGTCGGTACTGGCAGAACCGCCGGTGGCCATTGTTGAGAAAAATGCCGAAAAACACGGCAACAAATATTTGGCCCAAGGCTATTTAAACTTCCTGTATTCCCCACTCGGACAGGATTTAGCCGGCAAACATTATTATCGTCCACGTAGCGAAGCAGCATTAAAGAAATACAGCCAGGTCTTTAAGCCGTTAAAGCTGGTCACGGTAGATCAGGAATTTGGGGGCTGGGCCAAAGTCCAGTCTGCACATTTTGAAAATGGCGGTATTTTCGACCAGATCGTAAAAGCCAATAGCGCTAAATAATTCAGCTGTAGCATCAGCAACTGTAAGGTAAGCAAAGGAGCATCGACATGATTCATACCGTAATTGTTCCGGGCGTAGGTGGCAGTGAATATAGCCACTGGCAATCCTGGTTACAACGACAGCTCATGTCCTGCTCCCGCGTCGAGCAGCAGGACTGGAATGCCCCGGTACTCGAAACCTGGGTAGAACAGTTCCGAAGCACCGTGGCGGCGATTGATGCACCGCTGCAAATTGTGGCGCATAGCTTTGGCTGTTTGACTACCGTAGCCGCTCTGGCGCAATACCCGGCGCTGCAACGCAAGGTCAAGAATCTGGTACTGGTGGCACCGGCCAACCCGGGCCGTTTTGGTGAAGCCGGTTTTGCCCGTGACAGCCAGCATGACTATCAGGACTATTTTCATCAGCTGCAAGTGCAGGTTCCCGCCAGCATGCTGATCAGTGAAAATGATCCCTGGTTAAATGCCGAACATGCACTGGAACTGGCGCAGTCCTGGCAATTAGAACCGGTAAGCTTGGGCCATGTCGGGCATATTAATGTCGCCTCTGGTTTTGGTCCTTTTCCTGAACTCTGGAATTACCTGATTTCAGAAAAGGCTATGCAGCATATCAGTATTACTGATGACAGCAAGTATTTATTTAAATTTGCAATTTAACCCTCGCAAATTATGCTTGTGCCGAAATTTATTTATTTTTCGCTGGCTGATTTCAGCCCGCATTCTCTCTTTGAGGAGTAATCATGTCGCAGCGGTCCCGAGTGCTGCCAGGATTTGGTCTTTCTCTAGGCTTTACCCTAGCGTATTTATCATTAATCGTTCTGATTCCTTTGTCTGCCGTATTTTTAAAATCGCTGGACATTGGCTGGGAAGGTTTATGGGAAATTTTAAGTTCTGAACGTATCTTAAAATCTTTGCAGTTAAGTTTTAGTGCTGCGCTGATTGCAGCGCTGGTGAACGTCGTTTTTGGTTTATTGCTGGCCTGGTGTCTGGTGCGTTACCGCTTCCCGGGCAAACGCCTGATTGATGCGCTGGTCGATTTACCTTTTGCCTTACCGACCGCCGTGGCCGGTATTGCCCTGACCTCTTTATATGCACCGACCGGCTGGATTGGTCAGTATCTGGAACCTTTAGGCATTCAGGTGGCCTATACCCCAATCGGGATTACCCTGGCCCTGATCTTCATTGGTATTCCATTTGTGGTGCGTACCGTACAGCCGGTACTCAGCGATCTGGAAACCGAGCTGGAAGAAGCTGCATCTGCCTTGGGCGCAAACCGTCTGCAGATTGTTACCAAAGTGATTTTCCCGATTTTACTGCCGGCATTAATTACTGGTTTTGCCCTGGCCTTTGCCCGTGGCGTGGGTGAATATGGTTCGGTAATCTTCATTGCCGGGAACCAGCCTTTTGAAACTGAAATTGCCCCGCTGATGATTATCTCCCGTTTAGAAGAATATGATTATGCCGGTGCAACCACTATTGCGGTGGTGATGCTGCTGATTTCATTCGTGATGCTGTTCCTCATTAACTTGTTACAAGCATGGGCCAGCCGTCGTACAGGGAGAACAGCCCGATGAGTTTAAATACCAACAGCAATGCTTTGGCCGACAAGCTGCAATCGCGTGATGCCACCCGTGAACCGACCTGGGTACGCTACACCTTACTGGCCATTGCCCTGATTTTCTTCCTGAGCTGCCTGATTCTGCCGTTAATTCTGGTGTTCGTTGAAGCCTTTAAACAAGGCGTGGGCGTGTATACCCAGGCACTGGTACATCCAGATACCTTATCTGCAGTCAAACTGACCTTACTCACTGCAGCCATTGCCGTTCCACTCAACGTGGTGT
Source organism: Acinetobacter indicus (assembly GCF_009914475.1). Classification (NCBI taxonomy): domain Bacteria; kingdom Pseudomonadati; phylum Pseudomonadota; class Gammaproteobacteria; order Moraxellales; family Moraxellaceae; genus Acinetobacter; species Acinetobacter indicus. Next base: position 470,458 of record NZ_CP045198.1, on the reverse strand, counting down.
TTGGTGTAGCCGCAGCCTGGTCGGTGGCCAAGTTTAACTTCCCGGGTAAATCGATTCTGACCACCATCATTGATTTGCCGTTCTCGGTCTCTCCGGTCATTGCCGGGATGATGCTGGTACTGATTTTTGGTACCCAGGGCTGGATGGGCAACTGGTTAATGGACAACGACATCAAGATTTTGTATGCGGTGCCAGCGATTGTCATTGCCACCATCTTTATTACCGTACCGTTTGTAGCACGTGAACTGATTCCGCTCATGGAAGCGCAAGGCACCGAAGAAGAAGAAGCGGCCATTGTACTGGGTGCATCTGGCTGGCAGACCTTCTGGAAAGTCACCTTGCCGAATATTAAATGGGGCCTGATTTACGGTGTCATTCTGTGTAATGCCCGGGCGATGGGTGAATTTGGTGCGGTCTCGGTCGTGTCTGGACACATTCGCGGTGAAACCAATACCTTGCCTTTACACGTTGAGATTCTCTATAACGAATATACCTTCAGTGCTGCGTTTGCGGTGTCATCCCTGCTGGCCCTACTGGCAATTGTGACCCTGATCCTGAAAACCTGGGTCGAAATCCGTCAGGAAAAGCAGGACAAACGTAATGAAGATTCAACAGTTTCTTAAGGAATGACCTCATGAGTATTCAAGTTAAAAATATTGAAAAACACTTTGGTGCATTCCATGCACTGAACAACATCTCCCTCGATTTTCCAGACGGCCAGCTGGTGGCTCTCCTAGGTCCATCGGGCTGTGGTAAAACCACCCTGCTGCGGATTATTGCCGGTTTGGAATCTGCCGATGGTGGTCAGGTGATTCTGGAAGGTCAGGATGCCACCGATGTTCACGTGCGTGAGCGTCAGGTCGGTTTCGTCTTCCAGCATTATGCGCTGTTCCGTCACATGACCGTTTTTGACAACATTGCCTTTGGTTTACGTGTACGTCCGCGTGCCACTCGTCCATCGGAAGCTGAAATTAAAAAACGCGTGACCCGCCTGCTTGATCTGGTACAACTCGGCTTTCTGGCCGACCGTTATCCGGCGCAATTGTCTGGCGGTCAGCGTCAGCGTATTGCCCTGGCGCGTGCCTTAGCCGTTGAACCACGTGTCCTGCTGCTGGATGAACCGTTTGGTGCGCTGGATGCCAAAGTGCGTAAAGAACTACGCCGCTGGTTACGTACCCTGCATGATGAATTGCATATCACTTCAATTTTTGTTACCCATGATCAGGAAGAAGCCTTAGAAGTGGCGGATCAAATCGTGGTGATGAACAAAGGCAACATCGAGCAGATTGGTTCACCACGCGAAGTCTACGAAAAACCGGCGACGCCGTTTGTGTTTGACTTCCTGGGTCAGGCCAACCGTTTTGAAGGTCAGAACAGCAATGGCCTGATTCAGCTGGGTGAAGACCGTATTCAGCTGGCCAGCGCACAACAGGGGCCTCAGGGCGAGATCATTGCCTTTGCCCGCCCGGATGAGCTGACCATTCATGCCCAGCCACAGGACAATGCCATTCAGGCCACCTTCTTACGTGAAGTCTGGATTGCCGGTAAAGTGCTGGCAGAACTGAACGACCGTCAAGGGAACTTAATTGAAATTTCCCTCACCCCAGAAGAAGCACGCTTGCATCAGTTCCGTCCAAACCAGACCGTCTGGCTGACAGCAAGTCAATTACATTTATTTGAAAATCAAGTCGCTTAACCGCGCACCGATGGGGCATTTCAAGCCCCATCCTTTTTTGAGGGAAAAAAGGACATGAACTTCCAACAGCTCAGAATTATTCGAGAAACTGTGCGCCAGAACTTCAATTTAACCGAAGCCTCTGCGGCGCTGTACACCTCCCAGTCCGGGGTGAGCAAGCATATTAAAGACCTGGAAGATGAACTGGGTGTGCAACTGTTTATCCGTAAAGGCAAACGCCTGCTCGGTTTGACTGAACCTGGTCAGGCCCTACTCGGTATTGTTGAGCGCATGTTGGTGGATGCCGATAATATTAAACGTCTGGCCGATGATTTTAATAAAGTGGATGAAGGCACCCTAACCATTGCCACCACCCACACTCAGGCACGTTATGTACTCCCGCCGATTGTGAACCAGTTTAAAAAAGAATTTCCCAAGGTCCATCTGATTCTGCAACAGGCCAGTCCGGTTGAAATTACCGAGATGCTGCTACAAGGCGAAGCCGATATTGGTATTGCAACAGAATCCTTAACCACAGAAAGCAATCTAGCCAGTGTGCCTTACTATACCTGGCAGCACAGTATTATTACCCCGCAAAACCATCCGCTAGCCCATAAAGCCGAGATCAGCATTCAGGATTTGGCGGAATATCCGATTATTACCTACCACGGCGGTTTTACCGGCCGTTCTAAAATTGACAAAGCCTTTGAAGATGCCGGCATTGATGTTGATATCGTGATGTCTGCCCTGGACGCCGACGTCATTAAAACCTATGTCGAATTAGGCATGGGCGTGGGTGTAGTCAACAATGTGGCTTATGACCAGGAACGGGATTATCGTTTAAAGCAGATAGAAACCGATATGTTTGGCCTGAATACCACCTGGCTGGCGGTGCGTAAAGGACATTTACTACGTGGTTATGGCTATGAGTTTATTTCCCTGTGCTCACCTGAAGCCGATATTAAAGCCCTGAAAAAAGTCGCGTATCCAGAAGATTAAACACCCACAAAAAATGGAAATGAAGAGGATGGCATCAGCATCCTCTTTTTTATATCATTCCAGTTGATCCAGTAATCAGACTAGCCCAATCCATACTTCTTAAATTTTATACTAATGCTTATTTTGAACTACATTACAGCATCCCTAAAAAAATGGGATAAAGATCACTTAAACCTGTTTATTTTTTCAGCAAATTCAGTTTTAATAGCTAGATAATTTTTAAATATCAATACTTTATGAATTTATAATTTAACCAAAAATTAAAGGACAGCCAATGAAGGTCCATTTTTTCTGGGTGTCGATGAGCCTGCTTTTACCAGTGCAAGCTGTCTCTGCAGCAGCGCTGGAGCAGTCCGGACAATCCATGCATATTTTTTTCCAGCCCGATCATTATGCCGAAATCTCCCTGGTGCATTTAGAGGCCGATGTTGCAGGACAAGTCGAAAATCAGGCTGCACTGGCCGAGTTAGGGATTCATGATTATTCCACCGGCAACCTGGCACCCGATCAGCATTTTGTGCTCGGTGGTTTTAAACTGCAGCTGAATCCAGAGTTTTCCTTTGCCCTGCTTTATGATCAGCCCTTTGGTGTTAAGGTCAACTATAACTACAACCCGGATTTTTATGGTCAACCATTAGACGTCGAAGCTGCCGACATTCGCTTTAAAACAGAAAATATTAGCGCACTTATCGGGTATCATCCGGATACGCACTGGACTTTTTATGCAGGACTCAGTCATCAGTCTTTTCAGGGAAACCTAGAGCTTTGGGGACAAAACTATTATATTTTTCATGGCTATCAGGCCTATTTCCCTGAAGATGATGCCTGGGGTTGGCTGGCCGGGGTACGCTACCAGATTCCTGAATATGCCATGAGTGCGGCGTTCACTTATCGTTCGGCCATTCATCATCAGCTAGCGGTACAGGAACAGTCCCCACAAGGCCAATTGCAGATCGTGGCGGACCAGAATACCGCGGTTCGCACACCCGAATCGCTGAATCTGGATTTACACACCGGCATCAGTGCCAATAACCTGCTCTATGCGGGTATACGCTGGGTTAACTGGAAAGATTTTTATATACAACCGACTCAATTTGGCGCCGTGATTGATGCTTACGCAACATTCGTTCCTGAAATTAAAGACTTTAAATTAATTCATTATCAGAAAGATCAATGGTCGGCCAAACTGGGCGGGTTACATCGCTGGAATGCGCGCTGGATCAGTCAATTAGAACTGGGCTGGGACTCCGGGATTGGCAATCCGGCCTCGACCCTAAATCCGGCAGATGGGCACTATAGCCTCGGCGCAGGCCAGCTATTTTATTTTCGACCCGACAGTTTTATTGCTGCAGGGGTCTATTATTTAAAGTTTAAACAACCGCATATTCAACCCAGCGATTTTGCCGGTACTCAAATTTCCAGTCTAGCCTCGGTCAATCGGGACAATTATGCCTGGGTATATGGACTAAGATTTGGCCATCATTTCTAAGGGCATAAAAAAACGAGCCGAAGCTCGTTTTTTTATAGAAATGGCTTAGAAGCGGAAGCTTACACCCAGTTTCGCCACTGGTAACCACTCGTATTCATTGTCATTACGAATATTTCGCTCTTCACGCTCAACTTGATCACCAAAATCTGCAATAACGCCATCCGTACTTACAGCAGTACCTGAAGGAGTTAATTCAACTGTTGGGTTACCATTATAGTAGGCACCGATCTCACCAAATACACCCCAACGGTTAGTAATTGCTGGAGAGAAACCAATCCCTACATAAGGGGCAATATTATTTTTGTAAGACATTTTACCGTTAATACGAGCATCGCCTTCTGCACGGAATTCTACATCATTGACTCTAAAAGTTTCACCATCACGGATACGGCGATCAACTTCATAGTCATTATCAATATAAGCTACACCAGCTGCCATATAGAACCAGTTCGCCCATGGACGAATTTCAGCATTTAAATATGTCAGGTTATTATCCATATCTAGATCATATTTGGAGCCATTGATAGATAAGTCATCTGACCAGGAAATATCGCCGCCGTTATAACCTAAAGTTACACCTACGTATGGGTTTGCACTCCAAGAAATCGCACCACCATAACCTGTTGTACCAACTTCAGCACGAACTGCAGCGGGTTTAAAGAAAGAGAAAGTTGAAACACCTTCATCTGTCACGATTGTCTGATCTGCCGCCATTGCTGAACCTGCTGCTGTTGCAAGCACGGAAATGGCTAAAATTTTATGTAAAGATTTCATGTAATGTGCTCCTCAAAATAAAAACTTATTTTTCATGTTTAGTACTATTGTTGATAAGCACAATATAAAGAAGTTCCCGCACAGTTTTTATGCACATTTTGCTCATTTTTTGTTATTTTTTGATACAAGTCTATGTTTCTTTTTGAAAGATAACTCTTTTTTGAGGCGAAAGTTTAAGCAGATGTTTCTTATATTAAGTGAAAACATTTTTCTTTATTATTAATTTCGATCTTAGTGCCAATTTTCATCTAACCCGTGTTCAATTTAGTGTAAAATCTTGAAAATTTTTTTGGAAGGAAGATCATGTCTCAGCTTTCAACGATTATTGAACAAGCGTTTGAAGATCGTGCTAATTTCACCGCGGCAGACTGCCCGGCTGAAATCCGTCAGGCAGTAGAGGAAGCTATTGCTGGCTTAGATAACGGTACACTGCGTGTAGCGGAAAAAATTGACGGTGAATGGGTTGTACACCAATGGTTGAAAAAAGCCGTTTTGTTATCTTTTAAACTGAACGACAACAAACCAATTGAGTCATGTGATCTTCGTTTCTATGACAAAGTCGACACCAAATTCAAAGGCTGGACTGAAGAACAGTTTAAAGCGGCTGGCGTACGCGTAGTACCCCCTGCAGTTGCACGTAAAGGTTCGTTCCAGGCAAAAAATGTGGTGCTGATGCCATCGTATGTCAACATTGGTGCATACGTAGATGAAGGCACTATGGTCGACACTTGGGCCACTGTCGGTTCATGTGCACAAATTGGTAAAAATGTACACTTGTCTGGTGGTGTTGGTATTGGTGGTGTACTTGAGCCACTACAAGCCAATCCGACCATTATTGAAGATAACTGCTTCATCGGCGCACGTTCTGAAATCGTGGAAGGCGTGATTGTTGAAGAAGGTTCTGTGATTTCAATGGGCGTTTACATTGGTCAATCTACCAAGATTTATGACCGTGAAACTGGCGAAATCCACTACGGCCGTGTTCCTGCCGGTTCTGTAGTTGTTTCTGGTAGCCTGCCATCTAAATGCGGCACATACAGCTTATATGCTGCCATTATCGTGAAAAAAGTTGACGCGCAAACACGTGCGAAAACCAGCCTGAACGATTTATTACGCGAAGACTAATTTTTCTTTAGTTTAAGCGGAGCTATCGCTCCTCATCTCTACGGTTAGCAATGATCGTAGAGATTTTTGTTTTTCTACCCGGTGGTTAATTTGTTATGAGTACGCTTCGATCTTCCGCTATTCCTGTTTCTGATCCGTCTGCGGGTTTACGCATTACGGAGATCTTCTATTCATTACAAGGCGAAGCCAATACCTCAGGGCTGCCTACCGTATTTATCCGTTTAACCGGTTGTCCGCTGCGCTGTACTTATTGCGATACCACCTATTCTTTTGAAGGCGGCGAACGTCAGTCACTTGAAGCGATTATTCAGACCACGCTGGACTTTAACACACCATATGTCTGCGTGACAGGCGGTGAACCGCTGGCACAGCCGAATGCACTGCCTTTAATGCAGCGATTAGCAGATTTAGGCTGTGAAGTGTCCCTAGAAACCAGCGGTGCTTTAGATGTATCTAAGGTAGACCCGCGTGTTTCCAAAGTTTTAGATTTAAAAACCCCAACCTCGGGGGAAGTTGCACGAAATTTGCTTTCAAATCTGGACTATTTGACTGCGCATGATCAAATCAAGTTCGTAATTTGTAACCGTGAAGATTATGAATGGTCAAAGCAGCAAGTAGAGTTATATCAACTGCATAAAAAAGTCAGCACCGTCTGGTTTTCCCCTGCCTTTGAAGTTGAAAATGGTGCCGCACGCATGCCGCAACTGGCCCGTGATTTGGCCCGATGGATTTTAGAAGACCATCTCCCTGTTCGTTTTCAGCTACAGTTACACAAACTGCTGTGGAATGACGAAACTGGTCGTTAATCAGGCTGCTGTATAATTGCTCTGTTTGCAAAATTAAGCTGCGAAACGCAAAGCTTTATACACGGCTCAAATTGCTTTTTATTATTTTGGAGATTCTGATGCGCCCTCGTGCCATTGTATTGTTATCTGGTGGTTTAGACTCAACAACCTGTTTAGCGTGGGCGCAAGCGCGTTATGAATGTATCGCCCTCAGTTTTCGTTATGGCCAGCGTTCAACCACTGAACTGGACGCTGCCAAAGCCTTAACCCAGCGTGCAGGTGTAGAACATCGTGTCATTAATATAGATTTAGGTAACTTAGGTGGCTCTGCCCTGACCGATCATAATATTGAGGTACCCGAGCAGGAACAGGATGGTATTCCGGTGACTTATGTGCCGGCACGTAACACCATCTTCCTGTCTTATGCGCTGGCAGCAGCGGAAGTATTTGATGCAGAAGCCATTGTTATTGGTATTAACGCGGTGGATTATTCCGGCTATCCGGACTGTCGTCCTGAGTTTATTGAGGCTTTTGCCAATATGGCGCGTTTGGCGACCAAAGTGGGCGTAGAAGGAAAATCACTCAAATTTGAAACACCTTTGTTACATTTATCCAAAGCAAATATCATTCGCTTAGGTCTTGATCATGGCGTAGACTATAGTCAAACGGTGTCTTGCTACCAGGCAGATGACCAAGGACGTGCTTGTGGAAAATGCGATAGCTGTCGTTTACGTAAACAGGGTTTCCTAGACGCAGGTGTGGCTGATCCAACACGTTATATACCGTAATGACAAGGTAGAATCTATGAAGAATTTAAAATCAAACATTATCCTTTCTGCGATTGTGTCTACTGTAGCCGTATTCGCAACATCTGCTCAGGCCAACACAGACAAATTGCAACAGGCATATAAAAGCACCAATGTAAAATCGGCGCTGATTAATGTTTGTAAAGAAGAAACTGCCAAAGGTAAAAAGTTAAGCGCTGCTGAAGTCAGCAAATACTGTACCTGTGCGGTTGAAGCAGATGGCAAGCTGACCAATGCACAAAAATGGGAAATCCAAAGTACCATTAACCAGAAGAAAAGCCCAAGTACTCTTGCTTTTGTCCAAAAACAAAACAAAGACTTACAGGCATGTTTTGGTCCTCAGTTAACCGGTAAATTAAAAACCTTAACTGAAGAAGCCATGAAAGCCGCGCAAGCGCAGCAAAAGAAATAATCATATAGTTCCTCCAGAGGCCTGCATCCATTGCAGGCTTTTTTTTACCCAGTTTGCTGCGTTCATTTTTCTCTACCGGTAATTTGTGAGAAAACGCAGGAAATTCGGTATGATAGAGGCAATTTAAAAACTGACACAATCTAAAAGGACGATATCATGAGCGACTTGAACTTACCGAATCAGACTTTTCCGACCACCACGGCGGAAATCAATCTGGCTGAACTACAGGCGGAATGGTTAATTGTGTATTTTTATCCAAAGGATTCCACTCCAGGCTGTACCACGCAGGCGGTAGATTTTTCTGGCCTGAAAGATCAGTTTGAGGCATTGGGTGCGACCATTCTTGGCGTGTCGCGTGATTCGGTGAAAGCACATCAGAACTTTACTGCCAAACAGAACCTGACGATTGATCTGATCAGTGATAAGGAGGAAGTGCTGTGCCAGCATTTTGATGTGATTAAAGAAAAAAATATGTATGGCAAAAAAGTCATGGGAATTGAGCGCTCTACCTTTATTTTCCATAACGGCCAGCTGGTCAAGGAATACCGTAAAGTCAAGGCTGCAGGACATGCCGAGCAGGTACTGGAAGATTTAAAAACCTTACAAGCCAACAGTTAAACAATTGCTGGATCGGAAAAAAGCCTGATACAAGATCAGGCTTTTAATTCACTCATCACGTCTATTGTTATCTCATTATTGAACACGCCACTGACCTTTAAGCTGAATATTGACCTTTTCTCCAACACCACCCATCGCCTTTTTCATACCGAAATCACTACGCTGAATTTGGGTTGATGATTGCACATCCAGCAATTTCGGGTTTCCTGTATTCGGTTTTAAACTGGTATGAAAAACAACCGGACGCGTCACGCCGCGTAGGGTTAAATTACCGACAATACGATATTGATCAGGACCTAAAGCAGTAAAACGCGTGCTTTTAAAACTGACGGTTTTATATTTTTGGGCATGGAATAAGTCCTCGCCCAGAATCATATGTCTTAAAGACGGTTTACTCAGCTGCAGACTGTCCACATTTAGCACAAATTGGGTTGAGGCCTGCTGCGGTGCTTTTGGATCAAAATGCATGACTGACTGCACCTCTTTAAACTGCCCTCCGACCAGTTGCACGCCCATGGACTTAATCTCAAAACCAACTTCACTTTTTGGGGTCAAGGTCCAGCGCTCGGCATAGGCCGGGCTGATACCCAACAGCATAATAGCCGCACCCAGTAAGCATTTGGTCTTTGACCTTGCTACATGTGACGGGTTCAAGTTCATCGCTTATCTCCTTGCTACACAGCTGGCTTGCTTTATCTCGTTAACAAGATGGAGCCGGCGAGCTTAGGTGAGATTACTACGGTCTTGCGCATGATATTTGTCTTGTAATTGTTGATAAACCGGCGTGTGCTGAAAATTCTGTAAAAATTTGATTGTGCCCGGCGGGAAGGCATCGGTCCAGATTTCTCCACGAAAATAGGCTTCACGTACCGGCGTGGCAGACATGGCACCTTCCAGACTGTCAAGCTCGACCATCTCCCACTCCGGGAAAAATTGCAGATAATAGGAAGACTCATCTTTAAAATGGCCAATTAAACCGACTTTGGCTTCTGGTCCGGCCACCGTGGCCACCAGCATTTTCACCAGTTTCTGCCATTTTTCATCGTTATATACATCGACCACATGCACAAATTTGATCCGCTGCTGCTGCTCTGGGCTAAAGTTGGACAGAATCATCTGCTGGCGTTCAGCGGCAGTAAACGGATTTTTGATATTGCGTTCATCTTGTGCAGAGCCCAGTGCCAAAATCACGTTTTCACTTTGCTCCAGCGCGATTAAAATGGTCTGCATATGTGCCAGATGAAAAGGCTGGAAGCGGCCAATAAACACAAGATAATCAAATTTATAATTCATAGCACATCAACTTTTATGAACTCACCAGTTGTGGCGTCAATAATAATTTTCGCCATAATAAGCCCATAAATTCAAATTAATTGAAAGCAAGGATAGTACGATGACACTGAGCTGTATTCAACAACCCCATCCACATTTGAATGCGAATTTAGACAATGGCGTACTGACCTTAGCCATTCAGCGCCCGGAAGCCAAAAATGCCCTGTATGGTGAACTGTATCTCTGGATTGCGCAGGCACTGGACGAAGCCGATCAGAATAAAGACGTCCGCGTAGTAATTTTACGCGGAGCCGATGCTGATTTCAGTGCCGGTAACGACATGCAGGACTTCATGAAGTTTATTCAAACACCATTGCAAGGCAAAGCTGGAGATACGCCACCCTTTGTATTGCTAAAAGCTGCTGCACGTTTTTCCAAACCGCTAATTGCTGCGGTGCGTGGTGTAGCCATTGGCATTGGGGTCACGCTGTTATTACATGCAGATTTAGTCTATAGCGACAACACTGCCCTGTTCCAGATTCCATTTGTGAGCCTCGGCCTGTCCCCAGAAGGTGCGTCCAGCAAACTGCTGGTACAGCAGGCCGGTTTCCATAAAGCCGCAGAATTGCTGCTGACTGCACAGAAGTTTAATAGTGATAAAGCGCTGAGTGCCGGTCTGGTCAATAGCATTGAAGAGGATGTATATGCCACTGCCCAGCAACAGGCGCATATTCTGGCCGCCTTGCCACTGGCCTCTCTCAAACAGACCAAAGCGCTAATGAAACACAATCTGGATGAGATCATTGACTGTATTGATCATGAAGCGGAAATCTTCATGAAACGGGTCGGTTCACCGGAAATGATGGAAGCTGTACAGGCTTTTATGCAAAAACGTAAACCTGACTTTACCCAGTTTCATTAAGTATTATGCTCATCAACGTAGGTGCAGTCGCTGTGCCTACGTTTTTTAGGGTTTAGTTGTTTTCTCTTTCTTTTATTTCTTTTGTGATGGTTCCCATGTCAAATTCGTCAGATCCCTCATCTTTAAACTCTGCATCATCTTCAACCGAGAAAAAACGCTATTACGAACCGGCACCACAAGATATTGATGTCGAAAACTTTCGTAAAGTCATCACCAGCCGCCGTTCGGTACGTAAATTTACCGACAAGCCCATTCCAGCGGATATTTTAGATGCCTGCCTGGATTTAGCCTTACTGGCACCGAACTCCTCCAATTTACAGCCGTGGACCTTTTATGTGGTCCAGAATCCGGCCAAGAAAAAGCAGCTGGTCAAAGCCTGTCTGAGTCAGCTGGCAGCCAGAACTGCGGCCGAGCTGATTGTTTGTGTAGCACGCACCGACCGCATTGATGAAATGGCCAAACTCAATATTTCCGAGTTCCCGTTTCCTGAAGCGCCAGCCCCGGTAAAAAAATACTATAAATTTATTCCCTATAATTATAAAACTGGCTATTTCAATGCCTTCGGTCATTTCAAAAAAGTGGCCTTTAAAGTGGCACGTAGCTTGGACAAGCAATTGCCAGTGTCGGCATTTCATCCGGCCGATGCCAAACTGTGGGCCTCGAAAACTACCGCTTTGGCCTGTGAAAATCTGGTGCTGGCCTTACGCGCTTATGGCTTTGACAGCTGTATGATGGAAGGTTTTGATGAGCCAATGGTGCGTAAAATCTTAAAGCTGAATGAACAGCAATATGTGGTGATGGTAATTGCTGCCGGTGAACGTGCGAAAGATGGCGTGTTCTTCCCGCAATACCGGTTTGACCGGGAGTTGTTTATTCAGAAAGTTTAAACAAGATGTAAAAAGTCCCACTTTTCTTTAAGAGAGAAGCGGGACTGCTGCACAAGGGAGAGCTGATTAAAAGGCTCTCCCTCTCTGTCAGATATTCCAATATTCAATAATTAAAACTGCACATCTATCATCTGAATAAACTCGAATGCCGGTTCTTCATAAGGATGGCTATCTTTTAAGGCACGGGCTACATTTGCTGCGTTATCTTCCGGTACAATGATTTCCACCCGCCATTCCTCTACTTTTTCAAGCGTGCCGACTTCCCCAATATACGGGTCTGCGCCACGTAAGGGTTTAAATTGCCCGGTGCCCAGCACCTGCCAGGCACAGTGTTCATAATCGCCGATTCCCCCACCACCGGCTTTAAATACAGCAGCTTTGGTGGCTTCCAGATGCGATTCAGGCACATAAAAAATCAGTTTTAGCATAGTCACTCCCGGTATTGATCTATCTTTCATACCGTATTGACTGGCCTGTTGTCATCTGCTGTTTGCAAGAAATGACCTAAATCCTGAATAGCGCTACATCTGTTTGAATAGATACAGTACTGATCCCAAACAATTGCCCAGCTTTAGCTATGGGTTTGGATGAAACATGGCAATGGAATAGCGAGAATTATTGAATCTTCAAAATCGATTAGATCCTTTCTTTGCTTAGGCTATTCCATTGAGCCCATTATTTATCTCAGCAAGGTAATCTACTTTAAATTTTTCTTAAGACACCCACAATATTCAGCATCTCAAAATTATCCTGATCGGTGTCCAGAGTATGTGACTTGATTTGCACCTGGATATGATCATTCACCTGAAAATGCCTTAACGGAAAACAGTGCTCATTGGCACTATAGGCACCCGAACTTGGGCTATTCGACAGCAATTGAGTAATACTTAAACGCAAGTCATTTTTTCTGGAGATGGAAATCTTATCCTGATTGGCATACTGGCTCTGAATGCCCTTTCCATACAGCTGGATACAGAGCTGGTTATACTGTTTTTGCAGCGCCTGCGTATACTGAAAACCATCACTCCAGACCAGTCCTTGTGGCGCGGTCTGAATTCGGGTTTCCGGGTTTTTCACCAGTGAATCATCACCCAAATGAATTAAATATAGCCCCTGCTGAAACACCACATGCGCTTCGGTTAAAGGCTTGAGCTGAACCAGATGGCTATGCTGATCAATATATAAATGCTGGTTCTGATAGGACAGCAACAGGATTTCCGGTTGATAGCCCTCCATCCAGACCGTGCCGGCAATATGATCCGGATAATCATATTCACGAGGCAGATATAAAGTGTAACGGCCATCGGTCTGAGAATAGGTGTAATAGTTGTGTTCGCCCAGCTGCACATAGATTTTGGCTTGAGCAACAGGCTGCCCACTGGCATCAAATACCTGACCTGAAACCGACCACTTTTCGCCTTGTGGCTGCGTACCAGACTGGGACTGGGTTAAACTGGAATGCAGCGGCTGAGCATATCTGACAGACTCCTGAATCTTGGCACTCTCACCACCACAACCGTTCAGCATAATCAAGCTGGTAAAAATAGGAATGACCGTTCGCATCTGCATTTTTGTTATCCACTTTTATAATTATGCTGTTTATTGTACGGTGCCAGGCAAAATCAGCTATCCCCATTTTGGGATGAAATGCCGATAAAAAAGCCACCCGAAGGTGGCTTTTCAAAATAAGGTCAATTAACCAATGAATTTACGTGCGTTACGGAACATACGTAACCATGCACCATCTTCAGTCCATTCTTCAGGTTTCCAAGAATGTTGTACGGCACGGAAGTTACGCTCCGGGTGCGGCATCATAATCGTGGCACGACCATCTTTAGAGGTCACACCAGTAATCCCTTCTGGAGAACCGTTCGGGTTCAGTGGATAGTGCTGGGTCACATTGCCCTGACTGTCGACATAACGCAGGCTGATCTGGTTGCCAGCATTTAATGCGGCAAAGTCTTCAGCGCTGGCAACAGCACGACCTTCACCATGCGCAACCGCGATTGGCAGAATTGAACCTTCCATGCCATCAAACAGAATCGAGTTTGATTTTTCTACACGCACGTTCACAGTACGCGCTTCAAACACTTCAGAGGTATTGCGATGGAAACGTGGCCAATGCTCTGCACCCGGAATCAGTGGTGCTAGTTGTGACAGCATTTGACAGCCGTTACAGATACCCACACTGAAAGTTTCTTGACGGTTAAAGAATTTCTCGAACTGGTCACGCAGTTTGGCATTGAACAGCACCGATTTCGCCCAGCCACCGCCGGCACCTAAAACGTCACCGTAAGAGAAGCCGCCACAGGTGACCAGACCTTCAAAGTCATCCAGGCTGATACGACCGGCCAGCAGGTCACTCATGTGTACGTCAACGGTGTTGAAACCGACTTTATCAAACGCAGCCGCCATTTCAACATGACCGTTAACACCTTGCTCACGCAGAATCGCCATGTTTGGACGACGGGTGTTGATGTACGGTGCTTCAACCGGCTCGTTCAGGTCATAAGTTGGCTGTGCGATAATCCCCTGATGGGCTTTATCGGCAATTAAGGCAAATTCCTGATCGGCATTTTCAACGTTGTCACGTAAACGCTGGATCTGATAAGACACTTCTGCCCATGCCTGTTGCAGGTCAGTACGTTCCAGCACCAAACCGTTTACCGCCAACTGGTCAGAATTGTTGACTGTACCGACAACCGTAATCGCATCTTTCAATGTAGACGCTGCAACTTCAGCTTGTAATGCATCCCAATCTGCTTTGGTAATTTGCAGCACAGCACCAATTTCTTCAGCAAACAGGCTTGCAGTCGATTGATCTTCCAGTGCCACACCCAAGCGTGACGCAAACATCATCTCTGCAACAGTCGCTAATAAACCACCATCACCGATGTCGTGGTAGGCTTTAATCAGGCCGCGGTTGTTCCAGTCTTGTACCAATGCGAAGAAGGCTTTGAAGTCATCGAAGCTATCGACATCTGGTGTCACTGAACCAATCGCTTTGTACACTTGCGCCAGGATCGAACCGCCCAGACGGAATTGACCTTTAGACAGGTCGATACGTACCAGTACAGATTCAAGATTTTTCAGTTCTGGTGTTAATGTCTTACGCACATCAGTCACAGGTGCAAATGCAGTGATCACGCCTGACATTGGCGAAGTGACAGATTTGTCTTCACCTTCGTCATTCCAAGTCGTACGCATAGACAGTGAGTCTTTACCAACAGGAATGGCAATGCCCAGTGCTGGACACATTTCCATACCAATTGCTTTTACGCCTTCGAACAGTGCCTGATCTTCACCTTTTTGACCTGCAGCAGCCATCCAGTTTGCAGACAGTTTAATGTCGCCAATCTGGTCAATTTTTGCAGACATCAGGTTACTGATTGCTTCAGCCACCGCTAAACGTGCAGACGCTGCCGGGTTCAATAATGCCACTGGTGGACGTTCACCCATGGCCATCGCTTCACCGGTATAACCCACCAGGCTTGTGGTTGTTACTGCAGCATCCGCTACAGGCACTTGCCATGGGCCAACCATCTGATCACGTGCCACCATACCGGTAATCGAACGGTCACCAATGGTGATCAGGAACGATTTAGAGGCAACGGTCGGGTTTTTCAGGACACGGTAAATCGCATCTTTCAGATCTGTCACTTGAGCTGCATCAAAATCATCGCCTTTACGCTCGATGCTTTCATATGAACGGCTCATACGTGGTGTACCGCCCAGCATCACCTGCATTGGCATATCCACTGGCTTGTTGCCAAAAAGTGGATCTTCAACGGTTAAATGACGCGCTTCAGTCGCTTCACCCAGTACCGC
Organism: Acinetobacter indicus; assembly: GCF_009914475.1. Taxonomy (NCBI): domain Bacteria; kingdom Pseudomonadati; phylum Pseudomonadota; class Gammaproteobacteria; order Moraxellales; family Moraxellaceae; genus Acinetobacter; species Acinetobacter indicus. The sequence continues at coordinate 454,866 of NZ_CP045198.1, read as the reverse complement.
AAACGGACAACGTTCACGCGCACAGATCGATTCAAACAACGCTAGAGATTCTGGACGGATTGCCAGTACATAACGCTCTTGTGCTTCGTTAGACCAGATTTCCATTGGCGACATGCCTGGCTCAAGCGATGGAATCTTACGTAAATCCAGTACCGCACCGAGCTCATGATCGTTGACCAGTTCTGGCATTGCGTTTGAAATACCGCCCGCACCAACGTCATGCACCGATACGATTGGGTTTTCATCTTCCATGCGCCAGCAGGTATCAATTACTTCCTGGCAACGGCGTTCCATTTCCGGGTTTTCACGTTGTACAGAAGCGAAGTCCAGGCTCTCACCCATGGTACCGCTGTCTACAGAAGACGCTGCACCACCACCTAAACCGATCAGCATGGCTGGACCACCAAGCACGATGAGTAGATCGCCCGGTTGAATTGCATCTTTTTCGACATGATCCGGACGGATGTTCCCGTAACCACCAGCAATCATAATTGGCTTATGGAAGCCTTTGACTTCGCCATTGACGTTTTGTTCAAAGGTACGGAAGTAACCATTTAAAGCAGGACGACCAAATTCGTTGTTAAATGCTGCACCACCGAGTGGGCCTTCAATCATGATTTGCAGCGGAGAGGCCATACGTGATGGTTTGCCGTAGTTATCTTCCCATGGCTGTTCAAAGCCTGGAATGTTCAGGTTCGATGTGGTGAAACCAGTTAAACCTGCTTTAGGCTTACCACCACGACCGGTTGCGCCTTCATCACGGATTTCACCGCCTGAACCGGTTGCCGCACCAGCAAATGGAGCAATTGCGGTTGGGTGGTTATGGGTTTCCACCTTCATCAGGATGTGAGCCGCCTGGCTCTTGTATTTATAAACGTATTGACCGTTTTCTTCTTGCGTTGGGTAGAAACGCTGGGTATCAAAACCTACAATCACCGATGCGTTGTCTTTATATGCTGACAATACATCTGTTGGTGATTCTTTATAGGTGTTCTTGATCATCTGGAACAAAGACAACGGCTGAACTTCGCCATCAATGGTCCATTCTGAACCGAAGATTTTATGACGGCAGTGCTCAGAGTTGGCTTGCGCGAACATCATCAGTTCGATGTCGTTCGGGTTACGGCCCAGTTTGGTGAAAGCTTCAGTCAGATAATCAATTTCATCTTCAGACAGTGCAAAACCAAATTCATTGTTGGCTTTAACCAGTGCTTCTTTGCCCTGACCCAGAATATCAATCGAGTTTAACGGTTTTGGTGCGGTTTCCACGAACAGTGCGGCTGCATCTGCAATGTCAGTAAACACGCTTTCGGTCATGCGGTCATGCAAGATCTGTAATGCTTCTTTAGAAAGCGCTTTTACACCTTTTAGGGTAAACAGCAATCCGCGCTCCATACGGTGCACTGGAATATTACAGTTGGCAAAAATATCCGTCGCTTTGGATGACCACGGCGAAATGGTACCGACACGTGGGGTCACTAAAATTTGGACTTCGTCACTGGCAGGCTGACGTAATTCAAAAGATGCGCCATCATTTAACAGCTCTAAAGCTGATTGTTGCTGCTGCTCGTTGAGCGCTTGGTCAAACAGATAGATCCATTGGCTATCGAAAGATTGAACAGAACTAATTGACGATAAACGTGATAATAGTTGAGTTTTCTTAAAAGAAGAATGTGCAGGTGCACCGGCCACGATAAACATGCTGATTTTGGCTCCACGGGCAGATCTTTTAGACCTCGCCACAATGTGACTTGAAGAGAGCGCATATTCTACTGTGAAATGAGCCAATCAGCTAGAGAGGATTTGATAAATCTGACAGCGAAACGATCAGAGTTTTGATAAAAATCTGTTTATTTCCAGTCAAAAAAATTGAACCGGCCGCGCAGATTATCATATTTTGTTTCATATCGAGTAAAACTGTATTGATAATTTTTTGCATCAGAAAAATTGTCTTATTTTTCAACAGTTCTATAAGCATGATGAAAGCTAGTCCTAGATTGTCTGAATAGCCTGCTGCAGAACCAGAAATTAAATTTTTTGTACGAATTAATCATCCTGAAAGCTGAGTACTCATATCCACCCGAAGAGAGCGTTGCTGTCATCCGCTCAGGATCCCTTTGGTCTTTGCCTTTGTGAACCTTGAACCCTGAGACTTCACCCTCTTAGATGGGATTTTTACGTTCAATATTTCTATTATTTTTCGTCCTGTATTCTCTTGAGTTTAACTTGATTTATTCACCTAAAAGAAAGAATGAAAATATGCAAATCCAACCCTTATAATCTCATACCACGAATATTTCACAAGAGTTCTTTCCATTATGTATTTCACTTCCTAATATCAGGGATAATCTAGTAGATAATATATAGATATTCTCAAGGAAAAAGCCCTATATAAATATCCACCCTAAAATTATCATTGCATCTATTTGATAAATGATTACTTACCTTTCATAAAAAAAACTTGTCAATAATATGAAGAAATAACATTTAAAATAAATTTCATCCAATTCATTCTACAAGAATTGGTTTAAAATATAAGCTTTGACCAACAAGTAAAAATCGAAAAAATATGAATTTTTAATTTTTGTTACTTTTTTTAACATTTTAAATTAACGCAAACTTCAACAAGTTTTAATCCAATCTATAAATTACTGTAATCCCTAAAAAAAATATTCATATATTTAACCCTGCAAAATCATAGTTTTTTATCTAAAAATCACCCCTATATCAGCAAAAAACCTTATTTCCCACTGACTTCATCAGTGAATTTGATGGTTTTATGTTAAGCTCTAGCTCAATTGCTGAGGCAAGGTCCATTTTTGGACTCACCTACGTACATCTTTTTATGCTGTGGATCAAATATCGGCTAGATATTTAAACACCAGATTTCTCATTTTCTGCAGCTTTATGCTCTGCCTGTTTTAGAGCCTTAGTCCGTCACCAAAAGATTTGTTTTTTAAAATAAAGGTGCCTCGCTTAAGGAGTAATTATGTTTCAATTCACTAGTACAACCACTGTACTATTGATGGTGCTTTTTTACGGCATTACCTTTGTACTGTCGTTACGTATTAAACAAAAAAATGAAAATGTCGATGGCTATATGGTCTCGAATGGTTCTATTGGCTTTGGTATGTCTGCGGCCAGCATGACCGCAACTTGGATTTGGGCAGCGTCATTCTATGCAGCTGCCTCTTCAGGTTATAAATACGGCGTTTCCGGTGCCTTGCACTACGGCCTCTGGGGCGCGCTGATGATTTTGTTTATTTATCCTTTTGGTAAGCGCTTTCGTGAGTTGGCACCCAATGCACATACGCTGGCAGAAATTATGCATGCCCGCCATGGCAACCAGAGCCAGATGATTTTGGCAGGTTCCAATATTGTGGGAAGTGTCATCAGTTTGATGGTGAATTTTACTGCAGCAGGTGCCTTGGTCGAAATTTTATCTCCCCTAAGCTTTGTACATGGCGTCTTGATCACCGGGATTGGTGTGCTGTCTTATACCCTCTGGTCTGGCTTCCGTTCCTCTGTATTTACCGATTTTGGCCAGCTGGTGGCGATGATCGTGGCGGCGGTGATCATTATCCCAACGCTGTTCTTCACTTTGGGCGGACCGTCCCTGTTTCAAACGGGTATTCACAACCTGCAGCCTGAACAGCTCGATTTCTTCTCTAAAACTGCATTTCTAGAACAAGGTGCGCCTTTCTTCGTCGCAGTCCTGGCGTATGCCATCGGTAACCAGACCATTGCCCAGCGTTTATTTGCGGTACGGGAAGACTTGATTAAACCCAGTTTTATTACGGCGACGATTGGTTATGCCGCGATTGTGATCGGGTTGGGTATGCTCGGCTTACTGGCCCTGTTTGCCGGAATTCAACCGATTGATGGCAACTTGAATAACCTGATTCCACAAATGGCAGCGACGTATCTCTCTCCATTTATGGTGGCCCTGTTATTTATCATGGTGATCGGTGCGCTGTCTTCAACGGCTGACTCGGATCTATCTGCGTTATCTGCGATTGTGATGACTGACATTTATGGAAAACAGATTGCCAAGAACCAACCTAATCCCAAGAAAATGCTGTTTATTGGTCGTATGACCATGATTGTCGCCACCATGCTTGGGATCATTATCGCCACTTTAAAATTTGACATTTTATCAATGCTGATTTTTGTGGGTGCACTTTGGGGGTCTATTGTATTTCCGGTAATTGTCAGCCTGTATTGGGACAAAGTGAATGCTCGTGCCTTTAACTGGTCGGTCGGTCTCGCCTTCGTCAGCTTCCTGATTGTCCGTTTTGAATGGATTCCAATCCAGGGCTTGATTGCGCTTGGCTTTGAGCTACTTGCAACCCTGGGTATTGGTGTGGTGCTGGGTCTGATGACCTTTGGTTTCTTCGGCAAAAAAGTCGGTTTGGTGGTGGGTATCTTGGCCAGTATTGGCTTCATGCCATGGACCATCGGCTTCTTGCGTGAATACGGCACCTTATTAAGTTCACTGACTGCTTATGGCAGTAGTGCTCTGGTCTGTACTGTTCTGACCTTGGTCTACAGTAAAGAACGATTTGATTTTAAACAAATCAACAAGATGGTGATTGAATTTCACCAGCTATCTGAGAAAAGTAAATAAGGAGATTTCAGATGACTAGTCAATTATTGACCCTATATGTACTTTTTTGGCCGTTGATCGCAAGCCTGGTCTTGTTCACAATTTGCTTGAATGTCTATAAAGATGCACAACAAGCCAAGGAAACTGGTGAAGGGCTGGTGTAATTTTAACTCTTCATGAAAAAGCAGGCTCATTTGGCCTGTTTTTTTATGGCCGTTTCATATTGTTTGAATCACTTGTCTATATTGAGGAGCAAGATTTTTTCTGCTTTTCATTCCCATGACAATTCATGTCGCCTCACTCTAGTACTGGGCTTGGTTTTTTGGCATGATGCAAAGCAGTAAATAATTGAATAATGATAAATGACACAGATGCGTTGGTTAGAACTGCTTTCGACAGTTCGGATTGGTAGTAAAAAGCAAAGTACTGAACAGGCGCGTAGCCCGTTTCATAAAGATTATGACCGTATTATTTTCTCGCAGAGTTTCCGGCAGCTGAACCGCAAAACCCAGGTCCATCCGCTTACCCAACATGATGGTATTCATACCCGCCTGACCCATTCGCTGGAAGTGTCCTGTATTGGCCGTTCACTGGGGATGCTGGCAGCAGAAAAAATCAAGGATCAACTGCCTCCGTGGATTACCCCGGCCGATGTCGGCGCGATTATTCAGGCTGCCTGTCTGGCGCATGATATTGGCAATCCGCCTTTTGGTCATGCCGGTGAATATGCCATTCGTGAATGGTTTGATGATGCCTCGCATACCGACTTTTTAAAGGACCTAAGTCCGGAACAGGAAGCCGATGTACGCCAGTTTGAAGGCAATGCCCAAGGCCTGCGCCTGCTGACCAAAATTGACTATCATCCGCATGATGGCGGTATGCGTCTGACCTATGCCACCTTGGGTGCCTATTTAAAATATCCGTGGCTGTCGAAAACCATGGCCTCGCAGGGCAATCGTCCGGCCAGTCAGCGCGCCAAATTCGGTTGCTATCAGGCAGAAAAAGACATTCTGAAACAGATTGCCGAACAGCTCGGCCTGATTGAAATCGGACCTTATCGTTATTGCCGCCATCCGCTGACCTATTTACTCGAAGCCGCAGATGACATCTGCTATGCACTGATTGATCTGGAAGATGGCATTATCCTGAACATGCTCAGCTATGATGAAGTCGAGCCGATTTTCCTGAACCTGATTGGCGATTATGGCATGCCGGAAGAACTGTCTTTGGACAGCACCACCTGGCAGCAGAAAATTGCCGCGCTACGTGGCCGGGTGATGAAACGTCTGGTCGATGAAGTCACCAGTGCCTTTGCCAAGCAGCATGACCAAATTCTTTCGGGCCAGCTGAAAGGGACCTTACTGCAATATTGCTCGGCCGATATTGAAATTGGCATTAACCGGGCCAAAGAACTGGCGCGTGATAAAATTTTTGAACATCCGCAAAAAGCCGGTCTGGAAATTATTGCCCATCAGAGCCTGCAAAGTATTCTGGATGCCTTTATTCCGCTGACCACACCGCATAAAACCTTAAGCTTTAAAGAGCAGCGGCTGATGGCGATTTTGCAGCGTTCCGGTGCCCATTTTGGTCCAGATCACTATGACAATATCATGCAGGTGCTGGATATTATCTCAAAACTCTCGGATCATCAGGCGTATAACCTGGCGCAGGAATTACAAGGCAATAAAGCCGGATTCTTTTAAGTACAGCCTGCCGTTTTGGGAGAACCTCCAAAACTGCTTTATACTTTTGCGCGTGCTGACATTGCTTGTGCAACACCCCGGCCCATCGGCTGTATATTGCAGAGCATCACAGAAAAGTGGATGACTTCAAGATGCAGACGACAGGCTCGGAGCTGAAAAATTTAACCGAATAGAAGTGAATAAACTGAATGATTGGATGTCTGATTGGTGAGGTGTTTGCCCTCGAAGCCCCTACGGTCTTATTAAATGTCAATGGTGTGGGCTATGAAGTCGATACACCGCTGTCTACATTTTGCCAATTACAAAAAGGCCAGAAAGTCACCTTATGGACCCATTTAGCAGTCCGTGAAGATGCTCAACTGCTATATGGTTTTCTTGATGCGCAGGAAAAAACCATTTTCCGCACCCTGCTCAAGGTCAACGGTGTTGGTCCAAAAATGGCACTCGGCATTCTATCGACTTTAAGCGTCGACATGCTGATTCACACGGTTGAACATGAAGATATTAACACCCTGGTCAAAGTACCGGGTGTCGGCAAAAAAACCGCTGAACGACTGATGATTGAACTGCGCGACCGCTTTAAAGCGATGGCTGCCGGCAATACACCAAGCAACACCAGCAGCGCACAAATCCAGTTTATGGGCAACTCTGCCGTGGCCGAAGCCGAAGCAGCTTTACAATCTTTAGGTTATAAACCGGCTGAAGCACAGAAACTGGTTAGTGCTGCCAAAGGCGACTTCACCGAAGCCAGCGACATTATCCGGGCAGCATTAAAGTCGATGAACAAATAGATAGCTCTATCTTGCCTCAAGGCCAGCATGAGATACGCGAAAATGTCATTCGCAACTGTTTGAGGCAGGAAGCATTTGCACAAAAATGTTTCTGCGATATAGTCGAGACGAATCATCTTTTGACGAGTTTTGCGAATGACGATGGTTTTGCTTACTTTTTGCCGAATGAGAAATATATTTCGCAAGGTAAGGCCAACCACAGGTTATTCCCGAAATTTAATTTTCTTGGAACATCCGTCAAAAAGCGCTTTTGACGTCTGACCCATTAAACTGTATTTACCTGAAGTTTACATAATATATGCAAGACCGTCTTATCAGTGGTTCTGAAAAACCCGAAGATCAAATTGATCGCGCCATCCGCCCCACCTCCCTCGATGACTACATCGGTCAACCGGTGGTGCGTGAACAAATGGAAATCTTTATTGGTGCAGCGCGCGGCCGCGGCGAAGCCCTCGATCATACCCTGATTTTCGGCCCACCGGGCTTAGGTAAAACCACCCTAGCCAATATCATTGCCCGTGAAATGGGCGGCAACCTGAAATCGACTTCGGGGCCTGTGCTTGAACGTGCCGGTGACTTGGCAGCCATGCTGACCAACCTTGAAGAAGGCGATGTACTGTTTATTGATGAAATTCATCGCCTGTCACCAGTGATTGAAGAAATCCTCTATCCGGCGATGGAAGATTACCAGCTGGACATCATGATTGGTGAAGGCCCGGCAGCGCGTTCGATCAAACTGGATTTGCCGGCATTTACTCTGGTCGCCGCCACCACGCGGGCCGGTCTGCTCACTTCGCCGCTGCGTGACCGTTTCGGGATTGTGCAGCGTTTAGAATTCTACTCGGTGGAAGATCTGACCCATATCGTAAAACGTTCTGCCAGTTTAATGGATGTCCCGATGACCGAAGAAGGCGCGGCAGAAATTGCCCGCCGTTCCCGCGGCACACCGCGTATTGCCAACCGCTTGTTGCGCCGGGTACGTGACTATGCCCAGGTCAAAGGCACCGGCGAAGTCACCCATGCAATGGCCCAGCGCGCTCTGGATATGCTCAATGTCGATAAAGATGGCCTAGACACCTTAGACCGTCGCTATCTGTCGATGTTACTGGAACGTTTTGATGGCGGACCTGCCGGGGTTGAAGCACTGGCCGCAGCCATGGCGGAAGATTCAGGCACCTTGGAAGATGTGATTGAGCCTTATCTGATTCAGCAAGGTTATGTGATGCGTACCGCACGTGGCCGGATTGCCACCAATATGGCTTATTTACAGTTTGGCATGACTCCACCGGAACCCAAATAACAACCATCCCGGACCTTCATTGCCTGTGAGGTAATGAAGGTCTTTGATAAATAACAACTTGAATACATGCTCGAACAACAATAATGATGACCGAACAACAACTAATTCAACACCTTCAGCAGCATTTTGATGAGCTGATAGAGCAATTGCAGCCAATCCGCCCCCTACCTTATGGCAAACCATTCCAGTTTTTCAGTGAATCTGAACTGAACTATCTGAACCAGCTTTTGCAAGGCGATCTCAGTCACTGGCTGAGCTTCGATTTTAAAAATGAACGCGGCAAAATCATTGATGCAGATCAAGCTGGCATTGAACAGATCGACCTGCATCGGCATGGGCACTGGTCTATCGACGCCATCCATTTTGATCAGCTATGCGCCATCCACTGGATTAGCCTGTATTTTTCCGAAGAACTTAAACCCTTTATTGAAACCTATACCCAACCACCCGCTTCAGTAAAACCGAAACAGAAGCTTGCCCTTATTCTGACATTAATGGCTGTGCTGGGCGGAATTGGCTGTTATCTGCTGCAAGACGCTGTAGGGATTGTCTTATCTGTGGCTGCGTTCTTTCTTAGTATGATCTGGTATGGCTTACTTTAGCTACGGCAATATTTTGCCAATAAGCAGCCTCAGCAGTTTGAGCGAACTTTCGTGATCAGCAGCTATTTCGCCTTGCATCTACGCGATTATGCGGTGGAGCGGCTGTACCTCAGTCATCCGGACAGTGCCTAAAACCGCGCTATCAAAATTGCCAATAGTCAAGCACAGGCGGTATGGCAAAAAAAGCATAAATCACGTGCCAATTCACCTAATTCAACCTGTACCGAACGATAAATATCCAATCTTGGCTCTACATTCTTTATACCTTTGCCACTGGATTTGACACCTTGTGCCATAGGAGCAAAAAGTCATTATGCTAAACTGCAAAGCCAACCCAGTCGGGCATTTGACAGAACCTCAGACAACTTCAATCCAGTTCTGTACGGCCCTTCCAGACCAAAACTGAAAATTGTAATGGAACAGTATCATGGCGAATAAATTTGAATTTCAAATTCGTATCTATATGGAAGACACCGATGCAGGCGGGATTGTATACCATGCCAATCATATTCGTTTCATGGAGCGCACCCGGACCGAATGGCTGCGTGCTTCCGGCGTCGATCATTATTGGCATCAAAACGACTATAACTTTGTCGTGCATAAAATTAATGTCAAATATATGCGTCCAATCTTAATGGATGATCTGATTACTGTTACAGCAAGTGTTGTTTCGTGTAAAGCAACGTCATTTGTATTGCAACAAAATATTTATCGTGGTGAAATCATGCTTGCTTCTGGTGAGGTGGAATTGGCATGTTTAAGTTCTGAAATGCGTCCACGTCGCCTTCCGGATGAAATTCGTGGCCTGATTCTAAAAGAGCTAGGACAGGACCAAGACTAAAAACTTATGGCACTACGTAACTATGGCAACACAATTAGAATCATCTCTACAAGTCTCTGATCTTATTTTGCAGGCAAGCCCTGTGGTACAACTGGTCATGTTGGTGCTGTTACTGGCCTCCTTGTATAGTTGGTATCTGATCGCCAAGTTACATCTCAGTTATAAAAAAGCCCAGGCTGATGATGATCATTTCCAGAAAATCTTCTGGTCTGGTGCTGAATTAAATACGCTATATAACAACGCCCAACTCAATTCCAAACGCACCGGCCTGGAAGATATTTTCTATCAGGGTCTGGGTGAATTTCTCAAATTGAAAAAACGTCATGCCCCGACTGCACAAAGTCTGGAAGGTACAGAGCGTATTTTACGTGTCGGTTTAAGCCGTGACCAAGGCCAACTGGAACAAGGCTTAGGCGCGCTGGCCAGCATTGGCTCTGTGGCACCGTATATTGGTTTATTTGGAACCGTGTGGGGCATTATGAATGCCTTTATTGGCCTGGCCGATGTCGATCAGGTAACACTGGCTACCGTTGCACCGGGGATTGCCGAAGCGCTGATTGCCACCGCAATTGGTTTATTTGCCGCAATTCCAGCAGTCCTGGCCTTTAACCATTACACCGCCAAAGGTGAAAGTCTCTATTCAGACCGTGCCTTGTTTGCTGAAGAAATGGTGGCCTTATTACAACGTCAGTCTTTGGGTTCAGCACGGGAACATGACTAATGGCCATTCAACGTTCCGGACGCTTCGAGCGTATTAAAAAGCCCTTAAAAAGTGATATGAACGTGGTGCCTTACATCGACGTGATGTTGGTGCTGCTGGTCATTTTTATGGTCACTGCCCCAATGATTACCAGCGGCATCAATGTCGATTTGCCGCAGGCCAATGGCAATCCGATTGAATCCAAAGATGCGCCAGCCAGGGTCACTTTAGACAAAGATGGTCATTATTATCTTGAATACAAACAATATAAGGCAGAGCCACTGACTTTAGCTCAGCTCACCGAAATTTTAACAGAAGCACAAACGACTGCTTCTGCTGAAAATAAAAAATTAAATGTGGTGATTCGTGGACACAATACGCGTCCCTATGGCGATGTCATTGCATTAATGGCAAGCTTGCAAGAGGCGGGGCTTGAACAAGTTGGCTTACTCACCGAATCTGTACAATAAGCTATGAAAGATTTTAAAAAGCCACCTTTTAAGCACAATGCACTCGCTCTGGGATTTACCATTGGCGTGCATGTCATTGCCGTGGTGGGTTTACTTTATCTGGGCATGAGCCAGCCACCGGAACCACCCAAACAGATTCGGACCGTGCTGATTAAACCGGAAGATTTACCCCCTGTTACCCGTGAAGAAACCGAGTTTGCTGAAACTGCACATGAAAATGTGGAAGCCGAGATTCAGCAAACCGCGACTCCGGTTGAAGATGCCCCGGTAATTCCGGTCGCACCGCCACCTCTGCCGCAACCAGAACCAGCCAAAGCTCAGGCCAGCAATACCGCAGCACAGCAACAGGCCGAACAGCAAAAACGCCTGGAAGCACGTGCACAAGCGGAAGCAGAAAAATTACAGGCACAACAGGCCCAGCGCGCCAAGGCTGAAGCTGAACGTAAAGCCCAAGCCGCTGAAAAAGCCAAGGCCACTGCACAGGCCAAAGCCGAGGCAGAAGCCAAACGCCGCAGCGAAGCTGAAGCCCTGCGTAAGGCAGAAGCAGCAGAAAAAGCCAAACTTGATGCACGTCGTAAGGCGGAAGCGGAAGCCAAACGTAAAGCCGAAGCGGCAGATAAGGCCAAGGCGGATGCGGCAGCCAAGGCGAAGGCAGATGCAGAGGCGAAACGCAAAGCCGAGGCTGCGAATAAGGCCAAAGCAGAAGCAGCAGCCAAAGCCAAGGCTGAAGCGGAGGCCAAACGCAAAGCCGAAGCAGCTGAAAAAGCCAAAGCCGATGCAGCTGCGAAAGCAAAAGCGGATGCAGAGGCCAAAGCCCGCGCTGAAGCAGAAGCCAAAGCTTCGGCGGCCAAACAGGCGGCTGAAGAAGCGGCACAAAAGAAAGCTGAAGCCAAACGGATTGCCTCTACAGCCAAACGCGATTTTGAAAACAAGATCCGTCGGGCCTGGGATATTCCGGTCGGCTCTTCTGGCAAAACTGCCACGGCACGGGTTACGCTGACCGACAGCGGTTCGGTAGCCTCGGTGATTGTGAACTCCAGTGATCCGGACATGAAAGCCAGTGTCGAGGCCGCGGTACGTGCCGCTGCACCCTATCCAATGCCTTCGGACCCGGATGCACGCCGTGAAGCACGCAGTTTTACCTCCAGCTTTACTGCCAAATAAGCTGACTCGCCATCCTGTCAAAAGCCGGGATGGCCTGTTATTTTTCAGTTACACTGCACAACAAGCGACAAAATTTTATTCACTTTTCACAGTGTTATAACAGTTTGGTCATAATTCTCTGCTTTAAATCTCAAATAAGCATGGCATTATGTAGAACAATCACATCAACAAGAATTATGTTTTGAGTAAATAGCGAATGATGGAAATGAAGCCTAAACATCTACTTTACTTGGCAATTTTTACTGCTTTGGGTCCAATAATGGTCTCTCAAACCCATGCCCAGCTACATCTGGAAATTGCCAAAGCACCTGCAGAAGCCCCGAAAATTGCCATCATTCCGTTTAGTAATGATCAAAGCATTTACCCGATTGTTGAAAATGACCTGAACCGTTCCGGCAAATTCACCAGCTCATCAAAAAACTTGCCGGCAAGTGCAGCAAATAATAGTCCGAATGCCGCTGCCTGGCAGGCCGCCGGTGTACCTTATGTGGTGACTGGTACCAGCAAGCCAACCGCAGATGGTGGCTTTGAAATTCACTATCAGCTGTATGATGTGCAAAAGCAGCAGTATTTATTAAACGAATTACTGACTGTACCGGCTTCACGTACCCGTCAGGCTGCGCACATGATCAGTGACACCATCTATGAAGCACTGACCGGTATTAAAGGCGATTTCAGTGGTCGTATTGCCTATGTCTTGCGGAATCCGGCCACTCCGGAGCAGCGCTATACCCTGCAAATTGCCGACACCGATGGTGAACAGCCAAGAACCATTCTGACTTCACGCGATCCAATCTTGTCGCCGGCCTGGACGCCAGATGCCAAGAAAATTGCCTACGTGTCCTTTGAAACCAAACGCCCTGCGATTTATGTTCAGGATTTATCTACCGGTTCACGTGAAAAACTGGCCAGCTTCCGTGGCTTAAATGGCGCACCAAGCTTCTCTCCAGATGGTTCACGCATGCTGTTTACTGCTTCAATGCACGGCAATCCGGAAATTTACGAGATGGATCTGGGCACGCGTCAACTCAAGCGCATGACCAATGACAGCGCCATTGATACAGAAGCACGCTACGCACCCGATGGTAAATCGTTTATTTTTACTTCAGATCGTGGCGGCTCAGTGCAAATCTATCGCTATGACCTGAACACGGGCAGCAGCAAACGTCTGACCTTCCGCGGCGCATTTAATGCGCGTGGTACTTTAAGTGCCGATGGTAAAAAACTGGCGCTGGTTCATCGTCCAAGTGGCAGCAATTATAAAGTTGCGATTCAGGACATTAATACCGGCATTACCAATATCCTCACCCCAACCAGCCTGGATGAATCTCCAAGCTTCTCACCAAATGGACAGATGGTGGTCTATGCAACCCGTGAAGGTGCGCGTGGCCTGCTGTCCATTATGTCTTTAGATGGTCGTTTCCGTATGAATTTGCCAAGTGAACAAGGTGAAGTGCGTGAACCGGCTTGGGCACCAAAATAAGAGCAACTGAACAACCAAGTTTCATGGAGATGAAAATGAACGCAGTAAAATTATTTGTATTGCCTGTACTGGCCTCAGCGCTGGTGATGACTGGCTGTGCCAACCGTAAGCCTGCAACCGATGTTCAAGCAGGACAAACACCGACCTCTTCAACCACGGTCAATACACAAGGCTTAAGTGATGATGCAGCCTTGAATGCACAAAACCTGGCCGGTGCATCTGCCAAAGGTGTAACTGAAGCCAATAAAGCATTCTTGGCAAAACGTGTGGTGCACTTTGACTATGACAGCAGCGAACTGTCGAATGAAGACCTACAAACCCTACAGGCACATGCACAATTCCTGATGGCCAATGCCAACTCGAAAGTCGCGCTTACAGGTCATACCGATGAACGTGGTACCCGTGAATACAACATGGCCCTTGGTGAGCGTCGTGCCAAAGCGGTTGAAAGCTTCCTGGTCACCACGGGCGTGAATCCGGGTCAATTAGAACCGGTCAGCTATGGTAAAGAAATGCCGGTTAACCCAGGTCATGATGAAAGTGCCTGGAAAGAAAACCGCCGTGTTGAAATCAACTACGAAGCGGTACCACCTTTACTGCGTTAAGATTGCACCATTGAGCAGAGTTGCTCAATATAAAAAAGCGCTCCATCGGGCGCTTTTTTAATACTCAAACACAAGAGCTGAGTCAAATTCTATTTAAGGTGCATCTGCCTGTGCATCTTCTTCATCTTTGGCGGGTTGCATCGACTCAATCATGTCGTGCTTGTTAAATTTCTTGTACTCTGGTTTTGCTTCATACCCCTTCCAGGCCTCTTTGACCTTGTCGGCGCTAATTTCATCTAAACTAATGCCTTCGCTTGGGGTTGGAGTCGCATCAAACTTTAACGTTGTCATATGTGTGCTCCTATATACTGGTTGATTCTGTTCCTTCACATCAACATAGCACTTTCTAGCAGACTTGCAAGGGCAAAATCACGTCAAATAGTTGAGTTTAATTTTTCTTTTAAGCTGTTCTCATCTAAAATATCGGACAAAGCTTTTTTGATCATGCCCGATCGATTCTTATTCGGAGTTTTCCTATTATGTCTTATCGCACCCTGTCCCAATTTCTACAACAACAAAGCGGAAATTTAACCCCTGAACTTGCACAGGTGATTGAGACCATTGCCAACACCTGCAAAACCATTGATCAGGCTTTACAAAAAGGTGCCTTGGCTGGGGTTCTGGGCAGCGCACAAAATGAGAACGTGCAAGGCGAAGAGCAAAAGAAACTCGATGTCATTTCCAATGATTACCTGATTGATGCTTTACAGAAACATCCTAATGTCGGCGGTTTAGCCTCAGAAGAACTGGATGAGTTCACTCCGGCACAGGAAAATGGTCAATATTTAGTGTTGTTCGATCCGCTAGATGGTTCAAGCAACATCGACATCAATATGTGTGTCGGCACCATTTTCTCGATTCTTCCGGCAAAAAATGCCGTCACGCAAGCGGCTGATTTCATGCAGGCGGGCATTCACCAGGTTGCTGCCGGTTATGTACTGTATGGTCCATCGACCATGATGGCCTTAACCGTCGGTGCAGGTGTAGTGTTCTTTACCTTTGACCCGGAAGCTCAGGAATTCCTGCTGACTTCAGAAAATATCCAGGTGGCAGCCGACACCAAAGAATATGCGATTAATGCATCTAACCAGCGTCATTGGGAAGCACCCGTTCAACGTTATATTGATGAACTGCTAGCAGGTAAAACCGGTCCGCGTGAAAAAGATTTTAACATGCGCTGGGTGGCCTGTATGGTAGGTGATATTCACCGTATTCTGTGCCGTAGCGGGATTTTCATGTATCCATATGACCTGAAAGACCCGAAAAAAGCTGGCCGTTTACGTTTAATGTATGAAGCCAACCCGATGAGTATGCTCATGGAACAAGCCGGTGGTGCGTCGACAACAGGTCGTGTACGTATTCTGGAAATTGAACCGACCGATCTGCATCAACGTGTACCAGTGATCATTGGTTCTAAAAACGAAGTTGATCTTGTTACTGGCTACCACGCTTAATTTTTTCTGATAACACCTGTGGGTCTGTGCTCACAGGTGTGGATGTTCTCCATGCCTACCTTATTTCTCGAATCGAAAGATAATCCTAAAATTAAGCACCTACGTGGCTTGATTGAACAAAACAGCTACCGTAAAAAACAAGGTCAGACTGTGCTTGAAGGTTCGCACCTTTGTCTGGCATGGTTAGAACAAAACCGGAAAATTAACGCGATTTTCACCACCGAAAATGCCCTGAAACATCCTGATCTGAACGATATTCTGGACCAGTATCAGGGTACGGTGTTTGTAATTGGCGAGTCTTTATATAAAGATTTAAGTACCTTGGGCACCACCCTTGCCTGTCTGGCTATTGTCGATTTGCCAAGTTCCAGTCAGGCGCTTGACTATCAGGCCGATACCTTAATCTTGGAAAATGTCCAGGACCCGGGCAATGTCGGCACCCTGCTACGCTCGGCTGCTGCAGCCGGCATCCAGCAAATTGTCTGCACCAAAGGCTCCGCCTCGTTATGGTCACCACGGGTATTACGTGCCGGGATGGGTGCGCATTTTTCTTTGCAGACCTTTGAAAATATCCAGCTCGAGGAGATTCTGGAACAGTTTAAAATTCCGGTCTATGTCACCAGCTCACACCGTTCCACCAGCCTGTATGTCAAAGACTTAAGCCAGCCATGCGTATGGATTCTCGGCAATGAGGGTCAAGGTGTATCGGATTACGCACTAGCACATGCAGAAGCCGTTACCATTCCCCAACCGGGCGGACAGGAATCCTTAAATGTCGCGATTGCCGGTTCAGTCTGTTTTTTTGAAATGGTACGTCAACGACTCTAATACGTTAATTTATATTAAATAGGCTGGCCCTATTAAAAAAATAGATTACACTAGAAAAATAATAACTTGTAATGTCAACCGAACCATTATTTTTAACGTTAATAGTGCCATG
This sequence comes from Acinetobacter indicus, assembly GCF_009914475.1. Classification (NCBI taxonomy): domain Bacteria; kingdom Pseudomonadati; phylum Pseudomonadota; class Gammaproteobacteria; order Moraxellales; family Moraxellaceae; genus Acinetobacter; species Acinetobacter indicus. Next base: position 438,207 of record NZ_CP045198.1, on the reverse strand, counting down.
AAGTTAAAAATAATGGTGGGTATCCAATGACAGGATTTTCCATCTCTATGGATTTAGCACCCAAAAAGTCTCAACCTGAAAGTTTGAGTACTCTGAAGAGTACGGCTGAACAACGCCTGAAAACTTTTATGCACGAGGTCACCGGGCGCGCCTTAGTGATGATGGAAAGTGCCACTCAGGGACAGCATGGCATCGCGATGGATCTGGTTCAGGAAGCCTTTATTTCCCTGCACAAATCCTATGCCGATAAAAGCACAGATGAGTGGTATCCGCTGTTCTACACCATTTTAAATAACAAATTACAGGACTGGCGACGTAAAGAAGCCCGTCGTGCACAACCCTTTTCATTTTTCCGCAAAGTCAGCCTGGATGACGATGATGTCGAACAAAATGATCTGGTCGATGAACGTGCACTCAATCCTGCTGAGTTTTTGGACCAAGCCATGACTGCTGAAGAAATTCAGGAGGCAATCGCCAAACTTCCGGTGCGTCAGCAACAAGCGTTTATGCTGCGGGCCTGGGAAGGGTTCGATACTCAGACCACTGCCCAGATTATGAATTGTTCTGAAGGCAGTGTAAAAACCCATTATCATCGTGCTATTCAGGCTTTACGCCAGACTCTGGCACATATGAATCCATATCTGGGAGGATCATCAGAATGAAACAAGATGATTTCTTAAAACAAGTGACTTCCAAACTTGATGGACTCGCCCACCACCACAAAGACAAAGCCGTGGTGATGAATCATGTTCTGGATCAGATTCAGGACCAGCAGACATCACGCTATGGCCTGTGGAAAATGTCCGGTTTTGCACTTGCGGCTGCCATTGCAGGGTTCGTCATTTTACCAAATTCGGTAGAAATGACCGCACAACCGCAAAATCAGGTGGTGGCTACGCCAAAACTTTCACCGCAAATGATGGAAGATCTAGAAATGTTATTGGTGCTGGGTGAGGATAAAGTTCAACATGGCAGCTAAACGTTTAGCATTCGCCTTCTGTGCGCTGGGCTTTTTACAAACCAGCTTTGCTGGCTTTGAGCGTTTCTGGATTTTCTCCAAAGATGCAGATACAAAAATTGTTGAAAGCTGGGAAACCCTCTCAGATGAAGAACAATTGGCCTTAATCAAACGTTATCAGAATTTAAAAGAACTGCCGTCCGATAAAAGTGCTTCTTTGCAACAGCGTATGGACTGGTTTATTCAGCTACCCGATGCAGAAAAGCAGAAAATGCGTGAAACCTGGCAAAAAATGAGTACCCAGGAACGCAAGGAACTCGGCCAAAGAATGCAGAAGGCCACGCCTGAAGAACGCGTGCTGATTCGTGAAGAATATATCAATAAATATATCACGCCGACGGAATACTAAGCGGTTAAGCCACACATCAACCCAATGCTGGTCCATAAAAAAGCCTCTTGAAAGAGGCTTTTTTACACTCACTGAATTCATGATTTAGGACTTAAACTGACGGCGTACACGATATACCGCCATGCCCAATAAACCAAATAATCCAGCAAGCCCTAGACTTCCACCACCGCTTCCTTCAGTATTGCTGTTTTTCGCGGTATTGATCAGGCTGATGGTCGCCTCATTAGACAGCTCCTGTTCAGCATCAAATACCTTGTATTTCAGCTCATAATCAAACGGGCTATAGCTGTTACGCACCTGAATCTGCAGGTTTCCGCCATAACAAGTTTCAGTTTCAGTTTCACGCACATAATCCCCTGGACATGGACCACTCCGGTCTGCCGTGACCAGTACACTTGAAGGCAAATTGGTTAAACGGATTGGCAATTCAAGTCCATTGCTATCGGTATAAAAGGCCGGTTTATTTTGTCCAGACAGCAGTGTATTGACAGGTCCATCGCCATCATCACTGTCATTTTCCAGCGGATTGACATTAATTTTCAAATCCGAACCATATTCAATGGTGTAGCGGTCGGCTTTGGCAATCGGTTTGATGTTCATGAATTTTGCTTCAAGCAAACCACTCGACTGAACAGTTGGATCCGTCACCGAGGTAATGGTATAGGCACAATAGGCAGAATCAATATTCTGGGTCACCTGATCATCGACCCGATAGAACAGAATCCGTTTTACATCGGCATCCCATTCGCATTTCAGGTTTGGATCATGCAGCAGTTTACTGCGGTCAAAGGCCACATCTTCTAAACCACCGCCAATACCATAGACTTCTGTACTGATATTAAAGTGTTCCGGTTTTAGTTCCAGCAATTGTGCCACGCTACCATCGGCATTTGGTTCATCATGCTTGAGGGCCAGTGCAAATGGATCGATATAAATAGTCCGATACTTCTGTTTTTGCTTGGAAAATTTAAGTAAATTTTCATAGTTTTGCAGATCTGCCTGATGTTGGGCCAACAGCTCTTTATTTTTCTCTGGTGCCTGAACCAGCGCTTTTAAACGGTCAATCTCCTGCTGATAGCTGTCAAACAAGGTCACATGCGACACGTTTTTCAGATTGACAATATCTGCTGCGGTCATACGCATGAGTTCAACCGAACCAATTTCACAGCTGTTTTTCTGTTCTGGATCTAAAATCAGGGTGCCATCAGTCACACGCTGTAAACCACGCTGATCTGACACTTCACAGCCAAATCCTTCGACATTGACCAGGTCCGCATCATTGTCCAGATTTTTTGGATAATATAACGGCAGGAATAAGTTGTAGGCTGAAGCCGGCTGCATTGGATAGAGCACATCACTTAACTGCTTGCCACTCAGATTCACCGAGCTCATTGAGTTTTCTTCTGTGCTCGCGAGCGTTTCCGGCAGGTCACATACCCCCTGCTCTACACTTTGTGCATTCGGGAAAATTAGCGCATTGCGTGATGAGCTGATATTCGGTTGCCGCTCGGTTAAATTGCCATTATTCAACGCATAACGGCATGATTTTCCGGTATTAAATGCCAGCACATTAAACCTTAACACCTTAATGCCTGAATCATCATAATAGAAGGTGCTGGCGGCCTCATTTTCGACAATGGTATTGTTATTTAAACTGAAGACCGATTGCGTACTGAGGCGGTGTTCCGGGCCATTGGCCAGGTTAAAAATATGCCCCTGCGTTAAGTTCGCTTTATTTTTAGCCACTGTGGTATTGGTTAAAGTCAGACGCGGCTTGCCACAAAAATCAAAGCTACTCAGGCTGTTGCTGTTGCCATTCTGAATGACACTGCTTTGCTGAATGGTAATATTGGCTTGGGTATCTGCCAGATTTGCCGTACAGTCCATCGCCAGCACACTGCCGACACTGGCGCTGTTCCCCTGAATCAGGCTATTCACCACCGTAATTGGCTGTTCCTGATTATGGGCAGCAATATACAGTGCACCACCCCGCGCTGCCTGCGAGTCCAGAATTGCGGTATTGGTTAAGGTCAACGGTCCGGCAACCAGTAAAGCCCCACCCAGCCCATCGCTATAGCCATTTTTAAGGGTCAGATCGTCAAACATAACATTGGCCTGACTGTCGAGCGTATTAACAATACGATGCAGCCCCTGGCCGTTAATAATGGTCTGATGCGGTATCAGCGCCGGATAACGGTGGGTAATAGGATCTTTCTTGCTGTAATCAAGCGGTGTTGCGCCCATAATCCGCACATTGGACTGCGGGCGTAATTCAGCATTTAACTTGTATTCACCCGCTTGCAGACGGATATAATCCACTGCAATATAGTTGGTATTGCCGACACTACAGCCCCCAAAGGCTTTGTTCTGTTTGGCCGCCACCAAGGCTTCACGTAGCGAACATTTATCCGGGTTTTCACCATTTTCATCGGCAAATGTAGTGACATAAATAGTACGGTCTTCTGCGGCCATTAATGACATGGCACTGACAATCATGACTCCCAAGAGTGCTTTTTTATAATTTTTCATTCCCTTTCCCTGTTTTTATTTTTTACGGCGCCAAGCTGCCAGTAACATCAATATGAGCACGCCATAGCCAGCCACTGCTCCGCCAGATGTTTTAATTTTGTCACTGTCCATGTGGTTTTCAGGTGCCTGAACTACTTGTACACGAATTTCTACATATGGTTTGGTGGTATTAAAACGTGTACTGGTGGTCACCAGTTTAATTTTAAAAACATCTGCGCCATGCCAGGCAGAATCCGGGGTATAAATAATCTTGCCCTGCTCATCAATCGTCAGTTGACCCTTGGAACTGGTCTGGGTCTGCTCAATCTGCACACAACCGGCCTGCCAGGCTTTCCCAGTCGGATTGCTGCTAAACAGACTGTCACAGAACTCGGCTGGTACCAGATCACTATCACCAATTAAATCGCTGACCGACATTTCGGCAATTTCACCGGCCAGAATATCCCGACCAATGAGACCTGAGGCATCAGGTACGGTAATTTCAATTGCACCACGGTCACACAAGGTATTATCCGAAGCTCGGTTCACCCCGCGCTGATCTGCCGAGGCACAAGTAACCTGCTCAGTGGTACCCACTTGTGCATAGCCTTTGTTGACGATTGGAGAGTCAGCCAGAGCCTGGTAATTCAGTAAAATACGTGGGCGGATATAGCCCAAGAACTGTTCTTCTTTAACCTGATACGGGCAGAATAAGGCGTCCTCATCTTCACTCAGCACTTTACAGGCGCCTTCCAGGATATTCCCGCTAAAAATATGGCTACCCTGCCAGATCTGGTTCGGGTAATTGGTATCACCCAGTCCACATTCTTCAGAGACCAGATTGTTTTGCAGCACGCTTTGATCGGCTGCCTCTTTGCTACAGTTAGCAGACTGCGCCGTCACAGGATGTGGATTGGCCAGCAGAATACTGTTGGCAATATAGCCTTTTCCTGCCGGGGCTTCTAAACGTACCCCTGCGCTATTGCCCATTAAAGTGACGTTATTGACCCCGATATTGTCTCTCAGGTTCAGCACATAGCCTTCATTGCGGTTAAAGGTCGTACTGCTGATGGTATTGGCAGCGGCCAGCAGCTTGAGATTTTCGACATCTTCTGTAGGTAACTGGGTGTAGAGGTTGGCAGATGCCAGATCGCTGGTTTTGTTGTCGCTAAACACCGCTGCATAAATCCGGAAGCTTGGCAGTCGGCTATAGATGGCGCCACCCTCGGTGGCATGGTTGTGCTGGATTAAACTGTTTTTAATTTCAATAAAGGCTGGCGCGATATTCTCTCCCACTTCAGCCAGATTATAGATGGCACCGCCCTGGTTGGCTCGGCCCTGACTCAGCTTGACATAATCCAGCACCAGGTATTCATGGTTCAGAATCAGACCGCCCTGATTGGGACGGCAACTGTCGCTGCCACAGCCTTGCAGGCTGACTTCGCTCAGGTTGACCTGAATACGTTTATCATCGCTGCTTTCAATATGAAAAATACGTTCATTACCAGCCATTTCGATAATGGCATTGTTCAGGCCTTTGATATTGTTTTCTTTCAAGCCGGTGTCATAGGTGGTTTTAATGCTTAAGGGTTGGGTAATTTTTAACTGCTGATTGAGTTTATAAACGGCGTGTTTTTCTAACAGAATGACATTGGAGGAATTTTCGCCACCGCAGCCATTATGACCTTCTTCCGGCAACCCCAAATTAATATACTCGACTGCTTCGCGCAGTGAGCATTCTTTATCATTGGCTTGAATATCTTCAGTGATGGTGACAACAATATTGCTACTATAAGCATGTCCCGCAATAAACAGCATACCAATGCCGATGCTCCGCTTGAGCATAAGCTTACTCCTTAACCTATTTATTCATTTTTATTTTTAAGTTGCAGCTTCCTTGCAACTAAGACTTATTTTGAGTGTAATTTGTCATAGCTAGAGTAATTACTCAAGTTTTTTTGTATTTTACCGATATTCGTCAATTAATGCGTAGATCTGGCGCAAATTCGCGCCGCTCAGTTTGGTTTTTTCGCCTTTTAGTAGCTGAATCAGTTGTTGCAGGCTTTGTAACAGCATTGAGGTCTGCTGCGGACCATGTAGCAGCAAGTAGTCAATAATCTGCTGATCAATCTGAATACCTTTACGTTGCAGCACCGAAGTTACCAAAGCCTGACGGTCGGCAAACAGGCTGCCGGTCGGCACTTTCACACTCACAGCCTGAGTTAAACGGGACTGTAAATCGGGCAATTCCAGTTTCAGTTCAATCGGGGCAAAACGTGATGAAAACACCAATTGCCCGCCCATTTCATTGCTGTAATTGATTAAATGAAATACCGCGCGCTGCCAATGCGGCACGCCGCTAATCGCTTCAATATCATCCAGACAGACCAGATCAAAATGATCTAAAGAGGTAATGGCTTCGGTCGGGGCATCCAGAAGTTCCAGCAAAGAGACTTTAATCGCGGATTTGCCAATTTCCAGATAAGAATCGCAAATCGCCGAAAGCAGATGGCTTTTGCCGGTACCCGCACCGCCATAAACATAAAAACGGTTAACCAGCCCCGCATGCAACTGGCGCACTGCGTCAATTACATGGCCCCAGCCCGGACCAGAAAAATCACTGATTCGGGCATCGAGTTGAGGTTCTATATCAAGCTGCAGTTGACGCATATACAGAATAGGCCTTCGTTAAACATCTTTAGGATCAAGAGGATTCATCTTACTCGATTTTTCAGTCTGTTGCAGTGGCTTTGTCTGATCTTTCTCAAGATCAATATCGACATCCACCTGATCAGTTTCTATGCTGATACTGCCCGTTTGCTGGTCATGATGAATGATAGCCGTCGACTGTCCATACCACTGACTGCGTTCATAGCAATCCCGGGCATGACGCAGCAAGACCACAATTACCGCGGCAACCGGCAAGGCAATTAACATCCCGAGGAAACCGGCCAGTTGCGCACCAGCCAGTACAGCAAATACCACTGCTACCGGTGACAGTCCAATTTTATCGCCCAGTAAAAACGGTTGCAGCACGTAGCCTTCTACCGCCTGACCAATCATAAACACCACCAGCACCAAGAACAGTTGCATCCAGTCGATACCGAACTGCAATAAGGTGGCAATGACCGCAGCAATAATCCCGACCGCAAAACCTAAATATGGGATGATACTGGCCAGACCTGCCACCATCCCGATAATCAGGCCAACGTCCAGACCAATCAGTTGCAGACCGGTGGCATAGACCACACCTAGGAGGATCATCACCAGGAACTGACCTTTGACAAACGCGCCTAATACGTTATGGCATTCATTCACAATATGCAGGGTGCTGCGCTCATACGGACGTGGAATTAAACGGCGCAGACTGTCCAGCATACGGTCCCAGTCGAGCAGAAAATAGAAGGCAATAATTGGAATTAAAACAATGGTCCCGCCAATCTGGATAAAGTTCAGACCGGACTGCGCCACCCGTAAAATCATGGCCTGAATGCTGTCGGCGCTGTAATTGGTCTGCACATAGTCCATGATAATGGTTGACATATGCGTGGTATCAATTTCCATCTCATCGACATTAAAGGTTTCAGAAATCCAAGGCAAAAAGGTGGTATTGATCCAGTTAATTCCGACCGGAATACTGTCGCGGGCAATCATCAGCTGTTTCCAGACCAGCGGAATGATGTACCAGACTGCCACGGTCAGTAGAATCCCGATTCCGACAAAAACGATGCTGATGGATAACCAGCGCGGCACCCCGACCCGATATAAAGTATCAACCAGCGGACTGAACAGATAAGCCACAAGAAAGGCGACAATAAATGGAATAACGACCGGCTTGAGTAAATATAAAATCCAAAAAATTAAAGCTATCCCGGCAAGGATAAAAATGCGACGTAAAGTACGATCTGCCATAGAATCTCGCCTTTTTGCAGTGTAATCGTTATATAAAGTAAAATATTTTAATAAAGATAGCATTTTAGCGCATAAATAACATAAGAGTTTCGTATATTCGGGTTATAATCCCCCGCGCGAATGCGGAGACTTCATTATGAGCAACTCAACTTCTAACCCTACCCCTGGTTTAAGCTATAAAGATGCTGGTGTCGACATCGAAGCCGGTGACGCGTTAGTCGATCGAATTAAATCTGTTGCGAAACGCACCACTCGTCCTGAAGTGATGGGCGGATTAGGCGGCTTTGGCGCACTTTGTAAAATTCCTAAAGGTTATGAAGAACCTGTTCTCGTATCAGGCACAGACGGTGTTGGTACAAAATTACGTTTAGCCCTTAATTTAAACCGTCATGACACTATTGGTCAGGATCTGGTGGCCATGTGTGTGAACGACCTGCTGGTTTGTGGCGCAGAACCACTGTTCTTCCTCGACTACTATGCAACGGGTCACTTAAACGTTGATGTTGCAGCCAATGTAGTTACCGGGATCGGTCAAGGTTGTGAGCTTGCGGGCTGTGCACTGGTTGGCGGTGAAACTGCTGAAATGCCAGGCATGTATGAAGGCGAAGATTATGACCTTGCAGGTTTCTGCGTAGGCGTGGTTGAGCAAAGCAAAATTATTGATGGCTCTAAAGTCAAAGCGGGTGATGTTCTGATTGGTGTTGCGTCTTCAGGTGCACACTCAAACGGCTATTCTCTGCTTCGTAAAATTCTGGACGTGAAAAACGTTGACCTGACTCAAATCGTAGATGGCCGTCCGCTGGCAGATGCAGCGATGGAACCAACCCGTATTTATGTCAAACCGATTCTTGAATTACTTAAATCTGTTGATGTTCACGCAATGGCGCACATCACCGGTGGCGGTTTACCTGGTAACTTACCACGCGTTCTGCCAAATGGTGCGCAAGCGGTAATTAACGAATCCTCTTGGGAATGGCCAGAACTGTTCAAACTGCTGCAAAAAGAAGGCGGTGTTGAACAATTCGAAATGTACCGTACCTTTAACTGTGGCGTTGGTATGGTATTGGCAGTGGATGCAGCAGATGCAGACAAAACTGTTGAATTGCTGAACCAGTTAGGCGAAAAAGCCTGGGCCATGGGTCACATTGTTGACAATGCAGAATCTGTTGAAGGTGCTGACGAAAAAATCCGTGTGATTTTTGCGTAATTGTCTATGTTGAAAATTGCTGTACTTGTTTCAGGCAGTGGATCGAACTTACAAGCCCTGATTGATGCCCGTCTTTCCGGGCAAATTGTTGGGGTCATTTCCAACAAGCCTGAAGCCTATGCGCTGGAACGTGCCCAAAAAGCCGGTATTGCCACTGCGGTAATTGAACACAAGCAATACCCAGACCGTGAAAGTTTTGATGATGTGATGCATCAACAGCTTTTAGACTGGGAGGTTGATCTGGTGGTGCTGGCAGGCTTTATGCGCATTTTAAGCGCCAAGTTTGTTAAAGCCTGGGAAGGGAAAATGCTGAACATTCACCCTTCTCTGCTGCCGCATTACAAAGGCATGCATACTCATCAACGGGTGTTAAACACGGGTGATGTCTATCATGGCTGTACGGTACATTATGTGACTGCCGAGCTGGATGCCGGTCAGGCGCTGGCCCAAGGGGTACTTACTGTATCGCATCAGGACAGCGTGGAAAGCTTGGCCAATCGTGTGCATGTGCTGGAACATCTGATTTATCCGCAAGTGGTGGAATGGATTTGTAGTGGTACGCTGCAGCACACACCAAACGCGGTGCTGTATCGTGGTCAGGTGTTAGCGCAACCGCTACAGTTCTGTCAGCGCTAAAATAAAAAGTAATATCTATAAAAAAACGCATCCTCGGATGCGTTTTTTTATGACCTGATTTTTCCCAAAAGTAATCTTAAGGTGCCTGATCCTTTAATAAGGATTTAATCATCTGTGCCACTTGCTCAGGCTGTTCCAGTGGGAACATATGACCGCCCGGCGCAACATGAAAAGGAATCCCGAATTTCTTCTCAATTTGCTGCGGAAACTTGCGGGCCAGAAACGGACCTTTCTCGGCCACCACCAGTTGTGCCGGTACTTTCAATTTGGCCTGTGGCAACCACCATAAAGATGGATTGGTACGGAAAATCTGTACTTCATCCATTTTAGGAATGGTAAGCGTCACCCCACCACGTACAGGATCTTCTGTCAGTGCATGGTCGATATAAGCCTGAAAACAGTCCGGATCAAAATCTTGATAAAAGCCTTTGGGTCTGAGCAGCTCGGCCGCCTGCTGACGTGACTCCCAATGATCACGGCGGCGTTTAGACAATCCCGCCGGTGACATTTTATCGAGGGCTTTCAGCTTCAACAGTTTCGCTACATGCATCACTAAGGCTTCTTTACCCATGATCATTGGCGGATCCAGCATGATCAGCTGGGAAAACAGTTCCGGGCGTTGCTGCGCGGCCTGAAAGCTCAGCACCGAACCAAGTGAATGACCCAGTGCAATCACCTTGCGGCCTTGTGCCTGCCGCACAATACTGTCAATCACCTGCTGGGTCAGACTGTTCCAGTGATTATCGATTGGATAACGTTTATCTGGCCCGAGCAAAGGCACATCAATCACGTCATAATCATCTTGCAGATGCTGAAATAGTTTTTGATAGACCCGTGACGGTACGCCATTGGCGTGAGCAAAATGGATTAATGGTTTCATTGTAATTTGGTACTTTGTTCAGATTGAATCTGCTGCGATACAGCGCTGGCCATCCCCTGACCTACCGCAGTGCCCATACGACCCAGCATCGAATCCAGCGGATTATATTCAATGGTATAGTTGACGGTTTTGTCGACTTTTAATTCACGTTTTAACGTATTCATACTGCCCAGACGGTCAATAATACCCAGTTTCAACGCCTGATCACCGGTCCAGAATAAACCGGAAAACAAGGTTGGATCATTGGCTTTTAACTTGTTGCCACGGCCCTGTTTGACTGCAGTAATGAAATGCGCATGCACATTATCCAGCACACCCTGAACATGGGCTTTTTGTGCCGGATCCACCGGTTGTGTCATCGACAGCAGCGCCTTATTTTCACCGGAGGTCATGGTGCGATCTTCAACACCCAGCTTTTGCATTAAGCCACTAACGCCATAATTCGGCATAATCACCCCAATCGAGCCAACCAGACTGGATGGATTGGCAATAATTTCATCGGCAGCTGAAGCAATATAATAAGCGCCTGAAGCGCCGGTATCGCCAATCACCGCATACAGTTTTTTATCCTGATGCTGCTGTTTTAAATACTGGATTTCCTGCCAGATTTCATCGGACTGAACCGGTGATCCGCCCGGTGAATTAATATTTAGCACCACCGCCTTACTGCCGCTTGCTTCATAGGCTTTACGCAGTGATTTAATGGTATTTTCACTATTGACGCTCTGTTTATCCGCTGCGATGGTGCCCACAATATCGACCACGGCAATATGCGAACTGCTGGTCACGGCCGTAGCAGAATTATTGCTACAGCTTTTACCCATAATCACCAGCAGAATAAAAATATAGGCAAAGGTCAGGAACTTAAAGAAAATTCCCCAGCGTCTGGCGCGGCGCTGTTCTTCAACAGAGGCTAAAACCGCTTTTTCCAGTAACTTCCATTCGTTTCCTGTCGGTTGTTGTGCTGTGGGTGGATGGCTATTCTTGATTTCATTTTCTGGTTTAGGCGGCCAATCGGACATAAAAACAATCCAAAACTCGAGTTAATTTTCCTCCATTATATACGCCGAAAAACTGATTGCTGTCTAAATTGAATGTTTTCCCCTATAATATTTTCATTTTTAACCTGTTCTTTAGATTTCACTATACTGAATGACTGATAAACTCGCCCCAACGACTATCTCTCGTTTACTTCATTTTGTCAGTCGACAACCCCTCAGCCTTTCACGTTGGGCGGCCCGCGTGTTGGCGGCATTTTTGAATGTCTTTCAGCTCAGCAAGACCTCTCAGGTCATTCGCCTCAATTTAAATATTGCCCTGCCGCATTTAGATACGACCCAGCGTGAACAGCTGGCGCGTCAGGCCATTCGCAATGAACTCACCTCTTATTTTGAGTTTTTTAATATCTGGGGCGCAGAAAACCACAAGAATATTTCCCGCATTCATCAGGTGCATGGCGAACAGCTGTTACATGAGGCACTGGCTGCGCAAAAAGGCGTGGTACTGATTGTGCCGCATTTTGGCACCTGGGAAATCATGAATGCCTGGGTGGCGCAGCACACCGAAATGACCATCATGTATAAACCGGTGAAAAATCCATCGGCTGATGAGTTTGTCCGTAACGCTCGCAGCCGTGAACAGGCCAATCTGGTGCCGACCAATGACAGCGGTATTCGTCAGATTTTTAAGGCACTGAAACAAGGCGGAACCACGGTAATTCTGCCGGACCACACCCCGCATTTGGGGGGTGAAATGATTCACTATTTTGGTCTGCCACTTGAATCCAGCAACCTGAGCGCCAAGCTGATTCAAAAAACTAAAGCCGCTGCCCTGTTTCTGTATGCACTGCGCAATGAACAGCAAGGTTTTGATATTTTCATTGAAGCCATGGACGCACGGCTCTACGGCTGTTCTGCCAATGAAGGCACCGCAATGATTCACCAGAAGATTGAACAGCTGATTGCCCAGCATCCGGAACATTATCACTGGAGTTATAAACGCTTTAAGGCACATCCAGCCTTAAGACGGATTTATGATATTCCTACGGATGAAGCCTTGGCGTTAATTCAAAATACCAAAGCTAATTCCGCTTAATCACGCCGCAGCCAAACCCGCATATGCCGATACGGTAGCACCTCATTCTCAGTGGGATAAAACTGGATGCTACCCTGCTGCGCGGTCTGCCATAATGGAATTTTTAAGGCGTTCAGTCGGGCTTGTACCTGTGTGCTCGGATGCCCATAACGGTTATTTAGCCCCGCCGATGCAATTGCCAGTTTAGGCTCCAGCTGTTTTAAAAACTGGTAAGATGAACTGTGCCGGCTACCATGATGGCCAAGCACCAGCACATCCACTTTTAAATCCGGATAATCCTGTAATAACTGATATTCAGTCGGCCAGCCTGCATCACCCATCAATAAAAAGCGAGAATAAGGCTGAGCCTGTGCAAACTCGACCAGCAGCACACAGGAACTTTCATTTTTCTGCTGTTCTACAGGATTTAACTGCTCCGGTTTCGGAGAGAGTATCTGTATCTGGATGCCCGGCTGCCACTGCCATTGCTGTCCTTGCTGGCAATAGTCAAAATGGCTATGAGGATTTACTTCAAGCTGAGCATTGGCATAGACCTGTTGCACCTGTAACTGTGGCTTTAAGGTCTGATAAGCGCCGCTATGATCCTGATCCAGATGGGTCAACCATAAATAATCTAACTGCTGCACGCCTTTGACACTTAAAAAGGGCTGGATAATCTGCCGGCCGATACTCCATTTCTGTTCATCATAATGACCGCCCATATCAATCATCATGCTGTGTTCACGATAGCGTAAAAAGATTGCCTGCCCCTGCCCAACATCCAGCACAGTAAGTTCCACCTGCCGAGAAAACTGATCCTGAAACAGCAAAGGCAACAAGCACAGCGCTGACCAGGCTTTAGGCACTAGACCTGCGGGAAGAAATAAAATCATCAGTCCCAGCACCAGACTCAGCAGCATCGGTGGGCTCAGCGCAACCGGAATCAGTTGCGGCACAAACAGCAAATCCAGCAACTGCAAACAACCCAATAACAGACTTAGCGCCAAGTCATTGAGCTGAAACAGCAACTGGCTCAGCGGTTCCGCCAGATAAAAACTTAAACCGGCCAGAATATCCAGCGGTACAGTCACCAGACCGATCCAGGGAATGGCCAATAGATTACTCAGCGGCGCAATCCAGGCAATCTGCTTGAAGAAGATGATCATCAGCGGAAACAGCGCAATAAAAATTTTCCATTGCGATTCAAATAACAGCCGGAAGCCCTGCCACAATTTCTGCATCAACGTCTGCTGCGGATGCACCGGTTGTTGCCGGAGGGTCTGGTAAATCCTTAACAGCACAAAGCAGGCGCCATAAGACAGCCAGAATGCCGCCGACAGCACACTCAACGGATCAAGCAGCAGCAATAACGAAGCACTACCAATCAGCAAAGACAGCGGCTGTATCGGCTGCTTTAGCAACAGGCAGGCGCCTGCCACCAGACAAATCAGTAAAGTTCTGAGCGCAGGAATTTCAAACCCAACATAGGCACAATATACAAATACACAGCCCATAAACGGCAGCAACAGCAGATAACTTCGGGGCAATCGCGCATATAATTCGGGCCAATAGCGAGTGACCAGGCGCTGCAGCACAAAACACAGCATGGCGGCAAAAATCAGCACATGCGGCCCGGAAATCGCCAGCAAATGACTCATCCCGAAACGCTGAAACTGCTGCTCGGTGGCTTCATCGAGTAAACTTTTATCGCCAGTCAGCAGTGCCAGCATTAAACCGGGATGCCGCAATGCCTGCTGCTGGATAAAGTCACGAATCTGTAAACGCTGCGTTTCGATCCACAATTTAAACTGCGGCCAGAGTTGCTGCTGCTGTCTTAAATAGCCCCCAAATCCCAGCCGATACAGTTCCGATTCAGTCAGTTCCACAATCGACTGGACCTGAAAGCCGCTCATGATATTTTGCTGGAGATACCACTGCTCTACATCAAACGCACCCGGAACGGCAAAACTGTGCGCCGGCAAGGTCTGCCCCTGTAAACGATAATAACGCCCCAGCTGTAGTTCCTGTTCAGCCGGCAGCAAGGCCAGCCATTGCACCGGCTGGCTATGCCGGTTCAGCACCTGAACCGGTTGCCGGAGCTGGCTGCTACCCAGCTGATTGATTTGCTGGACATAGACCACCACCTCTGCCGGCTGGCGGGTCAGTTCACGAAATATCAACCGCTCTTGCAACTGGTTTTGGGCAAAATTCAGCCCCAACAAAAATGTAATGACAAATGCCACACAGGTATTAATCAATTGGATGCCCAGATGGGACCAATGTAAAGCAGCTATTTGCTGTAAAAGCAGGATAATCAGTAACAGGCCTGACAACCAGAGCGGGAAATCCAGCATCGGCCATAGCGTTGTGCCCATACAGGCAATACCTACAATCCAGCCGGCACCCATGATTTTGAACATGTCGTTTTCTGTCTTATTTTTATTTTGAGCAAGCATAAAGCCCACCGGAGTGGGCTTCAAGGGTCATTGATCTGATAATCGGGTTTTAGTCGGGTACCCAGATGCCATCCTGCATATGCAAAATGGTATCGGCCGATTTGGCCAGCTCTTCATCATGGGTCACAATTAGCATGGCCATATTAAACTCACGGCGCAGCTCGCGTAACAGCTCAAAAATCTTGATGGCGGTTTTACGGTCCAGGTTCCCGGTCGGTTCATCAGCCAGCATGACTGCCGGCTTGGTGACAATGGCACGCGCCAAGGCCACACGCTGACGTTCACCACCCGACAGTTCACCCGGTTTATGGGTCAATCGATGCGATAAGCCCACCCGATCCAGCAGATATTCGGCCTGCTGTTTGACTTCTTTAAAGTTGCTTTCCTTACGCAGCATCAAGGGCATTGCCACATTTTCCAGCGCACTAAATTCAGGTAGCAAATGGTGGAACTGATAAACAAAGCCCAGATATTGGTTACGCAAATAACCACGCTCAGCTTCGCCTAAATTGTCAAAGCGCTGGCCATTTAAATAAACCTCGCCCTGACTTGGACGATCAAGCCCGCCAAGGACGTGCAGCAAGGTACTTTTACCTGAACCACTGGCGCCGACAATCGACACAAATTGTCCCTGTTCGATTTTTAAATCGAGGCCGCGCAGTACATCTACTGTGGTTTTGCCGTCAGTAAAATGTTTAGTGACCTGTTTGGCTTCTAGTACAGTTTTATTCATAACGAAGCGCCTCTGCAGGTTGAATTTTCGCCGCGCGTAACGCCGGATAAATTGTGGCCAGGAAACTTAAAATTAAAGACAGGCTGACAATGACCACGACATCTTGCCATCTTAAATGCGATGGTAAGTAGTTAATGAAATAGGCATCAAACAGATTCAAGCCCAAAACATTGTTCAGCCAGGCAATAAAACCACTGATGCTGGAGGCAAAAATAATTCCAAGAATCGCGCCGGAGACTGTCCCGATCACGCCAATCACGGTCCCTTGCACCATAAAGATTCGGGTAATCGTGCCCGGAGATGCACCTAAGGTCCGTAAAATTGCGATATCGGCTTTTTTGTCAGTCACCACCATCACCAGAGAAGAGACAATATTAAAGGCTGCGACCAGTACGATTAAGAACAGTAACAGGCTGACCATGGCCTTTTCCATCTGAATCGCACTGAACAGGTTGCCATGGGTATAGGTCCAGTCTGAGGCATAGAAATTGGCTGGCAGTTCACTCACAATGTCGTTGGCAACGGTGGGTGCAGCAAAAATATCATCCAGCTTCATGCGTACGCCTTGTGCGCCATCCGGCAGACGTAACAAGGTCGAAGCATCATTCAGGGCGATATAGCCCATCATCGAATCAACTTCGGCACCAATGCTGAAAATCCCCACAATGGTAAAACGTTTAAAACGTGGCACCACACCGGCCGGTGATGGCGTTGCTTCAGGCAAGACCAAAGTAATACTGTCATTTAAACTGAGGCCCAAGGCATCGGTCATTTGCTTGCCCAGCACAATCCCAAACTCGCCTTTTTTCAGGTTATCAATACTGCCTTCCACCATATGTTGATGAATAATCGAAACTTTCTTCTCATATTCCGGTTCGATACCGGTCACCATAATGCCGGAAACCTGGCCATGTGCAGTCAACATCCCCTGTAATTGGGTAAACGGTGCAACACCTGTAACGTGCTCATGTTGCTCAACTTTTTTTGCAAGTTCAGGCCAATCTGTTAAAATCTGGGTAGATGAAACAGTCGCTTGCGGAATCATCCCCAAGACCCGGTTCTTCAATTCACGGTCAAATCCGTTCATCACAGATAACACTGTAATCAGAACAGCAACACCTAAAGTGAGACCGATCATTGAAACCAGAGCAATAAAAGAAATAAAGTGATTACTGCGCCGAGCGCGCGTATATCTCAACCCTATATATAGCGAGATTGGTTTAAACATACCATCTAGTCCGAGGTAATACATTATGGAAAATTTACAGCATCAAAACGCTCAAAATGAACGTCGCGTGATGTCACGTATCGATGCTGCGTTGAGAATCAACTATCAGCTTATTTCTGATCAAGTTGCTCTTAATGATCCTTACGATCCTAATTTTATGTTGCCGCGTTATTTTCTACTACTCGCTGAATTAGATCAATTTGATCATGCGCTTAACTACGAATTAGAACAATTATCTGAAAAAGATCAACAAATTGCTCGAATCTTATCCTTATTCAACCAAAAATTAAACCTGATTACCGGTTCTTTATACGATGCAATTGTACAAAGCATGTTACCTGTACCGGAACAGGTCAACTTTTCCGAAAACGGTTTAAGCTTCTATAGCGAGCGTGAAATTGCCGATGGCAGCTATATTCACGTGACCTTAAGTCATCCGGAAAACTTCTTTCATATTGCTGCAACTGCCCAGGTGGTCTATAGCAATGCCGAAGATAATGGCCGCTATCGTACCGGGGCCTATTTTATTACTTTACACCCGCAAGACCGCAGCAAACTGGCCGAAGTCATCCAGCAGTGTCAATCTAAATAAGTTTCAGGATGTGCCTGTTTACGTGCCAACGCCCGGCTTGCACGTAAATCATGGAAGAAATATAAGAACAAGCCAAACAATAAGACCAAAGCTCCGATCAGCACTGTCAAGCTCAGGGCTTCCTGATTCAGAAATGCACCAATTAGCAGGGCCAGCATTGGGGTCATGACAGTGGTCAGTGACAATGTGGTCGCCTGAATATTCTGTACCAGCTTAAAATAACAGAACATGGCAATCAGTGAAGCCATCACCACCGTATACAGTAAAGAGAATAAAGCCTTGGTTTCCGGAATTTCAGTCGGTGCATAAGGCCAGATTATTGGCAACATCAAAATTGCCATCAAGGTTGAAATCAGGATTGAACCAGTGGCCTGTGCCACAGGTTCCACCTTGGCATTCACTTTTTTGACCCAGAAAATGGACATGGCATAAATCAGCACGCTCAGCAGCATCAGACCAATCCCGACCGGCTGTACATGCTGGTTTTCTCCGCCCAAACAGATAATGCCCAGTCCCAGTACCGCAACCAGCATCCCGAACCATTGCAGTTTTTTCAGGCGCTGCTGAAAGGCAAAACGCCCAATCAGGCCGGCAATAATCGGCGCCAGACCAAACATCAGTGCAATCATGCCCGAACTTAAATAGCTGGTGGCCAGATAGGTAAAAATCTGGGAACCAAACAGGCTGCAGGAACCCGCCACATAACTGTGCAGAGCAGTCTGATCAACCGGAAAACGCACTTTGAGTAGCAATAAAAAGACAAAGGCCAGCGGCAAGGCAATAAAAAAACGTAAAGCCAGCGCCCACAGCATATGCAAATCCGACACACTCCAGACAATCCCCAGCGGTGTCGAGGCCCAGATAAACACCAGCAGCATATAAGTCAGGGCAATATTATTTTTTGAAGGCATGTAATTCAGCCGGTTTTACGTTTTTGTTTTTGAATGGTCTGATCCAGACTGCTGGAAAATTCACGTTTATCGCGCTCAGAAATTGGCGGTGGCCCACCGGTCTGCACGCCAGCGCCGCGTAGAGTATCCATAAAATCACGTAAATGCAGCCGCGCTTTAACATTGGCAGTGGTATAGATTTCACCACGTGGATGAATCGCAATACCGCCCTTTTCAATCACCTGCGCTGCCAGTGGAATATCCTGAGTTACCACAATATCGTTGGCCTGCATCCGCTCAACAATTTCCTGATCGGCCGCATCTGCGCCGCTCATGACCTGCAGGGATTTAATCCGCACCGATGGAGTAATGCCCACATTCTGATTGGCTACAAAAATTACTTCGAGCTGATAGCGGTCAGAAGCCCGGATAATCACATCTTTTAAAATTCTTGGTAAGGCATCGGCATCCACCCACAGCTTAAATGGCAGCACTTTCAATTCCGGCAATTTTGATGTCCCTAGTGTAGCAAAATTCACTCAACGCCGCGGCGGGAAATACAGGCTTTTTCACCAAGATGCTGCTAGAGTAATAACACGCTGGATCAGCTGATTGTGCTTAAGCAGCTTAAGCTCATCTTTTGACTTTTCTCATCATTTCGGGCATTTTCAAAGGAGAAATCGGTGCCCAGACTTGAAAAATTTAAAACACCCTCGATTAAATAGATTAAGGCCACTCGACATTCTCTTAACGTGCTTATGAAAAATCAGAACAGACCAGACATTATTACCATTGAAGATCAAAGTTTTGGCAGCCATGTAGAGCATTGGACGCTGCTCACCGATCAGCCGAATGTTGATGTTCCCAAATGGTTAGGTCAGGCACTGGATGCACCCATCATGCCAATGGGGCTATGCGCACAAGAATGTGATATGGATGACAGCACCTGGCTGATTCAGGGTCCGGTCAAACAGCCGATTCAACTGGCGCAGGTCATTGCCGTAGAGGCCAATCAGCCGAAAGCGGTTAAAACGGCCTTTCCATGTTTTGAAAGCCCGTATAAAACCCCGGTGACCATTGAACGGATTATTAGCTGCCCTTCCAATACCCAGGCGGTTTTGGGATTAAATCTGGGTGAAAACACCACGGTCTATGCCTTTGACAGTCTGTATAGCGTCAATCACCACCAGTACCAAAAAGACCAGACTTATATCGCGCATCTGAATGGTTGGGCTTACGAGCTGGAAGCCGTGGCAGAAGATGAGCAACTGATTGTTGATGATCCGGCCTCGATTAAACATCACCGTGCCTTAAATGATATTCTGGCGGCCAATAATGGTGTTGCCCCGGCCAATTTGCAGGAACAGATTGATGCCTGGGAGCCAAAATCTGAAGAAGATAAAGCCCCGGTGACCGTGAATTTCTCCAAAATGGTGGCCTATTTATATGGTGAAGTCTTAGGACAGGAAGATGAAGCCTGGTTCCAGGGCAATGTGGTCGGTAAAACCCAAGCGCAATTTATGAATCAGGATTACACCCTGTATGATGTCTGCCTGATT
This sequence comes from Acinetobacter indicus, assembly GCF_009914475.1. Lineage (NCBI taxonomy): Bacteria > Pseudomonadati > Pseudomonadota > Gammaproteobacteria > Moraxellales > Moraxellaceae > Acinetobacter > Acinetobacter indicus. Next base: position 418,166 of record NZ_CP045198.1, on the reverse strand, counting down.
CATGAAGACAACCAGCCAGCCACTTTAATCCGTATTGCGACCAAAGAACCCAAGTTTGCTGATTTTGAAATTGGCCAGTTCATTCGCGGCAATATCTGGATTCAGGTCAGTATTTACGCGAAAAAACAATAATTTATATTTAAAGAAAGACCTGCTTCAATATGAGCTTTCAGCTTGAAGCAGGTCTTTTTTGTATCTTTTGAATTTATTTGATTATATTTTATCCACAGTTTTATTCTAAATAGCACTATTTTAAATTCAAAAATCACTTATTTATCCACAGTTTTAAATTTTAAAGCTTATTATTTAATCTCTATTGATTTTCATAGACTTAGATTAAATCTGTTTAAAAATTGAATATTGAATAAATCCGGTCAACAGAATGAAGAGATGATGTTCTGATTTTAAATCGGCTGAAAAGTTTATTAAGGAAAATGTATTTAGTACTTTATTTAACCAATTTTTTATGTTAATAATATGTGACAAATCGAAAGTATCAACGATAAATAGATCACTGGAATATAATATCTATGAAAATCGTGCAAGAAGAAAACTTACAATCTGTTGAACATCAAATGGGTCAGCGTTATCGTCTGGATAAAATGTCCTGCCTGTTTTTTGTTCTGGGCATGATGATTTCTGCCTACCTGCTGCATCAATTTATTTTTTAATCCGTATTCCATATCCCATAAAAAAGCCCATCCTGATGATGGGCTTTTTCGTATACGCTGGATTAGCCGTTGCGTTTGGCAAAGTCATCCATAAAGTTAACCAGTGCCTGAACACCTTCAAGTGGCACGGCATTATAAATGCTGGCACGCATACCACCAACTGAACGGTGACCAGCCAGATTCAACAGATGATTGGCTTCCGCTTCTTGCAGGAACTGTTTTTCCAGATCGGCATTGGCCAGCGTAAATGGTACGTTCATGATCGAACGGTTGGCTTCAACAATCGGGTTGGCGTAGAAATCGCTTGAATCGATATAACCATAAAGCAGTTTGGCTTTTTCAAGGTTGGTCTGATGCATGGCATCAACCCCACCATTTTCCAGTAACCATTCAAAAACCAGACCGGATAAATACCAGGCATAGGTCGATGGCGTATTCACCATTGAACCATTTTTTGCCTGATCTGAATATTTCAGGATGCTTGGAATTTCCGGCTTGGCCTGATCCAGTAAATCTTCACGGATAATCACCAGGGTTAAACCTGCCGGGCCAATATTTTTCTGTGCACCCGCATAAATTAAACCAAACTTGCTAACATCTAGCGGTGCAGACAGAATGCTAGATGAATAGTCACACACCAACGGCTTGTCGGTTTCAGGAATGCTGGCAAATTGCAGACCACCAATGGTTTCATTGTCGGCATAATGCACATAAGCTGCATCTGCAGATAAATCCCACTCGCTTTGCGCGCTAATCGCATGTTTACCATCAATCTGAATACCTGCGTTCACGACATGAATATCGCCATAACGCTGTGCTTCTTTTAATGCTTTTTCAGACCAGATACCGGTATGGATATAATCGGCCTTGTTATTTTTACCGAGCAGGTTTAATGGAATTGCCGAGAATTGTAAGGATGCCCCACCCTGCAAGAACAGTACTTTATAGTTCTCAGGAATGTTCATGAGTTTGCGTAAATCGGCTTCTGCTTTTTCTGCAACCGCAACATAATCTTTGCTACGATGGCTCATTTCCATGATCGAAAGGCCTTTGCCGTGCCAGTCCAGCATTTCTGCTTGAGCTTTTTCTAATACGGCAGTGGGTAATGCAGCAGGGCCAGCACAGAAGTTGTACGCGCGCATGATTTTTCCTTGTCAAGGTGAAACACAATAAAATAGGCATTTAACCACATCTTGCTCGGGCTTGCACAAAATTATTTCAATCTTGGCACGCAGATACAGTCGAAAAATCAATATAGATTCACAAGATAATTTGAAATTTTCCAGCAGATTGGAAACCTATCTCACTCTATATCTAGCCCAATGTGGATGACCTCTTTCTATTACTTAAATACATTTTGCACTGATCTTGAATATATATGCAGTAATAGGCAGTGATCTGGCAAGCGCAGTAAAATGTAGTGATTAAGAGTGCACTCACTCACCAAATACCTGAATATTCAAGTTGCGGATTTTACTGCTACCGCCCGGCTGGTCAAAGCTGACGTCATATTGCACCAGATTTTTCGGATATGCATATTCATAGCTAATCTTGTACTGACCCGGCTGATTACTACCGGTTTCAATACTTTTGGTCATCAGGGTACGCGATTTATATTCGCCTTTTGGAATCACCTTGGCAAAGCGTTTCATGACTTTCTGGTTGTCCTGAAAATGGCTTTTGAGTTCTGGTTCGAGATGATTCAGAAACTGCTCGAACTCGCCATCACGTAAATTGTCATAGGCCGCCTGTGCCACCTGCTCCTGCTGCGGACTCGGGTTTGGAATGGCGTCCATGGCTTTTTGACCCAGCTGATCACATCCGGCCAAAGCCAGAACACTCAAGCCCATCCATAATTTAAGCTGCATATTGGGTTATTCCTGTACGGTACTGTGTAAAAAAGGACGCCGAAGCGTCCTTTTCATGAGAAGAGAAATTATTCTTCAGCCGGTTTTTCATCCTGCTCAGCAGATGCTGCATCGGTCTCTAGCGTATCTAAAGCTGTATTTTCATCAGCTAAATCTTCAGAAAATTCATCTTCTTCCACGGCTTCAATCGCTTCTACACCCACCAGCGTTTCGTTTTCACCTAAACGGATTAAACGTACACCTTGCGCATTACGACCGGTTTCCGCCACTTCCGAAGCACGGGTACGTACCAGCGTACCGCCATCCGAAATCAGCATCAATTCTTTCGAAGCATCAATGGCCACCGCGCCGACCAGTTCACCGTTACGTTCAGAGGTCTTGATTGCAATTACACCCTTACCGCCACGTTTTTTGGTCGGGAAGTCATCGACCGGAGTACGTTTACCATAACCATTGGCGGATGCACACAGCACTTCACCGGTTTCTGGCACCACGACCAGCGACACAATCCGGCTAACAAAATTGCTATCGGTTGCATCATCTTCGCTATCGGCTGTATCGTCTTCGGCCTCTTCCGCTTGAGCTGCACCAATGGTGACACGCATACCACGCACACCTTTGGCTGAACGGCCCATGGCACGAACATCAGTTTCAGCAAAACGGATTGCCTTACCTTCATTCGAGAACAGCATGATCTGCTGCTCGCCATCGGTAATCGCCACGCCAATTAGGGTGTCTTCTTCGTTCAGTTCAATGGCACGTAAACCGTTAGAACGCACATTGCTGAACTGCTCCAGCTCGACACGTTTAACCGTACCAGACGCTGTTGCCATAAACACATAGAAGTTTTTGCGCAGATTTTCAGCCTGCTCGGCAAATTCTGCAACAATTTCATCATCCAGGTCTGTGGCTGACAGCTCTAGGCCCAGCTGCTTTAACTGAACACGCAAGGCATCCGACAGATCATCACCATCTGCCAGTTCTGCAAATGCGGCTTCAAGTTCGGCATAATGGCTAGCAATTACTTGATTTTTCTGTAATTGTACTGAGTTGGCTTTCACAAAACTACGGAAATCGGCCAGACGCTCTTTGAATTTCTTCGGTGCATCAATTACTGGCAGAATCGCGGTAATGGTTTCATTGGCATCTAATGGCAACAGGTTGACCATTGGACGGCCTTTCGAACCACGTGAAGCTTGTGGCACTTCAAATACTTTCAGGCGATAGACCTTACCGACATCGGTAAAGCACAGTACGGTCGCGTGGTTCGAGGTGACAATTAAATGTTGGATATAATCATCTTCTTTCATGCTTGTGGCAGACTTACCACGACCACCACGGCGCTGAGCCTGATAATCGGATAATGGCTGAGTTTTGGCATAACCGGATTGTGAAACGGTTAACACCACCTGCTCTTCAGGAATTAAATCTTCTCGCGAGAAGTCGATGCGGGATTCAACAATTTCAGTGCGACGTGCATCGCCATATTGCTGCAATACCAGCGCCAGCTCTTCACGAATCACCGCCATCAATAAATTAAAGTCATTTAAAATAGCAGTGTATTCAGCGATTTGCGCCAGAATTTCAGAATATTCTGCATGTAACTTGTCTTGTTCCAGACCGGTTAAGCGGTGTAAACGCAGTTCCAGAATCGCACCGACCTGCGCTGGAGAAAGACGGTAAACATCTCCATCCAAACCAAATGGACGGCTTAAATCTTCACCTTCAATTTCATCCGGGCGAATAGACACGGAACCAGCTTTTTCCAGCAATGCCACCACACCACCAGCGGCCCATTCGCCAGCCTGTAAACGCTCACGCGCTTCGGCCGGGTTGGCAGAAGTTTTAATGGTTTCGATGATGGCATCAATATTCGCCAAAGCAACGGTCAGACCTTCCAAGATATGACCGCGTTCACGTGCTTTGCGCAGTTCATACATGGTACGGCGAGTCACCACTTCCTGGCGGTGACGGATAAACGCAGCAATGATGTCTTTCAGGTTCATCAGTTTTGGCTGGCCGTTGTCGAGGCAGACCATGTTGATACTGAACGAGTTTTCCAGCTGCGTGTTCAGGAACAGGTTATTGACGATGACTTCAGCGTTCTCACCACGTTTCAAGTCAATCGCAATGCGCATACCGTCTTTATCGGACTCGTCACGTAACTCCGAGATTCCTTCCAGTTTTTTCTCTTTAACCAGTTCAGCAATACGCTCAATGGTTTTGGCTTTGTTAACCTGATACGGAATTTCAGTAAAGACAATGGTGGTACGACCAGATTTCTGGTCTTCTTCAAAATGATATTTACCACGGATATGCAAACGGCCTTTACCGGTACGGTAAGCATCGACAATGCCCGATTTACCGTAAATGATGCCGCCTGTCGGGAAGTCTGGACCACTGATGTGTTCCATCAGGCCTTCAATGCTGATATTCGGATTATCGGCATAGGCCAGGCAGGCATTAATCACTTCGGTAAGGTTATGCGGTGCCATGTTGGTCGCCATACCGACAGCAATACCGGCAGAACCATTCACCAGCAGGTTTGGAATACGGGTTGGCAGAACGTCAGGAATACGCTCCGAGCCATCGTAGTTATCGACCCAATCTACGGTATCTTTTTCCAGATCGGCCAGGAGTTCATGGGCCAGCTTGGTCATACGTACTTCGGTATAACGCATTGCGGCCGCACTATCGCCATCAATCGAACCAAAGTTACCCTGACCATCCACCAGTTGATAGCGCAGACTGAAGTCTTGCGCCATACGAACGATGGTTTCATAGACTGCAAAATCGCCGTGTGGATGGTATTTACCGATCACATCACCCACAACACGGGCAGACTTTTTGTAGGCTTTGTTGTAGTCATTGCCCAATTCGTGCATTGCATAAAGCACACGACGATGAACAGGTTTTAAACCATCTCGTACATCTGGCAATGCCCGTGACACAATCACGCTCATTGCATAATCGAGATATGAATGCTTGAGTTCATCCTCAATGGCAATCGGTCTAATTTCCGATACGCTCATGCATACTCCTTGTTATACAAGCAGATTTCTGCCCGCATTTTATATCGTAAATTTGGCAAAAAATTTAACTCAAAACTTGAGTTAAAAAACGAAAATTTAGCTGGGAATTATAGCATAAATAGTCCTATTTTTGTGTCATCCTGTTCATCTTAATCTCGTTAATTTTCTAATGTTTAATGATTAAATTTTAACTCATTTTCAAAAAACCGAATTTGTAGAACTTGATTCACTTTTTATCAGAATAAGCCAGCCCCGGATTTTGCATTTCCCATTAAAAAAGCACGTCAATCTGCCCCAGATTGACGTGCTTGATCCCAGCAAAGCGATGTTTTAATTGGGCTAGTTGAGTACTTTCCGGTAAGTCATGACCGCAACCACCAGCAAAATAGGCAATAGCATCTCTACGCCTTCTTCAATGGTCATAATAATGACCTCGGTATGCTGCATCAGCTTGATATTAAAGTCTTCATTTAAAGTCGAGCTGGTACGGTCCAACAGCTTGCTCAAACCACCACACAATACCGTCAAGGCAATAAACAGGTAGGCAATATTCGGATTCGACTTAAATTGACGAATGGCCTGCACAAAAATCTTGGCCAGATTGAAAAATACGAAAATAATCGCCAATAGCAAGATAAAACCTAACAGCTTGTCCATAAAAGGAATTTCTGCACTGCGATAAAAATTGGTTTTAATAAAGCTGTCATCGAACAGACGTTTATGAAAATCCATTTCCCTTAAGCCCAACAGCGCAGCGCCCAAAGCGGTAAAAATACGTGTCTTTAACTTCAGCTCCGTATTCAGCACACACAGTACAGCCAGCAAATACCAGAGCCAGGCACTAAAGGTCTCAAACGGTCCCGACTCGCTAAACAGGAATTGAGTCACTTGAACAGGTGCAAATAAGGCGGTATGAACACAAACACCAATATAAATGCCGATCAGCAGAAAACTGATAAATAAGATGTGAGCAGTTTTGGACAGGGACATTACAACGCGGGATAAAAAATGAAAGGCGAATTCTATCACTTTTCATTCAAATGAAACACAAATCTTTTATAAGACACAGTCATCCTTATTTTCAGGCATAAAAAACGCCCCTGAACAAAACAGCAAAGTAAAAACTTTTACTGCTTGCGCAAGAGCGTCCTTTTTAACCGAAGTTCAGGAATTAGATTTTAGAAACCAATTCTGGAACTACAGTGTTCAAGTCACCTACTAACCAGTAGTCAGCTACTGCGTTAATTGGTGCTTCTTCATCTTTGTTGATCGCAACGATCACTTTAGAATCTTTCATACCGGCCAAGTGCTGGATCGCACCTGAGATACCCACAGCGATGTACAGATCAGGCGCAACAATTTTACCTGTTTGACCAACCTGCATATCGTTTGGAACGAAGCCCGCGTCAACCGCTGCACGAGATGCACCTTGTGCTGCACCCAGTTTGTCTGCCAGTGGATCAAGTACTTTGTGATAGTTCTCACCTGAACCTACACCACGACCACCAGATACTACAATACGCGCAGCTGTTAATTCAGGACGTTCAGATTTCACGATTTCTTCGTTCACAAACTTAGAAATACCTGCATCGCCTGTAGATGCCGCAGCTTCAACCGCAGCTGAACCACCTTCCGCAGCAACCGCATCAAATGCTGTACCACGTACAGTACCGACAACAATTGCTTCTGAAGATTCAACAGTTGCAATCGCGTTACCGGCATAAATTGGACGCTTGAATGTATTTGGACTATCTACTGCAATAATGTCAGTAATCATGCTGACATCCAGCAATGCTGCAGCGCGAGGTAAAATGTTTTTACCTGTTGTTGTAGATGCTGCAAGGATATGGCTATAGCCTTTACCCAATTCAGCAACCAGTTTTGCTACGTTTTCAGCCAGCTGATTTGCATAGGCAGCATCATCAGCCAGTAATACTTTGCTCACGCCCGCAACTTTAGCTGCCTGATCAGCAACTGCTTGCGCGCCAGAACCAGCAACCAATACAGTGATATCACCACCGATTTTTTGAGCTGCAGCCACAACGTTTAACGTTGCACCATTTAGTGCTTTGTTGTCGTGCTCAGCGATAACTAAAATACTCATGATTTATATCCTTCTGTATTAGATCACTTTCGCTTCATTTTTTAATTTTTCAACAAGCTCATCTACAGACTTCACTTGTACGCCCGCTTTACGTTCAGCTGGTGACTCAACTTTTACAGTTTTCAGTTTAGTCCCGGCTGATACACCGTAATCTGCAGGAGACTTGGTATCCAGCGGTTTTTTACGCGCTTTCATAATGTTTGGAAGTGCCGCATAACGTGGCTCATTCAAACGCAAGTCAGTCGTGATGATTGCTGGCAGTGATAATTCAACAGTTTGTAAACCGCCATCGATTTCACGTGTCACTTGTACTTTGTCGCCGTCTACTTTCACTTCAGAAGCGAATGTACCTTGACCTGCGCCCAGTAAAGCACCCAACATCTGACCCACCTGGTTTGAGTCATCATCGATTGCCTGTTTACCTAAAAGGATCAGTTGTGGCTGCTCTTGCTCAACAACACCTTTTAAAATTTTAGCCACTTCAAGTGCGCCAATTTCATCTGCAGTTTCAACTAAAATACCGCGGTCAGCACCAAGCGCCATAGCAGAACGGATTTGTTCCTGCGCTTCTTTAGGACCGATAGAAACAACCACGATTTCTGAAACTGTTCCTTTTTCTTTTAGACGAACCGCTTCTTCCACGGCGATTTCACAGAATGGGTTAATTGACATTTTAACGTTAGTAAGGTCAACCCCACTATTGTCCGGTTTAACGCGAACTTTAACGTTGGCATCAACCACACGTTTTACAGCAACAAGAGCCTTCATGTAATCCTCGGCTGTTTTAGTAAATGTAAAAGATGAGAAAAGTTAAGATAACTCTTCACTTAAATTTTTGTAGGTGTCTTATCTTGCAATGGGTTTGGCATTTCGGTCAAGTCACAATTGCCCAAGAAGCTGTAAAAATGCGTAAAAATAGCTGAACGTTGCGTTCATACTTTTTTCATCCAGCTTAACCCAGCTATATTTCAGCCAGATTAAGCTATATTTTAACCATTGATTTATATTATCTTTTTATCTTATGTATCACATCAGTTGTTCTGATTAACTAGCCAGCACAATAAAATGAATTATTATTCATTTTTTAACATAGCAGACCGAAACCTGGCTATTTTGATGTCATTTAGGATAGCAGTTTGTATCCCCTGCCAGACTTTGGTCTAAGATGACCATCGGTTCATTTCTGTTTTTGTAACAATTCTCTTTTTCACGCTCTCCATATAAAAAAGCATGTCGACCTAGGACATGCTTTTTCTAAATTTCACAGCTTAATTGACCATTAACCAGCTGGCCGCCAGCGCCAGTAAACCACCAGATGTACCATCAATCCACTTCTGTTTACGTTCATCCAGCTGGGTTTTCTGGGTGATTTTGGCAAAGATCAGACTTAACGCGCAGTACACAATAAAAATCAGCCCAATAAAAATGCAGGATAATAACAAGCCTTGAGTAACGGTATTTCCAGTCTTATCAATAAACTGCGGTAAAATCGCAAAGTAAATCAGCATACCTTTCGGATTCAACAGTGCCGTAAAAAATCCTTTGCGCACCGGATGACTGCTGCTGCGACTTTCAATCGCCAGCTTTTTCTTGCTCAATACCGACTTGAATAAACCCACCGCCAAATACAGCAAATATGCAATCCCTAACCAGCGAATCGCTTCAAATAATAGCGGAAAGGACACAATAATCGCGGCAATTCCCAACGCCACCAGAATCGAATGCACCAGATAACCACTACACACGCCGACTGTGGCCATCATGCCTGCTTTTGCATCTTTACCCATCACTTGCGACAAAATGAATAACATATCCGGCCCCGGCGTAAAAATCAGCGGCAACACAGTCAATGCAAAAAGTACCCATACAGACATTTCCTTTTTCCCGTCGTACTTGAGAAAGTGAAAATTAGTATCTGCGAAACGCTATAAAATAGGATTTCAAATATTCTATAATCTAAATAATTTTTCAAATTATCTTCTAATTTATGAAGCAATATCCAAAGTCTGTTCGAATAAAGCTGGATCGCATCGACAAAAATATCATTCGAGCTTTACAGAACAATGGCCGCATTCAGAATAACGATTTGGCCCGTGAAATTGGCCTGTCGCCGTCCTCCTGCTTAAGACGGGTGAAAATTTTAGAAGAAGCCGGAGTAATCCAGAATTACACTACGGTGGTGGACCCGCATAAGATTGGGTTTCAACTGATTTTATTTTCCCGGATCTGGCTGGTCGGGCAGGATGCCGAAACTATTGATACCTTCATTGAGGCGATGAAAGAATTACCGCAGGTGATGGAGTGCTATATTATTTTGGGGGAATGCGATGCGATGCTGAAAGTGGTGGTGCCCGATTTAGAAAGTTATCGTAAATTTCAGTCCACCCATTTAACCAAAAAAAATGGCATCACCAGTGTCAAAACCGATTTGCCAAGTCAAATTATTAAACAGAGTTTTCAGCTGCCGCTGGAAGATTTATAAGCCTAGCCGGCGATTTTGAAGATTGTTAAGTTGCAGCACGCAAGATAACCTTCTCTTGCTATGCTGCACGTAGTGCTTATGTTTAAGCCTGCTGACCATCCAAAAAGTCGCGGTGCACGTGGCTTAAATCAATCAGGTCATATTCAGCCAGATTAAACACTTTCCAGACCTGCATAAAATCTTCAGTTGCATCGACGGTTTGGGTCAATTGCTGGCTTTCCTGCCACTGACGATCGGAAATCCATAAATAGCCTTGACCTGTTTCCGTATGAACTGCCTGCACCTTACCTTGTGCGTTAATGCCTTGAATCACGGCCTGTTCAGGTAAAATGGCCTGCATGGCTGGCAGGTTAATTTCCACAAAGTGTTTCACCTGTCTTAAACCATAACCGGCAAAAATTTCTTTTTGCGCCGGACTCAGCTGTTCATATTTTTGTTGAATATCCGAAATCATATCTATGCCTTTACATTTTTCCCAAATCATCAATCAGGTTGGGTCCTCGGAATTTTTGTGCTCGTTCTGAATATTACTCGAGTCAAAAATTAACCCTCTTTATACGCCATCTCCACCTTTATTTTTATTCTACAATGGTGGCACATGCTCATGCCTGACACCTCTATTCTAGTCTTTCACCCGTGAATTGAAAGTCCTTTTCACTTGCCTCAATTCAGCCCTGCTCTTTGCGCTGCGCCCTTGGATGAGCCTGATCATAAACCTGCGCCAAATGATCAAAATCGACATGGGTATAAATTTGTGTGGTGGTCAAATTACTGTGCCCCAACATCTCCTGCACCGCACGCAAATCACGGCTATTAGATAACATGTGACTGGCAAAACAATGTCGCAATAAGTGCGGATGCAAATCGACATTGACACCAGCACGCTGGGCCTGCAATTTGACCCGGTTTTCAATTTGCCGCGCACCGAGTGGTTGTCCTTTTTCCGTAATAAACAGCTGCGCATCCGGGACAAAATCACCCTGCCACAGCGGATAAATCTGTAGCCAGCGCATCACACTGCCTTTGGCTTTAGAACCAAACGGTACCACCCGGGTTTTATTGCCCTTACCGGTAATCCGCAATAACTGCCGGTTAAAATCCAGATCTTTAATTCTTAAGCCCTGCACTTCCGCCAGACGCAATCCACTGGAATACAGCAGCTCCAAAATCGCTTTATCACGAATCCAGAGCTGTTTTTGCCGCTCTGACTCCGGCTCTGGCTGATCTAAAATCTGCTGTACCGTTTCAATATCGACCATGCCCGGCAAAGGACGTGGCTGACGTTTTAACTGAAAATCATCAGCCGGATTAAACGCCAAATAACTCCCCTGTTCAGCCCATTTCATAAACTGGCGAATAGAAGACAACATGCGCTGCAAACTGCTGGAACTCAGCTGCTGCTCTTCGACCTTATACGCCAGAAACTCACGTAAGTCAGCGGTTTCCACATCGGCCAGCGGCATGTTTTTCTGCTGACAAAAATGAAGGAAATCACCAACATCACGTGCATAAGCATGCAAAGTATGTGCCGACTGATGCTGGATTTCGCGTTGTTTCAGCCACATCTCCAGTAACTGTTCAGCACTTAACTTCATCACACCATCCTATGTTCTGGTAAAAAAATCGTCTTTTAAAAAGTAGCTTTACAAAAATAGTCGTTCAAAAAACGGTTAATTTCCCCGGCGACACGTTCAGCCTGCGAGGATGCAAACCAGTGATCAGCATCGGGCATAATCACCAATCGGGCATTCGGCAACTGCCGGGCCAGAAACTCACCAACGGCAACCGGACTCAATTCATCCTGATCGGCCCAAAGCAATAACACCGGCAGATCAATACTGGCCAATTGTTCCGGATGATAATAGGTCTGATCTTCCACAAACCACTGCGGCAGTTTGGCCCATTGCAGGGGGGCAATCTCACGCCAGTCTTCGGCCTGAAACGGAGTCAAATCCAGTCCACCCGAAGTAGCCATTAACACCAAGGCCCGAAGTCTATTCGACTGCTGCAATGCAGCGGCTATGGCCAACACTCCGCCCATCGACTGGGCAATCAGAATGCTGTCCTCTTCAATCTGACTGATCACCCGCGTTTTCAGATCGGCCAGACTCTGAATGCTGGCATCAGGTTCTACCCCATCAAAACCAGGATAAGCAATCACGGTTTTCCGGGCCAATGCTGGCAACCGAGCCATTAACGGCTGCCAGAATTGCTGACTTCCTGAGGCACCCGGCAGAAAAACAAGTTTGTGCATCATCATGGCTCTGCAGGCAAAACTCAAATCATCCTAACATAAAAAAGCACCGTGAATAGAACGGTGCTTTTGTATAGGAGATAGTCAGATTAGCCCTGGAAATAACGTAAATCCAGACGGCCTTCATAGACATTGGCAGTTGGACCGGTCATCCAGACCACATCGCCTTCTTTCCATTCGATCTGTAACTTGCCACCCGCCAGCTCAATTTCAACTTTGCTGGCCAGTAAGCCACGGCGCATCCCGGAAACCGCTGCCGCACACGCGCCCGTACCGCAGGCCAACGTTTCACCGACACCACGCTCAAACACACGTAAACGGGCATGCTGCTCATCCAGAATCTGCATAAAGCCGGCGTTCACGCGCTGCGGGAAACGCTCATGCGATTCAATTTGTGGACCTAAACGTGCGACATCAGCCGTCAGAATATCCTGCACAATGGTCACGGCATGTGGATTCCCCATATTGACCACATCAATGCTCAGCTTCTCTTCATTGGCCAGCATCAGGTCATATAAGTTATCCGGTTCATCGGCAATAAACGGAATTTCTTGCGGCAGGAATTTCGGCTGCCCCATATTTACCCGCACCCAGCCATTTTGACCCAGTTCCGGCTCAACAATCCCGGCTTTGGTTTGCACCTTGATTTTGGTTTTGCTGGTCAGCTGGCGCTCATGCACAAAACGCGCAAAACAGCGTACGCCATTACCACACTGCTCGACTTCTGAGCCATCGGCATTAAAAATACGGTATTTAAAATCGGCATTCGGAACATCAGGTGGCTCAACCACCAGCAACTGGTCAAACCCCACACCAAAGTGACGGTCGGCCAGACGCTGAATGGTCAGGCTATCGAAATAGGCGCGCTGGCTGATTAAATCAACCACCATAAAGTCATTGCCCAGACCATGCATCTTGGTAAATTCTAAAAACATCCTGATTTACTCCTTAAGGCAATAAACGCTCACGTTCCCAGAGTGATTCAATAGTTTCACGTTCACGAATCAGATGTGCCTGATCACCATCGACCATCACTTCTGCAGCACGGCCACGGCTGTTGTAGTTGGAGCTCATCACAAAACCATAAGCGCCGGCACCCAGCACCGCCAGTACATCGTTTTCCTGAATGGCCAGATCACGCTCTTTACCAAGGAAATCACCTGTTTCACAGATGGCACCGACTACATCCCACTGTTGGGTTTCGACATCGGTACGTGGCGTCACCGGCTGAATGTCCATCCACGCTTCATATAAAGCAGGACGAATCAGGTCATTCATTGCCGCATCAATAATTGCAAAATTACGGTGATTGGTCGGTTTGAGTAAATCGACTTTGGTCAGCAGCACACCGGCATTGGCGGAAATACTCCGGCCCGGTTCCATATACACTTTCAGGCCCAGTTTTTCTAAAGCCGGGCGCAGTGCATTGGCATATTCTTCGACCGATGGCGGAGTTTCATCTTTATAGGTCACGCCCAAACCACCACCAATATCAATATGTTTGAGTGTGATGCCCATCTGTTTCAGCTGCTCAATCATCAGCATGACCCGATCCAGCGCATCGACAAAAGGCTGGGTTTCGGTCAGCTGTGAACCGATATGGCAGTCAATCCCGACAATGTCCAGATTAGGTAACGACGCTGCATATTGATAGGTATCAAATACGCTATCTGATGGAATACCGAATTTGTTTTCTTTTAAACCGGTTGAAATATAAGGATGGGTTTTGGCATCGACATCCGGATTCACACGTAAAGAAATTGGCGCTTTAACCTTCAGTTCAGCCGCCACTTTCTGAATCCGATCCAGCTCTGCATAGGATTCAACGTTAAAGCAGGCAATGCCCACTTCCAGTGCTTTTTTAATGTCAGCTTCGGTTTTGCCTAAACCTGAGAATACAATTTTCGAAGCATCGCCACCGGCTTTCAACACGCGCGCCAGCTCGCCGCCGGTCACGATATCAAAACCCGCACCGAGCTTGGCCAATACATTCAGCACCGCAATATTGGAGTTTGACTTGACCGCAAAACAGATTTGATGGTCGATAAAGCCAAAAGCACGATCCATATCTAAATAATGCTTTTCAAAGGTTGCTTTTGAATAAACATAAAGTGGTGTGCCAAATTGCTGCGCCAGCTGTTGTAAAGAACATTGTTCGGCGTGCAAAACCCCATTGATGCGGGTGAAACTCATGAATGTATCCTTTCTATGAACGTTAAGGTGTCGTCGTGGAATTCGAAGCTACAGGTGCAGCAAACTGTTGCTGTACCGGTGCAGGTGTCGGCTCTTCAGGATGTTGCTCTGAATCGACATTGGGATATAACAGATATTTGGCACGTTTGTCGTAATTTGGATCACTCGGCAACTGTAAAGCTCCCGATTGACCACAACCGACCAGTACAAAACTGGCTGTCAATAAACTGATGCAGCAAATGACAGAACGCATCTGACCACCTATTTAAAATTTTCCATGAAGTATAACGCGATCACTGCTGTGACCAAAGTGTTAAACGCTAGAGATTAGCCTGTGCCATAAAAAAACGCCAGTTGGACACTGACGTTTTTTGTTGTGCAATGGCTTATTTCTGTTTTGGCTTATAGAAACCGAAATAGCCAATCAGCAGAATCACAAACCAGATCGGACTGATCATTAAGGCTTGCAAGGTATCTGGCTCCAGGGACAGCACATAGATCATGCTAATAAAGAAGATGATCACCATCCAGCAGGTAAACAGGCCACCCGGCAATTTAAAAGTCGACTGGGCATGCAGTTCCGGACGGGTTTTGTAATAGACAATATAGCTCCAGATAATAATCAGCCAGACGCAAATAAACAGAATGGTCGAAAGCGTGGTCGCCAACGTAAAGGCTTTCACGGTATCGGGTACAAAGTATTGTAACGCTGCACCCAACAGCAGACACACCGCCGAGAAATACAGTGCATTGGCCGGGACTGCACGTTTATTTAAACGGCCAAAGGCTTTAGGACCCTGCTGCTCACGTGACAGGCCAAACAGCATCCGGCTGGTCGAGAATACACCACTGTTCATGGACGACATCACTGAAGACAGCACCACCAGGTTCATGATAATCGCCGCGGCCGCAATGCCCGCCTGACTGAACAGGTTTACAAAAGGCGAGATATTCGGATCAATCTGGTTCCATGGCGTCACCGACATCACAATTAATAAGGCCAATACATAGAAAATAATGATACGTACCGGAATCGAGTTCACTGCTTTCGGCAGGTTTTTCTCTGGATCTTTGGTTTCAGCCGCTGTGGTACCGACCAGTTCTACCCCAACAAAGGCAAAAATCGCAATCTGGAAACCGGCCAAGAAGCCCATAGTACCTGTCGGGAACAGGCCGCCATGACTCCAGATATGTGTAAAGGATGCGACTGTGCCGGCATCTGAGGTAAAACCGGTAAAAATCATCCATAAACCGACTGCAATCAGCACAATAATGGCAATAATTTTAATCAGCGCAAACCAGAACTCCATTTCACCAAACAGCTTCACGGTCACCAGGTTTAAGCCCATAATGAAGACAATAGCTGCAATACTGATCATCACCCCTTCTTCAGGCGTAAACGGCATCCCGCCATTAAAGAATTGCAGGTAATAAATAATCGCCGACAGGTCTGCAATCCCGATGGTGATCCAGCACAGCCAGTAGGTCCAGCCGACGAAATAGCCGGCCCACGGGCCAATTAGGTCGGTACTGAAATCAATAAAGGATTTATATTGCAGATTGGACAGCAACAGTTCGCCCAGCGCCCGCATCACGCAGAACACCATAAAACCAATAATCATATAAATAATCAGGATCGATGGCCCGGCCAGGCTGATGGTTTTGCCTGAGCCCATGAACAATCCTGTTCCAATGGCGCCACCAATGGCAATCAGCTGTAAATGCCGGTTGGATAAGCTTCGCTGCAGATTGCCTTTTTCTTGTGACGAACTTGTATTTTGATACGACATTATTGAATTCAACTTCAGTGTTAACCACGACAAACTAACGTAAAAGAAATCAGAAAACAAAAAGAAATGCCGCTTCATCTATATTTTCTACGGAATAATTAAATTTAATTTATTTTTCTTATAACAAAAAGTTATCAATTTATCCAAAGGGAGGATTGACAAGGTTTATATCAATTTTCTTGTCAAAACATAAATTCTGTGTAACAAATAAAAATGCAGCACGCAACTATATCTCTTGCTCAGGATGAGCATGGCATATCAATTGCTTATATAGAAAACAAAATATCTATTTTGAGACATAAGAAGAAACAATGATGCAAGATTTACAAACACTCATGGAAACCCTTAGTGGCTGGGTCTGGGGCCCATATATGCTGGTGCTGATTGTCGGTACCGGGATATTCCTGACCTTCCGCCTGCTGTTCTGGCAATTCCGGATGCTGCCGTTGGCCTTTAAACAGGTTTTTGGCAAACACCCGGACAAACATTCCGGCGATATTTCCCAATTCGCCTCCCTCATGACCGCACTTTCTGCCACCATTGGTACCGGTAATATTGCCGGTGTGGCCACAGCCTGCGTACTTGGTGGTCCGGGCGCCGTATTCTGGATGTGGATGACTGCCCTGTTCGGGATGGCGACCAAATATGGTGAAGGTGTTTTGGCGGTCAAATACCGGGTAAAAAACGAGAAAGGTGAAATGTCCGGTGGTCCAATGTATTACATTGAACGCGGCCTGAAATGGAAATGGCTGGCGCTGATTTTCGCCTTTTTCGGTGCAGTGGCCTCCTTCGGGATTGGCAGCTCGGTGCAGTCCAACACCGTAGCGCTGGCCGTTGAAAATGGCTTTGGCCTGGAAACCTGGATTACCGGCGTGATCATTACTGTATTTTCAGCCTTGGTGATTCTGGGCGGGATTAAGTCCATCGCCAAAGCCTCTTCGGTTATTGTGCCAATTATGGCCGTTGGTTATGTGGCCGGCGGTTTGGTCATTATCCTGAATAACCTTGAACTGGTGGTGCCAGCGCTCAAAATGATTGTCACCTATGCCTTTACCGGTGAAGCTGCCGCAGGTGGTGCGATTGGTGCCGCGATCCGTTATGGTGTTGCGCGCGGGGTCTTCTCCAATGAAGCCGGTATGGGTTCTGCCCCAATTGCCGCCGCTGCCGCCAAAACCGACCATCCGGCACGTCAGGGTCTGGTTTCAATGACTGGTACCTTTATTGACACCATTATTGTCTGTTCAATTACCGGTATTGTGCTGGTCATGGGCTTTATTATGGCCGGTCAGTCTTTTGGTGATCAGAACGGTGCGGTACTGACCATTAGCGTATTCGACAAACTGCTGCCGGGAATCGGGGGCTGGGTGGTGACTTTCGGGGTCATCTTCTTTGCCTATTCGACTATTTTAGGCTGGAGCTATTATGGTGAAAAATGTGCGACCTATCTGCTCGGTGAAAAATTTGTACTGCCGTATCGCCTAATTTACATTGCGTCGGTGTTTATTGGCTGTGTCGCAACCCTAGATCTAGTCTGGCTGTTTGCCGATACCTTTAACGGGTTAATGGCGGTACCGAACTTGATTGCCTTATTGCTGCTGTCGGGTGTAATTGCCAAAGAATCGAAAGATTTTATTGCACGACGCAAATCCGGCGAACTCTACTAAAGCGTTCAAATCAAACTACAAGATCAACCACCTGCGGGTGGTTTTTCTTTGCCGGCGTATCAACAATTTGAAAATCGGCATTTCCTCTGTATGCTGTGGGGCAAGATTTAAAAAACACATTCCAGACGTTTATTTATGGCAAAAGCAAAAAGTGTCTATCGCTGTGAACAATGCGGCGCAGATCATCCTAAATGGGCTGGTCAATGTTCAGACTGTGGTGAATGGAACTGTTTAACCGAAGTCAGCATTGCCCCTGCGGTGACCCATCGTGCCCAGCCACGTATGGGCGGCGGCTATGCCGGTCAGGCCTCAACTGTAACTACTTTAAACCAGATTTCAGTCTCTACCGAAACCCGCCTTGCCACCGGTATTGGCGAATTTGACCGGGTACTTGGTGGTGGTTTGGTCACTGGTTCAGTGGTGCTGATTGGTGGTGATCCCGGAATTGGTAAATCGACCATTTTACTGCAAACCGCGACCCATATGGCCGCCAGCAACAGCGCTGCCTTATATGTCACTGGTGAAGAATCCTTATCACAGGTGGCCTTACGCGCGCAGCGTCTGGATTTACCGACCGATCAGCTCAAAGTGATGGCTGAAACCTGTGTGGAACGGATTTGTGAGGTACTGGCCCAGCAACGTCCTGCGGTGGCGATTCTGGACTCCATCCAGACCTTATATACTGAAACCTTGCAGTCTGCACCGGGCGGCGTATCGCAAATCCGTGAATCGGCGGCGCTCCTGACCCGTTTTGCCAAAAATAGTGGCACAGCCTTGTTTATTGTCGGTCATGTGACCAAAGAAGGTGCATTGGCCGGGCCACGTGTGCTGGAACATATGGTGGACTGTGTGCTGTATTTTGAAGGTCAGTCCGATTCCCGCTACCGGATGATTCGTGCGGTCAAAAACCGTTTTGGCGCGGTCAATGAACTGGGCGTGTTTGGCATGACCGATAAAGGCTTGCGTGAAGTGGCCAATCCGTCAGCGATTTTCCTGAGCCGTTATGATGAAGCCATTCCCGGCTCAATTGTGATGATTAGCCGCGAAGGCACCCGTCCGCTGTTGGTGGAAGTACAGGCACTGGTCGATGATGCACATGGTCAGCCGCGCCGGGTCGCACTTGGCTTAGAACAAAACCGGCTGAATATGCTACTGGCGGTGATGCATCGCCATGGCGGCGTGCAGACGTCCGGTCAGGATGTCTATGTCAATATTGTCGGCGGGCTGAAAATTACCGAAACCGGCTCCGATCTGGCGGTGCTGCTGGCCTGTGCTTCGAGTATTCGCGGCAAAGCCCTGCCCCAGCAACTGGCGGTGTTTGGTGAAGTCGGTTTATCCGGTGAAATCCGTCCGGTGCCGAATGGTCAGGAACGTCTAAAAGAAGCGATTAAACATGGCTTTAAATATATTATTTTGCCACGTGCCAATGCACCGCAAAAAGCGATTCCAGGGGTGCAGGTGATTGCGGTGGCCCGTTTGCATGAAGCCCTGAGCGAGGCCATGAGTTTAAGTGAAGAACTGCACTAGAGCCTTTGCCCTATTTTTTGAGCTTTTCATGTGAAAAAAGCTGAATTCTGTATTGAAATTCGGGACAAATGCCTGCATAAATACAGGGCGATAAATTTCTTTTTTTAAATAGGAAAAATTGATGGAAGTTCGACAGCGTGGTTTGATGGCTGGTATTTTAACAGCTGCCCTCTTGGTTGCCCCTTTAGCAGCCGAAGCAAAACGTGCCGGTGGTGGTAAAAGCCATGGCATGAGCCGTTCAGCAACACCAACTCAATCTTACCAACAGCCTCGTCAAGCTACTCCTGCACAACAGCCCGCTCCAGCTACTGCGCCTGCGCAGCAAAAATCTGGTCCGGGTGTCGGTGGTATGGTCGCTGCGGGTGTTGCAGGTGCTGCGATTGGTGCAGTGGCTGCCAATGCCTTAGCAGATGATCAGCCAGCCAGCCAGGCACAGGCTCAACAGGAGGAAGAAGGTGGAATCCCAGGCTGGATCTGGATTCTCCTCGCTGCAGCAGTCGCCTTCTTCATTTTCCGCAAGATGGGCGCAAAAAAAAAATTAGCAGCCAATAACCCGTATGCGCCAAATAACGGTGCCAATAACGCACCGTTTGGTCAATCTGCTGCTGCACCACGTGCCGGTGGCGATAACACCAATATCTTTGGCCAGAACGTCGGTGGTTCAGCCCCAACCAACAATGCGCCATTTGGTGCAGCACCAGTGAATAACGCTGCCTTTGGTACCGCGTACACCAACAGTGGTAACCAGTTACCAGATGGTACGGAGCCAGCAGCCTTTCTGCGTGTTGCACGTCAGCGTTTTAACCATATTCAGTCTATGAATACGGCCAGCAATATTGCTGAAATTCAGCGTTATTTAACCCCTGATCTGTACCAGTCAATGTATCAGGACATCATGGCCAATCAGGATCAGGATGTGGCTGAGTTTTCTAACCTGAATGCGATGGTGGTCGATTCTGCTACTGAAAATGGTCAGTATGTAGTGAGTGTGCGCTTTACCGGTACGGTGAGTGAAGATTTAAACAGCTTGCCACAGCCATTCACTGAAATCTGGCATTTTGTTAAGCCAGCAGGTTCTAGCCAGGACTGGTTGGTTGCGGGTATCCAGCAAGAACACTAATTAAACCTAAGATCAAAAACAGCGGCTTCGGCCGCTGTTTTTGTTTTTGCACCGCCTGCGGAATGTTATTCATTTAGTTGCTTTATTTTGTCCCCAACCGATTATCTCGAGGGATGGAAAGAGCTAGAGATGTGATACAGCGATCATCTCTATAAGACGGTATGTCTGCTCTGCGCCATTCAGTACGTTCCTACGTATTTTCGCTTGAGCTTACAATATCGCTCTTCACTAACAGACTGCTGATAAAATTCACCCATTAAAAAAAGCCCCGACCTGCGGAGCTTTTTCATGTTTAATTTACAGCGCGTACTGCGAGCTTATTCTGGTAATGGAATAAACTGTTTATCACTGTTTTGCACTTTACGCTCACCAACCACCACTTGCAGCTCTAAAGACTGTTCTTCACGTTCAATCAGGATATTCACCGGCTGGTTCGGTTGCTGCAGCGCCACATAATTAATCAGGTGTGATGTTGAGCTAATCTCTTCATCATTCACTTTCAGGATTTTATCGCCACGGCGAATACCGGCTTTGGCCGCAGGACCATTGGCCAAGACATCTGCCACCACCACGCCACTTTGTTTTGGCTCCAGAATATTCTGTTGCTGTACCGGCAATAAGCTAATACCTAACCAGCCACGTACCACGCGACCATCTTTTAAAATCGAGTTCAGTACCTGCTGACAGACCTGTGCCGGAATAGCAAAGCCAATGCCCAAAGAACCGCCCGATTGCGAGAAAATTGCGGTATTAACCCCAATTAAGTTCCCGGCCACATCAATTAGCGCACCGCCGGAATTCCCCGGGTTAATGGCAGCATCAGTCTGAATAAAGTCTTCATAGGTATTAATGCCTAAATCCGAACGACCGGTCGCGGAAATAATCCCCTGAGTGACGGTTTGGCCTACCCCAAACGGGTTACCAATCGCCAGCACCACATCACCGACTTCATTGCCACTGAGTTTAAATGGTAAAACCGGTAACTGATCCAGCTCAATTTTAATTACCGCCAAGTCGGTATCCGGATCGGTGCCGACCACTTTTGCCTCGGCACGACGGCCATCATGCAAGGCCACCACAATCTGATCGGCCTGGGCAATCACATGGTTATTCGTCAAAATGTAACCATCGGCACGTACAATCACCCCAGAACCGAGGCTGTTTTCATTAGGTCCCTGACGATACTGTTCCGGCAACTGATCACCAAAAAATTCACGGAATGCCGGATCATTAAATAAAGGATGATTAGGCTGCTTGATTTTCTGGGTGGTAAAAATATTGACCACGGCCGGTGCTGCTACTTTTACGGCAGCACTATAAGACACCACCCCGCCAGTACGGGTGGTATCAATCAGCGGTTCTACTTTTTCAGCAGGCATTTTCACCCCATCCGGGGCAACGGGAGCTTTCGGTTTTTGAAACTGTTGCCAGCCCAAAAAGCCAATAATCACAATAATAAGTAACACCCAAGGTAACCATGTAAAGGTCCGGCGCACAGCTCTATCCTCTAAAATTTTTTAATTCATTGATGACTAAGTAATTTATGACCTATTGTAAAGCGAAATACATAAGGAAACATAAAAATCACTAAAGAGTTTTGTGCTGCTTTAGTTACAATTCAAAATATGTTTTGATGACAACAAAATTTAAGGCTTTTGAGAGATTTATGGCTAAGCTGCATGACCTGATCCGCTGGTGTGATCAAACCTTAAAATCAGCCGAGTTTAAAGACTATGCCCCAAACGGCTTGCAAATTGAAGGCAAACCGGAAGTCAAAAAAATTCTGTGTGCGGTAACTGCATCACAAGATGCAATTGAAGCCGCCATTGCCGAGCAAGCCGATGTGCTGCTGGTGCATCATGGCTATTTCTGGAAAGGTGAACCCTACCCGATTACCGGAATGCGCGGTAAACGCATTAAAAGCCTAATCCAGCATGATATTTCACTGGTAGGTTATCATTTACCGCTCGATTCACATCCTGAACTGGGCAATAATGCGGCCATTGCTGATATTTTGGGACTGGAGCAACTGGAAGCACTGGACCCGAGTGAACGTCATCCGATTGGCAATATTGGCTATTTAAAACAGGCCATGTCACCAGAAGCGTTTAAAGCCCTGTTAAGTGAAAAACTGGGGTTTGATACCATTCATTTACCGGCCAATCCAACCGAAATCCGCAAAGTCGGTTTCTGTACCGGCGGCGCGCAGGATTATATTCATAAAGCCGCAGCGCAAGACTGTGATGCCTATATTTCTGGCGAAGTGTCAGAACGTACCTTTTATGAAGCCAAAGAACTGGGCGTCCATTATTATGCCTGCGGCCATCACGCGACTGAACGCTACGGTGTACAGCGTTTGGGACAGGCGCTGGCACGCGAATTTAATCTCGAATATGTCTATTTCGAATTGAATAATCCGATTTAAAACTTGGGAGATGAATTGAGGCTGGCTTATACGTATAAATTAAGGATTTATTGTGTAATGTTATTTATAAGCAATGCGCAATTTTGTTGAATAATCTATTACAATAAGCCGACTTAAACTCAAAACCCAGCATAAGCAAGGAATTGAAAACATGACAACGATTACTTTACCAGCATTACCATATGGTTACGAAGATCTTGCGCCGCACATCAGCAAAGAGACTTTAGAATTTCACCATGACAAGCACCACAACACCTATGTTGTGAACCTGAACAACCTGATCGCAGGTACTGAGCTTGAAGGTAAAACTTTAGAAGAAATCATCAAGGCAAGTGCTGGCGATGCTTCTAAAGCAGGTATTTTCAACAATGCTGCACAAGTATGGAACCACACATTCTACTGGAACTGTATGGCGAAAAACGGTGGTGGTAAACCTACTGGTGCAATTGCAGCGAAAATTGATGAAGCTTTTGGTTCATACGAAAAATTTGCTGAAGAATTTGCAACTGCTGCTGCAACTCAATTCGGTTCAGGTTGGGCATGGTTAGTGGCTGACGACGTAAACGGCAAACTGTCAATCATGAAAACTTCAAATGCAGATACGCCAATGGCGCACGGCAAAATTGCAGTATTAACTATTGACGTTTGGGAACACGCTTACTACATCGACTTCCGTAACGCACGTCCTAAGTACATCTCGACTTTCCTTGAAAGCCTGGTGAACTGGGATTATGCCAACGCGAAACTCGCAGGCCAACCAGCTGGCGTAGAAAAATAATTTTATTTTTCTGTGTAAAAAATCACCCTTTAAGGGTGATTTTTTTATTTTTAGGGAATAACTGCATAAATCTAAGGCAAATGATTCATTTGTTTAAATAATCTGGTTGACGACCGGCGCATTCCTCCCTAAAATGCGCATCAGATTCTCCAATAGCTCAGTCGGTAGAGCGACGGACTGTTAATCCGCAGGTCCCTGGTTCGAGCCCAGGTTGGAGAGCCATCTAATCTCCCATAGCTCAGTCGGTAGAGCGACGGACTGTTAATCCGCAGGTCCCTGGTTCGAGCCCAGGTGGGAGAGCCAAGATTCTAAAAACCCACTCCAGTTGAGTGGGTTTTTTTATGGCGTTTAGATTGGGGGATTCAATGAGAATCATCATCCTAAAATAGCCCCTACCTGTACCACGGCACCCTGCCCGTCATAGACCAGTAAAAGCCACACACCAAGCTTTCTGCTTCCAAACGCCTTCATTCGTTTATTTTTAATTCAGTTAAACTGAAAAACTACATTTTTTCAGGCCGCGGACTTGACCACCTGCCCTTTGCCGCCTAGAATGCGTTTCAGATTCTCCCATAGCTCAGTCGGTAGAGCGACGGACTGTTAATCCGCAGGTCCCTGGTTCGAGCCCAGGTGGGAGAGCCAAGATTCTAAAAACCCACTCCATTTGAGTGGGTTTTTTCTTTATACAAGTATGTGTTGTGTTCAATAGCGCTCAGTCGACTTTCTTCTTTATTGGCTGCCTGGCCACACTGGTGCTGATGCTGCTGGTGGCGGCCTCCTATTTGCGCCCCAAACAGAAATATTTTCCGAAAAAAGTCATTACCCCGTTTGAAGCCAAGATGTTTGCCCGCTTAAAGCAGGCTTTTCCCGAACATCATATTCTGGCTCAAGTTGCTTTTAGTGCGTTAATTACCAATAGTAACTACAAGATCCGTTCCCGCTTTAATCGCAAGGTCACCGATTTTGTTTTGCTGGATCAGCAGATGAATGTGGTGATTATTATTGAACTGGATGATCCCACTCATATTGGCAAAGAAAGCGAAGATGCCGAGCGGGATGCCATGTTGCTTGAGGCGGGCTATCAGGTGATCCGATACACGGAGATTCCGAGTATCAGACAATTGCAGCAGGATATTCTTTAATTAAGGCGCTACAGCTTCAGAAGCTGCTGGGTTTGCATCGGCTTGTTGTTGAGCTTGTTGCTGCGCCTGCTGTTGTTCAGCCGCTTCACGCGCTTTAATCCGCGCAATCATCTCTGCCTGCTGCTGTTTGTATTTTTCCTGATTTTTCGCATCGCTGTTGACAGCCAGAAACGCCATACTGACCAGAAAAACAGGAATCAGCAGACCTAAACTGGCCAACAGAATAATCTTTTTGGTATTGGGTGGCTGATTCGGTCGTTGCTGTTCAGGCGCGGTCATGAGAGAGTCCTCTGTCAGATGCATCAAAATGACGCTCAATATAACAAAATCATTTTCGAGGACAAAGCCTCTGTTGATGTTTGCTTGAACCTGAAGATACAACACAGCCGCCTGTACGGCTACAGACGGCTGCGTTACAGATCACGTCAGACTGCTCATCTACCCGATTAGAGGTTCAGCTGAATCTCGCCAAAAACCTGAGTTAAACAGGCCAGATGATCAAAGCCTTGTTCTGGTGTGTCCTGCATCCGCCAAGCCACATAGCCATCCGGACGTACCAGCACGGCACCGGCATCGGCAATTTCCGATTTTTGCTGCCAGGTGGCATAGACATCGCGATGTTCACGTGAACCAATCTGAATCACATCCAGATAGTCCAGCTTTAACCGGGCCGCTGCCGCTTTCCATGCTGCACCCGATAAACCGGTCAGTAGCGTAAAGCGCCCTTTACCGACAATATCCAGGGTGGAATGTTTATAGCCCTGCGCATCAATCAGCCAGGTATGCGGTAGTTTGGCACCCGGACGTGTGGTGGCTTGCAAATACAGCTGCGGGTCCTGTACAAAGATTTCTTCATCTGTTTCTGCCAGCACGGCATTGGACAGATAACGCTGGTTTAGCTCCACCCCTTGAGCATTAAACTCATAATGTTTAATCGCCAGCGCCTGATACAGCTTTTCCCGAATC
This sequence comes from Acinetobacter indicus, assembly GCF_009914475.1. Lineage (NCBI taxonomy): Bacteria > Pseudomonadati > Pseudomonadota > Gammaproteobacteria > Moraxellales > Moraxellaceae > Acinetobacter > Acinetobacter indicus. The sequence goes on along the minus strand of NZ_CP045198.1, from coordinate 392,150 downwards.
TCGGCCGCTTCCGGTGTTTCCGCAAAAATCCGCTGCAACATCTCGGCCTGGGTCTGCACGCCCTGATCAAAACCAAATACTGCTTTTAAGTGCTTATAGTCAAAACGGGACTGGTTGGCACGCGCCACAATCTGCTTGCCCACCGGCGCCCGTTCATCACTATAAGAGTCCAGTAGCGCTGGCTTGGCCCAGCCTTTAAGCACATAAGCCAGCTTCCAGCCCAGGTTAAACGCATCCTGCATACAGGTGTTGGAACCTAAACCACTCGATGGCGGATGACGATGTACCGCATCGCCACCACAGAACACACGCCCCACCGAATACTGGGTGGCCCAGGTCTGATTGACATACCAGTAAGATACTTTTTCAATTTCGACCTGCTGCACCTCTTCACCCACAAAGGTGTTCAGTCGCGCCCGAACCTGGGCTTCGGTGACTTGCGGCTCGCCTTTGCTGATATCAAAGCCCCAGCCCATAATCCATTCATTCCAGGGCTGAATGGCACGTAGCAATCCCATGCCCAAGTCACCAAAACTGGCTTCCGGATTCACAATCCATTGTAAAATGGCCGGACGATGCGCCACGTATTTGGACAGGTCGGCTTTAAAAGTGACGTACACGGTTCCGGCACGCGCCATCACTCCTTCTAAGGGCAGCTTCAACTCTTCGACAATTTTCGAACGCGCCCCATCCATACCAATTAAATATTTGGCTCGCAGGCTAAATTCAGTTTGGGTCACCCGATTCAGGAAGGTCGCGGTTACGCCGTGCTCATCCTGAGTATGTGATAAATATTCAGTATTGAAGTTATAAATCGCACCGCGTTCGGCCGCATTCTTGACCAGCAGTGCTTCCATTTTCGGCTGGATCAGATCGACAAAGGGACATGGACTGCCTTTGATGTAATCGCCATGACGTTCATCGCCCGTGCCCCAGCAGCTCATCCGGGCAATTTCTTCCCCGACCAGACTGGTGGTGAGTAAACTTTCGCCCATCTGCTGCCACGGCGTGGCAATGGCTTTGACCTGCTCTTCAATGCCCAAGTCACGCAGAACTTCCATCGCACGCTGATTGGTAATATGCGCACGCGGACTGTTGGCCAGCCAGTTAAACTGGGTAAACAGCTGCACCCTGATGCCATAACTGGCCAAGGCCAGTCCCAAAGTAGAACCCGCCGGCCCCGTACCAATTACCAGCACATCAGTATCATAGTGTGTAGACATTCCGGACTCCTTTCCCCGCTGTATCTGTTGCAGAATATTTGTATGCAGTGTAATCCGCCCCATCCAGACCGCCTATTTCTATGCGTATAAACGATAGTGCTATTGGTTTTAGCTCTAGTCAGCTGCTGGATAAAACACATCGGCTGATGTGAAATGCAGTTCAGACTGTGTTGGGTTACACTAGGGCGATGATCTGCACGGTGGATGAAAGTCATGGAATTACGGCATTTACGCTATTTTGCAGCGGTGGCAGAAGAACAGAGTTTTACCAAAGCAGCCGATAAACTCTTTACCGCCCAGCCCTCTTTAAGCCAGCAGATTAAGGATTTAGAAGAAGAAGTCGGGGTTCGTTTGCTGGATCGCTCCGCGCGGCAGATTCAACTGACCGATGAAGGCCGGGCCTTTTTACCTTATGCCTTGCAAGCGATTGAAAACGCCAAACTTGCAATTGCCGCAGCGCGTCAGGTGGCGCATCAGAAAAACAACCAGATTCATATTGGCTTATTGAACGTGGCCGAGCTGAAAGTGCTGCCGCTGATGCTAGAACGCTTAAAACAGGCCATTCCCAATCTGCAGATTCATATCCAGAGCCTGACCTGTCTGGAGCAGATTCAGCGCCTGAAAAATGCTGAGCTGGATTTAAGCCTGACCCGCTATGCCATTCAGCAGGATGATTTTGTCGATCTTCCCATTTTGTCAGAGAAAATCTATCTGGTGTCAGGGCAAAAATCTGCACCGACCAAGTCGCGGATGAGTGCTGAAGCCTTGCTGCAACAGCGGCTGATTATGTGCGAGCAAACCGCTTCTCCGGTGTTTTATGAACAGGTCACCCGGCAGGTGCCGATTGAACAGATGCCGGCCGAGCAGTTACTCTGGGTCACCAATGTATTGCAGCATATTAATCTGATTAATCTGGGGATGGGCTACAGTTTTGTGCCGGAATATCTGCTGCGCTTTCTGAATGAGCATGTGGCGATCATTGAAACCGATTTTGAAGTTCAGCCGCTCCATCTATATGCCAATTACCGTAAAAATAACCATAATCTGGCACTGCAGCTCATTACTCAGGAACTGGCCAAACTCGAAATCTCGGTCACTGAGAGCTGATCAGCCCCGATCTTCCGGACTGATCAGCGAGTTTTTCAGGAGGACATTATTGCGCAGGCATGTGGGTTTGAATAAAGCGCACCAGCTCGGCATTTCTCTGCACAATGGCCTGGGTATGCGAGGCACCCGGGACCAATTCATATTCAACCGTCGTCCCCATTTCTCTTAAGTTATCTACCAGTGCCGTGGTGACAGCTGCCGGTACAGCAGTATCTGCCTCACCCTGAATCACCATAATCGGTGTATCCAGCTTTTTGGTGGCCGGCTGGTTAATGGCCAGGAAGCGCTTAATGGTTGCATTGTCCTAGAAATTTGCCGTCAGTCCCGGATAATCAGCCACAGCAAGACCACTATTTTCAGTAAAGGCATCTATATCTTCTCTAAAGGACTGCATCAGCTCGTCCAGACATTGGCCATTTTCACCATTGTTGCCTTCGGCTTCTGGCACAATATCCTGCGATTCCGGCTGGAAGATGCTGAGGTAATTAAAGTCCGGTTCATAGGCAGCATAGGCCATCAGTTCTGCATAGACATTACGGGCCGTTCCAACCGGATACAGACCAACACTCTCTGCCAGTTCCAGATCACGAATGGCCGCCGGCGCGACTTCCGCAATGATATAACCCAGACTCGAAGCCGGTGCTGCTGCCACTGCACCTTTATAATTGGCATCCTGATTGGCAAATTTCGCAGTACCTAAAGAGGCATGACCACCCTGTGACTGCCCCACCGACATCCAGGCACCATGCATGTGTGCACCCAGATCTTCTTTTAAGGCGCGTACTGAATAAATAGCAGACTGGGCCGCACTTTCTAAATGTAAATACGGATGAATGCCCGGCGTGCCCAGCCCTTCATAATCTGGCGCGACAATCACATAGCCTGCGGCCAGTAAACTTTCCGCCATGGCCTTAAAACGCGGATTTAAACTGTTGCGACTCGGTGCACAATGATCAGCAATGCCCACTGTTCCATGTTCCCAGACCACCACACGCCAGCCATCTACCGGACGAGGTGCGGACGGATAAAATACCATGGCGGTAGCTTCTGTTTTCTGGTCACGTACATTTGGCATTTTATAGGTCATGACCCGGATGATCGCACCTTCAATACCATCTTGGGTATAGGCAGCATCAGATACAAAAGTTTTGTCACGGATAAAGTTAAAGTCATTATCATCGCCACCACATGCTGTAAATAACAGCGCCGAGGAGCAGGTTACCGCCAATAACAGTTTTTTAAATGTCGTTGTCATCTTGAATTCCTCTTTTTCTTCTTGTTGTTAAGTACTCAGCCTGAGTTCTTTGAATTAAGCATAAAAAAAAAGCATCCTGCTCGGATGCTTTGTTGGCTTTTTGCAAGATCAGACCAAATGCATAAACCTAGAGAAGTGCAAGAAAAATTCCGGCAAAAATCATCAGCCCAACCCAACGGTTATGCCGAAAAGCCCAGAAACATTGCTGCGGATTGCGGTCTTTGGTTTTGTGCCATTGATAGATAAAATCCAGTGCCACCGCAGCCAGTGCCACCAGACCAAATGGCATGAACAGATTTTCGATCCACAACGCCGCGCCAATCAGGAGCAGACTGATCAGCTGCAAGGCAGAAATAATCTCAATATCATAACGGCCAAATAAAATGGCGGTCGATTTCACCCCAATTTTGAGATCATATTCGCGGTCAGTAATCGCATATTGAGTGTCATAGGCCACAGTCCAGGCCAGGTTGCCAAAGTACAATAACCAGCAGGTTAAATCCGGGGTTGCACCCACCGCGGTATAGGCCATAGGAATAGACCATGAAAATGCGGCGCCCAGAAATACCTGCGGTAAATGAGTATAGCGTTTCATAAACGGGTAGATAAAAGCCAGAAATAACGCCCCAAACGACCAGTAAAAGGTTTCAAGCGGCAAGAACAACAACAGGCAGGCACTGGCAGCAACCAGCACCAGAAACACCATCACCGCTTCTTTAGCGCTAATGATGCCGGTGGCCAAAGGACGGGTTTTGGTGCGCTCAACATGGGCATCGACTTTACGGTCGGCAAAGTCATTAATGGCACAGCCTGCCGCACGCATAAAGATCACACCCAGAATCATTGGAATCAGCACACCTATGGTCGGTGTTCCCTGAGCAGCAATCCATAAGGCCCACATGGTTGGCCAGAACACCAGTTCGGTGCCAATCGGCTTATCAAAACGGCATAAATAGTAATAGGCTTCCAAGCGCTCACGCCAGGTAATTGAATGTGCAGTTGCCATGACTGTCCTTAACCACGTTGCTGTTGAAAAGAAGAATGTAGAAATTGCTCAAAGCTGGGCAAGAAACTTTCTTGCACAATAAATTTACAGCCATGCCAAGTATAGCAGCTCTGTCTGGTCCAGCCTTCGGGCAATAAAATCACCCGGCGCTCACAGGCCGGATTGGTACGTTGAAACAAAAACCGGCCAATCGGCTTTTTACCAATATGCTTGAACAGGCGTGCTTTTTTTTGCAGGCTTAAAATCGGAAAAATACTTTTGGCTTGAACCCAGGGCTGCTCTTCACAGCCATATAAATAGCTTTCCCGCACCCAGGAGGTATGCTGATGCGGCATGCCCAGCCATTTGGCATCTTCAAAGCTCAGGCGCTGGAAACTTTCGCGCAGTGGCTGTACCTGAAACTGGCCACCGGCCAGATCGGTTAATTGTTGTGTCAGAGAGCCCGGTGCATACAGCCATGTCTTCAATCCTGCAGGAATGGTCTGATCCTGAAATTGACAGGTCTGCTGGCCGCGCATCACTTATTCCCCTTTTATCGCTTGGCCTAGTGTAACTGAAATCTGTTACTAAACCATGGGCTTTTCAGCCAAAAAGCGCAAATGTCATATTCACTATCAATCTACCTCACCTAAATGAATATGAAGGCCATAAAAAAATCCGCGACAAGCGCGGATTTTCTGAGCATGAATCTGAGGTCAAATTACAGGCTGTAGTACATGTCTAATTCAACTGGGTGAGTAGTCGTGTTCAGACGACGAACTTCTTCAGTTTTCAGCTCGATATAAGCATCGAGCATTTCTTTTGTAAACACGCTACCTTTTAACAGGTAGTCATGGTCAGCGGCCAGTGCTTCCAGCGCCATTTCAAGGCTGTGAGCAACGGTTGGAATTTTTGCTTCTTCTTCCGGTGGAAGATCGTACAGGTTCTTGTCCGCAGCTTCACCTGGGTGAATCTTGTTCTGGATACCGTCAATACCCGCCATTAACAGTGCCGCGAAACCTAAGTACGGGTTCATCATTGGATCTGGGAAACGTGCTTCAATACGTTTGCCTTTCGGGCTAGACACGTAAGGAATACGGATAGAAGCAGAACGGTTACGCGCTGAGTAAGCCAGCATAATCGGTGCTTCGAAGTGCGGAACCAGACGCTTGTACGAGTTAGTCGAAGGGTTAGTAATCGCATTCAATGAACGGGCATGCTTGATGATACCGCCAATGAAGTACAGTGCCATTTCAGACAGACCAGCGTATTCATCACCCGCGAACAGGTTTTTGCCGTCTTTAGAAATCGACATATGCACGTGCATACCTGAACCGTTATCGCCTACCATTGGTTTAGGCATAAACGTCGCAGTTTTCGCGTATTGGTGCGCTACGTTCCACACCGCATATTTGAACTGTTGCACTTCGTCAGCTTTACGCACCATGGTGTTGAAGCTCACACCAATCTCTAACTGGCAAGATGCAACTTCGTGGTGATGTACTTCTACACGACCTGGGCCCATGATCTCTTCGATTTTTGCACACATATCTGCACGCATATCGTGGTGAGAATCAACTGGAGGAACCGGGAAGTAACCGCCTTTAACGCGTGGACGGTGGCCAGAGTTACCAGACTCGTAGTCTTTACCTGTAGACCAAGCCGCTTCTTCAGCAATTAAAGTGTGACGTGCGCCAGACATATCGATGTCCCATTTCACTTCGTCAAATACGAAGAATTCTGGTTCTGGGCCAAAGAATGCAGTATCACCAATACCGGTAGACTTTAAGTAATCTTCTGCACGGCGAGCAATCGAGCGTGGGTCACGTTCATAACCCTGACCTGTAGATGGTTCGATGACATCACAAGTCACGACAACTGTTGGTTCCGCAAAGAATGGGTCGATGAAACCAGTTTCAGCGTCTGGACGTAAAATCATGTCAGATGCTTCAATGCCTTTCCAACCAGCAATTGAAGAACCATCAAACATTTTACCGTCTTCGAAGGTATCTTCATCGATACTGTCTGCAGGGTAAGTTACGTGCTGCTCTTTACCCTTAGTATCAGTAAAGCGGAAATCGACCCATTTTGCACCACTTTCTTGTATGAGTTGAAGGACCTTGTTCGCCATGCTCATTTTGCTCCAATGATATTTTGTTGCACACCCAAGTGCGTGTTAGTAGTTGGCAGTTATTAAGCAATTACCGTACCAACTTTTAAAAGCAAAGTTAAAATATTGAATTTCTTATGAGAAATTAAGATTTAGGGATTTTGCTTTGTGCCTATTATACTAGGGCTATACTGAAATGCACCATATTCAAGCACTCTTTGCGATTTTTCCTGCAAAAGATTTCTCGTGTGTATCAAAATAGTGCAAATAATCAGGTTTCATTTTAACACAGCTTAATAATACTGCTGTTTATTTCGCCAATTTCGCGCTTCATGCAATTTTTCTAATGAATTTCAGACTGGATTAATTGAGTGATTTATAGATAAAAACTCTTTTTTCCAGTAAAAATCAGATTTTCATTTATTTCTGCTTATTTTTTCTTCAAGTGCTTTTCTGTGCGCTTTTCGCAAGTCGTGCTCAGCTAAATTTTTATGCCCATTTTAAAATGCGCCATTTTGGTGAATCTGCGTCATTATGCATCATTTTAGGGGTTTGGCAGCAAGAGGGGTCAACATCACAGCGGACACGTAAAAGCCACAAGCTGAATGCAGCTCAGCCATAAACTTAAAAGATTTCATCTGTATAAAAGCTATTCTGCTTGAAAATGTTCAGCCGCACATGTTTATTTTTTGCTATGATGATTTGCACTGCGTTTTCCCCGCATTTTTTCGCTCGAAAAATAGCCGTGTTGTGACCTCCCTCCACTTTGGAAAACCAGGCATTTCAGGGAATTCTTCAAGCACAGTCAGGTGCATAAATTTTGACAGGTTAAGCTCATGCTTTTGATGATCGATAATTACGACAGCTTTACTTACAACATCGTCCAGTATTTTGGCGAGTTAAATCAAGAAGTTAAAGTCGTTCGCAATGACAGCGTCACATTAGAAGATATTGAGCGATGGCAACCGAAGTATTTGGTGATTGGTCCCGGTCCGTGCTCACCATCTGAAGCAGGCATTTCCATTCCAGCGATTCAGCATTTTGCCGGCAAAATCCCGTTATTGGGCGTATGTCTGGGCCATCAGAGTATTGGTCAGGCCTTTGGCGGCAACATTGTACGGGCCAAAAAAGTGATGCACGGCCGTTTATCGGATATGTATCACAGCGATCAGGGAATTTTCAGCAATTTGCCCTGCCCGTTTTCTGCGACCCGTTACCACTCGCTGGTGATTGATCAGGCGACCTTACCAGAATGTCTGGAAGTCACCTGCTGGACCAATGAAGCCGATGGTTCCATGGAAGAAATTATGGGCGTGAAACATAAGACATTGCCGGTTGAAGGCGTGCAGTTCCACCCGGAATCCATTTTGAGCCAGCATGGCCACAAAATCTTCCAGAACTTTTTAGAAATTTATGCCTAATTTGAACAAAGTGAACACCATGAATATTCAACAAGCTTTAAATCATATTACAAAACAGATTCACCTGACTCAGCCACAAATGGAAGATGTGATGCGTGCCATCATGTCGGGCGAAGCCACCGATGCACAAATTGGTGCCCTGATGATGGGCCTGCGCCTGAAAGGTGAAAGTATTGATGAAATTACCGCAGCCGCGCGCGTGATGCGTGAGTTCGCGATTAAAATTGACGTTAGCGATATTCCGTATCTGGTCGATATTGTCGGTACCGGCGGTGATGGCCAGAACCTGTTTAACGTATCGACGGCCTCCAGCTTTGTGATTGCAGCCGCTGGCGCCACCATTGCCAAACATGGTAACCGCGGCGTATCGACCAAATCAGGTTCCTCTGACCTGCTGGAACAGGCCGGAATTAACCTTGACCTGAACATGCAGCAAACTGAACGCTGTATCCGCGATATGGGCGTAGGTTTCCTGTTTGCGCCGAACCATCATAAAGCCATGAAATATGCAGTTGGCCCACGTAAAGAACTGGGTATTCGCAGTATTTTTAACCTGCTCGGCCCGCTTACGAATCCGGCCGGAGTTAAACGTTTTGTGATTGGCGTATTCTCCAGCGAACTCTGCCGCCCGATTGCTGAAGTGATGAACCAGCTGGGTGCTGAACACGTGCTGGTGGTGCATTCACGTGATGGTCTGGATGAAATCAGTCTGGCATCTGCCACGACCGTAGCAGAACTGAAAAATGGGGAAATCACCGAATGGACCATTACTCCAGAAGAAGTGGGCATTGAATCGCAAACCCTCACCGGTCTGGTGGTGGAAAATTCGGCAGAAAGTCTGGCCCTGATTAAAGATGCACTTGGCAAAAATAAATCTGAACGCGGTGAAAAAGCGGCCAACATGATTGCCCTGAATGCCGGCGCCGGGATTTATGTGTCTGGTCTGACCAAAACCTATCAACAGGGTGTGGCACTGGCGCATGACATTATTTATGGCGGTCAGGCACTGGAAAAAATGGGCGTACTGGCCGAATTTACCAAAACCTTAAAACAGTACGAAGCTTAAGACGGCAGGATAAAATCATGGTGGATATCGCAAATACCATTTTAGGTAAAATTGTTGATCGCAAACAGGAAGAGTTTGCTGCACGTCTGAAACAGCGCAGTCTGAATGATCTGGAACAACTGGCCCAGGCCGCCACACCGGTGCGCGGTTTTGCCCAAAGCTTGAAAAGCAAACGTCCGGGCGTGATTGCAGAAATAAAAAAGGCCTCGCCATCTAAAGGGATTATTCGTGAAAACTTTAATCCGGCTGAAATTGCCCAGCAATATGAAGCTGCCGGTGCTGCCTGTCTGTCTGTACTGACCGATGTCGATTTTTTCCAGGGCGCTGATGAAAATATCGCGCTGGCCCGCAACCATTGCAGCCTGCCTGCACTGCGGAAAGACTTCCTGATTGATCCTTATGGTGTGGTTGAAGCTCGTGCGCTACATGCCGACTGTATCTTGCTGATTGTAGCCTGCCTGTCAGACCAGCAACTGGAAGAAATGTCGAAAACCGCATTTGAACACAATCTGGATGTACTGGTTGAGGTGCATGACGAAGAAGAGCTGGAACGCGCTTTGCGTTTAAGTGATCGCTGTCTGCTTGGCGTGAACAACCGTAATTTAAAAACCTTTGATGTGGATTTAAACACCTCATTGCGTCTGAAAAAATTACTCGATCCAGCACGTTTACTGGTAACCGAAAGCGGTATTGCCACCCCGGCAGATGTCAAGATGATGCAGGAGCATGACATTCATGCCTTCCTGGTCGGTGAAAGCTTTATGAAACAACCGTGTCCGGATCAGGCCTTTAGCGAGCTGTTTGGTACGCCGCAAAAGGTCTAAGTCTTGGTGCAGTTCAGGAGGCAGGTTTATCCTGAACTGTGCGATTGCACTGCCCTACTTTCATAGGGCGGTCATCTTCCTATATCGCCCCATCTTAACATCTCTCATTTCAAGCCAGATGCAGCGCCAAGCTGAATCCGTTTCAGTTCAAATCAGGCGTAATTCAGACTATACTGGATTGAAATTTTATCCTCCTATTTTCGATTATGAGCAAACACGATTCTTCGCTATCGAAAGAACAGTTTAAATTACTCAAAGACTTTAAAAAGCAGATCAGTAATCCGCATCCGCGCGTAGAGCCAGCAGCGCCGGCCATCAAAACTGCCGAACAGGAACAGGCCGAAGATTTTGAGCTGTTTCAAAAAGAAATGCGTGGGGTCCAGAAAATGGATCATGGCAATATCGCGCCAGTGGCCCAACCGGCCAAGAAAAAGCTGGATGCCCAGACCCTGGCTAAACGCGCAGCCGCCGAAGGCCCCATGCAAACTGATGAGACCATTTTGTCGGACACGCAAGCCATGCTTAATCCGGTGGGCAGTCAGGCCAGTTTAAGCTACCGCATTGCCACCTTGCAGCATAAGGTGTTTGAAGATTTAAAAGCTGGCAATTTGCGCTGGTTTGAAGCGGTCGACCTGCATGGCTGTACCGTGGAAGAAGCCCGGGTGGCCGTGCTGCAAATTATTCAGATGGCCAAAGATGAAAATCAGAACGTGATTAAAATTGTGCATGGGAAAGGCCCGGAAGCCATTTTAAAAACCTATGTCAATGGCTGGTTACGTCAGCATCGCGATGTTCTGGCCTTTGTCAGTGCGCCGGAAAAACAGGGCGGCACCGGTGCGGTGCTGGTTCTGCTAAAACGTGCAGAAAAGAATCCAAAGTTTAAACAATAAGCGGATTTTTCCTCAAAAGCAGGCATTGTTGCGGTTTTCTGCTACAATGCCGTCCTTGTTCAATATCAGTGTAAGTGAACACGTCTTATGTCTATGCAGCAATCCTACGCAAACATTCTTACTGCCGTTGGTGAAGATTTAAATCGCCCTGGTCTCAAAGATACGCCTATGCGTGCTGCTAAAGCATTTTCGTATTTAACCTCGGGTTATAGCCAGACGTTGGCTGAAGTGACCAACAACGCCGTGTTCCCGTCTGATAACCGTGAAATGGTGCTGGTCAAAAATATCGAATTCTATTCGCTATGCGAGCATCACCTGCTGCCATTTTATGGCCGTGTGCATATTGCCTATTTACCGGAAGGCAATGTTTTGGGACTGTCTAAATTTGCCCGTATTACTGAAATGTTTGCGCGCCGTTTACAGATTCAGGAAAACCTGACCCAGCAGATTGCAGAAGCCGTGGCTGAAGTGACCAAAGCCCGCGGTGTTGCGGTAGTGATTGACTCTGCACACATGTGCATGATGATGCGTGGTGTTGGCAAGCAGGAATCGACCACACGTACCGTGTCATTTATTGGTGACTTTAAAACTGATAAAGATGCACGCCGTGAATTTTTAAGTGCCGTACCTGAAAGTTACTAAACCTAAATAATGCTGGAGCCTCGACATCTGTTGGGGCTTTTTTATGTCCTGTTTCTTATACTACCGCTGGTTTCCCTATTATTTTAAGGAATGCAAATGTCTTCAATTTATTTAGCCGGTCAGGGCCTGACCCAAAGTGAATGCAGTGTCGACTTCCCGCGTCCGGATCGTTTGGTCAAAGTCAATCCCAAACGTGATACCTATAGTGCCTATGAACATCCCAATATGAGCTGTGGCATCTGGCAGTGCGAAGTCGGCGCCTGGAATATTGTCTTTGCTGACAATAAACAGGAATTCTTTAATGTGATTGAAGGCGTGGTGCGTATTCATGACCAGCACGGACAATATATTGAAGTTACCGCCGGTCAGGCCGGAATTATTCCACCGGGTTTTGTCGGTACCTTTGAAGTGGTTGCAGCAGTGAAAAAATATTATGTGGTGGTTGAGGCCTAAAATACCGCTTGAGCTTTTTGATGTTTTGGCTGGTTTTATCTTGCTGCTTTGATATAAAAAACGCCCGACAGTTTTGGGCGTTTTTTCATGCCGGGATGAGACTTAAAAGGCTTATTTGGCCAGATAGACCTGATTACGTCCGGCATTTTTGGCGCTATATAAGGCTGCATCTGCGGCATCCAGAAAACGCTGATAATCCGGATGGCCATCATACTGCACTGCGCCAATACTCACGGTAAATTTAAAACTCTCACCTTCAGCAGAACGGATTGGGGTATCTTCAACCCGGCGACGGATGGTTTCGGCAATCATCTGGGCCCGGTTCCAGTCACTATCGACCAGCAGCAATAAAAACTCTTCCCCACCAACCCGGAAAGCATAATCACTGCCCTTGCTCGATTCCAGCAGCACTTCGGCCATAAACTGCAAGGCCAGATCACCGGCGGCATGGCCATAGCGGTCATTAATCTCTTTAAAGAAATCGGCATCAATCGCCAGTAGACTTAAAGGTGAGCGGTTTTTGCGCGAGAACTGGATTTCACGAATCAGGATGGTATTTAAATAACGCCGGTTTAACAGCTGGGTCAGCGAATCATTGCCCGTGCCGATATATTCCGCCACCTGAAACAGCTGATCGACCAGATGCTGGATTTCGCGGTTTTTACAGCGAATCTGCTGAATCAGTAACAGCATCTGCTGCTGATCGGAAGTGTCCAGCAGCTGCTGGTTCAACTGATCCACCTGATAAATCCGCTGGATAATAAACTCGACCTGCTCGGCGCTGGCAAAAGCATAGGCTGCTTTATGAATGAACCACAGGCCAAATTCAGATTTGGAGAGTGGCGGATGAAACAGCTGTGACTGGTCAGAAAAGGCTTTAAACATCAGCTCATTTTCCCAGTCCAGCAGACAACCGCGCTGGCGGTCTTTTTGCACGGCCACATCCTGCATGGCAGAAAACAGGCGGTAGGTGTGTTTCATATCATTATGAATTTCCACCTTGGCCTCATAAGTGCGGCACATAATTTCCGCGGCCAGGCTCAGCACCTGGGTCATATAATCGGCAGCAGCCAGTACATCGGCCTGCGGGGTTTGCAGAAAAAAGGCAAAACTTTTGCGCTGGATTTCGCGGATGCCGCGAATAATCAGCCAGGAGGGAACGCCAATACGCGCATGCACTTCCCCAACTTTCAGCTGCTTGGCGACAATGGCTTTAAAATCCTGCTTGAACGGAACTGCAAAACTGTCCAGCAGCCATTGCTGCAAGGCATTTTTCAGGCGGCTACGCACCAGTTCATCGGACAGGAAATAAGAGGCTTCCTGCTCCTGCATCATCTGTCGATAAAATTCGGCCACCAGCACCGTGACATGCTGTTGAATGAACTCGAAGCTATAGCTTAAATCGGTTTCAGAAAATTGCCCGCAAATCGCCTGCCACTGCGCTGCAAGTTCCTCTATACGCTCTTGGTTCATACAACCGGCTCACACAGATGAATTACAGCGCAGATTTTAACGCAGCTGTCACATAAGACAATTCTTTTGTGAATTAAATGAATATTCACTTAATAACAATCTGGATTTTCAAGCCTGACTTCACGACTTCAGCTTAAAAGAACCAGGCATAACCAAGACTGGTCTGATGCCAGTCCTGTTGATCCTGCTGCTGATATTCCCAGCCCAGACGAATCGCATGCTGCGGATTCAGCACATATTGCAGCTGGCTGTGCAGTCTCAAATTCCATTGCTGGGTATCTTCCCAATACGGTAATTCTACTTGCAGCACGCTATTCAGCTGCGGACTCCAGATATTCTGGCAGCCCACTGTTGGCCCAACACCCACGCGCCAGCCACGATCCAGTGCTTTACCGGCCTGTAGATGGTTTTGTAGCTGGGCATAGCAAATATGCTCGCGGTCGGCACTGGCCCAGCTATAGCCCATCTGGACCTGTAAATTGGCCACGCCATGCTGTTCCTTAGTGCTGAACTGACCATGCTGATCGAGCGCTTCCTGGGTCCAGCCCAGATTAAAACCCCAGGACAATGGTGTTTTAAACGGCGTAATCGGGTTATAGGAGTTCACCGCCAGCACATCGAGCTGACTCAGTTTTAGGGTTTCATCCCGATATTGCAGCGCACCCTGTAAAAATAGCAATTGAGTCCCGGTACGAAAACCACCTTGCGGATCGAGCAGATCATGATAGGCTTGCCGATGCCCCAGTTCGATAAAGGACTGTCCCTGTACTTCACCGGTACTTAGCGTCAGGTTACGCGCATGATGGCCCTGGCTTGGATCAACGTTTGGGACGTCCGGCGCGCGGCGCTGCTTGTCGACCTGAAGCTGGCTTCGCAGGCTGAGTAATTGGCGTAAACGTGGCTGGGCAAAACCGGTTTCGACCTTGCGGGCTAAAAACTGCAGGTACAGATCATCGTAGGCCATTTCCAGTATTTTGGCCTGCTCTAATGCGGTATAAGACTGTAATAACGTATTTAAATCGGCAGATTCGGCAAAAGCCAGCTGATGTGCAGCTTGCGCCAGGTCTGTACCATGCTGGCGGGCTTGATCCAGTAACTGGGTTTCTAGCGCCGGGCGATACACGGTGTCTTTGACCAGATCTGAATCTGCCAGCGCCTTGATGGTTTCAACTGGAATCGACGCCACTTTAAACTGTTGCTGTAAATTCAGCTCTGGACGGACCAGATCAATCAGGCCCAATAAACGATAGGCACAGTTATCACTGACAAAATAATAGGGAAAGCTGACGTGCTTCATTTCCCAGATATGTTCCACCAGAAAACGGGTTTCATCCGGGCTTAAATCCAGCTCGTATTCCCATAAATCGCGGCTTTCCAGATCACCATATTCCTTAACCTTGCGGTAATACGGCATGAGGGAATATTCACCCGGATACTGTCCGGTCAGACCTTTCCAGGCATAGGACCAGCTTTGCTCACCCGGCACTGTGGCCGCATAATTTACCGCATAGGAAATCAGGTTCAGTTCCTGCTGATCTTTCGGGTCCAGTCGCAGCAAGGTATGCCCGAACATGGAGCTGGGATTGCCCATAAAATCGGTGGCATAAATTAAAGTGGTTTTGTATGGACGAATCTGGCCAATCCATTCATCCAGTTCCGGACAGGCCACGGCAGCCAGTTCCGTCTGTGGAATATTCAGTTGTTGCACCAGCCAGCGGCTACGTGCCGGAAAACGGCATTGTACCGATTGATTTGGCTCGGCCTGCTGAAACAGCGCTGCAATATGCGCCTGTAATTCCTGATTTAAATCGGGTGTTTTGGCCTCTGTTAAAAAATAGCCGGCATAGCTGACAGTACTCTGCCCGGAAGTATTGGCATACATTAAGCGTTGCCAGGTATTTTGCTGTGCCAGTTGCTGCTGTTCAGCACGCTGGATATACAACTGTGCCGGCGTTGAAGATTCAGGAGAAGACGTCGCGGCATACGCCACAGGAGATAACAAAGCAGCACATACAAAAGCAAGAGGTTTCATTCAGCAGATCAATTCTTATTCGGTTCTTATATAGAGAAAAACCCTGCCAGAAGACAGGGTTTTATGGGATGCTTAATTAGACGTAGGCTTTTAAGATGTCGTCTTGTGCCATCACTGACTGTAAAGAAGCCAGCACTTCAACAGAAGTCTGGTTGTCAGCTGAATAAATTTCAGAGAAGTTTTGTTTGGTCACTGCAAAGAAACGTGCTTTGTCTTCTGCTTTAATGCTCAGTAATTCAGCCAGTACGTTCAGGCTTTCACCCTCGCCTACAGCCATATCACGCGCCAGCGTTTCGGCATTTTCATTGGTAAATGTCACCACTTGCGCAGTTACAGTACCAGTACCGCTACAGCCTAAAGTACCGAAGGTAATACCGAACAACTGGTTTGCAAAAATACCATTGGTTGTAGCAGCTAAAATTTTAGGCACTTTACCAGACTGACCTGCCCAAACTTGAGAACCAATACCACAGCCGGCATCAGCGTCTGCAAATGCTGCTGTTGAACCTGCTGCCAATACTGCTGCCAAAGCTAATTTTTTTAACATAAAAGTCTCCAGAATTTATTATCTGAGTTTGTTATTGTTTCACAATGTGTAATTTTTATTACACTGTTTAAAGATAACGCATCCGCCAGCGAACACAAAACACTTTATACCAAAGTGGAAAAATTATTTTTCTGTATCCTTTAAGTGCGCAGGTTTCAGTTGCCAGATGCCATTTGGCTGACGATCACCCAGAATTTTCAAGACCAGCACCAGACTCAGCAATAACAGCAGATACCAGGACCCCAACTTGCCCCAGCCAACCATATGCCAGCTGTCGACCTGACTTGGATACAGCCAGATCTGGTAAAAGGTGCTGATATTTTCTGCAATCCAGATAATAAAGGCCAGTAACAACAAGACCGGTAACATCGGCAGCTGCATCCGGTGATGCTGCAATTCAAACTGGATACGGGTTTTCCAGAATATCAGTACGCTCCAGGCAAACAGCACATAGCGGATATCCGGCACAAAAAACTTGCTCATAAAATTAATATAAGACAGCACCGCCAGACTCAGCATATTGGCAAAACCCGGCAAGCGAGTAAAAGATACCCGATACAAACGCAAGGACCGGGCAAAGAAACTGCCGACAGCCGAATACATAAACCCGGCAAACAGCGGCACGGTCATAATTTTAAATACGGCCGGCTGCGGATACTGCCAGGACGCAATCGCCGGATGGGTCAGAAAAATTTCCATAATCATCGCCAGCAGATGAAACAGCGCAATGACTTTGGCCTCGGCCCAGGATTCCAGCTTGAGATACAACAGTAAAATCTGGATAAGGACCGCATAAAACAGCAAATAGTCATAACGGAAAAAACCGTAATAGTCCTGGCTACCCAGACTGGCGGTAAAAGCAAAAGCAATCAGCAATAAAATTCCAAATAAGGCAGCCGAAGCTGCCTTATAAGCGAATTCAAAACCTGATTTTAAAATTGTGATCAAGGCTGAATCCTAATATTGTTGCATCTTCTTAAAGGTACTTGGCACTGTATTCATGCACCGTATCAATAAAGACTTTCGGATTGGCCGGATCCACCCATTGGGTAATGCCATGTCCAAGGTTGGCAATATAGCCAGTTTTTTCACCATGCGCATAGGCATCATCCAGCATGGCTTTGGTCGCCTTGGCAATTGAGTCCGGGCTTCCATATAACGTGGCTGGATCCAGGTTGCCCTGTAAGGCAGCACGGCCATTCACGGTTTGGCGCGCCACATTTAATGGCGTGGTCCAGTCCAGACCAAAGGCATCGGCACCGGTGGCCACCATTGGCTCCAGCCATTGACCGCCGCCTTTGGTAAATAGAATGACCGGAATTTTACGGCCATCTTTTTCACGTTGCAGACCCGCTACAATCTTTTGCATATAGTTCAGCGAGAACTCGATATATTCACGATGCGCCAGTGCCCCGCCCCAGCTGTCAAAAATCTGTACCGCTTGTGCGCCAGCATCAATTTGCGCATTCAAATAGTCAATCACGGCGACTGCCAGACGGTCGAGCAAGGCATGCAGCACTTCCGGCTGGGCATACATCATCTGCTTGGTAAAGCGGAAATCCTTGCTTGAACCACCTTCAACCATATAAGTCGCCAGCGTCCACGGACTGCCAGAAAAACCAATTAACGGCACCTGTCCGCCCAGAGCCGAACGAATGGTCGACACCGCATTCATGACATAGTCCAGATCTGACTTGGCATTAAAATTCGGCAGATTGGCGACATCCTGCTCGGTACGCACGGTTTTATGAAACTTCGGACCTTCACCAGCTTCAAAGTACAAACCTAAGCCCAAAGCATCCGGTACGGTTAAAATATCGGAGAATAGAATGGCTGCATCCAGCTCATAACGGCGCAAAGGCTGTAAGGTCACTTCACAGGCAAATTCGGTATTTTTGCACAAGGAAAGAAAATCTCCGGCCTTGGCACGGGTTTCACGATACTCAGGCAGATAACGTCCTGCTTGACGCATCATCCATACCGGCGTGGTATCTACGGGTTCACGCAACAAGGCACGTAGAAAACGATCATTTTTTAAGGCCGTCATTTACTTTCCTAACTTCGACTGAATCTTGCATCCATCATATCAAAAAGGCAGAAATTTTAATAACTTCTTTAGTCCTTTAAAAATGCCGGACTGTAAAAGATAAAAGTGATATTTACACAAAACAGATACTGCATCTCCTCATTTTTTCTGTAATACTTGTGTAGTTTTTAAAATGTAAATGAATAATTCTTAAGGTTGACTTACATGTTCGTTCGCACAGTACTCGCCATGAGTTTAAGTTGCATGTTTGCTGGTACAGCCCTGGCTGCAACCACTGCTGAACAGCCGTTGAATCCTCAATTGATTAGCGATACAGCGGTTGAAGATCCGATTGATCCGCTTGCAACAGACGCATCAGCGGCAGTCGTACCTTCAGAAGTTGAAACGCAAATTACGCAACAAGAAGAACAAGATTTAAACAAGGCTTCAGCGACCCTAGAAGACCTGCAAAATGCCGAAGATACCCAGGCTGATATCGGCAGCGCACCGACAACTGCTGCGCCTGCAACAACTTCAGCCAACACAGCGCCAGCCAAAGCCTCCTGGACTTTAGATGGCCTGAACAATGCCAGCTGGTATGAAAATATTGGCAAAGGCCAGTTCCCGGTCTATGCGCGCGCGCATGTGATGCTCAATAATGCTCATGCTTCTCCGGGTGCGATTGATGGAACCAGCGGTAAAAATACCCTGAAAGCGATTGCCTCTTTCCAGCAGATGAACGGGATTAAACCGACTGGTGTGCTGACGCAGGAAACCTGGGATGCTTTAATTGCCCGTCAGGGTTCAAAACCGGCTTTCGTGGAATACACCATTACTGAAGATGACCTGAAAGGTCCGTATGTGAAATCAATTCCGGGCGATTATGCACTGCAAGCCAAAATGAAAGGCCTGCACTATACCAGCGTCACTGAAATGCTGGGTGAAAAGTTTCATATGGATGAGAACTTCCTGAAAAAGCTCAATCCAAATGCCAACTTTAACAAAGCCGGTCAAAAACTGATTGTGGCCAATGTGCGTAATGACCTGCCAGAAGATATCCACCTGATTGTGGCGCACAAAGGCGCTAAACAGCTGTATCTATTTAACAGCCGCAACCAGATGATCGCATCATTCCCGGCCAGTATTGGTAATACCAACACCCCTTCACCAACCGGGACTTATAAAGTGACTGGTGTGGCACCAAACCCGTGGTACAGCTACTCGCCAAGTAACTTTATCCAGGGCAAAAACATGAAGCCACTGTCCTTACCACCAGGTCCAAACGGTCCAGTGGGGAATATCTGGATTGGTCTGAGCAAAAAATCCTTTGGTATTCACGGTACGCCAAACCCGTCGATGATTTCTAAATCCTATTCGCATGGCTGTATCCGTCTGACCAACTGGGATGCCAACGACCTGGGCCGTAAAGTCCGTTCAGGGGTTACGGTTAAATTCCTCGAATAATCTGCTTATACCCCATAAAAAGCCTGCCGATGCAGGCTTTTTTGATTACGGAGGTTTGAATCTATGACGTTGCGAATCTGGAACGATATGTTGCATTCCATGCCTAGAACAGGCACCAGGTAAAACACTAAGATAGCCTCAAGCTCAAAAAGAATTAGAGGATTATCTGATGAACGCCTACTTACATCGTAGTGAAGAACGTGGTCATGTTAAAGCCGGCTGGTTAGACACCAAACACAGCTTTTCATTTGGCAGCTGGTACAACCCGAAATACATGGGTGTGAGTGTGCTTCGTGTGATTAATGATGACCGGATTGCTGCCCACAATGGTTTTGGTACCCATCCGCATGACAACATGGAAATTTTAACCTGTGTACTGGATGGCACCATTTCACATAAAGACAGCATGGGCAATGAACGGCATATCAGTGCGGGTGAATGGCAGCTGATGAGCGCCGGAACCGGGGTTCAGCACAGTGAAATCAACCAGGGCGATGTACCAGTGCATATGCTGCAAATCTGGATTCATCCAAATGTGCGTGATGCAGAGCCAAATTATCAGCAAATTAAACTCGACCCACGTGAACAGCCGAACCAATGGCACCTGATTGTTGGCCCGAACGAACAGGCTCCAATGCATATTCGCCAGCAGGCTGAAGTGAAAACCGCGGTACTTGAAGCCGGCCAAAGCCTAAACGTACAGGCGACCCAGCAGCTCAACTATGTGCATGTGATTCGTGGTGAAGTGCAGATTGGTGAACATACGGTTAAAGCTGGTGATGCACTGTTATTCGCGGAACATGCGGATATTCAGGCAATCGAAGAAAGCCAGATGATCTGGTTTGACTTACCGGGCAAATAAGCCAATTTTTCTCTCCCATGGGTCATAATGATTTTGGCCCAATAGCCGTTCCATCGAGCGGCTATTTTTATATCTTAAAACTGGCCTTGATTGACTTTTACCTGAGTGTGAACAGCCTGTTTAAGCTGAACGCGTTACAACAAATAAAAAACCCTCTCTCTGAAAATAAACTGAAGAAAATCGGCCGATTGCCTGCAATCCGATAAAACCAGAAAAAACTGAAACTATTTACATTCTCATTGGTAAAAATACTCTACATGAGAAAAATTCTCAGTTATAATAACTGCATAAAAATCATCCTGTGAATTGACCATGAATGCTTATACTGCAGCTCAGGCCAATGTCTTGACCATTCGGCAACTGAGCAAACAATTCGGCTCTCGTTTTGCGGTGCATCAGGCCAGCTGGTCTGCACAGCGCGGACAAATTATCTGCCTGCTGGGCCATTCGGGCTGTGGCAAAACCACCATGTTACGTCTGATTGCCGGATTAGAAACCCCAAGCAGTGGCTCAATCCAGCTTGAACAGCAAATCCTGTGGAACGAACAGCAGCAGATTCCAGCCGAAGCGCGCAATATTGGCCTGGTGTTTCAGGACTATGCCCTGTTTCCGCATTTAAGCGTACTGGACAATGTCATGTTTGGCCTGAAAAAACTGCCCAAAGCACAGCGTCAGGCGGTGGCCGAACAGGCGCTACAGCATGTTTCGATGCAGCATCATCTGCACAGTTATCCCTATACCCTGTCTGGTGGCGAGCAGCAGCGCGTGGCCCTGGCCCGTGCCCTGGCACCTAAACCGCAGGTGCTTTTGATGGATGAACCTTTTTCCAATCTCGATCATCGCCTGCGCGACCAGATCCGGCAAAATACCATCGAAATTCTGAAGCAGACTGGCACCACTACAGTCATTGTCACCCATGATCCGGAAGAGGCGCTGCAAATTGCCGATCAGATTATTTTGATGCATCAGGGCGAAATTATTCAGATCGGTACGCCGAAAGCCCTATACCGACAGCCAGCCACCTTATTTGCCGCCCGTTATTTTTCTGCCCTGAATGAAATTCCGGCGCAGCGTGTCGCGCAGCAGTTACAGACCTGTTTTGGCACACATCCCATCAGTGAAGCGCTGGTGCAGCACCAAGAGCCAATCCGCTGCTGTTTCCGTCCACATCAGGTGCAGGTGTTTAGCCAGCCGACAGCCGGCGCAATCCCGGCGACGGTGCTGTCCTCCAGCTTTATGGGCCATGCCGAACAGTTACGCCTGCAACTGGACCCCGAGACTATTATTCTGGCGCAGGTCAGCCCGGCACAGACCGCTTATCAGGAACAGGTTTATGTGCGCCTCGATCTGCAGCAGTGTTTTTTCTTCGCTCAAGATTCACAGCCGAAAGCCCATACAACCACCACGGCTGAAGTGGCCAACGCTTTTTAAATTGACAATAAGGAATGAAAAACGATGAAAGTAACAATCAAAATTCCACTGCTGGCCAGCGGCCTGCTGGCGCTGAGCGGTCTGGCGCAAGCCGCGCAGGTAAACCTGTATACCACGCGTGAACCGGTGCTGATTCAGCCCTTATTGAAAGAATTTACCGAAAGCAGCGGCATTAAGGTCAATACCGTATTTATTAAAGATGGTCTGCTGGAGCGAGTGAAAGCTGAAGGACGCCGTTCACCGGCCGATGTGATGCTGACCGTCGATTTTGGCAATCTGGTGGATCTGGTCGAAGCGGACCTCACCCAGCGCGTGAATTCCAAAGTATTAAATAATGCCATTCCGGCCAATTTACGTGCAGCCAATGGCCACTGGTATGCCCTGTCAATGCGTGCCCGTGCAGTCTATGCCTCCAAAGAACGTACGCCGCTGAACGCCATTCATTATGAAGATCTGGCCAATCCGCAATGGAAAGGTAAAATCTGTATCCGTTCGGGTAGCCATCCCTACAATACCGCGTTAATTGCCGCCTATATTGCCCATCATGGTGAAAAAGCGGCAGAAACCTGGTTACGCGGCGTTAAAGCCAATCTGGCGCGTCCAGCCAGTGGCGGTGACCGCGATGTGGCGCGCGATATTCTGGGTAAAATCTGTGATATTGGTGTGGCCAATACCTATTATGTGGGCACCATGCGCAATGGCAATGCTGAACAGCAGCGCTGGGGCAATGCCATTAATGTGGTGTTACCGCGCTTTAAAAATGGCGGCACCCATGTCAATGTCTCTGGTGCAGTTGTAGCCAAACATGCGCCAAACCGCAAAGAAGCGGTACAGTTACTGGAGTTCCTGGCCTCAGATCAGGCCCAGGCCATGTATGCACAAAGTGGTTATGAATATCCGGTCAAACCAGGCGTGAAGATTGATCCGATTATCGCCAGTTTCGGCAAGTTAGATATTGATTCACTGCGTTTAAGTGAGATTGCTCGCCATCGTAAGGCAGCCAATCTGCTGGTTGATAAAGTCCAGTTTAATCACTAAACCTGAATCATCAGATAGCGCGGGCAGACTGCTGCTCGTGCTATCAGTCTTGTGTCCATGTCCAGCCTGTTGATCCCCCGATGACCCAGAAAAAATCTCCTGTAACTACACTTTTTTCACTCAGTGGCCTGTTTACCCTGCTGGCCTGTCTGCCTGTGCTGGCTTTGCTCTGGACGGCCTTACAGGGCAATAGCGAGATTTGGGACCATCTGCTGCAATATGTGATTCCTCCCACCCTGATTGAAACCGGCCTGTTGCTGTTTGGTGTCGGGATTCTGACGATTCTGATTGGTACCGGCAGTGCCTGGCTGGTCACGGCCTATCAATTCCGTGGCCGTGGTTTTCTGGACTGGGCACTGTTACT
The DNA here is from genome assembly GCF_009914475.1 of Acinetobacter indicus. Lineage (NCBI taxonomy): Bacteria > Pseudomonadati > Pseudomonadota > Gammaproteobacteria > Moraxellales > Moraxellaceae > Acinetobacter > Acinetobacter indicus. Next base: position 368,937 of record NZ_CP045198.1, on the reverse strand, counting down.
GCCCTTGGCCGTACCGACCTATATTATTGCCTATAGCTATATTGATATTTTGCATCCGATTGGTCCTGTGCAGACCCTGCTGCGGGACTGGCTTCAGCTAGAAATGCAGCAGCTCTGGTTTCCGAATATCCGCTCGCTCTGGGGCGCGATTTTTCTGCTTAGTTTTGTGCTGTATCCCTATGTCTATTTAAGCACCCGTGCCATGTTCCTGATGCAGTCAGCCAGCCTGATTGAAGTAGCGCGCAGTCTGGGATTAAAACCGGAACAGGTATTTTTCCGGGTTGCGATTCCGCTGGCTCGCCCGGCCATTGCGGTTGGTGCCAGTCTGGCCCTGATGGAAACCATCAATGATATTGGTGCCACCGAATTTCTGGGCATTAAAACCCTGACCCTGTCAATTTATTCGACCTGGACCAACCAGTCCGATCTGGCCAGTGCCGCCCAGATTGCAATTTTTATGTTGCTGATCATTAGCCTGCTGGTACTGGTAGAGCGGCTGGGGCGACGCAAACAGCGCTATATGAACTCGGCCCAGCGTAGCCGGCTGATGCCCGCCCAGCCAGTGACCGGCGCCAAAGCCTGGCTGCTATTCGGCCTAGGGCTGATTCCGGTGATTATTGGTTTTCTAATTCCGATCAGTCATTTACTGGTTGAATCTTATCAGCGTTTACAATATGCCGGTTTCTCTGAATATCTGCTGCAAGCCTCAATCAATACGCTTACCTTAGCCAGTATTGCCACTTTTGTGACCATGCTGATTGGCTTTATGATTGTGAGTACCGCACGGTTTAGCCGAAGCAGCTGGCTAAGCCGGGTTGCCAGTTTGGGCTATGCCATTCCGGGCACCGTACTGGCCATTGGCCTGATGCTGTCTTTGGGCGCGATTGATCACGCCGTAGCGGATTTTCTGGAATTCCAGCTTGGTCTGGATACCGGCCTGCTGTTTTTAGGCACCAGTTTCACCTTAATTTACGCCTATGCGGTACGCTTTCTAGCCATTTCAATTGGCGGGATTGAATCGGGGTATAACCGGATTCATGGCGTTTTTGATGATGCCGCACGTAATCTGGGCCAGAGCAAAGGCGGGATTCTGACCCGTATCCATTTGCCTTTATTACGTCCTGCACTGATTTCAGCAGCCTTACTGATTTTTGTGGATTGTATGAAAGAGCTGCCGGCCACATTGTTGCTACGTCCGCTGAATATGGAAACCCTGGCCACGCAGTTATATGCCGAAGCCTCACGTGGTACCTATGAAGAAGGCGCAATTGCAGCCTTATTGATTGTTCTGGTCGGACTGATTCCAGTGATTTTACTGGCACGGTTGGGGAAAACTGTACGTTAATCTGAACTAGATGAACTGGCTAAACTCTGCTTCAACATTGAGTGCAAGTTTAGCCTTCTCTCTTTTTATAGTGAAAATCGTTTAAAGAGAATAGCCTTATAAAATAGAGATACACTTTTGATTTTTAATAAGCTTGGGATAAAGAATTTTATTCAGAAATAGTTTAGGCAGATAGTGCTTAGAATATTATCCTTAAATCCAATTATTTTTTTTATTATTCAATAATAACTAAGAATCAAGAATTAAAAACCAATTATTCATCCGTTTAAAAAAATAAAACGGACAATAAAATACTTGGATTGTTAAGAGAAAATGCACGTATCTCAATTACAGAAATTGCGCAGAAAACCCGAAATTCCTGGGCCACGGTTCAAAAGCGAATCGAGTACATGGAAGCGACTAGCATCATTACCGGCTATACGGTACGCATTAAACCGAACCTGAATCCGCAGCTTATTCAGGCCTGGATGAGTATTATGGTGGAAGGCAACAAGGCACAGGCCGTCATCAAGGAGCTACGTCTCGATCCGGCTATTCAGACCTTACATACGACGAATGGCAAATGGGATTTACTGGTAGAAATCCAGTCCGACAATTTGGTGAATTTTGATTTAATTTTAAGTCGGATCAGAAGTATTTCAGGGATTTATAACAGTGAAACCAATATATTACTGTCAACCTATAAAATTTAAATAATTGATTTTAATCTTCATCTATCGCATATACATTGCGACAGGTGAAAGATTATCGATGATTATTTTATAGAAAAGCAATCTATATAAATATTCGTTTTTCATATTTTATGGATTTTTATTTTTAGATATTCGAAGCAAAATAATATATCTTAAAGGTATTTATATAATACCTATAAAATATGTTTAGCTCTCCTCTTTAAAACAAATCAGCTCCATATAAAGAATATAAAAATAAAACGGAGCGCAATAAAAAAAGCCCTGACAATGTCAGGGCTTTTTGAATTTGGCGGAAGCGGTGAGATTCGAACTCACGGAGGACTCACACCCTCGTCGGTTTTCAAGACCGGTGCATTAAACCACTCTGCCACGCTTCCAATGGCGGCTATCATATAAAGAAAATTTTAACTTGGCAAATATTTTTCCAGGTTTTCGCAACCGACTGTACAAAATAAAATCAAAATCGTTTAATTTGCTGAATTTTCAAACTTTTCATAGCGAATGTCGACAATATACCAGTGTTTTGCACCTGATGGCGTCTGCACTACTGCTTCATCATCCACACTTTTGCCCAGCAAGGCGCGCGCCATTGGCGAGTCAATTGAAATATGTTGTGGATGATGATCATAAATTTCATCAACCCCGACAATTCTTAGGGTTTTCTGCTCGCCATCATCATTTTCAATATCGACCCAAGCGCCAAAATAGACCTTGCCCTCCTGTTCAGGTGAAAAATCAATAATTCGCAGCTCTTCCAGCCGCTTGCCGAGGTAACGTACCCGACGGTCAATCTTGCGCAGCAGCTGCTTGTTATATTGGTAATCGGCGTTCTCCGAACGATCGCCGAGACTGGCCGCCCAGTTCACTTTTTTGGTAATTTCAGGGCGTTCTTCATGCCACAAATGCTGAAGTTCCGCGACCAGTTTGTCATGTCCACCACGGGTAATTAAGCTCGATTTCATGGCCTTTAACAGCAGAAAAATATGCCTGTAGCTTACCAAAAACTGCTGCCTTCTCCCCAATTACTCCACTTTTAAAGTTTATAAAATATTTTTCCTAAATAGAATCATTTACTTATGAAACAGTTTTTTATTTTTTTATGGACAAAATTTGACAACTCAAATTTTGGTCTTTATTATGCGCACATCTTTTAATTATGATCATTTTTTAACCTGTGTGGCGTAGCCACATTTTTTATCTTTCATCCCATGTCATTTTGAATGACGTCATGAGTGCCCACCCTCTTATTGAATTTATCAAACTTGAAAAAGTCTGAGGCCTTTTGCCTCCTGCTTTGTAGGGCATAAATTACTTGTAGCGGAGACAACATGCACAGTAGTTCAACTTCTGGGTCGAGGCTTGGCCTTCACTCTTTTTTCAACTCTCTCCCTTTAAAAGTCTTAGTATTAAGCAGTGCGTTAATTCCGTTTCATAGTATTAATGCAAGTAAAGCAGCGTATCAGTTTGATCGCGTGGTCAATCACAATAAATTGACCGTGGTTTCTGTTTCGAATCCGACCACCGTGTTTCAGAACAGTCAGCATCTGCATGGCTTTGGTTATGACCTGGTGCGCAACTATGCGCATAGCCTGAATGTCAAACTCGAGTTTAAAACCGTACCGGACAATGCGACAGCGTTGCAATGGGTGGCGTCAGGTAAAGCCAACTTTGCCATGACCACTGCCAGTATTCAGAGCATTGAAAACAAGCATCTGACCGGTTTTTCGGCCACCTGTGGCGATTTAAACACCTTGCAGAAAAATGGCCTAAACAGCAATTTAAACTGGGTATTTAAACATGCCGATGATCCGCTGAGCCAGACCGCCAGTGCCTTTGTCTGCCGTGGCAAACAAAGCGGTGCCATCAACCAGCTGGCCTCGTTCTATAACCAGAATGTGGTTAAGCAGGAATCCTGGAATACTATCCAGCGTGACTTAAGCAATCGCATGCCTTTATATAAGGCCAGCTTCCAGCGCACTGCGCAGCAGTATGATCTGGACTGGCATTTACTGGCGGCCATTGGTTATCAGGAATCGTACTTAAAGCCGAACTCTGTTTCACCAACCGGTGTTCGTGGTTTGATGATGCTGACCAACAGCACAGCCAAAGCCATGGGCGTCAGTAACCGTACCGATCCAACCCAGAGCATTCAGGGCGGTGCCAAGTATTACAACCTGATGCTGAACCGTTATAAGCATATTCCGTTTCCAGACCGTAACTGGTATGCACTGGTGGCCTATAACATGGGTCCGGGTGCCGTGAGCCAGATTCAGAAGCGTATTCAGGCCACCGGTAAAAACCCGAACAACTGGGTCAACCTGTATGCTTACTTAGACGGCAATAAAGCCAAGAACGGACGTTATCGTCAGGCCTTACAATACGTGACCCGTATCCGTGCCTATCTGGAACACATCAAGACCACGCCGCAGCTGGTGAATATTTAAATGCTTCACCGTTGATCTTCAAGGCAAAAAAAAGCTTACCTTCGGGTAAGCTTTTTTGTGTCGGGTCACAATCAGGTGGTTTGCGCCAAAACGTTTTTGAACAGGTCTTTTTGCTCTTGGCTTGGTTTTGCAGTTTGCAATGCCATTAATTGAGACATATCGCCTTGTACTTTGATTTTACCGGTCATGAAGGCTTGCATGGCTGCAGCCATATCAAACTCCAGGAACACTTTACGTAAGGTCTCAGCATCCATATTCAGGGTTGTTTTTGCATTTGCAGACAATCCTTTCTGGATTTTGCCACCATCTAAAGCTAATTCTGTATTGCCTGAAGCATCCGTAACAACCAAATTAATTGCAAGATTCGCAAGCGCAGGTGGTAAATTTAAGTCACCAGCTTGAGCCGTCAGGTTCTCTACGGTTGCAAACCAATCATCAGATAAAAAAGCAGGCATGATTATTCCTCAATTTATTTGTTCATTTGTGTCGCCTGTCCAGACAACATTTTTGTGAAGCAATGATGCTTGTGACCTGTTATAGCATGTAATCATAAAAGATGGCTAAGATTTTTTGTACGATGCGTTCAAATTTTATATTTTTAATACAATATTGAAATAATTCAAATATATAAAAAAAGCACTGAACTGAAGTTCAATGCTTTTTTTGACTATTTAGTCAGCTGCATAGCCTAAATTGACCATGTTGATGCGGTTGGACTGACCATCTTCATTCTCGTGCGAATAACTGCCTTTAAAGTCAAACTCGCGCTCGCTATCGAGTGCTTCAAAGTCAAACAGCTCGCGGTCTGCCAGTTGCGATGGTGATACATTTTGCAATGCACCAAAAATACTGTGCAGACGTTTTGGATGGGCATTGTCCCATTCACGCAGCATGTCATTGATAATCGCACGTTGCAGATTTTCCTGCGAACCACACAGGTTACATGGAATAATCGGGAACTGGCGCATTTGCGCGTATTTGATGATGTCTTTTTCTTCCACATAAGCCAGTGGACGAATCAGCATATTCTTCTTGTCGGAAGATAACAGCTTCGGTGGCATCGCCTTTAAGCTGCCGCCATGGAACAGGTTCAGGAAGAAAGTCGCCAGAATATCATCACGATGATGCCCCAGTGCCACCTTGGTTGCCCCAATTTCCTGGGCAAAGCCGTACAGTGAACCACGACGCAGACGCGAACACACTGCACAGTAGGTTTTGCCTTCCGGGGTCAGACGCTTGGTAATACTGTAGGTATCTTTTTCCAGAATATAATACGGGATATTATTTTCTTCCAGATAACGCGGCAGCACATCTTCAGGGAAGCCCGGCTGTTTCTGGTCCAGATTCACCGCCACCACATCAAAATGAATCGGGGCAATACGTTTAAACTGCAACAGAATATCCAGTAAGGTATAACTGTCTTTACCACCCGAAATACACACCATGACCTTGTCACCGTCTTCGATCATCTTGTAATCACGAATGGCATGACCCACCTGGCGACGCAGCTTTTTCAGCAAACGGTAATACGCAGAGCTGGTTGGCAGTTCTGGTTTAAAATTAAATCCTTGATCGGACTCAACTGGCGAGAACATAGACGAGATTTACCCATAAAAAAAATACCGCGCAATTTTAGCCGATTCAGTCCCGGCACGCATCAAAAGAATGTAATTTCCTGCTTGTCATTTTTTGTCATCTCGCTGTCTTTATTTTTATGCTAATTTGAACGTTTGCGTTCATCTTTTAAGCAAGATGCTTATCTTTTGGACTTTTCCACAGTTTTCCACAAAAGCTGTGGATAACTTTGTGGATTTAAAACAACTTGACAAGGTCACTTGCCTGCAATTGAAGGCTTCTATTTAAATTGATCATTTTTTAATCAATTTTATTTATAATTAAAATCAATGGTTTAAGTGTGTCAAGCAGACCAGAATAAAAAAAATAAATATTTTTTTTGATTGTTCTGTCAGCAAACAGGGCTTGATTTTTACAAAGTAAACGGGGAAATAAATGTAAAGACTCTTTTCATCAATGTTTTTTTTGTTAAACTCAAACCACCTGTTTGGGGACAGTATGAACTTCGTTACCATAATGAATACGATAATGTATAAAAGATTACATTTTAAACAACTGGCTTTTTGGGGATGTGTGACGCTGCTTGCGGTTGCATCGCACAGTCATGCCGGACAGATTTATGTCTATAAAGACAATAATGGCTCTACCCTGCTGACCAATCGTAAAAGTTCAGACCAGTCCCTGAAAAAAGTCAAAGTGACGTATTATCCCGACAGCAATATTCATCGTTATAGCAACTGGGGCAGCTCTGAAGCATCGGTCTTACCAAGCTATAGCCGCAATAAAAATGCCTTTGACCATATTATCCAGCAGGCCGCGCAGCGCCACGGTATTTCGTCTGGGCTGATTAAAGCCGTCATGCACACCGAGTCCGGCTTTAATGTCAATGCTCGCTCTCCGGTCGGGGCCCAAGGCTTAATGCAGCTGATGCCGGCCACTGCCAAACGTTTTCAGGTTTCTAATGCCTACGATCCTTATGAAAATATTATGGCCGGGGCCAAATATCTGGCCTGGTTACTAAAACGTTTTAACGGTAATACATCCTTAGCATTGGCCGGTTATAATGCCGGTGAAGGCAATGTCGCCAAATACGGTGGCATTCCGCCCTTCCGTGAAACTCAGGACTATGTGCGCCGCGTGACCAGCCGTTATCACAATCTGTATGCCGGTGGTGTCAGCAGTAGCGATCAGGGACCGTTACTGGCCCAATCCAATACGCTTTCTTCTGGTTCGCATTTAACTGCAGCCCAGCCTGCACGCCCATCGCGTGAAATTATTGTTGCCGCAGATGGCAGCTTTACCGATGCACCGGTCCGCTCCTATGCCACGGCACATGCCTCTGCTGCAGCCCGAATCACCATTTCGGACTAAGATGATTTTTTGTTGATTTTCACGATTTTTTCTTGAATTTTTAATACATTCACCGCATATTTACTTGCATGATTTATGAATCAGATTACATTTTCATTTTAAGAGGATTTACTCAATGATGCGGATTGGTTTGTTCTTGCTAACCAACCTCGCGGTACTGGTTGTAGCTGGCATTATTTTGTCACTCTTCGGTGTCGGTAGTTACCATGGCGCGGGTGGCTTAAATCTAGGCAACCTGTTGGTCATCTGTTTTGTCTTCGGTATGGTCGGTTCTTTAATTTCCCTGTTCATGTCTAAATGGATGGCGAAAAAAACCACCGGTACAGAGCTGATTGACCCGAATGCCCCACGTAACCAGGCTGAAGCGTGGTTATTAAATGAAGTTGCACAATTGTCGCAACGTGCTGGCATTAAAATGCCAGAAGTGGGTATCTTCCCTTCTTATCAGTCGAATGCCTTTGCAACCGGCTGGAACAAGAATGATGCTTTGGTGGCGGTTTCAACCGGTCTGCTGGAGCGTATGAACAAAGATGAATTACGTGCCGTACTGGCGCACGAAATTGGTCACGTGGCCAATGGTGACATGGTTACGCTGGCGTTAATCCAGGGTGTGGTCAACGCCTTCGTGATGTTCTTTGCCCGTGTTGCCGGTGATTTCATTGATCGTAACGTATTTGGCCGTGAAGATGGCGAAGCGCCAGGCATTGCCTACTTCGTGATTACCATTGTGCTGGATATCGTGTTTGGTATTCTGGCTTCGGCCATTGTGATGTGGTTCTCGCGTCAACGTGAATACCGCGCCGATGAAGCGGGTGCCCGTCTGGCTGGCAAACAGGCCATGATTTCTGCCCTGTTACGCTTACAGGCCGAATCTGAAATGCCAGATGCAATGCCAAAAGAAATGAAAGCCTTCGCGATTTCTGCCGGTCAGGAACAAGGGTTTAGTCTGGCAGCGTTATTCCAGACCCACCCGACCATTGAACAGCGTGTGGCGGCATTACAGCAGTTAAACCTGCCTTAATAATAATGCCCAACCGTTAAATAGACAAAAGCCTCCATATGGAGGCTTTTGTTTTTATGTGTGATAGATACTGGTTGGAATGATGACAGCTTACTTAAAGATTTAAACCCTGCATCCACTGCCAGACCCATTGCAGCCCGGCCAAGGTCGCCACCACCAGAATGATCAGGAACAACAGGCCTAATAAATCAGGAAGATGAATCCACAGCCAGGCCACCACAGGATTACGCCAGAATGCCGAATATTGCTGCTTCTGCTCCAGTTTTTCATGCAAGAAAGGATGCACCACATGATGGTCACTCTGGATATCATATTCCTGCCGGATATGATCATGCACAATATCCAGCGCCTTACGGCTAGGGCGAATAAAAATATCAAAAATCGTCCCGGCAATCGGAATAAAGCCCACCACCGCATCCATAACCGCCAGCTTCATGACCGGATTCAGTTTGGCTTGTGGCACGCCGACCTGTTTGGCTTTATAAATTGCATAACAGGTCAGCACAAAACCGGCCAGATCGCCGGCCACCGGAATGGTACTTAAAGCCGCATCAGCGCCCACGCCCTGTTTGGTAAACGGAATCCGCACCACCGAATCCATCATATTGGCAAACTTGGCCAGATCACGCTCCAGGCGAATCACCTCTTGCCGGGAAAGTTTGGGTTTGGGGCTGTGCAGCTCTGTCATGAATCAACCTGATTTTTATCTATTTATGTCATGTTTTTACTATACTCGAGCGCGCTGCTCAAACGTTTTACTGCTTTGTAAATACAGGCTAAAACAACAGCTGTGAGGCAATAAACAGATAAACCACCACCCCGCTGGCATCGCAAATTGAGGTCACCAGAGGTGCCGACGCACTGGCCGGGTCCAGTTTCAGCTTATTGAGAATAAACGGCAGGCTCATGCCAACCAGACAGCCCATCAGCACAATGCCCAGCATACTTAAGGCCAACACCACCGCCACCATCAAATCGCCACGCACATAACCCAGTACCGACACGGCCAGTGCCATGGTGCCACCTAAACAAAGCGCCACCAGACTTTCCCGCCCGAGCAGATAGAACCAGTCACGAAAATGCACATCGCCGGTGGCTAAAGCACGGACCATTAAGGTCGCCGATTGCGCCCCGGCATTCCCGCCACTACCGACCAGCAAGGGCAAGAAGAACACCAGCACAATATGCGTGGCAATAATCTCTTCAAAATGGGCAATCCCAAAACCGGACAGCAAACTGCCAAACACCAGAAATACCAGCCAGAACACGCGCTGGCGATATAAAGATAAAATTGGTGCATTTTTCAGGCTCAGGTTGGGCAAGGATTCAATCGCACCGGATTTTAAAATATCTTCAGTAGTTTCGGCCTCGACAATGTCCATGGCATCATCATAGGTGACAATCCCGACCAGACGCTGCGCCTGATCAACAATCGGCAAGGCCAGAAAATCATAATGCGCCAGCTTCCAGGCAATCTGTTCCTGATCTTCATCGACCTGGCCCATCACCAGATCCGTGGTCATGAGATGCTGCAGCTGTACCTCTGGCGCGGCCTGAATAATCTGCCGCAAGGACACCACACCGAGCAGATGCTGTAGCGCATCGACAATATAAATCAGGTACAGGGTTTCCCGGTCTGCCGCCACCTGACGCAACTGTTCAATCGCCTGCTGGATCGTCAGCTCTGGGGATAAAGTCACAAAATCCGAACTCATGATCGCCCCGGCAGATTCTTCCGGGTAAGCCGCCAGCTGCTGAATTTGCTGACGTTTTTCCGGGGCCAGCTCGGCCAGAATCCACGGCTGTAGCGTCGGACTCAAACCTTTAAACAGGTCGGTCCGGTCATCTGAATGCATGGCACTCATCAGCTGCAACAAATCGGCTGGGTCCAGCTGTTCGGCAATTTGCGCCTGCACAGTTTTTGGCAAAAACTCAAAGATCAGCGCGGCCTGCTCCAGGGTGGGAATCAACCGAACCTGCGCTTGCAGCGACAGCTGTTCAATCCAGACCGCCAAATCGGCCGGATTCATATGCGCAATCAGGGTCTGTACCCGCTCTGGATGCTGCTGCAAAATGGCCTGTTCCAGTGCCTGAAGTTCAAAAGGATTCAGCATAAACTCTCATCATTATTCTTGGTTATTTTTTAAAATGTAAAGTGATTTGCACTGCATCTGCGTGCTGCCGCAGTGTCCCTGAAGCAGCAGCATTTTTCTCTGTATAAACCCGGCGGATCAGGCCTGTTTCAGTTTAAAGATCGAACGCACCAGTACATACATAAAGGGAATAAAGATCAGCACCAGAACCGTACCGAAAATCACCCCACCCAGCACACTCACGCCAATTTCCTGACGGCTGACCGCACCGGCACCAAAGGCAAATACCAGCGGAATGACCCCGGCCCCAAAGGCCAGCGAGGTCATCAGAATAGGACGTAAACGCAGACTCGCTCCTTCCAGTGCGGCTTCCACGGCGCTGCGCCCCTGCTGCTGCGCCATCGAAGCAAACTCGACAATCAGAATCGCATTTTTACAGGACAGGCCGATGGTGGTCAGCAGTGCAATCTGGAAATAGATATCATTCGGGAACCCGGCCAGGTAGCTGAACAGGATATTACCACCAATACCCAGTGGAATCGCGCTCATCACCGCAGTTGGAATGGTCCAGCTTTCATACAGCGCTGCCAGACACAGGAAGATAAAACCAATTGATACCAGATACAGCAATAAAGCCTGATTGCTGGACTGCTTTTCTTCAAAGGACAAGCCGCTCCAGGCCAGATCGACACCGTCCTGCTGGTCAACCAGCTGCTGAATATCCTGCATGGCCTGACCAGAGCTGGCACCGGCTGCGGTATCGGCTTCCATTTCCAGTGCGGTATAGCCCATAAACCGGTTCACCACTTCTGGTCCGCCGCCCCAGCTCAGGGTAGAGAAATTACCAAACGGCACCATCTGCCCGTTGGCATTACGGACCGACCAGGCCTGCAAATCTTCCGGGGTGGCACGGAACTCGGCATCACCCTGCATAATCACCCGTTTAATCCGGCCACGATCAATAAAGTCATTGATATAACTGCCGCCCCATGCCGCCGACAAGGTGCTGTTAATCGCGCCTTGGCTCAGGCCATTGGCCATGGCCTGTTTCTGATGAATATTGACATTCAGCTCGGCTTTTTCCGGATTGGATTTTTTATCCAGATTGGCAAAGCTGGAATAACGGTCGGCCTGACTGCGCAGGCTCTGGAATTGCTGCTCCAGATAATCACGGCCCTGCCCATTTAAATCTCGCAGCCAAAACTGCAGGCCATCGGTCTGGCCTAAACCGCGCACCGAGGCCGGCATCCCAATCATAATCTGCGCATCTGGATGACGCTGGAAATGCTGCATGGCCCGCTCACGAATTGCCTGCGCAGCATTGTCACTGCCCGGACGATCATCCCAGTGTTTCAGCGCAATAAAGCCCTGCCCCAAGTTCTGACCAGTACCTGAGAAATTACGGCCATAGCGAATCATCACTAGATCAACATTGGCCTGTTCCTGTTCAATAAAATAGGCACGAATCGTTTCACCAACTTCACGGCTTTTTGACAGTGGTGCGCCTTCTTGCAACTTAAATTGCACCGTGAGCATGCCCTGATCTTCACTTGGAATAAAGCTGGTCGGCAAGGCTCGATAGAACAAGGCAAATACCCCGATTAAAGCCACAAAAATCACCAGACAGATGGTGCGATGTTGCAGGGTCCAGCTTGAAGAACGCAGATAATGCTGTTTCAGATTTTCCAGTTTCTGATTAAACCAGGCGGCCCATCGGGCGGTTTTCTGCTTTGGCTTTAAAATTAAGGCACATAAGGCCGGGGTTAAAATCAGTGCCACCAGCAAAGATAAGGACATCGCGGCCACCAGGGTGATGGAAAACTGACGGTAGATGACCCCGGTCGAGCCACCAAAAAATGCCATCGGAATAAACACCGCGGTCAGCACCAAGGTAATCCCGACCAGTGCCCCGCTAATTTCCTGCATCGACTGGATTGCCGCCTGTTTGGCTGAAAGCTGCTGCTCATGCATCAAACGCTCAACATTTTCTACGACCACAATCGCATCATCGACCAGCAGGCCAATCGCCAGTACCAGCGCAAACAGGGTTAAGGTATTGATGGTCATGCCCAGCACATACAGCACTGTCAGGGTACCTAAAATCACCACCGGTACGGTGATGGTCGGAATTAAGGTAGCGCGCCAGTTCTGTAAAAACAGGAACATCACGATCACCACCAGAATAATCGCTTCAATGAGGGTTTTTACCACCTCTTTCATCGACTCCTTCACAAACGGCGTATTATCGCGTGGATAGACAATCTTGTAGCCTTCGGGCAACTGTTTGGAGAGATGATCAATTTCCTGCTGGATTAAAGCCGATGTCGCCAGTGCATTGGCGCCAGAGGCCAGGGAAATGCCCAGCGCAGCTGAAGGATAGCCGTTAATCGTATTAAAGGACTGATAATTTTCTGCCCCCAGCTCGACCCGCGCCACATCTTTTAAATAAACAAAACTGCCGTCCTGGGCCGACTTTAAAATTACATTTTCAAATTCTTCGACAGTTTTTAAACGTGAACCGGAGGTGACTTTGGCATTTAAATACTGATCGGTTGCGGTGGGTAAATCGCCAATACTGCCGGCTGCCACCTGGGTATTCTGGGCTTCAACAGCGGCCCGAATATCGCTTGGCATTAAGGCATACTGTTTCAGTTTTAAAGGATTCAACCAGATTCGCATGGCATATTGCGAACCGAAGACATCCACCTCACCCACGCCTTCAATACGCGCCAGATCCTGTTCCAGATGGGTCATCATATAATCGGACAGTTCAATATTGGAACTGTGACCAGCGCTGTCATACAACCCGATGACCATATGGGTATCACCCAGAGATTTAAACACATTCACGCCTTGGCGCTGTACATCTTCAGGCAAACGGTTAATGGCGCTGTTAATCGCATTTTGCACCTGCACCTGTGCGGTATCTGGGTCTGTGCCATTTTCAAAACTGATGCTGATACGGCTGCGCCCTGAAGAATCACTGCTAGAACTGAAATACAGTAAATGATCTAGCCCTTTAATTTGCTGCTCTAAGATCTGCGTTACACTTTCTTCAACTGTTTCAGCAGAAGCACCCGTATAGGTCGCACTGACGGTAATACGTGGCGGAGCAATATCTGGATAGCGTTCTACAGGTAAATTTAATACTGAAAAAATCCCCAGCGCCATCACAATAATTGCGAGCACACCAGCGAAAATCGGACGTTCAATAAAAAATTTAGACAGCATAAAACAGGGTCACTTTTAGGTGGCAGTGTTGAATTTCAAATCGCGGAATCATCAAGTTTTTGTATGCAACAAAACTATTTAAACCGTATTTCAAATTAACACAGCTCAATACAACTTCTGTGACTACATATTAAAAAATGTGCTTTTGACACAAAAATATTGTGGTTTCCACATAATTTCTCACATATTTAGTCACCTACCCTCCTAGTTTTAGGATACAGCCCGGATTTTCCTTTTTTTAAACTCAGTGCATAGCTGACGCGACGACAAGGAAATCATGATGAAAAAAACATTACTTAGCATAACCTTAGCAGCCTTACTGACTGCTTGTGGTGGTTCCGACAATGACTCAAGCAATAACAGTCCGCCATCTCCACCACCATCCACTGCTTCACAAATTGGGGTACTGACTGATGGACCAGTGGGCGGTGTTAAATATGTCAGAACCAGCAGCACAGGTGAAAGTATTGAGGGTACAACCAATCTAGATGGCGAATTTGAATACAATGAGGGAGATACTGTCCGCTTCTTTATTGGTGATGTACAACTGGGTGAAGCGATTGAAGCCAAAGCACGTATTACACCATTAGATTTAGCTGAATCAGAAAATGCCCGAACAAATTTAATGGTGTTTTTACAAACCTTAGATGATGATGGCGACCATAGCAATGGAATTAAAATTACTGCAGACACTCAAACAGCCTTAACCGCTGTGAATATGAATTTCGAGCAAGCACCCGCAGAGTTTTCAACTACGTTTGTGAATGAAGTGATCCCTAAAACCGATATCCCACTAGATCGAATCGTGACACCAGAAAAAGCTGCAGAAAACTTCCAAGCCACTTTCTATAAAGATATTGCAGGCACTTGGGAAATTGGGCGTACTGAAAGCACTGCTGTCATATTACATATTTTACCAGACGGACGTTATGCGCTAGGTGAAGCAGATATAACGGATGAAACTGGGCATGCAGGTATTGAAATGGGCCGACTCAATTGGAACTCAATTGACAGCACTCTCATACCACTCATTTCAGAAGATACCAATGGTGACTACGGGCTTTCCCACCCAGACAATAATGGTCATTTCCGCTTAAATTATAACGGTACAAATTTAGTACTGACTGACGTAGGAAGTAATAGCATCTATATTTTCAACAAAGTAAAACAATCCACAGGCTTAGTTGGCACTTGGAAACTCAATCAAACTCATTTGTTCGCTTTCTTTGACACAGGATACTATTTCTTCTTAGACACAGAAGGCGATGATGATTGCGCTAACCCAGGTATTGAATATGGTAAATATACCACGACCGCCAATACACTCTCTGCAACAGAAATTTTATATGACACCAATGACTGTGGTGGATTGCATGACCCTTGGGATAACAGCAAAGTTAATGCAACTTATAGTATTTCAGGTACAAGCTTGACCTTACATCCTCAAGGTGAAGACCCTGTCACTCTACAACGTAGCAATTAAACACGATAAAGCTGCCTAATCAAATTTAGGCAGCTTTAACCGATATGCTCAAAATGAATAGTACAGCCCATCAACAAATGCATGAGTTCAATTTGCGATGTGCAACTCGTCTTTTCATAAATATTTTTAAAATAGGTCCGCACTGAACTTAGAGTAATACCACAATGTTCTGCTATTTCTTCCAATTTATAGCCATTGACCAACAACTCACACAACTCAAATTCACGTTTAGACAATTGATAAGCTTGCTGCAAATAGGCTTTAGACAAGGCATAGTGCTGATGCTTATCGGTCAGAAATACCGCAATTTGATGTTGTCCTGCATTTTGATGCTGCATATTTTTTAATTTAGAAAAAGGTACGATAGTCAGCATTAATTGTTGTCCTTTCGCATCTGACAAAGCCAATACACCGCCTACATCTGCGTTTAAAGCCGACTGTCCCAACAACGCTGAATGTAATAATTGATCTAAACGATTTTGATCATAAGCATGGGTTTTTAAACGATTATACAAGTCCAAATCTAAACATGAATCGTGTTGCAGCATGCTTTGAGCTAAAGGGTTTGAATAAGTCAAACTCAGCTGATGATCAAGCAAAATCACACCTGTTTTTAAATGATCGAGCACGCTATACAAACTTAAATTTTCTTGTTTAACTAAACTAAACTGACGATGGATTTGTAAAGCACGGCGCAAATGCACACCCAAATGCTTTAAAAAATCCAACTCTTTTTGTTGATACGGCGCTACATCTGGCGCCCGGTGAATACCCAAGACCGCCCAACGATGTTGCCCCTGATCAAGTAAAACAGCTGCGATATGACAAATCCCGGTTGGTTCCAGACAGCGCTCATAAAAGATATATTCATCTGTGCCTGGCATCTGGCCATAGGACTGCAAGTTTTGTTCAATAGTATCCCCCACCCCGATTTGCTGCCATAACGGCGCATGCAGTTTCATATCAATGACTTTAATCCGTTCGTCCTGATAGGCATCAATACAGGCTTGCGGAATATTATAAGTATGCACAAAGTCATAACTTGGACTCAATTGGTCCAAAGCGGTAAAAATCGCGGTTTTACTGTTGGTGTAGTGCACAATGGCTTCAATTACTTGCGGCCATAAACGCGTATCCATCGCGGCATCATAAATTAACCCAATGATCTGGTGTTCTTGTTCTTTCATCTCTCCCCCAGCTTAAACATTAAGCCCTACCAATTTAATACAAAAGCTCATCATACATTTAATTATTTTTGAACCATTTATCTATTTCTTACTTTTTTATGCATTAAGTTTAGTTTTACTGCATTGTGTTTTTTATTGACCTGCATATAAAAAAATCCCCGCAATTGCGGGGATTTTATTTCAACTATGTTGAAGGTAAATTATTTACCGCCAAACACATATGAAACACCTACACGGCCACCAACTTCGTTACCGCCAGCGAAACCAAGAGCAGCACTTAGAGAAGTACGGCCATCAGCGAATACGCTTGCAACACCTAAAGCACCGGCAGTTTCACCTTCATAGTGACCTACACCACCGAATACTGCGAATTGACCAGCACCGATGTTAGGAATTTGTTGTTGAGCAGCTAACGCAATCGCAATACCACGGTAAGCAGTTTGCTCTACGTCATCAATACGGCTGTTTAAACGAGCTGCTGTAGAATTGAATTGAGTTAAACGAGAATCAACTTCTACTAAAGCAGCATCAACTTTAGCATCAACAGCTTTAGAAGTTTCTTCTAAGTAGCCTTTCACAGAAGTTTTTGAACCAGTAGCAGCATCAACAAAAGCGATGTCACCAGTAGTTTCAATGCCAGCTGCAGTTACAGTTGTAAATTGATCTGCTTTACCAGTTTCAGTTTTAGCAACAGTTAAACCGTATACATTATTAGCATTTTGATCTGCACCAATAATACCAGTAGTTACTGAGTGAGCAGTTTCGACACGGTTAGCGTTAGCACCACCGATTGTATATTCTGTACCAGCTGCTAAAACACTACCTACATCAGCATTACCAACTGTAATAGTATTAGCATTGTCATAAGAAACTTTAGACTCGCCATATTTTACATTTTGAGCACCAACAAATGCTTGATTTGTTTTGATTTCAGTTTTTGAATCGCTAAAACCTGTTGCTGCACCAGCTCCAATTAGCGCCAAGCCACCAGCATCAGTAGTTTCAGTCAAAGATCCTTTTTCACCAACGTTATAGAATTTACCAGCAACTTCAATAACTTTAATATCTGTACCAGTACCGTAAGCTTTCACTTCTTGGTTTGGAGTTTCTACACCAGTAATTTTAGTTTCTGTTACCAGACCTTTATCAAGATCAACTAATACATTAGGATTAAGCGTATTTACTTCATGAACTAGACCTAAACCTTTTGAAGTAAGCGCTGAACCTGATCCCACAGAAGAAACGAGGTTTTCATCTTGATCATAAATATCAACCCCATCAACAACAGCTACACCAACACTATTTTCACTGATGTTACCAGCTGTAAAATCTTGATATTCTGATTTTTTAAGGTAGTCATATCCTGGTACATTAATATCAGCTGAAATTTTCTCTTCAGTATTAGCTTCAGGCGCAGTAATTGTACCATTAAGTGATGTTAGGCCGCCTTCATTAAAAACGATAGTGTCTTTCCATTTACCAGCATAGATTGTTTCTGCTGTATAACCACCAGAAATAATTTGTTCTTCTTCTACACCGATTACTTGAGAAGAGTCAACCAGACCACCACGTAATAGGTTACTGTATTCAGAAGCATCACCTTCAAACTTAACAAAACCTTCGCCAGTTAAAGTATACGCTACATCATTGATTTTGTAGATAACATCAGTAGCACCGATATCAGTAGTTTTACCATACTGGTAAACTGGTGTTTTACCTTTTACAGGTGTAACTTCTGCTGCTGTTACTGCTACAGCTGAAATAGAAAGAGCTACAGCTAAGAGAGTTTTCTGAAATTTCATATAAATTTCCTTCAATTTTTATAAAAAGACTGGCCTACCCTAGGATGATGTAAACCAGTAAAACTGAGTTGAATGTCTGGTTGTTCTGGAGAATTCCATCCACCCGGTTACCGCTGCTCTAGCGGTCCTGAGGCAATAATATACAAACTGAAACAAAAATATCAATCAAAATTTGATTTATTTTCAATTTAAAGTTGATTAATGAAGTAATAAAAACCAATGATTCCATGTAAGCATATGTTTTTAAAACAATTAAAATTTAAAAATTATAAATTAATATTGATTAATTCACAGATTGATTGACTAATATTTTTATTTAGTTGAATTCAATATAAAGTGTAGAAATAAATAAAAATTACAAATAATTACAACAAGATAAGCTAAAGGACTTTGTTACAATTGAAGTATGAATAGAGTTTTCTTAAAATTGGGCTCTGAAAAATATTGTGGCATTCAAAATACATTTTTAAGATAGAATTTAAAAATGTATGATGGTTTAGAAAGAGAGAGAATGGGTTTTATGAGCAGTCAAGAAGAAAAAAAATTATTTGCCGAACGTTTGAAACAAGCTTTAATGGATAACGGACACCCTATTAGTCCGACTTATTTATCCAAGGAGTTTAATAACCGTTATGATGGCACGTCTATTTCGGTGCAATCTGCAAATAACTGGTTATTAGGTAAGGCCATCCCTAGCCAAGATAAACTCTCTATTTTAGCGATTTGGTTAAATGTATCTAATCAATGGCTTAGATTTGGAGACGAAAATATTAATCATAGTGTTCAGATTGCAGAACATGATGTTGGAGATCTAGACTATTACCTAAAATTTCGCTCTTTAAAAAAGAATCACAAAGATATCATTAAAAAATTGATTGATGAATTGAATCAATTATAAGTTTTATTCATGAAATAAGCTAAAATTTTTTTATGTTCACGTTCGTACCCACTTATGCGATCTTCATACTCTTTTAATTTGCGGTATAAAGCTTTTAATTCACATTTACGAATTAATATCAGTTCAGAATGATCTTCTGAACTTTTTCCCTCGTTATTTATAACTGTACTGTTCATATCGCCACATATCAATTATATTTTGATTAAATAATAAATCAAAAGTTCATATAAACCAAGATCAAATCTTACAAAAATAAACATTAATCAATTTTAAAATAGAAAAAGATGTCCTGTTGGCATTTTCTAAGCTAGATTCAACTTATGTCTCAAATTTTACTATATTTTTCACAAAAATCTCACTTTTATTTTATTTAAAATTAAAAAATCCCCGCAATTGCGGGGATTTTTATGATCGAATGACCAGCAGATGTATTACATCATGCCGCCCATACCACCCATGCCGCCCATGTCAGGCATTGCTGGTTTTTCTTCTGGGATTTCAGTGATCATGCACTCAGTTGTGAGCATTAAGCCCGCAACAGATGCAGCATGCTCAAGTGCAGAACGGGTTACTTTCGCTGGGTCAAGAATACCCATTTCAAGCATGTCGCCGTATTCACCAGTTGCAGCGTTATAACCGAAGTTACCTTCACCATTTTTCACAGCGTTGATCACAACAGATGGTTCATCACCTGCGTTTGCCACGATTTGACGAAGCGGCGCTTCGATTGCACGGCGCAGGATGTTGATCCCTACGTTTTGGTCATCGTTGGCACCTGTTACACCGTCAAGTGCTTTGGCAGCACGTACCAGTGCAACACCACCACCAGCAACCACACCTTCTTCAACTGCAGCGCGAGTTGCATGAAGCGCGTCGTCTACGCGGTCTTTTTTCTCTTTCATTTCAACTTCAGTTGCAGCACCGATCTTGATCACTGCTACACCGCCTGCCAATTTAGCAACGCGTTCTTGAAGTTTTTCTTTATCGTATTCAGAAGTCGATTCTTCGATTTGCGCACGGATTTGTTGAACACGCTCAGCGATTTGGCCTGCGTTACCCGCACCATCCACAATCACGGTGTTTTCTTTAGATACAGTTACTTTGTGTGCAGTACCTAAGTGTTCAAGCGTTGTTTGGTCTAACTGCATACCGATTTCTTCAGAAATCACAGTACCGCCAGTCAAGATCGCGATGTCTTGCAGCATTGCTTTACGACGGTCACCGAAACCAGGTGCTTTCACCGCACATACTTTGATGATGCCGCGCATATTGTTCACAACAAGCGTCGCAAGCGCTTCACCTTCAACATCTTCAGCGATAATTAATAGTGGCTTACCTGTTTTTGCAACCGCTTCAAGAACCGTAATCAGTTCACGGATGTTGCTGACTTTTTTGTCTACCAGCAGGATGAACGGATTTTCAAGTTCAGCAGTGAGCGTATCTTGTTTGTTGGCGAAGTATGGAGAGATATAACCACGGTCAAACTGCATACCCTCTACAACGTCAAGCGCATCTTCAAAGCCTGAACCTTCTTCAACAGTGATTACGCCTTCTTTGCCCACTTTTTCCATTGCTTGTGCAATTAAAGCACCTACAGTGGTGTCAGAGTTTGCAGAGATCGAACCGACTTGTTCAATTGCTTTCGAATCAGATGCAGGTTGTGCAGTTGATTTGATTTCAGCCACTAAAGTTTTCACCGCGATGTCGATACCGCGTTTCAAGTCCATTGGGTTCATACCCGCAGTCACTGACTTGATGCCTTCGTTCAGGATGGCTTGCGCCAATACAGTTGCAGTTGTGGTACCGTCACCTGCAATGTCATTGGTTTTAGAAGACACTTCACGAACCAGTTGCGCACCCATGTTCTCGAACTTGTCTTTTAACGTGATTTCTTTCGCAACAGAAACACCATCTTTAGTGATGTGCGGTGCGCCGAAAGAACGGTCGATCACCACGTTACGGCCTTTAGGACCTAAAGTTACTTTCACTGCATCTGCAAGAATGTTGACACCCGCAATCATTTTGCTACGAGCTGAATCACCAAATTTTACGTCTTTAGCTGACATGATTTACTCCAATTTTAAATCTTAACTAAATCTGATAACCATTGAGTTAGTGAGAAATTAGCCTTCTAAAACAGCTAAAATGTCAGACTCTTTCATAATAAGCAGTTCTTCACCGTCTACTTTTACAGTGGTGCCGGCATAGGTACCAAACAATACTTTATCGCCAACTTTCACATCTAATGCACGTACGCCATTGTCTGTGATTTGACCATTACCAACTGCAATGATTTCACCCTGAGCAGGTTTTTCAGCAGCAGAACCTGGCAATAAAATGCCGCCAGCAGTTTTTGTTTCTTCTTCGACACGACGAATTACTACACGGTCATGTAATGGACGAATGTTGCTCATAAATAACTCCATCAGACTAAGTCTTCGTTAGATAACTGATGACGACTTATTTATTCCTTTGGTCATCATCAAAATGAATTTTAGATGTCACTTTTGTGGGGATGGAAAAAAACGCTTCAAGGGGAAAAATGAAAAAAAATCTGTTTTTTGTCTTTTTTTTCGCCAGCCATCAGACCACTGTCGCTTTATTCCCCATATTTCTAATACGGTTCAAATTTTTGCGTGCGTTCATTAAAAAAATAGGCCTGAATTTCACCGCTGTCATGAATCACATTAAAGCTGTTATTAAAACGATGATGCAGACGATAAGACAGCGCCGTACCGGCATGAATATCCAGCACCGGATGACTGGCCTGCAAATGATAAATCTGGTTTAAATCATAGACTGCGGACTGATGCAGATGACCATGCAACAGCCCGAACAGGCCATGCTGACTCCAGCTTTCCAGCGCCATTTTGCCAAGCATCGGGCAGTCTTTTACCCCATGCGGATCATCCGGCGGGGTATAAAACGGTTGATGCGCTGCAATCAGCTTGATTTTATGCGCCGGTGCCGCGGCCAGAATCTGATCGACCAACTGGATTTGCGCCAGCGAAATATGCCCGCGGGTATGGTAACGCCGCCGGATACTGTTTAAACCAATCAGAAAAAAATGCTCGGTTTCCAGCACGGTTTCCATCTTGCCAAAAAACAGCTGATAACGCGCAAATGGATTAACAAAGCGGGTCCATAAATCGAATAGCGGAATATCATGATTGCCCGGCACCACCAGATACGGCCGCTCCAGGCTGTCGAGAAACTGCTTACAGTCATAAAACTGTTTAAAACGCGCACGCTGGGTTAAATCGCCACTGACCACTATCGCTTCAGGCTGATGCTCTAGGCAAAATTGCCGGATGGCTGCCATGCAGGCCGGCTTTTCGGTGCCAAAATGCAAATCAGACAGATGCAGAATCATAAGGCACCATCATATTTAAGGCATTTTTTTCCACTGTGACTTTTAGCGGTGGTCGCATCCGGACAATTTCACCATCAATGGCCACCTGCATGGTTTTTAGTTGTGCGTGAATCACCACCTGATCTGCAGCAAAAGTATATACATCGGGTGCTTGTTCAATTTCCCCTTTCACCAGCTGCCATAAAATTTTAAACAGGGTCAGCTTATCACTTTTCGCCACCACAATGCCGGCCACCTTGCCCTGTGCTACCGCTGTGGCAATACGCAAATTCATCTCCGACAATTGCAGCTGGTTATTGCCAAAAAATACCAGCGGGGTTTTCACTGGAAACAGCTTGCCATCCACTTCAACTTTTAATTTCAGTTCCTTGCGATGACGAATCAGCACATCCAGACCGGAGGTATAGGCATGTAAAGGAAAACGGCCCAGATAGCGGTTATACAGCTCCCGTTTCTGGATAAATAAAGGATACAGCCCCAGGCTGGCATTGTTTAAATAGATATGTTCATTGATCCGCGCGATATGCGCCTTGCGTGGCCGGCCGGTTGCAATCACATGCGCTGCCTGAATAATATCCACCGGAATATCAAATACGCGGGCCACATAGTTAAAGGTACCTAAAGGTAAAATGCCCATGGGAATATCGGTATAAAGCAGTTTGGCGGCCACAGCATTCAAGGTGCCATCTCCTCCTGCAGCTACCACCACGCCATAATTGTCCGGGTCCTGATGACGTAAAAATACCTGCGCCATTAATTCATCAAAACTAGAATACTGTTCGATATCAAAGGACTGGATTTCAAAACCGTATTGGGAAAAAATCTGAATCAGCTCTTCATATACCTCGGTTTTATGGGTCGCATGAAAGCCTGATTTTTTGTTATACACAATAGACAATGGCTTGAATTGTTCAGACATTTTGTCCACATCTTTAAAGCATTTGTTCTAATTTCAGCCAATTAAGTGGAAATTTAAAGCACCTTTATGTAAAAATCGAATTACCACCATTTATTTAATCAATAATGATTCTCAGAAAAAATTTAGATATAAATTATTGTTTTAAAAAGAAATAAATAAATTAAATAATATACATAAATATAAAAAATAAATAAGACAAACCCTTATTTAAACATTATCTTTTTGTTTTTTATAAACTTATCATTTAGATTGCATTAACTACCAAAATAATTCCTTTAGTCCTTTAGTCTTATTTTTTTCGTCATTTTGTGCTTTAATACAGCCACTTTTTTTTCATATTTCATCTGAGCGGTTCATTTCATCTCTCAGATTGTACTTTGTACAACAGTTTGTACACATTTTAGATAGGCCTCACCATGACCCAAGTGAACGCACCAGAATTCGTTCGTCACCCTAAGCTTATTGCTTGGGTGGAAGAGATTGCTAAATTAACAAAACCAGCAAAAATTGAATGGTGTGACGGTAGCGCAGAAGAATATCAACGTTATATCGACTTGATGATCGCTAACGGCACAATGCAAGCGCTTAACCAAGAAACTCACCCTGGTTCTTATCTTGCAAACTCTGATCCTTCTGACGTAGCTCGTGTTGAAGACCGTACTTACATCTGCTCTGAAAACCAGGAAGATGCCGGTGCGACCAACAACTGGGAAGCGCCTGCAGTAATGCGCGAAAAATTGAACGGTTTATTTGACGGTTCAATGGCAGGTCGTACGCTGTATGTGGTTCCATTCTCAATGGGTCCACTCGGTTCACACATTGCACACATCGGGATCGAGTTAACTGACTCTCCTTATGTTGCAGTCAGCATGTCTAAAATGGCTCGTATGGGTAAAGCTGTTTATGACGTATTAGGTACAGATGGCGAATTCGTTCCATGTGTACACACTGTAGGCGCTCCGCTTGCCGAAGGTGAAAAAGATGTTGCATGGCCTTGCAACAAAGAAAAATACATCGTGCACTATCCAGAAACACGTGAAATCTGGTCTTACGGTTCAGGTTACGGCGGTAACGCATTGTTAGGTAAAAAATGCCTGGCGTTACGTATTGCATCGTTCATGGGTCGTCAACAAGGCTGGTTAGCTGAACACATGCTGATTCTTGGCGTGACCAATCCTCAAGGCGAAAAACACTACATCGCAGCGGCATTCCCATCTGCATGTGGTAAAA
Organism: Acinetobacter indicus; assembly: GCF_009914475.1. Classification (NCBI taxonomy): domain Bacteria; kingdom Pseudomonadati; phylum Pseudomonadota; class Gammaproteobacteria; order Moraxellales; family Moraxellaceae; genus Acinetobacter; species Acinetobacter indicus. The sequence goes on along the minus strand of NZ_CP045198.1, from coordinate 344,273 downwards.
CCAACTTCGCGATGCTGATTCCACCAGCTGGTTATGAAGGCTGGAAGATTGAAACTGTAGGTGACGATATTGCCTGGATCAAACCAGGTGAAGATGGTCGTCTATACGCAATCAACCCTGAAGCTGGTTTCTTCGGTGTAGCACCTGGTACAAACACCAAAACTAACCCGAACTGTATGGCGACGCTGCACAAAGACGTGATCTATACCAACGTTGCTGTAACAGACAACGGCGAAGTATGGTGGGAAGGTCTTTCTAAAGAAGCACCTGCCAACCTGACCAACTGGAAAGGTCAACCACACACTGGTGAAGAAAAAGCAGCGCATCCAAACGCGCGTTTCACCGTATCTGCAGGTCAATGTCCTTCAATTGATGCTGACTGGGAAAATCCAGCAGGTGTTCCAATCTCTGCATTCATCTTCGGTGGTCGCCGTGCAGACACAGTGCCTCTAATTTCAGAAGCATTTGACTGGGTTGATGGCGTGTATAAAGCGGCAACCATGGGTTCTGAAACCACTGCTGCTGCGGTTGGTCAACAAGGTATCGTTCGTCGTGACCCATTCGCAATGCTGCCATTCGCGGGTTACAACATGGCGGACTACTTCTCTCACTGGTTAGAAATGGGTGAGAAAGTGGGTGCGAAAGCTGAAGCTGCAGGTAACAAACTGCCTGGTATCTACAACGTGAACTGGTTCCGTCGTGATGCTGAAGGCAACTTCGTATGGCCTGGTTTCGGTCAAAACATGCGTGTACTTGAGTGGATCATTGACCGTTGTGAAGGTCGTGCAGATGCTGTAGACACTCCAATTGGCCGCGTTCCAACTTACGAACAGCTGAACTGGACTGGTTTAGATTTCTCTAAAGAGCAATTTGAAACTGTGACAGCACAAGACAAAGATCAATGGATCAAAGAACTGGAAAGCCACACTGAGTTATTCAATAAACTGGGTGATCGTTTACCAGAAGCATTGAAAAAACGTCAAGCTGAGCTTTTAGAAGCGGTTAAATCTGCTTAATTGCTGATTAACATGAAAGAGGTCGCGAAAGCGGCCTTTTTTATTGCCTGCCTATACACGCTACATTTTACCGGCAATAAATTTCAACACATCATTGAGGAAAGCAGTCGTCCCCAGGTCAGGCTTTTATGGCATACTTGAAAGTATAAATTAGAGATCATGAGCCATAATAGCGATGAACAATACTTATAAACTTTTAGGACTTGCCTGTACGGTTACCCTGCTCACTGCCTGCCAGAGTGGGCCACGCGAATTTAATGGCAATGTCGGTTATCAGATCGAAAGCCGCACTGACAGCACAGCCACCTTGGCTTACACCCTTGCAACACGCAACAATCAGCAATTAGATGAACAGCGCCTACAACGTGCCTGCCAGAAAGTGCTGGCCAGCAATAAAGTCTTTAAATTAAATATTCTCAGCGTCAATGAAATTGCCAACCCGGCGGCCGGTAATAATCTTACTGCTCCAGGACGTCAAATTGGCGATACCCGTGCCACCTTCAGCCTGTCGAATACCCCTAGCCTGCACAGCAGTGAAAATCCGGCCACACGTGATGCCCTCACTGCCCGCCCAAGCACTTTAACTGTGGTGCGCTATACCTGCTCTTAAGCTTCTGCAAGCCAATAAAAAAGACGCTGTTTACAGCGTCTTATAAAAACTGACATTACGAAATTCGGGCGACTCATCTAAATCGGGCCAAGTGGTGGCACTACGCTCATCCAGCTTTTCATATTTGGGATGGCTAAAGTTTTTCACCCGGCTGTCCGCCACCCACACTTCTGGGGCAAATTTTAAAAACTCATCCAGGAAAAAACGGTTGCATTGATCGTATAGCACATCCGCTGCGAGTAGTACATCAACCTGCTCGGCTTTGTAGAGATCATCAAGATATTCCAGTTCGACATCATTGAGTTCGGCATTGACTCGACAGGCATCCAGACTGACCTGATCAATATCACAGCAGATCACCCGCTTGGCACCTGCCATTTTGGCAGCAATCGCCACCACACCTGAACCTGCGCCAAAATCCAGCACCACTTTATTTTTCACATGATGTGGTTCAGCCAGCAACCACTGCGCCATGGCCAATCCTGAGGCCCAGCAGAAAATCCAGTACGGCGTATCATTCCAGATCCGGCGGATGACTTCATCATCGAGTTTATCGGTGGGAAAAACCGGCGGAATCAACCAAAGTGAAATCGGTGTTTCAGGCAATTGCTGTGCCTGCAGTTCACAATGTGGAATCACATCATGCAAAGCACTTAATAGATGTTCAGGGGCTTTAGGAAATTGAAAGGTGCAGCTCATTGGGTTTTTATTCTTTATGTATTTCAGCAAAAATCTGATGTTAGAGGTTTTACCCTCATCCCAACCTTCTCCCTGAGCCGTATACGGCGCAAGAGAAGGAGTATCCATTATTTTTACAATGAATTTTCCCTCTCCTGAGCAAGATTTAAAGCACTGCTTTTAAATCGAAGCGCAAGAGAGGGTCAGGGAGAGGTCAATTTATTAACCCAAAGCCTTCTCAGCCGCTTCTACGGTTTGACGAATCAAGGTTGTAATCGTCATCGGACCAACACCACCTGGCACTGGTGTGTAAGCAGAAGCGATGTCTTCGATACCAACGAGTTGGATATCACCAACACCGCCGCCTTCACGTGGGTGGAAGCCCGCATCAACGACCACTGCACCTGGCTTAATCCAGTCTTTCTGAATCAGTTCAGCTTTACCAACTGCGCCCACAATAATGTCTGCCTGCTTCACGAATTCAGCCAGGTTTTGTGTGCGTGAGTGACAGGTGGTTACAGTTGCATTGGCTTCTAGCAGCATCGCCGACATTGGTTTACCCAGAATAGCCGAACGACCAACCACCACTGCATGTTTACCCGCGATTTCGATGTTGTTTTCTTTCAGAATAGTCATGATGCCCGCTGGTGTTGCCGAACCATAGGCCGCTTCACCCATCGCCATACGACCATAACCCAAACAAGTCACACCATCGACATCTTTTTCAAGTGAAATGGCATCGAAGCAGGCACGCTCATCAATTTGTGCCGGTACCGGATGCTGTAACAGGATACCGTGTACATCAGGATTGGCATTGAGTTTTTCAATTTCAGCCAGTAACTGCTCAGTGGTGGTTTCCTGTGGAAGCTCGATTTTTAAAGAGTCCATACCGACACGGCGGCAGGCATTCCCTTTCATACGTACATAAGTTGCAGATGCACCGTCGTCACCTACCAAAATAGTCGCCAGAATTGGGGTACGACCTGTTTTCGCCTTTAATGCTTCTACGCGTGTTAACAAGTCAGCTTCAATTTGCTTTGCTAATGCACGACCATCCAAAACTAATGCCACGGCACATCTCCAAATGTTGATAGGAATCAATTTTGCAAATAATACATGATAATTTAGGCAATTTTCTTTCATATGCCGAATTTATGTGCATATGCGCGATTTATAGTATTGTTTTTTTTCCAGAGCTTGCTAATATGTGCATCACCAAGACGTGGCGGGGTGGCAGAGTGGTCATGCAGCGGACTGCAACTCCGTGGACGCCGGTTCGATTCCGACCTCCGCCTCCAATCTTGGTAAAAATGCCCGAGTGGTGAAATCGGTAGACACAGGGGATTTAAAATCCCCCGCCCTCAAAGCGTGCCAGTTCGAGTCTGGCCTCGGGCACCATTTTAACAGATCTTAAAATGGTGCAGTAAAGAATCCAGCGTCAAGCTGGTTTTTTTATGCCTGCAATTTAGCTTCTGCGTTGACCCTGTCCATGACCCCACAACAGCCCCTGCTTTTTCTACAACAGCTACAACAACACCATCCGGCTGCATTTAAACGCAATTTTCTGCTGTATGGCGCAATAAAAATCAAAGGCATGCTGGATGAGTGGAAAGAAATCCTCCCCTGGGTGCTGGCCCTGCTGATTTTTATTCCGCTGTCGATGGTCCTTGCAGATGTGATTCAGCAGCACTTGCCACAGTTTGATGCCGCACAAAGCAAAAGTATGGCAATTTTAGCGCTCATGTTGCTGTTGATGCTCACGACACCCTATGTGATTTATCAACTCAAACACAGTGCAGCGGCCTTATATCGCATGCTCCGCCATACCCCAATCAAACTGGCGATCGTGATTTTAGTGCAGGCGCTAAATGTCTATTACTGGCAAAGCATGCTATTGCAAGGGATACTGTTCTTTTTTGCCCTGAGTTTTGGCTTTGTACGTTTTTATAAAGAAAACCTGTTTCGTCATGAGGCTACACCAGAACAGCAATACTGTTTGCAGCAGATTCGCCGTGCAGCGTACTGGTCATATCGTCAGCTTCGTAATACCCACCTAAAAATGTACTTTTATCCCAAAAGTTCGGCACGCTATGCAGACCTGGCGGTACAGCGGATGAAATATGCCAATCTGCATCAGCAAATCATGCAGGTTGAACACAAGTTTGCGCAGCAGATTAAATTTATTGATCTGGACAGTTATCTCAACGAAATCAGCCAATAAAAAAACCGGGACATGCCCGGTTTTTTATAGAAACAGGGTTTAAGCACTGGCCGGCAGGTCTTTGATTTCCACCAGAGCCGGCGTGTATTGCAGACGGTGATAACGCGCATCATCCAGTTGATAATCTGCTGCTTTGACCGTGTTCACGAATTTCCACTCGGCCAGCATCTCATCTGCCGTAAAGCTGACGGTCAGATAACCTCGCTGATTCAGGTTGCAATAACTCAGCTCATCAATCAGGGTATTAAAGGCAAATTCAAATTCGTATAGCTTGGCCGCCGGAATCTGCAGATATTTTTCCATCCCCGGAGAGGACACCGAACTGGTGGCCAGCTCCACCCCGACAAAGTTCTGCTGGGCATCATACAGCTGTGCAGACCAGGCATTATGAGTATCGCCCGCCAGCACCACCACTTTTTTACCCAGTTGACCCAATACGCTATACAGTGCTTCACGCTCATAAGCATAGCCATCCCAGGCATCCAGATTATACGGCACCACGGTCAAAATACAGGCCTTTTCCTGTGCGGTTAAAGTGGGATCGCCCTGTAAATAACGGCTTTTCAATGTGACCAGTTCTACCAGCATCCGCTCGACATTGGCCAAGGTCTCTACGGTTGCCTGACCACTGGTGATTTGCCCGAGCACCTGCAAGATTTCCGCCGGAATCAGCATTTTCGCCATCAGCACCTGTTGCCCCAGCACATTCCAGGTGGCTTGAGATTGAGTCAGCTGCTGGGCCAGCCAGGCAAACTGAGTACGTCCAAGCAAGGTACGGTTAGTGTCAGTTAAATCTGCGCTAAATCGGGCGGCATCCAGACCGGTCGCGGTTAAATAATGGGCATAATCCAGCTGCTTGTGACGTGCTAGTACCCGCGTATCCAGCATATTCAACTGCACCAGCTGACCGAAATTGAACTGGCGGTAAATATTCAGATGGTCATTTTCAGAGACCGGACGAATTGGCATCCACTCAAAATAGGCCTGCAATGCAGCCAACTTGCGTGCAAAGAAATCACCTTCGTTGTCCTGATGATTCTCCGCCCCTTCCATCCAAGTGTCATTGGTTAGCTCGTGGTCATCCCAGATTACAATAAACGGATGACGCTGGTGCACTGCCTGCAAATCGGCATCTCCACGATACAGAGCATAACGCTTGCGATAATCATCTAAACGGATAATTTCCTGATTGTTATCGGCGGCCAGGGTACGTCCCAGTTTTTCGGCATCTTCAGTGGCATAACCATCGGCGCCATATTCATAAATATAATCACCCAGGTGGATGACCACATCCAGATTTTCCTTGGCCATTTCCTTATAGACATGGAAATAACCGGCCGGATAGTTAGAGCAAGAACAGACTGCAAACTTTACGGCAGCGGTATCAAGCGGCAAGGTTTTGGTCTGGCCCACCAGTGAGCTTTGTGCGCCATAGCGGAAACGGTAGAAATAGGTCTGATTGGCTTCTAAACCGTCTGCATCAACTTTGACGGTAAAGTCCTGCGCCTGTGTGGTCAGCACTTTGCCCGTATTTACAATGTGCTGAAACGCCTGATCAGTCGCGATTTCCCACTGTACTTCCAGACGCATAGCCGTATCTTCGGGGCTAAGACGGGTCCATAGAATCACCCGGTCTGCCAATGGGTCACCACTGGCCACGCCATGTAAAAATTGTATTTGTGGCGCATCAGGAGATGAATGCTCTGGATCATCATCGCCACAGGCAGTTAAGCTGAGTGGCAAAGACAGTGCCCCAAAACCAGCAATGGTTTTTTGAATCAGTTCGCGACGGTTCATGTGCGTTGTCATACGGTTTTCCTGTTGTTTTTATTTGATCTACCTTAGAAAACCGAGGTTTAGCTTTGATCTCATTTTGATGAAAAAATGATGACAGTCGACATCCAGCCTGCTTCGAGTTTAGGCTAATACAATGATTTGCTTGAAAAGAAAGCAATTGTAAGCAAATTTACTTGCCAAGTTTTCCATCGTCCTCTATTATTGCGCACATGCCCGAGTGGTGAAATCGGTAGACACAGGGGATTTAAAATCCCCCGCCCTCAAAGCGTGCCAGTTCGAGTCTGGCCTCGGGCACCATTTTAATAGATCTTAAAATGGTGCAATAAATTACCCAGCGTCAAGCTGGTTTTTTTATGCCCGAAATTTAATAAAACAGATTGAATAGAAAGAGAAGAAATATAAAAAGAAGAATGAAATATCAGGTCACCCTACTCACCTTGCCAAGCTGTTTTTCAAGCATTTATGCCGCCGATGAATCAAGCATTTAATATGATCAAGAAACGCCCGTACAGCAGAGTAACACACTGAGTAGGTCGTGCAGGTAGATGAGAGGACTAAAGCATATCCGAAACAGAGCTGCTATTTACTGTACACCCTGTAAGATTGAGCGATAGAATCATCTCAAACCCAGATCACCCCATCATAAAAAAAGAGAGCGGCTTACCACTCTCGATTCGATACCAGCTCTTCCATTTCCAGCTCAAAATAGCCAGCATCTTGCAGCACCATCATCATCGCTTCGGCAATATAGTCCGCCGCAGTATCATCCAGTGAGGAATCCAGATCTTCAAATTGTGGTTTCATCTTGTTGATAACGTTTACCGTTTCATGTGCGAAGTGATAAATATCAGCCTCGGATAAATTCGGCTTGGCGACTTTTTTCGCAAACTGTTCAATGGACTGTTTGATTTCAGCGACCAGAATATCGGGATAATAGTCATCGTCAAACATGGGGAGAAGTAAATCTGTAAACATACAGGCACTCAAAACTACAAAAGGTCAAATTCAAGACAGGCTATATAGCACAAAGCCCCTGAAAAGCCAAACTGAGCGAGATTTGAATACCTATATGATATAAAGCAGGCTGGTATAGAGCAGCCCTTAAGCCAATTGCATCGCCTGCCAGATTTTAATGGCATCGGCGGTAGCTTTCACATCATGCGCGCGCACCATACAGGCACCCTGCTGAATACTGAGCAAATGCGCAGTAGCTGAACCAACTGCACGTTGCTGTGGCTCTGCGGCATCCAGCACACTGCCAATAAAACGTTTACGCGACAAGGCAGATAAAATTGGATAACCCATGTCAGTCAGTTTATGGAACTCATTTAGCAATTGCAGATTTTGCTGGGCATTTTTGGCAAAACCAAAGCCCGGATCAATCATAATGTTTTCAGCCTTGACCCCGGCATCCAGTGCATCCTGAACCCGTTGCGAGAGTTCACGAATAACATCTGTAGTGACATCTTCATATTGATCCAGATTATTCATGGTGGTTGGCTCACCGCGCATATGCATGATGATCACCGGAATATTTAATTCAGCTGCGGTTTCCAGCGCCTGAGGACGGGTTAAAGCCCGCACATCATTCCAGATATGTGCACCGGCCGCTACTGCCGCACGAATCACTTCCGGCTGTGAAGTATCAATTGAAATCACCACATCCAGTTTGGCCAGCTCCTCGACCACAGGCACCACCCGGCGGATTTCTTCCTCAATTTCCACCACCGCTGCGCCGGGACGGGTCGATTCCCCCCCCACATCAATGACGGTAGCACCTTCAGCAATCATCTGTTTGGCACGGGCAATCGCCTGCTCTTTTTCATTGTGCTGCCCCCCGTCACTAAACGAGTCCGGGGTTACATTCAAGATTCCCATCACATGCGGCTGAGACAGATCCAAAGTTAAAGCTCCAAAGCTCCATTGACGCTGCGGTAATGGCATCAGCTGCATGTTTTTCTCCTCATTCACAATAAGGCAAATATTGTCTTATGGATAATTCAGTAAAGTAAAGCCTTAGATGTCAAACTGCGGCTTATTTGCATATTGCAACAGCTTGGACAGTCGGCTTAATTTCACAAAAGGGATCATTTTTTTCGTCCGACAAAACAGCTGATAGATCCCCTATTAAAGACAGGAGATTATGACTGACCTTGATAACGCCCCGGCCGATGATTGAGGGCCAAAAAGATACCCATAATCACCGCTGCCAAGATAGACCACAACACCTGCTGATACGGCATTACCCCAAAGGCCAATGCAACGACCACACAATCAATGGCCATTTGTACTTTACCGGCACTGATGCCAGCTTTGTCTTGCAAATACAGCGACAAGATGGTGGCGCCGCCCAAACTCGATTGATGCCGGGCCAAAAACAGAATACCAGTTCCCAGCATTAAGCCACCGGCAATGGCGGCAAAAAGTGGATGCAAATAATGAATGTCCAAATATTGCGGCACAATATAGGTCAATAAAGAAAGTAAGGCCACACAAATAAAGGTTTTCAGCGTGAAGCTTTTGCCCAACCTGCGCCACGCAAACCAGTAAAATGGCAGATTAATCAGGAAATACAGCAAACTAAACGACCAGCCAGTTGCATAGTGCAGCACAAAAGCAATCCCTGCGGTACTGCCGGTCAGCAGACCTGCCTGTTCATACAGAATCAGGGTAATTCCGACAAACAGCGTTCCCGAAAACAGGGCCAGACTGTCATCCATATAACTATGTTTAAGCGGATGCATCGATGGTAGAGGTGCAGCTTTTAGCGCGCTTGGATTAGATTGGTTATTCATGTTGAGAATCCCCTGTTCACCCTGTACTTATGGTCTGTGGTGAATGGCATGTGTGTGCTTGTGGCACGTGGTATTTTTATTGCGTTTTTAATATGACAAAGGATAAAAATTTCTACAATCTTTAATTGTTGTCTTTTCTCCTGTCCGGGTTTATGGCTTGCATAGACCTTTCATCTAACTAATTGGGTCAGCTACCGATAAATACATGCAAATTTCATGCATAAAAAAACCACCCGAAGGTGGTTTTCTTAAAATATTCTTAGTTGGCTGGCAATGGTGGTGGTGTGCTTGGACCATTGCTTGGAGTTACATCAATCACCGGATTTTCTGCAACATATACTTTTGGTGGCTGTGGTTCACGACCTTCCATAATGTCACGAATCTGCTCACGATCAATGGTTTCCCAATCCATCAGCGCTTTTACCATAGCATGGGCAATCTCTTTGTTGTTTTCCAGGATATCCCAGGCCACTTTATATTGCTCATCCAGAATGCGGCGCACTTCACGATCCACTTCCAGCTGCGTCGCTTCAGAAATGGTCCGGCTACCCAGGCTGCCCATGAAGGATTGCTGTGAATCATCTTCATAAACCATCACACCTAGTTTGTCCGACATACCGTATTTGGTCACCATGGCACGTGCCATTTTGGTTGCACGCTCAAAGTCGTTCGATGCACCGGTAGATTGCTGATTAATGAAAATTTCTTCAGCAATACGACCACCAAACAGGATTGAAATTTCTTTCAGCATCTTGTCTTTGTAATGGCTGGTCTGGTCAAACTCAGGCAACTGCCAGGTTACACCCAGCGCCCAACCGCGCGGCATAATCGTGACTTTATGCACAGGATCCGTACCCGGCAGCATTTCTGCCACAATGGCATGGCCTGCTTCATGATAAGCCGTTGCACGACGTTCTTCTTCACGAATCACCATTGATTTACGTTCAGGACCCATGTACAGCTTGTCTTTGGCATCTTCAAAGTCATGCATGTCGACCGTGTTCTTGTTACGACGTGCAGCAAATAGCGCTGCTTCGTTCACCAAGTTGGCCAACTGTGCACCCGAGAAGCCCGGTGTACCACGTGCAAGGACTTTTACATCCACACCTGTGGTTGAAGGCAATTTTTTCAGGTGAACATTCAAGATTTGCTCACGACCTTTAATATCGGGTAAGCCCACCATCACCTGACGGTCAAAACGACCTGGACGTAATAAAGCTTTATCCAGTACATCGGCACGGTTGGTTGCGGCAATGACGATAATACCTTCGTTGCCTTCAAAACCGTCCATTTCGACCAGCATCTGGTTTAAGGTCTGCTCACGCTCATCGTGACCACCACCGGTACCTGAACCACGGTGACGACCGACCGCATCAATCTCATCAATAAAGATAATACATGGCGCGTGGCGTTTCGCCTGCTCGAACATGTCACGGACACGAGAGGCGCCCACACCCACGAACATTTCTACGAAGTCAGAACCTGAAATACTGAAGAATGGCACTTTAGCTTCGCCAGCAATGGCTTTTGCCAGCAAAGTTTTACCGGTACCCGGAGGACCAACCATTAACACGCCTTTCGGAATGGTTGCACCCAAACGTTTAAATTTGGCCGGATCTTTCAGGAAGTCGACAATTTCTACTACTTCCTGTTTGGCTTCATCACAACCTGCAACATCGGCAAAGGTTACTTTAATCTGGTCTTCAGACAGCATTTTCGCTTTGGACTTACCAAAGCTCATTGGGCCGTTTTTACCACCTGCACCGCCACCCATGTTGCGCATAAAGAACATGAATAACAAAATGATTAAAAGTACAGGGAAACTAGCAATGAGTAGTTGCATCAACAAACCTTGACGTTGAGGTGCAGTACCTTCAACAACAACGTTGTTTTCAATGAGGCTCGGCATGAGTTCAGGATCTTGAACCGCCGGACGAATACTTTCAAATGGTGAGCCATTGGCTTTTTCACCACTAATTCTTTCGCCATCAATTGTAACTTTTTTAATTTGACCAGCATCCACCGCCGCAACGAACTCGGAATAGTTCATTGACGTTGGCTTATCACTGCCATTGATGTTACTGAAAATCAGAATCAGTACACCAAGTATAATTAGCCACAATACGGCATTCTTGAAGAGATCGCTCAAAGCTTTATTCCCATATCAATCTAATTTGATCATGCCCTTTACAGGGTGACCTTAATGTTAAAGCTGAAGATCAGCCTACAAAACTCTTAAAAACGTACAAAATGCACAATTTTTAACGGCTTGGCAAGTAAACTTTATTTGAATGCCTTCTTCCGGCCCTGTCCGATCAAAAACACTTCTTTCGAACGTGCACGAGAAGCTGCCGGTTTTGCAGTCTTTAATACATCGAAGCTGTCGACGACCTGTTTGCGAATTTCATCGAAGCCAGAACCCTGGAACACCTTCACAACAAACTGTCCGTTTGGCCCCAGCACTTTTTGCGCAAAGTCCAAAGCCAGTTCACATAAATAGATTTGTCGTGGCTGATCTACTGCTCTATTACCTGATGTATTGGGGGCCATATCGGAAATTACAACGTCTACAGTCCGGCCATTTAAAATATTTAACAATTTTTCAAAAACTTCTTCCTCACGGAAGTCACCTTGCAGGAAGGTCACATCTGGTAAGGCATCCATAGGCAAAATATCCGATGCAATCACCAGCCCTTTGTCACCGACCAGTTTGCCGGCAATTTGCGACCAGCTGCCGGGCGCAGCACCCAGATCGACCACCGTCATGCCGGGTTTGATAATTTTATATTTTTCCTGAATCTCTAGCAGTTTATACGCAGCACGCGCACGATAACCTTCCTTCTGGGCTTTTTTCACGAAAGGGTCATCCAGGTGCTCTCTCATCCACGCACGACTACTTTTGGATAATTTCTGGTTGGTAATGCGTGTTGCCATAACTCTCTAAATATTAAAAACCTTCTAATTTATAATTGTACGTGAAAATTGCCGCGCTTGCAGTACAGATGTGTAGTTAAATGGACGTAGAGGGTGTGATTTTTTCTATTATTTGCATCGATTATTTGCGCAGATTTTACAGCGTTTCAAATTGGGATTTGCTATACTAAGCCGTTTTTAAAATCAGGTTATTTTTATGGCAGCTTTATCTATTCAGGAACGCAAGCGTTTACGTCAAATCGGTCATGCACTCAATCCGGTTGTGATGATTGGCGGACAAGGGCTTACTGAAAATGTCATTGAAGAAACCACACGTGCGTTAAACGACCACGAACTGATTAAAGTGAAAATTGGCGGTGAAGACCGTGAAGCACGTGCAGCTGTAATTGAGGCAATTGCAGAAGCGACTGGTGCAGAAGTGGTACAGACCATTGGTAAAATTGCCCTGCTGTATAAAAAAGCCAAACCGCAAAATCCAAAATTATCGAACCTGGTTCGTCACGCGCATCTGGCAAAATAATTTTTCCTTATGGCAAGTTATGAACTGAGTGCTTTTGATCGCCGTTTTCAGGCCATCTCCCTGGTCGGGGCGATTGAGCAGCAAAGCCCGTTTAACCTGAATATTGGTTACTGGCTGCGTGATCCGAACCAGTATGTGCAGTGGCCCGATCTGGTGTCTGCGCATCCGCGTCAGGATTTTCTCTGGCAGAACACCTGTTTTGAAGTGTTTATTGGGGTTCATGGGGAAGATTTTTATCGTGAAATTAATCTTTCTCCATCTCAAGCCTGGCAGGCCTATCAGTTTGAGGAATATCGCTATCCGGAAGATATGCCGCCGCAAGCCGCCTATGATATTGAGCTCAACCAGCTGAAACGCACCCATTATGGACTGAATGTCAGTCTGGACTTGGGCGAATTCATGGCCAAGCATAAATTAAAGTGGTCGGATCTGTTCATTGGTTTAACTGCCGTGTTAAACACTTCTGAAGGTGAACACTATTACGCCATGCAGCACAGCAGCCCACAGGCCGATTTTCATAACAAGCGCGATTGGCTGCATCAGTTCTAGGCATTATGTCTGAACTAAAACGCAGTATAAAAAAAGTGAGGCACATGACCTCACTTTTTTATTGCCTGCATCGCACGCACCCGCTACAACACGCCTTAGCTTTTAAGGGTGGTGTCGGTTTCAGAAGCAGATGCCGCCTCTTTTGCTGGTACAACTTTTTTCCAGGTTTCTAAGGTATGTTCTTTGGAGCGCTTGAAGGTTTCGGTTAACTGGTCTTTATGCTTGACTGAAATCTGGCTGACATCGGCTTTAAGCTCTTTGCCAATTTTATTCAAATCTTCAATCACCGCATTAAACTCGGTTTTCACAAACTCTTTCAGTTCACCAAGATCTTTTTGTGAGCTGCCAAAATGTTCCTTGAGCGATTCAATTTTCTGTAGCAGCTCTTTCTTGAGCTGACTGAGCTGCTCCTGCACGCTGCCATTAAATTTTTTCGCTTCGGTCTGCAGTTTTTCCTGGGTCTCCCCGACTGCTTCAGTAACCTGCTGCTTGGCCTCTTGCGCTGCCTGTTCAAGCTTTTCAGTGCCTTCTGCCACCACGTCTTTTAAGGAGTTTTTAGCCGCTGGCTGTTTTTGTTCTGCTGTCATTGCCGTTCACCCGCCTGTTATTATGAAAGACCACAGCATAGTAGAAACAGATAAAATTTAAGTTTTGATTTGTTAGACAATTATTAAATGCTTACATTTCTGTGACATTGCGTGACAAACATGCTTTTGCACCAAAAGAATACTTTTTTATTGGATATTCCGCTTCAATAACGTGGACTTTTTCAGAGTTGGTGCGTATAATGCGCTGTTAAGTTCAAGCGAGCAGATGTGAGGAGGGTAGGTTGTATAGTAGCCTTCCTTTTTTTTCGTCTACTCGCTTTTTTACAGCCTAAATTTCAGGAGCTTTGGTTTGAGCACCCCCGCCATTTTAGCCCTTGCCGACGGTACGATCTTCAAAGGAACGTCAATCGGTGCATCGGGTAGTACGACTGGTGAAGTCGTTTTTAACACTGCCATGACTGGCTATCAAGAAATTTTGACTGACCCGAGTTATGCACAGCAACTTGTGACTTTAACTTACCCGCATATTGGTAACACAGGTTGTAATGAAGAAGACGCAGAATCTGGTCGTATTCATAAAGTATGGGCCAACGGATTAATCATTCGTGATTTGCCTTTATTGCATAGCAACTTCCGTTCTACACAGTCTTTAGCGGATTACCTGAAGCAACACAATGTGGTTGCCATTGCCGATATCGACACGCGTAAACTGACTCGTATTTTACGTGCAAAAGGTGCGCAAAACGGTTGTATTCTGGCTGGTGAAAATATCACTGAAGAAGAAGCAATTGCAAAAGCACGTGCATTTGGCGGCTTAAACGGTTTAGACCTTGCAAAAGAATGCTGTGACCCGAACGGTTTTGAATGGACCGAAGGCTCATGGGAACTTGGCAAAGGCTTTACTCAACCTGAACTTAAATTCCATGTGGTTGCATACGACTACGGTGTCAAAACCAACATCCTGCGTATGCTGGCAGACCGCGGCTGTAAACTGACCGTTGTGCCTGCACAAACCCCTGCTGCTGACGTACTTGCGTTAAATCCAGATGGCGTGTTCCTGTCGAACGGCCCTGGCGACCCAGCTGCTTGTGATTATGCAATTGAAGCTGTAAAAACTATTGTTGAAACCACCAATCTCCCTGTGTTTGGTATCTGTTTAGGTCACCAGATTCTTGCTCTGGCTTCTGGCGCAAAAACCATGAAAATGGCGCACGGTCACCACGGTGCCAACCATCCTGTACAAAACATCGAAGATGGTACAGTGATGATTACCTCGCAAAACCACGGCTTCGCAGTGGATGAAAGCAACCTGCCAGCAGTCTTGCGTGTTACCCACCGTTCACTGTTCGATGGTACCAACCAGGGTATCCACCGTACAGATAAGCCGGCATTTAGCTTCCAAGGTCACCCTGAAGCCAGCCCAGGTCCACACGACTGTGCCCCACTGTTCGATCATTTCATCGAACTTCTTGAAGCAGCTAAGAAGTAATTAAGGAGCAAATAATGCCAAAGCGTACGGATATTAAAAGCATCTTAATTATTGGTGCTGGTCCTATTGTTATCGGTCAGGCCTGTGAGTTTGACTACTCGGGTGCTCAAGCCTGCAAAGCGCTGCGTGAAGAAGGTTACCGCGTCATTCTGGTGAACTCGAACCCGGCGACGATTATGACTGACCCGGCAATGGCGGATGCAACCTATATCGAGCCAATCACTTGGCAAACCGTTGCAGCGATCATTGAAAAAGAACGTCCAGATGCAGTTTTACCAACCATGGGCGGCCAGACTGCACTGAACTGTGCCCTTGCTCTGGATGCCAACGGTATTTTAGAAAAATACAATGTTGAGCTGATTGGCGCGACTAAAGAAGCGATTGAAAAAGCAGAAGACCGTAAACTGTTTGACGAAGCAATGCGTAAAATTGGTCTGGAATGTCCAAAAGCTGCGATTGCGGAATCTATGGAAGAAGCGCTGGACATTCAGGCGCGCTTCGGTTTCCCTGTGATTATTCGTCCATCATTCACCATGGGTGGTTCTGGTGGCGGTATCGCGTACAACCGCGAAGAATTCCTTGAAATCTGTGAACGTGGTTTCGACCTGTCTCCGACTCACCAGTTATTGATTGATGAATCACTCATTGGCTGGAAAGAATACGAGATGGAAGTTGTTCGTGACAAAAACGACAACTGTATTATCGTCTGTTCAATCGAAAACTTTGACCCAATGGGCGTGCATACTGGTGACTCCATCACAGTTGCTCCGGCACAAACATTGACCGACAAAGAATATCAACTCATGCGTAACGCGTCTTTAGCGGTACTGCGTGAAATTGGTGTAGAAACCGGTGGTTCTAACGTTCAGTTCGGTATTAACCCGAAAGATGGCCGTATGGTTATCATTGAAATGAACCCGCGTGTATCGCGTTCATCTGCCCTTGCGTCTAAAGCAACAGGTTTCCCGATTGCGAAAATCGCAGCGAAACTGGCAGTGGGTTATACCCTGGATGAGCTGAAAAACGACATCACTGGCGGTACAACTCCTGCATCGTTCGAGCCATCAATTGACTACGTTGTAACCAAGGTTCCACGTTTCAACTTCGAAAAATTCCCGCAAGCAGATGCAACACTGACGACTCAGATGAAATCTGTGGGTGAAGTAATGGCAATTGGCCGTAACTTCCAGGAGTCTGTCAACAAAGCCCTTCGTGGTCTAGAAGTCGGTGCTTCTGGTTTTGATGAAAAAATCGAAGTGGGTACTGAAGGTGCGCGCGAGAAAATCCTGCAAGAACTTAAAGTTCCAGGCCCAGAGCGTATCTGGTACGTGGCCGATGCCTTCCGTCATGGCTTCACTTTAGACGAAGTATTTGAAGCGACCAAAATTGACCGCTGGTTCCTGATTCAGATTGAAGACATCATCAATACTGAAAACCAGATCAAAACTTTAGGTTTCGGCGACTTAAACGCAGACAATATCCGTGCGTTCAAACGCAAAGGTTTATCGGATCTGCGTATCGCCAACCTGATGGGTATTTCACAAAAACAATTCCGTAAACACCGCTGGAACCTGGGCGTGACTCCGGTTTACAAACGTGTGGATACATGTGCGGCAGAATTCGAATCTGATACCGCTTATATGTATTCAACTTACGATGAAGAATGTGAATCGAATCCATCTGCGAAAGACAAGATCATGGTCATCGGTGGTGGTCCTAACCGTATTGGTCAGGGTATCGAATTCGATTACTGCTGTGTACACGCGGCGCTTGCGATGCGTGAAGACGGTTATGAAACCATCATGGTGAACTGTAACCCTGAAACGGTTTCTACTGACTATGACACCTCAGATCGTCTGTACTTCGAACCAATTACTTTGGAAGATGTGCTTGAAATCGTGCGTACCGAGAAGCCTAAAGGCATTATCGTACAGTACGGTGGTCAAACACCGCTGAAACTGGCGCGTGCGTTAGAAGAGGCTGGTGCACCAATCATTGGTACATCTCCAGATGCGATTGACCGTGCCGAAGACCGTGAACGTTTCCAGCAAATGATTCAACGTCTGCAACTGCGTCAACCAAACAACAGCATCGTAAAATCTGCTGAAGAAGGTATTGCTGAAGCGGCGAAAGTGGGCTATCCACTGGTGGTACGTCCATCATACGTACTAGGTGGCCGTGCGATGGAAATCGTGTACAACGAAGAAGAGTTAAAGCGTTACTTACGTGATGCCGTTCAAGCGTCTAATGATGCCCCTGTTCTTCTTGACCGCTTCCTGGATGATGCGATTGAAGTTGACGTAGACTGCGTATCTGACGGTAAGGATGTGGTGATCGGCGGGATCATGCAGCACATTGAACAAGCGGGTATTCACTCAGGTGACTCTGCATGTTCGATTCCACCTTACTCGTTATCAAACGAAGTACAGGACGAAATGCGTCGTCAAACCGTAGCGATGGCCAAAGAGCTGGGTGTTATCGGTTTAATGAACGTACAGTTCGCGGTAAAAGGCGATGACGTTTACATCTTAGAAGTGAACCCACGTGCATCTCGTACCGTGCCGTTCGTATCTAAGTGTATCGGTGAATCATTAGCGAAAATTGCTGCACGTTGTATGGCGGGTCAATCTCTGGAGTCGCAAGGCTTCACGACCGAGATTATTCCTGAACACTTCTCTGTTAAAGAAGCGGTGTTCCCATTCAACAAGTTCCCGGGTGTTGACCCAATCCTTGGCCCTGAAATGAAATCGACAGGCGAAGTGATGGGTGTGGGTAAAACTTTTGGTGAAGCATTCTACAAAGCTGTGTTAGGCTCGAATGAACGCTTACCAGGTTTGCCAACCGAAGGCGAAATCAAGCATGCATTCATTTCGGTACGTGATTCTGATAAACCACGTGCAGCAGGTATTGCCAAACAGCTTGCAGACTTTGGCTTCAAAATTATCGCTACCGGCGGTACTTATGATGTGATCAAAGCCGCAGGAATTGAATGTGAACGTGTGAATAAAGTAACTGAAGGTCGTCCGAATATTGTGGACCGCTTGAAAAATGGCGAAATTCACCTCATTATCAATACCACTGAAGGCAAACAAGCGCAGCAGGATTCATTCTCAATCCGCCGTTCTGCCCTGCAAGGTAAGGTCTATCATACGACTACCCTGAATGGTGCCGATGCGGTATGCCAAGCGTTAGCCATTAAATTGCCGATGGATGTTTATCGTTTGCAAGATTTAAGCAAAGGTTAATTGTCTACCGAGAAGTCCCGTCACCTCTCGGTGGCGGGCTTTTTTTCATTTATAGAGCTGTATTTTTCTAATATTCAACTTGAGGGACAACAATGCAACGTTATCCTATGACTCCTGAAGGCAAAGTCGCCTTAGAGAAAGAATTACACCAGTTAAAAACTGTTGAACGCCCACGTATTACTGCTGCGATTGCAGAAGCACGTGAACACGGCGACCTAAAAGAAAATGCAGAGTATCATGCAGCACGTGAGCAGCAAGGTTTCTGTGAGGGGCGTATTCAAGACATCGAAGGTAAACTCGGTGCTTGCCAAGTCATTGATGTAAAAGAACTTGAGCAAAATGGTCGTGTTGTATTTGGGGTAACAGTAACCATTGAAAACCTTGACACAGAAGAACGTAAAACTTACAAAATTGTAGGTGATGATGAAGCAGATTTTAAAATTAATAAAATCTCTGTGAACTCTCCTATTGCTCGTGGTCTTTTAGGTAAAAATGAAGGCGATGAAGCAAAAATTGTAACACCACAAGGTGAAGTTGAGTACGAAATCGTCAGCGTTGAATACATCTAATCCTTAGATGGTTTGACATCCCAAAGCCCCTCTTCTGAGGGGTTTTTTTATTATCTTTCAAACAAAAGTTCACGAAAAAATTACAGCAAATGTATATGCTTTAATAGTCAATATTTTTCTATAAATTTTAAAATGCAGCTTATTTGGTTCCGTCAAGATTTAAGAATTCATGATCATGCAGCTCTTTGGCATACTCGCGAAGCTGGCCCTTGCATTGCCTTAGTCGTGCTATCGCCAAAACAATGGCAAGTGCACAATGATGCGCTAATTAAAATTGACTTCTATTTAAGACAACTGAATCATCTAAAAAATGAACTTGCCACGTTAAATATTCCACTTGTTATTTTAACTATTCCATTATGGAAAGACCTGCCAAATCAATTATTAAGCTTATGCCAAAATCATAATATTCAAGCTGTTCATGCCGATATAGAATTGGGTGTAAATGAATTAAAACGCGATGCTCAAACTCAACAGCTATTAGAAAAGAATAATATTCGTTTTGAGTTGTATCATGACCGAACTATTTTCCCTGTTGGAAGCATTCGTAATAAAACTGGTCATCCATATCAAGTATTTGGTGCATTTAAAAAGCAATGCTATGAGAAACTCAGCATAAGCTTGCCACAATGCTACCCAACTATTGAGGTTCAAAAACCAATTCCACAGCACAATGACTTTACAAGAGAAGTTCCACAATTAAGTGATATTTACTCAGATTCAGAAGAAAAAGTAATCAGCGAAAACCTACAGAATCTTTGGCAAATTGGTGAGCATCATGCTTGGGAACTTTTAGATGAGTTTATTGAAAATCAAGTTGAGTATTATCATATTGAACGTGATTTCCCGAATTTGAATAGCACGAGTAAACTTGCAGCTTATTTAAATATTGGCATTCTTTCTATTCGCCAATGTTTACAAGCTTTGTTTCGCCACAGTCACGGCTGTATGGAATTTGAAAACAATGGGCAACAAATTTGGTTAAATGAACTCCTTTGGCGTGAGTTTTATCAGCATATTTTATTCGACTACCCTCGCGTATCGAAAAACTTACCATTTAAATTAGACACTCAACGCATTGTATGGCGCAATGCTCCTGAAGATTTACAGGCTTGGCAGCATGGGCAAACAGGTATCCCAATTGTAGATGCTGGCATGCGACAGTTACTTGCAACGGGTTGGATGCATAACCGTGTTCGTATGATTTGCGCGATGTTTTTAAGCAAAAATTTACTGATAGATTGGCGTTTAGGCGAATCATGGTTTATGCAGCATTTAATTGATAGTGATTTAGCTGCCAATAACGGTGGATGGCAGTGGTGTGCATCTACAGGAACAGATGCTGCACCGTATTTCCGTATTTTCAACCCTGTAAGTCAGTCGCAAAAGTTTGATGCAAATGGCGATTATATTCGTCAATGGGTACCTGAAATTTCACATTTAAATGCGAAACAAATTCACGAACCTTATGCGAAAAATCCACAACTAAAATTGGATTATCCAAAGCCGATTGTAGATTTAAAAAGCAGTCGTGTTCGTGCAATTGAGGCCTTTAAGCATTTGAGTTAACTTCGGCTATAATGGCGTTACGCTTGTTCTTTGATTGCTCTTATGGCTGAACCCTTAATTAATTCCCCTGTTAAGCATTGGTGTGAATTCGAATTTATTTCTAAAACTATGAAAAACCCTAATATTCACATTAAGGGAAACTATTCTTATTATTCTGCTTATTGGGATCAGGGTTTTGAGCGTTGTGTTGTGCGTTATTTGCATGACAAGCCTTCTACGCCTGAGAAGCCAATTGATCAGCTTTATATTGGCAATTTCGTGTGTTTTGGGGCAGAATGCGTGATTATGATGGGCGGTAATCAGTTACACCGAACTGACTGGATTTCTGCCTTTCCGTTTGATACGCGCAGTTTTGTACCTGCTGGCGATACTGTTATTGGTGATGGTTGCTGGATTGGCTCACGTGCCATGATTATGCAAGGCGTGACGCTGGGTGAAGGTGCAATTGTGGCAACTGGTGCGGTCGTAACAAAAGACGTTCCACCTTATGCCGTGGTGGGAGGAGTTCCTGCCAAAATTATTAAATATCGCTTTCCACAAGAAGATATAGAAAAACTGCTTTCCCTTAAAATTTACGAGATGGATGAAAAGCAGTTTTTAAAGATGCGGGAACAGTTGCAGACAGAGGATGTTGCTGCTTTGGTTGATTATTTCAAAGACTGCTGATTATTCCCTTGGACTTTTGCTTAGGCCAAGCATCAGGTCAAAACTTTCATCTAATCGATATTAAAACTCAAAAAACCTGAGCTAAACACATTCTAAAGCCAGACTTAATGAAATAAGCCTTCAACTTTAGTGTAAACTGCTGATTAATTACTCAAAAACATGTTAAATTAGAAAGGCTTAAACTTCCTTAAAAAAATAATTATCCCTATGAAATTACTGGGTTTTATTATTTAAAAATAAGCGCTAAGATAAGATTAAGGCAATAGAAAGTGTTCCCTCAATTTTTTATTGTTGAATGACACAATAAGGAGAAATAACGATGACATTTCAACACATTTTAGTTCCAGTGGACGGTTCTGAAACTTCTTACGCAGCAGTTGCCAAAGCAGTCGAGCTTGCCAAAGCTTTCGGCAGTAAAGTAACCGTTGCACAGGTGTTAACACTCGATCCATATATTGCATCAGAATACATTTCAGCAGGCCAGACCAATGACCTGATTGAACGTGCGCGTGTGTCTATTCTCAAAACACTGGATGAAGCCAAAGCAAAATTCCAGGAACAAGGTGTAGCAGTTGAGTCTCGTCTGCTTGAAGGTCAAGTGATTCATCGTGAAATTGCACGTGCTGCAACTGAAATGAATGCAGACCTGATTGTGATGGGTTCTCATGGCCGTACCGGTTTGAAAAAGTTATTCCTCGGTAGCGTCGCGCAAAGCGTACTGGGCGAAGGTAATGTTCCTGTACTCATCGTACGTTAATCTTTCCTCCAGAAAATTCCCTGTACCTGCGGGTATGGGGAATTTTTTATTTTTAGGGCTGCCATTGATACTGCTTTAAGCTCACCTTGTTATTCAGGACCACTACACCCTCCTGTATCAGTTTTAACGCCTGTATATTTTCACCCTGCGCATTGATTTTGCTTAGGCTAATTTTCCCTTGCGCATTTAGCACCCGATGCCATGGCAACACATGCCCCGGTGCCAGATGTTTCAGTACATAACCCACCAGACGCGCATGTTTCGGCAAACCGGCCAGTTTTGCAATCTGACCATAGGTGGCAACTTTACCAGGTGGAATCTGGGCAATCACCGCGGTGATATAAGCGGCCAACTCCTGACTGGGACGTGCTGGAATAGACATAAAAAGAATCTTAGAGTGTTGAAATCTATTGGGATGAAAAGCTGTGCTGGTTAGAAAAGCTAGGCTTAAAAAACTAGAGGACATGCAGTTGCACATCCTCCTGTATTCACCTTGAGTTAAAAAGCGGATGCAACGCTTTAGATGGCTTGTCCAAAGGTATCGCAATCATTCATATTGCCCGACTTCAGACCAGTATTAAACCATTGCACGCGCTGGGCACTGGTACCATGGGTAAAGCTATCCGGCACTACTTGTCCACTCGAACGTTTCTGCAAATAGTCATCACCAATTTTATGTGCGGCATCCATCGCTTCCTGTACATCGCCCTGTTCCAGGAATTGAGTACGCTGATGGTTATGATGCGCCCAGACACCGGCCAGACAATCGGCCTGAAGTTCCTGACGAACCGATAACTGGTTGCCTTCGACCTGACTGGCACGCTGACGCATCTGCTGTACCTGTCCGGAAATCCCCAGAATGGTCTGAATATGATGGCCGACTTCATGTGCAATCACATAAGCCTGGGCAAAATCTCCAGCCTGATCCTGACGCGATAATTCGGTCTGGTTCTGCTCGCCGGAAATTCCCATCTGGGTGCGCATATCTTTAAAGAAACCAGTATCTAAATAGACTTTCTGATCGGCCGGGCAATAAAACGGCCCCATGGCAGCGCTGGCATTGCCACAGGCGGAACTGACCGCACCATTAAACATCACCAGTTTGGGTGGCACATATTGCTGGTTCAGCTGCTGGGCAAACACCTGCGTCCAGGTATCTTCGGTATCGGCCAGAATGGTACCAATAAACTCCATCGATTCCTGCTGCTCCGGCGTCGGATTTTCCAGACCACGCGTTTCCGCGCTCTGCCCCTGATTGGTCACCTGTTTGGTGGCCTGATAGGCTGTTTGCGGATCGACCCCAAAAAACTTCCAGGCCACAAAAGCCACCACCAGACCCAGAATACTGATCCCGCCGGCTTTGGCACCGCCACCACCGCGACGATCTTCTACATTGCTACTGACGCGACGACCTTTCCAACGCATAGCAATCTCCTTATTATCTTTATCTCTTGGCTAGAATTTTACATAGTTTAAGAGGCTTTGGAACGTGGCCAGACCTTTTTCACCAGACCAATTAGCGCCACCACAATCAAACCGGCAATAAAGCCCACAGCAAAATTGATCAAGGTTGGAGTAAGCGCACCAAAAATACTGCCGATATTGGGAATTTCCTGCACGTATTCCACACTGTCTTCGGTAAAGTGATGTACCAATGGAATAGCGTGGTTGATAATCCCGCCGCCCACCAGGAACATGGCCAGAGTCCCGACAATCGACAGGATTTTCATCAAGATTGGCGCAAAGGCCAACAAGCCGCGCCCGACCGACTGTTTAAAATTAGAAGCCTGTTCCGAGAGATGCAGCCCAATATCATCAATCTTGACAATAAATGCCACTAACCCATAGACCCCAATGGTCATGGCGATGGCAATAATACTCAGCACTGTGACTTTTACACCAAAGGCCGCGGTAGCTACAGTACCCAAGGAAATGACAATAATCTCTGCCGAGAGAATAAAGTCGGTCCGGACTGCCCCTTTGATTTTTTCATTTTCAAACGTGGCCAGATCGGTTTCGGTTTTAATTAATTCCTGCTGCGCTTCTTCGGCAGTTTTGGCTTTTTTCTTGTGCAAGGAATGCAGGACTTTTTCAACCCCTTCATAACATAAGAATAAACCGCCCACGACCAGTAACGGGTTAATCAGCCACGGCGCCACCACGCTAATCAGTAGAGCTAAAGGCACCAGAATCAGTTTATTGACAAAAGAACCTTTGGCCACGCGCCAGACCACCGGCAGTTCCCGCTCCGAACGTACACCGCTGACCTGCTGGGCATTCAGGGCCAGATCATCACCGAGTACACCGGCCGTTTTCTTTGCGGCCATTTTACTCATGACCGCCACATCATCTAAAACAGTGGCAATATCATCTAATAATAGTAATAAGCTACTCGCCATAATTTTTATCCTTATCGTGTTCTAGGCTTATTCTAAGGAGAAATCTTCCAAAACTTTGTATTTACTTCATTAATAAATCTTTAAAATTTCCAGACAATTGTTGATTCTGTTCGGCTTATCCCGTGACATTCAAAAATATTATGCCGTACAATGTAGCCCAATCATCGGTATAGAAATGTCGTAACAACGACTTGGAAGAGATAATGAGTAATCAAGATAATCGTCCTGTTATTTTGACTGGCGACCGTCCAACCGGACAACTTCACCTCGGTCATTTTGTAGGTTCTTTACGTTCACGTGTAGGTTTACAGGATTCTCACCATCAACATCTTTTACTTGCCGATGCTCAAGCCCTGACTGATAACGCCGACAACTTTGAAAAAGTACGTCGTAATATTATTGAAGTGGCGACCGATTACCTGGCCGTGGGCATTGACCCGACCAAAACCACCATTTGTGTTCAGTCTTGCCTGCCGGCCTTGAATGAACTGACCATGCTGTATTTAAACTTTGTCACTGTGGCACGTTTAGAGCGCAACCCGACCATTAAATCTGAAATTCAGATGCGTGGTTTTGAACGTGATATTCCAGCTGGTTTCCTGTGCTATCCGGTTGCCCAAGCGGCCGATATTACCGCGTTTAAAGCGACTGTAGTGCCCGTGGGTGAAGATCAGATTCCTATGATCGAACAGACCAACGAAATTGTACGCCGCATTAACCGTCAGGTAGGTCAGGACCTGCTGCCTGAATGTAAAGCACTGCTGTCGAATGTTGGCCGTTTACCTGGTTTTGATGGTAAAGCCAAAATGTCAAAATCATTGGGCAACACCATTGTGCTCGATGCCACTGACAAAGACATTAAAAAAGCAGTAAATGCCATGTACACCGACCCGAACCACCTCCGCATTGAAGATCCGGGCCAGGTTGAAGGCAACGTGGTATTTACCTACCTAGATGCTTTCGATCCGAACAAAGAAGAACTGGAAGAATTAAAAGCGCATTATCGCCGTGGCGGTCTGGGTGATGGTACCGTGAAAAAACGTCTGGAAGGCATTTTAAAAGAGCTGATTGGTCCAATCCGTGAACGCCGTTTAGAACTGGCCAAAGATCCGGATTACATCATGGATATCTTAAAAACCGGTACTGATAAGTGCCGTGATATTACTCAAGCTACTTTAGATGAAGTTAAAGCCGGTTTAGGGGTGTTCCGCTTCTAAGCCCCATGCTGATCTTGAAAAGCCTTTCCTCGCGAAAGGCTTTTTTATGCCACGTTTACAATGATGGAGAAAATATGGAGAGAAATGTCACACAATTTTTTATAGAAGCAACAATCTTTAACATGAATTTACCTGAACGCTGCTGAACCCAGCCCAACGCCGGCGTATTCTAGTCACATGTTCTAGGAGCAATCCTAATTCATAACATTTCTCCTTTACCGAAACTGTGCAAGCAGATTCGTTGTTCTACGCAATGATCACCCCAATCATTGCGTATTTTTTTGCCTAAAATATGCAGGTTTTTTAGACAAAAACGCGGCCTAATGCTATGCTAGGCGCATTCAATAATAATATATATTTTGAATATCAATAATTTAAACACAACAGAACAATAGAGTATTCAGTTATGTGGGATTTGCTCACTCACCCTTCCAATCTGATTTTTAGTGTCTGTATCTGCCTGCTGTTTTTCTTTGCCCTGCTGGAAGTGTTTCTGTTACTGGCCGGTGGCGGCAGTCAGGGCATTCTGGACCAGTTCCTGCCAGATGACTTAATTCCGCATAAAGATGTAGAAGTGAATATTGATGGTTCTAGTGGCCTGTTGGTCCAGTTGTTAGACTGGCTGTACATTGGCCGGGTACCGCTGCTGATCTGGCTGATTATTTTCCTGACCTTATATGGTTTGTCTGGCCTGATTTTACAATCAGTGCTGTTTCAATGGATCGGTCAATATATTACAGCTTGGATAATGGCACCGGCCTGTCTGTTTCTGAGCATGCCCCTGGTGCGTTATAGCGCCATGCTGATTGCCCGCATTTTACCGCAAGATGAAACCACCGCCATTTATAGTGACGAGCTGATTGGCCGCACAGCCACCATTATTTTAGGTGTGGCTACTCCCAATTCTCCGGCAGAAGCCAAAGTGCAGGATCAGCATGGTCTGACCCACTATATTCTGGTAGAACCGGAACAGGACGAAAGTTTTCAACAGGGTCAATCCGTAATTTTAACGGGGAGAACCAAAATTGGCTTTTATGCCATGCATTTAAATTAACAACTGAAAAACACAAGAGATAACAATGTTAAGTTCAAATATGTATAACGTCTTGATTATTGCCGGAATTATTTTCCTGGCCTTATTTGTGATTGGTTTAATCCTGGCCCGCCTGTATCGCCGCTCTAGCAAGGAAATTTCCTTTGTGCGTACCGGTTTTGGCGGTGAGCATGTCATTCTCGGCGGGGGGGCGATTGTGTTACCGGTGCTGCATGAAATTATTCCGGTCAATATGAATACCCTGCGTCTGGAAGTGCGCCGTGCTGAAGATCAGGCCCTGATTACCCGCGACCGTATGCGTGTCGATGTCATGGCCGAATTTTATGTGCGGGTTAAACCGACCGCTGAATCTATTGCCACCGCAGCACAAACGCTGGGGCAAAAAACCATGTCCCCGAATGAATTAAAAAATCTGGTCGAAGGCAAATTTGTCGATTCTTTACGTGCCGTAGCCGCAGAAATGGCGATGGAAGAACTGCATGAAAAACGCGTCGACTTCGTACAGAAAGTACAGCAGGTGGTGTCGGAAGATCTGTTTAAAAACGGTCTGGAACTGGAAACTGTATCTTTAACCGGACTGGATCAGACCAGTTTCCGCTACTTTAACCCGCAAAATGCTTTCGATGCCGAAGGTCTGACCAAATTAACCGAAACCATTGAAGACCGTCGTCGTAAACGTAACGACATTGAACAGGATGCCGACTTAGCCATTAAAGCCAAAAACCTGGAAGCCGAACAGGCGCGCCTGCAGATTCTTCGTGAAGAAGAATATGCCAAGTTACAGCAAGAACGTGAAATTTCGGTACGCCGTGCTGAACAGATGGCGGAAATTGCAGCCCAGGAAGCAGCCAAAAAACGTGAAGCGGAAGAAGCCCGCATTGCTGCTGAACGTGAAATTGAACTGAAACGGATTGGCTCAGCACGTGATGTCGCCAATGAAAATATTTTAAAAGAACAGCTAGTCCAAAAAGCCCAAGTGGAACAGAAGAAAACCATTGAGCTGGCCGAACAGGACCGCGCCATTGCCATTGCGGAAAAATCCCGTGCCGAATCTGAAGCCAAAGCGCAGGCCGATTTAGCCCGTGCTCAAGCGGTAAAAGCAGAAGAAGAAGTGATTACCGTACGTGAAACCCAGCGCGCAGAACGTGCCAAGGCAGTCGAGCTGGTGGCTGCCAAGCAGGCCGCTGAAAAAGATGCGATTGCCATTACCGTTGCTGCTGAAGCCGGCAAACAGGCGGCGGTCGATGAAGCGGAAGCGGTGCGGATTACCGCAGAAGCCAATGCAGAACAGCTGCGTTTAAAAGCGCGTGGTGAAGCCGATGCCAAAGTCCTGCTGGCACAAGCGATGGAAAAACAGTATCAGGTTGATGCTGAAGGTACCCGTGCAGTCAACGAAGCCAATAACATCCTGTCGACGGAACAGGTCGAAATGCAGGTACGTCTGGCCATGCTGAAATACCTGCCAGAAATTATCCGTGAAAGCGTCAAGCCAATGGAAAATATTGATGACATCAAGATTCTGCACGTCAATGGTTTAAATGGGATGGGCAGCGCACATGTCGATGGCAGCGAACACGGTCATGGTCAAGTGGCCCTGTCTGATCAGGTGGTGAACAGTGCCCTGCGCTATCGTTCGCAAGCGCCGTTAATTGACAGCCTGATGAGTGAACTGGGTATTCATGGCGGTGATATTAACGGTCTGACCCAAAGCCTGAAATCTCAGCCGAAAATCAATCAGGAAACTTCATCAACTTAAATGAGGTGAATAAAAAAACGCAGCTAAGGCTGCGTTTTTTATGGCTGTTTTTCAATGTTCTATGATGAAGACAGTGGCTGATGAACTTCAAATTTTTCCAGCTGTCCATCTTGATCATAATGTAAGGTCAGATTTTTGGCCTGCTTCAAATACGCCATTTCAGTTGTGTCGACCTGAAAACTTTCCGCCAGCTGCTCAGTCTGAATATGCTCCGGAAAAGCCCGGCGCTCATTGTCACGAAAACGTAACCAGTTATACACAGCCCAGATCAGCAGAATCAGAATAAACACCATAATCGCCAGCCCCAGATAAAACAGGCTGAACGAGCTTTGCGGTGCCGACATCACAAACAGCTGCTCATATACGGTATAGCCCTGAAACAGCCACAGCAACATAGTGATCAGAGGCAGGAATAACCAGATCCAGGCCAGCCAGCCCAGAAAGAATAGTCCATAGCCTGCGGCCTTGTTACGTACATAGCGCGGCTCATCAATATATTCTGGTAGCTCCAGCTGAGCTTCATCCTCAATCATTTTAAATTTAGCCATGCTCGTGCTCCTTGGTAAAACCACGGTCCGGGCTGACCCAGCGTGCACGTTTCTGCTTTTTCAGCAAAGTTTTTGGCACAGACACCACCGTGGTCAGCGCGGTAATCAGCCAGAAAAATAGCGGATACCAGATTACCCAGAAATAGGTTCTCAAGGTACGGTTTTTATCATATTGATGATCGATCATTAAGCTGACCAGAAACTGCAGCAAACAGGTCAGGCCCAAAATCACCCCGTACCACTGCGGCAGAATCGATTGAATTGCCCACTCGCCCGGCAAGGGGAAAAACAGCCCATAAAAATACAGCACAAAGATGCCCATAATCACATAGGCCCATAGCACGCTGATGATCGATTCAATCACAATCGGCCACATCCGTCTAAGGCGCCATTTAAACAGTTTTGGCACATAGGCAATTAGCACTTCAATCCCGCCTTGTGCCCAGCGTAAGCGCTGTTTCCAGAGACCTTTAAACGTTTCCGGCATATAGATATAACACAGGGCTTTGGGCACATACTGCAAATCCCAGTGGTCGAACTGCAAACGCCACGAAACATCAATATCTTCAGTAATCATGTCATCACGCCAGTAGCCAATCCGGTCCAGCGCGGTTTTACGAAAACCGGCAATCGCACCTGATACGGTAAAAATCCGGCCATAGGTACGCTGCGCGCGTTTAATCAATCCAATAATTGAAGAGAATTCACCGACCTGAATTTTACCGAGCACGCTGGAACGGTTAATAATCCGTGGATTACCGGTAACCGCCCCGACACGCGGAAAGCTGGTCAGCTGATGCATCATCCAGAATACTGCGTGTGGATGCAGCAGCGCATCACCATCAATACAGACCAGAAATTCATAGCGACTAACCATTGCCCCGGCTCTTAAGGCATAGGCTTTGCCCTGGTTTTCGGCCAGATGGACCACCCGTAGCTTTGGATATTGCGTGGCCAGCTCATCCAGAATTGCTGCAGTCCGGTCCTGACTGCCATCATTGACTGCAATCACTTCAAATTCCGGATACTGGCTTTGCATGGCAAACTTGATGGTACGTCTGACCTGCTCTTCTTCATTGAAGCAAGGAATGATAATACTGCAGCCTTCATCGCTCGGTTCAGGGAAATGATCCTGACGGTATTCCCGTTTAAAATAAAACCAGATCCCGCCCGCAATCCACAGCCAGGCCATCAGCAGAGGATATAAAAATGCAAAACCAAAATAAAAATCGTTAAAACTCAATTTCGAGAACACTTCCATCATTGCGGCTCTCCCTGTTCCAGGACATAGGGATCACGATAACTCAGCGGACTTGCATTCAGGCTCAACGCCCGGTACAGGTGCTGATGCACGGCCTGCCCATGGGTCGGCTGATAATTATCAATACCAATTTTTTGAATGCCCTGACGTCTCAGCTGCTGATACATCTGCTGATAATACCGCCAGTCTGTTGCAGTGCTGTCCGGATTGATCTGCAAGTTAATCATCAAATGCTGCTTTTCACGATCATTTAACTGGTTTAAAGCCTGATGCAGATGTTTGATGGCTTGGGGGGATGCCAACGGATCGACAGCCAGATACAGGAAATCGGCATGATCCGGCAGTTGCTGCAGCAGTTTTTTCAGTCCGTCAAGTGGCTGATTCTGAATCTCCAGCTTTAATGCAGTCTGATAGTTATTACTGATATTGGCATAGTATTTACCCTGGCTTTTGGTCCGGTTCTTGATGCTCAACACCTGTTGCAGCTGTGCCTGACAGCTTGCACTCCATTCGGCCTGAAATACGGCGCAATGTAACGCATCGCCGGTTTCAATCATCAGCCCTTCAATCGAGCTGTTGTTTTTCACCAGATCTGCGGTCAATTCTGCCAGATCATAACCTTGCCGGGTTTCCAGACTCAGCGGCATTTCTGCATATACCCGATTAGCAATCCGGGTCCGGGCCTGCCATACCACCCGGTTCAGCAAATCCTGAGCCACTGGCAAGCTTCGATTCGGAAAATAAGCTACATCAATTTTGCCATCGGCATTCTGATCGGCCACCGCATTCAGGACCAGCGTATTGGATTGAAAGGCATTGACCTGATTGAGCAGCTGGCTCAGATGTGCTTCTGATGCGGTGATATTGCTCCCCGCCAGATCTGCCAGGTTAATGCGTAATAAACTTTTACGCTGCTTATGCGGCGCCCGGCTATTCATTAAGAAGTCTTTAATTTCACCAAACACTTCTTCAGGTGATGGGTTTTCCGTAATCAGGGCACGCTGATAGGTGGTATCGGCATCAGCCAATGTCAGTACGCTGCCCAGACTAAACGACATTGGTAGACCGGCTTCACGGGCCAGCGCTTCAGTTTCCTTGGTCACCGCACCATACGGCCAGAAAATGGCACGGGTATTGATTCCCAACTCACGATCCAGAATCTGCTTTGATTGACGCAAGTCTTTTACCACTCGCTTCGCATAGGCGCGATCAGATTCATAACGCTGCTGGGCCGGGAAATATTCACGGGTAATCGCGGCTGGCTGCTGGTTTAGCTGCGGATTGGCAATAATCCCGTGATGCAAGTCATCACTGTGTGAGGCAAACTCGACCAGACCGGATTGCTGCATTTCACGCATCTGCGGCCAGTTCATCAGGTTGCCCTCCCCATAGGCTTCATAGGCATCTTTGGTATTGCCATTAATCCAGCTGGTCGGAATGGCAAAAACAGCCGGAACCTGATGCAGCTTTAATAAGGGAAAAATATGGCTATAGCTGCTGAGTGCGCCATCATCAATGGTAATTAATACTGCTTTTTCCGGTAAGGCTGTCTTGTGCTGACGGGCCCGCCAGACATCTTCTAGCCGAATGGGCTGCCAGCCATGTTCTTTAATCCATTGCAGGAACTGGGCAAAGTTATGGGTACTGATGGCGTATAAATCACGGTCACCCTGTTTGGCAACGTCATCACGCACATCATGAAAAGTTAAGGTAACAAATTCATAGGCCTGCGCATCAAGCGGCGCTGTAGTTGCTGCTGGCGCTGTGCTGGTCTCGGCCTGCACGGTCAAAGGAGAATAAACACATGCAGCGATACAGGCACTCAGGAGTAAAGCGGGTTTCATTTGCATTAGAATCGTCCTTCAAAGCCGAATACTGCATAGGTTTTTTCTTCTGTTTTGCCATCGTACGGATGGCTGCCCCAACCAATGCCATAGTGCAGTTTCCAGGTTCGTGACACACGCCAGTCATGGCGATAAAACAGGTTATATATCGGCTCATTGGAATAGTCTTTCTGTCCAAATGTGCCCAGCGTCAGTTCAAAATGCTGATTAAAATGTTGCTCATAACGACGCCAGGTCATCCAGTCATGTTCCAGTTTCAGCTCTAAACTATGGCTGGATTCAGGATTAAAATAATCCACGGCGACGGGCTTATTTTTTCCATAATAGCCGCTGAGCGTGGCACGACTCAGATGATGCGGGGCCTGATAAAACTGCTGGCTAAAATAGGCCTGATATTCCTGACGGGTGTTGCCATCATCAATATCGGTCAATTGAAATTGTGCACCGGCTTTACGCGACTCGTTGGCCTGCCAGTTAAAACCCGCCCGATACGACTGTCCTTCATGTGCTTTGGCCATTGCCTGCAACGGAATATCGGCCTGGGTATTCACCGCCAGATGATATTGCCAATGATCATTTAACCAGTGTGACCAGTCCAGTGCAGCGCCCACACGGTCTTCATCTAAAGATTGAGACAGCAACAGGCTGGCATACTTGCGATCTTTGGACCAGGCCACACCCAGACCTAAACGCGGATCATCCAGGGTGCCATCTTCATAACGCCCCTGCCGATGCTGATGGTCAATAAAAACCTGATAATGCTCATTTAGCCACGGGCTGTTAAGACGGGTCCAATGGGTACGCTCTTCTGAACCTTTTAAACGGTTCAGCAACTGTTCCTGATCGGAACGACTTTCAGAAAAATAACTTTCATGCTGAATGCTGAAATGATCGCGATCCTTTAATTCTTTGCGGCTTAATTGCACACCGGTATCATCTGCAGCCGTCTGTAACAAGGCCTGATTCAGCTGACGCCAGCCCCTAATATCATTCAGGGCTTGGGCATTTTGCATCTGGTTAATCTGGGTGATTTGACTGACCTGATCCAGGCCATTCCACTGCTCCAGCGTTTGTTGGGAAGTCAGTGGTTTTTCACGCCAGCGCTGAATTTGTGCCAGATTGTTCTGATAGGCCAGATTATTCGGTGCAATTGAAACCAGGGTTTCAAAATACTGCTCGGCTTTGGCATGTTCGTTGCGGTAGGCATAGTTCAGCCCTTTTAAAGCCAGATACTGCTCCCGGTCTTCATGGGTACTGCGGTCCACGCCTTTGGCCTCGCTATAACGATAACGCGGTAACTGACGGTCCATGTCCTGAATCAGCTGATCAGCCTGCTTGAATTTTTCCTGTTCGATATAGGCATAATACAAACCGGCATACACCGTATAGTCTGCATAGTTCTTTTCCTGAAACAGGCTTAAATACACCGGTTCAGCCAGTTCCGGTTGTCGGGTGGCCAGATAGGCATCGGCAATGGCATGGCGTACATAAGCCGGCCAGTTTGCAATTGGCTGATGCTGCTGTTGCACAATTTTCAAGACCTGCTGATGACGCTTACGCTGTCCCAAGGCATACAGATAATCGGCATAGAATGCGCGCTGCAGTTCGGTGTCAGCTGCCACCTGTGGTTCATGTGCAGCCATATCGGCCAGTACCGCATCCAGCTCGGTATAGGCTGTTGCATATTCACTGCGCAGTTGTGCCGTTTTATAGGCCTGTACTGCATTCTGAATCCGGGTAGAAAACTGGTGCTGTTTAACTTGCAGTAACAAACGAGGATGGCTCTGTGCTAACTGTTGTTGCAGCAGATAGTGCTCTGCTGCATGATGCTTGCCATTAAGCATCAGCGACAGTACATATTGTTCATGGCCTGCAATGCTGCTTTGCTTTTTTAATCCGGCTTCGGCTGCCTGCAAGGCTTGTACCGGCATATTCAGGATACGATAGGTATAAGACAATAAACTCAGGTCATCGGCACTAAGCTGTTGCCATTGCAGGTTTTTCAGCAACGTTTTAGCGGCTGCTGCCTGACCCGACTCGGCTTCCAGTACCGCGTGCCAGACTTTGCCGCTGGCCTGGGTATTTAAAGGCTGAAACCGGGCCAGATACGCTTTGGCCTGAGCGTACTGCTTGGCATCACGGAGCACCTTGATAGCGCTGACCTGGGCATAGGCAGGAAAGGTTTTAGGTTGAATCTGCTGCGTTAGGCGGTATAAATCCTGTGGATGTACCACAGGCTGACCATAGGCCAAAACTAGATAATCCGCAATTAACTTTTGATCTGTGGGAAATTGAGCTAATAACGCCTGCAAGCGATTGAGTCCAGAGACCACCTGCCCGGACCGAACCATCTCCACCGCGTGCTCACGTTGCTGATCAAGCGTATTGGCATGAGCAGAAGAAAAAAATAAAAAAGAGCAAAGCGACAGACACTGAATCGGCATGATCGTTGTTATTTTGATCATATAAATTCTCAAGTTTCTGATAATTATTGCTCGATATTCTATTAAAGTGTGATGTAAATCACAATTACTAAAACAATCATTTTATTTGTTTTGTATGCTTTACTTTTTCCTCAATAGAAGCGTCATCATTATCTATGTTCTTTGCCATAAAAAACCCCAAGAACTGGGGTTTTTTAGTCAGGTAGGTTTTACACCAAACCTTTGGCCTGCAATACTTTCAGCATGGTTGAACCGAGCTCGGCCGGGCTACGGGTATAAGCCATTCCGGCACGTTCAAAGGCAGCAAATTTCTCCTCTGCGGTTCCTTTACCGCCAGAAATAATCGCGCCAGCATGGCCCATGCGTTTGCCTTTTGGTGCGGTTACACCGGCAATATAGCCCACCACAGGCTTGGTCACATGCGCCTGAATGTATTCGGCTGCTTCTTCTTCGGCTGTGCCGCCAATCTCACCAATCATGATAATGGCTTCAGTTTGAGGATCGTCCTGAAACAGTTTCAGACAGTCAATCTGGTTCATGCCCGGAATCGGATCACCGCCGATGCCGATACAGGTCGACTGGCCCAGACCCAATTTGGTGGTTTGCGCAACCGCTTCATAGGTCAGCGTTCCTGAACGCGAGATAATCCCGATTTTCCCTGGCTGATGAATATGACCTGGCATAATCCCGATCTTACATTCGCCCGGGGTGATAATACCCGGACAGTTCGGGCCAATCAGGCGTGTACCATTACCATTGGTTTCCAGATAGCGTTTGGCTTTTAGCATATCTAGGGTCGGTACACCTTCAGTAATTACCACAATCAGTTCAATACCGGCATCGACTGCTTCAACAATCGAGTCCAGTACAAAAGGTGCGGGTACATAAATCACCGAAGCGTCAGCCTGAGTTTCACGGACAGCCTGCTTCATGGTGTTAAATACTGGCAGGTCTAAATGGGTTTGACCACCTTTACCTGGAGTTACACCGCCGACAACACGCGTGCCATAATCCAGCGCCTGAGCCGAATGAAAGGTTCCGTTTTTACCAGTGAAACCCTGAACCAATACTTTTGTGTCTTTATTTACTAATACGCTCATGATGCATCTCCTTAAGCTTTTACTGCAGCAACAATTTTTTCTGCAGCATCGGCCAGGCCATTTGCAGAAATTAAGGTCAGGCCAGATTCATCCAGTAATTTGGCCCCCAGTTCAGCATTGTTTCCTTCCAGACGTACCACCACCGGCACGCTGACATTGACTTCCTGAACTGCTGCAATAATCGCCTCCGCAATCATGTCACAACGTACAATTCCACCAAAAATATTGATTAATACTCCCTGAACCGAATTGTCAGCCAGAATAATTTTAAATGCTTCAATCACGCGCTCTTTGGTTGCGCCGCCACCGACATCGAGGAAGTTGGCCGGTTGACCACCATACAATTTGATGATGTCCATGGTTGCCATGGCAAGACCGGCACCATTGACCATACAGCCAATATTGCCTTCTAGCGCTACATAGTTAAGATCGAACTCAGAGGCTTTCAGCTCGCGCTCATTTTCCTGGCTCTTGTCACGCAGTGCCGCCACTTCCGGCAAACGGTACAGCGCATTGGAATCAATGCCGACTTTGGCATCGACACATAAAATTTCGCCGTTTTCACGTACAGACAATGGGTTAATTTCAAACAGGGCAAAATCGTTTTCAATAAAGGCCTGATACGCCGCAGTCATGATTTTAACAAACTGGTTGATTTGTCCATCTTTTAAGTTCAGGGCAAACGCAACTTCACGTGCCTGAAATGGTAATAAACCGACTAGAGGATCAACTTCAACTTTAATAATTTTTTCTGGGATTTCTTCTGCGACTTTTTCAATTTCGACCCCACCTTCGGTTGAGGCCATAAAGGTCACGCGACGGCTAGAACGATCCACCACGGCACCTAAATATAATTCACGCTCTACCGGATAGACATCCTGGGCCACCAGAATACTGTTCACCGGCTGGCCATTGGCATCGGTCTGATAAGTGACCAGTCGAGTACCGATCAGCTGATTAGCATACTCTGCCGCTTCTTCAGCCGATTTCACCACTTTCACACCACCCGCCTTACCACGGCCACCCGCATGCACCTGGGCTTTCATGACAGCGAATTTGCCACCGAGCTGTTCAAATGCCTGTACTGCTTCATCTGCATTGGTTGCAAGCAGACCTTCCTGCACCGGCATACCATATTTTTTTAATAGCGCTTTGGCTTGGTACTCATGTAGATTCATTTATTTACCTTTTACTACTTTTCACGTTTTTTTATGACTCGCTAAAACTCCAACATCCATCGTCGTGAGTATTAACATTTATACAGTTTTATCGTTTTAGTTTTAGATGATTATTCAAACAAAAACAACCACCAAATGAAAAAGAGCGGTCGAAACCGCTCTTTTTTTATTTATTTACGCTTACGCTGAATCGCGTGGATGGCACGTCCATCGACGGCCAGTGCCGCTTCGTGCACCACCTCAGAGAAGGTTGGGTGACCGAATGTCATTAATTGTAAATCTTCAACTGAAGATACAAATTCAAGCGCGATCATACCTTGGTGAACAATGTCAGACGCCGCAGGTCCAATCACGTGCATACCCAGTAAACGATCTGTTTTAGCATCGGCAACGAACTTCACGAAACCAGCACCTTCACCGGCAGCTAAAGCCCGGCCGTTGACTGCGAAACCGAATTGACCGGTTTTCACTTCATGACCTTTTTCTTTGGCCTGCTCTTCTGTTAAACCTACCCACGCCGCTTCAGGGTGTGTATAGATGACAGAGATGATGGTGTCATAGTTCACTTGAGCAGCATGACCGTGAATACGTTCAACTGCCATTACGCCTTCTTCCATGGCTTTGTGTGCCAGCATTGGACCGCGTACCAAGTCACCAATTGCGTATACGCCTTCAACAGAAGTCGCACACCAGTCGTTCACTTCAACCAGACCACGTTCAGTCAGTTTGATACCGCAGTCATCAGCCAGTAAGCCTTCAGCATACGCACGACGACCCACACACACGATCAGCTTGTCGAAAGTCTGTTCTTTCTCTTCGCCGCCTTGGGTGTATTTTACAGTCACTTCACGACCGTTGACTTCAGTGCCAGACACTTTCGCGCCTACACGAATATCCAGACCCTGTTTGGTCAGCAGTTTCTGGTAGTCTTTTGCCAGCGCTTTATCCGCCATTGGCAAGAAGGCATCCATTGCTTCAAATACAACAACTTCAGCACCTAGACGACGCCATACTGAACCAAGCTCCAGACCGATCACGCCGGCACCAATCACGCCTAAACGCTTCGGTACTTCAGGGAACTCAAGCGCGCCAGTAGAATCAACAATAATGTCTTGATCAACAGGAGCAACCGGAATGTTCACAGGTACAGAACCAGACGCAAGAATTACGTATTTTGGTTCTAGAATCTGAGTTTCACCTTCGTGAGGAACAAACTCAACTTTCTTACCCGCCAGTAATTTACCAGTACCTTTTAACCATTCGATACCATTGCCTTTCAGCAACTGGTCAATACCGCCAGTCAACTGGTCAACAATCTTGTCTTTACGTGCCAGTAATTTAGACAGGTCAAAGTTTACTTCACCTGTCGTAATACCATGATCAGCCAGGTGATGAACGGTATCTTCATAACGGTGTGAAGAATCAAGCAGCGCTTTAGACGGGATACAGCCCACGTTTAAGCAGGTACCACCTAAAGATGGTTTACCTTTGTGGATGCGTTTTTCGATACATGCCACTTTAAAACCAAGCTGAGCCGCACGAATGGCTGCTTCATAACCGCCTGGACCACCGCCAATAACAACTAAATCAAATTGTTGAGACATTTTTATCTCCAATCAATCTCTCTAAATCCCCCCTTTTACTCAAGGGGGAACCTTTCCCCTCTTTTTTAGAGGGGTTAGGAGAGATTTTTAATTAATAAATTATAAGTCAAGGATAAGTTTAGCTGGCTCTTCTAACAATTCTTTGATTGTTACAAGGAAACCTACCGCTTCTTTACCATCGATTAAACGGTGGTCATAAGACAGCGCTAAATACATCATTGGCAAGATTTCAACCTGACCATTGACTGCCATAGGACGTTCCTGGATTTTGTGCATACCTAGAATAGCAGTTTGTGGTGTATTCAGAATTGGCGTAGACAGCAGTGAACCGAAAGTACCACCGTTAGTAATGGTGAATGTACCGCCAGTCATGTCTTCAATCGCAAGTTTGCCTTCACGCGCTTTCGCAGCATAAGCGCCAATGCCAGATTCAACTTCAGCGTAGTTCATACGGTCTGTATCACGTAATACAGGAACCACCAGACCACGGTCAGAAGATACAGCTACACCGATGTCATAGTAACCGTGATAAACAATATCATCGCCATCAATTGATGCGTTGACTGCTGGGTAACGTTTTAGCGCTTCAGTCGCAGCTTTTACGAAGAATGACATGAAGCCAAGACGCGCACCGTGGCGTTTTTCAAATGCGTCTTTATATTGCTTACGCATTTCCATGATTGGTTTCATGTTCACTTCGTTGAACGTCGTCAACATTGCAGTTTCTTGAGTCGCTGCAAGTAAACGTTCAGCTACACGCTTACGTAAACGCGTCATAGGAACACGTTTCTCGATACGCTCGCCTACTGCTGCAGTTAAAGGCGCAGCCGCTGGTTTCGCCTGATGGTTTGCCACATCTTCTTTGGTGATGCGACCGCCACGGCCTGTACCTTGTACGTCAGCAGCGTTGATACCTGTTTCAGTCAATGCTTTACGCACTGCTGGTGCCTGGTCCGCAACTGGTTGAGCACGCTCAACTACAGGTGCTGCACCTGCTTCAGTTTTCGCAGCGGCCTGTTCAACTTTCTCTTCAGACTGAACTGCTTGAGTTTGCGCAGCGCCAGATACAGCACCTTCTTCAAACTGTGCAATCACTTCATTTGAAAGTACAGTATCGCCTTCATTTTTAATGATTTGAGCAATCGTACCGTCTGCAGGAGCTACAACTTCCAGAACAACTTTGTCAGTTTCAATGTCACAGATCACTTCATCACGTGATACTGCTTCACCTGGTTGTTTGTGCCAAGTCGCGATTGTTCCATCTGCAACTGACTCTGGAAATACCGGTGCTTTAATTTCGGTTGCCATTACTTCGAATCTCCTGTTATTCAGCTACGATCGCAAGCGCGTCATTGATGAGCTGAGCTTGTTGTTTTGCATGCAAATATGGTGAACCACACGCTGGAGCGGCAGAAGCCTCACGACCAGCAAAGCTGATACGAACCTGTTTACCAGCTTTCATCACGTCATCATATAGACGCGGCGCGATGAACAACCAAGCACCTTGGTTCTTCGGTTCTTCCTGAGTCCAAACCAGTTCTTTCACGTTTGGATAAGCTTCAAGAATTTCCGCAATGCGTTGTTCTGGGTATGGATACAACTGTTCAATACGAACAATTGCCGTGTTGTTCAATTCTTTTTCACGACGTTTTTCAAGCAGGTCGTAATACACTTTACCACCACAAAGTACCAGACGGGTCACGTCGGCCTTGTTGATGTTGCTGTCGATTTCGTCAATCACAGTCTGGAAAGTACCAGTTGCTAGCTCATCAAGAGATGAAGTTGCCAGCTTGTGACGCAGTAATGATTTCGGTGACATCACAATCATTGGCTTACGGATTGGACGAATCGCTTGACGACGTAAAGCGTGGAAAATCTGTGCTGGTGTAGTCGGGGTAATCACTTGCATGTTGTCTTCAGCACACAGCTGTAAGAAACGTTCTAAACGTGCAGATGAGTGTTCCGGACCTTGACCTTCAAAGCCGTGTGGCAGCAACATGGTTAAACCACATACACGTTCCCACTTGGTTTCACCAGAGGCGATGAACTGGTCAATCACCACTTGCGCACAGTTAGCGAAGTCACCAAATTGTGCTTCCCAAATGATCAGACCGTGTGGAATAGTGGTCGCATAACCATATTCAAATGCCAGTACCGCCATTTCAGACAATAGCGAGTCATATAAAGCAAAACGCGGCTGGTTTTCTTTCACATGGCACAGTGGAATATAAGTTTCGCCATCAACCTGGTTATGCAGTTTGGCATGACGGTGCGAGAAGGTACCACGACCTACGTCTTCACCAGTAATACGTACCAGGTAACCCTGATCTAGCAGTGTTGCATAGGCTAGAGTTTCAGCAGCACCCCAGTTCAGCGGCATTTCGCCGGTCTGCATTTTCAGACGTTCGTCAATCACTTTAGACACCTGACGCTGCATCACGAAACCTTCTGGAAGTTTACGCATGCCTTCACCAAGCTCTTTTAAGCGCTCAGCCGGGAAAGTGGTATCCCATTCGTCAGTGTATTCATGGCCCAGGTACGGCGTCCAGTCCACATACATTTTCTTGTTCGGTTCAAGAACCAGCGCATTGGCAACGTGATTACCTGCTTCAAGATCGGCACGGTAGTCTTCAACCATTTGGTCTGCAGCAGCGCGATCTAATACGCCCTGTTGTACTAGTTGGTCTGCATACAAAGTACGTGTAGTGGCTTTCTTGTTGATCACCTGATACATCAGTGGCTGGGTTGCAGATGGCTCATCCGCTTCGTTGTGACCACGACGACGGTAACAGAACAGGTCAATCACTACGTCTTTACGGAAAGTATGACGGAAGTCGTGTGCCAATTGCGTTACGAAGATTACCGCTTCAGGATCATCACCATTCACGTGGAATACTGGCGCCTGAACCATTTTCGCGATGTCGGTACAGTATTCTGTAGAACGCGCATCACGTGGATCAGAGGTAGTGAAACCAACCTGGTTGTTAATTACGATGTGCACAGTACCACCCACGGTATAACCGCGTGTTTGTGACATCTGGAAAGTTTCCTGGTTCACGCCCTGACCTGCAAATGCAGCATCACCGTGTACGATTAATGGCAATACGTCATCGCCACCAATGTCTTTACGACGTACTTGACGGGCACGTACCGAACCTTCAACCACAGGTCCAACAATTTCAAGGTGCGACGGGTTAAACGCCAATGCCAAGTGAACTTCGCCACCTGGGGTCATTACGTTAGATGAGAAACCTTGGTGGTACTTAACGTCACCCGAACCTTTCTTGTGTAAAGATTTACCTTCGAACTCGCCAAACAGGTCAGCCGGGTTTTTACCCATGATGTTAACCAGCAAGTTCAGACGGCCACGGTGTGGCATACCAATCACGACTTCTTTACAACCAACCGCACCGGCACGTTGAATCAGTTCGTTAACCATTGGAATGAAAGATTCACCACCTTCCACACCAAAGCGTTTTGCACCAACGTATTTATTACCTAAATATTTTTCCAGACCTTCAGCGGCAGTTAAACGCTCAAGGAAGTGTTTTTTCTGTTCTGCATTGAAGCCATACTGACCACGGGCACTCTCAAGACGCTGTTGAATCCAGCGTTTCTCTTTGGTGTCAACAATGTGCATGTACTCTGCACCAATTGAACCGCAGTAAGTTGCTTCCATCGCTTCAACCATTTCGCCCAGCGTGGTATCTGTTTTACCAATCGCCAGGTTGCCTGTGTTGAATACGGTATCTAAATCAGATTTGGTTAAACCGTGCGCAGCAAGATCAAGATCTGGCACTTCTTCGCGTTTTGCCAAACCTAGCGGATCTAATTTTGCTTTTTGGTGACCACGATTACGATACGCTGCGATCAGTTGCAGGACGCCTATTTGACGACGTTCATGCTCAGAGCTTACCGCGCTTTGAGCCACAGACTGAATACGATTTGAGTTGCGACCCAATAAAAGGAATTGCTCACGTACATTGCTATGAGGTTGATCACCTTTTGGGAATTTATCGAAGTACACTCTCCAGTCTTCACCAACTGACTCTGGAGACGTTAAATACTGCTCATAAAGTTCTTCAATATACGCTGCACTATCAGCGGAAAGTTCAGTGTCAAGACGCAGAGCGTCAGCAACTTCTTGCATTTGTGGACCCATTTCCTATTGCAAAAACATTTTTCAGGATGCTTTTTAAGCAAAACCCATGATTGATAATGTCAAATTGGTAACATGACATTCGTCCCCATTCGACAACTGTCATGAGGCGTTATCACTACATTAGGACTACCCAATGTGAATAATGAATCATAACGCCCTGATTGGCATCATCACTCATTTTATACTCGGCCAAAACCGAGCAATTTTTTTTGCAAATCGACTTAGAAAAATTAATTCGGCAAATTAGCTTTTCTAAATAGGTTTACTCTAATTTCTGGCTTTCTACATCTCTTTAAATGTTGAAAAAATGTACATAAATTCAACCTCAATTTTTAAATATAGAAGTTTATTAATCGTAACATGATCTCCAACTCTCAATTGATTTTTTTGACGTATACCTCCTATAAATTGGCGAAATACAAGAAACATATTTTGCTCTAACATATGGTGCTTTATTTAATAATTAGAAGCAATTAAGACCAAAGTCCAACGGCTTCTTTATTTCATAAAACAAAAGAGAGCACATCTTTCAATCTGCCCTCTTCAACTTGCGTTATATAATAACATCTTGCACCACTTTTTGCAGTCTCATGCCCCATTTCTGGGCGTATTAAAACAAAATACCATCACTCTATTACACTTTTTTAGAAGATTGATTTAAAACTATTCACCTGCACTTTTCATACCCAGTTTGTATGCAGCAATGCATCTCATCAGACCAACCCCATTCAAGTGTTCAATAAAACAGCATAAAAAAAGCACATCCAGAGATGTGCTTTTTGAATTCACCAAACTGGCGTTCAGATTAACCCGCAGTATCCAGAAGCATGTTACGGATGTGACCGATTGCTTTGGTTGGGTTCAGACCTTTCGGACAAACTGACACACAGTTCATGATGCCTTTACAACGGAACAGCGAGAACGGGTCATCAAGACGCGCCAGACGCTCTTGAGTTGCAGTATCACGTGAATCGATGATGAAGCGGTAAGCATTCAACAGCGCTGAAGGACCCAGGAATTTGTCCGGGTTCCACCAGAATGATGGGCATGAAGTTGAACAGCATGCACATAAAATACATTCATACAGGCCATCTAGGTGCTCACGGTCTTCCTGAGACTGTAAACGCTCTTTTGGTGGCGCAGGCTGGTTGTTGATCAAGAATGGCTGAATCTTGTTGTACTGGTCGTAGAACTGATTCATATCAACAACTAGGTCTTTGATCACTGGCAGACCTGGTAATGGACGAATGGTGATTTCATTTGGTAAATCGTTCAGGTTCCAAAGACACGCCAAACCGTTTTTACCATTGATGTTTACACCATCAGAACCACAAATACCTTCGCGGCAAGAACGACGGAACGTTAAAGTTTCGTCTTGTACTTTCAACGCCAAAAGTGCGTCAAGCAACATACGATGCTTATCAGTCAATTCCAGCTTGAATGTTTGCATGTACGGTGCTTTATCCTTATCAGGATCATAGCGGTAGATATGAAATGTACGAGTACCTCTACTCATCTTGTTTCTCCTGATTAGAATGTACGTGGTTTAGGTGGAATAGCTGCAACAGAAAGCGGCTTGTAACGTACTGGTTTGTACTCAAGACGGTTGTCTGCAGAGAACCACAGAGTGTGCTTCATCCACTCATCATCACGACGACCATAAGAATAAGTCGGGTGATCTGGTGGTAATTCAAAGTCTACAACAGTGTGCGCACCACGACACTCTTTACGCGCAGCAGCAGAAATCAAGGTTGCTTTTGCGACTTCGTATAGGTTTTCAACTTCTAATGCTTCTACACGTGCAGTGTTGAAGACTTTAGATTTGTCTTTCAGGTGGATATTGCGAACACGTGGTTCAAGCGCAAGAATCTGTTTCACACCTTC
Organism: Acinetobacter indicus; assembly: GCF_009914475.1. NCBI lineage: Bacteria > Pseudomonadati > Pseudomonadota > Gammaproteobacteria > Moraxellales > Moraxellaceae > Acinetobacter > Acinetobacter indicus. Next base: position 299,859 of record NZ_CP045198.1, on the reverse strand, counting down.
TTCAAGCAATGCTGAAGTACGGAATACACCTGCGTGATCCTGAACGATGTTACGAATTGCATCCGCAACTTCTTGAGCGTTTTCACCTGAAGTTGATTCGTCAAGTTTACGAATACGGTTCAGCGTGTTTTCAAGTACAGTTGTAGGTAGTGGTTCGTACTCGCCATCGTGCTGTTTAGTTACATACTCAATGATATGTTGACCAGCCGCTTTACCAAATACCACCAGGTCAAGCAGTGAGTTAGTACCTAAACGGTTTGCACCGTGTACAGATACACATGAACATTCACCAATTGCATAGAAACCTTTTACAGGTTTCGCAAAGTCACGACCTTCCGCATTTGTAGAATATGTGTCAGTGTCTTTGTCGTAGTTGGCAACCAGTGGAGTCGTTTCACGAGATTCTGGAACAACAACCTGACCATGAATGTTGGTCGGAATACCACCCATTTGGTAATGGATTGTTGGTACAACCGGAATTGGCTCTTTAGTACAGTCAACGTTCGCGAATTTCTTGCCAATCTCGAATACAGATGGCAGACGTTTCATGATCGTGTCAGCACCCAGGTGCGTCATATCCAGCAAGATGTAGTCTTTGTTTGGACCACAACCACGGCCTTCTTTAATTTCCTGGTCCATAGAGCGTGATACGAAGTCACGTGGCGCCAAGTCTTTTAAAGTTGGAGCATAACGTTCCATGAACGGTTCGCCAGAATCGTTACGAAGGATACCACCCTCACCACGACAGCCTTCCGTTAACAATACGCCTGCGCCAGCAACACCTGTTGGGTGGAATTGCCAGAATTCCATATCCTGTAATGGAATACCTGCACGAGCAGCCATACCAAGACCGTCACCCGTGTTGATATACGCGTTAGTAGAGGCACGGTAAACACGACCTGCACCACCAGTAGCGAATAGCGTCGCTTTAGCTTGGAATACCGCAATTTTACCTGTTTCCTGGTCAATTGCAGTTACACCCAGTACGTCGCCTGCTTCGTTACGGATTAAGTCAAGTGCAATCCATTCAACGAAAAATTGAGTCCCCATTTTCACGTTGCTTTGATAAAGCGTGTGAAGCAGCGCGTGGCCTGTACGGTCAGCAGCAGCACATGCACGTGGCACAGCTTTTTCACCGTAGTTTGCAGAGTGACCACCGAATGGACGCTGGTAAATTGTACCGTCTGCGTTACGGTCAAATGGCATACCCAAGTGTTCTAATTCATAAACCACTTGTGGCGCTTCACGCGTCATGAATTCGATCGCGTCTTGGTCGCCTAACCAGTCAGAACCTTTAACTGTGTCATAGAAGTGGTAGTGCCAGTTATCTTCTTGCATGTTACCAAGAGATGCACCAATACCACCTTGCGCTGCAACCGTGTGCGAACGTGTTGGGAATACTTTGGTCAGTACTGCAACTTTCAAACCCGCTTGAGCAAGTTGGTAAGATGCACGCATACCTGAACCACCACCACCAACGATGACTGCGTCAAAAAATTGGTGTGGAATGTTTGAATAATCTTCTTTAGGGTTAATCGCGCCCATGATATCTTCCTATCAATTCGCCCAGAAAATCTGGATTGCCCAGATTGCGTATGCAAAAACAGCAATAATCACTGCTGAAGTCAGCACTAGGCGTAAACCTGAAGCTGAAGGACCCATCTGACGAGTAGTCACGTAATCTGTGAATACCTGCCACATACCAATCCATGCGTGTGCAACAAGAGATAAGACTGCCAATAAAGATAAAATCTTCATTGGTAATGTCATCATAAAGCCGTACCACTGTTCAAAGTTAAATCCGCCATTCAGCAGAATCCAACCAAATACCACAACGGTATAAACAGCAAGAACAACAGCACTTACGCGTTGGATAAACCAGTCGCGAGAACCTGAACCCGTTAAACCTGTAGCACTTTTCATTAGAGAACAATCCATACAAAGGCTGCGAGAATACCAATCGCAGACAAGACTAATGCGATAGTAGCTGCAACACGACCACTTTGCAGTTCCTCTGCAACACCAAGGTCAGCAAGTAAATGCTTGACACCAGCGATGAAGTGATAGATTAATCCGGCTACAAATACCCATACGATAAAGCGGACAAAGAAACCGTTAAAGATTTCCTGTACTTCTGCAAAACCTTCTGGCGAAGACAAAGACTTGTCTAATAACCAAAGAAGTACCGGTACGAGTAAAAATACGATGACACCTGAAAGACGGTGTAAAATTGATGCAATAGCCACAGGTGATTTTAAGTTTACTGATAAAACTTGACCCATGGACAAATTGACAGGTCTGTTGCTTTTCACAGCGGGCATCCTGTAAGTAAAAACTCCATCCGGAGTTTGTTGGAATTAATTCGAAGGAAAGCTGGCATTGCTAGGCATTCGAATGCCTATATTCAAAACGACACTGAATTATAAAACGTCAACTATTAAAATACAAACAACCGCACTGGGCTTTTTGAACAAAAAACCCTTAAATAAGAATCATTAACAAATAGGTAATTTATGAAACACATCAACCGGATACATCTTTAAGGCATCATCTCACTGTTTTTTATTAATTTATTTTATATTTCTGCTATTGGTTTTAGCTATAATTGCAATTTTCACCGGACTGAAATATTTAGACTAAAGCAGCACAGTAAATGTCTAGACACTATATTATTGAATCTTTTCACTTTATCTTTGGGTGCCTGAATATTTTTTCCTTGAATATTTGCTATCAGGCAAACAACATGAAATATTTTCAGCGCCCTGCCCGTGCTTCCCGCTTCAGGCCGGCATTTGGATTTTGAGTCTTGCAAAAGCTGACAGATTGCTCTGACTTTACTTGCAATTTCAGCGCATCAGAACAAGTTAACTGGCTGAATGGCTGATTTAATCAGCTATTTTTTAACCAGTTAAACCTAAAAAAATGACAGACTTAGCGCTTTTATTTATGAATAACAAAGCAGCAGCAGAACCGGCAAAGCCCAGCTAAGTTATGAAAAACAGATATATTTCGGAAAGCTTAAAATTCCAGCAGCCCGGCTTTTCAAGAGCTTTTAACGCTAAAAAATTGCTTACAATTAAAGCATTCCTATTATTTTTTTCTGCACCTGCCCGGGAATTTGACTTATTATAGCGCGTCGGTGCTGTGATTTTACTCAGTTTTTCATACGAATATTTTTTGACTAAGCTGCTGTGTCAGCGTCACTTTTTATCCATAAGTATAATTGACAAAATTTCAGTACACACTAATCTTATAGCAAATTTTCGATCCGTCTGATTCGCGCATTAAAAGATTGATACTACGAGTCAGATCAACATTCACCAGGACAGGAGATCTATTGAATGTCTGAAGCAACTGGCAAGAAAGCCGTTTTACAGCTTGATGGCAAAGAAATTGAATTACCAATTTACAGCGGCACATTGGGCCCAGATGTAATTGACGTTAAGGATGTGTTGGCTGCAGGTCACTTTACTTTTGATCCTGGTTTTATGGCGACAGCTTCTTGTGAATCTAAGATCACATTCATTGACGGTAACAAAGGTGTTCTGTTACACCGCGGTTACCCGATTGATCAATTGGCGACTAAAGCTGATTACCTGGAAACTTGCTACCTGTTATTAAACGGCGAGCTTCCAACAGCTGAGCAAAAAGAAGAGTTTGACGCGAAAGTTCGTAACCACACCATGGTTCACGACCAAGTTAGCCGCTTCTATAACGGTTTCCGTCGTGATGCGCATCCTATGGCGATCATGGTTGGTGTTGTGGGTGCATTATCTGCGTTCTATCACAACAACCTGGACATCGAAGATGTTAACCACCGTGAAATCACTGCGATCCGTTTAATCGCGAAGATTCCTACTTTAGCAGCTTGGAGCTACAAGTACACTGTTGGTCAACCATTCGTTTACCCACGTAACGACTTAAGCTACGCTGAAAACTTCCTGTACATGATGTTTGCTACACCTGCAGACCGTGACTACAAAGTGAACCCGATTCTTGCCAAAGCAATGGACCGTATCTTCACTCTTCACGCTGACCACGAGCAAAACGCGTCTACGTCTACAGTACGTTTAGCGGGTTCTACCGGTGCTAACCCTTATGCTTGTATCGCTGCGGGTATCTCTGCACTTTGGGGTCCTGCGCACGGTGGTGCGAACGAAGCAGTTCTTAAGATGCTGGATGAAATCGGCACTGTAGAAAACGTTGCTGGCTTCATGGAAAAAGTGAAGACTAAAGAAGTTAAACTGATGGGCTTCGGTCACCGTGTTTACAAAAACTTCGACCCACGCGCGAAAGTAATGAAAGAGACTTGCGACGAAGTTCTTGGTGCATTAGGTATCAACGATCCACAATTAGCGTTAGCAATGGAACTTGAGCGTATCGCGCTTTCTGACGAATACTTCATCAAGCGTAACCTGTATCCAAACGTAGACTTCTACTCTGGTATCATCCTGAAAGCGATTGGTATTCCGACAGAAATGTTTACTGTGATCTTCGCGCTTGCACGTACAGTTGGTTGGATCAGCCACTGGTTAGAAATGCACAGCGGTCCTTACAAGATCGGTCGTCCTCGTCAGCTTTACACTGGCGAAGTTCAACGCGACATCAACCGTTAATCCGGTTCGCGTTCAACGACGAAAAAACCACCCGTTTGGGTGGTTTTTTTATGGACATTCAAACTAAATGCGCGTTTCGACCAGACCGAGGCAACGCCAATATTCAGCGCAAAAGTACGTTAAGCTACCTGATAATGCTCCAGATCTAGGCGCTGTAAACGTCGCTTTAACTCGGCCAGTGACCACGGCCAGGCGGCAAAGTTGCGACCATTCTGGTCCAGATAATAACTTTGACAGCCGCCACGGTTAAACACAGTTTTCTGCACATGAGTCTGTACTTTGGCATTGTGGTATTTCAGCACATCCGGCTTGATTTCAATGCGCTTTAAGCCCTTGGCTTTCATTTGCAATAAACCACTGACAATATAGTCCAGTTGCGCTTCGGCAATGCCAATAAAGGAATCATAGACCAGAATATTCGGCCCGAGCACCAAAAAGGCATTGGGTAAATGCTGGATACTGGTGCCCAAAAAGGCTTCGGGTGAACTGCTCTGCCACAGCTCGGAAAGTCGTTGGCCTTGGGCATTCTGCACACGGCGACCAATCGGTGGATGTGACACCTCAAAGCCCGTTCCCCAGATAATCACATCGACCTCATGCCGGTCACCATTGGCGGAAATCACCGTATTGCCTTCAATTTCCACCAAGCCATGCGGAATTAAAGTGCTATTCGGGGCCTGCAAGGCCGGATAATAATCATTGGCAAACAGTAAACGCTTACAGCCGACCGAAAAATTGGGGGTAACCGCCTGACGTAAAGCCGGATCTTTGACCTGTAATTTTAACAGCTGCCGGCTGAGTACATTCACGGGCTCCAACAAAGGTGGATGACGCAGGCCAAAATTAATCAGATTCAAAGATTGCGATACCGCACCGCGCCAACGCTGCTGGATGACCGGAAACTTGGCCAGTGTACTTTTCATCACCTGATTCAGAGGCAGATCAGGCTTTGGCAGGACCCACGGCGCTGTACGCTGGAAAATATATAACTCTTTGGCCAGAGGCTGAATTTTCGGAATAAACTGAATGGCCGAGGCGCCGGTGCCAATGACCGCAATGCGTTTACCACGCAGGTCATAGGCATGGTTCCAGCGTGCCGAATGGAACATTTCGCCCTTAAAACTGTCGATACCTTTAATTTTCGGCAGTTGCGGCTCGGTAATCGGGCCGGTAGAGAAAATCACGGTTCTGGCCCGATATCGCCCTTTGCTGGTGTTGAGCTCCCACATCTGTTCAGTCTCATTCCAGCGTGCATCTTGCAGTTCATTATGAAATTCAATCTTGGCATATAGCTGAAAACGGGTCGCCACATCTTCCAGATAACGCAGGATTTCCGGCTGCTTGGCAAATAAATGACTCCAGCCATGACTTGGCGCAAAGGAAAAAGAATATAAGGCCGAGGGCACATCACAACCACAACCCGGATAGGTATTGTCCCGCCAGGTGCCTCCTACCCGGCCGGCTTTTTCCAGCACCAGATAATCCTGATAGCCAGCCTGATTCAGTTTATAGGCCGCTGCCAGACCGGAAATACCCGCCCCAATAATAATGGTGTCATAGACCCGGCTTGGCATAGTAGTTGATCTACCGCGCTGCTCAGTTGTTTGAGAATTTGGCTGATTGGCCCCTGCCCTTGCTGATGCTGCACTGGCACTTTTGGCTTTTCGACTAGGCTTTTTGAGCACAAGATCGGCCGGCTCAGCGACCGTTTGCAACGTGACTTGATCATCTTGTTTCATTTTTTTCTACTCAGGATTTTTGTACATATTTATTGAATAATGGATAACCCACACCCAGCAGCTTGGTATATAAACGCGGCGCGGCACGCTTGAACCACCAGAACAGTTTGGCATCTGGCTGTGGAATGGTATACAGCTCGCCCCGGTCTAAATTGTTTAAGGTCTGCGCTACCACCTGCTCACAGCTGACAAAGGCATGATGGGTCAGCAAATGATCTGCCAGTCCCGAATAATGCGCAGGCAAACGGCCATTTTTCATGATATTGGTCGGCACCAGCGTTGGGCATAACACATTGATGCGAATATTGGCGCCACGTAACTCGGCAGACAGGGTTTCAGACAAGGCCAGTACGCTGGACTTGCTGACGTTATAGGCGGTCATTTCCGGCGCTGCGGTATAACCAGCAGCCGAAGCGACATTAATAATCGCACCACCACCCTGCTGTTTCAGTTTCGGTACGAAATAATGACAACCGTGGATCACGCCCCATAAGTTGACCTGCATACACCATTGCCAGTCGGCCAGGCTGACTTCATCAAACTTGCCACCCAGCCCCACACCGGCATTATTGATCAGCAAAGTCACCGGATGGCCCAACAGCTGTTCAGACTGTTCAGCCAGTTGCTGCACCTGCTCGGCCACACCCACATCACATTGCAACGCAAAGGCCGCAGTCGCAAACTGGTGTTCAATCTGCTTGGCGGTTGCTTGAGCCGCCGCCAGATTGATATCGGCACAGATCACGCTGCCACCACGCCTGGCCAGTTCCAGCGCAAAACTGCGTCCAATCCCACTGCCTGCACCGGTCACCACCGCATAGGCCTGCTGGCTCAGTCGCACTTTTTTTGCAAATAATCCCATCATCCTTCTTCATCCTTACACTTTGAGCGCCGGGGTAAATTCCTTGACGAAATACGGCGTTAACACCCCGCTTTCCGGATGCAGCAAACGTTCCTTGTAATAGGCTAAAAAGGCCGAAGTATCATGGTCATTCGGATGAAAACCGGGACGCAGATAATCCAGAATATGCACCCAGCTACTGCCATACACGCCATCTTGCAGACCAAAAATCAGCTTGATGCTACGCGGCAGGTCTTTCCAGTAACTCAGGCTAAACAAATTAGACGGTTTGCGATAAAACGGCACCAGCAGCGAGGCAATGGAAATCAGCACCAGGATGGTGATGAGCGCCGGGAAGAAACCGGCAATGCGCAAGCCATAACTGTTGGATAAAGACTGGAACACATCATAGGCAATGTCTTTGTGTTCCGATTCTTCCAGCATGTGCCACATCCAGATGGCACGCTGCTTTTCATCATGCGACTGGAAGAAAATTTCCTCATGATTCATCATGTACTCGGCCAGCACCGCGGTGAAATGTTCAATGCCAGCTATCAGCGACAGTTTCATCGGCTGTGGCAAACGGTTAAAGCCGTGATCAAAGACAAATCTGGCCCAGGAACGGAACAGCTCAACCGGCAGATCGGCATCCCGAAAGGCATCATTCAGCTCTTCATGCAATCTGGAATGTAGCGCCTCCTGGCCAATTTGGGAGGTGACCCGCTGTTTTAGCACGGGATCATTTAACAGCTCACGATGATAACGCGCGGTGTCAATCACCAGATCTTCGCCATAGGTCAGGAAAATCGACAGCGAGGCAAAATAGGCACTGGCCAGTTCGGCATTCAAGTAAAATTTGGGATCTATTTCTTCGGCCTTAAAGTCGAATTTCATATGCCGGATTGGGAGGGCAGCCGACTGTTTCTCGGCATCAAAAGGTGTCGTGCTGAAAAAATGGCGAACAGGCTGAGGTAAAAACTGAGCAATCTGCATGGCTATTCTCTTTGTTTTGTCCATTTGAGCCAGGTCAAGACACCGTGGTCATCGACCTGAATGAGACCAAAACTAAGCCAGCCCTGCATTGAAACCAGTTGCCAAAATCGTCATAAAATTGGCAAATCGTGACTTTAAAAAATATTGTCTGACAATTTGCTCACACTTTTTTCCGCAGAGCTCATTTCCTTGTCAATTGGGGTCAGCGCCTATTTGGACACTCTGTCACTGCGGTTACTGGGCAGATAACGCACTTTGCGTTCTTTGGACTGATAAATCCACTGATGATCGAACAGGCCCTGATTCAGATGTTCAAAACGGAAGTTACCAATCGCGACCGCATAAAAACCGGTGCCCTGCTGTTTCTGCTGCTCGACTTGGGCCATCAGTTCTGTCGGTAACTGCCCCATGATGAAATCGGACACCACCAGCACATCAGCATTGTGAAAATTTGGCTGGGCCAGCATCGACAGGGCATGTTCGATGGCGGGAATAACATCGGTGCCGCCATGAAAAGACTGGCTAAGAAAGTGAATCAGATCATCCAGCGAATAGCCTTCGAGTAAATTCAGGCTGGTCAGCTGGGTCGAGAAGTTAATTAAATACATCGGGCGTTTGGCTTTCATGGCCTGAATTGCCAGATACAGACTCATGGCTTTGGCAATCAGCTCCGGCTGGCCGTGCATGGAACCGCTGGTGTCCAGACACAAAATCATCGGGCCTTTTTGCCCCAGACGCTTGTGCCGTGCTGTTTGATCCTGAATTACCCGACTGCTGTGCTGACCTTGCAGGTTAAAGCTCATCAGGTTGGATTCCAGATATTTCAGGTCAAATAAAAGCGCCAGATCGGGATCGGCCAGTAAGGCCAGCTCGCTCGGCAGCGCCAGATTCAAATCCTGCGCCAGCTGAATACCGGTAATTTCTTCATGCCAGTGCTGCTCCAGCAATTCCAGCTCCTGCTCTGGCCGATGCTGCTGCACGGCCTGGCGCGGATAATGTGCAGGCTGGGCAGAACCGATTTTCTGACACAAGGCTTGCAGCTCACGATCCTCCTGCAAATAGCTGGCCCATTGCTCAAACTGCTGGATATCCTGTGGTTGTAACTGGCCTCTGGAATAGTCAATAAAAATACCGGTTTCGATGCCGGTGGCATCTTTGTATTTGGCCAGTCGCTGCATCTGGCTGAGAAAATCGCGAATCTCATCCAGAAAAGCATCCCGCTGCAAGGCCAGCTGCTCAAATTCCCAATGAGCAATGGCTTCGGTCAGTTTACGTTGCCATTTTTCTGTTAATAACTGTGCCTGTAGCTCGCGCTGTCCGGCAGAGAAAGTAGCGCTTTGAGTCCAAAACGGGCTTAAATCAGGCAGCCCCAGCTGAGCCTGAAAATCCTGATATTGCACCTGCATCTGCTGAAACTCGGCGCTATTGATGGAGGGCTGCGCCAGCCAGTGTTCCAGTTGCTGCTGCACTTCCCTATAAGGATGCTGCTGATCGAGACTGGATTTGGCCTGATAGGCCCAGGCCCGGACTTTATCATCCAGATGCTGACTGACTTTCTGATCATCCAGCCAGTGTTTTAAGGAGGAGTCGGCTAGTTCCTGATACAGCTGTCCGGTCAACTGCTCTAACGCTGTATGCTGACGCTGATGCTGCTGCAGGTCTAGCCTTGACATAGCTGTTCCAGCCGCGCGCAGTCTTGCAGTTGCAGCTGATAGCGCTGTAACTGCTGCTGCACATGCTGTTGTAACTGGGCACTGTCGGCGGCGGCAACAAAGACTGAAGCAAAATGTGCTGACTGGGCATCAAAACGCTGCTGTAACAGGGCTAAATCTTCGCTCAGTGCATTTTGTAGCTGGGCAAGCTCTCCCCGCAACTGCTGCACCAACTTTTCATCAATGACACGGCGTGCGCTGCCTTTCGGGTATTTAATATACGGTGTGACCACTTCTTCCAGCCCATAATAGCCGCCTTTTAAGGTACAGACCCGGCCGCCATTAAAGTTACACACGATGCCGCGAATTTCCTCACCGGAAGCATCCACAGCAAAGAAATCCTGTTTGCTGTCCATTTTATTTAATAACAGATACAGCACTTTATCCTGATAATGATGATCCAGGTGAGTCACTGCTCTTAAGTATTCCTTGTCCTGAATCAGATAGCTTTCATAGACATCATCGGTATAGTAAAAAGCGTTCAGCATCTGCTGTTCCAGCTCGTCTTTGCGCTGAATTAGTGACTCCAATTGCAAATCGGCGTGCAAGCCAATCTCCAGAATGGCCTGATCAATCAGCTTGTGCATCTCCCGAATATCTTCCAGCTGATTCCACAGGCAGGATTTCAGAAGATACAGATCACTGACCAAGACCTGCGGCCGGCCATTTAAAAATGCCGCAGCTTTGAGCAGATAGGCTACACGTTGCCAGCGCCGGTCCGAAATATAGACCGACAGGCCATCGACATGCTGCTGTAAATACTGGCGAATCAGATCAATCACCTGTAATACCAAAGCCGGCAGCTCAATTTCATGAATCTGTTCGCGCCATTCGGCCAGCTCGGCCTGGGTAATTTTAAGTGATTCATCCATCTGTAAATGAGCACTGCCCGGTTTGGCTTGTAGCAGCTGATGAAAATTGCCGGCCTGCTGAATGGGTTCGACCACCAGACGCAAAATAAAACGGTCATACAGCGCATCCAGTCCCTGATTCGGTTCAGGAATTTCATTGGATGCACCAATCAGCACACTTAAGGGCACCTGCTGCAGCTGCTCGCCATTTTTAAAGACTTTTTCATTCACCAAAGTCAGCAAGGTATTTAAAATGGCCGGGCTGGCCTTCCAGATTTCATCCAGAAAAGCAAAATCGGCACAGGGCAGATAATGCTCGGTTTTACGAATATAGTGATCTTCTTTTAAGGCTTTAATTGACACCGGGCCAAAAATTTCTTCGGGTGTACTAAAGCGGTTCATCAAATATTCAAAATAGGCATCGACCTCAAAAGCGGCTGCAACCCGTCTGGAAATCAGGCTTTTGGCCGTGCCCGGCAAGCCGTATAAAAAGGTATGACTGCCAGCCACAGCAGCCAGCAAGGTTTGTGCGATCACCTGTTCACGTTCATACATCTGCTGAGACATTTGCGAAATAAGTGTATGAATACGTGCTTTCATCGAATACCTGAACCTGCGCGAAAAACTGCATTGTAACGGTTTGCGGAAATGAAGAAAAACCGGCAAGCCACCGCAGATGAAATTTTTGCTACATATCTGCCTGCCAGTTTTGTTATAACTGGGAAAATTGAATGGCCCGACCTGATCTTTCACCATGCTGTTATTGAAACTGTTACCGCTGCTACTGCGCCTGCTTAAACTGGAGCAGTTTCGCTGCCGGGCTTTAACCCCGGGCGAAATTGCGTTGTGCCAGCGCGTATTCGGGCAGCTGATTGATTACAGCCGGGTCAGCATCATGAATCATCCTTATTTGCCCTGGCAACCGGCGCATATTCTGATGGCGCCGCAAGGTTATATTCATGTGCGTGATCCATTGTACCGGGAAGATTATAGCCAGGCACCGCTTGCCTTTCAGGCGGTGCTGATTCATGAAATGACACATATTTACCAGCATCAGCAGCAGATTAATGTGCTGCTGAAAGGTGCGCTGCTGCAAACCGCTTTTTATCTGTCTGCCGGGCGGTATAATCCCTACCGTTACCAGCTAATTCCCGGTAAGCCGTTTTTTGCCTACAACATTGAACAGCAAGGCGATATTGCCCGCGATATTTTTTTAAACAAGATTGACAATATTATTCTGCATCCACCGGCCTAAACTGCGCTGCAATAGCGCTTTCATGTTGCAAGCTGCCGGTTTTTTTGTGCCATCAGGCCTGATTCACCAAACCCATGCTTTTGTTACTCAAGCTTACTAAATAAAGCATTATGCGCCTTCTCTCACGGCGCGAATTGCCGCTACTATGCAATTATCCTGAATATGCTCTAGCATCTGAATTAATTTAAGATAAAATAAACCCGTCTGATTTTTTGCATTGCAAAATAAGATTTTATCAAGTCGTATGCGTATTACTTTTTATACTTGAGCCAGTCGGCAGTACTTTTTAGTATCAGAATGCACCGCTGCCCGATCACCATAATTACAAGCGGCAGCCGGTGTATTCAAAACCCTATAGGAATAGGACGTAAATTAATGAAATCTTTTAAAATTGCCCTTGCACAGTTCTCTCCATACATTGGCAATCTCGAAGCAAATGCGCAAAAAATGCTTGAACAAGCAAATGAAGCGAAAAAACAACAGGCTGACCTGATCATTTTCCCAGAGCTTTCTCTGATTGGTTATCCAGCAGAAGATTTGCTGTTACGCCCAAGCCTCAAAAAACGCACGCAAAAGGCCTTTGAACAGCTCAGCCAGATTAAAGACATCGTCGTGGTATTTGGTTTTGTCAATGAAACTGAAGATGGCCAGCGTTATAACTCGGCTGCGGTAATGAAAGATGGCCAGATTCTGGGTATTTATAACAAGCAGAATTTACCGAACTACGGCGTGTTTGATGAAAAACGTTATTTTAACGAAGGTCATCAACATCTGGTCTTTGAATACTTGGGGCATAAATTTGGCGTACTGATTTGTGAAGATGTCTGGTCTTTAGCCACTGTACAGCAACTGGCCCAGCTGAATGTAGAAACCGTGCTGGTGCTGAATTCATCGCCATACGAAGTTGGTAAACCACAGCACCGTATTGATACCATGACTGCGCTGGCCAAACAGCTGAATCTGAACCTGGCCTATGTCAATCAGGTTGGTGGTCAGGATGATCTGATCTTTGATGGCACCAGCTTCCTGATCAGCAAAGACGGTGAACTGGCTTTACGTGCGCCAACCTATCAGGAAGGCCTGTTTGTGGTGGAGTATGAAGCCGAACAGCAGCGCTATAAAACGGGCGAACAGGCGGCAGCCCTCGACACCATGGCTGAAATTTATCAGGGTCTGGTGCTGGCAACACGTGACTATGTACAACGTTCAGGTTTCCCAGGCGTGATTCTGGGTTTATCTGGCGGGATTGACTCTGCACTAACCTTGGCCATTGCGGTTGATGCCCTGGGTGCAGACAAAGTACAAGCGGTGATGATGCCGTATACCTATACCGCGCAAATTAGTGTAGAAGATGCTGCACAGCAAGCCAAAACCATGGGTGTGACCTTTGGCATTGCCGAAATTCACTCGATTGTGAACAGCTTTATGCAAACCCTGTATCCATTCTTTGGCAATAGCCCGGTTGATACCACCGAAGAAAACCTGCAGGCCCGTGCCCGCGGTACGTTGCTAATGGGCTTATCCAATAAATTTGGCAACCTGGTCCTGTCGACTGGTAACAAATCTGAACTGTCAGTCGGTTACTGCACCCTGTATGGCGATATGGTTGGTGGTTATGCAGTTCTCAAAGATGTCTACAAAACCATCGTGTTTGAACTGGCCAAATACCGGAACAGTATAAGCGAACAGCCGGTGATTCCGGAGCGTGTAATTAGCCGTCCGCCATCAGCTGAACTGAGCCCGGACCAGAAAGATCAGGACTCTTTGCCACCGTATGATGTGCTAGATGCGATCCTGTATGCCTATATTGAAGAAGACCTGAGCCAGGACGATATTATTGCCAAAGGCTTTGATCAGGCTGTGGTTGAAAAAGTGGTGCGTCTGGTTGACCGCAATGAATACAAACGCCGTCAGGGCGCAATTGGTCCGCGCATTACATCACGTTCTTTTAGCCGTGAACGCCGTTATCCATTAGTCAATGGCTGGAAACCGGGCCTATAAGCTCCTGATCTGATCCATCCTAAAAACCTCAAGCCAGTCTTGGGGTTTTTTATTGTCTGCTGGAATGAGGCTACTTAGAATACGCATCTTCCCCTGCCATCTAAACCGATCCTATATTTTTGAGTTCTACGTCATTCAAAAAAACCAATATCAATGAATCGTCTAGGTTGACTAAAAACAGATAGACAACGGTCTATGTTTAACCCTATGTTCAAGATATGCATGAGCTAAAATTGGATGCAATGGATTTCATATGACACTAAGAAATACCCTGCAGACTTTAGAACAGATTTATCATTATTTAATGAACGTCCGCATTTTCATCGCTATAGCCAGTATGAGCGCCTGAACGCGTTTTTCGCCGAAATCCATGATACAGGCAGTATCGAGTTTGAAGCTGGGCAGTCTTATCTGTTTAAAGGTATATTTAATGGCAAGCCTAAAGTGATTGATGGTTCTAAAGCGCCGGCCCTTGCGCATAAACAGGAATTCTTAAGCTGGGTACAGCAACAGCTGAATTCCTAAGCCAGCATTTTACTCATCGCTGGTATCTAAATTGCGCGGAGAGTTTGCACAACATTTTTTTGGACTTTTTGAACAGACAAAAAAAGAGACCAAGCTGAGAGCTTGGTCTTTTAAAATGGTGGCTATGACGGGACTTGAACCTGTGACCCCCGCATTATGAGTGCGGTGCTCTAACCAACTGAGCTACATAGCCGTAAACTGTGTGCGCATTATCTAAAGTTCGGACTTTATCGTCAAGATATTTATCTACTCAAATGAACACTGTTTAAGCAAAACATGACGTTTTTATTAATTTTTAACCGGATTTGCAATTTTTTACTTGGGTCAAACCCTTTCGCTGACTATGATGAAACTTTCCAGGATCAATCATTTGAACACAATGCAGTTAAAAATATGGATCAGTAGTCTGCTAGTTGCGACATTATCGGGCTGTCAGCTGGTTGCCCCACTCATGGTGGACTATAACGGGGTACGCCGCGATGTCGCAGAATTTATTAATGGTCATCTCTGGTTCACCATTCCGCAAAAACGCATTCTGGTCGAGTATGCCAAAGGCCAGCAGAAGATTTTAACCGCAGATCGCCTAAGTCCTGAAGCACAACAGGCGCTTGCACAGGAACGCTATGAAGGCCGTTATTGTGCTGCACAAAAAATTACCGTGTCCAAACTGGATCAGGTCGATGAGAAAATTTTTGTCTATGCCGACCAGCAGCAACGCTGGCAACAGATTCAACAGCTACAGCAGACGCTGAAGCTGGATGTGCAGCAGCTCAACTGCGAGCACAGATTTTAAAGACAAAAAAAAGATCACATAAGGATGTGATCTTTAAAAATGGTGGCTATGACGAGACTTGAACTTGTGACCCCCGCATTATGAGTGCGGTGCTCTAACCAACTGAGCTACATAGCCGTAAACTGTGCGCGCATTATCTGCTGTAATGTTTATAACGTCAAGCCCTTCTACAGGCTAATTGTACAAAATTTGGTGAAGTGAACCGATAAGCCGGGTTCTGTCGAGAACGATCATTCCTCTAGGCGTACAATCACTCATACGCTCAAGCGACCTACCCGAATCCAGTACGGGCCGTACCTCAGGATTCCTATTTGGTCTTGCTTCTGGTGGGGTTTACCATGCCATGAACTGTTACCAGTCATGCGGTGCGCTCTTACCGCACCCTTTCACCCTTACCTTCGATTTCTTCCGAAAAAGAAACCTGAATGAAGGCGGTCTACTCTCTGCTGCACTTTCCGTCGGCTCACGCCGCCCAGGCGTTACCTGGCACCCTGCCCTATGAAGCCCGGACTTTCCTCCCCTGCTTTAGTCACGGAGACCTCCACAGCAGCGATCGTCTGGTTCACTTCGAGGGCGCATCTTAACAAATAAATGCACTAATTGCTCGTGCTTTTTTGATCAATCAGTTTTTGATACTTTTCCAGCAATTGTTCCTGGGTTTCGACATGATGGGGATCATGCGGAATACAGTCCACCGGACAGAATAACTGACACTGCGGTTTATCATGATGCCCGACACATTCGGTACACAGCGCCGGGTTGATTTCATAAATCAGCTCGCCCATGAAAATAGCCTCATTCGGGCACACAGGTTCACAGACATCGCAGTTAATGCATTCATCGGTAATATATAAAGACACGCTACCAACCTTGTTGATGTTTGCGTTCAAAGGCTTCGACCACGGTTTGCGGCACAAACTTGGTGACATCGCCTTTTAAACGCGCAATTTCACGCACCAGCGTGGATGAAATAAACGAATATTGCTCTGACGGCGTTAAAAATACCGCTTCAAAATTGGTATCCAGCTGACGGTTCATATTGGCCAGCTGAAACTCGTATTCAAAGTCAGACACTGCACGTAAACCACGCAGTACGGCAGTGGCCTGCTGTTCGCGGAAGAAATTCACCAGCAGGCCATCAAAGCCGACAAATTCTACATTGGGTAAATGGCTGAGTGAGGTTTTGGCCAGTTCTACCCGCTCATCTAGAGTAAACACCGGATTTTTATGATGACCAATGGCAATTGCGACCACCACTTCATCAAACATTCTGGCCGCCCGTGTTACTAAATCGATATGACCATTGGTGATTGGATCAAAGGTCCCCGGATAAATCACGCGAGTTTTAGACATCCATTTTTACTCTAGTTGGTTTTGTAGAGCCATATTTTAGCAAAAACTTGATTTATTGGTGAATAAACTCGGCCAATTTCACAAAAATCCTGCGATAGTGCTGCAATTCAGCGCTGATTTTGGAATTGTCAGCATGCCTGTGTTTGGGGCACAATAGGCCTAACGTTGGAAGTGACTCATTATGGCGAAAGCAACTGTAGTTAAAAAAAATACCAGTGGCACGATTGCACAGAACAAACGTGCACGCCACGATTATTTTATTGAAGAAAAATTTGAAGCCGGACTGTCCCTGCAAGGCTGGGAAGTCAAGTCTTTGCGTGCCGGTCGTATGAGCCTGACCGAAAGCTATATCACCTTTAAAAATGGTGAAGCCTTCTTATTTGGCGCCCAGATTCAGCCTTTACTGTCTGCTTCGACCCACGTGGTGCCGGAAGCGACCCGTACCCGCAAGCTGTTACTGAACCGCAAAGAAATTGCCAAACTGCTCGGTGCGGTGAATCAGAAAGGTTATTCCTGTGTGCCGCTGGTCTGTTACTGGAAAGGTCCACTGGCCAAACTGGAAATTGCCCTGGTGAAAGGGAAACAGCTGCATGATAAACGTGCCACTGAAAAAGACCGCGACTGGCAGCGTGATAAAGCCCGTTTAATGCATAAATAAGCACGCCTGAACACAAGTGCTTGATGTAAAAATGCCTCCAACATGGGAGGCATTTTTTATGGCGTCATTGGGAATCAGGCTTAGTTCTGTTTTAAACCCACCAGATAAGCGCCAAACTTCACCGCTGTTTCCAGGTCACCTTCTGGTGGGGTGACCTCAACGCTGGCATTGTCAGACTGGGTCATCAGCCCCAGAAAGCTCGACATCCGGTTAATATCATGCGGGCTACGGCCAGTCGGCATAAACGGCAAGCCCGACCATAACATGCCATGCTGCATGGCAAATAAATTGATCTGCTGTAACACCGCCAGCTTGTCACCGCTTAAACCGCCGCCATTGGTAAAGCCTGCGGCAATTTTGCCCTGCCAGCTTCGTGCCAGCCAGCGCTTTGAAGATTGTTCCATAAACTGTTTCAGCGACGAAGTCAGACTGCCCATATAGGTCGGACAGCCCATGACCAGAATATCGCTCTGATCCAGCACATCCCAATCGACCTCGCTCACTGCCATTAAATGTACCTCAGCTCCGGCTTTTTCGGCGCCCTGCACAATATGCTGTGCCACCTTGGCGGTATGGCCATAGGGACTATGATACACAACACAGACTTTTACTTGCGACACAGATGTTTGATCAGTAACAGACATGGAAACTTTAAAAACCCAATAATTCAGTCAAGTTTAGCATTGATCAGCGATAAAAACGAATGTTGCCATGCGTCCGGTTTTGGCCTGACGACGATACGAATAATACTCCTCGGCCTGCCGATAGGTACACTGATCACCACCTAAAATGGTGGTTACCCCCTGCTCGGTCAGGATATAGCGGGCAATCGCATATAAATCGGCATAGAATTTTCCGGCCTGTTTCCCTGCCTGAAAGGCGCTGCTTAATGCGGGATATTTCTCACAAAATACCTGCTTTACTTCGGCCCCTACCTCAAAACACGGCTGGCTAATGGCCGCGCCTAACCAGGCCCAGGTCGGTGGGTGCTGCATGGCGGCAATGGTATTTTCAACAATACCCTGTGCCAGACCTTTCCAGCCGGCATGTAAATTGGCCACTTCAGTGCCATCCTGATTGCCCAGCACAATGGGCAGGCAGTCGGCGGTCATCATCATTAAGGCATGGCCTTTGCGCTGCGTGACCAGTCCATCGCCTTCCGGTGCATTAAAATGCAGCTCATCATTTATCACATGACACAAGGTGCTGTGGGTCTGGTTCATCCAGCTGATTGTATTAACACCGTATTCGGCCAGCTGTTCCAGTAACAGCATACGATGCTGCTGCACCCGTTCCGCTGCATCCTGCACATGCAAGGCCAGGTTAAAACCGGCCAGTTCCGGTACTTGCGCTGGCAAGGCCTGCTGATGCTGAATCCGCGTTTGCGCCACATAAACCTGTGCCGGTAATCCCTGAATAAATTGCATCTCAGCTCCTGTGTTCACTTAAAAGCGGCGTTGAGATCATACTTTCTCAACGCCGCAGAACGGTTTAATAGGCAGCGTTTTCGCTACGCAACACATCCACCAGCTGGCTGAAATCTTCCGGCCACGGCGCTTCAAACATCATGTCCTGTTTGGTACGTGGATGCACCAGCCCCAGTTTGGCCGCGTGCAGTGCCTGACGTTTAAAACCGCGCAAGGTTTCATTCAGCAGCTCGGAGGCTCCAGCCGGCACACGCACACGTGGCATATACACCGGATCGCCAATCAGACCATGACCAATATAGCTGAAATGAACCCGGATCTGATGGGTACGGCCGGTTTCCAGACGCGCCTGAACCCGGGTGAAATGCTGGAAACGCTCTTTCACGTTATAGTGCGTCACGGCATCTTTCCCGCCCGGAAGCACTGTCATTTTGACACGGTCGACCGGATGGCGCTTGATCGGTTCATCAATGGTGCCGCCGGCAATGATATTGCCATATACCACCACGTCATAAATCCGGTACACCGACTTGTTGGCCAGCTGCTTGCTCAGGTCAAACTGCGCTTCCAGATTTTTCGCCACCACCAGCAAACCGCTGGTGTCTTTATCAATACGATGTACCAGCCCGGCACGTGACAATTCTGCCGATTTTGGATAATGGAACAGCAAGGCATTGACCAGTGTGCCGGTAATATTGCCCGCACCAGGATGCACCACCATGCCAACCGGTTTATTAATCACTAAAATATCATCATCTTCATAGACAATATCTAAAGGGATGTTTTCAGGCTGACTGTTGGTCTGTGCTTCAAGTTCAACATTTAAACTTAACAGTTCATTGCCTTCGCACTTGTACTTTGGTTTGACAGTGTTACCATTCACCAACAAATGGCCATCTTTTAGCCACTGTTTCAGTTTTTCACGTGAAAAATCACTCCAGATGAGAGCTGCAACCTGGTCGATACGTTGCCCCAGATAGCTTTCATCCAGTTGAAATTGCAACGATAAACGTGTTGCAGTTGGGTCTGAAGTATGATTATCTGCATCCTCAGAATCATCAAGTAAATTGAAGTCAGTTTCAGGGATGTTGGAATTGGAAGATTGTGCTTGAGACATTTGATCATTCAGACAAAAGTGGTTTAATAGCGCAATTGTAGCTCATTGCCCGTAATAACAGAGGAATTTTTATGTCGCTACCACGTTATAAAATTACCATGCTAGCTCTTTCACTTGGCGTTGCATCTGCAATCGTGGGCTGTAGCAGTAATCCAAAAAAAGAAGTGGTCGATACAGGTCCGCAATCTAGCGAACAAGTTTATATTCAAAAAGCAGAACGAGCACTGGAACGCGGGCAATATACCGATGCTATCCAGCATCTTGAAGCATTAGAAACCTATTATCCTACCGGTGAATATGCCCAGCAGGCACAACTTGAGCTGCTGTATGCAAAATTCCAGCAAAAAGATTATGAAGGTGCAGTCGCACTGGCCGACCGTTTTATCCGGATGAACCCGCAGCATCCAAATGCTGACTATGCCTACTATGTGCGCGGCGTGGCCAATATGGAACAGAACTATGATGGTTTAATCCGTTATACCTCGTTAAAACAGGCGCATCGTGATGTCAGCTATTTAAAAGTGGCTTATCAGAACTTTGTCGATTTCATTCGCCGTTATCCATCAAGCACCTATGCTGTGGATGCTGCACAACGTATGCAGTTTATCGGGCAAGAGCTGGCAGAAGCGGAAATGAATGCGGCACGTTTTAATATTAAACGTAAGGCCTGGGTCGCCGCGGTGGAACGTTCACTCTGGGTAATCGAACATTATCCGCAAACCCCACAGATTCCGGAAGCAATTGCCACCGCAGCCTATGGTTATACCCAACTGGGTGACCGTGCCACTGCACAACAGTATATTGACCTGTTAAAACTGAACTATCCAAATCTGGTTAAAGCCGAGGGCTCTGTAAACCTGCGTGCTGCACGGAATGAAGGTAGCTGGCTAAACCGTGCGACTTTGGGTATTTTTGGTCGTGAAGCACAGGCCACCACCGAACAGCAGCAAAAACTGGCCAACCAGCAGGAAGAACCACGTAGCTGGACCAACCGTTTAAGTTTTGGTTTGCTGGACCGTCCTGAAAAACAGGAAAACAGTGAAGCGGCCGAGTAAACATAATTAACATCCATGACTGTCTTAAATTTGATTTAAACATTCCATTGGATACGCGGATGTGGCAGGGATGCCACACGTTCCCCATCACAACAAGGATGTTGTGTATGGGGAACAAAGACTTTTGCCTACTTTGGGTCTTTCCAAAGTAGGAAATTCTCCATACAAAGCCCTTAACAGGCCGAATGAAAATAGAGGCCCAACACACTTAAAATAAAATTTTTTTCTTCCCTTTATTGTCCTAACACAAGTACAGCTTTGAAAAATAGCGAGTAAGGATAGAGCTTTTAACCTGTTTTTCAATTTTGCAAAATATAAAGCATACGTTACTATACTTGCCCTTTTATCTTGGCCACTTGCCTGAACACGCAAAACCGGATAGAAAGGAAACAATACACTGTAATCTCTATACCCTGTCGATCTGTTCGACCTACCGCTTAACCGACCCGATAAAAACAGTATGGCTATTCCTCAACACACGATTGATCAGATTCTGGATCGGACCGACATTGTCGATCTGATTGGTCAGCGCGTGAAACTGAAAAAAACCGGGCGGACCTATTCGGGCTGTTGTCCATTTCATCAGGAAAAAACCCCGTCTTTCCACGTTTATCGCGACAAACAGTATTATCACTGCTTTGGCTGTCAGGCCAACGGCAATGCAATTCGCTTTTTAATGGATATCGACAGCCGTAACTTTGTCGATGTCATGAAAGATCTGGCCAGTCAGACCGGTATCGAGCTGCCAAAAGACAATCAGGACAGCAAAAAACTGGTCTATAAACGCGAGGCCAAAAAACCGGAGCCACCGGCCAAAACTGCACCCGCGCCAGCAACACCCACACCGACCGAAACTGATCAAGTCCCTGCTGCACATTTTGATCCTTTTGAGCAGTTCCAGCCAGCAGATGATCCCTTTGCCGGTTTTGAACAGTATCCGGATTTTGATCAGGAGGCGGTGCAGGAAGGCAACCTGTTTGATCTGCTGGAAAATGTGGCACAGTTTTATGAACAGCAGTTACCGCACAGCCAGTCGGCACAGCAATATTTTCGCCAGCGCGGTTTAAGCGCACAGACCATCCAGTTCTGGCGTTTGGGCTATGCACCGGAAGACTGGCAGCATCTGGAAAAAGCCTTTCCGCAAGATATTGAAGGTTTAAAACTGCTGGGGCTGATTCGTACCAGCGATTCCGGCCGTGATTTTGACCTGCTGCGGGACCGGGTGATTTTCCCGATCCGCGATCACAAAGGGCGTGTGGTCGGTTTTGGTGGCCGTGCGCTCAATGACGAGATCAAGCCGAAATATATCAACTCGCCCGATTCGGAAGTCTTCCACAAAAACCAGCTGTTATATGGCCTATACGAAGGCCGCAAACAGAAAGCCCAGGACTGGCTGATGGTGGAAGGCTATATGGATGTGATTGCGCTGCAGCAATATGGCATTTATGGCGCCGTGGCAACGCTGGGGACTGCCAGTAATACCGAACACCTGAATATTCTGTTTAAGCAGAACTCGCGCATTACCATTGCCTTTGATGGTGATGCCGCAGGTCAGAAAGCAGCGCGACGTACGCTGGAAATTGCCCTGCCCCTGCTGAATGATGGCCGTGAACTGAAGTTTTTTGTACTGCCGGATGATCATGACCCAGACTCGCTGATCCGCCGTGAAGGTATTGAAAATTTCCGCCGCCTGCTCGATCAGGCACCGCTACTGTCTGATTTTGTGTTTGCGCATTTAAGTCAAAACCATGATATCAGCAAGCCCGAAGGCAAAAGTCAGGTGATGGGTGAGTTAAAACAGCTGACCGAACTGTTACCGAAAACTGGCTCTTACCGTTATCTGCTGCAACAGTTTTTCCGCGAGAAGCTCGGCTTTAACCGCAAATGGCAGCCACATACCAATAATGATGCCTCACTCAGCTTTAGCACCAAGGTTGATGCCGAAGAATATGTGGTGGCGATTCTGATCAACCATCCGTATTTATATATTCATTTTGAACCGTTACGCGCACTGATTCCGGCCGATCAGTTACTGGCCAAAATCCTGCAAATCTTTAACGGAATTTTTGATGAATTACCGGATGACCCAGAACTGGCCAAATACTATGTGCTAGGCGCCTGTGCGGCTTATCACTACGAATTACAGCGCATTTTACAGCAGGCCAATGTCGGCGATTACACCACTTCGCCGGAGAAAGCCGATAAGCTGGCCGAAGACTTTTCCATTAAACTGCAATACCATTTCTTACAGCAAAAAATCCGCTCGAAGAAATTTAGCAGTATTGAAGAAATGCGTAATCTGAAACATCAGATTTATCAGATTGACAAAAAACGTTCTCTGACCTTACTGGAAGAATAAGCGGCATTAAAACAATGCTAAACCATCACAATGGCTTAGCGTTTAGATTTACGCCGCTTGGCACTGACCTGCTGCAGTTCGCTTTGCAGCATTTCAAAGTATTCCGGATCTTCGGCTTTGGCCGCCTGACGCAGCACAATCGAGGTGGGATGCAGTAATTTCTGGGTCAAACGGTAAGAAAATTCCTGTAACACCTGTGCCGCATTTTCACCTTTGGCAATTCGCGCCATCGCCAGTTGCAGTTCTTCCTGACGTAACGTTTCACCCTGCTCACGATAAGCCTGAATGGTACTGCCGGCACTTTTGACCTTTTGCTGGGTTACCAGTTCGGTCGCCAACTGATTCACCATCACCTCGGCTTCTACCGCGGCCTGACGACGCTGTGCCAGATTCTCATCAATCACGCTTTGCAGGTCATCGACACCGTATAAATACACACCATCTAGTGATTCGACTTTCGGGTCGATATCACGCGGAACAGCCAGATCGACCAGCAACATCTGCTGGTAACGACGCTTTTTCAGCGCGGCTTTGACTTCTTTATAGCCAATCACCTGATGCAGGCTGCCGGTACAGCTGGAGATCACATCGGCGCGATGCAAATGTTCTGCCAGCTGTTCAAATTCAATAATTTCAACTTCTACCCGATGGGCAATTTCCTGGGCCAGATTTTCAGCACGGGCACGGGTGCGGTTGCAGATCATGACCTTGGCCACGCCCATTTCCGCCAGATGTTTGGCCACCAGACTGTTCATTTCACCTGCCGCCACCACCAGCACGGTCAGCTTGTCCGGATGGCTAAACACCTGTAGCGCCAACTGTGCTACTGCATAGCCCATGGACACCGCATGACTGCCGACTGCCGTTTCAGAACGCACCCGTTTGGCCGCATAAAAGGCGTATTCAAAAATATGGTTTAAATCTTGCGAAACCGTGTGGGCATCTTTGGCCAAAGATAAGGCCGATTTGACCTGCCCCAGAATTTGCGGTTCACCGAGCATTAGGGAATCGAGGCCGCTGGCAACGCGCATTAAGTGGGTGACAGCCTGCGCATTTTCATAGCGATAAACGTGATTTTGTAGTTGTTTGACATCCAGACCATTTACCTGGGCGAGCCAGCCCAGCACCGTGTCTGCATGGTCAGACATGGCGTACACTTCAGTTCGGTTACATGTAGAAACCACCACCATGTCATTTAACAGGTGGCTCTGGCTTTGTTCGGCAAGTAATTGAGTTAACTTTTCAGGGTTAAAAGCAATTTGCTCACGCAATTCTACAGAGGCGGTTTGATGGTTGACACCCAATGCAAAGAAAGACATATCAGATCATCATTTCGCTAAATTTATGCTATTGTGCAATAACGGTGTCATAAAAAGCATTACTTGGATCAAGAAAAATTGCGTCAAACAACCAGCCGGCTTAGCGGCGCGACAATTAAGCAATATTCTACCACAATCTTACTCGTGGGTAGCATGGCTTCTAGTGCTCATATTAGAGCATCTGGAGATTTTTTCCATGCACCTACAAATCTGAATGCCATAAAACAAAGCATGGTGGCGGAATTTGCCCTCGCCTCAAATGACGTGGCCACCGCCTTACATAACTATACTGTACTGGCAATTAAAAGTAATTCAACCAGTATTAAACAGCGCGCACTGAATATTGCACTGGAACACAATGACTTAAATGCAGCTTTGGACATTGCCACCCACTGGGTGATTCAGGAACCGGAAGATGTTCCAGCCCTGTTTTATCTGGCGCATATTGCCCTGAAAGCGCATGAATATGACCTGGCCGCTGAAACCCTGGACAAGATTCTGGCCATTGATGCCACTGCCGATTTAGAACAGATTCTGGCCGGTATTGCCCCGGAGTCGCCAGAAGATCGTGAGTTTCTGATTCAGGCACTACGCACCAGCAAAGAAAAAGATAATCCCTCAATTCTGATTCTGATTGCCGGTTTAAAAGCCCAGAATGGCCAGTTAGAAGAAGCGCTGGAAACGGTCAACCGGGTGCTACGCAAACGTCCGAAAGTGACCGGTTATATCCTGCTCAAAGCCAGCCTGCTAAGTGCGCTGCAAGACTCGAAAGCTGCCCAGGAATGGTATGCCAAATCCAGCCGCAAACATAAAAACAATCTGGAAGTACGTCTGGCTGAAGCCAAATATCTGTTAAAAACCAATCAGCCGGAATTGGCCCTGACCAAACTGGAAGCGATGCTGGAAAAATGGCCAAAGGAAGATGAAGCCCTGTTTCTGGCTGGTCTGACCAGTATTGACTTGAAGCAGTATGAAAAGGCCGAGAAATATCTGGTCGAGTTGCGCTATTCCAACCAGTATCAAAATGAAGCCTATTACTATCTGGCGGTCAATGCCGAGCGTAAACAGCATTTTGAAACCGCCAAAGCCTATTACCGTCTGGTCGATGGCAGCCTGTATACCGTTTCGCGGCGCAGCATGATCAATATTTATAGCCAGCAAAGCCGCCA
This sequence comes from Acinetobacter indicus, assembly GCF_009914475.1. Classification (NCBI taxonomy): domain Bacteria; kingdom Pseudomonadati; phylum Pseudomonadota; class Gammaproteobacteria; order Moraxellales; family Moraxellaceae; genus Acinetobacter; species Acinetobacter indicus. Next base: position 274,076 of record NZ_CP045198.1, on the reverse strand, counting down.
GCATGAAGCCTTACGCTTTTTAACCCAGGAACGGGTCAATTATCCGCAGCATGCCAGTTTTTTATATCAGGCTCAGGCGGAAATTCTAAAGCGCATGAACAACAAGACTGCCGCCTTAAGACTGCTGGATGAAGCCATCCGCAATTTACCCGATGATCCGGAACTGCTGTATTCAGAAGTGTTGCTGCTAGACCCTTATCAGGACAAAGACAAACTGGACCGCTTGCTGAAAAAGCTGTTACAGGTCGAGCCGAACAGTCCGACTTATTTAAATGCCTATGCCTATACCCTGGCGCTGCAAAACCGCCGGCTGGATGAAGCACGCCAGTATGTGGAACAGGCACTGGAATTCGCCCCGGAACAGGCCTCAATTCTGGATACTTTAGGCCTGATCAGCTATCTGCAAAATGATTTTGACACCTCTGCCCAGGTGCTGGAAAAGGCTTTTGCCTTAAGTGCAACAGTCAAAATTGGGGTCCGTTATGCCAAGGCGCTGTATATGCAGGGCAATTTGACAAAATTTAGTCAAGTTTTACAACAACTCCAACAAAAATATCCAAATGATCCGCAATTAGAACAGCTTCATTCGTTATTGTTACCGCAACACAGCCCTCAGAGTTAATACGCATGCAACTTATTTCCAAACTCAGTCTTAGTCTTGTCACGGTCAGCACCCTGGTGCTGGGTGGTTGTCAGCAGTTCACCCAACCGCAAACACCCGCAAGCCCAATGGTTGAGGCAGAAAATCAGTTTCATCTGCAAGGAAAAATCGGGGTACGCACACCACAGCAGTCAGGCAGCGCCTTTTTTAACTGGCTGCAACAGCAGGAACAGTTTGATATTGAACTAAGCGGCATTTTAGGCGTCGGTAAAACACAGATTTCCGGCCAGCCGGGACAAGTCACACTGAATAGCGCCAAAACCGGCACCATTCAGGCAGCAACAGCCGAAGAACTGCTGCAGCGGGCCACCGGCTGGCAAGCGCCAATCAGTCATATCATTGACTGGGTGCAGGCACGTCCGGCCACCACACAGGCCAAAGTCGCTTACGATAGCCAGCGTCGTCCAACCCAGTTTCTAGAAGATGGCTGGACCGTTGATTTAAGCTATAACGAACAGGCGCGTTTGCCAAACCGTTTAATTTTAAAGCAAACATTTGAATCCGGTCAGGAGAACCGTATTACAATGGTGATCCAAAACCGTTAATTTTGTGCTGTCATGATTCGTGTTCCCTCACCTGCCAAACTGAACCTGTTTTTGCATATTACTGGCCGCCGTGAAAATGGCTATCATGAACTGCAAAGCATTTTCCAGCTGATCGATCTCTACGACTGGCTTGAATTTGAGCCATTGGATACAGCCGAGATTCAGATCGACGGTTTAAATTCAGTCGATCTGGAACAGAACCTGATTTATCGGGCGGCGCAGATCTTAAAACCTTTTGCCCAAGCGCCGACCGGTTTAAAAATCCGGCTGGACAAACAGATTCCTATGGGTGCCGGACTTGGTGGTGGCTCATCCAATGCCGCCACCACCCTCATTGTGCTGAACCAACTGTGGCAATGTGGACTCAATTCTGAGCAGCTGGCCGATTTAGGGGTGCAACTGGGCGCCGATGTGCCGATTTTTGTCCATGGCCGCAATGCCTGGGCAGAAGGTATTGGTGAACACTTAACATTCATAGACTTAGAACAAAAACAGTACATAGTGCTAAAACCTGACTGTTTTATCAGCACTCAACTGCTTTTTTCACAAAAAACGTTGACAAGAGATACGAAGCCATCTAAATTTTGCGCCTATCAGTTGAAGCCATCTGATTTCGGAAACAACTTTGAGCCACTGGCCAGAGCCTTATATCCTGAAGTCGATGAAGCCATGCAATATCTGGATCAGTTCGGAGTTGCCAAGCTTACAGGTACAGGTGCCTGTGTTTTTATTGAAGTGACTTCAGAAATGAAGATTGATGAGATTCTGGCTCAGGCACCATGTAAAGCTTACCTGGTCCACAGTTTAGCCGAATCACCATTAATTCATTTCAAAGTTGAATAGGGGTATCGCCAAGTGGTAAGGCAGCGGGTTTTGATCCCGCCATCCGTTGGTTCGAATCCAGCTACCCCTGCCATTTTTCACCTGTAGATGTACTGTATTAGGGGTATCGCCAAGTGGTAAGGCAGCGGGTTTTGATCCCGCCATTCGTTGGTTCGAATCCAGCTACCCCTGCCATCTTACAGTCATCAAATTTAGGGGTATCGCCAAGTGGTAAGGCAGCGGGTTTTGATCCCGCCATTCGTTGGTTCGAATCCAGCTACCCCTGCCATTTTCTCGAAAAAGACAGAGCATTGGTTTGCTGTTCTGCTGTTAATTTACCTTGACATCGACCAGCAAAAATATTAAAGTTCTGCCGCATTAGGGGTATCGCCAAGTGGTAAGGCAGCGGGTTTTGATCCCGCCATTCGTTGGTTCGAATCCAGCTACCCCTGCCATCTATTTCCATACATTCCAACCGCCAAGGGTGCTTCATGCCCAATCTTGTCGTTTTTAGTGGAACTGCGCATCCACAATTCGCCCAAAAAGTCGTAAGCCATCTTCACATTCCTTTAGGTGCTGCCTCAGTCGGTCAGTTTTCTGACGGTGAAATTGCTGTAGAAATTACCGAGAATGTACGTGGTAAAGACGTTTTCATCGTTCAGCCTACTTGTGCCCCAACCAATGATAACCTGATGGAAATCCTGGTGATGGCAGATGCATTGCGTCGTGCAAGTGCTGGCCGTATCACTGCCGTGATTCCTTATTTCGGTTATGCCCGTCAAGATCGTCGTCCTCGTTCAAGCCGTGTGCCAATTACTGCAAAAGTGGTTGCAGATATGTTGACCACTGTCGGTATTGACCGCGTGGTGATGATTGACCTGCACGCTGACCAGATTCAAGGTTTCTTCGATATTCCTGTAGACAACATTTACGGTACGCCAGCGCTGCTTGCTGACTTACGCCAGCAGTCACACGACAACCTGATGGTGGTTTCACCTGACGTGGGTGGTGTCGTACGTGCCCGTGCTGTTGCCAAGCAAATGGGGGATATCGACCTTGCGATCATTGATAAACGTCGTCAAAAAGCCAATGAATCACAAGTGATGCATTTGATTGGTGATGTGAAAGATCGTGACTGCGTCATCGTGGATGACATGGTCGATACCGCAGGTACCCTGTGTAAAGCAGCAGATGCACTCAAAACTTTTGGTGCGCGTAAAGTGGTTGCTTATGCTACTCACCCGGTGCTGTCTGGTAAAGCGATTGAGAACTTAAAGAATTCTGTGATTGATGAACTGGTTGTTACTGACACCATTCCATTATCAGAAGAAGCTCAAAACCTTGGCAAGATTCGTCAGGTTTCAGTCGCAAGCATGGTTGCTGAAACAATTCGTCGTATTAACAACGAAGAATCTATTAGCGCAATGTTCGATTCTTATCTATAATAGTGCGCTAAATTTTCAAAAGCCCTGCTTTATGCAGGGCTTTCTATCACCAGATCGGTCGCAGGTCTGGTTTATTTAACCTGAAATAGGATGTCTATCATGGCAAACTTCGTATTAAACGCTCAAGCGCGTGAAGCAGCTAACCAAGGGAAAGGTGCGAGCCGCCGCCTTCGTCACGCTGCTCAAGTTCCAGCTATCATTTATGGTGGCGACGCTGAGCCAGTAGCAGTAACTTTAGAACTTCGTGAGCTTGTAAAAGCTTTAGAAAGCAATGCTTTCTTTGAAGAAGTTGTAGAAATCAAAGTAGGCGACAAAGTTGAAAACGTGAAAATCCAAGCGTTACAACGTCACCCTGCTAAAAACACACCAATGCACGCTGACTTCAAACGCGCATAAGTGTTAATGGTGTAAATTAGTGTCAAATATTTCACTGATTGTTGGTTTGGGCAACCCAGGTGCTGAGTATGCCCAAACCCGCCATAATGCAGGCTTCTGGTTTGTTGAACGCCTTGCAGATCAATATGGCATCTCTTTAAAAGCTGATCCGAAATTCAAAGGCATCAGCGGTCGCGGTAATATTGAAGGTCAGGACGTTCGTCTGCTATTACCAACAACCTTTATGAACCGTTCCGGTCAAAGTGTTGTGCCCTTCGCCAAATTCTATCAAATCGCACCTGAAGCCATGCTGATTGCCCATGATGAACTGGATATGAATCCGGGGATTATTCGCCTGAAAACTGGCGGCGGTCATGGTGGTCATAATGGTTTACGTGACATCGTTCCACACACCGGTCCAAATTTCCACCGTTTACGCATTGGTATTGGTCATCCGGGGTCTAAAGAACGTGTTTCCGGTCATGTGCTCAGCAAAGCCCCAAGTCAGGAACAAGGCTTGATGGACGATGCCCTCAGCCACGCGCTGTCTCGCATGAAATTACTGGTCAATGGTGAGATTCAGCAAGCCATGAACCAGATTAATGCCTATAAACCCAACGAATAACCTAATAATTGTTGAACAATCCTGCTTGCCATCTGGCAAAATTGGGCGCAAAATGCGCTCGTCGGCTGATTCGGTCGCAGTGATTGATTCAACCATAAGATAAAGATCTTAGGTCCACTAAGGAGACGCTAGCCATGCTATCTCGTTTATTAAAATGCAAAATTCACCGTGCTTTCGTGACACATGCGGAACTTCATTATGAAGGTTCATGTGCAATTGATGGCAAACTTATGGATTTAGCTGGCATTCGCGAATACGAAGAAATTCACGTCTGGAACGTGACCAACGGCAAACGCTTTACCACTTATGCGATTCGTGGTGAAGACAATTCAGGCATCATTTCAGTCAATGGTGGCGCAGCACATCAGGCAGATGTCGGCGATATCATCATTATTGCGACTTTCGGTGATTTCACTGAAGCAGAAGCCAATGCGCATAAACCACGTCTGGTATATGCCAACCCGGACAACACCGTGAGCCACACCGCCAACTGTATTCCGGTACAAGTCGCTTAAGACCTAAGATCATCCTACGAAAAAGCCCGCACATTGCGGGCTTTTTTATAGCATCTAGATCATGGATCATTTAAAACAGATACTGCCCTGCTGTGCTAATCAGACCATATAGCGCAATCAGAATTAAAAGAGCACCGCACAGCGCCAGCACCGACCGATAACCGCGTGATAGCGTTAAACGATAAAAACCCAAATACAACAAGGATAAAGTCAGAAAATCCAGCACAATCCAGCTGGCGGTCAGCAAGATTAAGCTGTCATTAAAATGATTGGTGACCTGAATAAATTGCGGGAAAAAGGCACTAAAAAACAGAATATCTTTCGGATTGGAAATCCCGACCAGAAAACCCTGCCGAAATCCGCCTACAGCGCTGGCCATCTCCAGTTTCGGTCCGGCAATAGCTCTGCTTTCCTTGAGAATGTCCACCCCCAAATAGGCAATATAGACACAGCCCAGCAGCTTAATTAAATCCAGCCAGAAGGCCTGAATATTGAAGATGCCTTTTAAAATCAGCACCGAGCAGGCAATTAACAGCAAAGAAGCTAAATTGGTCCCGACAATGGTCTGAAACGCCCGCCGGTATCCCCCTTTGAGTCCGGCACCAATCACCAGCATCATCACCGGGCCCGGGGTGGCAATCATGATCACCACCGCCAGACAGTACAACAGATATTCAGCCATATTGATCATCTGTGGTACTCCTGCGCTACTCTTGCTTAAACCTTAGGATGAAAAACTAGTCATCCTCTTCCAGACTGACTTTTAATAAATGCTGGCTAATGCCATCGGCACGTAAAAACGCCAGGTCATAACTCGCGGTCGCCAGTGCCAGTACCCGACGCTCAAATTCCTGCCACAGTGGTTTAACCTGCGCGGCCTGAATGCCAAGGCCACTGTCATCGGCCAGATGCTTGTTTTTTTCACATAACTTGAGCGCATGATATAACTTGCGGCCTGCGCTGGCATCAGGACGTAAACGCACCCGCTTCGACAGCACAAAATGCTCTACCTGCGGCAAACGGGAAAATGGCAACATTGGTACCAGAATCTGGTCCAACTGGGCATCCAGACGCTGCCAGACAGCCGTTTGCTGTTCGGAGGTATAGCCATTCCAGCGTATCACTTCATGATTAAAACGACGACAACCACGACACACTGAATCACCAAATACCGTAGAGCAGCGGCCTGCACACGGGGTCAATGAGGCGATTCGACGATCCGTACTCAAAATATACTCCAGAAAAGCGCAGTAATGCCGGCCTGAATGCGGCCGTATTACTTTTGGTAAAATCATAGGCGAGGATAGGCATCATAGCCGACTCTATCGCAGATTTAAAACCATATTTCTGTTCTGGATTTCTCGCTATCTGGGCACTTTCACGCTAAAATATGCCCCTCAAATTTTTTATATCACATTGGAGTACTCCATGAACGCTACTGTAGAACAGCTTGCACCTGTAGAACAGCAAGCGACCTCTGGTTGGGTTGTTGCCGCACTTTATCAATTCAAAGAAGTTCAAGATCCTGCGGATCTACAACAACGTCTTTTAGACTTGGTAAATAGCATCAACCTGTGCGGTACTCTCATTGTGGCGGGTGAAGGGATTAATGGTACGGTGGCGGGCGACCGCGAAGCCATTGATCAGGTACATCAGTTTCTTTTAAACGAAGGCTTTAGCGCGATGGAATATAAAGAGTCGCACAGCGCCGACAAGCCTTTCCGTAAAATGAAAATCAAGCTGAAAAAAGAAATTGTGACTTTGGGTGTAGAGGTCAAACCACGTGATCTGGTCGGCCATTATCTGGACCCGAAAGAATGGAACGAACTGATTGCACGTGATGACGTAATTTTAATTGATACCCGCAATGACTATGAATACAAGGCCGGGACTTTTAAAGGCGCGATTGATCCACAAACTGAAACCTTCCGTGAATTTCCAGACTATGTGAAAAAAGAACTGGAACAGCACAAAGACAAGAAAATTGCCATGTTCTGTACCGGTGGGATTCGCTGTGAAAAATCCACTTCGTTATTGCTACAAGAAGGCTTCCAGGAAGTTTATCATCTGAAAGGCGGTATTTTGAAATACCTCGAAGAAACCCCGGCAGAAGAAAGCCTGTGGGAAGGTGAATGTTTCGTATTTGATGGTCGTACTGCGGTTACGCATGGTGTGGAAGAAGGTCAAAATACCAAGTGTCATGCCTGTGGTTGGCCTTTACTGCCAGAAGAAGTGGCAGAACCAAGCTATGAACACGGCGTATCTTGTAAATACTGTATTGATAAAACCACAGAAAAACAGAAAGCCGGCTTCCGTATGCGTCAATCTCAGATTGCAGCGGCAAAACGCAAACGTCTGTAATAATGTAAACCAGTACAAATAATTTTACAAAAAGCCCTATTTATAGGGCTTTTTTTACGTCTATTCACATACCAGAATCAATTCAATACCAAAGCACCCTCTGGTACTAACAGAAGCCAATCATGCTTAGGCTAAACTCCAAATCACAACAAAAACAATGCAGTTTTATTTTGACGTACAGATTCTCACCCATGGACAAGGATTGACTTATGCAAAGAACGATAACAACACGCTATAAACACCAATTCCGTACTGCCTTACTGCAACGAGCGCATCAGCAGCAAGATCTGCAATTGCACCACCTGAAACAGCAGCTTGAACAGCGTTCACACTTGTTTATTGTGGGGTTTGGCACCGTGCTCGGCGCGATTCTGGCAATGTTTATTGCCTATCACCTTTCCAATATCTGGAGTGGTTACCTGATTGTCGCTGTCTTGCCGCTGCTGGTGGCGTATGGGCTTCGAAAAGTCTATGTGCACACCCTGTCGCATACCGCTGAGGAAGATTTTTAGTTACGTTTCAGCTCTTTACTGAAAAACCAATCCTCTTTAGCATGAAGGTCTAATTTTTAGGCCTTCTTGACTTTATGAACCTGACCGAATGGATTATTTCCATTATGGAACAGCTGGGCTACTTCGGTATTGCCCTGCTTATGTTTCTGGACAACGTATTCCCCCCTATTCCTTCCGAAATTATTATGCCTTCTGCTGGTTATTCGGCCTCACAAGGTGAATTACTGTTTGTTGGTGTCGTGGTTGCCGGCTGTTTCGGTTCGCTACTGGCCGCGGCCTTGCTGTACTTGGTCGGCTATAAATTCGAACATGATGCGATTTTCCGCTTTGTCGACCGCTACGGAAAATACCTGTTCCTAAAATCGGCCGATGTCAAAAAATCACTGGACTGGTTCGAGCAGTATGGGCATCGCATTGTCTTTGCCGGACGCATGATTCCGGCGGTACGCTCTTTAATTAGTATTCCCGCCGGCATGAGCCGGATGCCCTTCTGGAAATTCATGTTCTACAGCAGCCTCGGCACCATCATCTGGACCACTTTTCTGGCTGCGGTGGGGTTTTATTTTGGCGAAAATCAGGCGCTGATGCAGAAAATTTTTAGCCAGGTCGGCTATGTCATTATTGCAATTGTGATTGCGATTATCGGCTGGATTCTATACCGTAGGTATATGCGTAAACGCGCTTCGTGATGTGCATTGGCCGAGCTACAGGCCAAACTTGGGGATTCAATGAAACACTATTTGCTGCATTTGGCTGCGGTCTACAGCATTGCGCTGGTCCTGCTGACCATGGTTCTAGTTTATGGTTTAAATCTTGGGGTATTAACCCTTTTTCCAACACTGGTGGTGGTCGCGCTGATCAATGCCAAACATTTTGTAAAACGTGAAAAACGCCTGCCGACCTCAGATGAAAGAATTCAGCTGATTTGGGGCAGCAGTGCCGTGACCATCATCATTGGCAGCCTGTTTATCTTTTTTATGGTGCTGATGAACCCCTATGCAGAGCAGATTATTCAATCGGCTGAGAAAATGGGACTGGCCCTCATGGCAGTGTTGATGCTATGTATGGTCGCCATCCATGGTGCGGTATTTTATGCCGCCTACGTCTGGTATGCCGCTTATTGCGCCAAACAGTAATAGTTAGTCGATTTTCAGACACTGTTAAATCAAATTATCCTGAAGTAAATTCTTTCGTGCAGATGGGTGACTTCCGGACAGCGCATCTGCATAGAAAATTTAACCGTATGTAAGTAAGCCCTGCTTTTCGTCACCAGAAACCGACATAAGTTATTTATCTTAACGTGAAAGGTGCAATTCTCCTGCCCGCGCTAGGTGCTGTCTGATCTAAGTTAAACCTCAAGAGATCCGCTTGATCTTAATTTTTTGATTCATTTTACTTAGATCATCATCAGACCCAAGAGGATGCAGACATGACGAATCCAGAAATAGAAACCCAGCGCCAGCAGGAACAAAAACGCGAACAGGTCAAACAGCTGCCAAAACAGCAGCAGCAACAGCTGAATGCCAACCCGAAAACCGGTGAAACCGGCACCCATCCGGTAGGCACCGGTGTCGGTGCGGTCGGCGGTGCAGCTACAGGTGCCGCAGTCGGGGCCACCACCGGCCCGATTGGCGCAGTGGTCGGAGGTACCATTGGTGCCGTGGTGGGCGGTCTGGTTGGTAAAACCGCTGCAGAAGCCGAAAACCCGACCGAAGGTGATGAAGATATTTACTGGCGTGAACACAGCCAGAGCCAGCCTTACTATACCAGCCTGCAAAACACACATCCGGACTTAAGCTATGAGCGCGATTATCAGGCCGCCTATCGGGTCGGTTATGCCCAGCGCTCACGCTATGAACCGGGTACACGCTTTGAAGATGTAGAACCCGATTTACGCAGCGAATGGGAGTCCACCAAGGGCGATACCCGTTTGGCCTGGGAAGATGCCAAACATGCGGTGCGTGATGCCTGGAACCGTATGACCCGCTAATGTAATCCGGCTATAAAAAAACACCTCCGAGGAGGTGTTTTTTTATTTATTCGGTTTGCATCAGTTTGGAGTGTGATACATCAAATACAGTTCATTAAGGTTGTCCGGAATTTCTTCCGCCAGCTCATCCATTAACTGACCATTACGACGGAAGCTTTCCATTTGCGGGTCTTCTTCATCAATGCCGCTAAACACCATGATTGGTAAAGTCAGATCTACCAGCTGTTCTTCAAATTCTGGCGTGAACCAGGCTTCTTCATTCAGGAACATGGCATCCACAAAGCCCACACTCCAGTCGCCCAAGCTCGATTCTACATCTGCTTCTTCAATTTCGAATGGAAATTCGATGCCTTCTTCATTGGCCAGGTTTTGACGAATGGATTCGAGCCAGGTTTTCACCTGCGCTACGATTTCTGCCGGCACTTTTTTCTGGTTGCCTTCAAATAGTTCATCCAGCCATTGGTCAAATTGCGGGCCGACTGCAATGGCACACAAAAAACCATGAGTGGCAGCAAAATCTAGACCGTATTCGTTCTGGTCACCATCTAGATATTCACTCAACAGGTCTAAATCTAAAGCACTCATCTTAAATCCAAAAATCGTCTATACAAGGTATAGCATAGCATTTTCCGAAGACTTTACTGAACCCAAATTTCAGTCATCTTCGTCGTCAAAATCATCTTCGTCGAAGTCATAATCAAAATCCTTGAGATCACGCTCCAGTCGACGCTGTGCCAGCAGATCATCAATCAGGCGACGTTTTTCTAACGATTCTTTCGCACTGATTTTACCTGCCGCTTCATCGAAGCTGACATCATCATCACCGTAGTTATCATCTAGTTCAAAATCTGTTGAAGACACTAAAACTACCTCAGAATGAAAAAATGTGAATGGGTTTAGCCGCTATTTATCTGCCTTTGAAAAAGTTGTCAAGTTTTATTTATATTTTTTGTTTTTCCCGACTATTTTTGGCTTGTATTTCGCGCTAAAATTTGTGTATTTATGAAGACCTTATCTGAATAAGTATAGTTTAAAGCATATGACAAGAATATTTCGCGGACAAAACGGATGCCAGACTTGAAAACCGGGCAAGATGCCCCATATTCCTATTCAGTTTTGCTTTCAAACATTTTTATAAAATCATGCTTGATTGATCAAATCAGAAACTTTTACAGCAAATTGTGCTATCATGCACGGTTTTTCACTGCCACAGATTCAACGAAGAGTAAGCAAAGATGAGCGATATGACTTCCCCTACTTCGCAAGTAGCGGCTCTGATTAGCCGAGGCAAAGAGCAAGGTTACCTAACTTATGCCGAGGTTAACGATCATCTCCCAGACTCAATCACGGAAAGCGAACAGATTGAAGACATCATCCAGATGCTTCAGGACGTGGGCATTCCTGTGCATGAACGTGCACCTGAATCTGATGATGCGATGTTCGAAGACACCACAGAAGCTGCAGATGAAGTCGCTGAAGAAGAAGCAGCGGCAGTACTGGCTTCTGTAGAAAATGAGCCTGGCCGTACCACGGACCCTGTGCGTATGTATATGCGTGAAATGGGGACCGTTGAGCTGTTAACGCGAGAAGGCGAAATTAGTATCGCGAAACGTATTGAAGAAGGCATCCGTGATGTGCTGCATTCAATTGCGTACTGGCCAAATGCCGTTGAAGTGGTTCTACAAGAATACAAAGATTATGAAAATGGCGAACGCCGCCTGGCCGATCTGCTTTCAGGTTACTTAGATCCTGAAACCGATGAAGAAATTCCGGAAGTGCTGGAAGATGAAGCCGTGCTCGACGATGAAGAAGAATCGAGCAGCAAGAGCACCAAAACCAAAGATGTCAAACTTGATGACGACGATGAAGAAGAAGAGTCAGAATCGGATGATGATTCTGAAGCGGATTCTGGTCCGGACCCTGAAATTGCCAAAGTACGTTTTGCCGAGCTGACTGAAGCCTGGAAAAACACCAAAGACGTCATTGCAAAGCATGGCCGTAACAGCAAAGAAGCGGAAGCTGCGTTACAGGCTCTGGCCAGCGTGTTCATGATGTTCAAATTTGCGCCGCGCCTGTTTGATATTATTTCAGAAATGATTCGTGGCACGCATGACCAGATTCGTGCAGCAGAGCGTGAAGTAATGCGTTATGCAGTACGTCGTGGCCGTATGGACCGTACCCAGTTCCGTACGACTTTCCCGGGTCAGGAATCTAATCCGGCATGGTTAGACGAACAGATTGCCAAAGCTCCTGCAGAGATGAAAGGCTACCTGGAAAAAGTGCGTCCTGACGTACTGGCCTTCCAGCAAAAAATTGCCGACATCGAAAAAGAGTTGGGTCTGAATGTTAAAGACATTAAAGACATTGCCAAACGTATGGCGGTGGGTGAAGCCAAAGCACGTCGCGCCAAGAAAGAAATGGTCGAAGCCAACTTGCGTCTGGTGATCTCGATTGCCAAGAAATACACCAACCGCGGCTTGCAGTTCCTGGATCTGATTCAGGAAGGTAACATCGGTCTGATGAAAGCGGTAGACAAGTTTGAATACCGTCGTGGTTACAAGTTCTCGACTTATGCGACTTGGTGGATTCGTCAGGCGATCACCCGTTCGATTGCCGATCAGGCACGTACCATCCGTATTCCGGTACACATGATTGAAACCATTAACAAGATTAACCGTGTTTCTCGTCAGTTGCTGCAGGAAATGGGCCGCGAACCGACACCGGAAGAACTCGGTGAACGTCTGGAAATGGACGAAGTGAAGGTACGTAAAGTCCTGAAAATTGCCAAAGAACCGATTTCCATGGAAACGCCAATTGGTGATGATGAAGATTCGCATTTGGGTGACTTTATTGAAGACAGCAACATCACCTCTCCAGTCGATGCAGCGACTTCAGAAGGCTTAAAAGAAGCAACACGCGAAGTGCTGGAAAACCTGACTGAACGTGAAGCCAAAGTCCTGAAAATGCGTTTTGGTATTGATATGCCAACCGATCATACTCTGGAAGAAGTCGGTAAGCAGTTTGATGTGACCCGTGAACGGATCCGTCAGATTGAAGCCAAAGCCTTACGTAAATTACGTCACCCTTCCCGCTCTGAACACCTGCGTTCATTCCTGGAAAACGACTAAGTCAGCAGCGGCTTGAATTGGGATCAATCCATCCCCATTTAAGTAGCAATGCCAAAACGCCTGCGCCTTGCAGGCGTTTTTCAATCTTTTGAGGTAATTATGATTGACCGCACTCCCTCTCGTGAATTACAAGAGCATCTTTGGGTTTTTCCGATGGATTACCCGATTAAACTGATTGGTCTGGCCGGTGCAGAGCTGCGTCAAGCGGTGAACGATATTTTCGTGAAACACTTCCCGGACTTTGATGGCGACAAAATGACCGTGACCCCGTCGCGTACCGGTAAATACCACTCGATTACCGCACAGCTGCGTTTCGAGGAGCTGGAACAGGTGCATGCGGTCTATGCCGATTTAGCTGCCTGCCCGCTGATTAAAACCGCGCTTTAAGTTTCAAAAAAACACGCTTCATGCGTGTTTTTTTATGGCGTGCCGTGCAAGCGCAGTAATTTAAAGCAGGCACACTCCTATTCCTATTCTGAATCATTATAATTCACATCAGCAGATTTCATTTTTAAGGACGCAGCCTGTGACCGATGCGCTTCAAAAACCGACCCTCATTATTCGCCAGTATTCGCAATTAACACCGTATCAAGACCGCTTTTTAGAGATGAAGCAGTTGACTGAACAGCGTGATGCCAATACCCCCGATGAGCTCTGGATTTTGCAGCATCATGAGGTGCTGACCCAAGGTCAGGCCGGCAAGGCAGAACATATTCTGATTCCCAGCCATATTCCGGTGGTACAAACCGACCGTGGTGGACAGGTGACCTGGCATGGTCCGGGCCAGCTGGTGGCGTATTTCCTGTTTGACCTGAACCGTTTGGGCTGGAATGTCCGCACGCTGGTATCGTATGCCGAAAACCTGATGATTGCGCTGCTCAAAAAATATGGTATTGAAGCTTATGCCAAAGCAGATGCGCCGGGTGTCTATGTCGCGGAGCGTAAAATTGGCTCATTGGGCTTTAAAATCCGCAAAGGCCGTAGTTACCATGGACTAGCGCTGAATATTGACTGTGATTTGAGTGGTTTTCAAACCATTAACCCCTGTGGGTATGCCGGTCTGGAAATGGTGCGCATTCAGGATTTAGTCCCAGACTATCCATCGTTTGAAACTTTATGCCGAGATATCATTGAAACTTTAGAGCACAGTGGTTACTTTAGTGAGGTTCAAACCATTCAAGCCTAAATGACTTTACTTTTGAATAAGAAATAAATTAGAGTATTTACTCTAAACCCAATAATAGATGTTAACAAAGGGACTCAGCGAGTGATTTCAAGCAAAACCGTGAAGCCCGCTTTGCAACAGGCCTATGTCAAACTCATGATGGATGTGATTGGCAGAGGTCTGGTGATGGCAAGCCAGGTCGATCAAGAAATAAAACAGGAAGTTGCAAAGTTTCCCGCAAATTTTATCCTGTCCATGAAAGTGTTTCCCAATGGACCTGCGTTCATTGCCCGGGTGACTGAAGATCATCAGCTCGAACTGCTGCCTGAACTGGATGGCAAACCCGATCTGGTCATTACCTTCAAGCATCTGACCCATGCCTTTTTGGTGTTCTCGTTTCAGGAAAGTACGGCACAGGCCTTTGCCCATGACCGCATGATTGCCGATGGTGACCTGTCTTATGCCATTCGTCTGGTGCGTTGCCTGAACAAAATGGAAGCCCTGATTTTGCCTAAACTGCTGGCAGAGCTGGCCGTCAAACAATACCCATCCGAACTTAACTTAAAAGAAAAACTCAGCGGAGCTGCCCATATTTACCTGAAAGTGGCTCAGTCCTATTTCCAACGGAGTGCATAACATGGCGAAGCCTTATTACGAATTTTTTTGTCCAGTCAAAGTCATTGCCGGCAATGCCGCACTGGAACACATTCCGTTTGAATTGGTGACTTTAGGTGCGAAACGCCCGCTGATCATTACCGACAAAGGCGTCCGTGGTAACAACCTGCTGGCCCCGGTTGAAGCGGCTTTTGAATCGACTGATGCTGAAATTGGCTATATTTTTGATGATGTGCCACAGGATTCAAGTCTGGACACGGTACGTAAAGCCACGCAGCTGTATCGTGACCACAACTGTGATGCCATTATTGCTGTCGGCGGCGGTTCGGTGATTGACACCTCTAAAGCTACCAATATTCTGGTGACGGAAGGCGGCGATGACCTGCTGAAATATTCCGGTGCGCACAATCTGCCAAAACCATTAAAGCCCTTCTTCGTGATTCCGACCACTTCAGGCACCGGTTCAGAAGTCACCATGGTCGCGGTGGTGTCAGATACTGAAAAGAATGTCAAAATGCCATTCGCCTCTTATTACCTGATGCCGCATGCCGCGATTCTGGACCCGCGCATGACCCAGACCCTGCCACCGCATTTAACGGCAATGACAGCTATGGATGCCATGACCCATGCGGTTGAAGCTTATAGCTGCATGGCCTCGAATCCGATTTCGGATGCCTATGCCACCGCCGCGATCAAGAAAATCAGCAATAACCTGTTTAAAGTGCTGGACAATCCAAGCGATGCCTATGGCCGTCTGGAACTGGCACAGGCCTCGACCATGGCTGGTATTGCCTTCTCCAATTCGATGGTGGGTCTGGTACATTCCCTCGGGCATGCCTTAGGTGCAGTGGCTCATCTGCCGCATGGACTGTGCATGAACCTGTTCTTACCCTATGTGCTGGAATACAACAAAGATGTCAATGGCGACAAAATTGCCGAACTGCTGCTGCCATTGGCCGGCCCGGATATTTATGCCCAGACTCCGGCGCATCTGCGTGCCGATAAAGCCATTGCTACCCTGCTGACCATGCGCGACCGTCTGTATGCCATGACCAAATTGCCACGCACCTTGAGTGAAACCGGCAAGGTTACAGAAGCACAGCTAGATGAAGTGGCCGAAAAAGCCCTAAACGATGGCTCGATCATTTACAACCCGAAAGAAGCCAGTCTGGAAGATTTGAAATCTATCTTAAAAAAGGCTTGGTAATTTCCAGCAAATAGGCGAATATAGCCAAAATTTCTAGAAGCCTGATGTTTTTTTAAGCATCAGGCTTTTACTATACCCAAGAAAAAGTTCTTATTTATTCAGATGATTGGCATATTTTCTGCTAAAAATTTCTGAAAAAGTTACTGACAAAAGCAACCATTTTGGAGTAGATTGGCGGACTTTTGTTTTATTGATAGGGGGGATCGTTCGTCTCAAACGATCCTTAGGAACATGACTGATCCTTGATCAACGATTAAGAGGATAACGCCGTTGACAAATATCTCTGGGACTCAATCGGCAGCTAAACTGCAAAAAACGCTAGGGCTCTGGCACATCATTATTATTGGTTTAGCATATATTCAGCCAATGACCTTATTTGACACTTTCGGTTTAGTATCGGAAGAAAGTCATTTTCATGTACCCACCTCGTATATTTTTGCCTTGGTTGCAATCTTGCTGACCTCGTTAAGCTATGGTCACATGATTCGCCGCTACCCATCTTCGGGTTCTGCCTATACTTATGCGCAGAAATCCATTCACCCCAATGTTGGCTTTATGGTGGGCTGGTCATCCTGGCTCGACTACCTGCTGTCGCCAATGGTGAATATTATTCTGGCCGTGATTTATCTGGAAGCGCTGTTCCCGGATGTTAATCATTGGGTCTGGGTCATTGTACTGACCGCGTTTATGACCGGCATCAACCTGCGTGGTGCGCGTTTTGTCGCCAACTTCAACAGTCTGATCGTATTTATCCAGCTTCTGGTCATCGCGATCTTTACCTGGATGGTATTTACCAAACTGCAGGCCGGTTTTAATGCCGATGGCCCGATTAGTGCCGAACAGCGTTATCAGCTCTGGAGCCTGGAACCGTTCTGGAATGAGCTGACCTCAGTCGGTGCGCTGATTACCGGTGCTACCTTACTGTGCTTCTCCTTCACCGGTTTTGACTCCTTAAGCTCGCTGGCAGAAGAAACCAAAGATACCGAAAAGACCCTGCCAAAAGCGATTTTCCTGACTGCGTTAATTGCCGGGATCATCTTTATTGTCAGCACCTACTTCATGCAGATTTACTTCCCGAATGAACCGGGCAGCTACTTCAAGAATATTGCTGAAACTCAGCCAGAAATTCTGATGCTGGTGGGTGGTTCACTGTTCCAGTCCTATGTACTGACCTTCGCAATTGTAACGGTGATGGCTTCGGGTATTTCTGCACATGCCGGTGTATCCCGTTTGATGTACGTGATGGGCCGTGATGGCGTGATCAACAAGAAAATCTTTGGTCATATCAGCCCACGTAACTTCACACCGTCTTATAACATTCTGATTGTCGGTGCGGTGGCCTTAACTGCAGGCTTTATGGATCTGGATTTCGTGATTTCCCTGATCAGCTTTGGTGCCCTGACTGCATTCAGTTTCGTCAATCTGTCAGTCATTTCACGCTATGCGCTGCGTGATGGACGTACCCGCAACGTTAAAGATATTCTGAACTTTGTGGTGGTGCCGCTTTGTGGTTTTATCGCGGT
This sequence comes from Acinetobacter indicus, assembly GCF_009914475.1. NCBI lineage: Bacteria > Pseudomonadati > Pseudomonadota > Gammaproteobacteria > Moraxellales > Moraxellaceae > Acinetobacter > Acinetobacter indicus. Next base: position 256,587 of record NZ_CP045198.1, on the reverse strand, counting down.
GTTTGCACTGTGGCTTGAGGTTGATGAAACATCATTGAAATATGGTTTATGGTGGGCAATGGCCGGTATTTTATACCTGGGTTATAAAACCAAAGGCTTTAAACACCCTGCGCCACAACACAATGAATTTGACGATAAACTCTAAGTTTAAGTCATTTAAAAAGGTGCTTCGGCACCTTTTTTGTTTCTACGTTTCAGGTCAAGTTTTGACGGCTTGATCCTGCTCACTGAAAAAATAAATAGCGATAAAAAAACCAAGATCAGTGATCCTGTTTTTTTATTCTTCGCGATGATCTGCCCTAGCTTAAAGGCTGAAAACCCTGCTGACGCCAGGCTTCATAAACAATAACTGCTGTGGCATTTGACAGGTTCAGACTGCGGGAGTTTTCTGCCATCGGCAAGCGAATCCAGTGCTCTTGTGGGAACATCAAACGCACATGCTCAGGCAAACCGCGGGTTTCTGGTCCCATCAACAAGGCCACAGGACGGTTTAAATCCGAAGTATGCGGGGTTTCTGTACCCTTGGTGGTTAATGGATACACCGCATCCACGCCTATGCCTTTGCTGGCCAAATTGGCCAGACAGTCTTCAATTGAATCCCACAGTTGCATCCGTGCCCATTCGTGGTAATCCAGACCGGCACGTTTCAGCTTTTTATCATCCAGCTCAAAACCCAGGGGCTTGACCAGATGTAACTGAGCACCGGTATTGGCACAAAGCCGGATAATATTACCGGTATTGGCAGGAATTTCAGGCTCATATAACACAACGTGGATCACTTTTTACTCACTATCTGGTTGATTTAAGCAATTAAACTTTCTTGATGGGACAAGGATGCTGTCAGGGTTAAAGCGCTACGCAGTATTGCCCTTTTGCATCTCCGGCAACCATGATTCATCATAGCTGCCACTTGACAGGCGCAGCCTTCGTCTTGCGCTCGGGCAACGCAGTGCGTTGCTTTATCCTCTTTACTCAGGCATAGCCTTCGTCTTGCGCTCGGGCAACACGTTGTGTTGCTTTATCCTCGCTCATGCCATTGCAGTTGTTCGCGCAGCTTCACCACTTCACCAATAATGGTCAGAGTGGGTGCCTGAATTTGATGTTCAGTAACTTTAGATGCAATATCCGCCAAAGTCCCGACCACCACTTTCTGCTCCGGTGTGGTGCCTTTAGACACCAAGGCCACTGGCATATCCGGACGCTGGCCATGGGCAATCAGTTTCTGGCAGATTTTTTCCAGTCCCACCAGTCCCATATACAGCACCAGAGTCTGGTTTTCATAGACCAGCTCGCTCCACGGCAGTTCCGGTGAACCTTCTTTTAAATGCCCGGTCAGGAAACGTACGCTTTGCGCATAGTTGCGATGGGTTAAAGGAATACCGGCATAAGCTGAACAACCCGAGGCTGCGGTAATGCCCGGCACCACCTGAAAAGCCACACCTGCAGCAAACAGTTCTTCAATTTCTTCACCGCCACGACCAAAAATAAACGGATCCCCGCCTTTTAAACGGCAGACACGTTTACCTTCCTGCGCATATTTGACCAGCAAGGCATTAATGCCCTCTTGTGGCACAGCATGGTTGGAGCGCGCCTTCCCGACATAGATTTTTTCAGCATCGCGGCGGCACAGCTCCATAATCGGATCAGACACCAGACGGTCGTAAATCACCACATCGGCCTGCTGCATCAAGCGCAGTGCTTTTAAGGTCAACAGCTCCGGATCACCCGGACCGGCACCGACCAGATACACTTCGCCTTTTGGCGTGGTCCATTCCTGCAAGGCCTGCTCAATCAAACGATTGGCTTCTTGCAGATTGTCATTAAAGACCTGCTCTTTAAGCGGACTGGCATACAGGTTTTCCCAGAAAATCCGGCGTTCATCCGGATTCTGGATTTTGGCCTTAACCGCAGCACGCCATTGACCGGAAAAACTCGCCAGTTTGCCCATGCCATGCGGAATACTGGTTTCCAATTGGGTGCGAATCTGGCGCGACAACACCGGTGATGCACCATTCGTGGCCACTGCAATCAGCAAAGGCGAACGGTCGACAATAGCCGGCACCATAAAGCGGCAATGTGGCGGATCATCGACACTGTTAACCAGCACATTTTCAGCTTCACAAGCCTCAAACACCTGACGGTTGATTGCTGCATCATCAGTGGCGGCAATCACCAGACGATACTGGCGCAGCGGAATTTCAGTATTGAAGGCAGCAGCCTCATAATGCCCCTGGCTCTGCTGAACCAGTTCCAGTAAAGCGGCATCAATGTCCGGCGCCACCACATCAATAATAGCGCCTGCTTTTTGCAGTAAACCGGCTTTACGGTAGGCAATATGGCCGCCACCGACAATCAGACAGCGTTGCTGTTGCAACTTTAACGAGATTGGAAAAATATCCACACACTACCTCAGTAATTTAGTTCTGATTGTCTTAAGCAAATTTTGTGCACAAATTGGTGCATCCTGTACATCGACCTGAATTTAGTCGATATATTCTGCACCACCCATGTACGGACGTAGCACTTCAGGCACTTCAATTGAGCCATCCGCGCGCTGATAGTTTTCCATCACGGCCAATAAGGTGCGTCCAACCGCCAGACCTGAACCATTCAAGGTATGGACAAATTCAGTTTTCTTCTGGTCAGCACGATAACGCGCTTTCATACGACGCGCCTGGAAATCCCCCATGTTGGAACACGAAGAAATTTCACGATAGGTATTCTGACTTGGCACCCACACTTCCAGGTCATAGGTTTTGGTCGCACCAAAGCCCATATCACCACCACACAGGATGATTTTACGGTACGGCAAGCCCAGCGCCTGCAAAATGCCTTCTGCATGACCGGTCAACTCTTCCAGTGCCTGCATAGAATCTTCAGGTTTAACGATTTGCACCATTTCTACTTTATCAAACTGGTGCTGACGGATTAAACCACGCGTATCACGACCATAAGAACCAGCTTCACTGCGGAAACATGGGGTATGCGCAGCATATTTCAGCGGTAAACGGTCCGCATCAATAATTTCGTCACGGACAAAGTTGGTGACTGGCACTTCCGCGGTTGGAATTAAATAGAACTCTTTTTCACCTTGCAGCTTAAACAGGTCTTCTTCAAATTTTGGTAATTGACCGGTACCACGTAAAGAATCGGCATTGACCAGGTACGGTACATAGGCTTCGGTATAGCCATTTTTCAGGGTATGCGTATCCAGCATAAACTGGGTTAAAGCACGTTGCAGACGCGCCAATGGCCCTTTTAAAACGCTAAAGCGAGAACCGGTCAGCTTGGTCGCGGTTTCAAATTCTAGACCACCCATCCATTCGCCTAAGTCGGTATGATCTTTGATTTCAAAATCAAATTCGCGTGGTGTACCCCAGGTCAGGATTTCCACGTTATCGGCTTCATCTTTACCTTCCGGCACAGATTCATGTGGCAGGTTAGGAATAGTCAGTGATTTGGTTTCAATTTCCGCCTGTAATTCATTTAAAGCCACTTCGGCTGCTTTAATTTCATCACCAATGGCTGACATACGTGCCATGATTTCTGAAGCATCACCACCGGCTTTTTTAATCTGACCGACCTGTTTGGCACCGGCATTACGCTCGGCCTGTAGAGCTTCCGTTTTGGACTGGATTTCTTTACGGCGAGCTTCCAATGATGCCCATTCTTCTACATTGAGTTGCACACCACGTTTTGCCAAGGCTAAATTTACAGCCTCAATATTATTTCTGAGTAATTTCGGGTCGATCATAGCCAATCTTTTGTAAAGAAAAAAACTGGCTATAGTGTAAGCGCTTCGGGTTAAAAAATACAGTAATCCGCTTCACGGCTGGGGCTTATTACAGCAATCTGGCGCAGTTTTTTCACAATTTACTGGGCCGGATACTTCGGCAAACTTGGCAGATATTCAGCTTTAATCAGTTTGTCCACCGCATAATACGGCAGCTCCAGTTCCGGCATGCCTTCTGCATAGGAAGCCAGCTCATACAATGGATAGACAAACACCAGACCATTGGCACCATAATAGAAATTGTCACTCAGTCGCAGTTTGTCACGCTGGATGTCGTGCTCATTCAGCCAGTTGTAATTATGGTTAAACAGTTCTTGTACTAGTTTGGCTTCACTATTCGGCAGTAGAATATCCTGCAAGGCCAGACGTTTCTTGCTGTTTAAATCAAAGGTCACAAATTCCTGATGATGCATACCATGCGCCGCCCCGGCCGGATAACTATAGCTTTGCATGCTAAAGGTAGCCAGACGGCCATGCTGGCCAATATAACGTACATAGGTAGAACTCAGGCTAAGACGGTTAGGCTCCTCTGTGCTATTGGCCTCTGATGCTGACGATGCTGACGATGCTGACGATGCTGACGATGCTGACGATGCTGACGATGCTGACGATGCTGACGCAGTAGAAGCGGCATCTTCACTAAATGCAATCGGGTCAGCCTTTTTAATCCGCTGCATAAAATACGCATTGATCCACGGCACATTGGTATTGACCGTCTGAATATCGTATTCGGTACAGCCCTCTTCATCACAGCGCTGCTGCTGTTTCAGTTCCACCGGCACCACTTTGGCCTGAATCACGGGAATGGCAGCTGCCTGAGTCTGACTTTGCTCGGCCTCCACCTGAGGTGCGGCATCCTGCTTCGGCTGACAGGCGCTTAACATTAATGCCGTGGTCAGTGCGATGGTCGTGGTGAGCAGATTTGATTTCAGATGTTGCATTGCATTTCCCCTATGTTCATGCTGCAATTTTCAGCAGTTTTCACCCCGCAAAGGCGTTGTATACGCTCAATTTAGCTATTTACCACTATATAAAACTCCTGCTGTTCGATCCTAGAGCAGTTCTGTAACCTGCGATAAAAAATGAAAAATCAACCAAAAACCATCCGCAGCGGTACATACCAAAATTTATAATATTCCATTAAAATTCATAATGATAATTTTAAAATAAAATCAAATTCTGACTGCACCCTAATCGTGCATCTGCGGCCCATTCAACGGGAAAAATAAATTATCCCAAGATTTATCCACAGAAATTGTGGATTCTTTCACAGAGCAAAAGCAGACAGATCAGCCGTGATTCTGGTTAACCCTTATTTTTGGTTAATTTTTAACCATTTTCAGGGAGGGCAATTTTTATTGCCATTTCATGCATGTCCGCATGGCTCAACTCGCTCAATTGACTTTCCGTTCAATCCTACCATTGGACGATTATTCACCTAAAAATAAAGGAGCCATTAAAATGGCTCCTTTATGTTTTTGCTTTCACAGATAAAATCTTTTTTAAGAAATGATCATCATCCCTTATTGATCAATAATATCTGTGCCTTTTGGCGGGGTGAAATTAAAGGTCGAGTTGGCAATGTTCGGGTTCACCTTCACATTGTTAAAACGTACATAGGTGGTTTGACCTAAAGAATCTTCCAGAATCATCAGGCTTGGTGCTTTGTTGGCACCGAAACTGATGGTCAGACTCTGGAAAGCACCGTCATCACTTTTTGGATACAGGGTGTAATAGGTTTTGCCTTTGTTTGGCTGGGTCACCCGGTATGACTGCATAATCTGGTTGGTATTGCCCGATAATAACAGTGCTGGCGTATTGGCAACCTGCTCATCCAGGTTTTGACGCACGGCCTGCTGCAAGTCCGGGTCATAAATCCAGACGGTTTTCCCTGAGGTCACAATGGTCTGTTTGGCCGGACTGGTGGTTTCCCAATAGAATTTACCCGGGCGCGCCACTTTCATTATGCCTTTAAATTCCTGATTCATATGCTGGGCAGTCAGGCCCTTGTTTTTAGGCGCTTTGCCACTGGTTTTGGTGGTCTGCTCGAAGTTGGCGGTCATACTTTTAATATGACTCAATTGTTTGACCAGATTGGCAGTGGCTTGCTGCTCCGATGCTGCCACAGGCGCAGCATACACAGTCGTACTCATCACTGGTGCCAGCGTTGCAGCACCCAATGCCATAGCACACATGGTTTGACGAAGCATTTTCATAGATTCACCTTTTATTGTTGCATATCGCAATGTATTCATGGACTCATCTTAAACCAAATAAAGTGCCTAAATTTAGAGAAAATAAGAAGTTTTGTATGTTTATTAATATCAAATGTTCTTTTTTATCCATCATCATGAAGATCAGGGTTGCTCTCTTTCCCGATGCGACATGCATAAAAAAACCCACAGAAGACTGTGGGTTTTTGTTCTATTGAATCTTATTCAACAGATACGTAGCGACGGCCAAATTGACCTTTCACTTCGAATTTTACTACGCCGTCAGCAGTAGCAAATAAAGTATGGTCACGGCCCATACCTACATTTGCACCAGCGTGGAATTCTGTACCACGTTGACGAACGATGATGTTACCTGCAGTTACAGTTTGACCACCGTAAACTTTAACACCTAACATCTTAGGATTCGAATCACGACCGTTCTTAGTAGAACCACCGGCTTTTTTAGATGCCATGTCTCATTACTCCTAGTGATTAGCCTGAAATACCAGTAATTTTCAACTCGGTGAACCATTGACGGTGACCTTGTTGCTTACGGTAGTGCTTACGACGACGCATTTTGATGATGCGGATTTTGTCGTGACGGCCATGGCCAACCACTTCTGCAGTTACTTTAGCGCCAGCTACAACTGGAGCACCGATTTGAATGCTATCACCGTTTACAAGCATTAATACGTCATCAAACGTAATAGTTGCGCCAGTTTCAGCTTTCAATAATTCAACTTTAAGGGTTTCACCCTCAACTACACGGTGCTGTTTACCACCGCTTTGGATTACTGCGTACATAATGTACTCCAAACATGCCCGTGTCGTCGTGCCGGTAAAGGGATATACCGATCTTAAAACGAACGCCACTGGGGTTATACAAGGGCAGAGATTTTAAGGGATAACGCTGCAAACAACAAGAGATTTAGCCAAAATATTGCATCAGCCGGCTGTTTATTTTATAAACATGCAACGAAAAGCAACAAAAATGGTCAAAACCCTACATTTTTCATTGATCTAATCAAATTGCTTGTTAGAATCGAAAACGCCAGCATGCTGATGCTATCACCGCTGCCTGTCACCGGGAGGCCATCAGCGCCAGCACGAACAGGAAAGCAGACCATTGCCTCGTACTTCATAACGACAACCACAATGGCCGCACCGCAGATTGCAGATTTCCTGTCCAGACGTTTTTCATTGTTACACTATATCGTTGTTACTTGACACAATTGAGGTTCTCCTTCACATGACCATCGACTTTAAGCAAGATATTCTCGCGCCTGTTGCTTCCGATTTTGCCGCGATGGATCAGTTTATTAATGAAGGCATTACCTCAAAAGTCGCACTGGTTATGGCGGTCAGCAAGCATGTGGTGGAAGCCGGCGGCAAACGTATGCGTCCGATCATGTGCTTACTGGCGGCCAAAGCCTGCGGCGCAGAAGATCTGGAACAGGCGCGCAGACTGGCGGCGATTATTGAAATGCTGCATACCGCAACCCTGGTGCATGATGATGTGGTCGATGAATCTGGCTTGCGTCGTGGCCGTCCAACCGCCAATGCCACCTGGAATAACCAGACCGCCGTATTGGTCGGTGACTTCCTGATTTCACGTGCCTTTGACCTGCTGGTCGATTTAAACAACATGACCTTGCTAAAAGATTTCTCGACCGGTACTTGTGAAATTGCCGAAGGTGAAGTACTACAGTTGCAATCACAGCATCAGCCGGACACCACCGAACAGACGTATTTAGATATTATTCACGGCAAAACCTCGCGCCTGTTTGAACTGGCCACCGAAGGTGCCGCCATTTTAACCGGCAAGCCGGAATACCGTGAACCGTTACGTGTCTTTGCCGGCCATTTTGGTAATGCCTTCCAGATCATTGACGATATTCTGGATTACACCTCAGATGCCGAAACCCTGGGTAAAAATATCGGCGATGACCTGATGGAAGGTAAACCGACCTTGCCTTTAATTGCCGCCCTGAAAAATACCAGTGGTGCGCAACATGAAATTATCCGCCGCAGTATTGCTACGGGTGGAACCTCCGAATTGGCGCAGGTTATCGAGATTGTACAGACGTCAGGTGCATTGGATTATTGCCAGCAACGTGCCACGGAAGAAACCGAAGCCGCAATTGCGGCCTTAAATGCCTTGCCAGATACAATCTATCGTCAGGCCTTGGTCAATCTGGCCAAGCTGGCCCTGCACCGAATTCAATAAATAGCTTCATCCTTGCCTATGCATATAAAATTTTATGACCTATTCCTGAACATGCAGGATCAGCTGGAAACCACGCCCGCTGATCTTGACGAGCAACTGCTCATTGAGCTGGTCAACCGCATTCGACCAGCCAACACCGAAAATAGCGAAGAAATACAAGAAAAGTTTCAGGCCTTTTTACATGCCCTGCTGATTACGCCCAATGCCGCCAATACCTTACAAAGTTTTGTGCTCTGCTTAATCAGCCAGTACAAACAGACCAGCCTGTATGCCGATACCGGCATCCTGTCTTTAGATGGTTTCTGGAGCCAGCTGTTCCAGCGCCTAGGGGCGCATTTTTTACCGCTGATTAATGATCAGAGCCAGCTGCAGGACTTGCTGCGCCGCATTTTCCATCAGCGCAGTGATAAATACTGGCTGGATGATATTGAAGATCAGCAGTGGCAGCAGCTGTTTCGCCTGCTGAATCAGGGCCATCGTAATCAGGATGATAAAAAACTGATTCGTCAGGAAATCATTAAAGCCATTACCGTGCTGTCCTATCGGGTCAGCGGGATTGGTTTATATCCGGAATTTATTAATGCCCATCCGGAACTGACCGAATACGAATCACCATTTTTAGTGCAGAACCGTGAAATCAACGATTTCATTGTGCAGTATAAAAACCTGCATCAAAGTGCCGACAAATTTGAAGCGGTAATTCCACCGGATGCCTCACAGGCGCTGGTAATGATTGACCAGTGCCGTAACGTCAGCCATAAAATTCGCCGGGCCACCAAACGGATTGGGGTCAGTGTCAGCCTGACCTATTTGCTGTCCTTACTGGAACAGTGTCTGGACCGGATTGAACTGCTGCTGAACCTGATTGTTGAAGAAGATGATGTGCGTTATAGCGCCATGGGCGAGCTACTGGTCGATATTACCACCGCGCTGTATAGCGAACGCAGTGTCCGCTCCCTGCTGGCTACCAACAGTGAATTGATGGCCTTGCAGGTGACTGAAAATGCCAGTAAAACCGGTGAACATTATGTAAGTACCGACAAGGCCGGCTTTCTGGAAATGTATAAATCGGCTGCCGGGGCCGGGGTGATTATTGCCACCATGGCCACCCTTAAGGTGCTGGCGGCACGTTTAACCTTGGCGCCGCTGATGCAGGCCTTTATTAACAGCATGAACTACTCGCTGGGCTTTATGCTGATTCATGTGCTGCACTTTACTGTGGCCACCAAACAGCCGGCGATGACCGCTGCCGCACTGGCTTCGACCGTACAGCATCGCAAAGGCTCGAAAATGGCGCAAATTGCCGAGCTGGCCGCGCTGATTATCAATATTATCCGGACCCAGTTTATTGCCATTCTGGGCAATATCTCGATTGCCATTCCGGTGGCCGCCCTAATTGCCTTTATGTGGGATGCGGCGTTGCATGAACCTTTAATGAACCATGCCAAAGCCAGTAAAATGCTGCATGACCTGAATCCGTTTACCTCTCTGGCAATTCCACACGCAGCCATTGCCGGGGTATGTCTGTTTTTATCGGGCCTGATTGCCGGTTACTTCGATAATATGGCGGTGTATCGCAAAGTCGGGCCACGGCTACAGGCGCATGCCAAACTGAAAAAATGGATGAGTCAGGAACGGCTGGACCGTTTTGCCGCCTATATTGAACGGAACTTGGGCGCACTGGCCGGTAATTTCCTGTTCGGGGTTATGCTCGGCAGTATGGGCACAATTGGTTATATTCTGGGTCTGCCTTTAGATATCCGGCATATTGCCTTTGCCTCGGCCAACTTTATTCAGGGTTTGATGAACGTCAACGGTAGTCCGGAAATTGGCCTGATTATTGTGTCTTTCCTGGGTGTACTGTTAATTGGCCTGACCAACTTATTTGTCAGCTTTACCCTCACCATTATTGTGGCCCTGCGCGCACGTCGGGTACGTTTTGAACAGTGGAAGCCATTGGCCAAACTGGTCATGACCCATTTCCTGACCCGGCCCAGTGACTTTTTCTGGCCACCGAAGCAACCTGTTGAAGTTGAAGAACAATCTGGCCCGGCCAAGGGTCATCATTAAGGAATTTGTTAATTTATTTTGTCATGTGTTAAAAAGAATTGAAAAAGAAATTAGCATAATTTATACAGGCTTGAAATGAAGTGTACTGGCGAGTACACTTTAATCCATTACCGGACTGCGCTCGGATCAGCTAAACTAACCAGGATTTCGGCATGCCTAATTTTTTGCTTTATCTCGGTGGTTTGTTGTGTTTTTTCAGCGTGTTAATGCTTTATGTTCCAGCGCTCACTGCCCTTGATTCGGCAATTGTAGACTGGTTCAGCCAGCACCGTAACGAGATGTTGAATTCACTAATGACGGGATTATCTGTCGTTGGTGGCATGCCATTTGTATTATTTTTATCCAGTCTTTGGTGTCTGTATCTGGCCAGGCAGAAGGAATATGCAAATATCGTGCTGGTCAGCATTGGACTGATGGGGAGTTTTGCCACTGCCTGGATACTCAAGTATCTGATTGCAAGAGAGCGCCCGCCAGAAATGTATCATCTGGTCAATAGCTATGGTGCCTCATTTCCCAGCGCACACAGTTTTTATGCCGCAACGCTGGGCTGTCTTGCAATTTATGTGTCAATGCAACATCCCGCACATAAAGCCATTGTAATATGTGCTGTTATGTGGATGTTGCTGATGGGAATTTCAAGAGTGTATCTTGGCGTACATTTTCCCTCAGATGTCCTGTCAGGCTGGAGCATAAGTTTTATCTGGATCACGCTGCTCTATCTGATCTTGATCAAGTACAGCCAGCGCAAACCAATGAATAATTTTTAGATAGATAAAAATCTAATTGAGGTGGAAGAATGATGTCTGCAAAGCTTTGGGCCCCTGCCCTCACTGCTTGCGCATTGGCCACAAGCATCGCGCTTGTGGGTTGTAGCAAAGATCCAAATGATGCGCAGCAAGCTGCAGCCCAGCAGCAAATGCCTCCAACAGAAGTTGGGGTCATTGTTGTACAGCCACAAAGTGTCGAGCAGTCTGTTGAACTTTCCGGCCGTACCACTGCCTTTGAAATTTCTGAAGTTCGCCCGCAAACCAGCGGTGTGGTGCAGAAACGTCTGTTTACCGAAGGCAGCTATGTACGTGAAGGTCAGGCCTTATATGAAATTGATTCACGGACCAACCGTGCATCGGTAGATAGTGCCCGTGCAGCATTGGCACGTCAGCAGGCCAATCTGAACGTTTTACGTGTCAAAGAAGGCCGTTATCGTCAATTGGTGGGCAGCAATGCCATTTCCAAACAGGAATATGATGACATTGTGGCGCAGGTGAAACTGGCTGAAGCAGATGTCGCGGCCACCCGTGCCGAACTGCGCAATGCAGAAATTAACCTGGGTTATTCAACCGTACGTGCACCAATTTCAGGTCAGACCAACCGTTCTACCGTGACGGCAGGTGCATTAGTGACTGCCAGCCAGCAGGAACCGTTAGTGACCATTCAGCGTCTGGACCCGATTTATGTGGATATCAACCAGTCGAGTGCTGAACTGCTACGTTTACGCCAGCAGCTGAGTAAAGGTGATTTAAACAGCAGTAACAACACCACAGTCAAGCTGAAACTGGAAGATGGTAGCTATTATCCGGTTGAAGGCCGTCTGGCATTCTCCGATGCCAGCGTTAATCCGGATACGGGTACCGTGACTTTACGTGCAGTATTCCCGAATCCAAACCATCTGTTATTGCCAGGCATGTTTGCCACTGCACAGATTGTGCAAGGGGTAATTCCAAATGCCGTGCTGATTCCACAAGCTGCCATTACCCGTACCCCAACCGGTCAGGCCATGGCGATGCTGGTCAATGCCAAAGGTGTGGTTGAACCACGTCCAGTGACCACAGCCGGTATTCAGGGTAAAGACTGGATTGTGACTGAAGGTCTGCAAACTGGCGATAAAGTTATTGTAGAAGGTATTGCCAAAGTCAAGCCGGAACAGAAAGTGGTAGCCAAACCATATCAACCGCAAGCTGCCGCGCCACAAGGTGCCCAGCAACCTGCTGCATCAGATAAAGCAAAACAACCAGCAGATCAGGCGGATGCTCAAGCTGAACAAAAAGCTACTTCAAATACATAAGGGGTAGACTTCAATGGCTCAATTTTTTATTCATCGCCCGATTTTTGCATGGGTGATTGCACTGGTGATCATGTTGGCGGGTATTCTAACCCTATCCAATATGCCCATTGCCCAGTATCCGACCATTGCGCCGCCAACGGTCACCATTTCTGCGACCTATCCGGGTGCTTCGGCTGAAACTGTTGAAAACACAGTAACCCAGATTATTGAACAGCAGATGAATGGTCTCGATGGCTTGCGTTATATTTCATCGAACAGTGCCGGTAACGGTTCTGCGTCTATTGCGCTGAACTTTGAACAAGGCGTCGATCCTGACATTGCCCAGGTTCAGGTACAGAACAAATTACAGTCTGCCACCGCCCTGCTGCCGGAAGATGTCCAGCGTCAAGGGGTGAGGGTCACCAAATCAGGCGCCAGCTTCCTGCAAGTTCTGGCCTTCTATTCGCCTGATGGCAGCATGTCAGCAAATGACATCAAAGACTATGTTAACTCCAATATTTCTGAACCCTTAAGCCGTGTGGCGGGGGTCGGTGAAGTTCAGGTGTTTGGTGGTTCCTATGCAATGCGCATCTGGCTGGACCCAGCCAAAATGGCCAGCCTGCAAGTCACCCCAAGTGATATTGCCACAGCCATTCGTACCCAGAATGCCCAGGTCGCTGTCGGTCAGTTAGGTGGTGCACCCGCCATAGAAGGTCAGGTGCTCAACGCAACCGTAACGGCACAAAGCCTGCTGCAAACCCCAGAACAGTTCAGCAATATCTTCCTGAAAAATACTGCTTCAGGTGCACAGGTGCGTCTGGGTGATGTAGCTCGTGTAGAACTCGGTGCAGACAACTATCAGTTTGATTCCAAATTCAACGGCAAACCTGCCGGTGGTGTTGCGATTAAACTGGCAACCGGTGCCAACGCGCTGGATACCGCCCAAGCCGTTGAAGAGCGCTTAAAGCTGTTACGTCCAAACTACCCGCAAGGGATGGTCGATCAGCTGGCCTTTGACACCACACCATTTATTGAATTGTCGATTAAGAGTGTTGTTAAAACCTTAATTGAAGCGATTATTCTGGTATTCCTGGTAATGTTCCTGTTCCTGCAGAACTGGCGCGCTACCATTATTCCAACCATGGCTGTACCGGTGGTGGTCTTGGGAACCTTTGCCGTCATCAATATGTTCGGCTTCTCGATTAACACCCTGACCATGTTTGCGATGGTTCTGGCGATTGGTCTGCTGGTCGATGACGCAATTGTCGTGGTCGAAAACGTGGAACGTGTCATGGTCGAAGAACATCTCGACCCTGTGGCAGCCACTGAAAAGTCAATGAAACAGATTTCTGGCGCGTTAATCGGGATTACCTCGGTGCTGTCTGCGGTATTCGTACCAATGGCATTCTTCGGTGGTACGACCGGGGTGATTTATCGTCAGTTCTCGGTGACCCTGGTCACGGCAATGGTACTGTCGCTGATTGTAGCCTTAACCTTTACCCCTGCCCTGTGTGCGACCATGCTGAAACAGCATGATCCGAACAAGCCGGAAAGCAACGGTCTGTTTGCGCGTTTCTTCCGCTGGTTTAACCGCAGCTTTGACAAGATGTCGGTGAAATATCAGGGCGGTGTGAACCGTATGACCCACAGCAAGATTTTCTCCGGGATTATTTACGGTGCAGTGCTGGTTGTGATTGTGCTGTTATTCCAGAAACTGCCATCTTCGTTCCTGCCGGATGAAGACCAAGGTGTGGTGATGACACTGGTGCAATTGCCACCAAATGCCAGTCTGGAACGGACTGACAAAGTCGTCAGCACCATGACCAACTACTTCCTGGAAAATGAGAAAGAGCATGTCGAGTCTGTGTTTAGTGTGGCCGGCTTCTCCTTCACCGGGGTTGGACAAAACGCAGGTCTGGCCTTCATTAAGCTGAAAGACTGGTCAGAACGTACTTCGCCAGAATCTCAGGTCGGTGCGATTATCCAGCGTGGTATGGCACTGAACATGATTGTTAAAGATGCTTCTTACATCATGCCACTGCAATTGCCTGCCATGCCTGAACTGGGCGTGAGTGCCGGCTTTAACCTGCAGCTGAAAGATGCCAGTGGTCAGGGTCATGAAAAACTGACCATGGCACGTAACATCATTTTAGGTGAAGCAGCCAAAGATCCACGTCTGGCCGGGGTTCGTCCAAATGGTCAGGAAGATACACCACAGTACCGCGTGATTGTGGACCATGCGCAGGCCGGTGCCTTGGGCGTGAGTATTGCTGAAATTAACAGCACCATGGGCATGGCCTGGGGTGGTTCGTACATCAATGACTTTATCGACCGCGGTCGTGTCAAGAAAGTCTATGTTCAGGGTGAAGCAGGCTCACGTATGATGCCGGAAGACCTCGATCAATGGTATGTACGTAATAACCGCGGCGAAATGGTACCATTCTCGGCCTTTGCAACCGGTGAATGGACTTATGGTTCACCACGTTTAGAGCGTTATAACGGCGTATCCTCCATGAACATTCAGGGTACACCAGCGCCTGGCGTCAGCTCGGGTGATGCGATGGTGGCCATGGAAGAAATTATTGCCAAGCTGCCAGACATGGGCTTGCAAGGTTTCGACTATGAATGGACCGGTCTGTCACTGGAAGAACGTGAATCGGGTGATCAGGCACCATTCCTGTATGCCCTGTCGCTGTTAATCGTCTTCCTGTGTCTGGCAGCGCTGTATGAAAGCTGGTCAATTCCGTTCTCGGTATTACTGGTCGTACCATTAGGTATTGTCGGTGCCCTGTTCCTGACCTTCAGCGGGATGGTGCTGTTCCAGAACCCGAACCTGTCGAATAACATCTACTTCCAGGTGGCGATTATTGCGGTGATTGGTCTGTCTGCGAAAAACGCGATCCTGATTGTCGAATTCGCCAAAGAGTTGCAGGAAAAAGGTGAAGACCTGTTTGAAGCCACTTTACATGCGGCAAAAATGCGTTTACGTCCAATTATCATGACCACTTTAGCCTTCGGTTTTGGTGTACTGCCGCTGGCCCTGTCTTCAGGTGCAGGTGCAGGTAGCCAGCACTCGGTCGGTTATGGTGTTCTGGGCGGCGTAATCAGCTCGACCTTGTTGGGTATCTTCTTTATCCCGGTATTCTACGTGTGGATTCGAAGTATCTTTAAATACAAACCAAAACAACAAAATCATCAGGAGCATGTATCGTGATGCAAAACTTATGGTCTCTTACAGGCCGTGGTATTGCGGTTTCTGCCCTTGCGCTTGCTTTGACAGCCTGTCAGAGTATGCGCGGGCCAGAGCCGGTTGCTCAGGCGAATATTCCGAGCAGCTATAGCAATGCTTCCGGAAGCTCTGTTGCAGAACAGGGTTATAAAGATTTCTTTGCCGATCAGCGCCTGCTACAGGTGCTGGATCTGGCCTTGACCAATAACCGTGATTTACGTACTGCGGCGCTGAACATCCAGCGTGCCCAGCAACAGTACCAGATTACTGAAAATAACCAGTTACCGACCATTGGCGCCAGTGGCAGCGTGTTACGTCAGGACACCATGAGCAATCAGGGTCGTGGCCCAAGCACCTCCTATAACGTAGGTTTAGGGGTCACCGCCTATGAGCTGGATTTCTGGGGTCGGGTCCGTAGCCTGCGTGACAATGCACTGGATAATTTCCTGGCCACCCAGAGCGCCCGTGATGCCACGCAAATTGCCCTGATTGGTCAGGTATCTCAGGCCTGGCTCAGCTATTCCTTTGCCAATGCCAACCTGAAACTGGCCGAGCAAACTTTAAAGGCCCAGCTTGAATCGTATAACCTGAACAAAAAACGTTTTGACGTTGGCATCGACAGCGAACTGCCGGTACGTCAGGCGCAAATTTCAGTCGAAACCGCGCGTAATGATGTAGCTAACTATAAGACTCAGGTGGCGCAGGCACAAAACCTGCTGAATCTGCTGGTGGGTCAACCGGTTCCGGCCAATCTGCTGCCGGCACAGCGCATTACCCGCATTACCTCCAATACGGCAATTGGTGCGGGCTTACCAAGTGATCTGCTGGTAAACCGTCCCGATGTCCGTGCAGCAGAATACCGTCTGTCTGCCGCAGGTGCCAATATTGCCGCAGCGCGTGCCCGTCTGTTCCCGACCATCAGCCTGACCGGTTCAGCCGGTTATGCCTCGGCCGATTTAAGTGACCTGTTCAAATCAGGCAACTTTGTCTGGTCAATTGGTCCAAGTCTGGATATTCCAATCTTTGACTGGGGCACACGTCAGGCCAATATCCGCATTTCAGAAACCGATCAGCAGATTGCGCTATCAGATTATGAAAAGTCGATTCAGACCGCTTTCCGTGAAGTGAATGATGCCTTGGCAGTGCGTGAAAATATTGGTGACCGGATTGCCGCACAGCGCCGTCTGGTGGAAGCCACCAATACCACCTATCGTCTGTCGGAAGCCCGTTTCCGTGCCGGCATTGACAGCTATCTAACCGTACTGGATGCACAGCGTGCCTCTTATGCGGCCGAGCAAGGGCTATTATTGCTGGAACAGGCCAATTTGAACAATCAGGTGGAACTGTATAAAACCTTAGGTGGCGGCCTGAAAGCTAACACTTCAGATCAAGTGACCCAGCAGCCGTCTGTGGCAGAACAACGCCGCGCTGCTCAGCAATAAGATTGTCTGAGTTGTAGCCTCAAGCAGCAGGGTGATTTCATCCTCACCGCTTGATGATCAAGCCAGTGAGCCCCGCGCTGACTGGCTTTTTCTTTGCCTGATGATGTGCCTGGATCATCCATGAGATCAAAGCAGTTCAATACAGTGATGATTAGAGCAAAGAAATCATGTTTTGCTTGTAGTGACTCGCCAAAGGATTGGATGCACATCTGCCCGCATAAAACTACAAAAGAGATGTTTTTGATTGCATTTTACCCGCAGTTTTTCTATCTTCATCAGCAATCTATTGTTATTGGTCATCACATGTTACTGAGTAATTTGGAATCTGTACCCGGACACACCATTCGCCAGCAAATTGATGTGGTATATGGCAGCACGGTACGCAGCAAGCATGTCGGCCGTGACCTGCTGGCCGGACTGAAAAATATTGTCGGTGGTGAGCTGACAGCCTATACCGAACTGCTGGAAGAATCGCGTCAGGAAGCCATGAACCGGATGATCGACAAAGCGCGCAGCATGGGGGCCAATGCGATTGTCGGAATCCGTTTTTCCACCTCCAACATTGCCCAGGGTGCATCTGAACTTTTTGTTTATGGCACGGCGGTGATTGTCGATCCAATCATGCCAAAACTGCCTGATCCCTTCCCTGCACAGGACTAAGTCATGGATGGATTGCTCCTGCAGCTGCTGATTTTTGCGGTCCTGTTTGCCGTTGGCTTTGGTTTTGGCCGTTATAACGAACGCAAGCATTTTCAATATCTGGCTGAACAGGAACAGCGACTGGCCTATATCCAGCTCGACAGCAGCCGCTTTAAAAGCACTGACCTACCCGGCCAACTGGTCAGCAGCAATGTGGTGATTTCACATGATTACTTTAAATATGCAATTGCCAATGTGCAGAATTTACTCGGTGGCCGCCTGACCAGTTATGAAAGTGTGGTGGAACGTGCGCGCCGCGAAGCAATTGTACGCTTAAAGCTGGAAGCCGAGAAAATGGGCGCCACCCAGATTTTAGGCCTGCGTTTAAGCACCACCGAACTGGGGATGCAAGGTGGGATGGTGGAAGTGTTTGCGTATGGGACGGCCATCAAGAAATAAGCTGATGGCCTGATCTGTCTTCATCTCGTCAAATGCTCTGGAACGTATTACTTCACCTTCATTTTACGGATCATTTTATACAGCGTACTTGGCGACAGACGCGACACCCAAACCCCCAGTTTTTCCTTGGCGCCACCGACCACAATATATTCCTCACCCGCCAGCAAGGCACTGACCGTGGTCTGGGCAAACAGGTCCGGCTCCAGACCGTTTTCAATTGCTTCATCCTGATGGCCCTGCGGTTTGCCTTCGCCATTTAAGGCATTAAAAGATACATTGGTTTTGACAAAGCCCGGGAAAATTACCGAAACCTCGACGCCATCTTGCGCCACTTCCGCACGCAAACTGTTGGCCCACATATGAATTGCGGCTTTGGCCGCCGAATAAGAGGCACGGTACTGGGTGCCGAGCAAACCGGCGACACTAGAGACAAAGGCAATCCGTCCCGATTTCTGGGCAATAAAGGTCGGTAACACGGTTTTGGTCAGGAACACCTGCGAGAAATAATCGACTTCCATAATGGCACGTTCTGTCTGCATGGTGGTGTCCTGAATCAGCGCGCGCTGGCTAAGACCGGCATTGTTAATCAGCCAGTCTATCCGGCCTTTAGCCGCTAACACCTGCGCATAAGCATGTCGCACCTGTGATTCATCGGTAATATCGGCGCAAACTGACACATGCCGTTCAGGATTCAGTAAAGTCACACGCACCTTTTCCAATTCTTCATAACGGCGTGCGGTCAGAATGACATCAGCGCCTTGCAAGGCACACTCTTTGGCCAAGGCTTTGCCCAATCCGGAAGATGCCCCGGTAATCCACACCACTTTTCCTGTTAAATCCTGCTTGGCCATGAATCTGTCCCTCTATACGTTCATTTGTTGTGATGAATATCAGTGTAACCGCGCTCTGGCTGCGGGTCATTGCCCACAAAGCCCAGAAAATGATTGAAATACTGTTCCGTTATGCGGGTATCAAACTGGGTGCCGAGTTTTTCCAGCCGCTTATAGCCAAGCTGGGTAGTCAGCTGAATCACCCCGGTCAGGGTTTTATCGACCATAAAATTAAACTTCAGCATTTTCTTTGGCTCGCGGACCAGACTGGTCACGCCCTGATCGACAATCTGGGTAAAAGCCCGAAAGGCTGGCTGGATATAGGCACTATTGCCCTGCCGGATTTGTTCGACACAACCCAAGGTTTCTTTAATCAGCACATTATCGACCGGATAGGCCACATAGGCCTGCCCCTCTTTTTCATAGGTTTTCTGTTGCAGATAATTCACCATCGGCACCAGACGGTCATTGCCAAAAAATGACACCGACCATGGCATATATTTTTGCACGGTATCCATCACCTGCTGCACAATCTTTTCCGATTCACGGTCGGGCGAGCTGCTGGTCCGGGCAATTTCACCAAACACCTGATCGACAATTTCACAGGAAATATGTGACAGCACCTCGCCTAAAGGCTTGGCCAGACTGTGCGGATTACCCTGGTTAAACTGTTGATGTAACTGCTGAAAACGCTGATAGGTAGCGGGGCTTAATTTTAGTGCGATTGAATAGGTCATTGTTGTTCTCGCTTTTTTTCGTCGTTGTTCTGCGAACTTTGCGCATTGTTATTTGCCTACATCATACGACGAGTAAGTGCAGATGCCAATTGCTTAAACAAGCCAATGATTCAGGCTGCCTAAGTCGCCATTTTTTTTGCTACAATAGATGCAATTTTTTATCTACTTTTGATCTGTTCGAACTATGACTGATTCAGCGCAAAATATTGCTACAACTTACGATCCGACCGAGATCGAGAAAAAATGGTACCAAACGTGGGAAGAGCGCGGTTACTTCAAGCCGTCTGAAAAAGGCGAGTCTTTCTGTATCATGATTCCGCCACCAAACGTCACCGGTAGCTTGCACATGGGTCATGGTTTTAACAATGCCATCATGGATGCATTAACCCGTTATAACCGTATGTCAGGTAAAAATACCTTATGGCAACCGGGTACCGACCACGCAGGTATTGCAACGCAAATGGTGGTAGAGCGTCAGCTCGGTGCGCAAGGCATTAGCCGTCATGACTTGGGCCGTGAAAAGTTCATCGAAAAAGTATGGGAATGGAAAGAACAATCTGGCGGTAACATTACCCGTCAAATCCGTCGTTTAGGTTCTTCTGTCGACTGGTCACGTGAACGCTTCACCATGGATGAAGGTTTATCAAACGCAGTGAAAGAAGTGTTTGTAAAACTTCACGAAGAAGGCTTGATTTACCGCGGTAAACGCCTGGTGAACTGGGACCCTAAACTGCAAACTGCTCTATCTGACCTAGAAGTTGAGTCTGATAAAGAAGAACAAGGTTCACTCTGGCACTTCAAATACTTCTTTGAAGATAAGTCACTTCGCACGCACGATGGTAAAGATCACATCGTGGTTGCAACCACGCGTCCTGAAACATTGTTGGGTGATACAGCGGTTGCGGTTGCCCTTGATGATGAACGTTATGCGCACTTGGTCGGTCAAAATATCATCCTGCCAATTACTGGTCGTGCGGTTCCAATCGTTAAAGATGAATACGTTGATAAAGAATTCGGTACCGGCTGTGTAAAAATTACCCCTGCGCATGACTTCAATGACTATGAAGTCGGTAAACGCTGCGAATTGCCAATCATCAACATCTTCAACAAAAATGCTGAAGTGTTGGCTGAGTTTGAATACATCGCGAAAGCGGGCGAGCAAATTTCTAAAACCATTCCTGCCCCTGCAGACTACATTGGTTTAGAGCGTTTTGAAGCACGTAAAAAGTTAGTCGAACAAGCAGAAGCTGAAGGCTGGTTAGACCAAATTCAACCATACACCTTGAAACCACCTCGCGGTGACCGTTCAGGTGTCATCGTTGAACCGTTATTGACGGATCAATGGTATGTAAAAATTGCACCGCTTGCGAAACCTGCGATTGAAGCGGTTCAAGACGGTCGTATCAAATTCGTGCCTGAGCAGTACAGCAACATGTACATGGCGTGGATGAATAATATTCAAGACTGGTGTATCTCGCGTCAATTGTGGTGGGGTCACCGTATCCCTGCTTGGTACGATGCAGAAGGTAATGTTTACGTGGGTCGTAACGAAGAAGAAGTTCGTGCGAAAAACGGTATTGCCCCTGAAGTTGAATTGAACCAAGACGAAGACGTATTGGATACATGGTTCTCTTCTGGTCTTTGGACATTCTCAACTTTAGGTTGGACAGGTGACGAAGCGAAAGACAAAGAAAACTATTTCTTAAATACTTTCCACCCGACTGATGTATTGGTGACAGGTTTTGACATTATCTTCTTCTGGGTTGCTCGTATGATCATGCTTACGATGCACTTCATGAAAAATGAAGATGGCACGCCACAAGTACCATTCAAAACTGTGTATGTACACGGTTTGGTACGTGATGGCGAAGGTCAGAAGATGTCTAAATCTAAGGGTAACGTGCTTGACCCATTAGATTTGATTGATGGTGTTGATCTTGAAACTTTAGTACAAAAACGTACCACAGGTTTGATGAATCCGAAACAAGCAGCGAAGATTGAAAAATCGACCCGTAAAGAATTCCCTGAAGGGATTCAATCTTACGGTACAGATGCAGTTCGTTTCACCTTCTGTGCGCTTGCCAACACAGGTCGTGACATTAAGTTCGACATGAAACGTGTTGAAGGTTACCGTAACTTCGCCAACAAAATCTGGAACGCAACCCGTTTCGTGATGATGAACTGCGAAGAGCAAGTGATTGGTCAAGACGTTCGTCAAGACCTTTGGGAATTGCCTGAGCAGTGGATTGTCAGCCGTCTACAAAAAGCGGAAGCTGCGGTTCAACAAGCCTTTGCGACCTATCGTTTAGACTTGGCTGCACAAGCGATTTACGAGTTCATTTGGAATGAATACTGTGACTGGTATGTCGAGCTGACGAAACCGGTTCTGAATGACGAAAACGTATCGGTTGAACGTAAAGCTGAAGTGCGTCGTGTGCTTCTTTCTGTAATGGAAGCCTCTTTACGTTTGGCACATCCGTTGATGCCTTACTTAACAGAAGAAATCTGGCAAACACTTGCGCCGAAACTCAACATTTCTGGCGAAACGATTATGCTCGCACAGTACCCTGTTGCTGACCAAGCATTAGTGAATGAACAAGCTGAAGCAGATATGCAATGGCTGCAAGGTTTGATTGGTGCGGTACGTAACATCCGTGGTGAAATGGGCCTAGGGAATGCGCGTTTGTTGCCTGTTCTTCTTCAAAACACCACTGATGCAGAAAAAGCGCAGATTGCTCGTATTGAACCATTGTTTAAAGCCTTGGCTAAAGTTGAAAGCATTACATTCTTAGCTGATGGCGAACAACCACCATTGTCTTCTTCATCTGTTGTCGGTCATGTGTCTGTATTCGTTCCAATGAAAGGTTTAATTGACCCTAAAGCGGAATTGAGTCGTCTACAAAAAGACTTAGACAAGGTTCAAAAGCAGCATGACCAAATTGCCACTAAACTTAGCAATGAAGGTTTTGTGGCGAAAGCACCTGCTGCTGTGGTTGAAGGCGAGAAAGTGAAACTTGCTGAGTTTGCGGATCAGTTAGCGAAGATTAAAGCGAATATGGAGCAAATTGCAGCGCTTTAATGTATTGTTAGTTTGATCTAATTTATAGTATAAAGGGCTGATTATTCAGCCCTTTATTTTTAGAGTCAAACGGCTTTGTTGCATAAATATGTAAGCATCTGATTTAAATAAATTTAATTTTGGATCAAAAAATAATCAAAACTTCTAAAATCATATAGTTATGAAATCTTTGTGCAACAAAGCCGAGTCAAACTAATCTATATCCCCAAGAGTATTCAATTATCTTATCCAAAAAACGATTATCATCATCAGATAACTTGTGTTTGTTACCAAATTTAATTTTGAATTCTTTTAAAAACTCTTGTGTGATTCCCATAAAATATTTTGGCAACTCAAAATGACTTAAGTTTCTTAATAAATCATCTTGACCATATAATTCATTCAATAATTTTCTTACTGCCTCCAAAGTTTTCTGTTGCTTGAAGAATGCTTCATTATTTTCGTCGATTAACTCAGGATCAATTTCAACAAATGTTGTTCCATGTGCCAATATATTTCTTAAACTAAATAAGATTCTGATTTTATTACAAATATCAGGATTAACTTCTTTATTAATATTAAATTTTAAAAATCCTATATAAAAATTAAATAATTTCTCAATCCCACCTTCATTTTCTAATTTAATAAGAAAAGTGTCTAATATATTTTCATAGGGAGATTTACCTGTAGCACCCCTTCTTAAATTTTCTTCAATATGTTTATTAATTTCCTGTCTTAAATTTTGAGATAAAATATATCGTAAAGCACCTTCTACTATTGCAGCATTTAGTGAAAGTAATGGGAAGTTATACACATAATTATCTATTATTTTTTCTTCCTTACAAAATACTTTCAAGTAACTCTCGCTAAATCTATCATCAGTTAATTTTGAGTTTTCAGGCTTATTTTTTCTATTATGTAATATAGCTAATTCCTCATAACTTCGTAGTAATACTTGATGTGTAGCTAGATTCAAATACGACATTATTTTCCCTATATAAAATTAATATTCAATCCTCTTGATTATACACTCACCCCAACTCTCACCCATAAGGAGAGCGAACGTCATTTGATTTAATGCCAATATGAATTTCAAAATCGAGTTCCCTCTCCTGAACAAGTTTTAAAGCACTGCTTTAAAACAAAGCGCAAGTGAGGGGTAGGGAGAGGTCTGTTTTAGTTCAAAACATCTCTACCACAAATCTTCTAAAACCATATCCGTCCGCCCCAACTCATCATGATTCCGATAATGTACAACGGTTAAACCCAAAGCCTCTAAAAACTTGGTTCGTGCAGCATCATATTCAATAGCATCATCTATTCCATGCTGTCCACCATCTACCTCAATCACCAAGCCAATTTCATGACAGTAAAAATCTAGAATATAAGGTTTGATCACATGCTGACGACGAAATTTAAGATTCATAAATCGTTTGGCGCGTAGAAGTTGCCACATTAAATGTTCTGCATCGGTGGCAGTGTGACGCATGGATTTGGCGAAGGCGAATAATCAGCGGGTTAAAGTGCATAAAAAAGCATCGTCAAAATGACGATGCTCTGAATGACAATCAATGCTAAAAATTACTCAAATGACCAACTAAATGCTCTGCTTTTCAGTAAAATTTTTAAGTAATCAAAATCCTTATAATCATTTAAACGCTTTTCATCTCTTAACAGTTTTGCTTGAATATCTGCTAAATCGCGTTGATATTTTTTTATCAAATCAACAGGTTTAAAACGCTGTTTGTAAAAACCAGAGCCGATCCAATCAAATGAATAAATAATATCATCTATTTCAAATTGCAATTTCTCTACTTGCTCTTCCAACAATAAATTATAAGATTTCAAATGCTCATTCGCGATTTTTGTTGCCTGTTCCTGATCACCTTGCGCTGTAAAAACACGCAATTTCAAAAGAGTAAGCAAATCTTTTTCCTCTAATGCAGCATTTGCTTGCTGTAATAATTCGGTTTTTTCAATGCGCTTTTGTTCATCTTGCTCTCGATCAGGGTGAATTAAGGCAGCAATTTTTGAATAAATGCTTTTTAGAGATTGCCCTGCCATTTTTTTCGCTTCTTCAAGCTGTGTTTGCTTCTTTAAAATTTTCTTTTTTTCCTTTTCAACAAACTTTTGATATTCATCACGCTCATCTTCATTAAGCTGATTTTGAATAAAATTTGCTTCTTCTCGATCTAATTTATCTTTTACTTTTTCCATAAACGCGTCGAGATTATTGAGATCCAAATCAAAGTCAAGCCAAGCTACGGGTACCCCGATTTGGTCTGCTATCATTTCTTTTATGGCTTGTTTTTGCATCATTTCATCAGCATCATGCGCTTGATGCGAATGATCATTTACATGAGAGCTGACTTCTTCAGCATCAGCACTTTCTTCTATCAGCTCATAATGTTGAGCAATGATAAGCGTCAACTCATGTTGTTGTTCAGAAAGATTCGGATTATTAAGCAGCTGACTCGCTAAAATTGAAATTTTTTCATCTAAACGCACTAAATATGTTTTTGCGATTTTATGCGTATTTTTATATTGCCAAAGCGTCTCTAATTGAGCGAACAAAACGTGGTGCCACTGACGATATAAAGGTAATAGCTCATCTCTTGCATCCTCTTGAACTTGTTTTTGCGTTTGTTGCCAGTCCGCCAATACCATTTGTAATTGCTCAATTTTTTCAAGCAACCGATTAAACTTTTTTTGTTGTGCCGATAATTTTTCACTCGTTTGATAAATGCTTAAATCTAAATTGCTCATTCACTGACTTCAACGCTAATCTTAATTTCTGTAATATTTTAGCATAATGAATAGCATACAAACTTTTTGCTTAGTTCAAAAAAACTATATTCTTTACAAAACCCCATGCTCCAACAACATCCCTAGCCCACTCTCTTTCCCCATAAAACTCAGCCGTTGCTTCTCCGCTTTTAACTGATGCTTCACGTTCGACACATCCGCATCAATCTGTTTATACAACTGCTCAATATTGAGTTGCCCTTTGGACTTTTGCACCGCAATTTTGGCTTTATTTGACCATACAAGCGAGTTAATCAATTCCTGCATCTGCTGTTTTAAGGACTGGCTTTGTGCTTCTAACGCCTGTTGGTAAAACTTGAATTGTTCTGTGCTTAAACCTTTGTTTGAACCGTTTTTACTTTGCTCAACTTCAAGCTGAAGTTTCAGTAAAAAGAATAAATCTTCCTGTTCGTATGCTTCATTGGCACGTTGTAAAAGCTCGGTCTTTTCCTCTTTTTTAGCTTCATCGGGCTCACGATCAGGGTGAATGATGGAAGCAATCTTGAGATACACAGTTTTGAGTGATTGATTCACCATCTTTTCAGCTTGCGCTTGTTTTTCTTGCTGACGTTTTAACTTGGCTTGCTCACGTGCTTGTTGGTATTGATCATTATTCCAATCATGAACTACTCGGAGCTAAAGCAACCGAGTTTCCGTAGTGCAACCTAAGTTGCACACATCTCTTTTGACGCTTCATTGGTACTGCGAAAAAGGGCTTTAACACCCTTAGTCGTCTTACGAACACCTCTGCGCCCACTAGATGACAAATGATTGTCATCCAACAGCGTTCCACTGTCTAAAATTAAATTAATCGCCCTGTTCTTAATAACAACTGATGCATTGTGATCTGCATTGTCAATGTGTCCACAACTCACGCATTTAAACTTGTCTTGGCTTTTGCGATTGTCGGGGTGAGTGTGACCGCATAAAGCGCACTCTTGACTTGTATAAGAAGCATTGATGGTAAATACCGCTTTACCTAGCTTAACTGCTTTGTAAGCTAGGAATGATGCAATTCTATGCCAACCCACGTTCAGGATAGATTTGTTTAAGCCTGCTTTGGCTTTAGCCTTATTAGGAATAAATCGACCTGATTCATCGATCTTTGGTAAAGGCTTTTTAGTCATGCTCTTGGTATTTAATTTTTCAAAGATAAATACCTTAGCTAAACCATTAACTAGGCTATGACTTGTCTTATGAGCAAAGTCCTTGCGAATATTGGCTTTCTTAGAGTGATGCACCGCAATTCGATGTTTAGTCTTAGCTCTTCGGTTTGAGCCTTTTACTTGTCGAGCGAGTTTTCTTTGTAGTCGCTTAATGTAGCGATCTGCTTTTGTTAAATGATTCTTTTGTTCTTTAGAGAAATCAAATTCTTCATAGCCTGCATGAACAGGAATGGTGACACCACGATCTATACCAACCACTATTTTTTGTAGTTGTTCTTCGTCCATGCCCTGCAAATGATCTAACTGTCTTTTGGCGTATTTTTTAGCATCGAATTTCTTACCGTCAAACTCTTGAATCTCAACACCATCTTCATAGCAGAAAGAAACGAAATATTGACCACGCTCTTTGCGAATATAAAGGGATTTCGGTTCTTTGAAGTTAGCATGAGCCTTAAAACTTAATGAGCCTATATTAAATTTTTTACCACCGATATATAGCTTGCGCTTATTTCTTTCCGTGCGAAACTCGAATAAATCAGAGGTTAAATGAATCGAACCTTTATCTGTCTTCTTTTTACGTTTTGGTCGCCCACATAAACCTTTAATAGATTTTTTGAGTGTGTTGTACCAATTAACGGTTGAGTTCTTTTGTATTGTACTAGGGCAGTTTGCAAGCCATGAACTAATCTCATCTGATTTAAAGTGAGCGTATTTTTGATCTTGGGTTTCATAATAGTGATCAAAAGTTGCAAACTTACGGGCAAATCCTCGAAAGTATTTATCCTCATCGCATTTGGCATTCCAAACGAAACGAGCACAACCCATCCACTGACTTAAAATCAGCTTTTGATGTTGTGTTGGGTATGCTCTTAATTGGATGCCTGTTAGCAATTGAAAAACCTCTAGGTGTTGAGGTTATTTTAGCTTAAAATAAGGTTAAAGTAAATCTAGTATGAGGATAAGATGTACGAGTGGAGAACAGGTAGATCATGCATTTATAAAAACATTGTTCATTTAGTATTTGTTACGAAATACAGAAGAGATGTATTAACAAAAGACATGCTTTCCTCCCTAAAAGAGATTATGGAAGAAACCTGTTTGCAAATGGATTGTGAGCTTATTGAGTTTAATGGTGAAGATGATCACATCCACCTGCTTGTAAGTGTTCATCCAAAGCACTCAGTTTCCAACCTAGTTGGAAAACTGAAAGGGAAAAGTTCTTATGTTTTAAGGCGTTCATTTTGGGATGAAGTTAAGGAAAAACTATGGGGCAATCACTTTTGGTCGCCTAGTTACTGCGCTGTATCCTGTGGTGGCACAAGTTTGGATGTAGTGAAAAAATACATTGAAGAACAAAGAACACCAACGTCAGAAAAAAATGCTAAAAAGTCCATGTCATTAAAAAAGAGCTAACTCGCCCTTAAAAGAGCGAGAATGCGCTCTTAGTGAGAGCGTTGAAAAACCTCTAGGTGTTGAGGTTATTTTAGCTTCAAGCACTATGTTTGGCATGGTTTTCAGCGCAAAAGGCATAGGGAAGATAAAAGCAAAAGAGAAATTATACCTGATTTATGTGAAAGTATTTTTTGACTCATCTCAGTAAAACTGAAGCAAAGCAAAATCCTGAGCAAATAAGCCTTAACATTACATGGCTTCAGATCAGGTAATTTTTTGAATTAACCAAGTCACTCAGATCATTGCAGTTCATTACGCAACTATAAACATTCAGCCGCCACAATTCATGCATAGTATCAGCAAAGACCAACACATTATAAAAAGGACATTCACATGGATTGGGCCAGTATTTTTATTCATGACACCACCTGGGCTTTTGCTGCTGAAATTAGCGTGCGTGCCATCCTCATGTTCAGCATGATCATTATCTTTTTACGTCTGACTGGAAAACGTGGTGTGCGCCAGCTGTCAATTTTTGAACTGGCGATTATTCTATCGCTGGGTTCAATTGCCGGCGACCCGATGTTCACCGAAGATCTGCCGCTGATTCAGGCCCTGCTAATCATGAGCATCGTGATTTTCCTGTATCGTCTGGTGACCTGGTTAATGATGAAATACCAACCCTTTGAAGATCTGCTGGAAGGTAAGTCACTGTATATTGTCGAAGATGGTGAGCTGGTCTTAGAAAAGATTAAGCGCGGTAAAATGTCGCATGATGAATTCTTTGCCGAAATGCGCCAGCAAGGGGTCGAACATCTGGGACAGGTACGGGTCGGTTTACTCGAAAATGATGGCAAGTTTAGCATCCTGTTTTTTTCCAATGATCAGGTGCGTTACGGTTTGCCCCTGTTTCCCAAAGCCTGTCAGGAAATTACCGAAGTCAAACCGCATACCCATTACGCCTGCGTATACTGTGGCTATACCGATTTTTTGCAAAGTGCCGAGCAGATCTGCCCGCGTTGTGACAGCTGTCACTGGACTGAAGCCATCAATACCCTGCGGGTAGATTAATCGCGTGTTTTAAATCTCTGTGCCGGTTCATCTACCTTCGCCTAACTTCTTATCTCAACTTTGGTCATATCTTGGTCTTTAATGGCCCAAGACTGGCACAGTTCCTGCTGTATTTTATTCATGCTTTTTGCTGCTATTTATCTAAAAAGTGGTTATTTCATAACGATTTATCATTAACAAAACGGTTAAAAATTTCGCTTGAGCAATGCTGAAAATCTCGCTTAAGATGAAGCTATGCCGTTGTGCAGAGATAATTAAAACAATCTCATTTGCTTCATTACCTGATAAATTAGTTCCAGGATTGGAATTGCCATGAATAACAGCAAATGACCAATAATCAATACAAAAGGAGTTTTGTACATGACCTCTAAACACACCCTCACCTCCCTGTTTTGTGCCAGCGCATTCATGCTTGGCCTCAGTGCTTGTAGTGACAATAAAGCTCCAGCTGATGCCAATAGCAACACCAATGCCGCTGCCTCGAGTTCGGGCACCTTAGACAAAATCAAAAAGTCCGGCACCATTGTGCTGGGTTATCGTGACTCATCCATTCCCTTCTCCTATATTGCCGATACGCCAAATCAGCCGGTCGGTTATGCGCATGACCTGCAACTGAAAGTGGTGGAAGCGCTAAAACAGAAACTGGAGATGCCAGATCTGAAAATCCGCTACAACCTGGTCACCAGCCAGAACCGGATTCCACTGGTTTCTAACGGGACAGTCGATTTAGAGTGTGGCTCGACCACCAACAATCAGGAACGCCAGCAGCAAGTCGCTTTCTCGGTCGGTTTCTTCCAGGTAGGTTCACGTTTACTGACGGCCAAAGATTCCGGCATTCAGGATTTTGCTGACTTAAAAGGCAAGAAACTGGTCACCACCGCCGGCACCACCTCTGAGCGTTATATCCGCCAGCATGAAAAAGAACTCGGTATTGGCGAAATTATTTCAGCCAAAGACCATGCCGAATCGTTCCTGATGCTACAAAGTGGCCGCGCCGCTGCCTTTATGATGGATGATATTCTGCTGGCCGGTGAAAAATCCAAAGCCACCGATCCAGACAAATGGGTAATTGTCGGCACGGCACCAATTCAGGAAATTTACGGCTGTATGCTGCGTAAAGGCGATGCTGAATTTAAACAGGTGGTAGATGATGCCATTAAAGCCACCTATAGCTCCGGTGAAATCAACCAGATGTATAACAAATGGTTCCAGCAGCCAATTCCACCGAAAAACATCAACCTGAACTTTGAGATGTCCGATCAGCTGAAAGACCTGATTGCCAATCCACACGATCGTGATCAGTAACACTCCAACATAAACCGGCTCAGGTAAACATGGATGCTTTACCTGAGTTTTTGAGGAGGACGTATGAATTATAGTTGGAACTGGGGTGTCCTGTTTCAGTCGACCGGCATTGGCGACAGTACCTATCTGCACTGGATTCTCGCCGGTCTGGGCTGGCTGCTGGTGATTGCCATTGTGGCCTGGAGTATTGCCATGCTACTGGGCAGCATTTTGGGGATTATGCGAACCCTGCCCAGCAAAACCGCCCGCACGATTGGCACCGCCTATGTCACCATTTTTCGTAATGTACCGCTGCTGATCCAGCTGTTTATCTGGTTCTATGTGGTGCCCAATTTCCTGCCAGCGCCCATCAAAAGCTGGTGGATGAATGATCTAGGCGCGCATACTTCAGCGCTGATTTCAGCCAGTATTGGACTGGGACTGTTTACCGCGGCACGGGTCTGTGAACAGGTGCGCACCGGTATTGAAGCCCTGCCACGCGGACAGATCAATGCCGGTTATGCCATGGGTTTTAGTACCGCGCAGTTATATCGCTATGTAATTTTGCCGCAGTCATTTCGCACCATTTTGCCGCCGTTAAGCTCGGAGCTGACCAACTGCGTTAAGAATACCTCAGTCGCCTCTCTGGTCGGGGTGGCTGAAATTATCTCGCAAATGAAAACCATCAGTGAGTACACGCAAAACACCATTGAAATTTATACCATTGTCACCGTTATTTTTATTGTGATTAATATTTGCCTGATTCAGGGCATGAACCTGCTGGAAAAACGTTTACGTGTTCCCGGCCTGATTGCAGGAGAAAAATAATGGAATGGCTCACTGCATTTTTAAATGATTTACAACTGTCGGGGCCAGCGCTATGGCATGGTTTTACCATTACCTTAAAAGTGCTGGTCATGGCGACCATTGGCGGTATTCTAATTGGCACCCTGCTGGCGTTAATGCGCCTGTCTTCTATTCGCGTGCTAAACCTGTTTGCACAAGGCTATGTCAATCTGTTCCGCTCGATTCCCCTGCTGCTGGTGCTAATGTGGTTCTATTTTGCGGTACCGTTTTTCTATACCGCCCTCACCGGGAATTACCTGACCATTGATACCGCGCTGGTGTCGAGTATCGTGGCCTTTATGCTGTTTGAAGCAGCTTACTTTTCCGAAATTGTCCGTGCCGGGATTCAGTCCATTCCCAAAGGCCAGACTGCGGCTGCCTATGCGCTGGGCATGACTTATGGCCAGTCGATGCGGCTGATTATCTTACCGCAGGCCTTTCGCAAAATGACCCCGCTGCTGTTACAGCAGACCATCATCCTGTTTCAGGACTCCACCATGGTTTATGCCATTGGCCTGCTGGATTTCTTCCGTACCAATTATGTCCGCGGCGATTTAATGGCGCTGCTGACCCAATATATTCTATTTGCCGGGCTGGTGTATTTTAGCGTGAGTTTAATCGCCACCTATGCAGTGAAAAAACTACAAAGGAGGCTGACGGTATGACCGAACCCAAGATTATGATTGACCTCCAGAATGTCAGCAAATGGTATAAGGATTTTAAAGTCCTGACTGATTGCAGCACCCAGATTCGTCAGGGAGAAGTGGTGGTGGTATGTGGACCATCGGGTTCGGGAAAATCGACCTTGATTAAAACCGTAAATGGTCTGGAACCGTTTCAAAAAGGCCAGATTCTGGTCGATGGGATTTCGATTAGCGACCCGAAAACCAATCTGAACAAACTGCGTAGCCGTGTTGGCATGGTGTTCCAGCATTTCGAGCTGTTTCCGCATTTAAGCATTACCGAAAACCTGACCATTGCCCAGATCAAAGTACTAGGCCGCTCGGAAACTGAAGCCAAACAGAAAGGACTGGCCTATCTGGATCGGGTTGGTTTAAGTTCGCAGGCGAATAAGTTTCCGGCGCAACTCTCTGGTGGGCAGCAGCAGCGGGTTGCCATTGCCCGGGCCTTAAGTATGGACCCGATTGCCATGCTGTTTGATGAACCAACCTCGGCGCTAGACCCGGAAATGATTACCGAAGTACTGGACGTGATGGTCGAGCTGGCGCGTGAAGGCATGACCATGATGTGTGTGACCCATGAAATGGGCTTTGCCCGCCAGGTCGCCAACCGGGTGATTTTTATGGATCAGGGCAAGATTGTCGAAGACTGCACCAAAGATGAATTCTTTAATACCCAGCGCGGTGAACGTGCCCAGCAGTTCCTAGATAAAATCCTGCATTAATCCATACAACCAAACATCCCAAATTAAGAAGCAGATCAAACGATCTGCTTTTTTTTCGTATTCGATTACTCCAGCACCAGACGCGCATTGGTCGGCTGTACCGGCCGGTTATTCGGATGTTCCATCAGCTGTGAAAAAGCCTGAATCTGCTGTCTCGAGGCCTGCTGAATCTGTTTGAAGATAATCCAGCGCACGCCTTCGGTACACGGCGGCGTGGTTAAAGAGCCGTTAAAACGATAATAATCCCGTTGCTCCGGTAAAAATGCCGCGGCTACATCCTGATGGTTTAAAATAATGGCCTCACCGGGTTGCTGCGGTAATTCCTGCCACAGCTGTTTCAGCTTCGGATTTTCCTGACCTTCCTGAAACATAATTGCCAGCACCGCCAGTTCACCCGCAGGTGTGGCATGTACCAGATGCATCTCTATCGCAAAACTTTACCCCTGAATGGTGTTTTCACTTGGACTATGCAAATGGAACTGCTTGAGTTCAAAGATTTTCTGGTCCAGTTCTAAATGGCTACCCTGCTCAAAATTGACCTGAACCGTGCGCTGGTTATTCACAATGGTTTTGGCCTTGGCCGCATAGTTCAGTTTTAACGGCGGCAACTGTGCCGGTGTGGTCTGGGCAATATTAATGGGCGCCTGATTCATGCCCGCGCAGGCCTGATATTCCGGTTTTAACTGGCTCCATTTATCCGGCGCAGTCTGTGCCGCATAGCTCCAGTCAAAATGACTGCCCTCGGCAGCAAAAGCCATATTCATACTCAAAAGTGCAGTCGCTGCAAAAATACTCCGTTTCATTCTTCAACCTTGAAAACACATCATCAAAAGAGCCTTGATCATCCGTAACCTGCGCCGGCAGGACAAAACCAAATCTTCCAACTGTTTATTGCTTTTGTATCTGATTGGAGCGGTTTTTGAGCGTTATAATTCAGCCTGATGGCCTGATAATGACTTGTCCGGTGCATCGACTTATCAAGTTGTACTGATCAATCACGACGTTGCCGCCCAAACCCACCTTGGTTTCCAGTTCGATGGTGATGCTTTTTTATAAGTCCGGTACTAACAGTTTTCTGGCTGCTGGATCAGCGACTTATAAAACTGATGACGCTTTGCTGGAATCAACCGGCAACAACATGAGGTATTGAAGAAGTAGATCAGCGATTCTGCTGGCGCTGGCCGATTTTTTAGCTCAGCTTTAGCATGGAATTTTCGCGGTCTTACTAGGTATGTTAAGTTTTCTACCGGGATGGATTGGCCTCGAATTTTAGCTGCACCAGCATGAAGCATGATTGACGTTGTGATTTAGCCAACGCCACTTGTCATTGACGAGTTGATCACAGGATTCATCACTAAAAATGGAATATCTAAACCAAACCAGCTGATGAGTATCTTGCTTATTCAAAAGTCAGTCTTTCTGATCAGGAGCATCGATCTATGAATTGATTGAACAGGAATTCGACAGTCTGCACGTCAGCGCCTGCATCTGTCTTAAATATGTCATAAACAGCCACTACACTGCTTGTCATCGGGATCGCACACCACTCCCTGCCCATATTCAGGGTCAATTCCAAGAAAGTGCCCTCCTCACTGCATAACATCAGCACAGCCACTATTCATCCAGCAAACGGCTGTGGGTCAAGGTGGAAGGCCATTATTTTTTATAAACCAGTTACGACTCCAGCGATTCCCTCCAGGATCGCTTTTTTTCTTTTTTAAGGGTTTATTTGTGCTGAACCGCCTCATCTTTGGGCAGGCTTCTGGCCCAGACCAGAATCGGAAGCAGACACAGCAGCGCAATCCCGCTAATCATCATTAAATAGCGTGCATAACCAAGCTGATCGCCCAGTATGCCGCTGAGGCTATACAGCCCACCACTGACGGTAGCCATCAGCGCCACCTGAAAAGTAAAATCGGTACCGGCCAGCTGTTTGCGGCTATAGTGCATCACCAAAGTGAGCATCACCACCAGCAGCATCGCCGAAATACCATCTTCCAGCGCATTAATCAGATAAATCAGCCACAGCGCTACCGCCTGCTGCTGTTCATACTGATAGGCCAGCCAGCTATAGGCGGCTAAAGCCAGAACTTTCAACACTGAAAACAGCACTAAAGCCCGAGCACGTGACATCACCCTGAGCAATAAGCCTGCCACACCTGCACCCAGTAACGCGGCAAACGCCCCCAGCATGGTCACATAAATACCAATCTGGGAAAAGCTCAGGCCCAAATCGACCATTAACGGTTTGAGTAATGGGCCAGACAGACCATCGGCAATTTTAAAACTGAGCAGCACCCATAACCACAGTGCCAAGCTGCGGCTCTGGCGAAAATAACCCAGATACTGGCGCACGACCTGCCAGGAAAAAGGCGTGGTCTTCTGCGCTGTTTTGGCTGCATGTTGCGGTTCTCGATACAGTAAAATTGGCAAGGTATTTAAAAATACCAGCAGTGCCAGCATCAGAAACGTGGCCTGCCAGTGCAGCCAGTCCAAAGCCCAGAGCATGGCGCCCCCACCAACAATAAAGCCCAGCCGTGAACCAATCACCTGAAAGGTATTGCCCCAGTGCTGCTGCTGGCCAGTTAAAATATTCACCGCCAGTCCATCGGTGGCGATATCCTGCGTGGCCCCAACCAGATTCATCAGCAACAGCCCGACAAAAAAGCCAAACAAATACAGCGGTTCATTCAGGGCCTGAATCGGGATAAATGACAGCCCGATTAACACCACGACACTCAGCAACTGAGTCGGAATAATCCAAGAACGGTAATGGCCCTGAGCGCTGCGGCCAAAGCGATCCACCCACGGCGCCCAGAAAATTTTAATCGACCAGGGCAACATTAACAGGCCAAAACCGCCAATATGCGCCAGCGATACCCCTTGCGCCCGTAAGATCACCGGCAAGGCATGGGTCATAAAGCCCACCGGCAGACCTTGCGCCCAATACAGGGAAAACAGCAACAGATAAAGATTCGGCATAGCAGCGGACATTCCTTTTTATTTCAGGCCAAGCGGATGGCTCCAGGCAAAACTGCTCAAACAAAAGCGTATTTTTGCTCTGCTTCCCCATTGAATAAAGTCGCAATATTTTGTAAAACTTGGCTGAGTTTCAGTAGGATAATACATAAAAACAATGACCAAGCAATTTCCTGTTTTACCTGATCAGGTGCCTGGCCGCGGCAGCGCCCTGAGTCGAGGCTTTTTTAAATCGCTCTTTTTGGCCCAAGGCTGGCAGCTGAAAGGCGAATTTCCCAACCTTCCCAAAGCGGTGGCAATTATATCCCCGCATACCTCCAATATTGATGCCTGGCATGGCTTCGCTGCTTTGCTCGGACTGGGGCTAAAAGTCACTATTTTTGGCAAACATACCCTGTTTAATACACCGTTAAAACCGCTGCTGGAGTGGATTGGGGTGGTGCCGGTAATTCGCCATGCGCCGCAGGGCCATACCCAGCAGATTATTGAAATTATCCGGCAACGTGAACAGATCTGGGTCGGGATGGCGCCGGAAGGCACGCGCAAACAGGCCGAGCAGATTCGCAGCGGTTTTTATCATATTGCCTATGGCGCACAAATTCCGATTGTGATGTTCTCTTTTGATTATGCGCATAAGACCATTCATATTCTTGGTGTGTTTCATCCGACTGGGCATTATGAACAGGATTTAGACGCGATTTATCAGCATTATGAAGGCAAGTTTTCTGCCAAAAATCCGCACTGGCTGGCCAAGCCGTTACAAAAACGCTGGCCCAAAGACTAGCCAAAACCGTATTTTTTTGCTGAGATGTGCGCATATTTTGTTGAATTAATCTCCTATCGAATCATGAAATTACTGCAATTTTCGACCGCCGGCCTGTTATTGCTGGCACTTTCCGGCTGTGATCGGGCGGTACAAACCCCAGTGACTCCGACACCCATTCAGGCGCGTGAACCGGTGGTGGCCATTGCCTTAGGGGGTGGTGGTGCCAAAGGTTTTGCCCATATTGGCGTACTGAAAGTTTTAGAATCACACGGCATTAAACCGAAAATTGTAACCGGCACCAGTGCCGGCAGTTTTGTCGGCAGTCTGTATGCCAGCGGTAAATCACCGTATCAGTTACAGCAACTGGCCCTGAACTTTAAAGAATCCGATATTCGCGATTTAACCCTGAACCGTCAGGGCTTTGTACTGGGCCAGAAACTACAGGACTATGTCAATCAGCAGGTGGGTAACAAAGCCATCCAGCAGTTCCCGATTCGTTTTGCTGCGGTCGCCACCCGTCTGGACAATGGCCGTAAAGCCGACTTTATTAAAGGCAATGCCGGTCAGGCGGTACGTGCCTCCTGCAGTATTCCGAATGTGTTTGTGCCGGCGACTATTGGCGGCACCAAATATGTCGATGGCGGTCTGGTCAGCCCGATTCCGGTCAAAACCGCCAAAGATATGGGCGCCGATCTGGTCATTGCAGTGGATATTTCCGCGCGCCCAACCGGCAATACGCCTATGAATATGTGGGGCCTGCTCGATCAGACCATCAACATTATGGGCCAGCAGAGTATTCATGAAGAACTGCGCCAGGCCAATGTGGTGATTCAGCCTAAAGTTGGTCATATTGGCACACTGGATTTAAAAGCCAGCAACCAGACCATTTTAGAAGGTGAAAAAGCTGCCCAGCTGAAAATCCGCGCCATTGAAAAAGCCATCAGCGACTTTAAAAAATCTCCGGCCGCTTTGGCACCACCACCCAAAGCCAAATTTTAACATCGGGGATTTTTTCATATCCAAGTCGGTTCTCATCTGCTACATTGAACAGCATACAGATTGATCTATATCAATGATTCTTTTTACAATCATTCGCGACGAGTCGATGTATGGAATTTGTTCTTGAACCTTGGCACTGGTTTGTTTTAGGCATTTTGCTGATTCTTTCCGAGCTGCTGCTGCCGGCTTTTGCTGCGCTCTGGTTTGGCGTGGGCGCGCTGATGGTGGGCGTTTTATATCTGCTGTTCCCGATGATGGGCACCACCACGCAGCTGGTGATGTGGATCATTTTATCGGTGCTGTGTACCCTGCTCTGGTTTAAATTTATTAAACCACTGTCGATTGATAAAACCAAAGCCGGCCTGTCACGGGAAGCCACCATCGGCCAGATTGGTATGGTCATCCAGACCAATCTGGAGCATGACGAAGTGAAAGTCCGTTTTCCGATGCCGGTGCTCGGTTCTGATGAATGGAACTGCCGCACTCTAAGTCCGGTGCAGGTCGGTGATCGTGTGCGTGTGGTCGATATTCTTGGCAATGATCTGGTTGTGCAGTTGCATAGCCTGCAGAATGACAACGAAAAACAGTGAGTAATATAAAATGAATGCTGGCTCCATTATTGTTTTAGCCCTGCTGGCCTTTGTGGCCATCACCATTTTTAAAGGGGTGCGTATTGTTCCACAAGGCTATAAATGGATTGTGCAACGTTTGGGTAAATACCACACCACCCTAAGTCCGGGTCTGAACTTCGTAATTCCCTATGTCGATGAAGTGGCCTATAAAGTCACCACCAAAGACATTGTACTGGACATTCCATCTCAGGAAGTCATCAGCCGCGATAACGCCGTTCTGCTCATGAACGCGGTGGCCTACATTAACCTGACCACGCCAGAAAAAGCGGTGTACGGGATTGAAAACTATTCTTGGGCCATTCAGAACCTGGTACAAACCTCGTTGCGTTCTATTGTCGGTG
Source organism: Acinetobacter indicus (assembly GCF_009914475.1). NCBI lineage: Bacteria > Pseudomonadati > Pseudomonadota > Gammaproteobacteria > Moraxellales > Moraxellaceae > Acinetobacter > Acinetobacter indicus. Next base: position 218,163 of record NZ_CP045198.1, on the reverse strand, counting down.
AAATGGATCTGGATGATGCGCTGTCCTCACGTGACCATATTAAGGCACGTTTAAAAGCCTCGATTTCAGATGATATTGCGGACTGGGGTATTACCCTTAAAACCGTTGAAATTCAAGATATTAAACCATCCAACACAATGCAGTCAGCAATGGAAGAACAGGCGGCAGCAGAACGTCAGCGTCGTGCCACCGTAACCAAAGCCGATGGTGAAAAACAGGCAGCCATTCTGGAAGCCGAAGGCCGTCTTGAAGCTTCACGCCGTGATGCCGAAGCACAAGTGGTGCTGGCCGAAGCTTCGCAACGTGCTATTGAAATGGTCACGACAGCAGTCGGCGATAAAGAAATTCCGGTGGCCTATCTGCTTGGTGAACAATATGTGAAAGCCATGCAGGATATGTCGAAGTCGCCAAATGCCAAGACGGTGGTATTACCGGCCGATATTCTGAATACCATTCGTGGGGTCATGGGCCGACAAAACTAAGCACCTTTTTAGCCAAAAATAGACAGCCTGGATGCTGTCTATTTTTATTGCCTGAAAGAAAAATCAGTATTTCATGCAAAATTATGGTTAAATTTCGCCTTCATTTTTTGAATCTTTCAGGACTTGTGAGTATCCATCAAGAATTTGCATGGAACGCATTGAGGCCATAAGTCCTTTACTGTCCAACATACTATATGGATACCGTATGAGCTCCCTAAATCCGACCTTAATCACCTTTCTGTTTTATATTGTCGCCATGATCGCGATTGGTCTGATGGCCTATCGCGCAACCACCAACTTTTCAGACTATATTCTGGGTGGCCGCCGTTTAGGCAGCTTTGTCACGGCCCTGTCTGCTGGCGCATCGGATATGAGTGGCTGGTTATTGATGGGTTTACCGGGGGCAATTTATCTGTCCGGTTTATCTGAGGTGTGGATTGCCATTGGTCTGATTATTGGTGCCTGGCTAAACTGGTTACTGGTTGCGGGCCGCTTACGGGTACATACCGAAGTACAGCACAATGCCCTGACCTTACCGGATTATTTCTCCAATCGCTTTAATGACCAGAAAAAAGTGCTGCGTATTGTATCGGCCTTTGTGATTCTGATTTTCTTTGCGATTTACTGTGCCTCTGGCATGGTGGCCGGTGCGCGCTTGTTCGAAAGTATGTTTGAAATGTCGTATAGCACGGCCTTATGGATCAGTGCCATTGCCACCATCAGCTATGTTTTTATTGGCGGCTTCTTGGCGGTGTCCTGGACAGACACCATTCAGGCTGGCCTGATGATCTTTGCCTTAATCCTGACGCCTATTGTCACCCTGCTGACCTTTTCTGATTTATCTCAAGTGACGCTGGCACTGGAAGCTGCGCGTCCGCAAGCCATGAATCTGGTCGGTGATTTAAGTATTGTTGCGATTATCTCGTTACTGGCCTGGGGCCTTGGTTATTTCGGTCAGCCCCACATTCTGGTGCGCTTCATGGCGGCAGATTCGGTGAAGTCAATTCCAAATGCACGCCGTATTGGCATGACCTGGATGATCCTGTGTTTAGGTGGTGCGGTGGCGGCCGGTTTCTTTGGTATTGCCTACTTCCAGCAACATCCGGAACTGGCCGGGGTGGTGAATGCCAACCCTGAAACCGTGTTTATGGAGCTGACCAAAATCCTGTTTAACCCGTGGGTGGCTGGTATTGTACTGGCGGCAATTCTGGCTGCGGTGATGAGTACCCTAAGCTGTCAGCTGCTGGTCTGTTCAAGTACCCTAACTGAAGACTTTTATAAATCGTTCCTGCGAAAATCTGCCTCACAAAAAGAGCTGGTCTGGGTTGGCCGTTTAATGGTATTACTGATTGCCCTGCTGGCAATATGGATGGCCGGTAATCCTGAGTCGAAAGTGCTGGGCCTGGTGGCTTATGCATGGGCTGGTTTTGGTGCCGCCTTTGGTCCACTGATTATTTTGTCTTTATTCTGGAAACGCATGACTTTAAATGGCGCACTCGCCGGCATGATCGTGGGTGCGTTGATGGTGATTCTCTGGAAAAATGTCTGGGGCGATACCGGTATCTATGAAATTATTCCGGGCTTTGTCTGCTCATTCATTGCCATTATTGTGGTGAGCTTGCTGGGCAAAGCGCCAAGTAGCAGCATTACTGAGCGTTTTGATGAAGCAAACCGCTTGTACAAACAACAGACTCAATAATTGCTCCATGCAAAAAACAAAATAGCCAGTGACATCACTGGCTATTTTTTAGCAACTTAATTGATCAATTCAAAGACTGGACAGTAAGAGAGTACGCGGACCATTTTGGATGGTGACAATGGCTGATAACCTCTGCCCCAACCATCCCACCAAAGAACAGCAAACGCCCCTTGCTGCTGTTCTTTAGCTGAATCTTTGAAGCAGCGTTTAAGATTCCAGCCCTTCTTTATTGCCCTGCTTTTTACGCGACTTACTAAAGCGCTGCGCCGGCCAGGACATAATAAAACGTGCACCGCCCAAAGTGGTGCTCTGATCCACCTCAATCTTGCCGCCAAACCAGTAGGCAATCCGGCTGACAATCGACAGGCCCAGACCATACCCCCCAGAGGCACGGGTACGGCTATCATCTAAACGGGCAAAGGCTTCAAATACGCGGCTCCGGTCTTCTTCTGGAATGCCCGGCCCATCATCTTCCACACAGACATAAGCCACGCCTTGTGCAGTCACGCCACCACTGACCAGTACCTTGTGGTCACAATAACGCACCGCATTCCCGACCAAGTTCTGCACCACGCGGTGTAAATAACGGCGCTCGGCATCAACTTCCAGACTGGTCGACATGGTTTGCAGCTGAATGTCCTTACCGGTTTTCAGTGCGTCGGTTTCATTGACCACCTGATCCAGCACATCAAACAGCACCACTTTTTCAATTTCCAAGGATGGCATGCCCTGCTCCAGTTTGGCATAGGTCATGATCTCGTCAATCAGGGTATTCAGTGCTTCAATGTCTTTATCAATCATGTCCAGCTGCTGAATCCGGTATTCGTAATCATCTTCTTCGGCCAGCATTTCCATCCCAAAACGAATCCGCGCCACCGGGGTACGCAGTTCATGCGATACCGCGCGCATCAGCTCGCGCTGGGCTTCAATCAGACGCTGGATATGATCGGACATGCTGTTATAGCTGGAGGCCAGACTGGCCATTTCATCTGAACCGTCAATGGGTAAACGCAGGTTTAAATCGCCGGTTTTCATGCGGTTCAGGGCGAAATTTACTTCACGGATTTTGCGCTGCATCGGCAGAATCAGGCCATAAATGCCCAGACTCAGAATAAACAGACTTAGCAAGGTAATCCCGGCCGCCAGCTGGAATGGCATCCAGTTAAACAGCGGTACCGGACCAAGTACCAGCACCTCGGACGGTGAGTTCGGCATTGGCGAAATAATGGAGATGGTGGTGCCACGTACGCTGGCATTATCCCGATACAGGATAATGCTGTGGTCCAGCCTTAAACGGCCAATTTGCTCGGAGTCGAGTGGTAAATCGGCAATGTTCTGAATGTCGATAGGATAAGAAAACTGATCCTGGATACGGGCCAGATACTCTTTTTCCTGTCCCGGGAAATAGACCAGATAATCCAGAATAAAGATCGGCAATGCCTTCATTTGCCGTTCGGTAATTTCATCGGCCTTGATATACAGATAATGTTCCGGGTCATTTTTCAGGCCCATAATAATATAGGCTGTGGTCGTTTCTGCATCGTAACGTACCGCAGCCTTGCGCTCTTTAATCCGTTTCAGTTCGGCCCGTGACAGCTCGACCTTATCGGCAGCAATATAATAGATTGGCAGTTCCAGCAAATCCGAGGCATCTGAAATCCAGTCCTGCTTTTGCTGCTCATTGGGTTGTCGCGCCACCCCTTCACTAATGATATAAGCCATACCATCGGTCAGGGATTCACGATATTCTTGCGCGCGCTGATAGTTAATGATCTGAACCAGCAGATAGCCAAACACGGCCACCAATGCCACCAGAATCACCAATCCTGCATAAATCCGCAAGAATATGCTGTGTTTGAACACGAAAAACCGTCCTATATCAGATACGCGCGACGATTATATACCATTCGTTTCTTTGACAAATAAGTATCCTTTGCTGCGTACAGTTTTAATACGCTTTGGATTTTCCGGGTCATCGCCAATTTTTGGACGGATGCGCGAAATACGTACGTCAATTGAACGGTCCTGACCGTCATATTCAATCCCGCGCAGGCGCTCGAAAATATCTTCACGCGACAGGATACGGCCAGCATTCGAAGCCAGTAACCAGAGCAGGTCATATTCTGCGCTGGTGAAATCGACCAGTTCACCATTCAAGGTTACTGAGCGGCCACCATTGTCGATGACCAGGTCATCAAATTCGATACGCTGTGCCACTTCATCTTCAGGGGCTTTGTCAGTACGGCGCAGCAAGGCACGAATACGCGCCAGCAGAACACGTGGCTGAACCGGCTTGGCGACATAGTCATCTGCACCCATTTCCAGACCCAGAACCTGGTCCATATCTTCGGTACGTGCAGTGAGCATCAGAATCGGTTGATGATAATGTGGACGAACCTCGCGGCAAATGGTCAAACCGTCTGCACCCGGCAGCATTACATCCAGCACCACTAAATCTGGCTGCTCCGCGATAATACGGCGGATGGCACGGTTCCCATCTGGCTCAACACCCACTTCCAGTCCGTTACGGATCAGGTATTCCTGGGTTAAACGTGCCAGACGCTCATCATCTTCAACAATTAAAATTTTTGGTAACTTTTCTTCTTGGCTCATGAACTGCCCCTTTATTTGATTAAACGTATTCTATCCTTTTAAAATCCGGGAGATACGTCGAAATATATTCTGCAATATACACACGTTTACATTGTAAACAAGATGCTATTCACTAAACTGATACATCAAAGTAGCTTTTTGTTATATTTTTATTAATTATTGAATTCCTTATACTTTTCTCTTTTTTAACTGAATTCCATGAATTCAACAACATAAATCTTTTTTAAAATGTACAATTTTTTTGCAGCTTTTGGCCATTGATCAGAATGTGACTGACTGTTCAAAGAGATTTTTAGTTATCCACAAGTTTATCTATAAGCAGATTATGCCGGCTTTGTTATGCTATGCCCGTGTCCGATAAGGCTTATAGCCGAATGGACAAATCGGGGATTTTTTTTGCAAAAGATTTTATCCAAAAAACGCCAAAAATTTTAAAGAAAAGTCAATATTGATCTACCCTAAAATTTCCCGTATCTTGTGTTCAATTCAATTTTAAACCACTAAGTCTTGTGTTTATTCCTCAAACACTGTGGCCTATTTTTTGCCCGGTTCAATGGTCTATAAACATAACAATAGATGACAATGGAGCTATGCTGACATGAGCGTAATCACATCCACACCCGGTCAACTTCAGGTGATTAAACGCACCGGTGAAGTGGCCCCTTTCGATGCAGAAAAAATCTCTGTAGCGATTGGTAAAGCTTTCCTGGCGGTTGAAGGTCAGCAAAGCGCCGATTCCAGCCGTATTCATGACCGTATCGAACAACTGACTGAAATGGTTCTGAACACGTTTAAGCGTCGTTTACCATCAGGCGGCACCATTCACATTGAAGAAATTCAGGACCAGGTTGAGCTTGCGCTTATGCGTACAGGCGAACAGAAAGTTGCTCGTGCTTATGTCATCTATCGCGAACAACGTTCTGAAGCACGTAAGCAGATGGGTGCCAACCATCACCCGACCTTACAGATCACTGACAGCCAGGGCCAGTTAAAGCCACTGGATTTAAGTGCATTGACAGCAACCGTCACCACTGCAGCTGAAGGTCTTGAAGGCATTGATGTTCAGGCCATTGTCGATGAAACCGTGAAAAACCTGTACAACGGCGTAAAAGAGTCAGACATCTCAACCACCATGATGATGGCGACGCGTACCCGTATTGAACAGGAACCAAACTATACTTATGTTACTGCACGCCTGCTGTGTAATGACTTAGTGGCAACAGGCCTGGAGTTCCTGGGTCTACCAGTAGAAACCCCTGAAGGTGAAGCTCTGGAAACCTTCCTGAAAAAAGGTATCGAGCTGGAGCTGCTGTCAGAAGACCTACTGAACTTCGATCTGGCAAAACTGGCCGCTGCCATTCAGCCAGAACGTTCTAACCAGTTTACGTATCTTGGTTTACAGACGTTATTCGACCGTTACTTCATCCATAAAGATGGTATCCGTTTCGAATTGCCGCAATTGTTCTTCATGCGCGTTTCTATGGGTCTGGCGCTGAACGAAGACAACAAAGAAGAACGTGCAATTGAGTTCTATAACTTGTTGTCGAGCTTCGACTACATGGCTTCTACGCCTACCCTGTTTAACTCAGGTACGCTACGTCCGCAGTTATCTAGCTGTTACCTCACCACCATTGGTGATGACCTGTACGATATTTATGGCGCAATGCGTGATAACGCAATGCTGTCTAAATGGGCAGGCGGTTTAGGTAATGACTGGACTCCAGTTCGTGCCCTGAACTCTTACATCAAAGGGACCAACGGTAAATCACAAGGTGTGGTACCGTTCCTGAAAGTCGCGAACGATACTGCGGTTGCGGTGAACCAGGGTGGTAAGCGTAAAGGTGCGGTCTGTGCCTATCTTGAAACCTGGCACTTAGACATTGAAGAATTCCTGGAACTGCGTAAGAACACCGGTGATGACCGTCGTCGTACCCATGACATGAACACAGCGAACTGGGTCCCTGACTTATTCATGCAACGTGTGTTTGAAGATGCAGAATGGACCCTGTTCACGCCATCTGAAACACCAGACCTGCATGATCTGACTGGACAGGCCTTCACTGAGCGCTATACGCATTACGAAGCGGTAGCGAAAGAGCAGAACCTGCTGCATAAGAAAGTACGTGCCAAAGACTTATGGCGCAAAATGCTGTCGATGCTGTTCGAAACCGGCCACCCGTGGATTACATTCAAAGACGTATGTAACCTGCGTTCACCACAACAACATGTGGGCGTGGTGCACTCATCTAACCTGTGTACAGAAATTACCCTGAACACCAGCAAAGATGAAATCGCGGTCTGTAACCTGGGTTCAATTAACCTGGTACAGCACGTTCAAGGTGGCAAGCTGGATCATGAAAAACTGGCACGTACCATCAAAACTGCGGTACGTATGCTCGACAACGTGATTGACATCAACTACTACGCGGTACCACAGGCGAAAAACTCGAACCTGCGTCACCGTCCGGTAGGTATGGGGATCATGGGCTTCCAGGATGCACTGTACGAAATGGGTATTGCCTACGGTTCTGATGCAGCAGTTGATTTTGCTGATGAATCAATGGAAGTGATTTCTTACTACGCAATTCAAACTTCAAGTGATCTGGCGGTTGAACGTGGCACCTATGAAACCTTCAAAGGTTCATTATGGGATCAGGGTATTTTACCAATCGACTCTTTAGAGCTGGTAGCGAAAACCCGTCCTGAGCGCATGTTTGAAGTTGATCGTACCCAACGTCTGGACTGGGACACTTTACGTGCCAAAGTTCAAAAAGACGGTATGCGTAACTCGAACGTGATGGCCATTGCACCAACAGCAACTATTTCTAACATCTGTGGCGTGTCTCAATCGATTGAGCCAACCTTCCAGAACCTGTATGTGAAATCAAATCTGTCTGGTGAGTTCACTGTAATCAACCCTTACCTGGTACGTGCCTTGAAAGAACGCGGCCTATGGGATGCGGTAATGGTCAACGACCTGAAACACTTCGAAGGTTCGGTACAAAAGATTTCGCGTATTCCTGAAGAGCTGAAAGCGATCTTCGCGACTGCGTTTGAAGTTGAGCCACGCTGGATTGTGGATGCTGCGTCACGTCGTCAAAAATGGATTGATCAGGCACAATCACTGAACCTTTACATCTCTGGTGCAAATGGTAAGAAACTGGACATCACTTATAAGATGGCTTGGTTACGTGGTCTGAAAACGACGTATTATCTACGTGCTTTAGGTGCAACATCGGCTGAGAAATCAACCATTAACACGGGCGCACTGAATGCAGTAAAACCAACCACAGTTGCGGCGCCGGTTGCAGCAGTGGCACAGGAAACTGCACCTGCAGCAGCTCCAGCAGCGGAAGAAGGTTTTGAACAGGCGGCACCAGTGCCAATGGCATGTTCAATTGACAACCCAGATTGTGAGGCTTGTCAGTAAGCTTCGCTTGATAAAAGTCCCCCTAAATCCCCCTTTTCCAAAGGGGGACTTCCCAAAATCAGATTCGATATGCGGGAAGCCCGTTCTTTATTAAAGGAGGGGTTTGGGGCGGATTCCAAAGTATTTGAAAATAACACAGGAAAAGATCATGCCTCCTATGACTCATAACTATATGTTAGGACTCGCGGTTCTGGTCTTTTCCTTTATTTTCTTTTACACGCCGATGGTCTATGCCTTTTTGGCCATTCGCAAACAGAAGCGAAAGCAAAATAAGTCTTGAGGATCGTGTTCTACGTACATTTTTAGAACAAGCATCGGCAAAACTTAATTTTGCTTTCACAAATTAAGCGTATAGTAAGACATCTCCCCTTCGTCGTGAGATGTCCAATAAAAGATATAAAGCAACGAAGAGAGAATTGATATGTCTATCCTAAGTTGGGACGATTTCGAAGATGATTCGCAAAAACCGGCTGCTCCTGAACACCAGCCTACGCCCGTCGAACCGCAAAAAGCGGCTAATCCGCAAGTGGTACCTGCTGCAGAGCAACCACAGACGCATGTGGCAGCTGCACAACCCGCTGCAACCCCTCGAAGCGGATCAGCAAATTCAACCGATTCGCTGGCAAGAGCATCTGCTTCCCTAGAACAGCTTGACGTGGCGCCTGGCCTGGAAGAGCTGGAAATGGGTGCAGGACGCGTACAGGTTGATGACAAACGTATGATCAACTGCCGCGCTGACTTAAACCAGCTGGTGCCGTTCAAATACGAATGGGCTTGGCAAAAATATCTGGATGGTTGTGCCAACCACTGGATGCCACAAGAAATCAACATGAACCACGACATCGCGTTGTGGAAGTCTGAAAATGGCTTGACTGAAGATGAACGTACCATCGTGATGCGCTCACTGGGCTTCTTCTCAACTGCTGACTCACTGGTGGCCAATAACCTGGTTCTGGCGATCTACCGTCACATCACTAACCCGGAATGCCGTCAGTACATCTTGCGTCAATCGTTTGAAGAAGCGATTCACACGCATGCTTATCAGTACTGTATCGAATCTTTAGGCATGGATGAAGGCGAAGTCTTCAACATGTACCGTGAAGTACCATCAGTCGCACGTAAAGCAGCTTGGGGCCTGAAATACACCCAATCTTTAAGCGACCCGACTTTCAAAACCGGTACCCCTGAAAACGACCAGATTTTGCTGCGTAACCTGATTGCATTCTACTGCGTACTTGAAGGCATCTTCTTCTACTGCGGTTTCACGCAAATCCTGTCAATGGGCCGTCGTAACAAGATGAATGGTGTGGCGGAACAGTTCCAGTACATCCTGCGTGATGAATCAATGCACTTGAACTTCGGTATCGACATGATCAACCAGATCAAGATCGAGAACCCGCACCTGTGGACCGCCGAGTTCCAGCAAGAAGTGATTCAAATGATTCTTGAAGGCACCATGCTTGAGATTGAATATGCGCGTGACACCATGCCACGTGGCGTATTGGGCATGAACGCCGGCATGATGGAAGAATATCTGAAGTTCATCTGTAACCGCCGTTTAAGCCAGTTGGGCTTACCTGAGCAGTTTAGCGGTGTGACCAACCCGTTTGCCTGGATGTCTGAGATGATGGATCTGCGTAAAGAGAAGAATTTCTTCGAGACGCGTGTGACGGATTATCAGACGGGCGGCGCGTTGAGCTGGTAAAAGTTTATGATTAAACCCTCCGAAGAGGGTTTAATTTTTTCAGCACTATAAATAAGCTGAATTCATCTGCGAATAAAAAAATATAAATTCGCACCCTCTTGAATACAAAAAAGACGCGATACGCGTCTTTTTATAAAAATGCTGGATCTTTAAGCCGGAATACGTAACACCTGTCCAGGGAAAATATCATCCGCATCTTTTAACAAAGGACGGTTGGCTTCAAAGATTTTATTGTACTGATTGGCATCACCATAAAACTCTTTTGAGATTTTAGACAGGGTATCGCCTGATTTAACTGTATAGAATTTACTTTCTGGTTCTGGCGTTGCCACAGTCATCTGATCATCCACTTGCGCGACATGATCAATATTTCCCACCGCTAGTACAATTTTCTCACGATCGGCCTGGCTTTGTACCTGCCCTTTAATCGTGGCTAAATCGGTCTTGCCATTGTAGTTCACAGAAAGGCCCGTAATTGGTAAGCCTAAAGATTTAATATGTCCCAATAATTTATTGGCCATTTCCTGTGCAGACGGTTCTGCTGGCGCCGCCGGTGCTGCCGGTTGTTGCTCTGCCGGGGCAGTGTTTTTCTTACCAATACCTTTTACAAAATCAAAAAGTCCCATTGTTATTCTCCAGCTTTTATTTGATGCAATTGATTTTTATCAATCATTTGGAATTGCGTGCTTTCTTTTTATAACGAAAAAATACACAGGAGAGCGTTGCGCTTGGTTAGATAAAAGTAAGCTTATGTAATTTCGGCCGGCCATAAAAAAACCACCCAAAAGGGTGGCTTTTCTTAGCATCTGCTAAAAATCTTTAATTAACCAAGTTTTTTAGTCACATAGTCAATTGCAGATTGAACAGTTGTAATTTCGTTTGAATCTTCATCAGGAATTGTGATGTCGAAATCATTTTCGAAAGACATTACAAGTTCAACCAGGTCCAGAGAGTCTGCACCTAAGTCATCCATGAAAGATGCTTCGTTTTTAATCTCTTCAGCTTTAAGACCAAGTTGTTCAGCAACCGCTTGTTTAACGCGTTGTTCGATATCGCTCACAGGAATTCTCCTCATTGCTTGTGGCGTTTTTAATGCCGTTAGTTTAATTGAATCTATAAGTTTTTGAAAGTTTATACATGAGCTTAATTCATGTATAAACCACCATTTACATGTAACACTGTACCAGTGATGTAACTTGCTTTGTCAGAAGCCAAGAAACTCACTGCATTGGCGATATCTTGTGGATCACCTAAACGGTTTAATGCCACTTGCTCACTCATTTTTTTGCGAATTTCTTCACTTAACTGTTCGGTCATTTCTGTTGCAATAAAACCGGGTGCAACAGAGTTAACCGTAATTTGACGGCTGCCCATTTCCTTGGCCAGGCTGCGGCTAAATGCCTCAATCCCTGCTTTGGCCGCAGAGTAGTTGGCCTGTCCCGGATTGGCAAAGTGTGCCACCACTGAACTAATATTAATAATGCGACCGAAACGCGCTTTGGTCATGCCTTTCAGTACACGTTTAGACAAACGGTAAACGGCTTTCAGATGAATGTTGAGGATATCATCCCAGTCATCTTCAGACATACGCAGTAACAAATTATCTTTGGTAATACCAGCGTTGTTCACCAAGACCAATACCGGACCATAGTTTTGTTCGATGTCCGAAATGAGCGCATCAATTGCCTCGCCATTACGAACATCCAGGACTTTACCCGCACCCTGTTCACCAAAGCCTGTGCTTAGTTTTTCTGCACCTGCTTCAGAAGTTGCTGTCCCAACCACAAAATAACCGTCTTGAATAAGCTGCTGAGCGATGGCTGCACCAATCCCTCGGCTTGCACCTGTCACCAATGCGACTTTGCGTTCTTGTGTCATGCAATTTTCCCTTCAGCCACTAAAATGGCATTTAAGGCATCCTCCAGACGACTGTTACTGTCAATCGGGAATGCTTTTTCTATGTGAGGTAAGCGTTTTGCAAGGTTCGCCAATACATTCCCTGGACCACATTCAACAATGTACTGAATGCCCTGGTCTTGCAGGTACTGCATAGTGTTTGTCCATTGCACAGACTGATACAATTGAGCAGTCAAAGCCTGACGCAATTGAGCAACATCAGTTGCTACAGCTGCGCCCACATTTTGTATTACAGGAATGCTTGGTAGCTCAATGGCAGTTTGTTCCAAAGCTTGTGCGAACTGTTCTGCAGCCGGTTTCATCAGTGAACAGTGCGATGGCACTGACACCGGAAGCGCAATAGCTTTGGCTGAATTTTCTTTGGCGAGTGCGATGACTGCATCTACCGCTGCTTTATCACCAGCAACTACCACCTGACCTTGGGCATTGTAGTTGGCTGCTTCAACAGAACCGGTGCCTTGTGCGGTAGCTTGCGCACACAGTTCAATCACTTTGGCATCTTCCAGACCCAAAATGGCCGCCATAGCGCCCTGGCCTTGTGGCACAGCTGACTGCATGAGTTTGCCACGCAAATTCACCAGCTTCACGGCATCACCCAGTGATAACGCACCAGCCGCCACCAGCGCGCTGTATTCGCCCAGAGAGTGGCCTGCCAGATATTTGGGTGCTACACCACCCAGCTCCAGCCAGACACGCCATAATGCAATACTGGCGGTTAATAAAACCGGCTGGGTAAATTCTGTTTGATCTAAACCCTCACCACTTTGCGCAATGTGCCATAAATCAAAACCGATTGCGGCCGATGCTTCCGCAAAAGTTTCACGCACACCAGCAAACTGTTCTGCAAGTTCTGCCAGCATGCCGACTTTTTGTGAACCTTGTCCAGGAAACACAAATGCAGTTTTTGTCGCTTGCTCGAATCGTGTAGCAGACATATAAAAATCCTTTCGTGTAGAGCTGTTTTAAACAGGGTACGCCCCTTCAACAGTTCTTTTTTATGTAAGCTGATCGTTGGTGCGAAAATTTAACACTATTTTTCGGGTGAAGTAATTGCGAAAAACAACAAAAAAAGGGAGCTTACGCTCCCATTTTTTCCACTAAGCTTGACGCTTAATGCTTGTCAACAATTATTCAGCATCAGCTGCTTTAGCGAATAATTGACGACCACGGTAGATACCATCTTTAGATACGTGGTGACGACGATGAGTTTCACCAGTAGCTTGGTCTACAGTTAATGCATTCTCGGTTAAAGCGTCATGTGAACGGCGCATGTCACGGCGAGAGCGACTTTTACGGTTTTGCTGAACGGCCATGATGGCTCCTTACAAAGATCGAAAAAATGGATCAGAACAAATTCAGTTGTCTTAACGCAAAATTATAACATAATTTTTAGTTAAGTTTACCCTTCAAACTTGCCAAAACATCAAACGGATTATCCCGTTTTTCTTCGACATCGTTCTGAACGGCAGGTTGATGCTTGTGTTCGCAAGCGTCATGCTTAGGCGACAAAGGCAGCAACAATAACAGTTCATCTTCTATAAGTGCGAGTAAATCAGCCGTCGCCGGTGAATCATAATCACCTTTGCTAGTTGCTTCACTTTCACCCAGAACAATGAAATCAGCATCCTCATCCAAGCGCTCTATCAGTGACTCATCATCTACAAGCGCTAAATGGAAGTCTAAAACAAGGTCAATTTCCACGGTATCCAGACAGCGCTGGCATTCCATTGGAACTTGTGTTTCAACGTGACCATCTAGCCATGCAATGCGATGATAGGCATCCATTGATAGCTTACAGTCTATGTTAATCAATTGATCATCAATTGATCCAACAGCTTCACGAGCAATACGAGCAAAGCGAGACAATGGCAGGGTACCTGACCATGTAAAGCCCTGTTCAGCCCATTTAAACGGCTCAATCTGTGCCGGAAAGGTATTTGCTGACATAATTAAGGCGGCAATTCTACAAATTCATCAGTACTCTGTCAAAGATTAAGATACAATTTTGTACTTATTTAGACAGACCAATTGGGTAAATTAAGTCATGCATCTGTTGCAGCCGCAAACAGAAGTGAATGTTTCATCACTCGTTAGCACACTTTCAACGCTCGATTCTGACATTTCACCTGACCAAGTGCAACTCTCGGACTGGTTGAAATTATCGACAGAATCAGAATACGTCGATTGGCTCATCTTACACTTTAATCACTGGTTTTCCCACCACAATGTCAACCTGGTGCGTGGTGATTTTGAACCGGAGTATTTTCCCGCCACCGCAGACACCCCTGCCCGCATCCAGTTTGCGCATGGTTTCTTTAACAGTGCCCTGCATGAAATCAGTCACTGGACCATTGCCGGTGAGGAACGCCGTAAACAGCCCGATTTAGGCTACTGGTATGCCCCGGATGGCCGCACGGCTGAGCAGCAGGCCCTGTTTGAGCAGGTCGAAATCAAGCCGCAAGCCATTGAATGGATGTTTGCCACTGCATTTGGACGCAAATTCCAGGTTTCTTTAGATAACCTGACCGGTGAAGGCGGCGATGGTGCCTGCTTTAAAGACAATGTCTATGCCCAGGTGCAGCGTTATTTTCGTGGTGAAGCCAAACTGCCACGCGATGCCAAACGCTTTATTGACTGTATCTGTTTATGTACCCGGCATGGCAAAAGCTTACATAGCGATGAATTTGCAAGAGAAATGCTTGATTAAATTACATAAATCAACGCTCTGGATACACAGAGCTTTGTACAATGGTCTGAAAAGCGAATCATCATCAGATCAGGAGAAAAGAATATGCTGCATTTAAGAGTTCATCCTGAAAATCCTCAGCCCCGTTTAATTAGCCAGGCAGTAGAACGGATTCGTGCCGGCGATGTGGTGGTCTATCCTACCGATGCAGCCTATGCCATTGGCTGCCAGATCGGGAATAAAGCAGCCATGGAACGGATTGCCCAGATTCGTGGTCTTAGCCCTAAACATCAATATGCAATTTTATGTTGTGACCTGTCCGATATTGCCACTTATGCCAAGGTCGATAATGCCATGTATCGCCTGCTAAAAAACAATACCCCGGCAGTAACCACTTTTATTTTACCGGCCACCAGTGAAGTGCCGCGCCGTCTGATGCACCCGAAAAAGAAAACCATTGGCCTGCGTATTCCGAGCAATCCGGTTTGCCAAATGTTACTGAAAGAGCTGGATGAACCGCTCTTGACCTCCACCCTGATTTTACCGGGGCAGGATGATCCACTGGATGATCCTTATGATATTGAAATGCAGCTTGGTAAACGTATTGATGTATTTATTGATAGTGGCCTGGGGACTTTAACCACCACCAGTATTGTCGATTTATCTGGTGATCAGCCGGAAATTATCCGTCGTGGTATTGGTGATGTGAGTTCGTTTGAATAACGGCGCTCAGCGCCACCTCAGGAGGAAACGGTATGGATTTATTTTATCTGTTGCTGAATCTGCGCGAGTTTCCAAAAAGCCAGCTAATCTATGCGACTCAGCCCTGGTCTCTGGAAGCTGAGGTTCTACTGCTGGATGCAATACCCAACCCGGCTGCCGTGCTCTCTATCGGACAGCAGGTGTATCATCTGCTGTCGAGTGTTGAAGAGGCCTATATCCTGTCCTTAAGATTAGGCCACCAGAACCTGTGCAGCCGTGAAATGTGTCAGCAACTGCTGGAACAGCTTGAGCAGTCCGCTTTATCACGTGTTTGATCTGAGGTGAGTTTTTCTTGCTAAAACCCTTATCTGTATGCGCTTTTAGGCCATATCTTCTACTGTATTGAACGTGATTTTTCCTGCTTTTTCGCTGCAGAATTGCCATCTACTTTTGCTTTTTTTCGCTTTTAGTCATTTGGGTAATTTATTTCATGGTCAATTTCCATTAAACTACGCGCAATTAACCCCATGCTTTCTTTTCGATGTGAGATCGAATGTAAAGCTCTTTTCATGCCTTTGAAAATTCGCGTGGCCTAAAACTGTAATGAATCAATCTGTGCATCCTGCTATGGACCAAGTCCCGCACATCCGCGTTTTGGATGAGTGGCAAGAGACGATTCCTGAGGATTTATATATTCCTCCTGCAGCATTTGAAATTCTGTTAGAGCATTTCGAAGGCCCGCTCGACTTTCTGATTTACCTGATTCAAAAAAACGGCTTTGACCTGCTACAGGTTGATATCGCACCGATTGCCTCTCAGTATTTGGCTTATATGGATGCGATGAAATCCCTGAATATTGAGCTGACCGCAGATTATATGGTGATGGCTGCCCTGCTGGCCGATTTAAAATCGCGTTTGCTGCTGCCGAAACCCAAAGCCATCAGCGAGCTGGAAAAAGATCCGAAGCAGGAACTGATTGACCGGCTGGAAAATTATTTACGTATTAAACAGGCGGCTGAACGTCTGGGGCAAATGCCGGTGTTAGAGCGTGATACCTTTAATACCCATGTCAGCCTGGGCCAAGTGGCGTATAGTAATGAGGGCCATGAGGCCAGCCTGTTACGTGATGCGCTATTTTGTGTATTTAATCGCCCTGAACCGGTGATTCACCAGATTCAGCAGGAACCGGTGTTACTGGAAGAACGGATTGCCTATATTGAAGCAAAGCTGCAAAGCGGTGAAGTGCTAGCGTTTGCCGAGCTGCTCAAGCCGAGCCAGGGCCGTATGGGCATGGTCGTGACCTTTATGGCGATTCTGGAACTGACCCGTCAGCAAAAAGTGGCAATTGTTGCCAGTGGTGTCGAAGCACCGCTGGCCATTCAGGGAGCACAGGCCTAATGTCAGAGCAAACCCTTAACATGTCCAGTGATGAACAGCATCATGAAGTGCTGATGCAGCTAGAAGCCATTATTTTTGCCAGTGATGCACCGGTATCGCTGGCACGTCTGAAAGAAGCATTTCAGGCACGTTATAGCAAGGCAGAATTAAAAGTCTTTTTACAACAACTGGCCATGCTGCAACATGGCCGGTCTATTGAACTGGTTGAAACTGCGCAAGGTTTCCGTTTTCAGGTACGGGCCAAATATCGTCCCCTGATTGCACAGGCCTGGCCGGAGCGACCAACCCGTTTATCCCCGTCTTTACTCGAAACACTGGCTGTGATTGCTTACCATCAACCGGTGACCCGAGCAGATATTGAACAGATTCGCGGAGTATCAAACAACAGTCAGATTCTCAGAACGTTGTTTGACTGGAACTGGATTAAGGAATCCGGTTTCCGGGAACTCCCTGGAAGACCCGCGTTGTTAGTCACAACGCCACAATTTTTAAATGCATTTGGCCTGACCTCTGTCGGTCAATTGCCTCCCCTGCAGGATGCCAAGGAAGCTTTCATGCACCTCGATGCCCAGGCACCGAGATCGTGAATAGGTGAACTGTTGATGATAATTTCTAAGGTTATGCTGTCATGAGTGAAAAATTGCAAAAGGTACTGGCACGCGTTGGTTTGGGTTCTCGCCGTTATATGGAAGAAGTCATTGCCGCTGGTCGTGTAAGTGTCAATGGCCAAGTGGCCCAGGTGGGTGAGCGTATTGAACCAGGCGATGAGCTTCGTATCGATGGTCGTAAAGTCAGCTTCCAGATTGAAGATGAAATCCGTCGCCGTGTGCTGATTTACTACAAACCGGAAGGTGAAATCTGTTCACGTAACGATCCGGAACAACGCCCGACCGTGTTTGATCATTTACCATCAATCGCCAATGATCGCTGGGTGATGGTCGGCCGTCTGGATATCAACTCGACCGGTCTGTTACTGTTCACCAATGATGGCGAACTGGCAAACCGCCTGATGCACCCATCCAATGAAATTGAGCGTGAATATGCGGTCCGTGTAATGGGTGAAGTCACACCACAAATCCGTAACAACATGCTACGTGGCGTGGTACTGGATGATGGCCCGGCCAAATTTGAATCCTTCTCTGAAATTGGTGGTGATGGTATCAACCGCTGGTATCAGGTGGTGGTAAAAGAAGGTCGTAACCGCGAAGTACGTCGTATTTTCGAATCTCAGGGCTTAAAAGTTAGCCGCCTGCTACGTACCCGTTATGGCACCGTAATTCTGCCACGTGAACTGCGTACCGGCCGCTGGATGGAACTGGACAAGAACGACATCGACAACCTGACCAAAGCGGTTGAGCTGAAACCACGTCAGGGAACCGGTCTGTACGGTATGGCTAAACGCCGTAATGAACGTATGCAGGAAAAACCGATGGCAGCACGTCGCGGTGGTTTCTTGCGTCAGCAGCGCCGTGACAATGAAGCAGCGCCAACGTCTTCAACCCGCGGCCCGCGTGATGATAACTTTGGTAATCGCGAACGTCGTGAAAACCAGAATGGCACACACTTTGCCCGTCGTGATAACCCAAATGGCAACAGCTTTGGCCGTCAAGAGCGTGATGAACATGCGCCACGCAAACCATTTGGCAACAAAAGCTTTAGAAAGTTTTAAGCTGCCCAGCAAAAAGCCACTCAATTGAGTGGCTTTTTTTATCACGGTTTTAATCTAGAACCGGAATCTCAATCCATTTTGCCTCTGGAAAATGCCGGGCCAAATAGGTTTTTAAATACTCAGCAGTATCTTTAGAAATCAGCGGATCTTGTGATTCATCTTGCAGGTTATAGGCCAGCGCATACAGCGATAGCCCTCGTGCCTTCAACGCTTCCAGACTTAATAAGGTATGGTTAATGCTACCCAGACGTCCTGAACTGACCAGAATCACCGGATAGTGCTGCTCGGCAATATAATCAATCGTTAACATTTCCGTGGTGAGCGGCACCATCAGGCCACCAGCGCCTTCCAGTAGTACCACATCAAAACGCGCTGCCAGTTGCTCTGTCGCCTGGCGGATGTTATTGAAATCAATCTCACGGCCATCAATTTTGGTGGCCAGATGCGGCGATGCCGGATAAGTGAAAATTTCGGGCATGGTCAGTTTGCTGTCATCTTCAGGCAACCAGCCACAGCCCATCATCTCCCGATGTTGCTGGATATCTTCCGAAATATCAGTATTGCCAGTCTGAATCAGCTTTTGGGTGATGGTTCGCTGTCCTTCAGCACTCCAGACCTTGGCCAGATAACCGGTGGTATAGGTTTTGCCAATTCCGGTATCAATTCCACTGACAAAATAGATCTGTGCCATTAGCCTGTGCTCCGTGCAATACAATAAATCGGATGATAACTGAGCAGATATTCCTGCTGGCCGGCCACATTCAGCCGGGAAAACTGCCGATAGGCCTGATAAAACTGCTGCAAACTGTGTTTGGTCCAGCGGTGCCCGGAAGCGGTACCCGTGACCCCGGTGGCTTTTAAATGCTGCAACACCTGGCGAGGATGTTCAAAAGCCAGGGTTTTGACAGTTTCAGACAAATACACAATTTCGAAGCCTTGTGACTCCAGACAGCGGCGCAGTTCCGGCAGGCTGAAATAATCCAGCCCCTGCCCGGTCAGGGCTTTAATTTCCTTGAGATTGTCCGGACCAAAACTAGAAAAACATAAATAACCCGAAGGCTTTAAAGCATGGGCGATTTTGGCAAACAGCTGCTGCAGATTCTGCATCCATTGCAAGGCTGAACTCGAGATCAGCACATCCAGCTGTTCTGGAAAAGCGATCTGCTCGGCATCGCCAATCCACCATTCGGTTCGGGAAGTAGAAAACAGTTGCTGCTGGACTTCCGGATACAGATCATTGAGCAGCAACTGCTGCACCTGAAAGTGCTGCTCCAGCGCACGGGTTAAAGCCCCCGTACCACAGCCAATTTCAAACACCCGTCCCAGTTTTCGACTGGTTAGATGTGACTGCATCAGCCGAACCAGTTGCTGGCAAATCTGCTGCTGAATCACCGCATGCTGCAAATAGCTGTGATGCGCCTGGGCAAAACGCCGTGCCACTTGTGATTTATTTACAGACATCGCTGACTTGTCCATCATAACAGCGCCACGCATTGCGCCAGCTCACTGGACTGAATCTGCGCGGTCAGGCAAATCCGCAGCCGTGAACTGTTTTGCGGTACGGTCGGCGGACGTACCGGCATGATATAAAACCCAGCCTGCTGTAGCTGCTGTGCCTTTTGTACGGCTTTTTCCGATTCGCCCAGAATTACCGGCACAATCTGCGAGGTCGATGGACAGGCATAGCCTTTGGCTTCAACCTGCGCTTTTAATTCCTGGCTGATCTGCTGTAAATGCTGGCGCTGAGCTTGCATCTGCAACATCTTCTGGAACATAAACCGGGTCCAGGCCATATTCAGCGGTGGCTGCGCGGTACTGAAAATCAACGGGCGCATGCGGTTAATTAAATAGTCACGGATTAGCGGATGGCTAATCAGATATCCACCGACCGAGGCCAAGGCCTTACCAAAGGTCCCCACCAGAAAATCAACCTGCTCCAGCACCGCATACTGCTCCGCACAGCCCAGTCCCTGCTCTCCACGTACACCAATAGCATGTGCTTCATCAACATACAGCATCACTTTCGGATAACGCTGCTTTAACTGCACCAGTGCCGCCAGATCGGTTTCATCACCATCCATACTAAAAATGGATTCGGTCACGACTATAATCCGTTCAATTTGCGCATCGTCATGATACTGTTCCAGCAGCCGGGCCAGATGCGCCAGATCATTATGCCGGTAGCGCACCGCCTTGGCAGAAGATAAACGGATACCATCAATCATGCTAGCATGGACCAGCTTGTCGGCCAGAATCAGGGTTTTACTGTCGGCCAGTGCCGGTAAAATCCCGATATTCATATGGTAGCCACTGTTAAACAGCAAGGCGGCACGGCCAAAGGCCTGACTCAGACTCGTTTCCAGCTGCTCATATTCCCGGAAGTTCCCGGTCAGCAAACGCGACGATGAGGCGCTCATACGGCGCTCGGCTGCGGGGGTTAAGTCAAAAAATTCTTCACGCAAGCTGACATCGCTGGCCAGCCCCAGATAATCATTACTGGACAGATTCAGCATGCGCTGCCCGTGAATCTGAATCGTGCGGCCATGTTGCAGATTGGACTGAAACTGACGCAAATTGGCAGTGCTTTTTAACTGCTCCAGCTGCTGGGCATAATGGTCGAGCAAACTCATGCGGCATTCTCCTGCATCTGGCGGACCACCTCGGTCAACTGGGTCAGCAAGTAGTGCAGTTCATCTGCTGAAATCACATACGGCGGCATCACATAAACCAGTTTGCCAAATGGCCTCACCCAAATGCCCCGCTGTACAAACTGCTGCTGCAGGCTTTGCATATCGACTGGCGTAGTCAGTTCAACCACCCCAATTGCGCCCAGCACCCGCACATCCTGTACATGGCTCAGCTGAGCCAGTGGCGTTAAAGCCTGTTTCAATTGCTGTTCAATCTGCTGAATCTTGGCCTGCCAGTCCTGTGCCAGCAAGACTTGAGTACTTTTCAGTGCCACCGCACAAGCCAGCGGATTGGCCATAAAAGTTGGGCCATGCATAAACACGCCAGCTTCCCCCTGACTGATGGTGTCTGCCACCTGCTTGCTGGTTAAAGTTGCCGACAGGGTCATATAACCACCCGTCAGTCCTTTGCCAATACACATGATATCCGGCTCGACTCCGGCATGTTCCCAAGCAAATAACTTGCCGGTACGACCAAAGCCGGTGGCAATTTCATCAAAAATCAGCAGCAGACCATACTGCTCGCATAAACGCTTGGCCTGACGCAAATATTCAGGATGATAAAAGCGCATACCGCCCGCGCCCTGTACAATCGGCTCTAGAATCAGTGCGGCCAGTGTATGCTGATGCTGGGCCAAAGCCTGCTCCAGATCGGCAATATCATCTGGGTTCCAGTCTTCATCAAAGCGGGTTTGTGGTGCCTGTACAAATAAGCGATTCGGCAGACTTGAACCAAAAATCTGATGCATGCCAGTGACCGGATCGCAGACCGACATCGCATTCCAGGTATCGCCATGGTAGCCGGAACGTGGAGTAATAAAATTGGTTTTTTGTGGCTGGCCTTGCGCAGTCCAGTACTGCACCGCCATTTTTAACGCGACTTCAACCGCCACGGAACCGGAATCGGCATAGAAAATCTTATCCAGACTCGGCGGAGTAATTTGCAGCAGTAATTTGCCCAGCTCAATGGCCGGATCATGGGTCAGACCGCCAAACATGATATGCGACATCTGCTGTAACTGGTCGGTCACGGCCTGATTCAGTTCAGGATGGTTATAGCCATGAATAGCACACCACCACGATGACATGCCATCAATCAGACAGCGGCCATCTGCGAGTTCAATGGTCGCACCATAAGCCCGCTTTACCTTGAAGGTCGGCAGCGGCTGGGTCATGGAAGTATAAGGATGCCAAAGATGTTGCTGGTCAAATAAATCGGTCATCCCGGACTCCCTGTCTGGTTTAAAATCTACATGAGCTCGATCTTACTCCCGCCACACAGAAAAAGAAATTGCGGGAATTATCATTTCCGCTGAAGGGTCAGGAGAGTTGCTTTAAATAGTCAATAATTTTCTGTGTAACCACATCTGTTTCAAACAACGGGATGCCATGCGAGCCAGAAATCACTTCCACCTGAAGATTTGTTGCAGCTAAATTCTGTAAATCTTCTGCAACTTGGCAAGGAACCAGCTGATCTTCATGTGCCAGCAAATGATATTGTGGAGCCGGATAATTTTTTAAGATGGTCACCAGATTAAGCTGTTCCAGCAAAGCTAATCCCTGTTTTAACAAGGTTAGAGATTGCGGCTGGATTAAACTTTGTAATTTCTGTAAATCCTGCCGGCTCTGGGCACTACCCTGACAGACCAGATAACCAAAACGTTTTAAGGTCGCGGCCGCATCTTTGGCAAAGCCCTGTTTAAACTGCTGAAAAGTCTCGGGAACCATCCCGTGGGGCCACGCGTCTTGCGCAACAAAACACGGATTCGAAGCCAAAGTAATGAGCGCTTGCGGCGCCTGTCCGGATTGCGCCAGTGCATCGGCCAGTAAGGTTGCCAGCTGCCCACCCAGAGACCAGCCCATCAGCACGCTATAGCCTTTGGCCCGTTCCAGCTGCTGCTGGAACTGTACCGGATCCGCCGCATTAAAAATGTTCAGGACATCGACCTGAATGCCGTGTTGCATTAGGCTATGTTGTACAGGCTGTAACAGGCCGGTTCCTCCGCCCCATCCGGTGATCAAAAGTATACGCTGCTGCATTGTGCTGTCCTTGTTTCCATCTAGTCGCAGTATAGTAAAAATAGCGACGCCTGCACTGCATCAAAATCGCCAAATCTTGGCCATAAAAAAACCCGGCCAGTGCCGGGTCAATGTTGGGTTGGGCTTACATTTGCGATTGAATGTAGTTCTGCAAACCAATGAGTTCAATTAAACGCAACTGTTTTTCCAGCCAGTAAGTATGGTCTTCTTCGGTATCTGACATTTGCTGACGCAGCATGTCACGGGTGATGTAATCGCCCTTGTCTTCTGCCAGCTTAACACCTTGGGCCAGTTTTTCACGTACCTCATACTCTAGCTTTAAATCGGCTTTTAAGCAGGACAGCACGTCGGTACCAACGTCAATATCATCACGTTGCATATTCGGAGTGCCTTCAAGGAACAGAACCCGGCGAATCAAGGCATCGGCATGTTGTGATTCTTCCTGCATCTCATGGTCGATGCGTTCATAAATCTTGCTCAGGCCCCAATCTTCATACATACGCGAGTGAATCAGGTATTGATCACGAGCAGCCAGTTCGCCACCGATCAACATATTTAAATAGTCTACGACTTCTGGATTGCCACGCATTTTCATTACTCCCTTACGAATACGCTCATTATGGCGAAAGCCAAGCCAAGTTGCAAAAGATAATTTGTGTAAATATATGATTTTTATATAATTAAAATGAGAAGCATGTGCATTTACAGTTCTGGATTCAAACTTTTCCACATAAAAAAGAATTGCTTGCGTACATTTATCTCACTTTTCTGCAGCCCAAACACACAAAGCAGCAAATTTAGAATTTTGTAACTATCAAAAACGGTTCTTATTTCTGCGGTTTTTACGATTTTACTGCTGTGCTTTCTCTGTTTTGACCTATCACCAGATTCAGACAGCAACCGCTCAATCTAGAGAGCGGTTGCCTGCTGTTCTGTTAGCCCTGGGTCTGGCCATATTCAGCCATCAGGCTCAGGAACTGGTCTTCATTCATGACTGGAATACCAAGTTTCTCCGCCTTCTCCAGTTTGGAACCGGCTTTTTCACCCGCCACCAGACATTTGGTTTTACTGGAGACACTGCCACTTACCCGGGCGCCGAGCGCCTGTAGCATTTGAGTGGCTTCATCACGGCCCATTTTACTTAAGGTGCCAGTAATCACCCAGCTTTCACCATTTAAAGGCTGACGGGTCGGCGCCAGCGGTGCATCCCAGTGAATACCGGCCGCCAGTAAACGGTCCAGCACTTCCAGGTTATGCGGTGCCTGGAAAAAGTCTAAAATCCATTCTGCAGTAATATCGCCGACATCCGGGGTTTTCTTGAGCGCTTCCAGATTGGCAACACGTAAGGCATCCAGCGTCTGGAAGGTATTGGCCAGCATTCGCGCGGTAGTTTCGCCGACACCTCGAATCCCCAAGGCATAAATAAAGGCGCCCAGCGTGGTTTTTTTACTGCGTTCAATTGCATCGAGCAGGTTTTGTACCGACTTCTCGCCCATCTTTTCAATATTGAGCAAGGCCTCACGATGTTCATGCAGATGGTAAATGTCCGAAACATCTTTGAGCAGATTCAGATGCAGTAATGATTCCACCCAACGATCACCCAGACCTTCAATATCCATGGCCTTACGCGAAACAAAGTGACGGATGGCCTCAATCCGCTGCGCTGCACAGTACAGGCCACCGGAACAGCGTGCCAACGCTTCGCCTTCCGGCATCACCACCGGCGAATCACACACCGGACAGCAGGCAGGTAGCTGTACGGTTTCAGCCTCCGCCGGACGAAATTCCGGCCAGACTTTTTCAACTTTCGGAATCACATCGCCGCTGCGATAGACACTGACCGTATCGCCAATCCGCACATCTAGACGATGGATTTCACCAATATTGTGCAAGGTGACATTAGACACTGTCACCCCACCCACTGCCACCGGATTCAGGCGCGCCACCGGGGTCAAAGTACCGGTACGGCCTACCTGCCAGTGAATATTTTCAACTGTAGTCAGCGCGGCGACTGCCGGGAATTTATAAGCAGTGGCCCAGCGCGGTTCGCGGCTTAAAAAGCCAAGCTGCTGCTGCTGTTTCAGGTCATTGACTTTAATTACCATGCCGTCAATTTCAACACTCAGCTGCGAGCGTTCCTGATTGATCTGCTCATAGACTTCTTGCACGGCCTGAATGCTGTCACAAACAAAATGGCGTTCCCCGACGGCAAAACCAAGCTGATGTAACCAGTCCAGGCTTTCGGACATGGTGTTCAGGCCATGATGCGGCACGCACTGGGCAATGCCATAGGCATAAAACGCCAGTGGACGTGAGGCCGCAATTTTCGGATCCAGCTGGCGCAAGCTGCCGGCCGCAGCATTACGCGGATTGGCAAAGGTCTTTTCGCCTTTGGCTAGATTAGCGGCATTGAGTTTTTCAAAACCCGATTTGGGCATCAGCACTTCACCGCGCACTTCCAGAAACTCCGGAATGCTGTACTCCGCTGAAGATAAGATTTTCGGCAGGTTGCGAATGGTTTTAACATTGTGAGTAATATCTTCACCGGTTTCGCCATCACCGCGGGTCACGCCGCGCACCAGCACGCCATTGGCATACCACAAGGAAATCGCCAGCCCATCAAATTTCAGCTCGACATCATATTGAATGGTCTGATTGGGTAAACGCTCTTCGGCGCGGCGGGCAAAGGCAAACAGTTCATCCTGGTTAAATACGTTACCTAATGACAGCATTGGTACCGCATGGGTGACGCTTTCAAATTTGCTTAATGGCTGTCCACCGACTTTATTGGTTGGGGTATCGGCCTGAATCAGATCGGGATATTGTTGTTCTAAGGCTTTAAGTTGATGAAACAGCTGATCATACTCACTGTCTGCAATAACGGGCTGATCCAAGACATAATAGGCATGATTATGCTGGGCTAAAATCTGGATCAATTGGCGCATTTGCGCCACCACATCTGCATGTTGAGTCATATGTTCACCATAAAAAAGGGCGGTGATCCCGCCCTTAAAAAATTTTGTCGCTTGGCCGTATTATAGAAACCGGAGGCTGTGGTTTCAATTCAGTTATGCCAGCGAAGCCTGACCTGCGCGATAATCAATCGCCTGATGACGCCAGTGTTCACGTAATTGCGGGGTTAGTTCCAGATGGTTCTGGTCATACACGGTGCCATCAATTTCACGGGCAATCAGACCGGAAATGCTGATCATGGTATCAAAGGCATTTTGCACATCGCTATGTGGCAGGGCCAGGAAAAAAGCCAGACCTTTGACCTGTTCATTTGACAGGGTTTCCAGATCAAAACCATCGGCACCATTGTCGGTAATTTGCAACACCGAAAACAGCAACTTGGAACCATCTTCGTTATAACGGTGGAAGCAGGACATTTCACCAAAGCGCAGACCGTATTTAAGCAGCACTTTCAGGGTTTTCTCCCCCGATAAAATCCGGCGTTCCGGAAAAATATTCAGGGCAATAAATGATTCTGCAGTGGCCAGGGCGCTTTCATCATCTACCAGTTGCTGTTCATGCAGATGCGCATCCAGAATACTGCTTTCTTCTTCAAATTCACGAATATCGGCTTTTTCAATCTGGCTGTTGAGGCTAAATTCAGCCGGCACAGTTTCCGCTTTTTCGGTATCTACCACAGCTTGAGTCTGTTCAGTCGATGCTGATTCAGGCACAGATGCAGCAGCATGAGCTACAGCAGTCACGGCAGCGGTAGTAGATGCATCAGTCTGGGTGGTTTCGGTAGAAGCCTGTTCTGCCAGATTTTCTGCCTTTGCTTCTACCTCATTTTTGGCTGCAGGTTCAGCATCTACAGATGCTACGGCCTGCGCTTCAGTTTTCGCCTGCGCTGTTTCGTTCGGCTCAGTCAGCTGCGTTTCAGTCATGGCCTGTGGCTCAATTTTGCTGTTTGGCTCGACGGCAGCAAGATCGGCATCGCCTAACGTCGGTTCTACGCGCTGGGCCGGTTCAGTCTGTAACTGATGACGGACATGACGCGGAATGATCGGCTGCTGGCTATCGGCATTGACCTGCAGCTCGGAGTCCAGCGAAGGTGCTGCATCGGCCGGTTTTTTCAGGATCATTCTTAAACCGAAACCCATAATAATGAGCGCGATAATAATCCCAATGATTGTGGTGATTTCCATGTTATGCCTCCGCGACTAGACCGTATTCTGTAGCATCTTCTAGATTTACGCTGACTAATTTTGATGTTCCCGGTTCAGGCATAGTAACACCTAATAAATCGGTTGCCATCGTCATTGCCAGCTTGTTATGTGTGATATATATAAATTGCACCTGTTCGGACAGTTCCTGGACCAGGTTACAGAAACGTCCGACATTGGCATCATCCAGCGGTGCATCGACTTCATCCAGCACACAAAACGGTGCCGGATTTAAACGGAAAATGGCAAAGACCAGTGCCAGTGCGGTCAGTGCTTTTTCTCCACCCGACAACAGCGCCAGTGAGCTGTTGCGTTTACCCGGTGGTCTTGCCATTAGTTTTACACCCGATTGCCAGTCATCTTCAAGACTTAAACTGGCTTCACCACCATTAAACACTTTGGGAAACAGCGCCTGCAGTTCGGTATTAATCTGGTCAAAGGTGGTCATAAACAGCTTGCGCGTTTCCTGATCAATACTTTTCATGGCCGCCTGTAACTGGGCCACGGTTTTTTCCAGATCTTCAATCTGATGGCTCAGTTCGGCATAACGGGCTGAAACTTCTTCATATTCTTCTGAAGCCGCCAGATTCACCGCACCCAATTTATCAAACTGCGCCTGGGCTTTTTCCAGCTGCTGCTGATGGGCCGTTACATCAATGTTCAGCCCCGGAATCAGCTCGCTGTTTAAGGCTTTCAGCTGTTCGGAATAATGCTGCAAGTCAGATTTGGCCGCTTGCCAAGCCAGACGTTTTTCTTCCAGCTGGCTACGCAGTTTTTCATCCTGCTGCTGCTGTTGATGGCGCTGCTCGGTCAGCTGCTGCTGTTTGCTCTGAATCTGGTTCAGTTCCAGCTGCCATTCATTCCAGGTCTGTTGCAGTTTTTCCGTCTGCTGCTGCTGCTCGGCAAACTGGCTGGCCAGTGCCGGCAAT
Source organism: Acinetobacter indicus (assembly GCF_009914475.1). Lineage (NCBI taxonomy): Bacteria > Pseudomonadati > Pseudomonadota > Gammaproteobacteria > Moraxellales > Moraxellaceae > Acinetobacter > Acinetobacter indicus. The sequence continues at coordinate 190,031 of NZ_CP045198.1, read as the reverse complement.
TCCAGCTGCACCGGATCGACAAACTTTTTCGCCTGCTCCATTTGCGCTGCAATCTGCTGATGCTGGGTCTTTAAAAAGCCGCCATCTTTTTCCAGCAGTTCCAACTGCTGTGTGGCCTGCACCGATTGGCGTCTTAACAGTTCCAGTTCCTGCTGCTGTTGCTGATACAGCTGCTGCGCCTGCTCCAGCTGTGCCGTTAATTCTTCCAGCTGGAATTGCAGGGTTTTATAGTTTGGCAGCGCCTGTTCCAGCTTGAGACTCAGCGCATGCAGATCAATTTCCAGATCATCTTTTTGCATGGCATCTTCTTCCAGCTGCTCCTCCAGTTGCTGCAGCTGATGCTGTAATTGCTGCTTCTGCACGGCAAAGGCCTGCGCAGCGCTCTGGATTTTGGCAATCTGTAAATCCAGTGCCTGCAATGCCTGCTGCTGCTGTTTCAGCTGCGCCTGTTGTTCAGTAAGCTGTTGCTGCAACTGCTGGCACTGCTGTTGGCTGATGTTAAAGTCCTGTTCAGCCTGCTGTAACTCGGCCTGTTTCTGGCTCAGTAGCCCATCAATTTCTTCCAGACGGATGCGATGGCTTAAAGCCCCCTGCGCCGATTGTGAGGCTTCATCAAACAGTAAACCAATGACCCAGTCCGGCCCGACCTGATAGCCATCTAGAGTTAGAATGCTCTGCCCGGCCTGTAACTTTGGCTGTAATTGCAATGCCTGTGCCAAATCATCAGCCAGTGCCACCTGTTGCCATAAAGAAGAAGATGGCGATTCAATCCAGTCCGCCAGACAGCTTAAATTTGCCAGCTGAATCGGTGCGTGCTGGGCAGCAGGTTTTAACTGACGCGCCAGACTGTCCTGAAAGTTGTCATCTGCCTCGAGCATCTGCGCATTCAGCCATTTGGCCAGAAACTTCTCAATTAATGCCGCATGCGGTTTGGCAGCATCGTTCAGGGTTAGCACCTGCATTAAGGCGGTGTGCTGTAACTGCTGTTTGGGGCTGTTTTTAATCAGTAGCTGATTCAGGTTTTTCTGCTCGGCCTGGAGCACCTGAATTTCCGATTTCAGTTCAGTACTGCTATTTTTATGCTGATTCAGCAGGCTGTGCGCCTGTTGCAACTGCTGCTGTTGCGCCTGAATCTGCTGCTCCAGCTCGGCCAGCTGCTGGCTTAACTGGGCTTTGTCCTGGCTCAGCTGCTCGACTTCATCTTGCTGGGCCTGACTTTGCAGCGAGCTGCTCTGCTGCTGCAAGGTGTCTTTTTGCTGTTCAATCCGGCTGATATTTTTTAGCAGCTGTTCACTTTGGGCCAGCATTTGCAGTTTTTGCTGCTGCTGTTTTTCCACCTGCGCCTTAATCTGCTCAAACTGCTGCTGCACCTGTTGCTGCTGGGCTTTGAGCTGCTGCACAGCCTGTGCCTGCTCTTGCGTGCTTTGCTCGGCCTGTTGCAGCTGCTCGGTATACTGTTCCTGCTGGCTGAGTACTGTTTCTAGCTGCAGATCAATCAGCTGCAGACGTTCTTTGGTCTGGGCTTTCTGTTCCTGCAACTGAGCCAGCGTACTGCTGTTTTGCTGGACCAGCGACTGTTTCTGCTCCAGAGTCATTTTCAGCTCAGCCAGTTTCTTTTCAGCCTGCTGCCATTCATTCTGTAATGGTGTCGATTGCTGAATCAGACGCTGGAACAGCTCACTGGTATTGCCCAAATCATGTTCCAGCGTGCTCAGTTCGGAACGGGTCAGCTTGAACTGTTCGCCCAGTTCGGTCATCTGCACAGTATATTCCTGCTGCAAACGGCTGCTCTGCTCGCACTGGAACGATAAAATTTCAATTTTGATGCTGCGAATCTGGCTTTCTAAAGTCTTGTACTGCAGCGCAGTTTCCGACTGGCGTTTTAGGGTTTTGAGCTGGCCTTTCAGTTCACTAGCAATATCTTCCAGCCGCGATAAATTCTGGCTGGTATGGTCCAGATGCAGCATAGTTTCACGGCGACGGGCCTGATAACGCGATACCCCGGCCGCTTCTTCAATAAATACCCGCATTTCTTCCGGTTTGGCATCGACCAGACGGTTAATCATGCCCTGTTCGATAATGGCATAGGAGCGTGGCCCCAGACCGGTGCCAAGGAAAATATCGGTAATATCACGGCGCCGGCATTTGGTGCCATTTAAAAAATATTCTGACTTGCCATCGCGGTTGACCTGACGACGCACCGCCAGTTCGGTATAGGCGTTATAAGCGCCACCCAGCTTGCCATAGGTATTGTCAAAGCGCAGTTCGACACTGGCCATGCCCACCGGTTTACGCTTGGCGGTCCCGGTAAAAATCACATCCTGCATGCTGCCGCCACGCAGCTGACGCGCGCTGGATTCACCCATGACCCAGCGAATGGCATCAATCACATTAGACTTGCCACAGCCATTGGGGCCGACCACGGCCGTCCGGTTGGCTTTAAAATGTAAGGTGGTACTATCGGCAAAAGATTTAAAGCCGGAAAGTTTTAAGCTGCTTAAACGCATAATGTCCCGATCAACGGCGTGAGCGGCGTGCCCAGGCCAGTTCAATTTGTTTCATACGGGTCAGAGATTCCAACACAAGATTGCGCAAGTGTCGACAAAAATCATCCATAAATAAAGAGGCTTGTTGTGATTTTCGGATTAAAATTGCATCAATTACCAGTTTAAATAGATCAAACGATTCCTGTAACTCCCGACGTGACGTATTCAGGGTTAAAAAATAGCTGCGCCGTAACGACGGCAGCAACTCTTGATAGAATTTCATCAGGTACAGATTGGCCACCATATCCTGCTGCTGGGCCAGGGTTTGGAAAATTAGGTCATAAAATTTTTCGGTATGACCCTGCCGGTATTCGGCCTCAATCTGCTCCATCAGCTTTTGCAGCTGCTCAATTTCATGATGACGCCAGGTTTCTGCAATGCGCTGTACTATCTGCCCCAGCAGCAGGCTGCAGGTATCAAACAGGGCACGCACCTGCTGGGCCGACATTTCCGACACAATCGCGCCGCGCCGCGGAAAAATTTCAATCAGATGGGTGCGTTCCAACAGCAGCAGTGCCTCACGCACCGAACCGCGACTGACATCCAGCTCTTTGGCAATACGCAGTTCCTGAATGCGCTCGCCCTCTACCAGCTCGCCACTAATAATCTGCTCGCCGATATGTTTTGCAATCTGTTCAGATAGACTGTCTGTTTCTTGTTGTTGCATACTGTTCCTGTGTTATTTTTATACCATGCGCGCAGTTGCAGCGGGTCTTTCTTATTGTCTTTTTTACTGGCTTAGCGACCAAATTTCCATGACATTGTCCGACAATTTTCTGTCGCTATAGCCAATTTTCAACCACACCATCAAGCGCTTAAAAATAAGCGCTAAAGCCCTGGTAAATAAAATACAGACCGACGGTGGTCAACAAACCTGAAAAACATTTTTTTAGCATGGCCGGTGACAAAATATGTGCAACTTTTGCGCCAAGCTTGGCGGTAATAAAGCTCATCACGCTAATGCCAATAAAGGCATATAAATGTACATAGCCCCAGGTATTCGGCACGCTCACCTCAGACTGCTGGCCAAACCAGACAAAACCTAATGCACCAGCAATAGCAATCGGCAAACCGCAGGCCGCCGAAGTGGCAACTGCTTTTTGCATCACCACACCACAACGGTTCAGGAACGGTACGGTTAAGCTGCCGCCGCCAATCCCGAAAATGGCCGAGGCAATCCCAATTCCGCCACCGGCCAGCATTTGCGCACCGGTTGAAGGCAACTGACGTGAAGGATCAACCGGGGTATTTGAACCGCGGAACATGCGATAGGCCACCCACACCGCAAAGAACCCGATTACCAGCTGCAAGCCCTGCCCCGACATTAAATCGGCAATCCCGGCGCCAAAAAATGCACCCAGAATTAGGCCGGGTGCCAAATTGCGAAACACATTCCACATCACCGCACCTTTTTTATGGTGCGCCGTGACCGAACTGATGGAAGTTACGATAATGGTCGCCAGTGAAGTCCCGACCGCCATATGCATAATCACGCTAGGATCATAATTCAGCTGGGTAAATACAATGTACAAAATTGGCACAATAATTAAGCCACCGCCCACCCCGAACAGACCCGCAGCAAATCCGGCAATTGCGCCAATCAGTAAATATATGATTAACTCCATAAATTATATTCCACTATTCTCAGATTCATATGGATGTAGAGACTCGACAGTTACAACAACAGCTCAGCGAAGCCGGACAGCTTCCTGAAGTCCTCATTTTAAAACCTGTGACTACATCAACCAATGATGATGTACGCGAGATTGCTCAAAAAGGAATACAGAGCGTTCTGGTCTGTAGCGCCCGACAAACACAAGGCAGAGGACAACGCCAACGGCAATGGGTGTCCCCAGAAGGAAACGTCTATTTAAGCACATTGCTAAATTTACGAACACCCGTAGATGGCCGTTTAGCCCTGGAAATTGCCTTAAATATTTTGCAGATGCCCAGCCTGCGCCAGCTGAACCTGCAGGTAAAATGGCCGAATGATTTATATAGCCCGCAAGGCAAATGGGGCGGTATTCTGATTGAGCCCCTATCGACCCAGCAGGTCATTGTCGGGGTGGGGATTAATCTGGCGCCAATTCCGGCCGAGCAGATTGATCAGCACGCCACTTCCCTGGCCGAATTGGGCCTAAATGATATTTCCCGAATTCAGCTGATTGCCGAGCTGTATCTGGCCATTCAGCAGGCACAAGAATGGTTTAACCATAACAGCTATCAACTGGCCTCACGTTTTAATCATCATGCCGCCTTCCAGCAGCAGCCGGTAGAATTTGAACATCATGGCGGTGTGGCTCAGGGGCTGTTTTTAGGCATTCAGGATGATGGCGCAATTCAGATTGAAACCGCCTCTGGCGTTGAAGTGTTTTATCAGGGCCGTTTACGCCCGCAAATGCCGGGACAGTGAGCGCAGCACATGAAAAATTTATGGTTAGATATTGGCAATACCCGGCTCAAATACTGGATTACCGAACATCAGCAGATTGTAGAACATGCCGCTGAACTGCATCTGCAATCTCCGGCCGATTTACTGCTGGGCCTGATCCAGCATTTTAAAAGCCTGAACCTGACCCATGTCGGGGTATCTTCGGTACAGGACCAGAAAAACAATGAACGGATTCAGCAAATTTTAAAATTCCTGAATATTCCCGTGATTTTTGCGCGGGTACAGGCTGAATATGCCGGCCTGAGCTGTGGCTATGATATTCAGCAGCTGGGGATTGACCGCTGGTTACAGGTACTGGCCGTAGCTGAAGCCGACAAAGATTTATGTGTGATTAGCTGCGGTACCGCGTTGACCATTGATCTGACCCAAGGCCATCAGCATCTGGGAGGTTATATTCTGCCCAACCTATATTTGCAGCGTGATTCGTTAATTCAGCACACCAAAGGCATCCGGATTCCGGAAGCAGCCTTTGATGACCTAAGCCCCGGCACCAATACCCTGGATGCCGTACATCATGGCATTTTACTGGGGCTGCTCAGCAGTATTGAATATGTCATGCAGCAATCCCCGCGGCAACTAGTGCTGACTGGGGGTGATGCGCCGCTGTTTGCCAAATTCCTGCAACATTACCAACCACTAGTGGAGCAGGACTTATTGCTGAAAGGTTTGCAGCGCTATATCCAGCATTACTCCACAGCAAATGAGTCTACACCGCTTATTCCACAATAATATGAGGCAGAATTGCCTGCCAGACTTCCACCAGTTCGGTACAGCCTTGAGAGTCAATAAAATGTCCTTGATGCTGTGCCTCAATGGCTTTGGCATCCAGGCTACGTGCCTGCTCCAGACTAAATTTTGGCAGCACCCGGTCATCGCCAGCTGAGTAAATCACCACCCGATGCGCAATCTGGCGTTTTAGCAAGTCAAAATCAATTTTACAGGCATCAATAAAAGGATTGACCTCGTCCAGCCGGCCCAAACGGCCATTAAAGCCGGCCACCAGCACCACCTGTTTAATTTTCTGGGTTTTCAGTTTCTTGGTCAGAAAGTGCAAAGTGACAATACAGCCCAGACTATGGGCAATGAAAATGGTATTTTCGTCAATCTCATCGATCTGCTCATCCATTTGCCGCTTCCACACTTCCAGAGTTGGCGTTGGCGATGGATCGAGTCTTAACACTTTCAGACTGGCTTTTTGCTGGTCGGCATATTCCTGAATCCAGGGAAACCAGTTTTCATCCGGACTGGCGGTATAACCATGTACCACATAAATTTGTGCCATTGTTGTGCTCGCTGTTCGTTCCTGATGCACATCAGTGTGCCCGAAACAGCGCGGCTTTCGGGTAAGCGTCTGTTGGGTTTTCTTAAAGATCACCGCAGCACGTTCGCTTGAATGACTTAAAAATGGAGAGCAACAAAAAGGCGCACCCGGCGCCTTGTTGTTTTGAATCCCTTATTTTTTCGGTTCTTTACCACCGAACAGCGGACCCATACCGCCACCACCGCCAAACTGCTTTTGCAGATTGCCCAATGATTTCATCATTTTTGCCATACCTGATGGATTGGCAAATTTCTTCATCATTTTGGCCATTTGCGCATGCTGTTTAATCAGTTTATTGACTTCAGACACATCCATACCACAACCGGCCGCAATACGTTTTTTACGGCTTGGGTTCATCAGGTCCGGATTACGGCGTTCTTTGACGGTCATCGACTGGATGATGGCTTCCATCTTTTTCACCTGCTTCTCTGGGTTCGCCTGTGCAATCGCATCCTGAATACCAGAGTTACTCATGCCCGGCAGCTTGTCCAGGAAGCCCATCATACCGCCCATTTTATTCATTTGCTCAAACTGCATCAGCATGTCTTCAAAGTTGAAGCTGCCGCCTTTTTGCAGTTTTTTCGCCATTTTTTCGGCTTTTTCTTTGTCGATTTTGCGTTCAACTTCTTCGACCAGAGAAAGCACATCACCCATGCCCAGAATACGCTGTGCCACACGTTCCGGATGGAATGGCTCGAGGGCATCGAGTTTTTCACCCATCCCCAGGAATTTGATTGGCTTGCCAGTAATGGCACGCACCGACAGCGCCGCACCACCACGCGCATCACCATCCGTTTTGGTGAGAATGACACCGGTTAATGGCAAGGCATCATTAAAGGCTTTGGCAGTATTGGCCGCATCCTGACCGGTCATGGCATCAACCACGAACAGGGTTTCAGTCGGGTTAATCGCTGCATGCAGCGCTTTAATTTCGTCCATCATGTCATCATCGACATGCAGACGACCGGCGGTATCGACAATTAACACATCGGCAAACTGGATTTTTGCCTGCTCAATGGCACGATTGGCAATATCAATCGGGCGTTCATTGGCATTCGATTCCAGGAAAATCGCACCGACATCCCCGGCCACTGTTTGCAGCTGTTTAATTGCCGCTGGACGATAAACGTCGGCAGACACCATCGCCACTTTTTTCTTTTGACGTTCCTGTAAGAAACGTGCCAGCTTGGCTGCCGTGGTGGTTTTACCCGCACCCTGCAAACCGGCCAGAAGCACCACCACTGGTGGTTTTGCTGCAAGGTCAAGGCTCTCGTTGGCCTCGCCCATCATTTTGGTTAATTCGTCATAAACGATTTTAACGAATGCCTGACCCGGTGATAACTGTGTCATCACTTCCTGACCTAATGCCTCTTCCTTAACTTTCGCGATGAATTCACGAGTTACAGGTAACGCCACATCGGCTTCAAGAAGTGCCATACGTACTTCACGTAACGTATCTTTAATATTGTCTTCGGTTAGCTGCCCTGAGCCAGTAACATTTCTTAAACTCTGCGTGAGTCGTTCTGTTAAGGTATCAAACATTGCAAAATCCGCTTAAAATAGCCATCAGCAAAAAAATGTTTCTTAAAATAGAAAATTTATGCATAAGATGCTATAGGATACTGTAGTTCGCATCGAATTTATATAAATGAATATTCATCATCCTGAAAAAGGTTTGACATGAGCAGTCTCCCCTTGGTTTACACGATTCTGGCATTAATCGCTTATACCACTTCGTTCTGGTATTTATTTATGCATTTAATGTCCAAGCGTGCTCCAAACCATTGGTTTATTGGTATTGTGCTGGGCTTGGGTTTATGTTTGCACGCCGCTGTGCTGTATAACGACATGCTGCTGCCGATGGGCATTAACTATAACGTGTTTAACCTGATGTCCTTTACCTCAGGCTTAATGCTGTTATTAAGTGTACTGTTTAGTACTTACCGGCCGGTGATTGCGCTAAACCTGATTGGGATTCCAGTGGCCGCAACGGGCCTGATTCTGGGGCATTCCTTTAGCGGTTTAAACCTGTTTGTCGAAAACAATTCTTTAGGTCTGGATATTCATATCCTGCTGTCGTTATCGGCCTATGCGGTCTTGCTGATGGCCACCATTCATGCGGTCTTGCTCTGGTTTCAGAACCGGGAGCTGAAAAACAAACAGAAACGCCGGATTTGGGTGAATTTGCTGCCACCGTTTCAAGCCATGGAAGAGCTGCTGTTTGATATGCTGATTGCCGGCTTTATCCTGCTGACGCTGGCATTGGGTTTTGGTTTCCTAACCATTGATAACTTCTTTGCCCAGCACTTAGCGCATAAGACTGCCTTTAGTATTATTTCCTGGTTTATCTATGGCGCGCTGCTGTTGGGCCGTTATAAATTTGGCTGGCGTGGCCAAAAAGCCATTCGCTTTACCATTATTGGCTTCTTCTTGCTGGCGCTTGGCTTTATTGGTTCCAAGTTTGTGTTACAGATGATTTTGGGCAAGTAAGATTCTTTTGTTCAGTTTGCCACATTAAAAGCGTGGAACAGTGATTAAATAATAAGCGTGGAACATGATAAATTATTAAAAAAGCCCAAGTAGCCGTACCTGAGCTTTTCACCACACGATAAGATTATGATTTATATGGAATAAAAAATAGTATTTCGTATAAGGTGTATTATGTTAATTTTAGGAAATATTAAAACTAATTTTCAGACTTATCCCACCAACTTTGAGCTAAATCAGTATTTTTAGGAATACCTATACCATCACGATACATAGCGGAAAGACTTCGCATTGCTTTCTTATTACCTAACTTTGCAGCCTTTTCACGAAGTTCAAAAGCTTTATTAATATTAACTTCTATTCCGCTATCTGCACGAGTATATAGATCAGCTAACTCAACCATTGATTCAGAATGGCCATTTTCTGAGGCTTTCTGAAACCACTTAAAAGCTTTTTGGAAATGTTCTAAAGAATCGTTTTTGTCATCATCTTCCATTAATCTAGCATAGGTAACATATCCATCAGCTAACCAAAACATTGCTGCTACATTTCCATTTTCTGCTGATTTAAGAGCCCAAACTTCAGCTTGATTTTCATCTGAATCAACACCATGACCATATAGATAAATCTCGGCTAATTCTAACTGAGCAGAAGTATCTCCATTTTCTGCTTTCGCTAATAAATCATTAGAAAAAACAGGTTCTGCAAATGTTTCCATTGAAAGGCAAACTCCTAAAGCCATAAAAATATTTGTTAATTTATTCAATTTTTAACCTTTAAGCTAAACTGTTAGGCTTGTATATTTTTATATCATACCTAAAAGAAAACTCTAAAATTAGAGTATGTCTTATCTCTATTTAACATAATGGCGATTATACGAAGTACACTTGTATATTAATATAATTATCAAACACTTAATAAAACCAGAAAAATCTAAAAATGACCGAAAAGCCGATTTTGAAACAAGTCGGCTTTTTTATGATCGTTTTTGATAGTTCTTGCCAATAATCTTGTTTAAAAAGTAATCAATTTTGGCATTTTCCCAATGTTCTCAGCTCTTCCAGGGCGAAAACTATCCCCAATTACTGTGGATGAAATTTAGGCTATTTTGTACGCTTTGGCGCACATTAATCTCGGCCCTTTGCTACTACCTGGAACAGTGGAATTTTCCTATGATCAAGTCATCAGGAACAGGATGTTCCATAACATAAAACAAAAATTATAAGTTATTGCACATGGACCAGAGGGTACAACAACACAATCAGCAACGATGAAAAACCCCGGCAGGATGCCGGGGTTTTTTATTATCTAAACTTCTTAAATTAAAGTTGGATGAGCATCTAAAATACGAATTAAAGTCGCTGCAGGACCAGTCGGATAGCGACGGCCTTGTTCCCAGTTTTGCAGGGTTCTCGCGCTGATATGCAAACGTGCAGCAAATTCAGCCTGGGTTAAGCCTGTTTTCTCACGTACTTCTTTAATATCTGGTAATTCAAGCGCTGTGACTCGGCTTGCTTTTATTTCATTGCGTTTTATGGCACCAGCTTCTTTGATTGAAGCAACCAGGTCATCAAATAAGTTGTTATCCATGAAATTGCTCCTTTACTAATTGACGTAGAATCGAGGTTTCTTTGTCTGTCAGATTATCTTTCACAGACTTTGGATAAGCCACCAGGAAAAAGATCTGATCATCTTCTGTAACCCAATAATAGATCACACGGATACCGCCACTTTTGCCTTTATTGCCCTAAGCACAACGTACTTTACGAATTCCACCACCATTCTTGATTAAGTCGCCCTTATCAGGCTGCACCAAGAGATCTTGCTGGAGCTGACGATACTCTTCATCACTCACAAGCTCTTTGATTTGCTTAGTAAAAATACTGGTTTCAATGAATAACATAGGTTTAAGTACGTCAATGGCGTATAAGAATTTTAGCAGTTTTAGAATAAAAAAACGAGAGCTGTGAACTCTCGTTTCGCATAAGCAAAGGCTTACAAATATAAATATTAGGTATAAAAAACCCGCATGATAGCGAGTAGGTCCTGATATTTCATTCAGACTATAGATTTTATAAAAACTATATTTCTAGATGATTTTAAATATTTTTCCACTTAAGGTACTTTGAAAAAGCATTTCAAAACTAGGTCGAATATCTTCACCATCAACGGTGATATGTTTTATATTCAAATCAGATTGCGTGTTGGCAGACTCATGATCCACTGTGGCTTGAATAGCGTGTTTAACGCCAAACTGGTCTTTTACGCTGAGAGTCTGTTTAAACATATATATTTCCTTAAAAAAATTGCAGTGGAAATCCCACATAAATTATTGATGTTTAAAAATTTATCGCTAAGCAACTTTATGATTTAATTTAAATAGCTGATTTAGAGAAGTGTAAAATGTACGGCCATCCAAATTTAAATCAACTTCTATTCCAGATTCCAGTAGAACTCTTTTACCTACTTCGACTTGTTTTAAACCTTGACGTGTATTTTGCATTTTATGTAGAGGAATTAATGAAACAATAATTTCAGTACCATTTTTAGATTTTGCAATTAAATCATTTACTTTTAACAACTTATATCCTATTTTTTAGAGATTTTTTCAATTTTGAAAACATTTTAAAGCATAAAAAAAGCACTTATGAGTGCTTTTTATTACTGCTTATTATTACTTAGATAGCAACAATATTTACAGCATTCGGTCCTTTTTGACCTTGAGCTACACTGAATTCAACTTGCTGGCCTTCAAATAAGGTCTTGAAACCTGAACTCGCGATTTCGCTGAAATGAGCAAAAACGTCTGGACCTGATTCTTGTTGAATGAAACCAAAACCTTTAGTTTCGTTAAACCACTTAACAGTACCTTTAACAACATTTGAGTTTGACATAATATATCCTACTAATTTTTAATAATTTTTTAGTCATTTTATTGACTGATTAATAACTTTGAAAATAATAAAGAATGAGACTTAAAATCTAAAAAACGAAGGATTATGACTAAAACTGCGATACTTAAGGAAGATTTACCGAAACAAGACTTTTTTCTAGTTAAGTTAAATATACAGTAAAAATAAAAATAATCAAGTTTTTTTGATATAAATATTAATTTTTCTTATAAAATCTATATTTTTTCTTTAAAAATTAATTAAATTCAATAACTTATTTATTATATTATTTAATATTTTCTTTAACATAAAATCTCTTATACGCAATATAACAATAAAGGCTAAGCTTTATCTCACTCCACAATACTTCAAAGACCTTTTCCTAGACATCTTAGTAAAAAAAACGTATAACACCGTTTTTCAAATTAACAGGTGAACGCGTTGAAACTTGTGCTTGCACCCATGGAAGGCTTAACCGATCCGATCATGCGTGATGTCCTCACGTCTGTCGGCAGCTTCGACTGGTGTGTGACTGAGTTTATTCGGGTCACCGACTCAATCCTGCCCGATCATATCTATCACAGCTATTGCCCGGAATTATTGCACGGCGGTAAAACTGTGGCTGGCACTCCGGTACATGTGCAGTTTCTGGGCAACAATCCGGACATGCTGGCCGCCAATGCGGTCAAAGTTGCAGCCATGGGCGCACCAGCGATTGACCTGAACTTTGGTTGTCCGGCCAAAACCGTAAACCGTCATCGTGGCGGTTCGGTTCTGCTAGATGAACCGGAAGTGGTACATGAACTGGTCAAAGCCGTGCGCGATGCCGTGCCGGCACATATTCCGGTTTCTGCCAAAATGCGCTTAGGCTATATGGATCGCAACTTCATGCTGGACAATGCCCATGCCATTGAAGATGCAGGCGCCTCCTGGGTCACGGTCCATGCGCGCACCAAAGCCGATGGTTATACCCCACCAGCCTTTTGGGATCAGCTGGCCCCGATTCGTGAAGCCTTGAAGATTAATGTGATTGCCAATGGGGAAATCTGGACCAATGCCGATGCCAAACAATGCCAGTTAGAATCGGGCTGTGAAGATTTAATGATTGGTCGTGGTGCCGTCACCACCCCTGACCTCACCCAATGTATCCGCCAGAACTCTGATGCACCCTTACTGAGCTGGCAAGATCTGCTTGATTTGCAAATCCGCTTTATTCACGGTCCGGCCAAAACCGAAATTGGTATGCTGGGGCGTTATAAACAATGGCTGGGCATGATGTCAAAGCATTATCCGGAAGCCAAAGCGCTGTGGGATGAGGTTAAACGCATCAAAAAGCTGGATGAAATTATTGCCACCCTGCAAGCCTCGCAACACACAGCACTCTAAACCAAACATTGTCGCGGCTGTTTACAGGGCTTGTCTAACAACTGTTTGATCACTTTTGTGTAATCATCTTGCAAGCCGCAGTTTAAAAACTCCGGCTGATGACATTGCCCTGAAAATTCAGACAATCTTCTACCCGAGTCCGCTGAACCGGCGCCAGTTGCGCCAGATCAAACCAGCGATATTCGGCATGTTCATCGCTTAGCTGAATCTGTGCATCTTCCGGTACATGACAGCGAAAAATAAAAGCATGGGATTGCACCGCTGCATGAAAATACACACCCGACAAATACCCCACCTGCACCTGACAGCCAATTTCTTCCTGACATTCCCGAATTAAGGCCTCGTGGATGGTTTCCCCCATATCCAGCGCGCCACCCGGTAAGCCCCAGGCCTGATCGGCATAGGTAGCTTTAAGTAACAGCACCTGCTGCTGGGCATTACAAATTACCGCATGCGAACTTAAGCGATAAAAATCATGAAAGGCCAACGAACTGCTCTCCCCTAGTTTTAAACGATAACCTAACGGCCAGATGCAAACAGCCGTATGTGGACAAGGATGCAATCATTAGGAATCTGTCACCACGGCCTGACTTAAATCGGCCTGGCCCAAACGCTGGATTTCCTCCAGCTTCTGTTTGCGTAATCGCTCACTGCTTAAGGTCTCCTGTAAATCCAGCGCCAGTGCTTTCAGCAAATCCAGATCTTCTTCAGACATCTGCCGCACCTGCTTGTCCAGAATACATAAGCTGCCTATGGCCAAGCCCTGTTTACTTTGAATTGGCACCCCGGCATAAAAACGGATTTTCTGTCTGGCCAGATGAGAATACTGCCGGAAGCGTGGATCACGCTGAATATCTTCAATAACCAGCGCTTCATTCTGATAAACCAGATGGGTGCAAATCGATTCCTCACGGCGCTGCGCTGCGTGGATCGGCGACTCTACCGCTTCTGCCAGCGGACTGGCCGGAGTATGCACCTGCCCGGCATCGACCAGCGAAATCTGGGCATATTTCACATCAAAGGCCTGCCGCGCTTCTTCAATATACTGGCTGTAAATTGGCAGCAATTCCGACTGCAATAAATCCAGTTCATGCAAAGCTTGTAAACGTTCAGCCTCATTGTCATGCATCAGTGCCGCCGCCGGGTTTTCCCCTTGTGCCATCAGCAGCATATCCATATTCAGCATCAGTTCATTCACACTATTCACCACAGCTTCAGGCTGAAACAGACGCTCAATCTCATCACGCAAATGCGTCGACTGATTGCCCAGCAAAGCAAACACCAGTTTGATCTGCGGTTTTAGTGTACGTATCCGGTGATTCAACAGGCGGATTTGCGCCATCGGTTGCTGATGGAAAATAGTGATACAGATGATGTCGGTCGATTCCGGCACGGCACTCAACACATCCGAGCGCGATTGAATCAAGGCATCGGCATGGCTACAGGCAGCAATCTTTTTCAGGTTCAGGCCATGGGCCAGCATGGCAGAGGCCAGCACATCCACCTCCCAACGTGCCCCCAGACACATGACTTTGGGGTTGTTCAGTTCGGTCTGTAGCGGATATTGCTGCTGAAATTCATGATTAAACCGTTTTAAACCCTGATGCATGCGCAAACGGTGTTCGGCGCTGGCCTCGGTATTATGGACCTGCGAAAACAGGCAAATCGCAGGAATCGCCACTTCATCATAGAAATTATTGATTTTCCGGACCAGCGCTTCTTCATTCGTTTTTTTCGGCAGCTCCTGCTGGATATATGCATTAGCCACATCCAGCGCATCATGTACTTCATCGGCCACCAAACGCTGATAAAAACGTTCGGGCGGTGACAGTACCGGGGCACTGCCAATTAATACTTTGACAAAGCCCAACGCCGGAATATAGTGCGACAGCACCAGCAAACAGGCCGTTAACGGTGTTGATAAAATCAGACCAATTGGTCCCCAGATTAAGGTCCAGAAGGTGGCAGCCAGAATAATTGACAAGGTAGTCAGGCCGGTACTTTCGCCATATAACCACGGCTCAATGATGTTATTACTGATCAGCTCCAGCAGCAGAATCAGGCCCAGCGTCCAGAGGAACATATTCCAGCCTGGATCCACCGCAAAAGCCAGCGTTAACGGGAACGCCGCAGAAATGATCGGGCCGACATAAGGCACAAAGCGCAGCACCACCGCCAGCATGCCCCACATGATGGCCGCAGGCACGCCAATAAACCACAGTCCGGCTGCCATCGGAATGCCATAGGTGACATTGACCAGCAATTGCATGCGCAAATAGGTACCAATGCGCTGGCCGGCTTCATCCAGCACATCGGTACCAATATTCAAATTACCGCCAAGCAGACGCAACAAGCGGTCATGCAGATCTTTACGGCTAATTAAAATCAGCACCACAAATAAAAATACGATACCAATGGTGGCAATCGGGCTTAAAATCTTGCTGCCCCACTCCATGGCGGCATCGGAAGGACTTTGCTCCAGTCCGACCACCTTGACATTCTGCACACCCTTTTCCTGCTCGACCTGATTGATGCCTTCAAACGAGCTTTCCACCGTATCGAAAGTGGTTTTGGCCCCATCCCAGGCACTAGGGCCAGAGGTTAGCGATTTCACCGTATTCAGTTTTTGCTGAATGGTGTCCTGATATTGCGGTAATTCTTGACTTAAATCTTTGAGCTGAAAACCCAGATAACTGCCCAGTCCAGCCAGCACACTAATGGTGAAAATCATGACAATGGCAATCGACGGCAGCTGTGGCAGTCCCCATTTTTTTAGCTGTGACACCAGCGGTTCCAGCAAAAATGCCAGCAAAATAGCCAGTGCCAGCGGAATCAGCACATCCTGACCGAAATACAGCGCCGCAATAATCACCGCGCTAATCACAAAACCGGCCATCACCCGGACAATATTCTGGGTTTCAATATCCCGCTTGACCCAACTGGCGGCAGATTTTTCCGGCTTCCAGTGATGGGGACGCGGCGGCTGCGCTTCTGGCTGGAGCAGACCCGGTTTATTGTTCTGTTTTCGCATGGCTGGGCACATCCTGTTGCTCTTTATTTATTATGTACGAGCTTCGGTTATTTATTTCAAATAGATTCCTGTAAAAAAAACGCCTAATTTCAGCAAGAAACAGCACAGAAGATGAAGATGGGAAAGTATTGAAAGCAGCAAAATGCCACATACACAACTGTGCCATTGCAAGGGGAAAATATTAAGGATGAATGATGGCTTTGCTGTAAATATCCGGGTCCATTTCCAGAATTTCGACACACAGTTGCAACGTCAATTCATTCTGTGTCGGCAGATAATCCTGCAACACCTCCAGCACGGTCCGGGAAATTTCCTGCTTTAGGGCGGTACTACGGCCTTTTAAAATCGAGATTTTGGCATGCACATAGGCCTGTGCGCTTTCATCCAGTCCAATCACATAGTCCTGCTGGCAGATGGCGCGACTTTTAATATCAGAGGCATTACCAAACAGGCCATTCTCGACCAGCGTCCGGTTGATACGACTGAGCAAAGGCTTCATTTCAAGCGCGTGCAGGTGATCTGAATATTCAAGATGGATATGTGGCATCAGCCTTCTCCCGATATGGTGCAGATGTGATCTTAAAAATTCAGGGTTTTACCCTGCTTCAAAGCAAGATAAAACCCAAGAGAAACAGTGCGATTATGCTTTTTTCACATATTCCGATTTCAGTTTAATTGCGCCAATACCATCCACTTTACAGTCAATATCATGACCATCTGATGCTTCTGGCAATAGGCGGATATTTTTAACCTTAGTCCCCACTTTCACCACAGAAGATGACCCTTTAATTTTCAGGTCTTTAATCACAGTCACGGTATCGCCATCAGCCAGTACATTACCATTGGCATCTTTAATGATGGTACCGGCCTCAGCTTCTACCTGCTCCCCTTCTTTCCATTCATGTGCGCATTCAGGACAAATCAGCAAGTCACCATCTTGATAGGTATATTCGGACTGGCATTTTGGGCAATTCGGTAAAGACATAAAAACCTCGAAACGAGCAAAATAAAAAATATAAAGGTCTACTATAACATTTATATTTTTCATCACGTTAAATTCCCTAACCGGTTTAGGGATTAATAACAGTATTTGCGTTATTTACCTTGGTGTTCCAGCAGCTGTTTAAACACCTGCAGATGATTATGCTGTTCGTTTTCGGCTGCGGTTAACAGGGTAATTGGGCCCTTCTGCGCCAGTTGCCGGATTTCCTCCACCGCATCCAAATGCTGCTGCAACTCTTGCCAATAACGTTGCTGAAACTCCGGCCAGTGCTGCTCAATATCTTCATGGAACCATTTACGCAGTTCCGTCGAGGGGGTTAAATCCTTCGGCCACAGGTCAATCTGGGCATCGGCTTTTTTGATCCCGCGCGGCCAGATCCGGTCCAGCAGAATCCGGGTACCGTCCTGCTTGCTTACAGCCTGATAAATACGTTTGGTAGCAATGGGCATGGTTTTACTCATCCGGAATGTCAGGGGTCACCAGCAGGCTGAGTAAATCCAGACATTCCTGCCAGCCCAAATAACAGCCATCGACCGGAATGGCATCGGGCAGATTGTCCTGCTGAATCCAGACTTCGGTTCCGACCGATACCGCCTTAAACTCAATCGTGACCTGAATCAGTCCCGGTAAATCCGGACTATCAAACTCATCCTGATAACGCAGTCGCTGCTCGGGAATCACTTCCAGATACTGCCCGTGAAAACCGTGGCATTTGCCCGTGCTCAAATTACAAAAGGCAATTTTATATTGACCGTTGACCACGGGTTCAAACTGTTCAATCTGCACGGTAAAGCCATGTGGTGCCATCCATTTGACCAGGGCATGCGGATCGACAAAGGCCCGATATACCCGCGATAACGGCGCCTGAAATATACGGTGTAACTGTACGCTGTGTTGCATGACGTCACCTGTTTACAGCGAATAATTTTCAGTCTACGCCTTCTGCCTTGGGCCTGTGTATGACTTTGGTTGAAGCGAGCGTAAAGCAAAAAAGCATGCGCTCCGGCATGCTTTTTTGTACTAGAAAATGGGGTTAAACCGGATAGTTTTCTTCTTCGTCTTCATCATCATAGACATAGGCCATGCAGCCCCAGCCATCATATTCACCCTGGAACTGGTTGGCGATTTTGGTGAACCATTCTTCTAAATCAACAATATCGGCATAGGCCGGTTCCATATAGACATAAATGGTAATAATCCATTCGGTCACACCAGAATCATCATCCTGAAATAAAGAGATTTTTTGTTCTTCATTTAACAGAAATAAGGCACAACGTTCGGCCTGTTCCTGGTCGGTAAAGGCAATTGAATATTCAATTTCATGGGCCTCGTCCAGATCATCACCATCTTCATGCATTTGCCAAAGTACGTTGCCGTTGTCGTCATCTGGAAATTGTTCATAATCGCGTGACATCGTTTTGTCCTTGTTCTGTGTTGTTGTTCTAATAGTCAGCTTACCCTAATTTTGTTGCAGTTCCGAGATAGAGCGCTTAATTTTTTTCTGTTCCATCATCCTGATCTCTATCCAAATCGGCAATCCCCTGTTTTGGGGAGCATTCTAAAAAAACAGCTCAACTGCTTAAAACGGCACCTGTCCATGAATTTCAACCGCGGCACCGCTTAAAGGCTGGGTAAAGGCCAGATAACTGGCATGTAAGGCCATGCGTTTTAAAGGACTGCGTGCAGGCTCCGGATGATACAGCTTATCGCCAGTAATTGGATGGCCGATATACTGCATATGCACGCGTAGCTGGTGTGAACGTCCGGTAATTGGGGTCAGTAATACCCGGCTGATGTCCATCTCGCCATCATAGTCCAGTCCCTGATATAAAGTTTGTGCCGGCTTGCCCAGTTCAAAATGCACCATCTGACGTGGCCGGTTTTCCCAGTCGGTAATTAAGGGCACTTCGACTTTGCCCTCACCGTCGAGTTTGCCCTGTACCAGTGCAATATAGTGCTTGGTCACGGTACGCGCCTGAAACATTTTACTCACTGCTACTTCTGCATCGCGATGTTTGGCAAACATCAGAATACCGGAGGTGGCCATATCTAAACGATGGGTAATTTTGGCCTGTGGATAGCGCGCCAACACGCGTAAATAGGCACTGTCCTGATGCTCCGGCAACCGCCCCGGCACCGACAGCAGACCCGCCGGCTTTTCAATCACCACCAGATCATCATCTTCATAGACCAGGACCAGTGGCTCTTGCGGCGGGCAATATACAAAGTTGTCGTTTAAAGGCATGGCGGTACGGCTTGGGAGTCGAAAGCGGGCAAAATATCAAGCGGCCAATCCGCTGTCAATCTATTGGAGAGGTCTGTATTGAATCTGGAGGATGCTGGAGAGAAACGGCTTTTATTCTCTGGTTTTTCGAGTTTGATTTTTATAGTTTATTGTTCTGGTCATGCAAGGAATTTTTTAGGGTGTCAGGGAAAACTTGCTGTTTACTTCAACTATCATCACGTTGTACGTCATGATCTTATAGCCTATAAACTTCTGATCTATAGCGTCCTAAGCCGAATCGAGACCTTTTGGGTGAGTACTGCACTCGCGTTTTGCGCCGCTGACAGCATGCTACTCTTTTCGATCCCGTCACACCCTTGAGAGATATAGTAGTCAAAGCCTGCCGAAATTGTTTTCCGAAGATCAGCCAATTTAAAATATTTTCAGGAAATTTTCCCAAATAAAGCCTAATCACAAGAAATTTTTATATTTCAGGTTAAATTCTTCATTTTATTTTGCAGAAACTGGCGATTTTAAGAGAATTTATCTAAGTGATTATGATGACTCAGGCAGCGCTTGCATCAGTTGAATTAAATTGCCACAGCCATCTTCCAGCACGGCAATTTTCACATTACCAGCCAGCATCGGTGCTTGAGTAAAAACCACGCCTAGCGCGAGTAAACGCTGATATTCTGCCTCAAGATCGTTGACCTGAAATGAGGTATAAGCAATACCATCTGCCTTGATGGCGGCTTTAAAGGCTTTCGCTGCGGGATGCACATCCGGTTCTAGTAGCAGCTCAACACCATCTGGCTGCTCGGGAGAAACCAGCGTCAACCAGCGATATTCACCCACCGGGACATCCTGTTTTAGCTAAAAATCGAGTATCTGGGTATAAAACTGCAAGGCTTTTTCCTGATCATCGACTATAAAACTGGTGACATAAATTTTCATTGTTCTGCTCGGTAGTTTTTATTTTTTATAGCATAGCTGCTTTCAGTACCCTGTAGGATTCTGACAAATAAGGTTGCGATAACTGAAAGGAAAATGAAGGTGATTTAAACGAATATAGTGAAATAGGAATAACAAAAAGATAAAGAAGAATAGAGATGTTGAAATTTTTATTTTTAAGGGAGCGGGAAATACTTCAACCATTAAAACTTGGTAAGTTCTAACTTTTTGCCTATAAACTTCTGATCTATAGCGTCCTAAGCCGAATCGAGACCTTGTGGGTAAGTACTACACGCACGTGATACGTTACTGGTAGCAATCTACTCTTTTCGATCCCCTTTCACCCTTGAGCAATAGAATAGTCAAAAGCCGGCGGGATTGTTTTCCTAAGCTTCGGCGTTTTTTCATCTTTTTGATAATTTTTCTCACATCAAACGACTTAGATAGAATTTTTTATTTTCAGGCTGCCATAATCATGATTCTTTTTCATGATTCCGTGTTTTTCTGGAATATTCAGGCACAGATTATTCTGCCCGGTTCAGGACATCACAGATCTTTAATCGTGAGAGGTATCGAGCTATTTAAAATAACTGCCCTTGAATGAGCTGGGCGCTAAACCACCAGCCACTTAAGGCCGACATACCACAGAGCAAATTGGCCAAGACTTTATTCAGTTTAGATAAGGTCGATTGATAAATTTTAATATTCAGGATGTAAGCCAGCACGGCATAAACCACCCCAATGGCACCACCAAACAGCACCAGCAGTAACGGCCAGCCCGCCAGCAGATGCGCCTTAATCGGCAATTGAGTATAAGAGTCGGCAGCTTGAGAGTTTGACATGACTTTGCTCCTGATGATTTTTCTTTAAAACCAGCATCCACCCGAAAGTGGATGTGGCGCTCCTAGGAAGCATCATGAAGCAAAAATCAGACCAGTTATTTATTTTAAATACAGCCAGCGGGTATAACGGTTGATATAGGCATTCAGCCCATCACCATATTGGGCCAGCTGTTTCATATTCTCGACATGCTGCACGCCGGCGCTGGTATAGCTATAAGTATAGACCCTGCTATTTTTACGGAACTGAACCCGAATAAACTCATGACCAATTTCATAATTGGCCACGCCAGAGTCATGGTTAAGATCAAGATAATGTTGCAAAGACTGCACCTGGAATATGCTATATATCTTGTTCAATATGGGGATTAATGGCTGATTTTTAAACAGATTCAAGCAATAAACACTCTAGTTTTTATTATTCATTTTCAATAAGATACAACCTTAAATCCAACCAATTTGTATCTCGATTTTGCGTTTTCTTTTTGTAGGGCTTCAACTGTTCTAACACCGCGAAAATTCAGCATTTTTGATTGATCCCATTAAAAAGCCCTATCGTGTGATAGGGCTTTCATTCAAAACAGAGGGTAACTGTTTGAGTGCTGTTGCTTAGGCATTCTTATTGTTAAATTGATTGCCTTGGCATTTGGTACACGGGGGTAAACGGTCTGTACCAATTTCTAAGTAAACGCGATGTCCGCATTGGACACAAAAATAGAAGCCTGTTCCTGGCTTGTCGCCTGCAGTTACCATCTTTGTTCTCCGTATGATTTAGAAATGGTCTATTCAGTATAACCAATCTGTGATGATTGTCTATTGTCCATTTCGACGAGTGATGATGGCGTTTGGGCGAAGGATAAAAAACGCCCCAATGTACATTAGAGCGTTTTTAAACAATTTCAATAACTTTAATCTCCCCCCTAACCCTGAGCCATACATGGCATAAGAAAAAAAGAGAAACTCCCTCCTTTCTTAAAGGAGGGTTGGGGAGGATTCATTTAATAATTAAGCCACATTCTCTTCCAAGAAGTCCTGCGCAAATCGCTGTAACACCCCACCCGCCTCATATACAGACACTTCTTCTTCGGTATCTAAACGGCAGGTTACTGGCACTTCCAGAATCTGGTTTTTACCATCAGCAGTGGAACGCTCAATCACAAGTGTTAAAGTCGAACGTGGCGCGATATTACCAATCACACTATACAATTCTGTACCATCCAAACCTAAAGTCTTACGGTCTGTGCCTGGCTTAAACTCAAGCGGCAATACACCCATCCCAACCAGGTTAGTCCGGTGAATACGCTCAAAACCTTCTGCCACAATCGCTTCAACACCAGCAAGGCGTACACCTTTAGCCGCCCAGTCACGGCTTGAGCCTTGGCCGTAGTCTTTACCGGCAACAATAATCAGCGGCTGTTTACGATTCATGTAGGTTTCAATCGCTTCCCACATCCGCATTACTTCGCCTTCAGGCTCGACACGCGCTTTGGAACCTTGCTTAATGGTACCGTCAGAACGTACCACCATTTCATTAAACAATTTCGGGTTGGCCAGCGTTGCACGTTGTGCCGTCAAGTGATCACCGCGGTGGGTGGCATAGGAGTTAAAATCTTCCTCAGGCAAGCCCATTTTCGCCAGATATTCACCTGCCGCCGAATCCAGAATAATTGCATTCGATGGAGATAAATGATCGGTGGTGATGTTATCGCCCAAAATTGCCAGCGGACGCATATTGGCCAAAGTACGCGGTGCAGCCAGCGCGCCTTCCCAATATGGTGGACGGCGAATATAAGTACTTTGCGGACGCCAGTCATACAGCGGACTTGCCGCCTGCTCGACTTCGCCCAAATCAAACATTGGAATATAGACTTTCTGGAACTGCTCAGGCTTCACCGAGGTTTTCACTAATGCATCAATTTCTTCATCCGATGGCCAGATATCTTTCAGATAAATTGGATTACCGTTCTGGTCGGTGCCCAACGCATCTTTTTCGATGTCAAAACGAATGGTACCGGCAATTGCATAGGCAACCACGAGTGGTGGAGATGCCAGGAAAGCCTGTTTTGCATACGGATGGATACGACCATCGAAGTTACGGTTGCCCGACAGCACCGCAGTCGCATACAGGTCACGGTCAATAATTTCCTGCTGAATCTTTGGATCAAGCGCACCTGACATCCCGTTACAGGTGGTACATGCATAAGCCACAATACCAAAACCGAGTTTTTCTAAGTCTTTCAGTACACCGGCTTCTTCCAAATACAGCGCAGCCGCTTTAGACCCCGGTGCAAATGACGACTTCACCCATGGTTTTCGTACTAAACCAAGTTCATTGGCTTTACGTGCAAGCAAACCTGCTGCAACGGTATTACGTGGGTTTGAGGTATTGGTACATGAGGTAATCGCGGCAATGATGATGGCACCATCTGGCATCAAACCATCGGTACGCTGTTCAACAATACCGGCAATGCCTTTTTCTTTTAAGTCACTTGTGGATACACGTGCATGTGGATTGGATGGCCCTGCAATATTACGGGTTACCGTTGATAAGTCGAAACGCAGCACACGTGGATATTCCGCCTGTGTCATGTCAGATGCCCAAAGCCCAATTTCTTTGGCATAGGTTTCAACCAGTTTGACTTGTTCAGGCTCACGACCGGTCAGGGTTAAATAGTCGATGGTGTTCTGATCAATATAGAACATCGCAGCGGTTGCACCATATTCAGGGGTCATATTGGAGATGGTGGCACGATCACCCACTGACATGCTGTCCGCACCTTCACCAAAGAACTCTAAATAGGCACCGACCACACGCTCTTTACGCAGGAATTCAGTTAACGCCAAGACGATATCTGTTGCAGTAATGCCCGGCTGACGCTGACCAACCAATTCTACCCCAATAATGTCCGGCAGACGCATCCAAGATGCACGACCCAGCATCACGTTTTCAGCTTCAAGACCACCCACACCGACTGAAATCACGCCTAGCGCATCGGTATGCGGGGTATGCGAGTCTGTACCCACGCAGGTATCCGGGAATGCTACGCCATCACGGTTTTGAATTACCGGTGACATTTTTTCCAGGTTAATTTGATGCATGATGCCGTTGCCTGCCGGAATTACATCGACATTTTTAAAGGCTGTTTTGGTCCATTCAATAAAATGGAAACGGTCTTCATTACGACGGTCTTCGACTGCACGGTTTTTCTCAAATGCATCCGGATCAAATCCACCGTATTCCACCGCCAGTGAGTGATCGACAATCAGCTGGGTTGGCACCACCGGATTGACTTTGGATGGATCACCGCCCTGATCGGCAATGGCATCACGCAGACCGGCAAGATCGACCAGTGCCGTTTGCCCCAAAATATCATGACAGACTACACGTGCTGGATACCATGGAAAATCATGCTCCTGCTTGCGTTCAATCAGCTGGCGTAAGGACTGCTCTAAAATGGCTGGATCACAACGACGCACCAACTGCTCGGCCAGCACTTTGGAGGTATAAGGAAGTTTGGCATATGCGCCTGGCTGAATATCTTCAACGGCTTGTCGCACATCATAATATTCTAGCGGGGTGCCTTGCAGCGGTTTACGGTAGTTGTTATTCATAGCGTACCTGCCTTGTTCTGACTTCTTCTTTCAAAGTTTTGTTGTTTAACATTCATGCTGCTTGGCATTGTACGCTGCCCGAAGCCTATTTCCCAAATTTCATATATTTCATAAACTTAAGTTAAAAAAGATACATTTTTGAAAAATTTGGTTACATCTAGTAGAAAATTCTGGCCAGAAATATGATTTTTTTTGAAAAATAGCGCAAAATTAACCTCATTCTTTAGTATTAGATACGGTTTCGAGATTAGAACATGAGTAATCTGACTTTCTCTGCATTCACTTTAAACGGTGTAGATGCGCAAAAATTCTTACAAGGTCAAGTCACGGTAGATGTCGAAAAACTGCCGCAAACCGAAACCCGTTATACTGCAATTTGTAGCCTGAAAGGCCGTATTCTGTTTGGTTTATGGCTGACCAAACAGAATGCTGAACAGTTTGAAATTGTAGTAACAGCCGATCAAGCTGAAGACTTTGCCAAACACATTAAAAAGTTTGGTGCTTTCTCGAAAATGAAACTGGAAGAAGCCGGTCAGGTTTATCCGGTCGTAAACGGTCTAAACACCCAGTTCACAAGTACTGAACAGGATATTCAAGCATGGCAATTAAAGGCGCTTGAAAGTGGTCAGGCCTGGATTCAGGCCAGCACCGCGGAACTGTTCCAGCCACAGGAACTGCGCCTGCATCAGCGTGAAGGCATTCATTATGACAAAGGCTGTTATTTGGGTCAGGAAGTGATTGCCCGTTTATGGTTTAAAGCCAAGCCAAAACACTGGCTGCATCTGATTCAGGGTACAGGCGATGCTCCGGCTATCGCCAGCAAACTGAACAATGATGTAGAAGTAGTGAATAGCCTGGCTATTGATAGCGGTTATCAAGCTTTGGTGGTAGCAAAACCAGATGCCTTAGCCGAGATGGATGTAACGGTTCTGGATTTACCTGAAGCTTTAAGCGGTGATGTGGCGCGGCCGCAAAATTAAGCGTGTCACTAGCAGATCTATGAAAAACAGCCCAAGTGACACGTGTAACTTGGGTTGTTTTTTTATCCGTCAAAAAAACGAGACTGATTTACAAATTGAAGCAATCCTTAAATTCAGGATTTTTTTATTATTGTTCCTACGTGGTTTGAAAAAATTACCGGATTCCGATACATCTATATTTACATTCTTTGATTTCATCTTATGATGATGAGTGACAATTTATTCCCCACACATAAATGGAATTATGTGGTCATTGATACAAGGTTTTATACAACGATGAAAAAACTGATTTTGGCAAGTCTGGTTGCCCTTTCGACACAATTTACCCTCGCCAACAGCAATAACAGTATTCCGACCGATCCGGCTTTCGCCAAAATTGAAGCCATGGTCAAAGCCAACAACCTGAGCGGTGCCTATCAGGAATTAGACAAACTGGCCAAAACCGGTAATCCGCAAGCGATTTATAATCTGGGTTATTTGACCCAAACCGGCCAAGGTACGGCCAAAAATGAAAAGAAAGCCATCGAGCTATATGAGCAGGCCGCGAAAAAAGGCTATCCGGTGGCGAATTATGTACTCGGTAAAAACCATCTGACCGGCACTTTGGGTCTAAAACAGGATACCAATAAAGCCAAACAGTATCTGCAAAAAGCTTCATCACAAGGCTTTCATGATGCCACCATTGATTTAGCGGTGGTGTATTTCTCTGAAAACAAAGCCGATTCAGATAAAAAAGGCTTGCAATTACTGGAACCCCTCATTAAAAAAGGCAACAATCAGGCCATTCATGCCAAAGCCTTATATGACATTAGCCTGGGCTTTAAAAACAAAAATGAAGCACCCATTCAGCAAGGCTTAAAGAGCATTCAGGATTTAGCACAAAAAGGCTATATTCCAGCGCTGATGGCGGTTGGCAATATGTTTACCAATGGCAACATCGTGCCGCAAAACCTGCCGGAAGCGAAAAAGATTTTCTCTGCCCTAGCCAAGGAAAATGTCCCACAAGCCAAAGAATCGCTGGCTGTGGTGGACAAGATGATTGCCGATCAAGCCAAGAATCCACCAAAAGCAGCAGCCAAGAAAAGCTAATGCGGCTGACCGAAAAAAGCCCGATGACCGGGCTTTTTTTATTTGGGATACATAAAGATTTAAAGAAAATGCGATGACTGACTTAACCAGAAAGCCACCCCGATTAAACCCAGGACCGTACTCATAATTAAAGGCTGGAGTGCCTGTTCATTCAGGCCATAATTCTGGCCAAAAATCCCAAAGGCCACAGGCATCGGCAATGCCGCCAGCAAGGTGCCGACAAATAGCATTTCCGAGCTGACATTGGGCAGACTCCACAACAAGGTGAAAATGACCAGCGGCATCAGCAGGACTTTCATCCCGACCAGCAGCACACTTTGCAGATTAACCGAGTGTAGCCGCATTCCGACCAGACTGCCACCAATCACAAATAAGGCCAACGGCGAGGCAGTTTTGCCAAGCATCTCCAGAATCTGATTGATGCTGTCCGGCAGTTTTAAATTAAGCAAGACACAGGCCATCCCGGCAATAATCGACAGAATCACCGGATTTTTTAGCAAACTTTTTAAGGTGTTCAGATATAACGCCGAAAGATGATGGTTTTGCTTTTGCAAACCGGCTTCGGCCAGAAACAGCACCATCGCCACAATAATCAGGTTTTCAATAATTAGAGTTAACGACAGATAAATGGCGGAATGACTGCCAATCAGCAGGGTTAAAATAGCCGTGCCAATAAAGCCGGTATTGGACATCGACGCACCCATCGACAGTACACTGGCTTGGGTCAGGCTATGCCGGAAATAGGTTTTATAAATGGCCAGCGCCAGAAAAAACAGGATCAGTGAGCCCAGTCCATAACCAATAAAATAACCGGGATGCCAGATTTCAGCCAGGTCTTTACTGGCCAGGGCATACAGTAAAAAGGCTGGCAGTGAAACCTTCATCACAAACTGGCTCAGGGCCTGAATATGCGTGGCCGCCAGAAAATTGGTACGTACGCTGCTATAGCCCAGCGCCAGTACTGCCACCAAGGGCAGTAAAATATTCAGCAACAAAAGTGCCTTCCTTCTCTAGAACGAGATCTAAAATGCATCATCCCTGATGCTGCTGTTGCTTATTCCTGAACAGGAAATGGATGGAACAAATCTTTCAAGCCATGCGGCTGACAGCGCAAGTATTGCGGCGCGATGGCAATCTGCCCGCCCAGTTCAGCGGCGGCATGCCACGGCCAACGTGGATCATAAAGCATCGCTCGTGCCAGACCAATGGCATCTGCATACTGATTTTGCAGAATTTCTTCAGCCTGTACCGCTTCGGTAATCAGGCCCACAGAAATCACCGGAATATGATGCACCGCCTGTTTAATGGCATGGGCAAAAGGCACCTGATAGCTTGGCCCGATCTCGATACTCTGCTGGGCATGCAGACCGGCACTAGACACATGAATATAGGCCGCACCCAATTGTTCCAGTGCTTTGGCCACCCCAACCGTAGACTGGATATTCCAGCCGCCCTGCGCATCCATCCAGTCGGTAGCAGACAGGCGTACCCCAATCGGATAACCTTCTGGCACCACCTGTTTCATGGCCTGGAATACTTCCAGGGTTAAACGGATCCGGTTTTCAAAGCTGCCACCATATTCATCATCGCGGACATTGGATAACGGCGACATAAATTGATGCAGCAAATAGCCATGGGCAGCATGGATTTCAATTAAATCAAAGCCGGCATCCACTGCACGCACCGCAGCACTGGCAAAGTCGGCAATTACCTGTTCAATTTCATTCAGACTTAGTGCATGGGGGGCATGATCGGTCGGGTTAAACGGCAAATTACTGGCCGATACGGTTTGCCAGCCCTGGGCATGATCCGGCGCAAACTGGTCTTTGCCCAGCCACGGTTTATCGGTAGATGCCTTACGTCCGGCATGTGCCAGCTGCACCGCAAATGGCATTGGTGACAAAGTTTTGACTTTGGCCAGCAAGGCTTTCATCTGCGCACGCTGCAAATCATTCCATAGGCCTAAATCGGCATAGCTGATCCGCCCTTCTGGCTGTACCGCCGTGGCTTCAATAATACATAAACCGGCACCCGACAAGGCATAGTTAGCCCATTGCTGCTCATGCCAATAGCTGAGCTCGCCTTTATCATTGGCCGAATATTGACACATGGGGGCAATAATAATTCTGTTGTCTAATTCGAGCGTGCCAAAATGGATAGGTTCAAATAATAATGCCATGGGGCGATCCTGCCTTATGATTTTCATGAAAATTATTCTAACCGAGATAGACGGCCGAATTGGCTAAAAGCTGTTTATTTTTACCGCTTTATGTAACCGAATTAAACTGTGGCGTTGATCAAAATACGCTGCGTTTTTGTCAGCCCGATGACAGCCATTTTTTTGCACGAGCGATCACACTTCAGACGCAGCACGACAAGCCTGTTCCAGCCGGTTTAAATAGGCAGCAAAGCCATCACTGACCCGGCTGTCCAGACGACTGCTGGTGGTGACCCGTACCTGGTTGCTCCAGACAATCGGCAGGTTTAAGCACTGCATCTGCTCGACCAGCTGCACATCTTCATGACAGCTGCTGGCCTGAAAACCACCGGCTTTTAAATAGGCCGCAGCAGAAAAACTGAGATTGGCCCCATGCACATGCCGATGGTCCATTTTGTCCTGATAATGGCGCAGATATTTCTGCCGGGCGGCCACAGATAAAGGCGACCAGTCTTTAATTTCAACCACGCCGCAAATCAGCGCTGCCGGTTGATGGGCATATTGTGCAGATAACCACTGCGCATCAACCTGGGTATCGGCATCGGTACAGGCAATCCAGTCGGCACCTTTGGCAATCATGGCGCGCACCCCCAAATCCCGTGCCTTACCCACACAGCGTACTTCACAGCACAAGTAGTCGATTCCGGCCTGTTGTACAATTTCGACAGACTGATCATCACAACTGTCCAGCACCACCAGCACCTTGACTTCAGACACAGCGGGTGGTAATTGTGCAATGGCCTGCTGAATAGCCGCCAGACAGGCGCCCAGCGTTTCGGCTTCGTTATAGGCAGGCACCACCACCGCCATCCTCATATCAGTCCCTCCCGCGCAGCCACAGATTGTACATCTTGAGTCCAGAGATCGAGCAGAAAATCCGGATCATTCATCTGCAAATAATGATGCAGCACCAAGTGTTGCCTTAAACAGGCATGTACCTGATCGCCATTCAGCTTAAAGCCTGCAATCGGGTAACGCCAGTGACAGGCCAGCAGCGTACCGTCTGCACTTAAACACTGCTGCAGCTGCTGCATTAGCTGCACTAATTCGGCCGGACGCAGGTAATAGGCCACTTCACTGAGAATAATCAGATCAAATAGACTATCATTTTCCAGCGCCAGATGGGTTTCAGGGACACGTTGTTGCCTCACCTGCACATGCGCAAACCTCGCCAGACGGGCCTGTGCCAGTTCAACCGCACGACGGTTGGCATCTACACAGATGAGCTGCTGACAACGCGGAGCCAGCAATTCACTGAAGATGCCATTGCTACAGCCAATTTCCAGTACCCGCTGAAACCGCGCCTGCGGCAAGGCCGCCAGACACAGCTGCCGTTTACGCTGCTCATACCAGCGCTGCTGATAGTGCCAGGGATCATCATTGTCCTGATACAGCTGGTCAAAATAGTCATCCGTGTTCAGTCGCATCAATATAGACCTCGTACGGGATTAAGAGTCGTGAAATGGTTTTTGCCGATAAAATTGGCGGCTGGTGAATAGTATCATCAGCCTTGATCTGGGTTTTAAAACATTGAATCGCCTGCTGTTTTAAGGCCAGCTGCTGCGCAGTTAAACGGAGTTTTCGTGCCTGTGCCCAGGGAATCCGTGCATCTGCTGGCATGGCCCAATGCCAGGCCCAAATCAGCACCTGATAACAGCGCTGCCGGTGCTGTCTGGCCCAGTGCTGCACCACCCGTCCGGTGGCTTCATGATCGGGATGGCCATCTTGAGCGAAGGTGGTCACCAGAATATCCTCAGGCTGCACCCAGTTTTGTAGCTGCTGCAACAGTTCGGATTCAGCCTGCATCACCTGGCCATCTGCAATGTTCAGGGCAATGCGCTGGACCTTATGTTCCAGTCCCAGCACCGCCAAGGCATTCAGACTTTCTTGTGGCCGCAGCACATTCAGCTGCTCAACGCTATAACATTTTGACCGAGGATGGCTGCCGGTACCATTGGTTACTGCAACCAGCAGCAGTTCACGCCCTGCCGCGGCCAGTTGCTGCATCAGACCCGCACAACCGAGA
The DNA here is from genome assembly GCF_009914475.1 of Acinetobacter indicus. Classification (NCBI taxonomy): domain Bacteria; kingdom Pseudomonadati; phylum Pseudomonadota; class Gammaproteobacteria; order Moraxellales; family Moraxellaceae; genus Acinetobacter; species Acinetobacter indicus. The sequence goes on along the minus strand of NZ_CP045198.1, from coordinate 158,975 downwards.
ATTTCATCATCGGGGTGTGGCGCGAAAATTAGTACCCGGCCACGCTCAGGAAAGTGCTGCGTCAGATTCAAATCCGGCAGCCCGGTCAGTCCGGACCAATTGAGCCACTGCGCCTGATCGGTACCGCTACCATAGATTTTCCGGTCACCGACTACCGGATCGATCAGAGTTGCCATGTTTGCCCCTCCTGTAGCGATAAGCGGCCAATTGCAGCCAGATCAAAAGCAGCATGACTCTGGCGCAAAAATACCGGCAAGTCGGCAGCCAACCGGGCAAAATGTGCCTGCTCGCAAAAAGGTCGTGCGCCTAGCGCTTTTCCGACCTTTTCCAGTACCAATAGCGCAGTATCCTCAACTTGGGCGCGTAACATCCGGATGATCAGTTCATGGCTGTGTGCCGGCGCTGCATCTATCTGGGCAGCCACATGGGTAAAAAACTGTCGTGTCACGACCAGTCGGGTACTGACTTCGCCCAAATACAATTCATGATAGGCATGGGTTTTCTGCTGCACATGCTGCTGTAAATATTCAGCCAGACGTACTGTAGCACCATACCAGCAGGCCGCAACACCGGCTGCACCATGCCAGAAGCCCGGCCGATTCAGATAATCTCCGGGTTGTGCAATGCGTGTGGCTGGAGTGTGCTGAAAATGAACAGTTGCTGTGGCCGTCTGCTGCATACCGATGGCTTGCCAACTGCTATCATCTACTTGGATTGAAGGCTGCTGCATCTCGACCATCAATAATTGTGACTGGCCATCTGCACCGCGATAAGTCATTAAACCAAAATCCACCGCATATGCCGCCGAGCACCAAGTCTTATAACCGGAACAATAGCCCTGCTCATACTGTACAGGTTGTGGATGGCCTTCCGCGGCCCAGACTGCCCACCAGCCCGCCGGAACGGACTGAATCTGTAGTTCGTTTAAAATACTCAGCGCATCGAAATGTGATTCCAGCCATTTCACCAAAGTTAAATCGGTGGCCGCAACTTTGGCCAGCAGTTGCCAGCGCAGCAGGGTTTGCCCCCTGCCCGGATGAGGAAATTCAAGTGATACTGCCAGCAAACGGCGTAGTGTGGTGACGTAATCTTCGGCGGTAGGCGCTGTCTGCTGTTCAAATTCAGCCAGAATCTGGTCCATAGTGGTTCTATATTCCAAATATATAATTGTTCTCAATCTATCCGGTTGTCATCATTGCCAGCACAGTGACCCCAAGCGGGCATGAGTAGCCAAACTTGCAGTCACCGTATGACGATATTGATCTTTTTAACTGATGACCCTGTTTAGATTTAGCACGTGGCTGGGCAGATAAATATTGAAAATTGTTAACGTATTAGTGAATCACCGGCGAGACCTGGGCGCGAAGCGGCATCTTGTAGTGATACAGGAAGCTGTTATGGCGCAGATCATTTAAGAAAGTAGTACGCCAGTCGGCAATATCAAATTTTTTCAGACCATCCATTAAGCGACTGTAACGCTGTATCCGCTCTGCTCGCGGCATCTCCAGTGCCTGTTTCAGGGCTCGCGTCATGGCCTCGCGGTCATGTGGATTCACAATTAGTGCATCCGGCATCTGGTCTGCGGCACCGGCTTTATCGGACAGAATCAGCACGCCCGGATTATCGGCATCCTGAGCGGCAATATATTCTTTGGCCACCAAATTCATACCGTCTTTTAACGAAGTGACCCAGCAAATATCCGACTGGCGGTAAATTTTCATCAGCACCTCATGCGCCAAGGTCTGATGACTGCAATTAACCGGCAACCAGTCTGCTGTAGCATATTGGCTGTTAATGGCGGCAATCTGGTCTTCTAAACGCTGGTACAGGCGCTGATAGGCGGGAATATCCATGCGGCATGGACAGGCAATTTGCAGGTCCACCACCTGCTGATGATATTCAGGATAAGAAGCCAGGAAATGGGCAAAAGCATCAAAACGTTCTAACAGCCCTTTGGAATAATCAATCCGGTCAACGCCGATAATAGTTTTTTGTTGGGCCAGGGAGTCAAAATCAAAGATATCTTGGGTGCTCGTTAAGGGCTGAGCGGCCGCGTGCTGGATGAGGTCTGGATTCACCCCAATGGGGTAACTCTTCATCATGGTCAGCTTATTCTGATAACGCAGGATATAAGGATGAATTTCCTCACCACTGAGCATGGTCTGGCAAATGCGCATACATTGCTGCTGATCGCGCTGGGTTTGCAGTCCAACTACATCATATTCACACAGGTCTTGCAGTAAACGTGATGCCACCGGAATTTCCCGCCACACCGCTTCATGGGCAAAAGGAATATGCAGGAAAAAACCAATCTTGTTATGCATGCCTAACTGGCGGCAATGCCGGGCGATACTGAAAAAATGATAGTCATGCACCCAGATCACATCATCCGGCTCAGCAATCGCCTGTAGCTGTTCGGCAAACATGCGATTGACTTCCTGATAAGTCAGATATTCGTCTGTGGAGTATTCAATTAAATCGCTGCGATCATGCATGGCCGGCCACAAGGCATTGTTGGCAAAGCCACAGTAATATTGCTGGTACTGCTGTTCAGTTAAGGGGCTGGTCAGATATTCCACACCCTGATGCTGCACCGAGTCGAATTTCAGCTGGGAAAATTGCTCGACTCTTTCACCATTCCAGCCCACCCAGACCCCGCCAATATCATGCAGTGCATCTTGCATGGCCACCGCCAGACCACCTGCGGCTTTTTTTTCAGGATTCGGTAAACTGACCCGATTGGATAACACGATTAGCTTTGACATTTTTACCCTCACATCCTCTTTTGATGGTCATTGCTCCTGTTTCGCAATGTATTTTTATTAAATGCAGCAACTCCGCCACCGCTTGGGTATTGGCCAGCCGATAGCGGGCCAGTGTCTTGCCTTCACCAACTTTAATACTCAAACCCTGATGCTGATTGACCACGGCAAATCCATCTTCATCCGTCACATCATCACCAATAAAAATGGGAAAAGTGCTGTTTTCTGGCATTGCTTCCAGTAAGCGACTAATTGCAAAACCTTTACTCGCTTGCTGAGGCAAAAGCTCGACCACACACTTGCCCTGCTTGAGCTTAAGTTGAGGATAACGCACTTGCAGCACCGCCATAATCTGCTGTGCAACCGGCGCAAGCTCTGGATATTCCCGGTAGTGCAGGGCTACCGAAAACTGCTTATCCTCAATACGTAAATTCGGGTAGGCGCGACAGGCCTGACTCAGGTCTGCCCGGAGCTGCTTATAATTAATATGACTTAAATCAAGTTGTAATTTCTTTGTACTATTCCACCAAATTTGTAATCCATGTAACTCAGCAATCGGCAGCGGTAACTGCTGTAACAGCTGTCTGGCCATCTCAATGGAACGGCCAGTAACCACACTCACCGGAATCCCCAACTGCAATAATTCGGCCAGGGTGTTTAAAGTCGAGGTGGGAATAAAACTGTGCTGCGGGTCAAGCTGAAAATCGGCCAGAGTGCCGTCTAAATCGAGAAACAGATTCAATTGACGTTGCTGCTGCTGACAGATCTCGATGATGTGTTGCGGCGTATGCATGTTGCTCCTCATCTGGATAACTCATTTTTGTTTTGCCCTATCTTGGCGTTTTTTTGTGGGCGGCATGTGATTTTCAACATTAATGATGTGCAGGCTTACATTTTTTTACCTGGACGCTGAATCGCTTTTATTTTTCTGTGAATGTTCAGTTTGAGCCGCAAGACTGATCCGGCTGCACGGTACGGCAATTCACTTTATAATGCAGCCTTGCTCTGTCTTGTATTTTTCAAGATTCAACCCGATATTAGCTGCATCCTCATGCCGAAGCCTGTCCATGCCTGAATTACCTGAAGTTGAAACCACCAAAACCAGTTTATTGCCGCTGCTAGAACAGCGCGTGCATTCCGTGCAGGTACGCCAGTCCAGCTTACGCTGGCCAATTCCAGACGATCTACAAAAACTGGTCGGGCAAAAACTGCTGAACCTGACCCGTCGCTCCAAATATATTCTGGCCCAGTTTGAACAGGACAGCATGCTGTGGCATCTGGGCATGTCCGGCAGCTTCCGCCTATGTGAACCCGAGGCCGAACTGCGCAAACATGACCATCTGATTATCCAGTTTGATGATATTCAGTTGCGCTACCACGACCCGCGCCGTTTTGGCTGCATTCTCTGGCTAGATGAAAACTCGCAAAGCAAACTGATTGATACGCTCGGGCCTGAACCTTTAAGTGATGCTTTCAATGCTCACTATCTGGCCGATAAACTGAAAAACAAAAATGTCGGCATTAAAATTGCAATCATGGATAACCATGTGGTGGTGGGCGTGGGCAATATTTACGCCACAGAAAGTCTGTTTAATCTGGGCATTCACCCGGCACAACCGGCGTCGAGCTTAAGTCTGGAACAGATTGAGCAGCTGACCCTGGAGATCAAACGGATTTTAAAACAGGCCATTGATTTGGGTGGATCGACCTTACGCGACTATAGCAATGCCATGGGTGAAAATGGCTATTTTCAGCAAACCCTGCTGGCCTATGGTCGTGCCGGTGAAATGTGTGTCAACTGTGAAACCACACTGGAAAACCTCAAGCTTGGTCAGCGCGCCTCAGTGTTTTGCCCGGAGTGCCAACCGCTGAAGAAAGTCAAACTGGCTCGTCCTAAAACCAGCAAGCCAAAACATACAGCGAGGTAATACCCATGAAAACGGCCATCGTCCGTCATATTCTGGTGAAAGATAAAGATACTGCCGAGCAGCTAAAAAAGAAGCTGCAAGCGGGAGCAGACTTTGCCAAAATTGCCAAACAGTATTCCACTTGCAACTCAGCCAAACGTGGCGGTGAACTCGGTGAAGTGAAAAAAGGCCAACTGGTCCCAGTGATTGATAAACTGGTCTTTACGGCTGCTGAACGGGTGTTGCATGGCCCGGTCAAAAGCCAGTTTGGTTTTCATTTGGTGGAAATTAAATTCCGGATGGATTTTTAATCCCTCTAAATCCCCCTTTAGCAAAGAGGGACTTCTCCTCTCTTTATTAAAGGGAGGTTGGGAGGGATTCTATAAAAAAACGGCGCCTTTGCGCCGTTTTCTTTTGCTTTCAATTACGCCTGCGGACGTTTTTTCAATTCGTCACGAATTTCACGCAGTAATTCAATATCTTCTGGAGTTGCTGCCGGTTCTGGCTCTGCTTCCTGCTTACGGCGCATTTTGTTCATCAGTTTCACCAACCAGAACACCACCCAGGCCAATAACAGGAAGTTAATGAAGATGGTCAGGAAATTACCATAATGGAAAATGTTCAGACCGGCTTCCTGGGCAGCAGCCAAGGTTTGGACATTGTTCGGGTTATCACCCAGAATCAGGAATTTATTGGTGAAATCGACATCACCACCTAAAATCCATGAAATCAGCGGCATGATCACATCTTTTACCAGTGAATCAATAATCTTACCGAATGCACCACCAATGATGACACCGACTGCCAGGTCCATCATGTTGCCTTTAATGGCAAACTCTCTAAATTCTTTTAAAATGCTCATATGCGCTCCAGAATATATCTTTATTTATGTGATGAAGTATACATAATTACTAGGATTTGATTTCTGCTTAATGTACGCTTTTTTCAATTATTTCCAAGTAGTTTTAGAACATTTAATACAAAAAAAACCGCCAAGTGGACCTGGCGGTTTCTTTTTTCTTCTTAATTTTAAAAATTAAGATTTGTTACGCTTACGTTCGTTTTCAGTCAGGTAACGCTTACGGATACGGATTGACTTCGGCGTTACTTCAACCAGCTCATCATCTTCAATGAATTCAAGTGCTTGTTCAAGTGTGAATTCAATTGCAGGAACCAGAGTTAACGCATCATCCGTACCAGATGCACGTACGTTGGTTAACTGTTTCGCTTTGGTTGGGTTCACCACCATATCGTCTGAACGAGAGTTAATACCCACGATCATACCTTCGTAAACTTCTAACTGAGGTTTAGCGAATAGACGGCCACGGTCTTGCAAGCTGAACAGTGCATAGCCCAAGCAAGTCCCTTGAACCATAGAAATCAGTACACCGTTTTGACGTTTTGCTACAGAACCCTGTTTCATTGGACCGTAGTGCGAGAAGCTAGAGGTCATGATACCGGTACCAGACGTCATGGTCATGAATTCAGAACGGAAACCAATCAGGCCACGTGAAGGAACAGTTGCTTCAATACGGATACGGCCTTTACCGTCCACTTCCATATTGGTCATCTCACCTTTACGGTTACCCATTTGTTCCATCACAGCGCCTTGGTGCTGTTCTTCAACGTCAAACGTTACGTTTTCGTACGGTTCTTGCATTTCGCCGTCAATCTCTTTCAAGATCACTTGCGGACGAGATACACCCATCTCGAAACCTTCACGACGCATGTTTTCAATCAGAACTGAAAGATGAAGTTCACCACGGCCAGACACTTTGAAACGGTCAGGACTGTCAGTATCTTCAACGCGCAGTGCAACGTTGTGAATCAATTCGCGGTCTAGACGTTCACGGATGTTACGTGAGGTCACGAACTTACCTTCTTTACCCGCGAACGGCGAGTTGTTGACCTGGAATGTCATCGATACGGTTGGTTCGTCTACAGAAAGCGGTGGTAATGCTTCAACATTTTTCGGATCACAGATGGTGTCAGAAATATGCAGCTCGTCCATACCGGTTACACATACGATGTCACCCGCAGATGCAGAATCTACATCAATACGCTCTAAACCGTGGTAACCCATGATTTTTAAGATACGGCCGTTACGTGTTTTACCGTCTTTGTCGATGACAGTGACAGGTGTGTTCAGTTTTACAGAACCACGCTGGATACGACCAACACCGATTACACCCACGAAGCTGTTATAGTCCAGTGAAGACACTTGCATCTGGAATGGACCATCAACGTCAACTGCTGGTGGTTCAACGATGTCTACGATGGTTTCAAACAACGGTGTCATATCTTCAGCCAGTTCTTCTGGAGATGGACCAGCAACACCACGTAAACCAGACGCATATACCACCGGGAAGTCTAGCTGCTCGTCAGTACCACCCAGGTTGTCGAACAAATCGAATACCTGGTCAATCACCCAGTCAGGACGCGCGTTTGGCTTGTCGACCTTGTTGATGATCACGATTGGCTTCAAACCACGTGCGAACGCTTTTTGCGTTACGAAACGGGTTTGTGGCATTGGACCTTCTTGTGAGTCAACCAGAAGAAGTACGCAATCCACCATCGACATGACACGTTCAACTTCACCACCGAAGTCGGCGTGTCCCGGGGTATCCACGATGTTGATACGGTATTCTGTATCGGTACGTTTATCTAACCATTTGATTGCAGTGTTTTTTGCAAGAATGGTAATACCACGTTCACTTTCAATAGCGCCTGAATCCATGACACGCTCAATCTCGCCCGCTCGTTCACCGAGAGCACCTGATTGTTGTAAAAGTTTATCTACAAGAGTGGTTTTACCGTGGTCAACGTGCGCGATAATCGCGATGTTGCGGAGAGTTTTAATATCTGACATGTAAATTCGATACGCTTTAAATTTGAGGGCAAATTATACAGAAAAATACTCTCATTTAGTAGTGACACTTTATTGACAATCGAACTTTTTTCGACAGAAGCGACGATTTAAAGTTTGTAAAGACGTGTAACTCGATTAGAATACCGCCACCTAGCCTAATTTGCTTTTGACTTATGTCTGAATTTAATTCATCTCCTGATCAAAAACCGCAACTGGATTTGGTCTATGGTCTGAATGACCGTCCTAAACCATTTATTGCTTTTCTTGCTGCCTTCCAACACTTATTGGCTATTATTGTCCCGATTGTGACACCAGGTCTGTTGATCTGTCTGGCCTTGGGTGTTTCCAAAGAAGACACCAACATGATTTTATCGATGTCTTTGGTGATTTCGGGGATTGCAACCTTCCTGCAAGCTAAAAAAGTAGGTCCTTTTGGTGCCGGACTGTTAATTGTTCAGGGCACCAGCTTTAACTTTATTGGCCCAATCATCGGGATTGGTTCTGCAATGGTCGCAGCAGGTACACCAGTTGAGTCGGTTATGGCTGCTATTTTTGGTGTGGTGATTGCCGGTTCATTTATCGAGATGGGTGTTTCACAAATTCTGCCATGGGTTAAAAAACTGATTACCCCGCTGGTGACCGGGATTGTGGTCCTGCTGATTGGTTTAACCTTAATTAAAGAAGGTTTAATCAGTATGGGCGGTGGCTATCAGGCCATGTCGGACAAGACTTTCGCCAATGCCGACAACCTGATCATGTCTTGTACCGTTTTAGCGTTAATCATTATCCTGAACCGGATTAATGTGACCTGGATTAAAAGCTCCGCCATCCTGATTGCCCTGATCGTGGGTTATATTGTGGCTGGCTTTATGGGTCATCTGGACTTCTCTGGTCTACAGGAAGCGCCACTGGTACAAGTTCCTACACCTATGCATTTTGGACTAGATTTCTCTTGGAGTCTGTTCATTCCTTTGGCCTTTATTTATTTGGTGACTTCACTGGAAGCAATTGGTGACATCACCGCAACATCCAAACTTTCCAATCAACCTGTAGATGGCCCGCAATGGATGCAGCGTATCAAAGGTGGTGTATTGGTGAATGGTGCCAACTCATTCCTGGCCGGTATTTTCAATACTTTCCCAAGTTCGGTGTTTGCCCAAAACAATGGTGTAATTCAACTGACAGGCGTTGCCAGCCGTTATGTCGGAATCTGGATTGCCGCGATGCTGGTGATTTTAGGTTTATTACCAGCCGTTGCGGGCGTGATTCAGGCTGTGCCTCAAGCCGTTCTGGGTGGTGCAGTGATGGTCATGTTTGGTGCGGTAGCCGCATCGGGAATTAACATTTTATCGGGTATTCATCTGGACCGTCGCGCCCTGCTGATCATTGCCATTTCTCTGGCACTGGGTTTAGGCGTTGCACAAGTGCCACAAATTCTGGAGCATCTGCCAGAATTATTCCGTAATATCTTTAGCTCAGGTGTTGCGACCGGCGGTATTGCAGCGCTGATTCTGAATATTGTATTACCTGAAACCAAGAAGTAATTTCATGTCCAGAAAACACTGTCTGAGCCGGGCTTGGACAGTGTTTTTCTATTGGAGAGCGACTCATGGATGCTAAAAGCGAAGTGCTATTACGACAATATGATTATTTATCAGGTCGTGTGTTACTGATCAATGCGCCTACAGACCAGCTGTTCGCTGAATTCGGTGAATCGGTCCAGCCTTTTTTCTGGACATGGAATTTTAACGATTACCACTATTTCCAGAACCAGACTGCCCCCGTTCATTTTGGTGCCGACTTTCCAGAAGGCGAATTTGATCAGGCGGTTATTTTTGTGCCGAAATCCAAAGAACTGCTGAATTATGTGCTGCACAATGTTGCCGCCCATCTGCAAACCGGCAGCAGTGTTTTTCTGGTCGGTGAGAAAAAAGGCGGCGTCGAACGTGCGGCCAAACAGCTACAGCCTTATGGTAAAGCCTTAAAACTCGACAGTGCCCGTCATTGCCAACTCTGGCAATTAACACTAGACTGCAGCGTCGAGAAAAAAGCACTGGCCGACTGGGCGCAGCGTTATACTGTAGCGACGCCAAAAGGTGATCTACAGATTTGTGCCCTGCCAGGTGTGTTCAGCCAGAACCGGCTTGATATCGGTACAGCGGTCTTCCTGCCTTATTTAAGCCAAGTGCCATCGGGTAAAATTGCCGATTTTGGTTGTGGCGCCGGCATTATCAGTGCCTATCTGGCCAAGCTGAATCCAGATAACCGTATCTTCGCGCTGGATGTAGATGCTTTTGCACTCGCTTCAACCCAAATGACTTTTGAGCACAACCAGCTCAATCCGCAGCAGCTTGAAATTAAAGCCGTCAGTGGCATTGAAGATGCGCCGCTGTTTTTACATGCCATTGTCAGCAATCCGCCTTTTCATCAGGGGATTCAGACCTACTATGATGCCAGCGAAAAACTGTGCAAAACTGCGCGCCGCCACCTGAAATCGGGTGGTGAACTGTGGATTGTGGCCAACCGCTTTTTAAATTATCCCCTGTTGATTGAACAGAGTTTTGGCCAGTGTACGGTCAAGGCAGATCAACAAGGTTTTAAAGTGCTGTTCGCGAGCACTCAAAAAAATGTTAAGGAAGTATGATGAGCGAAACTCAACACAGCCGACAGCTGCAGCGTAAGCTCGGTGCTCGCCACTTAAATATGATCGCCATTGGCGGATCGATCGGGACCGGTTTATTCCTGGCCTCCGGTGCGACCATTGCCAATGCCGGTCCGGGTGGTGCATTACTGGCCTATGCCCTGATTGGCGTCATGATCTATTTCTTGATGACCAGCTTGGGCGAACTGGCGACCCACAATCCGACCTCAGGTGCATTCTTTACCTATGGCAGCAAATATGTTGAAGGTGGTTTTGGTTTCGCGCTAGGCTGGAACTACTGGTATAACTGGGCCATTACCGTGGCATTTGAACTGGTTGCGGTACAGTTCATCATGAAGTTCTGGTTCCCGGATATTCCCGGTTTCTACTGGAGTGCCCTGTTCCTGACCGTGGTGTTTGCGATTAATGCCCTGACAGTCAAAGGCTTTGGTGAGTCCGAGTTCTTCTTCTCTTTAGTCAAAGTGCTTGCGATTATCATCTTTATTATTATTGGTCTGGTCATGATCGCCAAGATCATGATGACCCCGGATGTTGCAACTTTTGGTAACTGGAGCCAAGGTGAAGCGCCATTTGTCGGTGGTTTATCGGCCCTGATTGGTGTGGCGATGATTGCCGGTTTCTCCTTCCAGGGCACGGAAATGGTCGGCGTGGCTGCGGGTGAATCCAAAGATCCGCAGAAAACCATTCCGATTGCAATCAAACAGATTTTCTGGCGTATCCTGTTGTTCTATATCGTGTGTATTTTCATTATCGGCACCCTGATTGCCTATGATGATCCACGATTACTGCAGGCCGCTGCAACAGATGATGTGGCACTGTCACCCTTTACCTTACTGTATGAGCAGGCCGGTTTTGCCTTTGCTGCCAGTGTCATGAATGCAGTCATTCTAACTGCGATTCTGTCTGCGGGTAACTCAGGCATGTATTCATCTACGCGTATGCTGTTTGATATGGCACGTAAAGGCAGTGCACCAAAAGCCTTTGCCCGCCTTGATCCACGTGGCGTACCGATGAATGCGCTGTATGCCACTACAGCCATTGCTGCATTATGTTTCTTGACCACCTTTATTGGTGAAGAACAGGTCTTTAACTGGCTACTAAATATGTCAGGCATGTGTGGCTTTATTGTCTGGCTGGGTATTGCGGTTTCTCATTATCGTTTCCGCAAAGGCTATCTTGCTCAGGGCTATAAACTTGAAGATCTGGCGTATCGTGCCAAGTTCTTCCCGTTCGCACCATGGTTTGCCTTCACTTTATGTGCGATTGTGGTCTTGGGCCAGAACTATCAGGCGGTACTTGAGGGTGAGTGGCTGGCTGTGCTTTCCACCTATATCGGGATTTTATTGTTCCTGGCCATCTGGTTAGGCTATAAATGGAAATACAAAACCAAGCTGATTCCTTATCAGCAGATGGATGTGCAGCCGATGAAGATCGACCGTGAATAATTGATTCAGCTTTCTTTAAAAGCACGCAACAAAAAAGCAGTCCAAGTGACTGCTTTTTTATGATCTCGATAAATGTAGCTTAGCTATAACGCATCACAAAATTTCGGTCATCAATCACAATGGCCTGACGGCAAATGCCCTCTGCCTGACGCTGCTGCTCGAAAACCTGTGCTGGCATTGCATCAAAGCTGTCAAAGAAACAGACCTCTTCTGCATCCATTGAATAGATTAAGGAATGATTCCCCACGCCTTCTAGTGTGTCATAGAACACTATCACAAAGCGGCCCTGATCAACACATGTCTGCAAAGCGCTATAGCTGAGTGCCGGCTGTAGCGGAATCTGTAATTGCTGCGCTTCCTGATAACACAACACTTCCGTCGGGTGCTGGTGCGGATCAGGATCGGTATGAAAGCTCACCTCAAGCCCCAGCTTTTTCAACCCCACTGCTAGCGCAATTCCGAAAGTGCCATCTTCATTATTATGCCGGCACAGCTGGACCAGATCGGCAATTTCCAGATCAATCCCATAGTGCTGAAAAATCTTCCAAATAGCAAAAATACCACCATTGGCTTCAAGTTGAAGGAGTTGATCCGGAATTTCTGTGCTCATATCCATCTTACCCAGACTGCGGGATTTTTAAGACAATAAAATTCCATTATAAAAAAAAACGACTCCGAAGAGTCGTTTTTTCTAAGGTCTACTCAAATTATTGAGCAGCTGCTTCTGGTTGTACAGTAACTGTACGGCTACCAGTGATTGTCGCGAATACACGACGGTTCATAGCACGACCTTCTTTGGTGTTGTTGTCAGCAATCGGTTGATCCCAAGCGAAACCTTGAGTTGACAGACGAGCTGGGTCAACGTTGTATTCGTTTACAAGTGAAGATTTCACAGAGTTCGCACGAGCTAAAGATAAACGTTCGTTCAGTGCACGTGGACCAGTGTTGTCTGTGTGACCTTCGATACGCGCTGTTGCGTTTGGATATTCAACCAGTTTTTCAGCAACTTTAGCGATTTCTGGCTTGTATTGATCTTTGATGTTTGATTTGTTGGTATCAAAGAATACGCGAAGTTCCATGTTCAGGTCTTCAGTCAACTCTTGTGGAGCTGGTTGAACTGGAGCAACTGGCTCAACTGGAGCAACTTCTACTACTGGAGCAGCTGGTTTCAAACGGCCGCCAAGAACAACGTTCAGACCTGCTAAAGCAGTGTAGTTCCAGAAGTCTTCATCGATGTTATAAGTAGCACGAGCTTCAGTACGCAGCGCTAATGCATCGTTTAAGTGCCAGAATGCACCTAGACCCGCATTACCTAAAGTACCTTCTTCTTTAAGACCACGACCTTCACGACCTAAATCGTTGTCAAACTCGTATTTGTAGTGACCAGCACCTAACAATACATATGGCTTAACTTTGCTGTCATAGTTTTTAGTGATCAAATCAGAAGTCGCATAGAAGTTACCATTGATTTGAGTTTGCTTATATTCAGCGCCAGCTTGTTCAGCCATATCACCTTTCACTTGGTTATATTCAGCTTCAAAACCTAACCAAGGAGTCAGTTCAACACCCAATGCAGCACCAACAAATAAATCATCTTCCATTTCAGCAGATGAAGTTAGGTGTTCAGAACCATTGTTGTGTTTAGTGTCTTGGAAAGTGTAACCAAGCATTAATGGAGTAACAGTTACGCCTGCGTTTGCAGCTGCTAAAGGCGCAGCTACGAGCATTGCCAATGCAATACGACTCATTTTCATGGATTTATCCTCCAGAGATAACAAATTGTTGTTCAAGCTCAAGCCTAAAGTTTTGGCTATCCTGAGATAGGCTTTTTTTACCCCAGTTTTCTTTTTAAGCTAGTCACTTTGAATCATACAAACACTTTATTCTTTTTCCAAGTGCTTGATAATTTTAATCAAGTAAATTATTGACAAAATTACTTACAATTTCCGTTGTAATTCGGTAAATTTTTACTCAATTTTTTGTTGTGGATAGCTTATTGTCACTTCCACTTTATTTTATTTTAGCAGCTTTATAGAAAGATGCGTAAAAATAATGACAACCTAGAAAAATATTACAAAACAATATTTTGTATTACAGAAACATAATAAAAATATAAAGATTATAGGTCTACTTAGTATGTACCCAATTAAATCTCACACTTCAGGCTTTAGTCTGTTTGAACTCATTGTGGTGCTTGCCATCATTGGCATCATTAGTGCGATTGCTTTGCCTCATTTTCAGCAATATCTGGCCCAGCAAGAAGCCAAGCGCATCCGTTATTTACTGCAATATAGTATTAACCTGGCCAAATCCCAAGCCCTCACCTATCGCGCCAATATTGTAATTTGCCCGAGTGCCGATCTGCAGCAATGTCAGAATAATCAATGGAACAGTGGTTTTATTATTTTTATCGATCATAACCGCAACCGAAGCCTCGATTCAGGTGAATCTATTGTCTTAACTGAAAAGACCCACCTGAAATACGGTAACCTGGAATGGAAAGGCGCCCTGTCTTTGCCCAGTCTCAGATTTAACGCCCAGCAGGGTTTACCTTTAGGCTCTAATGGCAGTTTTTATTATTGTTCAGGTTTTACCCCCAATCAGCGTATTTTCCTCAGTAATCGTGGTTTTCTACGCATAGAATTTCCCAATAGCTGCTAAAACTTATGCGTCTAAAGATGTATGAAAATTACGCTTTATTCTGTGGATTTTTCCCCTATACTGCTAGGGCTTAAGCTCAAAATAAATATTGAATTGATTAGAAACAGATTGGAGATACAACGATGACGGATATCGTAATTGTTAATGGTGCACGGACAGCAATGGGTGGTTTTCAGGGTAGTCTTGCCAGTTTAACCGCACCCGACTTAGGTGCAGCCACCATTCAAGCCGCTATTTCTCGTGCTGGCTTACAACCGACCGATATCGAAGAAGTCATTATGGGCTGTGTTTTACCGGCTGGCTTAAAACAGGGTCCTGCACGTCAAGCCATGCGTAAGGCAGGCTTACCGGATTCAACCGGTGCCGTAACCATTAATAAACTGTGTGGTTCAGGCATGAAAGCGGTCATGCAAGCCGCAGATATGATTAAAGCCGGTTCAGCGACTTACGTAGTTGCAGGCGGTATGGAATCAATGACCAATGCGCCGTATATCCTGCCAAAAGCACGCGGCGGTTTCCGTATGGGCCATGGTGAAGTCAAAGACCATATGTTCCTAGATGGCCTTGAAGATGCAGAAACCGGCCGTTTAATGGGTTCTTTTGCACAGGACATGGCCAATACCAAAGGTTATACCCGCGAGCAAATGGATGACTTTGCTATTCGTTCATTAAAACGTGCACAAACTGCAGTGAATGAAGGTTATTTTACCGATGAAATCGTGCCTGTAACGGTGTCTACCCGTAAAGGCGATGTCGTGGTCGATAAAGATGAACAACCATTCAACGCCAATATTGAAAAAATTCCAACACTACGCCCAGCGTTTGCTAAAGATGGCACCATTACTGCGGCCAATGCCAGCTCTATTTCGGATGGTGCATCTGCACTTGTATTAACCTCAGCAGACAACGCTGCAGCAAAAGGTTTACAACCGCTAGCCAAGCTGATTGCCTATGCTTCGAATTCACAGCATCCATCTGAATTTACCATTGCGCCAGTCGGTGCAATTCAAAAAGTTCTGGATAAAACCGGCTGGACGGTTGCAGATGTGGATCTGTGGGAAATCAATGAAGCTTTTGCCATGGTGACCATGTGTCCAATGGACGAGTTCAAACTGGACCCAGAAAAAGTCAACATCAATGGCGGTGCCTGTGCACTTGGTCACCCAGTTGGTTCGACCGGTTCACGTATTATTTTAACCCTGATTCATGCCCTGAAACGTACCGGCGGCAAGCGTGGTATCGCAGCCCTGTGTATCGGTGGTGGTGAAGCAACTGCTGTGGCGATTGAGTTGCTTTAATTGAAAGTCTCCCTTTCTTAAAGGGGAGACTTAGAGGGATTCAATCAATCATTCCCAATCCTCTCCTACAAGGAGAGGGCCAGGGAGAGATCTACCCTCTCTCTAACTCTCTCCCAAAGGGAGAGAGAACTACTAGGAAGGAAAATAAAAAGCCTCCACTTGGAGGCTTTTTATCATCACAATTAAAGTAACCGTTTAAATTTTAATACTTAAAGAATTTCTTTACGCAGTTGTTCCGGTGACTTCATCGACAATAAACCTGGTGCAACATCAAATGCGGTTTTCGCACCGTACTGACCCATCTGGTTCATGCGGTAACACGCACGTGCATAAGCCACCAATACGCTTGCCGTAAACTCAGGATTACTCTCCAGTTTCAAAGAGAATTCCATGACTTGATTATGGGCATCGCTGGTATTGCCACTACGAATCACGAATCCACCATGTGGCATACGATTGTGTTCATTACGAAGAGTTTCTTCATCAATGAAGTTTACCGTTGTATTGTAGTCCGCAAAATAATCCGGCATGGTCACAATGGCCTGTTCAACCTTGGCTGCGTCTGCACCCCCTTCAAGTACCACATAGCACTCACGCGTATGCTTATCTCGGGTGCTTAACTCTGGACGTGAACCACTACGCACCTTGTCCATCGCATCGGTGGAGGGAATGGTATATTGCACACCCGCTTTCACACCCTCAACACGACGAATCGCATCTGAGTGACCCTGACTCAAACCTTTACCCCAGAAGGTATAGGTTTCACCGTCTGGAAGTAATGCTTCACCGAACAAACGATTGATAGAGAACATACCCGGGTCCCAGCCAATCGAAATCATGGCTGTTTTCTTGTTCGCAAGTGCTGGCGCATTTACAGCATCAAAGAACTCTGGAATACGTGCGTGTGTATCAAAGCTGTCGACAGTATTAAATTTACTTGCTAATTCAGGGGTCTGTTTAGGCAAATCATCTTTCGATCCACCACATAAAATCAGTACATCAATCTGATTCTGGAAGTCAACCAATGCATCCATATGAAAAACTTTGGTTTCAGTAAAGCAGGGTGAAACAGTTTCAGGCGCACGGCGAGTAAAAATACCCACAAGCTGTAAATCTGGATTCTTTTGAATGGCAGTTTCCACACCACGCCCTAAATTGCCATAACCAGCAATACCAATACGAATAGAATGTTGCATACAGACAAATCACTTCAAGCTAATAGTTAAACTTTTCCAAATCAGATTCATAAAACGAAGATGATTGGGTGCTTCTTCTGTGGATTCAAGCCATGATTCAGCCTGCTCACAGAATGCACCATATTGTGCCACAATGTTGTATTTGCACCAAATTAAAGCAAAGTCAGTGACGATGCTGATCTAAATCTATCGCATAAAAACAAAAAAACCTCCTGACGGAGGTTTTTCGCAACGGGTGAAATTAAGCACCCGTTTGATAACGTGCCTGAGCCACGGCCGTCGAAGCCTGATAAGGATGGGTAAAATCACCCAGACCGGCTGCCGCTTCCTGAATATCTTTACCTTCTTTAATCACGAAGGTATCGAAACCGGAACGCTTCATATAGTTCAGTACATCTTTAAATACATCACCTGTGGCACGGAGTTCGCCTTCAAAACCCTGACGGCGAAGCAGTGCTGCAAATGAATAACCACGACCATCGTTAAAGCCTGCAAACTCAATAAAGATGGCATCGAGCTGATCTAACGGAAACTCATTGGTTTCAGGCGAAGCATCTACGGTTAAGTACAATGCTTTTTTACCTGAAACATTAGCAAGTTGATCGAGCTGCTCAACCGTTAAAACCACATCACCTTGTGGTAACACGCCATCTTCACCAATAATTTGGTAAGTATTGTCTGCAATCGTGCCATCTTTAGAGAGCACTTGTAGTGCGGTATTAAGCATATGCACGCTCCTTAAATGGTTGAATGCCTACACGGCGATAGGTATCAATAAACTCTTCACCTTCCTGGCGCAGGTCAAGATAAGTATTTAAAATTTCTTCCACCACATCTGGCACTTTTTCCGCAGCAAATGATGGCCCTAAGATGTCACCGATTGAGGCATCATGATCAGCATTACCACCCAGGGTAATCTGGTAGAATTCCGCGCCTTTTTTATCAACACCTAAAATCCCGATGTTGCCGACATGGTGATGACCACAGGCATTCATACAACCGGAGATGTTCAGATCCAGTTTACCCAGGTTGTAAATGGTATCAAGGTCATCAAAACGGCGTGAAATCGCTTCAGAAATTGGAATTGATTTGGCATTGGCCAGCGAGCAGAAATCACCGCCTGGGCAGCAGATAATATCAGTCAAGAAACCAATGTGCGCACGCGCCAGATTGTGTTGATCCAGGGTTTGCCATAAGGCAAACAGGTCTTTTTGTGGTACATCTACCAGCGCAATATTCTGCTCGTGTGTAGTACGTAATTCACCGAAAGTGTACTGATCAGCCAGGTCAGCGATCAGGTTCATTTCTTCCGTGGTGACATCACCCGGGGCAATACCGGCACGTTTCAGTGAAATGGTGACAATACGGTAGCCTTTCACTTTGTGTGCATTGGTATTGATGTTAAACCATTGCTTGAACTTCGGATATTGTGCAAACAGCGCGGTGAAGTCCTCATCTGCATAGTCCTGATAATCGAATGGCGTAAAGTTCTCATCCATTTTTTTCAGGGTGTCTGCATCGACTTTTAAGGTTTTCACCGTATGTGCAAATTCAGCTTCAACTTTCTCGGCAAATACTTCTGGCGTGAGTGCTTTTACCAGAATCTTGATACGTGCTTTATATTTGTTATCACGACGGCCGTGCAGGTTATAGACACGCAGCACTGCTTCCAAGTAAGCAATTAAGTCTTCACGTGGCAGCCATTCTTTAATCACTGCACCGATGATTGGGGTACGACCCAAACCACCGCCAACCATGATTTTATAGCCCATTTCGCCGGCTGCATTGCGTACAATATACACACCAATATCATGGAAAGCAGTTGCCGCACGGTCAATTTCTTCAAGTGCAGATACCGCAATCTTGAATTTACGTGGCAAGAAGGCAAATTCTGGATGGAAAGTCGACCATTGACGGATCAGCTCACAGGTCGGACGCGGATCGGCAATTTCACCAGCGACCACACCGGCATACTGGTCCGTGGTGGTATTCCGGATACAGTTACCTGAGGTTTGAATCGCGTGCATCTGAACTGTGGCCAGTTCAGCCAGCATATCTGGCACGTTTTCTAGTGCAGGCCAGTTAAACTGAATATTTTGACGTGTTGAAACGTGGGCATAACCACGGTCATAGGCCTTGGCCAAGGCGGCGACTTTACGCAGCTGGGTCGAGCTCATTAAACCATAAGGCACGGCAATACGTAACATTGGCGCATAGCGCTGTACATATAAACCATTTTGGAGACGAAGTGGACGATATTCATCTTCTGTCAATTTGCCCGCTAAATAACGTTCCGTCTGGTCACGGAACTGCGCAACACGTTCATTAATCAGTTGCTGATCGAAATCAGTATATAAATACATGGCGTACAGCTAGTAGTTTCATTATAACGACCGACAGGATAGCGACATTTTATCTATCAACAAAATGCGTTTTTTACATATTTCATAGCGATTTTATTGATAAGTCAGCTGGACTTGCGCTGTAAGCAAGCCTTTGCAGCCATTCATTATTATTTTCTGGATCTTTCATTATTTTTTGCGTTATTTAGCATTTTTTTTCATAAGATGTTTATCCTCACTTTTGGGTCTGGATAAACATCTTATATTGGCTGATAAACCTCTTTTATAGACCGGCGCGTTACCAGTTCCCCTGCCCCAAACCTTGGCCACGGAAATCATAACGAGCTTTGGAGCGCGAGAATTTAATCGGGCAGGCCAACTGCGCTTCAGTGTCTGGGCTGTCCTGTTCCAGTGGCACTTGAACCACCCATTCGCGTTGCTGGGCCAGTGGTGAATGCAGTGCTTCTTCTAAATACAGCACCGGTTCGACACAAACATCCTGCTCGGCAAATATTTGCTGCCATTCTACCCAGCTTTTGGATTGAATTTTATTGCCAATGGCCTGTTTCACCGCCTGCCGGTCGTCTGAATCAAAAGAACTTCCTTTTTCCACAATTAGTGGCAACTCCAGGACCGCGGCCAGACCTTGCATAAATTGTGGCTCCAAACCACCGATCGAAAGATAGCGGCCATCTGAGGTACGATAATAGTCATAAAAAATCGCGCCATTTAAATGGCCAGCTTCGGGACGCTGCTGTTCCTGTCCGGCCAGGCTGGCTGCCGCAGCCATATTGTTTAAGGCCGCCACACAGTCAGTCATGGAAATATCAATATATTGTCCCTGTCCGCTGCTTTGCCGTTCAATGACGGCGGCCAATATACCGACCAGCGCATGTAGTGAGCCACCTGCAACATCAGCAATCTGAATGCCCATTGGCGGTGGCCCGGACTGTGCCCGGCCACTATGCCCGGCAATACCGGAAAGCGCTAAATAATTGATATCATGTCCAGCCTTGGCCTGATAAGGACCGCTTTGTCCATAGCCGGTAATGGAACAATAAATCAGTCCGGGATGAATTTCTGCCAATGTGGCATAATCCAGCCCCAAACGCTGCATTACCCCAGGGCGAAACTGCTCAACCACAATATCGTAATCTTTAATTTTGGCTTTAATTTGTGCAATGCTGTCCGGGTCTTTTAAATCCAGCGTCACCGACTGTTTATTGCGGTTCAGGTAACTGTGCGAAGTCGCCTGGCCATTGGCATAGGGCGGAAATAGCCGGACCAGATCGGGACGGTTCGGTGATTCAATATGCACCACTTCTGCGCCTAAATCGGCCAGATAAAGCGTGGCAAATGGTCCGGGTAACAAGGTGGAAAAATCTAAAACTTTGAGTCCGTTTAAAGCGTATGACATTGGAGTTTTTACTCTATTTGTGTTGATTTTTTCATCATCTTAGAAATATAAAAGCATAAACACAATGTCATGTTCAGCCATTTACCTTGATCATTTCGGCAATTTAATATGTGAAAATGGCAAAACAACTCAAGTAAATTGCCAAAAACTTTATTTTTAATGTCATTTAGGTCAAACATACGTGATTACCAAAGACAAAGAGTCAGAAGGCTTTAATATGAGCCGCGATACCATCAGTATCCACTTCGTAAATGCGGCTCTAACCGGTGTCAAACGCCTTGGCATGGACGTCGAGACCTTATTATCACACGTGGGTATTGAGGCCGAGCTGTTACGCCAGCCCAAAGCGCGAATCTCGCCAGAACAATATACCCGTTTTATTAAAATGCTGTGGATGGTGACTCAGGACGAGCACATTGGCTTTGATGTTCAAGGCCGCCGCTTAGGTACTTTTGCCATCATGTGCCAGCTGATCATCCATGCCAAAACCTTGGGTGATGCCTTAGAACTGTCCTCCCAGTTCTATAAACTGTTTGGCGATGAATGGTCGGTGACGCTGGAACGTGACAAACACGAAGCCCGTCTGGTGCCGTTAATTCCTAAGAGCATGGACCCGGACCACTTTATTACTGAAAGTATGCTGATGATCTGGCATGGTCTGGCATCGTGGTTAATTGAACGCCGTCTGCCGCTGGAACGTGTCCACTTTGGTTATGAGCGCCCTGCCCATGCCGATGAATATGATGCGCTGTTCTTCGCCCCAGTGATGCAGTTTGATATGCCGCGTACCGAAATTACCTTTGCGGCCGACTATCTGGACTTGCCAATTCGCCAGAATGAAGAAACCCTGGAAGAATTCCTGAAAGCGGCACCGGCACAGTTATTAGTGAAATTCAAAAATACCAACTCTTTAACTTCACGAATTCGTGATGTCCTGAAGAGCCAGATTGGCGAAGAAATGCCAACCTTGAATGATGTTGCCTCAATGCTGTATCTGTCGCCGCAAACCCTGCGCCGCCGTCTGGCAGCCGAAGGTAAAAGCTATCAGGGCGTCAAAGATGCCTTACGTCGTGATGCCGCGATTCACCTGTTGCTGAATCCGGAACTGACGCTAGAAGATGTAGCGCAACAGGTCGGCTTTAGTGAAACCAGTACCTTCCACCGTGCCTTTAAAAAATGGACTGGAGTGACACCAGGACTATATCGCCAGTTACACGGTTATCACTAAACATTTTTTAGACAACGTCTTTTCAGGTTTGATCTTCCTCTCCGCCCTCACCGCCAAGTGAGGGCTTTTTTTATTGGCGAAAAGCATCATCTGACCTCGCCCGTTCTCGTCATTGCACTTCATCAATTAATCATTACACTCAAAAAGCATAACAATTTAAAACTCATCAAAGGGATAGCACATGAGCGAGGCTTATATTATTGATGCCATTCGCACACCACGCGGAAAAGGAAAAAAAGATGGTTCACTCTATGAAGTGAAACCGATCAGTCTGGTCACCACCCTGTTGCGTGAATTAAAACAGCGCCATCAGCTGGATACTGCCCAGGTCGATGATATTGTGCTGGGCTGCGTCACACCGGTCGGTGATCAAGGTGCCGATATTGCCAAAACAGCAGCGATTGCTGCCGGCTGGAACAATGATGTGGCAGGTGTGCAGATCAACCGTTTCTGTGCCTCCGGTCTAGAAGCCGTGAACTTGGCCGCGCAAAAAGTCCGCTCTGGCTGGGAAGATCTGGTCGTCGCCGGTGGAGTGGAGTCAATGTCCCGCGTACCAATGGGTTCAGATGGCGGCCCGTGGGCGCTGGACCCGGAAACCAACATGGCCTCGAAATTTGTCCCGCAAGGCATTGGTGCCGATTTAATTGCCAGCATTGATGGCTATAGCCGTGCCGATGTCGATGCCTTTGCCGAGCAGTCACAAAAGAAAGCCGCGGCTGCGCAGGCCAATGGTCATTTTGAGCGTTCAATTGTGCCGGTCAAGGACAAAGCCGGTGTTGTAATTCTAGCCAAAGATGAATTTATTAAGCCGAATACCACCGCGGAAGGCCTGGCCAAACTCAATCCAAGTTTTGAAATGATGGGACAGATGGGTTTTGATGCCATTGCACTGCAAAAATATCCTGAAGTCGAGAAAATTCAGCATGTGCATCATGCCGGTAACTCCTCCGGTATTGTCGATGGTGCCGCGCTGGTGTTATTGGCCTCGAAAAAAGCCGTACAGGAACAGGGTTTAAAACCACGCGCCAAAGTGCTGGCCACGGCACTGGTTGGTGCTGACCCGACCATCATGCTCACCGGTCCTGCACCGGCAGCCCGTAAAGCTCTGGCCAAAGCTGGCTTAAGCATTGAGGACATTGACCTGTTTGAAGTCAATGAAGCTTTTGCGGCGGTGGTGATGCGGTTTATTAACGAGATGCAGGTCGATCCGGCCAAAGTCAATGTCAACGGCGGTGCAATTGCCATGGGTCATCCACTCGGGGCCACCGGTGCCATGATTTTAGGCACCCTGCTGGATGAGCTGGAACGTCAGGGCAAAAAACGTGGTCTGGCCACCTTATGTGTCGGTGGCGGTATGGGTATTGCCACCATTATTGAACTGGTTTAAGGAGGAGCCGCATGAGCGCTATTCAATTCGAAAAAAACGCCGACAATATTGTAATCTTAACGCTAGACTCGCCAAACCAGTCCGCCAACACCATGAATGCAGATTTCCGTGCCGCTTTGGCGGAAACCGTGGAAAAACTCAAAGCCGATGAACAGATTGCCGGAATTATCTTCCGTTCGGCCAAAAAAACCTTCTTTGCCGGCGGTGATCTCGATGAACTGATTCAGGCTCAACCGGAACAGGCCAGCGATTTTTTCCAGATGGTGGAAGGCATGAAAGCCCAGCTGCGTTATATCGAAACGCGTGGTATTCCGGTGGTGGCTGCCTTAAATGGCACAGCTCTTGGCGGTGGCTGGGAACTGGCGCTGGGCTGCCATCACCGCATTGCCTTGAATGACCCGAAAACCAGATTCGGTTTACCCGAAGTGACTTTAGGGTTGCTGCCAGGCGGTGGCGGCATCGTGCGGATGGTACGTCTGCTCGGCCTGCAAACTGCTTTTCCATTTTTAATCGAAGGCAAACAGTTTGGGGTAGAAAAAGCTCTGTCTTTGGGCTTGATCCATGACACGGCCGACTCAGCAGATGAAATGCTGCAAAAAGCCATCAACTGGATTCAGGCACATCCGAAATCACAACAACCGTTTGATGTAAAAGGCTATAAAATTCCGGGCGGTGATCCGAAACATCCAGCGGTGGCGCAGATGCTGGCGATTGCTCCGGCGATTTTACGTGACAAGACCAAAGGCTGTTATCCAGCACCGGAAGCAATTATGTCGGCTGCGGTCGAAGGTGCACAGGTTGATGTCGATACCGCACTGACCATTGAATCACGTTATTTTACCTATCTGGCGACCGGTCAGGTCTCTAAAAATATGATTGGCACCTTCTGGCATGGCCTGAATGCCATTAAATCCGGTGCCAGCCGCCCACAGGATATTCCGCAGTGGCAGGCGAAAAAAGTCGGTATTTTAGGTGCCGGAATGATGGGTGCCGGAATTGCCTATGCTGCAGCCATTAAAGGCATTGCGGTCATCCTGAAAGATGTTGCTGTAGAAAATGCTGAAAAAGGCAAAGCCTACAGCCAGAAACTGCTGGATAAAAAAGTTGCTCAAGGGCGGATGACTGCAGAAAAACGTGACCAGATTCTGGCACGCATTACCCCAACGGCCTCAACCGCAGATCTGGCTGGTTGTGACCTGATCATTGAAGCGGTGTTTGAAAATCAGCAATTAAAAGCACAGGTGACCCAGGAAGCCGAAGGCTATCTGACTGCCGATGGCGTGATGGCCTCCAATACCTCGACCCTGCCCATTAGCGGTCTGGCGCAAGCCGCGAACGATCAAAGCCGTTTTATTGGCCTGCATTTCTTTAGTCCGGTCGATAAGATGCAACTGGTTGAAATTATTAAAGGCCAGAACACCAATCGTGAAACCGTGGCCAAGGCCTATGACTTTGTCCAGCAGATTGGCAAGACGCCTATTGTGGTCAATGACAGTCGTGGTTTCTTTACCAGCCGTGTGTTTGGTACCTTTGTGCAGGAAGGTCTGCGTATGCTGGCAGAGGGCATCCATCCGGCCAAAATTGAAATGGCCGCGCTCAAAGCCGGGATGCCTGTTGGACCGCTGGCGATTCAGGATGAAGTCTCGCTGACCTTATCCGAGCATGTCGCGGCAGAAACCCGCAAAGCCTTGCAGGCGGAAGGCAAAGAACGCCCACGCTCAGGTGCAGATGAAGTCATTGAAACCATGATCCATCAGTTTAACCGTAAAGGTAAAGCAGCCGGCGCCGGGTTCTATGACTATCCTGAAGGTGGCAAAAAATCGCTCTGGGAAGGCCTCAGTTACTGGAAAAAAGAGCAGACTGTCGATGAGCAGGAACTGATTGACCGCTTCCTGTTTGTCCAATCGCTGGATACTTTGCGCTGTCTGGAAGAAGGCGTGCTGGAATCGGTGGTAGATGGTAACGTCGGCTCGATTTTCGGGATTGGTTTTGCCCCGTGGACAGGTGGTGCCCTGCAGTTCCTGAATCAATATGGACTAAAAGATGCGCTAAACCGAGCACAAGCTCTGGAACAACGCTATGGTGAGCGTTTTGCCCCACCGCAGTTATTGAAAGATAAAGTCGCGCAAGGTGAACAAATTTAAACCCATCCATCTGGGTAGCATTCAAGAGGCCTTTAGGGCCTCTTGTCTGTTCTGGCGACAGTATTGAGCCGCGCCTCGGCGCAAGGAAAGCATTTTCTTGGCTTGGACTTTGAAATAATTATGTTATAAAGTTTCAACAGATTCAGTTTTCTTTTTATCCAATTGGGCAGTTTGTTATGACCGACCACTCATCTCCAGAAAAATCTCCTTGGGGTTGGAAAGCACTTATTATTTTCTCGGTTTTAGGTGCGTTATTTCTTGGCCTGTTCTATCTTGCCGTGAGCAATGAACCGGACTATATGCCAAGCCAGCAGAATAAACACAACACCCAGCAACATGCGTTTAAAAATGCGCCTGCCATGTCTGAAGAGGCTTTAGCCAAAGCTCAGGCTGATCGCGAAGCACGTGAAGCTCGTGCGGCGGCCAGTGCAGAACAGCATCAAATGACCGAAGCGGAACACGCTGCCATGGATGAAAGCCATAGCGATACCACTGGACACGGTCACTAATCAGCAAATATTAAAAAAGCGGACTCCATGTCCGCTTTTTTATTGGATGCAGATTGCTATTTTTCTTCGGTTGGATGCAATTCACGGCGCATCCGAATATGTGGAATGCCGCAGTCCAGATATTCCTCACCTTCGACCTGAAAACTAAGCTGCTGATAAAAACCGGTGGCATACACTTGTGCCGACAACACCAGAAACGGACGCTGCTCCTGCTGGGCCTGCTGAATAATGGCTTCCATCACTTTCTTGCCCAGACCTAAGCCCCTGTAAGACTTTAAGACCGCGACCCGGCCAATGCTATGGTTGGAGAGCAACCGTGCGGTGGCAATCGGCTGCTGCTGTGCATACGCGACAAAATGTAGCGCTACTGCATCCTCCTGATCCCATTCATCTTCCGGGGCAATCACCTGCTCCTGAATAAAAACCGCTTCACGAATTACTTTGGCATCGGCCTGCAAGTCCTGCCAGCTGCCGGCATGAATACTGATCTGGCTCATTGTTTTATCCTTAACATTTACGTCCGATATCCTGCTGGTCCCACTGATCATTCAGCAAGAGCTCCAGCGAATGTTTCTGAATGCCATAGAGTTCTTTTAAGGCCTGAATCTGGGCCAGCACCGCCGCATCTGGCGCAGTATAGTCTTTGCGTTTGGTGGCCAGAATCATCTTGTTTTTGCTGGTATGTTCCAGTGACACAAACTCAAACACCTTGGTCTCATAACCATAGGCTTTCAGCAATAAAGCCCGAATGGTATCGGTAAGCATTTCTGCTTGCTGTCCGGCATGGATTCCAAAGTGCAGCATCGGTTGCAGCACTTTGGGTGCCTGTAACTGCGGACGCAATTCTTTATGGCAACACGGCGCGCACATAATCATTTGTGCATTCAGGCGAATGCCGGTGTGAATGGCAAAGTCGGTGGCGACATCACAGGCATGCAAGGCAATCATCACATCCAGCTGTTCCGGTGCATAGGTACGGACATCGCCCTGGAAAAAGTCCAGTTGCTGAAAGCCGGAATCTTGCGCCACCTGCTGACAGAACGCGACCATTTTCGGATTCAGTTCCACACCGGTCACATACGGTATCTGCTGATGCTTGGCCAGATAGTCATACAGGGCAAAGGTTAAATAGCCTTTACCGGAACCAAAATCAACAATATGCAAGGGCTGATCTTGAGTGTTGAGCTGCTCCACGGCCCCGGAGAAAATTTCCACAAATTTATTAATCTGTTTCCATTTTCGCGCCATGCTCGGAATGATCTGGCCATGCTGATCGGTAATGCTTAAATGCTGCAAAAATGGGCTGTCCTGTTCGACATAACGCTGTTTGCTGCGGTCATGACCTTGCGCGACACTTGCCGGTGCAGTCTCAGCTTTTTTCTTGTTCACCATCAGCATGGCTTTTTTCTTGTTCTTTTTCAGCTGCAGGTCTTCATCCAGGGTCAATAAATTGGCCTGTTTGCAGCAGCCTAGCAGTGCGCTGACCTGAGCCACTGCCTCAGTGAGCGGATAGTTTTTGGTGACATCCTGGGTTTTATATCGGTACACACAGTTCAGTACAGCTTCATTTTGCAAAGAAATGACCCGGAAGGTCATTTTTTCCAGCTGTTCAAGTTCACCTTTGTACTGACTCAGAATTAAACGCTCAAAACGCTGTGTTTCAATGGCTTGCTGAAACGCATCTAGAAATTGTTGTTCCGGATTGGGAGAAGTCGCCAATTGAGACATGAGTAAAACCTGAAATGAATTGCAGCTAAAGTGTAAAGCGTCTTACGCGAAATGCAAAATTGAATTACTATACATTCGTATATTTTAATTATAACGATCCCACGCTTATGAATGCACCCTTGGCACCCGACTACGATCCGGTTGAAGAACGAATGAACTTCATCAGCCATGCCATAGGCGCGGCTTTGGCGCTGGTGGCCGGTATTTTTTTAGTGATTAAAGGCAGTTATTTAACTATCGGCCCCTGGATCGGGCTGTGGGTCTATGCGCTGAGTATGTTCCTATTGTTTTCGGCGTCCAGTCTGTACCATTATGCCGACAGTCCGCAGCGCCGCGGCTGGTATAAAAAGCTCGATCACACCGCCATCTATTATTTAATTGCCGGCACCTATACCCCTTTTCTGTCTATCGCCATTCCCACCGCCAAAGCGCAATATCTGTTAATTGCACTGTGGATTATTGCCCTGATTGGCACCGTATTTAAGCTGGTGTTCATCAACCGGTTCCAGAAAATTTCGCTAATTGCCTATCTGGTAATGGGCTGGTTAGCACTTCTGGTGATTGATGATATGCAACGCTTTTTAAGTCCACCTGCGCTGACTTTTTTATTGATTGGTGGAATTTCTTATACGATTGGTGCATTGTTTTATGCGTTAAAACGGGTAAGATACACACACGCTATCTGGCATATTTTTGTATTGATCGGGGCAGGATCACATTTTCTGTCTATCTATCTGTACGTGATTTAATTGTTTTGATTCTCCATTTCAGTGACCCTGAGCGCATTGAATCGAAACGATTGCCGTTGTTTTTTTAAGAAATTACGCCTTTTTTAAAAAGATTACGCTTGTAAAACTAATTTTTTATTTTTAATAAGTGTAAGGTCATTCATGGCGTCATCAACTTCTGCTGCAATCAATGAAGAAGCAGCACCAACGAACTCAAAATTTCGTGTCCTCACCGCGAGTCTGGTAGGCACTACCATCGAATTCTTCGATTTTTATATTTATGCGACTGCTGCGGTCATTATTTTCCCGTACCTGTTCTTCCCGACCAGTAGCGATCCAATGACCGCCACCATTCAGTCTCTGGCCACCTTTGCCATTGCCTTTATTGCCCGCCCGATTGGCGCGGCACTGTTTGGTCACCTCGGTGACCGTATTGGGCGTAAAGCCACCCTGGTCGCTGCGCTGCTGACCATGGGGATTTCCACTGTAGCCATTGGCCTGTTACCCACCTATGCACAAATCGGCATTGCCGCACCGTTACTGCTGGCCCTGTGCCGTTTAGGTCAGGGGCTGGGCTTGGGCGGTGAATGGTCAGGTGCGGTTTTACTGGCCACCGAAAATGCACCGGAAGGCAAACGTGCTTGGTACGGCATGTTCCCGCAACTGGGGGCTCCAATTGGTTTTATTCTGGCCACCGGTTCCTTCCTGTTGTTAGGCGCGTTCATGAGCGAAGAAGCATTCATGAGCTGGGGCTGGCGTATTCCCTTTATTTCCAGTGCTTTACTGGTGATTGTTGGTCTGTGGATTCGTTTAAAACTGCATGAGACACCGGCTTTCCAGAATGTTTTAAACAAACAGAAAGAAGTGAATGTACCGTTTAAAGAAGTCATGACCAAACATTGGGGCATGCTGATTTTAGGCACCATTGCCGCGATCTGTACGTTCGTGGTGTTCTATCTGACCACGGTATTCGCGCTCAACTGGGGCACCACCCAACTCGGTTATAGCCGCGCCGACTTCCTGGAATTACAGCTGATTGCTACCCTGTGCTTTGCAGCGTTTATTCCACTCTCAGCGATTTTGGCAGAAAAATTCGGTCGTAAAGCCACGTCTATTGGGGTGTGTATTGTATCGGCGCTCTTTGGTCTGGTTTTTGCCAGCATGCTGGAATCTGGCAATACCTTGGTGGTGTTCCTGTTCCTGTGTATTGGTCTGGCGATTATGGGGCTGACCTATGGTCCAATTGGCACCGTTCTGTCAGAAATTTTCCCGACTTCGGTACGTTATACCGGGTCTGCGCTGACCTTTAACCTGGCCGGTATTTTCGGTGCCTCTTTTGCTCCGCTGATTGCCACCAAACTGGCGACCGAATATGGTCTGGCTGCCGTGGGTTATTACCTGACAGCTGCATCTATCTTGTCACTTCTGGCCTTCCTGGCAATTCGTGAAACCAAGCATGATGATGTCAACAGCCAGATTTAAAACATTCATCTGACTGAAAAAACCAGCGTAGATAACGCTGGTTTTTTATTTGTGATGCAAAATCATACACAAACACACTATTGCATCTGGCCAAGTTTAGAAACAATAAAAGCTTATCCCCCGCTAGCAGGTCATTGTATGGATCGTCTGATTGAAACCCTTCGGGAAGAACAACTGGTGAAAGTTATTTTGTTGCTGGATGATGGCAAACGCCATGAAGCGGTGCAGTACCTCCGAAGAGACAGTCATTTGACTGAAGCAGAAGCCCAGCAGCTGATTGATGAACTGATTCGCCAGCACGGTCTGGCCATGGAGGCCTCCAAGGGTGAATGTGCCCCCAAACCGATAGACGACATCAGCACACCCTATTTTGATACTGAAGATCCACCGCGCCCGCAGCTACATACCGAAGCACAAGCCCCGGTCGAAACAGCGGCAAATGGCATTGAAGATTTAAACCGGAACAATCACCGCCTGAATATCGGGGTATTGGTCTTGATTGGCGTCGTGATTCTGATTGCCTTGCTGTGGTGGGTCTTTTAAAACGCCCACCTTTTGGCATTAGCAGAGTTCAATAATATCAATGGTCGGTGGCACCCGAAAACGAAATGGCACACCCACCATCCCAGTACCAACAGTGACAAACACATCGGCATGTTCATGCCGGTACAGGCCTTTTTTATGGCCGACAATCGATACGCGTTTCATTACATAATCGGTCAGCCACGGCAATTCCACCTGACCGCCATGGGTATGCCCCGACAGCATTAAGGGATGAGTTGGCAATTTCGGCACCATATCGACCGTATCGGGGTTATGCGACAAAATCAGCCACGGCTTGTCTTGCGGTAAATCCGGCATATAGCGCATATCGGTACGGCCGGACCATAAATCGCCAATCCCAATCAGGCGGAACTCGTCAAACTCGACAATCTGCCCTTCAATATCAATCACATGATTAACCTCAAGCGCATGTTTGAGCAGTTCCTGAATCGGCGGACCAGGATACTGTTCATCATGATTGCCGGTCACAGAATAAATTGGCGCTTTAATCTCTTTTAGTATTGCCAGCTCATCGGCCAGTTTATTTTCCGGCTCATAGGTCCAGTCACCTGCCACCAGCACCATTTCCGGTTCTTCCTGGTTAATCTTGGCGACAATCTGCTTGAGCTGGCGTTCATGCCCGGAAAACAGACCAATGTGCAGGTCGGCAATCAGGGCAATTCGGACCGGGCGTTGTAGCGGCTGATCGGGCAGCATCTGATAGCGGGTGGTTTTGACCAGAATCAGATGTGGCTCAATAAAACGCGCATAGACCAGCACACCACTGACCAGCCCGATAAAAATGGCTTCATGCAAGGAGTAATAGCCAATCCAGCCGGCATAAATACTAAAGAAGAACAGCGGAATTAAT
This sequence comes from Acinetobacter indicus, assembly GCF_009914475.1. NCBI lineage: Bacteria > Pseudomonadati > Pseudomonadota > Gammaproteobacteria > Moraxellales > Moraxellaceae > Acinetobacter > Acinetobacter indicus. The sequence goes on along the minus strand of NZ_CP045198.1, from coordinate 127,796 downwards.
AAATAGGATAGATAAAAGGCCAGCAGATGCACAAAGGCTTTAAAGGGATGAATCGTTTCTGTATTGGCCTGACTGCGCCACGCCTGTGACACGGCCCAAACTGCCAGTATGGCCAAGCCGATATAGAAATACAGTATAATTGATTGGCTATCCCACATAGTTATGCCCGACTCTCCCCCGGCGACTAAATTCGTCCGTTCTTATATTTATCTTTTCACAGCTGGCAATTATACTCAAACCAAATTTTGGACTTGTTTTAGACAATATGATACATCCTGACAAATTTAATTTGCAATCAAATACATACGCGAGAAGTTCTATGTCTTCTTCTACCGCGGCCATGCTGTTGAGTTGCAGTTTAGTGTTGGGAGTCAGTGGCTGTTCAACCCTGCCCAAACAGATTGAACATCCGGTTCAAATGGCTTTTGAAACGCCAACCGAGCATACCCATCTGGCCCAGATTGTATTGCCGCTGCGTGAAAAAAATCCGCAGCTGACCGGTTATCGGGTGCTGTACGATCCGCTGGAAGCCCTGTCAGCACGCTTGTATTTAATTGATAAGGCAGAAGAAACCCTAGACCTGCAATATTATATCTGGGACAACGACAAAATCGGGGCACTGGCACTACATTCAATTATTCGCGCAGCTGATCGCGGCGTGAAAGTGCGCTTGCTGGTCGATGATAACAATGCCAAGAAAATGGAAGGTATTTATCTGGCGCTGGACCAGCACAGCAATATCGACGTCAAGCTATACAATCCGTACCGCTTCCGTAAATACCGCGCCATGGACATGGTGCTAGATTTAAAACGTATCAACCGGCGCATGCACAATAAAAGCTTTATTGCCGATAACCAGATTGCCCTGATTGGCGGGCGCAATATGAGTAACCAGTATTATAACGTCAGCGACAGCTATCAGTTTTCCGATGTCGATGTGATGCTGGTCGGTTCTGCCTCCGATGAAATCATTCACTCCTTTGATGAATACTGGAATGATGATTATGCCTATTCGGTCAAGCAGCTGGTCAATCCACAGCAGCATCATCTGCGTTATGAAAGCCTGAAACAGCAGCTCGAAGACCATTCTGCAGAAGTGGCGGTACAAAATTATCTTGATTTAGCCACACGCTCCCAAGCCATTGAACAGTGGTTTAACCACAAAATCCAGTTTGACTGGGTCAAAGCAGAAGTGGTGAAAGACTCGCCAAGCAAGATTAAAGACCGCGCACCCAAAGAAGAATTACTGAATTTCCAGCTGCTCAGTCATCTGGAAAAACCGACTGAAAGTGTGGATATTATTTCGGCCTATTTTGTGCCGGAAGAATCCGGGGCTGACCGCTTAAAACAGCTGGCCAATGACGGCGTACAGGTGCGGGTACTGACCAATTCCTATAAGGCCAATGACGTTCCGCTGGTACACGCGTTTTATGCCAAATACCGTCAGGACTTACTGGAAAATGATGTCGAGCTGTATGAGTTTTTATATGCACCCGAGGCCGAGCATCTGAACAGCAATACCGAAGAACTGTCGAAAAAAGCCAAAGTCAGCTTAAAAGGCCTGAGCCGTTCCAGCCTGCATGCCAAACTGATGGCACTGGATGAAAAACAGGTCTTTATTGGCTCTTTTAATTTTGATCCGCGCTCAGCCTATTTAAACAGTGAAATTGGGGTATTGCTCAACAGTCCGACGCTGGCGAAATCGGTGCATCAGACCATGGATGCCAATTTATCCAAATATGCCTACCGTCTGGTGCTGGATGCACAAAACAACATTAACTGGCGTGTCGTGAATAGCAAAGGTGAAGAACGCGTATTTGTTAAAGAACCAAAAATGAAATGGTATGAAAAAGCAGCCATGAAAATCATTTCCTGGCTGCCAATTGAAGGCTTTATGTAAGCCTGCAACACAGGTTAAAGCTTAAGCACTGGCCTGCTGAATCAGGACTTTTTGATGCAGCTGCTCTAAGCCCTCAATCATCTTGTTTTGAACCAGCGAGGTCAGGCTTTCCACCGTATGCCCTTCTACCGAAATCGGGTTTAGAGCCATTAAATGTGCGGTGACTTTCGGCATTTCCAGCACATTTTTAACATGCTCAATAAAGGTCATTTCATTGATAAACGGCGCTACGGTATCCAGCTCGCCCTGCTGGTTGATATAACAGATCAGGCAGATTTGCACCGGACGCTGCGCTTCAATTGCCGCGCCCAATAAACGGCCATGTACTTTTTTAATTTTAGTCCCATCCGAAGTCGTGGCCTCCGGGAAAAACAGTACCGGCACATCCTGTTTTAAAAACTGGGTAATCTGGTCGCGGATTTTAATTGAATCTCCCGAACCGCGTTTAATAAATAAGGTCCCGCCACCTTTGGCCAACTTTCCAAACACCGGCCATTGCTCAATTTCAGCTTTGGCCAGAAAAAATACCCGCGCACCTGAACCGAGCACCGGCACATCCAGCCACGACACATGGTTGCTGACCCATAAGGCCGGCTGGGTGGGAATTTCTCCATGCACTTCGACTTCAATATTGAACACCTTGCACAACTGACGGCAAAAATGCTGCACATAACGGGTATTCTGCGGATTATTCGGCTGCTTATACAAGCTGTGACGATACACCAGATAAAAGCCTTCGCTCACCGCTGCCAGACCGGCAGTGATTTTTTTAGAATAGAGAAAAAATTTGGACAAACTATTCATTGAAGCGGATGAAGATAAAGAAACTTGAGACATAGCATAATCGTGAATTGCGAAAATCACAGCAAGAATTGTTCAGAGAACTGTATTCTATCTTGAAGCAATTGACCAGACATTGATCATAAGCATCGAAAAACTGTCCAGATCGCTCAATTGAAATGCGCTATGCCAATTCTTCTACAGTCTTGCTGTAATAGATAGATCCAGAACGAATCCACCGATGTCATGATGATCTTGGTGGATCAGAGGCAACTATCAAACTGCCCATTCCTCTATCTCACGAAATGATGATACAGCCTCCAAACTGGGGATTGTGAGGATTCGCCTGCTTTTTGTCATGCTGCTGTAATCATCTTCATCTAGTTCACGCAGCTGGCGCTTTTTGCTCTAGAATAGAATTTTCATGAGGAGAAATGCCCAGGTGCCAGATTACCAGCAACATCAAGGCGGTGAACGCGTTGTGCTCGTGAGCGTCAACGTGCAGATTTTGGAAGACCTTGATGCAGAAGAATTTCATCTGCTTGCAAAGTCTGCAGGCGCTGAAGTTTTGCAGCATGTGTTTGCCCAGCGGATTAAACCCGATGCCAAGTTATTTATTGGTTCCGGTAAAGCGGAAGAAATTGCTGCGCTGGTTGCAGAACTCGAGGCTGAACTGGTGATTTTCGATCATGCGTTGACGCCGGCACAGGCACGTAATCTTGAAAAAATCATGAAATGCCGTGTGGTCGACCGGACCGAGCTGATTCTGGATATTTTCGCCCAGCGCGCCCGGACCTATGAAGGGAAATTGCAGGTCGAGCTGGCACAATTGCATCACCTCTCCTCACGCCTGATTCGTAGCCGCGGCAATCTGGACAGTCAAAAAGGCGGGATTGGTTTACGTGGTCCGGGTGAAACCTTGCTGGAAACCGACCGCCGCCTGTTAAGAATTCGTATGGGCCAGCTGAAAGCCAAACTGGATAAAGTCCGCCAGACCCGTATGCAGGGTCGTGTGGCCCGTCAAAAAGCCGCCGTTCCTACCGTATCACTGGTTGGCTATACCAATGCCGGCAAATCGACGCTGTTTAATATTCTGGCCAATAGCGATGTCTACGCCGCCGATCAGCTCTTTGCTACGCTCGACCCGACCTTACGCCGGCTGGAATGGGATGGGATTGGTACGCTGGTGCTGGCCGATACCGTGGGTTTTGTCCGTAATCTCTCGCACTCGCTGGTGGAATCATTTAAGGCCACGCTGGAAGAAACTCTGGAAGCAACCTTGTTGCTGCATGTGATTGATTCCAGCAGTCCGGACATGCTGGAACAGATTGAAGCAGTTGAGCGCGTCCTGAAAGAAATTGGCGCAGATGTGCCGGTGCTCAGGGTTTATAACAAAATCGACCGCACCGGCGAGCAGGCCAAAATTGTCTATGCCAAGCCGCATCAGCCGGAGCGGGTTTATATTTCTGCGCATTCCGGTCAGGGACTGGAACTGTTACGTCAGGCGGTACATGAATGTCTGATGGGCCAGATTCAAAGTTTTGATGTGGTATTAAAACCGGCCTATGGCAAATTACGCAACCAGTTTTATGAACTGAATGTGATTCAGTCCGAGCACTATGATGAGCAGGGACAACTGAATCTGCGCGTAAATATGGCCCCTGCCAAACTGGAACAGATGATCCGTCAGGCGCACTTGCCGCTGGACGAAATTCTGGGTGCCAAGGCTCAGCAATTTAAACGGCCTTTAGAAGAATTTGAAATTGATGATGAGATCAGTTAAAACTTGAACAGTAAAATATGACCGACTGATAAAAAATGAACAGGCTTAAACGTATCGACTGGCCAGCTTGGATTGGCACACTGCTCTTAATTATTGTATTTCGTGAAACAGCCGTCTGGATTGCGACCTATTTCAACCATCCTGAACTGGGCAACCTGATGGGTTTACTCAGCCTGCTGGTGGTGCTTTTCCTGTGGCGCCGACTGCATAAAATTCCAGCCCGGATTGTCGATACCAACAATAAAATCATGAAAGAAAGTGCGTTTGCCTTTTTACCGATTAGTGCCGGCTCACTGCTGATGCTGACCCATATGGGCAATAAAATTCCGGCTTTTCTGGTGGTGCTGTTTCTCAGCACCCTACTGCCGTTATGGCTGTATGCCAAAATGGCCAAACGCTGGCTCTAGGAGATTAAAACATGCTCGCAATTGTTTATGGCTTTTTAATCACCCTGGTGGCCTATCTGCTTGCCAAACCCTGTAACCAGAAACTGCCGCAAATTCCGGTCATTGTCTTTGGCATGATTTTTATTGTGCTACTGCTGTATGTATTTGGCATTCCCTATGAAGATTATATGGCACAGGTCAATCCGCTGTTTAACCATCTGCTGGGTTATGTGACCGTGGCACTGGCGATTCCGCTGGCGGCCATGCGCTATGATGATCTGCCGCTCAAAGCCATTCTGGGCATTTTGCTGTTTGCCAGCATCAGTGCCGTAGCCTTGCCAATGGGACTGGCCTATCTCTTACATATGGCCGGCGATGACATCATGGCATTTGCCACCCGTGCCGTGACCACACCAATTGCCATTAATATTGCCACCCTACTGGAAGCACCGGTCAGTCTGGCCATTCTGATTGTGATTTTATCTGGGGTGATTGGTGCCGCTTTCTCGCCGCTGCTGCTGCGTCATATTAATGATGAGCGCGCCTCAGGACTGGCCTTAGGCCTTGCTGCGCATGCAATTGGCACAGCGCAAGCCTGGCAACGCGGTAGTGTGGCCGGACGTTATGCTGCATTTGGAATGGCGGTGAATGCCGTGTTTACCGCAGTCTGGCTGCCAACATTTATACTCTTTATTCAAAAAATGTGACTCAAGAATCAATATTTACATCTTGTGTTGATGAAAAAATATTCTTAAGATGAAAATTGAATTTTTTGAAGTGTATTAAAGGGATAGAAACATGGGGAAATTTAAATATACAGTGGCACTTCTGGCAGCCACATTCAGTGCCGGCATTTTCGCGGAAGATCTCTCCGGTACCTGGCGCAATATTGATGATAAAACCGGTTCATCCAAAGCCATTTTAGAGATTCGTCAAGAAGCCAATGGCACCTATACCGCTAAAATTGTCAAAATTACACCACGTCCGGGGTATACCCCGAAAACCACCTGTGTGGACTGCCCTGCACCCTATACCAATCAGCCAATTTTAGGCATGGATGTACTAAAAGGACTGGCGTATAAAGGCAAACTCAACTATAGCGGCGGCAAGATTATTGATCCGCTGTCTGGCAATATTTACAGCACCAAAGCCAAACTGAGCAGCAACGGTAAACGTCTAACCCTCAGAGGTTATGTCGGCGTATCTGCGCTTGGCCGTAGCCAAACCTGGATTAAAGCAGACTAAGCTACATGCGAACATGCCACAGGAGGTGGCATGTTCTACTAATACGTTGAAAAATAGAAATTTATAAAAATAAGGGTTGACTCTCTGCGTCACAGGTCTTATACCTGAAAACAGGGATAAAAAATAAAAGTTGTACCCGGTAAAGGAATTGAAATGAAAAAGAATATTTTACTCACCGCATTCACCAGCCTGTTATTCTCAACTGCAGCATTCGCCAATGACCTAAGTGGTGTTTGGCAACAAATTGATGATAAAACCGGCTCTGCCAAAGCAATTATTGAAATACGCAAAGAAGCCAACAATACCTATACCGGTAAAATCATTAAAGTGACTCCGCGTCCGGGCTATACGCCACGTGAAACCTGTAATAACTGCCCTGCGCCGTATACCAACCAGCCAATTCTGGGTATGGAAATCTTAAAAGGCCTGAAGCATGTTGAAGGCACCAACAATTATGAAAAAGGCCGGGTTATCGATCCGCTGGCAGGAAAAATCTATAACGCCAGAATCCGGATGAATTCAACTGGCAAGCGTCTGACCCTGCGCGGCTATATCGGCGTGTCGGCACTTGGTCGTAGCCAGACCTGGATTCGTATGGAATAAGTCCGTTTTCAATCTGTTAACGAAGCCACATTTATGGCTTTATTTTTGCGACAATCCCAGTTCTGGTAAGGCTTTTATTGACTCCTGGAGTAATTAACCTAATATAGCAGCCTCTAAAAACAAGGGGATGCAACAGGGTTAATTATGTTGAAGAAATTATTGCTGACAATGGCGACCGGAACGCTCTTGAGCAGCAATGTCTGGGCCGATGATCTGTCTGGTACCTGGCAGCAGATTGATGATAAAACCGGTGCGGCCAAAGCCATTATCCAGATTCGCCAGGAAGCCGATAAAAGTTATAGCGGCACTATTGTGAAAGTCACACCTCGTCCCGGCTATCAGGCACGCGAACTCTGCCAGAACTGCCCTGCACCGTTTACCAACCAGCCCATTTTAGGGATGAAAATCCTGCAAGGCCTTAAGCATGTTGCAGGCACCGGCACCTATAACCACGGACGTGTTATCGATCCGCTGGCCGGCAAAATCTATAATGCCAAAATCCGTTTAAACAGCAGTAAAAGACGCCTGACCTTAAGAGCCAATCTTGGGGTGTCTGTGCTGGGACGCAATCAGACCTGGATTCGTATTGACTAAGCTGTACATCGACAAAGACCAATCAGTACAGACAAAAAAAGCCACATCATGATGTGGCTTTTTTTATGGCGATTGTAGTTAGAAATCAGCCAGCGGGTTATCGACCTGAAAAATCGCGTCATCTTCCAGACGGTAAGCCACCAGTTGATGCCCCCAGACACAGCCCCCATCGACATTCTGAATCTGGGCGGAAATGGTTTTGCCTTGCAGCGCGGCCCAGTGCCCAAAAATAATCTGATGTGTTGCAGCCGCAGCCGAGGCATATTCAAACCACGGTTTAAACCCGGCCGGCATCGGATCGTCCAGACTGTCTTTAAAACTGAACTCCAGGCGTCCTTCTGCATCGGTCAGGCGCATGCGGGTTAAATAGTTGACGATACAACGTAAGCGTTCATTGCCTTGTAAATCATCTGACCAGAGGGCCGGCTCTTTGCCAAACATCTCGGCCAGAAAATGATCCATCACCGCAAAATCGTCATGCTGAATCACCGCTTCAACTTCTTTGGCCAGCGCCTGAGTTTTTTCTGCGTCCCACAAATGCGGAATACCGGCATGGGTAATGATGGTCGATTCATTCGGACAGACACATAACGGCTGCTTGCGTAACCAGTCAATCAATTCATCGCTGTCGATGGCATCAATCACATCGCGGGTCTGGTCTTTGTCTTTAATCTCTTTCAGGCCACGTGCACCAGCCAGCAAAGTCAGGTCATGATTGCCCAGCACTGTGGTCGCAACACCACGATCAGCCAGCTTTTTCACAAAGCGCAATACGCCAAGCGAGTTTTCACCACGTGCCACCAGATCACCGGCAAACCAGATAAAGTCCTGATCCGGATCAAAGCGGATTTCCTTGAGCAAGGCTTTCAGGGCTTCAAAACAGCCCTGTACATCGCCAATCACATAGTTATAACGTGCCATCGTTTTTTTACACCACCATTTGATCTGCCAAAGCCACAAATTCGGCCAGGGTCAGGGTTTCCGGACGCGCCATTGGATCAACACCGGCTTTTTCAAAACCATCTTCTGCCAGCATGCCTTTTAAGCTATTGCGCAAGGTTTTACGACGCTGGGTAAACACATGCGAAACCAGACGCGATAAAGCCTTTTCATTTTTTGCCACAATCGGTTTCACCTCATACGGCTCTAAACGAAACACCGCAGAAGTCACTTTTGGTGGCGGGTTAAAAGAGCCCGGTGGCACTTCAAACAGGAAAGTTGGTTTGCAGTAATACTGAATCATCACCGACAAACGGCCGTATTCTTTGGTATTTGGCGCAGCAGTAATCCGGTCGACCACTTCTTTTTGCAGCATGAAGTGCATGTCTTTGACTTTGTCACCAAACTCCAAGAGATGGAACAACAGTGGGGTCGAAATGTTATACGGCAGGTTACCCACCACACGGAGTGGACGGTCATCTTCAAACAGATTGCTAAAATCATATTTCAGCGCATCGGTTTCAATAATGGTTAAACGTTCCGGATGTGGCACACGCCCCGGCAAACCGGCAGCCAGATCACGGTCCAGTTCCACCACGGTCAAGGCATCACATTCACCAATTAATGGTGAAGTTAAGGCCGCCAGACCCGGGCCAATTTCAACAATATTATCGCCCGGACGCGGATTGACCGAGCGTACAATTTTCGCAATCACACGTTGGTCATGTAAAAAGTTTTGACCAAAACGCTTGCGCGTGTGGTGCCCTTCATCTTTCGGGTTTAAGGCATTAATCTGATACATAAAGATTTCCAACGTGTAATAAAGACAAGATCAGTGACGCGCTAAATCCAGCGCCAAATCAACAGCCACATTCAGGCTTGAGCTTTTCGCAAGACCGCTGCCTGCGAGGGAGAGTGCTGTGCCATGATCAACTGAAGTGCGAATAAACGGCAAGCCCAAAGTAATATTGATGGCTTCACCAAAGCCTTGCGATTTTAGCACAGGTAAGCCCTGATCGTGATACATCGCCAGAACCGCATCGGCATCTTTTAGGTTTTCCGGAGTAAATAAGGTATCAGCCGGCAGGCTTAAACTCATCTGGATGCCCTGCGCGCGATAGCTTTCCAGCACCGGATTAATCACCTCAATTTCTTCCATGCCCAAATAACCGCCCTCACCGGCATGCGGATTTAAACCACAGACCAGAATATTCGGCTGCTCAATTTTAAATTTGGATTTTAAATCGTGGATGAGAATATCAATCACCTGATGCAGACGTTCAGCGGTAATCGCATCAGCCACTGCACGCAGCGGTAAATGCGTAGTGGCCAGGGCCACTCTTAGGGTTTTGGTGGCCAGCATCATCACCACGCGCGGCACGCCCGCAAACTCCTGGTAATATTCGGTATGGCCACTAAAGGCTATACCAGCGTCATTGATGACTGACTTCTGTACCGGCGCAGTCGCTACCCCGACACTTTTGCCTGACATGGCATAATCGGCCGAACGACGTAGCTGTTCCAACACATAAGCGGCATTTTGCGGATTCAGCTCGCCCATCACCACAGCTTGCTGTAAAGGCACATGCTCGACATAGAGCTGCCCTTTTTCTGAAGAAGCAGTTTGCCCGCTGTATTCAATCAGTTCTACCGGCATCTTCAACACTTGCGCACGCTGGGCCAGCATGGCCAGATCGGCCAGAACCACAACGGGACGCTCATCTACACGGTCGGCAAGATGCAGACAAATATCCGGGCCAATGCCGGCAGGTTCACCACTGGTCACATATAAAGGCAGCATGATTGATCCTAAACAATAAGGCATCTCCCATTATAAGCAGACTTTGACCGCAGCGGCCGTGAATTCTGCTGAAGATTCGGGCAGATTGGCCGGTTTTGGGGCAATCTAAACTGCTTTTGAAGGCGGATATTTAGCTGAAAGTTGATCAGTACTAGGCACGGCAGATGGATGTTCTTGGCAAGTCTTTTCTTTTCTCAGGATTTTGATTAAAATACAGCGCTTGAAATTTTATATTTTCATTGTGGTTCTCAACAATTTCGTTTAGAATCTCGTCTCCTTTTTGTTTGGACTGATTCACCGTCCAAACCAACTATAATAGGTAGTGGTTTAATGAAAACTCTCAGCGCTAAGCCAGCTGAAGTTCAACACGACTGGTACGTTGTTGATGCTTCTGGCAAAACTTTAGGTCGTCTTGCGACTGAAATCGCTCGTCGTTTACGCGGTAAGCATAAGACTTCTTATACTCCTCACGTTGACACTGGTGACTACATCGTTGTTATCAACGCTGAACAAGTTCAAGTAACTGGTAACAAGTCACTTGACAAAAAATACTATCGCCACACTGAATTCCCAGGCGGTTTAAAAGAAACTAACTTTGAAAAGTTAGTTGCTCACAAACCTGAAGAAATCTTCCAACGCGCTGTGAAAGGCATGTTGCCAAAAGGTCCTCTTGGTTATGCAATGATCAAGAAAATGAAAGTGTACGCTGGTAGCGAGCATCCTCATACTGCTCAACAGCCACAAGTTTTGGATATCTAAGGGATACAGCACATGGCTACTAACTATGGTACAGGTCGCCGTAAGACCGCAACTGCACGTGTTTTCTTATCTGCTGGTACTGGTAAACTCGTGATCAACAACCGTTCATTAGAGCAATATTTCGGTCGTGAAACTGCTCGTATGGTTGTTCGTCAACCTTTAGAGCTTCTTGAAGCAACTGAAAAATATGACCTTTACATCACTGTTGCTGGTGGTGGTATCGGTGGTCAAGCAGGCGCGATCCGTCACGGTATTACTCGTGCATTAATCGCTTCTGACGAGACTTTAAAACCTGCTCTTCGTCAAGCTGGTTTCGTTACTCGTGACGCTCGTGAAGTTGAACGTAAGAAACTTGGTTTACGTAAAGCACGTAAACGTCCTCAATTCTCTAAACGTTAATTCGTTTACCGAGTTGGACAAAAAGCCTTGGTTTATCCAAGGCTTTTTTATTGGCTGTTATTTTAAAGATAAAGGAATTTATTGTTCAGGTACATCTTTACCCCAACTGCCCTCATGCAGCCAGAAGGCCTTGCTGAAATAATAGTTCACTACCCCAATTCCTAAGCAGAACATCAGAAACACAAGTTTTATCATCATACTGCGCCGCTCCTGTTATTTTTTTATAATCTAACCCATTTTCACCCGATTCATCCTTTTTCGCTTCGTGCTTTTTAGGTTGAATTTTAGTATCCTAACTGATTCATTTTGCTGCTTACTGATTTATGTCCTTGGAAAATACACCGCTACAGGGAATTACACTATACAGTCATGCAGACGATTTCCGCTCGCACTGGATTCGCCTGGTACTGGCTGAGAAGAATATTAAATATCATCTGGTCCTGGTCGACCATGAAGATGAAGATTTAGCCAGCCTGAATCCTTATAATCGCTTACCCATGCTGGTAGAGCAAGATTTAAAACTGTTCCATGCCCCAATTATTTCCGAATATGTTGATGACCGCTACCGGCAAAACAAGCTCTATGCCGATGCACCAGCACCCCGCGCAGAGCAGCGCCAATACATCTGGCGTTTTGAGCAGGACTGGCTAAAGCTGGCCGATATCCTGCTTTGCCATGAAGATACCCTGAATAGCGCAGCACAGGCCAAGGCACAAAAGCAGCTTCGTGATACACTGGTCTCACTCACACCATTATTTCAGCATTTCCCTTATTTTATGGCGGAAAACTTTGGCATCCTGGATTGTATGCTGGCCCCAATTTTCCTGCGCTTGAAAGCCATGGGCATTGAACTGCCAAAACAGCATTGCCGCCCGATTCATTTATATTGCCAGCGAATTTTTAGTCGCCCTGCATTTGTAAAATCCTTAACCGTGCAGGAAAAAAACCGCTATAGCGAATTTTTAATAAATAAGTAGAGAGTAGATATGTCTGAACAGGAACTCAACTTAAGCCCAACCCGTCCCTATCTGGTGCGTGCCATTTATGAATGGATTTGCGACAACCAGCTTACACCGCATATTCTGGTCGATGCCACCCAACCCAACACCATGGTGCCAGAGCAGTTCATTCAGGATGGCCAGATTGTGTTAAATATCGTGCCACATGCAGTCCATGGCTTGCACATCTCCAATGATGCCATCAGCTTTTCGGCGCGCTTTGGTGGCGTAGCACGCGATATTTATGTACCCATTGCTGCAGTTTTGGGGATTTATGCTCGCGAAAATGGCCAGGGTTTATTCTTTGATCCAAGTGAATATGAACATATCCAAAATGATCCAAATGCTTTAAAATCAAGCACAGAGGAACAAACTGAAACACCAAAGAAAAAACCAAGCCTAAGATTATTAGATTAAAAAAGAAATAGGAGTAAATGCATGGCTTTTGATTTAGTACAATACTTTAGCGATCAGGTTAAAATTCAAAAGCCTCAGCTTTTGCAGCAGTACGATGCTGATAGCCGCAATGCATATATCCAGGAACTCAATGCGCTAACTCTAGGCAAACTGATTCGTCTGTGGCGCGAAGATGACAATAAGCTCTATCAGGAAATCAAGACCCTCGATCCGCTGTATATTCAGGAAGTGTCCCGTCATCTGACCACTTCGGTACACAACCAGTCTGAACTGCCTAAACCTGAACTCGAACACGGTATTAGTGAAATTTTAAGCCTGCAACTGACCGAATTAAAACAGCTGGATGAAACCGGTAACTTTGGCAGCAACGGCTTAAAAGAGCTGCTACAGGGTCAAATTGAACATCTGTCAGGTCAGGCAGATGATTGGGTTTGGTCAACAAACGAACTAACAGAGTTAAAGGGCTCTAAACCCCTTCCCCAAGAAGAGCTATCATTAGATGATACGATGAAGGAGTTTAATCAAATGTTACATCAACAAGCCGATCATGCGCCGGTAGAAAGCACAGTCGCAGCAGAACCGACTGTTCCAGGCTGGGCCAAAGTTTTGGAACCTGTCGTAGCAATTGCGATTCTATGGATTCTATATTGCGCAGCAAGCCAAATGTTTGCTTAAGCAGTCTGATTCCAAACCGCCTGACATAGGCGGTTTTTTATGGCTGAAATTTTCCAATAAATAGTTCAGTCTCCTTGTACGTTTTGGCTTACACTGAATGAAGATAATTGAGGCTAGGCGTACACACAGAATTTTCGTATTCTAAATTCATCAGGAAACAGGATGTTTCCCAAACGAAAAACAACAATAATAAGTTTGTACACCAGGATCGTGAGGTACGACAGGAGTTATACCTAAAGCACGAAATACGAAGAAACCCCGTCAGGATGATGGGGTTTCTTTTTATCTGTTCTTTATTTTCTACAGCAACTCTACCATTACACTCACCACGAAAATAAATACCGTTCAACTTGCTAGATGGTGAAGGTATGATCTTGAGATTCTTACTTAACCCCTATCACCCCTTGAAGAAGACTTAAAGGACGTATTAAAGCATGCTGCTACGGCAGTTCAATGAGCCTTAGAGATGGTTTAGGGAGCATAATAAAAACTCATATTTCCTGTAGATAAGCCTGCAATAAACGCATATTCAACATAAAACTCTGTCATGTTGAATACATATAACACGGTACACACCAAGCCAAAGACCACTAATCCAGACATTACGGGTGCTGCCTTATACTCTGCATGCTTATATATTGGGGTTTGTACAATAGAATAATATAATTTTTTTCGATTAATATAAAAGCGATTAAAAAGCGGTAAACGGATAATTAATATATGCATCAGCACAATTCCGAGAATCCAATGTATTACCACCATCCAGTAGTTCAATAATATATGCTCAGGATACATACCAATAGCCACGAAAATGACTGAAATGCAAATATTTAACAGCAAATAGCGGGGATAAAATTTTCTATACATGGGTTATTTTTTGATAATTTTATTTATATTGAAGCACTATAGCTTTATTAAAAGCATAAAAAAATCCCCCTGCTATTTAAGCTAGGGGGATTTTGAATTAATGAGCTGGCGATGACTTACTCTCACATGGGTAACCCCACACTACCATCAGCGCTAAGAGGTTTCACTTCTGAGTTCGGGAAGGGATCAGGTGGTTCACTCTTGCTATTGTCGCCAGCACAACTGTTATGGACTTGTTCGGGTCTTAGTTACTTTGCTTAAGCTTGATGCTTTTGCATGTAATGCCTTACTTTGTTCCAAATGAGTTATTAACGGATTGGCCATTGGGTCTGAATTTTATTGTGTCGCATTAACTAAATCAAGGATTAGTTTAGAATTCAGCTTGATACAACAACTGTTTGGGTGTTGTATAGTCAAGCCTCACGAGCAATTAGTATTGGTCAGCTTCACATATCGCTATGCTTCCACACCCAACCTATCAACGTCCTAGTCTCGAACGGCTCTTTAGAGGAATAAATTCCTAGGGAAATCTTATCTTGAGGTAGGCTTCCCGCTTAGATGCTTTCAGCGGTTATCCCTTCCGAACATAGCTACCCGGCGATGCGACTGGCGTCACAACCGGTACACCAGAGGTTCGTCCACTCTGGTCCTCTCGTACTAGGAGCAGATCCTCTCAAATTTCCAGCGCCCACGGTAGATAGGGACCGAACTGTCTCACGACGTTCTAAACCCAGCTCGCGTACCTCTTTAAATGGCGAACAGCCATACCCTTGGGACCTGCTTCAGCCCCAGGATGAGATGAGCCGACATCGAGGTGCCAAACACCGCCGTCGATATGAACTCTTGGGCGGTATCAGCCTGTTATCCCCAGAGTACCTTTTATCCGTTGAGCGATGGCCCTTCCATACAGAACCACCGGATCACTAAGACCTACTTTCGTACCTGCTCGACTTGTGGGTCTCGCAGTTAAGCGCGCTTTTGCCTTTATACTCTACGCGTGATTTCCGACCACGCTGAGCGCACCTTCGTACTCCTCCGTTACTCTTTAGGAGGAGACCGCCCCAGTCAAACTACCCACCAGACATGGTCCTCGTCCCGGATCACGGGACAGAGTTAGAACCTCAACATTACCAGGGTGGTATTTCAAGGACGGCTCCATTGGAACTGGCGTTCCAACTTCAAAGCCTCCCACCTATCCTACACAAGTAAGGTCAAAGTTCAATGTCAAGCTGCAGTAAAGGTTCACGGGGTCTTTCCGTCTAGCCGCGGGTACACTGCATCTTCACAGCGATTTCGATTTCACTGAGCCTCTGCTGGAGACAGCGCCGCCATCATTATGCCATTCGTGCAGGTCGGAACTTACCCGACAAGGAATTTCGCTACCTTAGGACCGTTATAGTTACGGCCGCCGTTTACTGGGGCTTCGATCAAGAGCTTCGCTTACGCTAACCCCATCAATTAACCTTCCAGCACCGGGCAGGCATCACACCCTATACGTCCACTTTCGTGTTTGCAGAGTGCTATGTTTTTAATAAACAGTTGCAGCGGCCTGGTTTCTGCGGCTGTCAACCGCTCAGGGAGCAAGTCCCATCACCGTCAACAGCGTACCTTCTCCCGAAGTTACGGTACCATTTTGCCTAGTTCCTTCAGCAGAGTTCTCTCAAGCGCTTTGGTCTACTCGACCTGACCACCTGTGTCGGTTTCGGGTACGATTCCAGTGTAACTGAAGCTTAGAGACTTTTCCTGGAAGCATGGTATCAGCCACTTCGCTAGTAAACTAGCTTGCTATCAGCTCTCAGCATAGAGCACCCCGGATTTGCCTAAGATGCATGCCTACAGCCTTCCACCTGGACAACCAACGCCAGGCTGACTTAACCTTCTCCGTCCTCTCATCGCATTACACTGAAGTATTGGAATATTAACCAATTTCCCATCGACTACGCCTCTCGGCCTCGCCTTAGGGGTCGACTCACCCAGCCCCGATTAACGTTGGACTGGAACCCTTGGTCTTTCAGCGAACGGGTTTTTCACCCGTTTTGTCGTTACTCACGTCAGCATTCGCACTTCTGATACCTCCAGCAGACTTCTCAATCCACCTTCATCGGCTTACAGAACGCTCCCCTACCACGTATACAATGTATACATCCGCAGCTTCGGCACATAGTTTTAGCCCCGTTACATCTTCCGCGCAGGCCGACTCGACTAGTGAGCTATTACGCTTTCTTTAAAGGGTGGCTGCTTCTAAGCCAACCTCCTAGCTGTCTATGCCTTCCCACATCGTTTCCCACTTAACTATGATTTTGGGGCCTTAGCTGGCGGTCTGGATTGTTTTCCTCTTGACTACGGACGTTAGCACCCGCAGTCTGTCTCCCGGATAGTACTCATCGGTATTCGGAGTTTGCATCGGTTTGGTAAGTCGGGATGACCCCCTAGCCGAAACAGTGCTCTACCCCCAATGGTATTCGTCCGAGGCGCTACCTAAATAGCTTTCGGGGAGAACCAGCTATCACCAGGCTTGATTAGCCTTTCACCCCTATCCACAAGTCATCCCCTGGCTTTTCAACGACAGTGGGTTCGGTCCTCCAGTTAGTGTTACCCAACCTTCAACCTGCTCATGGATAGATCGCCTGGTTTCGGGTCTACACCCAGCAACTATACGCCCTATTAAGACTCGGTTTCCCTACGGCTCCCCTATGCGGTTAACCTTGCTACTGAATGTAAGTCGCTGACCCATTATACAAAAGGTACGCAGTCACCACACGAAGTGGCTCCCACTGCTTGTATGCATGCGGTTTCAGGATCTATTTCACTCCCCTCACAGGGGTTCTTTTCGCCTTTCCCTCACGGTACTGGTTCACTATCGGTCAGTCAGGAGTATTTAGCCTTGGAGGATGGTCCCCCCATATTCAGACAAGGTTTCACGTGCCTCGCCCTACTCGTCATCATTATGTGTGCCCTTTCGTGTACAGGACTATCACCCACTATGGTTGCACTTCCCAGAGCATTCCACTAAAACACACATAACTTAATGGGCTGTTCCCCTTTCGCTCGCCGCTACTGAGGGAATCTCAATTGATTTCTTTTCCTAAGGGTACTGAGATGTTTCACTTCCCCTCGTTCGCCTCAATACACTATGTATTCATGTATTGATACCTACCTTATGGTAAGTGGGTTTCCCCATTCAGACATCTCCGGATCAAAGGATATTTGCCGCCTCCCCGGAGCTTTTCGCAGGCTATCACGTCTTTCTTCGCCTCTGACTGCCAAGGCATCCACCACATGCACTTAATTACTTGACTATACAACCCCAAACAGTCGTTAATCCCTACAAGTAGGATTAAGACAATTAAATAAATAATCAATTATCTATTTAATCTACAGTTCGAAGTCCCGTGCACTTAAGCACCGTACAGCTTCAATCTAAATTCATATACCAAAACGCTTGATTCAGTTAATTTGCTAGTTCTCAATTCAATCTACGTTCATCAACCCGTCATAACAACGCGTTAACGTATATTGATTGAGTGAACAATTTATTTCAGACTCAATTTTGCCAATCTGTTAATGATTCACTGCATCCTCGTCGGACTGCAGTCAACTGTGATAAATCACAGAGATTAATAAGCATAAACTTACTAAGCTCTATAATCTATGGTGGAGACTAGGAGAGTCGAACTCCTGACCTCCTGCGTGCAAAGCAGGCGCTCTACCAACTAAGCTAAGTCCCCAGCTTATCATTTAAGTCAATGTTCTGATTTCTATTCGCTCTGCAATTGCTTGCTTGTCGTTAGTGGTGGGTCTGACAAGACTTGAACTTGTGACCCCACGCTTATCAAGCGTGTGCTCTAACCAACTGAGCTACAGACCCTCAGATACATCGTCATGAAGAACAACTTGTTGTGGATTCTTACCAATCGTCAATCTTTCGTTAAGGAGGTGATCCAGCCGCAGGTTCCCCTACGGCTACCTTGTTACGACTTCACCCCAGTCATCGGCCACACCGTGGTAAGCGTCCTCCCTAAGGTTAGACTACCTACTTCTGGTGCAACAAACTCCCATGGTGTGACGGGCGGTGTGTACAAGGCCCGGGAACGTATTCACCGCGGCATTCTGATCCGCGATTACTAGCGATTCCGACTTCATGGAGTCGAGTTGCAGACTCCAATCCGGACTACGATCGGCTTTTTGAGATTAGCATCACATCGCTGTGTAGCAACCCTTTGTACCGACCATTGTAGCACGTGTGTAGCCCTGGCCGTAAGGGCCATGATGACTTGACGTCGTCCCCGCCTTCCTCCAGTTTGTCACTGGCAGTATCCTTAAAGTTCCCATCCGAAATGCTGGCAAGTAAGGAAAAGGGTTGCGCTCGTTGCGGGACTTAACCCAACATCTCACGACACGAGCTGACGACAGCCATGCAGCACCTGTATCAGAGTTCCCGAAGGCACCAATCCATCTCTGGAAAGTTCTCTGTATGTCAAGGCCAGGTAAGGTTCTTCGCGTTGCATCGAATTAAACCACATGCTCCACCGCTTGTGCGGGCCCCCGTCAATTCATTTGAGTTTTAGTCTTGCGACCGTACTCCCCAGGCGGTCTACTTATCGCGTTAGCTGCGCCACTAAAGCCTCAAAGGCCCCAACGGCTAGTAGACATCGTTTACGGCATGGACTACCAGGGTATCTAATCCTGTTTGCTCCCCATGCTTTCGCACCTCAGTGTCAGTATTAGGCCAGATGGCTGCCTTCGCCATCGGTATTCCTCCAGATCTCTACGCATTTCACCGCTACACCTGGAATTCTACCATCCTCTCCCATACTCTAGCTAACCAGTATCGAATGCAATTCCCAAGTTAAGCTCGGGGATTTCACATTTGACTTAATTAGCCACCTACGCGCGCTTTACGCCCAGTAAATCCGATTAACGCTCGCACCCTCTGTATTACCGCGGCTGCTGGCACAGAGTTAGCCGGTGCTTATTCTGCGAGTAACGTCCACGCATCTAGGGTATTAGCCTAGAGCGCCTCCTCCTCGCTTAAAGTGCTTTACAACCAAAAGGCCTTCTTCACACACGCGGCATGGCTGGATCAGGGTTCCCCCCATTGTCCAATATTCCCCACTGCTGCCTCCCGTAGGAGTCTGGGCCGTGTCTCAGTCCCAGTGTGGCGGATCATCCTCTCAGACCCGCTACAGATCGTCGCCTTGGTAGGCCTTTACCCCACCAACTAGCTAATCCGACTTAGGCTCATCTATTAGCGCAAGGTCCGAAGATCCCCTGCTTTCCCCCGTAGGGCGTATGCGGTATTAGCATCCCTTTCGGAATGTTGTCCCCCACTAATAGGCAGATTCCTAAGCATTACTCACCCGTCCGCCGCTAGGAATCAGGTGCAAGCACCCTATCCCCGCTCGACTTGCATGTGTTAAGCCTGCCGCCAGCGTTCAATCTGAGCCATGATCAAACTCTTCAGTTTAAAATCATTTCGAGTTTTATAAGTAAAACTCTTAAACTTGGCTCATCAATTTTCTGACTTAAATTTCGCTCAAATAAACTTCGAGTAATTTAAACCAATCAATTAATGAAAATATATTCGATTAATCAACCAGTAAAAATCCACACAAGTTGTTCTTCATAATCTCTTAATGATCTTCTCGATGCTTCGTCAGCATCAAGCTAGGTCGGCTATATTACTCTCTATTTTTAGAAAGTCAACATGCAATGTTGATTTTATTTCTAAACTTACCACCTAAACCAGAACTCAACCATTTTGGCTAAACCCTTGTTTATCAACAAGTTTTTATCAACATCACCGCCGATGGATGTGCATTATAGGCGAAATATTTACGCTTGCAAGCCCTTTGATAAAAAAATTTAATCATCCGATTATTTTTTATTCATTTTACCTTTTTTAGCTATAAATTTCGGCCAAAAGTGTTTAAATACTCTCTTAAAATGTGCGCTGGGTCGAATGACTCTGCTTTCTCTTTTTTGCTTTCAGTATTCAAAGCACTAGGATCTTTTATGCGTCAACAACAATATGTATGGATTAGCCTGCTGACTTTAGGGATGGCCTCCCCTGCTTTTGCCAATGAATCTGCAGTAGACAGTTCTACCCGCACCACAGCAGAAGTAGACTCATCTGCAGCAACCAGCAAAGCCCCTTCACGCTTTGAATCCTTAAAAGAGCTGAAAAATATTAAAGCACAAGATTTGAAAGTGAATGCCAATGCCGCACAACCGGAAAGTGTTAAAGATCCGCTGCAACCTTTAAACCGTCAGGTCTATGCTTTAAATGATGTGTTAGACCGCAATATTGCCCGTCCGCTGGCCGTGCAATATACAGAAAAAGTTCCTGGCGATGTGCGTGGTTCTTATCGTAACTTCCGTAAAAACCTGGGTGAACCATGGAATGCAGTAAACCAGCTGATTCAGGGCCGTCCACTCAGAGCGGCAAAAACGCTGGGCCGTTTTACCGTGAATACCATCACCACTTTAGGTCTGGCTGATCCGGCCCGTCGTTTGGGAATGGAAACCGAAGATGAAGATTTTGGCACCACTTTAGGCTATTTCGGTGTGCCGTCTGGCCCGTATCTGGTTTTGCCGATTATTGGCCCAAGTACCTTCCGTGATGGTTTTAGCCGTCTGGTTGACAGTCAGGCCCGTCCACAAAAATACATTCTAGAAGATCATGATGGACTGTACTGGACCGAGCAGGCTTTACGCGGCATTGATGCCCGCTCCCAGATTCTGGATGTAGAACAGGTGTTACAAGGAGATCGCTATGCCGCCATCCGTGATATTTACCTGCAGCGTAAAAACTTTGAAATTGCCGAGAAAAAAGGCCTAGAGGCCGAGAGCATTTCATTTATTGAAGATGTCGAAGACGACTACATCGAAGATGAAGAAAACTTTGATTCAGTTGCACCGCTCACTGAATAATTTGTAATACTTCTTTCTGGCGGGAAGTTCAACTTCCCCTAGTAATTCATTGATTGTTATAGTACATCTATCCCCTAAAGCGCATAGGATTATATTCTACATTTATGTATTTCATTCAGCCCACACGTGATATTCCCTATCTAGATCAGGTGATTGACACACTGCCCAGTGTGCAAATGATTCGCATAGATGACATCGACCTATATGATCAGACCATCATTGCCATTGCCGATGTACAGGATTATTTAACCCATCGCTGGAATTTACCGACCATTGTTTTGGGCTTTGAAGATGAAGGTCTGGCCCTGTCGCAAGCCTGGGAACAAGGCGCTCTGGCCGGCTGGATCTGGAGCAAACTGCCAGCAGAGCCGCAGCAGGCCCTGCTTAAAATTGATGCGCAATATAAACGCAACCAGGACAGCCGTGATTTACCCTCGGCTGCAGAGTTACAAAAACGTTTACTGCCAAACCCAATTGAACTGGTCAATTATGAAATTGAAACCCTGTTTCAGCCTTCGGCCTATTTATCCGGCGACTGGTTTGATTACTGGAAAATTAGTGACAAAGAGCTGATTTTTTATCTGGCCGATGTGTCCGGCCATGGGGTAACCAGCAGTTTATTAACCTCGTGGATGGCGGCTTTTCATGGTCGTTCCAAAACCCCGCGCGAGTTACTGAAAAAACTGAACGGGATGCTGGTACAGGAAAATATTGAAAAGCATATCACCATGATTAGCGGGATTTTAAACCTGGAAACCCATCAGCTGCGCTGGTCCAGTGCCGGACATTATCCGCCTGCGATTATCTTTGAGCCAAATCAGCCACCGAAAATCTTAAACACCAGCAGCTTCCCGTTGGGCCTGACCGAAGACCTGGAAGTAGAAGAATATGAATGCGTGCTGTCACGTCAGGCGCGCTTTATTATCTGTTCAGATGGTGCGCTGGAACCCTATGTTGGTGGACTCAATGAACAGTTTGAACAACTGGTCTATCACTTGCAGAATCAGTCCTTTAAGGCGCCAGAACACGTGGCCGACGATATTGCCATCCTCAGTTTGTGCCGACTGAATTAATCACTTAATCAACCACTTAAAACCATCCTTAGACTTATGTCCATAGCAGACACTTGAGTCTGTGGTGTCCCTATGGGATAATTTTATCTATCCTTCTCTGCAAATGGCATTTATATGTCAACAGGTCATGTTGAATACGCAAGTTTGGATGGAACGCATATTTTCAAGCTGATCGGCGAAGTGCGTGCCCAATCTTGTATCAGTTTAGACAAACTACTCAGTAAAATTGAACAGCAAACCAATGTGGTCGGCGCCATTGTCGATTTAACTCAAACCACATTTATTGACAGTACTGTTTTGGGTGTTTTGGCAAAACTCGGGCTAAAACTTAAACAGGTACATCAGATTCAGGCGGTTATGCTGTCGACCAATCCGGACATCACCACACTGGCCAATAGCATGGGCTTGGGGCAGGTGTTTGTGATTCTGAATTACTGTGGCGATCCGAGTGTCTGCACCCGTGCCCTGATTGAAGAGCATGTGACGCATAGCAATATGCTGTCGACCGTACTGGATGCCCACAAAACCCTGATGAAACTCAACGACAGCAACCAGAATATGTTTGAACCCCTGGTCAAACAGCTACAAAAAGAACAGGACAACTTGGAACAGGTGTCTAATCAGCAAAACGTATAATTTTCAGTTTGGGAGAATGCCTGCATGACTTTCGTTTCTGTTGCACAGATGAACTCGCAAAATGATATTGAAGCCAATTTCAACACAGTCGAGCAGCTGATTCAGCAGAGTAAAGCCGCCGGCAGTGAACTGCTGGTTCTTCCTGAAAATTTTATCTGTTTTGCTGCCGGCAAGCAGCGCGAAACTGCAGCCCAGTTTGAATCTATTCAACAACGTCTGGAACAACTGGCCCATCAGCATCAAATCTGGCTGGTGGCGGGTACCCTGCCGTGTCCATTCCGCCCGGATGGTTCAGTCATTGAAGATGGCCGGGTACGTACTGTCAGCCTGTGTATCAGTCCGGAAAAAACCGAAGCCCGTTATGACAAGATTCACCTGTTTGATGTACAGGTGGGTGATGCCGTCGGGGGTTATCAGGAATCCAAATTCTTTGAACCGGGCCAAGACGTTGTGGTGGCCAAAACCCCATTTGGCAATATTGGCCTGATGGTCTGCTATGACCTACGTTTCCCGGAACTGGCGCTAAAACTGCGTGCACAAGGCGCCAATCTTCTGACAGCACCTTCTGCTTTTACCTACACCACTGGCCAGATGCACTGGCAGCTGCTGCTACAAGCACGTGCCATGGACAGTCAGTGTCAGGTTTTAGGTGCTGCCCAGCAAGGCTGGCACGGCGAAAAACGTCAAACCTGGGGTCATTCTGGTGCGACCAATTCCCGTGGACAATTACTGGCCATGGTGCAGGACGAAGGCGCGCAACTGATTACAGTCGAATTTGACCTGAAAGAACAGCAACAGGTACGCGAGTCAATGCCTTTAATGCAGCATCGCGTGTTAGTCAATTATTAAGTCTTTCCCTTGATCTCGCTGATATTGTTATCGACGTAAGCTTTCAACTTGCATATAATAATGATTCTTATTTTCAACAACAAATTATCCTGATGTTTAAAATCGTGATCACCAGTCTGGGGCTGCTGTGCTCGACACTGGCCTTGGCCGAGCTGAGTATTTCTGAAAAAATGCGTCCTGTGGTTTATTCTCAGGTCAATCCGGAGATGGCACGTCTGCCGGTTCCAGCCACACCGAATCAGATGAATCTTCCGGCCTTTGGACAAGGACTAATTGGCTGGGGCAGCGGCCCGGAAGGTGCGCAAGCGCGTTTAGATTCTATCACAGCTGCCGATGTGCATCAGATGCAAATTCAAGGTTTAACCCTGGAGATGGTGCAGGCCTGGCAGGCATTTTATACTCATGAAAGCCAGCGCAATCCCGGCAATCCGACGGCGCCCTTACGTGCCCTATTAATGCAAAAAATCGTCAGCCTGTGGTAGGGACTGACGATTTTTTAAATAGACTCTGCAAATCTGCTAGTCTGCTGCTTCATTGGTGACGCGTAATACTTCTTCGACCGTGGTTTTACCGGCCAGCACCTTACGCAAACCGTCTTCACGAATCGAACCGGATTGCTGGCGCGCATAGTTTTCCAGTTCATACTCTGCAGCATTGCCATGGATCAGGCGACGCATGTGATCATCTACCGGCACAATTTCATAAATGGCGGTCCGACCGGTAAATCCGGTATGCGCACACTGCTCACAGCCTTTCGGTTTCGGCAGGCGCAATACCTCTGCACTGCTGACAGGTTTAAACAGTTCTTTTTCAAAGTCATCAGCATCATGCCAGGTGGCGCAGTGCGCGCACAAGGTTCGGACCAGACGCTGCGCAATCACACCAATCAGGGAACTGGACAGCAGGAAAGGTTCAATGCCCATATCTTTTAAACGGGTTACGGCGCCAATCGCAGTATTGGTGTGCAAGGTCGATAATACCAGGTGACCAGTCAGCGAAGCCTGTACCGCAATTTCTGCGGTTTCCAGATCACGGATTTCCCCGACCATTACCACATCCGGGTCCTGACGCAGCATGGCTTTTAAAGCACGGGCGAAAGTCATATCGACCTTGGTGTTGACCTGGGTTTGCCCAATCCCTTCCAGCTGATATTCAATCGGATCTTCAGCGGTCAGAATATTTTTCGAGCCATCATTCAGGTCCGACAGTGCTGCATACAAGGTGGTGGTTTTCCCCGAACCGGTTGGACCAGTCACCAAGATAATGCCATGCGGACGATGCACCAGCTGTTTTAGCCGGTCATAATCATTTTGCATTAGGCCCAAATGGGTCATGTTCAGCCGTCCGGCCTGTTTATCCAGCAGACGCATTACCACCCGTTCACCATGCGAAGATGGCAAGGTTGAGACCCGTACATCGACTTCACGGCCCGCCAGTCGCAGCGAAATACGGCCATCTTGCGGAATGCGTTTTTCAGCAATATCCAGTTTGGCCATGACTTTAATCCGCGATACCAGTAACGGCGCCAGCTCACGACGCGGCTGTACAATTTCACGTAATTGTCCATCTACCCGCAAACGCACCGATAAGCGTTTTTCAAACGATTCAATATGAATATCCGACGCACCGACCCGAATGGCTTCGGATAGCAGTGCATTAATCAGCCGGACAATGGGCGCATCATCTTCCTGGTCCATTAAATCTTCGGCTTCAGGTACCGAGTCGGCCAGACTGAGTAAATCCGGATGATCTTCCAGACCTGCCGCAACCTGCTGTGATTCCCCGGTATCGCCGGCAAAACTGCTGCTTAACAGCTGATGAAATTCCTGATCGGTACATAACTGGAACTGGGCCGGATGCCCGAGAAAACGGCGTGCTTCCTGAATGGCCAGCAGCGGCGTATTTTCACGGCGCACGATAAAAGCATGATCCCCCTCATAGCGAATCAGCACGCCATGGCGTTTTGCAAAACTATAGGGAATTTGTAATTGTTTAAGTACTTGCATCAGCGATTATAATAATGATGAAAAAATCTCATTTGAGTGTACTCTAAGCTTATGACAGCGTGAAGTCTGTTTTTAGGGTTTTAAATTGAAAGGAAGACGCCCTTGCCGCATCCGAATGAATTACTGAATCATGATGAATTGCCCGATTTAAAATGGTGGGGCGAACACGAGTTTGAACTGCATCAGCCCAAAGCCTGGCAATTTGGCTCCCTGCTGTTTCGTTTAACACGCGGCATGCAGGAGTGGCGTCTGGAATATCATCGTCCGCAGGTGCAGTATGACTATGAACAGCAATGGCATCGCATCAATGACCCGAATTTTTCCTTTCCGCAGCCGGTGCAAATTGAACGCTACATGTTCAAATCGACCACCAACAAACTCCAGCTGATGCCACGTCTGGCAGACCGTTCAGTGGTGATTAAACCGGTCGATCCAATTTATATTCCGGCTGGCCAGCGTGGCACGCTGTACATTAGTACCCCGTTATGGATTGCCGGTTTTGTCGATGGTCAGCGCGAGCCGATTTTTGATTTGCCGGTGATTTTGCCCAAAGATACCTGGTTTGGACCGAATCACCGTTATGGCGAAATCTGTTATGCCACCGCGGTGGATGGCCGGACCGAGCTGCACCAGCTACGCCCGCGCGCTTTTCGTGCCATTACGCCTATTGAGTTTCATAATATCAGCAACCAGCAATTGCGCTTTGACCGGATGAATGTACCGGTGCCGGCACTGCCGCTATTTTTTAGTGAAAGTACCGGACGTTTATGGACCTCCCAAATTAAAGTCTTGCACGAAGGCTCTGACCGGCCACCACGGGTACGAATTGAAAACCGTACCCCACCGCATGCCGGTGAAGTGATTTATGTGCATCCGCCACGTGAAACCGCGGGGGCGTTATTTAATATGTTTGATTCATTCTTCTAGGGAGTAGACATGGCCGATTCCAATATCCCTAAAGAAATTACCAATAGCCTGAAAGGGATTTTCACCAATATCAACACCGAGCGCCTGACTGAAATTCTGGTGGCGCTGGTGCTGTGCTTCTTAGGCTTTCTGGTGGCACGGTTTGTCTCTAATGCCTTTAT
Source organism: Acinetobacter indicus (assembly GCF_009914475.1). Lineage (NCBI taxonomy): Bacteria > Pseudomonadati > Pseudomonadota > Gammaproteobacteria > Moraxellales > Moraxellaceae > Acinetobacter > Acinetobacter indicus. The sequence goes on along the minus strand of NZ_CP045198.1, from coordinate 101,065 downwards.
CCGCACCATTGGTAAACGCTTTAATGCGCATCAGAGTCTGGTCTGGCGTCGCGGGATTTTCTATTTTATTTTCCTGATTTTTGTGATGGCCAGCCTGAAAGAAGCCGGTTTTAAACTTAGTGTCTTCCTGGGTGCAGCCGGTATCTTAACCGTGGCGTTGGGTTTCGCGTCACAAACTTCGGCCTCCAACCTGATCAGCGGTCTGTTCCTGATTGGTGAAGGTTCCTTTGAAGTGGGTGACACCATCCAGATTACCCTCATTCGTGGTCATACCGTAGAAGGTGAAGTGATTTCGATTGACCTGCTCTCGGTAAAACTGCTCACCCAGGACAACGTGTATGTGCGTTTACCGAACGAACAGCTGATTCGGGCGCCGGTACACAACCTGTCCAAATTCCCGATCCGGCGGATTCCAATTACTCTGGCCATTAATTTTCATGAAGATATTATCAAGGTACGTGAAGTGCTGTTGGATGTGGCCAATAAATATCCGCTGGTGCTGGCCGATCCGAAACCTGCGGTGACGGTAACTGCCTTCCGAGAATCCTCAATTGAACTGCTGTTTGCGATCTGGTGCCAGCAGGAAAATTTCCTGCGAGTACGTGATGAAATGCAGGAACGGATTCGTAATGGCTTTGTCGATAACCAGATTGAAATTCCGGTACCGAAAATGGGCTTTGTCGATCATCCGCTGTCTCGACCGCTGGAAAATGCAGAGATTGATCAATATGCCAATGAAAAAGCCCTGAAACGTGAACCGGATTTAAAATAGATTTTTTAATATTAGCCTTCTCCACCAAGAGAAGGCTTTTTTCTATTCAGAGGGTGACCGTTCAACTGGCTGTTCTGGATCGGGCATTGGCGCAATATAGGCAATGATCAGCATCACCGCACCGGCGGCTAAAAAGGAAATCACCCGGGTTAAAGTGCCAATATGCGACAGATCAAACAGCACCAGCTTTAAGCTGACAACCACCAGAATACTGCCGCCCAGGACCCAGACCGAACGCAGCTGTTTGCGACTGGCCCAGCTCATGGTAACAAATGCCAGGCTGACCCAAAGTAAAGTCAAACTCAGTTGTACCGTGCCATTACGCCACAGCGCCAGTTCATTCAGCGGTGTACCCACATAGACATGCAAGCCACGCAGCACAATATAGCTACTCAGCCACAATAAACTCAGCACCATCAACACTGCGGCCATACTGCGGTCCAGCCCGGCCTTAACCTGTAACGACAGCATCCATAAAAAGCCGACCAGCATGGCGATGCTGACCAGATCAAAAGGATTTAAGATGGGCAGCAGATAGCCATGAAACGCCTGCTGGCTTAACAGCTGCGAACAGATCATCCAGGCCAGCATCAACAGCAAACTGCTTCGGGCCTGCCAGAACATCTGCCAGTCGGGCTGTGCCTGCCAGTAACACCAGCCGCAAAACAGCAGCGGTAAAATCACCATACTGATATACGGTTGCTGCGGTAATAAAGTCAGACTGGTCAGTAGCAGACTGAGTAAAGTACCGGCACTGACCCATTCTTTTTCGGTTCGTACACCTAAAAGCGGCCTTAACCAGAGCAGACTGAGGATGATGCCAGCTCCGGCAAACAACAGCCGCTCATTGAAAGATGCCCAGACAATACTACCCTGCTGCATCCGCAGCATGACAATTCCTGCCGCAAACAGCAGCAAGGGAACCAGGCCCGACCATTTGCTGAATAACCAGGCCACCCCGGCCTGTCGGCGTAACAGGATTTCATTCACAACCCAATAGGCCAGACTCAGGCTGAACAGGCTCAGCACCGCACTGAGCTCGCCGGACCATTCATCTTGGAGCAGCACCAGCAGCATGGTGGTCGCCAGCAACATCAGCAGACATTGAAAGCCAATCATACTGCTACTAAGTTGTTGCTGAAACTGCAGCCGGCTATTGGACAGCAACACCACGCCCACATAACTCAGGCACAATACCCAGAACATGGCGCGTGGAAATACAATCAGCTCCACCAGATAATACAGACTCGACAGTCCCGCCACGACCAGCAGGCCCATGGCCAGATACAGACTGATTTTGGACTGCCGCACCAGCCCCAACAGGAAAATCAGCAGGCCTTCAATGGCCCAGCCCATAACACTTTTTTCAGCTGGTAATAAAATCGGCGGAATTAAGGCCAGAAAAATTAAGGTCAGGCTTAAATAGCTGTGCGCAATTAGCTGTACCGTTTGATGGTGTCTGGACAATCGGTACAACACGGCGAACAGCAGTGCAAACAGCAGACTAAGCCCTGCCTGCCAGGCCGTATCCTGAAAATGCAGCACATATAAACTGCTATAGGCCAGCAACGGTGCAGCAAAAATCAGCCCAATATCCAGCGCCGGCTTGAGCTTAAACTTATCTAAGTCCTGCTGTGCCAATAACTGGCTAAAGCGGAAACCCAGCCAGATAAAGATAGCGGCATGTGCCAGAATCAACCCAGTCATCAGGTCGCGGTCAGCATCGCTGCCATGCACAAAGGCATAGCTGCCACCGACCAGCACGGTCATTAAAAAGGCAATCTGATTCAGAAACTTCCATGGCCGCAGGCTGCTGAGCACGGCCACCGCAATATTAATCACCAGATAATAGCTAATAAATTCAGGCGCAGTTGCATCACGTACCGGCAAGGTAAACGGCGCCAGATAGGCCATCCCCATGGCCATTAACGCCAGTTCAACCGACTGCTGTCTTAAACTCAGCCATAACGTCAGGCCCATTAGTAGCAGAAAATAGCCACTGGCAATCAGCAAGTTTGGAATTATTGCATTGTAATAGGCAAAGAATAAGGTCAGACACAAGGCTGCCAGCCCGAGCCCTTCCAGCCCCAGGGCAAAACTGCGATTGCGCTGCTGCAAGCGATAACCCAGTCCAGTCACGGCAGCACTACTCAGCGCGACCATGGCCAGTTTGGTGGCCAGGCTCAGCTGCCAATGTTCCGTGGCAAAACGCAGCAGCAGAATAATGCCGATCACCAGAATAGAAATCGCGGTTTTCAGCACCGGATTACCCTCAAAAATCCAGTGTTTGATTTGCTGGACTAAATTGGGAGCGGGCGCTGGTGCAGCTTCAGCTGTTGCACTAAACGGTAAAGGCGGTATGTCCGACTGTACCGAAGAAGCCGGCTGCGGCAAAAAATGCTGGGCCTGTTGAATCTGGCCCAAATACTGTTCCAGACGCCGCAGCCAGCGCAGAAAAAAGAAAATCCAAGCCGCAGCGCCAGCAGCAATCATCCAGCCCCAATCCAGCAGCCCACCGACCACGGCAATAATCGAGGAGAGATACAGCGGCACTTTGGAGGTGGCACGAAATGCAATTAACCTTTGTTCGCCTAGCGCCTGGGCCGGTTGCTGAATAGCATCGACATAGTGCATGACACTCATCAGCAGCGCAAAACCACAGACATAGGTCAGCAGTGGAAATGATAAAAACCACGCGCTGATGGCGACAATCATCAGGCTCATCAACCAGATCATGCGGATTTCGCTCTGCCCTCTCAGCATCTTGTTTTATTCCTTTATTAATTGTGCTGATCATACAACAACTTGCACAGTGCTTATTTTATATTCATCAGATATTCGGTAACCTGCATATACAATCATCACTCAGCGTGCGTGTGTAAAATCACGTACAATAAACAGGTTTTTTGGATTAGGAAACTTTCAATGCCACCATTTGTCTTGGTCGATGGGTCTTATTTTTTATTTCGTGCGTTTCACGCCTTACCCCCTTTAACCACGTCAACCGGTATACATACCAACGCCATCCGTGGGGCAATTTCCGCAATCCAGAAACTGATGCGCCGTACCCAGCCCACCCATATGGCGGTGATTTTTGATACCCCGGAACCAACCTTCCGTCACGAACTGTCACCCATTTATAAAGGTGACCGTCCAAGTATGCCAGATGAACTGTCACAGCAGATTCCTTATTTACACGCCTTAATTCGCGCACTGGGGATTCCTCTTTATATGCTGCCGGGTGCCGAAGCCGACGATATTATTGGCACGCTGGCCAAACGCGCCGAAGCCGAAGGTCATCAGGTGTTAATTTCCACCGGCGACAAAGACATGGCTCAGCTGGTGACCGACAAAGTTACGCTGGAAGACAGCTTCAAAGAGAAACCAATGGATGTGCAGGGTGTCTTTGAGAAATTTGGCGTCTGGCCGAATCAGATTGTTGATTATCTGACCCTGATGGGCGATGCCTCGGACGGGATTATGGGCGTACCGGGTGTGGGCGCTAAAACTGCCGCCAAACTGCTGACCGAATACGGCTCTTTAGGTGGCATTCTAGAAAATGTCGACAAGATTAAAGGACGCGTTGGCCAGAATATTAAAGACAATGTCGATGGCATTGCCATTGACCATCAGCTGGCCAGTATTGTCTGCGATCTGGACATGGGCCTGACCTTTTCAGATCTGAAACTGTGCGATCCGAATACCGAAGAATTGCGCCGTCTGTATACCGAACTGGAATTCCGGAACCAGCTGCAGTCGCTCGATCATCCGAACAACCCGAACAGCAACAGCTATAAACAGGTCAGCCAGGCCATTACTCAAACCCCAGCGACCGCAGAAGTTGCCACTGAAGATCAGGCCCAGCTCAGCAGCAGTGAAGATCAGTTAGGTGAAGCCACCTATCATACGGTGTTAAGCCCGGCAGACTGGGATGCGCTATTCCAGCGTTTAAGCACCGCCACACGTTTTGCTTTTGATACCGAAACCACCAGTCTGGATTATCGGATTGCCCAGATTGTCGGCTTCTCGGTGGCTTTTGATGCCACGGAAGCCTTCTATGTGCCTCTGGCGCATGACTATGCCGGCGCACCAGAACAGTTAAACCGTGAAGCAGTGCTGGCGCAGATCAAACCAATTCTGGAAAATCCAGCGGTTGAAAAAATTGGCCATCATTTAAAATATGATGCACATGTGCTGGAAAACCACGGTATTCACTTACAGGGCTGGTACTTTGACACCATGCTGGCCTCGTATGTCTTAAATTCTGTCGCCACCCGTCATGGGATGGATGATGTGGCGCGTCTGTATTTAAGTCACCTGACCACCACCTATGAACAGATTGCCGGTAAAGGCGCCAAACAGAAAACCTTTAACCAGATCGAGATTGAAACAGCCGCGCATTATGCCGCCGAAGATGCACATGTGACGTATCGCCTGTATGAAGTGCTGAATGAAAAGCTGCAGCGTCATCCGGAACTAAGCAATCTGCTGCATCATATTGAAATGCCGGTAGCACGCGTGCTAACCCAGATGGAAGAAAACGGCATCAAGCTGGATCTGAATTTCCTGGATCAGCTGGGCGTAGAATTCTCCAATACCATGCTGCAACTGGAACAGCAGATTATTGAACTGGCCGGCCAGCCGTTTAATGTCAGCTCGCCCAAACAGGTTGGCGAAATCCTGTTTGAAAAGCTGGGCATCAAAGGCGGCAAGAAAACTGCCACCGGCCAATACAGCACCAGTGAAAGTATTTTAGAAAAGATTGAGCACCCGATTGCCAGCCTGATTGTGGAATATCGCGGTCTGTCTAAACTGAAAAGTACCTATACCGATGGCTTACAAAAGCAGGCTAATAGCAGCAGCCATCGCGTGCATACCAGTTATCATCAGGCACTGACCGCAACAGGCCGTCTGTCTTCGACCGATCCGAACCTGCAAAATATTCCAGTGCGTATGGATATTGGCCGTCAAATTCGTAAAGCCTTTATTGCACCAGAAGGCCGCGTGTTACTGGCTGCCGACTATTCGCAAATTGAACTGCGTTTAATGGCGCATTTCTCGCAAGATGACGCGCTGGTTGATGCCTTCAATCATGGTCAGGATGTACACCGCCGTACCGCTGCAGAAGTGTTGAATATTGCCCTGGAAGATGTCACGCCGGATCAGCGTCGCCAGGCCAAAGCGGTTAACTTCGGCCTGTTATATGGTATGTCCGAATTTGGTCTGATCCGTCAATTGGGCTTTACCCGGGAAGAATCGCAGAACTATATCAAGCAATACTTCCAGCGTTATCCGGGCATTTATGAATATATGCAGCGCACCCGTCAGGTGGCTCTGGAACAAGGCTTTGTTGAAACCCTGACCGGCCGCCGTTTATATACCCCGGATATTGATGCCCGTAACATGATGGTGCGTAAAGCAGCAGAACGTGCAGCAATTAATGCGCCCTTACAAGGCTCTGCGGCAGATATTATTAAAATGGCCATGGTGGAGGTAGACAAAATGTTGCCACGCGATCAGGCCAAAATGCTACTGCAGGTACACGATGAACTGGTGTTTGAAGTGGATGCCGATGTCGCCGATGAACTGGCACCCAAACTGGCCGAAGTGATGCAGTCGGTGATTGAACTGTCTGTTCCGCTGGTGGTCGAAGTGGGTAAAGGCCAGAACTGGGATGAAGCACACTAAAGTCTTTCCACCTTCCTCCTCGGAGGAAGGCTGGGCTGAAGGTCATTTGCCTCTTGGGCGAAATATCAAGGTCTTCACCTCAAAACTTGAGCCATAAAAAAGGACTCAATTGAGTCCTTTTTTTCTTGAGCTGAATTTATTAGAAGCCGGTCAGCAAAACAATCGCCACCTGGTTCATCAGAATTTCAGCAATATATAACGCCAGAAATGCCAGAATTGGAGACAGGTCAATCATGCCCATATTCGGCATGATCCGGCGAAACGGCGCCAGTAAAGGTTCTGCCAGCTCCTGAATCACTTCAATATAAGGCCCGCGTGACTGGGTAAACATCACTACCCAACTTAAAATAATGGTGGCAAAAATCAGGTAACGACAGAAACGTAGCAGGTCCTGAATCATGGTCACAAAGGTGAGAATCAGCAGATGTACCGGGCCATTAGGCATCGCCCCGTTTAAATACATCATGCCGTAATTTTTCAGCAGATAAAGCACCACCAGCAGCGCCAATGCCGCCAGATTCACCCGGCCTTTTGCCACGGTCGGGAAAATACGGCTAAATACATCTACAATTTTCGTGGCCTTGATCGTAGACAACACCACCGGATTATAAGGACTCACCGCAGCCAGCTGCATGAGAAAACGGAAGAAGACGAGCAAAATCGCTACGTTAATGATGATGCCAAAAATTAGCGCAGAATTTGCACCCATACTTGAACGTTCCTAAAATTAAATACTTTATTTAATGCTGTCACTCAGCTCGGCAGCCAGTTCCTGACTGCGTGTTTTGGCAGCCGCCAACGCCGCCTGAATATTCTGCGACACTTGCGCACGGTCAAACACTTCCAACGCTGCCTGCGTGGTCCCGTTTGGAGAGGTCACGTTTTTACGCAGCTCTGCCGGGGTATTGGAACTGGTAATTGCCATTTGTGCCGCACCCAACGCAGTTTGCAAGGTTAAAGCCGTTGCCACTTTTTCATCCAGGCCCAAGTTTTTGCCGGCACGAATCATACTTTCCATCATATAGAAAAAGTAAGCCGGGCCAGAACCGGATACTGCCGTGACTGCATCAATTTGCGCTTCAGAGTTTACCCAAATTGTTAAACCCGTGGCAGCCAAAACCTGACTTGCCAATTCACGGTCTTTGCTATCGACCGCATCATGCGCATATAAACCATGCGCACCAGTTTGTACCAGTGCCGGGGTATTTGGCATCACCCGCACCACACGGTCGGTATCGAGCAATGCCGAAATGGTGGCAATTTCTGCACCGGCAACAATCGAAATCACCAGTTTGCCTTCAAACTGCCCTTTTAGCGGTTGCAGCACGCTGGCCAGCACCTGCGGTTTGACTGCGAACACCACAATATCGGCGTCACGAATGGCAGCCTGGTTGTCTTCGGTCACATGTACATCTTTTTCTTCAAGCAACAAACGGATTTTTTCGACCGGATCAGCAACTGTAATACGCGTTGAAGGCATGCCACGTGCAATCAGGCCACCAATTAAGGCCTGTGCCATATTTCCGCCACCAATAAAACTAATATTACAATTTAACACTGCACTCATGATTCACACTCTTGGTTGAGTTCTTTATAGTTAAGAGATTAAAGTCGGTTGCCAGCCATCCGGTTCGCAATAGGCAGAATCTGCCAGCCAAAACCCTTTTGGCGTGAAAACCCCTAGCATAACATTATCTCTGCTTAATATTTGAATTGTATGACGCTTCCAGGGAAAAATTTGTGCCTGCTGTATCGCCTTTTTTAATGGCCAGGCCCCGACACGTCCATGAAGATGGATTTTTTCTCCGCCCACTCGCGTACTTAAAGTCAATTCTTGTTGGAGTAATGCAAAAGACAAACCAACCTGATGCGGTGCATTCAACTGAAACTGTCCGGCTGGTAAATCTAGGGTTTGCCCCAACTGCCAGCACACCTGTTCCCGCGCAGGGATGGCCTGTTGACTGGCCAAATATTCCAGCTGAGGCAGACGGTAAATGACATTTTGATAGCGCACATAATAAAAGCCGTTGCAATGCAAAGCCGCTTGCGCATCGGCCCGGGCCTGAATCACTTCCTGCTGAATACGCTGCACCATGTCAAAACTTGGCCGGTACTGGCTGTCCCCTTTCATCCAGAACGACAGTAACTGGCGTTGCCGCGCCTCGGACAATTGCTGAATACGGTGTAAATCCAGATGCTCGGCATCGCCACAGTTGGCTAAATCCTGCAGCAATACTTCGGTCAGAATCTGCTCGGCATCCTGCATCAGCTGGCTGCTGCGGCAAATGCTTTGCTGCATTTTGGGAAAGCGCGCGTTTAACAGCGGCCACAACTGTTCCCGGCACCAGGCCCGGTCGTAGTGAATATCCTGATTGGTCGGATCTTGAATATGTGGAACCGAAAGCTGCTGGCACCAGCTCTGAATCTGCTCACGCGATAAAGCCAATAACGGCCGCCAGATTGACAGCTCAGAGCGTGAATCGAAAGTTTTCATGGCCACCAGGCCAGGAATACCGGCACCGGAAAACAGGCGCAATAACACTGTTTCTGCCTGATCCTGCTGATGATGGGCCAGTACCAATATCTCATTGGTTTGAATATGCTGCTGAAATGCCTGATAACGTGCGGCGCGTGCCTGCTGTTCCAGATTGCCTTCGGCGACCTGTACGGCTTGAATCATGCACGGAATATTGAAGGCCTGACAATGCTGCTGGACAAATTCGCCCCAGGCCTGGCTGGAAGACTGTAATTGATGATCAATATAAATGGCCCGGACTTTTTCCGGGCATAAAAACGCCATCAGATGCAGCAGCAGCATGGAATCCATGCCGCCACTACATCCGATGAGAAAATGCGTATCTTCTGGAAAAGACTGAATCTGGGTTAAGACGCCAGTCCTAAATTGTCGCTGCCAAACTTCATCAAACGCTGGTAACGTGCTTCGCATCGTTCTTGTGCATCCATCGGTTGCAATTCTTCTAGAGCCTGTTTTAACACGGCTTTTAAATCTTGCATGACTTTTTCTGGTTGCAAGTGAGCTCCCTCACCTTCATCAACCACATATTCAACAATGCCCATCTGCTGTAATTTTTCAGCAGTCAGTGCCAATGCTTCACTTGCTTGTTCTGCTTTTTCAGCAGTTTTCCACAAAATAGATGCACAGCCTTCTGGAGAAATTACTGAATAAATACTGTGAGATAACATCACCACACGGTCCGCCACACCAATACCCAAGGCACCGCCTGAACCACCCTCACCCAGAACTGTTGCCACGACCGGCACTTTCAGGTTCGATAATTGAGCAAGACTGGTAGCAATCGCTTCCGCCTGACCACGTTCTTCTGCACCCACACCCGGATAAGCACCCATGGTGTCAATAAAGGTAAAGACCGGCAGCTTGAAACGTTCTGCCATATCCAGCAAACGCTGTGCTTTACGGTAACCTTCCGGGTTACTCATGCCGAAATTGTGCTGCAATTTCTCGCGGGTACTGCGACCACGATGCTGGCCCACGACCATGACCGGCTGACCATCGAAGCGTGCCAAGCCACCCACCATTGCACCATCATCACCAAATAAACGGTCGCCGTGCAACGCATCAAATTCAGTGAAAATTTCGCCTACATAGTCCAGGAATTGCGGACGCTCTGGATGACGTGCAATTTGGACCGTTGTCCATGCTTTTGATTGAGCAGCTTTATTTTTCATAAGTCGACTGTTATCCCTAAATTAACCAAAACGTTAATCGACAAATTGTTCCGAATGAATTTTTAATTCAATGTCCCAATTCTTGAACTGCACTTGTTCATCGTGCAATTCAGCGACAAGCAATGGCCATTGTTTAGCATCACCCGAAACGCTGAGCTGCCATTGTTGCGCATTCTGAACACTCAATTCAATGGCAGGAAGCATCTGATCGCTACGACTATGATTGACTAAAACTGCTAGGCGTAGCAGCAGACATAAATGCATTAATTTATGGCCACCGACCTTGTTGACATCAATTTTATCGTCCTGACGCAGCTTGCGGCGATGATGCGCAACCAGATGCGACAGATGGTTTTGATCAATTTGTGAAAAGCCCGGAATATCCGAATGTTGTAATAAATAAGCACCATGACGATGATAGCCACCATGACTGATCGCCAGACCAATTTCATGTAAATAGGCCGCGCGGCGCAGTAAATCACTGTCATCGCTGGTCAATTTCAGCTCCGCGGCTACGCCTTCAAACAGGTACTGCGCGGTTTTGACCACACGTTCTGCCTGTTTCGGATCGGCGTTATAACGGCCCATCAGCGCCTGCACACTGCGGTCTCGGATATCTTCATGCTGGAAACGGCCCAGCAGGTCATACATTACGCCTTCACGTAAGGCACCATCGGAATAAACCAGTTTATCAATATCTAAAATATCAAAAACTGCATATAAAATCGCAATCCCGGCTGGCAAAACTGCTCGTCGATCTTCTTTTAAACCGTCAAAGTCCATTTCAGAGACATGCTTATATTTAAGCAGCTTATCTTTGAGTTTTTCCAGGCCCTCACGGGTCAGATTTTCCTGGGCATTGCTCCAGCCCATATTCACGGTAATCTGGCGACAGGCTTTAATGGTGCCACTTGAACCGACCACGGTATCCCAGCCGGCATTTTTATAGGTATTGGCAATGGTAGATAATTCTTTGCGTGCGGCAAACACGGCTTTGTCAAAACTTTTATGGTTAATTTCACCTTCGGCGAAAAAGGCTTTGGTATAGGCCACGCAGCCCATCTGTAAAGATTCGGTATGAATAGGTTCGAATTCTTCACCAATAATCAGCTCGGTTGAACCACCGCCAATATCAATCACCAGGCGGCGACCACTGTTTTCCATGGTGTGCGACACACCCAGATAAATTAAGCGGGCTTCTTCACGACCGGCAATAATTTCAATTGGTTTTGGCAAGATTTCTGCGGCTTTTTGAATAAACTCATGTCCGTTTTTGGCCTGGCGCAAGGCGTTGGTAGCAACAATACGTAAACGGTTCGGCTGTACAGCGCTTAAACGTCCAACAAAGCGTGCCAGACAGGCTAAACCGCGCTGCTGTGCGGCTTCGGTTAAATTTTTATTCTCATCTAAACCAGCGGCAAGCTGTACTTTTTCTGACATTGATGCCACTTTTTTTACTTCACCATGATCCACACGGGCAATGGCCAGGTGGAAGCTGTTCGACCCCATATCGATGGCTGCAAGTAACTCTTCATCAATTAAAAAATCAGACATTCTTCAAACAAACCTATACAGAATTGTGCCTAGAGTAATTCACATACATGCAATTTAAAAGCCATTTGTGCGCACATTTCGATGAGTATTTAAATTTTCGGCAGATGTGACAATTGTGTGACACGATCATCAGCATCGTGAGCATCAATTAGACAAATTCACAGGAAAGATCGAAAATTTACATATTCCTCTACATTGTTCTAGATGGCTATGTAATACTAATAAATATAGCTATCTATACAAAAATTCATTTGGAGCACATTCCATGTCTGGCAACATCGTAAACACAACGGATGCAAATTTCGAAGCAGACGTTCTTCAATCTGAAACACCTGTATTGGTTGACTTCTGGGCGGGCTGGTGTGCGCCTTGTAAGGCAATTGCGCCAGTACTTGAAGTTTTGGCGACTGAATATGAAGGCAAAGTTAAAATTGTGAAAGTTGACGTGACCGCTTGCGAACAAACTGCCGTGAACTACAACATCCGTAACATCCCTGCACTGTTGATGTTCAAAAATGGGGAAGTGGTTGCCCAGCAGATTGGTGCTGCACCAAAATCGAAACTGACTGCATTTATTGATGAAAACATCTAAATCCTGTCTGTTTAGAAAAATTAAAATACGCTATGTTTCATAGCGTATTTTTTTCGTCTATAAATTGACAAATCGGCGTTTCTCTCTTATATTGCTTGCTCAAGAAATAAAGGACTTCCCGTCCCGCCCGTTTCTTAAAAGACACAACACAAAAATGCCGCTCGGCAACAGAAATTGTTTTTTCACATTTTTCTCTGAAACAATTAATCAGTCCTCTGAATTGTTATTGTGCAAATACAATTGCGTTCGTTTTATTGCCTGCATGCGGTCAAATGTTGCTTCCCTTCCAACCTGTACCCCAGAATTTTTGATTCTATCTGATCACCTATGAATTTAACCGAACTCAAGAAAAAACCGATTGGCGAACTCATCAAGATTGCCGAGTTTATGGGCCTTGAAGGAATGGCTCGTAACCGTAAGCAAGACATTATTTTTGCCATCTTAAAACGTCATGCAATGAATGGCGAAGAGATTTTTGGTGATGGCGTGCTCGAAATTCTGTCAGATGGTTTTGGCTTCTTACGCTCTGCAGCAGGCTCTTATTTAGCCGGTCCTGACGATATCTATGTCAGCCCTTCGCAAATTCGTCGTTTTAACCTGCGTACCGGTGACACCATTACCGGCACCATTCGCCCACCAAAAGAAGGCGAACGTTATTTTGCCCTGTTAAAAGTTAACCAGATTAACTACGACACGCCAGAAAACTCGCGCAATAAAATCCTGTTTGAAAACCTGACCCCGCTGTTCCCAACCGAACAACTGGTCATGGAACTTGGTAACGGTACCACTGAAGATTTAACCGCGCGTGTGGTTGACTTGGTTGCGCCAATTGGTAAAGGCCAGCGTTCAATTATTGTAGCGCCGCCAAAAGCTGGTAAAACCATGTTATTACAAAACATCGCCCAGTCGATTGTACGTAATAACCCGGAAGTATTCCTGATTGTTCTGCTGATTGACGAACGTCCGGAAGAAGTGACCGAAATGGAACGTACCGTGCGTGGTGAAGTGGTTGCCTCAACCTTTGATGAATCTCCAGCCCGTCACGTACAAGTGGCTGAAATGGTAATTGAAAAAGCCAAGCGTCTGGTAGAACACAAAAAAGATGTGGTGATTCTGCTTGACTCGATTACCCGTTTAGCGCGTGCCTATAACACCGTGGTGCCATCTTCAGGTAAAGTCCTGACTGGTGGTGTCGATGCTCACGCACTGGAACGTCCAAAGCGTTTCTTTGGTGCCGCACGTAATATTGAAGAAGGCGGCTCACTGACCATCATCTCAACCGCGTTAATTGAAACCGGCAGCAAGATGGATGAAGTGATTTACGAAGAATTCAAAGGTACCGGTAACCAGGAAATTACGCTTGATCGTCGTATTGCCGAAAAACGCGTGTTCCCTGCCATGAACATCAAGAAATCAGGTACCCGTCGTGAAGAGCGCCTGATGTCTGAAGACAACCTGCGTAAGGTCTGGATTCTGCGTAAGCTGCTGCATACCCAAGATGAACTGGCAGCCATGGAATTCCTGCTGGATCGTATGAAAGAAACCAAAACCAATGACGAGTTCTTTGATCATATGAAGCGTAAAGCCAGCAACTAAGATCAAAACTTTTTAAAAAGGCCATCGTATAACGATGGCTTTTTTATTTCGGTTGACCATCTTTACATAAAGATACAATTGGACGTTTTCTGTGTAAACTTATTTTTAAGTAAATGATTATAAATAAGTATTTCAAAAAAACCCTATAGTTTTTAATGATTTAAATCGCCTTTCGCCAATATAAACTGAACTCTTGATTGTTATTTTCTGTTAAAAAACAACGCATTTTAGGGCTTTTTTCGGCTTTTTTTAGAGCAAGCTAGTAGTAATTAAAAAAACTCAGTGATAGCATATTCGCAGACCAGTTAGACTGCTCCTGCGTTGTTAGTGCCTAACAAAATTAGGAATAATAAAAGCATATAACAGGCTAACGTCGGTTTTTTTTAATCTCAATTTTTTAGAGAGTGATGCCATGTTATTCAAAAAAATCGCTATTGCTGCTGCAGTTGCTACTACTTTAGCTTTCGTTGGTTGTGCTAAAAAAACTGAAGAAGCTGCTGCTGACGCTAACCAAGCTGCATCTGAAGCTGTTGTAGCTGCTTCTGAAGCTGAAGCTGCTGCTGACGCTGCTGCTGTTGAAGCTGCTTCTGGCGCTGATGCTGCTGTAGACGCTGCTGCTGATGCTGCTGACACTGCTGCTGCTGCTGCTACTGACGCTGCTGATGCTGCTACTGATGCTGCTGATGCTGCTGTTGACGCTGCTGCTTCTGAAGCTCAATAATCTTAGATTATTGACAAAAAGAGAGCCTTTTGGCTCTCTTTTTTATTGTCTGAATATTTCTTACAACATCTCATCATCACATACAAGGAGCACGGTAATACCTGCCGTTAGAACCTCAGCCCTTACTTTTTTAGCAGCATAAAAAAAGCAGATCAATCGATCTGCTCATTTCCAACACGTTGGCGGAACTTCTGTCCGGCACGGAAGGTTACCACCCGGCGTGCAGAAATCGGAATTTCTTCACCCGTCTTCGGATTTCGGCCTGGACGTTGACGTTTATCACGCAACTCGAAGTTACCAAAACCTGAAAGTTTCACCTGCTCCCCAGAGATTAGCGCCTGGCTAATCTCATCGAAGAATAACTCGACCATTTGTTTCGCTTCACGACGGTTTAAACTCGTGAGCTCACTTAAATGATCAGCCATTTCTGCTTTTGTTAATGCTGTCATGAAGCCCTCAATGTCGCTTGATAAGTGTTTTCTAACACTTTTAGGATATTGTCCATACCTGATTTAATTTCAGCATCTTCAAGCGTACGTGTCGGATGTTGCCATAACAGTGCAAATGCCAATGAGCGTTTACCCGCTTCAACACCTTGACCAGTGTACACATCGAATAACCAGGTTGAATGCAGAAGCTCGCCGCCCGTTTGTTCGATAAGTTGCTGAATTTCGCTAACATTAATCTTATCACTAATTAAAAGCGCAATATCACGTCTTACCGACGGAAAACGTGATAATTCTGTAAAATTAGATACATAAGTTTGCAAAACAGCCTGCTGATCCAGTTCCGCCACCCAAGTGGTGCCCAAATCCAGTTCATTTTCCAGAGATGGATGCAAACGGCCCAAATAACCAATTGACTGACCATTGACCAGAATCTCTGCAGATTGGCCTGGATGCAACCAGCTACGCTCTGAGCGTACATATTCGACCTGTACACGACCTGCTGCCAGCAACTCTTCAACTTCACCTTTCAGGTCAAAGAAGTCCATGGCTTGTGGCTTGCCATGCCATGATTCTGCTGTTTTAGCGCCCACAGCAATCATTGCCAGGGTTGGAATCTGTTTCAGGTCATGAATTGAGGCTGCGTTCTGATAATCAAAACGTAAACCCAGTTCAAAGAAACGCACACGGCTTTGCTGACGGTTAATATTGTACTGTACGCAAGGAATCAGGCTCGACAGCAAGGTTGAACGCATCACCGCCAGATCGCTTGAAATCGGGTTCGCCAATGCCAGTGGGTTGACCGCTGCATTTAGCTGTTTTTCCAGTTTCAGGTCAGCAAAGCTAAAGCTGATTGCTTCCTGATAGCCCAAAGTCACTAGGGTTTGACGCAGCTGTGCCACTTCAAACTGATCCTGATACTTCGCCAGTTTGGTGTCAATCACCGGCAGGCTGATTTGAATATTGTCATAACCGTGAATACGCGCGACTTCTTCAATCAGGTCCTGGTAAATGGCCATGTCATAACGATGCGATGGCGGTACCACAGACCATTGACCTTGCGCTTTTACCGTCACTTCACAACCCAAGCGTGTTAAAGCATCGGTAATAAAGTCTGAATCTACGCTATAACCCAGCAGCTGATCGACCTGTGCCTGTTTCAGTTCAATCGCGTCACGTGTTGGCAATACTGCTGCATTTTCCGCCACCGTAATTGGGCCAAACTCACCGCCTGCAAGCTCAGAAATTAACTGAGAGGCACGGTGCATGGCGATCAATGGCAGTTCAAAATCCACACCACGCTCATAACGCTGAGAGGCATCGGTATGCAGGCCAAAACGGCGCGCACGACCGGCAATATGCAGCGGTGCAAAGAAAGCAGATTCCAGGAAGATTTCAGTGGTTTCATCGGTAACCGATGAAGACAGACCACCCATGATGCCGGCAATCGCCAGAGCTTTTTCATCATCGGCAATCACCATGACATCGTCTTGCAGTTCTACTTCTTGTTCATTCAATAGAACAAGTTTTTCACCCGCAGTCGCCTGACGCACCTGTACTGAACCTTGCACTTTTGCACCATCAAAGGCATGGAGTGGTTGACCCAGTTCCATCAAGACATAGTTGGTAATATCAACCAGAATGCTGTGCTGACGGATACCCGAACGTGCCAATGCGCGCTCCATCCATTCAGGCGTCGCGGCTTTGGTATTCACGTTCTTGATCACACGACCTAAATAACGTGGACAGCCTTCAGTAGATACAACCACTTTCTTTTCATCAGAAATGCTTGCAGCCACTTCTTGAATGTCAGGCGCAGTCACAGGCAGTTGGTTAATCACCCCAATTTCACGTGCGATCCCACGAATACTGAAACAATCACCACGGTTTGGCGTAATGCTGATGTCAATCACGTTGTCATCTAGGTCCAGATATTCACGGATGTTGACACCGACCGGTGCATCCACAGGAAGTTCTAATAGACCGTCGATTTTATCTTCTAAGTCAATTTCAGATGCACCGCAGAGCATGCCTTGTGATTCCACACCACGCAGTTTGCCTTTCTTGATTTTAAAATCGCCTGGTAATACTGCACCAATAGTTGCCACAGGTGCTTTCATACCTGCTCGTACGTTTGGCGCGCCGCAGACGATTTGTAAAGGCTCACCGGAACCAATGTTCACCGTCGTTACACGTAAACGGTCTGCATCTGGATGTTGTTCAACCGTCAGCACTTCACCAACCACTACACCAGTAAATGGTTTTGCAGCTGGAGATAAATCATCAACTTCCAAACCCAGCATGGTTAACTGGTCAGAAAGTTTTTCGCTATCGATGGCTGGGTTGACCCACGTGCGTAGCCAATTTTCGCTAATTTTCATTAATATAAAACCTGTAATTCAAATCTCTAAAATCCCCCTCTAACTCCCCCTTAAAAAAAGGGGGAGAACCCTATGTCACCGATGGACAACCCCTCTCCTTTTAGGAGAGGTATAAATTTGTTTTAAGCAAACTGGCGTAAGAAACGCACATCATTCTGGTAGAACATACGTAGGTCGTTAATGCCATAACGCAACATTGCAAAACGCTCTACGCCCAGACCAAAAGCAAAGCCTTTATATTTGTCCGGATCAATACCTGCCGCGCGTAATACATTTGGATGCACCATACCGCAGCCCAGCACTTCTAACCATTTACCGCGCTCATCCATAATATCCACTTCAGCACTTGGCTCGGTGAACGGGAAATACGACGGACGGAAACGGACTTTCAAATCTTTTTCAAAGAATTCGTTCAGCAAGTTCACCAGTAAACCTTTCAGTTCAGCAAAGCTGGTGTTTTCCGCCACGTACAAACCTTCAATTTGGTGGAACATTGGTGAATGCGTCTGGTCGGAGTCACAGCGATAAACACGGCCCGGGCAGACAATACGGATTGGCGGCTGCTGGGTTTCCATGGTCCGAATCTGTACACCAGAGGTATGGGTACGCAGCAAATGAGTCGCATCAAAATAGAACGTGTCGTGCATGGCACGGGCCGGGTGATGGCCTGGAATATTCAGCGCTTCAAAGTTGTGATAATCATCTTCAACTTCTGGGCCAGTAGCCACAGTAAAGCCAGCTTTGGTAAAGAACTGGCAAATACGCTCTTGCACCTGAGTTACCGGGTGAATGGAGCCAATGGTCTGACCACGGCCTGGTAAAGTAATATCCACCGTTTCGCTGGCAAGTTTTTGTTCTAATGCCGCTTGCTGTAATTCTGCCTGACGCTCGGTTAATGCAGTATTAATGGCTTCACGCACCGCATGGATTTGCGCACCAAACGCTTTACGCTGTTCAGGATCCATTTTACCAAGTGACTTAGATTGTTCCGCGAGCTGGCTTTTCTTCCCCGTAAATTGCACCCGTACTTGATCGAGTGTAGCAAGGTCGTCTGCTGCTGCAATGGCAGCGAGCGCTTCAGTGGTCAGGGCTTCCAGTGACATAGTAACTCTCAAAGCAACAAATTTTGAATATAATTAAAAAACCCCACATTCTAACAGTTTTTGGACAGTAGAATGAAGTTGCATTGCAGGAAAATTAGATTGGCATCGCAATTTGGAAAAAGTATAAGATAATCAAAATATCAATGAGATCAAACACTATGGCGCTCGATCAAATTTGGAAACAGCAACTGACCCTGGTCACCTATGGCAATGAATATCTGAGCCAGGATTTGAGTTTCAGTCGCTGGCGTGCGCATCCCATTTTTAATCAGCACATGTTCTGGTTTCGTGATTTAAATTCCCAGCATCTGCTGGCCCAGCATTTTGAAATCTGGCTGGAAGGCTTAAAACGCCAGGGTACAACCCGACTGAGTCTGCACAATGCCAGTCTGCTGGTCGATGAAAAAAATCCCAACGCCAATGTCGAGCTGCTGCCCTACCCGCATTTTATTGTCAGCCATGAAGCACATAAAAAATTCGCCTGGATTTGTGGCAAGGAATTGCCGGAATGGTATAACGCCGACAATGATTATGAATTTCCATCGGCACAGCGTATTGAACTGCGCCAGGAAACGTTCTGGCGTTATGAACTCAATAGTAAGCTGGCCAAAAAGGTAGAGGCCGATCTAGAACCCGCTCACTGGGATGAAATTCATCTGTTTACCGAGCAGGAGCTGTTTTCCCATACACTGGCGGCCGACTTTCAGCCACCTGAACAGCAGAATTTACCCTATTATGGTGTTCCGCTTACGGCAGATACACCTGATCCGCATCAGCTGTCTTTATTACCGACTCACTATCAGGCCGATTATGCACATCGTATGCTGTACCGTTTAGAAGCGCTAAAAGATAATATCCAGCAGAAAATCCAACATCCCTATAATGCAGATAATGAGGTGCTAAGTCCGGAAGAACAGCTTGACCTGCGCCATTTTGCCCAGAAGCTGGATGATTTAAGCGCCAAATTTATTGTCAAGGTAGCCAACCATTACCAAAGTGCCCAGCTGACGCCCACCGCACAGCCGAATCCGCTGGAACCGTTCGCATCTGACAGCAAGACCACCCATGCGCAAGCAGCGCATTCAGCCAAAGCACCGTCTCATCATAAAGTTGGTGCGACCGGGGTCATCAAGCTAATTCTTATTACCGTGGTGATTTGTTTATTGGCCTATTATTTCGGACTTTAAACACTGTTTAAAAATCGCTCAACCTCAACCACTGAGGTCAGCCGAATCCAGTGCAGATGGGCATATTCAGGAGATTGCATCAGCTGCAGATAATGCCGGCGATTTTTCTGATGGGTCTTGATCATCCACCAGACAATCGAATCGCGACTAAACAGCTGCCTGATCGTTTCCCGATTATTAGAATTGGACCAGAGGGTTTGCTGTGAAACCGCGCGCTGCACGGCGCGTTGTACAGAGCGCAGCAAATTGGTATGAAACGGTAAATCCAGCCAGATGATGGTATCGGCCTGCGCCCATTTAATGGGAATGGTGCGAGTATAGTTGCCATCAATCACATAGCCATTGGGTGCCTGCTCACTGGCTGCCTGAATTTTGGCAAAAAAATCTGTATCAGCACTTTGCTGCCAGTCATCTAACCAGAACAGATTATCCAGCTCGATATAGGCCAGTCCCAGCTTTTCTGCCAGCGCCCGGGCAAAAGTCGATTTGCCTGAAGCCGAAGTACCAACCACATTAATTCGCTGCATACAATTTCCCTACTCTATCATTCAGACCCTGATTCTGCGCAATAAAAAAGACCGCATAAAGCGGTCTTCTTTTAAGTCACGAGGACTTAGGCAGCCAATGCACCTTTCGCTTTTTCAGCTAAAGCAGCAAATGCAACTGCGTCATGCATAGCGATGTCAGCAAGTACGCGACGGTCGATGATCACTTGAGCTTTCTTCAAACCAGCAATCATACGGCTGTAAGACAAGCCGTTTTGACGAGCACCAGCATTGATACGCGCAATCCATAGAGCACGGAATTGACGTTTCTTCTGACGACGGTCACGGTAAGCGTATTGACCTGCTTTGATTACCGCTTGGAACGCTACGCGATATACGCGTGAACGAGCACCATAGTAACCTTTAGCACGAGCAAGAATTTTTTTATGACGGCGATGAGCCTGTACACCACGTTTTACACGAGCCATTTATAAATCTCCTTAGATGTATGGGCACATACGACGAACTGAAGCAACGTCACTCACGTGAACCATTACACAGCCGCGCAATTGACGGATACGTTTAGCAGATTTTTTGGTCAAAATGTGGCGTTTGAACGCTTGTTTACGCTTGAAACCGTTAGCAGTCGCTTTGAAACGTTTAGCTGCACCACGGCGAGTTTTTAACTTAGCCATAACAACCTCTTTTAAGTACCTGTTCGGCTCATTTGCACCATTACAAACGACCTGCAGGTAAGGGAGCACGTATTCTAAAGCATCTTTGTCTAAAACAAAAGCAAATATTGCAAAAGTCGCTCGCCTTCTATTGGCAGATGAGGTCTTTGAGATTAGCAGGATCTCTCCTTGTTATTGAACAGCCAAAACATGAAGATGGAACATCTTATTTTTATAGCGGAAGACTTGTACTGAAGCCCGATTCAGGAAATACTGCGCAGCGTTCCTTCTTTTGCCCAACAACAAGCTAATCCTCATGAAAAAAACCATTTGCCTGAGTCTGTGTCTGGCACTGCCGCTTAGTGCCACGCTTGCCATTGCTGCCCCTGCCGAACAACTGCAAGTACAAAAAACCTCGGCGTTGGCCGCCCATCTGACCACGCGTATTCAATGGACCGAGTTTCCGCAGCTGCGTTATAGCAATGCCGATTTAAAGCAGCAAAACCGCGCGGCCATTTTACGGATTCATGCCGATGAATCGGGGCAAATCAACAAGGTCACGGTACAGGAAAGCACCGGACTAAAATCTTTAGATCAGCTGATTAGCCAGGCGGTAAAACAGGCCAGAATCAAACCACATCTGGTCGATGATACCCCGGTTCCAGTGATTGGTTATCAGGTCTTTCATCTGGATTTAAAAGATACTGCTCAGGACTGCCACTACAGCTTTGACTCGACTGTCTGGCAAGCGCAGCAAGCTGGCGCAAAAAGCGCGTTTCAATATCGCAGCCAGCCTCAACTGAACGTCACCGAAGATGAGTTAAATGGTCATGCCCGCCGGATTCAGTTCAAAATGAAAGCCGATAAATACGGCAACATCCACAAGGTTAAAATTCAGCAAGGCTCCGGCCGTTATGCGCTGGACCAGAAACTGATTCAGGCGCTGCAAGGTGCACAGGTCGATGTACCACGCAAATTCTGGATCTATAAAAAATCCAGCCTGAAAGATGAAGTCCGTTTTCAGCCAGCAGAATGTGAGGGCTAAACTAGAACATGGCATAAGCCAGATAAATAAACAGATAACGCCCGATTTTGGCTACACTCACCATCAGCAGAAATCGGGCGAAGTTTTCTTTCATTAAACCGGCAATTAGGGTGATTGGATCACCAATCACCGGCACCCAGCTCAGCAGTAAGGACCAGAAGCCATATTTCCGATAAATCTGCTGTGCCTGCTGCAGCTTGGGTTCAGACACCGGAAACCAGCGCTTGTCTTTATACTGCTCGATCTTGAGTCCTAACCACCAGTTCACACAGCTGCCCAGAATATTGCCCAGACTGGCGATGGCTATTAAAGCCATCACCGAATGTTGCTCTTGAATGAGCAGGCCCAGTAATACCGCTTCAGATTGCAACGGCAATAAGGTAGCCGCCCCAAAGGCCGACAGAAATAACAGCAGATAAGCCATAACAGATGCAGTTAACAGGTTCTGCCCATCTTAACTGAAATCACAAAAAAAGCACCCGAAGATGCTTTAGGTGATTTTATGATGATTATTTAAACCTGAATTGCCAGGGCGCGTTGTACTGCCGAACGGGCGGTTAAACGCTCAATATAATCCTGCACATGCGGATAATCTTCTAGCGGAATCTGCTGCCATTCATGGCGTAACAACCACGGTAAAATCGCCATATCGGCAATTGAATATTCACCGGCTACATATTTCTGCCCGATCAGCTGCTTGTTTAACACGCCATACAGACGTTTGCTTTCATTGACATAACGCTCGGTGGCATAGGCAATACGCTCGGGTGCAAAGCGGCTAAAGTGATGGTTCTGACCGAGCATCGGGCCTAAGCCACCCATTTGCCACATCAGCCACTGCTCCACCTCTACCCGCTCGAGCTCATCTACCGGATAGAACATGCCGGTTTTACGGCCCAGATATTGCAAGATTGCCCCCGATTCAAAAATCGAAATCGGCTGGCCATTCGGTCCATCCTGATCGACGATAGCTGGAATTTTATTGTTGGGAGAAATGCGCAGAAAATCTGGCTGGAACTGGTCGTTTTCAAGGATGTTAATCGGGAAAATCTGGTATGGCAGCGCCATTTCTTCTAAGGCAATCGTAATTTTATGACCATTGGGCGTGCCCCAATAATAAAGATCAATCATGTGTATATCCTTGCGCTCTTGTCGTTGTCATGTGTTATTGCTCTGCCGTTAAAGATACGAGATAAGCCTGAGCAGGGCAACTGTTGTCACATAAAAATTAAACACCAGAGATGACCCGCAGCTGTTCAAAAGTCACCGGGCTTTTATCATGCAAAGTATGCTGAGCTGCTCAACATACCGAACGATCATTATGTCAAAATATTAGTGACCTCATAAACTGTAGTCACAAAAAAAGCACTGCTGGGCAGTGCTTTTTTGATTCGGAGATGCTTACTTTTTCTTTTTCGGTCCAAGCAGCATACCCATTTGACGACCTTCCATTTTTGGCGCCTGTTCAACTACACCATATTCAACTACGTCAGCTTCAACTTTTTGTAATTGAGCCAAACCTAACTGTTGGTGAGCCATTTCACGACCACGGAAACGCAGTGTGATTTTGACTTTGTTGCCTTCTTCAAGGAATTTGATAATTGCACGCAGTTTTACGTTGTAGTCACCTACATCGGTTGCTGGGCGCAATTTAATTTCTTTTACCTGCACTTGATGCTGCTTTTTCTTGGCATCTTTTTGCTTTTGCTTCAGGTCAAACAAGTGCTTGTTGTAATCCATGATTTTACAAACAGGCGGCTCTGCATTTGCCACAATCTCAACGAGGTCAAGATCTGCATCCTCTGCAGCACGCAATGCTTCCGCTAAAGAAACAATTCCTTTTTGTTCACCATCCGCTGCAACGAGGCGTACTTCTTTTGCACGGATCTCGTCATTAATTGCAGGGCGGTTACTCTTAGCACCTTGTTGTTGGTTACGGTCAGGCTGTTTAATCTTTCTTACTCCACAATGTACCGGCCGCGTTCGGCAACGGCTGCTTTTACTAGGTCAACGAAAGCATCAATTGACATAGTACCCAAATTTTTTCCTGAGCGGGTACGCACGTTCACTGTACCTTCCTCTACTTCACGGTCGCCAAGAACCAGCAAGTAAGGAATACGCTCTAAAGTACGTTCACGAATCTTAAAGCCGATTTTCTCATTTCTCAAGTCAGAAATCGCACGAATACCGTTTTCTTTCAGTTTCTCGACGACTGACCCACAGGCTTCAGCTTGCGCGTCGGTAATATTCATTACACAGGCTTGTGTTGGCGATAACCAAGGTGGCATAAAGCCTGCATAATGCTCAATAAGTATACCAATAAAACGCTCAAAACTTCCAAGAATCGCACGGTGTAACATTACCGGCTGATCACGGTCGTTATCTTCCGTCACATAAGAAGCATCTAAACGTTCTGGCAAGTTAAAGTCACACTGAATGGTACCGCACTGCCATACACGGCCTAAGCAGTCTTTCAATGAGAATTCAATTTTCGGACCATAGAATGCGCCTTCACCCGGCTGTAGTTCCCAGGCCAGACCCGCTGCATCCAAAGCATCGGCCAGTGATTTTTCTGCCAGATCCCACAGTGCATCATCACCCACACGTTTTTCAGGACGAGTCGATAACTTCATTTGCACATCTTCAAAGCCAAAGTCTTTGTAGACATCTAAGGTTAACTGAATAAAGTCAGCAACCTCTTGGCCAATCTGCTCTTTGGTACAGAAAATATGCGCATCATCTTGAGTGAAACCACGTACCCGCATAATACCGTGCAATGAACCCGATGGCTCGTTACGGTGACATGAACCAAATTCTGCCAGACGGATTGGTAAATCACGATACGACTTTAGGCCCTGGTTAAACACCTGCACGTGACATGGGCAGTTCATTGGCTTCACTGCGTAGTTACGGTTTTCAGAATGCGTGGTAAACATGTTTTCCGCATAGTTCGCGGCATGACCCGATTTTTCCCATAAGGTGAAATCGACCACCTGCGGAGTACGGATTTCCTGATAACCGTTGTCCTGCTGCACTTTACGCATGTACTGTTCCAGCACCTGGTAAATGGTCCAGCCATTTGGATGCCAGAACACCATACCCGGCGCTTCTTCCTGCATATGGAACAGGTCTAAGGCTTTACCAATTTTACGGTGGTCACGCTTTTCTGCTTCTTCAATACGTTTGATGTAGGCAGCCAGCTGTTTTTTGTCAGCCCAAGCGGTACCGTAAATCCGTTGCAGCTGCTCGTTCTTGGCATCACCGCGCCAGTAAGCACCCGAGATTTTGGTCAGCTTGAACGATTTTAAGAATTTGGTATTTGGTACGTGCGGACCACGGCACATATCCAGATAGTCCTGATGGTAGTACAGGCCCATTTGAGTTTCTTCAGGCATGTCTGCAATCAGGCGCAGTTTGTATTCTTCGCCACGCGCAGTGAACTCAGCAATAACTTCATCACGCGGGGTCATTTTTTTCACAACATCGTAGTCCTGGTCGATGAGCTTTTTCATACGCTCTTCGATGGCCGCCATGTCATCTAAAGTAAATGGACGTGGCATCCAGATGTCATAGTAGAAACCTTCTTCAATGACCGGACCAATCACCATTTTTGCTTCAGGGAACAATTGTTTTACCGCATGGCCCACCAGGTGCGCACAAGAGTGACGAATAATTTCGACCCCTTCTTCGTCTTTCGGTGTGATGATTTGTAAGGTGGCATCTTCGGTAATTAAATCGCAGGCATCGACTAAACGATCGTTCACACGACCTGCCACAGTATTTTTGGCAAGACCCGGGCCGATGCTTTGTGCAACTTCCATCACAGATACGGCTTGATCAAATTGTTTTTGATCACCATTCGGCAAAGTGATAATTGGCATAGAAAATCCTTAAGGAGTGATGCCCCGTACCATGGAGCATGTCACCGCGAGATTATGATCGAGGAGAACCTCAAAAGATAAAAAACGGTGGTAAATAAAAAAATCGACTAGAATTTTACACGTCTTGGCGCGGTGATTAAACCTTTTCTCCGAGAAAATTCAAATTAAGCCTCGTGTTTATGCTTAATTTTTTCCGATTTAAAAAAATGTGCTGCATGGGCCAATTTTATTTCCGGATTTACCGGTCAAACGGATGATGTGGCTTTTTATATGCTGATCTGGCCAATCTATCTGCAACTGCCATCATCAGCTACACCCAGATAAAAAAGAAATATCTCTATACAATTTTACCGGATCAAAAAAGGTTTATATTTCAGGTGATAGCGTGCCTATTCAGCAGCAATACCGCTCACTCGACTAAAGAATAACTGCAAGCCTGCACTGAAATGAATATCTTTAAACCAGAGAAACAATAAATATGATTAGGGAGTAATAATAATGGTTAGCGCATATGATCAATTGCCGCGTACCCCTGCCAATTTCGTGGCCTTGTCTCCACTGAGATACCTTGAACGCGCTGCTTATATCTACCCGCATCAGGACGCCATTATTCACGGTAAACGCCGCATTACCTGGCGAGAAAAATATCAACGCTGCCGCCAGTTTGCCCATCAGCTACAACAGCTGGGGGTCGGCAAGAATGATACCGTGTCCACCCTACTCCCGAACGTACCAGCCATGCTGGAAGCACATTTCGCCGTACCAATGGCAGGCGCCGTCCTCAATACCCTCAACACCCGGCTCGATGCCAAAAGTCTGGCCTTTATGCTGGAACATGCCGAATCCAAAGTGTTACTGGTTGATCCGGAATTTTCTGCCGTGGCCAAAGAAGCGCTGGCGTTGGTGCCACAAGAGATTTTTGTGATTGATGTTGAAGATGAGCTGTATGAGCAGTGCTTTACTGCCCCGATTGGCCAGATTGAATATGAAGACTGGCTGGCTGAAGGCGATGCCAATTTTGAATGGTCACTTCCACAAGATGAATGGGATGCGATTAGCCTGAACTATACCTCTGGCACCACCGGCAACCCGAAAGGCGTGGTCTATCATCATCGTGGGGCTTATATCAATGCCGCCAGTAATATTATTGCCTGCGGTATGACCCCACGTGCCACCTATTTATGGACCTTGCCACTGTTCCACTGCAACGGCTGGTGTTTTGCTTGGACCATGGCAGCCAATGGCGGTACCAATATCTGCCTACGTAAAGTCGATCCTGAGCTGATTTTTAAACTGATTGCTGAACATAAAGTTGATTACTTCTGCGGCGCACCGATTGTACTGTCGATGCTGATTAATGCTCCGGAACAGCAACAGATCAAAATTGAGCATCGCGTAGAAGTGATGGTGGCCGGTGCTGCACCACCTGCGGCGATTATTGAAGGGATGCGTAATCTGGGCATTAACGTGACCCATGTTTATGGCTTAACTGAAACCTATGGCCCATCGGCGCTATGTGCATCACAAGCTGGCTGGTCTGAGCTGACTATTCAGGAACAGGCGCAATTGCATTCACGCCAAGGCGTGCCGTATCCGCTGCAAGATGGCATGAAAGTCCTCGACCCGGAGACCATGCAACCGGTACCGAACGATGGCGAAACCATGGGCGAAATTATGTTCCGTGGCAATATCGTGATGAAAGGCTATTTAAAAAATCCGGAAGCGACGGCCGAAGCCTTTGCCGGTGGCTGGTTCCATACCGGCGACCTGGCCGTTTGCCAGCCGGATGGCTATGCCAAAATTACCGACCGCTCCAAGGATGTGATTATTTCCGGCGGTGAAAATATTTCCTCGCTGGAGGTTGAAGAGGTGCTGTACCAGCACCCTGCGGTCCTCACCGCGGCAGTGGTGGCCAAACCGGATCCGCGCTGGCAGGAAGTCCCGTGCGCCTTTATTGAAATTAAAGAAGGTAAAATCGTGACCGAAGATGAAATCATTGCCTTCTGCCAGCAGCATCTGGCGCGCTTTAAAGTGCCAAAAGAAGTGGTGATTACCGAGATTCCTAAAACCTCGACCGGCAAATTACAGAAGTTTGTATTACGTGAATGGGCCAAAGAACGCGCTGTCGGCGAGTTCGGTTAAAGCCAGCTGAGATGTTGATGCGGGTCATAGTGCCCGTTTTCAAATCAGTCACCCAAAAATGAACCGCAATAAAAAAACGACTCCATTGAGTCGTTTTTAATGGCTTCGGACCAGATGAAGTCTGATTAGCTTAATTGTCAGATAACAGCGCCACTTGCTGCACATAGTTAAATAATTTTAACTTGGATGCTTCCAGCTCTGCTTCCGGCATTTCCACTTTCAAATCACGGTGAATGCGCAACACATGCTGACGCAGGGTATGTCGTTCTGCCGCATTATAAGTTTTGCAGAAATCATTAATTACCGGATCACCATCTTTAATAATCCGCTCGACCCAGCGTTGCAGCTGTGCGGTTTTTTTGGCACCCTGCTGCGGGGTTAAATAAGACAGAATCACCGATTCATCTTCATTGCGCAGCAGTTTCCCAATCCGCTGGAACTGACGGCGACGCGCCTCATGCGAACTGATATTCTGCACTTCAATGAGTGCATCAATTAAACGCTCATCTACAGGAAGCTTTTGAATTTGCTTCGGGTTCAGTTGAGCCAACTGCTCGCCCAAAGCAGCCATACGCTGTACGGCTTTTTTCTGTTCAGTTTTACTTGCACGTCCTTCTAAAGATTCGAAATCATCTTCGGTAAAACGGTGCGGTCGACGTGCCACGATTAATCTGCCTCGTAAAATTTTGCTGCAAAAAGTGCCTGAATTTCAGATAAAGCTTGTTCTTCATCTGCACCTTCAATCACTAAACGTAAAGTTGTGCCCTTACCTGCGCCGAGCATGAGCAGGGACATGATATTTTTTGCATCGACCAACTTGTCACCTTTGCCAATTTGAATGGACGAACGGAATTTCGTGGTGACTTCAATCAGTTTGCCTGATGCACGCGCATGTAAACCTAGTTTATTAATTACGTCAACAGTTGTGTCAATCATGACCAGTGCTTCATTTCCCGGTGTAAGACTTGAATAGACCATTGTGCCTCAAGTGCCTTTTTTAGTCTATCCACCATATAAACAGATCGGTGCTGCCCACCGGTACAGCCAATAGAGATGGTCATATAATGACGATGCCCTTCTGCAAATGCAGGCAGCCATTTATTTAAAAACTGATAAATATCCTGGAACATTTCATTGGTCTGTTCATGCTGTTCCAGAAACTGTTGCACCGGCTCATCCAGCCCGGAATATTTGCGCAAAGACAGATCCCAATGTGGGTTCGGCAAATGCCGGATATCAAAGACATAGTCGGCATCCAGCGGAATACCATGCTTGTAGCCAAAAGATTGCAAAATCACAATCAGCTTATCGGTCTGGCCCAGCTTCGACAGCAAGGTGTGTTTTAAGTCATGCACACTCTTGTCGGTGGTATCAATGTGCACCGTGGAGCGCAGCTGAATCGGCATAAGCAGGACTTTTTCTTCCTGAATGCATTCATTCAAGCTTTTAAAACGGCTAGAGAGTGGATGCGGACGGCGTGATGCGCTAAAACGGGCAATCAATTCCTGATCTTGCGTGGTCAGATAAATAATATCGACTGAACCATGCTTTTGCAGTTGCTCAAATACCAAATCAAACTCTTGCAAGTCGGCACGGGTACTGCGTACATCTACCCCCAATGCCAACTGTTCCAAGTTATTTTCCTGATCCAGTTTATCCACAATTTCGGGAAGCAATGCCAAAGGTAAATTATCAATACAGTAATAACCCAAATCTTCCAACACTTGTAATGCCGAGGATTTTCCTGAACCTGATTGTCCGGTCACAATCAAAATACGCTTCATGACAAGGCTGTCCTTTCCATTGCTGAGCTATGCAGTCGGTTTGATCTGCATATTATCAATTAAGCGGGTGCTTCCCAATTTTGCCGCCACGAACAAAACAATCTCTTGATTAAATTCATCAATTTTTTGCAGTTCAGGTGTACGTGCCTCTACATAGTCCACAACAAAGCCGGCCTGCGTCAATGCTGCCTTAATATTCGCTAACACTTCTGACAGCTTTTCACCCTGTTGCAGTGCCTGTTCAGCATTTTTCAGGCTTTGATAAATTACTGGTGCCGTTTTACGTTCCTGTTCACTTAAATAACCGTTACGTGAACTGAGCGCCAGACCATCCTCTGCCCGGACAATTGGCACGCCAATCACTTCCAGCGGAATATTCAGGTCACGTACAAACTGACGGATCACCGCCAGCTGTTGATAATCTTTTTGGCCAAAGAAGGCATAGTTCGGCTGCACAATATTAAACAGCTTGGTCACCACCACCGCGACACCATCAAAATGTCCCGGACGCTGCAAACCACACAGGTCTTCGGTAATTTCAGACACACTGATGTTGGTTAAACGCGGGTTTTTGCCATACATTTGCTCGACAGAAGGTGCAAATACGATGTCACAACCGGCTTCTGCCAGCAATTGACTGTCTTGTTCCAAGGTCCGTGGATAGTTGTCAAAGTCTTCATTTGGACCAAACTGAATCGGGTTCACGAAGATGCTGACCACCACCACATCACATAATTGACGCGCTTCACGCACCAGGCTCAGATGGCCTTCATGCAAATTGCCCATGGTCGGGACAAAACCAATAATTTTACGCGCTGCACGTGCAGGATTTAATGAGGCTGCCAATCCCTGAATCGTGGTTTCTGTTTTCATGTTTTACAACTCAACTTGGAAAGTTTGTTCACGTGCCGGGAAAGAACCATCTTGTACCGCAGCATGATAGGCTTTGAAGGCATCTAAAATGGCCGTTTCACCAGACTGCTCTTTCATAAAGTTCCGTACAAATTTGGCAACGCGGCCAAACGTCAGACCCAGCATATCTTGCACCACCAGCACCTGACCATCGGTGTCTGCACCGGCACCAATCCCAATTACCGGAATATGCGGAAACAGGACACTAATTTCCTGACCAAGCTGTGCAGGTACACATTCCAGCAATAACAGCGCAGCACCAGCATCAACCACCGCCTGACAGTCAGCAATCAACTTGTCTGCCGCTTCACGGGTACGCGCCTGGAGTTTATAACCGCCAAAGACATGTACCGATTGCGGCGTCAGGCCCAAATGCACACACACTGGAATTCCGTTACGGGTCAGCACTTCTACGGTTTCAGCCAGCCAGGCACCACCTTCCATTTTGACCATTTGCGCACCGGCCTGCATCACGGTTTTCGAGCTTTGCAGTGCATCATTCAAGGTGGCATAACTCATAAATGGCAGATCGGTCATGATAAAGGCATGCTGATTGCCACGACGCACTGCTGCCGTATGATAGGCCATATCTTCAACGGTCACCGGCAAGGTAGAGTCACGGCCCTGAATCGACATCCCCAGCGAGTCGCCAATTAAAATACTATCAATTTCAGCAATTTCCATTGCCTTGGCCATACTCGCATCATAACAAGTCAGGCAGGAGAATTTGCGACCATCGGCTTTAAATTGTCTTAAGTCACTGAGACTAATCATGGAGATGTTCCTCTAGGAAAAGCATAGAACATGCTAAAAATCACTTTAAATATTTGCCCAGTGTTCATGGTCCAGCACATCCAGTGCGGGCTGTTGAATGAACGGCAAGTCTTTTAATAATTGCGTATGCACACGCAGTTCGGGGTCTAAATCCAGTAATGGAATCACCACGAAATCGCGCTCTAAAACGCCGACATGCGGCACAGTCAGACGTTCATGCTGAATCTGCTCCTGTCCATAGAGGAGTAAATCCAGATCGAGCGTGCGTTCACCCCAATGGCGTAAACGCACCCGTCCGGCTTCCTGCTCAAAACGTTGCAGCTGATCCAGCAATTCCAGCGCCGGTAAATCTGTACGCAGCTGTATCACCGCATTTAAATAATTCGGCTGGTCTTGTGGCCCCATCGGCGGACTTTGATACAGTTTAGAGGTTTTGACCTGACCCAACGTTGCCAGCTTGTGTACAGCTTCGGTCAGAATCTGGCGTGAATCACCCAGGTTACTGCCCAGGCCAATATAAGTCACCCTACTCATTGTGTTGGCCCGAAAATAACCTGACTTAAATCACGTTGTACCCGCTTGCGCTTCAGAATTGGATGGTCTGCACCAATCCCCGAGCCATTGCTTGATGATGTTGATGCAACCTGGGCACGGGCGTCTTCCTGCTGTTTGGCTTTACGGGCACGGCGGCTGCGTGGCTCCGGCTCATTCACCAGCGGTTCAATTTCGGCGGTCTGCGCGGCATTCAGCTGCTGCTCCAGATGTTCTTCCTGTGCAGCTTTGCGACGGCTCTTGGCCCGCTGACGGTTGTACTGGCCAATGGCACGTTCTTTTTCATCGGTGCTCATGGTCTGGTACTGATCCCACCACGTACCCATCTCTTGAGTCTGAGCATCGCCAGATCTTTCACGCAGCAGCAAAAAGTCGAAACCGGCACGGAAACGTGCATGGTTGGACAGGGCAGCAATTTGCTGAGGTTTTGGATTCAGCAAACGGGTTTGCATTTCCCAGACTTCACGAATAAAGGTTTCAGCAAAACGCGGAATCACCGTGCGGGTGGCCTGACGTTTCAACACATCCAGTCCAGCCTGGGCACGTGCTTCTGCCGGAATTACCCCTTTGGACAGATAAAAATCACAGCGCTCTAAAAATGGCTTCCACAGCAGCACCGCATAGAAAAAGGCCGGGTTGATGGTTTTGCCAATCGCAATGCGCTGATCGGTATTTTTTGCAGCCAATTCAATAAAGGGTGTGATGTCCGGCTTGATGTCGGCAAAAAGCTGACGCCAGATACCGAAGTCAATCAGCATCGGCAAGACGCGATTTAAATGCCCCATGGTGAACAGTTTTTGCGATTCATCATACAGACGGTGCGGAGAAACATCGCGCAGCAACTGAGTCATTTCCGGAGTAAAAATCTCCAGAATGGCCGGATCAATATTGAAATTCAGCTTGGCCGCAAAACGTAAGGTCCGCAGCATCCGCACCGGATCTTCTTCAAAACGGACGGTCGGATCACCGAGCAGACGCAAGGTTTTGGATTTAATGTCATCAACTGCATGACAGAAATCCAGCACAATTCCTTTACGTGGCTGATAATACAAAGCATTGATACTGAAATCACGACGGGCAAAATCCTGCTCAATCGTGCCCCAGTTATTGTCTCTTAAAATCATGCCCGCAGCAGAGGTCACCGCTCTTTTCGGTGGTGCACGGAAGGTAGCAACTTCCACCAGTTCACGTCCAGAATAGACATGAGCCAGCTCAAAGCGGCGTCCGATAATGCGACAGCGGCGTCCGAACACCTCTTTGACCTGAGATGGCGTGGCATTGGTCACGGCATCAAAATCCTTCGGATTCAGGCCCAACATCAGGTCACGAACACCACCACCAACGATATAAGCTTCATAGCCAGCTTTGGTTAAAGCATCAATAACATCTAGAATGTAAGCAGGTAATTGCGTGGTTGATAAACCACATTTTGACGCGCGCAAAGTTTGCAAAAGACGCTGTCTCCTACGTCTGAACGTAAAATAGATTAGATGACGCTAATCATATCTCTAACACAATCAAAGGGCAATTTGATTATCTCAATACTCGGGCCCGGCTGATGCGGTGTTGGCCGATGATCAGACCCGATTAAATACCCAGCCGGTGCCGGTTTTTGGCCAATAATGCCGGTCCAATCCCTTTGACCAGCTGTAAATCTTCAATCCGTTTGAATTTTCCATGCCGATTGCGGTACTCAATAATGGCTTCCGCCTTCTTTTGTCCCACGCCAGATAATTGCTGTAATTGTGCGGCTGTTGCCATATTCAGATTAATTTTTTCACTGCTGCCTGCGCTAGCTGAACGGGGTTGGGAAGTCTTCGTAGAAGCCGACGGGCTTAAACGCGCATCAATTGCCTCTTGTTCAGCCTTCCATCGCAGATAACGCGCATCATAATTTTCTGCCTGCGCATTTTGCAGCGCGAAAAAACTACAAAACAGGCAGAACATTAACGCCAGTTGAATTAGAGCTTGAGCGTGTTGAAATCTTATTCTTCTTGTCATGGTCACTCTGTCATTTTAATTGTTGTTTTGCCTGCTCCCACAACTGATCCATTTCAGCCAACGACACCTGTTCTATATTTTTATGCTGCTGTTGTAACTGCTGTTCAATGAAAGCAAAGCGGGTTCTAAATTTATGTACGGTACTCAGCAAAGCCATTTCGCTGGACAGATTCAGTTTACGGCCAACATTAATTAAAGAAAATAAACAGTCGCCCAGCTCATCCAGAATTTCGTCGGAATTTTGCCGATCCACCGCCTGTTTCAACTCCTGCAGTTCTTCATCTACTTTCTGCATTGCGCCAGCGATATCGGGAAAATCAAAGCCAATCTGTGCGACATTGTGCTGTAACTGCTGCGCCTGCTGAATGGCCGGGCCATGTTTGACCTCAGATAAGCGCGATGCAGGTTTGCCGGCTTTTTCCTGCTGTTTGATCTGCTGCCACAATGCACTGACATCTTCAGGGCTTAAGGCCGCAAACTGCTCGGACTGAAATACATGCGGATGACGGCGAATCATTTTATCGGTAATGGCCTGCACCACATCCTGAAAATCAAAAGCACCCTGCTCGCTATACATTTGCGACTGAAACACCACTTGCAGCAATAGATCGCCCAGTTCCTCTTTGACGTCCTGAGCATGACCACTGCGCACAGCCGCTTCGACTTCATAGGCTTCTTCAATCGCATACTTGGTCAGCGATTCCGGGGTTTGCCTCTGGTCCCACGGACATTGCTCACGAAGCTGTTTCATCACTGCCAATAACTGATCCATGCCGATTTCCACCTTCTTCAACCATCATCTACACAAAAATATTTGCTATGCTCTCAACAGAACAATACTTTGAAAAACAAAAACACAAGGAGTTAGCCACATGCACAGTATCTTCATTAGTGGCGCAGCACAAGGCATTGGTGCAGCAGTGGCCCGCTTATTTTATCAGGCGGGTTATAAAGTCGGAATTTATGATTTAAATTTTGCACTGGCCGAGCAACTGGCGCAGCAGCTGGGTCCCAATGCGCAAGCCGGCGGGCTGGATGTCGCAGATTATGCGCAGTGGCAAACGGCTTTGGCGCGTTTTGTAGACTGGGCTGGCGAGCTGAATATTTTAGTCAACAATGCCGGTATCTTATATTCGGGTGCTTTTGAAGACACCGAGATTCAGGCGCATCAGCGTACCATGCAGGTTAATGTCAATGGGGTGCTAAATGGCTGTCATGCCGCACTGCCTTATTTAAAACAGGCGATTTTTGCCCGGGTGGTGAACCTGTCGTCGGCTTCGGCCATTTATGGACAGGCCGATCTGGTGTCGTATTCGGCCAGTAAATTTGCGGTACGCGGTATAAGCGAAGGGCTGGATGTAGAATGGCAAAAATACGGTATCCGGGTACTGGATGTAATGCCGCTATTTGTGCAAACCGCCATGGTCAAAGATATGGATGCCGGCACCATTCAAAACATGGGGGTACATTTAAGCGCGGAAGATGTGGCCGATGAAATTTTCAGTTGTGTTACGCGAAAAAACTCGTTATTTACCGCCACCCATCAGCCGGTCGGATTTAAAAGCAAATTCCTGTTTACCCTGTCGCGCCTAAGCCCGCAGTGGGTGAATCGTTATAGCAATATGTGGCTGGCACGGCGTCCAGACTAGAAACTGATGGCCATAAAAAAGCCCGAATCTGATTCGGGCTTTTTTTGTATCAAGTGACAAACCGCTTAACCGCGTTTAAATTTCTTCTCGGCTTTCTTAAACTTCTGTACATAACGACGACGACGCGCAGCAGTACGTTCATCCACCTGTGATTTACGTCCTTCAAACGGGTTCTCAGAGGTTTTAAATTCAATCTTCACCGGAGTTCCTTCCAGCTTATAGACCTTACGGAACACGTTTTCCAGGTAACGACGATAATCGGCCGGGGTTTTATCAACCTTGTTACCGTGAATTACAATCGTTGGCGGGTTCTGGCCTCCCATGTGTGCATAACGCATTTTAATGGCACGACCCTGCACTTTTGGCGGATGGTGCGCTTCAGTTGCATCATTCAGAATCTGAGTCAGTTTGGCTGGTGATACTTTTAAGCGCGAAGACTCATAAGCACGATGAATCGATGGATAAAGATCACCCACCCCAGTGCCATGCAGCGCTGAAATCAGGTGAATACGCGCCCAAGGAATAAAGTCAAAGCGGCGCTCGACATCCAGCTTACACTGCTTGCGATCATATTCAGACATGTTGTCCCATTTATTGATCGCAATCACCATGGCACGGCCAGCTTCCAGCGCATAACCAATCAGGTGCAGGTCCTGCTCGACAATCCCTTCACGCGCATCGACCACCACAACCACCACGTTGGCATCTTTCATCGCCTGCAAGGTTTTTACAATCGAGAATTTCTCGATCATTTCATCAACCTTGCCTTTACGGCGTACACCGGCAGTATCAATCAGGGTGTATTTACGCCCTTCACGCTCAAACGGAATATAGATCGAGTCACGTGTTGTGCCCGGCTGGTCAAAAGCAACCACGCGCTCTTCACCCAGCAAACGGTTCACCAGCGTCGATTTACCCACGTTTGGACGACCAATAATCGCTAGACGCAGACCCGTGTCTTCATCACGCTCTTCCGGGTTTTCATCTTCCGGCACATCTTGCAGTACTTCTTCCAGCATCTGCTGAACACCGCGACCATGGCTGGCGGCCACTTGCATTGGCTCGCCCATCCCCAGTTTAAAGAATTCAACCAGCGCGGCTTCTGCATGTACGCCATCGACCTTGTTGGCCACCAGAAAGACTTTTTTACCCAGCGTACGCAGTTCACGGGCAATCTGCTCATCCGAAGCCAGCAGACCGGCACGCGCATCGACCACGAAGATGATCATATCGGCTTCATGGATGGCGGTTTTCGACTGCTCGGCCATGTAAGAATCGATACCACCTTCAGATTCGCCAATACCGCCGGTATCGACCACGATGAAGGATTTATTCTGATAGGTCGCATCACCATATTTACGGTCACGCGTCAGGCCGGCAAAGTCTGCGACCAGAGCATCACGACTCTTGGTGATCTGGTTAAACAACGTTGATTTTCCGACGTTCGGACGACCAATGAGCGCAATTACGGGTTTCATAGATTAACCTTTATTTGAGATCAGTCCACTACACGGGTCTGAACATCAGAAACAAATGGGAAGAAAAAATTTCAGTCAAAGACCTGAATAAAAACACGGGGCATTGAACATTCAATCACCCCGCGTTAAAAAATACGGAAATTGTCGCCTAGTTTAACATAAGGCAACAAAAAGTTAACGGTTCTGCCAAATGCTGAATGCACCCTTTTGCGTACCAACATATAACTGGTTGTCGATGACACGTAAAGAACGCACTTCACCGCTGGTTTTGGCGCGACCAATCAGCTGACCGTTGCTCGGGTTAAACAGATGCAAGACACCATCCATATCTCCCACCACCAGGTCCTGACCCAGCATTACCGGGTTACTTAAACGACGGTTAAGCAACTGGTCATTTTCCCACAGCTTCTGGCCACTGGTAATTTCATAAGCCACTAAACGGCCATCGGCACTGGCGACAAAAACCCCATTGCCGACCACTTCCGGACGTTTGGTGCTGCTCAGGTCTTCGCTCCAAACCACTTGCTGTGAAGCCAGATCAGTGACGGTCACCTGGCCCTGGAAGCTGGTAGTGACCAGGAACTGGCCAGCTACTACCGGATCGCCATCAATATCATTTAAACGCTGAATATCGGAGCGACCTTCACTGATGGCCACACGGCGCTGCATACGCGGCGTACCGGTCACCACATCAATTGCATAAATATAAGCATTGGCGGTTGCTACCAGGACGGTACGCGGATCAACCGCTACCGGTGCAGCGCTACCACGCAGGCTAAACTGGACATTCGGCAAATTGTAAGTCCACATTTGCTGGCCAGTCGCCAGGTTATGCGCATAGACAATACCATCATTGCTGATAGTCACCACACGGTTGGCATGCACCAGCGAAGGTGCCAGAATAGCCCCAGTCAATTGTGCGGTCCACTTTTTCTCACCTGTGGCCTGATCCAGTGCAAACAGTTGGCCTTTCTGATTCCCAACAATCACCAGACCTTCTGCCGCTTCTACACCTGAGCTGAGCCCCTGTTTGCTGACTTCGGCCTGCCACAAACGCTGCTTGCCACGATAGGCCGCCACTTCACCTTTAGGATCAATACTAAATACTACGCCATTATCGACATCTAGCTGTAAACGCAGCGGATCTTCTTCAGCAGTCGATGAGGTGTTTTGAGAAAATACAGGCACCAGGGTTTTGGCCTGTTGCAGTTTTGGCAAAGGATTCGGTTTTACTTTTTCAACTTTAATGCTGTTGCTTGAACAGCCAGCCAATGCAAGGCTTAAAACAGTTAGTGCAAACGGGATCTTATATTTTCTATTCATTCAGTTTCATCCACTTGTGTGTCGATTACAGGATGTTCAATTTCAGGATCATCAACTAAAACGCCGACACTTTCGAGTTTAATTTGTAAAATTTGACGTTCCTGTTGACGTTCAAGTAACGCATTCCATGCGTTCTGATACGCTTTTTTGGCATTTTCAATATCGTTTTTCGCCACGTACACATCACCACGCGCTTCTTCAGCTGTTGCTTTAAAGGCAGGATCGTTGACGGCAGACAAGGTTTTCAGTGCCTCATCATATTTCTTTTGTGCCAATTGCGCATAGGCCAAACGCAGTTTTAATACCTGCATTAAGCCGGCATCATCGACTTTAGAATTTTCAACTTTCTTTAAGGCTTTTTCTGCACCGGCATAATCGCCCTGATCATAG
Organism: Acinetobacter indicus; assembly: GCF_009914475.1. Taxonomy (NCBI): domain Bacteria; kingdom Pseudomonadati; phylum Pseudomonadota; class Gammaproteobacteria; order Moraxellales; family Moraxellaceae; genus Acinetobacter; species Acinetobacter indicus. Next base: position 62,227 of record NZ_CP045198.1, on the reverse strand, counting down.
GCCAGTTTCGCCATTAAGAACTGGGTCTGAATGGCCTGGACGGAATCTGGCGCTTCTTTCACAATCTTATCGGCCGTGGTTGACAGATTCTGGAAAGCTTTGTCATCGCCTTCAGCCGCACGCGCCTCGTCCATCAGTTGCTGGACTTTGGCGGTGTTGGTCTGATCTTCAGCCAGGTTTTTCTTCTGCCAGTATTGCCATCCGAAAAAGGCAATCAGCGCAATCAAAATCCCGCTAATAATTGCAGAACCATATTTCTTAGCGAATGATTTTAAATGATCAAGTTGTTCATCATCACTTAATGCGCTCATTGAATTACCCTTTTCCTTATGTTCTTTGGCTTATTTTGAAGAAAATTTTTCAATCATAAATGGCACAATCTCTGCCACAGCTACATCCAACTGCTCGGCAGTGGCCAGTTCTTTAACGGTAAAGCGCTGGTTTTCCCACTCACGCTCACCCAGAATTAGAGCATACAGTGCACCCGACTGGTCGGCTTTTTTCATCTGGCTTTTCATCGAGCCTTGCGAGCCGACTTTCAAACGAATGGCACTACCACTGGCTTCAAGCTGGTCACGAATCTGCTCGGCCAGCACCAGTGCTTTACCTTGTGATGCCGGATCGGCCACCAGGAACATTTCACAGTCGCGGCTTGGGCTGTTGTCTTCGACCTGTTCCAGTAGAAGCAATAAACGCTCCATACCCATGGCAAAACCAACTGCCGGAACCGACTGTTCTGGCTTGCCTTTTAACTGCCCCACCAGACCATCATAACGGCCACCGGCACACACTGTCCCTTGTGAACCCAAATGGGTGGTGGTCCATTCAAATACGGTTTTGTTGTAATAATCCAGACCACGGACCAATTTTTGATTAATCACGAAGCTGACACCGGCATCAGTCAGATACTGCTGCAACAGGGCAAAATGCGCCATGGTGTCTTCACCCATAAAATCATGTAATTTCGGTGCATTTTCTAAGATGCTTTGTGTTTTAGCATCTTTAGAGTCCAAAATACGCAGTGGATTAGTACTTAAACGACGCTGAGAATCTTCATCTAAATCGGCCTTGTGAGCTTCTAAAAACTCAACCAAAGCAGCACGATACGCAGCACGCTCATCCGACTCACCCAAAGTATTCAACTCTAAGCGAACTTTATCGGCAACGCCCATGCGCTTCCATAACCGTGCGGTCATTAAAATCAGTTCGGCATCCATGTCTGGCGTTGCAACCCCAAAGGTTTCTACACCAAACTGATGAAATTGGCGGTAACGGCCTTTTTGCGGCTTTTCATAGCGGAACATCGGGCCGATATACCACACACGCGGGGTCGCGCCACGTAGTAAATTGTGCTCTAACATGGCACGTACACAGCCCGCAGTACCTTCAGGACGCAAAGTCAAAGACTCTGGCGGATTGCCTTTGTCCAGGAAGGTGTACATTTCTTTTTCAACGATATCGGTTGCATCGCCAATGGAACGCTTGAACAGATGGGTCTGCTCAACCATCGGCAAACGGATTTGCTGATAACCATAAGCATCCATAAGACTGGACAGATGCTGTTCCAGACGTCTCCAAGCCGGGGTCTGGGTTGGGAGAATGTCATTAAAACCTTTGATTGCGACGATTGAACTCATGATCTACTCAGAAAAACCTGTGCGAATAATCTCTTTTGACTTAGCTTCTTCAAGCTCTTTAACACGTTGACGAACCATTGTTTCGATTTCATCAACCAATTGATTGGTATCAATTAAATGGCTCTTTTCACCATTACGATACACCAGTGAACGCGGACTTGCACCTACCACGCCAATATCAGCTTCTTTGGCTTCGCCCGGACCGTTAACTTTACAGCCAATCACCGACACATCCATTGGAGTGCGGACATCTTCCAGACGCTCTTCCAACATCTGCATGGCTTTAATCACGTTAAATTCCTGACGTGAACAGCTTGGGCAGGCAATGAAGTTAATGCCATTAGAACGCAGGCCGAGCGATTTTAAAATATCAAAGCCAATTTTGACTTCTTCTTCCGGCTCTGCTGCCAGGGAAATACGCATGGTGTCGCCAATGCCTTCCATCAGCAGGCCACCTAAGGCAATCGCTGATTTCACCGAACCGGTCCGATAGATTCCCGCTTCAGTCACACCTAAATGTAGCGGATTATCAATTTGCTGCGACAGCAAACGATAGGCATCCATGGTTAAAAATACATTCGATGCTTTGACTGATACCTTAAATTCCTGGAAATCCAGACGGTCTAAAATATCAATATGGCGCATGGCCGATTCAAGCAGAGCCGCACCGGTCGGCTCGCCATATTTCTTTTGAATATCTTTTTCCAGTGAACCGGCATTGACCCCAATCCGCATGGAAATATCATGATGTTTAGCCGCAGCCACCACTTCACGGATTTTCGCTTCCGAACCAATATTACCCGGGTTAATCCGCAGACAGTCAGCGCCGAAATCGGCCACAGCCAAAGCAATTTTATAGTCGAAGTGAATATCAGCCACCAAAGGAACAGAGACCTGCTTACGGATTTCACCAAAAGCCTGTGCGGCTTCCATGCTTGGTACCGATACCCGCATGATGTCTGCACCAGCATCAACACAGCGCTGAATTTGCGCAACCGTTGCAGCGACATCACAGGTTTCGGTATTGGTCATACTCTGAATGCTGATTGGCGCATCACCGCCCACATAGACTGAACCGACACGAATTTTACGGGTTGGACGGCGTCGAATTGGATTCTCAATCATGATTTCGCTCTACTCTGTGCCATTAACGCGACAAACGGAATTCCGCTTTGCCATTGACGGTATATGGAGACAATGAAATATTTTCATTGTTTAGACTTAATGACACTGCGGTTGCATCATCTAAACGAATCTGAAATGGTGCCTCACCAGTTAAATTCAAGCTGGACGCCTGACGGCCTGTGGCCAGCACCTTCCCGGTCGAATCCACAATATGAACCGACGTCGGACGGTTAAAGCTTAAAGACAGCTGATCGCCGGTCACGGCACTGCTGTTGTCTAAATTAATAATTTCGACATCAGACATTGGCACAATATTCTGCTCAGTGTCGCTCGACTGCGAAGATGACCAGTTTTGCACGGCCGCGATGATAATCCAGATTAAGGCCAGTGCCACTACCGCCAGCGCAATACGTTTTAACCATTTGCGGTTACGGTCACGATTCGAGCCAGGCAGTTTGCCCATAATTTTAATTGGGGAATTATTCAGGGCATGATTCGGCAGCATGCCGGTATCATTGGCATAGATTTCATCAAAACGCTGGATGATACTGGTGGCATCGACTTTTAAATATTTGGCGTAGGTGCGGTAATAACCCTTGATAAAGGTCGCTTCAGGCAGTGACTTGTATTCATCCTGCTCCAGCGCCATCAGGGTTTTGACCGGAATATTCAATTCTTGCGCCACATCTTCAAGCTCAAGCTTCTGATTTTGACGGATTTGACGCAGATACTCACCTGGGCGTTGGATATTTCCTAATGCATTGGGCGCTACATTTGTATTTGATTGCGGTGAATTAGGATTTACTTCCATACGGCCTCAGTACTGTATTTCAATTGCAGATAACGTTGGTATTCCTGACTCTCTGGATACAAGGCACGCAGTTGATTGACCAACACCTGTGTCCCCAAATTGTCTTGGTTTGCTCGAGCAATACGAATCCCGATCCATAAAGCACGAGCATCTTGATTATTTTGCCCGACACCGCGTACAAAATCTTCATAAAGTTCTGTCGCCATTGCTTGTTGCTGATTGAAATACTTCAACTCAGCCAATTCAAGCATAGCAATATAGGCATCACGATTAATCTGTAGTGCCTGAATAAAAGCTTGTTCCGCCTCTTTTAATTTACCCAGTTGCACATAAGCTCGACCTAAATTTTCCAATGCACGAAAACGTTGATCATATCCCAAAGTTGTTCCTGCTATTTGGAGATGTTCAATCGCATCATTATAACGCCCCACCTGATACAAATACGTACCATAGTTGTTACGTGCCTGCGCATTTTTTGGCTCAATAGAAAGTGCCTGTTTAAAATAGCGCTCTGCTCGCTCTACATTAAACTTGCTTCCTTCTTGCTGTAACAGCACGCCCATCATCATATTGGCTGTTGCATCGCGAGAATTAATCTCAAGTGCCTGATCAAGTGCACGTTTCGCCGCATCAAAGTTATTGACTTTAATGTATTCAGCTGCCAGTTGAGTTCTTACCTTTACTGCTTTTTCTGGATCACCTTTGGCACCGGTAGTCTGACATCCACCAGAAACAACTAAGGTCAGCCCCAAAATAGAAGTGCAAATAAATTTCAAGCTTGGCTTTCTCAACTGACACCCCCTAAATTTAATTATCCTTGAGAGCGCATAATTTCATTTCGCTCTGCAACTTTCTTTTTCCACTGTTCCGCACGACGGGTACGGTCTGCCACCTGTCCCACCAGCTGGCCACACGCGGCATCAATATCATCACCACGTGTCTGACGAATCGTACACACAAATCCGGCATCAGACAAAGTTTTTTGGAAAGAAATAATCCGGTTCCGGCTTGAACGGCCATATGGCGCATGCGGGAACGGGTTAAACGGAATTAAATTGATTTTGCTTGGCAGGTCTTTAAGCAGCTTGATCATCTCTTTGGCATGTTCAATGCTGTCATTCACGCCATCGAGCATGACATATTCAATGGTCACGTGCTTACGCGCACTTTCGTTGCCATCTTTTTTGATATAACGCTGGCAGGCTGCAATCAGCTGTTCCAGTGGATATTTCTTGTTGATTGGCACCAGCTCATTGCGCAGTTCATCGTTGGTGGCGTGTAAAGAAATCGCCAGCGCGACATCAATATCTTCAGCCAGCTGGTCAATTTTTGGCACTACACCCGAGGTCGACAGCGTTACACGGCGTTTTGACATGCCATAGGCGAAGTCATCCAGCATAATACGCATCGAGTTTAAGACCGCATCATAGTTCAGCAGCGGCTCGCCCATGCCCATCATCACCACGTTCGTCACCGAACGCTCACGCTCTGCAACCGGCACATCTTCCATATAGGAATAGTTGGCCATCCACAGCTGACCAATAATTTCAGCTTGGGTCAGGTCGCGTTGAAAGCCCTGTTTACCGGTTGAACAGAATGAACAGTCCAGCGCACAGCCGACCTGTGAGGAAATACATAAAGTCTTACGCGAACCGGTTTTATCTTCCGCAGGAATCAGCACGGTTTCAACCAAGGAACCCGCACCATCACCGACACGGAACACCCATTTACGTGTACCATCTTTAGAATAGTTTTTATGCACCACATCTGGCGCTTTAATTTCACATATCTGTTCCAGTTTTGCGCGCAACTTGCCTGAAATATTGGTCATTTCGGCAAAATCGGTCACGAAATACTGGTGAATCCATTTCATCACCTGGCCGGCACGAAATTTCTTCTCACCTAAATCTTCGAAGAATTTTTCCAGCTCAGCACGCGACATGCCCAGTAAATTCACTTTCTGCACAGAAGTTGATTGCGCTGGAGTGGACAAAGATTGTTGCTGCTCATCAGATGTTGCAGATGAAGCGACCACTTCATTACTCATGTGTATTACCTAAATCATGTCTGAGGATGAAAGGAGATGCTCAAGATCTGAGCGAGGGATTATTCAGAGAATAAAAAAACCAGATAAGTATAATAACACTTATCTGGTTTGAATACTGCGTATTAACGAGTACGTGGAGCAATCTCAGTTTGAGCGAAGAAGTAGTTAACTTCACGGTCAGCAGATGCTACAGAGTCAGAACCGTGAGCAGCGTTTTCGTCGATGCTTACAGCGAAGTCTGCACGGATAGTGCCAGGAGCCGCTTCTTTAGGGTTAGTTGCGCCCAGGATTTCACGGTGAGCAAGAACTGCGTTTTCACCTTCAAGAACTGAAACAACAACTGGACCAGAAGTCATGAACGCAACTAAGTCAGCGAAGAAACCACGTTCTTTGTGCTCAGCGTAGAAGCCTTCAGCTTCAGCTTGAGTCAAGTGTTTCATTTTAGTTGCAACGATTTTAAGACCCGCTTTTTCAAAACGTGCGAAGATTTCGCCGATTACGTTTTTAGCAACTGCGTCTGGTTTAACGATAGATAATGTACGTTCGATAGCCATGATTGGCTCCTTAAAGTCAAAGTTGACAGAAATTTTGCCGCATTATACCGAAAAATGGGCTTTTTTCTGCGTTTAATCTGTAAAAAAAATCGGTTTTTTGAGGTCGCTGTTAACGTGCTTCGTCAATCCATGCCATTTGAATGGCTTCTAACAGACCTTCGGTTGACTTGGTCGGATCATCTTCAAAATCTGGAAGTGCACAAACCCAGGCATGCAGGTCAGTAAAACGGATCCATTGCGGATCGACATCTGGATGTGCTTCATACAGTTCAATGGCGATATCGATGCTATCTGTCCAACGTAAACCCATGTCTATTCCTAAGGCAGTTTAGTGTGATGCACTACTTTAGCAAATTTTGCAAATGCTGTACCAGCCTTGAAAGGCTGTGCCGCCAGTGAATGGGCTATAGCGCAATTTCCAGATACGGCGCAGCCGAAATAATGCCGCTGGCCACCACACCGCCAATTAGTGCACCGACCGCCACATCACTGGGATAATGCAGCCCCAGCACCATACGCGACAGCGCCACCAGAATGGTAAAAGGTAACATCAACACCAGCAGTAGCGGCTGAATGTAGCCCAGCACTGTGGTAATCATGACCGCGTGCAAAGTGTGACCAGAGGGAAAACTAAAGTGATCAAGCGGACGCTCGCCCAGGCGAATCACCTGATGCACCTGATAAGGACGGGGGCGCACGGTTTTGCTTTTAAGCAGTTTATAGATGCCCGTACCGACCGATCCACCTAACAGCAGGTAGATAATCTGTAATCCATACAGCAGACCCTGCCATAACCAGACTGTGGCCAACATGACATACCAGAATAAACCGTCGCCTAAGCGGCTCACCACTTTAAAGAAATAAGCCACCCGTTCGGAGTGGGAAAAATGATTGAGATACAAACAGCCTTTCAAGTCGAGATCAAGTATTCTTATTTTTGCATTTTTAAGTTTCATTCTATGCTCTCCTTTAAGCTTGAGCTTAAAATCTAGGTCGTCATATGCGACTCCTGCACCACCCGATAAAGTGCCTGTTCAAATTGTTGGATCGGATATTGCCAGCCGATATGCTGGGTAGATTCACGGGCTTTTTTACCCATCTGTCTTAATACTTTTGCGCTTGGTAACTGATAAATCGAACGCATAATTCCGGCGACATCACCCAGTGGACTAAGCCAGCCGGTTTCATCTTGCTTGACATGCAAATTGGCGCAGGCATAGTCATACGCCACGACTGGCAAGCCGCTGGCCATGGCTTCAAGCACCACATTGCCAAAGGTTTCTACCTGGCTGGCAAAGACAAACACATCGGCACTAGCATAAGCTTCAGCCAGTTTTTGTCCGCTTAAGCTGCCCATAAAAATGACTTCGCCATCGGTGTTCAGCCCTTCCAGACGTTTCAGGTCCGGACCATCGCCTACTACCACCAGCTTGGTTGGATATTTGGCAATGGACTGCATGGCCCGATAGGCATCAATCACCACATTCACTTCTTTTTCTGGTGACACCCGGCCCACATAAATCAGCACCCGGGTCTGTTCATCGGCGTCCCAACGTAAACGTAAGGCTTCTGAACGATGTTGCGGTGAGAACCTGTCGACGTCGACCCCACGACCAACGACCACCAGTGGGCCTTCCACACCAAACTGGCGTAAAGACTGCTCGGTATCGGTACTGGGTACACAGGTCAGTTGCGTATTGTTATGGAACCAGCACAGATAACGCTGGATCGGTTTAACCAGAAAAGCCAAGTCAAAGAAGCGGCTAAAATCCTGAAAAGCAGAGTGGAAGCCGCTAGACACCGGAATCTGCTTGGATTTTGCTACCTGTAACGCAGCCAGACCCAGCGGCCCTTCGGTCACCACATGCACGATATCTGGCTCAAACTCATCCATGGCGGTAGAGAGTTTATACAGCTGTGGCCAGCCAAACTGCAGATGGCCATATTTCGGAATAGAGTGCGCCTTGACCAGACATTCTTTGTTGGGACTAAAATCGGTACAAGGTTGTTTTTGTTCAGGACGAATCAGTAGAATTTTGTGTCCCAGTTTTTGCAATCCTTTGCACAGTTGTAATAATGAATTGGCCACACCATTAATTTCTGGCGGCCAGGTTTCTGTCACTAACGCAATTCTTAAACGAGGTCGCACCAGCTCTTCAATTTCAATGACTTCATTAATCGCGTTTTTTTGTTTTTCCTGTTTAAAATAAAATTTAAAATTCTCAGGAATATTAGGCGACTTTAATACCAGTGTGCGTGAAGACGCTGACATCCGCGTATTCCTCTGTTGTTGTTGTCTGCCCAGCATAATCCTTACAGTTTGCAGTTTTATGATAAATTCATGAAATTAATTTCATACTTGTATCAAACTCGTGGTATTGCACCCGCCTAGTTAAAGGCTTGGAAAAATATTCGATATTTCCAATATTTAAAGCATAATTAAAACATCAAATTAATATATAGACTGTCCCGGTATACACCGGCAGGTGTTCTTGCCGTTGGACGTTCCATTAATTGAACCAACACCACAAATTTATCTTGACCAGTAGGGGCCTGACTAAGCGGAACATTCCAGCGTGAAGAACTGGCGCCACTAATATTCATCTGGGTTCTGAGCTTATAATTCTTCTCATTCACCAGATAACTGCTGCCTGTACTATTCACCAGATTTCGGCTATTAAATTTAATAGCATAACGACTATCACAATTCACCGAAAAGGAAGTCGCAGCCTGACTTAAATAAGAGGCATTCAAATTCAATTGGGTTGCCGTTAAACGCTCAATTTGGCATTGTCTCGCATGTGCCAGAGACAGACTGCTGCTGATACAACAGACTAAAAACAGTACACTCGCTTTCATCACCCCTACTCCTTTTATTTACACACAAGTTCAACCGGTACAGTTATATCTTGTGCCTGAGCTGAAACCTGTAATACAGCGCTACAGGTTTGCGCCTCTCGGGTTTTAATCCGGACACTATAATTCCCTGGAATCAAGCCATATAAAGTGACCGTTCCATCCGAACCAATCGGATAAACCTCGCCACCTTCATTGTTAATATGCAGCTCTGATCCCGGTACAAAACTGCGATTTTGGACATCTACCGGCCGGATACGAACCTGTTTAGCATGGAAAACCGGGAAATTGATTTTGTAGCCGCGCTGGTTTAACGCGGTAATTTGTTTACTTGAATAAAGAATTTTATCTTCGATAGGTAACTGATTTTCATCAAAGGCAATGTCGTATTTCACATAAGGAATAATGTCATGCACAAAGGCATAGCCGTCTTTGTTGGTTTTATCGACATAAACCAGTGAGCGTAGAATATCAATATCTTGATAATCCCCGACATTGACCAAACCAAAAGCATGTTCAACAATTTTGGTAAAACTTAGCTGATTACCCAGCCAGACAACAGCACCACGATAAGCCAGTTGCGAGTCACGCGTTTCCTTGCCCTGAACATGGTAAAAATCTAGATCACCCACCTTGGTTTTCAGCAGGCCATTTACATTATAAAGTGTGTCATCATTGCGATGATTCACACCGACAGCATAGTCAAAGCCGACCTGACTCGAGTCACTTTTTACCAGCTGCAGGTTGGTGTTCTGGTCTGCAGACTGACTAAAATAGACGGATTTATCATTATCAAAATTATAACTAAGAGATAATATCCCGCCAGAATCTTTACGATCGCCAAAGGCATTGAAATAACTGAGCCCAACAGCAAATTGGCGTCCAAAATTTCGGTTAAATCCGACATTGATCACCCGCTGGTTCTGCTGTTCAAATTCAGGATGATCATAGTATTTCTGTTCAGCATAGTTCAGATTAATATTATGCACATAAGGCACATTGGTCAGCCCTAAATACACCAGATTTTCAAATTTTGGATAATTCGAAACATTGTCCAGATCATCGCCTAAAAACTTAAAATCCCGTTCGGTATACTTGGAACTGGCACCCAGTGAAAAATTCCCGAAATCTTTGCTGGCGGATAAACCATAGGAATAGTTCATCTGATTCCGGTCATCATGCGAGGCCATGACCACACTGTCTACAATTAAAATATTACTAATGGCCTGAGTCCACATAACCCCTGCATTCTGAATATCTTCACTATAGGACAGGTTGGTTCCCAAGGTGGTTGCGTTAGACAGCCCCCTGCGGTAAAAGCCATTAACAAAGAAATCCCGATAATCGCTACTGTCCAGATTGTAGTTATAACGCAGCTTACCTAAGGCAATATTATATTCATCCAGGCCATCACGTAATAAACGGTTAGTGACCAGCACCGGAAAAGTTTGCACACTGCGATTACCTAAAACATCTTCAACTACAATTTGTGCATCACCCGCCTGCTGAATTTGCGCCCCTGTTTCCAGCATGTAATCACCCGGGCTGACTTTCTGGCTATAAATACTCACCCCGTTAATAAACAGCTCAACAGTAGATGGAATACGCGCGCTACCCTGTAAGGTTGGAATATTCCAATAGACAAAACTTGGTCGCTCGGTGTAGTTGGTTCCCCAGTTTAAACCGGCAAAACGCAAAGAGTTAATTAACGGGTTATAGGTTGTTGTGGTGTCGCCCAGGGTTAGACGGGTCATGCTTTCCGGAAATTCCAGATCAAAACTGCTATTTAAACGTACCACCTGCTCCTCGACAGAGGTATTCTGATACAGCACCGAATTCTTGAGAATCCAGTAATCTTTAAAGATCCCCAACTCGGCCAGACCACTATAAGCTTCATTTGAATCGCTGTTGGCATAGACCCAGTCATAATTCATAAAGCCACCAAAACTGGCTTTTTCAGGAATCACTTTCTGGTTAAAAACGTTTAAATCGGATTGAAAATAGTGAGTGGGGATGGTTAATTTAATGGACTGCGATGAACTATCAAAAACCGCTTGAATATCGCCTTCACTGACCAGACAGAAATCCGCACGCTGCTGATGTTTCTTTAACTTTTGCACTTGAATTTGCCGTTCGGACAGCACATCACAACCCATATAATAATGCTGCCCTTCTGTGATTAAAATAATATCAGTATGATGATCAAGTTCATTAATCCACAGATTGGCAAGACTTTCTTCTATCGGATTTTCATTCGCATTCGCTGCGAAGCTAAATAAAATATGAACAACAATAAACCACCGATTTTTTATATTCATCGCAAATTCCCCTTATACCGCTAGTCCGAGAATTTAAGCTCCACCATGTTATCGTTCTTATCCGTAAAAAATTGGACAGTATACTTTTTTGGATCTGCAATCTTGGTTCCATTTAACTCATAGCTGTAATTCATTTTGGCCAATAAGTAAGCCATAGTATCGGCCTTAAACACTTCCTTCTTATTGGCATCAACAATCTTCAAATTATTAATCTGAACATGCGAATTGGCCTGATTTTGTGCAACCAGCCGGTTATTCTCAATATTAAATTTAACGTTCGTATCTTCCTGCTTACCGACAAATAAAGGCAGGTTAAAGCTGAGCAGAAAGTTAACTGAAGTTTCTTTCACGGCCTGTGGAATTTCTTCTACCAGAATGCGCCATGCACCCTCCTGATTACCGGTGAGTACCGACTCTAAAGGACGATTAAAACCAACACGGATAGTCTGTTTGCCATTCGGCTGCAGAATAAAGTTTTTGGGATTTAAAATAAGGGTGTCATCTGGTACCAAAACATTCTCACCATTGCCTTGTTGCGTCCATTTAAAGGCTTTAATTTCAAAAATTTTTGCTTCAGTTTCATCTGTAGATTCTAAAGTAAGCGTTGTGGTTCTTTGTTTAGCCTGACTGTTGATATACATCTGAACCGGGTCAATAGAAACACCTGCATAACTTGCAGATGCATAACACAGCGATGAAACTAAAAAGGCTATTATTTTTTTCATATTATTCCCCAGCTTTTATAACGAAAAAGCCTAACTTGGTCCGAAGACCAAGTTAGGCGAAACACTAAATTAGTAGAACACTTTGATTTTATAAGTGTCTGAATATGTACCTGCACGCTGGAATGGAGCTACTGCCGAGTTAGTAACCGAAACAGTATAGACATCATCTGCTAGACCATCATGGTTACTGTTACCCCAAGCAATTGCACCACCACCTGTTTTTGTTGTTGTGATTGTAGTTGGAATACGTACTGTGCCATCATCTTCATGCTTAACATATGTACTTGCATTGGTACCATTGTTTGCAGTTGTAATATTTAATACATAGTGAGTATTACTTCTTACTGTATAGTTAGATGTTTTGGTACCACCGGCTTTGCTCAACTCAATTGCTGATCCGCCTTTAATTTCACATTTTTTTGGAACTTCTAGTTTAATTGGAATATCTTTTTCACAACCTAAAGTTGTACAGTTATTCCAGTTATGTTTACCACCTGGTTTACCAGCTGTTTCAGCTTCTGTTGCATAAATTACTGATGAGCAAGTACCTGCAAATAATACCGCCATAGCTGTTTTAATTAATGTAGACATGTCGTGTTTCTCCATAACTTTAATATAAGAACCATTTTTCTAATCACTCACCCAAACCAGAATGTCTTTAGACTGATTAAAACCCGATCCTGAGCAAGTCCTTTTATTGTAGGTATTCCACAGAAAAAACCATCTATACGGGATTTTTCACACAAGGCTAAGCATTTATTTTTTAAAATTATTTTTCTTGCTTAATCGACTGTTTTTGGGCTAATTCTCTTTTTTTGGTGACCCAAATTCTCCTTGCTACTTGGGTCACTATTTTTAGGGAATTTTTTTCTAACCAGTTTTTTAAGATAAAAACAAATAGATGTTTTTTATAAAAAATATTAAATATCCTTAATAAACATTCCTTTACATTTATTACACTTTTTTTTAGTTTTCCCTAGAATATTGGAATTTTCCACCAAAAATTAGTTGAAATTTCACATATTTTTAAAAAGCCTGACAATTTAAACAGATTATTTGATTGTTATTTTAAATATAAAATACTTAGTAGTGGGGATAGCCTTATTCAATAAACTGTCAGGAAGAAATAATAAAATACATAAACCCCATCAGAAAAAACCAAAGCAGCCCAATCTGTTTTATTCCTGATTCATTTTTTACTTTTTTCGCATTTATTCATTTTTCACTCGACTTTTAATCTGAGTAAAAAATAATTCTTCTAAATAAAAGTATTTTTCAGCCAATTTAGTGACCCAGCGTGATTAGCCATCTCACTCAGTACAGTAGTTATTTTTGGGGCAGATGATCTGGCAGCGACGTCAAAGCAGCACTTTAAGTGAAGCGTAAGAAGTAAAAAACAGTGTTTTGTATGAAGTACAAGGAAGAAAAGCACTCCTTTGAATGAAGCAAGGCACACAATATTAAATGTAAAAAAACCACTCTAGTGAGTGGGTCTTCGCGTTCAAATCAAATGATTCGAGAAATTAGTTCTTTTCTTTGTCTACGATTTTGTTTGCTTGAATCCAAGGTATGAGCAAGCTCAGAACACTGTTCTGAGTGAAGTGCAAGGAAAGAAAAGCACTGCTTTCTTTTCTTTAAGGCACGGAAGTTAACTTAACTCAGTAAGCTCTATTTTTAAATGACATAAAAAAGCCCCTGTGAAACACAAGGGCTTTTTGGCTCAGAAATTAGAACTTAGTTCTTTTCTTTATCAACGATTTTGTTTGCTTGAATCCAAGGCATCATCGCACGCAATTTAGCACCAGTTACTTCGATACCGTGAGCAGCGTTTTGACGACGACGAGCAGTCATAGATGGGTAGTTTAAAGCACCTTCCTGGATGAACATCTTCGCGTATTCGCCAGATTGAATACGTTTAAGCGCATTACGCATTGCTTCACGAGACTGTTCGTTGATGACTTCAGTACCTGTTACATATTCGCCGTATTCAGCGTTGTTTGATACAGAGTAGTTCATGTCCGCGATACCGCCTTCGAACATTAAGTCAACGATCAATTTAAGTTCGTGTAGACATTCGAAGTAAGCCATTTCAGGCGCATAACCCGCTTCAACCAGAGTTTCGAAGCCCATTTTAACCAGTTCAACTGCACCACCACAAAGAACCGCTTGCTCACCGAACAGGTCAGTTTCAGTTTCTTCACGGAAAGAAGTTTCGATGATACCTGTACGGCCACCACCTACGCCTGAAGCGTAAGAAAGTGCAAGGTTACGTGCGTTACCAGAAGCATCTTGGTGAATCGCGATAAGATCAGGAACACCTGAACCACGTTGGTATTCAGAACGTACAGTGTGACCAGGTGCTTTAGGTGCAACCATGATTACGTCTAAGTCAGCACGTGGAACAACTTGGTTATAAAGAACAGAGAAACCGTGAGCAAATGCTAAAGTCGCGCCTTGCTTGATGTTTGGCTCAATCACGTCACGATAAAGTTGCGCTTGGAACTCGTCTGGAGTCAAGATCATCACCACGTCAGCTTGTGCAACTGCAGCAGGAACTTCAGCAACTTTAAGACCTGAATTTTCAGCTTTTTTCCAAGAAGCTGAACCAGCACGTAAACCAACAGTTACGTCAACGCCAGAATCTTTAAGGTTAAGCGCATGCGCGTGACCTTGTGAACCGTAACCAATGATCGCTACTTTCTTAGATTGGATGATAGATAAGTCGCAGTCTTTATCGTAAAAAATTTGCATTGCTGTCTCCGCTTAAATGCTTTTGATTCCTGTCCGCTAGGGCAATTTCATTATTCAGCTTGCTAGCGCCTCTCCCAGCCGAGAGAGGTGAATTCGTTGTTAAATTAAATAGTTAAAACTTTTTCGCCACGTGCGATACCCGATACGCCTGAACGCACCACTTCCAGAATGGTGTTCTCAGCCAACGCATCAATAAAGCCATCGAGCTTTTCTGTGGTACCGGCAATTTGAATGGTATAGGTCGTTGGTGTCACATCGACCACCTGACCACGGAAAATATCGGCAGTACGCTTGATTTCATCACGTGCTGAACCCAGTGCTTTGACTTTAATCAGCATCAGTTCACGCTCAATATGCGCACCTTCAGACAAATCTACCACTTTGACCACTTCAACCAGCTTGTTCAGCTGCTTGGTAATCTGCTCAATTTTGTGGTCATCACCATAAGTAGTGAGTGTCAAACGTGACAAAGTCGGGTCTTCAGTCGGTGCTACGTTCAGCGTCTCAATGTTATAACCACGTTGAGAGAACAAGCCCACTAAACGAGAAAGCGCACCAGCTTCGTTTTCAACGAGAACGGAAATAATGTGTCTCATTCTGTACGCTCCCCTTTTCCTAACCACATATCTTTCATGGACTGACCGGCAATCTGCATCGGATAAACGTGTTCAGTACGGTCAACCATCACGTTAATAAATACGCATTTATCATTGATGGCCATGGCTTCAGCCAGCTTCGATTCAAGCTCATCGGCATGGTCAATCTGGATTCCCACGTGACCATACGCTTCCATCAGCTTGGCAAAGTCAGGTAAAGACTCTACATATGAGCTTGAGTGACGACCTTCATAGTTCATATCTTGCCACTGTTTTACCATACCCAAGGCACGGTTGTTCAGGCACAGAATTTTCACGTTCAAACCGTATTGCTTACAGGTCGACAGTTCCTGAATACACATCTGGATGGATGCTTCACCAGTAATACACACCACCTGCTGGTCTGGATATGCCAATTTCGCAGCCATTGCATAAGGCAAACCTACACCCATGGTGCCCAAGCCACCCGAGTTGATCCATTGACGTGGACGCTTGTATTTGTAGTAAAGCGCACCAAACATCTGATGCTGACCAACGTCAGAAGTAATAATGGCCTCACCATTGGTCACTTTATCTAAAGCTTCCACCACCTGTTGTGGCTTCATGGTGCCATCAGTTGGCTTTTCATATTTCAAACCATGAACTTTACGCCATTCATTGATCTGCTCCCACCATGCTGCAATCGCTTCAGGATTTGGCTTCGACACATTCATCTGTTTCAGCTGTACCAGCATCTCCTGGAGTACAGGTTCAACTGCGCCCACAATTGGAATGTGCGCCATGATGGTTTTAGAAATTGTTGCCGGGTCAATATCAATATGAATGACTTTAGCATTCGGACAGAATTTTGCCGGATTGTTGGTGACACGGTCATCGAAACGCGCGCCGACACACAGAATCACGTCTGCATTGTGCATGGCCATGTTGGCTTCATAGGTACCGTGCATACCGAGCATGCCGATGAATTGCGGATCATCACCCGGGAATGCGCCCAAGCCCATTAAGGTATTGGTCACCGGATAACCCAGAATATGCGCCAGCTCAGTTAACTGTGCTGCGGCATTGCCCTGCACCACACCACCGCCTGAATAAATCACTGGACGTTTGGCATGAATCAGTTCATCAATCGCTTTACGGATTTGACCTGAGTGACCACGATGTGGTGGTTGATACGAACGCATCTTCACTTTTTCAGGATATTCGTAGGCAAATTTTTCTGCCGGATTGGTCGCATCTTTTGGAATATCAACCACAACCGGACCAGGACGGCCAGATGACGCGATATAGAATGCTTTTTTAATAATTGATGGAATTTCGCTGGCATGACGCACCTGGAAACTGTGTTTTACGATTGGTCGGGAAATCCCCACCATATCGGTTTCCTGGAACGCATCTTCACCAATTAAATGAGAAGCAACCTGACCTGACAGAATCACCATTGGAATGGAGTCCATATAGGCTGTTGCAATTGGGGTAACGGTGTTGGTTGCACCTGGACCTGAAGTCACCAGCACCACACCGGTCTTACCGGTTACGCGCGAGTAAGCATCAGCCATATGGCCTGCTGCCTGTTCATGGCGCACAAGGTAATGATTGATTTTGTCTTGTTGAAAGAACGCGTCGTAAATGTGTAAAACGGCGCCGCCTGGGTATCCAAATACATGTTCAACGCCTTCGTCCGCTAATGCACGAACGAGCATTTCACCACCAGATAAAAGTTCCAACGTGATTCACCCTAATCTTAATCACTGCGAAATGGGAGGCATTTGCAGCGTTTCATTAATTCATTGTTGCACTGTTATAGCACACATATTTCATAGTTTTCATCGCAATAGGAAAAATTTGTGATCTGATTACTGATTGAGCAATATGAGATCTAAAAACATGTTGGGATAAACACGTTTCACAGCTTTGTTCAGCTTCTCGGCTAGAGAAGTTGCCCATTGCATGACATGACACTTATTCGAAGGGTGATCGATCTAAGGCATATAAAACTAAAGACAGCATTTTTGTAGTTTCGTCCCCTAAAGTCAAGTTTAAAAATTGGCTTTTTTTCTAAACTTGGCTGTGTGCCTGTTTTTTAAACATATCTGGTTTTCAAGCATTACATAGAAAAATTTAAATTTCCGTTATAAAACATGATATTTCATGTGTTTGCCTTTATTTCACATAAATTTTAAATATAAAATACATAAAAAAAATGAATGAATTTTATTAAATAAAAAATCGTTTATTTATAATTCACCCATCAAAATGGATCATTCTGCAGCAGTAAAATGGTTATTTCAGATACAACAGCCGAGGATATTCAGGCGCAGATTCATGCTGTTATTTTTCATCTTCCAGCCTAAAAATTAATCAACTTTGGCGCCAATTATTGCTAAGATAAACGCGCAGATTGATCAGCTGAATACAGCATGAGGATAACAAGATGAATCGCTCTATTTTAACTTGGGGATTATGTTCAGTAGTCGCACTGGCCAGCGCCAATGTGATGGCCAAACAGTACTACAAATGGGTCGATGCCAATGGTTCAACCCATTACACCACCACCCCGCCACCGAAAAATGCCAAGAAACACGGCAAAGTCGATACTTACGGTTGGCGCAACTCTGCCCCAACGACTTCAGCGCAAACGGCGGCAGCGAATAATACGCACAGTCCAACCACAGCACAGACAGCGAACACGCCAGCAACCGCTCCCGAGATGGATTCACAGCAACGTGAAGCCAATGCTGCCCTGCAGCAAGCCCAACAGGAACGTGCCAATCCGCAAGTTTTTTAAGTTTCTGCTTGCTCTGGCCCGATCAGTTAAATTTTTCCAGCAGAAACCGCCGCGCAAAATTCACTTTTCGCTGCATTTTGCGCTATGCTGTGCAACAAACTTTTAACCGTAATTCATTAATCCGTTTATGACTACTCATATTGACCCTGAATATCAAGCCAGTGCGATTGAACCTCAAGTCCAAAGCGACTGGGAAACTCGTAAAGCCTTTAAAGTTGCCGACACTGTAGAAGGTCCACGTCGTTATATCCTCTCGATGTTCCCTTACCCAAGTGGCAAACTGCATATGGGTCATGTGCGTAACTATACCATTGGTGACGTGATCAGCCGCTTTCACCGTTTAAAAGGTGAAACTGTATTACAACCCATGGGTTGGGATGCTTTCGGTCTTCCTGCGGAAAACGCTGCAATTGCACACCAGGTCGCTCCTGCAAAATGGACTTTCGAAAATATTGATTACATGCGTAATCAGTTGAAGAAACTTGGCCTGTCTGTAGATTGGGATCGTGAATTTGCCACCTGCACACCAGAATACTATCGCTGGGAACAATGGCTATTCGTTCAGCTTTATAAAAAAGGCCTGATCTACCGTAAACTTTCAACGGTGAACTGGGATCCAGTGGATCAAACCGTACTTGCCAATGAACAGGTTGAAAATGGTCGCGGCTGGCGTTCAGGTGCATTGGTTGAAAAACGTGATATTCCAATGTACTACTTCCGCATCACTGATTATGCGCAAGAATTACTGGACGATCTTGAAACACTGAAAGACGGCTGGCCACAACAAGTCCTGACTATGCAACGCAACTGGATTGGTCGCTCACAGGGTATGGAAATTACCTTCCCTTCAGCAAATCCTGACGTGTATGCAGATGGTTTAACAGTCTTCACAACGCGTGCTGACACCTTAATGGGCGTGACGTATGTTGCAGTTGCAGCAGAGCACCCAATGGCGCTTAAAGCAGCTGAAAACAACCCTGAACTTGCTGCATTTATCGAAGAATGTCGGATGGGTTCAGTTGCAGAAGCGGATCTTGCCACTGCTGAGAAGAAAGGCATGGCAACAGGTCTTTCTGTAAAACACCCTGTGACTGGTGAAGAAGTTCCGGTTTGGATCGCAAACTATGTCTTGATGTCTTACGGTTCAGGTGCGGTGATGGCAGTGCCTTCTCACGATGAACGTGACTTCGAATTTGCCAACAAATATGGCCTCACCATCAAACAAGTGATTGATGCAAAAGGCGCAGATGATGCGGAATTTGACGCAACTGAATGGCAAGAATGGTACGGCTCTAAAGAAGGCAAACTGGTTAATTCAGGCGAGTTTGACGGTTTAGACTTCCCGGGTGCATTTGATGCATTCTTGGCAAAACTTGAACCACAAGGTCTTGCCAATGTCAAAGTTCAATTCCGTTTACGCGACTGGGGTGTATCTCGTCAGCGTTATTGGGGTTGTCCAATTCCAATGATCAACTGTGACACCTGTGGTCAAGTACCAGTACCTGAAGAACAACTGCCTGTTGTGCTTCCAACGGACGTTGTGCCAGACGGTTCAGGTAACCCATTGAACAAAATGCCTGAATTCTATGAAACCACTTGCCCATGCTGTGGTGGCGACGCACGTCGTGAAACCGATACATTGGATACCTTCGTAGAGTCTTCTTGGTACTACGCACGTTATGCATCTCCAGACTTTACAGATGGCATGGTGAAACCTGAAGCGGGTCAAACTTGGCTGCCTGTCAACCAATACATCGGTGGTGTTGAACACGCAATTCTGCACTTGTTATACGCACGTTTCTTCCACAAATTGATGCGTGATGAAGGCGTGGTACAAGGTAACGAACCATTCACTAACTTGTTAACTCAAGGTATGGTGCTTGCGGATACCTATTACCGTGAAGCGGAATCAGGTAAGAAAACGTGGTTTAACCCTGCAGACATCGAACTTGAAAAAGACGAAAAAGGTCGTATCACGTCTGCGAAATACAAAGGTGATGGTCAAGACGTCATTGTTGGCGGCCAAGAAAAAATGTCGAAATCGAAAAATAACGGGATCGACCCGCAAGCGATTATTGACCAATACGGCGCAGATACGGCTCGTGTATTCATGATGTTTGCAGCCCCTCCTGATCAATCTCTTGAATGGTCTGATGCTGGTGTTGAAGGTGCAAACCGCTTCCTGAAACGTGTATGGCGTTTGGCAACTGGTTTCCTTGAACAAGGCAACAATGCATCAAACATCGACAAAGCTGCGCTTTCTACAGCAGCGCAAGACTTACGTCGTAAAACCCATGAAACCATCCAAAAAGTGGGTGATGACATCGAACGTCGTCATGCCTTTAACACTGCTATTGCAGCGATGATGGAACTTCTAAACGCAAACAACAAGTTTGAAGTGAAAGATGACAATGACGTGGCTGTGGCTCGTGAATCCATCACCACGCTGTTAACTTTACTTGCACCATTTGCCCCACACTTAAGCCAGACTTTATTGGCGCAGTTTGGCATTGAGTTAACCTCTGCTCAATTCCCGACTGTGGATGAATCTGCGTTAACCCGTAATACCCAAACCATCGTGGTTCAGGTGAACGGTAAACTTCGCGGCAAATTAGAAGTGTCTGTGGATGCATCGAAAGATGACATTTTGGCACAAGCGAAAGCATTGCCTGAAGTGCAACAATTCTTGACTGGCCCAACCAAGAAAGAAATTGTGGTGCCGAATAAGTTAGTGAATTTGGTGGTTTAATTCCTTAGGTTCCCTCTCCTCTCAGGAGAGGGTTAGGGAGAGGTGAAATATTAAAAGCACCCTCATCCTAACCTTCTCCCAAAGGGAGAAGGGAATATAAAGGAACAATCCCTCCCTTGCGAAGCAATGCTTCTCACCCTTTAAAAAAGGGAGGAGAACCCATTTTTTATAATATGGACTGTGGAAGTCCCCCTTTGTAAAAGGTGAGCCATATATGGCGCAAGAGGGGGGACCTTTAAGGACGAATCCCTCCAAACCTCCCTTTACCAAAGGGAGGCTTAAAAAACACAAAGCCCGTTGCCAGTCAACGGGCTTTGCACATACAATCAAAACCTCATTTTATTTTTCGCTTGATTCAGGCCAACACAGAGGACAACACATGCATTTGGGCAAACGTGTCGCAGCTATTGTACTTACATGCGGTTTAGCTACTAGCCTGGTCGGTTGTGGTTTTCATCTGAAAGGCACCAACCCAACCGTCGCCCCGGTGGCCTATTCGAAAATGCGTCTGGCGCTGCCTGCCCAAGCGGAAGAATTACAGGAAAAACTGTCGATTTATTTGGGTGCCGCCGGTGTCCAGCTCAGCAATAGTAATGATGCCTATCTGCTGCGGGTACTCGACTATAGCCCGCGCCGTCTGGAACTGAATGGCAAGCTGGTCGAAACCATGCTGCGTTTAAATGTGACTTTCCGTATTGAAGATGCGCAAGGCAATCCGGTGACTGAACCGCGTACCGTAGTCGCCACCCGAAGCTATCAATATGATGTCGCAACAGTGAACACCGATGATCAGGAACAGAAATTCCTGCGTGATGTGATCATTGATGACGTGGCTCAGCAAATCGTACGTCAGATTTCATCAAACCGCTTACCTGCCGCATCGACCAGCCAAACTGCTGCACCATGAAACTGGATTACTTACAGGCCCTGAAACGGATTGATGATGCCCGGGGAGCCTGGGTGCTGCATGGTCAGGAACCACTACTAGAACAAAACCTGATCGATGCTTTTCGCCAAAGCTGGCAGAAGCAGGACATTGAACGTCAGCGCTATGACATTAGCAGCGTCAGTGACTGGAAAAATGTCTTTAATGCCTTAAACAGCCTGTCTTTATTTTCCACCCAACTGGCAGTTGAAGTGCATGGCAACATCAAGCCCGATGCCAGCAGCTTAAAACTGCTGAAAAGCTATTTACAACAAGACAGCAATAACCTGCTGCTGGTGGTCATGCCCAAGCAGGATGCCAGCAGCCTCAAGTCAAGCTTTTTCCAGACGGTGGAGGCCAATGGCGTTTGCGTCGCCTTAACGGCAAATTACCCACGTGACCGACAGCAGATTTTAGCAGTTGAAGCACAAAAACTGGGGATTCAACTGGCCAATGATGCCTGGCAATGGCTGGAACAGCATCATGAACACAACTTGCTGGCGGCCAAAAACAGCCTGATGCGGGTGCGCGATACGTTTCCGGACCTTGAACAGATTCAGATTGAGCATTTATATGCCTGCCTGCAAGACCAGTCACGCTATACCACTTATGATTTAAGCGATGCCCTTTTAGCCGGAAATCTGGCTCAATCTATCAAGATTTTTCAGTATCTGACCGCCTCTGGCGAGCCGATGAGCCTGATCTTATGGAGTATCAGCAAGGAAATGCGACTTCTGATGCAACTGTTCGAGCAACCACAGAATGCCTTGCAACTGGGGATCTGGAAAAACAAGGTCAGCACTTACCAGCAGGCAGTACGCCGTTTATCGCCACAGACGTTTTTAAGCTGGCCAGCGCTGTTATTAAATATTGATGCGGCTATTAAAGGCGTCAGTCAGGACAACCCGGAACAGCTGGTGCAGCAAGCCATTGCCAGTCTCTGTGGTCGGCCTTTATTTGCTGTTTAACCGGATATTCAGACCTGCATAGAATAATTATCATTTGCAATGTCTTCAAAATATTCACGATTTATCCTTAATTCGCTTTTATAATTCCGTTTAATTCTTTTTACCTGTTTCGATGATCATGCCTAAAATAAAACCAACCAAACTCGCGCTTGCTGCGCTGGCCATTGTGGCACTTATTGCTGCAGCCTGGTTCTTTTTAAAACCTAAACAGGAACAGCCACAGTACATTACCGCTGCCGTCAGCCGTGGCGATATTGAAAATTCAGTACTGGCCACCGGTGTCCTTGAAGCCACCAAAATGGTCAGTGTCGGCGCCCAGGTGTCGGGACAGGTCAGAAAAATGTATGTTGAACTCGGCGATCAGGTCAAACAGGGCCAGCTGATTGCCCAGATTGATTCGGTACGTCAGGAAAACGAATTAAAAACCGCAGAAGCCAGCATTAAAAACCAGCAGGCCCAACTGGCGGTGCGTCAGGCCAATCTTGCCAAAGTCGAAGCCGAATATCGCCGACAACAGGCCATGTATGACCAGGATGCGACCTCACGTGCAGAACTGGAAGCCGCACTGGCCAGCTACAAAACCGCACAGGCCGATATTGCTGCCATTAATGCCCAGATTGAACAGTCCCGCTTAACCTTAGCCACCACACGTGAAGATTTAGGCTATACCCGTATTGTTGCACCCATGGATGGTACGGTCGTGGCGATTGTTACGGAAGAAGGCCAGACTGTAAACGCCAACCAGAGTGCACCGACCATTGTCAAACTGGCCAAGCTCGACACCATGACGGTGAAATCGGAGATTTCTGAAGCCGACGTTATGAAAGTGGAAGAAGGTCAGCGTGTGTACTTCACTACCTTGGGCAACAGTGAGAAAAAACACTACGCCACTTTACGTCAGGTTGAACCGGCACCAAATTCAATCAATACCGAGACCAATAACAGTTCATCCACTTCAAGCTCTGCGGTGTATTACAACGCCCTGTTTGATGTTCCGAATGAAGATGGCAAATTGCGTATTGACATGACCGCACAGGTGTCAATTGTGCTGGATGAAGCGAAAAATGTCCTGATGATTCCAGCGGCAGCCATTCAGGCCTCTAACCGTCCACAGCGTAGCCGTGCCCCGGGTGCAGATCAGGCGCCGGCTGAACGCGGTGCATCTGAAGCTCGTGGTCAACGCCCGGCCGGTGACCGTCCTGCGCGCTTAACCCTGACCGAACAGGAACGTGCCCTGATTAATCAAGGCAAAGCTGCACTGGCAATGGTACGTGTCTTACAGGCCGATGGCAGCGCCAAACCGCAACAGGTCCTGACCGGCTTAAATAACCGGGTTAGCGTTGAAATCATCAAAGGTTTGAAAGAGGGTGATCAGGTCATTATTGCCGATGGTTCAGATACTTCAAACGATGGCGCCAAACGTAGCAACCGTGGTGGTCCTTCCGGCCCAATGAGAATGTAAGCATGAGTCAACAACAGCAACCTCTACTCGAGGTCAAGAATCTGACTCGTGAATTCCCGGCAGGTGAATCAACGGTGCAGATTCTCAAGGGTGTCGATCTGGCAATTTACCCCGGTGAACTGGTCGCAATTGTCGGTCAGTCCGGTTCGGGTAAATCGACCCTGATGAATATTTTAGGCTGTCTGGATAAACCGACCTCGGGCAGCTACCGCGTCAATGGCCGTGAAACCCGTGAACTGGAACCCGATGAACTGGCGCAGTTACGCCGTGAATATTTTGGTTTTATTTTCCAGCGCTACCATCTGCTGGGTGATTTAACCGCAGCGGGAAACGTTGAAGTCCCGGCGATTTATGCCGGTGCCGATGCCGATGAACGTCATCAGCGTGCAGAAAAACTGCTGACCGATTTGGGTCTGGGCGAGAAAACCCAGAACCGTCCAAGCCAGCTTTCTGGTGGTCAGCAACAGCGTGTTTCGATTGCCCGTGCACTAATGAATGGCGGCGATGTGATTCTGGCCGATGAACCAACCGGTGCACTGGACAAAAACAGCGGCATTGAGGTGATGCGGATTCTGCGCGAGCTGAATGCCCAGGGTCATACTATTATTCTGGTCACCCATGACCACAATGTCGCCAAAAGTGCCAGCCGGATTATTGAAATCAGTGACGGGAATATTATTTCCGATCAGCCGAATACGCCAGAAACTGACGATGCCCCCCTAGAAAAACAGCAACTGCAGCGCAATACGCAAAAGAAAATTTCGTCCTGGCGCTCCGCGGTGGACCGTCTGGGAGAAGCCTTCCGTATGGCCTTACTGGCCATGAATGCACACCGGATGCGAACCTTTCTGACCATGCTCGGGATTATTATCGGGATTGCCTCGGTGGTTTCAGTGGTGGCACTCGGCAATGGTTCACAAAAACAGATTCTGGAAAACATCAGCAGTCTGGGTACCAATACCATCACCGTGTATCAGGGCCGGGGCTTCGGGGACAATTCACGTTCCTCTCAGGTCAGAACCCTGATTCCCGCAGATGCCGATGCGCTGGCGGAACAGCCCTATGTCGATGGGGTCAGCCCGTCGGTGAATACCAGCGTGACCGGACGCTTTAAGGAAATTGAAGCCTCGACCACCGTGAATGGTGTGAGTGAAGACTTCTTCTATGTACGCGGTCTGGATTTTAACAGCGGTCAACCTTTTGACCGGAGCAGTGTCCGCACTCAAGCCCAAGACGTGGTGATTGATACCAACACCCAAAAGACTTTCTTTAGTGACGGCTCTAACCCGGTAGGTCAGGTGATTTTACTGGGGAGCGTACCCAGTCGGATCATTGGGGTGGTCGATGCCCAGCAAGGCATGGGCGGTAATGCGGATAGCCTGAATGTCTATCTGCCCTACTCCACCGTTTTAAGCCGGATGCTGGGGCAATCGCATGTGCGCAGCATCATTGTCCGGATTAAAGATGAATATCCAAGTGCCACCGCAGAAAATGCAATTTTAAGCCTGCTGGTCCAACGCCACGGTGCGCAGGATGTCTTTACCCAGAATGCCGACAGTATTCGGGAAACCATCCAGCAGACCACTGCGACGATGACCCTGCTGATTTCAGCCATTGCCGTGATTTCTCTGGTGGTGGGTGGTATCGGGGTGATGAACATCATGCTGGTATCGGTTACAGAGCGGACGCAGGAAATCGGCGTTCGTATGGCGGTGGGTGCCCGACAAAGTGACATCTTGCAGCAGTTCCTGATTGAAGCCGTACTGGTCTGTATTTTAGGTGGTATTCTCGGGGTGCTCTTATCTTTAGGGATTGGACAACTGATTACCCAGTTCGCCGGCGGGACTTTCCAAATGGCTTACTCGACCACCTCCATTGTGGCAGCCTTTATCTGTTCCAGCCTGATCGGGATTGTGTTTGGCTTTATTCCTGCCCGTAACGCTGCCCGTTTAAACCCCGTCGATGCCCTGTCTCGAGAATAAGGATACTTTCATGCAATTGAATTTCAGTAAACTTGCAACCGCCTTGCTATTGAGTAGCAGCCTGGTCGGCTGTGCGGCGGTAGTGAAAACCCCATATCAGGCACCCGCTGTGACTATTCCAGGCAGTTTCCAGAACAGTAAAGCGGTTAGCCAGCAGGTGCATGCTCAGGTTCAGGCCGATCAGTGGTGGACGCTGTTTAAGGATGCCCAGCTGAATGCCCTGGTTGAACAAACCTTGACGCGCAATAGCGATCTGGCAGTTGCCGGGATTAATCTGCAACAGGCTCGTCTACAGGCGGGACAGTCTCAAAGCCAGCAAGGGATCCGGATTGGAGATGCCAGCATTTCAACCGGGCACCGTTTTAGTCTGGATGGCGATGGTAATGCCTCGACCGGAATTTCTCTGGGCTATCCACGCTTGAGTTATGAACTGGATTTATTTGGCAAACTGGCCAACCAGACCGAAGCTGCGCGTTGGGAAGCCTTAGCCACCGAGCAGGATTTACAGGCCACAGCACAGAGTTTGATTGGTACAGCAGCAGAGCTGTATTGGCAGCTGGGCTATTTAAATGAACGTTATCAGGTGGTGCAGCAAAACCTGGCGACCGCACAAAAAACCTATGAACTGGTACAAGTACAGTATCGGGCTGGCGCGGTATCGGGTCTGGATGTAACCCAGACAGAACAGTCGGTACAAAACCAGAAATCGACCTTAAGCCAGATTGAGCAGCAGCGTGTAG
Source organism: Acinetobacter indicus (assembly GCF_009914475.1). Taxonomy (NCBI): domain Bacteria; kingdom Pseudomonadati; phylum Pseudomonadota; class Gammaproteobacteria; order Moraxellales; family Moraxellaceae; genus Acinetobacter; species Acinetobacter indicus. The sequence goes on along the minus strand of NZ_CP045198.1, from coordinate 35,196 downwards.
AAACCCGGACGGCCTTGGCAGTTTTATTAAACATGCCGGTGCAGCAACTGAATGTTCAGGAACCGCCGCGTTTACCACGCACGGCGCTGCCGGAGATTAGTGCCGGTTTGCCGGCAGAATTATTGGCGCGTCGTCCGGACTTACAGGCTGCCGAGTTACGCCTGCGTAAAGCCCTGGCCAATAAAGATGCCAATCGGGCCAGCTATTATCCATCGATCAGCTTGACTGGCGCACTATCAACAGGTGTGGGTGCCTCTACCTCACTAAGCAGTGCATTGCAAAATCCGGCCTTGACCTTGGGTGCTGGATTAAGTCTGCCATTTTTACAATGGAATGACATGAAACGTGATTTACAGGTCAACGAACTGGAATATGAAAAAGCGATTTTGCAGTATCGCCAGACTCTATATGCCGCCTTTGCAGATGTGGAAAATGCATTATCGGCACGTAATGAGCTGGATAAACAGCTTGCCTTGCAGGCACGTAATGTTGAACTGGCGGAAAAGTCTGAACGGTTGACTGAAGTCCGTTATCTTAACGGCGCAGTGGCGTTAAAAAATCTGTTAGATGCACAGGAAACCACGCGTAATGCCCGTTTGTCTTTGGTGCAAACCCGTCAAAGCCAATATAATGCTTATGTAACTTTATTGCAGGCGTTGGGTGGGAGTCCGATTCAGCAGTTGCCTTAAATTTGATTAAAAATTAAAAAGCCCTAAGGGGCTTTTTTAAATTCACGATGTAAAAATTTTAGAGTGTACGATTTCAATATTTTGCAACTTGCCTTCAATTTTTTTCATTTTTCTTGTCAAAATAGTCTTCAGGAAAAGGGTCTTTTCCTATCAAAACATCTCTATATTTCATCACACTCGGGTAAAAGCCTTCACTATCTATAAGCCTAGATTTATATAAGTCTTGTTCTTTTACATCTGAAAAATTGAGCATTTCAAATACATTTTCTGAAACTTGTGCTAATTCTCTCAAGTTATTTTTACCCAATAAAAAGCAAAACATTAGGAAAAATGAAAATAGAATACCAACAGGATAAAAAATCATTAGATTCAACTTAATTTCATCTATTGTAAAATCTCCGCTAAAATATTGCATAACAGCTATTGCACTAGCAAGAATAATCATTACTAATGAGAAAATAATTGCATATTTTATTGATGTTAAATAAGTTTTCTTTTTAGAGCGCCCCATTTCATATGGCATGTGTAAAAGCCCCTTTTTAGGATCTAAAGCTGCATATACAAAATGGTATCCTTCCTCTTGCTCTTCACTTATGACCATAATTAAAGGTGTATTATTTTTAAACTTTACACCAGTGAACTGACCAACAACGCGAATTCCGTTAATCTCACCTCTAAAAGTCTTTCCATCTCTACCTTTTGCAGCTAATGCCATAATGGGCACGTTACTCATTAAGGAAGTACTTCCGAATAATGTACCAATTAACGCAGTATTAGCTGCTTGTTGATTTAAATTACCAATAGACAAAATTTTAGAATCTTCTACTTTAAGATTTTGAATCTTGCCTTCAATTTTTATCATTTTTCTTCTCAAAATAATCCGCTGGATAGGGATCTTTTCCAATCAAACTTTTTCTATAATCCAAAACACTCACATGCAAACCATTTTCATCGATCAGATATGAATTAAAAAGATTTTGATTTTTGGGTTGTTCAAACCCTAATATTTCAAAAATTTTCTCGCTGTAACGCCCTAGAAAACGTACATTATCCTTACCAAATAAAAAGCTAAATGGTAGACCAAAGGAAAATATAAATGACACTAAATAAGAGATTATTAATTGATTTTTAAAGTCAATAATATCTTTACCATTATCAGGATTTAAATACCCTACCAGAGCAATAATAGTTAAAAAAATACATGAAAATATACTTAGTATTATTGCCCATTTAAGTAAATGTAAACAATGCTTTTTAAATGAACGCCCAGAATCATACAACATATGAAGTATTCCCTTATTTGGTATTAATACTGCATAAGCTAAATGAAAGCCTTTATCTTGCTCTTCACTTAGGATGGTAACAACTTGGTCCCCTTCATTAAATTTTACTGTAGTATATTGCCCAATGACATCAATCCCGTCTATTTTACAAGTAAAGGTTTTTGCTCTCCTACCTTTTGAAGCAAGAATTAATATTGGGGCCGCACTTAAAAGTGAAGTACTTTCTGTCAACACTCCTAGCAAAGCTGTAGTTGCGACTTGCTTACCAATATTTTTAAAAGGCTGTATAATAGATTCTTCACATTTAAGACCTTCTATTCTACCCACAATTTTTTTTGCATTAATCATTTATATACTCTGTAAGGCCTCACTAAATGCCTTATCCTCCTCCAATATATTCTTAAATTTACTTTTATTTAGACCAAAAGCTGATTTACTACACCAACTTTCAAGTTTGCTATCAAAATAGTAGTTTTTAGCTAGCTCGTACAAAAAGGTTAATCCTAGTCCAACCCAAGTTAACCTAGCTGCCCATTTTACAACACTAATTAATAAAAACTTACTAGCAGCATGCGCAATAATATTTTTTTCAACATTTTTTAAAATATATGATTCCACAACTGAAATTTGTGCTAGCCCCCCGAAACCTATTGCTATCAAAGCTAATGAATTGATAAGTTTTACAACTAGAATTGCTTATAAGTAACCATTTTTTTCTTTTGATATAGCAATTGAGTCGCTAATGAATTACTTCGAACAGTTAAACGTTTAGGCAGGACACTATGGAAAAAATGGTCAGGCTATCATCGCCGCAGTTTGGTAGAAACCAAGATGCATTGCATCAAATTATTAGGCGATAAATTAATGGCAAGAAGCTTTCCTAGTCAGGTGAATGAGATTCATGCACGTGTAGCAGTCCTCAACAGATTTACGGAATTAGGTCGACCACTTACCCAAGTTACGCCTTAAATTTGGCTCAATTAGGGGCGCTTTGCATTTCAAATCTTTGTGCAACAAAACCTACATCTTCAATAAGCATTCCATCACCAATCGTTCCTGCTCCCACAACAACAGCTGTAATAGTCAAGGAAACAGGTAAAGATATGTATAGCCAGCTTAATTTAAAATATATTAAAAACCTAAATATATTAGAAAATCAGCAATAGACTCATAGAAAAAAAATGCGATTCCAAAAATAAAAACAAACAAAGATAATATCTCAATTATAATAATTTGTTTTTTAAATTTTTCACATAAATAAATAACATTATCCTGATACAGATTTGGATACAAGCTAGGACTCTTTTCTCCACGTTTTGCAAAATACGGCATATTTTCATAACGTCTGTATGTTATAAAATATGAAAACCACATCATAGAGAATATAAAATTAAGTTGTAGTACCTTTTCAAAAGAGATTCCCACCTCATCTAAATACTCTTCAATGCCATATATTTTTTCAGAAAGTTCTTTACTATTTTTTTTATAAATAACAGGTTATATATATATGTATATAAAAGTAGCATTAAGCCAATAACAAGTAAGCTAATTAAAACGCTACCATAAAAATCAACTAATTGACCTTCCATTAACATACCCCTGTCCTTTTTTTGAGTTCATCCTCAGCAAAATCTGCACCATATTTACCACCACCAATCACACCTGCACCAATAACAACAGCTGTAATAGTCAAGGAAACAGGTAAAGATATGTATAGCCAGCTTAATTTAAAATATATTAAAAACCTAAATAGACAATAAATTTTGCTATATATTTCGACGTAAACATTGAAATCCCAAAAAATAGAGAGACAAAAGCTAAGACCTCATTTGTGATTATCTGTTTTCCAAACTTTTCACATAAATAAATGACATTATCCTGATAAAGGTTTGGATACAAGCTTGGACTCTTTTCTCCACGTTTGGCGAAATATGACATCTTCTTTTTAAAATATCTATGCTGTACAAAATATGAGAACCACATCAAGGAAAATATAAAATTTAGTTGCATTACCTTTTCAAAAGAAACTCCCACCTCATCTAAGTATTCTTCGATACCATAGATTCTTTCAGAAAGCTCTTTACTATTTTTCTTTATAAATAAATAGTTATATATATATATAATTAAGACCAAAGAAAGAACCAAAATCATTGAGCCAAAGAATATCCAAAAATCATAAATTAATGTTTGATCATTCATTCACATATTCCTGTAATTTTTTTGATCTTTTCTTCAGCAAGTTCACCACCATATTTACCACCAACAATAATACCTGTCCCCACTACAACGGCAGTAATTGTCAAGGAAACAGGTGCTGTTATAGTGTAGCCTACTGCACCAGCTGCCATTCCTATAACATAAACCACACCACCGCCAACAACTTTCCCAATCCAACCACCAGCTGCCCCTCCAGCAATCTTACTGCCTTCAATCATAGCCACTTTCTTTGTAAGCTCCATATCACCCGTGTTATAGGCATCCATTGTATTTTTAAAGAAAATCGCAGCACCTAAACCGACAACCAATTGCTTACCCATTCTTAAACCGATACTGATTTTCCCTAAATCTACGATCATTTTATCGTAATGCTTCAAACCACCTCTTACAGCATCTGAGCGTATAAGAGAGTCCGTTTTCATATACTTTCTCATTAAAGGGATTTGAGTCTGAGGCTCTACAATATGCATATCTTTGAGTGCTGTACCCAACTGGCTATAAAGTGAGGCATATTTTTTCTTAAAATCTGAAAAATGCTTTGGGTTCGCATATTTAGATTTCATTAGCTGTTCACTTTGATAAACAGCCATAATCGCATCATTGCTTTTTATCACTTTTTCTAGTGATGTTTCTTTCATGACTAGAAGCTCATTCTTTTTAAGCTTCCTATCTCGCTCGCTTTTTTGTTCAGCGCTATCTACAATTTGCCCCGTTCTTTCTTCAACTTGATCTAATAGATCATCATCACCTTGACAGTATTCCTTCCTAAACTCATCAACTGTAACGACTTTCTTTTGGTCACTTACATTGGCTAATGCCATTTCAGTAGCATGTGACCAATAATCGTACAAAAGTTCATAATTTGCAGCAAAAAATGCTGCATCAAAATTTGAGGACTTGCTCAATAGCTTCAATTTTTCTTCGACGCTGCTCGCTAACCGCTTATATTCACTCAGCTTAAGATCATTACCATATTTATTTGATAAAATGACCACCTGACACGGCTTAAGCACAGTCATTGGTCCATTGGTTGATAACCCTGGCAAATGGGCATTATTATTTTTAAAAATAGAAAATTCTTTTGCCGTAGGAGGGTATGCATAGATACGTTTTAACAATGCATCGACAGTCTCATCTTCTCGAATCAACAACCAACCAACTTCCATACCTTCTTTTATATAAACTTTTTGGATTTTATTTTCTTCTATCGGGGAACTTTGCGCTTGATGGTATTTAAACTTGATCTCTGTAAACTTTCCGCTTTCAGATTGTGCTAAATGTGGAAGGATTGCGCCTTGATACCATTTATCGTCTAAGAAAATATCAACTTGAACTACTGCAGTATCATAATTCACCTCAATTTTATGGGTTTTCATAAACTTATTAAAAGGTGTCAGTTTAGATACATAGGTAGATTTAGCTTCAGATGTTTTTGCTGTAATCACATATTTCAAACGTGGCAAAGCAATATGTTTTGGCACATTCTTTAATACAGCTTGTGCAAGCTTAGGTTGAGGATACTTTGCCATCTTAGTTATCCAATTTCTTTATTTTGTCATTGATTGCATGTAGATAGTAATTCTCTTGCTTATCAGTGACAAATGCCTGAGTTAAACTATTCGCATCTGTTTTTCCATAGCTTACATGCCCTTGATCATTCATTAACATGTAAGAAGTGAAAGGCAACAACGCTTGTGTTTCAGTATCTCGCAATTCAAATTGTATTTTGTGTAATCCCAATTTAGGCATTAAAGGAATGGTTGCATGAACATTTTCACCACTCTTAAACAAATGCTGCCCCGCCTTTACCTCGAATTTTCCGCCTGTGGTCGGAAAAATCCCAGAGCCATTAATCTTGATTTGTGAACCACCGGCGGTCAGATTAATTTCGGTTGGACTGGTAATATAAACCGCATCTTCCGTCGAAATAATTTGCACCCCCTTTCTGGCAATAAGATCTGCACCATCACCCTGTGCCTGAATCTCGACTTTGCCTTTACCCGCATATAAACGTGCACCGTCTTGTGCTGCAAACAGGCTTAGTTTCTGGCTGGCATGGGCAATCAAAGACTGCTGCGTACTGAGGTTAATACTCTCTCCGGCACTGTGGCTAATCTGACCATCGGCAGAGAGATGCACATCTTGCTGACTACTTAAGGCAATAGAGTTTGGTGCAGCCAATACCATGATCGCAGACTTAAAGGCATCTGCTTTGGCAGGGTCGTCATTGGCTAGTGTTTCAATAAAAGACTGGAGATTTTCTAAAACCTCTAAAGGATCGGTCTGCTGGTTTTTGGCCACTTCACTCAAGGCTTGGGCATTGTTCAGGCTGTTTTCTAGCTGGCTCTTGGCTTCACTGGCATCGAGATGGTTGCCTTCGGCTTGTGCCTGTGGATGGGTCGAAATCAGTAAGCCTTCTCCAGCACGAACTGCACCCCACTGATCGGTTCTCAGTTCAAAACCTTCACCACGGCCATCACTTTCAGCGCTGGCTTTGGGATGGCTCAAGTTCCCCAGGTTCAGTTGGGTCGCACCATGGCTGCTTTGCAGCTGGGCAGAGATCTGCTTCGGAGTATCATCAAAACGCAGCTGGTTAAAACCACTGCCTTCGATTTCCTGCGAGCGGATGCCGCTGAGTTTTTTGGTGTCGGGTAGTTGGCCTTGTTGGTCGAATTGGGTTGGCGAGCGTTCTGCTTCATGTAAACGACCAACCACGAAAGGCCGGTCGATGTTACCGTCAAAGAAGTCGATCACCACAATTTCATTAATCCGTGGCAGGAAACGTGCCCCGTAGCCTTCTCCGGCCCAGGGGGTCAGTACATCGACCCAGGCGGAATCGGTGTCATTGTCATTACTGCCGGCCCCGCCATCATGCTGATGGTCATCACTGCGGGTAAACAGGAAACGGACTTTAATCCGTCCCCATTCATCGACATGGATGCTTTCGCCAGCAGGACCGACTACCCGGGCGCGCTGTGGATGAGCCGCCGGTCGGTGCTGTAGTGGATGGTATTCCGGTACCGTATGGATGTTGCGACGTTGTAAGGTTAAGGTATTGCCTTGACGTTCATCCGGGTGTTGTTTTTGTTGAAAACTAAAATGGCTATGCCAGTGGCTTTGACTGAGTAACTGGTTAATCTGCTGATTGAGGTCTTTAGGTAAGTTGTTCTGGTTATAGAACTGTTTGCCGGTAATTAGAAATTCTTTGTCTGCTGCGCTGTGCTGATCAATTTCCGGGTGTTCATTCAGTTCAAACCAGTAGCCGACCTGGGCATCACGGACGGTGGAATGGGCGCTGAAGTATTTGGATTGCAGGTCGTGGTAGTGACTGAGGTTCTGGTTCAGTTTGTCCAGCTGGTTATTAGAGGATGCGGTGGCCTGGTCTTCACCATTTAAATCCTGCATCCAGGCCGGGCTGATCTGCCAGGCTTGTTCCAGGCTTAAGCTGGCATTGTCCTGATTGTGGCTGTGCTGGTGTTTGCTTTGTACAGAACCAGCGCCTTCTTCCTGGCTGAGACTGTCTGACTGCCAGCGTTGCAGATGTACGGCGGTCGGTTGCAGGCTGCGCTGGGCAATCAACTGGGTGATGCTGTCTAATTGTTCGGTGGCACTGGAGCGATGAAAGCGGATACTGCGACGATTTAAGGCGCTGTACTGGTTGTTATCATCAATCAGGCGTAATTTCTGGGCCTGAAGCGGGCTGCTGGAATGTACGACCTGTAACTGGGCTTCATCAATCAGCCAGTTAATCCCTTCACTGCGCCAGAGCCGGGTCAAAAAGTCATAGTCGGTTTCATTGGACTGCATGATAAAGGGACGCACATCCAGTTCCTGGGTCAGTCCGGTTAAGTCCAGGGTCAGGCTGGCGGCAAAGAGCGGGCTTTTGTTTTGCCATTCTTTAAATAAGATCTCACTGACCTCACGCACGCTTTTATTCATAAACACACGGCTGTTACGGCGTTTATGCCAGAGTGCTGTGGGATCTTCTAGCGTGAGTTTATAGAGGGTGAGAGAGCCATCACTCTGGCCTTGCGCGGCTGCGGTGATAATACCGCTGCTGCGAAATAGCTGGCCCTGGTCAGTGACCTGATCGACGGCAACCTGCGCGCCGATAAACTGTTTTAACGGAATCTGGGCATTGGTCGAAAGACAGATCAGTTCGGCATGTAAACCGTCATTGAGCTGGTGTTCACCGTCGATGCGCTGTAAAAAAACATCGGTATTTAAGGCAGGCTGAGAAAATTGAATATGGAGGGCACGTTTTTGTGGGCTGAGGCCTAATTTTTCTAGTGCTGCAAATATATTGCTTGGCATCATTGTTCTGTAATAAATAGCTAAAAAAAAGTGTGGCTATTTTATACAAAATAACCACATAAAACATCGCTTCAACCCGGCCGCTTGTTTATCAATATGTAACTATCCGATAAAAAACCGGCGCAGGTTAAAACGTTCCGACTTATTCTGCGTCCATCATGGCGGCGCTCATACCCACGGTATTAAAGCCAGCATCTACATACAGAATTTCACCGGTAATCCCGTTGGCCCACGGTGAGCACAGGAATAAAGCGGCATTGCCCACTTCTTCAATGGTGACATTACGTTTTAATGGGGCAATTTTTTCATTGGCATCCAACATCTTACGGAATGATTTAATTCCTGATGCAGCCAATGTACGGATTGGACCGGCAGAAATGGCATTAACACGAATGCCTTCAGCACCCAAGCTAGAGGCTAAATAACGCACCCCTGCTTCAAGCGAAGCTTTGGCCATGCCCATCACGTTGTAGTTTGGCATTACACGCTCAGAACCCTGATAAGTTAGGGTTAATAAACAGCCTTGACGCGCCTGTAATAATGGTTTTGCGGCACGCGCCATCGCAACAAAGCTGTAGGCGCTGATGTCATGCGCAATTTTAAAACCTTCACGGTCGGTCACATCAGTAAAGTCACCATCTAAGGTATGGGCTGGTGCGAAACCAATTGAATGCACCACGCCATCCAGACCATCCCAATGTTGAGCAAGATCGACAAAGACCTGTTCAATTTCAGCATCTACCGCAACATCACAAGGAAGAACAATTTTAGAACCAAACTGTTCTGCAAATTCATCCACACGTTTTTTCAATTTTTCATTCGGATAGGTAAAAGCCAGCTCTGCACCTTCACGATGTAAAGCCTGAGCAACACCAAATGCAATGGATAATTTACTCGCAATACCCGCGATTAAAAAGCGTTTACCCGCTAATAGTCCTTGTGCCATGTGAATCTCACTCATATTGATTTTGCAGTATCATGCCAATTCTGAGCCAATTCGGAAATTGCATAATGCGCCTTTTTTTCAATTCCTCCGAAGAAAGTAAAAATCGCGCAAAGGTTGCGCGATTTTAATGTCGATAAATGCCGGGAAGTTAATCATTGCTTTGCAATAAGCCCAGCAAACGCAGGAAGGAATAATACATCCAGACCAAGGTGGCCAATAAGGCAATGGCGCTCAGCCATTCCATGCTTTTCGGTGCACCTTGTGCTGCACCGGTTTCAATCAGGTCAAAGTCTAGAATCAAGTTTAAAGAGGCAATCACGGCCACAAATGCTGCAAAGCCAATTCCAAGCCAGTTGCTTTCAAACAGATAAGGAATACTCGACCCCAAAGCCAGACTCAGAAAGATTTGCACCACAAACACCATCGCAATCGCAATTGAGGCCGACATCACCACCGCCTTAAATTTTTCAGTGGCGCGAATCACGCGCGTGCGATACAGCACAAACATCACTAGTGTGGTCACAAAAGTAGCCAGCAAGGCCTGTAATGGCACACCCGGAAACTGCAACTGGAAGATCACTGAAATCCCGCCCAGAAAGGCCCCTTCAAACAGTGCATAGGGAATAGCCAGCGTGCGCGCTGTATTCGGCTTAAAGGTGGCCACCAAAGCCAGAATCAGTCCGCCAATGGCACCGACAATTGCGCCGGCATAGGCAATAGAAAGATTGGCAGTCAGGAAACTGTAGAAAAACAGGCCGATGCCCACCACGGCGGCAATTAAAGTCAGCAGGACAGATTTTTGGATTGCTCCCTGCACGCTCATCGGCCGGGCATAATCACTCGACATCTCAACGCGTGTCAGGATCGGGTTATTACTTTGCATGATTTAAGGTACTCCGATCATTGCGGCAAATGGGTTTTGAAATACACATTGCTCCTATCATAAGCGCGCAGCTGCATCCTGTCTAAATAATCACCAAAAAGATTACATCTTTATAACGGGTAATATCTCTGGATCACATCCGAATAACAGCAAATGAAAAACGATAGAGATAAAAAAAGAGGCCCAAAGCCTCTTCTTAAGCGCTGTGGATACGCTCGTCCCCACAGTGCAAATAGATGGATGATGAACAGATACTTATTTATTCATAATAAAGAAATATTCACGATAGTATTTCAGCTCGGCAATCGAGTCACGGATGTCATCCATGGCTAGGTGAGAGGCATTTTTCTTTAAGCCGCTCATAATTTCCGGACGCCAGCGTTTGGCCAGTTCTTTAACAGAAGATACATCCAGATTACGGTAATGGAAGAACTGCTCCAGCTCCGGCATTAACCGGTGTAAAAAGCGACGGTCCTGACAGATCGAGTTACCGCACATCGGCGAGGTTTTTGGATTGACCCATTTTTTCAGGAATTCCAAGGTTTGCTGCTCGGCATCCTGCGCGCTCAGTTTACTGCGACGTACACGCTCAATTAGCCCCGACTGACCATGCTGACGCGTGTTCCATTCATCCATGGCATTTAAAATACGATCTGATTGATGCACGGCCAGTACCGGACCTTCCGCCAGAATATTTAAATGATCGTCTGTCACAATGGTGGCAATTTCAATAATCTGATCATTATCGGTATCTAAACCTGTCATTTCCAGGTCAATCCAAATTAAGCGGGTATCAGGCGTGCTGCTCATAAATGTGCAATCTTATTCGTCTTAAAAACGGCTATAGTAGCAAATTTCTGTGTTCTTGGGTGTCATTCTGCCCGTGCTTCATGCTATTTTTGCACTCCAGATTTCATGGTTTTTTTAGGATATGAATGGCTTTAATTCGTAAGCGTCGCCTGACTGAACAGCAACAACGCCGCATTCAGAAACAGCAGCAAACCCGGCAGGAAGATATAGACAGCTCCAATGATCTGGAAGGTCTGGTGGTGCAGCATTATGGACGCCAGCTGGAAGTACAAGCCCTCTCCGTGCCGGAGCAGCATCCTGAAAAACCCGTGGTGGCCGAAGGTGAACCTGAACCGTTCTGGAAACCGATTGAACTGGGCAGCATCTGGCGCTGTCATACCCGTACCAACCTGGAATTACTGGTTACCGGTGACCGGGTCAAATGGCAGGCCGATCCAAATACCGGTCTGGGCATTATTAGCGCGATTCATCCGCGTCAGTCTTTGCTCACGCGCCCGGACCGTTACCACAAAGTCAAACCGGTAGCCGCCAATATCTCATTGATTGTGATTGTGTTTGCACCGCTGCCAGAACCGGCACCGGGTCTGATTGACCGCTATCTGGTGGCCTGTGCCGATGCCAATATTCCGGCGCTGCTGATCCTGAACAAATCCGACCTACTTACCGAAAATGATCCGATTCTGGATTTACTGCAAGAATACCGTGATTTGGGTTATGAAGTGATGCAGACCCAGTCTGATGCAGATCTGACTGAACTGTCCAACCGTTTAAAAAATGAAACTGTGGCCTTTGTCGGTCAGTCTGGCGTGGGTAAAAGTACCCTGATTAATGCCATCGTGCCGGAAGCGGCGCAGAAAACCAATATCATTTCAGAAAACTCGGCCCTGGGTCAGCATACCACCACCTCCACCCGCTTAATTCCGTTTGGTGAAGGTTCGGCGCTCATTGACTCACCGGGCATCCGCGAATTTGGCCTGTGGCATTTGACGACTGAAAAAATCCAGCAGGGTTTTCCGGAAATTGAAAATCTGCTCGGTCACTGTCAATTCCGTAACTGTACCCATAAGCACGAAAAGCAATGTGCCTTGCGTCAGGCAGCAGCAGCAGGTGAGATTTTAACGCGCCGGCTCGACAGTTATTTGCGTCTGATTGATGAAGTCAACGAAGCCCAGCAAAAAAATTAGTTTAATTGCAGCCCGACCCTTGAAGCGGTGATTTTGATCACCATATTTATAGGCTATACTCTGTGACAATTTTTGAAATTGTAATTTAGGTGACTTGTGGAACGTTGGTTCGAGTTTATGGGGAATCACCCCTTCTTGTTTGGAACACTGGCAGTTTTGGTGGTTTTATTCTTCATTTTGGAAGGCCAACGTAACGGGCGTAAAATTTCCCCACAATCTTTAGGGATTCTGGTGAAAGCCAAAAATGCCATGCTGATTGATTTACGTGATGCCAAAGACTTCCGTGAAGGCCATATCAGCGGCAGCCGCAACATTCCTTACAGCAAAATTTCAAGCCATATTGAAGAGTTAAAAACCGCTGACCGTCCATTGGTATTTATCTGCAATTTAGGCCAAATTGCCGGCACTGCCCTGCAACAGGTGGGCCACGCAGATAGCTATCGTCTGGATGGTGGGATCAGTAACTGGAAAGCACAAGGCTTACCTTTAGTAAAAAGCAAATAATCCGCTTAAGGAGATTAGCAATGGCTGAAGTAACGATTTATTCAACAACTGTATGTCCATATTGCGTACGTGCAAAACAGCTTCTTGAGCGTAAAGGCGTTGTCTATAAAGAAATCAATTTATCCAACGAAGCACCAGAAGTCCGCACTGAACTGATGCAGCGCACCAACCATCGTACTGTTCCACAAATTTTTATTAATGAGCAGTTCATTGGTGGTTTCGACCAGCTTTACGCCCTTGAGCGTGAAGGCAAACTCGATGACTTACTGGCGTCATAATTTCAGTTAATTTTCTGTTCATATTTTTAAGGAATAAATAATGAGTGAACAACAACAAGCTCAACCACAATTGGCATTAGAGCGTATTTATACAAAAGATATTTCTTTTGAAGTTCCAGGGGCACAAGTATTTACCAAAGAATGGCAGCCTGAACTGAATATCAATCTGTCGTCTTCTGCAGAAAAGATTGATCCAACCCACTTTGAAGTGTCTTTAAAAGTTGTTGTTCAAGCCAACAATGCCGGTGATACAGCATTTATTGTAGATGTCACTCAAGCAGGTATTTTCCTGATTGATGGCGTAGAAGAAGAACGTCTGCCATATATTCTGGGTGCCTACTGCCCGAACATCCTGTTCCCGTTCTTGCGTGAAGCAGTGAATGATATGGTTACCAAAGGCAGCTTCCCGCAATTGCTGTTAACGCCAATCAACTTTGATGCTGAATTTGAAGCCAACATGCAACGCGCACAAGCCGCTGCTGCAGAAGGTCAGGCTTAATTGTATTCAGGCATTTAAGTCCAGCACGAAAAAGCCCTGCACTTGCAGGGCTTTTTTATTTGTTCTGACAAGATCAGAAGGCTTCATCCTGCGCCGGATCATGGTGCAAGGCATCATGAATGGCTTCGACCAGCTGCTGGGCAATTTCCTGCTTGGAGGCTTTTTCCAGATCGCGTTTTGGCAGATGATAGCCTTCAGCAAAGAACACCGTCATGGCATTTTCATCAGAGGCAAAGCCGATATCTGCACGGGACACATCATTGCAGGCAATCATATCCAGCTTTTTCGCCACCAGTTTGCCGGCCGCATATTCTTCCACATTGCGCGTTTCAGCGGCAAAGCCGACCATAAACGGACGTTTGTCCTGCTGCGCGATAGTCGCCACAATATCCGGATTCTTGATTAAGGCGATATCCAGTTCATCTCCGGATTTTTTGATTTTGTGTTCTGCAACTTCAGCCACGCGATAATCGGCAACCGCCGCGGTGGCAATAAACACATCACAGCCTTCATCCAGCAACTGCATACTGGTGTCCAGCATCTGCACGGCTGAAGATACATTAATACGGCGGACCCCGTTTGGTGTATCCAGACTGACCGGCCCGGCAATCAGCGTAACTTTGGCGCCAGCTGCATAGCAGGCTGCTGCCAGGGCAAAGCCCATTTTTCCAGTACTATGATTGGAAATATAACGTACCGGATCAATCGCTTCACGGGTTGGCCCGGCGGTAATCACCACATGCTTGCTGGCCAGTAAGCCAAATTTTTCAGCAATCGCACGCTGCGCTTTATGGAAATAATCGGTGACCTGACGCGCTAGCTCTTCCGGCTCAGGCATACGGCCCAGACCGACATCACCACAGGCTTGTGAGCCGGATTCCGGCATAATCACATGCACGCCATCGTCTACCAGCGTCGCCAGATTGCGCTGCGTAGCTTTGGCCGCCCACATCTGCTGATTCATGGCCGGTGCCACCCAGACCGGGGCACTGGTGGCCAGATATAAAGTCGATAACAAGTCATCTGCCAGACCGGCGGCAAATTTGGCCAGGGTGTCACAGCTGGCCGGTGCAATCAGCACCAGATCGGCCCAGCGTGCCAGTTCAATATGCCCCATGCCGGCCTCGGCTTCCGGGTCCAGCAACTGGGTATGCACCGGATTGCCCGACAACGCCTGAAAGGTCAGCGGTGTAATAAAGGCTTGTGCCCCTTCGGTCATCACCACCCGGACGTTAAAGCCAGCGTCCTTTAAACGGCGAACCAGAATGGCACTTTTGTAGGCGGCAATACCGCCAGTAATACCCACAATAATATTTTTATTAGGAATGACACTTAAATCAAAACTCACGAACAGCTTACCTTTCTGTTGCAGTGGGGCTCACAATAGCATTAAATATTGTCATTCCCAAGACATGTCTGGGCGAAATCCATAACAATTCATAACCAATAAGTCTAACAACAATGAACTTCAGTATTAAACATTGGCCGGAACAGGAGCGTCCGCGTGAACGCCTGATCCAGTACGGCGCGCACAGTCTTTCCGATGCCGAACTGCTGGCTATTTTCCTGCGCTCCGGCTCCCAGCAGTACTCTGCCGTTGAACTGGCCCGTCATTTATTACAGGCCTTTGGCAGCCTGAATGCGGTACTCGATGCCGCCCTGCCCGATTTAAGCCAGTTTCATGGCATGGGTCCAAGTAAATACAGCCAGCTGATGGCGGTCAAGGAATTGGGCCGGCGCTATACCGCCCAGCATTTGCAGCAGGACAAACTGGAACTCAGCTCCTCCCGGCTGCTACTGGACTATTTACGCTTTGAACTGCTCGGTGAAACTCAGGAAGTATTTGCAGTATTGTGCCTGGATGCGCAGCTGCGCAAAATCTGTTTTAAGAAACTGTTTTTTGGCGCGCTCAATTCATGTGAAATTTCGATCAACCAGCTGCTACGCTTTGCCATCCAGAAAAACACTACGGCGCTGGTGATCAGTCATAATCATCCTCAGGGACAGCCACAGCCCTCACCGGCCGATTTACAATTGACCCAGCGCATCCAGCAGGCCTGCCAGCTGGTTGATATCCGCCTGATTGATCATTGTATTATTGCTCCCGAAGGCAGTTTTTCCTTTGCTGAACATCAACTCATCAAGTCGACATTTTAAGCAGCGCAACATATTGACAAAAACCCGGCCAGCACAGAAGATCATGAAAAACTTAAGCTGATTCCCAGACATGATTGTACGTGACCAACCGAGCGTATTTAGGCTGTTATTTTCCTGGCGAGGTACCATCTTACCGAAGGTGTTACCGCCTTTGGGTGTGGTCATGTTGCTGTCGGCGATTGTCGGCGGCCTGTCCTATGTCGGGTATTTTCACTTCTCTGATTTCCCCCTGATCGGCTTTACCTTAATTGGGGTGGTGCTGTCGATTTTCCTTGGCTTTAAAAATTCGGCCTGTTATGACCGCTGGTGGGAAGCCCGCAAACTGTGGGGCATGTTAATTGCCAATGCGCGCCATTTTGACCGCGACTGCCGGATGCTGGCCCAAGGCCGCCGGGAACGGGTGATTCAGCATGTGATTGTGTTTGCCAATGTGTTGCGTGACCGTCTGCGCCATCAAACTGCCAATCCGACTGAACTGGTAGAAACCAGCGGTATGAGCCAGCAGGCCGTAACCCAGCTGTATCAACAGGCCAATGCGCCGCAATATACCCTCAGCCTGATTCAATGGGAACTAATGCAGGCCCTAAAAGAAGGTGAAATTTCCGATATTATTTACAGCCAGATGAACCAGCATGTGATGGAGCTTAGCCTGGTGCAAACCGGTTGTGACCGGATTGCCACCACCCCGCTGCCGTTTGCCTATTCGGTATTGCTAAACCGTACCGTGTACTTTTTCTGCTTTATGCTGCCGTTTAGCTTGGGCTCGACGCTGGGGCTGGCGACACCACTACTGGTCGGGATTCTGGCTTATACCTTCTTGGGGTTGGACGCCCTAAGCTCGGAAATTGAAGAGCCTTTTGGTACGCAAAGTAATGACTTGCCTTTAGATGCGATGGTGCGCACCATTGAAATCGAATTACTCTCGACTTTGGGGAAACCGACACCACCACCAATTCAGGCACAGGACAATAACCTGCTCTAAAGCAAAAAACCTCAGCCCAGCTGAGGTTTTTTTTGATGCTGAAATACGTTTACGCAGTCAGCGCCGGTGATAGATCGGCAAAACTTTCCCAAATTCCGACCTGCCCCGGTTTCAGGCTGGGAATATTGCCCAGTTTCATCCACGGCATATTTTCACCATGAAAATCGCTACCGACCGAGACTTTTAAGCCATGCTCGGCAATCATCCGGTCCACCATCTGCCGGGTAGAGCTTGGATCAATCGCCGGCGGTAACTCGACAGCATCCCCACCAAATTTGGCGAAAATTTCAATCAGGTAACGGATATTGGTCGCCGACAGATCATAACGGGTCGGATGCGCCAGCACCGCAAAACCGCCACTGGCATGAATCACCTGGATAGTGTCTTCCAAGCCCAAGCCTTCAAATTTCACATAGGCTTTTTTGCCTTCTTTAATGTATTTATCAAAGGCCTGCTGCGGCCGGCTGACATAGCCTTTTTCCACCAGGGTTTTGGCAATATGGGTACGGGTCACCCGATCCGGCACATTATCGACCTTGGCAATCACATCGGCATAAATATCTTCACCAATCAGCGGAATCAGCAGCTCGCAAATCTGTTTGGAGCGCGCGGCACGAATATTTTTTTGCTGGGCCAGCAGTGCCGCCATCGGCGCCGGATTTTGCATATTCAAGGCCACAATATGTACACCATAGCTTTTTTTGGTCGCTGGACGTGACCACTGGCTGGAAATTTCTACGCCAGATATGAGCTTAATCCCGTGATTTTTCGCTGCTTCCTGGGCCAATGCAATTCCGTCCATGCTGTCATGATCGGTCAATGCCAGCGTATGGATCGACAGTTCAGCTGCTGCAGCAATCAATTGCTGCGGACTTAAAGTTCCATCAGAAATATTGCTATGTGTATGTAAATCTACGCCGTGCATCTCTATACTATGACATTTATTTGATCAGATTTAGATACTCTAACATGAAAGCACTTTTAGACTTTGTGCCACTCATTATTTTCTTTTATTTATATAAAACTGTAGATCCAAAAGATACCAACCATCCTTTGCTGCAAATGATCGGCTCTGCCGGTGGTGTGGATAACAATAACATTCTTGTGGCCACCACCGGTCTGATCATTTCCATGTTAGTGGTGTATGGTGCGCTATTTGTGTCGCAAAAATTCCGTTTGGACAAACAGCAGTGGATTGTGCTGTTTATGACCGTGATTTTTGGTGGCATTACCCTGATGCTGAGCGATGACTTCTATATTCGCCTGAAAGCTGTGTTGCTGAATCTGGTCTTTGCTGGCGCCTTCCTGCTGTCGCCGTGGTTCAGCAAAGATCGCAAGCCGTTAATCCAGCGTCTGTTTGGACCAGTGTTTAATTTAAGCGACAAAGGCTGGCTGAAACTGAACTATGCCTGGGTCGGGATGTTTCTGCTAATGTCCTTCCTGCACGGTTTCTTTGCCTATATCTTTATGGGTGGAAAATACTGGGGAGAATTCACTGCTTTTGGTGACATGATTGTGATGTTTTCCTTTATCATTATTCAGTTTATTGTATTGCGTAAATACTTTAAAACTGCCGAATAAATCCTTCAGTCCGCTTGAGCGAGAATACCTTATGCCTTTATTTGTGGTGACCTGTACCGATAACGAAGGAACCGTCGAAAAACGTCTGGCCATTCGTCCGCAACATCTTGAACGTCTGCAACAGCTGGATGATGAAGGCCGTCTGATTGTCGCCGGTGCGATGCCGAAAGATCCGGCCAATCCGCAAGCGGGCTTTTATGGCAGTACCATTATTGTCGATTTTGATTCTCGTGAAGCCCTTGATGCCTGGCTGCAAGATGAGCCATTCCTGAAAGCAGGCGTCTATGGCCAGATTGAAGTCAAACCTTTTAATAAAGCATTTCCTAAAGGATAAGCTGCATGCGCGTTGTTGTCCCGAGTCTACTGGGTCTATCCTTCTTCTGTTCTGCACTGTGGGCCGTTGAACCGGCTGTACCCGCTGCTATAAATACCACGGCTCAAGTCACGCCAGCGGTCGCAACGCCAGCCAAACCGGCGATTATACCGGTTGTGGCCACCACCACAGCGCCGGCAACAGCCAACCAGCCGTTGACCGCTGAGCAGCTGGCCAAGAATAAAGCGGCACAGGAGGCCAAAATCAAGGCGCTGGTCAAAGATCAGGAAAGCCGCCTGCAACAGCTGGAAAAAGCCAATCTGGAAGCACTGGCGCAAAACCAGGAACTGCAGCTGAAAAATGACAATCTGGGTGTACAGGTTCAGGTCTTACAAAGTGAACGTAGCGCGCAGATGTTTCTTTACGGCGCTGCGACCCTGGCTGTCGGCGTGTTGCTGGGCTTTTTGGTGGCCAGCTATGTGTATACCAAACGTCGCCGTCAGTGGTAATGTTCTGCTTCATTAAAGGTAATCTGGGTGTTGTCTAATCGCATTCAAACCGCCGATCTCGATTGGCAACATATTGAGGGCATTGATGTCCCGGTGTCGAAACAGTTTGGGGATGTCTACTTTTCCAAGGACAATGGCCTGCTGGAAACCCGGCATGTGTTTTTAAACGGTAATGACCTGTCCGGGCGTCTGGCAGCCCTGCAAGATTATGAATATTTCTGTGTCGGAGAAACTGGCTTCGGCACCGGCCTGAATATTCTGGCCTTATGGCAATTGTGGCAACAGGTGCGTCCTGAGAATCACAGCCATTTACATGCCATTTCGGTGGAGAAATTTCCGCTTTCCAAAGCCGATTTAATTCGCGCCTTAAATGCCTGGCCGGAACTAAAACCTCTGGCCGATCAGCTGATTGCCCAGTACCCATTACCACTGGCCGGCTGTCATCGCCTGTCGTTTCCGGAGCAGCGTTTTTCTATCGACCTTTGGCTCGGTGATGCGCACGATGTCTTTCCGATGATGGCCAAAACCACACAGGTCAATGCCTGGTTTTTAGATGGCTTTGCGCCCTCCTGCAATCCGGATATGTGGGAAGAACAGGTGCTCAATCATATTATTCGCCTGTCAGATGTCGGCACTACCTTCGCTTCCTTTAGTGTAGCCGGGGTGTTAAAGCGAGGTTTAAGACAGCACGGGATTCATATTTCCCGGCCGCACGGGTTTGGCCATAAACGCGAAATGCTAAAAGGCATCTGGTTAGCGCCAGAAGAACCGCTTAGCCCAGAACGGGAAACTGAACCAGCAACCTCAGTTCCTTCGACCTCTGTACAGCAACGGCATATTGCCATTATTGGTGCCGGTATTGCCGGTTTAAGTCTGGCTTGGGCTTTTGCTCAGCGTGGGCATCAAGTTTCTCTGTATGATCAAAGCGCGCCACTGGCGGGTGGCTCGGGCAATCCACTGGCCCTGCTCAATCCGAAGCTCTGTGCTATTGAACAGAGCCATACCCATTTAATGACCCTGGCCTGGCAACATGCCTTAAATCATTATGCAAAGTTTCAGGCCTTCCGCCCGATTCAGGTCAATCAGCTTGGGCTAAAAAATCCGGAACAGCTGCTGGCACTGGCCGATCAATATCCGCCAGGTATTCTGGAAAAAGATTTAGACGCACAGCTGCGATCAGAATTTCCTGCCCTGCGTCTGCTACAGGCTGGCGCGGTGTCGCCACATCAACTGTGTGCGGAGATTCTGGCGCATGAGCGGATTCAATATCAGCAGGCCAAAATCACCCAGATTCACCCGACAGATCGACCGGAACTGTTCAGTGACAACCAATCTCTGGGCCAGTTTGATCATGTCTTTGTCTGCACAGCCCGTGAATCTGGCCAGTTTTTTGAACATTATCCGCTGTTAAAACCGATTCGGGGTCAGGTCAGCTGGCTGAAGAATACCCAGCAACCGCTGCGTTTAGATAGCGCCTATAGTTATGGCGGTTACTGTATGCAGCTCGATGCAGAGCAGTTGATTTTAGGCGCGTCTTTTTATCCGGGTCGGGATGATGCCGAAGTCTTACGAGAAGATCATGAACATAATCTGGCGCTGATCCGTAGCGTGTTCCCCGACTATGCGGACACCCTGCCTGATCCACACAGCTGGCAAGGCCGTGCGTCAATCCGTGCGCAAAGTCAGGATTATTTCCCGCTGCTTGGAGCACTTGAAACCGGACAGCAAGTCTATAGCCTGACTGGACTCGGTTCCAAAGGTTTTCTGTTTGCACCGCTATGCAGTGAAATTCTGGCCGCACAGATTTTAAATGAGGCCTGCCCGGTGCCGATGCAGGTACTGGAGAAACTTAACATCCGCCGTTTTCAAAAGAAAGCCAAAGCCAAGAAACCGTATTTTAAGGCCTAAGCTAAAAACGTTGTATAGATCGAGAATGATGGCCCGGTTTAGTTTGAAAGATCAGGCTTAGTGTGGAAGTCGAGGAGAGCATTTATTTTCTTCATTTAAAATGCTTGATCATATGAGGGAATGTTCTGATCTTTTTAGTCAATGATCAACAAAAAAGCGCCTGACGGCGCTTTTTGCTTATTGCCCTTGAACCAAAGGCAAACCAGCATCACGTGCAGCACGGGTACCGCCCATCAGCACCACATATTCACGTGAGCTGTCCAGCTCTTCTAACAATTCAGCCGCACGCGGCGCTTTGCTGCCACCGCCACATAAGATGTAAATCGGTTGATCCGCTGACACCTGAGTCAAGCTATCTGCTGACAAGTTGGCAATTGGCTGATTGACTGCGCCTTGAATATGCGCTTCAGCATAAGCACTTGCATCACGGACATCCCAGATGATTGCATTTTCTGGGAACTCAAATGTTGTAATTTCTTGCTTACGGATCATTGTGCACTCCTTTGATGTAAACAACACTTGGCAAATGAAGAAAACATCCCTAGCATCTCAGATATTCTTTCCATTTGTAAAGGTCTAAACTATGCCATCTTTCGATATTGTTTCAGAATTAGAAATTTTTGAAGTAAATCATGCAGTTCAGAATACTCAAAAAGAAATCGCAACACGTTTCGATTTCCGTGGTCAAGATGTTTCTATCGAACTGAATGAGAAAGCCAAAGAGATCAAAATCAAAACCGAAAGTGATTTCCAATGTGAGCAAGTATATACCATGCTGGAGAATCATTTTTATAAACGTAAGATTGATGTGCAGGCGCTAGACCCGCAAAAAGCCACGGCCTCAGGTAAAAACGTGATTCAGACGGTGAAGCTTAAAGATGGTCTTGACTCTGATACCGCGAAAAAAATTAATAAAGCCATTAAAGAAAGCGGCATTAAAGTGCAATCTTCTATTCAGGGCGACAAAATCCGTGTGACGGATAAAAAACGCGACACCTTACAGCAAGTGATGGCGTTTTTAAAAGAACAGCAATTTGGCCTGCCACTGCAATTTAACAACTTCAAAGATTAAGCTCTTTGCTCCCGCATAGGAATCGATCATGGCACAAGCGAATCGTTTAGCAAAATTAGTCAAAGCGACAGCAAAATTTCCACAGGTGATTCGCACCACTTTGTGGAGCAAAGCCTTTGGCCGGATCGTGCCTATGGTGGGGACAGCCAAATTAAAATATCTCGAAGTCAGTTCGGCCAAAGTGGTGGTGAAAATTGACAATCATAAAGCCATGCAAAACCATATTGGCCAGGTACATGCCTGTGCTATGGCGCTAATTGCAGAAACCGCCACCGGCTTTGTGACCGGCATGAATGTGCCCGATCACTCGATTGTGTTAATTAAAAGCTTTAAAGTTGATTTTAAACGCCCGACGCAAGGCGCCATGACCGCAGTCGCAACGCTGACAGCAGAACAGCAGCACTTGATGCAACACACCGAAAAAGGTGAAACGCTGGTTGCGGTCGAAGTGACCGATGAATCGGGTGAAGCACCAATTCAATGTGAAATGCTCTGGGCCTGGGTCAGTAAAGATCAGCTTAAAAAAGCCCGTTAACCCGCTTTAAACCATAAAAAAACCCCAGTTTCAGAACTGGGATTTTTGATCTTTGAGTGCACAAATTATACAGCTTGCGATTCCAGATACTTCTGCTTCACTTCCTCGGAAATCTGACGCTTGTTGCCTTTGACATCTACCGCGACAAAGGTAAAGACGCCTTCGGTAACGCGTTTTGCTGCACGTGAACTGTCATGGCTGTCCCAGACTTCAATCTGCATCTGAATTGAGGTATTGCCCAGTTTCAGGATTTTGGTATAGCAGCTGATCACATCACCCACTTTCACAGGCACCAGAAAGGTCATCTGGTTAATGGCAATGGTGGCACAGCGACCTTGGGTAAAACGCTCGGCATGAATTGCCCCGGCCAAGTCCATCTGCGAAACAATCCAGCCCCCGAACACATCTCCACTCCAGTTGGTATCGGCAGGCATAGCAATGGTTTGAAGAGAGAGCGTCCCTTCCGGTTTTAGTTGAGAATCTGACACATTCGCTCCGGGCGTGATTAAGGGTTTGAAGTTAAGTGCTGATCTAACCACTGTTTCAGTTCGGTCGATCTTAATGCGCCGCTTATTCTAGCAATTTCGGTGGTCTTATTCATCAACACCAGCGTGGGAATACTGCGCACATTAAAAGCACTGCTTAAACGCGGATTTTCTTCAGTATTAATTTTAGCAAAAATTACTTGCGGATATTGCGCCGCAACCTGGGCAAAATGCGGCGCCATCATCTTGCAGGGTCCACACCACTCTGCCCACAGGTCGATCAGGATTGGCAAATCACTGTGCTGGATAAACTGGCTAAAATTCTGCTCATTCAGGTCAATCGGCGCCAGTGGAATTAAAGCCTGATGACATTGTCCGCATGTTGGATGGGCAGTTAGCTTATCCTCCGGAACACGGTTTTTGGCACTACAGGCTGGACAGACAACAATCATTTAGCTTACTCCAATATGCTGATGTAGAAATTCTAATTGAGTCTTGACGGCTTTTTCAAAATATTGGCCATGATAAACATCAAAATGCTGCATATCCCATTCATGATATTGCACATAAGGCGCAATATTGGTGGCTGTTTCACGACTCGATTCAATCGGGATCAGGCTGTCGCGTTTGGCGGCAATAAACAGCACCGGAATATTAATCTGGCGCACATCCTGAATCGGCCGATAACGGATCAGATGAAACAGCGCCCGTGCCGGAATCTCGCCACTCCAGTAAAAATCTGGATGTAAAATCGACAGATAACCTTCATAACTATCCGCCGTCGGTAAGAAACACAGCCCTTTCGGATCAACTACCGGCAAGGTTTTTGGCATTAAGCCGACTTTAGCGCCCATATAATCCTGACTGGAAATTTTTAAGGCACGTGGCAGCTGCTGAATCGGATACAGCTTGGCACTGGCCGCTCCATCCACAAATGGCACCTGCACCATCACCGCTTTTAAATGGTTTAACTGCGAAGCCAAAGTTAAAACATAGCCGCCACTTAGCGCTGTACCCCACAGGATAATCCGCCGCCCATCCACCGATTGCCGTTCCTGTACATGTGAAATCATGGTACGCCAGTCATCCAGCTGCCGCGACAACGACACCAGCTCCCGCGGACGCCCGGTACTGCCGCCCCAATAGCGATAATCAAACAGCACCACCGCATAACCGGCGCGGGCAAAGCGTTTGGCATATTGCACCAACTTGAACTGACGCAGGCCGGCCAGACCATGCGCCATTAAAATTACGGCTGGTTTAGTGGAAGTTTTTGGCAGGTAAAAATCGGCAGCAATGACCTCCTGACCGCTTTTGACATAGAGAGGCTCGACAGTATAGGCATGCATGGCTGCTCCAGTGCGTTGTTTTATGGTTGTAATCGTTTATAAATATTTCAGAACAATCTGCGCGAAAATCTGGCTAGTGGTATTATAGAGCATAATATTCAGATATGGATGATGGAGTGGCATTATGAGTGAGCATGTTGGCTTTGCAGGTCAAATTGGCCCGGAACACGTAACCCAAGTGGTTGAAAAAGGCTTTAAATCAATTATTAACAACCGTCCAGACATGGAAGGTGGCCCGGAACAACCGACCAGCGCACAAATTGAAGATGCAGCGCGTAATGCAGGGTTAGATTATGTCTATCAACCGGTGGTGGCTGGGCAAATCACCGAATTAGACGTCCGCACCTTTGCCAATCACTTTAATGAATTGCCAAAACCGGTTCTGATGTTCTGCCGTACCGGCAACCGCTCAAACAACTTATATCAACTGGCCAAACAAATGGACCTGTTAGATGACTAAGTCGTTGTGGATGGGGATGGTTTTGGCACTCTCAATGACCACGACCTCCCTATGCGTTGCTGCCAGTGATTTTAGCCGTGCGTTAAATGCCAATCTTAGTGTTTCTGGGCAAATGACACCTGAGAAATTTAAGATCTTGCTGCAAGATGGGTTTAAATCAGTGATTGTGAACCGCCCTGATCAGGAAGCAGGTAACACGGTGAAAGTGAATCAATTACGTGACATTGCCGAGAAATCCCGGGTTAGCGTGATTTATCAACCCGTAAGCAGCGGTGCAATTTCTCAGGCCGATGTGCAGGAGTTTGCGAAGTACTATAACGAACTGCCGAAACCGATTTTAATGGTCTGTCGTAGTGGTTCACGTTCGGCAGCCCTATTTAATCAGGCAAAAAATCAGGGGTTATTACATGAATAAAATCTGGATCATGCTGATTTGTGCATGTGTACTGGCAGGTTGTAGCTCCATGGATGTCCGCCCAACGGTGGGGGTGAGTGTGGGGACTACACTTTAATATCAAATTTAAAAAACGTGAATGTACAATAGATATTTGAAGTACTCAGCTCGTTAATGAATTGAAGTGTAACTATTTGATAAAAAACCCTCTAAATAGAGGGTTTTTTTATATATTCGATAGTATCTCTCTTTATTGAAATTGCTCCTATGTACGACATTATTACTATTGGTGCAGGCACAGCAGGAATCACTGCTTATCAAGAAGCCATTAAGCACACACAAAATATTCTTATTATTAATGACGGTTCCTGGGACACCACCTGTGCCCGAGTGGGCTGTATGCCCAGTAAAGTGCTGATTTCTGCTGCACATCGCCTACACGATTTGCAAGAAGCAGATAAAGTTGGTCTCAACATCAAAGCCCAGGTCGATACCACACAGGTGATGCCGCATGTCCGCGCTTTACGTGACCATTTCACCCAGGCCACTTTAAAAGAAGTCGAAAGCTGGGATGCACAACACAAAATTCAAGGCAAGGCAGAGTTTATTGATGCTCAAACCGTACAGGTGAACCAACAGCAATATCAGGCCAAAGCCTTTATTCTGGCTGTCGGCTCTACCCCAACCTATGACGCTGAATGGAAGCAGCAGCTCGGTGAACGACTGATTACCTCAGATCAAATCTTTGAACTAGACGCCATCCCTAAATCTTTAGCCGTGATTGGCAGTGGTGTCATTGCACTGGAGCTGGCTCAAGCCATGCAAAGGTTGGGCTGTGATACGACAATATTCGCACGAAGCCGTCGTGTTGGTGCACTGACCAGTCCTGATCTACAACAACTCGCCCAAGAACTTCTCAGTAATGAATTAAAGATTAAGTTTGAAGTCTTACCGCAAAACGTGGAAAAGGTAGGCAATCAGGTCAAGCTTGAGTTTAGCGAGCAAGGTCAAACGCAGCACCTTATGGTTGATTATGTACTGGTGGCCACCGGCCGTCGTAGTCATTTAGATTCGCTGAATCTACAACAGATTGACTCTCAATTCGGTAATCTTAAAGAGCTACCGATTGATCCACAAACCAAACAACTGGGAAATTACCCAATTTTTGTGGTTGGTGATGCACATACCTCTACCCCCATTCAGCATGAAGCAGCCCATGAAGGCCGAGGTGCAGTGCATAACTGCCTCAATTATCCAAAACTGAAGAATTTAAAAGACTTAACACCGCTGAGTATTGTGTTTAGTCAACCGGAAATGGCAATTGCTGGCCAAAGCTATAAACAGCTTAAAAACAAGAACATCGACTTTGTGATTGGAAAAGTGTCTTATGAGCGTCAAGGTCGGGCGATGGTTCTGGCTAAAAATAAGGGTGCTGTCGAAATTTATATTGATAAACGTACACGCCAATTATTAGGTGCAGAACTCTTTGTAAAATCTGCCGAACATTTTGCCCATACTTTTGCCTGGCTAATTGATGAAGGGGTAACGTTAGATGAACTTCTTGCTAAGCCTTTCTATCACCCGACGCTTGAAGAAGGTTTAAGAACGGCTTTAAAACATGCTCGCCGACAGTTGAGAAATCAAGAGGAAGGTTAATCTTCTCTATTTTTCTCATTTCACTGTCATTTTGATTCTACTTATCTTTATTTCCCACACAAATTTCCCGCATAAAAAAATCCCCCTGCTATTTAAGCTAGGGGGATTTTGAATTAATGAGCTGGCGATGACTTACTCTCACATGGGTAACCCCACACTACCATCAGCGCTAAGAGGTTTCACTTCTGAGTTCGGGAAGGGATCAGGTGGTTCACTCTTGCTATTGTCGCCAGCACAACTGTTATGGACTTGTTCGGGTCTTAGTTACTTTGCTTAAGCTTGATGCTTTTGCATGTAATGCCTTACTTTGTTCCAAATGAGTTATTAACGGATTGGCCATTGGGTCTGAATTTTATTGTGTCGCATTAACTAAATCAAGGATTAGTTTAGAATTCAGCTTGATACAACAACTGTTTGGGTGTTGTATAGTCAAGCCTCACGAGCAATTAGTATTGGTCAGCTTCACATATCGCTATGCTTCCACACCCAACCTATCAACGTCCTAGTCTCGAACGGCTCTTTAGAGGAATAAATTCCTAGGGAAATCTTATCTTGAGGTAGGCTTCCCGCTTAGATGCTTTCAGCGGTTATCCCTTCCGAACATAGCTACCCGGCGATGCGACTGGCGTCACAACCGGTACACCAGAGGTTCGTCCACTCTGGTCCTCTCGTACTAGGAGCAGATCCTCTCAAATTTCCAGCGCCCACGGTAGATAGGGACCGAACTGTCTCACGACGTTCTAAACCCAGCTCGCGTACCTCTTTAAATGGCGAACAGCCATACCCTTGGGACCTGCTTCAGCCCCAGGATGAGATGAGCCGACATCGAGGTGCCAAACACCGCCGTCGATATGAACTCTTGGGCGGTATCAGCCTGTTATCCCCAGAGTACCTTTTATCCGTTGAGCGATGGCCCTTCCATACAGAACCACCGGATCACTAAGACCTACTTTCGTACCTGCTCGACTTGTGGGTCTCGCAGTTAAGCGCGCTTTTGCCTTTATACTCTACGCGTGATTTCCGACCACGCTGAGCGCACCTTCGTACTCCTCCGTTACTCTTTAGGAGGAGACCGCCCCAGTCAAACTACCCACCAGACATGGTCCTCGTCCCGGATCACGGGACAGAGTTAGAACCTCAACATTACCAGGGTGGTATTTCAAGGACGGCTCCATTGGAACTGGCGTTCCAACTTCAAAGCCTCCCACCTATCCTACACAAGTAAGGTCAAAGTTCAATGTCAAGCTGCAGTAAAGGTTCACGGGGTCTTTCCGTCTAGCCGCGGGTACACTGCATCTTCACAGCGATTTCGATTTCACTGAGCCTCTGCTGGAGACAGCGCCGCCATCATTATGCCATTCGTGCAGGTCGGAACTTACCCGACAAGGAATTTCGCTACCTTAGGACCGTTATAGTTACGGCCGCCGTTTACTGGGGCTTCGATCAAGAGCTTCGCTTACGCTAACCCCATCAATTAACCTTCCAGCACCGGGCAGGCATCACACCCTATACGTCCACTTTCGTGTTTGCAGAGTGCTATGTTTTTAATAAACAGTTGCAGCGGCCTGGTTTCTGCGGCTGTCAACCGCTCAGGGAGCAAGTCCCATCACCGTCAACAGCGTACCTTCTCCCGAAGTTACGGTACCATTTTGCCTAGTTCCTTCAGCAGAGTTCTCTCAAGCGCTTTGGTCTACTCGACCTGACCACCTGTGTCGGTTTCGGGTACGATTCCAGTGTAACTGAAGCTTAGAGACTTTTCCTGGAAGCATGGTATCAGCCACTTCGCTAGTAAACTAGCTTGCTATCAGCTCTCAGCATAGAGCACCCCGGATTTGCCTAAGATGCATGCCTACAGCCTTCCACCTGGACAACCAACGCCAGGCTGACTTAACCTTCTCCGTCCTCTCATCGCATTACACTGAAGTATTGGAATATTAACCAATTTCCCATCGACTACGCCTCTCGGCCTCGCCTTAGGGGTCGACTCACCCAGCCCCGATTAACGTTGGACTGGAACCCTTGGTCTTTCAGCGAACGGGTTTTTCACCCGTTTTGTCGTTACTCACGTCAGCATTCGCACTTCTGATACCTCCAGCAGACTTCTCAATCCACCTTCATCGGCTTACAGAACGCTCCCCTACCACGTATACAATGTATACATCCGCAGCTTCGGCACATAGTTTTAGCCCCGTTACATCTTCCGCGCAGGCCGACTCGACTAGTGAGCTATTACGCTTTCTTTAAAGGGTGGCTGCTTCTAAGCCAACCTCCTAGCTGTCTATGCCTTCCCACATCGTTTCCCACTTAACTATGATTTTGGGGCCTTAGCTGGCGGTCTGGATTGTTTTCCTCTTGACTACGGACGTTAGCACCCGCAGTCTGTCTCCCGGATAGTACTCATCGGTATTCGGAGTTTGCATCGGTTTGGTAAGTCGGGATGACCCCCTAGCCGAAACAGTGCTCTACCCCCAATGGTATTCGTCCGAGGCGCTACCTAAATAGCTTTCGGGGAGAACCAGCTATCACCAGGCTTGATTAGCCTTTCACCCCTATCCACAAGTCATCCCCTGGCTTTTCAACGACAGTGGGTTCGGTCCTCCAGTTAGTGTTACCCAACCTTCAACCTGCTCATGGATAGATCGCCTGGTTTCGGGTCTACACCCAGCAACTATACGCCCTATTAAGACTCGGTTTCCCTACGGCTCCCCTATGCGGTTAACCTTGCTACTGAATGTAAGTCGCTGACCCATTATACAAAAGGTACGCAGTCACCACACGAAGTGGCTCCCACTGCTTGTATGCATGCGGTTTCAGGATCTATTTCACTCCCCTCACAGGGGTTCTTTTCGCCTTTCCCTCACGGTACTGGTTCACTATCGGTCAGTCAGGAGTATTTAGCCTTGGAGGATGGTCCCCCCATATTCAGACAAGGTTTCACGTGCCTCGCCCTACTCGTCATCATTATGTGTGCCCTTTCGTGTACAGGACTATCACCCACTATGGTTGCACTTCCCAGAGCATTCCACTAAAACACACATAACTTAATGGGCTGTTCCCCTTTCGCTCGCCGCTACTGAGGGAATCTCAATTGATTTCTTTTCCTAAGGGTACTGAGATGTTTCACTTCCCCTCGTTCGCCTCAATACACTATGTATTCATGTATTGATACCTACCTTATGGTAAGTGGGTTTCCCCATTCAGACATCTCCGGATCAAAGGATATTTGCCGCCTCCCCGGAGCTTTTCGCAGGCTATCACGTCTTTCTTCGCCTCTGACTGCCAAGGCATCCACCACATGCACTTAATTACTTGACTATACAACCCCAAACAGTCGTTAATCCCTACAAGTAGGATTAAGACAATTAAATAAATAATCAATTATCTATTTAATCTACAGTTCGAAGTCACGTGCACTTAAGCACCGTACAGCTTCAATCTAAATTCATATACCAAAACGCTTGATTCAGTTAATTTGCTAGTTCTCAATTCAATCTACGTTCATCAACCCGTCATAACAACGCGTTAACGTATATTGATTGAGTGAACAATTTATTTCAGACTCAATTTTGCCAATCTGTTAATGATTCACTGCATCCTCGTCGGACTGCAGTCAACTGTGATAAATCACAGAGATTAATAAGCATAAACTTACTAAGCTCTATAATCTATGGTGGAGACTAGGAGAGTCGAACTCCTGACCTCCTGCGTGCAAAGCAGGCGCTCTACCAACTAAGCTAAGTCCCCAGCTTATCATCTGTGATTCGATGTATCTTCAATTCCTGTAACTTGATTTATTCAATCTAGGTCAAAGTCATGGTGGGTCTGACAAGACTTGAACTTGTGACCCCACGCTTATCAAGCGTGTGCTCTAACCAACTGAGCTACAGACCCTCAGATACATCGTCATGAAGAACAACTTGTTGTGGATTCTTACCAATCGTCAATCTTTCGTTAAGGAGGTGATCCAGCCGCAGGTTCCCCTACGGCTACCTTGTTACGACTTCACCCCAGTCATCGGCCACACCGTGGTAAGCGTCCTCCCTAAGGTTAGACTACCTACTTCTGGTGCAACAAACTCCCATGGTGTGACGGGCGGTGTGTACAAGGCCCGGGAACGTATTCACCGCGGCATTCTGATCCGCGATTACTAGCGATTCCGACTTCATGGAGTCGAGTTGCAGACTCCAATCCGGACTACGATCGGCTTTTTGAGATTAGCATCACATCGCTGTGTAGCAACCCTTTGTACCGACCATTGTAGCACGTGTGTAGCCCTGGCCGTAAGGGCCATGATGACTTGACGTCGTCCCCGCCTTCCTCCAGTTTGTCACTGGCAGTATCCTTAAAGTTCCCATCCGAAATGCTGGCAAGTAAGGAAAAGGGTTGCGCTCGTTGCGGGACTTAACCCAACATCTCACGACACGAGCTGACGACAGCCATGCAGCACCTGTATCAGAGTTCCCGAAGGCACCAATCCATCTCTGGAAAGTTCTCTGTATGTCAAGGCCAGGTAAGGTTCTTCGCGTTGCATCGAATTAAACCACATGCTCCACCGCTTGTGCGGGCCCCCGTCAATTCATTTGAGTTTTAGTCTTGCGACCGTACTCCCCAGGCGGTCTACTTATCGCGTTAGCTGCGCCACTAAAGCCTCAAAGGCCCCAACGGCTAGTAGACATCGTTTACGGCATGGACTACCAGGGTATCTAATCCTGTTTGCTCCCCATGCTTTCGCACCTCAGTGTCAGTATTAGGCCAGATGGCTGCCTTCGCCATCGGTATTCCTCCAGATCTCTACGCATTTCACCGCTACACCTGGAATTCTACCATCCTCTCCCATACTCTAGCTAACCAGTATCGAATGCAATTCCCAAGTTAAGCTCGGGGATTTCACATTTGACTTAATTAGCCACCTACGCGCGCTTTACGCCCAGTAAATCCGATTAACGCTCGCACCCTCTGTATTACCGCGGCTGCTGGCACAGAGTTAGCCGGTGCTTATTCTGCGAGTAACGTCCACGCATCTAGGGTATTAGCCTAGAGCGCCTCCTCCTCGCTTAAAGTGCTTTACAACCAAAAGGCCTTCTTCACACACGCGGCATGGCTGGATCAGGGTTCCCCCCATTGTCCAATATTCCCCACTGCTGCCTCCCGTAGGAGTCTGGGCCGTGTCTCAGTCCCAGTGTGGCGGATCATCCTCTCAGACCCGCTACAGATCGTCGCCTTGGTAGGCCTTTACCCCACCAACTAGCTAATCCGACTTAGGCTCATCTATTAGCGCAAGGTCCGAAGATCCCCTGCTTTCCCCCGTAGGGCGTATGCGGTATTAGCATCCCTTTCGGAATGTTGTCCCCCACTAATAGGCAGATTCCTAAGCATTACTCACCCGTCCGCCGCTAGGAATCAGGTGCAAGCACCCTATCCCCGCTCGACTTGCATGTGTTAAGCCTGCCGCCAGCGTTCAATCTGAGCCATGATCAAACTCTTCAGTTTAAAATCATTTCGAGTTTTATAAGTAAAACTCTTAAACTTGGCTCATCAATTTTCTGACTTAAATTTCGCTCAAATAAACTTCGAGTAATTTAAACCAATCAATTAATGAAAATATATTCGATTAATCAACCAGTAAAAATCCACACAAGTTGTTCTTCATAATCTCTTAATGATCTTCTCGATGCTTCGTCAGCATCAAGCTAGGTCGGCTATATTACTCTCTATTTTTAGAAAGTCAACATGCAATGTTGATTTTATTTCTAAACTTACCACCTAAACCAGAACTCAACCATTTTAGCTAAATCCTTGTTTATCAACAAGTTTTTATCAACATCACCGCCGATGGATGTGCATTATAGAGCAAATAAAACCTGACGCAACCCCTATTTTTAATTATTTTGGGAAATACGACACAACTGTTTATTTATTCAACAAAAATACACTTATTTTTCTTTTTTCACTAAAAATGGGACCGGATTGGCCAAATGATCACCTAATTTTTCTGCCTGATTTTTTTCCTGCCATTTTAAGGCGCGACAATCAATATATTCACAATAGCCGCCTTCGCCCTGTTCTTCGACATCATTTATTTTGACCTGATAATGAAAACTGCCGACATAACCTGCAGCCAAGCCAAATTTAAAATCCCCGCGGCTTTGTGCCTGAATATGGATACGCGTGCCATCTGCACCGCTGTAACACCATTCAAATTCACGCGGCAGATACATGCTTTGCCGGTTTGGAGTCATCACCGCCGGATAAACCCGGTGCACTTTAAAATATACGCCTTCATCAAACAGCTGGCTTTGGCCACCGCTCAGGTCACGCAAATACATCCGCGACTGCAAAATCCGGTTAAAGCGGTCCCGCACTTGGGCCAGTAATAACTGCCGTTGTTGCTGCAGATTAATCACCTGATAGGTAAAAAAGGCTAAAGGTAGATAAGGAAAATTAATGGCTCGCGCATATTCAAAGCTGCCGAGTTGCTGGATCTGATAATGTTGCTGTTTATATTGAAGCTGTCCACTGCATTCACACAGCAAAGACCAGTGATCGGCCAGCCCCATGCGTAGCTTGGCAAAATAGGAAATCACCGGGGTAGTACGAATCTTCAGATCAAAACTGAGTTCAGAATCCAGACGTTGGACCCGAAACTCCGGAAAATGTCCTTCCAGCTGTTCCCGGCCACCAAACTGAAACAGTGCCGGCTTGAAATAACATTCTTTTTCCACTGAATAACTGCTGAGCTGCCCCACCATATGTGGACTGGAACTGACCAGTACCGTAGCAGTATCCAGCGGATGGGTTTGAATCGCGCTGTCATTACGCAGCATCGGGGCATTTGGCTGCCCAATCAGGCTCAGGAAATTAAGATAATGTAAGGGCGCGGGCAAATTGGGAATCATCAGCCCTTGATGAATGATTTTATATTTCTGGTTCGGGGCGTGAAAAGGCAGCTGCTCAAGCTTGAGTTGATGTGGAGCTTGATTCAGTTGTTTGGATCGATCGAGAAAATCTTGAAACATCTGCATAGCAAGCTCCTGGGTGTCATCTTGTTATGATTCGGCGGTTTTTCTCGCCATATAAGTAGTCACAAAACCTGATAATGCATAGATGATAGAAATCACCAGAATACCGACCGGAATATTATAGGTCATGGCCGCCAGTACAAAAACTGCTATCGGCAGCACAATAAACGGCACCCGCTTACGGTCCAATGTCTTAAAGGAATAATATTTAATATTGGAAATCATCAGCAAGCCAACCACCACAATAATCACGGCGTTGATGATCTGAATACCAAAGTCCTGAATATTATAAATTTCAGGAAAATCGCGGCCGACCCAGACCAGCGACACCAGCATTAAAGCCGCCAATGGACTGGCTACACCAATAAAATAACGCTTATCAACCACGCCAATCTGCACGTTAAAACGCGCCAGACGGAAAGCCGCACAGGCGGTATAGACAAAACAGCAGGCCAAGCCAATCCGGCCCAGATCATTCAGGCTCCAGCTATACATTAAAATTGCCGGGGCCACACCAAAGGCCAGCATATCGGACAAGGAGTCAAACTGCTCACCAAACGGACTTTGCGCACCAATGGCACGCGCAACACGACCATCTAAACCATCAAATAAGGCCGCCAGGAAAATGGCATAAATGGCCTGGCTATATTCGCCATTCATGCTGGCAATAATTGAATAAAAGCCCGACAGTAAAGCCGCGGTGGTAATGAGATTAGGCCACAGGTAGATGCCACGGCGTTTGACCTTTTGCCCCTCGCGGGTACGTTCCTCTTCCACCACTTCAAATGTGATTCCATCGTAATCATGTTCACGCGTCACGGAATCACCCTCGGGCTTCGGTGTGTTTATCATTATTTTATTCCTAACTCTAACCTAATCTCTGTTGTGACTGCTTGGCTTATTCGCCAACCAGCCAGCGTACTGCTGCATGTCCACCATTGTCCTGCATGCGTAAATGCGGGAATAACCATTGTAAGGCTTCATCTGCATCTTCAGAGAATTTCCAAGGTGGATTGATCACCAGTAAACCACAGCCATTCAAGCCAACCGGGGTATCATCTGGCCAGACACAGATTTCGCAAACCAGCTGACGGCGAATGCCCGATTTGTACATTTTCTTTTCAAAACGTTCAATCATGGCGCGGTCTTTAATTGGATACCACACCGCA